>NZ_JBHSWJ010000002.1:0-3804501 GCF_042661605.1 Branchiibius cervicis
TTCTTGAGTTCGAAGGGGCTGAGCTGCGAAAGACGGTGAATCTCGGCCCGGGTGAAAGTCTGGGTGGTCATGGCGGGTCTCCTATCGGACGAGTCGTGTGTTCGGATCAGTGGTTGAGGATGACGATGACCGCCCCCCAGATGGTCAGAAGGACATTGCTGATGGCGTAGGGGATCGTGTACCCCAGCGTGGGGATCTGCGATCGCGACGTCTCGTTGACCGCACCGATCGCTGCGGTAGTGGTCTGGCCGCCGGCGAGCACACCCATGAGGATCGGGAAGCGGATCTTTTGCACGTAGTGCCCGAACAAGAACCCCACGATCAACGGGATGACGGTGGCGATCGCTCCGAAGACCAGCAACCCCCAGCCGGCCTGCTTGAGACCGGACACGAAGGACGGACCGGCGTTCAAGCCCACGATGGCCACGAACACGCACAGTCCGAGGGTGTCCATCATCCATTGGGCGCCCGGCGGGACGTGACCGAACGTCGGGTATTTGCCGCGCAGCCAGCCGAAGACCAGACCCATGATGAGGGCGCCGCCGGAGGTGGACAGGGAGATCGGGACGCCGCCGACGGTCACCGCCAGGATGCCGAGGCAGCCGCCGAGGAACGTGCCCAGTCCGACCCACACCATGTCGGTGGCGAAGCTCGTAGGGACGGGTACGCCGATGGCTCTGGCCGCCGGGTCGACGAGGCGTTTGGGACCGGTCAGGATGAGCGTGTCACCGCGCTCGACCTTGGTGGCCAGCACGTACGGGTATTCCGACCCGGCCCGATAGAGCTTGTCGATGTAAACCCCGACCATGAACGGCTGCTGGCGTAGTTCGGAGATCGTGCGGCCCAGCTCGTGGTCGTTGGACGCGACGACGCGCATCGTCTCGCTGAGGTAGCCCAGCAGGGTGACGTCGTCGGTTTCCGGTCCGATATTGGTGCGGGCGTCGAAGTCCACCAGGTCGTGGCGCAGGGCGCTGACCGCGACGACGTCCCCGCGCTGCAGGACGGTGTCCTGGGTGTGGTGGATGATGGTCCCGCCGCGACGGACCCGCGTGATGTAGATCCGCCGTCCGTGCTGCTTCTGATCCTGCTCGAACTGGTCGATGGTCTTGCCGACGAGCTCGTCGTGATCCACGGTGTAGGCCCGAAGTACCGATTCCTCGTATGCGTTGCGGGTGTCAGGGTCGTCGTCGGGTGTGTCGAGTTCCTTTGACAGTTCTGCCGATTCGGCCGCGAGGTCGCAGTGGTAGAGCTTGGGCAGCACGTTGGCCAGCAGGACTGCGCACAAGATGGTGCCCAGCGGGTAGCACACGGCGTACCCGACGGCGACCAGGTTCTGCTGCTGCTGCACCTGCGCTGCGCTCAGGCCGGGCAGGTTGGCGATGGCATCGCTCGCGGTTCCGATGGCGGCCGACTGGGTGAGGGCGCCGGACAACAACCCGGCGCTCAGGCCCGGCCCGTAGCCGAGCATGGACGCGAACAGCCAACAGACCAGCAGGCCGGTGACGGCCACGATCACGGCATTGAGGACCTGAGGTAGGCCGTCCTTTCTCAGTCCCCGGAAGAACTGCGGGCCCACCTTGTAGCCGAGCGCGAACAGGAAGAGGGTGAAGAACAGGTTCTTGACCGTGCCGTCGATCTGCACCTTGACCTGTGCTCCGATGACCAGGCCGGCCACCAGGCATCCGGTGACGGCGCCCAGCGCGATGGAGCGGTAGTGCAGTTTGCCGGCGAAGAAGCCGATGGCGACGGTGATGAAGACCAGAAGTTCGGGGTGCGGCCGGAACACGTGGTCGGTCAGGAAGGTCCACACCTGGTGTACCTCCGGTCTCGACTCGGGTTACTTCGCCGCGACGAGCATCGCGACAAGGATCGGACCGGTGAGCGGGAGTAAGAAGTTGGAGAGCGCGTAGGTGATCGTGTAGCCCAGCATCGGCACGGAGCTGTCCGCGGTCTGGGTCAAAGAGGTGATGGCCGGGGTCGAGCACTGCTGGCCGGCGATGGCACCCAGCAGGATCGGGTCCTGGATCTTCAGGAGTCGGCGGCCCACGATCAACGAGATGGTGGCCGGGATGAGCACCATGCCGATCCCGGCGAGCGGTAGGAGCAGGCCGTGCTGTTTGAGCATGGGGAGGGCTTCGGGGCCGGCGGCGAGGCCGGTGCACGCGATGAAGATCGACAGACCCAGATCTTTCAGTGTGGTGGCCGCCTGGGGTGGGTAGGCGCCGATCACCTGGGTGCGCGATCGGAACCACCCGAAGATCAGCCCGGAGACCAGGCAGCCGCCGCCGGTGCCCAGCGACAGCGGCACGTCTCCGAGCTTGACCGACAACTGGCCGATCAACGAGCCGACGACGATGCCGAGACCCAGGTAGATGTAGTCGGTGGCATTGCTGGTGACCGTGACACCGATCTTCTTGATCAGCCGGTCGATCGCGGCGCGGGCACCGACGAGCGTGACGATGTCGCCGCGTCGAAGCACCGTGGCCGGCGTGACCGGAAGGTGTTGATCGGTGGAGCGGATCAACTCGGTGACGTAGACGCCGGAGCCGCGCAACGCGCCGTACTCGTCCTGCATCTGCTCCAGGGTCTTGCCGTCGACCTCCTTCTGCGTCAGCGTCACCTGTTTGGTGGCCACCCGGCTCTGGGATTCCGGGTCTCCGGCCACCTCCGGACCGATGACCGAGTCCGCCTTGATCTCCGCGGTGCGTTCGCCGACGAGCAGAAGTGTGTCACCCGATTGCAGCACCAGGTCGGAGTCGACGGTGAGGTCGGGCGCCCCGACACGACGTACCGACTCGACCGAGACGTCATCGTTCAGATCGGACTCGATGGCCGCGACGGTTTTGCCTGCGGCTTGGGACACCTGGAAGGTGCGTCCCACCAGAGCGGGGGCGGCGACCACCTCACCGGAGGCGATGGCGTCGCTCGAGCCGCGCATCGATCGAGCGATCTTGGCGCACTCGTCACGAAGGTTGATCCGCAGCAGCAGTGGATAGATCTGGCTGGTCAGCAGCACGATGGTGATCAGGCCGAAGAAGTAGCAGACGGTATAACCGGTGGCCACGTTGTTCTGGTACTGGGTGATCTGTTGGGAACTCAGACCCGGGACGTTGCCGATGGCCTCTGTGGCCGTGCCGACGACAGCGGACTCGGTCGCTGCGCCTGCGAGAATGCCGGAGGCCGTGCCCAGGTCGAGTTTGAAGGCCTTGGCGAGGAAGAAGGCGATGGCCAGCACGCTGACCATCTCGATGAGGCACAAAACCAGGAAGCGCAGGCTGCGCTTGTTCAGGTTGGCGAAGAACTGCGGGCCGGCCATGTAACCCAACGAGAAGATGAACAGGGCGAAGAAGACGACCTTCACGTCGTTGTCGACCTTGACGTGCTGGGTCCCGATCAGCAGCGCGACGATGAGCGTCCCGCAGATGCCGCCGAGCTTGATCGGGCCGAGGTGCAGCTTGCCGACGAGGTAGCCGCCCGCGATGCATAGGAAAATGGCCAGTTCGGCATGGTCCCGGAGTAACGACATATGCCTGCCCCGATCCGCTCATCATTGCTGTGACCTGCGGTTACCTGTGGCAAGCTACGCCCGGCTCACATCGACCGGCGACCTTCAATCACCCATACGGGTGAGTGGTGAACTGTGCACGTACGGCGTGGTCTCGGCGACGTGTTGCAGCCCCAGTTTGGTCAGGATGGGCCGGGAGTCCGGTGAGGTGTCCAGGCGCATGTAGCGGTAGCCACGGTCGATCGCACGTTGCGCCCGCCAGGTGACCGTCGAGCGGTAGATACCCTTCCGCCGCCACCGGGGCAGCGTCGAACCGCCCCACATGGACGCGAAGTCGGTGCCCGGGGAGTACCGGCACCAGGCGGCGCAGAGGACCGGAGTCTCGCGGTCCTGCTCGACGAGGACGACGTCGAGGCTGGTCGGGTCGGCCTCCTTCTCGCGGCGCAGCTCCTCGGTCATGTCGCCATCGCGCGGACCCCAGATGGTCTGCATCAACTCGTGGATGCGGTGGTAATCCTGCGGCGAATCCGCCTCTCGCAGAGTCACACCCGCGGGGAGCGCCACCCCGTGCACAAGAGCAGCGGATTCGCCGAGCAGCAGCGCTTCGTCATCCTCCTTCTGAAAACCATTGCTTTGCAGGCGGTTTCCCAGATCAGCCGGCTCGTCGTAGGAGTACGTCTTCCACTCCACGCGCTCCCCGCGAGCGGTGAAGAACGCTGCCGTCCGGGCGATCCAGTGATCCGGATCGTCACCGAGCCCTTCGGGTGACTCGACCATGGCGTACGACGCCCCCGGCGTGACCGGGTAGCGGCGCCGGACCGGTCCGTCCAGGTCCCGGACGATCCCCGGCCCGCCCTCTGACTCGCGGTTCGCCAGACGGATCTGCTGGTGGAACTGCTGCAGCAACGAATTCACGTGGCCACCTTGTCAGAGGGCTGCCGTGGTGCACGACCAGATTTTCGGCTCTGTCGTCACACATCGTGATGCGGGGGCTGCTGGGGGCAGCGACTTGTGGCGATGTCGTCACACATCGGGCAGAAGTCACGCGGTGGTCAGCGGATCGCGGGTGGCCAGAACTGCTGCGAACGGGAACGCGATCAGTGCCGCGATGGCTGGGATTCCGACCCCGGAATCGTTGATACACATAGCTATTGCGCACATCACCAGGACGCCGATCGCAGTCTCCCGCAGGAACGGCACCTCCTCAGCGCCGACCCGGGTGTCGGCCGCGACCTCCAGCGGCTCGGAAAGACCCACGGCGTCGCCCAGTCGCCGGGCCCACGACCACCCGGGCTGGTTGGGCCGGCCCGCCAGCCACACGACGTACCCGCAGAAGATCAACGCCAACGGGATCAACGGACTGACCGGAGTCGCCACCAGCAGGCGCAGGTTCGCCCCCAGTTTCTCCCCGACGATGCCGCCGGAGCCGTCGAAGAGACCGGCGAAGAAGCGGCCGAGATAGCTGCGTGACGACGCCGGCCGCAACGCGTCGATGACTCCCGCGATCACCGCCAGCAGGACCGCGACGCCCACGATCAGTGCTAGTCGTCGCCAGGACAGCGAGCGGCCCAACGACAGGACCACCATGATGCCGCCGGCAATGAGCAGGGGCGGCGGCCCACCGAAATCGGCGCCCCACATCGGGGCGGCCAGGACCAGCACCGCTGCGCCGCAGAGCAATCCGATGGTCCAGGCACCGAGGCGGCGTTCGTCGACCGCGATCAACCGGCCGCCGAGCAGCCCCGCGAGCAGCAGCACGGCGGTCGCGAAGATGGCGTACCCGGCGTTGCCCATCCCGTAGTAACGGCCGCCGTACTCCGGCTGCAGGCCCAGCATCGCCGGCAGTTGCAGCGACGAGCCGTGCATGACGTCCAGCGCCAGTACCGCCGACGAGACCGCACCCACTGTCACCCACGGCGAGCCGATCCAGCGCCGCCACGGTCCCGCGTAGGCGATCGCCACGATGACCCCGGCCCAGAGCAGTGAGAGCACCACGAGCCACAGTGCCGGCGCCGGCCACCGCGACCAGGGCAGCAACCCGGCCAGGAAGGTGCCGATAGGGACGGCGGCGAGAAACGCCAGTGCGGGCCGGGTCCAGCGGGGGCGGCTGCGCACAACCATCGCGAGCAACCCGACGAAGAGCACGGCCCACGCGAGCCAGAACCACACCAGGACGGCGTGATTCACCGAGACCGCCCGGGCCAGGGCGGCGTTGTTCGCGGTCGCGGTCACGGCGTTTTGCGGGGTGGGGACCACCTGCAGCGGCGAACCGTGCACGCCAGCCGGCGGCGAGGACGCGCCCAGCGTCTGCAGCATCGTCGCCGTGAGATCGGCCGTCTGGATCAGGGCCGGTTGCTTGGTCGAAGCTGAGCGCAGCACCCCGGCCGGGACCCCAGTGCCCAGGGCGTAGGCCAACCGCAGACCTGCGTCGTCGGACGACCCGTCGGACAGGCCCGTCACGATCAGCGTCGCCGTGGCGGGCAGTTTCCCCACGATGGTGTTGAGCTCGGTGGCCGATGCTGTCACCAACGTGACTGCACAGGTCGTGAACGATGCCGTCGCGAGCGAGGCCGCGTAATGGGACACGCGACCGGTCGAATCCGCCGCGGCCAGAGCCGCATCCGGTCCGACTGCTTCGATGCAGCGACCGTGCCGGGTCGCGGTTGCGCCGAGCAGGCCGATGCCGGAGTCCGCGGATCGCCACTGCGCCCAGGACGGCCAGGTCGCGGTGCCCCCGCTCACGACCGGGGCCGGCGCAGCGCACCCGGCCGCGTCGACGCCGTGTCCGGCCCCGAGCGTGAGCCAGGCACTCGGCGTACACGCGGTGGATCCCACGGTGTGCACGACCTGGTTGGCGGTCGCGCCGTAGTCGAGCACCTGCCACAGGTCGGGGGTGCGGGTGGCGGAGACGTCGGTCCAGGCCAGTCCGGGTACGGCGACCAGCACCACCGAGCCGCTCGTCGCCACCGGCTTCGGGTCGGGCTGGGCGGTCACGAGCCCGGTCATGCCGTACGCGACGGCGAACAACGCGGCGATCGACACGACCGCGATCACCCAACGCCGCACCACGGCCCGAGACTAATCGACCGAGGCTGTGGATAACTTCTGCGGTCGATGAGTCGGCGCCGATACCGTCCCGGCCATGGAGACGCGAAAGGTGCGCCGCGGACTGGCGGTCGCAGCGGTAGGGCTGACGTTGTCGGGCTGCAGTACGACGGTCTCGGTGCCCGGGGCGTCGACCACGCGTAGCTCGACGCCCCCGAAGGGCACGGTCGAGGACTACACGCTGCAGATGGCCCTGCCGGCGCAATGGGGGCCGTCCTGCGCAAGGACGTCGCCCGGGCCCAGCAGGACCTGGTCCATATGAGCGTGTGGCTGGTCGGCGGCCAGGGAGAGCAGCCGGCCGACCTGACCGTGACCCACGAGATCGATACGGCGCCGCGGGCCGGCACGGATGTCTCAGCCGCGCGTGAACGTGCGCTGATCGGCGAAGGGATCCTGCAGTACAACGTCGACCCCACCAACATCTGGGACTTCACCCAGGGCCGGGGACATAGCTGTTTCTCCGATTTCACCCCGAAGGTGCCGGTCACGCGCTGGGAGCAGCACGGCCTCATCGGGTTGCAACTGCAGTGGACGTGCGTCGCGCAGGTGCCGGTGCGGGCTTGGGCCGTGATCGCGTTCGATCCGGCCGGGGTAAAGCACCGCATCACCATCACCGCCACACCGGCCTACTGGGCCGCGCACCAGGGGCAGATCGACACGGTTCGAGCGTCCTTGACGGCTACGGCCGCGCCGCCGTGATCCGGGGACAGGGCAGAATGCCGGGGTGACCGTTGCCGCCCGCCCGTCCCGTTGGATCTGGGCGGCAGCCATCCTTGTCGCGTTGATCCGTCCGTACATGCTGATCAACCACTTCGTGGTACAGACCCCGCCGACCCGGTGGCTGGTCGACCTCGAGGTGTACCGCAACGCCGGCATCTCCAACCTCATCGGCCGGCCCGTCTACGCGGCCGTGACCGCGCCGCCGCAACTGCTGCCCTTCACCTACCCGCCGATCGCGTCCATCTTCGCCATCCTGCTGGCTCTCATCCCCTTCGGGCTGGCCGGATGGTTGTGGACGCTGGCCCAGTTCGCCGTACTCGCGGCCCTGGTGTGGTGGCTCTTCCGGGAGCCGGCCCAGCGCTGCGGCCGGTGGTGGCCGCTTGCGCTCGCCGGGATCTGGACCGCGGTGGGCTGCCTCCAGCCGGTCGGCGACGGCATCAGATTCGGTCAGGTGGACATCTTCCTCATGGCGCTGGTGCTCTTCGATCTGGGTGAGCGCAGCGGCCGGATCCCGCGCGGTGTCCTGATCGGGCTGGCTACCTCGATCAAGCTCACCCCCGGCATCTTCATCGTTCACCTCCTGGTGACCCGGCAGTGGCGCGCCGCCGCCGCCGCCGCAAGCGCGGCCGGCTTCACGCTGGCCGCATTCTTGTTGTTGCCGAACGCCAGTTTTGCGTTCTGGGGCGGCGCCCTACAGGACCCCGACCGACTGGGCCTGAACGACGGCACGTCCAACCAGGCGTTGCGGGGGATCCTGCTACGAGCGCACTGGGACTCCAGTGCTCTGTGGCTGGTCCTGGTGCTGATCGTCATGGTCGTCGGACTGGGTATCGCCCGACGCGCGCACCGCCGCGGGTGGTTCTGGCACGAGGCGGCCGCCGTGGGCATCGTGGGGGTTCTCATCTCGCCGGTGTCGTGGATCCACCACTTCGTGTGGGTGGTGGTGGCGCTCGCAGCGCTGTTGCAGGTCCGCAAACTCCTGGCCGCCGCGATTGTCTGGGCGCTGTTCACGATGCCGCTGCCGTGGTGGGGTCAGTGGCGACTGCAGCAGGGTCTGGACTTCCCGGCCTCCTCCAGCGGCAATCCCGGCTGGCAACTGCTCAACGACAGTTACGGCCTTATCTCAGTGCTGCTACTCGGCGTTCTGGCGTGGTCGCTCCCGGCGGTACGTCGTCGAGCCGCCAGGCCGGACTCGCCGCGAGAAGCACCGTCAGCGGTATTGCCATGAGCAGTCCCGCTGGCGGGATGGCGGTCCCGGAGTCGTTGCTGACGAAGCCGATCAACCAGCAGACCGCCGCGGCCGCCAGACCCCGGTCGTAGAACGTCACCTGCTCGAACAACGGGCGCAACGGGCGGCCCAGTCGGGAGTTGGGCAAGCCCAGCGCGATGATTGCCAGCACCAGCAGCACCGGCACCAGCAGGTTGACCGGGGACGAGACCAGCATCGTCCAGTTCGCCTGCCAGATCCGGGCCAGCGGACCGGCGGAGCCGTCGTGGATCACCCCGGCCATGAAATCGCCCAGGTGGGTGCGGTTCTGCGCGGGCCGGAGGTAGTCCAGGAAGGCGAGCCCGAGAACGAACGCCCCGCTGACCACCAGGATCAGCAGGATCCGCCGCCAGGTCACCCGTCGCCCGGCGGCGTTCAGCGCCAGGTAGGCGAACGCGGGGATCAGGGCCGCCGTACCGCCGCCGTCCGCGCCCCATCCCGGGTAGCCGTCGACGACCACGACGGCCGCACCGATCAACAGGACGGTCAGAACCGCCAGCGGCCGGGCCCCGCGGTCCAGTAATGCGCCGGCCAGCGAGGCCGCGACCAACAACCCGCAGGTTGCATAGAACGCGTAGGAAACGTTGCCCATGCCGTAGAACCGGCCGCCGTACACCGGCTGCAGACCCGTGAGCGAGGTCAGCTGCAGCGCCGAGCCGTGGACGACGTCCAATCCGAGTACGACGAGGGTGAAGGCCCCGAGGAAGACCGTCGGTCCGCGTCGGTAGCGCCCCCAGGGTCCGAGCAAGGCGGCTGCCGCGATGAACACCGCTCCGGCGAAGGTGAAGATACCCAGCACCACCCGGGGCTGGTCGGCGCGCCACCAGGGCAGGAAGCCGACGAGCAAGGTGGCCACCGGCGTCGCCGCGACGACCGCCGCGGTACCGGCGAAGTAGCGTCGCAAGCCCCGGCTGAATCCGGTCCGGCTCAGCCACCACCACACCCCACCGATGGCGCAGGCGATCGCGGTCCCGCCGAGGTAGCACACGAAGAACGGCAGCACGAACGCGTGCTCGATCTGCAGCGCCGTGGTGAACTGCGTGACCCGGACCACCGGCGCCGTGGGGCTGCCGGTGGGCTGCACGACGGGCGCGCGACCCTCGGGCAGGGTGGGAGCGGCCGACCCGATGCGCGACAGGGTCAGCGCTGACAGGTCGGTGGTCTGCAGCAGCCCCACCTGTCGGGTGGAGGCGGAGGTGGCCAGGCCGTGCCGCACGCGCGGGCCGATGATGGCCACGGCGCGCAGGGACTCGGGTGTGGTGTCGTCGGCGGCCCCGGTGACCACGAGCGTCGTCTTCGCCGGCAACCGGGCCAGGAGTTGCGACAGGTAGCGGTCGTCGGGTCCGTCCAGGCCGATCAAGGTCACCGGACAGGTCGTGAGCGACACGTCGTCGACGCTGCGCTGGTAGTGCGCGATCCGGCCGGTCCGGTCGGCCGCCCCGAGAGCGACGTACTTGCCGGCGGCCATGAGGCACTGCCCGTGGGCTTCCAACGACGAGGCGACCAGCCCCAGATCGGTGGTGGTGCCGGCGCCGGGTGCTGAGGCGCGCCACGTGGCCCAATCCGGGTAGTAGGCGCCCTCGCCGTCCTGCACCGGCTGCAACTCGGGACTGCAGGTGCCCGGTCGAGCGCCGGTGGGCGTTTCACCGACCGGCTGGCCGATGGTCGTGCGCGATCCGGCGCCGAAGGTCAACCAGGACTGGTTGCTGCAACTGTGCGCCGTCAGGTTGCGGGTGGTCAGGGCGGCGACCGCGCCGGTGCGGGCCATCGCCCACAGCGCCGGCGTCGTATGCGAATTCGCGCCGTCGAAGGTCAGGGTGGGCATCGACACGATGACCAACCGGCCCGGCTGCTTGATCGTCTGGACCGCGGGCCGGGCCGACAACGCGCTGATCGCGGCCGACGCCGCACTGATCCCGAGCACGACGACGGCCACCGCAAGAAGCCAGCGCCGGATCACCCCGCAAGGTTAAGCGGCTCAGATAGGTAGCCAGGACGGCAGCGAGACCCCGAAGAGTCCCAACGCGAGCAGGACCGCGAACAGTGCGCAGACCAAACCGCCGACGAGCCGGATGATCGACAGGGGTACGTGGTCGAGCAGTTTGCGGCCCAGCAGCACCGCCAGCCCCGACACCGCGGCCAGCGCCAGGAACGCGCCGACACCCACACTGAGCGCGACACCCAGGCCGCCGCCGCTCTTGGCCACGAAACCGGCGGTCGCCAACTGGGACAGGTCGCCCCATTCCGCCAGGAAGAGGATCAGGAACGACGCGGTCACCGCGTGGAAACCGGACGCGGGCCGGGTCGTCTTCTGCTCGAACTCCTCCTCGGTCTCGGCCTCTTCGGCGGAGGCGTCCTTGGCACTGCGGATCAGCAGGACCGCGGCGATCGCGAACAGCACCATCACCACGGCATGCACCGGCTTCTCCGGCAACCGGCCGATCAGGCCGCCGAACGCGACCGCGACCACCGTCTGCACGAGGAAGGCCGCGCACACCCCGATCCAGACCAGGATCGGCCGGTAGCGGGTGGCCAGGACCAGGGTCGCGATGAACGTCTTGTCCGGCAGTTCGACCAGGAAGATGGTCACGAAGACGGTGACCATCAGCCCGATATCCATGACCCGCGAAGTCTACCTACGCCGTACCCTCGATCCGTGCAAACCGCCCTGCTCGCGCTGGCCCTCACCCTCGCCGTGCTGGCGCTGCTGGTGGCGGCGGCCGCGCTGTTGCGGTTGCGCGCGATCCAGCGGCAGTTCACGGCGTTGTGGCCCCCGGACCAGCGACGTGACGCGCTCGCGGTGCTCACCCGCCAGGCCGATCGCAGTACGGCGATCGAGCGGCACCTGGGCGCCCTCGCCGCGCGTGTCGACGGGCTCACACCGCACGTGGCCGCCGCCCTGCGGCACGTCGCGGTCGTGCGGTACGACGCGTTCGGCGATTCCGGGGGCAGCTATCGTTCTCGGCGGCGCTGCTGGACGACTCCGGCGACGGACTGGTCATCACCTCGATCCACGCCCGCGACGAGTCGCGCACCTACGCCAAGGGTGTGCTCTCCGGGCGCTCCGAGGTGAAGCTCACCCCCGAGGAGCAGCAGGCCATTGCCGCCGCCCGCACCAACCGGAAGGACGCCTGATGCGCTACGGATACTTCGGTCCCGAGGGCACGTTCACCCAGGCGGCTCTGCTGTCCTGGCGGCCGGCGCAGGGCGCCGAGCACGTGCCCTTCGCCACCGTCGACGCCGCGTTGCGCGCGGTGCAGTCCGGCGACGTCGACTCCGCGATGGTGCCGATCGAGAACTCCATCGAGGGCGGTGTCCCGGCCACCATCGACGCCCTCAACGCACTGCAACTGGTGATCGTCGGGGAAGTCCTCGTGCCCATCACCTTCGTGCTGGTCGCGCCGTCCGGTACGACGCTCGCGGACATCCGCACGATCGGCACCCACTCGCACGCCTGGGCACAGGTGCGCGGCTGGGCGGCAGCGAACACTCCCGGCGCGACGTACGTGCCGGCGCTGTCAACTGCCGCCGGGCCCCAGGCACTCGAGGCGGCGCTCGCGGCCGGTGAGCCCGCGCCGTACGACGCAGCCGTCTGCGCTCCGGTCGCCGCCGGCGGCCTCGAGGTGCTCGCGGAGGACATCGGCGACAACAAGTCGGCGGTGACGCGGTTCGTGCTGGTGGCGCGGCCCGGTTGGCTGCCGACACCGACCGGCTTCGACAAGACCACGCTTGTGCTCTACCAGCACTCCGACCGGGCCGGGGGCCTGCTGGAGTTGTTGGAGCAGTTCGCGACCCGCGGAATCAACCTGACCCGATTGGAGTCGCGGCCGACCGGTGCGGCGATGGGTAGCTACTGTTTTTCGATCGATCTGGAGGGGCATCTGCGCGACGAACGGGTCGCGGACGCCCTTCTCGGACTGCGGCGGACCGCCGCGGACGTGCGTTTCCTGGGTTCGTACCCGCGGGCCGATCTGCGAGCTGCCACCGTTGAACCAGCCGCCACCGACGCAGCCTTCGCCGATGCGCGGGAATGGCTGCGGTCGCTGGGTTAGGAGGCGGCCGGTTCGGCCCAGACCAGGTAGTTGTTCAGGTGGTGCTGACCGATGAGCGGGCTGTTCTTGTCGCAGGTGATGAGCACCAGGACCGGTGACGAACTGCCGCCCCACACCTGCTGGTCGGTCGTGACCTTCGTCTTCAGCTCGGATCGTTTGTCGGTGACCGTGTAGGTCAGGTGGCGCCCGTCGGTGCAGGTGATGTCCACGGGTGCACCGGTGCGCACCCGGTCCAGGTCGTAGAACTCATCCGGGCCGTCGTAGGTCACGTGGCCGGCGATGACCGTGCGACCGCTGGTGCCCAACTGGGCCGATTTGTCGTACCACATGGTCGTTTTCGGCGGCGGGTAGATCTGCCCCTGGGCGTTGGTGCCCATCGCCACGACCTGCTCGCCGTCGATGCCGACACTGCTGACGGACAACCGCGCGGGCACGCAGCCGTTGCCGACCGGCATCACGGAGGTCGGCGTGCTGTACCCGGTGGGGTTCGGCAGGACGCTGCCGGCTGTAGCCGTCGAACCCGTGCTCGTGCTCGGGGAATGACCGGTCGTGGCGCTGCCGGCGGAGGAGGTGGCGGTGGTCGAGGTGCTGGTCGGTGCGGAACTGCTCGTCGCGGCGGTGCCGGTGGTGCCGCTCGGCGTACCCGATGAGGAGTTCGAAGCCCCGCCACCGCACGCGCTGAGCGTGAGTGCGGCCGCGGCCAGGACGGCGGGGGCGAGCAGGCGGCGAGTCATGCTCAGAGTGTGCCTGGTGAACCTGGCCGCTCCGACGCCGCCCGGGCCGGCGGCGGATCAGCCGCGGACGCTCAGCGCGCTGGGCAGCACTTCGAGGCGTACGCCGATCGCACTGCCCAGGTGGTCGCCGTCGATCTCGATGGGGGTCGGCGTACCGGCTCGCAGGTCGACGGCTTCGGCGACCCGGCGTTCCACCGCGTGGGTCGAGCGTTTGGAGCGGCTCAAAATGCTGGTGACGACTTTCGGCCAGCCGAGGGCACCGCCGGCGCGGATTATGACGGCGTCCAGCTCACCGTCGTCGAAGCGGGCACCGGGCATCAGTTGCACCCCGCCGGTGAGGAGTCCGCACGAGCCCACGATGACGGTGGTGACCTCGGTGTCGACCGGTTGATCGGCATCGAAGGTGACGGTCATCGGGATGTGGTTGTGCCGAATGTGCCGCAGCCCGTTGACCGGATAGGCCAGCCAGCTCAGCCTGGCCTTCAGGGCCTCGGGGGTGCCGCCGAGGATGTCTGCATCGAGGCCGAATCCGGCCATCACCAGGCCGTATTCGGGTTCGCTCCACCCACCGGAGCCGTCGCGGTCGATGGTGATCCGCATGACATCGATGGGCCGGGGAGTGCCGGTGAGCGCGGCCACCAAGCCGTCCTGGAACCGCCGGTGCGGCAGCTTCATGTTGCGGGCCAGCAGATTCCCGGTACCGGCACTGAGCAGTCCCAACGGGACCCCGCTGCCCAGAGCACCACTGGCCACCGCGCGGACGGTCCCGTCCCCGCCGTACGGGCAGACCAGATCGGCACCGTGCTCGATGGCCTGGATCGTTTGACCGCGCCCGGTGTCCTTCGCGGTGGTCTCGAACCACATGGGTTCCCCCACCCGTGGCGCTCGAAAACGCCGCGGGCCTGCGATCGCAGGGTGGCGGCGTCGGACACCTTGGTCGGGTTGACGATCACCGCAGCCGTGGGCATGACCGCAACCTATCCCAGGGCCAGGCTAGCCTTGTCGATCGTGATCGACATCAAGGTGTTGCGGGAGGACCCGGAGCGGGTCAAGGCCAGCCAACGAGCCCGGGGAGCCGACGAGTCCCTGGTGGACCAGATCCTGGCGGCCGACTCCGCGCGACGCAACGCGCTGTCGCATTTCGAGGAACTGCGCTCGCAGCAGAAGTCGGTCAGCAAGCAGGTCGGCGCCGCGATGGGCCAGTTGAACGCCGCCCGCAAACGCGGCGAGGATGTCACGGCCCTGCAGCAACAGGCCGAGCAGGCCCGCGCCGACGCGGCCGCCCTCGCGGCGCAGGTGAAGTCGCTGGAGGCCCAGGCCGACGAACAGTCGGCGACCTTCGAGGCGCTGTTGAAGAAGGTCGGCAACATCATCGTCGACGGTGTACCCAGCGGCGGGGAGGACGACTACACGGTCCGTGAGGTCGTGGGTTCCCCGACGCAGTTCGATTTCGAGCCGCTGGACCACCTGGCCCTCGGCGAGAAGCTGGGGGCGATCGACATGGAGCGGGGCGCCAAGGTCGCCGGCTCGCGGTTCTACTTCCTGACCGGTGTCGGCGCCCGGCTCGAACTGGGTCTGTTGCAGATGGGTCTGGCCTTCGCGGTGGAGCACGGGTTCACCCCGATGATCACGCCGTCGCTGGTCCGGCCGGACATCATGACCGGTGCCGGGTTCCTCGACGAACACGCCGATGAGGTCTACCGGCTCGAAGCCGACGACCTGTACCTGACCGGTACCTCGGAGGTGGCGCTCGCGGGCTACCACGCCGACGAGATCATCGACTTGTCGAAGGGGCCGAAGCGCTACGCCGGCTGGTCGACCTGTTACCGCCGCGAGGCCGGCTCGCACGGCAAGGACACCCGGGGGATCATCCGGGTGCACCAGTTCCAGAAGTTGGAGATGTTCGTCTACTGCGATCCCGCGCAGGCGCAGGCCGAGCACGAGCGGTTGTTGGGCTGGGAGCGGGAGATGCTGGCCAAGATCGAGGTGCCGTACCGGATCATCGACACCGCGGCGGGCGATCTGGGCAACCCGGCGGCGCGCAAATTCGACTGCGAGGCGTGGGTGCCGACCCAGGGTCGGTACCGCGAGTTGACGTCGACCTCGAACTGTACGACGTACCAGGCCCGCCGCCTGAACACCCGGTTCCGCACGGACGAGGGCAAGTCGGAGATCGTTGCAACGCTGAACGGCACGTTGGCGACGACGCGGTGGCTGGTGGCGATTCTGGAGAACCACCAGCAGTCGGACGGCTCGGTCCGAGTGCCCGCCGCGCTCGCGCCGTACGTCGGTGAGGATGTCCTCAAGCCGGTCACCTGACCTGGCTAGCCTGGCCCGGTGGCGACAGTTGGGGCGTTTTTCGGTGTCGGAGATCCATGGCGTCGACCGCTTCCTTCGCGTTGGTGGCGCCGGGATATCGCGATTGCGGTCGGCTTCCTGGTGGTGGGAGCGGTCGGTCTGGAGCTGGAACGCAGCCTGGGCTCGCTGAGCCAGATCGCCGCACCGGAAGTGGTGCAGCACCTGCCGCTGGTACTCGCGGGTGTGCTCATCGTGTGGCGCCGGCGATTCCCGGTGGCGACCGTCGCAGCCATCACGGTGCTGTGGCTCGTGACCGGGATCCTGCTACCGCCGCTCGCGGTGAGCCTCGTGCTGCAATTCCTTTTCCTCGCAGTCTTCTACGCGGCAATCGCCTGGGGTGCGCCGCGTGGCCGGACGGTGGCGGTCGTGCTGTTGTGCGTCGCTGCGTTGATGGTGTGGGTGACTGTCGATCTGGTCCACCGGACCTCAAACGGTGCCTCGTCTCCGGGCCCGTTCCCCTATGCTGCGCTGACCGGTTACATCTACCTGATCAACGCGATCTACTTCGGCGGCGCGATCCTGGGTGGAGCGCTGGATTGGCGCAACGCCCGGCAGCGGGCCGCGCTGGCCGGCCAGGCGGGGCTGATCGAGCGACAGGCCGCCGAGTTGCGTGACCGGTCGGTCGTCGACGAACGCGTCCGGATCGCCCGCGAGCTGCATGATGTGGTCGCGCATCACGTGGCGCTGATGGGCGTGCAAGCAGCCGCCGCGCGACGCGTGCTCACGGTTGATCCGCCAGCAGCGGCCGGTGCGCTGGAAACCGTTGAGTCATCGGCCCGTTCGGCCGTCACCGAGATGCGCTCCCTGGTCGGAACGTTGCGCGGCGACGACGCCGAGTCGAGGACTCCGCCACCGACGTTGGCGGACGTCCCGGCGCTGGTAGCCCAGTTCGACACGCTGGGTCTTGGCACGACGTACGTGCTGGTGGACGTCGATGGCCTGGCCGAGCGGGTGCCCGCAGCAGCGGGTTTCGGGGTGTATCGGGTAGTGCAGGAGGCGCTGTCCAACGTGCGCGCGCACTCCTCCGCGACGTTTGCGTCGGTGACTGTGCGTGTCGTGCGGGCCGGAGATGGCGCGTACGTCGAGGTGGAGGTTCTCGACGGCGGCTCCACTCTGGCGGGGACCGCAGGGACGGGCCTGGGGCTGCAGGGCATCCGCGAACGCGTCGCCGCCCTCGGCGGCGAAGCGGACATCGGTCCGCGGGCGACCGGAGGGTTCCGCGTGCGGGCGCGGATCCCCTTCCTGGTGTAGGTCGGGTTCACCCGGCGACGGGGTGGATGATGACGTCCCGCCGCAGCAGTCGCTGGAGCATGCCGGACAACTCGTCGACCTCGTTGTGTCCGATCCCCATGGGCACCGTCACCAAGGCATCAAAAGGTGGCTCGTCGACGGCTTCGACCAGCGATTCACCGAACATCCAGGCGGTCGCTTGGTCAAGCCAGGCCCGCTGCGTCGCGTCGTCGTCCGACGACGAGACGTGAACTGGCGCGGCATCAGGCGGGCAGGCCTCGAGGAGAAGCGCCCGATCGAGGCGTTGGACGTCAGCGAGTTTCGTGGCACCGAGCTGTTTGGTCACCGCGGGCTGACTGATACCGAGTTGACGTGCGACGGCCGAGTGCGTGATGAGGACGAAGGTCGCGGCCCGCACGAGGAGCAGACGGGACCAGCGAGCAACGTCCTCGGCGCCGGGTCTGAAGCCATACCGTCACCCCACCAGGGCAAGCCTGTGATCGCCAGCGATCACTGCCGTTTCGTCTGGCCGGCCGTCGAGGCAAGTCCTCAGCCGCGCGGGATGTTGCGCAGGTTGGACCGTGCCATCGCCACGGCCTCCCCGGCGCCGCCGTTGAGCACGATCTTGCTCATGGCCGTCGCGAAGCCGAAGACCTGGTCGGAGGTGATCTTGGGCGGGATGGACAACGCGCGCGGATCGGTGACGATGTCCACCAACGACGGACCGTCCGAGGCAAGTGATTCCCCGAACGCGCCCTCCAACTGCCGCGGGTCGGTGACCCGGATCGAATGCCAGCCCATTGCCGCCGCGATATCGGCGAAATTGACTGAGGGAGTGTCGGTTCCGTAGTCAGGCATGGCATCGACGAGCATCTCGAGCTTGACCATGCCGAGCGTGGCGTTGTTGAACACCATGACCTTGATCGGCAGGTCGTACATCCGGGCGGTCAGCATGTCGCCCAGCAGCATCGACAGCCCGCCGTCGCCGCAGACCGCCACCACCTGACGGTTCGGGAAGGCGAACTGCGCGCCCAGCGCCTGCGGAAGGGCATTGGCCATCGACCCGTGCAGGAAGGACCCGATCAACCGGCGCGTTCCCAACGGCTCGATGTAGCGGGCCGTCCACACGTTGCACATACCGGTGTCCGCGGTGAAGATCGCGTCCGGCGCCGCCACCTTGTCCAGGATCGACGCGGCGTACTCAGGGTGGATCGGGACTCGGGTCTCGACGTTCTTCGTATACGCACCAACGGCTTTGCTCATCAGCCGCTCGTGCTTCTTGAGTGTCTTGGCCAGGAACTTCTGGTCCTTCTTCGGCTCGACCAACTCCTCCAGCGCCAGCAACGTGGGCAGCACATCGCCGTGGACCGGCAGGTCCACCCCGGTCCGGCGCCCGATGATCGCGGCCCGCCGGTCGACCTGAGCGGTGCGCACATCGGGCAGGAACTGGTCGTAGGGGAAGTCGGTCCCCAGCAGGAGCAACAGGTCGGCGTCCTCGATCCCGGCGGCTGCCGCGCCGTACCCGAGCAGACCGGTCATCCCCACGTCATAGGGGTTGTCCCACTGGATCTGGTCCTTGCCGCGCAGGCTGTGCCCGATGGGCGCACCGATCTTCTCGGCGAGCGCAATCACCTGATCGTGCGCCTCACCGGTGCCGTAGCCGGCAAAGATCGCCACCCGCGACGCGGCGTTGATCGCCTCGGCCAACTGCTGCACCACGGTCGGCGCGGGCATCAGGTGGCCGTGCTCGATCGGCACGTACGCCGGTGCCTCACCCTGCGCGTCCAGCGACGCCAGATCGCCGGGCAGCGTCACCACCGCCACGCCGCCATCGCCGAGCGCGTGCGAGATAGCCGCGTGCACGACCCGCGGGGACTGCTGCGGGGTGCTGATCAACTCGCTGTAGACACTGCATTCGTTGAAGAGCCGGTCGGGGTGGGTCTCCTGGAAGTAGGACTGCCCGATCTGGACGCTCGGGATGTGACTGGCGATCGCCAGGACGGGCGCCCCGGTGCGGTTCGCGTCGTACAGGCCATTGATCAGGTGCAGGTTGCCCGGGCCGCAGGAGCCCGCGCACACGGCCAGTTCACCGGTCAACTGGGCATCGGCGGAGGCGGCGAACGCCGCTGCCTCTTCGTGCCGGACATGGACCCAGTCGATCCCGCCCTTGGCGCTGCCCCCGGTCTCCCGCACCGCGTCCACGATGGGATTCAGGCTGTCGCCCACGATCCCGTAGATCCGGCGCACCCCGGCGTCCTGCAGTTGTCCGACAAGTTGCTGGGCGAGTTTCACGAGCATGCGTCCTCTCGGTCGGCGGGTAGTCCCACGCTAGCCGCTGGATATGGTCGAGCCATGTCCGAGGCACCCTTGCGCATCCTGGTCGTCGATGATCAGGCCCTGGTCCGCAGCGGTTTCGCGATGATGCTGTCGGTCGAGCCCGACATCGAGGTCGTCGGTGAAGCGGCCGACGGTGCCCAATCCGTCGAGGCGACAGCCCGATTGGCGCCGGACGTTGTCCTGATGGACGTCGAGATGCCCCGGTGCAACGGCATCGACGCGTGTCGCAGCATCGTGTCGGCCGGCACCGCGAAGGTGCTTTTGCTGACGACGTTCGATCGTGACGATTATCTCTTCGAAGGCCTGGCCGCGGGAGCCAGCGGCTTCCTGTTGAAGAACACCAGCCCCGAGGAGTTGGCCGACGCGATCCGCACCGTCGGCCGTGGTTACGCCCTGCTGGCGCCCGAGGTGACCCGCCGGGTGATCGAGCGCAGTACGGCGACCCCCACCCCGGAGCCGGACCGCGCTCTGGAGCAACTCACCCCGCGTGAGCTCGAGGTGCTCACCCTCGTCGGCAAGGGTCTGTCCAATGCGGAGATAGCGCAGCACCTGGTGTTGGGCGAAAGCACCGTCAAAACCCACCTGTCGAGCGTCCTGGCCAAGTTGCAGTTACGCGACCGGGTGCAGGCCGTCGTACGCGCTTACGAAAGCGGCCTCGTCCTGCCGGGGGAGTAGCGGCAGGTCGATCTCCGCCCGCGGGTGGATCCGCGGGCCCGGTCGTCGGCCATAGCGTCGCAAGCATGTTGGAACTACGAGACGTCACTCGACGGTTCGGTGACCACCTGGCCGTCGACCGGGTCGGTTTCACCGTGCCGGACGGGGCGATGACCGGCTTCGTCGGCGGTAACGGCGCCGGCAAGACGACCACGATGCGGATGATCATGGGCGTTCTGGCCCAACACGGTGGACAGATCGATTGGCAGGATCGGGCCATCACCACCGCCGACCGTCGCGGCTTCGGCTACATGCCCGAGGAGCGCGGCCTCTACCCCAAGCAGCCGATCCTGGACCAGTTGATCTACCTGGCCCGGCTGCGCGGCCTGAGCGCGCAGGATGCAGCCACCCGCTCGACCGAGTTGCTGGAGCGGTTCGACCTCGGCGAGCGGACCGGCGACAAACTGGAATCGCTGTCCCTCGGTAATCAGCAGCGGGTCCAGATCATCGCCGCGTTGGTAGCCGATCCCACCATGCTGGTGCTGGACGAACCCTTCTCCGGCCTGGACCCCGCGGCGGTCGACTCGATGGCGGCGCTGCTGCGCGAGTTCACCGGACGCGGTGTGCCGGTGTTGTTCTCTTCCCACCAACTGGATCTGGTCGAGCGGCTCTGCGACCGGCTGGTCATCCTCTCCCGCGGCCGGGTCGTGGCCGAGGGAACCGCTGACGATCTGCGCGCCACGGAGGCGGTCCGCCACCGTTTGGTCCTGGGCGGCGACGCCGGATGGCTGCGCGATCAGGGCGTGCACGTCGTCGACATCGAAGGCAATACCGCTGTCGTGCAGTTCGATTCGCCGGAGCAGTCGGACGCAGTACTGCGCGAGGCGATGGCCCGGGGCTCGGTGCAGGAGTTCGGGCCGATCCGGCCCAGCCTGGCCGACATCTATCGCGAAGTGACCGCAGGAACAGCTCACAGCCAGCAGGAGGTGCCGGCATGAAGACCAACCAGTTGTGGCGGATCGTGGCCGCCCGGGAGATGTCGGTCAAGCTGAAGGATCGCAACTTCATCGTCTCGACCGTGGTGGTGCTGGCATTGATCCTGGGCACCCTGGCGGTCCAGGGTTACCTGGCCAGCCGGCCCCAGACCACCAACGTCGCAGTGCTCAGTTCGAGCGCGACGACCGTGACCCAGCAGGCGGAAAAGGCCGCTCACGAGGCCGGTTCGGACAAGGTGACCTTCAAGACCTCGACGTACGCCGATCAAGCGGCGGCCGAGCGTGCCGTGACTGACGGCAAGGCGGATGTGGCGCTCCTTCCCACCAGTGACGGCGGCTGGCGACTGGTCGGCAAGTCCAGCAAGGACAGTGCCGCGCAGACGTGGATCCCGCAAGCGGTCCAGCAGGATGCGTTGCAACGTAACGCGGCCGCCGCCGGGGTCTCCCTGGACCAGTTGGCCAAGGGCAGCACCGTCAGGTACGACTTGTTGCAATCGGGCGATGACCAGCAGAGCACCGGCAAGATCATCGGGCTGGTCTTCGGATTCCTGTTCTACATCGCGGCGCTGCTGTTCGGGATGTCGATCGCCAGCAGCGTCATCGAGGAGAAGCAGAACCGGATCGTCGAAATCCTGGCCAGCGCGATTCCGTTGCGGCAGCTGCTGATCGGCAAGGTGGTCGGCAACACGGTCCTGGCCCTGGCCCAGGTCGCGATCTTCGCGCTGGCCGGCATCATCGGCCTCGTCGCGACCGGTCGTCGTGACCTTTTGTCGCAGGTGTCGAGCGGCATCTTCTGGTTCGTCCTGTTCTTCGTGGTGGGATTCGTGACCTTCGCCGCAGTGTGGGCGGTGGCTGGGGCACTCGCGACCCGCAACGAGGACCTGCAATCCACGTCGACTCCGTTGACGATGCTCGTGGTCATCGTCTTCATCGTCGGGATCACCGGTAAGGGGCTGTTCCTGACCATCGCGTCCTACGTGCCGCTCTTCTCGACGATCGCAATGCCCGTGCGGGTGGTGTCGGGGGACGCCGCATGGTGGGAACCGGTGGTCGCGTTGCTGATCGGGCTGGCCGCGGCGTACTACATCGTGCGCATCGCGGAGCGGTTGTACCGGCGGTCGCTGCTGCAGACCGGCCACCGGCTCAGCTACCGGGAGGCCCTTGCCCTCACCGACGACTGAGTATTCCCGACATGGTGCGGCGCCTCCTTTCCTCATAGATTGAGGGCAGGAGTGCGCCGCACGGCGCCATCGCACGAACGCGGAGACCGTCATGACCGACCAGCAGCCCGACCCCCAGCAGCCGGATCCCCAGCAGGCGCAAGCGCCCCAGGCACCGCCCCCCGCCTCGCCGTACGGCAGCCCGTCGTCGGACTCCGCCGATGTCACCCAGGCAACGCCGGTCACCCCGCCGACCCAGGAGACCCCCGTCAGCAGCCCGTACGGCGCGCCCTCCTACCAGCCCCCGGGTTACCAATCGCCGCAGAGCCAGTCGGCGCCGCAGCAGCAGCCCTACGGTCAGGCGCCGCAGCAGTACGCACCCCAGCAGCCGGCGTACGGCGATGCGCAGCAGTACGCCCAACCCCCGCAGTCCGGCCAGCCGCAGCAGTACGGCCAGCCGCAGCAGTACGGCCAGCCCGAGCAGTACGCGCAGCCGCAGCAGTACGGCCAGCCCCAGCAGTACGGCCAGCCCCAGCAGTACGGCCAGCCCCAGCAATACGGCCAGCCCCAGCAGTACGGCCAGCCGTACGGCGCACCGGCCTACGGCGCGACCGGTTACGGGCAATCCACGGCCACCAAGGCGCCGGTCAGCTCGTTGGCGCGCCTGGGCGCCATCGGTGCCGCGGTCGGATCGCTGCTGGCCATCCTGGGCTCCTTCCTCAACTGGCTCACCGCCACCCTGAACATCCCGCTGTTGGCGCAGGGTGACATCGGTGTCACAGCCAATGGCGTGGGGGCGGTCGGTGTGACGTTGCCGAACAACTCGGAGATCCTTCGCGAGTTCGCGGACAACGTCACGTCGAGCGGAGGCATCACGACCGGGTGGATCGTGATCGTCATCGCGGTCGTGGTCCTGGTGTTGGCCGTGCTGGCCCTGCTGGGCAGGTTGCCGTTGCCGGGTGCGATCGCCGCCATCGCCGGCGGATTGATCATCATGGGGCTCGCCATCTTCCGGATCGCCCAGATCTCGCACTTCATCGACACCGACGAGCTGAAGAACTCCGGTGTGGCGCTGACCGTGACGTACAAGCCGGGGGTCGGCCTATGGGTCACCCTGGTCGCCGGCATCCTGATGGCCGCCGCCGGGGTGCTCGGCCTGTTGCGACGCAACTGATACCTACGCTGCCGCCGGGTCCACGCCCCGTACAGTGAGCGCGTGACCCGGAAGCTCGTGGCCCTGGACGTCGACGGCACGTTGCTGCACTTCGACGGGACGATGTCGGATGCGGTACGGCACGCCGTACGCGCCGTCGTCGACGCGGGCCATCACGTCGTCATCGCAACGGGCCGGTCCGTCATCGCGGCCACCCCGATCGCCGAGCACATCGGTCTGACCGACGGCTATGTCGTGTGCTCCAACGGGGCCGTGACGATCACGCTCGACCCGGCCGCGCCGGCCGGTTATCACGTGATCGAGACGGTCACCTTCGACCCCGGCCCGGTGCTGGGCAAGCTGCGGGACGCGTGGCCGGATGCGACCGTCGCCGTCGAGGTGCTGGGCGAGGGTTTCCTGCTCAGCGCACCGTTCCCCGAGGGGGAGCTCAACGGAGTGCAGAAGGTCGTCTCCTGGGAGGAGTTGGAGCAACACCCCACGACGCGCCTGACCTTCCGTTCCTCCAGCGGCACCGCGGAGGACTTCCTGGAACTGGCCGAGCGGCTCGGTCTGCACGAGGTCAACTACGCGGTCGGGTTCTCGGCGTGGATGGACATCAACCCCGAGGGCGTCTCGAAGGCCTCCGCCCTGGAGCAGGTACGCCGATCCCTGGGCGTCGAACCCTGCGACACCGTCGCGGTCGGAGACCACCGCAACGACCTGGAAATGCTGGAGTGGGCCGCGCGCGGGGTGGCGATGGGCCAGGCCCCGGACGAGGTGAAGGCCGTCGCCGACGAGGTCACCGGGACCATCGAGCAGGACGGTGCGGCCACCGTCCTGCGCTCGCTGTTGTGAGCCTGCACATCACGTCCGCGGCCAACCCGCGACTCAAAGCCCTCGCGACGCTGCGTCGCCGTCGCGGTCGCGAGCAGACCGGGCAAACCCTGGTCGAGGGGTACGACGAGCTGGGCCTGGCCCTGTCCGCCGGGGTGTGCCCGCAGACGCTGTTCCTCTGCCCGGACCTGATGGCGGATCCGGCGGGCCAGCAGGACGTCGTCGACACGGCCACGGCCGCGGGCGCCGAGGTCATCACCCTCAGTCGCGCTGCGTTCGAGAAGGTGGCCTATCGCGAGGGAGCGGACGGTTTCCTGGCTGTCGTCCCTGCTGTCCTGGCGCGCCCCGAGGACCTGGAACTACCGGCGCAGCCGTTACTTCTCGTGGCCGAGGCGGTCGAGAAGCCCGGCAATCTCGGTGCGATGCTGCGGACCGCCGACGCGGCGGGCGTCGATGCGTTCGTGGCTGCCGATCCGGTGACCGACTGGGGCAATCCGAATGTCGTGCGGGCCTCGAAAGGGACCGTCTTCTCCGTGCCGGTCGCCGCGGCCCCGACCACGGCGACGCTGCAGTGGTTGTCCGCACACGGCGTACGTCTGGTGGCCACTACCCCCGACACGGACACGCTGCATACGGACGTGGACCTGACCGGTCCGGTCGCGATCGCGGTGGGCACCGAGAAGACCGGGCTGACCGAAGAGGTGCTGGACGCGGCCGACGTGAAGGTCCGAATCCCCATGTCCGGCATAGTGAATTCGCTCAATGTGGCGACGTCGGCGGCGATCGTTATCTACGAAGCGGTCCGGCAGCGACGAAGCGGAGGCTGACCCCCGATTCGGTGTGGGCGATCACAGGTGGCACCATCTGAACATGCGAGTCGATCACGTTGTCTACGCAGCAGAGCCCGATGGTTTGATCGCGACGGCCAAGCGCCTCGGCGATGAGCTCGGCACCGAACCGGTCGATGGCGGTGTGCACCCCCGCTTCGGCACGCGCAACTCGATCATCCCGCTACTCGACGGCCGGTTCCTGGAGGTTGTGGAGGTCCTCGACCACCCCGCCTCGGACAAGGCGCCCTTCGGTCAGGCGGTCCGTGCCCGCTCCATCGGTGGTGGCGGTTGGATGGCGTGGGTCGTCGGCGTCGACGACATCGCGATCGCGGAGGGCTTGGTCGGCCGTACCTCCGCTCCGGGTCTGCGGCACCGCCCCGACGGGATCGAGCTCACCTGGAAGCAGTTGGGCGTGAAGGGCTTGACCAACGACGCGCAGGTGCCGTTCTTCATCCAGTGGGGCGACGGTGTCCCGCACCCGTCGACCGACGGCCCCGCCCACGCGTCGCTCAAAGGCATGGCGATCGCGGGCTCTCCGGACCGGGTTCGCGAATGGCTGGGCCTCACCGGTGAGCCGGGGGTGGACCGTGAGGACTGGGAGCCGGAGATCGTGTTCGACTTCGCGGCGCCGAAGGGCACCCCAGGTCTGATGTCGATCACCTTCGCGACGCCGAACGGCGACGTCACGATCTGAGGTCCTCGGACCTCAGTCCCCGGTGACCACCTGGTAGCCGGCCTCGTCGACGGCCGCGGCGATCAGCTCGGGGTCGACCAGATCCTCGCTGAGGATGGTGACCGGCGAGTCGCCGCCGCTGATCAGCTCGATGTGGACATCGCTGACCCCGTCGAGCGCGGTCAACTCCTCGGTGACCGCACGCACGCAGTGCTCGCACGTCATGCCCGACACCTTCACCTGCTGTTGCATTGCGTCTCCTTCAGCTTCGCACCAGCCGCGCGATGGCGGCTGAGGCTTCTTCGACCTTGGCCTGCGCGGCCTCGTCGGACTCGCGGGCGGCACCAACGACGCAGTGCCCGATGTGATCCTCCAGCAGGCCCAGGCTGACCGACTGCAACGCTTTGGTGATCGCGCTGATCTGGGTCAGGACGTCGATGCAGTAGGTGTCCTCATCGACCATGCGCTGCACGCCCCGCACCTGTCCCTCGATGCGACGCAGCCGCTTGAGGTAGTCGTCTTTGCTCCCGGTGTACCCAGCCATAGCTCAAGCCTACACTGATACCCCCTCGGGGTATACGTCAGTGGATGTCGAGGTAGGCGACCAGGTTGGGCGCCAGACCGACGTACGTCGCGGGAGTCATCGTCAGGAACCGCTCCTCGACCTCACCCGGCAGGCCGAGCCCCTTGACGAACTCGCGCAGATCCTCGCCGTTGATCCGGCGGCCGCGGGTGAGTTCCTTGAGCCGTTCGTAGGGCTGCTCCATCCCGGGCACGCCCTGGGCGCCGAGCGCGCGCATGGCCGACTGGATCGGCTCGGCGAGCACCTCCCAGTTCGCCTCGAGATCGGCCAGCATCGCATCCGGTACGGCGTCCAGACCGGCCAGCCCGCGGCTCACGTTGTCCATCGCCAGGACCGAGTGCCCGTACGCCGTGCCGACGTTGCGCTGCATCGAGGAGTCGGTCAGGTCGCGCTGCAGGCGCGACTGGACCAGCGTCGCCGAGAGGACGTCCAGCAACGCGTTGCTGACCTCGAGGTTGGCCTCGGCGTTCTCGAAGCGGATCGGGTTGACCTTGTGCGGCATGGTCGAGGAACCCACGGTGCCCTGGCCGCGGACCTGCGCGAAATAACCCATCGAGATGTAGGTCCACATGTCGGTGCACAGGTTGTGCAGGATCCGGTTGAAGCGGGCGATGTCGGAGTAGAGCTCGGCCTGCCAGTCGTGGCTCTCGATCTGGGTGGTCAGCGGGTTCCAGGTCAGGCCCAGGCCTTGGACGAAGGACTTGGAGATGCCCACCCAATCGGCGCCGGGCACCGCTTCGACATGCGCGCCGTACGTCCCCGTGGCCCCGTTGAGCTTGCCCAGGTACTCGGCGTCCTTGACCCGGCGCAGTTGGCGACCCAAGCGATGGGCCAGCACAGCCAACTCCTTGCCCATGGTCGTCGGCGTCGCCGGCTGGCCGTGGGTGTGCGCCAGCAAGGGGGTCTCGGCCAGATCCCGGGCCATGGTCGTGACTTGGTCCACCAATGCGGTGGCCTTCGGCAGCCAGACCTGTTGTGTCGCGCCCTGCACCATCAGCGCATAGGACAGGTTGTTGATGTCCTCGCTGGTGCAGCAGAAGTGGATCAATTCCGACAACCCGGCCGCGTCCGCGTCGCCCACGATCGCCGGCAGCCGACGCTTGAGGTAGTACTCGACCGCCTTCACGTCATGCACGGTTTCCCGTTCGATCTCGGCCAGCTCGGCGATGTCGTCGGCCCCGAAGTGATCGACGATGGCGCGCAGGTGGTCCTGCTCTGCGCCGGTCAGTTCGCGGACCCCGGGGACGACGTGCTCGCTGGTCAGGTGGATCAGCCACTCGATCTCGACGTGCACCCGCTGCCGGTTGAGGGCCGCCTCCGACAGGTGATCGACCAGCGGCGCCACGGCGGCGCGGTAGCGGCCGTCGAGGGCACCGAGGGCGATGGGCGGGGTGATGTCGGCCAGCGAATGCATGCCCCGATTCTCCCGTGCCCGCCCATCGCGGGGCAAAACGCGGGCTACAGGGTGAAATTGGTCGTCGGCTCCACGAGGTTGAACAACTCACCGCCCAGGCCCTGGATGGTCGCCTCCGGCCCGGCGACGGTGTCGAGCGTCATGATGATTTCTCCATCGAGCTCCTGGGCGATCTGGGCCGAGGCGTCACGCGATGCGACGTTGAAGTGCACCAGCCAGCCGACCGGTACGTCCTGCGGCGCCTGGTGCAGACCGCCGACGACCTGACCGTCCTTCTCGATGAAGAAGTAGCCGTCGGCGTCTGCTTCGCGGTAGGTGTAGCCGAAGACTGCTGCGTAGAACTCCTGGGCGGCGGTGCCGTCGTGGGTCAGCAGATCCGACCAGCCCACCGAGCCCGGCTCGTCGATGAGTTCGAAACCGTGGTGTTCCTTGCCCTGCCACACGCCGAAGACGCCGCCCTGCGGGTCCACGCACACGCTCATCGTGCCGAGGTTGCCCACATCCATGGGTTCCACGATGACCTGGCCGCCGTACTGCCGGACCGCGGCCGTCGTCGCCGCGGCGTCGTCGCTGGCCAGGTAGAGCAGCCACACGCTCGGCTGCTGGGGATCCATCTTCGGGGCCAGGCCGGCCACGGCGGCGTCGTTCTTGAAGCACATCCGATAGCCGCCGTACTGCTCGTCGCCCTCTTCGACCCGCCAGCCGAACAGTTCGCCGTAGAACGTCGCCGCGTGATGCAAGCGGCGATGCTCGGTGTCGAAGCTGATGTCGATCCAGCAGGGATAGCCGGCGGGCCAGTTCGTGTCGCGCGTGGTCATGCCCTGAGCGTACGGCGCTCGCGAAACCCCGATGCAACCTTGCGGCCAGTAGCGTTGAAGTCCGGCTCCGCAACGGGGCGGAGCCAGCGACGTCAGGAGATGCTGATGAGCACGATGAAGGCTGCGTACGTCACGGAGTTGGGTGACCGACTCACCGTCGGGGAGTACGACAAGCCCGCCCCCGGGCCCGGAGAGCTGCTCGTGAAGCTGGTTGCCTCCGGCGTCTGTCACACGGATTTGCATGCGGCGCAGGGAGATTGGCCGGTCAAACCAAGCCCGCCGTTCGTGCCCGGGCATGAAGGCGTCGGCGAGGTGGAGGCCGTCGGTGAGGGAGTCGAAGGCTTCAAGGTCGGCGACCTGGTCGGCAACGCGTGGCTGTGGTCGGCGTGCGGGCACTGCGAATACTGCCGCAGCGGCTGGGAGACCCTTTGCGAGCAGCAGAAGAACGGCGGCTACTCCGTCGATGGTTCCTTCGGTGAATACATGCTGGTGGACGCGACGTACGCCCCGCGGATCCCAGCCGGCTCGGACCCGTACGAGGTGGCGCCGGTGCTGTGCGCGGGCGTCACCGTGTACAAAGCGCTGAAGGAGACCGAGGTGCGGCCCGGGCAGTGGGTCGTCATCTCCGGGATCGGCGGTCTGGGGCACGTTGCGGTGCAGTACGCCAAGGCCATGGGCATGCGAGTCGCCGCGGTGGACATCGCCGACGACAAATTGGACCTGGCCAAGGAACACGGCGCCGAGGTCATGGTGAACGCGGCGACCGAAGACCCCATCGGTGCGATCCAGGCCCAGACCGGCGGAGCCCATGGAGTATTGGTGACCGCGGTGCACTCGGAGGCGTTCGGGCAGGCCATCGGAATGGCACGGCGCGGCGGCACCATCGTCTTCGTCGGGTTGCCCCCGGTGACTTCCCGGCGCCCATCTTCGACATCGTGCTGAAGCGCCTCACGGTCCGTGGGTCGATCGTGGGCACGCGCCAGGACATGATCGAGGCGCTGGACTTCTACTCCCGCGGCCTGATCCATCCGACGATCTCCACCCGGTCCCTGGAGGAGATCAACGACATCTTCGATGAGATGAAGGACGGTGCCATCGAGGGTCGCGTGGTCATCCGCTACTGAACGGCGGGGCGGTCACCTACTCGGCCGTCGTCACTGTCTCGGTCGCGTGCGCCCACGCCGTCCGCGGCAGTGCAGATTTCCGAGTTTCTGACGGCGGGATCAACTGATCCGGCGAGCACCGTCGGACGGCACGGCGACGAACGAAGCCGGTTCGTTGAAGTTCTCGGCCGTCGCGGCCGCCACGCACGCCTCGGCGACCGTCTCGGCCGCGTCCTGGTCGACCAGGGCGATCACGCACCCGCCGAAGCCACCGCCGGTCTGTCGGGCGCCATAAGCCCCTGCGCGCACAGCGGTTTCGGCGATCAGGTCGGTCACCGGCACGGTGATCTCGAAGTCGTCGCGCATCGAGAGGTGCGACTGGTTGAGCAACGGTCCGATCATCCGCGGGTCGGAGCCGTCGGTCAGCAACGCGGCGACCTGCTCGACACGGGCACTGTCGGTGATCACGTGCCGGGCGCGACGTAGCAACAGATCGGGCAGACCGTCCAGATCGGCCACGGTGGCGTCGCGCAGCGCCGGGACGCCCAACGCCGCGGCGGCCTCCTGGCAGGATCGCCGCCGCTCGGCGTACTCCCCGCTGACCAGAGCATGCGGCGCACGGCTGTCGATCACCAGCAGCGCCAGGCCGTGCGCGGACAGGTCGAACGGGATCTGGGTGATCTCGACCGATCGGGTGTCGATCTGCATCGCGTGCCCGGATCTCCCGCAGACAGAAGCCAACTGGTCCATCAACCCGGTGGGTGCACCGGCGATGTGGTTCTCGGCGTCCCGACCGAGGTCGGCGACCTCGGTGTCCGTCAGACTCCAACCTGCCAGATCGACCCAGGCACGCGCCGTACCGCAGGACAACGCCGCCGAGGACGAAAGCCCCGCTCCCGTGGGCACGTTGGAGGTGACGGCGATGTCCAGGCCGGGTACGTCGAATCCCCGTTGCGCGGCCGCCCAACCCACTCCGGCGGCGTAGGAGGCCCACCCCACCGACTCTCCGTCGTGCAGTTCACCGAGGTGGACGCTCGCGGACGGATCGGGTACGTCGGGGGAGTCGGTGTGCAGCCGCACGGTGTCGTCGTCACGACGGCGCGCCGCGACCCAGGTGCCTTCCGCCAGGGCGATCGGAAGCACGAATCCGCCGTTGTAGTCGGTGTGTTCGCCCATGATGTTCACCCGGCCGGGTGCGAACCACACCCCGTCCGGTGCCGCGTCGAACCGGTCGCGGAAGGTGGCCTCCAGATCATCGACCGAGCGGGGCGCTGGCGTCCGGACCGCGCTCATGCCAGGTCCCGGAGGCGCGCGGCCAGCGGCTCGGCCAGGATGTCGGCGATGAAGGCACCCTGCCCGGATTCGGAGCCGGCGAGGTACTTCAGCTTGTCCGGCCCGCGCCGGATCGAGGTGAGCTCCAGGTGCAGCCATGCCTCGTCGCGCAGTGCGGTCGTGTCGGGATTGTCCGGATCGGGCGCCGGCGCTTGCTGCCAGCCGGCGATATAGGGCAGCCGCGAGTCGTACATGCGGTCGAAGCGGCCCAGGATGTCCAGGTAGATGAGGGTGAACGCGTCGCGTTGCGCCTCGTCGAGTTCGCTCAGGTCGTGCACTCGCCGCAGCGGGTAGAGATGCACCTCCACCGGCCAGCGGGCCGCGAACGGCACGAACGCGAGCCATTCCTCGTTGCTCGCCACGGTCCGCGGCCCCGCCTGTTCGAACGCGATGAGATCGCCGAAGAGGTTCCGCCCGTGGGCTTGACGGTGGGCGGCGGCGTGCATCAACTCGGTGTACGCCCGGGGCGGAATGAACGGGTAGCCGTAGATCTGCCCGTGCGGGTGCTGCAGGGTCACCCCGATCTCGATACCCCTGTTCTCGAACGGGAAGACGTGCTTCACGACCTCGAGTTCATTGAGGTACGTCGTGCGGTCGGCCCACGCGTCCACCACCAGCCGTGCCTGGGCCGGGGTGAGCGCAGCGAAGGTGGAATTGTGATCGCTGGTGAAGCACAGGACTTCGCAGCGACCGGTCGCGGGACGGATCTGCTCGAACCCGTCGTTCTCGGTTATCACGCCCTCGATCTGCGTGGCGAAAGATGGAAAACGGTTCTCGAAGGCTACGACCTGGTACTCGGGCGAGGGGACCTCGGTCATCCGGCCATCGCGCGACGGGCACAGCGGGCACTGATCGGCCGGTGGCATGTAGGTGCGGTTCTGCCGCGCCGACGAGACGGCGATCCATTCACCGGTCAGCGGGTCATGCCGCATCTGCGACATGACGACCGACGGCTCCAAGGGCCGGCGATCGACCGACGGCACCCGGTGGGTGCCGTCGGCGTCGTACCAGATGATCTGTCGGCCGTCGGCCAGCAGCGCCTCGGTGCGCTCCACGGCGGCTTACTTGCTACTCGAGTCCTTGTCGCGACCGGCGATCTTGGCGATATTCAGCGCCACCTCGAGCAGGATCCGCACGGAGATGATGAAGAACAACAACCAGATGATGTCGGCGATGGTGTGGAACGTCGCCGAACCGCCACCCATGTTGCTGTAGCCGTTGGTGGAACCCCAGTAGTAGGTCAGGTTGCTGAGCAGGTTGAGCACCGCCCACACGATGGCGCCGAGGAAGACGATGCTGGCCAGCCTGCCGGTCAGCGACTTCTTGAACTGCAGGTCCGAGAACAGCGCGCCCAGACCGTCACCGGCGCCCTTGGCGACTTTGCCGGCATCGTTGGCGAACTGGCCGCCCACCGCTGCCGCCTGTTGACCGAAGCCCGGACCGCTCGGCTGCTGCGCCTGCTGCGGAGCGCCCTGCTGGGGGTACCCCTGCTGCGGATACCCCTGCTGGGGGTAGCCCTGACGCGGCGCGCCCTGGGGAGCGCCCTGCTGGGGATAGCCCTGTGTCGGCTGCTGGTACTGCGAGGGGCGCGGTTGACCGGGCGCCGGTTGGCCGGTTGCGGGCTGCTGCGCGGCGGCGGGCTGGGGAGCCTGCTGGTGGGTAGGGGCTTGGTACGGCGCCTGCGGCTGACCGCCGGCGGGGGTGCCGTGCGTGGTGGTCGGTTGGGTGTGCTCCGGACCGGGGTAGGACTGACCGAGACTGCCCGGCTGGGCGGGCTGCTGGGGGTCCGGGGTGTTAGGGGTATCGGAGTCGGTCATGGTCGTCTTCCTCGAAGAATCGCGTCGGGAGTGCTTCTTGTTCTCAACCTAGCCGAGGCCGCCCACACCCTCGGGTTACGCGCCGAGGGGTACGCGGCGGTCTGCCGCGCACCCGGGTGAGGCGCGGATCACACCGACCCGAATTGCACTTTGAGGCATCAAAATGCAAACGTTTTGTTCATGTCCACCCTGACGCGCCGAGACCAGACGGCACGGCGCATCACCTTCTGCGCCCAGAGTCTGGCCGTCCAGCAGGGTTACGACCACTTCACCCTCGACGAACTGGCCGAGCAGGCCGGGGTGTCCCGGCGCACGCTGTTCAACTACTTCCCGGGCAAGCTCGATGCCGTCCTCGGCGCCCGTCCCGGCCTGCCCACCGAGGCCGTCGAGAGGTTCGTGGCCGGTGGCCCGCAGGGTGAGATTCTCGGCGATCTCGGCGAACTGGTCTGCGCGCTGCTGACCGTGTGGGGACCACTCACCCGCGAGCAGTGGGCCACCATGCGAGATTGCCTCATCGCCAATCCGAGGGTGTTCAACGCGGCGATCGAACGCTTTGATGACATCGCCAAGACCATGACCGAGTTGGTCGAGCAACGCTCCGGGTTGCCGCGCGAAGAGGCGTGCGTCGCGCTGAGTGTGATCAAAGGGGTCTTCGGGAGCGCCCTGGACCAATTCGTCGAGCGCCCCGACGACCGAAGCCTCGACACCATCGTCCGTGACCACCTGCGGGTGGCCCGGTCCCTACTTTCCATCCGCTGAACCGCACTCACCGAACGAGGAACCATGGCGACTCTGCTCTACAAGCTCGGCCACGCGGCGTACCGCAAGTGGTATTACTTCCTGGCCGCCTGGATCGTGGCGCTGGTCGGGTTCGGCGCCCTGGCGGGAGCGGTTAAGCAGCCCTATCAGGACACCTTCTCCATCCCCGGCATCCCGTCGCTGCAAGCGCAGACGATGCAGCAGAAGCTCTTCCCGGGCACCGGGAACGCCGAGGACCAGGCATCGGTCACGGTCGTCGTCGCTGCGCCGAAGGGTCACACCCTGAAGGAGCCCACGTACTCCAATGCCGTGAACGACCTGATCGCGCAGTTGAAGAAGGTCCCGCAGATGCCGGCGGACGCCAAGACGCTGGTCAACCCGGTGCAGGCCTCGGCGGCGCAGTACCAGATGGCGGTGCAGGCCGCGGTCAAGCAGGGACAGCCGCAGGCGGTCGCCGAGGCCAACGCCAAGGCGCTGCTACCGCTGTCCGCCGACGGCCGGATCGGCACGATGACCTTCGACTTCGACGTCGCCAAGGTGACCGATGTGAAGCCGGCCAGCCAGGATGCGGTGCTGGACGCACTGGCCGACGCGCGCAAGAGCGGTCTGCAGGCCGAGGTCAACGGCAGCGGCATGCAGAGTTTCGATGTCGAGGGTGGCTCGGGAGAGCTGCTCGGTGTCGCGGTCGCGGCGCTGGTCCTGTTGATCACCTTCGGCTCCCTGGTCGCCGCCGGCCTGCCGATCCTGTCGGCCTTCGTCGGCGTCGGCGCAGGGACCATCGGGGTGATGATCGCCAGCAAGTTCACGACTATCAGCACCACGACTCCGATCCTGGCCACGATGATCGGTCTGGCGGTCGGGATCGACTACACCCTGTTCATCCTGTCCCGGTACCGCTCGGAACTGCGGAACACCGACGACCGCGCCCACGCGGCCGGTCTGGCGGTCGGAAAGGCCGGCTCCGCGGTGGTCTTCGCGGGCCTGACCGTATTGATCGCACTTGCCGCGCTGGCCGTCGTCGGCATCCCGTTCCTGACCACGATGGGTATGGCGGCTGCGGGCACCGTGTTCTTCGCGGTGCTGGTTGCCCTGACCCTGTTGCCGGCGATCCTCGGCATGTTGAAGTCGCATGCGTTCGGTGGCTCGTTCCGCACCCCGCACCGCGAACTCGACTCCGACGGCAAAGTCATCAACAACGGTGTCCGCTGGGCACGCTTCATCGGGAAGCGACCGGCCGTCATCGGCGGCATCATCACGCTGGTGCTGATCGTGCTGGCGGTGCCGGCCAAGGATCTGCACCTGGCGCTGCCGACCGACTCGACGGCGGCAACCAATACCACCCAGCGCAAGGCCGCCGACCTCATCACCGAGGGCTTCGGCCCCGGCCGGGCCGCGCCCCTGATCACCGTGGTCGACGCCACCGGGATCCAGGACCCCAAGGAGCGCCTCGCGGCGTTCGGCGGGGTCACCGAGTGGGCCGCGAAACAGGGTGACGTGGCCAACGCCCAGGTGATCGCGGTCAACCAGGACTCCACGGGTGCGCAGATCCTGATCACGCCCAAGTCGGGTCCTGACGACGAGGCGACGACGACGTTGCTGCAGAACCTGCGCGACGGTCAGGCAGGTATCGAATCCCAGACCAAGACCACGGTCGGCGTCACCGGGGTCACCGCCATCCAGACCGACGTCTCCGACGCCTTGACCTCGGCGTTGCCGAAGTACCTGGCGATCGTGGTCGGCCTGGCCTTCATCCTGCTGATGATGGTGTTCCGCTCCATCCTGGTCCCGCTCACCGCCACGATCGGCTTCCTGCTGTCGGTCCTCGCGACGTTCGGTGCGACGGTGATGATCTTCCAGAAGGGCGCCTTCGGGATCTTCTCCGGCGAACCGATCGTCAGCTTCCTGCCGATCATCCTGATCGGGATCGTCTTCGGCCTGGCGATGGACTATCAGGTGTTCTTGGTCAGCCGGATGCGAGAAGCCCACGTGCACGGGGCCGACGCCCATGAGTCCGTCGTCGACGGCTTCCGGCACGGTGCCCGCGTCGTGACGGCCGCGGCCTGCATCATGATCTCGGTGTTCGCGGCGTTCATGCTGCAAGGTCAGCAGTTCATCGTCTCGATGGGCTTCGCGCTCGCGGCCGCCGTCTTCTTCGACGCCTTCCTGGTCCGCATGACCCTGATCCCGGCGGCGATGTTCCTCATGGGGGAGAAGGCCTGGTGGCTGCCGAAGTGGCTGGACAAGATCCTGCCGGCGGTGGACGTCGAGGGCGAGAAGCTGCAGGCCATCAGCGGCGACTCCTCGCAGCACACGCCCAAGCACGCCGCCCACGAGGAAGCACCCGACCCGGTCTGATCGCCTGCGAACCGGCGCCGGCAGCCCTCCGATTGCGAGACAATGGAGGGGTGCCGGCGCTGATTCTTCTGTTCATCGCGGCGGCATGCGTGCTCACGACCCATGTGCTGCCGCGGTGGCGCGGTCAGGTGCGCGCGCCGGGTTCCAGCCTGTTCCTGTGGCAGGCGGTTTCGGTCGCCGCGATCCTGGCCGGCGTCCTGCTCGCCCCCGTGGCCGTGCTCGGCGTCGTCCGTGACGGCCCCGACCTACCGAATCCCGCTGCCCACCTGCCGTTGGTGCTGGTGGCCGTCGTCATCTCCGGTGTCCTGTGCGGTCGCCTGGCCGTCCGGGGCCATCGAGTGGGTACGGCGTTGCGGACCTCCCGGCGCCAACATCGCGAACTCGTCGACCTGCTCGCGGTGGATCCCGGCGGCGAGCCGCTACCCGACGTACGTCGATGGCGCGCCCTGGGCAGCCCGCCGCACTCCCTGCGCGTGCTCGCGCTCGAGACGCCGACGGCGTATTGCGTCCCCGGCCTCAGTGGCCGTGTGGTGGTCAGCGACGCGGTCGGCGAGCGGTTGGGACCGGTCGGCCTGCAGGCGGTCCTGGCGCACGAGGTGGCCCACCTACGGCAGCGGCACGACCTGATCCTGGAGTTCTTCACGGTGCTGCACACCGCCGTACCCACCGCGTTGCGCAGTGATCACGGGCTGAGTCGCGGCCGCTTGCTGGTGGAGATCCTCGCCGACCGCGGCGCCGAACAGGTTGTGGGTCGCACGCCGGTGGCCCGCGCGATCGTGTTGCTGGCGGATGCACCGCATCCCGCCGGGGCGATGGGTACCGGCGGCGCCCCGGCCGTCGCGCGTCTCGAGCGGTTGGCCGATACTCGTTCCTACACTGCCCAGACGGTGATCGTGAGCCTGGTCAGCGCGGTGCTGATCGCGCTGCCGCTGGCGGTCACCGCCTGGGCGCTGGCGGGGTACTGACCCTCACCCCTGGATGGCCCCCGCCGGTGCGGTGGCCGGGGCAACAGCGTTCCACCGGTCGAAGACGTACCTCTCGGTCTTGCCGCCCTCGGTGTGCTCGGCGCGCATCAGATGTCCCGAGCCGTCGGCGGCGATGATCCCCGTGGTCTGGCTGTCGGCGATCCGCCAAGCCGGCACACCGTTCTCGGAAACGGTGGTCAGTTTCATCTTCGTGGTCTTGGCGTCGCTGAAGTCGCTTTCCATCTCATCGAAGAGGCTCTTGAGGGTCAGATCGCTGAAGCTCTGGGCGGCGGTCGAGGGAACCACCACCCATTTACCGGCGTAGGTCGAGCCCTTGGTGTTGCCCGAGGACTTGTAGTACGCGGCGTCCCCGTTCACGTATTCCTTGCCGTCGACCACGACGAACTGCACCACACCGCCGTCGGTGGCGGAGCTGTTGGAGATCGAGCCGCGCTGGTTCTTGCCGTCGACGGTTCCGGCCAGCTCGATCTTGATCGTGTCCTTGCCATCGAGATCCTCGGCGACCACGTGCGCGCTCTTGACCTGCGCGAAGCCGGCGTTCATCTGGCGCACGGCACCCTGCACGGTGGGAGTTGCCGCGGCGGCGCTGGTGGTCGACGTCGGGCTGGCGGAGGAGGTGGAGCTTCCGGTCGTCGTACTCGCACCGGCGGAGTTGCTGCCGGTCGTGCTGACCGTGGTGGTGCCGCCGCAGGCGGCCAGCGCAAGGGCCAGGCCAGCAGCAGCGACGGACAGGGTGGTTCGGGTGACGTGACGGGTCATCCGGTCATGGTAGGTGCTGGTCGCGCTCAGGTCGTCACCGCATTCGACGGGGCATCGACCGTGGGTGCCGAGTCCCACTGGTCGAACGTGTAGGCCTGGGTGTTCAGCAGGCCCTTGTTGGATGCGCGCAGCAGCCGGCCGCTGCCGTCGGCAGCCACCAGGATCGTGGTCTGGGCGTTGGCTGCCTGCCAGATCTTCTTCCCGTCGCGGCTCGACTCGGTGACGGTCAGGCCGCGGCTCTCACTCCTGGACAGGTTGGAGTTCAGGTCGCTGAAGATGGTTCGCAACGTGAAGTCCCGGGTGGTCGATGCGGCACTGGCTGCCGGGATCGACAACCAGCGTCCGGCGACTTGCTTGGCCCGGGAGCTCGGCACCCCGGAGTATCGGTAGTACGCCTCGTTGCCGTTCACGTAGACGCGCGCGTCGACCGTGCGGATCTCCGCCTTGACGTTGTCCTTGTTGATGGTGAGCACGGTGCGTTGGTTGCTGCCGTCCACGGTGCCGGAGACGTCCAGCGTCCGCGTTTCGTCGTTCTTGGTGTATGTCGCGACCAGGTGAGCGCTCTTGGCGGTGGTGAAGTTCGCGGCGATCTGGCGGGTGAGGTCCTCGGCGGTGGGCAAGCCGCCGGTACTCGACGCGCTGCTACCGGGGGTGGTGCTTTGTGTCGGGCTTGCTGAAGGCGTAGGGCTGGCTGGAGGCGTCGAGCTGGTGGCGCCCGAGGGCAGCGTCAGATGGATCGATGACGCACAACCGGTCAGGCTCAGCGCCAACGCGCACGAAGCGGCGATTCGGGCAAGACGAGGTCGTGCGATGCTCACCTGTCTGATCGTAGGTGCGACCCGGGACGCAATGCCTCCGCAAGAGCGTCGGTCAGGACGCGGGCCTGCCCCCAGGTGCACACCACGGCCGGGTGTCGCAGGGCGGCGGGGGTGGGCCAGCCCAGCTCGACGGCGATCGCTTCCGGATTCTGCTCCAGGCAATGGGCCAGCCACGCCCAGACCCGAGGATCACTGCTGGCCCGGCGCCCGACGATCACCGCTGGTCCGCTCGGCGGCACAGTCTGATCGAGCGCATCGACGGCGACGTCGGTACTCGAGCCGAGGGCCAATTGACCCCAGACCGTCTCTCCGACAGCGGGGTTCGTGCCGCTGGTGATGCGGAGGACCGTGACCGGGCCGGGCGCAAGGTGGGGCGCGTCGGACACGACCCGGTCGGCGACGGCTCGTGCTCGAGCGCGTCCGGTGGCGATGGTGGCCGGATCGGGCATGGCCGCGCCGGTCCATCGCTGCCGCAGTGCGCCGACGCGCTGCGCTGCGTCGAGCAGCCGGTTGGCCGCGAGACTGCCGTCACGGACCGCGGCTTCGATGGCCTGCACGCACTCGAGCAGTACCGTCGGCGTCGGTCCGAGAAGCGGGCCCAGGCACAGTAGATCCGCTCCGGCGACGAGGGATTCGACGGCAGCGGCCGGGATTCCGCGACCCTGGCTGGCACCGGCCATATCGAGCGCGTCGGTGACGATGACCCCGTCGTAGCCCAGTTCGTCGCGCAGCAGCTCGGTGAGGACCCGGTGGCTCAGGGTCGCGGGGCGGCCGGGATCGAGGGCCTGCAACACAACGTGCGAGGTCATGATGGCCGGCGCTTGTGACGCGATGGCCATCCGGAACGGCAGGAGCTCGCGCTCGCGCAGGGTTGCCGCGTCGGCTGTCACCGTGGGCAGTGACACGTGGGAGTCGGTCGCGGTGTCGCCGTGGCCGGGGAAGTGTTTGAGACAGCCGGCGACACCCGCGTCGGCGAGGCCGGTGAGATAGGCCACCGTGTGCCGCCCGACCAGCTCCGCGTCCGCACCGAAGCTGCGGGTGCCGATCACCGGGTTGCGCCAGTTGCTGTTGACATCGGCCACCGGCGCGAGGTTGAACCACACTCCCGCATCGCGCAATTCGGTACCGACGGCGGCGGCGACCACGCGCGTGGCGTCCTCGTCGTCGACCCGACCGAGGGCGGCGTTGCCCGGGTAGGGGCTACCGTCGAGAGCGTGCAGCCGGGTGACGTCCCCGCCCTCCTCGTCCAAGGTGAGTACGGCGTCCGGAGCCAGGGCGCGTACCTCGCGTCCCAGCGCCGCGAGTGAGGATCCTTCGGCGATGTTGTTGCCGTAGAGGCAGATTCCGCCGAGCCCGGCCTCGTAGGCGGCGGGTAGCCAAGCCGGGATCGAGGTGCCGTCGAACGCGGCGAGCAGGACGCCGTACGCCGCGCGTTTGATGTCGGCGCTCATCAACCCTTCACCGCACCCGACACCAGGCCCGAGGCCATCTTGTTCTGCACGATCATGAAGAACACGATCACCGGCACCGCGACCAGGGTCGCCCCTGCCATGACGGCCGGCCAGTCGACGGCCTGGTTGGACACGCTGGACAGTCCGCGCAGCCACAGCGGCAGGGTCCGGTTGTTGGGGTCCATCACCACGACGGCCAGGGTGTATTCGTTCCAGGCCTGCAGGAATCCGTAGACGCTGCAGGCGACCAGGCCCGGCGCGAGCAGCGGGAAGGTCACCCGGAAGAACGCGCCGATGCGGCTGCACCCGTCGACCATCGCGGCTTCCTCGAGCTCCAGCGGCACGCCATCGACGAATCCGCGCAGCATCCAGATGGTGAAGGGCAGGATCATCGCGGTGTAGAGCAGCGCCAGGCCGAAGGCGGTGTTGTAGAGGTTCCAGTCGGCCAGCATCTTGTACTGGGAGATGAACAACGCCTCCGGCGGGATCATCTGCACGGCGAGCACGATCAGGATGAAGGAGATGCGGCCCCGGAAGCGGAACCGGGAGATCGCCACCGCGGCGATGAAGGCGCAGATCACCGCTGCGACGATCGCCATGAGGGTCACGATCAGCGACAGTTTCAGCGAGGCCAGGAAGTCCGCACCGAAAACCCTGCTGTAGGCGGAGAAGTCGAAGCTGGGGAAGAAGGCCGGCGTCGTGCCGCGCAGCTTCTCGATCGGTTGCAGCGAGCTGTTGACGATCCAGTAGACCGGGAAGACCCACAGGACCGCGAGCAGGATGGCGACGGTGTTCCAGCCGCGGGTGCGCATTGCCTTGGATTTCATGCCTGAGCCTCCTTCAGCAACGAGCGGATGTAACCCGAGCTGATGATCAGCGTCATCAACAGCACCAGCAGGGCCAACGCCGAGGCGACGCCGTAGTTGCTGTTACCGACGCCGAGTTGGTAGATGAACGTGCCGAGCAGGTTGGTCTCACTGACGGTTCCGCCGACGCCCTGCAAGTAGTTGATCTGGGCGAAAACCCTCAGGTCCCAAACGATCTGGAGCAGAACCACGATCGAGATCACCGGTCGGATGGTGGGGTAGATGATGTAGCGGAGTCGTTGCAGACCGCTGGCTCCATCGAGCGCGGAGGCCTCCAGCATCTCGTCGGAGACCTGGGTGAGGGCCGCGTAGAGGGTGAACACCACGAAGGGCACGCTCATCCAGACCACGATCACGGTGGCCACGAAGAAGAAGGACAGCGGATTGATCAGCCAGTTGTGCTGGTCGAAACCGGAGAACCCCAGGTGAACCAGTGTCCAGTTGATGACGCCGTAGGAGGTGTCAAAGAGCCACTGCCACACGGTCATTGCTGCGATGACGGGCATCGCCCAAGCCAGCAGGAGGCAAACCTGCAGGATGATCCGCGGCACGGTCGAGATGCGGGTCATCAGCAGTGCGATGGCGGTCGCGATGAGCATCGTGACGATGACATTGACGGCGCAGAAGGCCAGGGACCGGATGACCACGGCCCATACGTCGGGATCGGTGAAGACGGCCTTGAAGTTGTCGACCCCGTTAAAGGTGGCCGGCTGTCCGAACTGTTGGGCGCGGCCGTAGTGCTGGAACGCCATGATGCACTGGCGCACTAGCGGGATGCCCAGTCCGATGGCCAGCACGACGATGGCGGGAAGCAGTAACAACCAGGGACCCAGTGACCGACTGACCCATTGGCGCCGTACCTTCTTGGGCTGTTGGCCCGTCACGGTCACGGGTTCGTTGATGAGGATCGTCATGTCCTGGCCTGGTCGATTCGATTGCTGGGCAGAAAGATTGGTGTACGTCGGGAGCCCGGCTTGGCGGGGTCGCCGGACTCCCGACGTAGTTGGTGTGGGCTCTGCGAGCCCGGTGGATCAGGAGCTGGCGTTCAGCGCCTTCTCCAGTTCGGCATCGGTCGCCTTGGCGGTGCTGGCCACGTCAGCGCCGCTCGCGATCTTGCCGAAGAACGCCTCCATCACGTTGGAGGTCTCGATGCCGGCCCAGTTGGGCGAGGTCGGCGTCAGCTTGGAGTTGCTGGCCGCCGAGATCGCGGCCTTGGCGAACTCGTCGGTGCCCATCAGCGAGGTGAAGTTGGAGTTCGCCGGCCCGAGGCCGTTCTTGGCGAGCAGCTTCTGGTAGTCGTCGCTGTAGATCAGCTTCAACAGGTTGAACGCCTGGTCCTGGTTCTTGGACTTGGCCGCAATGCCCAGGTCGGAACCACCGGCGAAGACCGGGGCCGCTCCACCGTCGGTGCCCGGCAGCGCGAACGCGCCCAGGTCAGCGGTCTTGGACTTGTCGACACTCCACCGGGCCCAGCTGGGCGCCATGAACATGGCGTTCTGGCCGTTGTTGAAGGCAGTCCACGGCTCGGCGTCCTTACCGTCCTTCGGCGCGACGGTGGAGTTCTTGGCCAGATCCTGCCATTGCGTCAGGCCCTTGATGCTGTTGGCCGAGGACAACTTGCCGACCCACTTGCCCCCTCCTGGGTGGCGATGTCGCCGCCGTTGGCGAACAGCCAGCTGATGCCGTTACGCCAGTCCTGGCCGGGCACCCAGAAGCCGGAGTACTTGGAGTTGCCGGCCTGCTTCTGCTTCAACGTGACCGCAGCCTTGTTGAAGTCGGCGAGCGTGGTGGGCACGGCGACACCGGCGTCCTTGAAGGCCTTCTTGCTGTAGAAGATGTAGCGCGAACCCCAGTAGTAGGGCACGGCGTAGTTCTTACCGTCCCACTTGCCCGACTCGATGAAGCTCTTCGGGCCGATGTCGGCGCCCAGTTCGCTCATCTTGCTGGTCAGGTCGGTGAAGGCGCCAACGCTGGTGTACGCCGCGGCCTGCGTGTTGCCGACCTCCACCACGTCCGGCGGGGTGTCGCTCTGCAGGGCGGTGTTGAGGCGGGTGGTCAGCTCCGGCCAGTCGATGTGGGTGATCTTCAGGGTGCTGCCGGGGTACTTGGTCGTCCAGGTCTTGGCCAGCCAGTCGGTCAGTTCCTTGGGCGTGTCCTCCTTGCCGGCCAGCCACAGGTTGATGGTCTTGGCACCGCCTCCGGTGGTGGCGGCCGCGCCGGAGGTGTTCCCTCCGGTCGTGGTGCTGCCGCTGCTGCACGCTGCGAGCGCCCCTGCGGCGAGGACGGAGGCGAGAGTGAAGCTCACCGTGTTCTTGATCTTCATGATTCCCCTTAGGTGGTGATAATGCGGATTGCCCTGAATTACGTTGTAGGAGAGGTGTTCTCAGGCGGGTTGGCTAGTGGTCGGAGGCGTCACACGACACCGAGCTCTCGATAGCGGACATGAGCGGCAGCGCCGGTGAGCACGTGCTCGGCGCTGCGAGGGACCTGACGGACCTGGATCCGCTGGGCCACGAAGGGCAGGGTCTGGAAGGCGAGCGCTTGCCGTGTTGCCTCGATGACCGGCCCGTCCAATACGTCCGCGTCGCCGTAGAAGACGACATCGGCGATTCCGAGCGTGGTGACCACCGGGGTGATCACCGTGCCCAGTAATTGACCGGCCCGCCGCCGGCCCTCCTCGTCGGCCTGCCGCAACGCGTTCGCGGACAGGTACGTCTCGAGGCAGCCATGGTTGCCGCAGGCGCACTCGGGGCCGCCCGGTTCGACCACGACGTGGCCGATCTCGCCCGAGGACTGCAGCGGGCCGACCAGGGGCCGGCCGTCGATCAGGACCCCGCCGCCGACGCCGGCGCCGATGGTCACCAGGAAGAGTCCGTTGTTGTCACCCTCGCCGAACGTCCCCTCTGCCAGCGTCGCCGCGTTGGCGTCGTTCTGCACGTACGTCGGCAGTCCGGTCCACGAGCTCACCCGCTTGGCCAGATCCAGGTTCTCCCAGCCGAGGTTCGGTGCTACGACGACCGACCCGGTGACGTCGACGATTCCGGGGGTGCCGATCCCGATTCCGAGAACGGGGCGGGTGCTCATTCCCACCAGCGCGGTCGCTACCTCGATGATGTCGGCCACGGCGTACTGCAGATCGACGATCGGCTTGCTCTGGCGGGCCAGGATGGCGCCGTCCAGATCGACGAGGGCGCCGCTGACCAGGTGATCGCCGGACAGGTCGAGGGCGATGACGACCGGGCCTTCTGGGGCCAGGTCGACCAGCGTCGCGGGCTTGCCCTGGCGGGACTCGGTGCGGGTTCCGACCTCGGCGACCAGGCCATCGTCGATGAGGCTGGCGACCAGTTCGGAGATGGTGACCCGGGTCAATCCGGTGTGCCGGGCCAGGTCGGCGCGGCTCAGCGGACCGTCGTCGAACAAGCCTTGGAGGACCAGCGAGCGGTTGTGGGCACGAGCATCGCCGGGCAGCACTTTGGCCGCGTCGCGACGGCCGCGGACTTCGCGGCGGGGAGAGGCGCCCTGGGTGCTCATAGATAGTTAGGAAACGCTACTAACAAACCCCTGGCAAGGGGTTTGCCGGATATTGGTGGGTCACAAATAGGTAACGTGGGTCACAGGAGGCGCGTCGCTGCAGGTCGCCGGCCGGCGACCGGGGGTGCCCGGTGTGGGTCGAGTGTCCCTGTATTGCAGGCCTGCGGCGGGCGGGGGTGTCCGGTGTGGGTCGAGTGTCCCTGTATTGCAGGCCTGCGGCGGCCGGGGGTGTCCGGTGTGGGTCGAGTGTCCCTGTATTGCGGGCGTACGGCGGGCGGGGGTGTTCGGTGTGGGTCGAGTGTCCCTGTATTGCAGGCCTGCGGCGGCCGGGGGTGTTCGGTGTGGGTCGAGTGTCCCTGTATTGCAGGCCTGCGGCGGCCGGGGGTGCTCGGTGTGGGTCGAGTGTCCCTGTATTGCGGGCGTAGGGCGTTGGCGGGCTCGCCGTGTGGGTCGAGTGTCCCTGTATTGCGAGCGTAGGGCGGCCGGGGGTGTCCGGTGTGGGTCGAGTGTCCCTGTGTGGTCAGCCGTCGGAGGCTACCGAGCTGGTGGCCGCCGAGGGGTCGAATCCGTCACCGGTGGGCCCGGCCGAGGGATCGAGCCCATAAGGGGCAGAGCTCGAGCCCGAGCCGGAGTCGGACTGTGAGTCAGAGCTAGCCAGCACTTCGGGGCCCAATCCCGATGCGTCCCAGCCGGGAATCTGCGAACCGGGGATGGCGTCGGCCGGGGCCGTGATCGCTGGGACCGTATTCCATTGCGAGAAGCGCAACTTCTGGGTTTCGTCGGACTCAGCGACGACGGCGTAGCGAAGCGTCGAGGCATCGTCAGCGGCGATGATCAAGGAGCTTTTACCGACGTCGACGCGGTAAGCGGGCACACCGTTGTCCACGATCGGGGTCACGGTCGCGGTGGCGAGCTTGGCGTCGGGGAACGCCTCACGGGAGACCGTCTCGTTCAGGAGCTGCGTCAATGTGTGCTTCAACCTGGGCGTGGAGTTCTGCACGACCCGGGTGGAGATCCATCGATCCGCGTACTTGGCGAGGGACGGGCCGACACTACTGGGCTGCCCTGACGAGTCGTCGGAACCCGTTGAGCCGAGGTCGGCGAAAAAGCCCTTGTCAGCACGGAAAAACGTCGAATCGCCGACGTACATCGTGCTCATGGTGCCCATGTCCGAGGACACAGTCAGGCGGACGCCGCTTCCGTTCGTGGTGCCGGCCGCGTCCACTCTCATCACCTGGGCGGGGGAACTCGTGGGGGACATCGACCCGCCCGGGTCAGCCGTGCCGGTCGACTCCGCCTCGATGTCGCTGAAGTCGAACTCGATGGTTCCGGCGGCCTGGAACGACGTTGCCTTCGCAACGCTCGCGCGCATCGCCTTCACCAGCTCGGCTGCGGTGTGCTTGGCGGCGGGCGGCGCCGCGGAGGTCGTCGTAGCGGTGGTCGCGGCCGTGTCCGCACCGGTGAGATGTTGGCTGCCGCAGCCGGCGAGACCGCTCATCAGGGCCACGGCGACGACGGTGGCGCCGGCGGATCGGCGAAGACTCATAGCGGCACCCTAGTGCCGACCGGTCAGGCGGGGCGGTCGGTTGCCTCGACCTGGTCGAGCAGTCGCCGAAGCTCTGCTCGGTCGGTCGCTTCGACGCCTTCGAGGAAGTGCAGCAGGGCCGTACTGCGATCGGAGCTCTGGATGTCGCCGAGCACCGAACGCAGGGATTCGGCGGTCAACGACTGACGGCTGGCCCGGGCGTAATAACGCCAGATCCGCCCGTCGCGACGGCGCTGCACGAGTCCCTTGTCGACCAGACGATCGAGAACCGTCTTGACGGTCGTGTAGGCGCGCTCCTGTGAGGGGTCCATACGTTCCTGGACCTGCCGCGACGAGAGGCGGACACCGGGTTCGGCCGCCCACAGCACGTCCATGAGCTGGCGTTCGAGGTCGCCGAGGGAGGAGTGGCGGGGCATCAGCGATTCACCTCCTGTCGCTCGCGAAGGGCGACCACCCGGTCGCAGCCCTCGAGGCCGATCTGCTGGTGGGAGACGATCACGAGGGAAGACTCTCTCAGGGCAACCTGAACGTCGCTCAGCACCGACCGGGCGGTGGGCACATCGAGATGAGCGACGGGTTCGTCGAGGAGCACTACCGGCCGTCCGGACAGCACGGCACGGGCGATCGCCAACCGGGTCCGCTCACCGCCGGAGACCCCGCGTTGGCCGGTCCCGAGCATCGTGTCCAGGCCGTGCGGCAGACCGCTGAGCCAGTGCCCCAGGCCGCTGTCGACGAGGGCGCTGGTGACCTCGTGGTCGGTCGCGTGCGGCCGGGCCAACAACAGGTTGGCGCGCACCGAGCCGGCGAACACGTGCGGCTCGTCGTCCACGAGCGCGACCAATCGACGTACGTCGTCCGGTGCCCACGTGCCGACCTCCAGCCCATCGAGGGTGTAACGACCTGCCGTCGGTTCCAGTTGTCGCGCCAACACGGCCAACGCCGTCGACTTGCCCGCGCCGTTGTCTCCGACCAACGCGATGTGCTCGCCCGGTGCGACCTTCAGGTCGGCGTGCCGCAGAGCGTCGTGCACGTCGTCCCACGAGGCGTTGACCTGGGCCAGTTCGAGCGTCGGACGCTGCGGCACCGGCGGCGTCGTCGCCGCGCTCCGGTCCCGCACCGCCGGCTCCTGATCGGTCAACGCCGTCAAGCGTCGACGGGCAATCAGGCTGCGACACAGGGCGTTCACGATGTCCGGCACGCTGGTCAGCACATCGGTGAGAGCGACCGGCAGCAGTGTCAACAGGCCCGCGACCGGCAGCGAGATGCGCTGATCGGCAACCGCGTGACCGGTCAGCACGGCTATTGCGACGGTGGCGACACCGACGGTCATCAGGCTCAACGTGTCGCCCGTCGCGCGCGCGGTCGCGGCAGAGAGGCTGACCCGAGCGCTGCGGGCCTGGGCTTCGCGCAGCCGCGACAGCACCGGCTGTTGGGCGTGAATCCCCTGCAGCGCAGTCGCATTCGAGGTAGCAAGCTCGGCGACCGCGGCGATGTCGCTGCGGGTCTCCAGCACGTCGGGTTGGGCACGGCGTTCCAGCACGAAGCCGAGGACCCCGATCAGCAGGACGACCAGTGCGATTGCCAACAGCACCAGGCCGGTGACCGTCAGCAGGACCGTCGCCACGAGGACCGCGATCAAGAGGGTCAGGATCGTGCCGATCGCGGGCACCAGCACCCGCACCTGGGCATCGACTTCGTCGTCGAGGTCGTGCACGGCGAGGTTCAGGACGTCACCGCGGCGGTGCCGACCCAGCCGGGCCGGCGTCAGCGGGATGAGCCGAGCGAACAGGGCCGTACGGCGAAGGGTCAGGTCCCGCAGCGCCGCGTTGTGCGACAGCAATCGCTCGGTGTAGCGCAGCACCGGCCGGCCGATGCCGAAGGTACGCACTGCGACGATCGCCACCAGCAGCGTCAGCACCACCGGTCGCAGACTGGCCTGCACGATCAACCAGCCGGACGTCGCGGTCAGGGCGACACCGCACATGGTGGCCAGCGAGCCGACCAGCGCCGCAGGGACCACTCCCTTCGCCGGCCAGAGCACCGGTCGCCGTTGCGGGACGGCCGGTTCCGGCGAACTCGGTTGAGCCAGCGGCTGATGCGCCGCCGCGGCATCCGTGGCCACGGGCGTCGGCACCGATTCGGCGCGTGAGGCAACGGGCACGGTGATCACGCGATCGGCGTACATCGTGAGCATCGGGTCATGGGTGACCACGGCAATGGTGCGGTCCTGGGACAGGATGCGCAACGCGTCGTCCACGCCGCTGCTGACGGAGGTGTCCAGGTGGGCGGTGGGTTCGTCGAGCAGGATGACCGCCGACGGGTCGAGTACGGCGCGGGTCAGGGCCAGCAGACCGCGCTGACCGGCCGACAAACCGGATCCGTCGTCGCCGACCGGGCTGTCCAACCCGTCCGGCAGCGACGCGGCGACCGTGTCGAAACCGGTGCGCTGCATGGCTTTTCGAAGATCCTGCGTCGACGCATCGTTGCCGAGTAACAAATTGTCCGCGACGGTGCCCGGGATCAGCAACGGCCGCTGGGTGACCAGGTGGGTGCGCGGACCGCGGACGGTGCCGCTGGTGGGTGTGCGCAGGCCGGCGAGCAACTCCAGCAGGGTCGTCTTGCCCGCGCCGGACTCGCCGACGATCGCCGTCAGGCCCGGCTCGAGGGACAGCGACAGGTCACGGATGACGTCATGCTCGGTGCCGGGATAGCGGTAGGTCAGGTCGGTGGCGGCCAGAGTGCCTTCCCCGGCCGGCTCGGGAGTAGAAGGAGTCCCGGCCAGCAGCGCGTCGATCGCCTGCACGCCGTCTGCGGCGGTGTGGAACTCCTGACCGACCCGCCGGATCGGCCAATAGGCCTCGGGCGCAAGCAGAATGGCGGTCAGGCCCACGCCGAGCAGCATGTGCCCACCGGCCAAGCGCAGGCCGACGGCGACCGCAACCATGGCCACGCAGATCGTCGCCAACAGCTCCAGGGCGGCCGAGGACAGGAAGGCGGTGCGCAACGTGCGGTTGGTGGCCTTGCGGTGCTGGTCGCTGACCTGCGAGACCACCCCGACCTGGTGCTCGGCGCGCTGGTAGCCCACGAGGGTCGGCAGTCCGCGCATGACGTCGAGGAAGTGCCCGGCCAGGCGGTTCGACGCGGCCCAGCGCTTGTCGACCTGTGCCTGGGTGTGGCGTCCGATCAGGACGGCGAACAGCGGCAGCAACGGCAGCGTCAGCACCACGATCAGGAAGCTGGGCCAGTCGGTGAGCAACAGTGCCAGCAGGACCAGGGGCGGCACCACCGCTGCGGTGATGAGTGAGGGCAAGTAGCGGGCGACGTACGGTTCGACGCTCGCGGCGCCGGCGGTGGCCAGCGTGACCAAGGTGCCGGATTCGGCCCGCTCGTCCGCTGGCTGGTGCAAGACGCCGGCCAGGAAACGTTCGCGCAGCGCCGAACTGATCCGGCTGCCGGCCCACGCCGCCGCCAGATCGCCTGCGCCCGTGACCAATCCGCGAGCGATCAGCACCGCGAGTACGGCGGCCGCGGGGGTGCGCAGGTCGTGGCCGTGCACGACGGCCACGACCAGAGCGGCGATGGCGAAGGCCTGCGCGACCGCCAGGATCCCGGCCACCACACCGAGCGCCGCGATGACCGCGATGGGGAAGCGGGTGGCCGGGACCTGCTTGATCAGGCGCGGATCAAACGGTCGCAAGGTCGCGCTCGTCCTGGGCCGGCGGGATGTTGTCCACGGAGATGCGCTTGCGGAACATCCAGTAGGTGAAGCCCTGGTAGAGCAGGACGATCGGGGTGAAGATCACCGCGACCACCGTCATGATCTGCAGCGTCAGGTGACTGCTGGAGGCGTTGTAGATCGTCAGCGAGTAGTCCGGGTTCGTGCTGGAGGGCATCACGTCGGGGAAGAGCGCGAAGAACAACGAGGCCACCACGAAGGCGATCGCGAGGAAGGTGCCGGTGAAGGCCCACCCTTCCCGGTCCGCCAGGTGGGCGAGGAAGCCGCCGACGCACGCCACGACGGCGATCAGGAAGGACAGCCAGCTCCAGATCGAACCCTGCTGGACGTTGATGATCAGCATGAACGCCACCGTGATGACCGCCGCGACAACCCACACCTTGGTGGCCATGGCCCGGGCGTCGTCCCGGATCTGGCCCGTCGTCTTCAACGAGATGAAGTTGAGCCCGTGCAGGAAGAACACGGTCAGCGTCATCAGACCACCGAGCAGGGCGATGGGGTTGAGCAGGGTGAAGAGGTTGCCGGTGTACTCGTGGTGCTGGTCGATCGGCACGCCGCGCACGATGTTGGTGAAGGCCACACCCCACAGCAGCGCCGGCACGTAGGAGCCGATGGCGATGCACCAGTCCCAGCCGCGTCGCCAGGCGTCGCTGTCGCGCTTACCGCGGTACTCGAAACCGAGCGCCCGGATGATCAACGCGACCAGGATGAGGAACAGCGCCAGGTAGAAGCCGCTGAAGAGGGTGGCGTACCACTCGGGGAACGCCGCGAAGGTCGCACCGCCGGCCGTCAACAACCACACCTCGTTGCCGTCCCAGACCGGGCCGATCGTGTTGAGCAGCACGCGCTTGCGGCGTTCGCCGTCCGGGCCGCGACCCAGGATCGGCAGAGCCATACCGACGCCGAAGTCGAAGCCCTCCAGGGTGAAGTAGCCGATCCAGAGGACCGCGATGATCAGGAACCAGAACTCCTGCAGACCCATGGTGTTGTCTCCTTATCCGATCCGCAGCTCAGTAGGCGAAGGCCAGTTGTTTGTCGGCGTCGTCGGAATCCTCGTCGTCCGAGTCCTTGAACGGATCGTCGAACGGGGGAGCGCCCGCCTTCGCGTAGCGCAAGGTGAGGCCGACCTCGATGACGGCCAACACGCCGTACAGGAGGGTGAATCCGACGAGCGAGAGCAGCACCGTCCACGGACCCACGCTGGGGCTCACGCCGTTGGAAGTGGTCAGCAGACCGAAGACGATCCACGGCTGACGACCGGCCTCGGTGAAGATCCAGCCGAAGCTGTTGCCCAGAATCGGGAAGAGCAGGACGGCCAGACCCAGCCACTTCCACCAGCGGCTCGTGAGGGCGTTGTCGCCGTTGCTCTTACGCAGTGACCACAGGGCGAGTGCGGCGATCAGCATCGCCAGGAAACCGAAGCCCATCATCAACCGGAAGGACCAGTACGTCAGCGGGATGGTCGGGGTGTAGCTGTCGGCCCGGGTGAGCGGGTCACTGGCGTACTTGGCCTGGTAAGCCTTCTCCAGGTCGTTGATGCCCTGGATGTGTCCGTTGAAGCTGCCGGTGCCCAGGAAGGACAACAGTTTCGGCACGGTGATGGCGATCTTCTCGTGCTGACCATCGAGGCTGCCGATGGTCAGGATCGAGAACGGAGCACCGCTCTGGCTCTCGTAGAGGGCCTCGGCCGAGGCCATCTTCATCGGCTGCACTTCGGTCATGATCTTGCCCTGGATGTCACCGGTGACGACAACACCCAGCCCGGCGACCAAGGTCATCCAGGCGCCGAATTTGGCGGCCTTGCGGTACATCGAGCGGTCCTCGTGCTTCTTGTTGCGCCACACCAGCCAGGCGGCGACGCCCAGGACGAAGGCACCACCGCACAGGTAAGCCGAGAAGAGCACGTGCGGGAACGTCACCAATTGCACCTTGTTGGTGAGGACCGCGAAGAAGTCGGTGAGTTCGGCGCGACCGGTCTCGGGGTTGTTCTTGTAACCGACCGGGTTCTGCATGAACGAGTTGGCGGCCAGGATGAAGTACGCCGACAGGACGGTGCCGATGTGCACCAGCCAGATCGTCGCGGCGTGCAGCTTCTCGGGGATCCGACCCCAGCCGAAGATCCACAACCCCAGGAAGACCGACTCGAGGAAGAACGCGAGGAGAGCCTCGATCGCCAGCGGGGCGCCGAAGATGTCACCGACGAAACGGGAGTAATCGCTCCAGTTCATCCCGAACTGGAACTCCTGCACGATGCCGGTCACCAGACCGAGTGCGAAGTTGATCGTGAAGAGCTTGCCGAAGAACTTGCTCAGCCGCATCCACTGCGGGTCGCGCTTGGTGATCCACAAGGTATGGAAGACCGCGACCACGAACGAAAGGCCGATCGTCACCGGTACGAAGAGGAAGTGGTAAACGGTGGTGATCGCGAATTGCCATCGCGCGAGGTCTAGCGCGGTATGTGCATCCATGGTCGCTCCCCATGTGTTCTGCGGCTGCGCACAGCCGATCCTTGGTGTCTTCTACTACACGCTGTAGTAGAAGCTACTCCCGGATTTTGCGCGGTGCCTAGGAAGTGCGACCTAAGTGCGCCGGGGGCCTTCTCCGACGTGCGTGACCGCGGTCACCACGACACCGATCACGGCGGCGATTCCGGCCAGGATCCACAGTGTCGGTGCCAACTGCGTCCACGCCGCTTTGATCGACGCGCTGGCTACCGAGGTCACCGTGATCGAGCGCGCTGCGAAGGCGCCGACTCCGACGGCGACGGCGAAAACCGTTGCCGCGCAGATGAGTCCGATACCCACGAAACGAAGCGCCGATCGCGGGCCGCCGCGCAGGCCGCCGGCGACGGCCAGGAGGAGTACGCCGATGAGCGGGCTCAGCCAGGACGCCAGGGTCACCCAGGCGGCGGCTTTGGCAGCCGTCTCCAACGCTTGTTGAGCGCCGAGCGCCTGTTGTCCGACGGTCAGGTCGGCGGGTGCGGAGATCTGCAGATCGGGCCGCACGGTGCGCAGCGCATCGACGACCTGTGCGCCGACCTGATTCAGCTCCAACGCCGCATCTGCGGCCCGACCGCTCACGATCGCCTCGTGCACCGGCTCCACCGCACCGGCAACCAGGGGAGTCAGGGAGTCCCGGGTGAGGACGGAGGTGGCGGTCCGTTGGACCAATGGCCGCAGCAGGCGCAGATTCGGGTTGGCGGCCACGACTCGGTCACTGATCACGATCCCGAGTTGGGCGGCGACCTGGGGGTCTTTGCGCAGCTGGTCGGCGGTCGCTGCGAACCGGGCGCCGTCGAGCACCTCGTAGCGGGCGAATCCGGCGACGATGCCCACGACGAGCAACAGCGTTCCCAGCACGGCGAGGACGCCGGAAGCGGCCCTGGCGGCCAATGTCAGTCCAACCCGTTGAGGGTCTGCACCACGGACTTCAGATCTCCGAGGTTGACGTAGTTGACCGCGACGTAGTTGGGGATCTGGCCGCGCTCCTTCTCGCACTTCTGCGCCAGCGGCAGCAGCACCGAGCGCGCGTTCACCTTCTTGGCGTCCGCCTGCAGGCTGCCGAATCCGCTCAGCCAGTGGTTCATCAGGAAGATCGGGTTGTCCGGCTCGCCGCGTTTGATGGCGCAACTGAACGAGGAGACCGACGGGTTGGTGTACTCGGTGTCCTGCGACCACTGCGGGCCATCGAGCATCCAGGGGTAGCTGCTCCCGCCGCCCTCGTTCTCCTGCAACCACACCAGGCGTTTGCCGCTGCTGATCATCTGCCCGAGGCTCGCCCAGTCCTGCCCCTTGGCCGGCGGGGTGTAGAGCGTGTCCAGCAGACCGACGTCACCGAGCATCTTCGCCACGTCATCAGGCTTGACGACGTCCTGCACGAAGAAGGTGACGACCTCTCGCGGGTGCCGGTCCATCCACGTCTTGACCTGGCCCATCACCTTCGGCCAGTCGGTGGCTCCGAGTTCACACAACTCGTGACACAGGTAGAGCCCCACCGGCCCCTGCGGTCTGACGTTGAGCGAGTTGCGCAGTCGCAGCGCGCTCTGCACGGTGCTGGCTCCGAAGGTCTCGTTCGCCTGGGCCACCGCCTGGGCTCGCGTGGCATCGGAGTTGGCGATGACCCCGGGACGGTTGGTGGACTGGCCGTACCAACTGTCGATGAGGAAGACCCGGACTCCGGCGTCGAGCTGGCCGACGATCCCGGTGGGCTGCTCGGCCAGGAAGTAGTTCTCATCGAGTGCGGACATCGAGTTGTGGGATGCCTCGAACGCCACGTTGTTGTACGGCCGGTCGCACAACTGCACCCAGCCGTTGCAGCGTTCGTCCGCCGGCCCCGTCTCGGCCGCGATCGACGTACTCTGCGGCCAGGCGAAGACGGTGACGGAGATCAACAGCGCCACGGCGGCCAGTGCGGCCACCACACGAGCGCCGTACCGACGGACCCAGGCCACTCCCCGGGGAGCCAGGTTGCGCCGGGTAGCGACTGCCCCCGCCGCGACGAGTACTTCACACAGCACGTACGTGATCAGGCCGACGCCCGCGAGGGCGACCAGGAACTGGATCACCATGGCCGGGCGCAACACCATGAGTACGCCGAGCAGCCCCGACCCGATCACCCGCACGCCCCAGCCGGCGGGCGTCGTGGGCCGCGAGCGCACGGCTCGCAGGGCCCACTGGTCGAATTCGCGCAGGTTGCGCACCGGCAGGGTGCGCGCACAACCGATCAGGATCAGCCCGGCGAACCCGACGATGAGGGTCAGGATGGCGGCGGGGACGACCATCGTCGACCACGCGGCGGAGGCTACCGCCGGGACCAGGCCGTTCGGCGTGAAGAACGTGTTGGCGATGACCCCGACCGACAGGAGCGCGGCGAACGTGCCTGCCGCCCAGAGCAGCACGCGACCGACCGTGAAACCTGCGGATCGCCAGCTACGACGCCCAACCAGTACGGCGGCCAGCAGGCACAGCGCGGCGAGTAGCGGCAGCAGCCAGGACAGGACCCGCACCCACCGAGCGGCCTGGAGGGTGTGTGCGGCGAAGGACTGCGAGCCGATCGAGGAGAAGGTGACGTCCAGGTCATCCGGCACGTTGGCCACCAGATCCGGTTTGAACTCCTTCAGTGCCGAGATCGAGATGGCGGCGATGTCGGCGGCCTGCAGCAGGATCTGACTGTCGTTGTCGGAGGTGAGGTATTCGTGCAGCGGCCGGACCGCGGTCCGGAAGACCGGACCCGCGGCGTCACTCTCGATGACCGACGTCGTCGTGCTCTGCACCAGCGGCCGTAGTGCGGCCAGGTTGGTGTTGGCCGTGATGATCTTGTCGGTGACGATCACGCCCAGCGCACTAGCGACGGCAGGGTCCTTGCGGATGTCGTCGGCATGACCGGCGAAACGATTCCCGTTGAGCAGTTCGAAATTGGCCAGCCCGGCGAGCATGGCCGCGGCCGCGAGAACGGTCGCCAGCACCATGAGGATGCGGCGCAGGACCGTGGTCGGTGCGGCGTCTGGTGACACGGGTGCCTCCCGGGCGGGCGGTGATGGTGCCGCGATGCTATCGGCGGATCGTCAGGGCGCGGGCGGCGTTTCACGCCACGACTCGTCCGGGATCGTGGCGGCTCGGACCGCTGCGTCGGCGATCACGGGGTCCAGCCCGCCGTGTCCGCGCCCCGGAAGCGGCCGGAACACGGCGTCCGGGAGGAGGTCAGCGAGGCGCTGACCGTGGTTGAAGGGCAGAACGCGGTCGCGGTCGCCGTGCTGGACGAGGGCGGGGATGCCGATCTGCGGTGCCAGCGCGGCACTGTCGAACCGGTCGCGCAGGATCGGCCAGAACGCCCGCAACCGCATGTCCCGCACGAGTTCTCGCGATGAGGTGAACGGTGCCGTGAGAACCAGGCGCTCGCCGAGGCCGTCCGCGGCGAGCGCGGTGGCGACCGCCGTGCCCAGGGAGTATCCGGACAGGACGACGCGCCCCGGGACCCGTCGGGCAGCCGCCCGGGCTGCCGCCACCAACGAGACGGCACTGGCCCGCTGACGGGCCAGCACGCCGTACCCCGGGTATTCGACGACGGCGATGCTGACGCCGTGGCCGGCCACGTTCGCGACGAGGGGCGCGCAGGAGCGTAGATCGTCGCCGTTGCCGTGGAAGTGCAGCACGGTCACCGGCGAGCCGACGTCGGCGTGCAGCATGGCGCCGCCGGCCCAGTGCACGAGACGGGCCGGAGCGACGGGTTCGAAGGCAACCGGCGCGGGCGAGGGGAACACCACGCGGCGGACGGGATCGAGGCGCACCGTCCGAGGCTGTCACGAAACCGATTCGAAGCCGGAGCCCGCCCCGCCCTAACCTTGAGCCCATGACCGTCGATCCCGCCGTTGCCCTCACCAGCGCGGTCCAGGACGCCCTCGCCCGGGCGTTCGGACCGGAGTTCGCGCAGGTGGACCCGGTGGTGCGTCCGGCCAACAAGAAACAGACCAGCGCCGACCTGCAGGTCAACGCCGCAATGGCGCTGGGCAAACGGCTCGGTCAGGCCCCGCGCGACGTCGCCGCCCGGATCGTGGGGCACCTGCACGCGCCGGAACTCATCGACAGCGTTGAGATCGCCGGCCCGGGCTTCCTGAACGTCACCCTGGCGACCACCTGGATCGCCGACGCTGCCGGCCGCGAACTGGCCGACCCGAAGCTCGGCCTGCCTGACGTGCCGCAGCAGCGGGTCGTCATCGACTATTCGTCGCCGAACATCGCCAAGGAGATGCACGTCGGTCACCTGCGCACCACCGTGGTCGGCGACTCCCTGGCGCGGACGATGGAGTTCATCGGGCACACCGTGATCCGGCAGAACCACGTCGGCGACTGGGGTACGCCGTTCGGCATGTTGGTCGAGCATCTGCTGGAGTCCGACGAGGCCGAGGCGGACCTTCTGACCACCGACCCCAACACGTTCTACCGGCACGCGCGGGAGAAGTTCGACAACGATCCCGGTTTCGATGCGCGGGCGCGCAAGCGGGTGACGCTGCTGCAGTCCGGCGACCCGGAGACTCTGGCGATCTGGCAGCGGCTGATCCAGTTGTCCCTGGCCTACCTGCGCCGGGTCTACGCCGAGCTGGACATCACCCTCGGCGACAACGACCTGGCCGGTGAGTCGACGTACAACGACGAACTCGCCGCCATCTGTGATGAGTTGCAGGACAAGGGGATTGCCACCATCAGCGATGGTGCGTTGTGCGTCTTCCTGGACGGTTACACCGGTCGCGAGGGCAAACCGGTGCCGCTGATCATCCGCAAGTCAGACGGTGGATACGGCTACGGCACAACGGATCTGGCGACGATCAGGCACCGCTCCCTGGATCTCAAGGCGGACCGGGCGCTGTACGTCGTGGGCGCACCGCAGAACCTGCACTTCCGCATGGTGTGGGAGACCGCGCAGAAGGCGGGCTGGGTGCAGGGCACTGAAGCGATCCACGTGCAGATCGGCTCCGTGCTGGGCTCTGACGGCAAGCTGCTGCGGACCCGCTCGGGCGACCTGGTCAGCCTGCAGTCCCTCGTCGACGCCGCGCTCGCACGGGCCGCGGAGGTCGTCGCCGAATCGCGGCCCGACCTGCCCGCCGGCGAGCGGGCCGTGATCGCGCACCAGGTCGGCGTGGGCGCCATCAAATACGCCGACCTGTCCGTCGCGCACGACAGCGAATACACCTTCGACCTGGACAGAATGGTTGCGCTGCAGGGCAATACCGGACCGTATCTGCAGTACGCCGCGACCCGGATCCGGTCGATCCTCGGCCGTGCGGATGCAGTGGCGTTCGACGGTCCGATCGTGCTGGTCGAGCCGGCGGAGCGGGCGCTGGCGTTGAAACTGCTGGATTTCGGCTCGGTGGTCGCCGCCGTCGGGGAGACACTCGAACCGCATCGCCTCGCGGCCTACTTGTTCGACCTGGCACAGACGTTCACGGCGTTCTACGAGCACTGCCCGGTGCTGAAGGCGCAGGACGCGGCCGTGCGGGATTCGCGTCTGGCCCTGTGCGCCCTGACGTTGCAGGTGCTGCAGACCGGTTTGTCGCTGCTGGGGATCGCCACCCCGGAGCAGATGTAACCGACTACCAGGAGGAGGCGCCGGCGCCGTCGGCGGAGGACGCTGCCGAGGGTCCGAAGGACCGGATCGAGGACTGTTTGGCCCCGTTGACGATGCCCGCCACTTCGTCCTTGTCGGGCTCGTAACCGTCGGAGGTCAGTGCGGCGAGGGCTTGATCCACCGACTGCTTCTGCTGCTCGGTCAAGCCCTCGAAGAGATCTGGCCACGTCGCCGCTGCATCGAAGGTCATGGTGCCGATGGTAGGAGCGCCGGTCCTGTCACGCCCGGGTTTGTGGCACAACGTGCGCAAATGGGGCCGCTTTCTCAGTCGGGGAAGCCGTCCGGGTTCTCCGACTGCCAGCGCCACGTGTCGACGCACATGTCGTCGATGGTTTTCGTGGCGTGCCAACCCAGTTCGGTCTGTGCTCGCGTGGGGTCGGCCCAGTACGCCGGGAGGTCACCGGGCCGGCGCGGGCCGAACTGCCACGGCAGCTCACGACCGACGGCGCGCTCGAAGGCGTGCAGCAACTGCAGCACGGACGTGCCGGTGCCGGTGCCGAGGTTGAAGGCCCGCACGGGCTCCTGCATCGACGACAGGTGGTTCAACGCGACGACGTGGCCGGCCGCCAGATCGGTGACGTGGATGTAGTCGCGCTCGCAGGTGCCGTCCGCGGTCGGGTAGTCGTTGCCGTAGACGGTCAGGGAGGATCGACGACCTACCGCCACCTGGGCGATGTAGGGCATGAGATTGTTCGGGGTGCCCTGCGGGTCCTCGCCGATATGGCCGCTGGCGTCAGCGCCGACCGGGTTGAAGTAGCGCAGCATCGCTATGCGCAATCCGTCGGTGGCCCGGGCGGTGTCGGACAGCACCTGCTCGATCATGACCTTGGTCCGGCCGTAGGGGAGGCGGCGGACAGCGGTTGGTAGGTCTCGACGTACGGGACGGGGGCGTTGTCTCCGTAGACGGTGGCGGAGGAGGAGAACACCAGCCGGCCCACGCCGTGCCGCCGCATCGCAGTCAGCAGGGAGAAGGTCGAGTCCAGGTTGTTGCGGTAGTACTCCAGCGGTTTCGCCACCGACTCGCCGACTGCCTTCAGACCGGCGAAGTGGATCACCGCATCGATCGGCTGCTCGGCGAAGATCTGCTCGGTCTTGTCCGGGTCGGTGAGGTCCACGGCGTACAGGGGGATCGACGTACCCGACAACGATTCCAGGCGGGGCAGCACCGTCGGCTTGCTGTTGCGGAAGTCATCGGCGACGACCACCTCGTGGCCGCTCGCGATCAGAGCCAGCACCGTGTGGGATCCGATATAGCCGGCGCCGCCGGAGACCAGGACACGCATATCGGCCACCCTACGGTGCGAGACTGTCACCATGGCGTCCCTGCCCTGGCCCGCAGACCAGATCGCGACCGTCCGGTCCGTGGTTTTCCCGACCGAGCGCGGCGGTTATGTGCGCGATGACGTGGAGCGGCAGCTGGATCGGATTGCGCTGAGCATGGAGCGCGGTGCTCAGCTGCCCGACGTTGTCGGTACGGCGATCCGCCGGGTCCCGTTGGCCAGCGGACTGGCCGTCGATTCAGTGGACGGGTTCTTGCGGCAGGTGTATCTCTGGCAGAGCGATCTGCTGGACCGGGTGGAGCCGGAGCCGGTGGCCGCGGTGTCCGACGACGGCAGCGTGCGGGCGACGAGGCTGCGGTGGACGCCGGCCCAGCAGGACTGGGTGCGCGATTCGCGGTTCGCGACCCGCACCGGCAAGCGCGCCTACGTGGAGCACGAGGTCGACGACTTCCTCGACAAGGTGCTGGTGGCGATGGCCCGCGGGGACGACCTTCCCGATATCGAGACCGTGCTGTTCTATCCGCCGCGTCGCACCGGCCGGGGGTACGACGCGCTGCAGGTCGACGCCTTCCTCGACCAATTGGCCCGGTTGCGGCCGCTGTCGGAACAGGCGGACCGATCGGGTTTCTGACGGTGGCGAATAGTTGAATTTTCGACCGCCGGTCGCAGACTGTCCGGGCGGTGGCCGCCAGGGGAGGATTCCCTACACGATCTCGGGTCGCCGCCGTGTCGATGGCATCACACAGCCGCTACTGTCAGTGCCTGTCGGCGAGCTTCGAATCGCCTGCGAGTGCCCTCACAACGTTCACCAGCGAAGGTAGTGCCTGAATGAATCGCCGTCGGATAGCAACCGTCACCCTGGTTGCCACCACCGCAGCAATGTTGCCCGCTGCCGCCTCGATCGCGGCGGACACCGGAGGCGGTTCGTCCGTCCTGGTCGGCTCGGGACGGGTATTCACCGGCCCGACCCAGTCGAAGCTGCTGCGCCACGGTGATGCTTCTGGCAGCACCGCCATGTCGCTGAGTCTGTTGGTGCCGCTGCCGGGCCAGGCGCAGGCACAAGCCCTCGCCGCCAAGGGCGTCGTGCTGACCCCGGCCGAGTACACCCGCCGGTTCGGTGCCAGCCAGGCCGCCGTCGATAAGGCGTCCGCGTGGGCGAAGGCCAACGGTTACCGCGTGACCTACGTCAGCCGCGACTCCGGCCAGGTCTTCGTGACCGGCACCGTGGCGAAGGTGAACAGGTCGCTGTCGTTGCGGATGCAGCGTGCCTCGCTCGACGCCGTCTCCGGTCTGGCCCCGAACACCGATCCGACGATCGCCAACTCCAGCGGTGTCATCGCGGTGGCCGGGCTGAGCACCCTTTCCCAGAAGGAGCCGCTGAACGCCCGCGGTCTGAACACCAGCCGGGCGGCGCGCGGCGCCCTCAAGAGCAGCCACGCGGTGACCCCGAAGGCCAACGGCGCCACCGACGGCAGCGCCGAGTGCGCCTTCTACTGGGGTGATCACCTCTACCCCAAGGCCAAGAAGTATGGCGTGATGTCCAACGGGCTGTGCGGTTACATCCCGCAGGATCTACAGAAGATCTACGGCAGCGCCGGCGTCGCCGCGCAGAAGCCGACGCTCGGCATCCTGCTGTGGGGCAACGACAAGACGATGCTGGCGCAGACCAACGCCTACATGAAGGACGCCGGTTTCCCGCAGTTGGCTGCCGCCAACTACAAGGTGTTCAGCTCGGGCCAGAAGGTCCCCGCGCAGTGCGACCCCACGGGTGTCAACGTCGAGCAGGCCCTGGACGTGCAGTCCACGCACGCCATTGCACCCAACGCGACCATTCATTACTACGACGCAGGGTCGTGCCTCGACGCCCCGCTGACTGCGACGCTGCAGAAGATGGTCACCGCTCACCAGGTCAGCACGATCTCGATGTCGTTCGGCTCCGGCAGCGACCGCGGCGAGACCGCTGCGAGCAAGGCGGCGTGGGACCGTCCGCTGCTGCAGGCCTCCCTCACCGGCATCAGCACGTTCGCTTCCTCGGGTGACAACGGCAACAACACCACGCTTCCCGTCAGCGACGACGGCAAGGTCCAGGGCTATGCGGGCGTCGGACTGCCGGCCTCCAGCAACTACACGACGGCCGTGGGCGGTACGGCGATCGGCCTGACGTCCAAGGGCGTGCAGACCGTGGCCGCCGGCTGGGAGAACCGGGTGTTCCGTCAGACGAACACCAACACCACCTCTTCCGGCATCAGTGACGTCACGTTCACCGCGCCGTTCCTGCCGATCAAGGGCGCCGGCGGCGGGCAGAGCGCGTCCTACGCCCAGCCGTCCTGGCAGAAGGGCAAGGTGGGCGGCTACACGCGCCGCGCCGTACCCGACGTGTCGGCACTCGCCGACCCGGCCACGGGGTACACGATCCGGTTCACGGACATGACCAACGGCAACGAGCCGACGTACCTCAGCGTCGGAGGCACCAGCCTCGCCTCGCCGATCGTGGCGGCGACGGTCGGCCTGGCCAAGAAGAAGAACAACTCCAAGGTCGGTCTGGCCGCACCCGTCTTCTACCGGCTTGCCGGGACTTCCGCGATCAAGGACATCAACTACCCGAACAAAGCCGGTGCGTTCTACAACGCCCGCAACGACGCGGGGCAGATCGTCCCGAGGCAGGGGTACGTCGTCGGTCTGGACGCCAAGCCGGAGAACCTGGTCAGCGCGGCCCACTGGGACAACGTGACCGGCGTCGGAACGCCCAACGGGGCCGCCTTCTTCGCGGCGTTCAAGTGAGGAGCGTCGTGAAATCCAACAACGCAATGTTCGCCGGCTCGGTCGTCGCAGCGGTGGCCGGAGCCACCGGGTTGCTGCTCGCGACCGGTTCGCCCTCCTTCGCCGCCACGGGTGACACCGCGTACGGCGTGTCCTTCGCCGACCCGATCAGCAGCTCGGGTTGGACGACCGGCTCGGTGACCAGCGGGTACGGCCTCTTCACCGCCAGCGCGCAGACCAGTGGGGGCACCTCCACCGTGACCGCGGCGATCGCCCTGGGTTCGCGGGTGACCGTGACCACCTCCTGCGTCGGTGGCAAGCCGCGTGTGGTGGTGGCCGGCGGCGGAGCTGCCGGCACCTACACCGCCCCCACGACGGTGTCGCTGGCGTCGTTCGCGAGCAACGCCAACCTGGTGGGGACGGTGCGGTTGTTGAACGCCGCATCGGGCGTGACCTCGGGCGCTTACGTCAACTTCAGCCCCGGCGTCGAGGGCAGCTGGGTGCGCCTCGGCGGCGTGAAGTGCGCCGCGGCGCCGCCACCCACGTCGTCCACGTCGTCCACTTCTTCGTCGTCGACCTCATCGACGGCCTCACCGACCAGCACGGCGAGTCCGACCAGCACGGCCACCGACACCCCGAGCCCGACCAGCAGCACCACCGGACCGCCGATCGTGACCGACGGTCCGCAGGGTCCGGCCGATTCGTCCAACCCGTGGCTGCCGATCGGCGGCCTGGGGCTGGCCGTCCTCGGTGCCGGCGCCCTGGTCGTCAACACCATCCGGACCAGGCAGGAGTAACCGGCAGCGATAGATTGCGGACATGACGGAGTCGGAGGTTTCCATCCGCCAGACCGCAGTCGACGGGACGGTGCGCTTGCATCTTCCTGATCCGGCAGCGCCCGCTGGCACGACCCTCGAGACGTCGGTCATCGAGGTCGTCGAGCGGGCGCTTTCCGATGGGGCGGTCCGGGTCGAAGCGATGGTGCCGGCTGACGACCGGGCGGGGATCCGGGCGGCGAGCCGCGCCGGCCTGCGACGTGAGGGAGTGCTGCGCGACGCCGGCCGCTCTGCGGGCGGCGACGCGATCGACGTGGTGAGCCTGGCCCGGGTGGCCGGCGACCCACCGCTCAGCGATCCGCTGACCTTCAACCGCATGCTGAATGCGTCGCTGCCCATCAAGCGAGCCATCGGGCAGGCGCTGATCCGCAACAACGCAGGCGAGGTGTTGTTGTGCCAGTTGTCCTACAAGAGATTCTGGGACCTGCCCGGCGGAGTGGTGGACCCGCACGAATCGCCCGCGGACGCCGTACGTCGAGAGGTCAAGGAGGAACTCGACGTCACCATCGCGCTGCGCGGGTTGGCCGCCGTCACCTGGCTGCCCCCGTGGCGCGGGTGGGACGACGCGGTCCTGTTCCTGTTCGACGCCCGGCTCGATCCGGCCGATGAGGCGGCGATCCACCTGGAGCCCCGCGAGATCCAGTCCCTGCACTGGTGCGACGAGGTCGCGGTGCAGGAGCACGCAGCGGCGTACACCGCGCGGTTGATCGAGCAGGCGGTGCGCGCGGTCGACTCCGGTTCAGGCCCGGTCTACCTGGAGAACGGTGAGCCGCCCGACTGGTCCTGAGCCGCGGGCCGGTCTGGAAGGATGCAGGTATGAAGGTCGCCGCAATTACCGTTGGTGTCAACGCCATCGCCTTGTGGATCGCTGCGTGGATCGTCCCGGGCATTACCCTGGGCAGTCCCACGGCGGACACGACGCACAACGTGCTGGCGGTGGTGGTGATCGCCGCCATCTTCGGCATCCTCAACGCCTTCGTGAAGCCGCTGCTGAAGGTGGTCAGCGTGCCGCTGATCGTGATCACCCTGGGGTTGTTCCTGCTGGTGGTCAACGCCTGCATGTTGGGTCTGCTGTCCTGGATCAGCAGCAAGGTCAACCTGCCCTTCCACGTGGCGCACTTCTGGTGGGACGCGGTCTGGGGTGGGCTGATCGTGGCCCTGGTCGGGATGCTGCTCAGCGCGCTGCTGCCCGATGACATGGAGTGGAAGCGGTGACCGAGGACTCTGCCCGCTCGGTGCGGCTGCGTCAAGCGCTCAACCTGATCCCCAGTTACGTCCCCGGCAAGCCGGCCCCCAGCGCGAGGGGTTCACGACGTACAAGATCTCCTCCAACGAAAACCCGTATCCGCCTCTGCCGTCGGTGCTCTCGGTGATCGCCGAGGCCGCCTCCCAGGTCAACCGCTACCCGGACATGAGCGTGACGGCGCTGCGTACGGCGATCGCGGAGCATTTCGACGTGCGACCCGAAGAGGTCGCGACGGGCACCGGCAGCGTCGGCATCCTGGGCCAGGTCATGCAGATCGCCTGCGACCCCGGCGATGAGGTCGTGTACGCATGGCGATCGTTCGAGGCTTACCCGATCATCGTGGGCCTGTCCGGTGCGACGGCGGTGCCGGTGCCGCTGACCGAAGGATTCGAGCATGACCTGCCGGCGATGGCCGCGGCGATCACCGATCGCACCAAGGTCGTGCTGGTGTGCACCCCGAACAACCCCACCGGGCCGATCGTCACTGCTGCGGAGTTGGATTCCTTCCTCGCGTCGGTGCCCTCCGACGTGCTGATCGTCATCGACGAGGCGTACGTCGAGTTCGGTCGCGACCCTCGGGCCGCGGATGCGATCGCCGTCTGGCGTAAGCAGCCGAATGTCATTGTGCTGCGCACGTTTTCGAAGGCCTACGGGTTGGCCGGTCTGCGTGTTGGTTACGCCATTGCCCACGAACCGATCGCGGATGCGCTGCGCAAGGCAGCAGTCCCGTTCGGGGTGAGCGACCTCGCCCAGCAGGCGGCGATCGCCAGCCTCTCGGCGTACGACGAGTTGGCGGTTCGCGTCGAGGATCTGGTGATCGAGCGGTCCCGGGTGATCAAAGCCCTGCGGGAGCAGGGCTGGGAGGTGCCGGACTCGCAGGCGAACTTCGTCTGGCTTCCGCTGGGTGAGGACGCGTTGGCCTTCGCCGAGGTCGCCGCCGAGCAGGGACTGGTCGTGCGGCCGTTCGCCGGGGACGGGGTGCGCTGCACCATCGCCGAGGTCGAGGCCAACGACCGGCTGATCGAAGTCGCGGCCGCCTTCCGATCCGGCAGTCGGTGAGGGTTTGGAGGCTGGTGGTTAACGGGAAGCAATCCCATGAGCCACCAGCCTCCAAACCCCGCGCAGCCAACGCGTGGGCTGCCACGGGTCGACCTGATCGAGGCGCGATGGTCAGTCGAGCGCCAGCACCCAGGACGCGACGTAGTTGAAGCTGTCCTGTTCGGCAGGGTGGAAACGGAAGCGCACCTTCTGGCCGGTAGTGAGTTCGCGAAAACCGTTCGCCTCGATGGCGATGAAATGCGCGAACGCATCCGGTCCGGCAGGCAGCGCCGGCGAACTGATCGCGCCCCAGCCTTTCTCGGACTTCCAGAACTTCACAACGCCCTCGGCCTCGGTGCCCGGCATGACGGTGTCTGACATGACCGCAGGCTACTTACGGCGTCGATAGCGGACGTACTGTGCGATGACCAGCGCCGCGACCCCGATGGCGAAGACCACGCCGAACCAGGCAGGTGGCCATTGGGCGGCGGCGCTCTTCACGCTTGTCAGTCTGCCGCACTTGGGGGACCGACGCCGTGAAAACGTACCCACCGGTAGCCCCGTCGATTCTTCTAGCGTGACGGGTGCGCGGTAACCTCATCGCATTGGCATTGTGAGCGGTGTCACACCCCGTGATCCGCCACCCGATCCACACGCGGCGACCCCGCAGCTGGCCCGGGTGAGTCGAGGCCGGAGTCACCACGCTCCGGAGACGAAGGAGCGCCATGACTGAGTCACGCACGACTGTGAACGGCCCTGCAACACTTGACATTACCGACGGCGGACCCGATCTCATCCAGTTCGTCGACGCGACCGGCAAACGGCTGTCGACCAACGAGGTCAACGAGCGTTACGCCCCCGTGGTCGAGGCACTGACCAGCGCGGACGCGCGGTCGATGTACCGCGACATGGTCATGGCGCGCCGCCTGGACGCCGAGGGGTACGCCCTGCAGCGCCAGGGCGAGCTGGGCCTCTGGCCGAGCCTGCTGGGTCAGGAAGCCGCGCAGGTCGGCGCCGCCCGCGCGATGGGCCCCAAGGACTACGCCTTCCCCGGCTACCGCGAGCACGGTGTCGCCTACGTTCGCGGCGTGCAGCCCGCCCAGATGCTGCGCCTCTTCCGCGGCGTGAGCCACGGCGGCTGGGACACCGAGAAGCACCGCTTCCACCTCTACACGATCGTCATCGGCAACCAGATGCTGCACGCGACCGGCTACGCGATGGGCATCCAGCGCGACCACGCCGTCGCGACCGGCGACCCGGAGCGGGACGCGGCCGTGATCGCGTTCACCGGCGACGGGGGCACCAGCCAGGGCGACTACAACGAGGCGCTCAACTTCGCCGCGGTCGCCAACGCGCCGGTCGTCTTCTTCGTACAGAACAACGGTTACGCCATCTCCGAGCCGAACAGCCGCCAGTTCCGCATCCCGCCCTACCAGCGCGCCAAGGGCTTCGGCCTACCGGGCGTGCGTGTGGACGGCAACGACGTCCTCGCGACGTACGCCGTGACGAAGGTGGCCATGGACGCCGCCAGGGCAGGGGAGGGGCCCACGCTGATCGAGGCGTTCACCTACCGTCTCGGTGCACACACCACCTCCGACGACCCGACCCGCTACCGCGACGCCGCCGAGGTCGACGTGTGGAAGGAGAAGGACCCGCTGTTGCGGATGAAGGCCTTCCTGCTGACCCGTGCGCACGCCGAGCGCAGCTTCTTCGACGAGGTCGACGCGGAAGCAGACGATTTTGCCGCGGACATGCGTAAGCAATGCCGCGAAATCCCCGACCCGGAACTGCCGACGATGTTCGACCACGTCTACGCCGAGGAGCACAAGCCGCTCGAGCGCGAACGTGAGCGATTCGTCTCCTACGTCTCGTCGTTCGAAGGGGCCGGTGCCTGACATGACCGAGAAGATCTCTCTCGCCAAAGCCCTCAACGAAGGTCTGCGCGCCGCTCTCGAGCACGACCCCAAGGTCGTGTTGATGGGCGAGGACGTCGGCAAACTCGGCGGTGTCTTCCGCATCACCGAAGGTCTGCAGAAGGACTTCGGCGACGAACGCGTCGTCGACACCCCGCTGGCCGAGTCCGGAATCGTCGGCACCGCCGTCGGACTGGCCCTGCGCGGCTACCGACCGGTCGTCGAGATCCAGTTCGACGGTTTCATCTATCCCGGTTTCGACCAGATCGTCAGCCAGGTCGCCAAGATGCACGCCCGCTCGAACGGCTCGCTGTCACTGCCGATCGTCATCCGTGTCCCGTACGGCGGTGGCATCGGTGCGGTCGAGCACCACAGCGAATCCAACGAGGCCTACTTCGCGCACACCGCCGGCCTACGGGTCGTGGCGTGCGGCGACCCCGTCGACGCCTACTGGATGATCCAGCAGGCCATTGCCAGCCAGGATCCGGTGATGTTCTACGAGCCCAAGCGCCGTTACCACGAGAAGGCCGAGATCCCGCTCGGCGCTCGTGACGCCGCGCCCGCGGGGCTGAGTGAGGCGCGGATCGTGCGCGACGGCACCCAGGTCACCCTGCTGACCTACGGGTCGATGGTGCGCACGTGCCTGCAGGCGGCGGAAACCGCTGCCTCCGAAGGCAAGTCGGTCCAGGTCATCAACCTGCGCTCGCTGAACCCGTTGGACCAGGACGCCATCATGGCCGCCGCTCGCGCCACGGGCCGCGTCATCGTGGTGCACGAGGCCAGCACGTTCCTGGGCATGGGCGCCGAGTTGGCCGCGCAGATCCAGCAGGACTGCTTCTACCACCTGCAGGCACCGGTGCTGCGGGTCGGCGGTTACAACCTGCCCTACCCGCCGAGCCGCTTCGAAGGCGAGTTCCTGCCCGACCTCGACCGCATCCTCGATGCCGTCGACACGTCGCTGAAGTACTGAGAGGACGGCATGAGCATCCAGCAGTTCACCCTTCCCGACCCCGGCGAGGGCCTGCCCGACGCGGAGATCGCGACCTGGAAGGTGCAGGTCGGCGACACCGTCAAGGTCAACGACGTCGTGGTCGAGATCGAGACCGCCAAGTCGCTGGTCGAGTTGCCGATCCCGTGGGAGGGCACGATCGCACAGTTGCTGGTCGCCGAGGGCGACACCGTCGATGTGGGTACGCCGATCATCGCCGTCGAGGTGAACGACGGCGTGGTCTCGGAGCCGGTGCCGTCACCTGCTGCGCCGGCCGCGTCCGAAGAGGCTGCGACTGAGCCTGCGGAACCTACTGCGGCACAGGTCGTTTCGGGGATGGCTGCCGATGCCTTCCAGCCCGGCGGCTCCGTCGAGGAGGGCAGTGGGCCGAACCTCGTGGGGTACGGCGCAGCGGCTGCCGCGACCAAGCGCCGCCCCCGCGCCGGCGCTGCAAGTCCCGCCCCCGCCGCTGCCGCCTCCGGCACAGTGCTTGCCAAGCCGGCCACCCGCGGGCTGGCCAAGGAGCACGGGATCGATCTGCACGACGTACCCGCATCCGGCGACGGCGGCATCGTCACCGATGAGGATCTGCGCGCGTTCATCGACGGACCTCCGCAAACCACGGGCGAGCGGGAGACGCGCATTCCGGTCAAGGGTGTCCGCAAGGTGACGGCCGAGGCGATGGTGGCCTCGGCGTTCACGGCGCCGCACGTGACGGAGTTCGTCACCGTCGACGCCACCGCGACGATGGAGCTCGTCGAGCGGCTCAGCAACGACCGCGAGTTCAAGGATGTGCGGGTCAGTCCGCTGCTGGTGATAGCCAAGGCCCTGTGCATCGCGATCCGCCGCAACCCGGGCATGAACGCGGTCTGGGACGAAGACGCCCAGGAGATCGTCACCAAGCACTACGTCAACCTCGGGATCGCCGCCGCGACGCCACGCGGTCTGATCGTCCCCAACATCAAGGACGCCGACCGCATGACAATGCGCGAACTCGCCACTGCCCTGGGCGAACTTGTGGACACCGCACGTGCCGGCAAGACACAGCCGCGTGATCAGGCCGGCGGCACGATGACGATCACCAACGTGGGCGTCTTCGGCATCGATTCCGGTACGCCGATCATCAACCCCGGCGAGTCGGCGATCGTTTGTCTCGGCGCGATCCGGCGGATGCCCTGGGTCGTGACCGCCGACGACGGCACCGAGCGGATCGAACCGCGCTGGGTCACCCAGCTCGGTTGCTCCTTCGACCACCGGCTCATCGACGGAGAGCTCGGCTCGAAGTTCCTGGCCGACCTGGCGGCGCTGGTGGCGGACCCGGGCAAGGCGCTCGTCTGGGGCTGACCACCCGGGACTGACCTCATGACCAAGCGAACGTACGACGAGCTGCCGGACCTGACCGGGACCCGCGCGCTGGTGACCGGAGCCAGCGACGGGATCGGCCAGGGCATCGCCGACCGCCTTGCCGCCGCGGGAGCGGAGGTGCTGATGCCCGTCCGCAACCAGGAGAAAGGTGAGGCGGCGGCCGCAGCCATCCGCGAGCGTCATCCGAGCGCCCGGTTGCGACTGCTCGAGCTCGACCTGGCGTCGCTGGATTCAGTGGCCGAACTCGCCGACACGTTGCTCGCCGAGGGTCAGCCGATCCACCGGATGGTCAACAACGCCAGTCTCATGACACCGCCCGTCCGGCAGGAGACCGAGGACGGATTCGAGGTGCAGTTCGGGACCAATCACCTGGGTCACTTCGCGCTGACCGGTCGGTTGTTGCCGCTGCTGGAAGCCGGCCGGGCGCGGGTCACCTCGCAGACCAGCATCGCCGCCCGCAGCGGGGGCATCAACTGGGACGACGTGAACTGGGAGCGCGACTACAACGGGATGCGCGCCTATCGGCAGTCCAAGATCGCGGTCGGTCTCTTCGGCCTGGAGTTGAGTCGCCGCGCCGGCGCGGGCGGGTGGGGGTCAGCAGCAACCTCGCCCATCCGGGCGTGGCGCCGACCAATCTGCTGGCCGCCCGCCCCGAGATGGGCCGCAGTGCCGACAACCGGGAGGTCACGCTCATCCGGTGGCTGTCCTCGCACGGCCTGGTCGTGGGAACCACGCAGACGGCGTCGCTTCCCGCGGTGGTCGCCGTCGCCTCCTCGGCCGCTGAGGACGGCGGCTTCTACGGGCCGCAGTGGATCGGCGGGATGGGTGGCCCACCCGGGCCGCAGAAGCTGTGGGCACCGCTGCGGGACACCGATGCTGCCGCGCGGCTCTGGGATCTGTCGCAGGAACTGACGGGGGTCACCTTCGGGTGAGTGCCGGCCCTTCTCGGAGGGTCCCTGCCGTACGTCGATGCGTAGGCTGGGCGTTCACGACGACCAGAGGAGAGCGCGATGAGCGACAAGACCGGTACGGCGAACATCGGCGTGGTCGGGATGGCCGTGATGGGTTCGAACCTGGCCCGCAATCTCGCTTCCCGCGAGGGCAACACGGTCGCCGTCTACAACCGCACCTACGCCAAGACCCAGAAACTCGTCGCGGAGCACGGCGACCTCGGGTTCGTGGAGTCGGAGAAGATTGAGGACTTCGTCGACTCCTCAGCAAGCCCCGCACCGCGATCATCATGGTGCAGGCCGGTGCCGGCACCGATGCCGTGATCGAGGAGCTGGCCGGCCTGATGGAGCCGGACGACATCATCGTCGACGGCGGCAACTCCAACTTCCAGGACACCATCAAGCGCGAGAAAGCCCTGCGGGAGAAGGGTATTCACTTCGTCGGCACCGGCATCTCCGGTGGTGAGGAAGGCGCCCTGCACGGTCCGTCGATCATGCCGGGCGGGTCGGACCAGTCCTGGGAGACCCTCGGCCCGATCCTGCGATCCATCGCCGCGGTCGCCGAGGGCGAGCCGTGCGTGACGCACGTGGGCCACGACGGCGCAGGACACTTCGTGAAGATGGTGCACAACGGCATCGAGTACGCCGATATGCAGCTGATCGCCGAGTCCTACGACCTGCTGCGCCGGGCCGGGGGATGGACGTCCCGCAGATCGCGGAGGTCTTCAGGGCCTGGAACGAAGGCGACCTCGAGTCCTACCTCATCGAGATCACCGCGGACATCCTCACCCAGAAGGACCCGGACGGCGACGGGCCGCTGGTCGACAAGATCCTGGACCACGCCGGGTCCAAGGGCACCGGTGTGTGGACCGTGCAGAACGCCGTCGGCCTCGGCATCCCCGTCTCCGGGATCGGTGAGGCGGTATTCGCACGAGCCGTGTCCGACAAGGGTGAACAACGGGATGCGGTCCGCAAGACGATTACCCAGCGCCCGGAGAAGGTGAGCGTGCCGGACAGCTTCGCGGACGACGTACGGGCCGCGTTGTATTCCTCCAAGGTGGTCGCCTACGCCCAAGGGTTCGACCTGATCTCCGCGGGCGCGGCGCAGTACGACTGGAACATCGACCGCGGGGCGATCGCCAAGATCTGGCGAGGCGGTTGCATCATCAGGGCCCGGTTCCTCAACCGGATCACCGAGGCATACGACCGCAACCCGCACCTGATGTCGCTGCTGGCCGATGAGTACTTCGCCGACGCGGTCGCCCAAGGGGAGGCGGCGTGGCGGCGGATCGTCGCGATAGCGGCAGCCAGCGGTGTGCCCGCACCCGGATTCTCCTCAGCGCTGGCCTACTACGACTCCCTGGCCTCGCAGCGCTTGCCCGCCAGCCTGATCCAGGCGCAGCGCGACTACTTCGGGGCGCACACCTATCAGCGCATCGACAAGCCGGGGACCTTCCACCTGAACTGGTCCGGTGACCGGTCCGAGGCGAAGGTCAAGGACTGACTCAGCCGAGTGCTTCGGCTGCGGCGGCAGCCTCCTGCGACGGGGACTGCGAGCGCAGGGTGACCTTGGGCATCATCAGCGTGACCAGGAACCCGAGCACCATGACGCATGCGGCGCACAGGAAGATCAGGTCGATCGAGTCGGAGAAGCCCACTTTGAACGGGTGGGCGATCACGTCGGCCATCTTGTTGATGATGGAGGAGTCGTTCTGCACCTGGGCCAGCACGCTCTGGTCGCCCTCGACAACGGCCTTGTTCAACGGGTTGGCCAGGATCGACGGGTCGGCTTTGACCGCTTGCTGGATGCCCGGTGCGGCGGTCTTGAAGGCGTCCGTGATCTTGTCGCCCAGGGTGCTGAACAGGATCGACAGGAAGATCGCCACACCCATGGTGCCGCCGACCTGACGGAAGAACGTCGCGGCGCTGGTGGCCACACCGATCTCCTGGGGCGGGACGGCGTTCTGCACGATGATCGTCAGCGGCTGCATGCAGTTACCGATGCCGATACCGACGATGAACATGAAGATCATGACCAGCCACAGATGGGTGTCGGCCGAGATCCAGTGCAGCAGGAACAGGCCGATCGCCGCGATCGCGGTGCCGACGATCGGGAACGGCCGCACGATCCCGGTGCGGGAGGTCAGCTGACCGGAGGTGATCGCGGCCGTCATCATGCCGGCGACCATCGGCAGCATCTCGAAGCCGGACACCATCGGTGAGGCACCGTGCACGATCTGCAGGTAGAGCGGAAGCACCGTGATGCCGCCGAACATCGCCATACCGACGATGACACTGGCCACGATGGTGACCGAGGCGGCCCGGATCTTGAACAACCGCAACGGAATCAGCGCGTCGTCGCCCATCTTCCACTCGGCGAAGACGAACGCGGCCAGACCGATGATGCCGATGGCGTACGCCGTGAGGGACTTCCCGGAGCCCCATCCCCATTCGCGGCCCTGCTCAGCGACGGTCAGCAACGGCACCAGGCCGATGACCAGGGTGATCGCACCCCACCAGTCGATGCGCGCTTCGCGGCGGAAGGCGGGGATCTGCAGAGTGCGGGAGATGACAACTAGCGCGAAGATGCCGATCGGGACGTTGACCATGAAGACCCAGCGCCATCCGGTCAGCCCCAGGATGGTCGGAGCGCCGGCGAACAGGCCGCCGATGACCGGGCCGAGCACCGAGGAGGTGGCGAAGGTCGCCATGAAGTAGCCGGTGTATTTCGCGCGCTCCCGGGGCGGCACGAGGTCCCCGATGATGGCCAGCACCAGGGTGAAGAGGCCACCGGCGCCCAGGCCCTGGAACGCACGGAACGCGGCCAGCATGTACATCGACTGGGCGAACGCGCACAGGAACGAACCGATGATGAAGATCGTGATCGCGAAGAGGAACAGCTTCTTGCGGCCGTAGAGGTCGCCGAGCTTGCCGTAGATCGGGGTCGTGATCGTCGAGGTGATCAAGTACGCCGTGGTCACCCACGCCTGCGCGGACAGGCCGTGCAGGTCGTCGGCGATCGTCCGGATGGCGGTGGCGACGATCGTCTGGTCGAGCGCTCCCAGGAACATGCCCAGCATCAGGCCGGCCAGAATGGCCTTGATGTGGGCGGGGGATCCGTGATCAGCAGCGGGAGCGCTCTCAGACTTCATTGACACCCGAAGAGTCTAGAACCGGCGGCTGCCTCCGTCTAATCCCGCGCGATCCTAGGGAGTGATGGTCAGAGCATCGAGCGCACGCCGGGCGATCTGCTCATCGCCCTGCACGCCGTACCTCAATTCGTCGGTCGGCACGCGGCCCGCGCCGCGGCGGGTCAGCGACTCGGTCGACAGCTGGATGGACACGGTCGAACCGGGTGGTAGCGGAATGATCTCGCCGGTGGCCTGGTCGATGTCGTCCACGTGCGTGGTGCCGGAGAACAGCCGTTCACCGAACGGTTTGTCACCCTCACCGGGCACCACGCGGACACCCTCGCGGGCCAACACCGGCCCGGACACGTCCAGGATCACCGAGGTCCCGATCGGCACCTCGGCGCGACGGGCGAGGTTCTTGGGGAAGGCGTCCAGCACCCAGGTACTGAAGATGGCGGCGCCGCCGGAGTCGAGATTGCCCGGCCAGTTCACCGCCTGGCGCAAATCCTGCTCGTGCACCCACAGGTCGGCGATCCGCCCCTCCAGCACCTTCCGCAGCGGCCGGGGACCGAACGGGCTGTCGACCTCGGTGTCCGGGTCGAGCGCGGTGTCGCGCAGCTGCCGCATCCGCTTGGCGAAGAGCCGCTTCCATTCTTCGACCACGTCGTGGCCGGACTTCTTGCGCCGGGACTCGACGCCGCGCTCCATGAAGCCTTTGACGTCGGAGGTCACCCAGGGGTAATCGGGGACCTCGACCTCCTCCTCGACGCCTCCGCCGGTCAGGTTCTCCAGGGCCACCACGTGCGAGATCTGGTCCTTCACGGTCCAGCCCGGGCACTGGGTCGGCTTGTCGAATTCATCGGCCTTGCACATCATCCCGATGTCGAGGATCGCCTGGCCGGTGGAGGCGTAGGCCTCGATCAGGCCGGGCAGGTCAGTCGGCGGCGGGGGATTCGTCGGCATGATCTCCAACATAGTGAGGAGTCCGGGTGGTCCGTTCCATCCCGGGTGGTGGAACGCGGTCCGCGCCGCTGCCGGGACGTGCGGGTGAACCTTCGCTGCGGCAATCCTTACCCTGGATGCATGGCCGGTACGCAGCGCAGCACCTGGCGGATCGGCGTACCCGCCCTCGCCGTGGCCGTCCTGCTCGCCGTGACGGCACTCGCCCTGGGGTACGCCGAGGGTGCCGCACCGCTGCAGTTGGGCGACCCAGGCGCCGTGGTGCGGTGGGGTCTGCCGTTGCTGCACGCGATGCAGGACGGTGCACTCGCAGTGACGCTCGGCGCTTTCCTGCTGGGCGGCCTGCTGGTGCCGGAGAGCGCGACCTCCCAGCGCCGCGCTTTCCTCGCCCGGGTGGCGGCCTGGTCGGCGACCGTGTGGTTCCTCGTCGCCGTGGTCGGGATCGTCTTCGCGTACGCCGATGTGGCTGGTGTCCCGCTCGGCACGTCCGGTCTGTTGTCGAGTGCGTGGACGACGACGTGGCAGCTGGAAGTGCTGCGCGCGCCGGCGATCAGCGCCCTGATCGCGCTGGTGGTCGCCGTGTGCGCCTGGCTGGGGCCGGGTCGCAACGGGCAGGCGTGGTTGTTCTTCCTCACCGGCTTCGCGATCCTGCCGTTGGCGCTGGTCGGTCACTCCGCGACGAGCAACGACCATGAGACCGGCGTGAACTCCTCGCCGGGCACATCGTCTCGGCGGCCCTGTGGGCCGGCGGTCTTTTCGCGCTCGGCCTGGTGTGGTCGCGGCTGGGCAAGTCCGCCGGTGACGTCGTCGCTCGTTTTTCAAAGATCGCGACCTGGTGCTACGTCATCGTGGGGATCTCGGGGGTCGTCCTCGCGGTGAACCGGCTGGGTTCATGGTCGGGTCTTGGCACGGCGTACGGCGTGGAGTTGATCCTCAAAGCGGTCCTGCTGGCGGCGCTCGGAACCCTCGGCTACCTGCAGCGGCGGCGGGTCGTCGGGCAACTCGGCGAGCCGACGCGTGGGCTGTTCGCGCGGCTGGCCGCGATCGAGATCCTGGCAATGGCGGCCGCCTTCGGTCTGGGTAACGCCTTGGCCCGTTCGGCACCCCCTCGGGCACCGTCGAGAACGCCGACACGGTGACCTCGATCACCGGTTATCCGGCGCCCCCGGCTCCGACCGCAGCGAACTGGTTCACGCAGTGGCGCTTCGACTGGCTCTTCACCCCGCTGGCCATCATCGCGATCGGCGTCTATCTGGTGTGGATGTGGCGGCTGCACCGGCGCGGCGACCGGTGGCCGGTTCTGCGCACCATCAGCTGGGTGGTCGGCTGGGTGCTGTTCATCTACTTCGTCAGCGGGCCGCCGGCGGTCTACGGGCGGGTGATGTTCTCGGCGCACATGTTGCAGCACATGGCGATCTCGATGCTGGCACCGGTATTCATGGTCCAGGGCGCGGTGGTCACCCTCGCGCTGCGCGCGCTGCCCAAACGTTCGGACCGGACCCTCGGCCCGCGGGAGTTGATCCTGGCGATCGTGCACTCCCGCTACGTCGGCTTCTTCGCCAATCCGATCGTGGCCTCGCTGTTGTTCATCAGCACGTTGATCGCGTTCTACTACACGCCGTGGTTCGAGATGTCGCTGCGCACGCACACCGGGCACGTGCTGATGGTGGTGCACTTCGTGCTGGTGGGTTATCTGTTCGCCTGGGCGTTCACGGGCATCGACCCCGGCCCGCGGCGATGGAGTCCGCCCGCCCGGTTGCTCGTGCTCCTGGTGGCCGTGGCGTTCCATGCGTTCTTCGGTGTCGCGTTGATGACCGGGACCACGTTGCTGGCCCCCGACGTGTTCTCGGTGCTGCACCTGTCCTGGGTCACCGATCCGCTGGATGACCAGCAGCGCGGCGGCACCATTGCGTGGGGCGTGGGCGAACTGCCAACCTTGATGATGGCGTTGCTGATCGCGATGGAGTGGGCGCGCAAGGACGGCGCCGACGCGCGCCGTGCCGAGCGGCAGGCGGAGCGCGACGGTGACGCCGAGTTGAACGCGTACAACGACATGCTCGCCGCCCGCTCGAAGGGACGTTCCTGATGCGAGTCGCGCTGGTGCAGTTGGCCTACGACGACGCCGAGTCCCCGCCGGACCGCCTCGAGCGGGTGACCTCGCTGGTGTCCGGTCTGGCCGGGCACGACCTGATCGTGCTGCCCGAGCTGTGGTACGCCGGTGGGTTCAGTTACCGGCAATGGCCCGAGTATGCGCAAGGCCTGGACGGTCCTGTGGCGCAACGCCTTTGCGAGCTGGCGGAGTCACTGGGTTGCATCCTGCACGGCGGGTCCATCGTCGAGCGCGGGCCGCTCGGCCCCGAGGGCAAGGATCTGTGGAACACCTCGCTGGTTTTCGGACCGGACGGTCAGCAGTGGGCGGCGTACCGCAAGATCCACCGGTTCGGTTTTGCAACCGGTGAGCCGGAGTTGATGGAGGCGGGTGACGCGATGGTCACCGTCGAGCTCTTCGACCAGGACGCAGGGGACTTCGTCGCCGGGTTGTCGACGTGCTACGACCTACGTTTTCCCGAGCTCTACCGCGCCCAACTCGACGCCGGCGCAACGGTTTTCCTCATTCCGGCGGCGTGGCCCGCTGCGCGGGTGGAGGCCTGGCGCACGCTGCTGCGGGCCCGGGCCATCGAGGATCAATGCCTGGTGATCGCGTGCAACACCGCTGGCACCCACGCCCGAACTCCGATGGGCGGGCACAGCGCGGTGATCGCGGCCGGCGGTGAGGTGCTGGCCGAGGCAGGCACGCAGGAGCAGGTGCTGTCGGTCGAGGTCGACCTCGACGAGATCGCCAAGGCGCGGGAGTCGTTCCCCGTCCTGCAGGACCGCCGATTGTGAGCCTGGACCGGGTGCTCTTCGATGAGGAGCCTCTGGAGGCGCCGTGGATCCACGGCCACCGGCGGGGAGCCCGACGGGCCGCTGCTGCAGGTGCGCGCCGTGGATGACGACACTTACGTCTTGCGCCAGTCGCTCTCGGTCACGGCGGAAGCGCCGTTCATGTATCTGCTGATCGGCACCCAGCGTGCGCTGCTGCTGGACACCGGCGACTCGACGGACTCCGCCGACTGCCCGCTGCGGGAGACCGTCGATCACCTCCTGGCCGACCGCGTCGTCGACCTGGTCATCGCGCACAGTCACGGCCACTACGACCACCGCCGTGGCGATGCCCAGTTCACCGGCCGGCCCCGCACGCGGCTCGTGCCGATCGACGTCGACGGAGTCCAGGCGTTCTTCGGTTTCGAGCAATGGCCCGCTGAGGTGGTCGAATTCGACCTCGGCGGCCGACCGTTGTCGATCACCGGTGCCCCGGGTCATGACAAACGCTCGATCGTGGTGGTGGATCCTTCGCGCGGGCTCATGCTGTCGGGTGACACGCTCTACCCGGGGCGGATCTACGTGCAGGATCTGGCAGCTTTGCAGGACACTTTCGGCCGGCTGGACACGCTCGCCCGACGCTACGGCATCACCCGGATCCTCGGCGGTCACAACGAACTGGCTGCCGACGGCACGGACTTCCCGATCAAGTCCCGGTTCCATCCCGATGAGCACCCGCTGCCGCTCGGTGAGTCGTCGCTACGTGGCGCTCTGTCCGCCAGTCACCTGGCCGGGGGCGGCGTCACCCGGGTGGAGGGCGGAGTGCACCTCTGGGTCGGCACCTGCATCGGTCCTCGACTGACGCACGCCCGTCACCTGATCAGCGGACGCCTGCGCGGCACCGCGTAACCCTTCCGGGCCGCCGTTCCCAGCGCGCTCCCAGCACCTGCCCCTATGGACGGCTTATGCGTTATCTCGTGGGGGCCATCGTGATCGTCGTCGGCATCGGGCAGATCCTGCTGCGCGACCGCATCGCGCGCGCGAACGCCGCCAGCAACCAGGCGATGTGGAACGGCCACGGCGGCGGCCCGAAGATGCGCGCCTACAACCGGTTCATGGCCTGGGTGGTCGGCCTCGTCTTCGTGGTCTTCGGGATCTTGATGATCGCCGGGGTGTGGCAGTTCAAGCACTGGCGGTAGCGTCGCGCAGATGAGCGAAAGAGAACTCCTGGTACGCCGATTGGCCGGCCAACGCAGGCACGTCCTCGACCAGATCGACGGGCTGAGCGACGAACAGCTGCGGACCGCCGTACTGCCGTCGGGGTGGTCGATCCTGGGGTTGCTGCGTCATCTGACGTTGTCGGACGAGCGCTACTGGTTCGAGGTCATCGTGGCCGGGGGTCCGCTCGACTTCTGGCCGGAGGACGAGACGTCGGAGTGGCAGGTCGGCCCCGACGAGCCCGCTCAGTTGGTCATCGACGACTACCGCGCCGCCATTGCGAACTCCGAAGCCATCGTCGCCGCTCGGTCGTTGGAGGATCCCCCGGCGACGACGGAGGAGTGGTGGGCGGGAGCCGGAATGTCCTTCCCGGACCTTCGCTCGGTCATGGTCCACGTGCTGGTCGAGACAGCCAACCACGCCGGGCACCTCGACGCGGTCCGCGAGCTCCTGGACGGCAAGCAGTACATCGTGCTTTGACGGCGGTGCTCTTGTGCGGGCATGACACCGGCGGGATGCTTGCGCCGAGTGGCCCGAACAGGCCATCAGATCTGCTTTCCCAGGATGGCCCGCAATGTCGAAGCGCTCACCGGTCGCCGAGGCGGATGGTGATGACATCGGCGCCGGCACGGTGCCGACCATCACGAAAGGAACACCGCCATGCCACTCATCGAAGTCAGCGTCATCCAGGACGTATTCACCCCGCAGCAGAAGCAGCAGATCATCGGCAGTCTCACCGAGGCCATGGTCCAGATCGAGGGCGAGAACATGCGCCCGGTCACCTGGTGTGTGGTCCGCGAAGTCGCCAGCGGCGACTGGGGCATCGCCGGCAGCCCCCTCAGCACTGCCGACGTCAAGGCCCTGGCCGCCGGCGCCGGGGTCTAGTGCTCCCCTCGTGCTCAACCCGGCGGGCCGTCGGCCATGACTGACGAGGTCATGGTCGACGACCCCGCCGCGAGCGCGAACGCCGCGCTCCGCGCCGGTCGGTGGCAAGAAGCGCGAGAGGCGTTCGGTGCCCTCGTCGAGTCCACCGGGGACCCCGCCGCCTACGACGGTCTGGCGCAGGTCGCCTGGTGGATGGACGACGCCGACGCGGCACTCGGTGCCCGTGAGGCGGCGTACCGGGGCTACCGAGCCCTCGATGACCCCCGGGCAGCCGCGCGGGCGGCGGCCAGTCTTGGCTATGACTCAGTACTGTTCGGGCGCGGTCTCGCGGTGGGTCGGGGTTGGCTGGCCAGAGCGGGCGATCTGCTGCGGGAGACACCCGCCGCGGTGGAGGTGGGATGGCTCGAACTGCGCCGTGCCGAGCTGATCCTCAACGCCGAGCACGATGCGCGCGCGGGACTGGTGCACGCGGAAGCGGCGCATCGCATCGGCAGGGAGTCTCGCGCGACCGACCTGGAGCTGGCGGGTCAGGCGCTGGCCGGACTGGCGCGGGTCCACCTCGGCGACGTCGACACCGGGATGGCGATGCTCGACGGCACCGCCGCCGCCGCGACCGCCGGTGACCTCGACGATCTGATGTGGACCGGCAAGTCGTTGTGCTGGCTGATCTCGGCCTGCCAGGCCGCCGGTGATCTGAGCCGCGCGGCCTCGTGGTGTGATCGAGTCGCCGATCTGAGCCTTCGGCGCGAGTTGGCACCGCTGTTCACCGCCTGCCGCACCCAGTACGCATCGGTGCTGCTGGCCCAGGGTGAGTGCACGCAGGCAGAGGACGTGCTGTCCGACCTGGTGCAGCGGACCCGCGAGTCGCGGCGTGTTTCAGGTCTCGATGTCGTGACCCAACTCGGCGAATTGCGCCGTCGGCAGGGCCGGTACGAAGAGGCGGAGACCCTGTTGGCGCAGGCCGAATTCGAAACCGAGTCGACCATCGCACGGGCGCGCATCCGGCTCGATCGCGGCGATCCCGAGCAGGCTTGGGAACTCATGACCCGGCTGCTCACCACGGTGCCGGGCGACCAACGACTGACCCGCGCCCGGGTCCTGTCCGCGGCGGTTCCTGCCGCCGTCGCCCTGGGTCGCCGGGACGAGGCAGCGCAGCTGGCCGAAGAACTGCGCACCATCGCAGAAGCCGTCCCGACCGACTCGCTGAAGGCCGCAGCGTCGGCGACGGCTGCATGGGTCGCCGATGAGATCGCACGGGTCGATCTGTGGACCGACGCGGTGCGGCACGCCTCCCGCGCCGGGTTGCGTTTCGACGAAGCGGACTACCGCCTGGAGTTGGCGACAGCGCACGCGGCCAACGGCTCGCCGGAGGCCTCGCGGGAGCAGGCACGACGAGCTGCCGAGTTGCTCGCCGCGATGCCGACCTCTCCGGGATACCTGCGTGCGGGCCGTCTCACGGGAACGAGTCCGTCTCCGCTCACCGCCCGTCAGCGCGACGTGCTGCAGCTGCTCGCCCAGGGCATGTCCAACGACCAGATCGCCCGGGCGCTGGTGGTGAGCCCGCACACCGTGCATCGGCATGTGGCCAACATCTTCGAGGCCCTGGGTGTCACCTCGCGGGCAGCAGCGGCCGCCTACGCAGTGCGTAACGGATTGGTCTGATCGGCCCGCGGCCGCGAGCGCTCCCCTATGACGACGAACATCAACTGCGCCACCGCGACGGCCGCACCCAGCCAGCACACCGCGACCCAGCCGCCGGCGGCCGCGACCCGGGTCGAGACCAGGGAGCCGATCGCGCCGCCCGCGAAGTAGCTGGTCATGTACGCCGCGTTGACCCGTGCCCGACCTTCCCGCGAGATCGCGTAGATCTGCGTCTGGTTGGTCACCTGCATCCCCTGCACCCCGGCGTCGAGCACCACGATGCCGATCACGAGAGCCGCCAACGAGACCTTGCCCAGGGCGAGCGCCAGCCACGAGGCGATTAGCAGCCCGGTGAAGATCACGGTGAGGTGCACGGCCCGGCCGCGATCGGCGTACCTGCCGGCCAGTTGCGCCGCCAGCGCCCCGGCCACTCCGATCAAGCCGAAGAGCCCGATCACACCCTCGGAATAGCGGTAGGGCGCACCGGCCAGCAGGCCGGTCAGCGCCGTCCACAGGACGCTGAACTGGAAGAACGTCAGTGCTCCATAGACCATCCGCCGGCGCAGCACCGGCTCGGTGCGGATGAAATGCCCGATCGAGAGCATCAGCGCGCCGTACGTCGATCGCTGGGTCGGGCGGGACACCGGCAGTCCGCGCCACAGCGCGAGGGTCACCACCAACATGGCCACCGCGGCGACCCAGTAGACGCTGCGCCAACCGCCGACTTCGGCCAGCAGACCGGCCACGGTCCGGGCCAGCAGGATCCCTAGCAGCAGGCCGCTCATCACGATCCCGACCACGGTGCCCTGCTCCCGCGGCTCGGCGAGTGTCGCGGCCAGCGGGACGAGCACCTGCGCCACGACGGTCAACAGGCCGAGCACGATGGAGGCGGCGAAGAGCCACGGCGCGTTCTGGGCCGTCGCGGTCAGGATCAGCGCGCCCACGCAGGCCAGGGAGAGAGCAAGGATCAAACCGCGACGCTCGAGCAGGTCGCCCAGCGGCAGCACGAAGAGCAATCCGAGGGCGTAGCCGATCTGGGTCATCGTGACCAGCGCACCGGCGCTCGCGGTGCTGATGCCCAGGTCACCGCTGATGAGGTCCAGTAACGGCTGGCTGTAGTAGAGGTTGGCCACCGAGATGCCCGTCGCCACTGCCATCAGCAGGACGACGGCGCGGGAAAGACGTGGCTGACTCACCCCATAATCATTGCAAAACAATGAATGTGGGCTTCCGCTCCCTTCCTTCAATAGGAGGATCGGTGCAGGTCGCGACTGTTACCCTCCGATCAACCGAGCAGGTGACCCCACCTGCGTAGGCAGAGGACAAGGCGGATCAGCGGTGACCCACGCAAGGCCCCCCGAGACGACGGCGCGGCCGCTCACCCGGCGGGCGGTGGCCAAGGGTGCCGCATGGGTCACACCGGTCCTCATGACGGGTGCGATCGCCCCCGCTGTGTCGGCCAGCGCGCAGCCCGGTCTGCAGGGCTGGGTCGACGTCGGTAAGTCCTGCAATCTGGTTTCGACCATGACGCTGACCATCGACGGGACCGGCTCCTATCCCGACCGCGGCCTGTGGGTCTACAACGCGCAGCCCTCCCAGCTCAGCAGTGCGTACATCACCTTCTACTACCCCACCGGCCTCGCACCGATTTCGTGGTCGGCCAACTCCGCGAATTCGAACTGGTCCATACCGGCGGTCGACGCCTCGGCCACCCCGATATCGGGCTTCACGGCGTACACCACGCGCTACTCCGGGACCTGGACGTATCACGCGACCGGCGCCGACGGTCCGTACAGCACCGCTGACGGTCAACCGAGCTTCAGCGGCCGAGTCAGCGGGGCAGGTACCTACTGTCGCAATGGGGTCGACCTCTACGCCCGCCGCACGGTGTCCGTGGGCGGCACGCCAGTCATGCTCCTACGTGGCCCCGTCACTATCTGACCCTCACGATTGGCGAACCCATGACCGACGACCCGACCAGCAGTAGCACTCCCACCTCGAGCGATGTCCCGTCGCCGACGACCTCGACCGGTTCCCCAGCGCCTGAGCCCACGACAGACTCTGCGGCCTCCGCGACGACGGCGTCGAAAGACCCCACCCAGAGCCAGGTGCCTGCTCAGATCTGGGCCGTCGGCTCCGCTGTCATCTGAGCTTTCACCGGGGCCGACAATAAAGGCATGGTTCTCAAGCTCCGTGCGCCCGAACTCGTCGGTCGTGGCTGGCTGAACACCGGCGACCGGCAGCTGACCCTCGCCGACCTTCGCGGCAAGATCGTCGTCCTGGACTTCTGGACGTTATTTGTCAACGCGTGAGCTAGCATCACTGCATGTCGAACCCCTCGGTCGCGCCGCGGTGTACGTGCGCCGATCCGCGAGTGACGCGGAAGGTAGCGACCGGCGGGGCCGGTCCCTCCGTCAGCAGGAAGCGGACTGCCGCGCGCTCGCTACTCGTGTCGGGCTCGACGTTGTCGCGGTCTACCGCGAGCGCGAAGGCACCGGGGCCAGTCGGCACAGCCGCAAAGAGCGCCCCGAATGGACGCAGGCACTTGCGGACCTCGACGAGGGCGACAGCTTCCGCACGCTCATTGTGTGGGCGCTCGACAGGGCAGAGCGTCGCGGGGCGAAACAGGTAGCGGAGCTAATCGAGCGGCACGCGGGGCGAGGCCGGCGAGTGCTCGGCGTAGACGGCACCGACACGGGCGACGAGCACCAACGGCTCGCGCTCATCGTTCGCGCCGAGGTCGCCCGCGAGGAAGCCGAAGCGATATCGAAGCGCGTACGTCGTGCGCGGGCGGACGCTCGCAGGCTCGGCACTTGGCAAGCGGGCCGCCCCCTTTCGGTCTGCGGCGCAGAGCTGACGGCAAGCTCGAACACGACCCGGCCACGTATGAGGCGGCACGAGCCATCGCCGATATGGCGCTCGACGGCAATACCCCTAAGGCCATTGCGGCAGAGTTGAATCGACGAGGTATCCGCCCGACGCGCGCCGAGGAATGGCGAGCGGGCAGCGTCCGGCAGCTTCTCCTCTCGCCGGGATTCGCGGGGCTTAGCTCACTTCGGGAGCGGACGGCCAAGGGCGGTTGGCGCGCGATTGCTGAGGTCTACCTCGACGCAGAAGGTAACTCCGTCTCAGTCGGCGACGGCGTGATTACCGAGGCCGAGCGCGAGCGCATCCGAGCGTCGATCGCGTCCCGCGCCCGAGCCACGCCAACCGGCAAGCGCGGCGTCCGGCAGCCGAGCGGTACCTCGTCGCTACTGCGAGGACTGGCGGTGTGTGCTCACTGCGGCTCTGCCGCGAGCATCGTCGGGAAGGCGAGCGGCGCCGACCCCTCCCAGCGTTCCTACGCGTGCTTGAACCGGCGCACGGGCGGGAGCTGCGAGGGCTCCTCGGCGGTGTCCGGCCTCGTCGATGAGGCGGTTACGTCGACATTCCTGCGGCGTCTCTCGCTGCTGGACCCCGAGCACAGCGAGGGCGACGCGGAGCTGTTAGCGGCGATCGCTCAGCGATGGATCACGACGAACAACCCTGAGGCCGACGCTGAACGCCAGCGACTAGCCGAAAGCTTGCAAGCCCGCGAGGCAGCCGTCGAGAACCTGCTCGACCTCGCCGAGTCCGGCGCTCTGTCCGGCGACCGGCTCCGCCACCGCATCGAGCGCGCGGAGGCAGCCCGCGACTTGGCGGCGCGAGCGCTGAGCGAACTACCGACACCGGACGCGGACCTAGCCCCCTTGCTCGACTTGGCGCAATCTCGCGACGCATGGGACGCGCTCGACCTCGCGGAGCGTCGCCGGTTGCTAGCGCTCGGCCTGTCCCGTGTGGAGCTTCTGCGAGCGCCCGTGCGGGGCAGCCGGTTTCGTGGCGGCGATCGGGTGCGGCTGGTGTGGCATTCCGGGCGCGCTGAACCGGGCGGGGTCCCGAGCGAGCGACCATCACGCTTGCCCACGGGTGACGAGGTCACGGCGCTTCGGGCGCTCATCGCTGACGGCGATCGCGGCGCGCTGGTCGAGCGCGTCGTCGAGCTTCTCGCGGATGGTGTAAGGGCGACCGCGCTCGGTCCGGCGCTGGGAGCGGACCTCGGGTACGGACGGTCGTGGGCCGATTCGATCCGGCGCCGGGCGTCGGTGGCTGTTTCACCGGAATCTGCGCGGTCGACGTTTCAGGATCGGGTTGGGCAGTAGGCGCGCGTAGTTCAGTCGATCGCTTAGCGGTGTATCAAGTGTGCAGAACACGACCGAAGGATCGCGCCGCGCGAGAGCCGCGCCTTACCGCTTCACGGCGACTTGCGGCCGAGCCTTGACCGCCGCTTAGCGGTGTCCTATCTGTACGCAACACGAGGAGCCACCTTCCCCGCCCCCTTAGCGGTGTCTTACGTGAGCAACACCAACGACCGCCCGCCCCACCCGCGAGCGGTGTTATCTAAGTGTCCGCAACAGAGCGAACGTGCGGACCGCCGGACCCTTCCGGCCCCTGCGACCCCTGAAGGGCGCACCCCATGACCAACACCCTGACTTGCCGCGTGTGCGGCTCGCCGTTCACCGCCCGCCGTGTGGACGTCGCGAAGACATGCTCGCAGCGATGCCGCAGCGCCGCGCATCGTCAGCGCATCGCCGAGGATCGCCGCGAGCTGCTGAAGCTGCGCGCCTTGCTCGCTGCCTGACCCCCGACCCCGCCCGGCCGTCTTCCTTTCCGGCCTCGCGGGCTTCCTGCCGCACGCCGAGCACTCCTTCTCGGCGTGCGGCGCTGGCCGGTTCGAGTCGCTTGGGATGCCGACTCCTGGCCGGGCGGCTCGCCGTGTCCTCGTGACGCGGCGGGCCGCCCCTTCTACCTATCTATCTACGGAGGCTGACTGATGACCGACCACACTCCGGCATCGGAACCGACTGGCCGCTCGACCCGCTGGGAGGCTCTGAGCGCCGCGCTGGACGCCCGCGACGCCGCCCGTGCGGCTGAGCTTGATACCGCGCGCCGTGAGGCCGAGCGGGCCGCTGCTGCGGCCGCTACGCCGCCTGTCGCGTCGGCGAGCGACGTCGGTATCGGTGCTGGGACGCGCAGCGGTAGCGGCGGCGGGCTCGACGCTGCGATCGCCGCGCTTCAGTCCGGCCTAGCGCGGCTACCCGAGGGCACGCCCCGGCGGCCGTTCTAGAACGCCCCACCTACCCAACCTCGCCCGGACCGCAACCCGGGCGATGCATTTACACACACCGGCCGAATGTTGTTGCGGCCTCGGCCACCTAAGGAGTTCCCATGACCATCCTCGCGCCCGTTGACCTCGCAGGCCCGATCGATCAAGGTCGCCTGCAGGCCTACGACCCCGCGCTTCCTGGCGACATGGCCCTATCGACCTCGACCCGGCAGCAAGCGGCGCGTATCGAAGCATGGCTCGAAGGCGCCGCCCCGCTGGCGGGAATCGCCCTCGACCCGCCGCCGCGCTACCGCGCCAGCTTCGAGCGCGCCGCCGCAGCGACCCGCGAGCCGCTGACCTCGGTAGCCGCCGACGTCGCCCGCCGATTCGTCGACGGTGAGGACACGGCCGAGCTGCTGGCCGAGGCAACCGAGCGCGCCGCCCGCGCCGAGTTCAGTTCGTCTCTGGTGCTCGACCTGCTGGACGGTTACGACTTCGCCGCCGCCGCCGATCGCATGAGCGCGGTCGCCGGGCGGCTCTCGAAGCCGTTCGCAGCGGCGGTGAAGGCGCTTACGGCGGCGGCTGCCGACTTGCCTGAGCCGTGGCTCGCTAAGCCTGATGTTGTGAGTCAGTTCGCTGGGTACGACGTGCCGAGCTGGGATGAGGCAGGCGCGTTCGGGCAGGCCGCGAAGGCTGACCGGAGCCTCGCGCCCACGGTGTGGAAGGCCGAAGACGCGCTCGCCCGGCTGGCCGCGTGTGCCGTGACCCGACACGATCACTGGCTCTCAGAGGTCGTCGCCTTCGACGAGGAGGCAGACACGATCGGCAATGACCGCCTAAAGCTGAGCATCTTCGAGGCCCACGGCGTCGCTGACTTGGCGCTCGTTGCGGTCGCCCGCGGTGATCTGCCGAGCCTGTCTTTCAAGCTGCGGCAGCCGTGACCGCGGTCGCACTCGCTACCCCGCCGCCCGAGCCGTCACCGGTTCGGCTGGACCGTTGCCGGGCTGAGCCTGTCGTCGCCCCAGCCCGCCCGGTCGACGTGGCCGCGCTGCGTGGCGCTGCCCGTCGTGTCGTGCTGGACGCTGCCGCGCTGGCTGCGTTGCTTCACGAGCTGGACGAGACGCAATGGACGGCGGGCGGGACGCACAGCCCGGCGACCGGGTACGCCGACCCGGTCGGAGAGGTTGCGACCGACGGCCGTCGCCTCGCCTTGCGGGCGCGGATGGTTGAGGCCGACCGGGTGCTCGGCGACGCGGCCCGCGCGTTGGTCGTGGCACGTCGCAAGATCGAGGCCGTGCTCGACTGACACCCGGGGTGTCAGCTCGACATCCGGCCCCATGACCCGACGCCGGGGGTAGCCCGCTAACGCGGCTGCCCCCGGCGCCGCTGCCCCCGGCGCCGCTGCCCGGCACTGCCTGCCCGTACCCGGTCCTGCCCCCGCCCCCGTCTCAGTCTGGCCATGTTGTGCCTGCGAGGCGCGGGCGACTGTCGCGTGTGTTTGGGCTCGGTGCCTGCGTCTCGCGGTGTGCGCGCGTCGGCGTCGGGCTTGATCGTGTGGGAAGTGCGGACGCTTCGGGCGACTCACCGCCGCGCGGGCAGGGTGGCACGGCGCGGGCCGAGGGTCGCCCGATCCTTGCGAGCCTGTCGCTCTCGGCTCGTGCTCGACTAGATCGCCGAGCACGCGAGCGACGACTCGAACGCATGATGACTCGAACACTTCGGCAAGCTCGACCCTCTCGTCGGTGCTCGAAGGCTCGAAGGTCCGGCCGTTGTCGCCCACACGACACCGACGCCGTTAGGGGCGCTCGCGGCGTCCAAGGTGTCGGCACGCGATCGCGTCTGTCTTCGCTGGGCGAATCCCATTGCAAAACAGCTTAATTCGAGCCGGACCCGGGCAGGGTACCCCAAGCGCCGCCTCGGGACGTTGCCCACATGCGAGGCGATCGAGCGTGACCGGGCCAATTTTCGCCAAATAAATCGACCCGCCAAAGCCCAAGGAGGCACCATGCCCAATCCGACGCGCCCCCGAGGCCGTCCTAGCCCCTACGGCGCACCGGCTGAGCCCGAATTCGCCGCCGCCGTAGCTGAAGGCTACGAGCCCGCTCTCATCGCGTGCCGTGACCTGCTGAGCCGCCGCCTGGACGGGGGCGTACCCGCCCGTGAGGTCGCCGCGCTTGTCTCGGTCGCCCGTGCGGTCGATAAGGCGATCACCGAACTACGAGAGGCAGGGCAATGAGCTTCGAGGATGAAGACCTCGTGACGTTGCGCGAGCTGCGCGACGTGTGTACCGACCAGATCGCAGCCGGTCTGCCCGCCCGCGAGCTGGCCGCCGTGGTGCGACAACTGCTGCACGTACTCGCGGCGATCGAGGACCGCACGCCCCCATCGGCTGAGTCCTGGGTCGAGTGGTTCCGGCGTCGCTTCCACGCTATGAAGGCCGCCGACCTCGACCTCCGAGTCGACCGCCGCCGTGAAATCGAGTCATGGAAAGCCGCATGGCTGCTCGACAACCCCGAGCCGCCGAAGCCGGTACGCCGCGACGCGCCCAGCACCCCCAACGCGATCGCCTACGGCACAGACGAGCCGGACGAGTGACCGGCCGGACCGCCAACCGTCGCTATCGCGCCGAGCGGGCCGCCGTCCTCGCCGTCTCGGACGTCTGTTGGCTGTGTGGCGAGCGTGGCGCGGACACCGTCGACCACGTCGTGCCGTACTCCCACGGCGGCACCGACAACCGCGCCAACCTGCGCCCTGCGCACCGCTCCTGCAACTCCGCACGCGGCAACCGCGCCCCGACCCGCTTCGCCGACCTCGGCGACTTCGGCGACTGGTGAGCGGCCACCCACACCGACGAAAGGCACTGCTATGACTACCCATTCGCACCGCTACCACGCGATCGCCGCCCGCGAGCACCGCCTCGGCACCGCCTTGGACTCGATGTGTCCCTGCGGAGAGCGATCGCTCGTCGTCGTAGCACCTGAGCGAGGCCGTGCGATCCTCGGCGGCGTCCGCCCGAAGGGTGCCCGGCGTGGCTGAACCGAGCCTCATTCTGCGCGCCTTCGCATGCGGCTAGACACGTCGCGTAGCTGCCCAAGCTGCCCCGATGAGGAGCTAGCCGCCGACGTCACGACGACATAGCCCGCTCAGCTCGGGTGGGCAGATCGCGCCCCGCTTAGCGGTGTCTCTATCGGACCGACCCGCCGCGCACCCGCGCGAGCGGCCAACGATTCCCAGCCTTCGGGCTGGCCTGGGTCGAGCGGACCCTTTAGCCGAGCTGGTCACTCGGCCGATGTGACAAGCCGGGGCGTGACGAGCGCCCCGGCTCGTCGTATCGCTCCGCTCACTGATCGCCGCGTGTCCTGACCTGGCGCACGGCCCGAATACCGCTCGACTACTAGGAGATTCGCCCAATGAGTACAACTCTCGAACCGATCGACGACCACAACCCGCGCTGCCTGCGACGCCTCGCCGGGCGCCGCTGCCGCCGCGAGTCTGGCCGCACGTGCGCCTGCTCGAACCCGCTAGCTGCCCTCGATCACGCCCGCTGCTACAGGTTCGACGGCTCGCGCGTCGTGATCGCGGCGCCCTACAGCCTCGACGCCGCCGCGCTCGACGTCCTGGCCGCCGTGTGCGACGCCGAGGGCCTCGCGTTCGCTGTCGGCGAGCCCGGCACCGGACCGCACGCCGAGGCCGCCGCCTTCCGCCTCGGCGGCGACGAGGGCTCGACAACCCCCGTTGTCCTTGCCCGTACCACCGAGCTGGCCGACGCGGTCGCCGAGAGCTTCGAGCTGTGAGCGCCGTCGCCGGTTTGCCGGACCATGCGGAGCTGACCTATGCCGACGCTGCGCTTGAATACCTCGCCGCAGGGTTCGAGCCGCTCCCGCTGCCCGCGGGCGACAAGTACCCGCCGCCGTACGGCACTACGGGCGCCCTCGCTGCGCCTGTGACGCCCGCTGACGTCGAGGGCTGGCGCCGAAGCATGAAACACGGCAACACCGCCCTACGGCTGCCTGACGGAGTTGTCGGCATTGACGTCGACGACTACGACGGCAAGCCCGCCGCCGATACCCTCGCCGAGCGTGAAGCACAGTGGGGCGCATTGCCGCCCACTGCCATGACGACCTCACGCGATGGCGGGGTGTCGGGTATCCGGTTGTATCGCGTCCCGCCGGGCTCCCGGTTCCCGGGCAGTGTCGGCGAGGCGATCGACGTTATCCAACCCGCCCACCGGTACGCCGTTGTTTGGCCCTCGGTGCACCCCACGGGTGCGCGCTATCGGTGGCTGCATTCGGTCACCCGCGAGCCGATCAACGGAATCCCTACCGTCGCAGAGCTTCCCGAGCTTCCCGCCGGTTGGGTCGCCGGGCTGTCCGCGCTCGCGCCCGCCCGGACCGAGCACGGCACCTACGATGCCGCGTGGCTGGACCGCCTCACCGACGGCGACCCGGGGGAGCGCCTGGCGGGCAAGCTCGCGAGTCTGCTCGAAGCCCTCGACACTGGCACCGACCGGCACGCCGCCGCGCTGTCGTTCGTCGGTGCGTTGTGTGTAGCTGTTGAGCGCGACGAGCCGGGCACCCGGGCCGCGCACGACGAGGCTTGCGCGGCGTTCCTGGCCGCGAAAGGTCACACGCCCGAGGTCGAGGCTGAGTGGGCGCGGTTGTTCCCGGCTGCGATTGGGTTCGCCGTCGAGGTCGTCGCCGACGATGCCCGGCGCGGGTTCGACTGGCGCAAGTCGGCCCCGTCCACGGCACGGCCGCAGGCCGCTAGGCCGGCGGGTCGGCCCGTCCGGTCGCTGGCCGGGCAACTGCTGAGCCGGTCGGGACTGCGAGCCCTGCCTAAGCCCGAGCCGCTGATCGCCGACACCCTCGACAAGCACTCGGTGATGATGCTCGCCGGGTACTACGGCACCGGTAAGAGCTTCGTCGCCCTCGATTGGGCCGCGAGCATCGCCACGGGCACACCGTGGCTCGGGCGCCCGGTCGAGCGTGGTCGTGTGCTGTACGTCCTCGGTGAGGGCGCCTACGGCGTACACGCCCGGCTCGCGGCGTGGGAGCTGCACCACGGCGCCGCGATCGAGGACGGGTGGCTCGACGTGCTGCCCGTGGCCGCGCAGATCGCAGGCGATGACCTGCCCGAGGTCGAGGAACTGGTCGCCGAGCGCGGTTACGCCCTCGTCGTGTTTGACACCCTCGCCCGCATGAGCGTCGGCCTCGAAGAGAACAGCGCCCGCGATATGGGCGTGTTCGTCGCTGCGCTCGACGCGATCCGCCGCCGCACCGACGGCGGGTCGGTCCTGGTCGTGCACCACAGCGGCAAGGGTGACCGGGGCGATAGTCGGGGATCCTCGGCGATCGGTGGTGCGATGGACATCGTCTATCAGGTCAAGGGCGATGGTCGCGGCACATTCGAGCTGATCCGCACCAAACGCAAGGAAGGCCCGACCGAAGACCGGCACGCGCTCGCGCTGCGCGAGGTCGCCGCCTCAGTGGTCGTGGTCGAGGGCGACCCGGCGACGACGAGCGCAACGGCAACCCGTGACCGGATCGCGAACGATATCCGCGAGTACCTGCACACGGTCGCGGCGCACGAGGCGAGCGAGGTCTTCATCGGTCAGACCCAGATCGCGGCCGCCGTGTCCGGCAGCACGAAGACGATTCGAGAGACGCTGGCTCGCATGGCTGCTGCTGGCTTCCTCTGCGTCGGTAAGCGCGGCGGGTACGCCTTACCCACCGTCGACCCCGGCCCGGCAGCGGCAGGCTCGGTCACCGGCGCTGGCCCCGACCCGCTGCCGCCCGGCTGGGATGCCGCCCTCGACTGAGCACCTGCAACACAACGCCCCGGCGTACCTCCTCACGAGGTCGCCGGGGCGTTCTGCGTTGTGGATAACGTGTGGATAGAGCGTGCCCCTGCGATGGGCACGGCGGCCATCGTGCCCACCGACGTAGGCACGATGGGCACGCATGGGCACGATGAACGCCCCGAGCCACAGAATCCGCCGGAATGACGGGCAATTCTGCCGTGCCCATTGCGGCCGATTCGATGGGCACGAGCCCACCGTCTCGCGTGCCGTGCCCACCGCGTAACCCTTAGTTACGCGGGATGGGCACGCCGAGGCACGGCGACAGGCTTACATATCCGCGAAGAAGTCCGCCCGCACCGTGACGTCCTCGACCGTCCGCTCGCTAACCGCGACGCCGAGCCGGTACTCCTTCAGCAACTCGCACAACCGCGCCCCGTCGATGAGGTCGAGCGGCGGCGCACCGTCCCGCGTCGATTCGGCCTTCGCGTCCGCTGTGAAGGTGCCTGTCGTGATGAGAAGGCCCTTGTCGCCACGGCCCGCCATAGCGCCGCGGAAGTCGCGCACCGCCCCCGCGCCCACGCTGCCGCTGTACCGCTTGCACTGGAAGAAGACCGGGAACGAGACAAGCGACATTCGATACACCCCGAGCCCGTCGATGCCGCCGTCGCCGGTCCGCCCGGTCACGGTCGCGCTCACGAATCCGGCCTCACGTAGGAGCCGTTGCGCGAGCCGCTCGAACCCGGCCGGTGGCATCGCCATGAGCGAGTCGAGGAGCTGCTCCTGCCACGTCAGCTCGGCGGGCTCGCTGTCCTCGTCCTGGCGGGTCGCCCCGCGGCCGGGGCCACGCTTCGCGCGCGACGCCGCGATGTATTCGAGTCGCAGCGGTTCTAGCTCACCCTCGGCGACCGTGCTCCCGCGCTCGGTCAGCGACCACACGCCGCGCTGAGAGTTCGTTGCAAGGCCCATGCCCTTTAGATACGTGCGCGCCCACGCGAGCCGGTACTCAATCTCGGTGCTCGGCCCGTCCTTGTGAAGGACCGCCTGCGCGTCGTCGCTGAAGTCCTCCCGGCGTAGCACTTCCTCGACTATCTCCTCGATCGAGGCAGACCCACCGAGAGCACGCAGCCCTTGCACGGTCGGCCAGAGGAGTTGTTGATACTGCGGGATTCGGGCGTCCACGGCGTGAGGGTATCGCCGCCAGACGTCAGCCGCTCGTCTCCGCAGCATCGGCGGTGAGTCTCCGCTGTATGGCCTCGTCGACTTCCCGCTCCATCCGAGGCAGATAGATGCTCTTGGCCGCCCACACGTCCGCAGCCGCCCCCTTCAGCTTCGCGAGTTCGGCCGTGCCGAGCGGTCCCGCCTTGCGCTGAACCACGGCTCGCGTAATCGGGAGGTCTTCCTCGTCGGCAGGATCGCGGATGAGCGCGTCCACATAGCCCGATATGTGCTGCTCGCCTGTCAGTGACATCTGATGACGCAGTTTGACCAATAGCCCAAGGTCGAACTCCGCGCGACGCTCCCGGATCACGTCACGGCGTGTCTGCTCGGCCTGCTGCGATGCGTAATAAATCGCGTAGACCGCGATCGCGACGCCTAGAAGGCCTGAGAACCCGCTCAGGTAGTCGAGCCAATCGTGACCGGAGGCTTCCGAAACGGCCGTACACATGCCGCGATGCTAGCGCCGAGCCTAGACACGGCACGCGCTCGCGATGCGCGCGCCGGGCGCAGCGAAACGCCCCGCCCCCTGCGACAGGGAAGCGGGGCGCTCGCAGCCGCGACGCTCAGTCGCGCACAGCCGCCGCCATTTCGACCGCCCACGGCACGCCCGCTGCTTCGAGCTGCGCGAGAGTCTCGTCGACGGTCTGCCCTGCGTCACGGCCAGCCACGAGCCCGACCTCGGCGCGTGCCCCCGTCAGGGTGTCGAGCGCCGCCGCCGCGTCGCCGCGCTGTAGCTGCTCGATCGCGGCTGCGATGAAGTCCTGCGCCGTGGTTGCTGCGTTCATGGTTCCTCCGTTTGATCGGTCCTGCTCACTGTGTACGACAATGCTCGAATGGCTGGCATCCGACTTCGTGCTCCCGAGTTGCAAGGCCGAGGCTGGCTGAACACGGGCGGCGAAACACTGACGTTGGCCTCGTTGCGAGGTCGCATATTGATAATCGACTTCTGGACTTTCTGCTGTGTCAATTGCCTCCACGTGCTCGATGAGTTGCGGCCCCTGGAGGAGAAGTACGCCGAGGAACTTGTCCTGATCGGCGTGCACTCACCCAAGTTCGTGCACGAAGCCGACCCGGATGCTCTGGTCGCCGCGGTCGAGCGGTATGGCGTGCACCACCCCGTCCTGGACGACCCGGAGCTGACGACCTGGCAGGCCTACACCGCCCGCGCATGGCCGACTCTGGTGGTCATCGACCCCGAGGGCGCCATCGTGGCTTCGATGTCCGGGGAGGGTCACGCGGCCGGGCTGGCCGGCCTGATCGACGAACTCATCGTCGAGCATCGCGCCAAAGGCACGCTGCGGCAGGGTAATTCGCCCTACGTCCCGTCGACTCCGCAGGCCACTGCGCTGAGGTTCCCGGGGAAGATCGCCGCCCACCATGACGGCTCCTTCCTGGTCTCCGACACCGCGCACCACGAGGTCGTCTGGTTCGAACCGGACCTGAGCACCGAGCGGGCCCGGTTCGGCGGATTCAACGAACCGCAGGGCCTTCTGGTGCTGCCGACGCAAGTGGCCGAGCGGGTTGGCTACGACGTCGTCGTCGCGGACAGCGTTCATCACCAGATCCGGTCAATCCGACTGTCCGACGGCCACGTCCAAGTGCTGGCCGGTACGGGGGAGCAGTTGCGCGAACGCTCGGGCGGCGGGGCCGCGCTGAAACAGCCGCTGTCGACACCGTGGGATGTGACCTGGTGGATCGATCGCGTGGTGATCGCGATGGCCGGCACCCACCAGCTGTGGGCGTTGCATCTGGCCGCCGACCCGACGGACAACACCGTCGCCGTCCTCGCCGGCACCTCCGCCGAAGGGATCCGCGACGGAGCCGCGCACGACGCGTGGCTCGCGCAACCCTCCGGACTGGCCACCTCCGCCGACGGCGCGCGGGTCTGGATCGCCGACGCCGAGACTTCCGCCTTGCGATCCATCACGCTTTCGGACGAGGGATTCGTGCTGAAAACCCATGTGGGTCAAGGACTTTTCGACTTCGGCTATGTCGACGGGCCCGCGGACGAGGCTCTCCTGCAGCACCCGCTCGGGGTGAGCGAGTTGCCCGACGGCACGGTAGCGATCGCCGACACCTACAACGGCGCGATCCGCCGCTACGACCCGGTGAGGGACGAAGTCACGACGCTGGCGACGGGGTTGGCGGAGCCCAGTGACGTTCTCTTCGCCGGCCACTTGCTGGTGGTGGAGTCCGGTGCGCACCGGGTGCTCGCCGTACCCGTCCCCGAGGACGCGCAACGGATCGAGGGTGACTCGCACACCACTGCGCGCCCGGCCACGCCACTCGCGTCGGGCGCCGTCACGCTGACCGTGGCCTTCACTCCGCCCCCCGGTCAGAAGCTCGACTACCGGTACGGCGATCCAACCCAACTCATGGTGTCGGCGACTCCCGGGGCACTGCTACGCGACGGCGGCGGGACCGGTGAGGGTCTCACCCGGCACCTGGTCTTGGACCCTGCCGTCGGCGACGGCACGCTGCACATCTCGGTGCGGGCTGCCGCCTGTGACGGGGACAGCGAGCACGCGGCCTGTCATCTCTACCAACAGGATTGGGGTATCCCGGTCGTGCTCGACGACACCGCGGACGCACACCTGCAACTGGACCTGCGCGGGGTGTGATCCGGATCAGTCGCTCGGGACCGAAGCATGGGCGGTTATGGGCAGTTTCGGCCAACCGGCGCATCGACCCCGCCGCAGCGACCAGTATGGCGATGTGGACGTACCGCTGACGCAACTGCTCCTCGAGGGCACGGCCGGAGAGGCCTTCACGCTGCCGTTCCCCAAGGGCCCCGCGACCGGGTACGAGTGGCAGTGGACCCTGCCCGACGGTGTCACCCGGCTGCCCGATCTGCCGGATCCGCCCGAGGTGATGATGCCCGGCGCGCCGGACGGCTCGCTTCCGCAACTGTTGGTGGCGGATCCGGGTGACTACGAGGTGTACGGCGAATTCGGGCGCCCGTGGGAGGCGGCACCTGAGCGTCGCGTCCTGATCACCGTGCAGATCCGGTAGGTCGGTTCCGAGCAGTCGAAGCGCGCGCGTGCACCTGCGGCCGAACCGTCGTTCCGGTCCCACTGGGCCGCTCGAGCACCAAGCGCGCGGCCGCCTGACCGATCTGCCGGGGCTGCAGGTCGAGCGCGGTGACCGGCGTTTCCAGCGTGAGTAGGTCGGGTCCGTCCACGGTGCAGGCCACCAGCAGGTCATCGGGTACCCGGCGGCCGAGGCGATGGGCGGTCGCCAGCGCACTGGCCCCCAGGCCCTCGTGACAGACCAGCAGCGCGTCGGCCCAACCATCCTGCAGCAGGGCGCGGATCTGATCGCGGGCATGGGTGGGTGTGACAGCGAACGGGATGATGCCCCGTCGTACCACGCGACCGGTGCTCTGCTCCCATGCGTCGATGGCCGCCAGCACGTTGCGTCCCCACCACAGCACCGGGTCGACGACCACCGCGGCAATCCGACGGGCACCGGCATCATGCAGCAGGTCCAGTGTCGCTCCCACGCTCGCCGTGGTGTCACTGTCCACCGTCCACGTGTCGGGCGGGAGGCGGTCGGTCGTCCCTTCGCACAGCACGGTGGGTTTGCCGGACCGGCTGAGCCCCTGCAGCACAGGGTCATTCGTCCGCGGCTCGGCAATGATGACGGCGTCGACCGCCAGCTCGGACAGCTGTCCCGGGTCGGTGCTCGGCGGGATGATCGACAACGCGGTCGCTTCCTCCAGCAGGACCTCCGAGGCGCCGATCATCAACTCGCCGTAGAAGGCGTAGTTGAGGCTCGACGGTGGCAGCAGGAGGCCGACGGAACCGAAGGTGCTGCGACGCAGGTTGGCCGCGACCGGATTCGGGCGGTAGCCGAGTTGCGCCACCTGGTCGTTGACGCGTGCCCGCGTCTCCGGGTGGACCCGGCCGTTACCGCTCAGCACGTGCGAAACGGTCGTCGGTGAGACCCCGGCGGCGAGAGCGACGTCCCGGATGGTCACGCGCCGACTGGTCATGGCGGTCACCTTAGCCGCGAGCGCGGCGCGGACCCGAGAGGTGGTCCTGGGGTCCGCGCACGGCGAACGAGTTTGTCCGAAAGCCTTGCCAAAACGATTTGGCACGCCCTAGCGTTGCCGTTCATCGCAGCGTTGCGCGTCTTTCCCGACTGAAATTTGCATGGGAGTTCGCATGTCCCAAGAAGTCATCGCCCAACCCGGTCAGCCCGGCCAGGCCGTGGAGGCTGCCGGCCGCGTCGAGCGCCGCTCCATCGACGTCGTTCCCCTCGATGAACGCCACGGCAGTCTGCGCAGCCTCGGTGCCGTGTGGTTCGTCGCCAACATCAACCTGACCGCGATGGCCACGGGCATCGTGTGCCTGGGGCTGGGTGGCACCTTGTTCTGGACCCTGGTCGCCATCATCGTCTGGGCCTTCTTCGGCACGGTCTTCATGGCGTTCCACTCCTCGCAGGGACCGCATCTGGGACTGCCGCAGCTGGTGCAGTCCCGGCCGCAGTTCGGTTACGTCGGAGCCGCGATCACGGTGTTCGTCTTCGCGCTGGCCAACTACATCGCCTACAACACTTCCGATGCCCTGCTGTCCAGCGATGCTGCCCACACGGTGCTGCATCTACCGCTCTGGCTCGGCTACCTGCTGGCCGCCGGAATCGCCGCCACGATCGCGATCTTCGGCTACGACCTGATCCACAAGATCAACCGCATCCTGACCGTGCCGGTCATCGTGCTGATGGTCTTCGCCACGATCGCGGCGTGCACCAGCGAGCACTTCAGCGCCGCGCTCTTTGCGCCAGGTCCCTTCCGGCTCGCGCCGTTCATGACCACGTTGGCCATCGTCGGCGGATTCCAACTCGGCTGGGCGCCGTACGTGTCGGACTATTCGCGCTACCTTCCGGCGAGCACCAGCACCAAGGCCAGCTTCTGGTGGACCTTCCTGCCCAGTGGACTGTCCGCGGTCTGGGTCTTCGGGCTCGGCGCGGTAGTGGGTGCGGGCACCGGCCAGGCCAACCTGATCCCCGCGCTGCAAGCGGCCGGCAACAACCTGTTCAACGGCGCCGGCGACATCATCGTGGTCGGTCTGCTCATCGGACTGCTGGCGGTCATGGCCATCAACCAGTACGGAGGCAGCCTCACCATGCTGTCGATCGCCCACTCGCTCAAGCCGTTCAAACCCGGCCGCACCGCACGGGTCGCGACCATCCTGGCAATGGCGGTGATCGTCTGGCTGATCTCCGCCTGGGTCGGCGAAGCACGCTTCAACGAGTTCTACGCCAGTGCCCTGATCTATCTCGCGTACGCCTTTACCCCGTGGACCGCGATCAACCTCGTCGACTTCTTCTTCGTCCGCCACGGTGTCTACGCGGTGAGCGAGATCTTCAAACCCGACGGCATCTACGGCAGGTGGGGCTGGCGCGGCAACACGGCGTACGTGCTGACCATCCTGGTGATGTTGCCGTTCATGGTGAACGCGCCCAAATACACCGGCTTCCTTGCCGCCAAACTGGGCGGTGTTGACTACTCGATCCTGATCGGCCTGGTCGTCGGCGCAGCGCTCTATTGGCTGCTCACCCGCAACCTCGACCTGACCCGCGAGCGCGAGTTGGCCGCCAACGACCCGATCTATGTCACCCACGATCTGCGGGAGGGGATCGACGCGTGAGCGCGGCGGAGCTGATCCTCACCGGCCCGATCTGGACGGGTGATCCGGCCGGGTCGTGGACCGACGCGATCGCCGTACGCCGAGGTCGAATCCTCGCTCTGGGCCGCGACGCGTGCGCGGACCACGTCGGGGCGGGTACCGAAAGGGTCACTCTTCCGGACGGTTTGGTGGTGCCCGGCTTCCAGGACGCGCACGTCCACGCGCCCTTTGCGGGGCGCAATCTGGACAACGTCGACCTGTCGGAGGTGACCGGCCTGCCGGGCTATCTCGAGGCCATCCGCGCGTACGCCGCCGCGCATCCGGACCGGGAATGGATCGTCGGCGGGGGTGGGCCCTGGAGTCGTTCCCCGGTGGTCAACCCCGCAAGGAGGATCTCGACAGTGTCGTGCCCGATCGCCCGGTGTTCTTGTTCAACAAGGACGTTCACGGCGCGTGGGTCAACTCCGAGGCACTGCGCCGCGGGGGAATCGACGCCGCGACGCCGGATCCGGCCGATGGCCGGTACGAACGAGTGCCCGGAACCGGCGCCCCGACCGGGATGTTGCAGGAGGGCGCGGCCTACACCTTTGAGGCGCAGGTCGTTCCCGCGCCCACGACGAACCAGTGGGCGAGCCACATCCTGAGCGCGCAACGGCATCTGCACTCGCTGGGCATCACCGGTTGGCAGGACGCATGGGTGACCCCGGCGACCCAGGACGCCTACGAATATCTCGCTGGCGCAGGGCAACTCACGGCTCGCGTGGTCGGCGCGCTGTGGTGGGACAGGCACCGGGGCGTTGAGCAGATCGATTCGCTGATCCAGCGCCGGCGCGAGGTCGGCAATTTCCACGCCACCTCGGTGAAGATCATGGTCGACGGGATCGTCGAGAACGGCACCGCGGCCATGCTGGAGCCGTACTGCCGCCACGACCTGGGTGATCATCCGAACGGGCTGACGTACGTCGAGTCCCAGGCTCTGGCGCAAACCGTCACCGCTCTGGACGGGCTGGGTTTCCAGGTGCACCAGCACGCGATCGGCGACGCCGCGGTCCGATCGGCCCTCGACGCGGTGCAAGCGGCGCGGGAAGCCAACGGCAGCAACGATCTACGTCATCACATCGCGCACCTGCAGGTCGTCAATCCGCAGGATCTTCCGCGTTTCCGGGAACTCGATGTGGTCGTCAACATGCAGACCTACTGGGCCCAGAACGAGCCGCAGATGCGAGAGCTCAATTTCCCGGTGCTGGGGCAGGAGCGGTCCGCGCAGATGTACCCCTTCGCCACCATCGCGGCCAGTGGCGCAGTGCTGGCGATGGGTTCGGACTGGGGTGTGACCACGGCAGATCCGTTGCAGCAGATCGAGGTGGCGGTCCATCGCACTGACCCGGCGACACGCGAGGAAGAACCGTTCCTGCCGCATGAGGGATTGGCCCTGCGGACGGCTCTGTCGGCGTTCACGGCTGGCTCGGCGTACGTCAATCATGATGACGACGCCGGTTGGCTGGCGGTCGGTCGACGTGCCGACCTGGCCATCCTGGATACCAACATCTTCGACGCGGGCGTGCGGCCGGCAGACGCGACGGTGACGCACACCATGGCGGCGGGCAGGTGGGTGTACGGCGGCTGAGCAGCTCAGTGTTCGCTGGTCAGCATCCCGGCGAACCCAGCATCATGGCGCCGGTCGTCCCGTCGGCGGTGCGGCGGAATCGTCTGCGCCACATGGCATTTGCCGCGACGATGCCCTGGGTCAGGCCGGTCGCGGTGATGCCGGCCGCGGTCCGTGATGTGTGACGGAACCGGCACGAGTTGCCGCCTCGCTGGTCCCGCGGTCCGTGATGTGTGACGGAACCGGCACGAGTTGCTGCCTCGCTGGTCCCGCGGTCCGTGATTCGTGACGGAACCGGCACGAGTTGTCGCCTCGCCGGTCCCGCGGTCCGTGATTCGTGACGGAACCGGCACGAGTTGCTGCCTTGCCGGTCCCGCGGTCCGTGATCTGTGACGGAACTGCCACGAGTTGCTGCCTCGCCCGACAGCGGGATCAGCTCGCCCTCGGTTGTGCTCGCTCCCCGGCCGCCAACGGGATGCGCCAATGGAAGTGCAGTGACAGCACACGGATCGCGAAGACCGCGAGCGCGACCAGGAACTGGGCACCTATGCCGCCACCCCAGTGCCACAGCGCGGTCATCGCACCCGCTCCGAAGAGGGCGGGCAATGCGTAGATGTCGCGCGGGTCGAACAGCTTGGGGTTGCGGTTGGCGCACACGTCCCGCAGCAGTCCGCCGCCGATGGCCGTCGTGAAACCCAACAAGGTGGCCGCCACCGGATTCATGCCGAACTGCAGCGCCTTGACCGCGCCGGCGGTGCAGAACAGGCCCAGGCCCGCCGCGTCGAAGACCAGCAGGGTGCGCGGGAAGCGCTGCACTTCAGGAGCCATGAAGAAGACCAGCGCGGCGGCCACGAGCGGCGGCACCATGTAGGCCGGCCGATCGAACGCCGTCGGGGTGATCCGCAGCACCAGGTCGCGGAGCACTCCGCCGCCGAGGCCGGTCAGGGAGCCGAGGACGACCGATCCCACCAGGTCGTACCCGCGGGTGACAGCCAGCAAGCTGCCGGAAATCGCGAAGCAGAAGACGCCGAGCAGGTCGAAGGCCAGGGACCAGGTCATGGCGCCATTCTCCCCGCGCCGCGACGTCGTCAGTGTCTCGGCAAAACGCACAATCTCGGTTGTTCTGGGTGAGAACAACCGAGATTGCGCGGAATGCCGAGCTACTGCAACGAGGGGATATCGATCAGAACGCGTCCTCCGGCAGTTCCATCAGCGACAGGTCCGTCGCCTCGACGATCGCCCGCTCCGCGGTCAAGCGGGGCAGTACCTGCGAGGTGAAGAACTTCGCCGCCTGCACCTTGCCCACGTAGAACGGGTCCGTGGAACCGGCGTCGAGATGGTCCTGGGCGATCTCGGCTTGGCGCAGCAGCAGCCAGCCGATGATCAGGTCGCCGGCGGCCAGCAACAGCCGGGAGGTGTTCAGGCCGACCTTGTAGATCGCTTTGGGGTCGCCGTCCTCGGAGTAGGCGCCCATGGCGGTCATCCCGAGGTTCTCGATGATGCCCTGGACGTCCTCCATGGCCTTGCCCAGCAGGCCGCGCTCGGTGGTGAACTTGTCATCACCCGCGCCGCCCTTCACGGTCTGCAGGATCTGCTCGGCCAGCGCGCCGAGCGCGACGAACTGGTCCTTGAGGATCTTGCGGAAGAAGAAGTCCTGGGCCTGGATCGCGGTGGTGCCTTCGTAGAGGGTGTCGATCTTGGCATCGCGCACGTACTGCTCGATGGGGTAGTCCTGCAGGAAGCCCGAGCCACCGAACGTCTGCAGCGACTCGGTGCCCAGCAGCACCCAGGCGCGCTCGGAGCCGACGCCCTTGACGACCGGCAGCAGCAGGTCGTTGAGGCGCGCCGCCATTGCTGCCGGAGTGCCGTCGGCCGGGTGCTCGTTGCCGGTGGCGATGAAGTCAGCGTCCACGATGTCCTGCTGGCTGGCGGTGTAGAGCACCAGTGCCCGCAGCCCCTCGGCGTACGCCTTCTGCAACATCAGCGAGCGACGTACGTCGGGGTGGTGGGTGATCGTGACCCGCGGCGCATCCTTCGCCGGGTTGAGCATGTCGGCGCCCTGGACCCGCACCTTGGCGTACTCCAGCGCGTTCAGGTAACCGGTCGACAAGGTGGCGATCGCCTTGGTGCCCACCAGCATCCGGGCGTTCTCGATGACGCGGAACATCTGCGCGATGCCGTCGTGGACGTCTCCGAAGAGGGTGCCGACCGCCGGCTCCTTGTCGCCGAAGGTGATCTCGCAGGTGGTGGAGACCTTCAGGCCCATCTTGTGCTCGACATTGGTCACCCAGGCACCGTTGCGGCCGGTCAGCTCGCCGGTCTCCAGGTCGATGTTGAACTTCGGCACGATGAACAGCGACAGGCCCTTGGTGCCCGGCGCCGCGCCCTCGGGGCGGGCCAGCACGAAGTGGATGATGTTCTCGACCATGTCGTTCTCGCCGGAGGTGATGAACCGCTTCACGCCGGTGATGTTCCAGGTGCCGTCGTCGTTCTGGACGGCTTTGGTACGGCCGTTGCCCACGTCGGAGCCGGCGTCCGGCTCGGTCAGCACCATCGTGGCACCCCAGCCGCGTTCGACCATCAGCTTGGCGATCTTCTTCTGGTCGTCGTTGCCCAGCACGTAGAGCAGCTTGGCGAACATGTAGGAGGACCCGTACATCGCGACCGCCGGGTTAGCGCCCAGCAACAGCTCGTTCTTGGCCCACTGCAGCGACGGCGGGGTCACCGTGCCGTCCAGCTCCTCGGGCAGGTCCATCGCCCAGAAGCCGGAGTCGACGTAGGACTGGTAGGACTTCTTGAAGGACGGGGTGATCTGAACGGTCTTGCTCTGCGGGTCGTACACCGGCGGATTGCGGTCGGAGTCCAGCAGGCTCTCGGCGAGGTCGTTCTCGGCCAGAGTCACCAGCTGCTGGAGCATTTCGCGGGCGGTGTCGGCGTCGACGTCGGCGTAGGGGCCCGTGCCGAGGACCTCGTCACGGCCCAGGAGTTCGAAAAGGTTGAACTCGATGTCGCGCAGGTTGGACTTGTAATGGGACATGCGGCTCCTCAGAAGGCGATGTTACTGGCCAGTAATCATTGTCCTACTCACGAGTAATGTCTGCAACCCGGTGGTCTGCGCCCGCGGTGGTGCCGTGATCCACGTCGCATCGGGGATGATGGTGGTGTGAGTCAGCAGCAGGACGAGTCGACCCCTTCATCCAGGTCCGGGTGGCGTGCCCGACCCTCGAGGAGGCCGAGCAACTGGCCGCTGAGCTGGTCGCCGAGCGGCTCGCGGCGTGCGTGCAGGTCACGCCCGGGGTGCACTCCACCTACCGCTGGGACGGCAAGGTCGAGACCGCCACCGAAGCCGTCGCCGTCGTGACCTCACGGGCCGGATTGTTCGACCAACTGGCCGAGCGCGTGACCGCGTTGCATTCCTACGACGTGCCCGAGATCGTGGCGAGCCCGCTCACCCAGGTCAGTCCGGCGTACGCCGAGTGGCTGGCCGGGTCGCTCCTCGGGCCGGGCGAGGACCACACCGCCCCGGCCGTTCATCTGGAGATCGAGCGCAAGTTCACCCTCGCCGACGACGGTTTGGTGCCCGAGCCGGGCGAGTGGCCGCGCGTTGGCCAGGTGAGCAATGAGCGGCGGTACCTCCTTCAGGCCACCTACTACGACACCCCCACTCTCGATCTGGCCTCACACGGGATCACCTTGCGGCGCCGCGAGGGCGGACCCGATGAGGGCTGGCATCTGAAACTCCCACGCTCGAGCGATGCCCGGATGGAGGAGTGGATGCCCTTCGGTGCGGACGACGCGCCGCCGGCGCAGTTCCGCGACCAGGTGCGCCACCTGCTCGGCTCGGCCGCCTTGGTGCCGGTCTGCGAGGTCCGCACCCACCGGGTGGAACGGGATCTGTTGGCCGGCGAGGTCCATCTGGCCTGCCTGTGCGATGACCACGTGAGCACCCACAACCTGCTCGATGACCAGTTGGACAGCGACTGGCACGAGCTCGAGGTCGAGCTGGTCAGCGGCGGGATGGACTTCCTGGACGAGGTCGCCGACCATCTGGCGCAGTACGGCGTGCAGCAGGCCAGCGTCGCCTCGAAACTGGCGATGGCCCTGGGTCCCCTGCTTCGTCGCGCCGATCCCGGTCTGGAGCCGACGGGGTCATGAGCGAGGTGGAGCAGGCGATCGCGCAGTTACGCGCCCACGGTGAGCGCGTGACGCCGGCCCGTCGCGCGATCCTCGCGGTCCTGCGCGACGACCCGCGGCATCTGGACGCGGAGACTATCGCAACGCAGGTCGCCGATCGTGAGCCCGGAGTGCACCGCGCCACCGTCTACCGCTCGTTGCAGGCGTTGTCGGACTGCGGGGTGGTCACGCACACGCACGTGCCCAGCGGCGCGACGATCTATCACCTGGCGCAGAGCGCGCCGCAGCACGCTCATCTGCAGTGCGAGCGCTGCGAGAAGTTCTTCGACGTGCCGGCCGAATGGTTGGACCAGATCGCCCGGAACGCCTCCGAGCGGTACGGATTCGCGATCGACCGTTCGCATGCGGCGCTGCTCGGGGTGTGCGCTGACTGCGCTGTCCACGAGTGACCCGCCGGCAGCGGGTCGAGAGTCCCTGTGTTGCGGGGGTGCGGCCTGGGCAACCCGCCGCCGTGGGTCGAGAGTCCCTGTGTTGCAGGGATACGAACGATCAGCGCTGGTAGGTGCCCATCAGCACAGCCCGGCCGATGCCCTTGAAAGCCAGGTTGAACGCGACCACCGTCGGCGTGACCGAGTCATCGACGCCGAGTGACTCCTCGCCGACGGCATGCACCGCGAAGAAGTAGCGATGCGGTACGTCGCCCTCCGGCGGCCCGGCACCCTCAAATCCCTTCGTGCCGCCCGAGCCCGCGACGACGAATGCGCCGTCCGGGATGTCGGCACCGCGCTCCAGCGAGGTCACCGTGGCGGGGACGTCGACAAGGGTCCAGTGCCAATAACCGTCCGGGGTCGGCGCGTCCGGGTCATAGCACGACACCACGAATGACTTTGTCTCTGCGGGGAATCCGCTCCAGCTCAACTGCGGTGAGACGCCCTCGCCGTCGACCGAGAAGTCCTTGTCGAGGGGTTCACCGGGGGTGATGTCAGCACTGGTCAGCGTGAACGCCGGCAGCTTCGGCATCCGCTCGTAGGGATCGGGGGCTTGGGGTCGATCCAGGCTCATGGCTATCGGTCGCTCCTCTGTCCTCGGCTCCGGGCCTCGCGAGCGCTCGTTTCGTCACCTCGGTCGGAGCTCATAACCCGACCTTATCCCCGGCGCCCTACCCGATCAGCGCTTCTCGCAGGCGATGCCGTCCTTGTCGCGGTCCAGCTTCTTGTTCGCGTTGTAAATGGCGTTGTTGACGGTGAAGTTCTTCACCGGCTTCGACTTGCCCGAGACGTGGTCCTTGGCGCCCGTCTTGCCCACGCCGTGGGGGAACTTCTGGTTCAGCTTGCTGCAATTGGCGAAGACCGGGGGCTTCGCGGGCGCCTTAGCCTCGGCGGGCAATGCGGCGGAGAGGCTGACGAGGAATCCTGCGGTGACGGTAGCCGCGACGATGCGACGAGATGTGAACATAAATGCAAGTATCCGCACGACCCCCTCGGCTGTCCGCCGAATCGGTCAACACGCCGTCACTATCCTGAGGCCATGTCCATCGACGTGCTGGTGCTCAACGGTCCGAACCTCAATCTTCTCGGCACTCGCGAGCCCGGTGTCTACGGCCGCGACACCCTCGAATCCGTCGAGAAGCGGACCCAGGAGGTCGCGCAGACACTCGGCGTCCGCACGACCTGGCAGCAGTCCAACCACGAGGGCACCCTCGTCGACCTGATCCAGGAAGCCCGCGGCACGTACAAGGGCATCGTCATCAACGCCGGCGCCTACACGCACACCAGCATCGCCATCCGTGACGCACTCAAGGGCGTCGGTATCCCCTTCATCGAGGTGCACATCTCGAATGTGCATGCGCGAGAAGAGTTCCGGGCGCACTCCTACTTGTCCGACATTGCGGACGGCATCATCGTCGGTGCCGGAGTGCTGGGGTACGAACTTGCGATCCGCATCCTCGCCTCACGGCTGATGGACCCACCCAAACTCGCCTGAGCGCATACTCGGATGTGTCCCGCATCACATCCGAAGGAGCCGTTCGTGAGTAGTGACCCGTCCTACGCCGCCGGAGAGACCGACGTCCCGCTGATCGAGGCCACGATCGGGGACACCTTTGATCAGACCGCGCGCAGGTACGCCGATCGTGAGGCTCTCGTCGAGTGCGCCACCGGCCGCCGCTGGACCTGGGCGCAGTTGCAGGCCGACGTCGATCGGGCCGCCCGCGGGTTCCTGGCCGCGGGCATCCAGCCGGGCGACCGGGTCGGAATCTGGGCGCCGAACTGCGCGGAGTGGACGATCACCCAGTTCGCCACGGCGAAAGTCGGCGCCATCCTGGTGACGATCAACCCGGCGTACCGGACCCATGAGCTGGGCTTCGTGCTCGGCCAGGCAGGGGTCCGGATGCTGGTGGCGACACCGAGCTTCAAGTCCAGCGACTACGCGGCGATGATCGATCAGGTGCGGGCGGACGTACCCGATCTCGAGCAGGTCGTCCTGATCGGCACACAGTCGTGGGACGCACTCCTGGCCGGCGCCGACCGGCGCAGCGCGGAAGACTTGGCGCAGGTCCAGGCAGCGCTGACCAACACCGACCCGATCAATATCCAATACACGTCCGGCACAACGGGATTCCCCAAGGGCGCCACGCTCAGCCATCGCAACATCCTCAACAACGGCTACTTCGTCGGCGAGCTGTGTGGCTACACGGAGGCCGATCGGGTGTGCATCCCGGTGCCGTTCTACCACTGTTTCGGGATGGTGATGGGCAACCTGGCGTGCATCACGCACGGCTCCACGATGGTGATCCCGGCGCCGGCCTTCGACCCTGCGTTGACGCTCGAGGCGACACAGGAGGAGAAGGTCACCTCGCTCTACGGGGTGCCCACGATGTTCATCGCCGAATGGTCGCTGCCCGACTTCGCCGACTACGACCTGTCCACGGTGCGCACCGGAATCATGGCCGGTTCGCCGTGCCCGGCGGAGTTGATGAAGAAGGTGATCGCGGTCGGCATCGAGGAGATGACGATCTGCTACGGCATGACCGAGACCTCACCGGTCTCCACCCAGACCCGGGTGGACGACTCGTTCGAGCACAAGGTCGGGTCCGTGGGGCGGGTCGGGCCGCAGTTGGAGATCAAGGTCGTCGACCCGTTGACCGGCGACACCGTCCCGCGCGGGGAGCCGGGCGAACTGTGCACCAAGGGCTACTCGGTGATGATCGGCTACTGGGAGCAGCCGGAGAAGACGGCCGAGGTGTTGCGCGACGGGTGGATGCACACCGGTGACATCGCGGTCATGGGGCAGGACGGGTACGTGCAGATCACCGGGCGCATCAAGGACATCGTGATCCGCGGCGGGGAGAACATCTATCCCCGCGAGATCGAGGAGTTCCTCTACACCCACCCCGACATCGTGGACGCCCAGGTGATCGGGGTGCCCGACGAGCGCTACGGCGAGGAGTTGTGCGCGTGGATCCGGATGCGGGAGGGTACGGCGCCGCTCACCGCCGACTCCTGCGCGAGTTCGCGACCGGCCAGTTGGCGCACTACAAGATCCCGCGTTACGTGACGATCGTCGAGGAATTTCCGATGACGGTGACCGGCAAGGTCCGCAAAGTGGAGATGCGGGAGAAGTCGATCGCGGATCTGGGATTGCAGGTCTGATCCGGGCAAGAGACAAACCCTCCCGTCAGCGCGACCGGGAGGGTTTGTCTGTGCAGGGATCAGGCGAGCGCCTTGGCCTTCAGGACTTCGTATTCCTCGGGGGAGATGGTGCCGGAGTCCAAGAGCGCCTTGGCGTCGGCGATCTCCTGAGCCGGGTTGCGACCGGCGACCTCGCGGACGTACTCACGGGTCTGCTGCTCGGCCGCTTGGGCGGCGCCGGCCTGCCGTTCGGCCGTGCCCTTGCCCTTGACGATCAGGTAGACCAGCGCGGTCAGCACCGGGAAGAGGATCAGGAAAAGCACCCAGATCGCTTTGGCCCAGCCGCTGCTCTCCCGGTCGCGGAAGAGGTCGGTGATGATCTGGAACATCACCAGCAGGTAGGCGATGAAGAAGAAGATATACAGGGCGTAGAGAAGGAATTGCCAGAAATCGTGCATGGGGTCCCCCTGAGAGATAGTGCTCAAGCTGTCGGGCAAAACCCTAGAGCCGTCGCCTTCGCGCATGCGGCAGACTGGCGCATTTTGTCTCGATGTGATTCATTTCGCACCGTTTCAGCGCGAGATGGTGTCCAGCCAGCGAATCAACAGGGCGTTCTCCTCGGCGCCGAGTGCGTCGCGGGGGCTGGCTCGCAGGGCTGAGGCGAGGTCTGCGGCCAGCTGCGCCGGCGCGACGCGGTCCCGCTCGATTGCCTGACCGGTGATCGCGGCTACCGTGGCGTCCCGCACCTGGTCGGACAGTCCGGCCGGGTGATCCGCGGACGTGATGAGGAAGAGCGTGACGCCCACGCAGGAGGACAGCACGTGGTCGGCCGCCTCCTCGGCGCTGACGACCAGTCGCCCCGTCGCCGCCGCCCGGCGGGTTTGCTGCAGGAGTGCCGCGAGCGCCTGCTCCGCGGCAGGCGTGCGATGCCCGGGTACGACCTGCCACATCAACGCGTAGATCGCGGGGCTTCTTAGCCCGAATTCGACGTGCTGATCCCAGCCGGCGGAGATGTCATCGATGGCATTGGACGACGGTTTCTGCTCAGCCTTGAGAGCGCGGTACCGCTCGAAGTGGCGAGCCACGACGGCATCGACCAAGCCCTGTTTGGAGCCGAAGTAGTGATAGAGCGTCGGCATCTTCACGCCGACATCGGCACACACGGCGCGCAGCGAGAGCTCCTCCCCGGGGTGGGCTTCGATGCGCGCAGCAGCGGCGTCCAGGAGTTGGTCCCGGTTGCCGGGGGACGCCGACTTGACGGTCTCTATCACAGTGCTACATTAACAGTATCTAAGTGATACACACATGGTGTAGCAGCGAGATAGATAACGAGGAGAACCCATGGCCAACTCATACGACTTGACCGGCAAGAACGTCCTGGTGGCAGCAGGCGCTAAGAACTTGGGCGGGCTGATCAGCCGCGACGCAGCGAAGGCTGGTGCCAACGTGGCCATCCACTACAACTCGCCCGAGACCCGACCCGAGGCCGAGAAGACTTTGGCCGCGGTGCAGGAGGCTGGCGGCAAGGGCGTCCTGCTGACCGGTGACCTGACTGTCCCGGCGAATGTCGCGACGCTCTTCGCCGACGCCGAAGCAGCACTCGGCATGATCGACGTCGCGATCAACACCGTTGGCAAGGTGCTGCGCAAGCCGATCGTCGAGACCACCGAAGACGAGTACGACGCGATGTTCGACATCAACGCCAAGGCTGCGTATTTCTTCATCCAGGAGGCCGGCAAGCGATTGGCCGATGGTGGCCGGATCATCACGATTGCGACCTCGCTGCTGAACGCCTTCACCGACGGTTACTCCACCTACGCGGGCGGTAAGGCCCCCGTCGAGGACTTCACCCGGGCCGCAGCCAAGGAATTCGCCGACCGAATGATCTCGGTCAACGTGATCGCCCCCGGCCCGATGGACACCCCGTTCTTCTACGGCCAGGAGACCCCGGAGCGCGTTGAGTTCCACAAATCGCAGGCCATGGGCAACCGGCTCACCGAGATCGAAGATATCGCGCCAATCGTGCTGTTCCTGGCGACCGATGGCGGCTGGCTGACCGGTCAGATCCTCTTCCCCAACGGTGGCTACACCACCCGCTGAATCCCCACCTCACGCAAGGAGCGAGCATGACTGAGCAGATCGACGTACCTGCACCGGTCTCGGCATTTGTCGCCGCGATCAACGAAGCGGATACAGAGGGGTTCGTGGCCCTCTTCCTCCCCGACGGCCTGATCAGCGATTGGGGCACGGAATACCGCGGCTCGCAGCGGGTCCGCCAGTGGGCCGGCTCGGACGCGATCGGCGCTGGCGCCCAGATGCAGATTCGCTCAGCCAAGACTGAGGGCGCTGTCACCACCGTCCGATTCGACTGGCGCAGCAGCGTCTTTACCGGAGAGTCCACCGGTATCTTCACCGTGGACGGTGAGCACCTCGCCAGCTTCGTGATCCCGCCGGAGCACTAGCGGCCGCGCGGGCGGGCTTGATGGTTGGAGCGGGCGACGAGAATCGAACTCGCGTGTCCAGCTTGGGAAGCTGGCGCTCTACCATTGAGCTACGCCCGCGTACGGCGGCCGGAGGATCGCCCCGACCAGCCAGTGCGAGAGTCTAACCCGCGAGCCGTTGATCATCGAAACGCAGGGTAGGTTGAGCGGGTGCTGCTCTCTGATCGCGACATCCGCGCCCAGATCGATGCCGGCCGGGTCGCGCTGGACCCGTTCGACCCGGGGATGATCCAGCCCTCGAGTATCGACATCCGTCTCGACCGCTACTTCCGGCTGTTCGACAACCACAAGTACCCCTTCATCGACCCCGCGGCCGAGCAGGAGGAGCTGACCCGGGCGCACGAATGCGCTGATGGCGAGCCCTTCGTGCTGCACCCGGGGGAGTTCGTCCTCGGCTCGACGTACGAGCAGGTCAGCCTGCCCGACGACGTCGCCGCACGTGTGGAGGGCAAGTCCAGTCTGGGTCGTCTCGGGTTGCTCACCCACGCAACGGCCGGGTTCGTCGATCCCGGCTTCAGTGGGCACGTCACGTTGGAACTGTCCAACGTGGCGACCCTGCCGATCAAACTGTGGCCGGGCATGAAGATCGGTCAGCTGTGCTTCTTCCAGTTGTCCTCGCCCGCCGAAAACCCCTACGGCTCAGCGAAGTACGGCTCCCACTACCAGGGCCAGCGCGGTCCGACCGCCAGCCGCTCCTACCAGAATTTCCACAAGTCGGATGTCTGACCGGCGCCGGTCTCTCACCGGTCCGGCCCATGACGGCGCAAACGCCTATTTGAGCGTGCCGCGCAAGGTCGCCCCCGGCGATGCCATCGCCCTGATGCTCCACGGGGTTCGCCGTTCAGCGACCACGAGGTCGGTCGCCTGCATCCGCCGATCCTGGTCATGGTCCCGTTCGCGGCGGCGCTGCGGCGGCGTACTCACGGTCTGGTGCACCCCGCCGTGTTGCGTTACGCGGTGAAGGGCTGGAACGGCGTACGTCGATCCCCGGTCCTCGATGCGCGCTGGGCCCTGGACGAGCTGGGCCGGCGCCACCCCGGCGTACCCATCGCTCTCGTCGGTCACTCGATGGGCGGCCGGGTCGCGTTGGAACTAGCGCCCGATGAGCGGGTGCGAGCGGTGGTCGGCTTGGCGCCCTGGTATGCCGAGGGGTACCCGGCGGCGTCCTTCGCCGGCACCCCGTTGCTGGTCCTGCACGGGGACGAGGACCGGGTGACCGATGCGCGCACCTCCGAGGAGCTGGTACGCCGCGTGGAGGCTCTGGGCGGGGACGCCACCTTCGAGAGCATCCACGACGGTCACGCGATGCTGCGTCGGCCCACCCAGTGGCACGCCCGGACCGCCGCGTTCCTGTCGGCCCGGTTGGGCGGGGTATGACAATCCGCATAGCAATCTGTCGGTAGCGATCCATATGCTGCAGGGACCATGCTGCTGCGACTCATCCGGGACAGTCTCGCGCCCTACCTGGGGTACGTCGCGGCCCTGATCGTGTTGCAGTTGATCAGCGTCGCGGCCAACCTCTACCTGCCGACCCTGAACGCCGACATCATCGACAAGGGCATTGCCCGCGGCGACTCCGGCTACATCACGCACACCGGCGGCATCATGTTGGCGATCAGCGTGGTGCAGGTGTTCGCCGCGATCGGGGCGGCCTACATCGGCGCCCGCCTCGCGATGTCGGTCGGCCGGGACATCCGGGGGAGCGTCTTCCACGCCGTCGGTCGGTTCTCGGCCCGCGAAGTCAACACGTTCGGCGCGCCGTCGCTGATCACTCGCAGCACCAACGACGTCCAGCAGGTGCAGCTCCTGGTGCTGATGGGCGCGACCTTGATGGTGTCGGCGCCGATCATGATGGCCGGCGGGATCATCATGTCGGTACGCACCGACCCGGGATTGTCCTGGCTGATGGCGCTAGCGGTCGGGATCATGGGGGTGGCCATCGCCCTGGTGGTGCGCAAGATGGTGCCCGGCTTCCGGATGGTGCAAGCCCGGCTCGACACCGTCAACCGGATCCTGCGCGAGCACCTCACCGGCGTCCGAGTCATCCGGGCGTTCACCAGGGAGCCGTTCGAGACCGCGCGGTTCGGGGTCGCGACCGATGAGCTGACCGACTCCTCGATCCGGGTGGGCCGGCTGATGATGTCGATGTTTCCCATCGTCTTCACGATCATGAACCTCTCCACGGTGGGGGTCTGGTGGTTCGGTGCCCACCAGGTCGATGCCGGGGACGTCGAGATCGGCAGTTTGTCGGCCTACATGACCTATCTGATCCAGATCCTGATGGCCGTCATGATGGCGACCTTCATGTTCATGATGATCCCGCGGGCCTCGGTGTCCGCCGACCGGATCACCCAGGTGTTGGACACCGAGCCCTCAGTCGTCCCGCCCGCGCACCCGATCACCCCGTCGCGGTTGCGCGGAGAGGTGGAACTCCGCCATGCCTCGATGCAGTACCCGGGAGCGGATGCGCCGGTACTGCAGGACATTTCGCTGTCCGCTCGACCGGGGCAGACGATCGCGATCATGGGTTCGACCGGCTCGGGCAAGTCGACATTGCTGTCGCTGATCGCGCGATTGTTCGACGCCACGGACGGGTCGGTCCTGGTCGACGGAGTCGACGTCCGCGACCTCGAGCCCACCCAGTTGTGGGGGCACATCGGCATCGTCCCGCAGAAGGGTTACCTGTTCACCGGGACCGTTGCCAGCAACCTGAGGTACGGCAACCCGCACGCGACGATCGAGGAGTTGTGGCACGCCCTCGAGGTCGCCCAGGCGGCGGACTTCGTGCGCAAGCTCGACGGTGGACTCGAGGCGCCGATCTCCCAGGGGGCACCAACGTCTCCGGCGGGCAGCGGCAACGACTGTGCATCGCGCGGGCACTGGTCGCCCAGCCGCGGATCTACCTGTTCGACGACTCGTTCTCCGCGCTGGATCTGCAGACCGACCGCCGGTTGCGCACCGCGCTGAAGCCGGTCACGCGCGAGGCCACGGTTTTCATCGTCGCGCAACGGGTTTCGACGATCACCGAGGCCGATCAGATCCTGGTCCTGGAGGACGGTCAGTCCGTCGGCCTCGGGACGCACGAGGAGCTGTTGGCCGGCTGCACGCCGTACCGCGAGATCGTGCAGTCCCAGCTGGGGGTGGATGCGGCGTGAGTGACGAGGAGGACACCACTACGCAGCGCCCGCCGACCCGTCCGACCCGGGGCCCGGGGATGGGCGTCGGCCCGGGGAGAAGACCAAGGACTTCAAGGGTTCTGCCGTCCGGTTGTTCAAACTGCTGGCGCCACACCGGGTTTCGCTGATTGCGATCCTGTTGTTGTCCATCGGCTCGGTCGCGCTGAGTGTCGTCGGGCCCCGGGTGCTCGGCATGGCGGTGGACCGCATCTTCAGCGGTGCGGTCAGCAAGGCCGTCCGTGTTCCCGCCGGCACGACCCAGCAGCAGGTGGTGGACGGTCTACGCGCGAGAGGTGAGAACACCTTCGCCGACATGATCGCCAAGATGGAGCACTTCGTACCCGGCGCCGGGATCGATTTCGGTGCCGTGGGCACGATCCTGCTCATCGTGCTCGGCCTCTACCTGCTCGCCGGTGCGATGCAATTCATCCAGGCGCGGTTGCTGAACTACGCCGTGCAGCAGACCATGAACCGGCTGCGCAAGGACGTCGAGGACAAGATCAACGTCTTGCCGTTGAAGTACCTCGACTCGCGCCCGCGCGGTGAGTTGCTCTCCCGGGTCACCAACGACATCGACAACATCGGTCAGTCGATGCAGCAGACCCTGAGCCAGCTGTTGGTCAATCTGCTGACCGTTGTCGGTGTGATCATCATGATGTTCACGATCTCGTGGTGGCTGACGCTCATCGCGCTGCTGGTGATTCCGGTGATCCTGGTGCTCACCGGCCAGATCATGAAGCGCTCGCAGAAACTCTTCGTGGCTCAGTGGGCCACCACCGGCCAGCTCAATGCCCGCATCGAGGAGACTTTCACCGCGCACGAACTGGTCAAGGTGTTCGGCCGCGGCCCGGAGGTCGAGGCAGCGTTCAAGACCACCAACGACAAACTGGCCGACGTGAGCTGGAAGGCCCAGTTCATCAGCGGGCTGATGATGCCGATCATGATGTTCGTCGGCAACCTGCAGTACGTCGCGGTGTGCGTTCTGGGCGGGCTGCAGGTGGCCGCCGGGTCCATGACGCTGGGCAACGTGACGGCCTTCGTGCAGTACACCCGCCAACTCACCCAGCCGCTGACCCAGTTGGCGTCGATGGTCAACCTGATGCAGTCCGGAGTCGCCAGCGCCGAGCGGGTGTTCGAGGTCCTGGACGCCCCCGACGAGCCCGCCGACGCGCAGGGCCACCTGCCGGACGTGCGCGGCAAGATCACCTTCGAGGACGTCACCTTCGGGTACGACGCGGCCAAGCCACTCATCCACGACCTCAACCTGAGCGTGCAGCCGGGTGAGACCGTCGCGATCGTCGGCCCCACCGGTGCCGGGAAGACGACTCTGGTCAACCTGGTGATGCGCTTCTACGACATCGACAGCGGTCGGATCTCATTGGACGACGTGGACATCGCGTCGGTGCCCCGGGCCGCGCTACGGTCCCGGATCGCCATGGTGCTGCAGGACACCTGGTTGTTCGGCGGGACGATCCGCGAGAACATCGCCTACGGCCGGCTCGACGCGACCGAGGACGAGATCATGGCCGCTGCGCAAGCGACGTTCGTGGATCGGTTCGTGCGGTCGCTGCCCGATGGCTACGACACGGTGATCGACGACGAAGCGGCCAACTTGTCGGTCGGGGAGCGCCAGCTGATCACCATCGCCCGGGCGTTCCTGGCCGACCCGGCGTTGTTGATCCTGGACGAGGCCACGAGTTCGGTGGACACGCGCACAGAGGTCATGTTGCAGGACGCCATGACGGCATTGCGCTCCGACCGCACGAGTTTCGTGATCGCACACCGGCTTTCGACGATCCGGGACGCCGACACCATCCTGGTGATGGAGGACGGCAGCATCGTCGAGCAAGGCAGTCACGAGGCGTTGCTCGCGGCCGGTGGCGCCTACTACAACCTCTACATGGCGCAGTTCGAAGGTGCCGCCGTCACCGACGAGGACGAGTCCGTCACCGTCTGAGGGGTTGTCCACAGCTGCGGTAGCCGAGCTCTGCGCGCCTACCCCGCGGTTGCCTAGCGTTCCTCGCATGGACGATGCACAGACCATTCGCGAGGTGGCACGCGCAGTGGCCACGATGGCGCAAGACTTACGCGACGAAGGGGTTCGGGTCGCCGGGCGCGCGACAGTGCACTGGTCGGGTTCGGCTGCAGCGCAATACCATTCGAAGCTACGGGAGGGTTGCGACGACTACCGCCGGCTGTCGGGCGACCTGGAGCGGCTGCACGACACACTGCTGTCCCACGCTCGGCACGTCGAGGATCACGAGAGCTTCCTCACGGGACTGACCCAGGTCGTCAGTCCGGTGCGTTTGTTGCTTCCGGGCGGAGCGTCGTGAGCGATCTGGTCCGTGAGTCGGACCTGACCTGGTGGGACGCTCTTTCCCTGATCGGTGCGCAGCGGCGTACGTTCCTGGTGGCCAGTGCGCACACGGCCGCGGCGACGGAGGTTGTGCTGGCCGGCGGACGCGAACGTGAATACGACTCAGTACGATTCAGCTTGCCTCCCGGCGGCGGCCTGCCGCATCGGATCCCGTCAGCCCTGATCGGCAGCGGCCCGGCGTGGTCCTTGGTGACCGAACTCATCGATCTGCAGCTGACCATCGAGACCGACGCCGAACTGCGGTTCAGCGACTGCCTCCCGGTGACGACGCACGGTCCGATCGATGCAGCAGATGCGCTGCTGGTCGCCGAGGCGATCCGCTGCGCTGATCCCGCACGGGTCGACGCCGCGCTCGGGCTCACGGGGTGGGAGCTCGTCCCGCAGTGGTTGCGGGACTTCGCCTTCGGTGCCAGCGGCCAACTGACCGTCACCGTGCTAGGCCCGGGACAGGTCGGCGCGGCCGGTATCGGAACCGCTCAGCAACTTCGGTCAGAGGGGTTGCCGGGTGCGGTCGTGTGCATGCTCAACGCCATCGCGTTGCGCTCCGGATGGGGATTGCTCTCACCGGCCGGACAAGGGGAGCTGATGTGCGAGCCGGTGAGCGCGTTGTCCCTGCAAGCCATGTTGAACGCCATCTGCGACCCCATCTTCACAAGGGAGGCGGCATGAGCGACATCGACACCCATCACCTGTTCGCCGGGGTCCCCGGTCAGCCACGACCGACCCGCCCACCGCTCACGGCGCCTGCCGACGGTGCCGGGTTCTGCACCAGCAGCGGCGGTTCGCAGTCCGTCGCGGCCGACACGGCCGGTCTACGGACTGCGGCCGATCTGCTCGATCGCAGCGGCGATGTCGCCCGCGACACGGTGATCAGGCTGACGGCGGTGCTGCTGCGGTTGCCGGTGACCGGTGCCGTCCTGTCGCCCGGTTCAGCCGCGGACATCACCTGCCAGGCGGCGGCACTGACGGCGGGGCCGACCGGTGTCGGTGCGTTGACCCTGCGCATCGAGACACTGGCCCGGTTGGTGCGCCTGGCCGCGGACCTCTACGACGCGCGGGAGGCCGCTACCCGGGAGCTGATGCTGCGTGTGCAACAGGCCATGCTGCCGGTGTCGGTGCCGTACGAACTGGTCGGCACCGTCGTCAACTATGGCGCCCGGCAGGTCGGCATCGACCACGACATCATCCCCGGCACAGAGGGCCTGACCGGCAACCTGGTGCTGCTGCTGCACACCTCGCTGAATCCCCCGGCATGGAGTTGCTGTCCACCGAGCAACAACTGACCGGGATCGTGACAACCGGTGAGGTGCTCGGTCTTTTCAAGGACTCAAACCCGCTGACCGTCAACCAGATCCCGTCCCGTGTTCCGACCGGCGCCGGGCCGACGGATCTCGGCGGTCTGGTCGACGACATCAACGTCGCCGGCAAGTCACCGGCGGACCGCGAGCGCATCCTGGTGCGTCATGTCCAGCAACCCGACGGCACGGGTGCGTGGATCGTGAGTATCCCGGGGACGGCTCAGTGGTCGCCGGTCTCCCAGGAGAACCCGGCCGACCTCACCGCGAACCTCCGGCTGATGGCCGGGATGTCGTCGACTCTCAAACCAGCTGTGCAACAGGCGCTTTCCTCGGCGCAACGACAAGCCGGTGTGCAACCGGGCAGCGAGCCGGTCATGCTCACCGGGCACAGCCAGGGCGGCATTCTCGCTGCCAGCATGGCTCACGATCCGCAACTGGCCAAGGAGCTGAACATCCGCGAAGTGGTGACCTTTGCCGCGCCGGTCACCGGGATGGCTCTGCCGGCGCAGGTGAACGGGTTGGACGTCGGGATCAACGGCGACGTGGTGCACCATGCGGACAACCAGGACACGGCCGACAGGATCAACCAGGCGCAGATCAGCTGCGCGGCGCCGGCGGATGCCGCAAACAACTTCGCGACGCACAACTCCCACGGCTACGCCGAGCGGGCCCACGCGTTGCTGGGCCACGACACCGACGTCATCGCCGCGCAAGATTTCTACCGGCGGGCGGACGGGGTCTTCCTGGGCGGGACCGCCACGACCTACACCTTTGAACTGCAACGCCCTTCATAGTGGTGGGATGAGCACTGCCGACTCCTCGGACGCTTCGCAGGGGTCTGCCGAGTCGGCGTGGGCACCGTTGCGCAACAGTCTTTACCGCAGCCTGTTCATCGCCCAGCTGATCTCCAACATCGGCATGTGGATGGCGACGGTCGGATCCCAATGGTTCCTCGTGGAGCGCTCGGCCAGTCCCACGATCATCGCGCTGGTGCAGACCGCGAGTATGGCGCCGACTCTGCTGTTGTCGTTGCCGGGCGGGGTCTTCGCCGACAGCTACGATCGTCGCCGCCTGTTGATCGGCCTGTCCATCTATTCAGCTGTGATGGCGCTGTTGCTTGCGGTGCTGGCCTGGGCGGACGTGCTCACCCCCGCACTGCTGCTGGCCATCACCTTCCTGCTCGGAGCAGGCAGTGCGTTGACTGCGCCGGCCTGGCAGGCCATCCAGCCGGAGTTGGTGCCTCGCGAACAAATCTCTGCGGCCTCGTCGCTGGGCTCGATCACGGTGAACGCGGCGCGGGCCATCGGGCCGGCGATCGGCGGTCTGCTCGTGGCGGCCGGCGGCCCGGGGGCGGTGTTCGCACTGAACGCGCTGTCCTTCGTGGTCCTGCTGTGGAGCCTGTGGCGCTGGAAACGCCCGCCGGACCGTCGGCTCTTCGAACGCGAGCACCTCACCACGTCGATGTGGATCGGGTTGCGTTACGTGGTCGCGGCGCCCACGGTCAAGCGAATCCTGGTGCGGTCCGCCCTGTTCGCCTTTCCCGGCTCCGCGCTGTGGTCGCTGCTGCCGCTGTCCGCCCGCCGCTGGGGGCTGGGCTCCGGCGGGTACGGCGTGGTGCTGGGTGTGCTGGGCATCGGAGCGCTGCTCGGTGCGGCGCTGATGCCGACCTTGCGCAAGCTGCCGCCCAACGTCCTTCTGGCCGGTTCGGCCCTGGTCTTCGGCGCGGCCACCGCGGCGGCGGCCAGTGCACCGTTGTGGCTGGCCCTGATCATCCTGCTCTTCGCCGGGATCGCCTGGATCGGGACCTTGACGACCTTGAACGCCGGTCTTCAGCTGACGCTGCCGGCATGGGTCCGCGCTCGCGGCATGGCCGTCTACCTGATGGTCTTCATGGGGTCGCAGTCGATCGGTGCGCTGGTGTGGGGAGCCCTGGCGTCCAAGGCCGGACTCTCGACGGCACTGTTCGTCGCGGCCGGTTGTCTCCTCCTGGCCGCGCTGAGTGTCGTTGTCCTACCGATGGATCCGATGACCGGCCGGCTCGATCGGGCACTGTCGACGGCCTGGGCGACACCCACGCTGATCTTCGAGCCGCGCCCGGACGACGGCCCGGTGCTGGTGTCGATCAGCTACCAGGTGCGACCGGACCACTTCGCCCGCTTCACCGAAGCAATGCGCGTGGTCCGTCGCGCCCGCAGCCGTTCGGGAGGACGGGCCTGGCGGCTGTACCGCAGCGGCGACCGGGAAGGGCTGCTCATCGAGCAGTTCGTCGTGGAGTCCTGGGTGGAGTACGAGCGTCAGCACGCCGAACGATGGACTGGCTACGATCACGATGCGGTCGTGACCGCCCTCAGTTGCACGACCGACGGGCAGTGGCACGAGCGACGGTTCTTCGCGGTCGACCTGCACCATCCGCCGCACACCTGACCTCGAGGATCTTGCGCCGATCGACTACCCGGGCTTTGGAAGGCGGTGCCCTCCGGCGGCGCTGCGGTGGTGCAGCGTGTTCCAAACCCTGTCGAGGCGAGGGCTCAGGCCTGCGCTGCCGCGGACTCCAGCTCGGGTTCGGGACTCTGGCCCCGGCGTACGGCGGCCAGCAGCATGTTGGCGACGTCCACGACCTCGACCTCGGGGCGGGCATCGCCGCTGGCCTGCTGCGCAGTGAGTCCGTCGGTGATCATCACCCGGCAGAACGGGCAACCGATCGCGATGCGGTCCGCTCCGGTGGCCACGGCCTCCTTGGTGCGGTTGAGGTTGATCCGCGAGCCCAGCTTTTCCTCCATCCACATCCGAGCGCCACCGGCACCGCAGCAGAAGGACTTCTCGCCCGCGCGCTCCATCTCGCGCAGCTCGACACCCGGCAGGGAGCCGATGAGTTCGCGCGGCGGTGCGTAGACGCCGTTGTGCCGGCCCAAGTAGCACGGGTCGTGGTAGGTCACGCTGGGGGCGGTGGAGGCGGCGCCGGACACGTCGGCCTCGTCCGGGCGGGCAACCGGCACGAGGCGCTTGTCGCGTACGAGACGGTTCAGCAGTTGCGTGTGGTGTACGACCTCGTATTCGCCGCCCAGCTGGGGGTATTCGTTCTTCAGCGTGTTGAAGCAGTGCGGGCAGGTCACCACGATCTTGGTTGCACCGGCCTCGTTCAGCGTCTCGACGTTCTGGCTGGCGAGGGCCTGGAACAACATCTCGTTGCCCGCGCGGCGGGCGGAGTCACCGGTGCAGGACTCCCCGTCGCCGAGGACGGCGAAGCTGACTCCGGCGGTGTCCAACAACTCCGCGACGGCGCGGGTGGTCTTCTTGGCGCGGTCCTCGTACGCACCGGCGCAGCCGACCCAGAACAGGTAGTCCACCTCGGAGAGGTTCTCCACGTCCTGGCCGAAGACCTTGACCTCGAAAGGCAGTCCCTTGGCCCAGTCCAAGCGGGCGCGCGGCGACATCCCCCACGGATTGCCCTTGCCCTCGAGGTTTTTGAAGAGGCCGCCCAGCTCGCTGGGAAAGGCCGATTCGATGAGGGTCTGGTAGCGGCGCATGTCGACGATGTGGTCGACATGCTCGATGTCCACGGGGCACTGCTCCACGCAGGCACCGCACGTCGTACACGACCACAGCACGTCCTGGTCGATGACGGCATCCGGGCCGTGCGGGTTGTATGCGGTCAGGGGGTTCAGGACGTCGTACCCGGTCTCGCCGACCAGCGGCAGCTCGGCGAGCGCGGTGGTCGCTTCCGGTAGACCGGCGCGGGCGTCCTGCGCCGCCTTGAGGTAGGGCGCTTTGGCGTTGGCGTGTTCGCGCAGCGTCATGATCAGCAGCTTGGGCGACAGCGGCTTCTCGGTGTTCCAGGCCGGGCACTGGCTCTGGCAGCGGCCGCACTCGGTGCAGGTGGAGAAGTCCAGCAGGCCCTTCCAGGTGAACTCCTCGACCTTGCCGACCCCCAGCGTGGCGTCTTCGTCGAGGTCCTCCAGCGCCTCCATGGTCACGACCTGGCCGTCGACCTTCATCGGCTGCAGAGCGGCCAGAGAAGTACGTCCCTTGGGGTGGCGCTTGAACCAGATGTTGAAGAACGCCAGGAAACGGTGCCAGGCCACGCCCATCGTGACGTTGCTGGCGATGACCATGATCCAGACCATCGCGGTGATGATCTTGATGGCGGAGATCACGATGATCAGTTGCTTGAGGCTGTCCGTGGACAGGTGCGTCAGCCATTGGCCGTACCACCCGGTCAGCGGGTAGTGCAGCGCATCCGCGGCAGTGTCTCCCTCGTGGGACTCGAGCGCGTATTCCAGTCCTCGCAGCGTCAGCACGCACAGGATCTCGACCAGGATGACGATCTCGACGAAGTAGGCCTGCCAGAACGTCGAGCCGAAGAACCGCGAGTAACGCCCGTCCTTGCCCGGTGCTCGCGCCGGGTGGCGCTTGACCCGGTTGAGGATCAGGACCGTGATCCCGATCAGGCCGAACCACCCCAACAGGTCGACGATCCAGCCCCACGGGAAGAAGTGCCCGATGATCGGCAGCACGAAATCGGGTTTGAAGATCTGGAAGTAGGACTGCAGGACCGCAAGGGACAGCACGATGAAGGAGATCATCGTGATCCAGTGCGCTGCGGCGACCACCGGCAACCGCGACATCCGGGTGTGACCCAGGAACTCCCGCACCAGCGTGCGGGTGCGCGCGGCCGGGTGATCCGACCGGGATTCCGGCCGGCCGACGCGGAAGGTGGCGATCATTCCCACGACAGTGCGCGCGACCATAACGACGGCGATCGCGCTCAGGCCGAGCGCGATGATTGCGGCCACGATCTGCAGTGCTGACATGGGGATAGTCTAGACACCCGCTACCCGCCAGTAACTTCCGATCGGCGGTGTACCGCGCTGGTCGGCGCCCCGGCCCGGGTGGGCGGAAGGCGCCTCGATGGCCCGATGTGCGGGATTGGTTTGCGCGATCAATAACACAGTGTTGGAATGTCTATAACGAACCCGCGCGGCGGATGTTGTGTGCTGCGCCTCAGCTGAGAAGGACCTGCAATGCCGATTCTCGACGACGTCACCCAGGCCATCGGTAACACGCCGCTGGTCCGGATCAACCGCCTCATCGACTCCGACGCGATCGTCGCGGCGAAGTTGGAGTACAGCAACCCCGGTGCCTCGGTGAAGGACCGCATCGGAGCAGCGATCATCAAGGCCGCCGAGGACAGCGGTGAGCTCAAGCCGGGCGGGACCATCGTCGAAGCCACCTCGGGCAACACCGGCATCGCGCTCGCCATGGTCGGCGCGGCCAAGGGCTACAAGGTCGTGCTGGCGATGCCGGAGACCATGAGCAAGGAGCGCCGGGCCCTCCTGCGCGCTTTCGGTGCCGAACTGGTGCTGACCCCGGGCTCGGAGGGAATGAAGGGCGCCGTCAACAAGGCGGACGAGATCGTCAAGGAGCGGGGCGCGGTACTTGCCCGCCAGTTCGCCAACGCCGCCAACCCCGAAATCCACCGTCAGACCACGGCCGAGGAGATCTGGAAGGACACCGACGGCGAAGTCGACATCGTCGTGGCCGGCATCGGCACCGGCGGCACCATCACAGGTGTCGGCGAGGTCCTGAAAGCCCGCAAGCCCTCGGTCCAGATCATCGCCGTGGAGCCCGAGGAGTCGCCGATCCTGAACGGCGGTGAGCCCGGCCCGCACAAGATCCAGGGTATCGGCGCCAACTTCGTGCCGGAGATCCTGAACACCGACATCTACGACGAGGTCATCGACGTCAACGCCCAGACCTCGGTGGAGTGGGCCCGCAAGGCGGCGACACAGGAGGGTCTGCTGGTCGGGCTTTCCTCCGGCGCCGCGCTGGCAGCCGCGAACCAGGTCGCCACCCGCCCCGAGAACGCGGGCAAGACGATCGTCGTGATCATCCCCTCCTTCGGCGAGCGCTACCTGTCGACGATCCTTTTCGAGGGTCTGGTCGACTGAGTTGAGCCTCCACCTGACCCGCCGCCTGCGCGCCGAGGCGGTCGACCACGGCACGTCGACAGGTGAACAGCCCTCGGGGCCGGGGCGGTTCGGTGATCCCGAGCCGGTCGCGGAGCACCCGGCTGCGTTGCCTGCCGCGCGTGGCGTGCTGGGTCGGGTACGCCGTGCCCGGGCTCGTGCGGTCGAGGACCTGGACGCGGCGATCGAGCGTGATCCTGCTGCCTCGGGCGGCCGTGTGGAGATGGCGTTGACCTCTCCGGGGCTGCAGGCGATCTGGGCGCACCGGGTGGCGCACGGGATGTGGCAGCGCGGCGGTCGCTGGCGGCTGCCGGCGCGTCTCGCCGCGCAGACGGCCCGTGCCGTGACCGGGGTCGAGATCCACCCCGGCGCGACCATCGGCCGGCGGTTCTTCATCGACCACGGCATGGGTGTCGTGATCGGGGAGACCGCCGAGGTCGGCGACGACGTGATGCTTTACCACGGGGTCACCCTGGGCGGCCGGTCGCTGCAGAAGGTCAAGCGGCACCCGACCGTGGGCGACGGCGTGACCATCGGTGCCGGAGCACGCGTGCTCGGACCGGTCTGGATCGGCCCGGCCGCACAGATCGGGGCCAACGCGGTGGTGGTACGCGACGTACCTCCTGCCGCTGTCGCCACGGGTATTCCGGCGACCGTGCGGTTCCCGGGCAAGGACGAGTTGGACCCGTACGCCGATCCGGCGGTCTACATCTGAGCTGCGGGCCGCCCTCCGGTTCCGGGAGGATCCCCTGTCCGGGCAGGCATTCCGTGCCTGTCTTCGACCTTTGAGCGCCCGAAAACGGTTCGCGCCGCGCCCTTGAGGCTTCTAGCCTGCGAGGGTGATCTCGCCCGAGCGTCTGACTGCGGCCGTCCGGGAACGCCTGCCGCTGGTCGGGCCGCTGGTGCCGGTCGAGCGGAGCGGGGCGTGGTCGAGGGCGTTCACGGCCAGCGCCCTGGTCGACGGCACCGAGGCGCCCGTCGTGGTCAGGGTCGGATCGCATCTGGACGATTTCGCCAAGGACGCGCTGGCCAGCGGATGGGAATGCCCGCAACTGCCGGTACCGCCGGCGTACGCGATCTTCCCGGTCGACGACGAGTTCGCGATGGTGACCGGCCGCCGGTACGGCGTCTTCCTGGAGGATCTGGACGCGTCGGCCTGGGGCCGTGCTCTCCCGCACGTCTTCGACGCGGTCGACGCGCTGCGAGCGGTCCCGTTAGTGGCCGCTGCGCCGGCGGACGTCGACACCGGCGGCCTCGATCTGCCATTCGATCCGGCGATCGTCGGCGTCACCCGGCCGTGGCGCGAGTGGCTCACCGACCTGCAGGACGACCCGAGCGCCCGCGGTGGCGGATGGGCACCACGGCTGGCAGGCTCGCCGACCGGGGATCACTCGTTCCACGCGGGCCTCGAGTTCCTGCACGGGCTGGTCGACGGCGTGGAGCCGCCCCGCAGCTTCGTTCACTCGGATCTGTTGCACGGCAACGTGCTCGCTGCCGCCGACGGCTCACGTATCGAAGCGATCTTCGACTGGGGTTGCCTCTTCGCCGGCGACTACCTCTACGACATCGCCTGGCTGGATTTCTGGGCGCCGTGGCATCCCGGTCTGGCCGCGCACGACGTACCGGCCCTGGCCCGCCAGCGGTTCGCCGGCAGTGATCCGCAGGCCGGTCTCTTCGACGTGCGGCTGCGGGCCTGCGCGGTGCACATCGGGCTGTGCCACCTCGCCTACTTCGCATTCGTCGACAACCCCGCACAGATCGCCGCGACCGATCGGCGGCTGGCACAGTACGACGGCCGCGCGGGTTCGTGAGCAGGCGCGCGCCGGTGCCGATGCAGAAGCGCCCCACCGGATCCGGCGGGGCGCTTCACGGACGGACTGGGTCTCAGCCCTTGGCGGCAGCCTTCAGCTTGCTGCCGGCGGTGATCTTGGCCGCGTGCGACGCCGGGATCTTGATCTCGGCGCCGGTCTGCGGGTTGCGGCCGGTACGAGCGGAACGCTCGACCCGCTCGATGGTCAGCAGACCCGGCAGCTGGATCTTCTCGCCGCGGCCGATCGCCTCGAGGATGACGTCGTTCAGGCCGGCGATCACAGCAGTGGCGTCCTTGACGGAGACGCCGGTGCGCTGAGCAATCGTGCTCGCGAGGTCAGTGCGGTTCATGGATGGTCCTGTCTCTTATCGGGTGCGCCCGTGGCCGGGCACCTGACGACGGGCCACAGGGTCGCGACTCTGCGGTCCTGACGACAGTCCACCATATATCGGCGGAATTTCGCGGATTTCGGGCGGTAGGGGGCTTGATCAGCGGGCGCTGTCAGCCGCCTCGGTGACCTCGTGCGGTGCGTCCTCGCCCGGTGCGTCGTACGACGACCCGTCGGCGTACGTGCCTCGCACCAGCGGTGTCTCGTCGGCCAGGTCGCCCTGCAGCACGGGTCCGCTCGGCTTGTTGGTGGTTGCGGCCGAAAACCCTGCTGCTAGAGCAGATTTCGCCGCATCGGCGGCTCCGCGCACGGCCGCCTGGCCGGCGGCGGCGGCGACCTCGGGACCCTTCTGCTTGATCTGGTTCGTGGCCTTCCCGACCTGGCCCTGCACGGCGTCGCTGCGCCACGCCCGGCCGGCCGTCGTTCTGAGTTGTTCGTAACGCTGCCGTCCGGCGCGGGCGCCGAGAACGTACCCGATGGCGGCACCGGTGAGCAGTGTCAGCTTGTTCATGGTGGTCCTCTGCGAAGGCGTCAGGTCCGTCCCAGTATCCCCGATCGACCGGAAGCCCAGCCCCCGTAGGATGGCCCAGTTGCCTCATAGAGGCGGCAAGGAGGGCTCGCATAGTGGCCTAGTGCGGCGGTCTTGAAAACCGCTATGGGTTTACGCCCATCGTGGGTTCGAATCCCACGCCCTCCGCCGAGCGAAGCGAGGCCCGCGGCGCCCTCATGAGGGAGGAGGGCTCGCGAGGTACGAGCGAGACGGACGGTTCCCACGCCCTCCGCCGAGCGAAGTACGCGGACGTGGCGGCCCCTCTTCCGGAGTGTGCACGACATCGGACACTTTCCGACATCCGGGCGTCAATTACGGAACGCTCCGTATCATTAAAGCGCAGCCGGTTCCGACCAGCGGCGCGTGCGGCGTGGTCGGCGGATCTGGCCCATCGAATCGATCAAGGAGAGCTGACATGGGGTTTCTGGATGACGCCAAGCAAAAGGCCGAGCAGCTTCTGAAAGCGGGTCAGGAGAAGTTCTCAGAGGCCGTCGATGCCACGGAAGGCTTCGCTGACGACAAGACCGGCGGTAAATTCTCCGACGTGAAGCAGAAGGTCAGCGAGTTCGTCGAGGAGAGCAAGGACAAGCTCGGCGACCTGGTCGGGGAGGGCAAGGATAAGGTCGACGAGGTCATTGATGAGGGCGCCGACAAACTGCCCAGCTGAGTGAGCCCCTCGCGGGATGACAAACACCATGGAGGGTGCCTGATGAGCACATCACCGGTTGCCAAGGACCAAAGGTCCAGTTTCATCAACGCTCGTACGATCGCCGCTGCGGTCATCGTGGTCCTGGCGCTGATCTTCATCTTTTCCAACACGGCGTCGGCGACGTTGCGCTTCCTCGGCCTGCACTGGTCGATGCCGGGCTGGGTCTGGTTCATCGTGTTGTTCGCAGCGGGTGTGATTGCCGGATCCCTCTGGCCCTGGCTCACTCTCAAGCGGCGCATGGGCTGGGGCTGAGTCCGCGGTGATCCGATGGCGTTGACGGCAACGCCCGGAGCGATCGCCCGGTATGCAGCGGGCATTCTGCTGTGCCTCGCACCGCTGTTCATCGTGTTCCTCAGCCCGGCGGGCGGCGATGCCACCCTCGTCTACGTCGGTGTGCTGCCGACGTTCGTGTCACTGATCAGCGGGTCACTGGTCGCTCTGGGCGTCGCCTTCGCGACTTCTGCGGTGGTTTTCGTCGGTCTGTTGGTCAGCCCGCACGCCGCGCTGGCCGCCGGGCTCATGGCGGTCCTGGGTCTGGTGGTTGCGTGGTCCTTTCGCCACGGCTGGGAGGTACCCGCGACCTATGTCGCAACCCAGGCGGCCCTTGCGGCGATCGCGGCACCACACGTGACGATGCTGCAGGACCACCCGGCGAACACCGTCCCGGCGGCTGCTGCTGCAGCAGGATTCGTGCTCTTCGGGGGCTCTGGGTCGCGATCACCGGGCACTTCCTACTCGGCGATCTGGCGCAACCGCACCCGCCACTGACCACCCACCTGGTGACCTTCGGAGTCGTGCTTGCCCTCCTGCTGGCGATCGAGACGTACGCCGCGATTGCGTGGATCCCGGGGACCAACGTGTGGTGGGTCGTGCTCACGACGCTGGTCGTGCTGTCACCGGACCAGAAACACTCGATGAGCCGTTCGGTGGAACGGGCTGGGGGTACTGTCCTCGGCGCGATCGTCGCGACCGCGGTCATCTCGCTACTGGGAAGGGGTACCACGCTGACCCTGGTCGGAGTCGTCGCGGCGCTCCTGACGGCCATGGCCTACGTAACCGCCCGCTACTGGATCTTCGCCGCTCTGCTCACGTTCGCGCTGGTGGTGTTGACCGTGCCGGCCGACCGCGTCGTACACAGCAGTGCCGATCGCATCGGCTACACACTGATCGCTGCGGCAGTGGCACTCGTCGTCTCCGCTGCGTTGAAACGACTCATCGTCCGCTACCCACACCTGCCCTGATCCACCACCTACCCAGGAGTCCACGATGGCCGCCCTGACCGACGCCGAACTCGCCGACGTCTATCGAGATCTGCACCTGAACCCGGAGCTGTCCTTCCAGGAGCAGCGGACCGCCGCAATCGCGGCCGAGCATCTGACCGAAGCCGGTTTCGAGGTCACGACCGGCATCGGGGGTACCGGAGTGGTGGGCATCCTGCGCCGGGGTGCCGGGGCGACCGTCCTGCTGCGCGCCGACATGGACGCCCTCCCGGTGGCCGAAGAGACCGGGTTGCCCTACGCCAGCACCAGGACGGCCACTGCCGCCAACGGCGACACGGTGCCGGTCATGCACGCCTGTGGGCACGACGTACACACCACCTGTCTGATCGGTGCGGTCCGGGCGCTCGCGGCGGATGACTCGTGGAGTGGCACGCTCATCGCGGTCTTCCAGCCAGCGGAGGAGCTCGGCGCCGGGGCCGGGGCGATGGTCAAGGACGGGTTGTTCGACATCGTCCCGAAGCCGGACGTCGTGCTCGGTCAGCACGTGGCCCCCGCACCGGCGGGCTTCCTGGGTGTCCAGGACGGTGCCTCCTTCGCGGCCCCCGATGCCATCCTGATCACTCTCTTCGGGGCCGGCGGCCACGGATCACGACCCGAGACCACCATCGATCCGGTCCTGATGGCCGCTGCCCTGACCCTCCGGCTGCAGGGCATTGTCTCCCGCGAGGTGGCCGGCACCGAGATGGCCGTGTTGTCGGTGGTGTCCATCAACAGCGGCGGCGCCACCTTCAACGTGATCCCCGACACCGCTCAACTGCGCCTCACGTTGCGCACGTATGACCGGGGAGTGCGCGACCGCATTGTCGCCGCCATCGAGCGGATCACCAAGGCAGAGGCAATGGCGAGCGGTGCGACCAAAGAGCCGACCGTCGAGTACGTCGAGTCCTTCCCCGCCGCGGTCAACGACCATGCCGCAGCGGCTCAGGTCCGTGAAGCATTCGCGCGCGACCTGCCGGAGGTGATCCAGGCGCAGCCGGGTTCGGTCACCGGTAGCGAGGACGTCAGCGTCCTGGCGGAGGCGGCGGGAGCGCCGTTGGCGTTCTGGATCCTCGGTGGCGCCGACCCCGCGCTGTTCAAGAGCGCCACCTCCATCGCGGAGCTGCAGCGCATCGTGGGGGAGTTGCCCTCGAACCACTCACCCTTCTTCGCGCCGGTCATCACTCCCACACTTCAGATCGGCGTCGCTGCCCTGCTGTCCGCAGCCAAGGCGTGGTTGAAAGCCTGAGCCTCACTCCGGGGAGTCGACGAACTCCTTGCTCTTGGCGATCGCGAAGCCCTTCATCTGGGCGAAGGTCGGCTTGGGCGGCACCGAGATCTCGTCCGGATTGGTGAGTACGTCGAGCAGTACCGGACCGTCGTGCGCCAGGGCTTCCGCGACGGCGGAATCCACGTCCTTTGCCTCTGTCACCCGGATCCCCTTGAGTCCCAGTGCGTTGGCGACAGCGGCGAAGTCGGGATTGTGCAGCACCGTGCCGAACTCGGGCAATCCGACCTGCTCCATCTCCAGCTTCACCATCCCCAGCCGGCCGTTGTCGAAGAGCACCACCTTGATCGGCAGGTCGTGGGTGACCGCGGTCATCAGGTCGCCGAGCAACATCGACAGACCGCCGTCGCCGCTGAAGGAGATCACCTGCCGTACGCGGTCCAGGGCCTGCGCGCCGAGGGCCTGCGGCATGGCGTTGGCCATCGAGCCCAGGTTGTAGGAACCGATCAGCCGCCGCGATTCGCCGAAGCGCACGAACCGTGACAGCCACACCGTCGACATCCCCGTGTCGGAGGTGAAGATTGCGTCGTCGGTGGCGTGCCGGTCCACGGCAGCGGCCAGCAACTCCGGCCGGATCCGTTCGTCGGGATTGTCGACCTTGCGGCGCAACAGCCCGAATCCCTTGCGCTCGTAAGCCGGATCGGTGAAGTGCTCCTGGCCGTCCCGCCACTTCTGATAGAGCGTCCGAGCGTGATCCAGGTGGCCCGTGTCCGTCTTCGGCTCCAGTCCGGACAGCAGCGCCTTGATCCCCAGGGCAGCGTCGCCGACGATCGGGTGGGTCACCGGGGTCCGCCGCCCGATGTGCGCGCCCCGCACGTCCAACTGCACGACCGTCTTCCCCTCGGGCAGGAATTCGGTGTAGGGGAAGTCCGTGCCGACCATCACCAATGCATCGCACGACGAGAAAGCGAGAGCCGTGGCGGGATTGCCGATCAGCCCGGATTGGCCGATCTCGTAGGGGTTGTCGTGCTCCAGGCCTTCCTTGCCCTTGAGGCTCAGCACCATGGGCGCGTTCAACCGTCCCGCCAGCTCCAACACCTCATCGCGCGCCCCCCGAGCGCCCATGCCCACCAGCATCGTCACTTTCGCGGCCGCGTTGATGGCTTCTGCGGCGGCCGTGACGGCCGCCGCTTGGGGAACGAGGGTCGGTGCGCTCGACACGAACTGCGGCACCGGTGTGTCCTTGTCGACCTCCAGACCGCCGACGTCACCGGGCAGCGTCAACACCGCCACGCCTCGTTGCGACAGAGCGGCGTTCACCGCCTGCTCGATCAGATAGGGCACCTGCTCGGGCCCGACCAGCGTCTGGCAGAACACCGAGACGTCGGCGAACAGTTTGTCGTTGTCGACCTCCTGGAAGAAGTCCGTGCCCATTGATTCCCGCGGCACCTGACCACAGATCGCCAGGACGGGGGTGTGGGACTTCTTCGCGTCGTACAAGCCATTGAGCAGGTGAATAGCTCCCGGCCCTACCGTCCCCATGCACACGGCCAGGTCGTCGGTCAGTTGGGACTGGGCGCTGGCAGCGAACGCTGCTGCCTCTTCGTGACGTACGCCGAGCCATTCCATCCGCTCTTCCCGGCGGATCGCGTCGGTCACCGGGTTGAGGGCGTCACCGACCACCCCCAGACCTGACGTACGCCGTGGTCGGCCAGTGCGGTGATGATCAGGTCGGCGATGGTGGTCACGAGATCTCCTGGGAGCGTGCGGATTTCACGGGGCGAAGCGGTCCGGGTCCGCTGCGGCCCAGTCCTTCGCCCAGTCTTGCGGTGGCTCGTCCAGCAACTCACCCGATCGGAGGCCCTGCACGATCTCCGCGTAGGACTCGATGGTGCCGTGGTTGATCCGGCGGCGCAGCATGTGCGGTTGCAGATCCTCGAAGGAGTGCAAACCCATCGACGCCACGATCTGCATCGCCTGGTTGACGGTGCCCTGCTGGTAGTCGGTGACGCGCTGGGCCTTGCTCGGCACGTCGAGGGCGCGTTGCCGTCGCGGATCCTGGGTCGCGACACCCACGGGGCAGGTGTTCTTGTCGCATTCCTGGGCCTGGATGCAGCCCACGGCCATCATCATGGCGCGCGCCGCGTTGAGGTAGTCGGCGCCCTGGATCAGGCGCTTGACGACATCGACCCCCGTGGAGACCTTCCCGGAGGCGCCGATCTTGATCCGGTCGCGCAGCCCGACGCCGATCAGCGCGTTGTGGATCGTCATCAGACCTTCGGTCAGCGGCATCCCCACGTGGTCCGAATACTCCACGGGCGCCGCGCCCGTCCGCCTTCGGCGCCGTCGACGGTGATGAAGTCGGGGTAGATCCGCTCCTCGAGCATCGCTTTGCAGATGGCCAGGAAGTCGGTGCGCGAGCCGAGACACAGCTTGAAGCCGGTCGGCTTGCCGCCGGCCAGCTCCCGCATGTGCCCGATGAAGCGCACCAGCTCCCGCGGTGTGCTGAACACCTGGTGGTAGGCGGGCGACACGACCGTCTGGCCCTGCGGTACGTCGCGGGTCTGGGCGATCTCCTTAGTCACCTTCGCCCCCGGTAGGACACCGCCGATGCCGGGTTTGGCGCCCTGCGAGAGCTTCAGATGCACCATTTTGACCTGATCGTCGGCCGCCTTCTTGGCGAACTCCTGCTCATCGAAACCGCCGTCTTTGGTGCGGCAGCCGAAGTAGCCCGAGCCGACCTCCCACACCAGGTCGCCGCCGCCACGGCGGTGGTAGGGACTGATCGCGCCCTCGCCGGTGTCATGGGCGAAGCCGCCGGCCTGCGCTCCGCGGTTCAGCGCTTCGATCGCGTGCGCGGACAGGGCGCCGAAGCTCATCGCGCTGACGTTGAGCAGCGCCATGTCGTAGGGCTGGGTGCAATCCGGGCCGCCGATCCGTACCCGCGGCGGGCGCTCCATGGTCTTGACCGGTGCCGTGGAGTGCACCAGGTACTCGTACCCCACTTCGTACAGATCCCGCTCGGTGCCGAACGGGTGCTCGCCCTTGATCCCCTTGGCGCGCTGGTAGATCGTCGTGCGGGTGTTGCGGTCGTAGGGCCGGCCGTCGAAGTTGCGCTCGATGAAGTACTGCTGCATCTCCGGACGGATCGCCTCCATCAGGAAACGCAGGTGGCCGAAGACCGGGTAGTTGCGCAGAACGGCGTGCTTTTTCTGGGTGACGTCGTAGATGGCGACCGCCAGGAAGCACACCACGATCGCCACCAGCAGCCACCATGCCCATCCGCCGATCGCCGCGACGGTGGCACTGACGATGCCGAGGAAGGCGAGGACGACCAGGACGTAGAAACGCAGCACGCGCCATACCTACCACTCGGGGCTGATGGTTCACCCCCGCGCGGCCGAACGAAGCATCACCGGTGCGCAGGCCAGGATGGTCAGCGCCACCAGCGCCGCGAAGACCACCAGCACGGTCGGGATCGACCACCACGTCGCGACCACCCCGACCGCGATGACCGGCAGGGTGATCCCGACGTACGCCGCGAGGAAGAGTCCCGCCAGCGTCCCACCCCGTGCGTCGGGCTGGCTGAAACGCACTGCGGTGGCGACGGACGCCTGGAAGATGAGGCCGACGCCCGCACCGGCGACCACTCCTGCGACCACGAACAGCGGCAGGGTGCGCACGATGGCAGCAAGCGCGACCAGGGCCAACCCGATGACGATCGAGCAGACGCCGGTGATCAGCCGCCGACGCTGGTCGAGGCCGCCGAGCAGGACTTGCACCAGGGCGGATGCGCCGAGCACGCCGAAGACGATGGCGCCGGTGACCAGGGGAGCGCCGTACCCGAGGACACGCCCGACGAACGTTCCGGTCAGGGACGTGAAGAAACCCAGCACGGAGAAGGCCGCACCCGCCGCCAGCGCTGCTGCGCGGAACGGCGCCCGGCCCTCGGGCAGCAGGGCCACCTGCTGCGGGCGGTACGCCGGACGATTCTGCGCGGGAACGGGATTCACGGTTTCGGGGGTTGCCCACAGGGCCACGACGGTCAGTACTGCCAGGGCCAGGAACACGACGTACGGGATGATCATCGGGTCCGGCAGGAGGGTGACCAGCAGGCCGCCGATCAGCGGGCCGAGGGCCAGGCCCCCGGTGTTGACCACGGTCGCCACGGTCGATGCGAAGGCGGGCGAGCGGTCGGGGCGGTGAGCCGCGGCGAGCTCCCCCAACGCCGCTGTTGCCGTCGGGGTCAGGACGCCGATCGCCAGCCCGGAGATGAGCCGGGCGATCAGTAGCGCGGGGGTGTCCTGCGAGATGACGAAAATTGCCGCACTGATCATGGTCAGACCGATCGCCACGGCCAGCATTCGGCGCCGACCGTGCACGTCGCTGAGGTGCCCGGCGAAATACAGACCGATCATCACCCCGATGCCGTACGCGGCGAAGATCAGCGTGATCACGAACGTCGGGAAGCCGTCGCGCTCCTGGTAATAGCGGTAGATCGGCGTCGGAACGGTCGTGAAGGCCATCAGGGTCATGAAGGTCGCGGCCAGCAGCCAGAAGCCGCGCCCGTGGGCCGATCGGCCGGCGTCGGCGGAGACCTCGGTCACCGGAAGGGAAGTCGTCATACGTCAAGGGTCGCGATACGCCACTGATCGTGTCCAACGGACAATCTTGATCACAGTAATCGTAATCATCGATCATGAGGTCATGGATACCCGGCACTTGGAGTTCTTCGTCGCGGTCGCGGAGGAACTGAATTTCACCCGAGCGGCGGCGCGCGTCCAGGCCGCACAGTCCACCGTGTCGGCCGGTATCGCTGCGCTGGAGCGGCAACTGGGCGGTGCGCTGTTCGAGCGGTCGACCCGCACGGTCACGTTGACCGCCCTGGGCGAGCAGTCCCTGCCGATCGCGCGGGAGGTGATGCACGGCGTACGTCGATTGGGCGAGCAGGGAGCGCAGACGAAAGCGGGCGTGCGGGGCCGGCTGCGATTCGGGGTGATCACGAATCTGGCCTGGCTGCAACTACCTTCGGCGATCGCCCGGTTCCAACAGGAGAACCCGCTGGTTGACGTGCAGATGTCGGTGTCGCCACGCGGATCGACCGGTCTGGCGGCGGATCTGCGGCGGGGCCGGCTGGACATGACGCTGGTCGGGCTGCGCCGGGAGTTACTGTCCGGACTGGACGTGGTGCGCCTGACCAGGCAGCCGTACGTCGCGGTGCTGCCGGCCGCGCACCGGCTGGCGGATCGCCGGGAACTCGGGGTGGGCGATCTGATGGCTGAGCCATTCATCGACCTGCCCCGCGGCTTCGGGACGCGCGATCAACTGGACGCGATGGTGCAGACCGCGGGCGGGCAGCGGCGGGTTGCGGTGGAGGTACCCGATCTTGGTGCAGTGCCCGACTACGTGCGGGCCGGCCTCGGGGTGGCGGTGGTCCCGGTCCCGGTCGCCGACGTGGCGGGCCTGGTCACCATCCCGGTGCGCGGCGTGCCGCCGTGGGAGCTGCTGCTGGTCATGCGGCCGGGTCAACCCTCGCCCGCGGTACGGGTTTTCGCCGACCTTCTGCGGGCGTGGACGCGGCGGCGCAGCGGGTCGATCAACGAGTTCACCGGGAATTCACCGACGTCGCAAGGGTAGGACTGCGGAGGGTTCGTGCTAAGTTCAATGCAGTTGCAGTTGCAGTTCCTCGCACGACGAAGAGGTGCCCGCCGATGCGGGCATTTTTGCGTCAGGGCCACATTTCGGTGTGCTGTCCGCGGGGGTGGTGGGTGCGGCTCGGTGTTTCGCACAAGGTGGAGCACCGGAATCAACGCTTCACAGAAGAGAGTTACCCCGCATGGCACAGGGAACCGTCAAGTGGTTCAACGCTGAAAAGGGCTTCGGCTTCATCGCCCAGGATGGCGGCGGCCCGGACGTTTTCGTCCACTACACCGCAATCCAGACCCAGGGTTACCGGTCGTTGGACGAGGCACAGCGCGTCGAGTTCGAGATCACCCAGGGCGACAAGGGTCCGCAGGCGACCAACGTCGTCGCCGTCTGACCGCAGACTTCATGAACGGCCGCTAGGTCGTTTCAGCAGAAGGCCCCGGCAACCTCACGGTTGCCGGGGCCTTCTGTGTGCGGTCGGGTCAGCAGCTGTCCACCGTGTCCGAGATGGCCGTGCTGGAGGTGCTGGACCCCGGAGTCGTCGTGGTCGTCGTCGAGGGTGCCGACGACGGGCTCGATGAGGGCGATGTGGCTGCGGTCGGGGTGGGTGCCTTGGCGTCGTGCGGTTTGGCGATGCCCTCGGAGATCAACTTGCGCACGTGGTCGAAGTCGACCTGCGCGTTGTTCTTGGTCGTGATGTTGACCGTGCGAACGTTGCCCTTCTTCATCGTCTCCACCAGCTGGGCGAACGCCGGAAGGTCGTCCTGCGGCATGTCCAGCGAGATGTTGTTCTTGGCGACGTTCATGATGTCGACGAAGTGGGTCAGGAAGGTGAGCGGGCTGGCCTGCCCGATCAACGCGTTGACCATGCAGCGCTGACGACGGGTGCGGTCGTCGTCGCCGCTCTCGACGCGGCTGCGGGAGTACCACAGGGCCTGGTAGCCGTCGAGCTTGTGATAGCCCTCGGGGATCCGGCCGGTGATGCTGCCGGGGATGATGTAGCCGCTCGAGGTCAGCTTGCCGCCGATGGCGATGCCGCCCTTGGGCACGTTGATCCAGACACCGCCCATCGCGTCGACCAGCTGCTGGAATCCGGCGAGGTTGACCACGACGCTGTAATCGATCGGCAGTCCGGTGATCGCACCCACGACCTGCTTGGTGGTCGTCCAGCCGGGGTGAGTCTCGGAGGCGGGGAAGAGATTGCGGTGGTTGTACTCCGCCTCGACCCACACCGCATCCATCAGGCAGGCGTGCTGCGGACAGCGGAACCCGTCGGGATAGATCGTGTGCAGCGGGTTGTCCTCCGGGAACGGCACGCCCTCGAAGTTGCGGGGGATGCTGATCAGCGTGGTGTCACCGGTCCGGGTGTCGATGCTGGCCACCATCAGGGAGTCGGTGCGGACCGCCCAGCGATCCGCGCCTGCATCGGACCCGATCAACAGCATGTTCACCCGCGGGGTGTCCGCCCACGGGTCGTCACCGGTCGTCGGGCCGTGCGCGGTGGGATTCTTGTAATCGGTGAAGATCGTGTTGAACGTGTCCTGGGTGACCAGCACGTAGCGCGTCGCCGCCGTGGCGGGTGCGGCCACGAGCAGAGCGTGTCCAATGGTCTGTGTAAGGAGTCGGTCCTGAGAAAGGACCGTTATGAGCGACACGATGTCGTCTGTGACCAATGAAACTGTTGAGGCTGAAGTGAACGATGCCCCGTCCGTGAAGGGTGAGAGCCGGTTGGCTGCCCGGCGCGCGATCCGGGCTGCGTCCCCGGCGCGGGCCGCGGTCAGCGAGCTGGCCGAGTCCGGGGCGTTGGACGGGCTATTCGCCAAGATCGATGACGGGCAGCTGGAACTGACCGGGGATGGCGGGTTCGTCACCGAGCTGATCAAGGCCAGCCTGGAACGGGGTCTGGCCGTGGAGTTGACCGATCACCTCGGCTACGCCAAGGGCGACCCGGACGCCGACCAGTTCCCCAACTCCCGCAACGGCTCGAGCCCCAAGACGCTCGCGACGCAGGCCGGGGATGTGGATCTGGCGGTGCCACGGGACCGGGACGGGACGTTCACCCCGCGGCTGGTGCCCAAGGGCTCGCGGCGCTTGGGCGGGTTGGATGACATGATCATCAGCCTGTACGCCGGCGGGATGACGGTCCGCGATATCGCCGACCACCTCGAAGCCACGCTGGGCACGCAACTGTCCCACGAGACGATCAGCAACATCACCGACGCCGTGACCGAGGAAGTCCTGGCCTGGCAGGCGCGCCCGTTGGACGCGTTGTACCCGGTGATCTACCTGGACGCGATCGTGGTCAAGGTCCGCGACGGCGGGCACGTGATCAACAAGGCCGCGCACATCGCGGTCGGGGTCGACATGGACGGCATCAAGCACGTCTTGGGGATCTGGCTGCAGCAAACCGAAGGCGCGAAGTTCTGGGCCGGGGTCTGCGCGGACCTGGCCAACCGCGGCGTGCGCGACGTGCTGATCGTGTGCTGCGACGGGCTGACCGGCCTGCCCGATGCGATCGAAGCGACCTGGCCGGCCGCGACCGTGCAAACCTGCGTGGTGCACCTGATCCGGGCCGCGATGCGGTTCGTGGGCTACCAGGACCGCAAGAAGGTCGCCGCTGCACTGCGACCGGTGTACACCGCGGTCGATGAGAAGACCAGCAGAGCGGCGCTGGATGACTTCGCTGACTCCGAGTGGGGCATCAAATACCCACACGCGTGGAAGACGTGGTACGCCGCGTGGGACCGGTTCATCCCGTTCCTGGGGTTCCCACCCGAACTACGCAGGGTGATCTACACGACCAACAGCATCGAGTCGTTGAACTTCCAGTTGCGCAAGGTCACCAAGAACCGTGGCCACTTCCCCTCCGACGACGCCGTCATCAAGCTGCTGTGGCTAGCGATCTGCAACATCGAAGACAAACGAGCCCGCGAACGCGCCAAAGAGAAAGGACGACCCGCAGCCACACGCAAAGCCCCCGGGCGCCTCGTCGAAGGACAAGTCGTCACCAACTGGAAACAAGCCCTCGCACAACTCGCGGTCTTCTACCCCGACCGCATCAACCCCCACCTGTAAACCCCAAAACACCAACAACGAGAAACCGATTCCTTACACAGAAAACTTGACAAGCTCCACGAGCAAGCACATCACGAAGGCAAAACCGCGCTGCAGCCACTTCGTCTGCTGCGGCCACCGCAGATCCATCGTCTCGCGAGCCGTGAGGACGATGCCGGCCAACCACAACAAGCCGCCGATGATGAACATGAAGAGCAGGAACCACAGACCTTTTCCGGTTCCCAGGCGACCCGCGCCTTGGACGAAACCGCCCTTGAGCAGCATGAAACCCAGGACGACGGCTGCGACCAGGAACATCCCGAGCAGAATGACGCCGACTTTGCGAGCCTTGGTGAAAATCAGGCCGAGCCCGGGGATCACGGTGCTCATCGCGATCAAGGTCAGCGCTCGGCGTACGTCATAGGAGCGCACGGTGCGCGCGGCGTGCCGGCTCGGGGGCGGGTCGTCCGACGCCGGCCCCGGCCGCGGGGGCGGCGTGCGACTACTCGCTGCACCCTGCCCCGGCAGCCGGTGCGCCGTGGCCCCGCCGCTCCCCCCAGTGGTGCCAGGATTGTCTGGCATCGAAAAGTCTCGCTTTCAAACGGTGTGCATCAGCAATTGTCACTTATGCAACGTCCGATCATTGCATCCATCGCTGAGCATGACATGCAATCGAGCGATATACGGGTCCGACGGGGCTGCCACAGGAAATGCCCAGCTTCGTCGCGAGCGCCCGTCGCCGAGCGCAGTTTGGAGCGGAGTGCTGTGGCCGGTAGCCTTGCGGTCGCTCACCTGCTGCGGCGGTGTGAGCGACTCGGCCCCTGGCCGGGTGGGGAGGCGTCGCCTAGTCTGGTCTATGGCGCCCGCCTGCTAAGCGGGTTTGGGGCTAAACCCCCATCGAGGGTTCAAATCCCTCCGCCTCCGCCAACGAAAATGTCCGGTGCTCCGCGCGCAAGCGAGGGGTGCCGGACATTTCGTTGCCTACTCGTACCCGCTGCGCACGTGGGTCGAGTGGCCCTGTGTTGTTGCGGTGGCGCGGAGCTAGGGCGGTTGCCTGGGTCGAGTGGCCCTGTTTTGCCGGGGTCGACCCGCCTCACCTCACCGGGAAGTGTTCCTGCCAGGCCAAACGGCAAACCCGGGCCTTTGAACCGGCGGCCGCGAGCGCTTGCACAACACGGTCGAGGACCTGCCCCGGTCGACGCCACAGGTCGGTCGCGACGATCGTGATGACCTGCCATCCGTGCGCCATCAACCACTCACGCCGCAGCCGGTCCTTCTGGCGTTGCTCGGCGGAGTCGAAGTGATGGTCACCGTCGTACTCGATGGCGACCTTGAGTGCCGGGTACGCCAGATCGAGCCGCCACTTTTCGCGACCGTGCTCGTCCAGGATCCGGTAGTTGCATTCGGGTTCGGGCAGCCCGGCGAAGACCAGGAGCAGGCGCGTCCGGGTTTCTTTGGCCGATTCGACCCGCGCGCGAACCAAACCCGCCGCAGTCCGTGCTCGGATCGCATGCCTCCCGCTGCCGTCCGCGGCCGCGGCGACCAGCCCCTCGCACGACACGTGCTTTCTTCGGACCAGGGAATCGCCGAGTACCACCAGGTCGACGAGTTCGAGATCCTCGGCCAACTCCGTGAAGGTGCAGGCCGCGGGAGTGACCGGCCGGTGATTGTGAAGGACCCACGGGGTGTCCTGACGGCGGTGAATCGTGGTGCCGGCCGGGCGCCAGCGCGAGCCCGCCGGCCCGTTGAAGTGAACTGTCCCGCTGTGCGGCACGATCGCGTCCAGCAAAGTCGCTGCGGTGTGGCGTGATACGACTGCTCGGGTCGGAGCCCGATGCAGAAACGCGTCGACCCGGAGTTCGAAGGTCACCTTCACGTGCGGATCGACGAAGACATCGCGAGTTATCCGTTGGTAAGCCCCACCCGGTCGAAGCTGTGCCGCCGGCACCCGCGCGCCAACAGTTGGTTACGGGTGCTGAATGTCGTGCGCATGTCGCCAGTGTTGACGGTTCCCGGGTCGCGGGTCGTGGAATATCCACAGGGGGTGGGCGTCCGGCGTCCGGGTCGAGTGGCCCTGTGTTGTTGCGGTGGTGCGGGGGTAGGGCGGTTGCGTGGGTCGAGTGGCCCTGTGTTGTTGCGGTGGTGCGGGGGTAGGGCGGTTGCGTGGGTCGAGTGGCCCTGTGTTGTTCCGGTGGTGCGGGGGTAGGGCGGTTGCGTGGGTCGAGTGGCCCTGTCGTGGCGCCTTTAGCGCCGTTCGGGTGGTGCGGCCGATCGACGTACGGCGAGAGGCTGGCTGCCAACCCCACGAAGGGAAGGTGCCCTCATGCCAGCCAAGAAGCGCGACCCCGGACCGTCCGTGAAGGATCCGGAGCTCTACGAAACGCTGCGCGAGGAGGGCAACTCCAAGCAGAAGTCCGCCCGGATCGCCAACGCAGCCGCGAAGTCGTCGCGGTCTGCCGTCGGCAGGAAGGGCGGCAAATCCCCCGGCTACGAAGAGTGGACCAAAGCCGATCTGGTGAAGCGGGCCCGCGAGTTGCAGATCCCGGGACGCTCAACGATGACCAAGGACGAACTCATCGAGGCCATGCGAGACGACTAGCAGAACTTGCCGGTCTTGGATTTTCCACCGGTGACGGGCGTGACCTGCAGGCGGCACGGGTCGATGGCGTTCTCGGTGAGCACAGACTCAACCGTGGCCTTCTGCGCAGCGGTCAGCGCCGGGGCACGGGAAATCACGAACGCGCTCGAGCGAGCGGGGTCGGTCACGACGGCCCAGTCGTAGGCGGCGCCGAGGCCGATGACCTGGTAGTTGGTGCCGGTATAGATCTGCTGACCGAAGAGCTTCAGGAACGAGACGGCGAGCTCGGAAGTGGCCGGTGCGTTCTGCACCTTGGCCTTGCCGGTCACAACACTGCTGGATCCCCAGTAGGTGGTGCAGGCGTTGCGTACGCCGACCGTCCCGTCCGGGTTGGCGGTATAGGTGGCGGTCGAATCCTTGGCGCACTGCAGGGAGAACCACTGCGGGATGGCGGCGACTTGGTACCACGACCCGAGGTAGCGGGTGAGGTCGACGGAGGCCACGGGCTTGGTCGGCGCCGTGGTGGCGGACGCCGTCGCGGTGCTCCCCGCCAGAGCGGCGGCGGTGACGAGGGTGGCCGCGGCTGCGATGCGTAGGAGTCTCATGGCCAGAACCTACGCATGCGAAGGTCGGTTGCCAACCGCCCGAAGTGACCGAGGTCACTTCGTCGTACTCCGGCCGTAACACGGTGGCAACGTCATCGCACATTCCCCGAAGCACGCCGCCCATAGCGTCGACACGAGGCGGATCGGCACGGACGGAGCGCGATATGAAAGCGATCATCATCGGTGCGGGGATGGGCGGACTGAGTGCGGCGATCGCGCTGAAGCAGGCCGGCTTCGAGACCGAGGTTTACGAGCAGGTCACCGAGAACAAACCGGTCGGTGCCGCCATCTCCGTATGGTCCAACGGGGTCAAGTGCATGAACTACCTCGGCCTGCACGAGCAGATGGTCAAACTCGGCGGGGTGATGGACTCCATGGCGTACGTCGATGGCCTGACCGGCGAGGGCATGTGCCAGTTCTCGTTGGCGCCGCTGATCGAGCAGGTGGGGCAACGGCCGTTCCCGGTCGCGCGTGCGGAACTGCAGTTGATGCTGATGCAGGAGTACGGCATCGACGAGATCCACTTCGGCATGCGGATGGTCGACATCGCGGATGACGGCTCGCAGGTGACGGCCACCTTCGCCGACGGTTCGACGGCGACCGGCGATCTGCTGATCGGTGCCGATGGGGCCAAGTCGATGACCCGCGACTACGTCCTGGGTGCTCCCACGCAGCGCCGGTACGCCGGATACGTCAACTGGAACGGATTGGTCCCGGTCAACACCGACTTCGGACCGGCGGACCAGTGGACGACGTATGTCGGTGAGGGCAAACGGGTTTCGGTCATGCCGGTATCCGAGGGCCGGTTCTACTTCTTCTTCGATGTGCCGTTGCCGGCAGGCCTGGACTACGACCGGGCGAGTGCCAAGGAGGTCCTCGCCGAGCACTTCGGGCATTGGGCGCCGGGCGTCCAATCGTTGATCTCGACGCTCGACCCGATGACCACCAACCGGGTCGAGATCTTCGACGTCGAGCCGTTCCACACCTGGACCAAAGGCCGGGTCACACTGGTCGGCGATGCCGGGCACAACACGACTCCGGACATCGGCCAGGGCGGCTGCTCGGCGATGGAGGACGCCATCGCACTGTCCATTGCATTGCGGGTCAACACTCTTGGCGTCGAGGATGCGCTCAAACGATACGAGAAGAAGCGCACCGAACGCGCCGGTGACCTGGTGTTGCGCGCGCGCAAGCGGTGCGATGTGACGCACGCGAAGGACCCGGCCGCTACGCAAGCGTGGTACGACGAACTGCGCTGTGAGGACGGCACCGGCATCGTCCGGGGCATCGTGAGCAACATCGAGGGCAACCCGCTGGACTGATCCCCGGCCGTCAGGGCCACCTCATCCGGCGTAGCGTTGAAATATGACGACTGACGTGGGACCGGTGAAGGTACGGATCGAGCGGGATTCGATGGGGGAGGTCGAGGTCCCCTTCGACGCGAAGTGGCGGGCACAGACGCAGCGGGCGGTGGCCAACTTCCCGATCTCGGGGCAACCCATCGAGCGCGAACTGATCGCCGGCCTGGCCCTGATCAAGGGCGCCGGCGCCCGGGTGCGCGCCGCACGCGGCGTGCTCGACCAGGACAAGGCCGACGCCATCGCCGCTGCGGCCGCCGAAGTGGCGCAGGGCGATTGGGACGACCAGTTCCCGATCGACGTCTTCCAGACCGGCTCGGGAACCTCCTCCAACATGAACGCCAACGAGGTCATTGCGACGTTGGCGCAGGAGAAGCTGGGTCAGCCGGTGCACCCCAACGACGACGTCAACGATCCGCTGTCCAGCAACGACCAGTTCCCCTCGGCCATGCACGTGGCCGCGACCAAGGCGGTCGTGAACGACCTGATCCCGGCGCTGGAACACCTGGCGGCCGCTTTGGAGACCAAGGCGACCGCCTTCGAGACCGTGGTGAAGTCGGGCCGCACGCACTTGATGGATGCCACGCCCGTGACCCTGGGCCAGGAGTTCAGCGGCTATGCCGCCCAGGTGAGGTACGGCGTGGACCGGCTGCGCGGCGTACTGCCCCAGGTCGCCGAGCTCCCCTGGGAGGTACGGCGGTCGGTACCGGTATCAACGCTCCCGCCGGATTCGCCGGTGAAGTCATCACCCTGCTGTCCGAGGAGACCGGTCTGCCCCTGACCGAGGCTCGCAACCACTTCGAGGCGCAGGGCGCCCGCGACGGACTGGTCGAGCTGTCCGGGGTGCTACGCACGATCGCGGTCGGCCTGAACAAGGTCAGCAACGACATCCGCTGGATGGGCTCCGGGCCGCGCACCGGGTTGGCCGAGATCCACCTGCCGGATCTGCAACCGGGCTCGTCCATCATGCCGGGCAAGGTCAATCCGGTGCTGGCCGAGGCGATGTGTCAGGTGGTTGCGCAGGTCATCGGCAACGATGCGGCCGTCGCCTGGGGCGGCGCCGCCGGCAACTTCGAACTGAACGTGATGCTCCCGGTGATCGCGCGCAACGTGCTGGAGTCCATCCGGCTGTTGTCCAGTGTGACAACGGTTTTCGCGGACCGGTGCGTCGACGGCATCGAGGCGGACGTGGATCAGTGCCTGACCTACGCGCAGTCCTCGCCGTCGATTGTGACGCCGCTGAACCACTTCGTGGGCTACGACGAGGCGGCTGCGATCGCGAAGCAGTCGCTGAAGGAGCGCAAGACGATCCGTGAGGTCGTCGTCGAGCGCGGTCACGTGCAGAACGGCACGTTGACCGAGGAGCAGTTGGACAGTGCCCTGGACGTCCTGTCGATGACCAAGCCGAGCTGAACGACGCTCAGAGTTCGGTCGGGATGGCCTCGGCTGCGTTCTGCGCCGAGGAGGTAGACGGTTTCATCCATCGACGCAGCAGCACGAATCGCACGGCGGTCGCGATCAGGTTGCCAGCGGCGAGGGTGACGGTCGCCCAGAAGGTCGAAGCTCCCGGTGCCACGTGGTGCAGGATGACGAGCGACAAAGCGGTGACCGCCCAGGTGATGGCCAGCAGCGCCAGACTCTGCAGTTGCACCTTGGCGTGCCCCTGCGACCCTCGCACCCCGAAGGTGAAGTACCGGTTGGCGGCGGTGTTGAGGACGGTGGCGAGCACCAAGGCCGTGAGGTTGGCCAGCTGGCGGCCCATGAACTGATCGAAGGCGGCGAACAGGCCCAGGGTGAGCACGGTGCTGGCGACGCCGATTGCCGCGAACCGGATCAGTTGCCCGGTCAGGACCCGCCGGTCAGACGGCATCGGGGAATGGTAGTTGGCGGTGCTCATCGACTGGCTCCCACAGCGTCGTCGCTGGTCGGTTCGGAGGTGGTGGTGGCGGGCCGGCTCGGCCGGTCGGGCTCCGCCAGGGTCACGCCTTCGGAGTCGACAGTAGGCCCACTGCCGGCCCGGCGAGGAATCGAGAGTGTGAAGGTCGTGGCGCCCGGCCGCGAGTGGACTTCGACGGTCCCGTGGTGGGCGGCCACCACGGCACTGACGATGGACAGCCCCAGACCGGTGGATCCCTCGGTACGAGTGCGGGCTTCGTCGCCACGGGTGAATCGCTCGAAGATGCGCGGGACCAGTTCCGGTGCGATACCCGGTCCGTTGTCGGTGATGGAGATCTCGACCTGATCGCCGGCGGTTCGCGCTCGGGCGACGACAGTGGTGCCGTCGGGAGTGTGCCGGCGGGCGTTCCCCAGCAGGTTGATGATGACCTGCCGCAACCGGGCCTCGTCCCCTTCGACCTCCACCGGCGAATCGGGCAGGTCCAGCTGCCAATCGTGCTCCGGGCTCGCGGCGTGCGCGTCGCCGATGGTCTCCAGCAGCAGCCGGGTGATGTCGACCTCGGAGCGCTCCAGCGGACGGCCGGCGTCGAGACGGGCGAGCAGTAGTAGGTCCTCGACCAGTGCTGTCATCCGGTCGGCCTCGGATTCGATCCGCCCCAGGGCGTGGCTGACTCCGGTGGGCACCGGCTCCTTCTCGCGGCGGGACAATTCGGCGTAGCCGCGGATCGAGGCGAGCGGCGTACGCAACTCATGGCTGGCGTCCGCGACGAACTGGCGCACCTGCAACTCGCTGGCGTACCGCGCGTCGAGCGCGTGGTTGACGTGATCGAGCATCTCGTTGAGCGCAGCGCCCACCTGGCCGACCTCGGTGTTCGGATCGGTGTCCGCCTCCGCCACCCGGTCGGACATCTCCACCTTGCCCTCGGAGAGGGGTAGGTGGGAGACCCGGGTCGCGGTGGCGGCGACCCGGCGCAGGGGTTGAAGGGTACGGCGCACGATCCAGGCCACGCCGGCAGCGACCAGGAGCACGCCGGCGCCGGAGAGCAACGCGATGGCCAAAGCGGTCCGGGCGACCGTGCTGTCGACCCAGTCCACGGGCAGCCCGATCACGCTGACGACCTGGACGGTGGCCCGGTCCCCGTCGGCGGTCCGGTAGTCCAGGTCGTTCTGGACGGAGACCACGCGATAGCTGCCGAGCTCACTTCCCAGGGAAACGGTGGTCGGGGTTCTACTGATCCCCGACTCGCGCAGCGAGGCGATCTGGACGGCACTGAGCTGGATGTTCTCTCCGCCCAGCCGGGTGACGAACGCCCGGGGACTGGTCACGTTCGTGTAGCGGTCGGTCATTTGCAGGACGCTGCCGTCGGACAGGTAGTCGACCTCCAGCGACCCGCCGTTGCTCGGGCTGCCGTTCGGGCCGCCGATGCCCGGCCCGCCGTTGGCCATGGCCTGGGCGCTCGCCATCAACTGCTGGTCGACCTGATTGGTCAATGTATTCCGCAGCGCCACCACCGTGAGGCTGCCCACGGCGGCGGTGATGATCAGGAAGAGCGCGATCAACGAGGCGACCAGCTGGGTGCGAAGCGTCCAGCGGGCCGGGTTGGCGGTGAAGGTCACGGAACTTCCGGAGGGTCAGGAGGATGCGGGCTTGAGCACGTAACCCGCGCCGCGCATCGTGTGGATCATCGGCGCGCGACCGGCGTCGATCTTCTTGCGCAGGTAGGAGATATACAGCTCGACGACATTGGCCTGGCCGCCGAAGTCGTAGTGCCAGACCCGGTCGAGGATCTGCGCCTTGGACAGGACCCGCTTGGGGTTGCGCATCATGTACCGCAACAGCTCGAATTCGGTGGCCGTCAGACTGATTTCTTCGCCGTCCCGGGTGACCTCATGGGAGTCCTCGTCGAGTTTGAGGTCGCCCACCACGAGCACGGAGGAGGAATCCTGCGTCAATTGCACCGAACGCCGTAGCAGGGCACGCACCCGTGCGACCACTTCCTCGAGACTGAACGGCTTGGTGACGTAGTCGTCGCCGCCGGCGGTCAGGCCGGCGACCCGGTCCTCCACCGAATCGCGGGCAGTCAGGAAGAGCACCGGCAGGGTCGGGTCGTCGTCGCGCAGCCGGCGCAGCACCTCCATCCCGTCGAAGTCGGGCAGCATCATGTCCAGCACGACGGCGTCGGGCTTGAACTCCTTGGACGTCTTGACCGCGCTGGTACCGGTGGCCGCGCTCTTGATCTCCCAGCCCTCGTAGCGCAGGGCCATGCTCAGCAACTCGGTCAGGTTGCTCTCGTCGTCGACGACCAGAACGCGAACGGGCGTGCCGTCGGAACGCTTCAACGTGGATGTGCTCATGGTGTCCAGTTTCAGGTCGGGCACTATGTGTGCGCCAGGGTCAACCTGTGAGGAGTCTATGCGGGCTCTGTGTCGCTCGCGGGCGGCTGGGTTACTGGCCGAGCTCGGGAATGATGGCCTTGGCGATCATGAAGTAGATGAGCAGTCCGGTGCCATCGACGATGGTCGCGATCATCGGCGCCGACACCACGGCGGGATCGATCCTGGTTTTGGTGAGCAGCAGCGGCAGGATCGAGGCGACGAGGGCCGACCACAACACGATTGCGGCCAGGCTGATGGACACCGTGATCATGACCGGCCACCCGACGCCCAGAGTCCAAGCTCGCACCAGCCCGACGGCGGCCATGGTGGCCGAGATCATGACCGCAGCGCTCAGTTCCTTCGGCAGTACCTTGCGCAGGTCGCGCAGGCCCACCTCACCGGTCGAGGCCGCGCGCACCAGCGTCGTGGTGATCTGGGTGCCGGTGTTACCGCCGGTACCGACCAGCAACGGGATGAAGAAAGCCAGGCTGACCACGGCATCCAGTTCGTCCTCGAAGTAGCGCAGCACCGTCCCGGTGTAGGCCTCGGCGATGAAGAGCACCAGAAGCCAGATGACGCGTTTGCGCCACAGCCGCACCGGGGACGCGTCCAGGTACGGCACGTCCAGCGGCTCCGAGCCACCCTGCCGCTCGGCGTCCTCGGTGGTCTCGTCCTCCACGATGTCCGCGGCGACGTCGGCGGTGATGACGCCGAGCAACGTGCTGTTCTCGTCGATGACCGGCAGGGCGGCGAGCCGGTTGTCGGTCAGTGTGCGCGCGGCGACCTCCTCGTCGGTGTCCGCTGTGACCGTGATGATGTCGGTCTCGGTGAGATCGGTCACCGGGGTGCCCGGAGCGGCAAGGACGAGGTGTTGCAGAGACACCACCCCCAGCAACCGGCGGTCGTCGTCCACCACGTAGACGTACGCCGCGGCGAGCGAATCCACGGGCGCTGCAGCGGTCTGCTCCCGCAGTTGGCGCAGCGCGCTGTCCACGTCCTGGTCCTTCGAGATCACCAACGCCTCGGGGACCATGTGCGCAGCGGCGCTGTCCGGCGGCCAGGACAGGAGGCCGTTGAGAACCAGCGCACGCGCCGGGGGCAGCGCCCCGATCAAGGCCACGGCGGTCGACTCCGGAAGCTCTCGCAGTATGTCGGCGGCGATATCGGAGTCGAGCGCCGCGAGGAGACCGGCGGCGGTGGCGGGGCTTGCGGAGGTGAGCAGATTCGCGGCGGTGCGGGGTTCGATGACCGCCAGCAGCCGGTCCGCCAGTTGCGGTTGCAGAGCAGCCACCAGGCGCGTCCGATCGGGCGTGGCCAGCTCGCGCAACTGGCGTTCTCGGTCGCCGCGGTCAGGAGTTTCATCGAGCCACTCCTCCAGTGCTGCCGGGTCGGGCGTCGTGATCGCCGATGCGAGAGTGGTCACTCCTCAACGCTATGGGAGCGGGTCAGGGCACCGCTGGGAAAATCCGGGCGTTGGGAGGATCCGTTGACCTTTGTGCGGTCGCTCGTGCGGTTTCGTCGCCATGGGAGGATGGCCTCCCGACCCCGCACCACGCACAGGAGAATTTCGACGTGGCGACGTCCGTACCGCCGAGACATCCGTTCTGGTTGCGTTGGACCACTCTGGCTCCGATCCTTGCGCTGATCCCCCTGCCCTTCACCTGGGGCCAGCACCTTGGCCCGGTGTGGATCGCCGTGGTAGCCGTCCTGCTGATCGGCTCCGTGCTGGCTGCCGTGCAGCATGCGGAAGCCGTGGCACACAAGGTCGGTGAACCTTTCGGGTCGCTGGTGCTGGCCGTGGCCGTCACGGTGATCGAGGTCGCGTTGATCGTGACGCTGATGGTCAGCGGCGGGGACGACGCGTCGACCCTGGCCCGGGATACCGTGTTCGCGGCGGTCATGATCACGTGCAACGGGATCGTCGGCGCCTCGTTGTTGGCCGGCTCGATCAAGCACGACACGGTCAACTTCAACGTCGAGGGTACGGCGACCGCTTTGGCGTCGGTGGCGACGCTCGCCACCGTGTGCCTGGTGTTGCCGTCGTTCACCCTGGGCGCTCCAGGACCGGAATTCACCGGCTCCCAGTTGATCTTCGCTGCGGTCTGTTCGCTGGTCATCTACGGGTTGTTCGTGGTGACGCAGACGACCCGGCACCGCGATTTCTTCCTGCCGGTCGATGAGAACAACGAACTGGTCGACATGTCCGACGATCACGCGGAGCCGCCGTCGACGCGTTCGGCGTGGGCCAGCTTCGGACTGCTGCTGGTCTCGCTGGTCGCAGTGGTGGGCCTGGCCAAGGTCGAGTCGAAGCCGATCGAGGAAGGCGTAGCGGCCCTGGGCTTTCCGCACTCGTTCGTCGGTGTGATCATCGCGATGCTCGTCCTACTGCCCGAATCGTTGTCGGCCGTCAACGCCGCGCGCAGAGACCGGGTGCAGATCAGTCTGAACCTCGCGTACGGCTCGGCGATGGCCTCCATCGGTCTGACGATCCCGGTGATCGCCCTGGCGTCGATCTGGTTGCCGGTGCCGCTGCACCTGGGCCTGGGGTCGATGCAGATCGTGATGCTGGCGCTCACCGTGGCGGTGGGCATCCTCACCGTGGTGCCCGGCCGGGCGACCCGGATGCAGGGCGCGCTGCACCTGTGGATCCTCTTCGCGTTCGTCTTCCTGGCCGCCAACCCCTAGGCCGCAGCTTCGTCCTCCACCCGAGCCGGGGAGCCGTAGGCTGAGCGCGTGCCGACGTGGAAACGCTGGGGGAACGACGACATCCCCGAGGTATTGCGCTCGCTCGGTACCCGGTCCGCACAGCAGCCTGAACCGGCCGAGACGCCTGCGGCCACCCGGCCGGTCGATTCCTCGGTGGTCGAGCGAGCGGTTTATCTCGAGGGGCATCGGGTCGATCGGCCGGAGACGATCGGTGAAGTCCGCGACTGCCTCGCCCTGCACGAGACCGAGGCGGGTCGCGCGCCGATGGCTTGGATCGGCGTACACGGAGCGAGCGAGGACCAGATCCACGAGCTCGCGGCGACGTTCAACCTGCACCCGCTGGCGGTCGAGGACGCGATCCTGGCCCACCAGCGACCCAAGATCGAACGTTATGGCGACACGCTCTTCGTCGTTCTACGGGCCGCAACCTACGACGACCGCACGGAGACGGTGGCCTTCGGTGAGATCCACGTCTTCCTCGGCCCCGACTTCGTCATCACCGTCCGGCACAGCCCCGAGCCTTCGCTCACACCGGTACGCGAGCGGCTCGAGGCCAGTCCCGAGCTGCTGGCGCTGGGCCCGGAGGCGGTGCTCTACGCCGTCGCCGACTACGTGGTGGACGGCTACGGGCCCGTGGTCGCAGGCCTCGAGAACGACATCGACGAGATCGAGGCGCAGGTCTTCGAATCCGACCCGACGGTGTCGCGACGGATCTACGAGTTGTCGCAGGAAGTCCTCGGATTCCAACGCGCGGTGCGCCCGTTGCTGGACGTGCTGCATCACATCGAAGAGGGTTTCGCGAAGTACGGCACCACGGAGGATTTGCAGAACAACTTCCGCGACGTCGCCGACCACGCCACGATCGTGGCCGAGCGGGTCAGCGGGTTCCGCGAATCCCTGGCCAACATCCTCACCCTCAACGCGACCATGGTCGCGCAGACCCAGAACGAGGAGATGCGCCGGCTAACCGAGGCGGGGATGGCGCAGAACGACGAGGTCAAGAAGATCTCGGCGTGGGCCGCGATCCTCTTCGCGCCGTCGCTGATCTCCGGGATCTACGGGATGAACTTCACGAAGATGCCGGAACTGAGCTGGGCCGAGGGCTATCCGTTCAGCCTGATGCTGATGGTCCTGGTGTGCGGGACCCTCTTCTTCCTTTTCAAACGCAACAAGTGGCTGTGACCACTTGCGGCTCGGCGGGTTCATGACCCGCAGTCATGAACCCGCCGAGGACGATGCGCTGGTCAGCCGCGCGGCCAGCCAGCGAATCCGCGGGCGTTGACGAACGTCGGCGGCGCGAAGTTCACGAAGCGGCCAGCTCCCAGCCCCCGGCCTGTGCCCGTGCGTTGAGCGCGGCCGCACTCGTGGCTGGCCAGTAGCCGGAGCTGACGCGCTGCTGAAGACTCTTCAGCCCCGCGACGATCTCGCTCGGGGAGAAGCTGCAGTGCCCGATGGATTTCACGTATGCCTGGCGGAGAAGGGTGCTTCTTCCGGCCTGCTGCACACGGTCGCGGTACCAATTCTCGAACGACACCGGCGCCAGCTGATCGGAGATGGTGTGCAGGGTGAGCTCGGGGACCTGCAACCGCCCAGAGGGCACGGCCGTCTTCGAAAGCCGTTTCAGCGCAGCAACATCGGGGTAGATGTCGGCATGGCTGGTGAGATTGCGCAGATCCGTCGAAAGGTTCACGCCCGCCGCGCGGTACAACGACTTCACCGTCCGGTACTGCGCGGACTGCTGCAGGAGGCTGTCGTAATCGACTCCGGCATTCCACGAGGCATTGCCGCCGACCGCCTGCTCGATGGACGGGCGGGCACCGACCACGAAACCGATCTGGATTTCCAGCCACTGCTCCTGCTGGACTTCTTGCTCGACCGCCGAGCGCGGCGGATTGTCACCGGCGAACCAGTCCGGTGTATTCAGCAAGGCGGCCGCCAGAGAGATTCGCGCGCGGCCCTCGGGGGTTTGCTGGGCCGCGACGACGGCTGCTTTCAGTTGCGCCGCAGCCGTACTCGCCTCGGCCGGTGACGCGTAGTCGACCAGCTTGATGTCCTGCCCCGGCGCAAGCAACCGGGCAATCGCGTACTCGCCGTCCAGTTGGTAGTTGTTCAGGTTGACCCCGCCCCCGAGCAGGCCACAGGTCGTCAGTGCGCCGTCGAGGCGTCCGTTCGCCCGCTCGTCCTCCAGCGAGCTGATCAGCCCGCCCATCGACGTACCGTAGGCCAGCACCTGGTTGGGGCGTCCAGTCAGCTTCTTCATGGCGGCCAGGGCCGCGAACTGGTCCGCGGGCGCAGAGGCGACCGCCCACAACGAGGGACCGGCGTACGACGACCCCACCAATGCGTAACCCTCCTGTAGGAGAGCGGATTGTGTTGCGGCATTGGGCGAGTCGACGGGATTGAGGGTGCCGAAGCCGTGGCTGTACAACACCAAGGTGCCATTCCAGTTGGCCGGCAGGTCGCCGACCCACGTCGCCCCGTCGGGCAGCGCTCCGGTGAAATGCTGGGTGCCGGCAGCGGGTCCCGGCGACGTGGTCGCGTGGGCCGCCGGGGCCACGAGGGCGAGTGCAGCGGCTGCTGCGCATCCGACGAGGGTCGAGAACCTCACGTGCATGAACGGTGTCCTTTCGTCTGGTCAGCGCGGAAGTGCCGCACCGCTAGAAAGAGTGACACCGGCCACTCTTAAAAAACAGGGTTCCTGATCATAAGGTTTCCTGAATTAGTCATTTATCTCATCATTCGGGAAACCCGCGGGTCGTGACATGGCCGTGGGGGCTTCATGACTCAAGGTCATGAAGCCCCCACGGCCAGTGAATTTGCCGGGTCAGGCGTCGGTGCCCACTGCACCGATCAGGGCCTGCCGGTCGATCTGACCGAGTACAGCGCCCAGGGCCGGGTCGTCGGACTGCAGCAGGGCGACGAGCACCTTGTCAGCGCTCAGTCGCGGGCCGCCGAAACCACGGCGTCCGCCGCGACCCTCCCCGCGGCCTTCGCCGCGGCCGGGTCCGCGTCCGCCGAAGTCGTCGGGGCCGAAACCCCATTCGCCGGGCCCGGGGCGCATGCCCTCTCGCGGACCGCCCGGTGCGAAGCGGTGGTGGGTGTGGTGACCCCGGCCGCGACCCCGAGGGCCGCGCTCACCGCGCGGGCCGCCCTCCCGGGCGTCCGCGAAGTCACGTGGGCCCGCCTCGCGCTGCTCGTTGAGACGCTCCTGCGCCTCGTCGAGCCGGCTCTGGGTGAAGTCCATCCTCGCCTCGTGCATGAGGCCGGTCATCACGTCGCGCAACTGCGGACTGAACCGACGCATCGGGCCGAGGCGCTCGCTGCGCGGACCGCGCCGTCCCCGGCCACGGCCTCTCGGGCCGAAACCGTCGCCCCGCCGGCCGGTGCCCCAGTTCTCGGCGATGTCTGCGCCGAAGCGCCGACGAACGGCCTCCCGGACGGAGTCCAAATCGATGCCGACGGCGGCCAACGACTCACGATCTGCGGCCAGGTCGGCGTCCAATTCCTCGTCGTCCGAGGCGGATTTGTTCTCGGCCTCGGGGGAGGGGTGTGCTTCGTGGAAGGCGATCACGGCTGATTCGGCAGTCGCGAAATCCAGACCGGCCTGCGTCAGCGCACGCGCCGCGTCGCCGCGGGCGTTGGCCAACAGGCCGAGCAGCAGGTGGTCGGTGCCCACCTGGTCGTGGCCCAGTTCGCGGGCCTCGTCGATCGCCTGCATGACGGCGATCCGGGTTTCAGTATCGAAACGGTTGAACATGCGGTTCTCCTTGAAAAGTTGGGGGAAGCAATCACTGCGAGTGCTTCTGGTGCACTGCCTGACGGCTGACCTGCAGCACGTCGGCGATGGCTTGCCAGCTCCACCCTTGGGAGCGGGCGTTGGCGACCTGGACCTGCTCGAGCGCGTCCGCGAGTTGGCGCAGGGCCCGTACGGCGGTCAGACCGGTCCGTGGGTCCAGGCTCGTTGCGTCGGTCGCAGCTGTCGAAAGCTGCTGGCTCGGGATCTCCTGATCGCTCACGTTGTGAAGATTACTTGACGTCAGAAAGGATGTCAACTTTTCATGACACGACGCCAAGCAGAGGTTTGAAAGCCGCTGCACCGTACGAGCGCGCAGCGTGGTGCGGCGGCTTCCAAACCGCAGGGGAAAGGGTGCAGGGATGAGGAGGTGCCGCGATGAAGATGCCGCGATGAAGGTGCCGCGATGAAGGTGCCGCGGCGCAGGCAGAGCGGTCTAGCCGCGGTGGTGGCGACCGATCGGGATGATCAGCGGGGTGCCCGAGACGGGGTCGGCGATGACGTGCGCGGCGATGCCGAAGACCTGCTCGACCACCTCGGGATTGACCACGTCGGCGGGTGCACCGGAGGCGACGATCGAGCCACGATGTACGGCGACCAGGTGGGTGGCGTAGCGCGCCGCCAGGTTGAGGTCGTGCAGGACCATCGCCACCGTCGTCCCGCGGTCGCGGTTGAGCTCGGTCACCAGGTCGAGCACGTCCACGGCGTGCGCGATGTCCAACGCGGACGTCGGCTCGTCGAGCAGGAGCAGGTCGGTCTGTTGGGCCAGCACCATCGCGATCCACACGCGTTGCCGCTGCCCACCGGACAACTGCGCTACCGCCCGGTCGGCCATCTCGATCGTGCCGGTGACCTCGAGTGCTTCGGTGACCGCGCGTTCGTCGGCGGCCGACCACTGCTTGAACATCCCGTGGTAGGGGTGCCGGCCACGGCTGACCAGCTCGGTCACCGTGATGCCTTCCGGCGCCAGCGGCGACTGCGGCAGGAGAGCCACCGTGCGGGCGACCTCCTTGCCCGACATGGCGTGAATGTCCCTTCCGTCCAGCACGACCGATCCCGACGTCGGTTTCAGCAACCGGGTCAGGCCGCGCAGCAAGGTGGACTTGCCACAACCGTTGGCCCCCACGATGGCGGTGATCTCACCGTCCGGCAGCGCAAAGGTGAGGTCCTCGATGACCCGCCGGTCGTCGTACCCGAGACTCACCCCGGAGGCCGACAACCGGCTGGTGGTCACGGGAAGGGCAGTCAACTCAGCCATCCTTGATCGTCGCTCTCGACTTGAGCAGCAGGAGGATCAGCACGGGAGCACCTGCGATACCCGTGATGACACCCACTGGCAGATTGGTGTTGGGGATGAGGTAGGTGCCGATGTAGTCGGCGCCTACCACGGTCGCGGCTCCCACGAACGCCGCGACCAGGATATTCGGGCGTCCGCCGCACAGGCGACGGGCGATCGGGCCGGACAGCAGCCCGATGAAGGAGATGGGTCCGGTCACCGAGGTGGCCATCGCGCACAGGAGCACCACGAGCACGCTCACGGTGAGTCGTAGCCGACCGGCGTTGAGACCCAGCGCCAGCGCGGTGTCGTCACCGAGTTCGAGCAACCGAAGACCGTGCAGGCACGCCACGAGCAGCGGCAGGAGCGCGACCACCGCAATCGCGAGGCGCGCGACGCCGTCCCAGGGGATGACCGCGAGGCTGCCGGTGAGCCACACCATCGCGTCCTGCGCCTGGAAGATGCTGGTGCGCTGCAACATCCATTGGATGAACGAGGACAGTCCCGCCGAGACACCGATGCCGATCAGGATCATCCGGTACGTCGCGGCCGAGCCCCGCCCCGCCAACAGGTTGATCGCCACTGCGACAGCCATACCGCCGACGAGAGCGGCCAGGGACATGCTCAGGCCGGACCAGCCGAGCACGACGAGGGCAAAAACCGCTGCGGCAGACGAGCCCAGCGTCACGCCGAGGACGTCGGGGCTGGCCAAGGGGTTCCGCAGCATCGTTTGGAAGGCGGCCCCGCTGGCGCCGAACGCCAGACCGGCGAGCGTACCCGCCACTGCCGCAGGCAGTTTGGATTCCATCAGGATGAAGGTCGCCGGCGGCAGCTGTGCGCCGCCGAAGGCGATCCGGAAGAAGTCCGGGATGGTGATGGTGAAGTCGCCGAGCAGCACCCGGGCGGCGAACAGAGTGAACCAGACGAGGATGACCGCGGTCAGCACGATCGACGTACGCCGAGCCACCCGTTTGCGGGTCGAGCGCACCTTCTCGACCGACTCGGGCCGGATTTCCTGGGACAGGATCGTCGTCACGCGACCACCACCCCCGGTCGGCGCACCAGGTAGATCAGCACCGGCACACCCACGACTGCGGTCAGGATGCCGGCGGACACTTCACCGGGGGTTGGATCACGCGGCCGATGACGTCGGCGAGCAGCAGCAGCACCGGGCCGAGGACGATGCACAGCGGCAGGATCGACCGGTAGTCCGGGCCGCGCAGGATGCGCGCGAAGTGGGGGATCACCAGGCCCACGAAGGCGATCGGTCCGGCGATCGATGTCGCCCCGGCCGCTAGCAGCACCGCGCCGAGGGCGATGAGAGCCCGGGCACGAAGTACGTTGTGGCCCAGGGTCGTTGCCATTTCGTCGCCCAGCGCCAGAGCATTCAGCGCCGGCGCCCCCGCAAGCACGATGAGCAGGCCGACGATCAGGAAGGGCAGTGTCGTCGGCAGCACCGACAGGTCGCGCCCGCCTACCGAGCCGACCGACCAGAATCGGTAGACGTCCAGTGCCTGCTGGTGGGTGATCAGCAGCCCGGCGATCAGTCCGCTGGCGGCCGCGGCCATCGCCGCCCCGGCCAGGGTCATCGTGATCGGGTCCGGGCCGCGAGCGCCGGCCGAGGCGATCAAGTAGACCAGCACGGCCGCCACGGCTCCGCCCAGCAGCGCCAGCAGGACGAAGCTGAGCTGGCTGGTCGCCACCCCGGTCGTGAGACCGATCACCACGGCCAGCGCGGCACCGGAGTCCACGCCCAGCAGTCCCGGATCGGCCAGCGGATTGCGGGTGATGCCCTGCATCGCCGCGCCGGACAGGGCGATCGCAATCCCGACAATGATGCCGATCAGGGTGCGCGATTCGCGCGACTGCACGATCGCCTGCACCTCGGGGGTGCTGCCGCCGAAGACGGCTTTGACGACCTCAATCGGGGACAGGGCCTGCGCGCCGAGCATGAGGGACAACATGACGGTGACGGCCAGCATCACGATGCTGACCATCACGGCTGTGCTGGAGCGCTTCGTCACGAGACCTTTTCCGCAGCCTTCGCCAGGTCGGGCACGAACTTCTCGATGGCCACCGGGATGCTCAAGGTCGTCGGCACTCCCATGGTCAGGGAGATGGTGTTGTCGGCCGCTGCCACGTAGGTGCCGGACTTCAGCGACGGGATCTGGCCCAGCAGCTTGTCCGACTTCAGCTTGTCCACGTCACCGGGCGCCGTCACGTAGAAGACCGCGACGTCGGCCTGTGCGGTGTTGGCCTTCTCCGCGGAGATGTCCGCGTAGAACTTGCCGTCGTTGGCCTTCTGCAGGGTCTCGACGAAAGCCGGTGTGCTGAAGCCGAATTCGTTGAGCATCCGCGGGCGGTTGTCCAGCGGCAGGTAGACGCTGAACGTGGCATTGCTGGTCGGGTCCAGGTAGAGCCAGGTCGCGGTCTTGCCGCTGATCTGCGGGTACTTCGCCTTGGCGTCGTCGATCTGCTTCTGTGTCCGGTCCTTCAGCGCTGCGGCCTCGCCGGTCTTGCCCACCGCTTTGCCGACGAGCTCCAGGGAGTCCTGCCACGTCGTACCCCACGGGTCACCCGGGTAGGCGACGGTCGGCGCGATCTTGGACAGCTTGGCGTAGTCGTCGGCGGTCAGCCCGGAGTTCGTGGCCAGGATGAGATCCGGGGTGGCCTTGGCGATCTCGTCGACGGGCAGCTTGTCGGCGTTGTTGTACTGCGCCGGGTAGTCCTTGCCGAGCTTCTTGATGGCCGCGTCGAACCAGTCGGTCGACTTGCGGGAGTTACCGCCCCAGCTGGTCGCGGGAACCAGCACGGGCACGATCCCGAGGGAGGCCAGCAGGTCCTGGTCGGTCTCGGCCACGGTGGCGATGCGGGTGGGCGCCTTGGTAATCGTCGTCGTACCCAGGGCGTGTTTGATCGTGACGGGGTAGGTGCCCGCGTCGCTGGTGCCCGAACCGTCACTGCCGGAGGGCGATCCAGTGGTGGAACCGGTCGAGCAGGCGGCGAGTGCGGCGCCGGCCGCCCCCGCGCCGAAGACGCCGAGGAGGGTACGCCGGGTGAAGGCTCGGTTGCTCATTTCGCCTTCCCTGCTGCGTCGCCGATCTGGGGCAGGAACTTCTCCAGCACCACCGGTATGGACAGGACGGTCGGGGTGTTCATCGCGTTGGTGTCCGAGGTGTCGGCCAGGAAGACCGCGGTGCCGTTCTGGACGTTGGGGATCTTGCCCAACAGGGCGTTCGACTTCAGCACGTCGAAGCTGGACTCCTTGTCGGTGAAGATCAGGGCGACGTCGGCGGCGATGGTGCTGGCCGCCTTTTCCGCGGAGATCGCGGCACCGTAGGACTGCGGGTTCGCCTTGGAAAGGTCGGTGACGAACTGCGGTGTCGTGAAACCGAATTCGAGCAACAAAGCGGTGCGCGGGTCGAGGGTGGTGGTGGAATAGATCTTCGAGGTGTCGGTCGGCATGAAGCGCAGCACTGCGACCGACTTGCCTTTGATGGCCGGGTACTTCGCGACCGCGTCGGCGATCTTTTTCTCCAGTTCGGCCTTGGCGGTCGACGCCTCGGACACCTTGCCGATGGCCTGCCCGGCGATCTCCAGGCACTGCTGCCAGGTGGCCCCGTAGGGCGCTCCCGGAGCGGCGACCGTCGGGGCGAGCTTGGTCGCCTTGGCGTATTCGTCCGCGGTCAGACCGGAATAGGGCCCGAAGAGCAGGTCCGGTGTGGACTTGGCGATCTCGTCGATCGGGGTGGCGTCGCTGACGCTGTACCGCTGGGGCGCTTCCTTGCCCAGTTCCTTGACCGCGGCGTCGAACCAATCGGTCGAACCGCTGGCGTTGCCCGACGGCTGCTCCCACTTGGGCGCCATCACCGGCACGACCCCCAGCGCCGCCAGGTAGTCCTCGTTGGCGATACCCACGGTGGTGACCCGGGCCGGCGCTCGGGTGATGGTCGCCGTACCGAACGAGTTCTTGATGCTCACCGGGAAGGTGCCGGACGCGGTGCCCGGGCCGCTACCGGTGCCGGAGGGGGTGCTGCTGTCACTCGAGCCGGTGGAGCAGGCAGCGAGCGCGGCAGTGGTGCCCAGGGCACCGAAGGCACCGAGGACGGCGCGACGAGAGACGGTCATGCTGGTGGGTACTCCTGTAGTCGGTTGAGGTGGTCAGAAACGGGGAGATCCGAGCTTCCAGTAGCCGGAGAAGAGAACCGATTTGCGGTCCATGCCGCGCTCTTTGACGAGCGTGCGGCGGATGCCCGTGGCCAGCGACTGTTCGCCGCAGACCCAGGCGTAGGCCAGGTCAGTGGTGTCGACCCGGGCCAGCGCGGTGGTGAGCGCGCTGCCGGGAACGTCCGCGCCGCGGGTGAGAACGCTCAATCCGGGTACGTCGGGCAGCGGGCTGAGGTGGTCGGCGTCCGGAGTCTCGACCAGGACCCGAGAGCCTTCGGGCAACGGCCCCTGCGTCAGGATCGCGCCGATGGCGGGGGCGGCGGTTTCGTCGCCGATCAGCAGGCGAGCGCCGGCTTGTGGGGGAGCGTACGTCGCGGTGCCCTGGCGGACACCTACGGGCATCCCGGGCTCAGCGCGAACGGCCCACGCAGAACCGGGGCCGCTGTCACCGTGCAGTACGACGTCGAAGTCGAGTTCGGCTGCGGCGGTGCGTAGTTCGTGGATCGTGTACCACCGCAGATCGGGGCGGTCAGCCTCCGGCATCGCGGCGATCGCAGCACGGACGTTCATCTTCGGAGCCGGCAGGTGCAGGTCGCCGCTGGCGCCCGGGACGGTGAGGCCGAAGTATTCGTCGGGACCGTTGGTCCTCGCCTGGGCGATCCGCGGCGCGGTGAGGGTGATCCGCCGGACCTGCTGAGCCACCTGCCGAACGTGGCGGACCGTGGCCTCGAACAGGTCGTAGTAGGTACGTTGCGGCGCCGGGGCCATGACCGCTCCGGCGTACGCCGTGACGGCCTTCAACTGGAGTTTTTCCCAGCGGGTGTAGGCCGGCATGAGCGCTCACAGTCTTCGTCCAGGTTCGTCCCAGCGAACCCCCACCCGGATAGGCAGGCAAGGCTAACCTAAGACACGAGGGGCGGTGCGCGTCAAGCGGGGTCCGGGGACGGAAACAGGAAGGGGCCGGGTCGCATCGACCCGGCCCTCGTGGTACCCCGTGGCTAGGGCAGGTAGTACGTCGGGTTCGGCAATTTCACCGGCACCAGGGCACTTCCGCCGATGAGGTCGCTGAACTGGTCACCGAAGTTGGCGATGATCGTGTACCCCTGCGACTGCACGTGCGCGCGGGTCTGGCTCTTGTACTCGATCGTCGTGCACTTGGCGGCCGCACAGTTGATGTAACTCGGCTGCTCGCCCGTGGCCCACTTGGTGTAGTAGTTCTCGGCGGCGAAGCCGGTGTAGCCGACCTTGGCCAGGTTGCCCAGCGTTGCGTCCTTCTGGGCCGCGCCGCGACCGGTCAGACCGATCAGGGTGCATCCGGCCTTGTTCGCGGAGTTGACCAGCGCCGTCATCGCCGGCGTCGCGGGGAACTTCTGCCCCTGTACCCATACGTCCTGCAGGGCGGGGTCGAAATTGAAGTGCATGGCGTTGTCTTCCATGTCGTACGTCCACAACGTGGTGTCGTCCGCGTCGAGGACGATGGCCGGCTTGATGCCGAACCGCGAGCTCAGGCTGCACGCCGCGTTCAGCGCCGGGCTGATGGTGCCGGTCAGGCGGGTCAGCTCTGTGATGTACGGCGAGCTGGTCTTGTTCGCGATACCGGTCGCGTCCGCGTTGTAATAGGTCCGGATCGTCGACTTCACCGAGTCGATATTCGGAATGCCTTCTCCACCAACGGTTTTCCCGCTCGAACCGTCTGCCTTCATGGTGAAGTGCGTGCGCGGCGAGAGCCACGGCTCGCTCTTGCCCGGCAGGTCCGGGGAGGGCAGGTAGTAGGTGGGGTTGGGCAGTTTCAGCGGCCGATCGGCGTACCCGCCCTGCAGGTCGGAAAACTGGTCACCGACGTTCAGGGCGATGTCGTAACCCAGCGACTCGATGTGCTTGCGGGTGCCCGCTTTGTATTCCACGGTCGTACACTTCACGGCGGCACAGGTGATGTAATCCGGCTGCGCTCCAGCCCATTTGGTGTAGAAGTTGCCGGAGTTGAAGGCGGTGTAACCGACTTTGGACAGGTTGCCCAGCGTTGCCGCCTTCTGGCTGTCGCCGCGGCCGGTCAGGCCGAAGATGGCGAAGCCGGCGTCCTGCGCGGCCTTGACGAAGCTCACCATCCCCGGGGTCGCCGGGAACTTCTGCCCCTGCACCCACACGTCCTGCAATGCGGGGTCGAAGTTGAAGTGCATGGCGTTGTCTTCCATGTCATAGGTCCACAACGTGGTGTCATCCGCGTCGAGGACGATGGCCGGCTTCTTGCCGGACTTGGCGCTCTTGGCGTACATCGCCTTCAGCTGCTTGGCCGTCTTGCGCAGGAGCGAGGACATCTCATTGATGTACGGCGAGCTGGTCTTGTTCGCGATACCGGTCGCGTCCGCGTTGTAGTAGGTCCGGATCGTCGACTTCACCGAGTCGATGTTCGGAATGCCTGCTCCACCAACGGTTTTCCCGCTCGAACCGTCTGCCTGCATCGTGAAGTGCGTGCGTGGGGTGAGGAACTGGTCGGTGAACTGGCTCAGGCTCTTGACGGCCGCATCGGGGACCCGCGGGGTCGTCCGGGCGTCGGCCGTGCTGGCGAGGCTGAGCAACGGGAGCGTGGCTGCGACGACGAGCGCTGTCGCGGCTGATCTGGATCGGGGCATGGGTGGCGCACCACTTCCGAGTCGGTGTTGACGGACCTTCCGACGCTAGTACGGCGCTGCGGGGCTACGGGGTCTTCGCGCCTGGTCAATCGCTTGCACGTGGGAGCATCTATGCCGAGGAGAGGACCACGATGACGGTGAACGACGGCGAGCGACCGATCGAGGCGGGCATCCGCACCGATTTCAGCTCGCGGATGTCCTACGGCAGCTATCTGGAGCTGGAGCGGTTGCTGTCCGCGCAACACCCGATGAGCCAGCCGGTGCACCCCGATGAGCTGCTGTTCATCGTGCAGCACCAGACCACGGAACTGTGGTTCAAACTCGTCCTGCACGAATTGCGCGCCGTGCGCACCTATCTCGAGGCCGACGACGTCAGCCGGGCCCGCAAGGCGTTGGCCCGGGTCAAGCACATCTTCCGCACGCTGGCCGAGCAGTGGTCGGTGCTGGCGACCCTCACTCCGAGCGAATACGCGGAGTTCCGCGGCTTCCTGGGCTCATCCTCCGGTTTCCAGTCCTACCAGTACCGGGCCGTCGAGTTCATCCTGGGCAACAAGAACGCCGGCATGCTGCGGGTCTTCGCCGAGCAGCCGGAGGCGCAGGCCGAGTTGCAGGAGCTGTTGGAGACGCCGACGGTCTACGACGCATTCCTGCGGTACCTCGCCAGGCACGGGCACGACGTACCCGCATCCGTCCTCGAGCGGGACGTGACACGGGCGTGGGTGCAGGACGACGTGCTACTGCCGGTCTTCGAGCGCATCTACGAGGACACCAGTAGTCAGTGGGCCGAGTACGCCGCCTGCGAGGACCTGGTCGACCTGGAGGACGCGTTCCAGTTCTGGCGGTTCCGGCACTTGCGTACGGTGCAGCGCACGATCGGTTTCAAGACGGGCACCGGCGGTAGCTCCGGCGTGGACTTCCTGCGCCGGGCCCTGGACCTGACGTTCTTCCCCGAGCTGTACGCGGTGCGCACACTGATCGGTCGGTAGGTCGACCGGTTGAGGTCCGGTGCATCCTGCGGGGCCCGTGCACCGGAGAAGTTGGTGGGTGCCTGCTGGCATCCGCTACCTATTCCGAGGAGTCCCTCTGATGAAAACGCGTCACCTCGTACCAGTCGCCGTTGCCGTCGCACTGGCGGTGCCTGCGCTCGCGGCCGCTCCGGCATCGGCCCAGACCAAGGCCGCTGTGCCCACCGCAGGCAGCCGCAGCCTGGCCGCCTACCTGACCGCGGGCGGTGTCGGATTCGACAACAACCCCTACGACTACGACATCGTGACCGCTGCGGTCCTCGCCGTGGTGAAGGCCAAGCCGACCAGCCCCGTCGCCCTCCTCGCGGACGGGAACGTGCCGTTGACGGCGTTCCTGCCGGAGGACTTCGCCTTCCGGAATCTGGTGCATGACCTGACCGGCAAGTGGGTCCGCTCCGAGCAGCAGGTCTTCAACGTCGTCAGCAGTCTCGGGATCGACACCATCGAGCAGATCCTGGAGTACCACGTGGTGCCGGGCAAAACGATCGACGCCGTGACCGCTTTGCGCTCGGACAACGCGGTCCTGCCCACGGCGCTAGCGGGCAAGACGTTCACCGTCGATGTCCTCAAGCCGCTGCCGTTGATCCGGCTGAAGGACAACGACCCGAACACCGCCGACCCGTTCGTGAACCTGTTCCAGCTCAACCTCAACTACGGCAACAAGCAGATCGCGCACGGCATCACCGCGGTGCTGCGTCCCGCTGATCTCTGACCCATCCGCTGACGAAGGTACGCCGTGCGCTCGCGTCCGCGTTTCGGCGTACCTTCGTCGGCCACACCCTCGGCATCCGCTTTGTGTGGTTGGCTGAGCGGCGTGTCGGCGCAGGGGGACTCGCGCGCGGACGCCGAACTGTCCGCCCGTTTGGTGTCCGGGGATCCTGACGCGCTCGCGGAGATGTTCCGGCGCTGGGGAACGCTGGTGCACACCATCGCCCGCCGGGCGCTAGAGGACGCCCAGGACGCCGAGGACGTGACCCAGCAGGTGTTCCTGTCGGCGTGGCGAAGCCGGCACACCCTGGTGCCCGGCCGGGGTTCACCGGCCGCGTGGCTGGTCGCCATCACCAAGCACCGGATCGCCGATCTGCGGGCCGAGCGGCACCGCGCGCGACGCAACGCGGACGCGGTGGCGGCCGGATCGACGTACCCGCAGGTCGACGACGCGGCCCAACGCATCTTCCTGTTGCACGAGTTGGAGAGGTTGGGGGATCCACGCGCCGCGGTGCTACGAATGGCCATCGTGGAGGACCGGCCGTACGCGGAGATCAGCGAACGACTCGGTATCCCGCTGGGTACCGTCAAGAGTCACGTCCGCAGAGGACTGCTCGAACTACGGAGGCGGTTGAAGGAGGAGAGCAGCGATGGCGCACCCTGACGACGACATCCTGGCTGCCGCCGCCCTCGGCGAGAACCTGCCTGATGACGTGCGCGACCACATCGGCGCGTGCGATCAGTGCGGCGTCTCGGTGCAGGAATTCCGGGATCTGCTCTCTGTCGCCTACGGTGCGCCCGACGACGCCGAATGGCTGGCACCGCCGGCGTCGGTGTGGGCGGCCATCCAGTCGGAGACGGGTGCGGTTGCTCGACGGCGATCCTGGCCCCGCAAGCTCGCAATGGCAGCAGCCGTGGCCGTCGTGGGCATTGTCATTGGGTTCGGCGCGGGCCGTCTGGTGGGGAGCGACGGTCCGCGATCGACGACGGTCACCCAGGTCGCGCTGGACACGTTGGACACCGGACAGCAGGGTGGCTCGGCCCAACTGATCGACTCCCGGTCCGGGATGGCGCTGCGCATCGATACCACCAAGCCGCTGAACGCCGGCGACGGATATCTGCAGGTGTGGTTGCTCAACACCGACGGCAAGCGCATGGTCCCGGTGGGTGTGCTGCGTGGTGAGGGCGTCGAGACCTTCCCGATGAGTGCCGGCCTGGTCAAGAGCGGCTATCTGATCGTGGACATTTCGCAGGAGCAGTACGACAACAACCCGGCCCACTCCGGTGACAGCCTGCTGCGCGGCAAGTTGACCGTGAGGTCGGCATGAGAGAAGACCCCGGACGCATCCGCCCGGGGTCCTCATGCACTGTCTCAACTCAGTACGTGCACCCGTAGGGATTCGAACCCCAAACCTTCTGATCCGTAGTCAGATGCTCTATCCGTTGAGCTACGGGTGCTTGTCATGCGACGCCCCACTCTAGCCGGTCGGGGCGGCAGTCGCTAAATCGAGGTGTAGCGCGGTGTCGGGATGGTGTCCGGAAGGTTTGGAAGCGATTGCCCCATATCCGGTACCAGATGGGTCAACCGCCGCTCGAACGCTGGGAGTGATCGAGCGTGTGCACTCGGCGTCACCACGAAGTACGACGGCTGGCACCACGAGCGCGATGCGACCAGCGGCAGTACGACACCCTGCGCTCGGAGGATTCGCGCGAGATGGAGGACGGCGGAGGCGAGGGTCGTCCAGAACGTATCCGCTATCGCCGCCGCGAGACGATGAGAGGTGACGTCACTTTGTATGCAATCGAGAACAGAACTATCAAAATGGCAATCATCGTTCCGTGCGACCCTCCTCCGCTCCACAGTCTCATTTCGAAACCACTCCCATCACGCAATGTCGGTCCAGCAAGAAGATACAAGATGATGCCGCAGCAGATGCTGACTATCGACACGGTGATAAAACCACAATGCGGACTCAGTACATTTGCGAGCGCGACGACTAAGGCTACTGGCAAGAACGGATATATTCTACCGCTATGGATCTGCTCTGGACCGAGCGATAGTCCGGGCCCGCTGAGCATCAGGAGTGCGAATGCGACCAGACTAAGCCATACCGCGTCGGCGCACATTTTCTGGCGCAGCGGAAATGGCGGAACCAATTCTCCGAGGACGTCGTAGCAGCTTCGAGCCGCTATAACGGAGGCTCCAATCGGCAACCATACTTGTATCAGTGTTCCTTCGGGCTGACCAGGCGCGAAAACTACGTCGCCGCGAAATACCTGTAGGACCAGTATGCCCACTACAAGGCTTACGCCAATGAGGGAGCCGCCGCGGGCGCGCGCGTACAGTAACGCGGTCTTCACCAGGTGAAGCCGCTCTCACGTGCTGGCCAGCCGGGCGGAGCGGTTACGCTTGAAAGATCACATGCTCTCAACGCGGCGGCTGCGTGCGCTACCCATTGCCGCGAGGCCGGGCCATTTAGCCAGGCGACCTCGGCCGCGCTAAGACCTGGCGTCATTGTGCCTGTCGCATCGTGCATAATCCACTCACCCGCAACTGTCACGGTTGCCGCGTACTTCTCGTCGCCAGCCAATGTGGCGCAACCCGGACCTGTCAGTACCCCCTGTGCGAGTTCGTAGCTGAGAGGAACGGGAGAGGCATCACCATTGGCGATGATGTATCCGGCTGATGCTGGCGGCGCAGAACCAGGGATAGACAGGACTCCCCACCGGGTTATCCGTGGCACTGAGCCAAGGCTGTCCACTGAGGTTATGTACGGCTTGAGGGCACGAGCCGTATCTTGTGCGTCAAAGGTTGAGTCCGATCGCACACAGACGGCTTCGTCACCTGTACGTGCACAGTGATCGGGGAATGTGGCCATTGTCCTGTACGCATAACCGTTCCCACCGCTCACGGAGCTAAAGAAGAGGAATACCACTGCGCCCAGACTCGCGATGGCCGTAGCGATTTTGGTTGACGCCAAGGCAGGCATCCGTCGAGAGACGTGACCGACAATCGCCATTGGAATGAGTGCCAGCACAAGAAAAGCGGCGCACCAAGCCATCAGTTTGCTCATCACAAGGCTTGAGTCCGCGGACGAACCGGTACTGCCGCCGATTCGTAGAAGACGGTCTAGGTGAAACGGTCGCGCCAGGAAAAAGGCAAGAAAACCGAGAATCGTTAGGATGAACGGGACGGCTGGCCCCTGGAGAAGCATCCCGATACACGCGCCCACGACAGCCGCTGCGGCGTACATGCAGGCCACGGGGGCCAGGAGAGCGAGCGTGTGCGGTACGACGATGCTGCCTTGCCGGTGCGCGTATACCTCGACCAGCACCACGACCAACGTAATGATCGTCGACGATAGCGCCGCGCAGAACGCCGGAAGTGCGGCGAACACTCCCAACCGGATCGGTCGTGACTGCGTCAACGTTTCACGTGCAGTCCCACCCGGAACGAAAGAGCTCGCGGCGTAGGCCGAGTATCCGAGGACACATGCGGCAACCAAGGGTGTCGATCCTACGGCCCAATCGACCGCACTCCCGGGCTCGCGAACCCAGAAGGTGTTTGTGCCCCTCGAAAAGACTGCTGCCATCTGTAGCACCAGCATTGCTGCGGTGAACAGAACCGCGGGTCCGTACCGCGGCGACCACTTCAAAGGGACCGCCCTTCCTCGGAGCCTTCGAGGAGCGCTATGAATTGCTCTTCGGAATCTTTCGGTGCACCGGTCGCCTCTATTAGCTCGACGGCTTCCGCCATACTTCCTTGATAATGGAGCTTGCCGTTATTGAGCACCAACATGTTTTGGGCGACACCCAAGAGATCCCCAAGGAGATGACTACTAATCAAGGTGACAGGAGCGAGTCCGCTCTTAACGAGCTCTCGCACGGACCTGCGCTGGTACACATCGAGTCCCGCGGTTGGCTCATCCAGCAGTAGCACCTCCGGTTGGGATAACAGGCCCCACGCGATCACTACGCGCCGAGCTTGGCCGCCAGAAAGGGATCCGCACTTCTCCTTCAACATGTCGGTGAGGTGCACCTTGTCGATGGAGTCTGCTATCCGCGATTCGCGGCACGAGCGAGGGACTGCTTTCAAAAAGCAGGAATACCTGAGGAAATCGTAGACGGAGAACCCGCGGGGTAGCGTTGCCGACTGAGGTACCAGTGATACCCTTTCCTGGATTGTTCGAATTGAAGAACCGGCAGGATCCCACTCAATTCGTCCAGACGAGGGGGCTCTCATCGTCGCTATCAATTCCATCAGTGTCGATTTTCCGGCGCCGTTCACTCCAATGAGACCCGTGACCCCCGGGCTGAGGCCAAATGAAATGTCACTGAGTGCAACACGACTACTCCGCGGGTACCTGTATGACACCTGATAAAAAGAAACTGACGTCATTTGCGTCTAATTTTCTGTGCCGCTGAGGTGTTCGCCTGCGCTTCGGCAGTTGTCCGGAGATAGAAATTCATCTTCGCAGACGTCGGCGGAGATGGTCCAATGGGAGGCAAGGACGCCACCCTGGGCGGGGGAATGTTGGTAGCGCGCGGTCAAATCTGTTTTGCTCTTCGTGTTCGAAGATCGAAAATTCTCGCTTAGCGAGCCGAGGTCTTCTTCTGTAAAATACGTCACGTGATATGTTGAGTTCGGGCCGAAGACATAGTGCCAGTAGGCCCGGTCGTAAAGATACCGAGTGCTGTCCACTTGCCACCATGTGCCACTCGTGCACCCACGCGACGTGCTGCCGCTGTATACGCAGTGGGCATAGTTCTTGGAAAGAGCGTTTGCCGACCCTGCACCCAACGCCATAAGCCCGCCTGTGACGGCTAGGGCTATTCCCAATTTCAGTCTTGTAGCCACTGAATCATTCCCTCCGCTACGATTGCGGCCGCCACGTGGCGACAGCTGGGCTGAACCTAACACGGCCGTTGAGGGTGTGTCGGCTTGCGACAGAGCTGGGTTTTTGAGGTCGGACGCGTTCCGGTCTGCGCACGTCTCGATATCGACCGTTGCGACAATTATTCACGCTGATGAGCCGATTTCCACCGAGCAGGAGGCAGAGTTAGTTCGTTGAGACCGGCTCAGATCGCTGCGGCCCCGGGATTTGGCAAAACAGGGGCATCCGCCTCCAAGCCCTTGTCAATGGGCGTGAGTGGCGGGGTCGGCGGGGAGCGAGGCGGGCTACGCGGCGTAGGGGCGGGTCGCGATACCGCCGATGCCGGGCCGGCAGGTGAAGACAGCTCCGGCCAGCGGCTGCTCCCCGTCCGGCACGTTCTCGCGGGTCGTGGTGATGAACAGCGTCCTGAGGTCGACACCGCCGAAGGTGCAGGCCGTGACGTTGGTAACCGGGAGCTCGATCACCTCGTCCAGGACACCGGCCGGGCTGTAGCGGTGCACCGCCGAGCCGCCGTAAATGGCCACCCACACCCCGCCCTGCTCGTCGACGCACAAACCGTCGGGCAGGCCGTCGATCGCAACGAACCGGCGGCGCCGCGTGAGACCCGTGGCCGACGACCAGTCGAAAATGTCGACCTGGCCGGTGGGAGTGTCGTTGTAGTAAGCGGATTCGCCTTCCGGCGACCAGCACAACCCGTTGGAGATCGTGACCCCTTCGAGTACGGCGCTCGCGGACCCATCGGTACCCAGCCGCCACAGTGTGCCCGCTCCGGGTGCCTGCGAGTAGGCCATCGTGCCGCAGTAGAAGTTGCCGTCGGGGTCGCAACCGCCGTCGTTGAAGCGGATCCCAGGGTCGGCCCACAGATCCGGTGCCGGCACGAGATCCGTCAGCGACGAGGTCCGTCCGAGGCTGAAACCACGCTCCGTGGCGACGACTGCGCCACCCAGCGATCGCGGCCGCAACGCTGCCGCCACGCGGCCGACGTGCACGCGGGTCGCCGACCCGGACGGCGAGAGGGTGAGGACGTCGCCAGCCAGCAGGTCGACGTACTTGAGGGCGGAGAACCCGTCGCGCCCGCCACCGTCATCCCACTCCGGCCACCACACCGGACCTTCGGCGTGGAATGCCTGCGGGGGGCCGACGGGTTCGGCGCGCACGGCTCAGACGTCCTCTGCCTCGACGGTGGCGGGGTCCCACTTGGACAGACCGCGCTCGGCCCAGGCCCGGCGCTTGATGTCGCGGCGCGCTTCGTCGCGGTAGCGCGGCGACAGGCGCTCGACGTAGAGGTGCCCGTCGAGGTGGTCCGTCTCGTGCTGCAGAGCGCGGGCCAGTGTCCCGCCGGTCGACTCGAGCACCACGGGATTGCCGTCGAGGTCGGTGCCGGTGACCCGGGCCCAGTCGGAGCGGGCGGTGGGGTAATGCTCCCCCGGCACGGACAGACAGCCTTCCAGGCCCTCGCTCGGATCGGGGTCGCCGGGCGGTACGGCGCCCTTTTCCAGAACCGGGTTGATCACCACGCCGCGGTGCTGCACGTCGTCGCCGTCTTCACAGTCGTAGACGAAGATCCGCCACCGGACGCCGACCTGGTTGGCGGCCAGCCCGACCCCGTTGGCGGCGTCCATGGTGTCGAACATGTCGGCGACCAAGGTGCGTATCTCCGGGGTGACCTCACGGACCTTCTTGGTCGGTTGGTGCAACGCCTTGTGCCCGATGATCGTGATGGGCCGGACTGCCATGCGGGTCGCGCCTCCTGCTGGTGAAAGACTCGGCGCTAGTCAATCACGGTCATCGGGGCCGCTTGGGTCCCACCACGGATTGCGGACTTCTTGTCGGGGCGCAGCGTCCTCCCGGCTGACGTTGTACGCCCGGACCTCGTCGCTGAATTCGTGCTTCTGCAAGGCCTGCGGCCCGCGCAGAATACGTTGGCGCAGTGAGCCTTTGGGCTCAGCGGCGGGCCGGGGCCGGTAGTCCGGCGACCGGCGTACGGGAACCTGGGTCGAGTCGAAGCGGTCGGCAGGGACCCGGCGAGCCGCTGGGTTGCCCTGCTCCCGGTCGCCGCGCATGCGCACCGTCACCGGTGCCAACTCCGGCGGGCGGACGCCGGGGTTGGTGATGTCGGGATCATCGGAGAGGAACTGCAGGCGCGGGTCGTCCTCGGGGTCGTGGGAGATGAAGATCTGGCTGCACAGGGTCTTGTAGACCTCCTGCGGCTGCGGCACCCACTCGATGCGGTGCAGGGCCTGGTCCTGGCCTGCGCTCTCCATGATGAACGTGCCGTAACCCAGCGCTCGGGCCAGCGGTGAACGGACGTACGACATGTCGGTGACCTTGCCCATCGGCATCATCATCGTGCGCCGGAACAGCACGCCCTGGCGCAGGATCAGCCGCTTGTCCGTCGCCACGAACCAGTCGAACCGGCGAGCGATCACCTGCCACATCGCGTAGAAGATCACCGAATAGAGCAGGATCCAGCACAGGTTGACCAGCCCGCCCCAGTTGGCGGGGGCGAGACTGTCGATCAGGAACGTGAGCACGATGGCGGTGAGGATGCCACCGATCGTGCTGATCCAGCGGCTCCAGTGCTCGTGGGTGGCGACGACGACGCGCTCGGTCGGGAGCAGGACGTCGCCCAGCTGACGCTGGGCGCGGGGGTCGACGAGCGACATGGCCCGGATCGCTCAGCCGTGCAGGACTTTGTTGAAGAAGTCCGCGATCCCGTGGAACCCTGCGACGATCATGTTCCAGACCGTGTGGACGATGTCGGCGGCCTGCTGCGGGCTCTGCACGATCGCATAGATCACGAAGGCCACTACGAGCAGCACCAGCAACTTCTTGGCGTTTGCAAGGGCCATGGCGATCTCCGGATTGACGGGTGCAGCAAGAATAGGCGCGGTTGCGCCACCGCTCAGTGTGCCAGAAGTGACGCGTGTGACGGCTGTGAAGGAGCCTCGGAGTGTCGGAATCGTCCCTGGGCGACGCGCTCGATGCCGCGACCCGCGGTGTACCCGTTGCGCAGTTGTCCGCCGCAGTGCGCCGGCTGAGCGAGCGTTATCGCCAGGAGTTACCTGCGTCGGCACCCCTGATGGGCTCGGCGATCGATGTCCTCGCCTATGCGGCGTACCGGATGCCCGCGACGTACGCCGCGTGCCGCGCTGCCCTGTCCATGGTGCCGGCCGACGTGTCCATCTCGTCCGTCCTGGACCTCGGCGGGGGCACCGGAGCGGTGGCGTGGGCGGTGGATGCGCTGTGGCCCGGTGCACGTACGACGATCGCTGAGCAGGTGCCGCTCGCGCGTGACCTGGGGGCTCGGCTGGCGACCGGTGGGCCGACGGTCACCGCAGTGCCGTGGCGTCTGGGCGAGTCGTTGTCGGTGGCCGCCGATCTGGTCACGGTGTCCTACGTACTGACGGAATTGACTGAGGAACAACAAGATTCGTTGGTATCGCTGGCCCTTTCCAAAGCGGAGTCCGCGGTGTTGCTGATCGAGCCCGGTACGCCCGGTGGTTATCAGCGAGTCCTGCGGGCGCGGGCGCAGGTGCTGGGTGCGGGCTGGCAGATTGCGGCGCCGTGTCCGCACGCGGCGCAGTGCCCGTTGGTCGCACCGGACTGGTGTCATTTCGCGGTGCGGGTGTCGCGGTCGGCGTTACATCGCCAGATCAAAGGCGGCGAGTTGTCGTATGAGGACGAGAAGTTCAGCTATCTGCTCGCCGTCGCGCCGCGGGTCGAGATGCCGGCGCCGTCGGCTCGGGTGCTGCGGCATCCGGTGAAGCGCAAGGGCCTGGTCGAACTGACGCTCTGTCGGCCGGACGGCACCGCCGGTCGCGAGATCGTGTCGAAGAAGCAGGGGCCGCGCTACCGCGCTGCCCGCGACGTGCAGTGGGGCGACGACTTCGACAGCAAGACCCAAAGAAACGTTTGACAGTTTGCGACGGTGGGTTCAGACTCTCAAGTATGTCTTTGGGAGATGAGTCGGCGGCGGACGATCGCCAGCGGACCTCGCTGCGGGCGATGGCGCACCCGCTGCGGCTGCGGATGCTGTCGTTGCTCACCGGCGCCGAGCTCAGTGCCAGCGAGGTCGCCCGCGAACTCGACATCACCCAGGCCAACGCCAGCTATCACCTGAGGGCGTTGGTCAAAGCCGGCTATCTGATCGAGGCCGGCACCGAGAAGATCCGTGGCGGCGTGGCCAAGAAGTATCGCTACATCGCCGGAGAGATGCCGGCGGACGCGGTGCGCCACGAGCCGACCGACGCCGAGTTCGAGCTCTGGCTCATCGCCCACCAGGCGGAGTTGCGGCGGCGCCTGCTGGAGCGCTCGCACGGGATCTTCGATAGCGATGCCGAGGTGTGGCTGGACCCGGAGGACTGGGCGCAGGCCCGCGAGCTGGTGAAGCAGGCATCGATGCTGGTGCACGATCGGGCCAAACCGCCGCGCAGCGAGGGTGCGAAGCGGGTCAACTTCATGGCCATCCTCTTCGAGATGGAGCAGTGATGCGGGTCAGCGAAGCGGCTGGAGTGCTGCAGCACAGGCAGTTCCGCTGGTTCTTCGCCTCGGGCGTGACCAACACCCTCGGCAGCATGATGACGCCGATCGCGCTGGCCTTCGCGGTGCTGTCGGTCGACAACTCGGCCGGCGCGCTGGCCAAGGTGCTCGCGGTGGAGATGACCGCCAACATCGTCTTCGTCCTCTTCGGCGGGGTCGTCTCCGACCGGCTGCCACGCCGGCTGGTGCTGCAAACCTGCCGGATCGCGATGGCCATCGTGCTGGGTGCGCTGGCCGCGCTGATGTTCACCGGGCACGCGACGATCGGTTGGTTCATGCTGCTGGGCGGCCTGGCGGGCGGCATCAGCGCCTTCTCCATGCCGGCGTTGCAGGGAATCGTCCCGCAGCTCGTGCCGGAGGGGCAGCTGCAGGAGGCCAATGCGCTGATGTCGTTCGTGCGCAACGGATCCAACTTCCTCGGCCCTGCCCTGGGTAGCGCGCTGGTGGTCGCGGGCGGACCGCAGTGGGCTTTCGTCATCGACGCGCTCACCTTCGTGGCGAGCAGTCTGCTGTTGCTGCCGGTGAAACTGCCACCGCCGGCGAAGGGTGCGACCAGCTTCATCACCGATCTACGCACGGGCTGGGGTGAATTCCGCTCCCGCACCTGGTTGTGGGTCATCGTGCTGGCGTTCTCGGTCCTCAATGCGATCCAGTCCGGTACGATCGGCGTGCTCGGTCCGGTCATCGCCAAGAGTCACGACTCCCTCGGCGTCCGCGGTTGGGGTCTCGTTCTCAGCGCCGAAGCCATCGGGATGTTGCTGATGTCATTGGTGTTGTTGAAGATTCGGCTGAACCGGCCACTACTGTCCGGGATGCTGGGAGTCAGTCTTCTGAGCGTCACGATCGTCCTGCTCGGTGTCGACCCGGTGACGGTCCCGTTGATGGCGGCCGCCGTCGTCGGCGGGGCCGGCATCGAGACCTTCGGCACCGGCTGGAACGTGGCGATGATGCAGAACGTGCCGGGCGACGTACTCTCCCGGGTCGTGAGTTACGACATGCTCGGCTCGTTCGTCGCGATCCCGGTCGGCATGGTGCTCTTCGGCTGGCTGGCAACGATCGCGCCCACGGAGACGGTGCTCGTGGGCGCCGGAATCGTCTATGCCGCAGTCGCACTCAGCACTCTGCTGGTACCGTCGGTGCGCACCCTCCGCCAGCGCAGCGAGGAGTCAGCCACCGAAGCCGCGTTGGCCCCGACCGACTGAGGCCCGTGCCAGACTGAGGCATGCCCGAGGTGAGCCAGCCCGAAGCGCCGCGGCACGCGTTGTCGATGACCGTGCTGATGACGCCGCAGTACGCCAACTTCAGCGGCAACGTGCACGGTGGCCAGATCCTCAAGCTGCTCGATGAGGTCGCCTACGCGTGCGCCAGCAAGTACGCCCGACAGTACGTCGTCACGCTCTCCGTCGACCGGGTGGTCTTCCGCCAACCCATTCACGTCGGCGAGCTCGTGACCTTCGACGCCGGCATCAACTACGTCGGCCGCACCTCGATGGAGGTCGGAATCCGGGTGACCACGGAAAACGTTGCGACACAGAGCATCCGGCACACGAACACGTGTTACTTCACGATGGTGGCGCTGGACGCGGAACGGCGACCGATCGCCGTACCGCCGTTCGAGCCGGTCAGCGACGTCGAGAAGCGGCGCTGGAACGACGCGATCCGTCGCCGGCGGGTCACCCAGGAGGTCGAGCAGGCGCTCGATCAGTCGACGACGCCGTAGAGCCGGTCGCCGGCGTCTCCCAGACCCGGCACGATGTAGCCGTGCTCGTTGAGGCGTTCGTCCACGGCGCCGGTCACCAGGGTGATCGGGATGGTCAGATCCGCCAGCTCGTCGGCCACGGCCTCGATACCCTCGGGCGCCGACAGCAACGTGACGGCGGTGATGTCGTCGGCGCCGCGCTCGGCGAGGTAGCGGATCGCCATCGCCAGGGTCCCGCCGGTCGCCAGCATGGGGTCCAGGACGTAGCACTGTCGGCCGGTCAGCACATCGGGCAGCCGGTTGGCGTAGGTGATGGCCTGCAGCGTCTGCTCATCGCGCTGCATCCCCAGGAACCCGACTTCGGCCGACGGGAGCAGCCGCACCATGCCGTCGAGCATGCCAAGACCGGCGCGCAGCACGGGCACGACCAGCGGCTTGGGGTTGCTCAGCTTGATCCCGGTCGTCGGGGCGACCGGAGTCACGATGTCCTTGGGCTCGACCCGCACCTCGCGGGTGGCCTCGTACGCCAGCAGCGTGACCAGCTCGTCCGCGAGCCGGCGGAAGGTGGGACTGTCGGTCTCCTTGTCGCGCAGGTAGGTCAGTTTGTGGGCGATCAGTGGGTGATTGGCGACAAGGACGCGCATGCCTGAGACTTTAGCCGTGGATTCGTCGCCGTACGCCGAGTGGCTGGGTCTGGCTCTGGACCAGGCGCGCGTCGCCCTCCCCACCGATGACGTGCCGGTGGGCGCAGTCATCGTCGACGCACACGGTCGGCTCATCGGGGCCGGTCCGAATCGCCGTGTCGCCGACGCCGATCCGCTGGCGCACGCCGAAATCGTCGCCATCCGGGCGGCCGCGGCGACCCTCGGCCATTACCGCCTCGACGACTGCACCATCGCGGTCACGTTGGAGCCGTGTCTGATGTGCGCGGGCGCGATCATGCAGTCGCGGATCGCGCACATCGTCTTCGGCGCCTGGGATCCCAAGGCCGGTGCGTGCGGGAGCGCCTGGGATGTCATCGAGCAGAACCCATCCCCGCACCGCGTGGACTCGCTCGGCGGGGTCCGGCGGGACGAATGTGCCCAGCTCCTGACCGACTTCTTCCGCGCGCGACGCCGTTAGCCCGGCCGGCTCATTCCTGCCAGGGATAGAACGGCGGCATGTCGCTGGACGTGCGCCCGGTGAACTCGGTGTCGCGCTTCTCCAGGAACGCTCGCACGCCCTCCTGGCCGTCGGCGAAGCTGGTGTAGTACATCGCCAGCGAGTCGATCCGGTGCGCTTCCATCGGGTGCGGCTGGGCGCTGTTGCGGTACATCATCTGCCGGGTCAACGCGATACCGACCGCCGAGCGACCGTCGATGAATTTGCGGGCCAGTTCGTACGCCGCGGGCAACAGTTCGTCAGGCTCGTGCAGTGAGCGGACCAAGCCACCCGCCAGGGCCTCGTCGGGGAGAGGATGTCCGCGGCGTACGTCCATTCCAGGGCGCGGGAGATGCCCACGATGCGCGGCAGGAACCACGACGAGGTGGCCTCGGGCACGATGCCCAGGCGCCCGAAGACGAAGCCGATCCGGGCTTTGGTCGAGGCCAGGCGGATGTCCATCGGCAGCGTCATGGTCGCCCCGATGCCCACGGCGGCGCCGTTGATCGCGGCGATCACCGGCTTGGTGCAGGCGTAGATGGCCAGGGAAACGCGCCCGCCGGTATCGCGCACACCCTCGAAGATCTCGGGGTCGTCAAGGCGCTCGGTCAGGTCCTGCACCGTCGGCGCCAGCCCCGGCGTGAGGCCGAAGACGTTGCCCTCCTTGGTCAGATCCATACCGGCGCAGAAGGCCCGCCCGGCGCCGGTGACCACGACGACGCGGGTGTCGTCGTCCGTGCTGGCGCGGGTGAAGGCGTCGACCAACTCGTTCGCCATGGTCACGGTGAAGGAGTTCAGTTGCTCGGGCCGGTTGAGGGTCAGCGTGCAGATCCCGTCCACGACGCTGTAGTCCAGGGTTTCGTAGTCGCTCACGGATCGATCATCCCGCACGGCGTCGGCACGTGGAGTTGACGGGTCACTGAAACAATGTCTACTCTCCCGGTAGGCATTGAGCGTCGATGACAAGCCCTGGCTGGTCGACCAGCAACCCTCGTTCCGCGGTGGGGTGCTCCAGGTGAAAGCCCGGCCCGTTAGCGAACCCGCGCGGGCAAGCGCAGTGACGCAGCCTCGGCCGCGTCACGAAGGTCGTCGGCTCACGTCGTGGCCTTCGAACTCGTTGGAGTCGTCCATGTCCTCACCTCCCGGTTATGCACAAGCCGCAGTCGAGCAGGTTGCCGACGTTGCTTCGGACCCCTCTGCTGACCGCACTGCCCGCAGGGTCATCCCGCAACGGCACCCGTGGCGCTGGGTGGCCGCCGCCGGTGTCGCCGTCCTGGCAGCGATGGCGATCAACGCGCTGATCACCAACCCGTTCTTCCAATGGGATCGTTTCGGCTACTGGTTCACCAGACCCGTTGTCCTGCAGGGACTTTGGATCACGTTGAAAGTGACGGCCGCAGCGGCGGTGCTTGGTTTCATCGGAGCGCTCGTTCTGGCAGTCGCTCGTCTGTCCAGCAATCCGTTGCTGCGGGCGGCCAGTTGGGCCTACACCTGGTTGTTCCGGTCGATCCCGTTGATCGTGATCCTGCTGTTCCTGGTCAACTTCGGCGCTCTGTACAAGACCATCAGTCTCGGGGTGCCCTTCGGGCCGGAGTTCGTCCGCTTCGACGAATCGCGGCTGGCCACCGACATCGCGTTGGCGATCATCGGTCTGTCCCTGGCGGAAGCCGCCTACGGCTCGGAGGTCGTGCGCGCCGGCATCCTGTCGGTCGACCAGGGCCAGCACGAGGCGGCTGCCGCGCTGGGTCTGCCCAAGAGGTACCAGTTCCGCAGAATCGTTCTGCCGCAGGCGCTTCGCTCGATCGTGCCGAACTTCGTCAATCAGTTGATCGGGCTCATCAAAGCGAGCTCGCTGGTCTTCTACGTCTCGCTACTCGACCTCTTCGGGCAGGTGCAGACGCTGGGCAGCACCTATCCCGGCGACATCATCCCGCTGCTGCTGGTAGCAACCGTCTGGTATGTGATCCTCACCAGTGCTCTGTCCGTGGTGCAGTTCTACGTCGAGCGGCACTACGCCCGCGGGGCAGTGCGGACGTTGCCGCCGACGCCGCTGCAACGGCTGCGCGCCGTCATCGGTCGCAAGCAGGTGACGGCATGAGCGCCGCGCCGGTCACCTCCGCCGCAATCCACGTCCACAACGTGACCAAGAGGTACGCCGACAACGCCGTTCTCGACGACGTGCAGTTGACCGTGCGGCCGGGCGAGGTCGTCGTGATCATCGGCCCGTCGGGATCCGGAAAGTCGACGTTGCTGCGTACGATCAACCACCTCGAGAAGCCGGACCTGGGCTATGTGCAGGTCGGCGACGAGCTCATTGGCGTCCGCGAACACGGTTCTGATCTGAAGGAACTCAGTGAGCGCGAGATCCTGAAGCAACGTGCACAGATCGGCTTCGTCTTCCAGTCCTTCAATCTCTTCCCGCACCTGACGGTGCTGGAGAACGTCGCCGCGGCACCCGTCGCCACCGGTCACACGGATGGGCCGACAGCTCGGCGGCGAGCTGCCGAACTCCTCGCCCAGGTCGGTTTGGCGCAGAAGGAAGATGCCTACCCACGGCAACTGTCCGGAGGTCAGCAACAGCGGGTCGCGATTGCCCGGGCGCTAGCTCTCGATCCGGGCGTGATCCTCTTCGACGAGCCCACCTCGGCTCTGGATCCGGAGCTGGTCGGTGAGGTGCTCGCGGTGATCAGGATCTCGCGCGCAGCGGTCGCACCCTGGTGATCGTCACGCACGAAATCGGTTTCGCCCGTGAAGTCGCGGACCGCATCGTCTTCCTCGACCAGGGGGTCCTCTTGGAGCAGGGGCCACCGGTCGAGGTACTGGACAACCCGGCGCATGAGCGGACCCGCGCCTTCTTGTCCGCGGTCCTCTAGCAATTCCGCAGCGCAGTCTCACCCGGCCCTGTCGTCAACAGGCCGGTCCACGAACCATTCCCGAAAGGAAACGTCATGACCTATCGTTCCCAGCCCGATCGCCGCACCCTGCTGCGCGGGGTCGTCGGTGGCGCCGCTGCCCTTGGCCTCGCGAGCTTCGCCACGGCCTGCTCCTCCTCCGACGCCGCTGAGTCCAGGAGCAAAGACGGCAAGACCGAACTCACCCTGGGCCAGCACTCCAACGGAGCGGCCGTACCGGCGAAAGTAACGGTGGCTCAGGTTGACGCGATTCGAAACACCCTGCCTCAGGGCGTCCTGGACGGCGGAAAGCTGGTCATCGGCATCGGCGCACTACCGGCCGGGTTCCCACCGTTGGCCTTCGTCGGCGACGACCAGCAGACGCTCACCGGTTCGGAGCCGGACCTGGGCCGTCTGGTCGCCGCCGTGTTCGGGCTCGAGCCGGACATCAAGAACTCCACCTGGGAGAACCTCTTCGTCGGGATCGACAGCGGTAAGACCGAGGTCGGTGTCTCCAACATCACCGACACCGAAGAGCGCAAGCGCAAGTACGACTTCGCCAGCTATCGCCAGGACAACCTGGCGTTCGTGGTGCCGAAGACCGATTCGTGGAACTTCTCCGACTACCAGAGCCTTGCCGGCAAAACGGTTGCCGTCGGCTCGGGTACCAACCAGGAGCGGATCCTGTTGGAGTGGAAGAAGAAGCTGCAGGGTGAGGGCAAGGATCTTCAGGTGAAGTACTTCCCGAGCAACAACGACACGTTCGTGGCACTGGCGGCCGGCAAGATCGACGCCTACTTCGGCCCCAATCCGGGCGCCGCCTACCAGGTGCGACAGACGCAGTCCACACCGAACGCGGTGCGCATCGCGGGCACCTTCTCCGGGGCCGGCTCCAGCCTGCAGGGTCTGATTGCCGCCACCACGAAGAAGGACTCCGGCCTGGCCAAACCGCTGGCCGCAGCCATCAACCACCTCATCGAGGACGGCACGTACGCCACCTGGCTGAAGGTATGGAACCTGTCCAACGAGGCGGTGAAGACCTCGCAGATCAACCCGCCCGGTCTGCCTCTGGACAACTCGTGACCCGAGGCCGGATCGGCATCGTCGGTGCCGGGGTGGCGGGGTCTTCGGCCGCCTGGCACCTGACGCGCGCCGGTTACGACGTCGAGGTTTTCGAGCAATACGAGGCCGGGCACGATCGTGGGAGTTCACATGGTTCGTCGCGGATCTTCCGGCTGGCCTATCCCCACCCGACGTACGTCGCGTTGGCCGTGCGCGCGTTGCTGGAGTGGCGAGTGCTCGAGGAGGAGGTGTCCGCCCCGCTGTTGGAGTTGACCGGGGGATCGACCATGGACCGCCCGCTGCTCTCGAGCCCCTGCACGCAGCGTTGCGTGCGGCTGGACAACGGACGGAGTACTGGTCCGCGGCGGATGTGGCCGATCGGTGGCCGGGCTTGCGGGTCGACACCGCGGCCCTGCACCATCCGGATGCGGGACGCTTGCATGCCGACGGTGCGGTGGCCGCGTTGCAGTCGGCGGCTGCCCGACGGGGTGCGACGCTTCATTTCCGCACGCCGGTGCGCCGCCTGCTGGTGCGCACCGACGGGCGGGTTTCGCTGGAAACGGATGACTCGGCGTACGTTGTGGATCAGGTGGTGGTCGCTCCTGGCGCTTGGGCGATCGGCCAGTTGCTGGACGGTCTGGTCCAGTTGCCGCGACTGCGGGTGACCCAGGAACAGCCGGTCCACTTCGCGGCGACGGATCCGCTGGCGTGGCCCAGCTTCATACATCACGGCGGCGCGGGCCTCCCGGCCGGTGGCGGCACGTACGGCGTGGGTAGCGTGGACGGGGTGAAGGTGGGATTCCACGCGGTTGGCCGCGAGGTCGATTTCCCCGGGGACCGTGACCGCAGCATCGACGGTGTCGCCGTCCAGCAGGTGAAGGCCTACGCGCGACAGTGGATTCCGGGGGTGGACGCCGACCGGGCCAGCGCCCAGACCTGCCTCTACACGCTGACTCCCGACCATGACTTCATCGCCGACCGCCGGGGGCCTGTCGCGGTCATGGCCGGGTTCTCCGGTCACGGTTTCAAGTTCGGGTCAGTGCTGGGATCACTTGCGGTAGACCTGATCGAGGGCCGCCCCGCCTTGCCGGCCTTCTCCTTGTCCCGCACATCGCTGCTTGCGACGAAAGGTTCTCGATGACCACGACCGACGCCTCCATTGCCGCAGTGCCGCTGGGCGAGGCGGTCCTGGACAACCCGGCGTACTTCGCCCTCAACGGTCCGCAAGCGCACTTGGCCGAGCGGTCGGGAACAGCGGTGCGCTATCCCAGTGACGTCAGCCCGTTCGCCGCACTGCCTTTGCCTGCGACACAACAGAACTGGGCCGATCTGCGACACCTCGTCGACGGCCGGGTCGGAGTATCGGCGGGGGTGCACTGGGATCCGCCGCAGGACTGGCGGCGGCATCAGCCGGTCGACGGTGTGCAACTGTCCGGTGAAGGCGTGGTGGGGCGATCCGATGACGAGGCGATCGTCCTGACCACCCGTGACGTCCCCGAGATGCTTGCGCTGGTCGAGCGGACCAGGCCCGGCCCGTTCCAGCCTCGCACGATCGAACTCGGAACGTATCTGGGCATCCGCCGCGGCGGTGAGTTGATCGCGATGGCCGGGGAACGGATGAAACCGCCCGGCTGGACCGAGGTTTCGGCTGTCTGCACGGACGAGCGATTCCGCGGTCAGGGCCTGGGAAGCCGGCTGGTGCTGGCGGTCGTCGCCAATATCAGGGCCCGCGGCGATCGAGCCTTCCTGCACACCGGGCGGCAGAACGTCAACGCCATCCGGCTCTACGAATCGCTCGGGTTCCGGTTGCGCCGGGCCGCCGAGTTCGCAGCGGTGCAGGCACCCGCCCGATAGAGCAGCGTGCCGGCGGCCGGGACTTCGGTCCCGGCCGCCGGACCCTCCTAGGAGGCCGAGTTCTGCAGGGAACCGTCGGCGTTCAACAGGACCGGTCGATCCTGCGGCCGCTGCCAGAAGTCCAGCAGGCCGGTGAAATCGCGGGCACGGGCGTCGAACGACCCGTTACCCAGGGCCGGGACCCGCCAGTTGCGCTCGATGAACTTCAGCACCGAGGTCTGCTCCAACTGGGTGTGACCGACGTAGTTGCGCTTGCTGTACGGCGAGATCACCAGGAACGGCAACCGGGGTCCCGGTCCGCAACGGTCCTGGTAGCCGGCCGTGGCCGCCGGGCCGCTGGTGCAGGTCGCCGAGTTCAGCGCCGCATCGGTGGAACCGTTGAGAACAGCCGTCGACTGGTGGTCATACCAGCCGTCGGAGTCGTCGTAGGCGACCACGATGGCGGTGTTCTTCCAGTCCGGCGACTTCTGGATCGTGTTGATCTCGTCGACCAGGAAGTGCTGTTCGTCGATCGGGTCGGAGTACGCCGCGTGGCCGTCCTGGTACTCCGGTGCCTTGACGAAGCTGACCGCCGGCAGACTGCCGTGTTCGGCCGCCTGGTTGAACCAGCTGAGGTCGTACTCGTGGTTGGCCTGCCCGTCGTGTCCCACCTCTGCCAGCGATGCCGGCGGCAGGTGGTGCGGGTTCGAGGTGGACTTGAAGTACTCGAACGGGTTGTGATGCGGGCTGTAGTCGGTGACCGTTGCGCCGGCGATGTTGGTGTGCGTCGCTGCGCACACGGCGTACGTCGTGCTGTTGCCCGCCGCCGTGGTCGGCGCGAACCCGCCCTGGAACCAGCCCCAGGTGACGCCGCGGGCGTTGAGCTCGTCACCGATGTTCTGCCCCGACATCGAGCCGAGGTTGTTGGTGGACGTGTGGTTCTTGTCCGAGCAGTCGTCGTAGGCGGGGTCCGGGTCGTTGGTCACGGTGCCGACACCGGAGGCGGTCGCCCCCGACACCACGTAGGAGTCCGTCGTCGGTTGCAGCGTCGTCGGATTGACGGCCGTCACGCCGTACGTCTGTCCGGCGATCAGATTCAGTGCACCGGGTGTCGACGGACCGTAGGTGGTGCCGTAGGCGTTGTCGGACATGGCGTAGTGCTGGGCGTAGTTCCACAGGGCGGTCACCGTGTTGCCGTCGTAGTACCCCATGGTGAGGCCGGGTGCACCGAAGAGGCCGGTGCACTTGTCGACGCTGGTGTTCTGCACGAACTGGTCATTGGCCCCGCTGTTGGCGGCCTTCTGCTCGGGCAGGTAGCTGTGGTTCTGGTCGCACGTTGCCGCCTGGTCGGCGCTGAGCCGGAACGGTGCGTAGAGGTTGGCATTCGTCGTGATCTTGCCAGCGCGCTGCTCGGTGTTGATGTTGCGCGGGGTCCGCGAAGACGCCGTGAACGTCGTCCCGTCGGTGTTCGCGGCGTGCGGATAGGTGCCGAAGTAGTGATCGAAGGACACGTTCTCGTCGAAGAGAACCACCAGGTGCTTGATCGGGGTAGTGGTGCGGACTGCCCCGGTGGATCCGTGGCCGTGGCCGGGTTGGTGCTGCCATGGCCAGGCCGAGGCGGTCGACATGCCGACGGCGGTGGTCGCTGCGACCGTCGCCGCTGCTGCGGGGAGCAGCAGGCGTCGCTTGCTCATGCGGTACTTCCTTTCGGTGGAGAAGTACTACGCCAGCAGGGCGCTGGCGTAGGTGTCGAGGTGTCCCGTACGCCGGGCAACGTGAAGAAGTAGCCGCCACCGGTCGGCGTGATGTAATCCACCAGCGGTTCATCGGCCAGACGCTTCTGCACCGCGACGAACTGCCGGTCGAGGTCCTGTTGGAACGCACCGAAGACCAGCCCGACGTCGAGGTTGCCGACCTCGTCGACGCCGCGGTCGTAGGAGTAGGACCGGCGCAGGATCCGACTCTGATCAGTCTGCGGGGTACGCGGATTCGCCATCCGGATATGACTGTCCAGAGGGATCGCGGTGCCCTTCGGATCGTCGGTGTAGTCCGGCGTATCCGACTCATGGACTCCGCTCAACGGTGCGCCGGTGTCTTTGCGCCGACCGAACATCCGCTCCTGCTCGCTGACCGACACCCGGTCCCAGAACTCCACGTGCATCCGGATGATGCGGACCACGTGGTAGCTGCCGCCGCCGGTCCATGCCGGCTCGTCACCGCCCGGCCGCACCCACACCAGTCGGTCCATCTCGGCGGGGTCGGTGACGTCCGGATTGGCGGTGCCGTCCTTGAAGCCGAGCTGGTTGCGCGGTGCACCGGTCGGCCGGGCCGGCGGGGTGAATCCATCGATCCGCCAACGGATCTGCATCGATGAACGAGTGGCGCGACAGATGTCGCGCAGGGCGTGCAGGACCGTGTCACGGTCTGGTGCACTCAGAGTCAGCAGCAGGTCACCGTCGCACTCAGCGCGATCCAGCCGGTCGTTGACGAAGGTGTCCATCGTCCGCAGACGGGCCGGCTTGGCACCGGCCAGCCCGAATCGGCCGTCGAACACAGTGGCACCAAGGCCCACCGTGACCTGCAAACCGGAGGCCGGCTGGTCCGGACCCATCGTGCCGGAGTCCGTCGCGGGCCCGGCGATACCCAACGGCCGGGAGGGCCCACCGGCGGTGAGCGCCCGCGCACGCTCGGTCAAGGTCTTCATCAGTGCGGCCAGCGCGTGGCGGCCGGCGATGGTGAGATCGAACGCGACATGTGCCGAATTGGCCTGCGGTTGCTCGAGAACTCCCGCTTGATGACGTCCGTGGAATGGTGCAGAAGTCGCGGTCGTGACAGGCGGTGCTGCTGCGGCGACGTCGCGGGCGGCTAGTACGCCGCCCAGCCCGACGGCGCCCGCGGCGGCGGATCCCGCGAGCAACTGACGGCGGTTGACACCGGTCACGACACAACCCTGGGTTCGAGGATGGTGGCCACCGGCGCGAGCAACTCACACAGCCCGGAGAGGTCGGCGTCCAGGGTTTCTCGCTGCTTCCGGGTCGCCCGCTGCCACGCAGGGATCGCCGCGGCTGCCGAGTGTGTCTGCTGCAGTAACTCTTCGGTGCGGGCAAGGTCGGGATAGCGCGGTGCCAGCAGGCGCCGCAGGCTGGTGAGGAGTTCCTGAGTGGCGGTGAGTTGTTCGGTGACCGCGGTCGTCGTCGTGTCGCTGCCGAAGTCGTCGACACCGGAGAGCGTCTGCTGCATCGACTGCTCGGCGATCTCGTGGGTGCGAAGAACCATCTCACCCGGGTCCAGTTCGGTCTGCTGCACGGTGGTGCGCAGTGCCGCGACGTCGCCGGTCAACCGCTCTCCGAGAGCGGCGAGGTGCGACAGGGGTTGGCCGTGCCATAGGCCGTATTCGATGCGGTGCAGGCCGGTCCAGCCGGGGTCGGCGACACCGAGCGGCAGCCCGTAGGGCAGGCCGGCGACCTTGTCCGCTCCGGCCCCGAACGCGCCGTACGCCACCCCGAGCGTGTTCCAGGTCAGATAGGCGCTGCGCCAGGCCCGTTCGGCCCGGGTGCGGTCTCCGGCGGCCAGCGCCGCACCCAGCTCGCGGCTCTGGGCGTGCAGGGTGAGCAGGCGTCCGGCTATCCGGCGGGAGTCGGCGATGGCGTACGGCGCGAGGTCGCCGCTGGTGACCGGGTGCACCTGGGGGCTGCCCGGTTCGGCTGCGCCGGTGACGGTGATGGCGGGACCGGTGACGGGATCGGCATCGTCCATGGTGCAGACCAGGTGATAGGTCCCCGGCGCCAGCACCGCATCCAGGGTGCCCCAGGAGCCGGGACCCACCGGGTCGGCTTCGGCCAGGATCGCGCCGTCGCTGGTGTCCAGGTAGGCCTCACCGGCTGCCGTGTCGACGTTGTGGATCTGCAGGTGCAGGGCGCCGGTGGTCGCGCGGCTCCAGCCCTGACCGCAATGGCTGAGCGACATGGCTGCCACCGAAGCGGCTGCCGTCGGCCGGGCACCGGTACTGGCGGGGGTGCTCAGGGTGCGCTGCAGCCGCTGAGGACGACGGTCGCCAAGACGGCGATTCCAACGAGCGGGCGCACGCAGCCGAGGCTAGGTGCGGAATTGGTGACTTCAGCCGCAGTTCACCGAGCGTTCCTTGCCCGTTGGATGAATTGGGAGGCTATCTTCAGGAAAGTCGCCCGAGGTGCGGGTTCGGCGCGTCCGCGGCTAGAGAGTCCCGCCCCTTTCCAGGGTGTCGATGTCCTCGTCCGTCACCTGCAATGCGGGTGCCGCCGCGAGACCGGAGGGGTCCTCCGGCTCACCCGGCTGCAACCAGTTGAAGAACAGGTTCAGCAGGACCGCCATGATCGCGCACGCCGAGATGCCGGAGCCGAAGATGGTGTCGACCCAGGACGGGAAGTTCTCGAAGAAGCCGCTGGAGACAACGGGAATGAGCCCGAACCCCAGCGAGGTAGCGACGATGACCAGGTTGTTGTTGCCCTGGTAATCGACCTTGGACAGCGACCGGATGCCCGATGCCGCGACGGTGCCGAAGAGCACGATCCCGGCGCCGCCCAGGACCGGTTGGGGGATCATGTTGACCACGCCGGCGAGGAACGGTGACAGGCCGAGCAGCACCAGGACGCCGCCGCCGATCGCCACTGCGAAGCGGCTCTTGATCCCGCTGATGGCGACCAGTCCGACGTTCTGTGCGAACGCCGTCGCGGGGAAGGAGTTGAAGACGGGAGCGACGGTCGTGGAGATCATGTCCGCTCGCAGACCGTTGGCCACCCGCTTCGAGTCGACCTTGGTGCCGACGACCTCGCCGACGGCGATGATGTCGGCGGTGGTCTCGACCATGATCACCAGGATCACGACGGTCATCGACACGATCGCGCCCACCTGGAAGGTCGGTGCGCCGAAGTGGAAAAGGCTGGGGAAGGCGAAGGCGCTGGTGCCCTTGACCGAGTCGGTGCTGCCCTTGCCGACGATGAAGGCCGCGATAGTGCCGATGACCAGGCCGAGCAGGATCGCGGTGCGGGACAGCACGGCGATCTTCATCAGCACCAGGATCACCAGCAGCGTGAACCCGGCCAGCAGGATGTCGCCGGTGTTGGCGAAGTCGGCATTGGGTTTGCCGTTGACGGTGGCCTGACCGGTGATCCAACCGGCAGCCACCGGCATCAGGGACAGACCGATGATGGTGATGATCGACCCGGTCACCACCGGCGGGAACAGTTTGACGACCATCGAGAAGAACGGTGCAATCACCAGGCCGATCAGACCGGCGATGAGGATCGCACCGAAGGCTGCTTGCATCCCTGCGTGGCCGCCGCCCTTGCCCAGCACGATGGTCAGCAGCGTGGATACCGACGCGAACGAAATGCCCTGCACCAGAGGCAATTGCGCTCCGAAGTAGGGCACGCCGAGGGTCTGCAGCAACGTCGCCAGGCCGCTGATCAGGAGGGCGCAGGAGACCAAGAGGCCCTTTTCCGCGCCGGACAGGCCTGCGGCGCCGCCGATGATGAGGGGAACGGCGATCACGCCGCCGAACATCGCGAGGATGTGCTGCACGCCGTACCCCAGGGAGGGGAGCCACCCGAGCTTCTCGTCCTCGGGCCGGACGGTGTCTGCTGTCGTCATGGATCGACGCTAGAGCCGCGTGGGTGGCCGTGGGTTAACGGCGTGTTAGGGATTGTGCAGCCGTGTAACCGTTGTGATGCCGAACGGTGTGCACCCTCCGGTGCACGGCTACTACGTCTGGGTGACGACCAACCAAGTGGCGACGGCCGGTTCATCGGACTGGTTGGAGAGCCGGTGCGGCAAGGCACAGCTGTAAGAGATGGAATCACCGGCGCGCAGCAGGACGCGTTCTTTCGGGAAATCGATGGTGAGCTCGCCGCTGACGACGGTGCCCACCTCGAAGCCGGTGTGCGTGTTGAGCTCGTGCATGTCGCCGGCGGTGCTGTGCGGGGGATAGGTGGATTCGAAGAAGTCGACCCCATGCGTCCGGCCCGGCGAGAGCCGGCGATAGCTGACACCGCCATCCAGTGTGACTGTCTCCATCTCCAGGCTGCGGCGCAGCGAATACGACTGTGCCGCAGCCATATCCATAAGCTCAGATCCCGAAGAATCGCTCTCTCCGAATACCTCGAGCACCGTAACGTCGAGCGCTTTGGCGATCGCGAAGAGGCGGTTGACCGACGGCCGCAGGAGGCCGCGTTCGATCTGCGACAGCGCGCTCGCCGAGATGTCCATCCGGCGAGCTACTTCGCGCAGCGACAGCTTCTTACGTTCCCTGACCTCGCGGATCCGCATCCCGGTCAGCTGCGCGTCGAACTGATCGAGTGCCCCCGTCTCGGTCGGCGTACCCACATCATCGGTGGTCAACTCGTCCCTCGTCACCGCTACGGACCCCCTTGACGGATTTGTTAACCCACTCGTAACCTACGTCTCATTGTTAACTAACAACTTAACAACAGGACGACGGTGTGAACCCTCGCTCCGCACGCTATCAGTTCGATCGACACCCCCGGTGCCGATCCTCCCGGCGCAGCGCCGCGCTCCCCATCCCTTCGTGAATCATCTGGAGCAGTTATGGCCACTGAAGCAGTCAGCTGGGACGACCTTCCCCACGACGTCGTCGAAGCCGCTGGCCTTCCGCCGGGCGCCGGCGAAGTGAAGTCCGCCTACGACCCGGCACTCACCAACGAGGATCTGGCACCGCTACGCAAGCAGACCTGGTCGACGTACAACATTTTCGCCTTCTGGATGTCGGACGTGCACAGCGTCGGAGGCTACGTCACCGCCGGCAGTCTCTTCGCCCTCGGCATCGCGAGCTGGCAGGTGCTCGCAGCGTTGCTGATCGGCATCACCATCGTGTTCTTCTTCTGCAACCTGGTCGCCAAACCCAGCCAGCGCACCGCGGTGCCCTACCCGGTGATCAACCGAGCCGTGTTCGGTGTCAAGGGCGCCAACATCCCGGCGATCATCCGCGGGTTCATCGCGGTGGCCTGGTACGGCGTACAAACCTTCCTCGCGGCGGAGTCGCTGAACATCATCTTCCTGAAGTTCATCCCGAGCTCGGCCCACCTGCTCGACCACAGCTTCCTGGGGTTGAGCGCGCTGGGCTGGATCTCCTACGCGATCTTGTGGGTCGCCCAGGCGGCGCTGTTCATGACCGGTATGAACACCATTCGCAAGTTCATCGACTACGCCGGCCCGGCAGTCTACGTGGTGATGATCGCACTGGCGATTTACCTGGTGAGCAAAGCCGGCTGGAGCCACATCTCCCTGAACCTCTCGACCGGACCGCAGTTGTCCTTCGCCGCCTCCATCCCGGTGATGCTGTCGGCGATTGCCCTGGTCGTGTCCTACTTCTCGGGGCCGATGCTGAACTTCGGTGACTTCGCCCGCTACGGCAGGTCGTTCGCCTCGGTGAAGAAGGGCAACTTCTGGGGTCTTCCGGTCAACTTCCTGTTCTTCTCCATCCTGACGGTCATCTGCGCCTCGGCTACCGTGCCGGTCTTCGGCAAGCTGATCACCGATCCGATCCAGACCGTGCAGGCGATCGATTCGTGGTTCGCGATCCTGCTCGGAGGCCTGACCTTCGTGACCGCCACCGTGGGGATCAACATCGTCGCGAACTTCATCTCGCCGGCCTTCGACTTCTCCAACGTGTCCCCGCAGAAGATCAGCTGGCGGATGGGCGGCATGATCGCCGCCGTTGGTTCGGTGCTGCTGACGCCGTGGAACTGGTACAACAACGACACCGCGATCCACTACACGCTGGGTGTTCTCGGCGCGCTGATCGGTCCGCTGTTCGGGATCCTGATCGCCGGCTATTACATCTGCTCCAAGCAGAAGGTCCTCGTCGACGACATGTTCACCATGTCTCCGCAGGGCAAGTACTGGTTCAAGGGCGGCTACAACCCCAACGCCGTCATCACCGTCGTGATCGCGGGCATCATCTCGATTGCCTGTGCGGTCCTGCCCAAGACGTTCGCCGACCTGGGTTGGTTCGACGTGACCAAGATCAGCGACTACTCGTGGTTCATCGGCTGTGGGCTGGGCTTCGTGATCATGATCGTGCTGGAGCGCATCCACCCGTGGTTGCCGACTCTGTCCGGCGACGACCCCAAGGTCAGCGACGGCGCCGGTCACCCGGACCGTGTGCACCACATCTCCGACTGCGCGGAGGATATCGCCGCCAAGAAGGGTGTCGGTCTGTCCGCCGGCCACTGACGACTCCCGGGTTCGGGGCGAGAGTGCGCTCGCTCCGGACCCGGGCAACCAACGCTCAACGACGAGCAGGAAGGTGCCCATGCACATCCGTCTGATCAATCCCAACACCACGCTCGCGATGACCGAACTCGTCGAACGATCTGCCGCCCGGGTTGTCCCGGCGGATGTGCGGATCGACGCCGTGAATCCGTCGATGGGTCCGGCCTCGATCGAGTCGCACTACGAGGAAGCCCTCGCCGTGCCGGGTCTCCTGGAGCAGATAGCGCTTGGAAATGCTTCCGGCGTCGACGGGTTCGCGATCGCCTGCTTCGGTGACCCGGGCCTGGATGCCGCGCGTGAGCTGAGCAACGGACCCGTGCTCGGAATCGCCGAGGCCGCCTTCCACGCCGCCGCGATGGTCGGTCGCCGGTTCAGCGTGATGACCACCTTGAGCCGGACGCGGGGTCGAGCGCAGGAGTTGATCGAGCGCTACGGATTCGCCGGCGACTGCGCCGGGGTGCATGCATGTGACATCCCCGTGTTGGAGTTGGAGTCGTTGGGTGAGGACGGCATCTACGGCATCGCGAAGGCGTGCCGAGAAGCCGTCGAGCGTGATGACTCGGACGCCGTCGTCCTGGGGTGCGCCGGAATGGCGGACTTCTGCCCGCAGATCAGCCAGGTGGTCGGCGTTCCGGTGATCGACGGGGTGGTCGCGGCGACCGGTATGTTGCAGGGCCTGATCCGGATGGGTGTGAGCACCAGTCGGCGGGGCGAGTACGCCGCGCCGCCGGCGAAGGCGATGGCCGGGTTGCTGGCCCCGTTCGAGATCCGCTGAGCCCGAAATCCGCTGACCCCCGGACTTTTGGAACGCAATTCACCTATTCGCGCGACCAGCGGGTGAATCGCTTTCCAAAAGTCGGAGAGGGAGTGCGGCAGGTGGGTGCGGCGTACGCCGATCAGCGGGCCGGGCCGCCAGCGCTCGTCCACCGCTGGTGAATGGCCTGGCGTCCCGCTTCGGACAGTTCGCCCAGCAACCGCAGTCGCGCCATACCGCCGTCGGGGTATACATCCAACCGGGCGAAGGCGATCTCGTCGGTGCTGTCGACGCGGAAGCGGTGCCGCGTGTCGGGCTGCAGGCGCGTCTTGGGCAGGATCTCGACCTCCCGGGAACGGTCCGTCGACCAGCCGGTCACCTGGGCCCAGCCGGGGGCATTACCCAGGAAGTAGCGAGTGTCCAACTCCACGACGCCGACCGTCCCCGGGCCGGCAAGACGCACCTCGACCCAGTCGTTGCCGTCATCGCGGCGTCGTGACGTCTCCCAGCCCTCGCCCATCAGCCGGGCGTTGCCGGGCATGATCAGGTTTGTCGGGGACGAATAGAACATGTTGGAGCAACCGGAAATGCCTGCGCCGCAGTCCAACGCGGCCAGGTTGACGTTGACCCGGCCGACGAACTGCGGGTCGGCGACGACTTCTCCGTGCACTCGCAATCTGGCGATACCGCCGTCGGGGTGCATGCACAACCGCACGTGGGTGACCAGCCGGTCGCAGTCCACGTCGAAGGAGTTCAGGTCGTCGCCCTTCACGGCCGAGCGGGGGACCAGGTCGAACCAGTCGGTGCCCTCCAGCTCGGCCACCGAGGGGTAGCCGTCGATGACGGCACCCTGCACCGACACCTCCGGGGGTAGTTGCCCTTGAAGTACGCCGTGTCGACGATGATGCCGCGCACGACACCCGGAGCGCCCAATCGCACGATGGCCCAGTCGAATCCGGGTTCGCGGCGACGGCGGGTCTCCCACCCGTCGTACACCTGGCCTTTGTGGCCGAAGGTGTAGGTGGAGTACGTCGGCTCCTCCGGCTTGATGAGGTTCTCCTTCTCGGCGAACAACTCATCGTTGGCTGCCACGACTCCCGACCCCATGGCGCGGGAGGCGAGGTCGGGCAGGACCACGAAGTCCGGCAGATCCGCCTCGGTGGCCAGGCGCCGGCTGCGGCGGTTGGGTGGGGTCATCGTTCTCCTCTGATCAGGAACTGCCCGTCAGGGCGTTCGATGGTCGCCGGTACGCCGCGGAGCCAGACCCGGCGGGCCACACCGGATAGCGGAACGCCCTCGTAGGCAGTCAGTTTGTTCTTGTGCTGCAGATCCGCCGCATGCACGGTGTAGGTCTGCGATGGCGCCCACGCTACGAGATCGGCGTCCCTGCCGACCTCGATCGCACCTTTGCCGCAAAGCCCCACCAGTGCGGCGGGGGACGTGCTCATCCAGCGCACGACGTCCGTGAGCGCGAAGCCACGACGCCGGGCCTCTGTCCAGACGGCAGCCAGCGCCAACTGCACCGATGCCACTCCACCCCAGGCGGCCCCGAGGTCGCCGGACTCGACCAGTTTGAGGTCCACCGTGCACGGCGAATGATCACTCACCACGATGTCGATCGTGCCGTCGCGCAACGCTTCCCACAGCGCGTCGCGGTTGGCGTCGCTGCGGATCGGCGGGCAGCACTTGTGCGCGGTCGAGCCGTCCCGGATGGTTTCGGCTGCGAACGTCAGGTAGTGCGGGCAGGTCTCGACGGTGATCGGCAGCCCCTCTGCCTTGGCCGCGCGGATGTCCGGCAACGCGGCGGCGCTCGACAGATGCAGGATGTGCGCGCGCCCGCCGGTGGCACGCACCGCGTCGATGACCGTCCGGATCGCGGTGATCTCGCTGGCGTCCGGTCGGGAGGCGGTGAAGTCGGTGTAGCGGGGCCCGTGCGCAGCAGGAGCCTTCGCCAACTCCTCACCGTCCTCGGCGTGCACGATCATCAACGCCCCGAGCTCGGCGGTCCGGGCCAGGTAGGTGTTGAACTCGGCCGTCGACAGCGGTGGGAACTCCGGAACCCCAGAATCCACCAGGAAGCACTTGAAACCGAAAACCCCTGCACTGTCGAGCTTTTCGAGATCGTCGAGGTTTCCGGGGATGGCTCCACCCCAGAAGCCCACGTCGACGTAGCACTGGCCGGACGCGGCATCCTGCTTGGTCCGAAGGGCGTCCACGGTGACGGTGGACGGCAGGCTGTTCAACGGCATGTCGATGATGCTGGTCGTGCCGCCCGTCAGCGCCGCGCGGGTCGCGGTCGTGAAGCCCTCCCAGTCGGTGCGGCCGGGTTCGTTGACGTGCACGTGGGTGTCGACACCGCCGGGCAGCAGGACTTCGTCAGGTCCGAGCTCGATGAATTCCGTTGCATCCCAATCGGCATCGAACGGACCAAGCTGTGCGATGCGGCCATCCAGCACCGCCACGCTCACCGGCCCGGTGCGCACGTCGTCGCCGGAACCGAGCACGCTGTCATGCGCCCGCAGGACGAGGTCGTAGGTCACCACGCCAGTATCCCCGGTCATCGGGTCAGCCCGGTCAGTGCGGCCTGATCCAGGCCGGTGCGCGCGCTCACGTCCTCCTGGCTGAACGCACCGCAGGCGACGCCGCGCAGCAGCGCACTGGACAGCATGCGGGCGGTGGCGGGCTCGTCCATGACGTCACCCTCGATCCGCTGCACGTAGGCCGCGAGCCGATCGCACGCCGGATCGAAGGCACGGCGGAAGAACAGGTACGTCGCGGCGTACCGGGACACCAGGTGTCCCGGTGCCATGTCCCAGCCCTGGTAGATGCCCCGGATCAGCGAGCGGTGCACCAGGCCGGCATGCAGTCGCCACGTCGCGAACGCCTGCTCGGCCGTCCCGAACGCCACCACATTGGTGGAACCGTCCGACAGCCGCACCCCGGTCTGTGCCGCGGCGACCTGCATGACGTTCTTGGCGTGGTCGGCGGCCGGGTGGTCCAGCGACTGATAGGCCGCGGCGATGCCGAGCCCGGCGGAGTAGTCGAAGGTCCCGTAGTGCAGCGAGGTCACCCGGCCGCGGCCCGCGTGCACCATCGCGGCGACCGCTGCGGTGCCGTCCGGCGCCATGATCGCCTGCGCGGTCTCGACCTGGACCTCGAAGCCGATGCTGCCGGCCGGGGCGCCGAGTGCTTCCTCGAGGGTGTCCAGCGCATCGGCCATCGCGGCCACCTGCGCCACCGAGGTCACCTTCGGCAACGTGAGGGTGAGCCCGCTCGGCACCTGGCCGCCCTCGACAACCCCGGCCAGGAAGCCGGCGAGCGTGCGGACTCCGCGGTCGCGCGTGGGTGCTTCGAAGGACTTGAACCGGATGCCCCACCAGGGTGGGCGGATCCCGGCAGTCCGTTGATCGGCGTACGCCGAGAGGCAGCGTTCGAGGTCTGCGTCCTCCACTGCGTCGGGCCGGCGCCCGTAGCCGTCCTCGAAATCGATCCGCAGGTCCTCGATCGGTTCTTGCTGCAGTTTGGCCACGATGAGGGGATAGATGGGCTCGATGTCCGACACCGGTTCGCCGAGGGCGGCGGCCAGGGTCGCTGCATCGGGTGCGTAGGCGCTCAGCAGTCGCAGCGCCTCGTCGCCCCAGGCGCGCGGCAGGTCGTCGGTGACCCGGTCGGCGGGCACGTAGACGGTGTGGATCGGCTGGCGGTCGGTGCGATCACCGGGATACCGGGCGGCCAGGTCCGCGTCGGCTTCCTGCAAGGTGGTGTCCAGCCGGCGCTGCAGGGCGGTGACGGTGTCTGAGTAGTCCATGAGGCCTCCTGGATGATTTCCGAAATACGGAAAATGATTTCCACTCGACGGTACTATGGCTGTCAATGGGGTGCGGCGCCCTACGCTGGTCGCACGATCGGGACCCTCAGTGCGACGAGGAGCAATGGCCGAGAACAAACCGGGTGGCGTGCAGTCGGTGACCCGCGCCCTGGACATCCTTGAGGCTATCGACGGTGCGGGCGGCGAACTGGCGTTGATCGACATCGCCGCCGCCAGCGGTCTGCCCACCCCTACGATCCACCGCCTGGTGCGCACGCTGGTCGACCGGGGCTATCTGCGCCAACTACCCGATCGGCGCTACGCACTCGGATCGCGGCTGATCCCGCTCGGTAGCACGGCCCTGACTGCGTTCGGGTCGCGCAGTACGCCGGAATTGCGCCGGCTGGTCAGCGAGCTCGGCGAAACCGCGAACCTGGCAACGCTCGACGGTGACCAGGTCGTCTACGTGGGCCAGGTGCCCTCGCCGCACGCGATGCGGATGTTCACCGACCTCGGCCGCCATGTCCCGGCCCACTGCCGCGCCACCGGGAAGGCACTGCTCTCGCAGTTGCCGGACGAGCAGATCCGCACCATCCTGCGGCGCACCGGGATGCCGGCGTTCACGCCGCGCACGATCACCTCGCCGGACGAATTGCTCACCCAGCTCGCCACCGTGCGCGAGCGGGGCTGGGCCGTGGACGAGGGCGAACTCGAGGAGGGTGTCGTCTGCCTGGCGGTGCCGGTGCCCAGTTCGATCGCGTCGCTCGCGGTCTCCATCTCCGGCCCCGCGGTTCGGGTGGACGAGCGGGTGCGGGCACGCGCCGTACCTCTGTTGACCAAGGTCGCCGCCGATCTGGCCGCGCAGCTCGACGTCGCGTCCGCATGACCGCCGGCGACAAAGTAGTCGCCAAACCCTTGACAGTGACGCGCATCACTCTTTAGTTTCTTCATACGGAATAACAATTTCGCAGAATGGAATTTGGAGGAAGCGGATGAGTCAGTCCCTTGAGCTGGGCACCTTCAACGCCCTGCCAAGTGCCGATGCCCGCGCGTGGCTGGAGCAACTGTGCTCCTCGCCGCGCTGGGCGGCCGAGGTGACCGACGCTCGCCCGTACGCCGACCGCTCGGCTCTGTTGGAAACCTCCGATGCCGTGTTCGCGGGTCTGGATCCTGCCGATCTGGATGCTGCGCTCGCGGGTCACCCGCGGATCGGCGCACAGGTCTCGGCCGAAGGTCACAGCGCCGACCTGTCCCGCTCCGAGCAGTCGTCGATGGCGTCGGCCGACGACCGGGTGAAGACCGCGCTGCGCGAGGGCAACATCGCCTACGAGCAGCGGTTCGACCGGGTCTTCCTGATCCGGGCCGCCGGCCGCTCGCCGCAGGAGATGCTGACCGAACTGCAGCGCCGCCTCGGCAACGACGAGGATGCCGAGATCGCCGAGGTCCGCGAGCAGCTGCGCCAAATCACCCGTTTACGACTGGAAGGAGCTCTGTCGTGAGCTCGTTGTCCACCCATGTCCTCGATGCTGTGGGCGGTGTCCCGGCGCCCGGCATCGCGGTCACCGTGACCGGCCCGGACGACGCGCCGGTCGGTGCGGGCGTCACCAATGAGGACGGCCGGATCGCCGACCTCGCGCCCGGCGGCCTGCCGCACGGGATCTACACCATCAGCTTCGCCACCGGTGAGTACTTCGACCGGATCGGCGTCGCGGCCTTCTATCCGAAGGTCGACATCACATTCACGGTTGCCGATGAGCGCCACTACCACGTGCCAGTCCTACTGAGCCCGTTCGCCTTTTCCACCTACCGAGGGAGCTGACAACGATGTCCTACGTCCTGGGATACAACCAATACGGCAAGGCCGAGGTGCACGTCGTGCGCGTTTTCCGCGACGACCCCACCGCCCCGCACGACCTGGTCGACTACAACGTCAGCGTCGCGCTGACCGGGGACTTCGACGAAGCCCACCAGACCGGCGACCAGGCCAAGGTGCTGACGACCGACGCGTGCAAGAACACCGTCAACGCCTTCGCCAAGGAGGCCGGTGACGCCGTCCGCGAGCCGGAGTCCTTCGCGCTCGCGCTGGCCAACCACTTCGTCGACGACGTGCCGCAGGTGGAGACCGCGCGGATCAACATCGAAGCCTTCCCGTGGGTGCGTTCGCACGACAACCCGCATGCGTTCGTCAAGAACGGTGACTACGTGCGGACCGTGACCGTGACCCGCCGCGGTTCCGCGCCGGCGACCGTGGTCAGCGGCCTGAAGGACCTCACCGTCCTGAAGACCACCGACTCGGAGTTCCACGGGTTCTACCAGGAGAAGTACACGACGCTGCAGCCGACCAACGACCGCGTCATGGCGACCGCGATCAAGTCCCAGTGGGCGCACTCGAGCAACGACAAGGACTGGGGCGCATCGTTCGACGCAGTGTTCGAGGCCATCACGAAGGCCTTCGCGGGCGCCTACAGCTACGCGCTGCAGCACACCATCTGGGAGATGGGCCAGGCCGCTCTCGACGCGGACGCGACCATCGCCGAGATCCGGATGAGCTGCCCCAACAAACACCATTTCGTGCTGGACCTGTCCTCCTTCGACCTGGAGAACAACAACGAGGTCTTCCACGCCGACGACCGGCCCTACGGGCTGATCGAGGCCACCATCAAGCGGACCGCCGACGTCGACGCGTCCGCGGCGTACGACCCGGGCCAGGCCTGGTCCGAGGCCGCGGCCAAGGTGCCGGCTGACGCCTGAGCCAGCCGATCGACGTACGGCGCCGTCGCCCCTGTGCGGGGTGGCGGCGCCGTTCGCTGTGCGCTTGCGGTCGGGCGCGTGGGTCGAGTGGCCGTGTGTTGCTTCCGTACGTCGATCCACGGGTGCATGCGAGGGTCGAGTGGCCCTGTGTTGCTTCCGTACGTCGATCCACGGGTGCATGCGTGGGTCGAGTGGCCGTGTGTTGCGCGGCGGCCAAGCTCACTATCCGACTGGCGGAAATTTGTTTTCGTTTTTTGCTTGACCGGACTGCATTTGTGACTAGGCTCACAGAGTCCCCGCGGGTGTTCGGCATGGATAACCAGCCGCGGATGTTCGGTCAGCAAAACCATGCCTGCTGGTGACGACACGTCACCGGCTCTCGAGCGGAAAGGTCCGCTATGACCACTGTGGCCGCGCCTCCTCGCAAAGCCGTCCACCCCGTAGACGAGGTGCTTCCGGCGCCGAAGCTTGCGATCTACGGTCTACAACATCTACTGGCGTTCTACGCCGGCGCCGTCATCGTCCCGATCCTGCTGGCCAGCGGTATCGGCCTCGATACCAAACAACTCATCCACCTGATCAACGCGGACCTGTTCACCTGCGGTATCGCCTCGATCATCCAATCGATCGGTTTCTGGAAGATCGGCGTCCGACTGCCGTTGCTGCAGGGGGTCACCTTCACTGCCGTCGCACCGATGATTACCATCGGCCTGGCCGCGGGTGGCGGCACCGACGGTCTGCTGACCATCTACGGATCGGTCATCGTCGCGGGTCTGGTCACGTTCCTGGTGGCGCCGTACTTCGGCAAGCTGGTGCGCTTCTTCCCGCCGGTCGTCACCGGCACGGTCATCACGGTCATCGGCCTGTCGCTGCTACCGGTCGCCGCGGGTGACGCCGTCATGGACACCTCCGGCAAAGCGGATCCGACCAACGGCCGCAACCTGTGCTACGCGATCGGCACCATCCTGGTCATCGTCGCGCTGCAGCGGGTCTTCCGCGGCTTCATCGCCACCATCGCCGTCCTGATCGGTCTGGTCGGCGGCACCCTGATCGCCTGGATGCTCGGGGATGCGACCTTCAGCGAAGTCGGTTCGTCGTCCTGGGTGGGCGTGACGACGCCGTTCTACTTCGGTATTCCGAAATTCAGTGTCGTGGCGATCATCTCGATGATCATCGTCATGATGATCACGGCCGTCGAGACGACCGGCGATGTGTTCGCCACCGCCGAAATCGTCGAGAAGAGAGTGGATTCCACCGACGTCACCCGTGCGCTGCGGGCCGACGGTGTCGCCACCTTCATCGGCGGCATCCTGAACTCCTTCCCCTACACCTGCTTCGCCGAGAACGTCGGGTTGGTGCGCCTGACCCGGGTCAAGAGCAGGTACGTCGTGGCCACCGCTGGTCTGTTCATGATCATCCTGGGTCTCCTGCCGAAGGCAGGCGCTCTGGTCGCCGGCATCCCCAAGCCGGTGCTCGGCGGTGCCGGTCTGGCGATGTTCGCCACCGTGGCGGTCGTCGGTATCCAGACCCTGTCCAAGGTCGACTTCAACGACCATCGCAACGTGATCATCGTGGCGACCAGTCTGGCGCTGGCGATGATGGTGACCGCACAACCGGGGATCGCCAAGGCCCTGCCGGAGAAGTTGCAGGTCCTGCTGGGCAGCGGTATCACGATCGGCAGCATCGCGGCCTTCGTGCTGTACCTCGTCTTCTACCACGTGGGTAACGATCGAGGACCCGCCGTCGCGGGCTCGCCGGGCAACCTGATCCGCTTGGAGCAGGTCAACCAGATGTCCGAGGACGAATTCGCCCAGACCTTCGGCGGCCTCTTCCAGGGTCCGGACTGGGTCGTGCACCGTGCCTACGCACAGCGGCCGTTCCGTGACACCGCAGATCTCCGACGCTCGTTCCAGGAGGCGCTGTTCGCCGCGACCCCGCAGGAGCAGGCCGAATTGATCGCCGGCTACCCGCGGCTGGGTTCCGATGAGGTCATCGAGGGCACCACGGGTGCTGCCTCCCAGGAGGAGCAGTCCTTGCGGGGCCTGACCCACCTCAACGGCGCCGACCAGGAGCGGTTGGATGCGTTGACCTCGGCCTACCGGGAGCGGTTCGGCTTCCCGCTGGTGGTGTCGTTGCGCGATGAGGGCGGCTTCGATCAGATCATCGAGCACGGCGAACGCCGACTGCACAACTCCGTGGTCCAGGAGCACAACAGCGCGATGGTGGAGATCGCCAAGATCGCCGGATACCGATTCGATGACCTGGTTGCCGAGGCCAACCCGCTGCAGGCGGCGGCGCTGAGCCACCTGAACACCCCGCACGATCGGTAAGCAGGTCGTGGCGCACTCCGCATCGTGGAATCGATATTCCGAATTGACTCCACGGTGCGGTAGTGTGTGACCCGCCTCACAAGGTCGTTGCTCGTTCGACATGGATAACCGGGCGACTTCCTCGATCAGACCAACCATGTCCCCGGCTGCTGTGGTCCCCTAGGTAGTGGATCCGCAGCGCGGCGGGGACGGACGCGAGATGCGAAGGAGGCCGCGATGCGAGCCACGGTCAACGGGAGCCCCACCTCACTGGACGAGGTGACCGCCCACACCAACGCCCTGGACTGGCTGCGCGACCAGGGCCTGACCGGCGCCAAGGAGGGGTGCGCAGAGGGGGAGTGCGGTGCCTGCTCGGTGCTCGTGGCCCGCCCTGACAGGGATGGCGCGACGACCTGGACCGCGGTCAATGCCTGCCTCATCCCGGCGTTGTCGTTGGAGGATCAGACCGTCGTCACCGCCGAAGGCCTGGGAGAGCCCGGCGACCTGCATCCGGTCCAGCAGGAGATGGCCGTGCGCGGCGGCTCGCAGTGCGGTTATTGCACTCCCGGGTTCGTCTGCAGCATGGCGGCCGAGTACTACCGCAAGGACCGCACCCCGGGTTCGGCAGCTGGCACCGAAGCCGATGAGCACGGTGCGCACGAGTACGGACCGAACGGCTTCGATCTGCATGCGTTGAGCGGCAACCTGTGCCGGTGCACCGGATACCGCCCGATCCGCGACGCGGCGTACGCCCTGGGTGTCCCTGATGGCTCCGATGACCTGGCCGCCCGCCGGGGCAAGCCGGCACCCGCTGCTGCGCACACCGACGTCACGGTGGCGGGAGCGCGGTACGTACGGCCTAAGACTCTGATCGAAGCCATCGACCTCCTGGCTGCCGATGACAAAGCCCAGTTGGTCGCGGGATCCACCGACTGGGGCGTCGCCGCCAACCTGTTGATGACCCGGGCGACCACCCTGATCGCCATCGACCGACTGCCCGAGCTGCGTGACCTGACCGAGGACGACGACAGTTTCATGATCGGTGCGGCGCTGACCCTGTCTGAGGTCGAGAACCGGCTCGACGGACGAATTCCCCTGTTGGATGGACTGTTTCCGCAGTTTGCCTCCCGACTGATCCGCAATGGCGGCACGATCGGTGGCAACCTGGGCACCGGCTCGCCGATCGGCGACACGCCGCCGGCGCTGCTTGCGCTGGAGGCTTCGCTGGTGCTGGCCGGGCCCGGCGGCGAGCGGACCGTACCGCTCGCGGAGTACTTCACCGGGTACCGCCAGTCGGTGCGGGACAGAGCCGAGATCATCAAGGCGGTCGTCATCCCCAAACCCCTGGCGGCCCACACCGCCTTCCACAAGATCGCCAAACGCCGGTTCGACGACATCTCCAGTGTCGCTGTCGGATTCGCGATCGACGTGAGCGACGGGATCGTCACCCGAGCGCGGATCGGCCTGGGCGGTGTCGCTGCAACTCCGCTGCGCGCCACCGCTGCAGAGAGTGTGTTGGAAGGGCGTCCGTGGACGGCTGAGACCGTGCGAGAGGCAGCGGCCGCGTTGGCCGATGCCGGTACGCCGATGAGCGACCACCGTGCCAGCAGCGCCTACCGCACCGCGATGTTGCGAACTGCGCTGCACAAGTTCTACGTGGAAATCACGTCCGTGCAGGAGGTTTCGGCATGAGCAGCCTGTCGCAGCGACCGGCGAATCCCATTGTCGGCGAGTCCATCCCGCACGAGGCCGCCAGCCTGCACGTGACGGGACAGGCGCTCTACACCGACGACCTGGTCTTCCGCACCAAAGACGTGCTGCACGCCTGGCCGGTGCAGTCGACGCATGCCCACGCCCTGGTGACCGGCATCCGACTGGACGCCGCGCTGGAGGTGCCGGGCGTCGTACGCATCCTGACCGCCGACGACGTCCCGGGCGTCAACGACGCCGGTGTCAAACACGACGAGCCGCTCTTCCCCAGCGAAGTGATGTTCCATGGCCACGCCATCTGCTGGGTGCTCGCGGACACCTTGGAAACCGCCCGGGTGGCGGCGAGCAAGGTGGAAGTGGACTACGAGCCGTTGCCCGCGATCATGACGGTCACCGAGGCCATCACCGCCGAGAGCTTCCAGGGCGCCCGCCCGCATATGGAGCGCGGTGACGTCACGGCCGGATTTGACGATGCCGCACACGTTTTCAGCGGCGAATTCGAATTCAAGGGCCAGGAGCACTTCTACCTGGAGACGCACGCAGCGCTGGCCCAGGTCGATGAGAACGGCCAGATCTTCATCCAGTCCAGCACCCAGCACCCCAGCGAGACCCAGGAGATCGTCGCCCACGTGCTCGGTCTGGCCTCGCATGAGGTCACGGTGCAGTGCCTGCGGATGGGTGGCGGCTTCGGCGGCAAGGAGATGCAGCCGCACGGCTTCGCGGCGATCGCGGCGCTCGGCTCCATCCTCACCGGTCGCCCGGTCCGGTTGCGGCTCAACCGAACCCTGGACATGACGATGTCAGGCAAACGGCACGGTTTCCACTCCGAGTGGAAGGTCGGCTTCGATGACGACGGCCATCTCACCGCACTCGAAGCGACGATCACCTCTGATGCGGGTTGGAGCCTCGACCTGTCCGAGCCGGTGCTCGCGCGAGCCGTGTGCCACATCGAGAACGCCTACTGGATCCCCAACGTGCGGGTCGACGGCCGCATTGCGCGCACCAACAAGACGTCCCAGACCGCCTTCCGCGGTTTCGGCGGTCCGCAGGGGATGTTGGTCATCGAAGACATCCTGGGCCGGTGCGCACCGTTGCTGGGGATCGACCCGGTCAGCCTGCGCGAACGCAACCTCTACGGACCGGGGCAGACCACGCCGTACGGGCAGGAGGTCACCCAGTGGGACCGGCTCGGTAGGGCCTGGGAACAGGCCTGCAAACAGGCCGGATTGGCCGATCGGCAACGCGACGTCGAGACGTTCAACGCCACCCACGAGCACACCAAGCGGGCGATCGCGGTCACGCCGGTCAAGTTCGGCATCTCTTTCAACCTGACGGCGTTCAACCAGGGCGGCGCACTGGTGCTGGTCTACAAGGACGGCTCGGTACTGATCAACCACGGCGGCACCGAGATGGGTCAAGGCCTGCACACCAAGATGCTGCAGGTCGCGGCCACCGCCCTCGGCGTACCACTGTCAACCGTCCGGTTGGCGGCGACGCGGACCGACAAGGTGCCGAACACCTCTGCGACAGCGGCAAGTTCGGGTGCCGACCTCAACGGTGGAGCCGTCAAGAACGCGTGCGAGCAGATCATCGAGCGGCTGCGACCGGTCGCAGCGCAGCACTTCGGGGTCAACCCCGCCGACGTGCGGTTCGACCACGGCGTCGTCACGGCCATCGGCAGCACGGCCGACCCGCTGCCCTGGGAGGAATTGACCAAACGCGCCTATTTCCAACGGGTGCAACTCTCAGCGGCCGGCTACTACCGCACCGAGGGCCTGCATTGGGATTCCTCGACGATGACCGGCTCGCCGTTCAAGTATTTCGCCAACGGGGTCGCCGTCTGCGAGGTGGAGGTCGATGGTTTCACCGGCGCCTACCAGACGCGCCGCGTGGACATCGTGCACGACGTCGGTGACAGCCTCTCGCCGCTGGTCGACATCGGCCAGATCGAGGGTGGCTTCGTCCAGGGCGCCGGCTGGATGACCCTGGAGGAGTTGGTCTGGGACGAGTCCGACGGTCCGCGCCGCGGCCGCCTCGCGACGCAAGCGGCCAGCACCTACAAACTGCCGAGCTTCTCGGAGATGCCGCAGGAATTCCATGTCTCGTTGCTGGAGCATGCGCACGAGGAAGGCGCGGTCTACGGTTCCAAAGCGGTCGGCGAGCCGCCCCTGATGCTCGCGTTCGCCGTACGGGAAGCGCTACGGCACGCGGCTGCTGCGTTCGGGCCGGAGGGGGCCAGCGTGGACCTCGCCCTCCCGGCTACGCCCGAGGCCGTCTACTGGGCGCTGGAGTCAGCGCGGTCGGGCCACGCCGATGGCAACGTACGCCGGGACTCGGCTGCCGTTGACCCCGAACCGATCCCGGGTGGTCACCCGATGCGGCCGGAGTCCGAACGGGTTGCGGCGGCCGAACAGCCGCAGCCGGCGGGGAGCCGGCCGTGAGCTGGGTGTCGCAGGTCGCGGCGGCCCGGGCCCGACGTGACCCTGCCGTCCTGGTGACAGTCACGTCGGCGCGGGGCCACGTGCCGCGCGACGCGGGCGCGAAGATGGTGGTGACGGCGACCCGCGAGAGCGGGAGCGTCGGTGGCGGCAACCTCGAGGCGTCCGCGATCGAGAAAGCGCGGGAAATGATCGCCGCTGACGAGATCGTCCCCGTGACAATGGATTTCGCCCTCAATGAGCATGCTCCGGTCGAGCACGGCACGCAATGCTGCGGCGGCGAGGTGACCTTGTTGCTGGAGCCGATCCCGCCGGTCCCGGCGATCGCCGTCTTCGGCGCCGGACACGTCGGTCTGGAGTTGTCGCGCATCCTGGTGCGGCAGGATCTCGATCTGCACCTGATCGATTCCCGGGCCGGCGAGCTGGCGCCCGAGCGTCTGGGGATTCTCAGCGATCCGGTGGGCACGCTCACCACGCATCACGCGCCGGTGCCCGAACTCGTCCTGGGCCAGGTGCCGCGCGGCACGCACGTGCTGATCATGACGCATGACCACTCCGAGGACATGGCGCTGTGTGACGCAGCGCTGCGATGCGGCCATCTGGGCAGCATTGGTCTGATCGGCTCGCGGTCCAAGTGGCGACGGTTCGAGAAGAGGTTGCTGGCCGAGGGGCATTCGCCGGAGGCGGTCGCAGCCATCAGCTGTCCGATCGGTCTGCCGTCGATCACCGGCAAGGAGCCGGCGGTGATCGCGCTCAGTGTGGCCGCACAGTTGGCGTCACAGTTCGCGGTGGCCCACGCGTGAGCGTCATCTACCGGGTGCGGGTACTGGATACGCCCGCGGATCCGTTCTCCGGCGGTGAGCTGCGTTCCGGCGACGACGTCGGCCTGCTGGTGGATGACGGAATCATCATGGCCCGTGATGAATTCGCGGTCGTCCGACAGAGCGCCGCGGATGCTGAAGTCGTCGATCTGCGTGCAGGTGTGCTGCTACCCGGACTGATCGACACGCATGTGCATTTCCCCCAGGTGCACGTCATCGGCGGGCTGGGGATGCCGTTGCTGGACTGGCTGGAGCATTGCGCGTTGCCCGAGGAGGCACGCCTGGCCGACCGCGACTACGCGGGCCGGATCGCGCGGGAGTTCCTGTCCGGCCTACTCAGAGCCGGTACGACCTCGGCCATGGTCTTCGGAGCGCACTACGCCACCGCGATGGACGCGTTCTTCGAAGAGGCGTCGCGGGCGGGCGTCCGGGCTACGGCCGGGCTGGTCGTCAGCGACCGGATCCTCCGGTCGGATCTGCTGACGACACCCCAGCGTGCCTACCAGCAGAGCCGGACCCTGATCGACACGTGGCACGGCCGCGGACGGTTGCGCTATGCCGTCACTCCGCGGTTCGCGCTCTCCGCTTCGGGCCCGATGCTGGAGTCCTGCCAGCAACTGGTGAAGGAGACACCGGATGTCTTCGTCACCTCGCACGTGAACGAGAACCTCCGCGAGATCACCGAGGTGGCAACGCTTTTTCCGGATTCACGGAACTACGTCGACTGCTACGACCGGTACGGATTGCTGGGCCGGCGGACCATCCTGGCGCACAACGTGCACCCCCAAGCGGCGGGACTGTCCGCGCTGGCGGCCGCATCCGCCTCGGTGTCGCACTGCCCGACCAGCAACTCCTCATTGGGCAGCGGCCTGTTCCCGTTGCGTGAGCATCGGGACGCCGGAGTACGGGTGGCTCTGGGCAGCGACGTCGGCGGCGGCACCGGTTTCAGTCTGTTCAAAGAGGGACTGCAGGCCTACTTCGTGCAGCAGCTGCTCGGGGACCGTGGTGTGCCGCTCACCCCTGCACATCTGCTCTATCTCGCGACTGCCGCCGGCGCACAGGCGCTCGACCTGGCCGACACGGTCGGCGATCTGTCCGTCGGGAAGTCCTTCGACGCCATACTCGTGCGTCCCGCAAAGGGATCCACGCTCGACGTATGCCTGGAGAACGCCGCCGGCCCGAGCGATGCGCTGGCGAAGATCTTCGTCCTCGGCACGACGTACGACGTGGCGCAAGTCTGGATCGCCGGCGATCAGGTGCACGCGCGCGACTGAGTCCGCGTCGAAGCGGACACTTCGCGACGGGTCGTCGAGCCGGGTTCAGTGCGACTGGCCGGCGGTGACCCGGTCGGCCTCGGCGGCGGCGAGTTCGGCCTCCGGTAGCGGGCGCCGTCGGAAGAACGCCGCGGTGACGGCGCCGGAGACGTTGTGCCACACCGAGAAGATTGCCGGCGGCAATGCCGCCGCGGGCATCGACGCAAAGTGCCCCGCGGCCAGCGAGGCGGCCAGGCCGGAGTTCTGCATGCCGACCTCGAACGCGAGGGCTCGGCGGGCACGGTGGTCCAACCGGGCCGCCTTGCCGGTGAGGTAGCCGAGCAACAGCCCGAAGCCGTTGTGCAGTACCACGGCGACGATCACCAGGAGACCGGAGGTACGGAACGCGGCGGCGCTGTGGCCCATCACGATCGCGACGATCAACGAGATCGCGGCGACCGAGATCCAGGGGAAGATGCCCGCGACCCGGTCGACCCATCGCCCGGCGACCAGGCGGATCACGACACCCAGGATCACCGGGATGAGCACGGTCTTGACGATGTCCAGGAACATCGAGCCGGCGTCCACATGCAGGTAGGAGCCGGCGAGCCACAGGGTGAGCAGCGGCGTGAGGACCGGGGCAACCAGGGTCGACAAGGTGGCCACGGAAACCGACAGAGCGACGTCACCCTTGGCGAGGTAGGCCATCACGTTCGAGGCCGTGCCGCTCGGCGCACAGCCGACCAGGATGACGCCGACCGCGAGGGCCGGGCTCAGGCCCAGGGCGTGCGCGATCGCCCAGCCGGCGAGCGGCATGATCACGTAGTGCGCCACCAGGCCGAGCAGCACCACCCAGGGCCGCTTGGCGATCCGGGCGAAATCCGGCGGGGTGAGGGTGACACCCATGCACAGCATGACGATCCCCAGCAGGTAGGGCACCTTGGTGGTGAGCGGGGTGAACGTGTCCGGGAAGAAATAGCCGGCCGCGCCTGCGGCAAGCACCAGCACCGGGAAGACCGTGACGGCAATGAGGGCGCTGCGGTCCTGCCGCTGCTGTGACGGGGAGCTGGTGATCTGTGACACATTGCCTGACTATACGCAGACGTCCGCGATGCGGGACGTGGGTCTCGCTATGCGGTTACCTGTAGCGAACAGGCCCGTGGCCGTTAGTGATCGGTGATCCGTCCGTCGACGACGGTGACCAGCCGGTCCAGGGCCGCACGGTGCTGCAGGTCATGGGTGACCAGCAGGGTCGCCGTGTCGCGTTCGTGCGTGAGTTGCTGGATCAGGTGCATGACGGCCGCGCCGCGTTCCTGGTCGAGCGCACTGGTCGGTTCGTCCACCAGCAGCACCTCGGGCTCGTTGACCAACGCCCGGGCGATGGCGACCCGCTGCCGCTGCCCGCCGGACAGTTGGGCCGGTCGTTTGGCGGCGTGCTGCGTCAATCCGACACTTTCCAGCAGTTCGTCGGCGCGTTCGGCCAGCGACCTTCGCTGGTCGTGGCTCGGTCGATGACCGAGTTCGCCCATGACCTCCAGCTGTTCCCGCGCGGTCAGCGATGGCAGCAGGTTGGACTGTTGGAACACGATGCCGATCCGGTGGCGGCGCACCATGGTCGCTTGGGAGCGGGTCAGCGTGGTGACGTCGGTATCGCCGATCAGGACCCGTCCCGAATCCGGCCGGATGAGCGTCGCCGCAACCGCGAGCAGGCTCGATTTGCCGGAGCCGGAGGGTCCGGTAATGCCGGTGACCACTCCCGGGTCACCGCGCAGGGTGACGTGGTCGACCGCGGTGATTCGCTGGTCACCGTCGGGGAAGGTGAGGGTGACGTCGTCGAGGCTGATCATCGGTTACTTCCTAGTGCCGTGAGGGGGTCGGCTTTGGTGATGGTGCGCAGTGCGACTGCGGCACCGGCGAGGCCGAGGACGACCATGGCGAGCGCGGGCACTGCGGTGGTGAAGGCGTTGACCATGAAGGGCAACGCGCCGCTGACGAGCAGGCCGAGCCCGACGACGATGAGCAGTCCGGCACCGACCCCTGCGACGAGTACGACGAGTGCTTGGCCGAGTGCGTCCCGCATCAACGTGTTGGTGCTGGCGCCCAGGGCCTTCAGCACAGCGATGTCCGCGGCACGTTGCATCGTCCACACCGTGAAGAAGGCGCCGACGACCAGGGCGGAGATACCGAAGAGCATGGCCACCATCTGTGCCAGTGAGCCGATCTCGGAGCGGAACGTCTCCAGGTGCGGCAATGCGGACAGCGGTGGCTGCGCCACCGTGTGGGTGGCCTTGGCGACAGCAGACCAGTCCGGATCCCCCTGTACGGCAAGCAGAGTCGCCAGGCCGTCACCACCGGTCCGTTTGTCGAACGCGGCCCACGCAGCCGGGGTCATCGCGATCACCGGGGTGTGGCTGTACCACGCATCGCCCCCGACCCGGCTGACCCGGTACTGCGAGCCGCCCAGCGACACGGTGTCGCCGGTTCCTGCATGGAGCGCGTCAGCCGCGCCGGCAGACAGGCCGATTTCCTCGTCCGTGGCCGGCGCGAGGTCGGACACCGTACTGGCCGGGGCGCCCGTCGGCACGCTGAAGATCGCCACGCCGGTCCCGGTCGAGCCGTGGGCCGCCCGGGTCTGCGCGATCCCGATCGGCGTCACGCTGCGGACACCGGGGGAGGATCGCCACTGTTCCTGCACGGAAGGTGAGATCGCCGACTCACTGAAGGTCGCCGTACCCGAGGGTTGTTGTTGCAACACGATCCGGTCACCCGGCAGACCCAGCAGAGCCGAGACGTTCTGGGCGGCCAGGCCACCGGTCAGCCCGGTGAGGAAGCCGACCAGCACGGTGATCAACGCCACCACCGACCCGATGAGGACGAAACGCCCGCGAGCGAACCGTAACTCGCGCCACGCGACAAACATGAGGTAATCCCTTCAGGCCGAGGGAGTCTCCGACGGCCACCTCTCAAGAGTGGCGGTTTGGGCATCCGCGAACATCACGCTTGAGGCTGGTCTCGACATCGAACTTTCGATGGATGGCCCACCGCCGGTGCGGCCCTAGGCTGGTGGCGATGGCGGATCACCAGCTCACTCCGGTCTTCACCGGGCTGCGATTAGGGCTGCATGCACTCACCGCTGCGCTGTTGACGGTCGTCGCGGTGCGGATCGTCGTGGGATCGCCGGACCACCCCGTCCTGGCGATGTCGTTGTGCGTGGTGTTCGCGCTGATCTACCTCGCGGGGGCGCGGGTGGCGACCCGGCGCACCGCCGGACTGACCTACGGCTGGCTGGCCGCACTGTCGTTGTGCTGGCTCGGTCTGCTCGTGCTGGTGCCTGAAGCGGCCTACCTTGCCTTCCCGATGTTCTTCCTCTATCTGCATCTCTTGCCGGGCATTACCGGTCCGCTGGCGGTCGTGGCGGCGACGGCGGCAACCGTCTGGGGCATCGGCTGGCATTCGGGTTTCAGCGTCGGGGGTGTCGTCGGGCCGGTGGTCGGAGCCGGCGTCGCGCTGCTGATCGGGTTGGGGTACCAGGCCTTGCAGCGTGAAGCAGTCGACCGCGAACGGCTGTTGGCCGATTTGGTCGCGGCCCAGGAGAAGTTGGCTGCCAGTGAGCGGGAGCAGGGCATGCTGGCCGAACGCGCACGGCTGGCCCGCGAGATCCACGACACGGTCGCACAGGACCTGTCCAGCATCGGGATGCTCCTGCACGCCGCTGAGCGAGCGGACCCCGAGCATCCGGGCGCCGAATACCTCCGCACCGCTCGGGAGACTGCGGGTACGGCGCTGGCGGAGACCCGCGGCATCGTCCGGGAGCTGAGCCCGCCGGTGCTCGATGACGGCCTGCCCAGTGCGCTGCGCCGGATCGCCGGCTCGACCCCCGGCGTATCGGTCACGGTCGACACCCCGGCAACCGTCGATCTGCCCATGGATCTCCAGACGACGGTGCTGCGCATCGTTCAAGGCGCGATGGCCAACGTCGCACAGCACGCACACGCAACCCACGCAGGTATCCGCTTGGATCTCGGCGGACAGGAGCTGGTCATCGAAATCGCCGACGACGGGCAGGGATTCGATCCTCCCAGCGGCAAGGCGGGAAGCAGTGATTCCTTCGGGTTGCGCGCAATCCGAGAGCGTGTCGAGCAGTGGGGTGGCAGCCTCAGTGTCGCGTCGGTGCCCGGCGATGGGACGACGGTGACGGCACGGCTCCCGCGGTCGGCGCAATGATCCGGATCCTGATCGCCGACGACCATCCGGTGGTGCGTAGCGGTCTGCGCGCAATGCTGGCCGCAGAGCCGGATCTGCAGGTCGTCGGCGAGGCGGGCACGCCGCAGCAGGCCGTCGCTCTTGCCCAGGAGTTGTCGCCGGAGCTGATCTTGATGGATCTGCGCTTCGGCGACGACGCGACGGGGGCAGATGCCACCCGGCGTATTCGCGACCAGGAGGCGGCGCCGTACGTGCTGGTGCTGACCAACTACGACACGGACGGGGACATCCTGGGCGCGGTCGAAGCAGGTGCGAGCGGGTACTTGCTCAAGGATGCGCCGCCGGAAGAGTTGATCGCGGCGATCCGGGCGGCGGCGAGCGGTGAGAGCGCGCTGGCCCCGGCGGTCGCCGCCCGGTTGCTGTCACGGCTCCGGTCGCCGGCGGTGAGTTTGTCGGCGCGGGAGATCGACGTGCTGCAGAGGGTGGCCGACGGTGCATCGAACGGCGAGATCGCCGGGGCTTTGTTCATCTCCGAAGCGACGGTGAAATCCCATCTGGTCCACGTGTTTTCGAAGCTCGACGTATCGTCCCGCACTGCTGCTGTAGCCCGTGCTCGATCACTGGGCATCATTGCCTAGCGACCTCAGTGCAGGGCGAGCCGTAGCGCGAGGACGCCCATCGTGGCCGCGATCGTGCCGTCGATGACCGGCCAGGTCAACGGCCGGCGCAACAGCGGGCGCAGTAGTCGCGCTCCGGCACTGAGCGCGATGAACCAGGCGATGCTGGCGGTGATCGCTCCGCCGGCGACCCACCAGCGGCCGGTCGGATGAGCGTTGGCCAAGGACCCGATCAGCAGCATGGTGTCCAGATAGACGTGCGGATTGAGCCAGGTGAATGCGGCCACCGTCAGCAGCGCTCGGAACAGCGTCGGGCCGGCGTTGACACCCGGAACCGGTGCGGCGCCGGTCAACGGGTCGGTGCTGCCCTGACCGGCTCGTTGCGCACGCGCACCGGCGAGGCTGCGCCGGGCCGACAGCAGGGCGTACCCGATCAGCCAGGCGACACCCACCCATCGCAGCGTGGTGAGCAGCCACGGAGCGCGGGCGGTGAGTACGCCGAGGCCCGCCACCCCGGCGACGATCAGGGCCGCGTCGGAGGCGATGCAGAACCCGACGACGGGTGCGACGACCCGACCGGGCTCGCTCAGCCCGAGCCGGAGGATGTACGCGTTCTGGGCGCCGATGGCCACGATCAGGCTGAGGCCGGTCAGCAGGCCGATCAGGTAGAAACTCACGCATTCATCCTGGGTTGCCTCCGGGCCAGCAGTCTAGCGATTGATTCTTAAGAATCATTAGAGTTGCTTCATGCGCCTGGATGTTGCCCAACTGCAGACCTTCGCCGCCGTCATCGACCACGGCAGTTTCGATGCGGCGGCCCAGACGCTGCACATCACCCCGTCCGCCGTGTCGCAGCGGATCCGGGCGTTGGAGGGTGAGTTCGGCCAAACCCTGATCGAGCGGGTGTTGCCCGCCCGGGCAACGGAAGCCGGGACCCGGGTGTTGCGCTACGCCAGACAGTTCCAGGTGCTCGCCGACGATCTGCAGGCCGAACTGGTGCAGGCACCTGATACGCCTCGCGCAGTGAGTATTTCGGTGAACGCCGACTCGATGGCCACCTGGTTACTGCCCGCCTTCGAACGCATCACCCATACCCACGGCATCACCCTGGATCTGCACCGTGAGGACGAGCAGTCGAAGGCCGCGATGTTGCGCGCTGGCCGGGTGATGGCCGCCGTGACGGCTGACCGGCGTGCCGTTGTGGGCTGTCGCTCGACCCGGCTGGGAGTGATGCGCTACCTGGCAGTGGCCAGCCCGTCGTACGTCGATGATTGGCTGGGTGGGCGGCCGCGGCTGAGGTCCGACGCACCGATCGTGACCTTCGATCGGTCAGATGATCTGCAGGACAGGCAGTTTCAAGCCCATTCGGGCAAGCCCTTGACCGCTCCGCGGCACTACGTACCATCAGCGGCCGAGCATCGTTCGGCGGTGCGGCTCGGCCTGGGCTGGGGGATGATCCCGCAGATCTTCTGCTCCGAGTTACTGGCCGGCGGCGAACTGGTCCAGGTTGATCCAAGGCCGCTGGACATCCCGTTGTACTGGCAGCGTTGGAAACTGCGGTCAGTCGTGCTGGACACCGTGTCCGACCTGGTCGCCGGGGCCGCGCGTGCCACCCTGAACTAGCACCGGGCTGAGAGCTCGCTGAACGTGGGATCGCAGCTGCCCGCCCGCCCCGACGCCGTCAGTTCAACGTGGCTCAGCTCAGGGAGGTTCGCCGCCCTTTCATGAATCGCGCTGCGGCTCTGATGGGTGGTGCCAAGCCCCCGGGCAGGAGTAGAAGGGGGCCATGGCACAAACGCAGGGGGACCAGGAGCTCGGCACGATCACCACGGACATACCGGCCCGGTTGGACCGGTTGCCGTGGGCGCGATGGCATTGGGTGATCGTGATCGGGCTGGGCACGGTGTGGGTGCTCGACGGCCTCGAAGTCACGATCGTCGGCAACCTGTCCGATGTCCTCAAGGACTCGACGCACGGTCTCGGGCTCAATAGCTCGCAGATCGGGCTGGCGGGTGCGGTATACGTCGCGGGGTCCTGCATCGGGGCGCTGTTCTTCGGTCAGCTCACCGACCGTTTCGGCCGCAAGAAGCTCTTCATCATCACCTTGCTGGTCTACCTGGTGGGCACCGTGCTGACCGCAGCCTCCATGAATTCGACGTGGTACTTCGCCTGCCGGTTCATCACCGGACTGGGCATCGGCGGGGAGTACGCCGCGGTCAACTCAGCCATCGACGAGCTCATCCCCGCTGCCTTCCGCGGGCGGATCGACATCACCATCAACGGCTCGTACTGGCTTGGAGCTGCGGCAGGCTCGCTGCTGACCATCCCGTTGCTCGACCCACAGCTGGTGAACCCGGAATTCGGCTGGCGGTTCTGTTTCGCCCTCGGCGCGATCCTGGGCATCGGGGTGCTGTTCGTGCGCCGCAACGTGCCGGAATCGCCTCGATGGCTGTTCATCCACGGTCGCGAGAACGAGGCCGAGGATATCGTCGACGGGATCGAGAAGCGGGTCGCGCAGGAGGATGACGTCGAGCTGGAGCCCGTCGACCAAACGCTGAAGATCAAGCAACGGCACACCATCGGCCTGCCGACGATCGCACGGACCGTCTTCTCCGAGTACCCGCGGCGCACCATCCTGTGCCTGGGTATGTTCATCGGGCAGGCGTTCCTTTACAACGCGTTCTTCTTCACCTTCGGCGACACCCTGCAGACCTTCCTCGGCGTCGGTCAAACCGGTTGGTATCTGGCGGCGTTCGCGATCAGCAACTTCGCCGGTGCACTGATCCTCGGTCCGCTCTTCGACAAGGTGGGGCGCAAGATCATGATCTCCGCGACGTACATCGTCTCGGGCATCGTCCTGGCGATTGCGGGTTTCATGCTGGGCAATCTGACCGCGGTCACCCTCACCATCTTCGGCATGGTCGCCTTCTTCGTTGCGTCGGCGGGTGCCAGCTCGGCGTACCTGACGGCGTCGGAGATCTTCCCGATGGAGACGCGGGCGCTGTGCATCGCGTTCTTCTACGCGATCGGCACGGCGGCCGGCGGCATCAGCGGACCGCTGCTCTTCGGCAAACTCATCGACAACGCCACCGCGGCCAAGGACATCACCGGGATCGCACCCGGCTACTACCTCGGTGCGGCGCTGATGATCGTCGGCGGGGTGCTGGCGATCTTCCTGTCTGTCGATGCGGAGCAGAAGTCCTTGGAGGACATCGCCACACCGCTTACGGCCGAGGACTGAACCGCCCCGGGCGCCAGTGGTCGGCGATATCGGCCAGCCACTGCACGACCCGATCCGTATCGGCTGGGGGCGGGGCCACCAGCACGAGTTCGTCGACTCCCAGCTCCGTGAGCGCCGACAGGTCCGCAATGTCCGGATCACGCAACGCGACAGCGCAGTGCAGTGTGCTGCGGTCCCGATCGACGCGGCGACAGGCGGCATCCAGTCGGTCCAACCGTTCGGCCACGGCCGGCACCGAGTCGAGGTTGAAGCCGTACCACCCGTCGCCCCAGGCAGCGACGCGATCGAGAGCGGCGTCGCTGTTGCCGCCGACGATGACCGGGATGCATCGGTGCACTGGTTTCGGGTAGACCCGGATCTCATCGAACGCGGCGAATTCCCCCGCGAAGTCCGCGACGTCGCGCCGCCATAGCAGACGCATCACCTCGACGTACTCGGCCGTGCGCCGTGCCCGCCCGAGGAACGGCACCCCGAGCGCGGCGAACTCCTCTGCAGACCACCCCACCCCGACGCCGAGGGTCAGCCGACCGTCGCACAGCACGTCCAGCGTGGCCGCCGTCTTTGCCATTGCCACCGGATTGTGCTCAGGCAGCAGGAGGATTCCGGTGGCCAGACCGATCCGTGAGGTGACCGCCGCCGCGTAGGCCAAGGTCGGCATCGGATCGAGCCAGTCGGCCTCCGCAGGGACCGCGATCCGCCCGTCCGGGGCGTAGGGATATGGCGAGCGGGAGTGGTCGACCATCACGACGTGTTCACCGGCCCAGAGCCGGGCGAACCCGTGCCGCTCTGCCTCGACGGATACCGCGCGGATGACGTCGGGACGAGCTCCCGGGCCGATGCCCAGAGCATGCAAACCGATCTGCATCGACGTCCTGGTCCTCACTGGCACGAGGGGAACGCCGTACCGGCGTACCCGCTGACGGGAACACTGTAGGGCGGTGCGGCGGTCCTGAGTCGCGTACTCACATGGCTTCTTTGACGCCGGCCTTGATCAGGAACCAGTTCATCGGGTACGCCGTGGCGAAGCCGCCGAGCATGGCGATCTGCATCGCGAACCAGAACTCGGGCGTCAACGGGGAGGCCGGGGCGCCGTACAGCCGGGAGAAGATCACGAACTGGGCGATGGCCATGACGCCGTACATGCCGATCTGCCAGGAGAGGATCGACAGCGTGTCCGCCTTGATGGCCGCTCGGATGCCCGGCCAGAACGACAGGCCCTGCATGGGGGCGATGGAGAAGTACTGGAAGACCACACCAAAGAGGTAGGCGAGGACGAACCCCAGGATCCAACCAGCGAAAACCTCTGTCTGGTAGAGCGTTCCGAGGCCCAGGGCCGCGGCAAGGCCGGGGATGAGCGCCACCGAGAACTCCGCGACGATGTCGCCGGCGGAACAGCCCGCACCGCAGTGGCTGGCACCCACCGCCACCGACGCCGGGAACGGCTTCTCCGGGCGCTCGGCGTCACTCGACGCCGGCTCGGCCCGACCCCATCTTAGGTAGAGCCACAGCCAGATGACGCTGCCGAAGAGCATGGTCAGCGGCCACACGAAGTTCATGACTTTCATCGGTTGCGGCCGGGCCCGCAGGTCCAGGACGACCCAGAGGGCGATGCCGATGGCCAGGAGCAGGGAAACCCACGACAGGACGGTCAGCCAGGCCGGGAAGTCGGCCGTGCTCAGGGATTCCACCCGGCGACGGTATCCGAATCGGCGGTCACGGACTGAGCGCTGCCGCCTCCTCGGCGGTGAGCGGCAGCGGCGCATCCGCGGCGGCGATCAGCCCGTGCAGCGTGTCGGCCAGCGCGGCCAGATCCATGTCCTGTAACCCCAGGCGGCGCAGCATGATCGACGGAACGTTGAGCGCGCGCTCCCGCAGCGCCAGTCCGCGTTCGGTGAGGTCGATGTCCAGGGTGCGCTCGTTGTCCGGCTGGCGTTGGCGTGTCACGTAGCCCTCGCGTTCGAGGCGCCGGATCAGGGGAGTGACCGTGCCCGGGTCCAGGCGCAGCGCCTCGCTCAGCTGGCGGTTCGACTGTGGATGCTCCTGCCACAAGGCGAGCATCACCAGGTACTGCGGGTGGGTGAGCCCGAGAGGTTCGAGCACCGGTCGGTAGGCGCCGATGATGCCGCGGGCGGCGAGAGCCAGGCCGTAGCAGACCTGATTTTCCAGGGCGAGGGGGTCGTCGGTCACGACGTCAGCTTAGCGATAGTTGGTGCACCAATAATTGGTATACAGTCAGGTCCATGAGCGAGGCGCGACCGACCCCGATCCCCGCCGAAACCCGCGGGCTTTCCCTTGGCTACCGATTCGTGTGGCGCCTGCAATACACGTTGCTGGCCTGGGGCGGTCCCGCTCAGATGCCGCTGCACCGCGACCCACGGGAGCGGATGCGCCGGCAGCGCGCGGCCCGGGTCGAGGCTGCGGTATCGAGGAGCGCGGCGACGTCCGCCGACTCCAATCGCTGGGCCTAGGGCGGACCGGCGGTCTTTTCGCTTCCGGCGGAGGGCGGCGGTGGCGGAGGAACCGTCGGCTTGCTCATCCCTCGCGAGCCTCCTCTCAAATCCCCGACTCCGCCACATGGATGAGGCAGGCACTCTCGGTTCGCTCGGGATGCATACCTGCTTCATTGGCGGTGATGGTGTTGGGACGTTATTCCGTTGACTACACCTACAAACGCCACGTGATTCTCGGGCCCGTTGGACCAGATGTTCGGTATGCGATGACCGCTGAGAATTATCACGAGAAGAACCAGCGCAAGCGAGGCAACCGACAAAGGCAGGTATCGGGTGATAATCCACCGCATTGAATGATGCTGAGTTGTAGCTGGCACGAGGCCAATCAAAAAACTCAACGTAACCGCCGCGGGAATGATGCCAAGCTGCCAAGCAAGAATTAAGACTTCACCTGACCCCCGGAGGTTGCACATGATCGTCACCGCCAGTTCTATGACTGCACCGACGATAACCGCAGTTAGCAGGAGTGCTGTTGCGCCAGAGTTGAATTCCCGTGAATGAGGTGCTGGTAGTAGCCTTCCGTCCGCTTTCACTGGTGCAGCCAGCGCAACTCAGGATGATGGCCAAACCGATCACATTTGACAACAGGACGCGCGATTGGAACGGCCGAGCCAACGCGCTATGGGACTGCACGCTCTTCACATCGTCCTCAATCGGGGCTGTCTAGGGCTCACGGCGGTAGTCGGATCGAGATCGCCCGTGCGGAAACAGTAGCGAGTGCCGAGCGTGCTACCAGCGCACTGACGATGAAGTCTCCGGCTCCGGCATCGCGATTAGGCTTCCCGTCCCGTAAGCCGTGGACCGGATCTCCAGGATCGACGCTCAGTGCGCGGCGGAGGGAACCGTCGCTCGTCGCTGCGCTCCTCGCTCCTCCCAAATCCCCGACTCCAATAAACGAAGTAGGCAGGCACCCTCGCTTCGCTCGGGCACCCGCCTACTTCGTTTGGCGGTGGCGGAGGGAACCGTCGCTCGTCGCTGCGCTCCTCGCTCCTCCCAAATCCCCGACTCCAATAAACGAAGTAGGCAGGCACCCTCGCTTCGCTCGGGCACCCGCCTACTTCGTTTGGCGGTGGCGGAGGGATTTGAACCCTCGGTGGACTTTCACCCACAAACGCTTTCGAGGCGTTCTCCTTAGGCCGCTCGGACACGCCACCGCCGACGAGGGTACCCGACCCGCGCCGTACCGCCCAAACGTGCGCTGGCAGCGGGTCTAGTGGCCCTGTTTTGCGGTGGGGCGGCGGTGCTGGGTGACGGCAGCGGGTCGAGTGGCCCTGTGTTGCGGTGGCCCGTGGGGCGGGGGCTTACTCGTACTGCGCGCAGTCGGCTGGCAGCGTCTGGGTGGGGGTCGGCGTACCTTCACTGACCGACGGCGCCTCCGAGCCGAGGACGACGTCCACGGAGGTGCCCGTGCGCCCGTCTTGTTGCAGGCTCGCGCCCGGGAAGAGGGGCAACACGTACTGCTTGGCGTACGCCGCGCCCTCCACGCCGAAGCGCAACTCACCCACGCCGTCCACTTGCTCGCCGTAGGGATCGTTGCTGACCGCACCGACCGTGAAGTCGCGCGATCGCAGCGCCGCCGCGGTCCGCTTGGCCACGCCCTGGTCCTTCGAGGCGTTGTAGACGTTCAGCGTGAACAGCGACTGCGGCGCCGGCGGCGCGGTCGTGCGCACGCAGCTGGCCGGTGGGGGCGGGGGTTTGCTGCCCGGAGCCAAGCCCGTGACGTACGCCGCGGCGTACGTCACCGCGACGCCCACCAGGACCAGGGCGCCGATGATCGCGATGAGCGTACGGCGCTCACGGCGTCGGCGCGCGCGCTCCAGTCCGGTTGTCGGTCGGTTGGCCGGCATCAACGGTCCCCGGTGTCAGAGGACGAGTACCCGGGCGTGCAGCACCGGTCGTTGTTGGAGCGCTGCCCGCAGCGCTCGGTGCAGTCCGTCTTCCAGGTAGAGGTCGCCGTTCCACTGCACGACGTGGGCGAAGATGTCGCCGTAGAACGTCGAGTCCTCGGACAGCAGGGCGCCCAGATCGAGGGTGCGTTTGGTGGTGATCAGCTCATCGAGGCGGACCATGCGCGGAGTGATATCCCGCCAGTCGCGGGGGGTCACGAGGTCGTGCGGAGGGTAGGGACGGCCCTCCCCGACAGCCTTGAAGATCACTGCCAGATTGTACGAACTCGCCCCGGCGTTGTCCGAGGTGACACGCAGGCGAGGTCGCTAGTCTCGACTGGTGACCACTGACTCAGCGCCTGAGAGCGCGTCTGCGGCGGAGGAGCCTGCCGCCCAGCCGGAGGCCGTAGCCGCACAGGACGCACCTGCGCAGGAACCGGAATGGATCGCGACCATTGCCGGCGGCTACCAGACTGACGGCGCGGCACTCGGACTGGGGCCGGCGCTTTTCGACGGCACGGTCTACCCAGAAGCCATCGTGCGGATTCCGTTGTCCACCTTGAACCGGCACGGTTTGGTGACCGGTGCGACGGGCACCGGCAAGACCAAGACGCTCCAGGTGATGGCCGAGCAGTTGTGCCTGCACGGCGTACCCACGTTCATCGCCGACGTCAAAGGCGACGTCTCAGGTGTCGCCAGCCCCGGGGAGTCCAACGACAAGATCCTCGCGCGCACTGCCGCACTCGGGCAGCAGTGGACACCCACGGCGTACCCGGCCGAGTTCTTCTGCCTCGGCGGCCAGGGCAAGGGCATCCCGATTCGGGCCACGGTCAGCGACTTCGGCCCCACGCTGCTGTCAAAGGTGCTGGGTCTCAACGCAACCCAGGAGTCCAGCCTCGGGCTGATCTTCCACTTCGCGGACAGCAAAGGCTGGTTGCTGCTCGACATCAAGGACCTGACGGCGGTCATCCAGTACCTGCTCTCGGATGAGGGCAAGGCCGAGCTCAAGGGGCTCGGCGGGCTGTCGTCGGCGACGGCGGGCGTCATCCTGCGCAACTTGATCGCCTTCACCGACCAGGGCGCGGACGTGTTCTTCGGTGAGCCGCAGTTCGAGACCGCTGACCTGTTGCGCGTCACCCCCGATGGCCACGGACTGATCAACGTGCTGGAGTTGCCGGCGGTGGGTGACAAGCCGGCGCTTTTCTCGACCTTCTTGATGTGGCTGCTGGCGGACCTGTTCCAGGAACTGCCTGAAGTCGGGGACCTGGACAAGCCGAAGCTGGTCTTCTTCTTCGACGAGGCGCACCTGCTCTTCAACGGGGCGTCCAAGGCGTTCCTGGCCTCCATCGAGCAGACCGTGAAGCTGATCCGCTCCAAGGGGGTCGGCATCTTCTTCGTGACGCAGGTCCCCAAGGATGTTCCGGCAAATGTGCTGGCGCAGTTGGGAAGTCGCGTGCAACACGCGATGCGTGCCTTCACCCCGGACGATGCCAAGGCGCTCAAGGCGACCGTCAGCACCTTCCCGCACAGCGACTACGACCTGACGAAACTGCTGACCGAACTGGGCACCGGCGAAGCAGTCGTCACCGTGCTCTCGGAGAAGGGTGCCCCGACACCGGTGGCATGGACCCGGATCATCGCGCCGCAGTCGTTGATGGCGCCCTCACCGGACAGCACCATCGATGCAGTCGTCGCGGCGTCCCAGTTGGCGCCCAAGTACCGCGACACGGTCGACCGGGAATCGGCGTACGAGATCCTGTCCGGGCGCGCCGCGGCAGGATCGCCGGCCGCGCCGGCGCCGGACCAACCAGCCACCCCTGCGCAGCCCGCACCGCCGCGTCAGTCGGCAGCCAAGAAGGAGCCCAGGCCGCAACCCTCGGCCTTGGAAGAGGTGCTCAACTCGGCGCCGATGAAGTCGGCGATGCGTTCCGCAGGAACGGTCATCGGGCGCGAACTGTCCCGGACCATCTTCGGGACGCTGCTGCGAAAGTAGTTCAGCAGGACGAGTTGCTCGGGCTCGGCGCCGGAGTCGCCTGGGCGACCGGCACCAGGCCGGACCACTTGGCAGCCAGGTCGAGGTCGACGACGGTTCCTGAGCGGTCGTCCTGCACCATCCGAGAACCCTTGATCTGCAAGGCAACGCGGCGCGCGTAGGGCTCGCCTTCCTTGCCGAAGAGCACGACCGCCGTGTCGTCCGGCCAGAAGTGACCGGCTGGGTCATTGCCGGTGTCGAGGACCTTGAACCCACGAGCGGTGAGTTGGCTCGCAACATCGCTGGCCAGGCCGGTGACGGCCGTGGTGTTGTACACGTTCAGCTGGACCTTGCCGGGGGCCGGCGGTGGCACGGGAATCAGCGCGAACTTCGTCCCGAGGACCAGATCGACGGACGGATCCACCCGGGTGTCCTCCACCAACTGCGGGTTCTTGACCTGCTGGGCCAGGGTGAGCGCGATCTGTTTGCCGATCGATCCGTAGACGATCGTGGCGTAGGGCGCCGGCGTCGCGTCGGCGGTGTAGTTGCCCGCGCTCAGCACCCGGAACTGACGGGCCCGCAGTTCGATCGCGACGTCCTGGGCCAGGCCGCCGGTGTCGCTGGCGTTGAAGACGCGCACCGGGATGGTGTTGGGAGCAATGGCCGCTGTGGGCTTGGGCAGCGGAGTGCAGGAGTTCTTGGCCGTCGACGACGCCTTGGGTTCATCGGAGGAACCGCACGCCGTCACCGTCGAGCACGCGAGCACCGCAACGAGCGCGGCCGCCGCCGCTCCTGCGCTTCTCACCTGCATCCCGAGACCTCCGGGGTCATCGTAAGGAAGGCAACCCATGAATCCGCGGCACATCCGGATGGCGAGCGGGTGAACGTGACGGAGTCGTTACGGTTGGCGCGTGACGGCTGACCACCTCTCGGCGTGCGAGTCCATGGTCGGACAGGGTCGGGCGGTCCTCGGGATCGCCGGGCAGCCGGGAGCGGGTAAGTCGACGATCGCCCAGCGGCTCGTCGCGGATCTGGCGGCCGCCCACGGGGCCGGGTTCGCGGCGTACGTTCCGATGGACGGGTTCCACCTCGGTGACCGGGCGCTGATGGCGCTCGGCCTGCTCGACCGCAAGGGAGCACCGGAGACGTTCGACGACGAGGGGTACGCCGCGGCCCTGGCCAGGTTGCGTACGGCGAGTGGCCCGGTCTACGTGCCCAGCTTCGACCGCGTGCTCGAGCAACCCATCGCCGCTGACCTGATCGTGCCCGCCGCCGCCCGGTTGATCATCACCGAGGGCAACTACCTGCTGCACTGGCCGGCGGTGCGGGCGCAACTGAACCAAGTGTGGTTCGTGCGGCTGGACCCGGACGTACGGCGCTCGCGACTGATCGCGCGCCACGTCGAGTTCGGCAAGTCACCGGCTGAGGCCGAGGAGTGGGTACGCCGAGTGGATGAGCCGAACGCGGACCTGGTCGTTGCGTCGGCCCACCTGGCGGACCGTTTCGTGGACGGTGTCACGGGAGCTTTTGTGACGTAACCCGTCACATCGCGTCAGGGGATGGGGGAGTCGTCGCTGCGCTCCTCGCTCCTCCCGAATCCGCAGCATCCAAAAATGTCAGTGGCCAACCCACTCGCTGCGCTCGGGGCCGGCCACTGACATTGGCGGAGGATGGGGGATTCGAACCCCCGAGAGCTTTCACTCAACACGCTTTCCAAGCGTGCGCACTAGGCCACTATGCGAATCCTCCAGGCGACGCACGATGCTACCTGCCGCGGGCCGATGCGCCGAATCGGCAAGCGTCGGCGGACCAGCGGCAATCGGCAATCCAGCGGACGCATTGCACGGCAGACAACCGCTGAACTGGAGATGACCGCCGATCTGCCATCGGTCGCAGCGGGACCGCCACCATGTGGCAACTTGGAGCGGCCACCCGGCAGCGATTACTCTCAGGGTGGTCCCTCACGCGGTGGTACCTCACTGAACTCCCCCAGGGCAGGAATGCAGCAAGGGCAGGTGAGCTCTTCCAGGTGCGTGAGGGATCTTCACATCCGCGCTCCCAGCCTGTCGGCGACCGCTACTAGATTGGCGGGGTGAGCATCGCCCTGTACCGCCGCTACCGTCCCGAGACCTTCGCGGACGTGATCGGCCAGGAGCACGTCACCGTGCCGCTGATGCGGGCCCTCGAAACCGGCCGGGTCAACCACGCCTACCTCTTCAGCGGCCCGCGCGGCTGCGGCAAGACGACCAGCGCGCGCATCCTGGCTCGCTGCCTGAACTGCGAGCAAGGCCCCACGCCGACGCCGTGCGGAGTGTGCGAGTCGTGTGTGGCCCTGGCCCGCGGTGGTCCCGGCACGGTCGACGTCATCGAGATCGATGCGGCCAGCCACGGAGGTGTCGACGATGCACGTGACCTGCGCGAACGCGCCGCCTTCGGTCCTGCGCAGAGCCGCTACAAGGTCTACATCATCGATGAGGCGCACATGGTGACCTCGGCCGGCTTCAACGCGCTGCTCAAGGTCGTCGAGGAGCCGCCGGAGCACGTGAAGTTCGTCTTCGCGACCACCGAGCCCGAGAAGGTCATCGGCACGATCCGCTCCCGGACCCACCACTACCCGTTCCGACTCGTGCCGCCCGCTCGCCTCGCCGAATACCTCGCGTCGTTGTGCGACGCCGAGGGCATCGCCGTCGAGCCGGGCGTGTTGTCCTTCGTCACCCGCGCCGGTGGGGGCTCGGTCCGCGACTCGCTGTCCGTGCTCGATCAGTTGATCGCCGGATCCGGTCCTGAGGGTCTGACGTACGCCGGTGCCGCCAGCCTGCTCGGTTTCACCGACTCCGAGCTCCTGGACGCCACGATCGATGCCTTCATCGCCGGCGACGGCGCAGCGGTGTTCGGTCAGATCGACAAGGTGATCGAGTCCGGTCACGACCCGCGCCGGTTCGTCGAGGACCTCCTCGAGCGGTTACGTGACCTGATCGTCGTGGCGGCCGCGCCCGAGAACGCCGCGCAGGTGTTGCGCGAGGTCCCCGAGGACCAGTTGGCGCGGATGCGGGAGCAAGCCGCGGCGTACGGCGCGTCCTCCCTCTCCCGAGCCGCGGACGTGGTCAACACCGGGCTGACCGAGATGACCGGCGCCACCAGTCCCCGGCTGCAGCTGGAGTTGATCTGCGCCCGGGTGCTGTTGCCGGCCGTGTCAGGTGAGCAGGGGTACGCCGCGCGCCTGGATCGCGTCGAGCGTCGCCTCGACATGGCAGGGGCCGGCGCACCCGCTACCGCAGTACCGGCAGCGGCGCCTGCATCGCAGTCCGCACCGGCGCCGCGAGCACCACAGTCAGCGCCCTCGTCGCCAACATCGCAGGCTGCGCCGACGCAGGAGGCGGCGCCGGTGACACAACCGCCGACCCCGCCGGAAGCAGCTGACGGGCCAGCGACGCTGCCGGCGCAATCTCCGGCGGCACAGGCGCCGCAGGCGACCCCGGCCGCGCAACCCACCGCGCCGGCCCCGATCCCGCCCCCTGCTGCCGAGGCCGCAGCCCCGGGCAGCCACCAGGCACCGGCACCCGCTGGCGACCCGAGCGCGGTGACGCTGGAGATGGTCCGCCGCGCCTGGCCCGATGTCGTCGAACGCGTGAAGGGCGTGCGCCGCGTGACCTGGTCGATGGTGACCCAGCACGCACGCGTCAGTGAGTTCGACGGCCGGACCGTCGTGCTCGGGATCAGCAACCAGGGACTGGCCAATGGTTTCGAGGCCGGTTCGCACGCGGCGCTCATCCAGCAGGCGATCCGCGACGAACTCGGCGCGGAGGTGCGGGTGACAGCCCGCTTCGAGCCGGGTGGGGCCTCCGCGCCTGCGCAGGCTGTGCCGAGCCGCCCTGGCGACGACACCGGGACCGACAACACCGGGACACTCGACCGGCAGGATCACCCGGAAAAGTCCGCGGCCCCGCAACAGCGGGACACTCGACCCACGCCACCCGAGCCCGCTGCGGCGGCTGGGTCTCCAGAATGGTCCGCGAGCACCGCCGCAGCTCCCGACTGGGCACAGGACACCGCTGGCGAGGCCGACCTCGTGCCGGTGTCTGATGCCGAGGGCAGCGACCGGCCGTCCGCCGATCCAGCCGACGACATCCAAGCTCGCCGGGCCAGCGCCGCCAACGGGGCGGACAAGGCGCGCACCGCAGCCCGGGAAGCGATGGCCCGGCACCGCGAACGCGGTGGGCAAGGGGTCGCGCCCGTCCCCACCCCGGACCCCATCGAGTCTCTCGACGACGAGAACATCGACGTCCAGGGCGAATTGGGCATCCCCGTCGTGCAGAGCCTGCTCGGCGCCAAGATCATCGATGAACAGGTCGACGGGCGCCCCTGATGCTGTACCTCACGTCGCGGGCGGTGGTCGCGCCGCTGATCAAGGCGATCTGGCGGCCCACGGTCGAGGGCCGCGCCAACGTCCCGGCCACCGGTGGTGTGATCCTAGCCAGCAATCATCTGTCCTTCATCGACTCCGTCGTCATCCCGCTCTCCGCACCGCGTCAGGTGCACTTCCTGGCCAAGGACTCCTACTTCACCGGCACCGGCGTCAAGGGGTCTGCGTCACGGGTCTTCTTCACCAGCATGGGCATGGTCCCGGTCAACCGCGACGACTCGCGAGCCGCGATCAAGTCGCTGGAGGTGGGCCTGAAGATCCTGCAGGACGGGCACGCCTTCGGCATCTATCCCGAAGGCACCCGCTCCCGCGACGGCCGCCTCTACCGCGGCCACACCGGAGTCGCCTACCTGGCCCTGACTGCGCAGGTTCCGATCGTGCCGGTCGGGTTGATCGGTACCCCCGATGTGCAGCCGGTCGGCTCCAACCGTCTGCGCAGGGCGCCGGTGACGGTCCGGTTCGGTGTCCCGCAGACTCCGCACACGACGTACGCCGGGTTGCCGGCCGGCAAGGCCCGGCGCCTGGCGACGGACGACGTGATGGACGCGATCGCGGCATTGACCGGGCAGGAACGGGTTGCGGAATACAACGAGCACCCGGTCGAGACCTGACCCCTGCGCGTTGTGGAACGGGATTCACCCGAAACCGCGTTCGCGACGTGAACTGCGTTCCAAAAATCGGGGTGGGCGCGGCGCATTAGGCTGATGCCTGTGTATGAAGGCGTTCTGCAGGACCTGATCGACGAACTCGGCCGACTGCCCGGCGTCGGCCCGAAGTCCGCGGGACGGATCGCCTTCCACCTGCTGCAAGCCGAACCGGCCGACGTACAACGACTGATCGACGTGCTCGGCACGGTCAAAGAGGTGCGGTTCTGCGAGCGCTGCTTCAACATCGCGGAGGGTCCGCTGTGCCGGATCTGCATCGACCCGCGCCGTGACGACACGCTGTTGTGCGTGGTCGAAGAACCCAAGGACATCGTCGCGATCGAACGCACCGGCGAGTTCAAGGGCCGCTATCATGTGCTCGGCGGCGCCATCAATCCGATCGACGGCGTCGGCCCGAACGATCTGCACCTGACCGAGTTGATGCGACGCCTCGGCACCGAACCCGTCGCGGAACTCATCATCGCGACCAACCCGACGATCACCGGGGAGGCCACCGCGACGTACCTGATGCGCCAGGTGCAGGGGATGGGACTGACGGTCAGCCGGCCGGCTTCCGGTCTGCCGGTCGGCAGCGATCTGGAATTTGCCGATGAGGTGACCCTCGGGCGGGCATTCGAAGGCCGTCGCGCGATCCAGGTGTAAGACTTCCGCCCGGTCCCGTCATCTGGTCCGGCGGAAAAGGCACAGGTCAGCGAGCCGTAAAATCTTCGGTGCACGGGGTGTCCGTGCGTGTCCTGATCCGAAAGTGTCCTCAACTCGTGAGCCTTGTTGTCCAGAAGTACGGCGGCTCATCCCTGTCCGACGCCGACAGCATCAAGCGTGTCGCGCGGCGCATCGTCGACACCCGCAAGGCGGGCAACCAGGTGTGCGTCGTGGTCTCGGCCATGGGTGACACCACCGACGACCTGCTCGATCTCGCCGACGCCGTCTCCCCGGCCCCGCCGGAGCGCGAACTCGACATGCTGCTGACCGCCGGGGAGCGCATCTCGATGGCGCTGGTGGCCATGGCCATCGCCAACCTGGGCGATCGGGCACGGTCCTTCACCGGGTCGCAGGCCGGTGTCATCACCGAGGACGTGCACGGCAAGGCGCGCATCATCGACGTCACACCGGGCCGGATCGTCGAGGCGCTCGACGCCGGCGACATCGTCATCGTCGCCGGCTTCCAGGGCGTCAGCCAGAACACCAAGGAGATCACCACGCTGGGTCGGGGCGGCTCCGACACCACCGCGGTCGCGCTGGCTGCGGCGCTGAAGGCCGACGTCTGCGAGATCTACACCGACGTCGACGGCATCTTCACCGCCGACCCGCGCATCGTGCCCACCGCCCACAAGATCGACCGCATCACCAACGAGGAGATGCAGGAGATGGCGGCCTCGGGAGCCAAGGTGCTGATGCTGCGCTGCGTGGAGTACGCCCGCCGGTTCGGCGTGCCGATCCACGTGCGCAGTTCGTTCAGTCACCACGAAGGCACCTGGGTCATCGACAACGAAGGAGAAGTGTCCGTGGAGGACCCGATCATCGCGGGCGTGGCCCACGACCGCAGCGAAGCCAAGATCACCATGGTCGGTCTGAAGGACGAGCCGGGCAAGGCCGCCCAGGTCTTCCAGATCATCGCCCAGGAGCAGATCAACGTCGACATGATCGTGCAGAACGTGTCCGCGCTGGACACCAACCGCACCGACATCTCGTTCACGTTGCCCAAGACCGACGGCCAGCTCGCGGTGCAGGCCCTGCAGGCGCACCGCGCCGAAATCGGTTTCGACACACTGCAATTCGACGACCAGGTCGGCAAGCTGTCGCTGATCGGATCGGGGATGCGCAGTCACCCCGGTGTCTCCGCGACGCTCTTCCAGGCGCTCGCTGACGCCGGCATCAATATCGAAATGATCTCCTCCTCGGAGATCCGCGTGTCCGTCGTGACGCGTGACGACCAACTCGACGACGCCGTCCGCGCAGTGCATTCCGCCTTCGGGTTGGACTCCGCTGACGGAGAGGCCGTCGTCTACGGAGGGAGCGGGCGATGAGCCTGGGAGACGAGAACGGTCTGCACGTCGGAGTTGTCGGCGCGACCGGCCAGGTGGGCGGCGTCGTCCTGCAGTTGCTGCAGGATCGCGACTTCCCGCTGGCGTCGCTGCGGCTGTTCGCCTCGGCGCGATCGGCCGGCCGGGAGATCGAGTTCGGCACCCACCGCTTGGTCGTGGAGGACGCTGCAACCGCTGACCCGAGCGGTCTGGATATCGCGATCTTCTCCGCCGGCGGCTCGACGTCGCTGGCTCAGGCGCCCCGCTTCGCCGCCGCCGGAGTGACCGTCATCGACAACTCGTCGGCGTGGCGTAAGGACCCCGAGGTGCCGCTGGTGGTCACCGAGGTCAATGCCGACCAGATCGCGAACCCGCCCAAGGGCATCATCGCCAACCCGAACTGCACCACGATGGCCGCGATGCCGGTGCTCAAGCCGTTGGCCGAGGAGGCCGGGCTGGTGCGCCTGTTCGTCTCCAGCTACCAGGCCGTGTCCGGCTCCGGGCTCGCCGGCGTGGAGGAGCTGGCCGGTCAGGTCCGTCAGGGGGTGGAGGGCAACCTCGAAGGATTGACGTACGACGGGCACGCCGTCGACCTCGGACCGGCCAAGAAGTACGTCGCGCCGATCGCCTTCAACGTGCTGGCCCTTGCCGGGTCGATTGTCGATGATGGCTCCGGGGAGACCGACGAGGAGCAGAAGCTGCGCAACGAGTCCCGCAAGATCCTCGGCCTGCCGGACCTGCTGGTGTCGGGGACCTGTGTGCGGGTGCCGGTTTTCAGTGGCCACTCGTTGTCGATCCACGCGGAGTTCTCAGAGCCCATCACTCCGGAACGTGCGACCGAGATCCTCTCTGCTGCAGCGGGTGTCGAAGTCGTGGACGTCCCGACGCCGTTGCAGGCGGCTGGCTCCGACCCGTCGTACGTCGGACGGATCCGTCAGGACCAGGCGGTCGCGGACGGCAAGGGGCTGGTGCTCTTCGTCAGCAACGACAACCTGCGCAAGGGGGCCGCACTGAACACCGTGCAGATCGCCGAGCACATCTTGGCGGCACGCGGCTGATCGCTCAGTGGCCCGGTTGCCACACCATGAGGGCGACCACCACGGCCATCAGGATCCCGACGACGCCGCCGCTCGCGGCGACGCGGGCCACCGCCGACGAGGCGGGCTGGTCCGCGTCGCGGTCGGTGAGCGCGAAGCCGTCGCCGGCCCGGTCCAGTGCGGGCACGACGACGGCAATCGCGATCGCGGCGGCGACCACCCACAAACCCAGGGACAGCCAGATCCAGGTCTCGCCGAAGGATGCGACCTTCTTGCCGGTGTAGGGCGACGTCGAGGACATCAGGCCGAACCCGAAGATCACCGTGAGGATCGAGGCTCCGGCGTAGATCTTGGTCATGCGTGAGGACGCCGCGATCGCTTCCGGGTCGGAACGGCGCAGCCCCGGGACGCGGTGGTCACCGCGTGGACCAGCGGACCGATCGCGAAGATAGCCGTCAGCAGGTGCAGGAAGAGCAGGACCTTGAACATGCCCCAACCCTACGGGCGGATCAGCGGAACGCGTTCGCTCCGGTCAACGCCTGCCCGATGATCAACTGGTGCACCTCAGGAGTGCCCTCGTAGGTCAGCACCGACTCCAGGTTGTTCTCGTGCCGGATCACCGGATAATCCAGCGTGATGCCGTTAGCGGCCAGGATGGTGCGGCAGGTGCGGGCGATCTGGATGGCCTCGCGAGTGTTGTTGAGCTTGCCGACACTGACCTGCTCGTTGCTGACACCACCGTTGTCCTTGGTGCGGCCCAGGTGCAGCGCGAGCAGGATGCCCTTCTGCAACTCGACCGCCATGTCAGCCAGTTTCGCTTGGGTCAGCTGGTAACTCGCCAGCGACTTGTCGAAGACGATCCGGGTCTGGGCATAGTCGATCGCCGTCTCGATGCAGTCGCGCGCCGCACCGATCGAGCCGAAGACGATCCCGAAGCGCGCCTCGGACAGGCAGGTCAGCGGGCCGCGCAAACCCTTCACGTCCGGCAGGACCGCATCCGCCGGCAGCCGCAGGTCGCTGAACGACAACTCCGAGGTCACCGAGGCCCGCAGCGACATCTTGTGCTTGATCGCGTGGGCTTCGAAACCCTTGGTGTCTGTCGGCACGACGAAGCCGCGGATCTTGTCGTCGGTCTGCGCCCACACCACTGCGACGTCGGCCACTGAGCCGTTGGTGATCCACATCTTCGACCCGTTCAGGATCCAGTCGTCACCATCCCGGGTGGCCCGGGTGCGCATCCCGCCGGGGTCGGAGCCGAAGTCGGGCTCGGTCAGTCCGAAGCAGCCCAACGCCTCACCCGCCGCCATCCGGGGCAACCACTCCTGCTTCTGTTCCTCGCTGCCGAACGCGTGAATTGCCTTCATCGCCAAGGATCCCTGCACCGACACCAGGCTGCGCAGACCGGAGTCCGCCGCCTCCATCTCCAGGCAGGCCAGACCGTATTCGGTGGCGGTCGAGCCGGCGCAGCCGTACCCCTCCAGGTGCATCCCCAGCAGCCCCAGTGCGCCCAGCTCCTTGGCCAGATCCCGGGCCGGGACGGTCCCCTCCTCGAACCACTGCGCCAGGTGCGGTCGCAGGCGGTCGTCGGCGAATCGGCGTACCAGAGCGATCAGGTCACGCTCGGACTCGGTCAACTGATCGTCGACGCCCAGCAGATCGGACAGGGCTTGGTTCGATGAGATCACGCTCACATCCTGCCACCGTAGGCTGGGTGAATGACCGGCTGGTACGACGCGTCCGCGACGCTGCGGGCATTTGCCGCGGCGGCGCCGGACTATCCGACCAGCGCGCTCTACGGTGCCCTGTGCCGCGCGATCGCCCAGGGCTCGTACGCCGAACGCGAAGCCTTCGAGTCCCTCGCCGCCCGCGGGTGGCCGGTGGTGAGTCCTGCTGACGTGGACTCGTTGTTCCGGGCCGTCCACTACACGCTGCTCCAACGGCGCGGCCGGGACGAACTGGCGCACTACTACGCCTCCGCAGGCGGCCGGCTAGGGCCGGACGCGCGGGCCCAGCAGCTCTTCGTGGAGTTCGTGCGTGACCACCGCACGCTGCTGCTGGACACCCGGCTGCTGCCACGGGAAGCCAACGACCCGGAGCCGGGCTGGCGGATGCTCAACGTGCTCGCGGCGTACGCCGAGCGCGCACCGATGCAGCTGGACCTGCTGAACGTGCACGCTCGGGCGGGGGTCGAGGTGGTCACGGACCTGGTGGGGCAGCCCGCCGGCGGTTCGCTGCTCGCACCGCACCGTGTGGTGCGCCGCAGGTGCTTCGACCCGGCGCCCCAGCGGCTGGCCGATCCCCGGCTGCGCGACTGGTTGATTGCGCACTGTCCGCCCGACGACGCGCAACGCTGGGACCGGATCCACGAGGCCATCGAACGAGCGTTGTCACTGGAAGTCGTCGTAGGACAGGGCGATGCGGTCGCCGTCGCGCAGCGAGCGCAAGCGCTGGGCGATGCGGTTCCGGTCGTCCTCGGCTCGGACCTGCAGGTGCAGTTGCCGGTGCTGGAAGCGACCATCCGGGCCCGGGCGGGCCGCACGATCTGGCTGGTGGACGACCACGCGCCGTACCTGGCGCGGGTTTCATCGGATCCGAAGGTCGGTCGGCTCGACGGTCAGGCACGGGTCACCCTGTTGCGGGAGTACCTCGACGGGCAGGTCGTCGGATCGCTGTGGGGTGCGGATTGGATCGTGGGCGGGTGGATGGCATTGCGCGGCTCGGAGGAAGGTGTCGCGTGACCCACCGACCCAGGCCGGCGCTGGAGGAGCAGCGCACGGCCAGTGACCCGGGCAGCCTGCGGGCGCTCGCAGCACTGCTGGACGATCCGATGCCGGTGCGCATCGTGGACGTTGGCGCCAATCCGATCGACGACCAGCCGCAGTACGCCACCTTGCTGAGCACGGGTCTGGGCCGCGTCGTGGGCTTCGAGCCGCAGCACGACGCACTCGCGCGGCTGCGGCAGTTGGCCGGACCGCACGAGACCTATCTGCCGTATGCCGTCGGCGACGGAGCACCGCACGAACTGCGGATCTGCGCTTCCGACGGCTTCAGCAGCTTGTTCGAACCCGACGCTGCCCAGTTGGAGTTGCTGACCGACTTCCCGAAGCTGGCGCAGGTGGTCCAGCGGGAGCAGGTGCCGACCGTGCGCCTGGACGACATCACGGAGATCGACGGTGTGGACCTGCTGAAGATGGACGTGCAGGGCGGCGAACTGGCGATCCTGGACGGCGGCGAGGAGCAACTGCGGGACTGCGTTGCGGTGCAGACGGAGGTCGGATTCCACCGGCTCTACGAGGGGGCGCCGACGTTCGGCGATGTCGACCGGAAGCTGCGTGATCTGGGGCTGCGACCGGCGGCGTTCGTGAGCGTGCGCACCTGGCCGCTCGCACCGACGCAATGGGCCGATCCCTGGGAGTCCGATGCACGTCAGTTGGTCGAGGCGGACGTGCTCTATGTCAGGGATCTCACATCGATGGCCCAGTGGACTCCTGGTCAGCTGAAATCCCTTGCCCTCATTGCCCATAGCTCGTACCGGGCGGTGGGTCTGGCCCTGCGATGCCTGGACCAACTCACCCGTGCGGGTGATATGCCAAAGGATGCGCTCATGGCCTATCGATCCCTCACCACGCCCTCCCCTCGGTAACTTGCCAGAGGGCCGAGGGTCGGCTCGCTGTCGACAGGTGGGAGGTGTGCGTGCGGATACTGCTCGTCGGCCATACGAGGTTCGCGATAGGTGCCCCGTTTGCCGGCGGCTTGGAGAGCGCCACGTGGCACTTGGCGGACCGGCTGGCGGCGGACGGTCACGATGTCACGGTATTCGCGGCACCGGGTAGCGACTGCGGTCCCGCGGTGCGGGTGATCAACCCGGTTGCGCCCTGGCCTCCGTCGCGTTCGGTGGAGTCGTTGGGCAGCGGCGACCATCTCGAGGTCCACCATGCGTACTTGGAGTTGATGCTGCGGTTGCAGCGCGACGACCCGTTCGACGTCGTGCACAACCACAGCCTGCACTACCTGCCGATCGCCTTGAGCGGTCTGCTCGACGTACCCGTTCTCACCACCTTGCACACCCCACCCATCGCCTGGATGGAGTCGGCGCTTCAGCTTGCCCCACCGCAGGGTCAATACACTTGTGCCGTCAGTGAATTCACCGCTAGCGCGTGGAATCACGTCGTCGATGCGGAGGTCGTCCACAACGGCGTCGACACCGCCGTGTGGCGCCCGGGGCCCGGTGGGGATGACCTCGTGTGGTCCGGGCGGATGGTGCCGGAGAAGGCGCCACACCTGGCTATCGAGATCGCCCGGCGCGCCGGCCGGGTGCTGCATCTGGCCGGGCCGATCAGTGACCGGCGGTACTTCGCCGAGCGCGTGCAGCCGCTGCTCGGCGGTCCGATCCGGTACGCCGGCCACCTGGCCGAGGACGCTCTCGCCGAGCTGGTGGGACAGTGCGCCGCGGCTCTGGTCACTCCGGCCTGGGACGAGCCGTTCGGGCTCGTGGCTGCCGAAGCCATGGCGTGCGGTACTCCGGTCGTGGCCTTTGCGCGGGGCGGATTGCCTGAGATCGTCGACGGCGAGAGCGGCGTGACGGTCCCCGCCGGTGACCTCGAAGCGGCGGCAGCGGCGGTCGACGCCGTTCACGCCTTGTCACGCAGCCGGGTTCGCCGTCGCGCAGAACGCCATTTCTCGGTGCAACAGATGACGAAGTCCTACCTGCGCACATATCGCCGAATGGTGTTGGGAGGGAACGATTTTGCCGCTGCTGGAGCACGCCAGGACTCTGCGTGAAGGTGTCGCTGGGCCGCGGGTTCTCGTCATCCCGGGCGAGCACCGTTATGTCCGGTTCGCCATCGGTGACGACGCGGGCCACGTCGAGTTCGTCCGTGATCTCCCGGCGGACAGTGCCGACGCCCTGCGGTGGGCGCCCTCGCCTGCACTGGAGCCCACCTGGGTGCGGGAGCATCGTCAGGAGATCGACCTGGTGCATCTGCACTTCGGCTTCGAGGGCCGGTCTCCGGCACAGCTGGCGGAGTGGGCGCGGACGCTGCGAGACCTGCAGATCCCGCTGGTGGTGACGGTGCACGACCTGCAATTGCCGCACGTCAGGGATCAGAGCCTCTATCGCCGGCAGCTGGCGACTCTCGTCGCGGCCGCCGACGATGTCATCACCCTCACCGCGGGCGCCGCGCGCCAGATCCGACGCGAATACGGCCGTGACCCGATCGTGGTGTCACATCCGCGGATGGTCTCGCTGCGCGAGATCAGCCACAGTGCCCGCAGTGCGCCGAAGCAGATCCGGGTGGGCATCCACCTCAAGAGCCTGCGCGCCAACGTTGCCCGTGAGTGTGTGCCCGCGGTCGCCGAGGCTGTCGCTCGGTTGAGGGCCGGGCGCCGGGACGTCGAGCTGGTCATCAACGCGCACCGGGAGATCCGGGATCCTGGTTTCGCCCGGTACGACGCGGCGACCGTGGCCGCGCTGGACCGGGCCGCGGCGATGGACGGCGTCCAGGTCAGGTGGCACGAGCGGTTCACCGACCGCGAGCTGTGGGACTACCTGCGGGGACTGCAGGTGTCGGTGCTGCCGCACCGGTGGGGCAGCCACTCCGGATGGCTGGAGGAGTGCCGGGATCTCGGAGTGGTCCCGGTGGCGGGCGACGTCGGCTACCTGGCGGAACAGTCCGGCACGCACACCTTCCGCTGGGCCGGTGAGGCCCCGATCCCGCATCCCTGGACGCCGCGCTCCGCGCGGCAGTGGCCGAGGCGGCAGCCGGGCGTAGTCCCGTGCAGGCCGCGCGCTGGGCGACGCATCGCGCACGCACCGACCGGGGCAGCCAGCACGCCCACCGGGCGCTGTACCGCCAGCTCATGGGCAGCGCGGTGCAGGCGTGACGCACCGGGAGGGCCCGAGCGCCCGGGAGGTGCACTACGGCACCTTCTACGGCCTGGAGCCGCTGCCGCAGCGGTTCGTCGTCGTCCACGGCAACTGCCAGGCCGAAGCCATCCGGATCCTGCTGGACCCGCAGCTGCCGGGAACGGTGCGGCTGCCCCCGGTGCACGAACTGACCGCCGACGACCTTCCGTATGTGCAGCGGACCTACCGCGCGGCAACGGCCCTCATCGCCCAGCCCGTTGCCGATGACTATCGCGGCTTGCCCCTCGGTACCGCGCAGGTCTTCGGGCTGCTGCCGGCGGGCTCGCCGCTGGTGATGTTCCCCGTTCTGCGATGGGCCGCACTGCACCCCTACCACCTGCTGGCCCGTTCGGCCACGGTGCCGGACCCGCCGCTGGTGCCCTACTACGACGTGCGGACGATCGCCGCCGCGGCCGACCTGCCGGCGCCGCAACTGACGGCTGAGGGCGTGCGCCAGGTCGCGGCCCGCACCCGCGAGGAACTCATCCGTCGGCAGAAGCTGTCGGGCACCGTCCCCGCCGACGACCTCTTCGTCGAGGCTGGTGCGCGGGGGACCAACACCATCAACCACCCGGGAAACCCCGTGCTGATCGGCGTCGCGGAGCGGATCCTGGAGCGTCTCGGCGCAGCACCGCAGGTGGCCGATCCGGGTCGCGAGCTGCTGCGATCGGTCTTCGCGCCGTTGGAGGCCGCGACGCTGGAAGCTCTCGGCCTGAGTGGTGCGCCGCGGCCGGACTGGGTGGTGGACGGTGCGCCGGTCAGCCAGCAGGCCGTCGACCGCACGCACCGGGAATGGCTGCGGACCCAACCGGAGGCGCTCGCGCTCGCGATCCGCGCCGCCGCCGGGTGGCTGGGCCAGCGGGCAGCATGACCGGCGATCGAGCTGCGGTGCACCTGCTGGTCGGCCCACGCCGGCACGGTGTCGTCCGCCACGGTCACCTCATCGCACGGGCCGGCACCGCTGAACTGCGCACCAGCCGGCGGCCGCCCGAGCCGCGCTCGGTGGCCGGCCGCCGGATCATCGTGCAGTTCACCGACCGCCTCTTCGGCACCGATGCGTTGACGGCGGCCGCCGCACTGGAGCACCTGGTCGCGACGGCCGGACGCAGTGTCGTCGTCCTGCACGACCTGCCGCAGGCCAGCGACGGTTCCGCGTGGCAGCGCCGCCGGGCGGGTTACGCCCGCGTTGCCGGCGCCGCGGACGTTGTGGTGGTCAGCAGCCACCACGAGGCGAGGTTGCTCGGTGACGTGGCTCCCGGCGTACGTCCCGCGATCATCCCCCTGCCCGTCGATCCATCGCCGTACGCCGGGTGCTCGCCGGCAACTCCGCCCTCGGGCTGGGAGCCGGGCTGGCCGACCGTCGGGGTGCTCGGGTACCTCTACCCGGGCAAGGGGCTCGAACAGGTCATCGATGCCGTTGCGGGGTTACCGGCCCAGGTGGTCAATCTGGGCACCGCCGCCGCCGGGCACGAAGACCTCGTCCCGGCGTTGCAGGACCGGGCCCGGGACAGAGGTGTTGCGCTCACGGTGACGGGGTGGCTGGACGACGCGGCCATGGCCGCCGCAATCGAGGCCGTCGATGTGCCGATCGCGCCGCATCAGCACATCTCCGCCTCGGGATCGATCAACACGTGGCTGGCCGCCGGCCGTCGTCCGATCGTCCTGGACTCGCCGTACGTCCGGGAGCTCGTTGAGCGCCTTCCCGGTGCCCTGCAGGTGGTCGCCGACGTCGATCGGTTGACCGGGGCGGTGCGGCAGGCTCTGGCGCAGCCCGACCGGACCCGGCTGGGCGAGATCGCGATCGGCCCCAGCAGCGCACAGGTCGCGGCCCGGTTGGAGGCCCTGGCGTGAGCCACCCGTCGGTCAGTGTCGTAGTGCCCTACTATGCCGCGGCAGAGCGACTCGAGCGATTGCTCGAGGGTTTACGGCTACAGACCCTCGGAACCGACCGGTTCGAGGTGATCGTCGCCGACGACGGATCACCGCGGCCACCTCGGATCGACTGGGGCGAGCTCACCGGGCGGATCGTGCGCCAACCGCGTCGCGGGTTCCGGGCCGCGGCTGCCCGTAATCTGGGGTTGGGCGCGGCGACCGGCGAGTTGGTCTGCTTCTTGGATGCAGACCTGGTGCCCGCGCCGGACTACCTACAGCGGATGGCGGACGCCGCCGGTGACCGCAGGGTGCTGGTCGGGTCGAGGCGACACGTCGACCTGACGCAGTGGTCGCCGGACAGGGTGCGGACCTGGTTGTCAGGCGACGGCCCCGAACCGATGCGGTTGCCCGACCCGGAATGGCTGGAGCAGGGATACCGCGACACCGGCGACCTGAAGGGCGCCGACGACCTTTCGTTCCGGTTCGTCATCAGTGCAGTGATGGGTGCTGAACGCGAATTCCTTTGCCGCCTCGGGGGATTCGACGAGAGCTTCGTCGCCTATGGCGGCGAGGACTGGGAGCTGGCCCAGCGGTGTTGGCTCGCCGGTGCCGACCTGTGTCATCTGCCCGAGGCCATCGCCTGGCACGACGGTCCCGATGCGGCAGGCCGCCCGGACGACCTGGTCGCCCTGAAGAACTATGAGACCGCCCATCTGGCGACCCGCCTGACCCATCCGGCGATCCGCGGCCGTGGTCTGGTGCACGCTATCCCCGATGTCGTGATCGAGGCAGACGTGGGTGACTGGACCCTCGGGCAGGTGCTGGTCGCGGTGCCCAGTTGGCTCGGTAGCGACGACGCGGGGGTGTGGTTCGGCGGCAGCGCCGACGAGGCGTCGCTGCGAGCTCTCGGCGCGGACCCGCGGGTGCACGCCGGGGATCCGCCCCCGAGGTCGTCGCGCGTTGTCGGTTCCGGGTGCATATCCACGACCCGGTGCGTTTGCTGGTCCCCTGGTTGGACGCGGTGGCCATGGGTGCGCCCCGGGAAGGCGCCGCCGCGGTGACGGCACTGCACGCCCGTGACCTCGCGCTGTCGGCGACGGGAACGGCGCCGGCCCGGGTGGTCTGCCTGCCGGTGGACGCAACCGCGGCGGTGGATGCCCGGGTCATCGCCGAAGCCAGTCGTGGGCGCACGTCATGATCGGCTGCTACGTGCATCACGTCGGCGGTGGCCACCTGGCCCGCGCCGTGCAGATCGCCGGCGAACTGCACTGCCCGGTCACCGGTTTGAGCACGCTGCCGAGGCCGGAGGACTGGCCGGGTGACTGGCTCCAGTTGCCGCCGGACAACCCGGCCGTCGATCACACCGGCGATGCAGAAGCCCAAGCCACCGCCGGCGGGGTGCTGCACTTCGCGCCGCTGCGTGCCGGGTTCCGGGAGCGGCAACGGCTGATCGCCCACTGGGTCGAGACCGCCGCGCCCCGGGCGGTCCTGGTCGACGTATCGGTCGAAGTGGCGGCTCTGGTGAGATTGCTCGGGGTGCCGGTGGTCGTCACGGCCATGCCCGGCGATCGCAACGACCGGGCGCACCGCCTGGGTTTCGACCTCGCCAGCGCAATCATCGCTCCCTGGCCGGCGCACGCGCACCCGGACTCAGTCGTGAGGGGCATGCGCACGACGTACGTCGGAGGTATCTCCCGGTTCGCCGGGCGCACGCCTGACCTTGGGCGTCGTGAGCCCGGGCGCGGTCTGATCGTGTGGGGTTCGGGTGGAGCGGAATTTGCGCTTGCGCAACGAGATTCGCTCATGTCGGCGACACCGGAGCGGGACTGGCGGTTGGCTCTCGATCTGCCCCCGGAGCAGCTGTGGCAGGAGTTGCAGCGGGCCGAGGTGGTGGTGTCGCACGCCGGCCAGGGCGCGGTCGCTGATCTGGCGGTGGCCGGAGCGCCGGCGGTGGTGGTCGCCGACGAACGACCGCACGGTGAGCAGCTGGCGACGGTGGCCGCGCTGCAGCGTCTCGGCGTCGCCGTGGGAGCCGGCCGGTGGCCGGCGCAGCAAGAATGGCCGCAGCTGCTGGCAGCGGCTGTCGCGCTGGGAGGCCAGAGGTGGCCGCGGTGGCTGGGCAGCGGCGCCGCCGGAGCGGCCCAGGTGTTGCGGCGGGTCGCAGCGTGATCGCCGTCGTGACCATCGTGCACGGCCGCCACGATCACCTGCGCAACCAGCGCCGGGCGCTGCTGACCAGCGAACGCCCTGCGGATCTGCACGTGGTGGTGGCGATGGGGGACCCCGGCGTACGCCGTGCCCTGGCCGACAGCGAAGGCTACGGCCCACCCGTGCTGCTGGAAGACCTGCCAGCCGATCCGGCCGGCCTGCCGCTGGCGGCGGCGCGCAACCGGGCCGCTGAGCTGGCGCTCGGGGCCGGCGCTGACGTGCTGGTCTTCCTCGATGTCGACTGCCTGCCGACGCCCGGACTGGTCGGGCGGTACGCCCAGGCGGTCCGCGACCGGCGCGGGGCCGGGTCGGTGCCGGCGGTGTGGTGCGGAGCCACGGCACGTCTGCCGCAACTGGCGGGGGCGCGGACTACCCCGTGGCCGACCCGCCGGTGCTGTCGGCGATGGCGGTGCCCGATCGCGGCCGTCCGGTGCTCGCCGACGGGGCGGTGCAGGCAGAAAGTGACTTCACCACGTTCTGGTCGCTCAACTTCGCGCTGGGGCAATCTGACTGGGCAGCGGTCGGCGGTTTCGATGAGGCGTATGTCGGATACGGCGGGGAGGACACCGACTTCGGCCAACGCCTCGGTCGGGTCGGCGGCCGCTTGGTCTGGACCGGCGGCGCCACGGCGCTGCACCAATGGCACGAGACGCAGTCGCCGCCGGTCGGGCACCTGGCCGACATCGTGCGCAACGCCAATCTCTTCGCGCAGCGCTGGGGCTGGTGGCCGATGGAGGGCTGGCTCGAGGGGTTCCGCGCACAGGGTCTGGCGCAGCAGGATGGACCCGGCGGACGCTGGCGGGTGGCCGCGGAACAGATGACCCCGGAAAGTAGTTGAACTTTCTATGAAGGCTTTCGGATTCCTCAGTTTCGGCCACTACGGCCGGTTCCCCGGCTCACAGACCCGGGATGCCGCGGCTGCGTTGAAGCAGGCCGTGGAACTCGGCGTCGGAGCGGACTCGATCGGCGTCAACGGCGCCTACTTCCGGGTCCACCACTTCGAGCGTCAAGCGGCGGCCCCGATCCCGGTGCTGTCCGCCATCGCGGCGCGCACCTCCCGCATCGAGGTGGGCACCGGCGTCATCGACATGCGCTACGAGAACCCGCTCTACCTGGCCGAGGAGCTGGGCGCTCTCGATCTGTTGAGCGACCAGCGCATCGCCATCGGTATCTCCCGTGGCTCACCGGAAACCGCCGTGCGCGGTTACGAGGCGTTCGGTTACACCGGCGCGAAGGATCCGCGCGGCGGCGACATCGCGCGCGAGAAGTTCGAGATCTTCCTGGCTGCGATCCAGGGAGCGGGCATGGTGGACGCCGACCCGCAGCGGGCACCGCAGGGCACCCGCCTGCCGGTGCAGCCGCACGCGCCGGGTCTCATCGACCGCATCTGGTGGGGTTCCGGCACCCGCGAAACCGCCGAGTGGGTGGGCAAGCTTGGCCTGAACCTGATGTCCTCCACGCTGCTGACCGAAGCCAACGGTGAGTCGTTCGCCGCGTTGCAGAAGGAGCAGATCGACCGGTTCCGCGCGGCGTACGCCGAGGCCGGACACACCGGGGCGCCGCGAGTCTCGGTGTCGCGCAGCGTGTTTCCGATCGTCAACGCCCAGGACGCCGCCTACTTCGGCCAGGCGAACGACGACGACCAGATCGGCGTGATCGACGGGTTCCGCTCCACCTTCGGCAAGACCTACGCGGCCGAGCCGGATGTGCTGATCGAGCAGCTGAAGCAGGACGAGGCCGTGATGGCCGCGGACACGCTGATGCTGACCATCCCCAACCAGTTGGGCGTCGACTACAACCTGCACGTGCTGGACAGCTTCGCCAAGCACGTCGCGCCGGCGCTGGGCTGGGAGTCCAACACCGAGGGTCCGGTCACCGGCGAGCCCATCGCGGCCGTCACCGCCTGATGCGCGGGCAGGTCGGCGGCCGCGGCGACGCCTCTGTCGAGACGGCGTGGCAGCGGTACGCCGACCTGGATGCCTGGTCGGACTGGTCCCCGCAGATCCGCAAGGTCCGGTCCGACCGGCGCCAGCTGGCTCCCGGTCTGCGCGGCGCGGTGGTGGGTCCGTTCGGACTTGCGGTGCCCTTCGAGGTGCTGGAGGTCGATACCGCTGTCCGAGAATGGGTTTGGCGAGTATCCCTACTCGGGGTGAAGGTCGAGATGACCCATGCGCTGAGGGCCGAGGGCGGGCGGACCATCGCTTCGTTGATCGCAGACGGCCCGGCCGTCGTGGTACTGCCGTATCTACCGATCGCAGCTGTGGCCTTAGGGAGGCTCACACGGGCCTGAGCGCTTCCTAGTGTCGAGGTCATGACAACTGACAGCACGTCCGAGGCGGAGATGAGCGCCGCCGTAGAAGCAGCTCAGAAGGTGGTCGACACGGTCACTTCCTGGGACTACAGCGCGACCGACGAGAAGATCGAGGACAAACTCTCGGAGGGCCTTCGCGAAGCGGGGGTGAGCCTGCCCGACAGTGAGCGCGATCGTCTGCTCGATGAGATTGCTGCGCTCAAACAGGACGAGACGGCAGGAACGCCGCAGGTCCAAGAGGCGTGGCCCACGTCGGCGGAGTCGGTGTAGCCATGGCGCGCGACGACGACCTGAAGACCATTCACGACCTGATCAAGGACGAGAAGGTCGCCATGGTGACCACTCGCAACGAAGGCACCGGAGCGCTGACCGCGCGTCCGATGACCACCCAGGAAGCGCAGTTCGACGGCACGCTCTACTTCATCGTGACCGCTGAAGCGGGGACCGTCTCTGACCTGCAGTCAGCGGCACCGGTCAACGTGTCCTATCGCGGCAGCAGCGCGTTCGTGTCACTCAGCGGAACCGGGCGAGTTGGCTCGAACCCCGAGAAGGCCAAGGAGCTGTGGAACGACTCTGTGGCAGCGTGGTTCGAGGTCGGCCCCGAGGATCCCCAGGTGCAGGTGCTGACCGTGGAGGTCGACGGCGCGGAGTACTGGAGCGTGGAGAACAAGGCCGCGCTGATGATCGACCTGGTCAAGTCCCGCGTCACCGGCAAGCGCCCGGACGTCGGTGACAACGACACGGTCGATCTCTAGAGCGCTCGCACGCGGGCGGTGGTGGGGTCCCACTGCGTCACACCGGTGACGATGAGGACGTCGGGTACGCCGACCACCACCTCCCGCGCGACCGTCACCTGATCGTCGGTCAACCGGCCGGACACCGTGACGTGGGGCGTCCAGGACAGCCGGTGCTGGTCCGCCAAGTCGCGAAGACGCTGCACCCTCTCGTGCCAGATCGGCGGCACGTCCACCGCAAGGTATACGAGGTTGCTGCGGTCGAAGGTACGCACACCGGCAACGGGCAGACGCAAGGGCAGTTCGCGAGCCAGGCACTCGGCGTACGTCAGACAGGGGGCGGACAGCTCGGGCGCCGCGCACAGCGTGATGTGTGGCCGGTTCGAGGCCCCGCGGTGGTCGCCGCGGGACGGCAGGCCGACGTCCTGCAGTTGCCGCCACAGGCGCCTCACGGCGGTGTCGCCGGCCTCGTCGAGCACGAAGTCCAGCGACTGCATCCCACCACGGTAGGCGCCCTAAGGGCGGATCCCGCCCGGCTACATTCGAAGGGTGTCCGACGACAGCCAACCCGGAGGCGACAGCCTGTTCACCGTCATCGTTGCGTTCACGGCGAATCTGCTGATCGCAGTAGCCAAGTCGGTCGTGGCGGCGATCACGGGGTCGGCGTCGATGCTGGCCGAGGCGGCGCACTCCTGGGCCGACACCGGCAACGAGATCTTCCTGCTCATCGGCGAACGCAAGTCCTCGCGGCCGCCGGACGACGAGCATCAACTGGGCTATGGCCGGGTGGGCTACGTCTGGTCCATGTTCGCCGCATTCGGCCTTTTCACCGTCGGCTCGGCGGTGTCGATCTGGCACGGCATCTCTGCGCTGCGCAACCCGGACGAGGGTGACACGAACTATCTGTGGGCGTACGTCGTCCTGGCGATATCGGCGGTGCTGGAAGGGACCTCGTTCCTGCAGGCGGTCCGACAGACCAAGCAGGGCGCCCGGCGCAGCCGGCTGCATCCGTTGCGCTACATCGCGCAGACGTCCAACCCGATCCTGCGCGCCGTCTTCGCCGAGGACGCGTCGGCGCTGATCGGCATCGTGCTGGCCGCGATCGGCATTGCCCTGCACGAGATAACGGGCAACCCGGCCTGGGATGCGATCGGATCGATCGCCGTCGGCGTCCTGCTGGGCTGCGTCGCCGTCTTCCTGATCGGCCGGAACATGGATTTCCTGACAGGGGAAGGGGTTCCGACGATCGTGCGGAATGCCGCATTGGTCGCGCTGAACGAGCACCGGTTCGTCGAACGGGTCAGTTTCCTGCGGATGGAGTGGGTCGGGGCGTCGCGGATCTACCTGGTCGGGGCGGTGGATCTGGTCGGAGACCAGGCGGAGCACGACGTCGCGACCAAGCTGGCCATGGTGGCCGATGAGTTGGAGCAGAATCCCATGGTCGAGCGGGCGGTGCTCACGCTGAGCCGTCCGGACGACCCCACGACCCTGCTGCCCACACCATGACCGACGTCATCCTCATCCTGGGCAACCAGCTGGTGCCCGATCACCCCGCGCTGCGCAAGTACCCCGACGCCCGGATCGTGATGATCGAGGCCGACGACATCTGCCGGCAGCACCGCTTTCACCGGCACAAACTGATGCTCGTGCTCGCCTCGATGCGTCACTACGCCGCCGCGTCGCGTCGTGAGGTGGCGTACGTCGAGTACCGGCCGGGCAGCGTGTTCCGCACCGAGTTGGGTGAACAGCTCGACACGTACGACGCGACCCGGCTGATCTGGATGCAGACCAGTGACCGTGGGCCCAACGCCGCCCTGGAGGAGATCGCGGCGCAGCACGGATGTGAGCCCGTCACTCTCGCGAACCGGCAATTCCTCACCACGCCAGAACAATTCGACGGATGGCTGGGCGAGAAGTCGGCTCCGCTGATGGAGAACTTCTACCGCTGGCAGCGTCGCCGGCTCGATGTGCTGATGGACGGCGGATCGCCGGAAGGGGGCCGCTGGAACTACGACCAGGAGAACAGGCACCCGCTGCCCAGGCGACGACTTAAGATTCCCGCACTGCCGACCACTCGGCGTACCCGCCACGTGAACGACGTCGCGGCGCTGGTGGACGAGCACTTCGCCGATCACCCAGGGCGGTCGGACAACTTCTGGTTGCCGACGACGCGCGAGCAGGCGGTGCGCTGGCTGGACGCGTTCGTCGACGAACGACTGGAACTCTTCGGTCGCTACGAGGACGCGATGGCCGCGGACGCGCCGTTCCTCTTCCACTCGGTGCTGTCACCGCTGATCAACCTCGGGTTGTTGTTACCGGAGGAGTGCATCGAGGCGGCGGTCGAGGCATACCGCCGCGGTGACGCGCCGCTGAGCAGCGTTGAGGGCTTCGTGCGGCAGATCATCGGGTGGCGCGAGTTCATGTACGGGCTCTACTGGTGTCGTGCTGACGCCTTCGACGCCAACTTTTTCGGGTTCCGCCGCACACTGGAGGAGTGGTGGTACACCAATAACTCTGTGCCGCAGGAGCTTCCGGCGCCCGTGCGAGTGTGCCTCGATCGGGTCCACGAGTACGGCTATTCCCATCACATCGAGCGGCTGATGGTCTTCGGCAACTGGTTCCTGATCTCCGGCTACCAGCCGCGTGAGGTTTACGAGTGGTTCATGAGCATGTACGTCGACGCCTACGAGTGGGTCATGGTGCCGAACGTGATGGGCATGAGCCAGTACGCCGATGGCGGCATGCTGGCGACCAAGCCCTACATCGCTGGCGGCAACTATCTGCAGAAGATGGGGCACTGGTTCGACTCGGCTGCGGCGGCCAAGGAGTCCGAGTTCACCCGCCGGTACTGGCAGTTCCTTGCGGACAACGACGACAAGCTGGCTGGCAACCACCGGCTGGCCCTCGTCCTCAAGCAGGCGCGTGCCCGGGCGACGTAGCGTGCCGGTCGCGGCCACCCGGGCTGATTCGCCTAGCATCCCTAGAGTCAACCGAGGACCCGACACCGACAGGTTGCACCCGTTATGACTCTTGATCGTGTCGTGACGCCGCGCTCGGGCCGTGGTTGACGCATGTGCTGCTGTGGGCGACGGATCAGGGGAAGACACTGGTGCTGTTGACCCCGCCGTCCGTGGTCCTGAGTCCGGCGGTGGAGCGGCTGACCCGGGCCGGCACGGTGCGCTGGGTCATCGACGACGAGCAGCGTACGAGTGAGGCGTGGCGCAATGTCGCGGTGCGATGGGATGGATCGGCGTTCGTGGATGTGCCCGGCGGTGATCCAGTGCCTGTGATCGCGCAGGCCCGCGACGCGGAATGGAACCTGTCATTGGATGTCGATACAACCCTGGCCTACCAGGAGGCCGACGTGGGTGGGTTGCTGGAGCGTTGCGTCGCGGCTCTCTCGCGTGGCCCGGTGGCGGCGGTCGGTCTGCTGGAACCGGTCGAGGCAAGCTGGGACCCATCCGTCCTACGTGAGCTTGCGCGCAGCCAGTCCCCGCGCCAGACGCAGGTGATCGTGCGTGGCGCCGGCTTCGAGGGGGTGTGTTCGCTTGTGCCGCAACCGGTGGGCCTGGTCGAGCGCAACGAGCTGTTGCTGAGAGCCCCCGGCGCGCCGTACGACGAGCAGCAATTGACCGACCTCGGAAGGGCATTCCTGGCGGCGGGTGCCCAGCTGGCCCTGCTCGGCTATCGGTTGGGCAGCTCTGATCTCGTCGCACCCTCGTATGCCTCCGGTCCGCTGCTGCCCGGCCTCATCGCTGTCGCGGCGGCTCGCTTCCCATCTCTGAGCGGCTCCGAGGTTGGTGCTGTCGCGGAAGAGTTTGCGGTGCCGGTCGATCAGGGGTGGGTCATCAGGTTCCCGACTCCGGAAAACCTGTCGACCGAGGCGGCCCAGGAATTGCTCGCTCGCCGCGCGCATGTGATGGCCCTACTGGCCCGTCACGACGCCCATGTCCTGGCCGAACGTGCGGTCGACGACTACGAGATCCTCACGGCGGGGTCCGGCTCACCGCTGCAGCCGGTGGTGCCGTTCGTGACGATGGCGGCCGAGGTCAATCTGCATGTGGTCCTGACCCGCCGCACCAGCGGCGCCTCCCGCGGTGTCTTCGAGCCGGTATTCGCCGCCGTGCGCGACTCCGGCGCGGTGGGTCTGAAGTTCTCCGGCGACCGCGCAGAAGGTCAACTACTGGGCACCGTGCGACCGCAGAAGCTGCCCGTCGGCCGAGCGTTGTTGGTGCGGACCGGGGAAGGGCCACGCACCGTCCAGGTCGCCTTCCGCGGCCCCGACGATCACCTGGAAGGCCGGGGGTTCGCCAGTTGATCGCCGGCTCAGCCTGCGGGTTGATCGATCGGGCACCAGTACGTCGTACGGCCGCCGACCGTGCCGCGGGACAGAGGCGCTCCGCACCGTGGACAGTGCCCGGATTTGCCTCTGGCACGTGCGAATTCGCCGGTGTGGACACCGCCCTTGGCGATAGCCGTTCGGATCGCGAACCGGAGGCTGCGCCGTAGCTCATCGAGATCATCCGTGGTCAGCTCGTCGGCAGGGCGGGCCGGTTGCAGCTGGGCACGCCACAGCGCCTCGTCGGCCAGGAGGTTGCCCACCCCGGCGATAACGTGCTGGTCGAGGAGCCGGGCTTTGACGGGAGCCTTGCTGCTCCCGATTCGGGCGCGGAAGTCCTCACGACCGATGTGCTCGGCGTCGGGTCCGAGCACGTGCCGGTCGGGGTCGAGCCGTACCCGGCCCAGGCGTCGCTTGTCGTGCAGGTCCAGGCTGCCGCCGTCGTCGAAGGTGATGCTGAAACGTGTCCACACCGGGTTGTCCTGACCCTCGCGGATCCGTTGCGGCACGTAGTCACCGCCCTCCTCGATCGTGCCGTCGGCCCGGCGCACCAGGATGCGGCCGCTCATCCCCAGGTGGATGCCCAGTTCCGGGCCGTCGCCGCTGGTGTCGCACCAGATGGTCTTGCCCTGCCGGTGCGCCGCCGTCAGTTCGCGGCCGACCAGCGCGGTCCGGATGTCGCCGGGTGTGTGCGGGCGGCACTCGTAGGTGTCACTGTCGTCGACGTCGATGATCCGCCGATGCAGCGCCGCCCGTTCGATCGTCCTGCGCGCACTTTCGACCTCAGGCAATTCCGGCACGGGCCTAGTGTGTCTGACCGGTTGGGGGAGGATGACACCGTGGAGTACATCTCGGATCTCGACCGCCGCTTCGGCATCTCGCAGGAGCCGTACAGCCGCACCGTGCACGAACTCCAGGAGGCGGCGCAGACCGGGCACGACGCCACCGGGTTGCAGGCCCGCGTGGCGCAGTTGCGGTCGGACGGTTCCGACGATGCCGAGCTGGAGCAGATCTACGCCGCCGTCCCGCAGACGCCGCCCGCAGGGTGGCCGTTTTTCGAGGGGTCGGAACTGGAGGCGATCCTTGGCCAGTTGCCAGCGCAGTCCGCGGTCGTCGTACCCGATGGGCTCGATGGCCGGCTGCGTGGTGCGTGGTACGGGCGGATCGTCGGTAACCTCCTGGGGAAGCCGGTCGAATTCGGTTGGAGCCGAGCCGATTTGAAGAGCTACCTGCTGAGCCAGGGGGCTTATCCGCTGCTGGACTACGTGCCGATTCCGGAGGACGAACTGCGGCGGTTGTCCAGCGGCGGACGGCACGAGGACATCTGGCGACCGGACGTGCAGGGATTCGTCCCCGGCGCCATGGACTACGCGGCCGTGTCGCGGGGCCGGATCCGGGGCGGGGTGCGCGACGACGACATCGACTGGACCATTCTGAATCTGGCACTGCTCGAGGAGTGCGGACCCGGCTTCACGGCCTACGACCTGGCACGCACCTGGTTGACCCGGATGCCGGTCTACCAGACCTACACCGCCGAGCGAGCGGCGTACAACAACCTGGTCCGGGAGGTGCCGCTGGAGCTGGCCGGCGCCTTCCACAACCCCTACCGCGAGTGGATTGGCGCCCTGATCCGAGCGGACGTCTTCGGGTACGTCTATGCCGGAAACCCACGTGCGGCAGCGCTTTTGGCGCACCGCGACGCTTATCTCTCACATCGTGCGAACGGCATCTACGGCGAGATGTGGGCAGCGGCGCTGGTCGCGTCGGCGTTCACCGCCACCACGCCGCTTTCGTCCCTGGAGGAGTCGCTACGGCACATCCCGCCGACGTCGCGACTGGCATACGAGATTCGCTCGGTGCTCGCCGACTACACGGCCGGACGCAGCTGGGATGAGGCGATGGACGCGCTGGAGGCGCGCTACGTGGGGATGAGTTGGATCCACACGCTCAACAACGCGGGCGCCTTGACTGCCGCGATCGTGTACGGCGGGGGAGACTTCAGCGCGACGATCGGGCTGGCCGTGCTGGCCGCCCTCGACACCGACTCGATCGGCGCGACCGCCGGGTCGTGGGCGGGGGCGTTCAACGGGTACGTCGCGATCCCGGCGCACTGGATCGAACCGCTCGAAGGACGCACGCGCAGTGCGGTATTCGGATTCGGTGAGGTGCAGATCGACGAGTTGGTGCGCCGTACGTCGCGCATCAAGCCCTAGCCCCGCGGGCTGGCCGTCGTCGCCCGCGCCTGCAGGCGGTAGGACAGTTCGACATCCCGCGCGTTCTCACGCGCTGCGTGGGCCTCGAACCGTTGCCCGACCAGTGCGACGGCCGCCTCGGCGATTCCCGCTTTGTCCGGGACCACCGTCGACAGAGGCGGATTGGTGAACTCCGTCTCCTCGGAGCCGTCGAAACCGATGATCGCCAGATCGCCGGGGACGGACCGTCCGGCGACGAGCGCCTGATGCAAGGCCCCTACGGCCAGTTGGTCGTTGAGGCAGAAGACTGCTTCGGGGGTTCGGGCAGCCGCAACAGCCGGGCCATCGCGACGGCGCCGTCCGCCCGGTGGAACTGGTCGACGCCGACGACGTAGTCCTCGGGAACGACGAGTCCGGCGCCGGCCAGGGCATCGCGGTAGCCCCGCAGCCGCTGCACCGCCGTCCCGCGGTGGGGTAGTTCACCGATCGCGGCGATGCGCTGATGGCCGGCGTCGATCAGGTGCTGCACCGCGGCGCGAGCGGCTGACACGTTGTCGATGCCGACATGATCCAGGGGCAGTCCGATCTCGTGCTCGCCGATCAGGACCATGGGGAAGTGCGGGTCGAGTTGCCGTAGGTCCTCGGCAGTGACCGCCTCGAGGCTGAGGATGGCCCCGTCCACGACGTGGGACCCGAGGCCCGCGACGAGTTCGTGCTCGCGTTGGCGGGTGCCGAAGGTCTGCTCGACCAGGACGGTCCAGCCGCGTCGGTGGGCGGCGGCGATCACGAGGGCCGAGAGTTCGCCGAAATAGGGGATGCCGAGCTCGGGCACGATCAACGCGAGGAAGCCGGTGCGCCCGCGCCGCAGGTTTCGGGCGCTGATGTTGGGACGGTAACCCGTTGCTGCGAGGGCCTTTTCAACTTTCTCGCGGTTGGATTCGGTGACGAACGAATAGCCGTTGACGACGTTGGAGACGGTCTTGACCGAGACGCCGGCTAGTTCGGCGACGTCCTTGAGCGTTACCACTTGTAGTGGCTCCTTCCACAGCGCGCGAGCGGTCCGGGCCCGGTAGGTCTGACCAGGTCAATCTGACCATCGTCGCGGGGTTGGCACTGATGATATGAGCCGGATCGAGGGTTTACAACGCTGTTCCAACGATGTAAACCAGCTAGGTGTCACCTGTGGCCCACGTCACAGCGCAGTGCATCAAACCCTCCCGAAGTCCTCGATCCAAGGAGCCCCGATGTCTCGACCACCCATCCCCCGCGTGTCGCAGCATCCCCATCGCACCGTCAACCCGGCCTCGACCCAGGGCGGGTGGTGCTGATGGCTTGGCGCGCCGTACGTCGATGGGCGGGTCTGCTGGTTGCCGTGTGCGTCGGGCTGGTGCTGTGCCTGCCCGGCACGGCCCGGGCAGCGGACACCCCGCCCCAGCCGCCCACCTGGAGCGGCAAGGTCGCTCCGCTGAACACTCCGTGGACCACCCAGGTCACCCCGGACAACGCCCTGCCGGATTACCCGCGGCCGCAGTTGGCCCGGCCCTCCGTTGCGGCGCCGGAGTGGACCAACCTCAACGGGCTGTGGCAGTACCAGCCGACCGACGGCTACAGCTCGCTGCCGTTCGGTAAGAACCTGAAGCAACAGATCCTCGTGCCCTACCCGACGGAATCAGCACTGTCGGGGATCCAGGCGCACTCCGACTTCATGGTCTACCGGCGCTCGGTCACCGTGCCTGCCGCTTACACGGCCGGTGGCCGCCACGTCCGGTTGAACTTCGGGGCGGTCAGCTACGAGGCGACGGTGTACGTGAACAAGAAGTTGGTCGCCCACCACACCGGCGGGTACACCGCGTTCAGTGCCGACATCACCAGCGCCCTGAAGAAGAACGGCGCCAACGAGATTCTCGTGGCGGTCCACGCGCCCGTCGACGGCGCGGACATCCCGGTGGGTAAGCAGAGCCTCAAGCCCGGCGGCATCTTCTACACGGCCTCGTCCGGGATCTGGCAGACGGTGTGGATGGAGCCGGTGCAACCGGCCAGCATCGCGTCGGTCGTCGCCACGGCGCGAACCAACTTGAAGGCGTTCGACGTCAAAGCGACCTTCAACGGCTCGGTGGCCAACGCAACACTCAAGGTCACGGCCTTCGCGGACGGCAAGGCGGTCGCGTCCTCCTCCGGCAGTGCGACCGGCACGTTCCGGCTGAATCTGCCCAAGCCGCGGCGCTGGTCGCCTACCGACCCGTTCCTCTACACCTTCAAGGTCTCACTCACCAAGAACGGGCGTACTGACACGGTGGAGTCCTACGCCGGGCTGCGGACCATCGCGGTCAAGAACGTGGACGGCAAACAACGCATCGTGCTCAACGGCAAACCCACCTTCCTGCTGGGCACCCTTGACCAGGGCTTCTGGCCGGACGGCATCTACACCGCACCGACCGACGACGCGCTCAAGTTCGACATCCAGAAGACCAAGGATCTGGGCTTCAACACCATCCGCAAGCACATCAAGATCGAGCCGGCCCGCTGGTATTACTGGGCCGACAAGCTCGGGCTGATGGTCTGGCAGGACGCGCCGTCGCTGCCGGCGGGCAATGGCAGCGGCGACAATGCCAGCGCCCAGGCCGACTTCCGCTCGGAAGTCTCGGCGATGGTCAACCAGCTCAAGGGCGAGACCTCGATCATCGGGTGGATCCCGTTCAACGAGGGCTGGGGTCAGTGGAGCATCCAGGCGGCCGCCGATGTGACCGCCCAGATCAAGGCGATCGATCCGACCCGCCTGGTCAACTCGCGCAGCGGCGCCAACTGCTGTGAGACCCCGGGCGATCCCGGCAGCGGGAACATCATCGACTGGCACGTCTACCAGGGTCCGGCGCTGCCCGCGCCCGATGCGACCCGCGCGTCCATCGACGGCGAGCACGGTGGGCTGACGCTGAGCGTCGAGGGTCACCGGTGGCCGGGTGCGGACGTGAATCCCTATGGTTCCGTGCCGGACGCGGCCGCGTTGACCAAGGGATACGTCGAGAACACGTCGGTCCTGCGGGACGTCGGGGCGCCGTACGGGCTCTCGGGAAGCATCTACACCCAGATCACCGACGTCGAGGGCGAGCAGAACGGTTTGTTCACCTACGACCGCAAGGTCGAGAAGCCGGACGAGGCGGCGGTGCGAGCGATCAATCTGCAGACCATCGCGGCCGGTTCCCAACCGATCCCTGCGCCCCCGGCCGGTACGCCGGGTCTGGAGGAGTGGGTCACTGGAAGCTCGATGACGGGTCGGGTACGACGGCCGCGGACTCCGCGGGTAACCACCCGTTGACGCTGTCCGGGGCGACGTGGGGCCCGGACGGACTGGTCTTCAACGGTTCGGCCAGTGCCACTACCGACGGGCCGGTGTTGAACACGCGGGGAACGAACTTCTCGGTGTCGGCGTGGGTCAAGGCGGATCAGTTCGGCGGTGGGTTCCAGACCGTGGTCAGTGAGGACGGCGAGAACAACAGCGCCTTCTTCCTGCAGTACTCGGGGCAGGACCAGCGGTGGGCGTTCTCCTTCGTCGGGGCGCGGGCCATCGCGGCAGACCTCGGCCAACCGCAGGCCGGTCGGTGGTATCACCTGGTCGGGGTGCGCGACACCGTGGCATCGACGCTGACCATCTACGTGGACGGCCAGAAGGCCGGCACGACCAGTGTGCTCGGCACCGCCGACGTGGGCACCGGCAGTTTCGCGGTGGGGCGCGGCAAGTACGGCGGTAAGCCGGTCGACTTCCTCACGGGGACCGTCGACGACGTGCGCGCCTACGACCGGGCCTTGTCGGCCGATGAGGTTGCCACGTTGTTCGCGGCGGGCCGCCCCTGACGACGGCGGCCGATCGGCGAGGTTCCTGACGCCGTGGGGGCGTGACCGGCTTCGGCCACATCCCCACGGCGTCGCACCAGTGGCTGGTCCGGGGGCGTGCACAGGCTCTGGCAACAGTCGGATAACGACCGTGAGGAAGCTCACAAAAGATGCTTTACAACGCTGTTCCAACGATGTAACACTGTCGGCGGTCACCTTGCCGCACCCGCCTGACCAGCGAACGCCCTGCCCGAAGGAGTGCAGATGAACAACCTCACGTCCCGCCGTACCCGGCCGGTGGCTCTGGCCATCGGGGCCGTCATGGCGCTGTCCCTCGCTGGTTGCTCCAAAGCGGAGAACACCGGCGGATCATCGGCCGCCGGATCGGCGGGCGGGGGCCCGGCGGCGTCCGCCGCGGCCAGTCAGAGCTCCGGCGGCAACTGCACGATCGCCCAGACCGGTTATCCCAAGCTCGACCTCACCAAGGCCAAGGTCGGTTTCTCCCAGTCGGAGAAGGAAGGCAACCCCTTCCGCATCGCCGAGACCCAGTCGATCAAGGACGAGGCGGCCAAACTGGGCATCACCAATCTGTTGACCACCAACGCCCAGAGTGATCTGAACAAACAGATCAGCGACATCAAGTCGATGCTCGCCCAGGGCGCCCAAGCCCTGATCGTCGCGCCCTTGAACTCCGACGGGTTGCAGCCCGCCCTCGACGCGGCCAAGGCCAAGAAGGTGCCGGTTGTCACCATCGACCGATTGGTCACCTCGAAACCGTGCACGGACTACCTCACCTTCATCGGTTCGAACTTCGTCCAGCAGGGCCAGCGCGCTGCGGACGCGATGGACAAGGCGACCGGCGGCAAGGGTGAGGTGGCCATTCTGCTGGGTTCCTCCGGTAACAACGTGACCACCGATCGCACCAAGGGATTCAAGGACGAACTGGCCAAGTACCCGGGCCTGAAGGTCGTCGTCGAACAGACCGGTGAGTTCGATCGCGCCAAGGGCCAGTCCGTCATGGAGCAGCTGATCCAGAGCCACCCGGAGATCACGGCCGTCTACGCCGAGAACGACGAAATGGGCATCGGTGCTGTCAATGCGCTCAAGGCCGCTGGCAAGAACCCGGGCAAGGACGTGAAGGTGGTCTCGATCGACGGGACCAAGAACGCGGTCCAGCTCATCACCAAGGGTGAGTACAACGCGGTGATCGAATCCAACCCCCGCTTCGGTCCGCTGGCGTTCAAGGCCCTGCAGGACTTCGAAGCCGGTCAGCCGATCCCGGACAAGATCGTGATCAGCGACGACGCCTACGACTCCGGCAACGCGGCGCAGAAGGTCAACAACGCCTACTGATCCGTCGTCGGCAGTTGCGCGGACGGTGGACCGGGTCATCGTGCCGGTCCACCGTCCTGCTGGTTCCTAAGGAGTAGAAGATGACGCAGCAGGCGCTGCAGATGCACGGTGCGACGAAGCGCTTCGGCGGCACGCTCGCCTTGGACGACGTCACGTTCGAGTTGCAGCCCGGGTCGGTCCACGCCCTCATCGGGGAGAACGGCGCGGGCAAGTCCACATTGATCAAGGTGTTGACCGGGGTGTACCAACTCGACGAGGGCGAGGTGCGGCTGCGCGGCGAACCGGTCGCGTTCGCCAATCCGGCGGAGGCCCAGCGCGCCGGCATTTCCACGATCTACCAGGAAGTCAACCTCATTCCGCTGCGCAGCGTTGCGGCCAACATCTTCATGGGCAGGGAGCCCACGCGGTTCGGCCTGGTCGACAAGCGGCGGATGGAGCGCGAGGCAGCTGAGCATCTGGACCGGCTGGGGATCGAGGTCGACGTACGCCGGCCGGTCGGCTCGCTCGGTCTGGGCGCCCAGCAAATGGTGGCCCTGGCCCGGGCCGTGTCCACGGCCGCGGACGTGGTCATCATGGATGAGCCGACCTCCTCGCTCGAGCCGCGCGAGGTTGCCACGTTGTTCTCGGTGATCGAGCGCTTGCACCAGCAGGGCATTGCGATCATTTACGTCTCGCACCGGCTCGATGAGTTGTACGCCGTGTGCGACACGGTCACGGTCCTGCGCGACGGGCGACGGGTACACACCGGACCGTTGGCCGACCTGCCTCGCCTGGAACTGGTCTCGATGATGCTCGGCCGTGACGTCGGGGAGGTCAGAGCGCACGGTGCGACCACCTTCGGGGAGCGAGCGCACGAAGTCGACGAGTCCGCGCCCCTTCTGCTGGAGGCGGACCATTTGCGCAGCCGTGGTCGGATCGAGGACGTCACCGTCCAGATCCGGCCGGGGGAGATTGTCGGCTTGGCAGGACTGCTCGGTTCGGGACGTAGCGAAACGGCCCGCACCATCCTGGGCGCACTGCCCCGCGACGGTGGTGAGGTGCTGCTCGCCGGCAAGGCCGTGCCCGGCGGCAACATCGCGGCATCGATGCGGGCCGGGATCAGCATGTTGGCTGAGGATCGTAAGACCGATGGGATCATTCCCCACCTGTCGATCCGCGACAACATCTGTCTCGCAGCGCTGCCCACCCTTTCATCTGCGGGCTTGGTGAACCGCGACAAGCAGGACGCCGTGGTGCGGGATCTGATGGAGCGGTTACGGATCAAAGCCTCGGGCCCGGACCAGAAGGTTGTCGAGTTGTCCGGCGGCAACCAGCAGAAGGTGCTCCTGGCGCGTTGGTTGGCTACCCACCCCAAGGTCTTGTTGCTCGATGAACCCACCCGCGGGATCGACGTGGGCGCGAAGGCCGAGGTGCAGGCGCTGATCGAGGAGCTGGCGCGGGACGGGCTCGGCGTACTGCTCATCTCCTCGGAGCTGGAGGAGCTGGTCGATGGCCCGGACCGGGTGGTGGTCCTCCGCGACGGGCGATCGGTGCTGGAGCTCGATGAGGAGGAGGTCACCGCCGAACGCATCCTCGGTGCCTACGCCGCCGCCGGCGAACCGACCTTCGAAGAGATCATCGAAGAGGCCGCCGTTGCCTCCGACACGGAGGAGCCACGATGACGCAAACCTCAACCCGGAGTGTGGCTTTCGACCGTTCGCGGGCAGCCGGCTGGGCGCAGGAGTACGGCGTCTACGTCGCGGTCGCCGTACTCTTCCTCGGCAACGTCTTGTTCACCGAGAACTTTCTCTCGGGCGCTAACGTGCGCACCCAGCTCATCCAGGCGGCACCGGTTGTCATCGTGGCGCTCGGGATGGCGCTGGTCATCGGCACCGAAGGGGTCGACCTGTCGGTCGGCTCGGTCATGGCGCTGGCGGCCGCGATCATCCCGTTGTATCTGGGGTACGGCGTGGCACCCGCCATCCTCGTAGCCCTCCTGGTCGGTCTGGTCGCCGGACTTTTCAACGGGTTCCTGGTTGCGTTCCTGCGGATCCAACCGATCGTGGCAACCCTGGGTCTGCTGGTCGCCGGGCGTGGCCTGGCGCTGGTCATCGCCGGCGGGCAGTTGAAGGACATCGACGATCCGAATTTCCTGCAACTGGGGACCGGCGACGTCCTGGGGGTGCCGATCGTCGTACTCGTGGCCGCAGTTCTTTCGGTGATCGTGTGGTTCGTCGTGAGCCGTACGACGTTCGGTCGCCGACTGGTCGCGATCGGTGACAACCGGCGAGCCAGCACCTTGGCCGGTCTGCCGGTCCGACGGGTTCTGGTCACCGTCTATGCCATCAGCGGACTTCTGGCCGCGATTGCGGGCGTGCTGGCGACGGCGCGACTGGGTGCCGGCGACCCGGGCAATGCCGGGCAGCTGATGGAGCTGTCCGCGATCACGGCAGTCGTGGTCGGCGGAACACCGTTGTCCGGTGGGAAGGTTCGCATCCTGGGCACCATCATGGGCGCCCTCCTGATGCAGCTGGTGAGAGCGACCCTGATCAAGCACAACCTGCCGGACTCGACCGCACAGATGGTGCAGGCAGCGATCATCGTCATCGCCGTCTACGCAACGCGCGAACGGAGCACACGATGAGTACGTCGACCCCGGTCCGCAGCGACGCCGAGCACGACGCAGGCTCGCCGAGGGTCCGCCGCCAGCTGGTCGCGAGTCTGGTCCAACGACAAGGTGCCGCGGCCGTCCTGGTGGTCGTCGTCATCATCGCCTGGTTGTCGTTGCCGTCCTTCGGCACGGCCGAGAACCTGCGCGATATCGCCCTGCAGAGCTCGTTCCTGGCGGTCATCGCACTGGGGATGACGTTCGTCATCATCACCGGCGGCATCGATCTGTCGGTGGGCTCGGTGTATGCACTGGGCGGGGTGGTCGCTGCATGGGCCTCCCAGTACGGGTTGTTGGCGGCGATTGCTCTGCCTGTATTGCTCTGCGGGGCAATCGGATTCATCAACGGCGTTCTGGTGTCGCGAGCCGGCTTACCGCCGTTCATCGTGACGTTGGCAACGTTGTTGTTCGCTCGCGGACTCCTGCTGGCCATCACCGACGAGGGTTCGACCACCTTCACGATCAAGGACCAAGCGGTCATCAACCTCGGTAGTTCGTCGTTCCTCGGGCTCGGGATCCCGGTGTGGATTGCCCTGGTGCTCTTCGGGATCGGCGGAATCATTCTGCGCCGCACCCGCTTCGGAGAGGCGGTGTTCGCCACCGGCGGTGCCGAGGGATCGGCAGTACTCATGGGCTTGCCGGTCCGGCGGGTCAAGCTCACGGTCTACGTGATGAGCGGTGCTCTCGCCGGTTTCGCCGGCGTTCTGACGGCCGCCTACCTGCAATCGGGAGTCACCGTCATCGGCGTCGGCACGGAACTCGACGCGATCGCCGCCGTGGTCATCGGCGGCACGCTGCTGACCGGCGGCGCGGGGACATTGATCGGCACCATCGTCGGTGTGCTGCTGCGCAACGTGATCGGCAACATCATCAACCAGATCGGCGGCCTCGACAGCAACATCCAGTCAGTCATCAGCGGCGCGTTCCTGCTGGTCGTCGTCGTTGCCCAACGACTGCTGGCGCGGTCCCGGTCGGAAACGGAATAGAGGTCGGTTGTGCTCAACTCGTCGTTGATCCACCCGCAGATCCTTGCCGCGCTCGCGGCGGCAGGACACGGCAGCACGGTCCTCATCGCCGATGCGAACTATGCGCACAGCACCGGGACGCGGCCGGGTGCACCGATCGTGCACCTGAACCTCAGCCCGGGCACGGTGACCGTCGACCAAGTCCTGACTGCGATCGTCGCGACCGCGCCGGTGGAGAGGGCCACGGTCATGGCGCCGGACGACGGCAGCGCCTCCCCGGTGCAGCAGCGCTATGCGGATCTCATCGGAAGTGCGGTGCCGATCGATGTGGCGGTACGGGCCGACTTCAAGGCCGCCTGCCGAGGTGAGGATCTGGCCCTCACCGTCGCCACGGGTGACGACCGCTACTACACCAACGTCTTGCTGACGATTGGGGCGGTGATCCCTCGCAAACACGTGGTCGCAGCGACGACAGACTGACGATGTTGGGTGCATGCCGCTTGCGCTGATGCCGGCCTCATCGCCGTCGCTGGGGTTCTGGGTTCCCGGTGCAGTGGTTGCCAGGCGGCGGTCATGCCCGACGACCCAACTGTGCCCGTGTTGTGTCCCACTGACATCGAAACCGGCCCCGATCTGCGTTTCCGCAGGTCAGGGCCGGTTTCGATGAGTCGGGGTGACAGGATTTGAACCTGCGGCCTCTTCGTCCCGAACGAAGCGCGCTACCAAGCTGCGCCACACCCCGTGGCGCTCACCCGGACGTGTACATCACCGGGCAGCGAGAGGAAACGATACCGTCTGCCCCCATCGATCTCACAATCGGGTCAGGCCATCGCCGCCGCCGGGTCCAGTGGCCCGGTGTTGTCGGGTGGGGCCGGGATCTGGTGGTGCGGGCGGGTCCAGTGGCCCGGTGTTGTCGGGGAGGGGCTACGGGACGCGCGGGACCAGGGTGATCAGGTTCGCCTCCGGGCGGCAGGCGAAGCGCACCGGCGAGTATTTACTGTGCCCGAGTCCGGCCGAGACCTGCAGGTACGCCGGGTCCTGCGGAGCGGGCACCCCCGCCTCCGCGCCGGGCCACCACCGCGAAAGACCCGAAGCGCGGGAGGTGTCCAGATCGCAGTTGGTCACCAGCGCCCCGTAGAACGGCACCCGCACCTGGCCGCCGTGGGTGTGGCCGGCGATGATCAGCGGGATGTCGTCGGCGGCCATCGCGTTCAGCACGCGGGTGTACGGCGCGTGCACCACCCCCAGCGTCCCGGCAGCCTCGGGGGAGGGCGGGCCGGCGACCGCCGAGTAATCGTCGAGGTCGATGTGCGGGTCGTCCACGCCCACCAGTTCCAGGCACGTTCCGTTGGCCTTGACGGTCTCTCGCTGGTTGCGCAGGTCGACCCAGCCGTCGCTGCCCAGCCCGTCGACCAACTCCTGCACCGGCAGTTTCTCAGGCTGCCGGTCCACGGCAGTGACCCGACGGTCGGCGAAGTAGCTGAACGGGTTCTTGAACCACGGTGCGAAATAGTCGTTCGAGCCGAGCACGAACGCCCCGGGCAGGTGCAGGAAGGGCTCCATCGCTTCCAGCACGAAGGGCACCGCATCCATGTCCGAGCAGTTGTCCCCGGTGTTCAGCACCAGGTCCGGCTCCAGCCGGATCAGGGAGCGCACCCACTCGATGCGCCGCCGCTGCCGGGGGACCAGGTGTAGATCGGAGATCTGCAGGATGCGCACCGGCGCGGCGCCGGGGGCGAGCATGGGGACCGTGACGGAACGCACGGCGTACCAGTTGCGTTCGATGACGGTGCCCCAGATGAGCGCTCCCGCTCCGAGTCCGGCGACCGAACCGGTAGTGACGATGGCGGGGTGCACGCGGCCATTCTCGCACCGCAAGAACCCGTTGGACGAAGGTGGCAGGATTGCAGGTATGAGCCTCAAGGAGACGCTGCGCGCGGACCTGACCACGGCGATCAAGTCCCGTGACCAGGTGAGCGCGGCGACGCTGCGGATGACCCTGGCCTCGATCAGCAACCAGGAGGTTGCCGGTGACGCACATCGGGAGCTGTCCGATGACGAGGTACTTGCGGTGATCACCAAGGAAGCCAAGAAACGCCGGGAGGCGGCCGCGGCGTACGACGATGCGAAGCGACCGGAACTGGCCGACAGCGAGCGTGCCGAGTTGGCCGTGCTGGAGGGCTACCTTCCCGCCCAACTCAGCGACGAGGACATCGACGCACTGGTGGCCGAGGCGGTCGGACAGTTGGGTGCCAACAACATGAGCGCCATGGGCGCGGTCATGAAGATCGTGCAACCGCAGATCGCGGGTCGCGCAGAGGGCGGTCGGGTCGCGGCCGCCGTACGCCGGGCGCTCGGCTGATCGCGCACCCCGCGCCCGCCGGGCACCGGTCAGTCGTTGCCGGAGCCGTCGCCGTTGGTGCTGGAGGAGTTCCCGTCGTTCGTTGAGCGATAACCCGAGTACGACCGCATGTTCTTGCCTTCGATGATCGAGCCGGTGTTGACCCAGTTCGGGTCATTCTTGTGGCTCGGGTCGTCGTACATGCTGTCCGACGGTTGCGGGAACTGCTGGATCGGCTGGCCCTTCAGGATCGTGTCCATCGTGGTCTTCCAGATCGGCGCGGCAAGCGTGCCGCCGAAGATCGTTCCCTTGTAGAAGGTGTCGCCGATCCTGAGGTCGGTCAGGTAGTGGGTGTTGGTCGAGATCGAGCCGACCCAGATCGCGGTCACCAGCGAGGGCGTGTAGCCCACGAACCAGGTCTGGACCGCGTTGTCCGTCGTGCCGGTCTTGCCGGCGGCGGGACGGCCGCCGGCCAACCCGGCGTTCTCGGCCGTGCCGTTCTTGTCGAAGACCGCTTGGAGGACCTTGGTGGTCGCGGCCGCTACGTCCTTGGACATGACCTGCTTGCAGGGGCTGACCTTCAGCGGCATCGCTTTGTTGTTGGAGTCCAGGATCTGCGACACCGGCCGCGGCTCGCAGTACTTACCGCCGGAGGCGACCGTGGCGTAGGCGTTGGCGAGGGTGAGCGGGGTGACGTCGTTGGAGCCCAGGATGATGCCGGACGGCACGCGCTCCAGCGGCTTGCCCGCACCCTGCACCAGGCCGACCTTGGTCATCGTGTCGGCGATCTTGCAGACGCCGACGCCGGAGCCCAGCGTGGCGAACGCGGTATTGACCGACTCGCCCAACGCCTGCGACAGGCTCATCAGGTGCGGCGGGACGTACACGTCGTTGCCGACCAGCCACGGCGGGTCGCCCCGGCCCAGACCGCAGGCGTCGGAGAACTGCGAATGGGTGAAGACCCGGACCGGAATGGTGCCCTTGTTGCCCGCCTTGCCGTTGTAGGTCGGCAGGTTGATCGAACTGTCGATCTTGTAGCCGTTCTCCAGCGCCGTGATCACCGCGAAGGCCTTGGCCGTCGAACCGATCTGAACACCGCCGTTGCCGCCGCTGGGGGTCGTGTAGTTGACCGTCGTGTTGCCCGCGCCGGGCTTCAGTGAGTACTTGGTGTTCTGGCCGCTGGCCAGGATCAGGCCGGTGCCGGGCTGGATGATGATGCCGGCGGCGTCCACCTTCGCGGAGTTGCCGACCGGGACCTTGGCCTTGATCGAGGCGTCCAGTACTGCGGCGTACTTGGGATTGAAGCTGGTCTTGATCGTCAGGCCGCCGCTCTTCAGCGCGCCTTCGCGCTGCTTCACGGTGGCGCCCAGCGCAGGCTGCTGCCTGAGCCACTGGGTCACGTAGTCGCAGAAGTAGGGGTACTTCGACGTGGCGCAACTGCTGCTGATGTCCTTGACCTTCAGCATCTTCTCGATCGGGGTGTTCACCGCGTCGGAGAACTGCTTCTGGGTGATGTACCCCTGGTCGAGCATTTTCTGCAGCACCACGTTGCGCCGCGCGATCGCCGCCTTCGGGTTGTTCACCGGGTCGGTGGTTCCGGGCTGGTTGACGACGCCGGCCAGCAGCGCTGATTCGGCGACCGTCAGCTGGGAGGCGGGCACGCTGAAGTAGTGCTGAGCGGCGGCCTCGATGCCATAAACCTGGTCGCCGTAGTAGACCAGGTTGAGGTAGCCGTCGAGGATCTGGTCCTTGGTGTACTTCTGCTCGAGGCTGATCGCGTACTTCAGCTGCTGCAGTTTGCGCACGTACCCGGCCATACCGGTCTGGGTGACCTGCTGCTGGGCGGCCGAGGGGTCGCCGGAGCTGAGGGCCTCGTCCTGCAGCGCCACCTTCACGTATTGCTGGGTCAAGGTCGAAGCACCCTGGACGCCCGAGCTGCTCAACTGGTTGGAGGCCACGGCCCGCAGCAGACCCCGCGGGTCGACCCCGCCGTGCTGGTAGAACCGCTCGTCCTCGATGGCGATCTGGGCTTTCTGCATGATCGGCGCGATCCTGCTCAGCGGGACCACGATCCGGTTCTCGTTGTACGGCGTGGCGATCACCGTGTTGTCCGCGGCCAGGATCCGGGATTGCTGGGCCAGCGGATTCATCTGGAAGTCGCCGGGCAGATCGTTGAACATCTTGATGCTGCTCGTGGTCGCCTTACCGGCGGCACCGAGAGCGGGCAACGCAAGGCCAGCGACGACCATGCCCATGGCCAGGGAGACGAGAACGAACGCGGCCAACAAAGTGAACACGTTCATCAGGCGGTTGCGGGGCATGCTTGTCAGGGTAACCCGGCCGGTTGCAGGTTTCCGGAACGCGAGCCGCACGCCACGAATCAGCTACTGGTCCGGACCAAAATCCTGTGAGAACCCTATGTAAACGGTTAAACCGTGACCAATTTTACCGGGTACACCTGTGGATAAGGTGCCACAAAGTGGTGATTTCTGTGGGTATGTCGAAATTTGACCAAGGTAAAGGCCTAGTAAAGACCGCTGGTCAGGCCTACTCTTATCGACGGACAAGGGGGTCCGGAGACAGGTTTAAGCAGTGCCTTGAGCACGTGAATGATCGGAGACTGGGATGACGGCGATTGCGTCCCGACCTACCACCTGGGATGAGAACTGGGCCTCCCGCGCTGTGTGTCGCAGCACGGTTGCTGCGGACGACCTGTTCGCCAAGGGGGCCGCCCAGCAGAGTGCCAAGATCATCTGCCAGAAATGCCCCGTGGTCGCCGAATGCCTGGCCGATGCGTTGGACAACCGGACTGAGTACGGCGTGTGGGGCGGCATGACCGAGCGCGAGCGCCGGGCACTGCTCCGTCGCCGTCCCGAGGTCCGCTCCTGGGCGCAACTGTTCCGGCTGGCCCGTCAGCAGGAAAGCGAACGCGCCAGCTAGGCGCTTCGCCCTCACCGCGAGCCTGGGTCAGCGGGCCAGTTCCGCGCCGATCTCGCGCAGCTGATCCAGATCGTTGACGTCGGTCGCCTGGGTCGCCACCTCGACCAGGGCCAGTTCCGGTTGAGCGGCCCGGAATCGTGCGATCGCCGCCTCGTGGCGCTCCCGGACCGTCTCCGATTCGGCGTGGAGCAGCAAGAGCCCCGCGGTGTCCATCGGCTGCCAGCCGGAGCCGGGCCGCCGGGGCAGTTCCTCCATGACGGCGGCGGCCGCCAGCGCGCGCGGTCCGCTGAGCCCGGCCACCAGTGCCGGTTGCACCCGGTTGACCACCACGCCGGCCAGCGGCATGCCGTCGTCGCCGAGGCGTTGGGTGAAGTACGCCGCCTCGCGCAATGCCTCACGGTCGGGGGTCGCCACGACCAGGAAAGCGGTGCTCGGTGCCGCCAGCACGGCGTACGTCTGCTCGGCCCGCTCCCGAAAGCCGCCGAACATCGTGTCCAGGGCGGCCACGAACGTCTGCACGTCGCTCAGCAGTTGGCCGCCGACGATCTTGGACAGCACCCCGGAGATGGTGTTCAGCCCCGCCGACATCACCTTCAGGTAGACCTTGCCACCGGCCTTGGCCGGTGCCATCAGGATCCGGATGAACCGTCCGTCCAAGAACGAGCTGAGCCGCTTGGGCGCGTCCAGGAAGTCCAGCGCCGAGCGCGACGGCGGGGTGTCGACGACGATCAGATCCCATGCAGCGGACCCGTCCGGCCCCTTCTCGGCCTGCAACTGGGCCAGCCGTTCCATGGCCATGTATTCCTGCGTCCCGGCGAAGGAACTCGAAACCGCTTGGTAGAAGGGGTTGTCCAGGATCTGCTGAGCCTTCTGCCCGCTTGCGTGCTGGAGGACCACGTCATCGAAGGTGCGCTTCATGTCCAGCATCAGCGCGTCTAGGCTGCCCTCACCCTCGATCGCGGTGACCGGGCTGGGGTCGTTGGTCAGATCACCCACGCCGAGCGCTTGGGCCAGCCGGCGGGCCGGATCGATGGTGAGTACGGCGACCTTCCGGCCCGCTTCCGCGGCCCGGATCGCGACGGCCGCTGCCGTCGTCGTCTTGCCGACCCCGCCGGAGCCGCAGCACACCACCGTCGTGATGCTGCGATTGGCGATCAGGGCATCGATGTCCAGACGTCGCTGCATCACACGGCTCCGCTGTCGTGCAGCACGTCGGCCAGTTCGCGCAGCGCCCCGGCGTCGACGCCTCCGGGGATGGCGGGTAGTTCCGATGTCGGCAGCGCCAGACCGGCCAGGTCCTCGCGCTCGGCGTCCTGGAGGGCAAGACGCTGATCGACGTTGACCGCGGTGTCGAGGAGGCCGTCGACCACAGCGGGGCTGACCCGGACCTTGGCGGCTCGCAGATCCTCGGCGATCAGGTCCCGGGTCCTGGCTCGTCCACCGGCGGCGGCGGAGCGGACCATGCTGCGTGCTCGATCACTGAGCAGGGGCTCACGGACCTGGTTGATCAGCAGCTCCCCGACGGGCAGATTCAGGGCGCGCAACTCCTCGACCGCCTCGACCGTTTCCTGGACCGGCATCTCCTCCAGCAGGGTCACGATGTGCACCGCGGTCTGGGAGGAATGCAGCAGTTGCATGATCGAGTCCGCCTGGTTGTGCAAGGGCCCCATCCTGGCCAGCCCCGCGAACTCCGCGTTGACGTTGAGGAACTTCCCGATCCGACCGGTCGGCGGAGCGTCGAGAACCACTGCGTCGTAGGGATATTCGCCTTTGTGGCCTCGGCGTTCGTCACGGCGGCGGACCGCTTCGTACACCTTGCCGATGAGCAGCACATCCCGCACGCCCGGCGCGATGGTGGTGGCGAAATCGACGACGCCGAAATGCTCCAGCATTCCGCCGGCCCGGCCCAGCTTGTAGAACATCTGCAGGTATTCCAGCAGCGCCGCCTTGGCGTCCACCGACAGCCCGGTGATCGAGCCGCCGTCCAGGCCGCGGGCCACGGGTGTCTCGTCGGTCGACAACGGCGGTACGTCGAACGCCTGGCTGATGCCCTGCCGGCCCTCCACCTCGGCGATCAGGACCGTCTTGCCCTGTCGTGCCAGGGCCGTCGCCAAAGCAGCGGCCGCAGTGGTCTTGCCGGTCCCGCCCTTGCCCGTGACGATGTGCAGACGTCGCTGCTCCCACCGCCCGGTCACTGCTGCAGCGTAACCGTGTGCCCTGCGATTCGCCCCCGTCCGGGGCGCTGATAGCGTCGTATCCGTCGCGGGATGCGCGACAGCAGCGCCGGCGAGAGCCACGGCGAAGTGGCCGTGACTGCGTCGGCGAATTTCGTTGTGAAGAGGGTGTTATTCGTGTCGCAGGAGCCCGGGACCGTCGCCGGTCCGGCCCTCGCGAAGGGTCATCGTCATGTCGTGATCATCGGTGCCGGGATGGTGGGTCTGTCGACCGCCTGGTACCTGCAGGAGCACGGCGTCCAAGTCACCGTGGTGGAGCGCTCCGGGGTCGCGGCGGGTAGTTCGTGGGGTAACGCCGGCTGGATCTCGCCCGGCCTGTGCGTGCCGCTGTCCGATCCGTCGGTCATCAAGTACGGCGTCAAGGCGCTGCTGGATCCCGACTCCCCCTCTACGTCCCGCTCAAGCCTGACGTCGGCCTGGCCCGGTTCCTGCTGGGCTTCGCCGCCCGCTGTACCCCTGGGCAGTGGAAGAAGACGATGGACAAGTTCGTGCCCGTCAACCGCCGGGCCATCGAGGCGTACGACGAGTTGGAGACGCACGGGGTCGCCGCACGATCGCACGAGGCACCGATCATGGCGGCCTTCCGCCGCGCGCAGGACGCCGCCGGTCTCGAGCACGAGGTGGAACTGATCCACGCGGCCGGCCTGGAGCTGGAAGCGACCGAGGTCGACAACGCCACACTGCGCGCCGAGCTGCCGATCGTCTCCGCTGACGTGGAGAAGGCGATCCGGCTGGGCGGGCAGCGCTACATCAACCCCGGTGAGTACGTTGTGGCGCTGGCCGAAGCGGTCAAGGAGCGCGGCGGGGAACTGGTCATCGGGTCCAACGCCCGCGCGTTGCGACACGGTCCCGGCGGAGTCACCGTCGAAATGGTCTCCGGCACACCGATTTCCGGCACCGACGTCGTCATCGCCACCGGTGCCTGGTTGCCCGAGCTGGCCAAGCGGTGCGGGGTGAAGGTGCAACTGCGGGCCGGTCGCGGCTACAGCTTCTCGGTCGCGGTCACCGATCCGGCCAATCGTCCGGTGCCGTGCCCGGTCTACTTCCCCTACGAACGGATCGCCTGCACCCCGCTGGGCGACCGGTTGCGGGTCGGCGGCACCATGGAATTCGCCGACACCGAGGACCCCTGCAAGAGGGCCGGGTCGACGCGATCGTCAAGGGCGGCCGCCCGCTCCTGACCGGCGTCGATTGGGACGACCGACAGGACACCTGGGTCGGCGGTCGTCCGGTCACGGTCGACGGCCTTCCGCTGGTGGGTGCCACCGATGTGCCCGGTGTCTGGGTCAACGGCGGCCACGGCATGTGGGGCATCACGTTGGGGCCGCTGTCCGGGAAACTCCTGGCCGAACAGATGGTCACGGGCCGCACGCCCGGCGAGTTGGCGCCGTTCTCGCCGACCCGCTGAGCGGCGTACGTCCTGATGGGCTGCGTGAAGGTCCTTGTCCAGTTGCTCCGCGACTGACCAGAACCTTCACGCACCCCAAGCGTTGAACAATGTGGCGCGCAGCGCACTAGGTAGAGTCGGGGCCATGACGACCTGGGAATATCTCACCGCACCGGTGCTGATCCACAACACCAAGGCGATCCTCGATCAGTTCGGCGCCGACGGCTGGGAGTTGGTGCAGATCATCGAAGGTCCCGGCGGCGGCCTGGTCGCGTACTTCAAACGGCCCAAAGGAGCCTGAATCGTGAGTGCAGTCGAAGATCGCCTGGCCGACCTGGGCCTGAGCCTGCCGCCGGTCGCGGCGCCGGTCGCGGCGTACGTCCCGGTGGTCCGGACCGGCAACCTGGTCCTCACCTCAGGGCAGCTGCCGCTCGTCGACGGGAAGCTGCCGGCCACCGGCAAGGTGGGTGCGGAGGTCTCGGCCGAGCAGGCCTACGACTACGCACGCACCTGCGCCCTCAACGCGATCGCCGCAGTGAAGTCGATCGTCGAGGATCTGGACACCGTGACGGTGGTCAAGGTGGTCGGCTTCGTCGCCAGCGCACCGGACTTCACCGGACAGCCCGGTGTGATCAACGGTGCGAGCGAACTGCTGGCAAACGCCTTCGGGGACAACGGTGCTCACGCTCGTTCAGCGGTCGGCGTCGCAGTGTTGCCGCTGGATGCGCCGGTCGAGGTCGAGATCATGGTGTCGGTTGAGGACTGAGCGGGCCTTCCCGGCTCCGCGGCCCCTGGCGAAGACCCTGGAACGCTGGGACGCCGACGGTCGCCCGGCGGGAGTCCAGCCCAAGCTGGCCGCCACCGTGCTGTTGGTGCGCCCGGACGGCTCAGAGGTGTTCATGATCCGCCGGGTGCCCACCATGCAGTTCGCGCCCTCGATGTGGGTCTTCCCCGGGGGCGGTGTCGATCCGCGCGATGCCGAGGTGTCGGTCGATTGGGTCGGGCCCGATGCTGCGCAGTGGGCGAGCCTGCTCGGGGTATCGGCCGAGGTCGCGGTGACCTTGGTCATGGCCGCGCTGCGCGAACTGTTCGAGGAGTGCGGCGTGCTGCTCGCCGGCACCGCGGACGCTGTCCTCGCGCAGGTCGACGAGAGCTGGGCGCCGGATCGGGCCGCGCTGATCGCCCACGAGAAGTCGTTCGCCGAGGTGCTGCACGAGCGCGGTCTCGCGGTCCGTTCCGATTTGCTCTTCGTCCAGGACCACTGGGTGACACCCGGATTCGAGAAACGTCGTTACGACACGTTCTTCTTCACCGCGGTGCTGCCGGACGGTCAGGAGCCCGACGACGCCACCAGTGAGTCCGCGGTCAGTCAGTGGGTCGAGCCGGCACGGCTGCTCGCCGAGCACCGGGCGGGGTCGGCGTTGATGCTGCCGCCGACGGTATTGCAACTGGAACTGCTGCGCGACGAACCGCACGCGCCGCGGCACCACGAGATCCCGATCGCGGTCGAGCCCTCGCCGCAGCGCGGCCCGGACGGCTGGCTGCTGGTGGCCCGGTTGAATCCACGCTGACCGCTACCTCACAGGTGGTTCCTGGCCAGCACCTGCAACCGGGCGTAGCTGCCGTTGAAGTAGTCCTGGTCGATCGGGCTGTCGGTGTACTGCCAATAGGTGAAGGTCGGCCAGCCCCCGGGCAACGAGGTCAGCTTCGTGGTCCACGCCGCGATCCACAACGGATTGGACAGCCGGAACGCCGTGCTGTTGCCGGTGCACAAGGACCACCAGGGGGAATTGGTGTAGATCACGACGTCCCGGCCGGTGAGCTGCTTGTAACGAGCGGCGAACGTGCTGATCCAGGTCACCATGGCCGTCGTGCTCAGGCCGTAGCAGGTCGGACCGTAGGGGTTGTTTTCGACGTCGACCATGCCCGGCAGCGTCTTGCCGTCCGCTGACCAACCGCCGCCGTTGGCCACGAAGTACTCGGCCTGGGCCTTGGCGCTGCTGGAGGCCGGATTGGCGAAGTGATACGCACCCCGGATCAGGCCCTGCTTGTATGCACCGTTGTATTGCGAAGCGAAGTAGGTGTTGCGAAGGTAGGTGCCCTCGGTGGCCTTGGTGTAGGCCCAGGTGATGCCCTTGGCCGCCCAACCGGCCCAGTCGACGTTGCCCTGGTAGCGCGACACGTCGATACCCCGCTGCGCGCCGGCCACCAGACGCGGGGCCGATGCGTCCCGGGCCTGCCTTCGTACCGTCGGCTTCGCCCAACCGGGGTAGCCGCCGCCGGCAGTCGTCAGGCCGGCCGCACGAGCCGGTGCGTCCAGGGTGCGCTGGGTGGTTGCCCGGACGGCGTCCGAAGCGTGCGCCGGGGCTCCGACGGCCATACCGCTGAGGGCGCAACTGAGAACGACTGTGCCGGCCAGGATGCGGGTGACGGTCTTCATGGATCTGTCCTTCGGGGGTTCGGCGAGCGATGAAACAAGTCCACCACGGACACCACGGTGAGCGGGCGGATCGCGGCGGCCGTTATCGTCGCTGCATGAGCGATGGATCCAGGTGGCAGGGCGGCCCCGTCAGCGACCGCGTCGAGATCGTGCTGTGCAACAATCCCGGGCCGATGAGCCTGGACGGCACCAACACCTACCTGCTGTTCGGCGCACATGATCGGGCAGTGGTCGTCGACCCGGGGCCCTACGACGAGGAGCATCTGGGCGCCGTACGCGATGCGGTCGCGGCGCGGGGTGCCACCGTTGCGCTCACCCTGCTCACCCACCACCACGACGATCACGCCGGCGGTATCGACCGGTGGGTGGAGCTGACCGGCTCGCCGGTGCGCGGCGCCGGCCGGGGTGCGCCGTTCGCCGACGGTGAGGTGCTGGACGAGCAGGCGCTGGGCATCGTCGTACTCCTGACTCCCGGGCACACCGCCGATTCGGTGAGTTTCCTCGTGCCGCAGGAGCATTTGCTGCTGACGGGGGACACGGTGCTGGGCCGCGGGACAACGGTCGTCGCGTTCCCCGACGGTGACCTGGGGGACTACCTGGACTCCCTGGACCGGTTACGTACGGCGATCGCCGGGCAGGGCGGCACCGTCGCCCTGGCGCCGGCGCACGGCCCGACGCATCCGGATGCGGATGTCGTCATCGCGCAGTACCAAGTCCACCGGGCGCAACGCCTGGATCAGGTGCGGGCCGCGCTGGGCAGTATCGACCCGCAGGCAACGGACGCTGCCGATGCGGTGGTGAGCACGGTCTACGCCGATGTGCCGGAGAACGTGCGACCGGCGGCGTACGCGACGGTCCGTGCGACGCTGGACTACCTGAGCCGTTAGCGCGCGCGGCGCGCCAGGCGCTCGGGGTCCAGCAGGGTGACCGCACGGGCCTCCAGCTTGATCCAGCCGCGTGAGGTGAAGTCGGCCAGCGCCTTGTTGACGGTCTCGCGGGAGGCGCCGACCAGCTGGGCCAGTTCCTCCTGGGTGAGGTCGTGGGCGACCAGCACGCCGTCGTCGACCGGCTTGCCGAAGCGCTCCGACAGGTCCAGCAACGCCTTGGCCACGCGGCCGGGAACGTCGGTGAAGACCAGGTCGCCCAGTGCTTCGTTGGTGCGGCGCAGGCGCCGTGCCAACGTCCCGAGCATCGTCATCGCGACCTCGGGGCGGGTGGACAGGAACGCCGTCATGTCGGGGTGGGCCAGTCCGACCAACTCCACGTCGGAGACGGCCGTCGCCGTGGCCGCGCGCGGGCCCGGGTCGAAGAGGCTGAGCTCGCCGAGCATTTCGCCGGACCCGAGAATCGCCAGAAGGTTCTCGCGACCGTCGGAGGAGCGCCGGCCCAGCTTCACCTTGCCCTCGGTGATCACGTAGAGCGAATCGCCCTGGTCACCCTCGTGGAAGAGCTCGCGCCCACGGGGCACCCGTGCCGGAGTCATCGACTCCAGCAGTGCCTGGGCGTCGTGGTCGTTGAGGGGCGCGAACAGGGCTGCCTTACGGACGGCGTCGATCTCCACAGGGTTAGTGTGCCATGCAACACAAGAACGCTTTCGCGGCCACACCGAGGACGGCATCAGTTGAAACGGCTGGACATCACCGCCGAGACCCCGACCGGTCGGGTCCGCCGGGCCCGCAAGACCTATCGGGTGCTGCACGAGGCGTATCCCTACGCGCACTGCGAACTGGATTTCCAGACCCCGCTGCAGTTGTTGATCGCGACCGTACTGTCGGCGCAGACCACCGACGTCGGAGTCAACAAGGTGACGCCGGTGCTGTTCGCCCGCTACCCGGACGCGGCGGCGCTCGCCGGCGCGGATCGCACCGAGCTGGAGGAGATCCTGCGCCCCACGGGGTTCTACCGGGTGAAGGCGAACTCCGTGCAGACGCTCGCCCAGGCGCTCCTGGAGAACTTCGGCGGTGAGGTTCCGGGCCGGTTGAAGGATCTGGTCACCCTGCCCGGCGTCGGGCGCAAGACCGCGAACGTCGTGCTGGGCAACGCCTTCGGGGTGCCGGGGATCACCGTCGACACGCATTTCGGCCGGCTGGTGCGGCGGCTGGGGTGGACCGACGAAACCGATCCGGTGAAGGTCGAGACCATCATCGGCGCGATGTTCCCGCGCAAGGACTGGACGATGCTGTCCCACGTGCTGATCTTCCACGGCCGCCGGTTGTGCCATGCGAAGAAGCCGGCGTGCGGGGTGTGTCCGGTCGCTCAGTGGTGCCCGTCGTACGGCGAAGGCGAACTGGATCCGGTGAAGGCGCGCAAGCTGCTCAAGTTCGAGCTGGCTCCGGGGGCCGCAGGTGCGCCGTCCGGAACGTTTGTCGGCGTGGACTGAGCTACTTACGGATGCGCGGGGCGGGCGAGCCCAGCAGCACCTCGCGGGTCACGTGCCACGCAACGGTTGTCAGCCGGTGCATGCGCACGGTGTCGTCCCCGAGCAAGCGCACCCAGGCACCGCAATCGGCCGGTAGCACGCTCACTCCGAAGAGCGTGCCGGGAGCTGTCGCCGCCGCCAGCGCATCGTGCAGCCGGTCGGCCAGGAAGGTGGCCGGCTGCAGCGGGGTGACCACGTACAACGAGGCCGTGATGTCCCGGCCGGCGAGACCTGCGGGGCCGCGGGCGCCCCGCAGCAGCCGCACACGGTCCAGGAGCAACGGCGAGCCGTCCGGGCGGGTCACTTCCAGATCGGAGGCGTACACGTCGTACTCTGCACGCTCGCCGCGCGACAGCCGTCCGGCGTAGACCGTCTCGCCCAGCACGGCGGTTGCCTCAGGGTGCACCGTGGCTCGAACACGTTGGTAGTACCGGGAGTTCGCGTACGGGATGACCGGGTCCGGGAGGAATTCGGCGTACGCGCCGCGCTCCGCGTCCAGGTTGATCTGTGCGGCGGCGTAGCCGTTGTCCATCCGATAGATCTTGGTGTGCGCCTGCGTCGTGACATGGCTGGTCGTGTCCGGGCCGAAACGCAGATCCATGCGCTGTCGATCCCCTTGCAGGACACCGCCGCCCGTGGTCATCACGTAGGTGTAGGGGATGTCGGGGCGAGCCTGGTCGTAGTAGAGCGGGCGCATGATCTGCAGCGGGCTCTTCTGGTAGTGATGCGTCAGTTCCGTGCGTGGCGCACCGCGGTGGGTGCGCACCTCGAAATCGAGTTCGAGTACGCCGACCTTCCCGGGGCTGCCCACCGGAAGGTGACCGCCACCCGGTCCATACCCGGCGACTTCCGGTGGGACCCGGTCGATCTCATAGTGCTCCGGTTGCAGGCGGTGGTCCGGGGCGATGACGCTCATCCCACCGGCTGGCGGCTGGTCCAGATCGCCATGATCTGCTCGTGCAACTGGGGCAGACCGGTGCCGTCGAGGGAGTTGGTGAGGACGACAGGGGCTCCGTCGCGCACGGCATGCGCGTCATTCTCCATGACCGACAGATCGGTGCGCACGTACTGCGCAATGTCGATCTTGTTGATCACCAGGATGTCGCTCTCGGTGATCCCGGGTCCGCGCTTTCGCGGCATCTTCTCGCCCTCGGAGGTATCCAGCACGAAGACGAACACGTCGGCCAGGGCGGGGAGAAGGTCAGTGTCAGGTTGTCCCCGCCGGACTCGTAGATGAGGGTGTCGATCTCGGGAAACTGTTCCAGAAGGTCCTCTCCCGCAGCCAGATTCATCGTCGGGTCGTCGCGGACCGCCGTGTGCGGACAGGCGCCCGTCTCGACTCCGATCACGCGCTCGGGGTCCAGGATCCCGGCGAGTTCCCGTCGTACGTGCTGGGCATCCTCCTGGGTGTAGATGTCGTTGGTGATGACTCCCGGGTGCCGGCCGGCCTCAATCAGGATGGGCACCAGGGCCTCGGTGAGCGCGGTCTTGCCCGACCCGACCGGGCCGCCGATCCCAATGCGTAGAACATTGGTGGACATGGGGTTTCGCCCTCCTGATAGACGTGGGTGTGGCCGATGCTACGTGGTGAACAGGCGAGCGTCGGCCCGTTCGTGGCCCGCTGAGCAGATGTCGGTCAGGGGGCGAACCCGCCGATGTCGTCGATGTCCCGCTCCACGGCCGCGGCGGCGACCTCCTCGACGGTCGGTGCGATCCCGCGCAGAATCACCTGCGCGGAGACGTGGTCGGCCAGGCGCAGCCGCAGTGCGGCGCCGGTGAAGCTGGATGCGAACGCGAAAAGGTCTGCGGCGACGGCGCGTTCGACACTGACACCGGCTGCCGCATAACAGATGCCGCTGACCACCGGTTGGCAGCCGGGGGTACTGCGGGAGGTGAGCAGATCGGCGTACGCCGTGATGATCGGGTCGTCCAGCAGGGCACCGGCCGTCCGGATCAACTGCCGCCCACTGCGCACCGAGGCGGCTCGCATCTCCTGGTTGAGCTTGGTGGCCAGGAGTCGTCGGTCGACCCGCTGGATCTGCCCGAGATCGCCGCCCCGCGCCGCATCGTGCGCCCGGGCCAGCGCAGTGGCGTCGGCGGGGCCGATTGAGTTGCGCAGCAGATCCTCCAGCAGATCACCCACCTCGTGGGGACCGACCAGGCCGCGTTGCCGGAAGCCTTCCAGGCCGTGGGACATCGTGTAGAGGCCGCTGGGGAACGCCGAGTCGGCCAGTTGCAGGCTGAAGAGCAGCTGGCTGACGTCGGAGGTCGGCTCAGACAAGGTAGAACAGTTGCGTCAGGGGCAAGGACTCTGCGGGTTCGATGTGCGCGGGTACCCCGTCCAGGGTCACGACGTACGTCTCCGGGTCGACCTCGATCACCGGGGTGGCGTCGTTGCGGACCATGTCGTTCTTGCCGATGCTGCGTGTACGGCGAACGGGCAGCACCTGGCTCTCCAGGCCGAGCTGGCCGGGTACCCCGTTGTCGATGGCGGCCTGCGACACGAAGGTCGCGCGGGTCTGCTGCAGCGTGCGGCCCATCGCACCGAACATCGGACGGTAGAACACCGGCTGCGGTGTCGGCAGGGAGGCGTTGGGGTCTCCCATCAGTGACCAGTTGACCATGCCGCCCTTGATCACCAGCTTCGGTTTGGCCCCGAAGGCATCGATCGGCCACAGCACGATGTCGGCCATCTTGCCCGGCTCCAGCGAACCGACATAGTCCGAAATGCCCTGTGCGATGGCCGGATTGATTGTCAATTTGGCGAGATAGCGCAGGACGCGGAAGTTGTCGTTGCCCTCGGCGTCCTGCGGCAGTTTGCCGCGCTTGTCCTTGCAGTGGTGCGCGGTCTGGAACGCGCGCGTCACCGACTCTCCGATGCGACCCATCGCTTGGGAGTCCGAGGAGAAGATCGACAGCACGCCCAGGTCATGCAGCACCGTCTCGGCCGAGATGGTCTCGGCGCGGACCCGGGAGTCGGCGAAGGCGACGTCCTCGGGAATGTCGTGCGACAGGTGGTGACACACCATCACCATGTCCAGCAGCTCGTCCACCGAGTTGACCGTGTAGGGCAGCGTCGGGTTCGTCGATGAGGGCAGCACATTGGCGCTGCCGGCGATCTTCATGATGTCGGGAGCGTGCCCGCCACCTGCGCCTTCGGTGTGGAAGGTGTGGATGGTGCGTCCGTTGATGGCGTTGATCGTGTCCTCGACGAAGCCCGCTTCGTTGAGACTGTCGGTATGTACGGCGACCTGCACGTCGTACTCGTCGGCGACGTCCAACGCCTTGGACAGCGCCGAGGGCGTGCTGCCCCAGTCCTCGTGGACTTTGAGGCCAGCAGCCCCGGCCTCGACCTGCTCAGCCAGGGCGGGGGCCATCGACCCGTTGCCGCGACCCAGCACCCCGACGTTGACCGGGAGGGCCTCCACCGACTGCAACATGCGGTGGATGTTCCACGCTCCGGGGGTGCAGGTCGTGGCGTTCGAACCGTCGGTCGGTCCGGTACCGCCTCCGAACAGGGTTGTGACCCCGTTGCTCAGGGCCTCGTAGGCCTGTTGGGGGCAGATGTAGTGCACGTGGGAGTCGATGGCACCGGCGGTCGCGATGAGGTGCTCGCCTGCGATGATCTCGGTGCCGGGACCGACCAGCAGGTTCGGATCCACGCCGTCCTGCAGGTGGGGGTTGCCCGACTTGCCCACCCCGGCGATGACGCCGTCCCGGATGCCGATGTCGGCCTTGATGATGCCCAGCACCGGGTCCATCACGATGACGTTGGTGATCAACAGATCCAGGGAGCCACGGGTCCGGCTCGCGCTGGGATCCTGGGCCATACCGTCGCGCGCGGTCTTGCCGCCGCCGCAGACGACCTCGTCTCCGTAATGGCCCTCGGCGTAATCCTTTTCGATCTCGATGACCAGGTTGGTATCGGCCAGGCGGACTTTGTCACCGCGCGTCGGTCCGAACAGGTCGGTGTATTCCTTGCGGGAGATGATGGCCATCAGTTGGCACCCTTCGTGCTCGTCGACGCGCCGTCGGCATCGCCGTTCTCGAAACCCTGCGGCCCCAACGCGGCCAGCGCCTTCGCTTTGGTGTGCTCGGCGTCCAGACCGCCATCGGCCAGGCCGTTGAAGCCCACCAGGTATCGGCTGCCGGCGTATGCCGCCACGGTGACCTCCTTGACCTCACCCGGTTCGAAGCGGATCCCGGTGCCTGCGGGGATGTCCAGGTGCATGCCCCACGCGCGCTCCCGCTCGAAGAGAAGCGCCCGATTGGCCTCGAAGAAGTGGAAGTGCGAGCCGACCTGCACCGGACGGTCACCGGTGTTGGTCACCCGCAGGGTCGCGGTGTCGCGACCGGCGTTGATCTCGATGTCCTCGGTCCGGATCTCATACTGCGGTTTGCGAGAGGCCATGGCGGTCCTTTCCTGCAGGGGTCGGGTGCGAGTGGCCGTGGCCATGACCGTGGCCATGACCGTGGCCCGCCACGTCGTCGTGGGAGTGGGCGTAACCGTGCTCGTGGTCGGCGCCGAGAGCGGCCGCAATGCCGTCGTCGCCGTGCCGGTGGGCGTGGTGAGCCGCCATGACGCGCTCGGCGATGACGCGTCGAACGGCGTTGTCGCGCATCAGCGGACCGCACCAGGTCATCGCATGCCCATCCGCGGCGGGCAACTCCGTCGCTGCCGCGAATCCGGCCGGCGCGACTCCACTGACGGTGTGACCAAGGCGCGAAAGCCGGTCGGCGATGTCGCCCAGCGTGTCACGGCCCGGTCGCAGCAGGGCCACCGTCACCTCCGGGACGCTGGAGTCGGCGCGCACCAGATGGGCCGCCCGGTGCAACTCGGCATCGTTGAAGTTGTCGCTGGCATCGGCCGCGATCACCAGGGCGGCACCCGGGCGCTGGCGCTGCAACCGGATGCCGGCACCACGCAGGAGGGCGATGAGGTGGTCGGTGGTCCCGAACTGCGGTGCGAGGAGAATCCGACCGGTACGCCGTTCGCGGATCCAGTGCAGTGCCTTGGCGGTCTCGGCGACCAGGACCGGGTCGCGGCCGAAGGTCATCGGCAGCACGGTCACGGATTCGCCTGCGTCCAGGGCGGACTCGACGCTCTGGGTCAATCCACGACCGGTGCCGGCGGCGACCATTGAGCGGTCCGCCGTGATCAAGGAGGCCAGATCGGCGCCGTCGCGGCTTTCGTGACCGCCGACGAGGACGATCCGCTCAGCGGGTTCGCCCACCCGATCAGCCGGCGACCGGGTCATGGCACGAGACGAGTTTGGTGCCGTCGGGGAAGGTGGCCTCGATCTGCAGCAACGTGATGCGCTCGCGGACTCCGTCCATGCACTGCTCAGCGGTGACGACGGTCTTGCCCAGTTCCATGCACTGGGCGACCGTCTTGCCGTCACGGGCACCCTCGAGCACGGCCTCGGAGATCAGGGCCTGGGCCTCGCTGACGTTGAGTTTGGTACCCCGATCGCGGCGGCGCCGGGCGAGTTCGGCCACTTGGTAGATGTAGAGCTTGTCGATTTCCCGTGGGCTGAGATCCATTGCTGCTACCCCATGCTCGTGGTCGCGGATGACGTCTGCGGACGGTTCGTTGGGATGACTCTAGCGCCGTCGCGCGGGTGAGGAGCCGCTTGTCTGTCAGTCGCGGCAGGCTGCCTAGACTCGGGCCGGAGGCGACACGATGAACGAACACGCGGCGGCCGAGCCGATTCCCGGCTGGCTCGACCGGCTGGCTGCCAATGCCCACGCCGTGGGTACGCCGTGGGCTGAGTCGGTCAGCGACCGCGCCCGCCGCTCGGCGGTGTTGCTGCTCTTCGGGCCCGGTGAGCGGGGCAGCGACATCGTCCTGACCCAGCGCTCCGACACGTTGCGCAACCACGCTGGACAGGTGGCGTTGCCCGGCGGCACCATCGATCCCACGGACGCGGACGCCACCGCGGCGGCCCTGCGCGAGGCACACGAGGAGGTCGGGCTGGAGCCAGCCACAGTCGAGGTCCTGGCCAGTATCGAGCCCATGCCGCTGAGTGTCACCGGGTTCGCCGTACAACCGGTGGTGGCGTGGTGGCGCTCGCCGCACCCGATCGGCGTACTCGATCCGGCCGAAGTCGCCCGGGTGGGCCGGGTGCCCGTCGACGACCTGACCGACCCGGCCAACCGCTTCACGGCGGTGCATCCCACCCGCGATTTCGCCGCACCGGCGTTCGACGTCGACGGGTTCTACATCTGGGGATTCACGGCAGTCCTGCTGGACACCGTGCTGGATGCGGCGGGCCTGACCCGGCCCTGGGATCGGGCAGACCGGCGGGTGGTGCCGGAGCGGTTCTGGACCCGTTAGTTGTTGCTGGGCTTGGCCGCGACCTTCAGGTCGGCGACCGTTTCCTGCGCATTGCTGATGGCCTTGACCGGCTTGCCCTGGATGCGCTTGAGGTGCTTCACGCCGATCAACGCGGTGATGCCGGCGACGACGAAGAGCACGAGGGCGACGATCAGGATGCTCAGCCAGCTCGGCAGGCCTGCTGCGTGGATGCCGGATGCGATGGCCGACAGCAGGAAGCCCAGACCGTAGAGCGCGGCTCCGGCCGCGACAACCAGGAAGACCGCCCCCTGCCGCCCTTGGTGATGTCGCCCTTGATCTCCAGCTTGGCCAGGGCGATCTCGTTGTGGACGATCGAGGACAGATCCGTGGTCACGTCGGACACCATCTGCCCGATCGAGCGCTGGTCGGCCATTCTCATCCTCCTGCGGACGTTCTCGCGGTTGGGTCCCGCGGCGTGAGCTGCCGCGGGCGCGTGCTCACTGTATCGGTGTGCTCTGCCCCGGACGGGTTCACGTACTCAGTTTGATCCGCCGGCTGCGGTGGCCGAGCACGATCGAGGCGGACCCGGCCGACAGCAGCGATCCGATCAGGATGGCGATCTTGACGTGCTCGTCCTTGGCTGATCCCGGTCCGAAAGCAAGCTCCCCGATCAGCAGCGACACCGTGAATCCCACACCGGCCAGCAAGCCCAAACCGATCATGTCGACCCAGGTGATCTCCTCGTCGAGTTCGGCCCGGGTCAGCTTGGCCATCAGCCAGGTGGCCAGGTTGATGCCGACGACCTTGCCCAGGGCGAGACCCACGATCACGCCGATGGTGACCGGATCGCGCAACGCCTGATCCATGCCGCCACCGACCACCGTGACCCCGGCAGCGAAGAAGGCGAAGACCGGGACACAGAAGCCGGCCGACACCGGGCGGATCCGGTGGTCGAGGGCGCCCACCTTCGATGACGGGATGGACAGCCCCAACAGCACGCCGGCGATCGTGGCGTGCACCCCGCTGGCGTGGACGCAGGTCCAGGCGCCGATCGCCAGCGGGATCATCGCCCACCACCACATCCGGCCCGTGTTCGCTAGGAAGGCGAAGACGGCAATGCAGGCCAGACCGGCCGCCAGCCAGCCGAAGGAGATGCCGCCGGAGAAGAAGATGGCGATGACGATGATGGCGATGAGGTCATCGACGACCGCGAGGGTCAACAGGAAAGTGCGCAGTCCGTCCGGAAGTGCACTGCCGACCACGGCGAGGACCGCGAGCGCGAAGGCGATGTCGGTGGCGATCGGGACGGCCCACCCGTGCGGTTCCCCGTCGGCGGACAGGCTCTGGACGACCAGGTAGAAGAGGGCGGGGAAGATCATTCCGCTGATGGCCGCCACGATCGGGATGGCGGCCCGGGCCGGGTCGCGCAGCGACCCGCGCACCAATTCGTGTTTCAGTTCCAGCCCGACGACGAAGAAGAAGACCGCGAGCAAACCGTCGGCCGCCCAGGTCGCCAGGTTCAGATGCAGGTGTAGGGCGTCCGGTCCGATCTGGATGTCGGACAGATGCGTGTACGACGAGCGCCAGGGGGAGTTGGCCCAGATCAGGGCGACCGCGGTGGCGGCGAGCAGGAACAGGCCTCCGGTGGTCTCCTGGCGCAGCAGGTCGCTGAGGCGAAGGTTCTCCTCCGGGTCGTCGCTGCGGGAGAACAACCGGCGGATCACTCCCGGCTGGCCGTCACCGGACATCGGGGAATCCCACCAGCAGGGCCGCCGTGACGAAGGTGTGTTTCAGGGCTTCATCTCCCGGGTCGAAGGTGTTGGCGAGCTGACCGAACAGGTCGAATGAGATGACGCCGTTGATCATCCCCCACGCCATCAGGCAGCGCAGGATGGCGGCGTCGGGCAGATCGGTGTCCAGGGCGCCCCGGACCGCGGTGGCCTGCGCCGACAGGCGCCGGGGGATCGGCGGTGTCGGTAACGGCGCGTCGAGCCCGCCCTGGTGGTGCTGCTCGGTCGCCAGGGCCACCAGTACGGCGGGCACCCGGACGCCGGGTTGGACGGTGCTCTGCGGGGCCTGGTAGCCGGGCACGGGTGACCCGAACAGCAGCGCCCATTCATGCGGATGGGAGTGTGCCCATTCCCCGATAGCGGTCGCTGTGCGGACGAACCGCCGGCCCGGGGTCGATCGCGACCGGGCTGCCGCTTCGGCCTGCTCACCGAGCCGGTCGTACGCCTGGATGATCAGCGCCGTTAGCAACTCGTCGCGGCTGGCGACGTAGCGGTACATCGCCGAGGAGACCATGCCGAGGTCACGCGCGATCGCCCGCACCGACAGGTCGGCGGCTCCGCGCTCGGCCAGTTGATCGCGACCCAGCTCCAGAATCTGCGCCATGGTCTGCGCTCGTGCCTTGGCTCGTACCCCTGCGCTCACCGCTCCATTGTCTCAGACGGCATTTCCTGCGAGATCACCAGTCACAAATGTGAGCAGCGCTCTTGTTTTTGGCGAAGGGCGATGTTCTACTGAAGAAATAGAGAGCAGTGCTCACAAAGGGAGGGTGGCATGACGTCCACGGTGATCGAACAGAATGGTTTCGAACGACTCTTCAACCGGTTGATGAGCTGGTTGGCGAGGCACGGTCTTGGGCCGATGGGCATGCAGCAGTTGATCGTTCGTGGCCGCAGCAGCGGCCAGGAGCGGACCGCTGCGGTCAACCCGCTGCCGCTGGACGGCGAGCTCTACCTGGTGGCGGCTCGCGGTGAGACCCAGTGGGTGCGCAACGCACGGGCGGTCGGCACCGTGGTGCTGCGCAAGCGGAGTCGGCGATCGGCGTACGTCATCGAGCAGGTGTACGGCGACGATGCCGTGCCGGTGCTGCGGGCCTATCTGAAGAAATGGGGCTTCGAGGTGAAGTCGTTCTTCGATGGTGTCGGACCGGACGCGTCGGTTGCCGAGCTGGCAGCGGCGGCCAAGGCGCACCCGGTCTTCCGCCTCACGCCAGCCGACCTCCCTCAGTGACTTGTGGAACGGGATTCACCCACATCTGCGTGTCTGGGGTGAATCCCGTTCCACAAGTCGGGTGGGGGCGGCGGATCAGCTGCTGCTGGACAGCCCGCTCTTGATCAGATCCATCACCGAGGAGTCCGCCAGCGTCGTGACGTCGCCGACCTCGCGGTTCTCGGCCACGTCGCGCAACAGGCGACGCATGATCTTGCCCGAGCGGGTCTTCGGCAGCTCCGCGACGACCATGATCTGCCGGGGTTTGGCGATCGGGCCGATCTCCTTGGCGACGTGGTTGCGCAACTCGCTGACCAGGTCACCGCCCTCACCGGGCTCGTCAGCCTCTTGGACCGCGTCGCCGCGCAGGATCACGAACGCACAGACCGCCTGACCAGTCGTGTCGTCAGTGGCACCGACGACCGCCGCCTCGGCGACCTTCGGGTGCGAGACCAGCGCGGACTCGATCTCGGTGGTCGAGAGGCGGTGGCCGGAAACGTTCATGACGTCGTCGACCCGGCCGAGCACCCAGATGTTGCCGTCCTCGTCCTTCTTGGCACCGTCGCCGGCGAAATAGACTCCGGGGAAGCGCGCCCAATAGGTGTCCTTGAACCGCTGCAGATCACCCCACACCCCGCGCAGCATCGCCGGCCACGGCTTGTCCACGATGAGGTAGCCGCCGGAGCCGTTGGGCACCGAATTGCCTGCGTCGTCAACGACGTCCACGCTGATACCGGGCACGGCGATCTGGGCTGAGCCGGGGCGCAGCGAGGTGACGCCGGGCAGGGCGGAGATCATGATCGCGCCGGTCTCCGTCTGCCACCACGTGTCGACGATCGGAGCCTTCCCGGCGCCGATGACGTCGTGATACCAGATCCACGCCTCGGGGTTGATCGGCTCACCGACCGACCCCAGGACCCGGATAGAGGACAGGTCGTACTTCTCCGGGATCTCCTTGCCCCACTTCATGCAGGTGCGGATCGCCGTCGGTGCCGTGTAGAAGATCGACACCTTGAACTGCTCGATGATCTCCCACCACCGGCCCTTGTGCGGGCTGTCCGGGGTGCCCTCGTAGAGCACCTGCGTCGCACCGTTGGCCAGCGGTCCGTAGACCATGTAGGAGTGGCCGGTAATCCAGCCGACGTCGGCGGTGCACCAGTACACGTCGGACTCCGGGTGCACGTCGTGCACGACCGAGTTGGTGTAAGCGGCTTGCACCAGGTAGCCGCCGGTCGTGTGCAGGATGCCCTTGGGCTTGCCGGTGGTGCCGGAGGTGTAGAGCAGGAAGAGCGGGTGTTCGGAATCGACTGGCACCGGGGGCATTCGGGGTCGGCGGCCTTGAGGGCGTCGTGCCACCACACGTCCTTCTCGCCCCAGGCGACGTCCTGGCCGGTACGTCGCACCACGAGTACGTGCTCGACCGGGCTGTCGCCGGTGACCGCCTCGTCCACGGCGGGTTTGAGGGCCGAGGGCTTGCCGCGGCGGTAACCGCCGTCCGCGGTGATGACGACCTTGGCGTCGGCGTCGGAGATCCGCGAGCGCAGCGCGTCGGCGGAGAAACCGCCGAAGACCACGGAGTGCGGGGCGCCGATGCGGGCGCAGGCCAGCAGTGCGACGACCGCTTCGGGGATCATCGGCAGATACACCGCGACGCGGTCGCCGGTCTGCACGCCCAGGTCCTTGAGCGCGTTGGCGGCCTTCTGCACGTCAGCCAGCAACTCGGCGTACGTGATGGAGCGGGTGTCCTGCTCGGGCTCGCCCACGAAGTGCAGCGCGACCCGGTCACCGTTGCCGGCCTCGACGTGCCGGTCGACACAGTTGTACGCCGCGTTCAGCTCACCGCCGACGAACCACTTGGCCACGGGAGCCTCGGACCAGTCCAGGGTCTGTCCGAAGTCCTTGCTCCACGCCAGCCGGGTGCGGGCCTGCTCGGCCCAGAAGGCGTCGCGGTCGGCGTCGGCCTGGTCGTAGAGCGCCGCCGTGCCGTTGGCTTGTGCGGCGAAGGCGGGGTCGGGCGGGAAACTGCGGTCTTCGTGCAACAGGTTGGACAGGGTCTCTTCGCTCACAATGGCCTCTCCCTTGGGGCGTGCGTACGGTGACAGAGTTCCTATCTCACCCATTGTGCCGTTGCACACACGTTGCATGTGACCCGGGCAACAGTTGGAGGCTTTCGTGGACGATCAGCGCCGCACGTTGAGCGCCGCAGAGGTGTCCGCCCTCAGCGTCGGCGAACGCCGGGAACTGCTGGCGATGATCCACGTCGCCAATGCGCGCGACCGCGGTGAGCAAGCCGGCCGGATGTCGCTGCAGGACGTGCTGTCGGTGGATGCTGCGACGATCAGCCGTCGTCGTCGCCGCGCCCTGGTGGTCACGGTGCTGGCGACCGTGTTGTTGATCCCGTGGACGTTCTACCTGGCGGTCCGGCTGCCCGAGGTGCATCTGTCGCGGGGGTGGGACGTCACGTGGGTCGGCTTCGACATCCTGCTGACCGTGTTCCTGGGGCTGACGGCGTTCTTCGCGTGGCGGCAACGTTTCCTGCTGGTCGTCAGCGCCAGCGGTGCGGGTGCATTGCTGATCGCGGACGCGTGGTTCGACGTCACAACCGCCGGCCGGTCCGACCGGCAATGGTCCACGCTGTCAGCGCTGCTGGTCGAGTTGCCGCTGGCCGCGTTCCTGCTGACCATCAGCGTGATGTTCACGATGCGGGTGGGCCGGGCGGTGCTGGCACTGCGCCGGGCGGCGGTCGAGTCGCTTCCGGCAGACGACAGCGAGCTCGACACGGTGATCGACACCCCCTTGCCGGAGGAGCGGGACGTCAGCTGAGCCGGCCCGCCAGCACCGCATCGGCGATCCGGTTGCCTTCCGCCGCCGCGGCCACGACCGCCTCCGCGCTGTGGATCAGCCACAGGCGCACCCTCCGTGCCGCCTTGCGAGTACGCCGTGAGGGCACCCAGGTAGTCGGCGCTGCCCTTGGCGGCGTACCCGGCTTCGATTACCGCCACTCCGGTCGGGTCCAGGCCGCTGATGCGCAGATAGGCGCGGTGCGCGGCGCGGGCGACGAGGCCGTTGCCGCGAACGAAGGGTCGTGCCACCGCGATCTCCGCGTGCAGCAGGGCGCCGCCGATCGGTGCCGGAACGTTGCCGGCGGCCAGCAGGCTGAGGACGGATCGCAGTCGCTCCAGGGCCTCCGCGGCGGCGGGCGCTTCACCGAGGGTCGCGAGCTCGCTGCAGGTCTCGCCGTCCGCGCGAGGGCGGCCGAGGTCGTCCGGTCCGCTGACCGGTGCGGCCGCCGCGATCTGCAGGCGGACCAGGTCCTGCAGGAGCACGGCTCCCGTGCTTTCCTCGGTGGCCGCGGTGACCTGCACCGCGCCGCGCAGGGTCAGCTCCCACGGGTCCGGCTCCGGCGGCCAGTCCAGGGCGCCGCGCAGCAGATCGCGGACGGTGGTCCCATCGACCTCGACTCCCTCGAGCAACGCTGTGGCGCGGGCTCCGCGAACCCGTGATTCGGCGGCCGCTTCGGGGATCCGGCGGCGCAGCGCGGCATGCCACCGCAACTGGGTGCAGGCCTCGCGAGCCCGGTCGGCAGCTTCGCGAACACCGTCGAGGGACAGCAGCGCGTCGAAGACCTCGGACATGCGCCGCACCTTACTTGGCGGTCGGCCTGGGCTGGGAGTCGACGTACTCCGGCGAATCCCTTGTGCTGTGCACCACACGGGTGTAGACCAGAGGTGTACTTCCGTAACTGAATCGAGTACCCACGCGAGGCCAGTCCTTTGATGGACAGTTCGACCCCAGGACCAGTCAGGGGCGACGGACACGAAACAGCACGCTTGGTCGCTCCATGAGGTTACGGACGAGGGCGCCCCACATCGTGGGGCGCCCGCTTATGTGCCCGCGAGCGAGCGCCTGTGGATGGCGTACGCCGAGTGGCTGGTTGTCCACACCGGCGCCGATCCGACTGGCCGGGGCCGGTCCGGTCGTCGTCCGATGGGTCCATGGACGACCTCGACCCGCTGCAGCCGCTCGCACCGTGCCTCGCCGTCGTAGGTGCCGGAAGTGCCTGTGGTGCAAGCACTTTGAGCACTGCTCTGACCATCACTGCCGCCCGTGCGGGGTGGTCGTCCGTCGCCATCGATGCCGACCCGTGGGGCGGCGGGTTGGACAACCTCTTCGATCTGGCCGCCGACCCGGGGCTGCGCTGGCCCGATCTGCTGGGAAGTGACGGCACCCTACCCGGTCAGCCGTTGCTGGACCGGTTGCCGACGGCGGACAGCGGCGCGCGCGTCGTGGCGTGCGACGGCCCGGACCCCATCCCGCCGGACCGGCTGCGCGAGGTCATCGCCGCGTGCCGACGTGCCAGCGATCTGGTCGTGGTCGATGTGCCGCGGGACCTGGCGGCGGCCGGCGCTGCCCTCGCCGTCGCCGATGTACTGATCGTCGTCACCGCCCCCGACCGGCGGGTGCTGGTCATCACCGAGCAACTCATCGGGTACGCCCGCGCGATCGAGCCGGACCTGCCGCTGGGTTTCGTAGTGCGTGACACCCGGGAGCACGTGGCACAGCAGATTGCGCGACTCAGCGACGTGCCGTTGCTCGGGGTGCTGGCCCACGACCGCAAACTCGATCAGCGCCAATCCAGTCCGGCGGTGCCCGGCGCCAGTGCTCGCAGTGCGGTGTCGGCGCTCGCGGCGGCGTTGCTGCGGGACCTGGTCATCGAGCATCGGGTGGCGTCGTGAGCGCCGCTCGCGGTGGTCCGGCTCGAGGTGGCCCCGCGCTCGCGCTCTGGGAGCAGATCCGGGCCGGACGGTCGCCCGACGACACCCGCGTTGCCGACGTGGCCGGCGCCGACCCGGTGGTGCTCGGTGACGATCACGTGCTCCGCTTGCGCGACCAGTTACGGTCAGACGTGCTGGGCGCCGGCCCGCTGGAGACGTTGCTGGCGGATCCGGGAGTCACCGACGTCCTCGTGAACGGACTGGCCGGCGTCTGGGTCGACCGCGGGCATGGCCTCGAACGACGCGACCTGGCCTTCAGCGACGCCGCCCAGGTGCGCCGACTGGCGGTGCGTCTGGCGACACTGGCCGGCCGGCGGCTCGATGAGAGCCAGCCGTTCGTCGACGGCCTGTTACCCGGCGGGATCCGGTTGCACGCCATTCTGCCGCCCCTGGTGGAGACGGCTGCGCACTTGTCGCTGCGGATTCCGCGCGACAACGGCCTGGATCTGGCCGGGCTGCAGGAGGGCGGAGCGGTGGACGCCTCGGGAGCACGGGTGTTGGCCGAACTGATCGCTGCACGAGTTGCGTTCGTGATCAGCGGCGGCACCGGTTCGGGCAAGACCACCCTGCTCGCGGCGCTGTTGCGGCAGGTGCCGGCGCATGAGCGCATCGTGATCGTCGAAGACGTCCGCGAGTTGCGGGTCGTGCATCCGCACGTGGTGCGTCTGGAAGGGCGCAGCGCCAACGTCGAAGGTTCGGGTGAGATCGCGCTGCCGGTTCTCGTGCGGCAGTCGTTGCGGATGCGACCGGACCGGCTGGTGGTCGGTGAGGTCCGCGGCGCCGAAGTGCGTGAGTTGCTGACGGCGCTGAACACCGGCCATGACGGCGGTTGCGGCACGATCCACGCGAACACCAGCGCGGACGTCGTCGCGCGCTTCGAGGCGTTGGGCGCGTTGGCCGGGATGACAACTCCCGCAGTGCATTCCCAGTTGGCCAGTGCGGTCCGGGTCGTCGTGCATCTGCGCCGGGCCGGCGACCGGCGGGTGGTCCAGGAGCTCGGGGTGCTGGTGCGGGTGGGCGGCACGGTGCAGGTACGACCAGCGTTGGTGCGATCGGGCGACCGGCTCGAACGCGAGGACGGCTGGAGCGAACTTCGCCGGGCGTTGGGGGCATCGTGAGCCTGCTCGTCGCACTCCTGGGTGCTGCGGCCGTTCTGGCGTGGCCGCGGCGCACGATCCCGATTCCCGTACGCCGATCTGCCCAGACCCATGCCCGGCGGCGCCGGCCGTCGTTCACCGGTCGGCGACGGCGGCAGGCTCGGCGCCGCTCGGCGATCACCCAGCTTCTGCGATCCGTCTCCCCGGCCTTGCGTGCCGGCGTGCCGCCGACGGTGGCGGTCGCGAATGCCGCACGGCTGACGGCGGATTCGGTGCTCGATCCCCTGTTCGGCGAGGCCATGAGCCAGCTCGCGCTTCGTGCGGAGGCCGGTCTGGAGCTGGCACCGGTCTTCCGGGCTCTCGGCACCGACTTCGATCTGCCGCAGTTGGAGGTGGTGGCGGCCGCATGGGCGATGTCGGACGAACTGGGCTGTAGCTTGACCGATGCTGTCGCGGCCGCGGTTTCCCTGCTGGAAGCCGCTGACGATCGTGAGCGCGCTCTGCGGGTAGCAGTTGCCGGCGCACGGGCCACGATGCACCTGTTGACGGGTCTTCCGGCTGCCGGCGTGGGGATCGCGGCACTGGCCGGGGTCCCTCCCGGTCAGCTCTACACCGGTGTGGCCGGCCTCGGCGCGCTGTCGGTGGGAGTGGTGCTGATCCTGCTGGGCCGGTGGTGGTCGGGTCGGCTGATGCGCCGCTGTGTCCGCTCGGAGGTCCTCTCGTGATGGCGCTGTCCGTCGCCCTGCCGCTGCTGATGGCGGTGCTGTGCTGGCCGCCCAGGCGCCCTGCTCCTGCCGGACAGCACGGTATCGGCGGGCTGTGGTCCGACGCCGACGTCGACTTCGACACGGTCGCAGGCACGGACACGGCGAGATCGGCGGCCGGCACGGGCCACGAAACGCGGTCCGTCGCCGCACTGGAAACCACGCTCAGCGTGGCCACCGCGATCGATCTCCTCGCGCTCGCGCTCACCTCCGGCGCCCCGTTGACGAACTCACTGACCGCGGTGGCCGAGCACAGCGGTCCGGTCGTCGCGGTGCAGTTACGGCAGGTGACCGCGGCACTGCAGTGGGGGGTCGATGAGACCAAGGCATGGCGCGGACTGCCCTCGGTGTGGCGACCCGCAGCCGACGCCCTGACCCTGGCGGCCCGGGTCGGGATGCCCGCGGCCGGGCTGTTGCGAGAAGCGGCCGCGGCGATCCGCCGTGACGAGCGACAGGCGCTGCAGGAGCGTACGGCGCGGCTCGGCGTTCTGATCGTCCTGCCCCTGGGCGGGTGCTTCCTGCCGGCGTTCGCGGTGCTGACGGTGCTGCCCGTGGTGGCGGTGATCGCTCGGAGCGTGCTCGCGGGCACCTAGCCGTGGTTCTCGCCGTAGTTCCGGATCACGCTGCGGCGTAGAGGTTTTCAGTGATCCAGGAAGAGAGGGGTAGGACATGAGAACGGCAATGACGGGTGTGAGGCGTCGGCTGCACACGCTGCGAGCACCCGCCGCAGAGGCAGGGATGAGTACGGCGGAATACGCGGTCGGAACCCTGGCGGCGGTGACCTTCGCCACGGTGCTGATAGCGGTGATCAAATCCGGGGCGGTGAAGTCGGCCCTGGCCGGCATCATCCAGGCGGCGTTGAGCATCGCGTCGTGAGGAAGGGACGGCCGCGTCCGCGGCGGCATGGTCGACGGCCCGCAGACGCCGGGATGGTCACCGCCGAACTCGCGGCCGTCCTGCCCGCGATCGTCTTCGTGCTCGCTGTCGCGCTCAACGCGGTCGCGATCGGCATCGACCAGATCCGCTGTGTCGATGCGGCACGGATGGCGGCGCGCAGCGCCTCGCGCGGGGACAGTCCGGCGCAGATCAGTGACATCGGGCGTCGGGCCGCACCGGGCGGCGCGACGGTGCTGCTTCGACCGGTCGCGGATGCCGTGGAAGTGACCGTGAGCACGCAGCCACCAGGTCCCTTCGGCTGGCTGATCGGCAACCACCGGTTGTCGGGGTCCGTCATCGCGCCGCTGGAACGGTCGCCGTGACGGCCCGCGATCGCGGATCGGCGACCGTCCTGGCCATCGGTGTGATCGCAGTAGTCATCGTGGTTCTGGGCGGTGCGCTCACCGCTGCGCGAGCGGTCCGGGCCGCAGCCCGGGCAGCCGCCGCAGCCGACATGGCCGCGCTCGCGGGTGCCCGGGTGTTGCAGACGGCCGCCGAGGCGCCGGCCTGTGCGCAAGCTGCGCGGACCGCGGCTCGCAACGGTGCGTCGTTGGTCTCGTGCACCGTGCACGGCCAGGATCTGACGATCCGGGTCGTGGTCGACACTGCGATCCCGGGGCTGGGACCGGCGACGGCGCGGGCCCGTGCGGGTCCGGCGGCAGGCTCAGCTGAGTAGCGTGGCCTTCGCAGCGGTCATCGGCATCCTCTGCTCGCTTGTGCTGCCACGAGCCTAGGTCCCGGGACGGTCAGCGGCTCAGCGATCCGGAAACTGCGTGCGTCCTCCCAGCAGGACGTCCAGCACGATGACCGCACCGGCCTTGTCCAGGGGTTCGTTGCCGTTGCCGCACTTCGGGCTCTGCACACACGCCGGACAGCCGCTGTCGCACGCACAGGTGAGGATCGCCGTACGGGTAGCGGTCAACCAGTCGGTGCCCAATTCGTAGGCGCGACGGGCAAATCCGGCCCCGCCGGGATGTCCGTCGTAGACCAGCACGGTCGGCAACTCGGTATCTGGATGCAACACGGTCGAGACACCGCCGATGTCCCAGCGGTCGCACTGGGCGATCAGCGGCAGCATCCCGATGGAGGCGTGCTCGGCGGCGTGCAGGGACCCCGGCAGGTCCCCAAGCGTCAGCCCGGTGTCCAGCACCGGATCCAGCGCGATGGTCCACCACACGGCCTTGGTCGTCATCGACCGCTCCGGCAGATCCAGACCGTGCTCACCCAACACTTCACCCGAAGGGGACCGCCGCAGGAAAGAGGTGACCCGTGAGCGGACTCGGACCGTGCCGAAGCACAATTGCGCGCACGGCAGCGACACCGATTCGTCGACGGTGAGGACGTCGAAAGCGCTGACCGAGCGGGCTTGCGTCGACCACCCCGGATCGCCGCGCACCACATGCGCACTGCCGTCCTCGAGGTCCAGCCGGGTGACCACGTGCGATTCGCCCTGGTGCACGTAGACCGCGCCCTCGTGGACCGCGCTGTGCGACCGGTCCTCATCGACCGTGCCCAGCACCCGGCCGGTGCGCGACTCCACGATCCGCACCGCCTGGTCACCGGTGCCGCGCAACCCGAACAGATCGGTCGGGCGGCCCTCGTCGGCCCAGAACCAGCCTTTGGGTCGGCGGCGCAGGAGTCGCCGCTCGACCAGGGAATCGAGCATCGCGGTCATCGACGGCCCGAAGTACCGCTCGTCCTCCAGGGTCACCGGCAACTCTGCGGCCGCTGCCATCAGGTGCGGCATCAGCACCTGCGGGTTGGCCGGGTCCAGGACCGCCCGCTCCACCGGCGTCCCCAGGACCGCGTCGGGGTGATGGAGCAGATATCGGTCCAACGGGTCGTCGCCGGCCACGAAGAGGACCAGGGCGGGCGTGCCGCTGCGACCGGCCCGCCCCGCCTGCTGCCAGAACGAGGCCCGGGTGCCCGGCCAGCCGGCCATCACCACCGCGTCCAGGCCCGAGATGTCCACGCCGAGTTCGAGCGCGTTGGTCGCCGCGACCCCGATCAGGGATCGTTGCCGCAGGCCGCGCTCGAGGGCGCGCCGTTCCTCGGGCAGATAACCCCCGCGGTACGCCGCGACCTCCTGTGCGTCCAGCGACAGGGACCGCCGGACGATGTCCGCGACGACTTCGACGCCGGAACGTGAGCGAGCGAAGGTGACCGTCTGCACCTGTCGGGCGACCAGGGTTCGCATCAGCCCGGCGGCTTCTGCGACCGCGCTGACCGATCCCTCACCCGACTCGCGTTCGCCGGGCTCCCAGAAAGCGAAAGTCGCTGCAGCGCGGGCCGATCCGTCCTCCTGGACAGCCCGGACCGGAGCACCGATCAGGTCCGAGGCATGCTGAGCCGGATCGGCCATGGTCGCCGACGCCAGCACGAAGACAGGATCCGCGCCGTACCGGGCTGCGATCCGGCGCAACCGTCGCACCACGGAGGCTACGTGCGAGCCGATCACTCCTTTGTAGACGTGGCATTCGTCGATCACGACGTACCGCAGCCGCCGCAGGAACGGCGCCCACCGCTCGTGCCCCGGCAGCAGGGTGTGATGCAACAGGTCCGGGTTGGTCAGGATGACGTTGGCGTGTTCCCGGATCCAGCGGCGTTCGTCGAGAGGGGTGTCGCCGTCGAGGGCCGCGGCGCGCACCCCGGAATGGCCAACGCGTCGATGCGGCTCAGTTGGTCGGCGCCCAGCGCTTTGGTGGGCGCCAGGTAGATCGCGGTGGCGCCGCGTCCGTTGACCGCCGATGAGCCCTCGTGCGCGGCGCTCAGCATCGGCAGCAGGTATCCGAGACTCTTGCCCGATGCGGTTCCCGTGCTGACCGCGACGTTCTCCCCTGCGTGGGCCAACTGCGCGACCAGCGCCTGGTGGGACCACAAACGCGAAATCCCCGACCCGCGCACGGCGGCGTCCACGGCCGGCGGCACCCAGGCCGGCCACGCGCCGTACGCCGGCTCCCGGGCCGGGCGCTGCTCGACGTGCACGACTTTGCCGCCCGGGCAGGCTGCGGCCACCTCGGCCAGCAGTGCCATGGGGTCGCTCACCCGGCAACGGTAACGCCGGATGATGACAGGTATGCGCACCCACTTGCGGGGAACGGGCGAACGCCCGGCCGACCGGAATGCGAGAATCCCCGGTGGGGGTAGGTCCACGCTCGTGGGCTGCAGAAAACGTTGAGGAGCAGAACGTGGAGATCTCGGTGACCGACGACGGGGGACCGGACGTGACGGTGATCTCGTTGGTCGGAGAGGCCGACGTGTCGACAGCCGCTCGTTTGCGCGAGGAACTGGTGCGGGCGGTCGGGGAGGGTGGCCCGGCGTACGTCGTGGACCTGAGCCGCGTGCCGTTCCTGGACTCCACCGCGCTCGGTGTGCTGGTCGGTCGGCTGAAGGCGGTCCGCTCGGCCGGAGGGGATCTGGTGCTGGTGACCGGCGACCAGCGGTTGTTGCGCAATTTCGCGATCACCGGCCTGGACAAGGTGTTCGGGATCTTCCCGACGATCGCCGAAGCGACCGCCGCCCTGTCGTGAGCGACCTTGCCGCGCTTGCCGCGGATCTGCGGGCGTTGCCCTACACCGTGGATTCGGTGCGGCAGTGTTTGGGACCGGCCGCTTCAGCCGCCCTGATGCGGGAGCAACCGGTCGCGGCGGATCTGGCGACCCGCGAGCGCGGCGGGATCGCTGCGCTGGTGAGGCTGTTCACCCTCGGATTGCCCGTTCCGCTGGCGCTGGCGGAGTCGGCGCTGCCGCGGTGTGGCGTGGCCGGCCTGGTCTCGCTGGGACTGGCGAGCGCCGCCGAAGGCGCGGTGAATGCGTTGGTCGATCTGCGCCCGTACGGCGATGAGAGCCACGACTGGTTCGTCGCCTCCGATCTGTCCGAGCTGGCGACGCGTGCCCCGCTGCGTACCGACCACGTGCTCGGCATCGGCGGTGCGTCCACCACGTTGGCGTCGTGGACCCCGTCGGCCGGTGGCCCGGGCACTGGATCTCGGGACCGGTTGCGGGGTGCAGGCGCTGCATCTGTCCACGCACGCTGATCACGTCGTGGCAACGGATCTGTCGTCCCGCGCGCTGTGGTTCGCGGGTCTGAACGCGTCGTTGAACGACCTGTCCTGGGACCTTCGCCGCGGCTCGCTGTTGGAACCCGTTGCGGGGCAACGATTCGATCTGATCGTCAGCAACCCGCCGTTCGTGATCACGCCTCGCCGACCGGACGTGCCGGAGTACGAATACCGCGACGGCGGCATGGTCGGCGACTCCCTGGTCCGCACGCTGATCCGTTCCCTGCCGGGGCATCTGGCAGCGGGCGGAGTGGCGCAACTGCTGGCCAACTGGGAGGTGCCGGCTGGCGGGGACTGGCGGGACGTCGTACGGCGATGGGTGGAGCCCACCGGCCTGGACGCCTGGGTGATCCAGCGGGAGACCCAGGACCCGGCGCAGTACGCCGAGTTGTGGGCCCGCGACGGTGGCGCGGCTCCCGGGTCGGCTGAGTACGAAAATCTCTATGCCGCTTGGCTTTCTGACTTCGCATCCCGGGATGTCGATCACATCGGCTTCGGGGTCGTGACGCTGCAGCGGCCCGCCGGTGAGCGGGTGCCGTTCATCGACCTCGTCGCCGTTGGCGGGCCGGTTGCCTCGCCCATGGGACCGACGATCGACGCGGCCTGGCGGCGCGCAGTTGGCTGGTTTCGGCCAGCGACGACGACGTGCTGGCGGTCGCCTGGCAGGTGGCACCCGACGTTACCGAGGAGCGGTTCGGTCGACCCGGTGCCGACGACCCGTCGGTCATCCGGCTGCGCCAAGGTGGCGGGCTGGGACTGACGGTGCCGATGGACACGGCGCTCGCGGCGTACGTTTCGGTGGCCGACGGGACGCTGCCCGCGGGGGTGGCGCTGGATGCGATTGCCCAACTACTGGAGGTGGATTCGCTGGCCGCCGTAGTGCCGCAGATCAGGTCGTTGATCGCGGACGGCTTCCTGATCCGGGGATGACAGCCTCGTCACATACTCGGCAATCTGCACATACGCGGTCCTGCGCGCGTCGAACGCCCGCGACAGAGCCGATTGCCGCGACAGTGCCGCGGGGGCGGTGACCGTCAGGCGGCGGTCAGCTGCCAGGAGCGCTTGCTCAACCCGAACCAGAAGCCCTCGATGACGCTGCGGACTTCGGCCGGATCCTTCGATGCCGCGCCGAGGGCAACGTAGAGCGGGGCCCAGTGCTCGGTGCGCGGGTGCGCCTCGTGGGCCGCGGGTGCCTTGGCGAGGAAGTCCATCAGGGTGTCGACGTCGCCGCCCGCCATGGTCTCTGCAGCCCAGTGGTCGAATTCGCTACTGGCAGTAGGCGGCGCGTAGCCCGGACCCATCTGCGGGTGGAACCAGCGCAGGTTGTGGGTCGTGAATCCCGAGCCGACGATGAGCGTGCCCTCGTCGCGCAGCGGTGCGAGTTGCTGGCCAAGTCGGTAGAGCACCTGCGGGTCCAGGCTGGGCATCGACATCTGCAACACCGGGATGTCGGCGTCGGGGAACATCTCCTTCAGTGGGACGTAGGCGCCGTGGTCCAGGCCGCGGGCTTCGTCACGGTGCACCGAGGTGCCGACCAGCTTGGTCACGGAGTCCGCGAGGGCTGGGGCGCTCGGGGCGTCGTACGTCACCTCGTAGTAGCGCTGCGGAAAGCCCCAGAAGTCGTAGACCAGGGGTGCGCCGGTGGTTGAGCTCAACGCGACCGGTGCTTCTTCCCAGTGCGCGGAGACGATCAGGATCTGCTCCGGCTTGGGCAACTCCTCGCCCCACGCCTTGAGCTCGCGGGTCCAGGTGGCGTCGTCGGCCAGCGGCGGGGCGCCGTGGCTGAGGTAGAGAACGGGCTGCTGATCGGTCATGGACCCAGCGTAGGCCAATGTAGTTAAACATTCAACTAGATGATCCCCACGACGTTGCTGAGGACTTCGACCGTTCTGAGGATCCGCACGGCGCCTCCGCTCCTCAGCAACCTCGAAATCCTCAGAATCGGCAGGATGGCTTGCGGGCAGTGTTGGGCGTAATGGCCACCCGACCGCGCCAGCGGCAGGGGTCGTCGGCACGTGGATGGACGACGAGGCCAACCGGCTCTACGCCGAAGCGGCCGACAACAACATGATCGACAAGGACGAGTATCCGCAGACTGCGGCGATCGAGACCCGCTGCTGGACGATGCTCGCCAACCTGTGGAACGCCCCCGATCCGGAGAACACGATCGGTACGTCGACCATTGGGTCCTCTGAAGCGTGCATGCTCGGCGGGCTGGCCCTGAAACGACGCTGGCAGCTCGCGCGCCGGGCGGCCGGCAAGTCGACCGACTCGCCGAATCTGGTCATGTCGTCAGCGGTGCAGGTGGTGTGGGAGAAATTCTCCAACTACTGGGAGGTCGAGGCGCGCTACGTGCCGATCAGTGAGGAGCACCAGCAACTCGACGGGCACGACCTGGACAAGTACGTCGATGAAACACCATCGGCGTCGTCGCCATCATGGACGTCACCTGCACCGGCACCTACGAGCCGGTCGCACAGATCGCCGCCAAGCTCGACCAGATCCAGTCCGACACCGGCCTGGACATCCCGATCCACGTCGATGGCACGTCAGGCGCGATGATCGCACCCTTCTGCCAGCCTGACCTGACGTGGGACTTCCGCCTGGAGCGGGTCGCCTCGATCAACACCTCGGGGCACAAGTACGGCCTGGTCTATCCCGGCCTGGGCTGGGTCGTGTGGCGGACCACGGCGTTGCTGCCGGAGGAACTGGGCCCGTTCGAGCTGTGGAACGACGGCTCGGACATCCCGGTCTTCGCCTGGCGGATGAAGAATGGGCACACGTCCCACTGGACGTTGTGCGACCTGTCGGACCGGCTGCGCGCTCGCGGCTGGCTGGTCCCCGCCTACCCGATGCCGGACGACCTCAGCGACGTCGTCGTCCAGCGCATCGTGGTGCGCAATGGTCTGAGTCACGACCTCGCCGTGGCGCTGCTGAAGGACATGCGCGCCCAAGTCGACTTCCTGGACAGCTTGGACGGTCCGATTCCGCGTCCGAAGCACGCCCACGTGGAGTTCCACCACTGACGTACGCCGCTGCCTGGCTTGGCGAACGCGTGAGCCACGCCACGGTCGCAACGCCCGGATGGCGAGGTGATGCGGCGGGTTTGCGGCGGAGGGGCTACGGTGCAACCGGTTGCACGTCCGGAGCAGCGACGAATCCGCTGCACGTGCCGGCCAGGAACAGGAGCAGCAGTGGCGAAGAAGCTCGTCATCGTCGAGTCACCGTCCAAGGTGGCCAACATCGGCAAGTACCTCGGCCCCGATTACGTCGTGGACGCCAGCATCGGGCACATCCGGGATCTGCCCACTCCCCGCGACCTGCCGGCCGACATGAAGAAGGGCCCCTACGGCAAGTTCGCCGTCAACATCGAGGACAACTTCGAGCCGTATTACGAGGTCTACCCGGACAAGAAGAAGAAAGTCGCCGAGCTCAAGCGACTGCTGAAGGACTCCGACGAACTCCTGCTGGCCACCGACGACGACCGCGAGGGCGAGGCCATCGCCTGGCACTTGCTCGAGGTGCTCAAGCCCAAAGTCCCGGTCAAGCGGATGGTCTTCCATGAGATCACCAAGGAAGCGATCCAGCGCGCGGTCAACAACACCCGCGACCTGGACGACCGCCTGGTCGACGCCCAGGAAACCAGGCGCATCCTGGACCGTCTCTACGGCTACGAGGTCTCACCCGTCCTGTGGCGCAAGGTCCGTCAGGGTCTGTCCGGCGGGCGTGTGCAGTCGGTTGCGACGCGCATGGTGGTCGAGCGTGAGCGGGAGAGAATGGCGTTCCGTTCGGCCAACTACTGGGACGTCGAGGGAGCGTTCAGCACCCAGAGCGGCGCGAAAGAGTCCTTCACCGCCCGGTTGACCTCGTTGGACGACCGCCGGGTTGCTCGCGGCAACGACTTCGACGACCTCGGAAACCTCAAGAGCGACAAAGTCATCCAGGTGGCGCAGGCCCAAGCGCAGGCGATCGCCCGCGTTGCCACGAGTGCGACCGCGACGGTGTCTTCGGTTGCCGAGAAGCCCTACCGTCAGCGCCCCAAGGCACCGTTCATCACCTCCACCTTGCAGCAGGAGGCCAGCCGCAAACTGCGGATGTCCAGCAAGAACGCGATGAGCGTGGCGCAGCGGCTCTACGAGGGCGGCTACATCACCTATATGCGTACGGACTCCATCACGCTGTCCGCCTCGGCCATCAACGCGGCCCGGTCGCAGGCCCGGGACCTGTACGGCGCGGCGTACGTCCCCGATGCCCCTCGCGTTTACGCCGGGAAGTCCAAGAACGCCCAAGAGGCTCACGAGGCCATCCGGCCCGCTGGCGACACCTTCCGCACTCCTGCCCAGGTCGCCGGCGAACTGCGTGGCGATGAGTTCGCGCTGTACGAGTTGATCTGGAAGCGCACCGTCGCCTCCCAGATGGCGGATGCGACGGGTTCCACGGCAACCGTGAAAGTGACTGTGCCCGTTGCCGATTCCGGGGTGGCACAGACCGCGGAGTTCACCGCCAGCGGAACGGTCATCACCTTCCGGGGCTTCCTTGCGGCGTACGAGGAAGGTCGCGACACCGAGGTGCTCGCCCGCGAAGGTGGCGACGACGAGGAGCGTCGCCTGCCCAAGCTGTCCGAGGGGTTGCCCTCGACGTGGACGAGGCGACAGCGAACGGCCACGACACGCTCCCGCCGCCGCGCTACACCGAGGCGACGTTGGTGAAAGCCCTGGAGGAGAAGGGGATCGGCCGCCCATCGACGTACGCCGCGACGGTCGGAACGATCCAGGACCGCGGCTATGTGCGCAGCAAGGGCAGCGCCCTGATCCCGACCTGGCTGGCCTTCGCGGTCACCCGGTTGATGGAGGAGAACTTCCCCTCCCTGGTCGACTACGACTTCACGGCCTCGATGGAGGAGGACCTGGACCGTATCGCGGCCGGCGACGCGGACCGGGTGGCGTGGCTGACGCAGTTCTACTTCGGCGACCAGAAGGAGCCCGGCGACGGGTTGCGTGCGATGGTCGAGCACCTGCCGGACATCGACGCCCGGGCGATCTCGACGATCCCGATCGGTGACGGCATCGTGGTGCGTGTCGGCCGCTACGGCCCGTACATCGAGGAAGAAGTGCCGGCGGGTGTGGATCCTGCCACCGGCGAGGTCACGGGGGAACCCAAGGACCCGCGGCGCGTGTCGATCACCGACGACATCGCACCCGATGAGATGACTCCGGCCAAGGCCCGCGAGTTGCTCGAGGCTTCCGACGACGACGGCCGCGTGCTTGGGACCGATCCGTCGACAGGGCACGAGATCGTCGCCAAGGCAGGCCGATACGGCCCCTATGTCACCGAGGTGTTGCCTGCGCCGGCCGCTTCGGACGAGGCGCCGAAGAAGGCGAAGAAGGCCACCGGCCCCAAGCCGCGCACGGCATCGCTCTTCAAGGACATGGATCTGGCGACCATCGATCTGGAGACGGCGCTGAAGTTGCTGTCGCTGCCGCGCGTCGTCGGTGTCGTGCAGGACGACGAGGGCAAGGACGTCGAGATCACCGCCCAGAACGGTCGCTACGGGCCGTACCTGAAGAAGGGCACGGACTCGCGCTCGCTGGAGACCGAGCAGCAATTGTTCGACATCACCCTGGAGCAGGCGCAGGCGATCTACGCCCAGCCCAAACAGCGGGGCCGCGCCGCCGCCAAGCCGCCACTGAAGGAACTGGGTGACGACCCGGTGTCCGGCAAGCCGGTGGTCGTCAAGGACGGTCGCTTCGGGCCTTACGTGACGGACGGCGAGACCAACGCCACCCTGCGCAAGGACGACGAGCTCGAAACCATCACGCCCGAGCGGGGATTCGAGCTGCTGGCTGACAAGCGGGCGCGCGGTCCGGTGAAGAAGACCGCTAAGAAGGCCACGACCAAGCGGACCGTCAAGAAGACCGCTGCGAAGAAGGCGACGACCAAGAAGGCTGCTGCGAAGAAGGCCTGACTTTACGGCAGTGCTCGACGGATCTGCGTTATCAAGTCGGGGTACGGATCGTCCAACGGCTTGCGTTGTGAGCGTAATTCGTCCCGCAGCAAGCGCAGTTCCTCGCCGGCCACGTAGTGCCGCCCCCGCCGTTCACCTCGCGCATCGAGCAGGCCGGCGTCCGTCGCCAGGGCAAGATCACGGGTTGCCGTCCGCTCCTCGACGTTGGTCAGTTTGACGTACGACGGTCGGGTCACCCGAAGTCCTAGCGCGGCGTCGAAAAGGGCGCTGCTCAGTCGCTCGGGAAGTGAGTGTTCGCGGATGATCTGGTCGATCCGGCGCAGTTGGATGTCGGCTTCTGCGAATCGGCGCGCGACCGTCTGCGCCTGGAAGTAGTGGGCCCGAAGGTTGAATTTGACCCAATGGGTCGCGTCTCGCTCCGGGTTCCAGGAGCCCTGGCCTGTCGCAGCAAGCACCTCGTAGTAGTCCCTGGTGTTGCTGCCCAGCCATTCCTCGATGGACGAAAAGACGGGCTCAATCACGCGGTCCTGGGCCAGGGTCATTGTTTGCAGTGCTCTCGCCATTTGGCCGTTTCCATCCTTGAACGGATGAATCATGACGAGATTGAGGTGGGCCATCGCCGCTCGCACCAGAGGTTCTTCGCCGTCCAATGCTGCAAGAGTTTTGACGAACTCAGCCATCAATTCAGGCACGATCTCGGGGGCCGGACCTTGATAGACCGTGGCATCGCGCTGATCGTCACGCACGTAGATGTCGCTGGTCCGGTAGCGGCCCGGCATCTTGGTCAGGTCGTGCTCCAGGAGCATGAAGTGCATGGATCCCAGCACGCTCTCGTCGATCACGAATCCGGGCTGAGTTGCCACGTTGAGGACGTAGGTCAGGACGCGCCGATAGCCCGCAATCTCCGCCCAGGTTGCTTCGTCGGCGGTGAGAGGCGGCTCATCGTCCACTGCCGCTACTGCGTCCTGGTCAGTGACCGAGTAGCCCTCGATGGTATTTGAGCCCTGAATGGCCTTGGCCGTCGAGGTTCGCCGGAGTGCGCCGTCCCAGCGGCGTGGAGCCCGCAGAACCTGGATGAGCTGGGTTCGGACACGCTGGATCTCATCGATGACCTGAACATCATCGAGTCCGAGGTCTGGTGTTGTGTACAGCATGTCTCTATGTCCTTAAATAAAGGACAAGGCTATCAGTAAGCGATGCGTGATGTCTCTCAGTAAAGGACATAGGGACATGGCCCGAGGGCGAGACTGCTCATTCCGGCGTCGGCTCACCGAAGCCCAGCGGGTCGCGCGTGAATCGGTAGGTGGCCCAGTTGAACTGACGCACCGAACCGTCCGGCCGACGACGTACGACGAGTAGCTCGCCCTGCTCGCGACCGGACACCGTGCGGAACGTGTCGGGGTCCTGTTGCTCGAAGATCGACGGTGGGGTGGTCGCCGGTGCGCCTTCGACCCGCGCTTCGAGGTGGCCTTCCCGGATCGAGAAGATGAAGCCAGCGCCTTCGGAGAACCACTGTCCGACAAGGGGTTTGAGCTGCGGCGGCTCCTCTGTGCCCGGCACCCAGGGCGTTGGCGCGAGCGGGTCGTGAGTCTCGACGTACGTGCCCAAGCGCACGGCGGTCCCCGCCGGGTCCTTGGCGGCGGAGTTGTTCATCAACACAGCGCCGGTGGTCCCGGACGACGCCTCGGAGAAGAAGCCGGTGATCCCGCCCGGCAGCCCGCCGGTGTGCCCGAACCAGGTCCGCCCCTCGTGCCGCACCAGCTGCAACCCCAGCCCGTAACCGGCGGCCCAGGTCCCGTCGACCATCGCCTGCGGCTGACGCATCTCCAGCGCGGTGTCCGGCGACAGGATCGATGAATCGGGATCCAGCAGGAACGCGTGCCAGCGGACCATGTCCGACAACGTGCTGCACACCGACCCGGCCGAGGCCATCGCGCCCTTGATGATCAGCGGTTCGCGGACCGGCACGTCGGTGTAGTGCGGTACGTAGTACTGCTGCGTGTGCGGCGCCTGCAGCGACAGTGTCGTGCGGGTCAGGCCGAGTGGGTCGAGCAGCCGGCGTTGCAGCGAGGACTCCCACGACTGCCCGTCCAGACGCGCGATGAGCTCGCCGAGCATCGCGTAACACAGGTTCGAGTAGTGCCAGTGGTCGTGCGGGCGGCCCACCCGCTGGGCGCCGTCCCAGCCGTCGATGAGCTCGTCGCGGGAGGGGAACTGCAGTGTGTCCCAGACGTCGCCGACCGGTTCACGCTGCATCCCGGTCAGGTGGGAGAGCATCTGCCGGATCGTCACCCCGGTGTGGGCCGACGGCACATGCTGATCGATCGTGTCGTCCAGGGACAGTTTGCCCTCGTCGCGCAGCTGCATGATCTGCACCGCCACGAAGGTCTTGGTGTTCGATGCGACCAGGAACTGCGTGTTATCGCCCAGCGGAACGCTCGGATCACCCAGGTCCGCCGCGCCGATCGCGGTCGACCACACGAGGGTCCCGCGACGTGCGACACCGGCCACCAGGGCGGGAGTGCGACTGGTCACCTGGGCCTCGACGGCCAGCCGGTCGAGGGCGCGGGTGGTGGACGGCAGCAGATCGGTCACAGCACCGACCCTACGTCCGCTGTCAGACCACCCGATTAGAGTGGCGCCGTGCCCGGCTACTTCCTCGTCTTCGAAGGCGGTGACGGCGCGGGCAAGACCACCCAGCTCACCGCGCTGCGTGAGGCGCTCGCCGATACCGGCCGGGAGATCGTGGTCACCCGCGAGCCGGGGGTACGCCGGTCGGCCAGGCCATCCGCGACGTCCTGTTGCACGGTGAGCACGTGGCACCCCGGGCAGAAGCACTGTTGTTCGCCGCCGACCGTGCGCATCACGTCGCCACGGTGGTGCGGCCGGCGCTGGAGCGGGACGCGATCGTGCTGCAGGACCGCTACCTGGACTCCTCGATCGCCTACCAAGGGGCCGGGCGTGCGCTCGAAGCCGAGGATGTCCGCGATCTGTCCTTGTGGGGGACGCAGGGGCTGCTGCCCGACCTGACCGTGTTGCTGGACGTGCCTGCGCAGACCGGGCGCGAGCGGCGCGGTGCGGTTCACGACCGCCTGGAGCGGGAGGCCGATGACTTCCATGCCCGGGTCCGCGAGCACTTCCTGGCGCTCGCCGCTGCCGCGCCGGAGCGGTACCTCGTGCTGGATGCGACCCGCCCGGCCGACGAGTTGGCCAAGGACATCGAGGCCGCGGTCCGGGAGCGGTTTCCGTGAGTGTCTGGACGGACGTGATCGGGCAACCACACGTCGTACGCACCCTGGGGGAAGCAGTTTCCGACCCGGCCGCCAACACGCACGCGTGGTTGCTCACCGGGCCGCCCGGGTCCGGAAGGTCAACGGCGGCACGGGCTTTCGCCGCTGCGTTGGAGTGCCCTCGCGGCGGGTGCGGGGAGTGCACCGAGTGTCGTACGGCGCTCGACGGCTCCCACGCGGACGTCGAGTTGGTGGCGACCCAGGGCCTGTCGATCTCCGTCAAGGAGGCCCGCCGGCTGACCGAGCTGGCCCAGCGGCGGCCGTCGGTCGGTGCGTGGCGGGTCATCGTGATCGAGGACGCCGACCGACTCACCGAGCAGGCCGCCGATGCGTTGCTGAAGTCCCTGGAGGAGCCGACCGCGCGCACCATCTGGTTGCTGTGTGCGCCGTCCGTGGAAGACGTGATCATCACGATCCGCAGCCGGTCGCGGCACCTGGGACTGCGGACCCCACCACCCGAAGCGGTCGCGGAATTGCTGTCGCGGCGCGATGGCATCGATCCGGAGGCCGCGTTAGCGGCGGCGCGAGCAGCCCAATCGCACGTGGGCTTGGCACGTCGACTGGCTCGCGATCCCGACGCCCGGGCGCGGCGCGATGAGATCGTGGCGCTTCCGCTGCGGATCACCGACTTCGGCGCGGCCATGGCGGCGGCCGATGCGTTGGTGCAGGTCGCGGGAGCGGAATCCGGCGCCAGTGCGGCCGAGCGCAACGCCGCCGAGCGGGAGAAGCTGCTGCTGCAGCTCGGGGCGGACCCGGCCGCGCGGACCCAGCCACCCGCCGTACGTTCGGCGCTGACCCAACTGGAGAAGGAGCAGAAGGCGCGGGCCACCCGCTTCACCCGGGACATGGTCGATCGGGCGCTGATCGACCTGGCCTCGACGTACCGGGACGCCCTGATGGTGAGCGTCGGCGCGCAGGTCGATCTGGTCAATGCCAGCCAGGCCGCGGCGGTGCAGGAGTTGGCGGGGCGACTGGATCCGCCGGGTCTGCTGCAAGCGCTTGATGCCATCGGCCTGGCCCGGACCCGGATCGAGGCAAACGTGCCGCCGCAACTGGCGCTGGAGGCGATGGCGATCAGTCTGCAGGTCCCCGCCGTCTCACGTCGATGACATACCGTCTGAGCATGCGCTTCTCCCGCACGATCCTGCACAGTGCCGCCGCGATCGTGGCGGTCGGCGGCCTGGCGGCGTGTTCCAGCACCGTGACGGTGCAACCGGCGACCTCGAGCTCGACCTCCGCCACGACCAGCGCGTCCACGGGATCTGCCACCTCGAGCCCGGGCGCGACCGATCTTGGCCAGTACTACTCCCAGAAACTCACCTGGCAGGACTGCGGCGGTGTCCAGTGCGCCAAGCTCAAGGTCCCGGTGGACTACGCGAACCCCACGTCCTCGATCGAGATCGCGGTGTCGAAGGTGGCAGCGTCGGGCACCAAGAAGGGCACGCTGGTCGTCAACCCCGGCGGTCCGGGTGGCTCAGGGTATGACTACGCGGCAGCGGCCGATCAGATCGTCAGCAGCGCAATCCGCAGCCAGTTCGACGTCGTCGGGTTCGACCCGCGCGGAGTCGGTCGCTCGGCGCCGATCACCTGCGTCGACGACACGACGATGGATTCGTGGCTGGGTGCCGATCCCACGCCCAACGGCACCGCCGGTGCGCAGGAATTACTCACGCAGTCAAAGGAATTCGCCGACAGCTGCAAGACGAAGGCCGGGCCGTTGCTGGCACACGTCTCGACCATCGACGTCGCTAAGGACATGGACATCCTGCGGGCGGCACTCGGTGAGGACAAGCTGGACTACCTGGGCAAGTCCTACGGCACGCTGATCGGCTCGGTCTACGCCGGGATGTTCCCCGGCAAGGTGGGTCGCTTCGTGCTGGACGGGGTCGTGCCCCCGGACATCACCAGCGAGCAGATGAACCTCGGCCAGGCCAAGGGCTTCGAGCAGGCGACCCGGGCATACGTGAGCAACTGCGTCGCCGGTGGATCGTGCCCGTTGGGCTCCGATGTCGACTCCGGGATGACCAGGATCCGCAGCTTCCTCAACGGTCTGGACGCCAACCCGTTGCCGGTGTCCGGCAATGCCGACGTCACGAAGCTGACGGAGGGTTGGGCCAGCTACGGCATCGCCGAAGCCATGTACTCCAAGGACCTGTGGCCGGTGCTGACCGATGCGTTCAAATCCGCCTTCGAAGGCGACGGAAACCCGATGATGGACTTGGCCAACCAGTACGCGCAGCGCAACGCCGACGGCAGCTACTCCGGCAACCTGATGCAGGTGATCAACCCGGTGTCGTGCCTGGACCGCGGCGGTTCAGCGGACCTCGCGGCCACCGAGAAGGAAGCCGCCGAGTTCGCGAAGCAGGCCCCGACCTGGGGTCCGATGCTCGCCTGGGGGTCGCTGGTGTGCGGGGTGTGGCCGTACCAGCCGGACAAACCGCTGGGCAAGATCACCGCTGCTGGCTCCGGCCCGATCCTGGTGGTGGGCACCACGCGTGACCCGGCCACGCCGTACGCCTGGTCCCAGCAACTGGCCGCCGAGCTCGCCGACGGGCACCTGTTGACCTACGACGGCGACGGCCACACGGCGTACTTCTCCCAAGGCTCATCATGCGTGGACAACACGGTGGACGCCTACCTGATCAGCGGCACGGTCCCGCCGGACGGTAAGGCCTGCTGACCCGGGGTATTTCATCGCACCTGCCGGATCTCTTCTTCGGTACGTAGCCGGGCGCAGGGGTGCTCGGCCGGTCAAGGAGGAACCGCGATGAATGCCATTCCAGTCGAAGACGACACGATCGACGCCGACGCCGCCAAGGCACTCGGACGACGCTCGATGCTGCGAACCCTCGGCGTCGCGGGCGCCGTGGCGGGTGTCGCTGCGCTCGAGGTCGGCCGGTCCAGCGATGCGGACGCCACAACCGGGGACTACCTGCGGATCGGGTATTCCCAAGGTGCCCAGAACATGACGTACCTGACCAACCAGGTGGGTTCCTCCGCGTTGGGCAACGCGCTGACGAGCGAGCCGACGCTGATGTGGGGTGACAACCGGCTTTCGTCGTTGGCCAACGCCAACGGGATCCGCGGTGACGGCAAGGGCCCGAACGGCATGGGTCTGTGGGGAAACTCCGACTCCGGCGGCATCGGGGTGCACGGCGGCGGCGGGATCGGCGTACAGGCCCAGGGGTCGCGGGCGGCGCTCAAGCTCGTCCCGTCGGGTGCGGCACCGGTGAACCGGTCGGACGTGCATCAGGTGGGTGAGTTCGTCGAGGACAGCGGCGGCAATCTGTGGGTATGTGTCGGTGCGGGCTCGCCGGGTTCCTGGCGCAAGCTCGCTGGCCCGGCCAGCACCGGGGCGTTCCATGTCCTGCCGGCTGCCATCCGAACCTACGACTCCCGCAGCTCCGATGGCGCTCTCAGCGGTGGGTCGCGCACCATCACCATGAGTGGTGTGCCGAACGGCTCGTCCGCTGTCACGGTCAGCCTCACCGCGACCGGTACCACCGGCGGCGGCTATTTGGCGCTCTACAAGGCCGGCATCTCCTACCCGGGCAATTCGAACCTCAACTGGTCCGCCAGCGGCACGACGATCGCGGTTACGACCGTGTGCGCGGTCAACTTCGCCTCGCAATTGGTCGTGCGGGGAGCCGGCGGCTCGACGCAGGTGATCATCGACGTGATCGGCTACTACGCCTGACGGCGCAGCGCCGCCGATTGGGTGCCGAAGGGGCGCTCTGCGTATACTCGTCGCGCCCGTCCAGCTGTGATTCAGCCGGCGGGTGACGCCGCCTTAGCTCAGTTGGCCAGAGCGATTCACTCGTAATGAATAGGTCATCGGTTCGATTCCGATAGGCGGCTCCACCACAGGGCGCTGACCAGCAGAAATGCCGGTCAGCGCCCTTCGCGTTGGAGGCGGAAAACGCCTGATTGACACGTTTGTGACACGTTTGAACTCGGGAGTGACACGTTTGACGGCCCGGAGTGGGTGCTGTGGCTCACCGGCGGCGCCTCAATCGCAGAGGCGGTGTCCACAGCCGTCGACTCGAGTCGCTTGCCGCCGTATGATGATCGAGCAGTCCTGGTCTTTCGAGGTCGGGAAAGTGAGCCTCGGGATTTCCTGCCGGACGGCAGGGCCCGGGGCTCGCGTCTGTTTGCGGGCGGGCTGAGCGTCAGATGTTGATAACGGCCAGGCGATCGCGGAGCACGTCTTGGTACTCGCGGCTGCCGGTTCGGGCGCTCACGACGGCGCCGCAGACTGCATCAGGGATCCACAGCATCGGCTCGGTCCTGCCGACGAAGTGACTCAGGCGTGTTCGAGCGGCGGCTTGGGACGTCTTGAGGACATTCAGCATCTCGACGTCACGTCGATCGTCCGCCCGGCCACGCGACTCCAATCGGATGTCAAACACATTGAGCCGTTCCAACTCGTCGACAAGACGCTGAAGGCACTTGCGGCGCTGCCGTTCACTGCGTTCTGGGTGCTCCAAAGGGCGGACGACAACAAGGTGCGCCAGGTTGTAGCTGGCGACGGCGCGGATGATCTCCCGGCGTCGGCGGTCGCTTTCGTTGCGCCAGTGAAGCTTGACCTGGCCCGGAAGTCTGAGCCGAGCGATCTGCTCGCGAGTGTCGTCTTCGGTCACGGGATTACTGATTGCCGCAGCAAGGAGATAGGTGCCCGGGTCGAGCGAGTGATGTGAGCCGGATTCGTCGACCCACGCTCGGAGATCAAATGGCACCGGGGACTAGGGAAGCGGGGTTAGGAGCTGGTCGAGGGTAGATCTGACGTCGGGAGCGATCAACCGCTTGCCGACGTGGTGCTGGTAGGTGACGGACGGGTCGCGGTGCTCCAGCTGTTCGCGGGCTGCGTCGAGGGAGACCTCGTGGGCAAGCAACGTGCCGACAGTGCGGCGAAGCGTATGCAGGGTAGTACCCGCGAGAGCCAGATCTTCCTCGTTGCCGCTTTCGACTGCCCGCTGAACAGCTTGGCGCAACCGGGTTCGCAGATTTGCCGGAGAGAGCCAATTGCCTGTGCGAGAGGCGAATATGGGTGCGGTGGGTTCCGGTTGATTACGTTCGATACGCGCCCGAAGCATGGTGGCAACGGCATCCGGAAGGATCAGCGTCCGGTCGTCTCGGGTTTTGGTGGTGTCCTGTCGATGCAGCCGCTCGACGTAGGTCGTGCGGGGCTCGATGACGGTTCCGCAGACATGCAGCAGCGGCGTGTCGGAATCGAGGTCGATCAGATCGACGGGCCGGATTGCAAGGCCTTCACCTTCACGGCACCCTGTGCCGGGGAGAAGGTCGATGAACTCCTCGAGGTCGGCGTTGGGCTTGCGTCGGTCGGGCACGCGCATCGTGTCACGCCGCACCCGTTGGCGCAGGTGGACGGCTTGGGCAACGGTCAGGTGCTGGACCTCGGCTCGCTGCTCCCGCGCGGACGGAGCGACGTCCCGCATGGGGTTGGCCGGTAGTGCGCCATGGGTGACCGCCAGGCCGAGCATTCCGGCGAGGACCACCCGCAGTTGTCGTGTCGTTCGCCCACCATCGCGTGCGTTGTAATCGCCACGCCGGGGGCCATGTTCGATGTCGGCCAGCAGGCGGTCCAGGAAGGGCACGGTAGCCTCCTGATCAAGACGCTGCCGACCGCAGGGAGGATCACGTTGCGGATCTCGGAGTCGTAGGCGGCCAACGTCTGTGGGGCAAGAGTTCCCTTTGAGCGCGTCTTGCCATGATCACGTCGGTGCTGCATCCAGGCGTCGGCGAGTGTCCGTATGGTGTCTTGGGCTCGGATCGCCTTGTCGTTATGGTCTCCCCGTTCAGCCAGGCGAGCCTTCAGCCGTCGCCCCGCCTCGCCCTTCGTCGGTGCCACGACCCGCACAGATCTGATCCGTCCGTCAGAGTCACGGATCTGCACCCGAGCCGTCCACTTGCCGTCTGGTTGTTTGCGGTAGATGACAGAGCCGTGTTCGCCTCGCGGAATTCGTGTTTGCACCATGAGCTACGACGCCATCCACGCAGCGGCCTCGCATTCCTTCTGCTGCAGCCACTTCTCTACTTCCGAGCGGCGGTAGCGGACGTGCCTGCCGATGTGGAGTGCCACGGGACCGGTCCTTTCGGTGCGCCACCGTTTGAGGGTTGCCAGCGGAATGCCGCCGAGCATGGCCGAGACCTCAGCCGCTGACAGCACCGGATCGTCGGGCCGATTGCGCTCGGGTTGGGCGGGTTCAGTCGTCAACGTAGCCACCTCCCGCAGGGCGTGTCGGTGCAGTTCACGCGGCTATGGATAAAGACCATTACCCCGCTCCTTGGAGGAAGCGACGCAGTTCGCCGACGGTCAGATAGAGGGCACCGTTGCCGTTGAAGCGCTGCCACTGCGGTCCTCGTCCACAGCGACGCCATTCGCGGACGGTGCGCTCGGGGGTTTGGATGATGGTGCAGAAGTCTTTGAAGAGGAGCAGGTGGTCGTTGTCCCAATCATTCGGGACTCCAATGGGTTTGATGGTCACGGGCTACTCCGTAGAGGTCTGGCGAACGACTCGCTCGCGCTGGTGGCGGCCCCCGGACAGTGACATCTCGCGCCGTCCGTTGTGCCCTGATGTCTCCTCAAGGGGTCGGGGGTGGGTTGAGCGGTCACCGGGTCTTGCCGATTGAGACGTCCGCTCACCGACCGACGCCGGTCCCGCCGCGACTGGCCGGTCCTGGGAGTGAGGGTTGCGGCCGGCGGGGCAGCGCGGGCGTTGGTGGTGTGGCGCGGGGTGCTTGGGTGCCGTACCGTTCGATGTCGTCGGCGGCGAGTTGGGCGGCGTGGGTGGGTCCGACGTCGGCGCGGTTGCGGTTGAACACGTCGACCCACTGCCGGCGCGCGTGCTCAGCATCCTCGGTGATGAGGTGGGCGGTGTTGGTGTGCCGACCGCGGGGTGACCAATTAACCTGCCGAATATGTCGGAGGTCGCGAACGCAGTGGCCGCGGCTTTCCGGCCGTCGGCTGCCCCGTTCGCCGTGTCATCGGCGGTGCGCGCACTGGTCGCCGGTGGGACCCTGCTGCTTCTCGGATGGACCATTGGAGATTGGGACCGGCTGGGGGTGGCCTATCTCGGCGCGGCCTGCTCGGTTGCGTTCGTGGTCGGCGATTCGTACCGGGGGCGGGTGACCGGCCTGTGCGCGCAGGCCGCGGGCGCAGTGCTCGGGCTCGTTGTGGCGGGATCCAGCGGCGGCGGAGCGATGACGATGGTCGTGGTGGCCACCGCAGCGGGTGCGGTGTCCGGCCTTGTCGGCGCGGTGGGTCCGGCGGGACCGGCCTTCGGGATGATGCTGAGCATCGGTGTCGCATTCGGCCAGTTCGGCGGGTCCAGCCTCGGGCCGATCGCGCAGGCGCTCTGGTACTTGGTGGGTGCGATCGTCGTCGGAGTGGTGCATTTCGCGGATTGGCCCTTCAGTCGCGGTGTGGCGCACCGTCGCGCGACGATCGGGGTGTACGACGCGGGCGCCGACCTGTGCGAGGCGATCGGACGGCGGGACGCCCACGGGGCGCGCTCACGGATGGCGGCCGCGTCTGCGAAGGCACGCAATGCCGGATGGGACGCCAGAGCCGAACGCGTCGCCCACGCCATCGCGGCCCTGTATGCGGAGGGGTCGCCGGTTCCTCCGCAGGTCGTTGCCGGACTCCGCACGGCGGCAAGACAACTGCGGGCCGGAGACCCTGTCGAGGTCTCGGCCAGATGGACGGCGACGGCCGGGTTGCGCGCGATGACGCAGGCGTTGTCCGGCCCTGGCTCACAACCACCACGGGTCGTCGATCACGATCTGCACCCACCGCTGCTGCCGTCGCTGACCGGGGCAGCAGTGCCGAACGCCGTCCGTATGGCGGTGTGTCTGGGCGTGGCAACCACGGTCACCCTGGCCGCCCACGATCCTCGCCATTCTTTCTGGTTACCGCTCACCGTCGCGGTGATCGTGCGACCGGAGTACGCCTCGATCGTGGTGCGCACGGTGAACCGGATCGCCGGCACCATCATCGGCGCTCTGGTGGCGGCCGCAGTTCTCATGCTGTGGGACAACGGCTTTGCGATTGCTTTCGCCGCATCGCTGGGCTTGGCGTTCGCGGCGCTGACCGCGCCCAAGCTGTACGCGCTCAGCGTCATCGGGCTGACGCTGTCGGCGATCCTGGCCTCGTCGATGGGCCACGCGGACATCGAGACGCCAGCGATTCGCGTCCTCGACACCGTGATCGGCGCGGTCATCGCCGTCGTCTTCGGCTACCTCCTCTGGCCGGGTGCCCGACGCCTCCCGCAACAGGCCCGCCTCGACGATGCTCTCGACGCGGCCACGCGGTACCTCGATGATGCTGCCGCCGGCCCGTCGCGCGACCGGACCGCCTTCGTCCGTCATCGTGACGACGCCTACCTGCGGGCGCACGGGGCGAAGGCAGCGTGTCTGGCCGCGTTTGCCGAGCCGCCGCCGATCCCGGCACGAGCCCGCCAGATGTTGCCGTTGGCGATGGAAGTAAAAGAGATCGTGGACGAGATCACCCTCATCTCCCTGTCGGTCGACGGCGCCGATCCGCCGACCGCGCCAGCCGTCGACCGGACGCGGGAGCGTCTGCACGACCTGCGGTCTGCGGCGTCGGCTGCTGCCGCGCCATGAGCGTTGTCAGACCTGGCGTCGTCGCCGAGGACATACTGGGTCGATGAATCCACCCACCGGTACGACGGTCGGTCGCGAGACGGAGCGCGCCGTGCTGGACGACGCCGCCCGGGCCGCCGCCGACGCCCGGCCCCAGGTTGTGGTGATCGAGGGCGAGGCCGGCGTGGGGAAATCGAGTCTGGTCCGCGCGGCGATCGCTGACCTCGATTCGTTCACCGTCCTGCGCGTCGACGCTGACGAACTGGCCACGCACACATCGATGTGGTTGGTCGCGCAACTGGGCGAATTCGATTCGCGCACACCGCTGGGTGCTGGCCAGGAACTTCTGGCTCTACTGGGCGAGCGACAGTCCGACGGGCCGGTACTGCTGGTTATCGAGGATCTGCACTGGGCCGATGCGATATCGTCGGCTGTCCTGTCGACCGCGCTGCGCAGGCTGACGATGGGCGACCGGGTGCTTGCCGTGGTGACCACCCGACCTGGTGGGCTACCGCCAGATTCGCCATGGCGGCGGCTCGTCGACGACCCGGATCGTGGTCGGCACCTTCTGGTCGGCGCTCTGAGCGTTTCCGAGGTCGGTGACATGGCGGCGGCCCATGGCGTGCTTCTGGGCCCGAATGCGGCTGCGCGCCTTCATCATCAGACAGGGGGCCTGGCGCTGCACGTACGCACCCTGCTCACCGAGCTCGGTCCCGCCGACCTCAACGGCGTCGCGCCGCTGCCCGCACCGCGATCGTTGTCACAGAGCGTCGAAGGCCGCGTGCAGTCATTGCCTGAGCAGGCGCGTCGGCTGGTCGAGGCGCTGGCAGTCGCGGGCGGAGCGGCTGGACTCATCGAACTCGGTACGGCGATGGGGGTCGCCGACGGTCCCCGGATACGTCCGCCGCCCTCGCCGATGCAATGCGCGGCGGCCTCCTGGCCCACACACCTCGCGATCCGATGCACCGCGTGCGGTTTGTCCACCCGCTCTACAGAGCTGCCGTCTACGACAACCTCGCACCGGCGCGACGACGGGACCTGCATCTGGCGTGGGCAACGGCGACGACTGACCCCGCGCGGCGGCTTCATCACCGCATTGCGGCGGCCGACCGTTTCGACCCCGATCTGGCGGCCGAACTGGATGGGGTCGCGGCGCGCACCACTGATCCGACACTGGCTGGTGCCTATCTGACCGCGGCTGCCGACATCGGTGCGGGTGATGATATGCCGCGCCGCGTCCTGGCGGCCGGCCGGGGATACATGAACGGCCGGCACCTGGCGGAGATGAGAGCCCTGGAGCCGCGGCTGCGTGCGTGCCCGGTATCAGCCCAGCGAAACATTGAATTGGGCTGGCTTGCTTGGCAATCCGGCCGCTTGCCCGAAGCTGAGGAGTACCTGCTGGTGGCCGCAGAACTGGACGCGCCGGCCGCCGAGCGCGCTCGCGCTCACTTGGCGCTGAGCGTCCTGTCCAACACCCAGACCCGCGGCGACGACGGCATCCGGCATGCGAACGCCGCGCTCGCTCTCAGCGCGCCCGATTCACCTGAGGCGCAGTTCGCGACCTTCGTGGCGGTGGGTGCGGCCGGTCAAGCCGAGGGCGGTGTAGCCGGATTGGACCTGTTGTTGTCCCGATACCCCGACCCGTGGCCCACCGACGCACTCGACGTCAACCTGGCCTGGGCTCGCGGGATGCAGAACTACTTCGCCGGCCGGTTCGCCGAATCGGCACGGTGGTTGCGGTTGGCCGAGGGTGTGCTCAGAGGCGAACTCTCCCCGCTGATGGGGGACCGGCGGGCGCAGAGTCACGTGATCCTGGCACACTGCGACTACGTTCTCGGGAATTGGGACCGCGCCCTGGTCAGCGCTCATTCCGCCCTCGATCTCGCCGCTGACGAATCCCAACTGTGGATCACTCCGCAGGCCCACGCCATCACCGCGATGATCCATGCAGGCCGTGGCGACCAGGTCGTCGCGCGGCGTCACATCGACCAGGGAACGGACGTCGCGCGATTGGTGGCAACCGCCGACGCCATCGGCATGATCGCCTGCGCACGTGCCGCACTGGCCGAGGCCGGTGGAGACAGCCGCGGCGTGGTCGAGGCGCTGGCGCCGTTGACGCACGACGGTGGAACCCGATTGCCGCCGGCTCATCCCCTCTTCTTCTGGCCCTCGCTGATCGCCGCCCGCCTCGATCTGGGTGACCTCGACGGTGCCCGGACCGAGCTGGCTGCGTTGCGTGCGGCGGCCACTCGCCGGCGACTCGATCTAGCGATGCAGCTGCACTGGCTGGCGGCCCGAATGACAATGATGGAAAGCGACTCCTCGGCTGCGGCGACAGAGTTTGCGGCTGCGTCGAACACCGAGACTCCCCATCACCCGATCTTGGACCGGGCGGCGCTCCGCCGCTCCCACGCTGCGTTTCTGCGGGCGAGTGGTCGTCGCCGGTCGGCGCATGAACAGCAGGCCGTGGCCCGGCGCCTCCTCACCGACGCCGGCGCCGCCGCCTATCTCGCCGAACTCGACGACTCAGCGGACACCGTCATCGCAGCTCCGGCACCGGATCGCCGCGTCACCACGCTCGCCAGGCTGACCGACCGGGAGAGCGACGTGGTGACCTTGGCGGCCGAGGGGCGGACCAACAAGGAGATCGCCGCAACGCTTTTCGTCAGCGTCAAGGCGGTCGAGTACCATCTCGGAAACTCCTACGCCAAGTTGGGTATTCGTGGTCGTCGAGAACTCAGAGCGGTAACCGCCCAGCACTGAAGCCGCCTCCGCGCAGCAGCGTCTGACGGTCGGGTTTACCTTGCTCGGTAACCGGTATGACCGGCACCGAGGTCACTGGAACGGAGGCGAACTGCGGACCGCCGACTGCGCACAGGTACCGACGCAGTTCGACGTCGGAGATGGCCTGGCCGGGAGCAAGGACAACCCAGGCCGCGAAGGACGTGGCGTCGACCGGCGCCGCGACCGCGTACCGTACCGCCGGATGGCTGCACAACGGGTTCTCGATGTCAACGGGCCAGGTCGGACGTCCGTCGATCATCCGCCGGTCGGTTCCGCGACCGCGCACGTGCAGGTACCCAGCCGCGTCGAGCTCCCCGAAGTCGCTGCCATGGAACCAACCGTCAGCCCCGAACCGGTCGGATTCGGTCGGGCTGCCCCGATAGCCGCTTGCCGCGCTTGGAGATCGCACCTCAATGCGCCCGATCTGCCCGGGGCCGATCAGCTCACCGGACTCGTCGACGACGCGCACCTCGAAACCAGGTAACGGTCGCCCGGCACTGCCGAGCAGGTCAGGGCGATCCAAGGAGTAGTCGTTGCCCGCGAGCACACATGCCGGGCCGAATTCGCTGGCGCCGTATACATGCACGAGAACTCCTGGGCCGAGCGCGGTGAGCAGTCGGTGTCGCAACTCGGGCGGCGCGTCGGCGCCCACGTGAATGATGGCACGCAGCGAGGACAGGTCGTGTGCCGAACGCTGCGGGCAGTCAACGAGCTCAACGAGCAGAGGTTCGACAAGTGCCACGTGGGTGATGCGGTCGCGATCGATGGATTGGAGGACGTGCCGCGGATCGAAGCTGTCGTGCAGCACGACGACGCCGCCGGCCAGCAGGGTCTGGTCGACGGCCGTCTGGGCGATGTAGGCCAGCGGGGTGCACACCAACTGCCGACGCGTCGGATCGCTGGGTCCATTGATCAGGCGTAAATACGTTGCGGCGTCGCGAATGCTGGCCTTGGAGACGCCGGTCGTGCCGCCGGTGGCAACGAGTACGAAGTGGTCGTCGGGCGCGACCGCGACATTCTCCTTCTCGTCCTCGCCTACCTCATCGTCCGCCGCCACGATGCCGTCCGGTCCGTCCGCCAGGAGGATTCGTCGGTTCTCGGCGTCGGCGATGGTGGCGGCGACCGCCGCATCGAACACCACGATCGTCTGTGGGTCGATGGCGGCCAGAAACGCGTTGAGTCGAGTTGGCGTATCGGCGTCCGGGCACAGCACGGTGACCGCGCCGCGAAGGCCGGCGGCGAAGCGAATCGCCACGGCGGCCGCGGTGTTGGGGGCGATGAGGGCCACGATGTGCCCGTGGCCGATTCCCTGCCGGGTTAGTGCGCGCCGGAACCGACGGATCTGTGTCGCGAAGTCTGCTGCGGTATGAGGACCCGTCGAATCGGTGCAGACGATGCGGTCGGGCGCGTCGGCGTCGAGTCGATCGAGAGTGAGCCGCGCGTGGGACGCGAAGTGGATGGGGGCTTCGTTGGCTGTGATTGTCATGATGGTCACCTAAACCTGAACGGTGGATGAGGATTCGGGTTCGTCGCTGCCTGCTGCCGGGGCCGGTGTTGGCAATGCGATGGGCCGCGGGCGGCCTGTTTGGTGGGATCAGAAGTATGGGGTGAGGAGGATCTGTCCGTTGACGTTGCCCGGGTAGGACGATGAGTCGGCGCCGACGGTCAGGGTGTCGACCAGTGAGGTGCCTGCGCCGCCGCCGCCGCCGACCTTGTCCGTGCTGTCGGTGCCGCCGGCGCCGCCGCCGAGCACCCCGCCGCCGCCGGCTCCCCGTCCTGCCCGGTGGCCACGGACTGTCCCTGGCTGACGGTCTGGCCGCCGAACTGACCGCCCGTGCCGCCTGGACCATACCCAGGGATGCCGACCAACGAATTGCCATTGGCGTTGTAGCCACCGTTCGCCCCCTGAAGGGGGTTGCTGTTTATTCTGGTGATCGGCTGGCCCAGGCCCCCGCCACCGCCGCCGGCGGCCACCACGAGCGGTGTGCCGTTCTCGGAGATGACCGAGGCGCCGCCACCGCCGCCGCCACCGTTGGCGCCGCTGCCACCAGAGAAGTTCTGGCCGTTCAGAGTCTCACCCCAGCCTCCTGCCGCCCCGGTGGAGCCGCTGGTCCCACCCGCACCACCGACGGCGACATCCAATACCTCACCGGGGGTGACCGGGATGATACCGCTCAGTTCCGTGCCGTCACCGCCGTAGCCATCCGTGACGTTGCTCGTGTTCGGGCCGTGGGACCCGCCGCCTGCCCCGCCGGACATCTTGACCTGCAGTTGGGTGACCCCGGCGGGTACGACGTACTGGAAGGGCCCCCAGGGGTGTCCAACGTGACGCGTCCCTGGTTGATCTCGGTGGTCCCGGAGACGTGGTAGCCATGGTTCAGCGAGTTGTCGAACCCGATGGTGGAGTCGTTGGAGGACCCGGTCAGGGTGTCGTCCCCGGCGATCGGGTCGGTCAGCGTCATCGTGATCCTCTGTCCGGTGGGTTCGGTGTAGGTCACTTTCAGTTCCGCGCCTGCGATGTTGTCGGAGTAGTCCGAAATGGTCTCGGACTGACCTGAGGCCAAGTTCACCGGCCGCTTCTGCCAGTGCCCGTAGGGGTTGCTGGCCGTGGCCAGGGTCAGATTCACCCCGGTGGTGTTGACGATGGTCCAGCTGATCGAGGTCGTCCCCGACGACCCTTCCGGCAAGCGGGCGGCGCTGGCGGCGCCGGCGCCGCTGAGCAGCAGTGCCGCCGACAGCGGCACGGCCGCCACCAGTGCCAGACGGTGGGTGGTGGAGCAGGCTGAGTGCTTGGTCGTGTACATGTCGGGTTCGGGCTTCCTCGGGTCGGTCGATCAGTGACCATCTGATCGTCGGCCGGTCGTTGACGGATAACCCTAGGGTTGTGCCCTAAAGATCGCGGTGGGGTTCGACGGTGACCCGGTACGTACGGAAATCGGTCGCGGGATCAAGTCAGTCCAGGGGACGACGAACAACGACCGCAGTGTCGTCGGAACCCCATCGTCCGGCATTGCTGCACGCAGCCTCCAGGCTGCTGCGTCGCACACTGATCTCGACGCGCACCGGTGGCACCTAGCGATCGGAGAAGACGTCGTAGTGGGGATCGGTTTGCGGTTCGTACTCGATGACCTCTCCGGCGTGCTTGGCCACCTCGTCCCCGAAGAGATGACCGATGAGTGCCGCGGTCATGTCGATGCCGGCGGCAACACCGGACGAGGTCCACCGATCGCGGTCCTGCACCCACCGGGCCCGACGCTCCCATGTCACCGAATCGCCATGCTGGACAACGCGATCAAAGGACCGCTTGTTCGACGTAGCGCTATACCCCTCCAGCAGTCCCGCGGCGGCCAGTACGGCCGAGCCGGTACACACCGAGGTCACCAAAGCGGCACCGGCGACGAAGGTCCGCAGCTGATCGAGGAAGTCGTTGTCGTGCACTACCTTCAGCCATCCGATGCCGCCCGGCACCAGGACGATGTCGACATCGGCGACCGCTGCGAGACTCTCGGTCGCCTCCACCCGGGTGCCCTGGGAACTCGCGACCAGGCCTGCCTCGGTGGCCACCATCGCAACACGGAACCGGTCGGGCAGAACGCTGAGCAGCTCGACCGGGCCGAACACGTCGAGGAGTTCGAAGCCGTCAAAGAGCACCACGGACACCTTTCGCTGCGTCGCTGTGGCTCCGTCAGTCATACGCGCTCCTGTCGTCCTCGACTCAACGTACCCGCCGACAATCCGATGCCAGGACCAGCCGCGGGAACGCGGTCAGCCGAGCACCGGGAGCAGCAGCCGGGAGGTCGCGGCGACGCGGTTGATCGAGCTCGTCCCGACGCTGGCATGCCGGAACCCCATGATCGCGGGCGTGTCGTCGGGCTGATCGTCGCCGAACACCGTGATCCGCACACGGTGGCCGCCCGGGAAGCGGCGCGCGTTGGACACGATCGGGATGCGGTAGTGCACGCGTTCGCCGACGGGCACGGCCTCCGCTGTGGTGCACGGCAGTTCGGGAGCGCCGGGCCGACTGGCCGCTTCGTCGACGCGCCGCAGCGAGGCGCGCAGGTAGCCCGCGGTCACTGGGGTCGCTGTGCCGTCGGGGCCGACGTCGGAGAGCACCGCGAACCAGCCTGCATCGGGGGCTGTGATGGTGGCGTCCAGCGCCAGCTCGATGTCGCCGACGACGTCGAGGTCGGCGGCGAGCGGAGCGCTCGTCCAGTCGAGTGACGACGGCGGATCGGTCGGGCTCGCCACCGGCCGATTGAGGCCCGCGCCCAGCGTCATGAAGACGCGTTCGCCGTCGGTGTCCGCCGGCGCCTGCGTGGTGAGTGTCCCGTCGGCGGCTAGCGTCCACTCCTGCAGGTGCGACTCGGCGGGCGGCCACGTATCGGCGCTGCGCCACGCGGCATCTCCGTCGACATCGGCGCCGGGGACGACGTACCGGATGGGCGGACCCTCGAGGATGCCGGTGTCCCGGCCCTTGAGCCAGTGGTGGTACCAGGCGAGCGCTTCGATGTGCAGACTCTCCCACGGCCAGGTGAGGCCAAAGTCGCCGAGCATCGCGACGCGAACCTCAGGCGCCGAGGTGAGCGCCGCTCGGGTCGGGAACGTGGAGGGGAGGTGCAGGGGCACGTTCTCCCAGTCGCAGCCGAGGTAGACGGGTACGCGCACCCGATCGAGCAGGGGGAGCAGATTGCGGTCATCCCACCACTCGTCGTGCAGCTGATGGGCGACGACCCCGTCGCGCCACATATCGTCCCACGGGTACGGGTCGTGATGAAGTTTCATGAGGCGCTTGAGCAGGACCACGGCCGCCTCGCCGTTCATCCGCCCGAACTTCTTGTGCAGAGCGGGCGTGTTCAGGACGTGGCGAGCGGCATTGAGGACCTTCCCGCGCCACAGCGCGTCCGTCCGTTCCGCCGTGATTCCCACCATGGAGATGAACGGCGAGATGAAGCCGGTGCTCACGAGCCCGTGGTGGCTCGTCGCCTCGTACAGATCGGAACTCACGGCCACCGGCATGATCGCGCGCAGGTGCGGAGGCTGCTCGACGGCGGCCTCGAGCTGGGTGCCCGCGAAGTAGCTGATGCCGATCATGCCGACGTTGCCGTCCGACCATTCCTGCGCGGCCGCCCACTCGACGAGGTCGTACATGTCCTTGCGCTCCTGGCCGTCGTACAGAGTGAACACGCCGCCCGAGCCGCCCGTACCGCGGAGGTTCGCGATCACGTGCACGTATCCGCGCGGGACGAAGAAGTCGCTCGCCCCGGCTTCGATGAAGCCCATGGGTGCGCCGAGGTCCTGGATCTGTCGCGGGTAGGGCGAGGCGGAGACGAGCACGGGATACCGGCCCGGTTCCTCCGGGCTCCACACGTCGACCATGAGGTCGACGCCGTCGCGCATGGGGGCGGCGACATCGAAGTCATGGGTCATCACGTGATCGGGTGCGGACAGATTGCGGTAGGTCCGCCCCGTCGTCTGTGGGCCGTTGAGGTGGCGCTGTCCCGGTTCGATGCCTGCGACGCGCATGGAGTCTCCCTATAGTGCGCCAGTGTTTCACGGTTCGGTGAGACTAGTCTCACGGTATGATGAAACAATGTCAAGATCAGACAGGGAGCGCAGAGCTTCCGCGGAGCACTCGGATGACCTCAAGCCGGGCCCGCGCGATGAACGGGGAGTGCTGGCCGCACGCATCCTCGCCGTCGCCCGCGACGCGTTCGCCGCGAACGGGTATCAGGGCACCAGCATCCGCGCGATCGCACGGGGTGCCGACGTCGATCCGGGGCTCGTCTATCACTATTACGGGGATAAAGAGGCGCTCCTCGCCGCCTGCCTCCAGGTACCTCCCGCGATGCGCGACCGCATCCGCGAGGCGTGGCAGACCCCCGCGGGGGCGCTCGGCACGGCCCTGGTGACCGTCACGATGGCCAACTGGAGCGATCCGGATGCCTCCGCCTTCCTGCGTGCGATGGTGCTCACTGCGGCCCACCACGCCGATACCCGCGACCTGTTGCGCGGTCTCATCCAGAACCAGCTGATGGGGCCGGCGACGATCGGGACGGACGCCGACGACGCCCAGCGCCGGGCTAGTCTGATCGCCTCCCAGCTCCTGGGCTTCGCCATGGCGCGATATGTCTGGGGTGTCGAGCCCCTCGCGAGCATGACCGACGACGAAGTGATCGCCGCGGTCGGCCCCACGATCCAGCGGTACGTCGACGGCCGGCTGGACTGAGCGCCCGCCGCCATACACCACCGGCCAGGAACACATCGAGAACCAGCTCAACGCCCACCACTCAGCAGCACGATGTCGAAGGATCACCAGATGACCACAGTTTCTGCCAAGCAGTTCCTTCAGCGTTGGTTCGCTGAACTGAGTCGGACAGGGTTCGACGCCGCAGTATTTCTCGATGTCTTGAGCGACGACATGGTGTGGACGGCTACCGGAGAGTCACCGGTCTCGGGGGTCTTCCGTGGTAAGCAGGCCTACATCGGTGGGGTCTATCATCCGCTGGATGACCATCTCGTGAGCTGGCCGCGTGCAGACGTGGTTCGGATCATTGGCGACGGCGAATGGGCCGCCGTGCAGTTCCGAGGCTCGGGCGGTCAGGGGCGCAACGGCACGGACTACAGCCTCGATTACTGCTGGTTGATCCACGTCACCGGAGAGCAGATCAGTGAGGTGATCGGATTCTACGACCAGACCAAGGTGCACGAACTTTTCTCGTAACTGGCAACCCCGAGGCGAGTGTGGGAAGTCCAGAGGCACGGCGCTCTGAGCGTCCCGGTAGTCCTTTGGAATTGCCGCTTTGACAACGGTGTTCACTTACTTCGTCACCCAGCGTGGGACCGAGCTAGCTGCCGTCGCGAAGTCGTGGCGCAGACGGCAGCTGCGGCAGGTCACCTACCGACCCGGGAGCAGATCGCTGCGGCAACGCACCACATCCAGCTGACGGCCCAAACTTACGGCTCCACGCACGGCTTCTGGGCGTCGGCGATGATGGTCCTGGTGGGCACGGTGCTGGTGATGAGCCTGCTCACCATCAAGCACGGTGAAATGGCCGAAGAGAAGGCCGCCATGGCCATCGTCTGACGAGGTTCGGGCTGGGACCCGCTGCATCCCGTTGGGTGCAGCGGGTTCGCTCGTCTGCGTCCCGGTTAGGTGCGCATCGACCCGGCCGCCTCCTGGTAGGACTCGAAGGCCTTTAGCTGCGACCAGTCCGGCCAGGTCAGCTCCCACAGCCGGTGGATGCGACCGTCCTTCAAGGTCGCAATCAGAACGACCTCGACCTCGGTGGGTTCCTCACCGGGCCGGGTCGTGGTGATCCATACCCGACCCGCCACGCGGTCGGCCCCCTCGACCCAGGCCGCGTCGTCGTACCTGATGTCGTAGCCAATGGCAGTTGCGTAGACGGTTTCGTGACCCGCAGCGAACTCGGCATAGGTCTGGGTTGCGCCGTTGGTGGCGAGCCGGAAGCCGGGGTCGTAGTAGTGCTCGAGCAGGCTGGCGTCCTTGGCGACGACCATTCGGTCGAACATCTCGATCAGCAGGTCTTTGGCGCTCATGGCGATTCAGCCTGCCATACAGCGTCACCAAACGAGAGGGACGTCGATCGCTCCGTACCAGCGACCGGACGCGAAAGGGTGAGATTTTAAGCAGGGTCGGTGAAAGCCACGCGCATCTCATCCCCACCAGCTTGATGAAGGGCCTGATCGATGTGGGCGCGCTGGTCCACGTCCCAGGAGTCACACGTTTGTGACACGTTTGAGTGGATTTTGGTGCTCCCGTGCGCTCCTTACTGATCCGTAGAAACCCCAGAATTCCCCGGAACGGCGGCCTTTTGCACCGTGGTGCATCTTCGCGGAAACGCTCGGGAGGAATGAATAGGTCATCGGTTCGATTCCGATAGGCGGCTCCATCACAGGGCGCTGACCAGCAAAAATGCCGGTCAGCGCTTCGCGTTGGAGGCGGTATTGACCCCAGTCAACGGTGGCGCCCCGTTGACTGCTGGTCAGCTCGGCGATCTCTTCGATAGGAATTACTGATCGCCGGAGGATGCCCTGGACGACCAGGGAGTCCTCGTACAACGTGACCCGTGGTCCGAACGTGCATCCCGCGACAAACAGCAGAGCGATGGCGAACGGCCACACCGAGCGCAGGTCGATCACGAGCAGCCCGACCGCCGCGGAAATCGCGATGACCGCCAGGGGTGCGGAGTACCAGCGGGATGGTCGCCACGATGCAACCGCCGGCGTACGAGGCAATCGTGGTCGCCGCAACATCGCCTCACCCCCGCTCAACCTCATGCGCCGTAGACAGCGTGCCAGCAAGTATGCGGCGCTGAAGGACGTCGATCGGACGACCTTAGCGGCAGCCCCCGGTGGCTTGACGCCCTGCGCTAAGCGAATTATCGCCGTACGCCGATCGGCTGGCTCAGGCGTCGATGGCGCCGCTGATGCACTCACCGAAGAGGTCCCGCACGCTGATGCCGGCGGCCCGCGCCATCGTGACGATCACGCTGCTCGGCGCGAACGAGCAGTAGAGCCCCGCTTCCAGGAACCACGGTCGCCCGGCGGGATCGATCCGGAAGTCGAACAGGCCGTACTGCCGGCAGCCCAGTGCGCGGTAGGCGCGACGGGCCGCATCGTGGACCGGGCCGACCACCGGATCGTGCGGGTCGACGATCCACGCCCGGTCCGCCTGCTTGGCGACCAGCTCCAGTTCGCCGTCCCCTCCTCGGCGGAGCTTGTCCTCGGCAGTGCGGATCGGCGCGGTGCGCGCGTCCACGGCGTACTCCTCCAGGGGCAGACCCACCAACTCGCCGTCGCGCTCGATGATCCCGCAACGCACCTCTCGACCCAGGGGCACGAAGTCCTCCACCAGCGCAGCATCGCCCCATTGCCAGGCACGTTCGAGCGCTGCCGGCAGCCCGGATGCCGAGGTGACCAGCGACAAACCCCAGGAGTTGTCCGAGGATGCCGGCTTTACCACGACCGGCCAGCGGTCATGGGCCGCGAGAGTCTTGTCGCGACGTACGACGAATCCGTCCGGCACGGACACGCCCGCCTCGGCGACGACGGCGCGGGCGGCCGGCTTGTCGGCGCCCAGCGCCATCACCGCGGCCGGGTTGCCGATCATGGGTAGGCCCAGCAGCGGCGGGATCGAGCGGTAGTCGGTCATGCCGGCCGGGCAGAACAATTGCGGCACAATGACATCCGGTCGCCACTGACTGATCCGGACCAATGCGTCGGTGATCGGCAGCGAGCGCGCGCCCGACAGTTCGGCCGCCTCCAGCGACGCCGGAAAGCGCCACGACCCATCGGGTTGCACATCCGCGATCAACATCTCGTAGCGACCGGGATCTGCGACCGCGCGCAGACAGTCCGCGGCGTAGAGCCGCGACAGGTCCGCGAATTCTTCGTCGGTCGGCGATCCGGTCAGGTGCAGGACCCGCCGCATCAGTCGCCGGCCGCCTCGACCAGCTTGCCGATATTGAAGTCGATCCGGAGGAAACCATTGCCGGACAGCAGGTTTCGCCACAAGAGCAGCGGGATCTGGACGTGGTGCTCGATGAAGAACGGCCACGGATCGTGCATGGACAGGATCGCATCGTGGCCCTCGAGGATGATGCCCAACCGCTCGCGACGAGAGCCTTCGCCGCGGATCAGCCGCCACGCCTCGTGATACAGCCAGTACGTCGGCCGGGACGTCGAGGTCGGCACGATCGTTGCCCGCTGGTCATCCAGATAGGCACTCGCCAGGCCCGGGTGGTCGTAGAACATCGTGATGGCCGAGTGCGTGCGTGGGTTGCACTCGATCGGGTAGACGTGTCCGTCGGGGTCCTCGATGAAGTCGAAGCTGTACTGTCCGGTCAGCCTGAGCCGGCCGACGAACGTGCGCACCCAGTCCTCGATCGCCGGCTTGTCCTCGTGCCGGTAGTTCACCTGGAACGACGAGGACGGGCAGCAGGCGAACACCTGGAGTCTGCCGTCACGGGCCGTGCCGTGGGTGCAGAACTCGGTCCCCTCGACGTACTGCTGCATCACCCACGGATGGTCCTCGTCAATGGGCTTGCTCTCCGCGAATTCGTTTGTCTGCTGGCTGGTTTCGCGAGGCAACGGGGTGAGGTCCAGCCTGTTCACGGGGTCGTAGCCGATGCTCTTGAGCACGTACGGCGGGTGGCCGCCCGCGAAGTCGAACGCACCGACCTGCGCTGGCTGGGTCACCCGCACCGAATCCGGGACCGGCAGATCCAGGGTGTCGGCCAATGCGACGAACCGCTCCTTGTCGTCCAGCCGGGCGATCATATCGGCGTCCCCGTGCAGCACTTCGCAGTACGGTGCGAGCAGCGCCGCAGCCTGTGCATCGGGCACACTCGAGGCCGGGCTGCACACGGGCACATAGACGTCGACCTCTTCGGCCCGCACGATCCGCAGGAGTGCTGCGGCGTAGTCGGAGTCCTGCGGTTTCGGCACCGTGTGGAAGGCGTCGACCGCGCGGGAGAAGCGATGTCCGCTCCAGCGGTATTTGTCCTGCTCGACCAGCACGACGCGGTGACCGGCGGCGTGGAACGACCGGGCCAATTGCAGTGCCTTGGTCATCTTGCCCCCGCTGAGCAGAACGGTCAGCGGTGTCGCCGCGCGATCCATCACCGGCGGCGTTGTAACGAGGCCGCGCAGCCACCACGCAGCGGTCAGAGCGGCGTTCACCGGCAACGCGGACTGCAATAGCACGAGGGCACCCGCTGTCCGGGCGCGGGAAGTGAGCTGCGCGGGCACTCTCACGCGGCGTACCTCGCCACCATGCCCCGGTGCATGACCCGATCGCCGTGCACGCCGGAGTGGTCCGCCTTGTGCAGGACGCACCCGTTGTCCCACATCACCACGTCTCCCGGTCGCCACCGGTGACGCAGCACGTTGTGCGATGCCGTCGAGTGCTCGAACAACTCCTGGACGGCGGCCTGCGATTGCGCAGGGTCCATACCGCTGACCGCCACGCAGCGCTCCGGTGTCGACAGGTAAAGGCTGGTGCGACCGGAGATCGGGTGGACCCGGAAGACCGGGTGCTCCGCCTGCGTCTGATCACCGGCGTCCTGCGCGCTCACGCCGCTGACGCGGTGGGTGATGGTGCGTCCCGCGAGCAGCTCTCGCCGGTCGGCCGGGAGAGTGTCATAGGCCCGGTACTGGTTGGTGAAGAGGGTCTCGCCGCCGCGGTCGGGCACGTGCACGGTCCGCAGCGCCGTGTACGCCGGCGGTTCGGTCACGTAGCTGGTGTCCACGTGGAACACGCTGCGCGGCGGTGTCATCCGGGCCACGTTGGTGATGACATTGAGGTCGGGGAAGCCGTCGACGGGGGTCTCACCGGCGGTGAAGAGCAGATCTCCGAAGGAGCGCAGGAAGTGCAGGAAATTGTCGTCGTCGACCTGCTGGTCGCGCCACACCAGCACGCCGTGGTCGGCCAGTCGTGAGCGCAGCCCCGGCACGTCATCGTCGGCCATGGTGCGCAGATCGACCCCCTCGACTTTAGGCCGAGGGGCTGCAGATGGGTTTCGCGGACGATCACGTCGAGCCTTCGGAGATTCGCTGAATGAGGGTGATGCCGTCGCGAAGCGGTAGCAGCACCTGCCGGACGCGATCGTCGGCCGTGACCGCGTCGTTGAAGGCTCCGATCGCATGCGCGTTGGGCGTACTTCCTGGAGCGGTCCAGGGCAGACCTTGCATCAGGGTGTTGTCGACGACGATCAGACCGCCGGGTGCCAGGAGCGCGTCCAGGACGACGCTGAGGTAGTCGGCGTACCCGGCCTTGTCCGCATCGATGAAGACCAGGTCGAACCGCTGCCCGGCCCCGGCCAGCTCGCGGAGAGTGTCACCGGCCGGCCCGAGGCGGATCTCGATGCGGTCACCGTGGGTCGCCGCGCGGAACGATGCCGACGCCATCGCCGCGACCCGGGCGTCGACCTCGCAGGCGACCACCCGGCCACCGTCCGGCAGCGCCTGTGCCATGGCGAGCGCGGAGTACCCGGTGAACATTCCGACGTCCAGAACTCTCCGGGCTCCGGTGGCCGCGGTCAGGATCTGCAGGAATTGTCCTTCGACATGACCTGAGAGCATCTCCTGCTCCAACCCGGTCCCGGCGTGCGCAGTCCAGTCGTGGCGAGCGGTGGCGGCGGCGAGGTCCACCAGATTCCGGCCGGCGGGTGAGGTGTGCCGATCGACGTACGACTCCAATCCACCCGCCAGGCGGGTGAGCTCGGTGAGTTCGCCGGCCAACCCGGGCGCTTCGCACTCGGCCCGGACGGCCAGCGCCTCGAGCCGGTCGGCGAGCAGCCCGACCGGGGTCACCGGCCGGGCCTGCCCCGGGGCACTCACTGTGCTCATGTTTTGGACACGGCGCCGGACCCGACGAAGGCCTCGACACCGATCCCGTTGCGCGGATACCGGCCGCAGACGATGCGGTGCTCGTGCAACGCCGCAGCCAGCTCTTCGTCGGTCAGGTCGTTGACGAAGATGCAGTCACCGATCGGGTGCGGCATCGCGGCTCGCAGCAGCCCGTCGCGGGTCTGGATGATCGACCGCGTCGCGTCCCGCAACAGCCCGGCCGTCAGGTGCGGACTGTCGATCGACAGGCCGAGCCGGCTGAACAACCACAAGATGCGGTCGCGTTCGCTCTCCGCCACGTATCCCCGGAGCGCGGCGATGGTCGTGGACAGCGCCATGTCGACACTGATCGCGTGACCGTGGAAGTACGGCGGCTGCGGGGTCAGTTCGAGCGTAGGACTCCACGTGTGGCCGAACGCAATCACCCGATCCAGCTGCAGCTCATGCAGATTCGGTACCTCGAGCTCCAACATGGTGCGGATCGCCTCGTAGGTCACGGTGTCGGCGATCCGCCGCAACTCCGGACTGCCGTCCACCCGGGCGAACCGGGTGTCCAGCAGGTCCTCGCCGTATTTCTCCATCAGCTCGAAGATGGCCGCGTTGCCGACGGTCGCGATCTTGATGATCTCTGCCATCCCGTTGCGGATCTGATCCGTCGGCAGGGTGCCCAGGAAGTCGAAGTCCAGGATGACCTGCTGGCTGGCGTGGAACGCGCCCAACCGGTTCTTGGCGTGGCCGTGGTTGACCGCCACCTTGATGGCCACGCTGGCGTCGATGAGTCCGATCAACGTGGTGGGGATGCGCACGTAGTTGGTCGACCGGCGGAACATCGAGCAGGCAAAACCGGCTACGTCCGTTGACAATCCGCCACCGACCACGAGCACCGGCTCCTTGCGGACCAGTCCGAAGGCACCCATGGCATCGACGATCCGCTCGGCGGTGCGCATCGTCTTGCCGGTCTCGTCGATGGACAGCACGAAGGTGGTCAGCGCGATGCCGTGAGCGGCGAAGTAGGAGCGCATGCGGTCGCCGTAGATGCGCTCCACCTCGTCGTCGACGACGGCCAGGCAACGTGACCACGGCTGGAAGATCTCCGCCAGGTGCGGCTGCTCAGGAGCGAAGACGCTGTCGACGATGCTCAGCGAGTAGTCGATCCGCTCGACGGCCGCAACCCGGAACGTCGAGTCCGACACCGTCAGGACGGTGTCGGGGGATGTCGCGCTCATGCGTCGAACGAGACGCCGAGGTCCGCCGGCACCAGCACGTCGATCGTCTCGACTGCGCCGAAATCATGCTCGCGAGTGTTCTCGTTGGGGAACGCGAACACGCTCACCCCCGCGGCTCTCGCCGCGGCGACACCACCGACGTTGTCCTCGACGGCGACCGCGGCGGCGGGATCCTCGCCCAGGGTTTCGAGCGCGTATTCGTAGGCGGCGGGGTCGGGTTTGCCCTCGGAGACGCTGCCACTGTCGACGATCACATCGAAGTCGTCAGCGGTGAGCTCTCCGCCCAGGCCGTCGAACAGCGCATCGAGATTCTCGCGCGCCGTCGTGGTGACCAGGGCCACCCGCCAGCCGGCTTCTCGGGCAGCGCGAACGGAATCCACGACGCCCGGCCGAGCGCGGACACCATCGGCCAGCGCGCCCTGGAAGAGCGACGATTTCGTGGCGTGCACCGCACCGGCGTCCACGCTGTCACCGTGGTCGGCGGCGTACTGCGAGATCCGCTGCTTCCCCCGTTGCCAGTCAGGAGGTCGCGGTAACTCGCCTGGTCCCAGTGCCAATCGAGACCGTGCTCGCCGAACGCCTGGTTGAACGAATCCCGTTGCAATTCAGAGGTATCGGCGATAGTGCTGATGGAACCAAGCAGGAGACTTGGCATTGTGTGGTGCCCTTTCGTCGACCCGCGCAGGATGCGCGGGTGGTGTCGGGGCGGGGTGGGATGTCGTGAATCTACCGAGCCGGTTTTCGACCCGTACATCCCCCGGCGGGTGGTGTGAGCTGCGGCACGGCGCCCCTCACGTGAGGCGGGGCGGGTAGGGCAGCGGTGAAACACTGATGGTCATGCAGATCGATGCCGACAAGGTCAGTGTGGACGGACCGCATGGCGTTCTCCTGGAGCCGACCAGCCTGACGCTCGAGTCCGGTGAGGTCACGGTGGTGGCGGGCATTCCGGGTGCGGGCCACACCGCGCTCTCCTGGTGCTGTCGGGCCGGATGGCGCCGGACCGAGGCCGGGTCCTGGTGGACGGACGGTCGGACAATCACCGGTTGCGCCGGATCACCGCCCTGGTGGACGTGCCCGAGGTGTGCGACCCCGACGAAGTGCTGCCGCTCAAGACCGTCGTCGGAGAGGAGCTGGCGATCGCCCAGCTGCCGGCCGGGCGCTCCGGCGTGACGCATTGGCTGCACGAACACGACGCCGACGAGCTGCGCAACACCCGGATCGAGCACCTGTCCGGGCAGTTCCGGATCGAGATGCTGACCGAGATGGCGACGCATCGCCCGGGTATCGAAGCGTTGGTGGTGTGCTGCCCGGATCGGTACGGCACGACGTACGACCAAGCACTGACGGTCGCTCAAGCGGCTGCCGCCGAGGGGATGGCGGTCTGTTTGCAACTGACGAGTCCCACGGTCCGCTCCCATGAAGGCCTGGTCTGGATCGGCGGGGTGGCGGCATGAAGGCATTCCGGATGGCGCTGAGCGAGTGGCGCCGACTGACCTCCGGTAAGTGGCCGACCCTGGCGGTCGTCGCGATCATGATGATCCCGACGCTGTACGCCGGGTTGTACCTCTGGGCCAACCGAGACCCCTACGGCGCGCTGAGCCAGGTCAAAGCCGCGGTCGTCGTACAGGATCAACCGGCGAAGTCGCAGAACAGCGGCACGATCCATGTCGGCCCGCAGATCGCGCAGAACCTGAAGGGCGACGGTTCGTTCGACTGGCAGGAGGTCGACGCCGACACGGCGGCCCGGGGAGTCAGCGACGGCTCGTACGTCTTCTCGCTCACCATTCCCAAGAACTTCTCGGCCGCGCTGGCGTCTACCGCCGACTTCAACCCGACCCGGGCCCCGTTGATCCTGACCACCAATGAGGCCAACAACTACCTGTCCTCGACCATCGCCGACCAGGTGCTGAGCAGGGTCACCCGATCGATCGAGCAGAACGTGAGTGAACAGGCAGCCAGCAGCTTCCTGCTGGGCTTCTCGACCATCCACCAGCAGATCAAGAAGGCCGGCGAGGGGGCCGATCAACTGCACACGGGGCTGCTCTCGGCTCAGAGCGGGGCCGGCAAACTCGTCTCCGGAGCCGATCAGCTCAAGACCGGCACGGACACCCTGGTCGACGGCACGGGCAAGCTGGTGACCGGGTCGGGTCAGCTGGTGACGGGGACCGGTCAGTTGGTCACCGGCAGCGGACAGTTGGCCGACGGCACCAGCACGTTGTCCAGTGGCGCCGACCGGCTCGCGACCGCCGAGGACCAGTTGCTCAGCGGGCAGAAGACGCTCAACACCGGGATCGGCACCGCCCGGACCGGTGCCACCGATTTGCACACAGGTGCCGTCAAACTCGCGAGCGGCGCCGACCAGGTCGCAGCCGGCAACCAGCAGATCGCCGACATCGGCGACAAGATCGCCGGCGCCTCGCAAACCGCGCACGGTCAGTTGGACACGATCCGCGCCGATCTGGTCGAGAAGCTCAAGGCCTCGGGCCTACCCGAAGCGACGCAGCAGGAGATCCTGGCCAAACTGGACGAAGTCCGCAAACCGCTGGACGACCTGAACACCAAGGTCCAGCAGGACAAAGGACAGCTGGACACGCTCGCGAGCGGTTCGAAACAGGTTGCGACGGGAGCCCACCAGCTGGTCGACGGCTCCCAGAAACTGGTCGACGGGCTCGGCACCGCGCAGAGCGGCAGCAACCGACTGGTCTCCGGCCAGCAACAGGCAAGGGATGGCGCCTACCAGCTCAAGGACGGCGCGGCGAAGGCCAACTCGGGTGCGCAACAACTGCATTCGGGTGCGCAGCAGGTCGACGGCGGGGCGCGCCAGTTGCAGACCGGCATCGGCCAGGCGGACAGCGGCGCCCGCAAACTACAGACCGGTGCCGGGCAACTGGCCACCGGCGCGCGCGATCTGCAGAAGGGGCTCGGCTCGGCCGTGACCGGGTCGAAGCAACTGGCTGACGGGCTGAGGGAGGGCCTGGGGTCCATCCCCGACCTCGATCAGGACGGTCGCAACGCGACGGCCAGCACGATCGCTTCGCCGATCAAGACCCAGGATGTCGCCGAAGCCGAGGCCGGATCGTACGGCGCGGGGCTGGCCCCGTTCTTCTGCTGTATCGGCGCGTGGGTGGGCGCCTACGTGATGTTCCTGCTGGTGCGGCCCTTGTCGCGGCGAGCCATCGCCGCCCGGCAGGGCCCGGGCCGCACGGCGCTCGCCGGATGGCTCACGCCGGCGGCGATCGCCGTGGCACAGGTGCTGGTGATGTTGACCATCGTGGTGCGGGTCGTGGACATCAGCGTGCTGGAGAGCATCCCGGTGCTGCTGTTCCTCGGGCTGACCGCGGTCACCTTCGTGGCGATCGTGCACACACTCAATGCGTGGCTCGGCCCGGTCGGCCAGCTGCTCGGTCTGGTGTTGTTGGTGCTGCAACTGGCTTCCGCCGGTGGCACGTTCCCGTGGCAGACCCTGCCTCCGGCGTTGCAGGTCGTCCATCACGTGCTGCCGATGAGTTACGCCGTGGACGGGCTGCGCCACCTGATGTACGGCGCGCCGGTCAGTGAGGTGCGCACCGACGTACTCGTATTGGCCGGTTACCTGATCGGCAGCCTGGCGCTCACGGCGGCGGCCGCCTACCGGCGCCGGATCTGGAAGGTCGCGGATATCAAGCCGGAGATCGCTCTGTAACGGATCGGTCACTTCCCCCGTAGGGGCGTGGTGGGCCCGTCGGGCGAGCGCATAGGTTCGCAATTGGTACGGCTGTGCCACACACCTACGGATGGGACCGGCAGTGCACGACTCGGCGGACAACGCGGCGACCGTGTTGCAGGGTCGCGACGAGATCTTCGACGCCATTCTGGGTTTGGATGCCGACACGATGCGGGAACTCATCCTGGGATTCCAGAGCAGTGGCGGCACCGACCTCGTGGTCGCCGATGTGCTCATTCCGGTGCTGCGGCGGGTCGGCGACATGTGGGCAAGCGGTCAGTTGAGCGTTCTGCACGAGCACCATGCCTCGCGCATCATCCGTTCGGTCATGGCCGACTTCCGTCGCCCGGCGATCCGCAGCCAGGTGCAGACGCCGGTCGTGATGTCCTGCCCGCCCGGTGAGCTGCACGACCTGCCCAGTCATCTGTTCTCACTGATGCTGCTGGAGCGTGGGCTCACCCCGGTGGTCCTGGGCGCCGATACACCGTGGAAGGCGACCGCCGCCGCGGTGCGCTCGTGCTCGGCCAAGGCCTGCGTCCTGTCGGGGATGAAGCCCGCCGGCCTGCGGCACCGGTCCGCCGTGGTGAAGCTGCTGGCGCACTCGGCGCCGGTACTGGTGGCCGGTCCGCTGGGCGACCGTACGTCGATCCCCGGCGTCAGCGCGCTCTCCGCCGACTGGCGGGTGGCGGGCGACCAGGTGCTCGCCGCGGCAACCGAGCTCCCCATACCGATCGACGTCGGTGCTTCCTGACGTCGGTGCCTAGCAGCCGGCCGGGCCTCTCAACCCGCCAGGAAACGATCGGCGGTCCGTAGCGCCAGGGCCATCGTGATCAGTCCCGGGTTGGCGCTGAGCGAACTGGGGAAAACTGAGTTGTCGCAGATCCACAGGTTCGGCACGTCGTGACTTCGCAGGTCGCCGTCGACGACGCCCTCGGCCGGGTCGTCGCTGGTGCGACAGGTCCCGAGGGTGTGCGCGGTGCGCGCGAGCACCCGCAGGTGGTGTCCGCCGGCCGCCTCCATGATCCGGGTCATGGTCTGCGTCGCGTGGCCGTCGATGGCCTGTTCGTTGGGCCCGGCGCTGAAGCTGACGCAGGCCCGCGGGACGCCGAATTCATCGGTCTCGTCGGCTAGTTCGAGTCGGTTGCGATCCGAAGGCAGGCACTCGCCGTTGATCCCGATACCCGCCGTGAACCGGCTGTGCTCCAACGCCGTCATCAGTTCCTCACCCCACAGGCCGCCGCCGCGCACCAAGGACGTCGCGTACGTCGCGGGCATCACCCCCAGTGACTGGATCAGGTACCCGCCGGCGAAGTCGGCATCCGGGGGTCGGACGAAATCCTCGGTGATCAGTGCGGAGGGATAACCGCGGTAGTTGCGGATCGGCGCGTCGAACTGCGCCCACACCTGGGTGCCGCCGTGGGCCAGGAAGTTGCGCCCGACCATCCCGCTGCTGTTGGCCAGGCCGGTGTGCAGGAGCAGCCGGGGGTTTCGATCCCGCCGGCGCACAGGAACAGGGTGCGGCAGCGCTGCCGCTGGGTGCGGCCGTCGTGCTGGTAGATCACCGCAGCCACACGGCCCTGAGCATCGAGCTCGATGCCGGTGACCATCGAATCCGACCGGATCTCAGCACCGCTTGCGATCGCGGCCGGCAGATAGGTGGTGTCCATCGAACCCTTGGCGGTGAACCGGCAGCCTTGGTGGCATTGTCCGCAGTTCACGCAGGTGTGCCGCTGCCCGAAGCCGGGTTGCGTGCGCGCTGCGGACAGCACGGCAGCCGGGGCGTCCGTGGCGGTGATGCCCAGCGCCTCGCATCCTGCCGCGACCAACCGGGCCGGACCGTTGCGGGCGACCGGCGCCTGGTCGTAGACCCGGTCCGGATCCCACGGGTACGGCGTCGGGCCGCTCACGCCGATGTCGCGTTCGGCCTGCCGCAGATATCCGGTCATCTCCTGCGGGTCCACCGGCCAGTCGCAACCTTCGCCGGTGGTCTGGCGCAGCCGTAGATCGCGCGGGTCGGGCCGGGGCGTGAAGGCTCCCCAGTGCAGGGTCGAGCCGCCGACACCGCGGCCGCTGTTGTTGGGACCGAACGCGGTCGGGTCGTCGCCGCCGGACAGTCGCTCGGACATCCAGTTGATCTTCGCGGCGTCCGCCTCGTCGGCGCTGAAGTCGGTGACCTCGAAATTCGGGCCCGCTTCGATCGCAACGACGTCCAGTCCTCTGGCAGCCAGCGTCGCCAGGATGGGCGCACCGCCCGCACCGGTGCCCACGATGACGGCGTCGACCTCGGCGGAGCGTGCGAACCGCCGCATCCCGTCCAGCTTCACAGCGCTGTCCCCAACTCACTCGGTTCCCACGCGTCGCGCTCCCCGGGGCCGATGAGATGGAAGCCTCGACCGACCGTGGCGATGGAGCCGGCGGCGAATCCGTCGTAACCGATCCGGGCCATCGAGGCCGGATGGCCGAGCCACTGGCGGACCAGGTCGACGCGAGCGTCCTCGAACCACGCATCGTCGATGAGAGCTTCGACGGTTCCCCGGTCGATCTGGGTGTCGGCGAGATGATCCAGCCCTGCCTGGTAGGCCTGCGGGTCGGCGGGCTGCCCGTTCGGCCGCCATCCGTCGCCCTCGCCCCGGGCCAACTGGGCATCGACCCGTGCGGCAACATCGATCGCCGGACCGGACTGCGGGACAACGACGTCCGCGAGGAGCCGGAGGGTGGTCAGTTGCTGCGGGGACAGGACGCTGGGTGCGTACGCCGGGTCGTCGGGGATCGCTCGCAGCGCCAACGATCGGCGTACGGCGGGGATGGTCCGCTCGGAGGCGAGCAGCGCGCACCACTGGTCGGGCACTTCGGGGGCGCTCCGGACCCGGGTCCGGATGAAGTCCAGGACGCGGGAGAGCAGGAACGCCGGCTGTTCCAGGGCGATCAGGTGGCCGCAGTCCGGGACCGTCACGTACGACGCCCGCGGATAAGTGCCTGCGTGCAACCCGGGCTGGGCGCCCGCTCCCAGGTCTTCATCCTGGTCCCCGCCGAGGATCAGCGCCGGCAACGGAAGGGTCCCGACCTGCTCGGAGATGTCCTCCTTCGAGCCGGTGGTCAGCCACTGTTGCCAGGCGTTGGCGGGGCACCCCGTGACAGAGTCCAGGACTCGTTGCCGGTCGGCGGACGGTAGGGGTGCTGCGACGTTCTGGGCGATGAACTCCGCGGCGGAGGAGGAACCGATGGAACCGTCGGCAGCCCAGTCCAGCATGGTGTCCCGGCGGTCCTCATCCATCGGCTCCGGGGTCGGCGGAGAGGGAGCCAGGAGCACGGTCCCGAGCAGCCCGAAGAGTCCGATCTGCCCCGAAAGTGTCCGCGCGGCAACAGAACTGGCGATCTTGCCGCCCATACTGTGTCCAATAAGGATCCACTGACCGCGCACCTCGGCAGCGATCCGAGCGATCACCGATGACGTGAGATCGTGGACCGAGCCGGCATCGCGCAGATCCAGCGCGAGCAGGTCGATGTCCTGGGATCGCAGGCCGACGGCGAGCTGGTCGAAGTAGTGCGCGTCAAGTCCGAGGCCGGGTAGCGCGACGGCGGTCAGGCGGCTCAGGGGGTCACCATCCCGCCGTTGACGTTCAGCGTCTCCCCGGATACGTAGCTGGATTCGGCGGACGCAAGGAATACGAATGCGGGCGCGATCTCCGCCGGCTGCCCGGCCCGCCGATAGGTGCTCTCGTCGTCGAAGTGCACCATTTGGTCATCCGAGACGCCATCGGAGACCTGGAGGGCGGTCCAGGTCGGCCCGGGCGCCACGACGTTGACGCGGATGCCCTTGGGGGCCAGTTGTTGGGCCAGGCCCTTGGCGAAGTTGTTGATCGCCGCTTTCGATGCCGCGTAGTCCAGTCGGTCCGGTGCGGGTTTGTACGCCTCGAGCGATGCGGTGGCAATGATGCTGGCCCCGGCCGGAAGGTGTGGCAGAGCGGCCTTGACGAGCCGGAAGAAAGCGAACAGGTTGGTCTGAAAGGTCAGTTCGAACTGCTCATCGGGCAGGTCGAGCACGGATTCGACGGCTGTCTGCTTGCCGGCATTGCTGACCAGGATGTCAAGCCCGCCGAGCGCATCGAGGGCCTCGGACACAGCCCGTTGGCAGTCGGGCGCATGGGCGAGGTCCGCGACGATGGCGTGACCGGTGCAACCGGCGTTGGTGATCTCGGTCAGTACGTGCGCGGCGTCGTCCTCTTCTCCCGCGCGGTACACGATGGCCACGTCGGCTCCTTCGCGGGCGAAGGCGATGGCCGTCGCGCCGCCGATGCCGGAGTCACCGCCGGTGATCAGAGCTTTACGGCCGCGTAGCCGGCCGGTGCCGCGGTAGGTCTTCTCGCCCAGATCGGGAACCGGCGACATCTTGTCCTGGACCGCAGGCTCGTCCTGGTGCTGCAGCGGCGGCTCCACCCGGGAGTAACGCTCGAGGGGGTTGTCGAAGGTCAGTTGATCGGCGGGCACATAGTCACGCTAGGGCCACATCCGGCTGTCCCACCCGTGCTGGTGTAGCCCATCGGGTGAGAGTTGTTAGCGTCGAATCATGACCACGATCGAGAAGACGAACAATCGCAAAGCACCCGGAGGTGTGGGTGCCAAGCGCACGAAGGAAGAGAACGCCGAGACCGGTTTCGCGGCATCGGCGGCTTTGACGAAGAACATGCAGAAAGTCCTGGTGGACCTGATCGAATTGTCCCTTCAGGGCAAGCAGGCGCACTGGAACGTCGTCGGCACCAACTTCCGCGACACCCACCTTCAGCTGGACGAGATCATCGACGCCGCCCGCGAATTCGGTGACACGATTGCCGAGCGGATGCGGGCGCTGCACGCGCTGCCCGACGGTCGCAGCGACATCGTGGCGCAGTCCACGACGCTGCCGGAATTCCCGCAGGGTGAGGTCCTCACCACCGACGTGATCGACCTCATGACCGAGCGCATCGACGATGTCGCGCACACGTGCCGCGACGTGCATGACGCGGTCGACGAGGAGGACCCGACGACCGCGGACATCCTGCACAGCATTCTCGAGCGGCTGGAGCAGCTGTCCTGGATGGTGTCCGCGGAGAACCGCGTGCCCAAGAAGAACTGAGCCCTGGCGCACCAACGCCCGCCCGGTCCGCGTGACCGGGCGGGCGTCGTACGTGCGGGATCAGGGGGTCGGCATCCCGCCGTTGACGCTGAGCGTCTCGCCCGCGACGTAGCTGGACTCAGGGGAGGCGAGGAAGACGTACGCCGGGGCCAGCTCCGCGGGTTGACCGGCCCGGCCGATCGGTGACTCGGAGCCGAAATCCTTCAGCTTCTCCTGGGGCTGGCCGCCCGCCGGCTGCAACGGGGTCCACACCGGTCCCGGAGCGACCGCATTGACGCGGATGCCCTTAGGGGCGAGTTGCTGGGCCAGCGCCTTGGTGAAGGTGTTGATCGCTGCCTTGGTCGAGGCGTAGTCGACCAGGATTGCCGCAGGTGAATACGCCTGCACGGACGTCGAATTGATGATCGTCGACCCGGGCTTCAGGTGCGGGAGCGCGGCCTTGGTGATGTAGAACATCGCATAGACGTTGGTCTTGAACGTGGCGTCGAACTCCTCGTCGGACAACGTCGTCAGGTCCTCGTTGAACTGCTGCTTGCCGGCGTTGTTGACCAGGATGTCCAACCCGCCGAGCGCGTCGACCGCATCGGAGACCAACGACTTGCAGAACGCCGCGTCGGTCAGATCCCCGGGGAAGGTGTACGCCGAGACACCCGCGTCGCGGATCAGTCCGGCGATGCGCTGGGCGTCCTCTTCCTCCTCGGGCAGATAGCTGATGGCGACGTCGGCACCTTCGCGGGCGAAGGCGATGGCGGTCGCCCCGCCGATACCGGAGTCACCGCCGGTGATCAGCGCTTTGCGGCCCGTCAAGCGGCCGGTGCCGCGATAGGTCTCCTCGCCCAGGTCGGCAGCGGGAGTCATCTCGGCGTCGGTGCCGGGACCGTCCAGCTTCTGCGCCTGGGGCTCGTTGTCCTGGTACATCGTGGTGGGGTCGGTGAGGGTGTATTGATCGCGGGTCATGGTTTTCCTTCCAGCGGTGGGTGGTTCAGCGGTTGCCGAGAATCTCGTCGGGGACGAGTTCGGCGATGGTCAGTACGGCGTTGATCAGGCCCAGGTGGCTAAGGGCCTGGGGTGTGTTCCCCCAGGCCGACCCGTCGTCGGGGTCGATCATCTCGGCGTAGATGCCGACGTCGTTCGAGGCGGCCACGAGGCGGTCGATCTGGTCCACGGCCTCCTGGTGCCGCCCGACGCAGGCGAGGGCTTGTGCGCGCCAGAACGCGCACGCCACGAAGGTCTTCTCCTCCTGCTGCATCCCGGAGTAGCGATAGAGCAGGCCGTCCGCGCCGAGGGCTTCGGTGACCGCGTCGATGGTGGCGGACATGCGCTCGCCGCGATCGAACCCGGTCGGGGCGTGGAGCAGCACGGAAGCGTCCAGGTCGGAGCCGCCGGCGTAGGCGACGTACGAGCCGAGTTCTGTTGACCAGCAATGCTTTTCGATCCACGCCCGGATCCGGTCGCGTTCGGTCTGCCATCGCTCGCTGTTTCCGGGGATGGCACTGGATTCCGCCAGTGCAACAGCGTCCTCCAGCGCCTTCCAGCAACTCATCTTCGAGCAGGTGTAGTGGCGCAGTTCGGGCAGTTCCCAAATGCCGGAGTCCGGGCGTCGCCACAGGTCGGCGACGGTGTCGGCGACCTTGGCCAGCAACCGGCCGGTCTTGAGGTCCACTAGGTTTCCCGCGTCGACATAGGTGCGGCAGATCGCGAACAGGTCACCGTATGCGCCGAGCTGGAGCTGGTCCTGCGCCGGATTACCGTGCACGACCGGGCCGATCCCACGCCATCCGGGTACGTCGAACTGCCGGGGCTGCGGGACCGGGCCACCGTCCAGGGTGTACATGACGTGCATCTTCGGGCCGGCGTCGCGGATGGTGCGCAGCATCCAGGACAACGCCGCGTGGGTCTCCTCGCGCAGGCCGAACCGGGTGAGCGCACGCGCGGTGTACGCCAGGTCGCGCACCCACGCGAACCGGTAGTCCCAGTTCTTGCCGCCGGCCGGGCTCTCCGGCAGGGAGGAGGTCGCGGCGGCGGCGATCGCTCCGGTCGGGCTGTAGATCAACAACTTCAGGGCGAGCGCGCTGCGCTGGACCTCCTTGGCCCACGGGCCGTCGTAGTGGAAGACCTGCGACCAGTCCTGCCAGTTGGCGACGGTCCGATCGATGCCGTCACCGATGAGGTCGGGGTCCGGCAGATGCACCGGCTCGGCCTCCGTCGCGACCAGAGCCAGGCCATGCCGACTGCCTTCGCGGGTCGTGAATCCGCCGTGCAGGACGGGGCCGCCGGGGGCATCGTGGATCGGATCCGCCGGCCCGTGGCCCGTGCCCACCAGCGCCAGAGTCACGTCGGCGCAGCGCATGACCTGGTGACCGTCGGTGTGCTCGACCCACGGTGAGGCGGTACCCCAGGAGGTGCCGGGCTGCACCGTCCAGCGCATCGCCACCTGCCCCGAGTCGCCCTCGATCCGGCGCGACAACTGCGCCCACGGCAGACGCCCGGCGATCCCGGAGACCATGGCGTCGGTCACGCGGACCGCACCGGACGGCGTACGAAAGGTGGTCTCCAGAACGTTCGTGCCCTCCAGATAGCGCCGGGTGCTCTCGAAGTCCTCGACCGGGCGCAACTCCAGGCAGCCTCCCGTCTCCGGATCCAGCAGACGGGAGAAGATCGGCCGGGCGGCCAGGCCCGGCAACGGCAACCAGTCGATCTGTCCGTCGCGGCCGATCAGGGCGACCGTGCGCCCGTCGCCGATGGGGGCATAGGACTCAATCGGCCGGTAGGCGCTCAGCGGATCCTGCCGATCAGGTCGTCGCGGGACAGGGAGTCGGCGTGTGCCAGCACCTCGCGGGCGGCGTCGGTGGAATCCCATACGTTCCACAGCAGCACGCCGACCGGTTTGCCGTCGTCCAGGTAGTAGAGGACCCCGGTGTCGAACGGTTCCTGCCAGTCCTCGACGACGTCGAGGGATCCGTCGAGGCGACCGACCGCTTCGTAGCTGGCGGTGAACACATCGGAGTAGTAGTACGGCGTGTGTGCGTACGGCTGTCCGGCGCCGGCCAGGTTGCGGCCGGCGGCCTTGCCCATCTGCTCGGCGTTGTCGACGTGTTCCACCCGCCGCTGGCCGAGGATGCGGTCGGGGTAGTTGGCGACATCGCCGCATGCCCACACGTCCTGCGCGGACGTGCGCAACTGCTCGTCCACCAGGATGCCGTCGTCGACCGTGACGCCCGACCCTTCCATCAGGTCCACCACCGGGGTGATGCCCAAGCCGCTGACGACCGCGTCCACCGTGACGGGATCGTGGTCGGCAAGGTCGAGCCGCACGCCATCCTCGGTGACCTCACCACCGACGACCCTTGTGCCGCCGATGACTTCCACGCCAGCGTCGACGAAGAGCTGTTCGAAATGTTTGGCCAGGTCGGGCGGGAAGACGTTGTCACCGACCACTGACCCCTCATGGACCAGCACGGTCTCCACACCGTTCTGCACCAGCGCGGCCGCTAGCTCGGTACCGATGAAGCCGCCGCCGACGACGGCGATCCGGCCGTGTCGGTCGGCCAGTGCCCGCAACTCGCGGTAGTTCTGGGCGGACCGGAACGGCAACACGTTCGGGCCGGCGGGCAGCGGCAACAGCCGGGGCGCTCCACCGGTCGCGATCACCGCCTTGCCGTAGCTGACGACGTCGCCGTCGGTGGTGTCGACCTCGTGCTCGTCCGGTCGGACGGCCGCAACTGAGCACTGCAGGCGGATCTGTGCGCCGGTGGCCGCGGCCGTACCGAGTGGGACCTGATCCCAGGTGAATTCGGGATCGGTCCACAGCTTCTTGCTCAGCGCGGGGCGCGTATAGGGCTCATCGACGTCCTCGCTGAGGATGCCGATGGTCCCGGTCTCGTCGAGTTCGCGGATACCGCGCGCGGCGGTGTCTGCCGACATTCCGCCGCCGATGATCAGGTAGTCGAAGTGCGTGGAATCGGCCATAGTCCAACGCAACCACGACCGACGGGGACCGACAACGGCTCTGGGTATGTACCCGGTCAGGTGGTCCCAATGCTGTTGACCCGGGCACGCTGGTCCCATGGCCTATCGGATCACGCCGGACGGGCTGCTGGACACGTACGGCACGACGTACGCGCAAGAAGCAGGAATCACTCTGCGGGACAAGCCTGCTCCGCTCTATCAATTGCTCGTTCTCACGATGCTCTCGTCGATCAGGATCTCGGCTGACACGGCCGCGCGCGCCGCGTCCGAATTGTTCCGGGCCGGGTGGCGCACACCGACACATCTGTTGGAGTCGACCTGGCAGGAGCGGGTGGATGCGCTGGGGCGGGGTGGCTACCGCCGGTACGACGAGAGCACCGCGGACTACCTGGCGCAACAGGCCGAACAGGTGCGTGACCGGCTTCACGGCGATCTGCGCCGGCTCACCCCCGATGACCGAGGCGGCGTGCCGGCGCTGCGCAAGGCGTTGCAGGAGTTCCCCGGATCGGGCCGACCGGGTCGGCCATCTTCTGCCGGGAGGTGCAGGCGGTCTGGCCCACGGTGCGGCCGTTCTTCGACACTCGCGCCCGGCGTGCGGCCACGCAGTTGGGCTATCCGAGCGACCCGCACGAGTTGGCGGACCTGGTAGGGCCGCAACGGACCGCGGTGTTCTCAGCCGCCTTGGTGCGCTGGTCGCTGGACCGCAGCGCGCGCAAGCGCTAACCCAGTAGCGTGCGCACGACGCGCACCACACCGTCGTCGGTGTTGGCGGGTGCTTCGAAACGGGCCACCTTCTTGATGTCGGGGTGGGCGTTGGCCATCGCGTACGAGATGCCCGCTGCCTCCAGGAGCTCCTTGTCGTTGAGGTAATCCCCGAACGCCACGGTCTGATCGCGGGTCACCCCCAGCGCTTCCTGCAGCCGCCGCAGCGCCTGGCCTTTGTCCACGCCGCGGTTCATCACATCGACCCAGTGCTGGCCGGAGACCACCACCTGATGGCTGCGCGCGAACTTCTCCAGCGCCGGACCGGCACCGGTCGCGGACGATTCGAAGTCGTAGACCGCGACCTTGAGCACGTCGTCCTCGTAGTCCAGAACGTCGGGCAGCACCTCCAGGCGGGCGTAGTACTTGTCCGCCTCCGCACGGAAGGCCGGGTCGTTGCGCTCGACGTACGCCGATCGCTTGCCGCAGACCACCACGCCTAGATCCAGGTCGGACCGGGTCCGCAGCGTTTCGACGATGGACACCACGACGCCCGCCTCCAGCGTGTCGGAACTGATCTCGGCGCCGTCGCGCACGACGTACGTGCCGTTCTCGGCGATGAACACCATTCCCTGCGAGTGGGCGGCGAAGGTGCGCTCGAGGGTGGCGTACTGGCGGCCGCTCGCCGGGGCGAAAACCACGCCGCGGGAACGCATCTCGTCCAGCAGCGGCCACAAGTCGCTGGGGACCTGACCATCGCCGTCGAGCAGGGTCCCGTCCATGTCGGCGGCGACGAGCCGGACGTCGGCGTGATCGGGCAGATCCAGGGAAGGCACCCGGCCAGCTTAGGAAGTGATCGGTAGCCCGGGCTCGGGCAGGTCATTGTCGTAGAGGCAGAACGGGTGTCCCACCGGATCGAACATCACCCGCACGTTGTGCTGGGGCTGGAAGTCCGCCGGGCGGGCACCCAGAGCGACGGCATCCTCCAGGGCACCGGCCAGGTCGTCCACCTCCAGGTCCAGATGCAGCTGCATCTGCTGGTGGGTGGTGTCCGAGGGCCAGGTCGGCGCGACGTACCCCGCCTCGGTCTGGAAGGCGAGGTTCACCGGCAGATCCGGCATCTGCAGGCTGCACCAGTCCGGTTCGTCGTCGGCCAACGGCCAGCCGAGCAGATCGGAGTAGAAATGCGCCAGCGCCCGCGCGTCGGGAGCGTCGAGCACGACACCGAGCCAGCCGCGGGGGATCCGTCCTCGAATAGCCATAGGTCACGGTGGCACACTTGAGCGGTGAATGCGCAGTCTCCGCTACCGATGGCCGGTATCGATGAGCCGACGGGCCATCCGATCGGGATCGCCCTCGGCTTCTTCGGGTTGGCCCTGTTCTTCATCGCCATCTTCGCGGTCATGGCCTACGTCGGGCACCGCCGCAGGCTGCGCAACGGCCCGCCCCCGCCGCCGGTCTACCCGATCCTGGGCAAGCCCGGCGAGCCGCAGAAGAAGAATTAGGGCGCCGCGATCCGCGTGATCGCATCGACCACATCGCGGGCGTTGGTCTCCGGTAACCAGTGCTGCGCGTTGATTTCCCGGAACTCGTAGTCTCCCGAGACGAACTCAGCCGTGCGCTCGGCCGCTGCCCGGCCCAGGAACGGGTCTCGGCTGCCCCACAGATACGTGGTTGGCACCTGACTCCTGGGGCCTCGCGGCGTCGACGGCGTCTTGCTCAGCATCGCGCGGTACCAGTTCAGCGGGCCGGTGAGTGAGTTCGGATCCTTGAACCGGTCCGCGTAGTGCAGGGCCTGCTCCTTGGCGACGCCGCCCTTGATGTACAGGCCCGGCAGGGTGCGCTGGACGGCCCGCTCGGCGACCCAGGGGATCTGGAACCCCACCATGTACGCCGAGTGCGGCCACTGGCTGGGCGACTTCAGCATCGCCGCGGTGTGCGGTGTCGAGAGCACGGTAACCGCCCAGAGCCGGTCGGCCAGCGCACTGCGGGCGGCCCACGCGACCCCACCGCCCCAGTCGTGCCCCACCAGGTGCACCTTCTCCTGGCCGCTGGCATCGATCAGCGCCTCAACGTCCTTGACCAACTCCGGCACGACGTACGCCGATCGGCCGCGGGGCGTGGCGCGCGGGGAGTAACCGCGTTGATCGGGGGCGAGCGTCCGTAGTCCGGCCTCGTTCAGCAGCGGTGTCACCTGGTCCCAGGCGGTGCGGTCCTGGGGGAAACCGTGCAGCAGAATCACGACCGGTCCGTCGGCGGGGCCGCGGTCGGTGACGTCGAAGGTCAGGCCGTTTCGGGTGAAGGAGTCCACGCGCACTAGCCTGGCAGAGTCATGACCGATCCCGCCCTGAGATACCCCCTCGGCGGACGCCGGGCCTATCTGGTGTGGGGCACCGCGGTCAGCATCTACTTCCTGGCCGTCTTCCACCGGAGTTCCTTGGGCGTCGCCGGCATCATCGCGGCGCAGCGCTTCCACATCACCTCGGCTCAGTTGGGCACGTTCGTGATGCTGCAACTGTTCGTCTACGCCGCGTTGCAGGTGCCGGTGGGCGCGTTGTTGGACCGGTTCGGGTCCAAGGTGCTGCTCATCACCGGGCTGGTGCTGATGACCGTGGCGCAGGCCGGATTCGCCTTCGCCGCAAGCTATCCGGCGGGCCTCATCGCCCGCGTCGTGATCGGTGCCGGTGACGCAATGATCTTCGTGTCGGTGCTGCGGATCGTGGCGCTGTGGTTCCCTTCGCGGCGGGCCGCCGTGATCACGCAGTTCACCGGTCTCATCGGCCAGGTCGGCGCGCTCGTGGCCGCAGGCCCGCTCGCGGTGGCGTTGCACGACTGGGGCTGGACGAAGACCTTCCTGGTGGCGTCGCTGGCCGGCGTCCTCTTCGGGGTGGCGCTGCTCGCGATCGTCAAGGACTCGCCGTACGTCAGCCATCGCCAGGAGGAGGTGCGGCTGCGCGCGGTGACCCAGGCGCTGCGGGCGGCATGGGCGCACCCGGGCACCAAACTCGGGCTGTGGTGCCACTTCACCTCACAGTTCGCGGCGACAGTCTTTGCGCTGATCTGGGGTTTCCCGTTCCTGACCGCGGGGGAGGGGTTGTCGACCGGTATGGCCAGCACGTTGCTGTCGATCATGGTGGTCAGTTCCTCGATCGCCGGTCCGTTGATCGGGGTCTTCTCCGCGCGGTTCCCCTACCGGCGCTCGCAGTCCGTGCTGTGGATCGTCGCGGCCATGGCAGTGGTGTGGACCGCGGTGCTGTTGTGGCCCGGGCGTGCGCCGCTGTGGCTACTGATCCTGCTGGTCGTGGTGATCGCGATCGGCGGGCCGGGATCGGTCGTCGGTTTCGACCTGGCCCGCACGTTCAACCCGCCGGCCCGGATCGGTTCGGCGACGGGCATCGTCAACGTCGGCGGCTTCACGGCATCCTTGTCGACGATCTGGCTGATCGGGGTCGTGCTGGACAAGGTCAATCCCGGCGGCGCCTCGGCGTACACCTTGGACGGCTTCCGCGCCGCGATGTCGGTCCAGTACGCCGTGTGGGGCGTTGGCGTCGTGATGATCCTGCTGCTGCGGCGTAAGACCCGTGCCCTGGTCGACACTGAGGACGAATACGCCCACCTGCGCCCCCTCGGCCGCTGACGCGCTTCTCACATTGTCGGCAATCAGCGCTTTCTCGGACGATGCCTCACCGGACGACCGAGAATGTGAAGATTTGCGAGCAAGTGCAACGGCTACAGGTTGTCGATCTCGACCGGCGGCAGCGAGTCAGCCGGTGTGAAGCCGAAAACCCTTCCGTAAAAGGAGAGTTCGGCCTGGGTAGCAGTCGTGATGGTGTCTGCCCGACGGAAGCCGTGGCCCTCGCCCTCGAAGAGGATCAGCGCCACCGGCAGGCCCTTGGCGCGCACCGCATCGGCCATCGCCTCGGCCTGGTTGGGTGGCACCACCATGTCGTCGGCCCCTTGCAGCAGCAGCATCGGCGCCGACAGCTGATCCAGATGGTGGATCGGTGACCGGTCCCGATAGGTCCGGGCCGCGGCCGGATACGGGCCGACCAGGCCGATGGGGTAACGGGACTCGAATTTGTGGGTGTCCCGCGCCAGCATCTCCAGATCGCCGATGCCGTAGTAGCTGACCCCGGCCGCGAAGGTGTCGGTCGCAACGAGGGACTGCAGGGTGGTGTAGCCGCCCGCGCTGCCACCGCGCACGATCAACCGCTGCGGATCGGCGAGTCCCTGCTGCGCCATCGCCACTGCCCCGGCGGCGCAGTCCTCGACGTCAATGATGCCCCAATTACCCTGCAGCGCATCGCGATACGGACGTCCATAACCCGCCGACCCGCGGTAGTCGACATCCAGCACCGCGAAGCCGCGTGACGTCCAGTACTGCACCGCGAGGCTGAAGCCGGACGACGCGGCAGCCGTCGGACCGCCGTGCGACTCCACGATCAGCGGCGGCAACTCACCCTCGGGCGCCGCGAAGTCGGGATTGGTCGGCGCGTAGTACAACCCGTGCACCTCACCCGGCACCGACGGCACGGTGCTGGCCCAACTGACCTGTCGTGGAGCCGCAACCCATTCCGCCGGAAGGGATTGCGGGCTGGCGTGACGGACGTCGGTCCACTGTCCCGACTCCAGGCCGATCGTGGCCAACCGCAACGGTTCGTCCGGTGCCTTGATCAACGCGGCGGCCGTCCCGCCCCATGAGGTCAGTGACTCGGTTCCCCCGGCTGGCAGGACGGTCATCGCCTCCCCGGTGCCCCGCTCGATCACGACCAGCGAGGTGACCCCGGCGAAAGTGCGAGTGGCCAGCACGTGCGTCGTGCTGAGGGCGACGTAGGGGGACAGACCGAAAACCCATTGCGGGCCGGCGTATTCGGCTTCATCGGGGTGCAGCGCGGTGACGGTGGAGCCGCTCTGAGCGTAGAGATTCCACCAGCCCGTGCGGTCGGAGACGAAGAGCAGGTCGCCGCCGGGAGCCCATCGCGGGTGGATCGCCGATTCGTGCGGTCCACCGGCAACGTCCGTCACGTCGACCACGGTCAGGTCGGAGGTGAGTACGCCGCGTCGGACCAGGGTCGCGTCCCATGGCATCGCCGGGTGATCCCACTGCGTCCACGCCAGTTCGCAGTCGGCCGACAGTTGCGGGTCGGAATAGAAGTCGGCGCCGGTGCACAGGACCGTGCCGGGGCCTTCCTCGTCCAATCGCAAGGCCACGATCTCATTCACCGGCTCACCGCCGCCGGAGTGGTCTTCCCGCACCGCCAGCACCAGTCCGCGTCCGGCGTGCACCCGCAGATCGGCGTACCGGAAGCCCTGACCGGCGGGCGTCAACGGCATCGGGCCGTCGTCGGTGACCCGGAAGACCTGGCCCGAGGCGAAGTCGGAGAAGACCACGACCCCGAGCCGGGCGGCGTACGCCCCTCCGCCGTATTCGTGCACCCGGGTGCGCACGTTGAACGGCGCGGGGACGACCAGCTGCGGCTCGCCCCCGGATCCCGCCGCCACAGACCCACGCGCCCCTGCTCCGACGGACGCGACTCCAGCCAGTAGAGCGTCTCGCCGTCGAGGATCGGGCTGGACAGGCCGACGCTCTGGGAGGTCAGCATCGAGGTCGTGACGATGGACTCCCAGGACCCGAAGGGTGCGGTCGGCATGGGATCAGTGCCCGGGAACTACCCAGCGGGCGGTCGAGAAGCCCTCGGCCTGCGCCCGCGCGATGGCCTCGGCGACGACTTTCTGCGCGTCGGCGGCACCCACCCAGTGCGAGCCCTCCTCGACCGACTTGCCCGGCTCGAGCGCCTTGTAGGTCTCGAAGAAGTGTGCGATCTCCTTGAGCAGGAAGGGCTCCACGTCATCGATGTCGTTGATGGCGTCCCAGCGCGGGTCGCCCGCCGGCACGGTCAGGATCTTGTCGTCGCCGCCGGCCTCGTCGACCATCTTGAAGACACCGATAGCCCGCGCTTCCACGATCGCGCCGGGGATCACCGAGTCGGTCAACAGCACCAGCGCATCCAGCGGGTCGCCGTCCTCACCGAGGGTGTCCTCGATGTACCCGTAGTCGGTGGGGTAGACCATCGAGGTGAACAGGCGCCGGTCCAGCCGGATGCGGCCGGTCTTGTGGTCGATCTCGTACTTGTTGCGGGTCCCGCGCGGGATCTCCACGCTGACGTCGAATTCGAGCTGGGCGCTGTTGTCGGTGCTCATCGATACTGCCTCGTTGACGTAGGGTCGCGACCGGTGGGTCGCTGCGGGTTTCCGCCCGACAGTCTGGCGCACCGGGGCGCGCGCCCCCAACCCAGGGCAGGAGAGTGATATGCGCAAGGCGCTGCTCAGCGTCGCCACGATCCTCGTGCTGCTCGCCGGCTACCTGACCCTCGACATCTTCGACAAGGTCCCCGGCTTCCTCACCCTGGCCGACGCGCCGCGGGCGCCGCTGGCCTCACCGGGAGCTTCCGGTACGCCGACCTCCAGCATCGCGCCCCCTCACCGTCCCCGTCGCCCACCTCCGATCCCTCGACCCCGGACGCTGCGATCACGCCCGCACAGGTCGCTGCCGCGGTGAAACAACCGCTGGCCAGTAATTGGCTGGGCACCAAGACCGGTGTCGTGATCCGGGATGTCCGAAGCGGGCAGACCCTCTTCGATGCTTCGGGCAGCACCCCGATGGAGCCGGCCTCGGTCACCAAGCTGCTGTCGGCGTGGGCGGTGTCGCACACCATGGACCTGCAGCACCGACTGACCACCCGGGTCGTCGCCGGTAGCGGCAACCAGATCGTCCTGGTGGCCGGGGGAGACACCGCGCTCAACCCCGGGAAGGGCGACCCCAGCAGCGTCAACGGATACGCCGGTCTCGGCGACCTCGCGACCCAGGTCGCCACGGCCCTGAAGAAGAAGGGGCAGACCTCGGTCGTGATCGCGGTCAACACGGCGTACGCTCCCGGTCCGCTCACCGTCCCCGGCTGGGATCCGGCCTATCTGGGCATGGGATACACGGCCCGGATCGCCATGCTCGGCCTGTCCACGCAGCGCGCAAAGGCCGGCATTCCGGCCGTCGCCGACCCGGTGAAGGCGACGACGGCGGCGTTCGCCAAGAACCTCACCGCACAAGGCATCACCGTCGCCGGGTTCGCCTCGTCGGGCCCGGCCGACGGCACCACCCTGGGTTCGGTGCAGTCGGCGCCGCTGGTCGACGTACTCGGGATGGCATTGCAGGACAGCGACAACGCGATGATCGAGTCCTTGGTGCGGCAGGCGGCGTTCACCAAGGGGGTCGCGGGCGACGACGCGTCCCTGACCGCATGGGTGATGGACACCGTCGCCCAGAGCGGTTTCGACGTGAGCGGCGTGAAACTTGCGGATGTCTGCGGGCTCGCCGACGGCACGAGCTTTCCGCCACGATTGCTGGCCGACCTGCTGGAGAAGGGCGCCAGCGGTGCCGACGCCCGGTACCAGGAGGTCATGAGCCGGCTACCGGTCGGCGGTTGGAACGGCACGATGGACGACCGGTTCCTGCAATCGACCAACAATGCAGGCGCCGGCCAGGTCCGGGCCAAGACCGGCAGCCTGACCGGGGTGAGTTCGCTGGCAGGCACGGTCCGGACGCAGAGCGGACGGTTGCTGGTCTTCGCGATCATCACCAACGGCCCGCAATCACAGGGCCCGTACGGAGCGCGCGCCGCCATCGACAACGTGGTGGCTGCCGTCGTGTCCCTGTGAAGCCATAGGCTGGCCGCGTGAGTTTCGTCGACTGGGCCGCTGCGGGCAAGGTCGCCCACCGCTTGATCCAGGATGGCCCGGATGTCAGCCTCGGCGAGGCGCACGCCGCCGTGGAGGATCTGCGCGATGCCGCGCAGCGGGCCCGGGGTCCGGTGGCGGAAACCGCCCGCATGCATTCGCCGTCCAGCGCTGATTCGCCGGTGCTGATCGTCGATCGCACCGTCTGGACCGATATCAACCTGGCCTCCACATCGGCCTTGCTGGACCCGGTGATCGAGCAGGTGTTCGCCAAGAAGCAGCCCGGCCCGGTGAGCCGCGCCGTGTCGGCCAAGGTCGGCGCGGCAGAGGTGGGGGCCGTCTTCGGATTCGTGGCCGGCAAGGTGCTGGGTCAGTTCGACATCGCCCCCGGTGGCACGCCGAGCCTGCTGCTCGTGGCCCCCAACATCGTGGCCACCGAGCGCGAGCTTGCGGTCGATCCCACCGACTTCCGGCTGTGGGTGTGCCTGCACGAGGAGACCCACCGCGTCCAATTGACCGGAGTGCCCTGGCTGCGCGAGCACATGATCGAGCGCACCCGGGAGCTGATGCTTGACCTCGTACCCGACCCCGACCAACTGGGCGACCGGCTGCAGCAGGCGCTGCGGGCGCTGCCGGGAATGCTGCGCGAAGGCGGCGGCGGCCTGGCCGATCTGGTCACGACGCCGCAGCAACGCGAGAAGATGGCCGATCTGACCGCCGTCATGTCCCTGTTGGAGGGGCACGCGGACGTGATCATGGACGACGTCGGTCCGCAGGTCGTACCCACCGTTGCCGAGATCCGTCGCAAGTTCACCGCCCGGCGCGGCGGCTCCGGCGGCGTCGACCGCTTGCTGCGCCGGCTGCTCGGCCTGGACGCCAAGATGCGTCAGTACCGCGACGGCGCCGTCTTCGTGCGCGCGGTCGTCGACGCGGTGGGCATCGACGGTTTCAACCAGGTCTGGACCTCGCCGCAGACGCTGCCGACCGCGCGGGAGATCGAGAACCCCGCCGCCTGGGTCGCGCGGGTGCACCCCTGACCTGATGCCCGGACCCGATCCCGCGGTCGCCGCGACCCGATCGGCGGTACGCCGGGTGCTGGACGGGGCGGCCGGACAGCGAGTCGTCGTGGCGTGCTCAGGGGGAGCCGATTCGCTGGCCCTCGCGGCCGCCGTAGCCTTCGAGGCACCGCGCTTGTCCGTCGCGGGCGCCGCCGTCGTGGTCGACCACGGCTTGCAGTCCGGCTCCGGCCAGGTCGCGGCCCGGGCCGCGCAGCAATGCGGAGCGCTTGGTCTGGAGCCGTCGCTGGTGGTGCGGGTGCAGGTGGCGCAGCAGGGCAGCGGTCCGGAGGATGCCGCGCGAAACGCCCGGTACTCCGTGCTGACCGATGCCGCGCAGGACCTCGGCGCGAGCGCGATCCTGCTGGCGCACACCCGCGACGACCAAGCCGAAACGGTGCTGCTCGGGCTGGCGCGGGGCTCCGGTCTGCGGTCGATCGCCGGGATGGCCACCTTCGATGCGCAGCGGGGGCTCGTGCGGCCCTTCCTGGACATCACCCGCGCCCAGACCGAAGCCGCCTGCGCAGCTCAGGGCCTGACCTGGTGGGACGACCCGCACAACCGTGACCCGCGGTATACCCGGGTCCGCGCCCGGCAGATCCTGCCCGCCTTGGAGGACGCCCTGGGTCCCGGGGTGGTAGCCGGTCTGGCCCGTACGGCGAGCCTGGCCCGGTCCGACGCCGACGGCCTGGATGAGTTGGCCGCTACCGCAACCGCTGCCCTGGGTGCGCCGCCGTGGCCCGTGCGGGAACTGAGCCGACTGGTCGAACCCGTCCGGCGGCGCGTGTGGCGCCGGCTGTTTCCCGAGACCGCCAAGGTGCACATCGACGCACTCGAGCGGCTCCTGGGTGACTGGCACGGCCAGGTGGGAATCGACGTACCCGGTGGGGTCCGGGTCAGTCGACGCGAGGGCCGGATCGAGGTCGGCCCCTCACCCGGTCGGTCACGTCTAGTTGAATAGGTGCCATGGATGCCTCGGACATCTCCGGTGACCTCGACCATGTGCTCTATACCGAGCGCGAGATCCATGAGCGCCTCGATGAGCTCGCGGCGCAGATCGCGGTCGACTACGAGGGCAAGGACGTCCTGCTGGTGGGGGTCCTGAAGGGCGCGATCATGGTCATGGCTGACCTGATGCGGGCGCTCCCGACCAGTGTGCCGATGGACTGGATGGCCGTGTCCTCCTACGGTTCGGGCACCAAATCCTCCGGCGTCGTACGGATCCTGAAGGACCTGGACACCGATATCCACGACCGGCACGTGCTGATCGTCGAGGACATCATCGACTCGGGGCTGACGCTGAACTGGATCCGCAGCAACCTGCTGTCCCGGGGCCCTGCTTCCCTGGAGATCTGCACGCTGCTGCGCAAGCCGGACGCCGCCAAGGTCACCATCGAGTGCAAGTACGTCGGTTTCGACATTCCGAACGAGTTCGTCGTGGGCTACGGGCTGGACTATGACGAGCGTTACCGCAACCTGCGCGACATCGGCACACTCGCTCCGCACGTTTATTCGTAAACTGGGTGGTCCGAGGGCTGTGGAACACCCACGACGCCCCGGACGTTGGCGATGGTGGACGGCGTTCGCTGCTCTTCACGGCGGCGTGTAGCGTCCTGAGCAAGTTCATTCGCAGTTGTTTTGGCAGTCGCGACCCCGGTCGCGCCGACCGGGAGGATCGGGCACAGCCCGGCAGGTACATGGATTTCAAGAAGCTCATCCGTAGTCCGGGGCTCTGGCTTGCGCTCGTCGTGGTGGCGGGCGTCATCTGGTTCAGCGTCGGCAGCGTCGGCGGTTACAACCAGATCACCACGTCCCAGGCGATCGAGCAGATCACGAACAAGAACGTCGAGTCGGCGAAGTTGACGCCCGACTCGGTGAGCCTGACGTTGACCAAGCCGGTGGAGATCGACGGCAACGCCAACCTGAGCAAGGTCCAGGCGAACTACGTCACCGCCCGCGGTTCGAGCATCGTCAACCTGCTGAACGAGAACCCCCGTCCCAGGGCTTCGATGACGACACCCAGAAGCAGAACGTCTTTGTGAGCCTGCTCCTGAGCTTGCTGCCCTTCCTGTTGCTCCTCGGCCTGTTCTGGTTCCTGCTCTCGCAGATGCAGGGCGGCGGCTCGCGGGTGATGCAGTTCGGCAAATCCAAGGCCAAGCTCGCGACCAAGGACATGCCGAAGGTGACCTTCGCCGATGTGGCGGGTGCGGACGAGGCGGTCGAGGAACTCCACGAGATCAAGGAGTTCCTGCAGGCCCCGAAGAAGTTCCTCGACGTCGGCGCGAAGATTCCCAAGGGTGTGCTGCTCTACGGCCCGCCCGGTACCGGTAAGACGTTGCTGGCCCGCGCGGTCGCCGGTGAGGCCGGGGTCCCGTTCTACTCGATCTCCGGTTCGGACTTCGTCGAGATGTTCGTCGGTGTCGGTGCCTCCCGGGTGCGTGACCTGTTCGACCAGGCCAAGGCCAATGCGCCCGCGATCATCTTCGTCGACGAGATCGACGCCGTCGGACGGCACCGCGGCGCCGGCCTGGGCGGCGGGCACGATGAGCGCGAGCAGACCCTGAACCAGCTGCTGGTCGAGATGGACGGCTTCGACGTCAAGACCAACGTCATCCTGATCGCGGCGACCAACCGGCCCGACATCCTGGACCCGGCGCTGCTGCGCCGGGCCGCTTCGACCGGCAGATCGCGGTCGAGGCCCCGGACATGGCCGGCCGGCACCACATCCTGCAGGTGCACGCCAAGGGCAAGCCGATGGCGCCCGACGTCGACCTGCTGACCGTTGCCCGCCGGACCCCCGGCTTCTCCGGCGCCGACCTGGCCAACGTGTTGAACGAGGCCGCATTGCTGACCGCACGCAGCAATGCGCAGATCATCGACAACCGCGCGCTGGACGAGGCGATCGACCGGGTGATGGCCGGCCCGCAGAAGCGCACGCGGGTGATGAGCCTGAAGGAACGCAAGATCACCGCCTACCACGAGGGCGGTCACGCACTGGTGGCGGCGGCGATGAACCACACCGAGCCGGTCAGCAAGATCACGATCCTGCCGCGCGGTCGGGCGTTGGGCTACACCATGGTGCTGCCGGCCGACGACAAGTACTCCACCACGCGCAACGAGCTGCTCGACCAGCTGGCCTACGCCCTCGGCGGCCGGGTAGCGGAGGAGATCGTCTTCCACGACCCGAGCACCGGGGCTTCCAACGACATCGAGAAGGCCACCGGACTGGCGCGCAAGATGGTGACGCAGTTCGGGATGAGCGAGCGGATCGGTGCGATCAAGCTCGGCTCCGGTAACGGCGAGGTCTTTCTCGGCCGGGACATGGGTCATGAGCGCGACTACTCCGAGGTGCTGGCGGGCACCGTCGATGAAGAGGTGCGCCGGCTCATTGAGGCCGCGCACGACGAGGCGTGGCACGCACTCAACGACAACCGCGACATCCTGGACAACCTGGTCCTCGAACTCCTCGAGAAGGAAACCCTCAACGCCGACGCCCTGGCCGAACTGTTCAAGGACGTGCACAAGCGCCCGCGGCGCCAGGTCTGGCTCTCCAGTGATCGGCGCTTGGTCTCGGACCGTCCGCCGGTCATGACTCCGGCGGAGAAGGAAGCCCTCGCCCGGGGAGAGAAGCCGGAAGAGGACAAGCTGCCGGCCGAAGTGATCGTCGAGGTCCCTGAGGGTGGTTTCGTCGACGGGTCCAGCAACGGGCATGTCAATCCCACCGAAGGTTGATCTGGACCGGGCGGCTGCGGCCGTCCGGGAACTGCTCCTGGCACTGGGTGAAGACCCGGACCGTGAGGGTCTGCGCGACACCCCCGGCCGGGTGGCGCGCGCGTACGCCGAGCAGTTCGCCGGCATGTGGCAGGAGCCCCAGGATGTCCTGAACCGCACGTTCGACGTCTCCCACGACGAGTTGATCATCGTGCGGGACATCGAGCTGTACTCCACCTGCGAACACCACCTGGTGCCATTCCACGGAGTCGCCCATGTCGGGTACATCCCGGCGAAGTCGGGCCGGGTGACCGGGCTGTCGAAGATCGCCCGACTGGTGGACGTCTACGCCAAACGGCCGCAGGTCCAGGAGCGACTGACCAGCCAGATCGCGGATGCTCTGGTCGAGCACCTCGGTGCGCAGGGTGTCCTGGTCGTGGTGGAGTGCGAGCATCTGTGCATGTCGATGCGTGGGGTGAAGAAGCCCGGGGCGCTCACCATCACCTCGGCGGTCCGGGGACAGTTGCGCAGTGCGGCGACCCGGGCAGAGGCGATGAGCCTGATCGCGGCACCGCGGCGGTGACCAGCGCCCTGCCGGCCCGGCCGATCGATCGCCCGTTGGTGATGGGCGTCGTCAATGTGACCCCGGATTCGTTCTCCGACGGTGGCCGGTACCTGGCTGCCGACGATGCGATCGCGCGGGGTCACCAGCTGATCGCGGACGGCGCGGATCTGCTCGACATCGGGGGTGAATCCACCCGCCCGGGCGCCGGTCGCCCCAGCGATGACGAGGAGTTGCGGCGCGTCGTACCCGTGGTGCGGGCGTTGGCCGCAGCGGGTCTGCCGATCTCCATCGACACCATGCGGGCGCGCGTCGCACAGGCGGCGCTGGAGGCCGGCGCACATATTGTCAACGACGTCAGCGGCGGGCTCGCCGACCCCGACCTGGTCCGGGTCGTCGCCCAAGCCGAGGCGCCGATGATCGCCATGCACTGGCGCGGGCACAGCGCCGATATGCAGCAGCGGGCGCATTACGACGACGTGGTCGAGGATGTGCTGCGGGAGTTGACCGAGCGCCGTGACGCGCTGCTCGAAGCAGGGGTGCTGCCGGACCGGCTGGTGCTCGATCCCGGGCTGGGGTTCGCCAAGACCGGACCGCAGAACTGGCTGCTGTTGCGATCGATCGACAGGTTCCACGAACTGCGCCAGCCGGTGCTCGTGGGTGCCTCGCGCAAACGGTTCCTTGAACGCGTCGGTGCCCGCGGGGTCGAACCTGTGCCTGCGCAGGACCGCGATCTGGCCACCGCCGCAGTCAGCGTGCTGCTGGCACAGGCCGGCGTATGGGGGATCCGGGTGCACGATGCCCGATCCACCCTCGCGGCCGTCGAAGTCGTGGCAGCGTTGAGATCGTCATGACCGATCGGATCGCCCTGCACGGCATCGCCGTCACCGCCTGCCACGGCGTCCTCGACTTCGAAAAGACCCAGCCGCAGCCCTTCATCGCCGACGTGATCCTCGAGACCGACCTGGCTCCCGCCGGTGCCGGGGACGATCTGGCGGACACGGTCAGCTATGCGGACGTGGCCCAGGAGACGGTCGCGATCCTCGCCGGGCCGCCGGTGGATCTGATCGAGACCCTGGCCACCCGCATCGCCGAGGCAGCCCTCGACCGCAGTGCGGTCGAGGCCGTCGAAGTGACGCTGCACAAACCTGATGCACCGGCCGGGGTCGACTTCACACCTGGCGGCGGACCATCGGTCAGCATCCGCCGGGAGGCCGACCGGGGGCGGTGATCGCTCTCGGGGCCAACCTCGGAGACCGGCTGGGCACCCTCAGTGCCGCGGTGCGAGCCGTGGCCGCCATCGACGGTCTCCGGATACTGCGGGTGAGTCCGATTGTCGAAACCGACCCGATCGGACCGGAGCAACCGGACTACCTGAACGCCGTGCTCCTGGCCCGGACGCGCCTGGCTCCGGCGTCTCTGCTGCGACAGTTGCACCGGATCGAAGCCGACTTCGGTCGGGTGCGGGAGACCCGCTGGGGCGCGCGAAGTCTGGACCTCGACCTGATCCAGGTGGGCGATCTCGTATCGGACACGCCGACGCTGACCCTGCCGCACCCGCGGGCCCGGGAGCGCGCCTTCGTATTGCAGCCGTGGCTGTCGGCCGACCCCGCTGCTGCGCTGCGGACTCCGGAGGGAGTACTCCCGGTGGCGACACTCCTCGAGGCGCTGCCGGACCAGGGTGTCCGCCCAGGACCGGACTGGGCCGGAGGTGGCTGGTGATCGACCTGTCGGAGGGTGTGCGGATCCGCTACGGGCTGATCGGGGCCGGTGTGGTGCTGGTGCTGTCCTTCTTCGGACTGCGGTGGTGGACCTCGCACGGCAACTCGATGCCGACGAACTCCTGGATCACCGTTGTCGTGCTGCTGATGATCGCCGCCGCCGTGATGGTGGCCGGGTGGGAGATCCGGCGCTACCTACGTGCGCCGAAGGCCGTCGCGCCTCCGTCGCCCCAGCGGGCCCGGGCGACGCTGGTCGCGGCCCAGGCCTGCGCGCTGGCCGGATCGGTGTTCGCCGGCTGGTACCTGGCCCAGGTGCTGGTCCACATCGACCGGGTCTCCAACGGCGCCGAACGGGCTCCGCTGTGGCTCGCGCTGGTCTCGGGTCTGGCAGCGACCGTGGTCGCAGTGTGCGGTTTCATCGTGCAGGCGTGGTGCCGTCTGCCCCCGAAGACGAGGACTCCGAGCGACCCGCGGATGGTTACCCGGCCATTCCCGCGTAGGCCGTTGCGATCTAGGTCACACTGACGTACGTTGTCCCCCGGGGCTTACTTGTTAGTAAGTTCCAGCAGCGTAGGGCGGCACGGTGCCGCGCGCAACGGAGGAGACATCTTCATGACACGGACCACGACTCGCCGCACGGCATCCAATGGCGTACGCCGCACGCTGGGTGTCGTCGGGACGACCGGGCTGGTTGGCGGACTGGCGTTGGTCGGGATGGGCGCCGTCGCGGCTCCCCGCGCGGACGCGGCCACCACCACGACGGTGTCGAAGTCGATGAAAGCCAGCTGCATCTACTGGGGTCAGGACCTCGGCATCTGGTCGGTCGACGTCACCGCCGAACTGCCGACCACGGTGGCTCCGGGCGCGGCGTACGACGCCCCTGCGCTGACGGTGAAGGTCACGACGTCACTCAAGGCGGCGAACACTCTCCGCGGTCTGAACGTCGATTACATCTATAACGGTTCGAGCGCGGCAAAGTACTCCGTTTTCGGTGCGACCCAGACCGCGGCGTTGACCTTCCCCCAGACCACGATCCCGGCCACCGGCGCGCTGGTGACGCTCGCCAAGGGCTCGGGCGCTGCTGGCTCGGCTCCGCCCACAGAGGGCACCTACCCGGTGGTCGTCGGTGACTTCCATGTGGAGATGACCGCACACCACAGCGCGGACGACGACGGGAACGTCGAGCCTCCGAGCGTCCTTGGCGTCGACTGCACGATGCAGGGCACCGACGCGGATCGCACCCTGACCAACATCAACGTCACCAATGGCTCGACGACCCCGCCGCCGTCGACCACCAGCACCACCGAGCCGACGACGCCGCCGCCGTCGACCACCAGCACCACGGAGCCGACGACGCCGCCGCCGTCGACCACCAGCACCACCGAGCCGACGACGCCGCCGCCGTCGACCACCAGCACCACGGAGCCGACGACGCCGCCGCCGTCGACCACCGGCACCACGGAGCCGACGACCCCGCCGCCGTCGACCACCAGCACCCTTCCCACGTCCCCGCCGCCGACGGGCACCACTGCGCCGAGCCCCTCGGGTGCGACGGTGACGCTGAACCGGTCGTCGTACGCGCCGGGTGACCCGTTCACCCTCAGCGCGTCCGGCTTCAAGCCGAATGAGAAGGGCATCAGCATCGTGGCCCACTCGGCTCCGGTCACGCTGGCCACCAACCTGACCGCGGACGCCAACGGCAACCTGACCTACTCCGGCACCATCCCGAACAGCCTCGCGGCCGGAACCCACACCATCGAGGTCGTGGGTTCGGTGTCCGGGTCCGCCACCTTCACCGTTGTCCCCGCTTCGGTGGTCACGCCCAGCACCGTGCAGACGGGTTCCGTCGCCAGCACGACGGGCGGCAACATGATCACTGCCGCGGGCTTCGGCCTGACCGCCATCGGGGCTGTTGCGCTGGGAGGTGCGGTCCTCGCCGGTCGCAAGCGTGAGCAGCAGTAACACCAGGAAGCGCGGCTTTCTCGCAGTAGCGGGAGCCACCCTGGCGGCGGCGGGCCTGGTGTCCGCCGCCGCCGGGTGCTCGCAGTCTGAGAGTGCGACCCCGGGTACCACCCTGGGCAGTGTGGCTCCGCCCTCGATCGCGCAGTACGTCCCGCCGACCACCAGCTCTGCACCCACCGCGTCCTCGCCTGCCGCATCTTCCCCGGCTGCCGGGTCGAAACCGTCCGCGACCGGTTCGGCGTCGTCCGGCGGGTCTGCCGTCCACGGCAGCGGCGCCGCGGTGTCCGGTCACAACTCGGCCACGCCGCAGGGCACGCCCACTGAGGTGTTCGTCTTCAATGCGGCCGGCAAGACCATCGTCAACGCCTCGCTGATGCCGATCTTCGTCGATCCGCAGGGCATTCTCGCCCCACCCGGTGGCGTGGCGGGTGTCCTGAGCGATCGCGGCTGGGCGATGCCCGGTTACCAGGGCGCAGCCATCCTGGCCGGACACGTGACGTACGGCGGCGTGCCCGACACGTTCTACAACCTGCCGGAGGTGGTGCCCGGCAACAAGATCATCGTTCGCTACAGCAGCGGTGACCAGGTCACCTTCGTGACCACCAAATCGGCGGCCAAGCCCAAATCGACGCTGAGCAAGGACGGCAGTGTGTGGGACAACGCAAGCCCGACGCCGGTGCTGCGGCTGATCACCTGCGATCCGAAGACCCCGATCAAGGACGGCCACTTCGAGGGCAACTGGGTGGTCTGGGCCAACCTTTCCTCGTAGGGCATCCGCTACTTGTCGATGTCTCCGACCACGAAGAACATCGAGCCGAGGATCGCGACCATGTCGGCGAGTAATTGCCCCGGCAGCATCGCCGCCAGCACCGAGACGTTGTTGAAGGATGCCGACCGCAGCTTGAGCCGCCACGGTGTCTTCTCACCGCGCGATACCAGGTAGTAGCCGTTGAAGCCGAGCGGGTTCTCCGTGGCGAGATAGTCCGTGCCCTCCGGCACCTTGAGCACCTTGGGTAGTTTCACGTTCACTGGTCCTTCCGGCAGCGTCCTCAAGCGCTCGACGCACGCATCGGCCAGATCGAGGCTGACGTGGATCTGCTCCAGCAGCACCTCGAGGCGGGCCAGACAATCCCCCGCAGCGCGCGTGACGACCCGGCCCGGTCCGCTGGGGCCGAACAACTCGGCGTACGCCAGATAGGGCTGGTCGCGGCGCAGGTCCACGTCCAGACCCGACGCGCGGGCGATCGGTCCGCTCACGCCGTACGCCGTGATGGTGCCCTGGTCGAGCACCCCCACCCCGCGGGTGCGGGCGGTGAGGATCTCGTTGCCCAGCAACATGCCTTCCAGATCCGGCAGTCGCCGGCGCACCGCGGCGACAGCCGCCGACACGTTGTCCAACCAGCCGGCCGGTAGTTCGTCCCGCAGCCCCCGACCCGGTTGAACATGTAGTGCATCCGTCCGCCGGAGATCTGCTCCATGACCGCCTGCAACTCTTCGCGCTCGCGGAAGGAGTAGAAGATCGGGGTCATTGCGCCGAGTTCGAGCGGATAGGAGCCGGCGAACATCAGGTGGTTCAGCACCCGGTTCAGCTCGGCGAGCAGGGTGCGGGTCCAGGTGGCGCGCTCGGGCACCTCCATGCCCAGCATCCGCTCGACCAGCAGGGCCAAGCCGATCTCGCTGCTGAACGCCGACAACCAGTCGTGCCGGTTCGCGAGCACCATGATCTGGCGGTAGTCGCGGACCTCGAAGAGCTTCTCCGCGCCGCGGTGCATGTAGCCGACGATGGGTTCGGCCGCCACGATGCGCTCACCGTCGAGGGTGACGCGCAGCCGCAGCACCCCGTGGGTGGCCGGGTGCTGCGGGCCGATGTTCAGGACCATGTCCGCGGTGGCCAGTCCGCCGGCTCCGACGCCGACGGTGACTTCGCGGGTGGCCATGGTGGCTAGTCTGCCAGTCGGACGTCCCGGGATTCGCCCAGCCGCACCAGCACCACGCCACTGATCACGATCAAGCCGCCGACCAACTGGATGACCGCGGGGACCTCACCGGCGAACAGCCAGGCGAACAGCACCGCGAAGAGCACCTCCGACAGCGCCACGAAGGATGCAACGCGCGCGCCCAGATCCCGGGCTGCGACGACGCCGGCCACGTAGGCGAACGCCGCTGAGATGACCGCGATCCCGAGCAGCGGCACGATGAAGGAGGTCGTGTGCCCGGCCAGATGGACCGGGGCCGTGCTTGCGTGCACGTCGACGGCGCCGGTCAGTCCGGCGACGATGAGGGCCACCGCGCCGAGTTGCATGCCGATGCCGGCGAGCGCCAGCGAGGGCAGGCCGCCACCGGGACTGCTGGCGATGACGAAGTACGCCGCGGCGCAGGCGGCCGCGATCAGGCCCCACATCACGCCGGCGCCGGACAGCTGCGCCCCGCCGAACACGTTGAGCACCAACAGAAGTCCGAGGATGGAAGCGGCGGCGCCGATCAGGACCAGCCGGTGCGGCGTACGGCGAGTGGTGACCCAGGCGAGCAGCACCAGCCACAGCGGGGCGGTGTACTCCAGGAGCAGGGCGACCCCGATGGACAACGTCTGGATGGCGCTGAAGTAGGCCAGTTGTGCACCCGCGACACCGGCCAGGCCGTAGCCGGTGATCGGCCGCCAGTTAGGCAGGACCAGATGCCACCGGCCGCGCATCTGCCAGACGGTGATGGGCAGCAGCACCAACGCAGCGATGACGATCCGGCCGGTCACGGCCGCGGCCGGTGACCAGCCCGCGTGCAGCAGCGACTTCGCGAACGGCCCGGACATCCCGAACGCGGCGGCTGACGCGATCGCGAGGATCAGCCCGGCGAACCGGTGGTGTCCAGGAGCGGCCTCGTCACTCGACAGTGCCGGGACGACGGCGTCCGGGGCAGTCGCGCTCACGACACCTCCTGTAATGGGCTAACGAGCTCTATACTCCTGACAACCAGGTCAGCCTAGGGTGCCGCCTGGTTACCGGTCAACGAGCGGTTAGCCCCTTACCGCCGCTCTTCATCAAGGAGTCGCCCATGGCGTTCGGCTACGACACCGACATGGCGCTGCGAGCCGCAGCGGCGCTGGCCAACTCCGAGCACGCCGCACCCGACGGGCTGAGCACCGTGCAGGACCTCGCGGATTTCGTACTGGCCTGGGGGTGGACCGGCACCGTTCTGGGGACCCCCGCCGAACTTCGCCAGGTGCGCGACATCCGCGCGCAGGTGCGCTCGCTCTGGGCGCCGGATGAGCACGCCGCGGTCGAGCGGGTCAACGTGCTGCTGGATCAGGCCAATGCCGTGCCGCAACTGGTCAAGCACGACGAATACGACTGGCATCTACACGCCACCCCATCCGATGCGCCGCTGGCGACCCGGATGGTGGTCGAGGCGGCCATGGCCGTCGTGGACGTGATCCGCGATCGGGAGTTCGACCGGCTGCGGGTGTGCGCGGCCGACGACTGCGACAACGTGCTGATCGACCTGACCAGGAACCGCTCCCGCCGCTTCTGCGACGCCGGCTGCGGCAACCGGCTCAACGTGGCGGCGTTCCGGGCCCGGCAAGCGGGCAGCTGAGCGCCCACCAGAACCCGCCGAGCCCGCCCGGATCCCGGGCCGCAGCCAATGCGGTACGCCGAGCCAAGCCGTCCAGATAATCGGCCGGTGCCGTGCGGGCCAGGTCGAGCGACGGTGCCGGCGCCTGAATGCCCAACCTCGAGAACGCTTCTCGTTGGGTGAAGAGTTCGCCGGCTCCGAGCGAGTCCATCGCCACGTGCGCGGTCACGTCGGTGCTTCCGTCGAATCGCGGGATCGCGGTCACGCCGCCGCGATAGCCGATCAACGTGCCACCGGCCGGGCGGTCGCCCTGCAGATGGCCGTAGTCGATGGCGAGCACCGCCAGCGCTCCCCGCGAGCACAGATCCCGGTAGGCGCGGTCGCGCGGCAGGCCGATCTCGACACGGTCACCCGCCGCCGGGTCCGCCACCGGCCACCACTGCTCACGCCATGCATCCTCCGGTCCGGCCAGTTCGCCGCCCAGCGCGCCATCGGCCAGGACGTCCCGCCAGGTCACGCCATCCCATTCGGCGATCGGGCACGGAACCACGTCGAGCCATTCGTTGGCGACGATCAGGGTCTGCGCGTCGGCCGGGAGGGCAGGCATGGCCGATCCGCCGCGAGAGCGCACCCACGCGACCGCCGCCGGGAGCCGGGAAGGCCGCGCGACCACGTCCACCCCGGTCAAGCGCAACGAAGGTCGCGCGGCGTGCAGTAGCGAGAGAAACTCTCCACGACCGGCGCCGACATCGAGGATGTGCGTAGCGCCCAGCCGATCGGCCAGCGCGATGACGGCCGACGCGAAGAGCTCCCCGACACCCGGGACGCCTTGTCCGGCGGTCGCGAAATGCGCTGCGGGGCCGTCGGATTGCCGATAAAAACCCCGGTCCCCGTAGAGCGCCTCGGCCCACGCGTCGATCAACGGTCGGGCGGGCACGAGAACTACTGTAGGCAGCGTGAGCGAACTGTCCCGGCCCAATCTGCGTTTCGGTGTCGTGGGAGCGGGCCGCGCCGGCTCGGTCATCGGCGCCGCGTTGCGAGCCGCCGGTCACGAGATCGTGGCGACGAGCGCGGTCAGTGAAGCCTCCCGCCAGCGCGCCGAAGAACTGCTACCGGGCGTCCCCGTGAAGCCCGTCCAAGAAGTGGTGAGCGACGCGGACGTGGTGATCCTCGGCGTACCGGATGATGCGATTGAACCTCTCGCCAACGGACTTGCCGCCGAAAACCTCTGGGAGCCTGGAAAACTGGTGATCCATCTCAGCGGATTCCACGGTGTTGACGCGCTGGCTGCCGTGACCGTCGTGGGTGGCGACGCGATCGCCCTGCATCCGGTGATGACGTTCACCGGCACCGCCTCCGATCTGGACCGGATACCCGGCACGCCGTTCGCGATCACCGCCTCCGCGGGTGTGGGAGTCGTCGCCGAAGCCCTCGTACTCGACCTCGGCGGCGTTCCGGTCGCGATCGCCGAAGGTGACCGGGCGGCGTACCACGCGGCCTTGGCGCACGCGGCCAACCATCTGGTGACGGTCATCGCCCAGTCCGAGCAGGTGCTGCGCGAGATCGGGGTCGAGGATCCGGGCAGGTTCATCGCGCCGCTGGTCGAGGCCGCGACCGCCAACGCGCTCGAACGCGGTGACCGGGCCCTCACCGGTCCGGTTTCCCGAGGGGATGTCGGCACGGTGCGTGCGCATCTGGATGCGTTGGCCCAGCACAGTCCGGATATCGAGCCGGCCTATCGCGCGCTGGCCGCGGCGACGCTCGAGCGCGCTGCGCTGCGCCGGGCCATGCCGGCCGAGGCGGTGCTTCCGCTACGCGAATTGCTGAGCCGCCGCGACTGAGTACCGTGAGCGCCATGACGACGCAGTTGGTGCACACCCGTGAGGAATTACGCGACGCACGGGCGGCGCTGCCCGGGCGGGTCGCCGTGGTGATGACCATGGGAGCGTTGCACCCCGGACACGCGCAACTGATCGCTCAGGCCCGCAAGGAAGCCGACAGTGTCGTGGTCACGATCTTCCTGAACCCCTTGCAGTTCGCCGCCGGGGAGGATCTGTCCCGGTATCCGCGAACGCTGGAGGCCGATCTGGAGATCTGCCGGGAGCAGGGCGTGGATCTGGTTTTCGCCCCGACGCCCGACGTCATGTATCCCGACGGCGAGCCCGGTATCCGGGTCAGCGCCGGCGCACTGGGGTCGGTGCTCGAAGGGTCCTCGCGCCCGGGGCATTTCGACGGTGTGCTCACCGTTGTCGCCAAGCTGTTCCATCTGGTGCGACCTGATCTGGCCTACTTCGGGCAGAAGGACGCCCAGCAGTTGCTGCTCATCCGGCGGATGGCCACCGATCTGGACTTCCCGATCGAGGTCATCGCGGTGCCGACGGTCCGCGAGGCCGACGATCTGGCCATGTCCTCGCGCAACGTCTATCTGACCTCCACTGACCGAGAGGCGGCGCTGTCCTTGTCGCGTGCCCTGCGCGCAGGCGAGGCGCAGGCTGCGCGCGGTCCGGCGGCCATCCGCCGGGCCGCCCGCGATGTGCTCGTCCGCGAACCGCTGGCCCAGGTCGACTATCTGGTGCTGGTCGATCCGGTCCGGCTGGAGGAAGTGCCCGAGTGGTATCACGGCACCGCCATCCTTGCCGTGGCTGCGCGTGTCGGAACGACTCGGCTCATCGACAACCTGCCGATCACCGTGGGGCCGGTCGCGCCGGCCTGAGGCGCTCATCGCGATGTCGGATTCCTGCTAGCCCCGGGTCAGGCGGGGGCGCAGACTGAGGGCATGCGTTTGAGCACCGCGACCTGTCTGGCCGCCGTCCACAGTCGCGATGCGCGATTCGACGGCTGGTTCGTGACGGCGGTCCGCAGCACCAGGATCTATTGCCGTCCCAGTTGCCCGGCCACGCCGCCGCGCGCCGACCGGATCGACTTCCTGCCGTCCGCGGCTGCCGCGGTCGCTCGTGGGTATCGCGCCTGCAAGCGCTGTCTGCCCGATGCCACACCCGGTTCGCCCGAGTGGAACGTGCGCGACGATCTGGTCGCCCGGGCGATGCGGTTGATCGCCGACGGAGTCGTCGAGCGTGAAGGCGTCGAAGGCCTGTCCCGGCGGCTGGGGTACAGCAGTCGGCAGATCGAGCGGGTGGTCAGCGAACAGCTGGGTGCCGGTCCGCTGGCCATGGCCCGGTCGCAACGCGCGCAGACCGCGCGGATCCTGATCGAGACCACTGCGATGCCGTTCGCGGACATTGCGTTCGCGGCCGGTTTCGGCAGCATCCGCTCGATGAACGACGTCGTGCGCACCACGTTCGCGCTCACCCCCACCCAGTTGCGCGCCCGCCGGTCGCCGCTGCGCGCCACGGACCCGCCTGCCTGGCACCGCATCGATCTGCGCTTGCCGATGCGCCTGCCGTTCTGGCCCGACAACGTCTTCGGTCATCTGGTCGCCACCGGGGTGCCCGGGGTCGAGGAGTGGCGCGACGGCGCCTATCGCCGCACCCTGCGATTGACGTACGGCGCGGGCATCGTCGCGCTGCGACCGGCACCTGATCACGTGGGGACCACCGTCTGGTTGCGGGATGTACGCGATCTGCAGACCGCAGTCAGCCGCTGCCGGTTCCTGCTGGATCTGGACGCCGATCCGCAAGCGGTCGACGCGGCGCTCGCGCGCGATCCCCGTCTGGCACCGATGATCGCGGCCGCCCCCGGGCGCCGGGTCCCGCACACCACCGATCCGGTCGAGATGGCCTTGCGGATCGTGCTGGGGCAACAGATCTCCACCCGGGCTGCGCGCACGCACGCCGCCCGTTTGACGGCCGCGCTCGGGGAGACCATCAGCGACCCTGGGGGCCGCCTCACCGGCCTCTTCCCCACGGCAGAGGTGGTCGCCGGCGCCCCGGACGACGTGCTCGCGATGCCGACGACCCGGAAGCGGACCTTGCGATCACTGGCTCGCGCATTGGCCGACGAAGAGATCGATGTTTCGCCCGGCGCGGACTGGACACGCACGCGAACCCGGCTGCTCGACGTACCGGGAATCGGCCCCTGGTCGGTCGAGTCGATCGCCATGCGCGCGCTGGGTGATCCGGACGCGTTTCCCGCGACCGATCTGGCGGTCCGGCGCATCCTCGAACGCATCGGCCCGCCGGCCGGGAACTGGCGGCCCTGGCGGGCCTACGTCACCCAGCACCTGTGGGCCACCCTCGACCACGAAACCAACCACCTGCCGACCATGGAGGCCAGCGCATGACGCGACGACACACCACCTTGGCACCGACCCCGATCGGACCGCTCACCCTCGTCGCTGACGGTGACGACCTCGTCGCGGTCTACATGGATGGCCACGCCCACCACCCGGGCAGCACGGCGCTGGGGCAGGCGGGGAGCGACCCGGTCCTTGCGCGGGCGGCTGCGCAACTGAGTGAGTACTTCGCGGGGGAGCGCCAAGAGTTCGACCTACCCCTGCGGCCGATCGGAACCGACTTCCAGGTGCGCGTGTGGCGTGCCCTGCAACAGATCCCGTACGGCGTGACCTGGAGTTACCGGGAACTGGCCACAGCCGTGGGCAACCCCTCCGCCAGCCGTGCTGTCGGCCTGGCCAACGGGCGCAATCCGCTGTCCATCGTGATTCCCTGTCATCGCGTCATCGGCGCCGACGGATCGCTGACCGGATACGGCGGCGGGGTCGAGCGCAAGCGGTGGCTGCTGGACCTCGAGCGTCAGGAGTCGCTGCTGCCCGGTCTATCCTGAAGGCGTGTGGCCCGCGATCCTGACCCTGCTGCCGACCATCGGGCTGGTCTACCTCTTCTACGTGATCATGAAGCACATCATGGAGGCCGACCGGCGCGAGCGGATCGCGCAGGCGCAGTGGGACGCCGCCAGGGACGCCGAGGTCACGGCGTCGTCGACGCCACCAGCCGCCGACCCACCTCCCGCACCGCGGACCTGACCTCCGGCCCACCGACCACCTCGAAGGGCCACGGCAGGCAGGCCAGCAACTCGGCGTACATGTAGGGATTGCCGGTGGTCGCCGACAACTGCGTCAGGTCGTCCGCGAGTTGTTCGAGGCCACCCGAGGATGCCGGGAGTACCCGCCGCACCTGGTCCGCGGCGGCGTGGATCCGCACCTGCACGTCGTACTCCCATCCGGTGGCCAGATGTTCCTCCAGGAGGGCGACCGCATCGATGTCGCTCGGTGCTTCGTAGGTCTGCCCCAGCGGATGCACGCCGGTGATCCGATCGACGCGGTAGGCGCGGACCGCATCCGGGCGGCGGTCGCGGCACAGCAGATACCAGCGGCCGTGGCGGACCACGACCGCCCAGGGTTCGACATCGGTCTGCCATGTCGTGCCGCGTTCGGAGCGATAGCCGATGCGCAGCACCTGCTGTTCCGACCAGGCCTGCACCAACTCCATGGTGGTGGCCGGATCCGGCCGCGCCGCACTGCGGTCGGGTGCCGGCGCGATCCAGCGCCGGATGCGCTCCACCGGTCCGGACACCGAAGCAGGCATCGCGCGGACCACCTTGGCCAAGGCGGCGCCGACCGGTGCCGTATCGTCGCCGGCCCGGTGGTGTCCGTCAAGGACCGCCATCACCAGGCCGAGTGCTTCAGCGGCGGTGAAGGTGACCGGCGGCAATCGCACCCCGCTGCCCAGCCGGTAGCCGCCGTACCGGCCGCGTGTCGCGAGAACCGGTATGCCGGCTTCCCGCAGGATGCTCACATATCGCCGCGCGGCGCGCTCCGAGCACTCGAGCCGACGCGCCAGTTCCTCGGCGGTCGTCCCCGGCCTGTCCTGCAGGAGTTGCAGCGTCCGCAGCGCCCGGGCCGTCGGGTTGGTCTCGTCCATCTGACCAGACTGGCAGCAAATCCGGCAGCGATCCGTCCGGAATGGACCGTAATGTCGGTTTCATGACGACGAGCGAACGCATCAACCCGCCCCGGGAACCCGATGACTTCCGGGTCGGGGCTTGGGCGGTGGCGTCGTGACCACGGTGGTCCTCTTCCATCACGTGCTGGGTCTGACACCCGGGGTCGCCGAGCTGGCCGAGCGGCTGCGCGAGGGCGGGCACACGGTGCACACACCGGACCTGTACGCCGGGCACACGTTCGCGACGATCCTCGAGGGTTTCGAGTTCTCGAAGGCACTCGATACCGACGCTCTCTCCGATGCCGCGGTAGCCGACCTACCCGCCCACGTCGTCTACGCCGGCATCTCCATGGGCGGTGGCCAGGCCCAGCGCTTCGCGCAGACCCGGCCCGGAGCCCGCGGCGCGGTCCTGCTGGAGACCTGCTTCCCGATCACCGGCGAATGGTCGTTCGGTCCGTGGCCGGACGGCGTGCCCGCCCAGATCCACGGGATGGACGACGACGAGTTCTTCGCCCACGAAGGAGATCTGGATTCAGCGCGCGAACTGGTCGCCTCGGGCGCTGACGCGGAGGTGTTCCTGTACCCCGGTGATGTGCATCTTTTCGAGGATTCCTCACTGCCGCAATACGATGCGAAGGCAACTGATCTGCTGGTAGAGCGGGTTCTGGCCCTCCTCGACCGCGTCTAGTCCAGCGGCCACAGGTCACCGAGATCATCGAGCCGGGCGAGGACCTGGTCGAAAGTCAGCTGCTGTAACGACGCGCCGTCCTCGACCTCCTCCCAGGTGCGCGGTGCGGCGACCGTCGGCCGGTCCCGACCACGCAACGAGTACGGCGCGATCGTCGTCTTGGCGGCGGTGTTCTGCGACCAGTCGACGAAGACTTTGCCCGGGCGCAGCGAGGTCGTCATCTTCCAGACCACCGCGTCCGGTTGTTCCTTGGTGAGCCGTTGCGCCAATTCCTTGACCCAGTCGCGTATCTCGTCGCTGGTGCGGGAGCTATCGACCGTGGCGTACAACTGCATGCCCTTGCTGCCGCTGGTCACCGGGACGACCTCGCCGACGGCCAGCGGCGCCAGGCGATCCCGCACCGTCAGAGCCAGCGCGGCGCACTCCGGCAGCCCGGTGCCCTTGCCCGGGTCCAGATCGATGACCAGCCGGTCCGGATTGACCGGCTTCTCATCGACGAATCTCCATTGCGGCACATGCAGTTCGAGCGCCGCCAGATTCGCGAAGTAGGTCAGGCCCGCCACGTCGTCGATGAGGGGATAGGTGACCTTGTCGCCGCCGCCGCGGCTGCCGCTGGACGCAACGGTGACCCGCCGGATCCACGAAGGGGTGCCACTGGGCACGTTCTTCTCGAAGAACGAGTTGTCGCCCACCCCGTGCGGCCAGCGCACCCGCGTGACCGGCCGGTCGGCGATCACCCGCAGCAACACGGGCGCGACCTGGCTGTAGTAGTGCAGTATCTCGCCCTTGGTGGTTTCCGTTCCGGGATAGAGGATTTTGTCCAGGTTGCTGAGCTGCAGTCGCTGGCCGTCGACCTCGACACTGATCTTCTCGTCGGCCATCACAGATCCCGCGGGGTCAGATCGGAGCGGACTCCGCGCCAACTCGGTTGGCGCAACCGGCCGTCCTCGGTCACCGTGTGGTACTCGATGTCCACCACCAGCTCCGGCCGCAGCCAGTGCGCGCCGCGAGCGTCCGCGGCCGGTAGGCGGGTCTCGAACGGACTGGTCGGTGACCGTAGTTCTCGTAGGCGTGGCAGCAGCGCAGCGCCCGTGGCGCCGGCCAGCCCGGAACCGATCCGGCCGACGTACCTCAATCCCGCCTCGGCGGGGGAGCCGATCAGCAGACTGCCCAGCACGTCCGCTCGGTCGGTCTCGAAGCGCCAACCGCCGACCACGTACGACGAGGTGCGGCGGTGCACGATCTTGCGCCAATCCGGCGAACGGGTCCCGGGCCGGTAGGGCGACGAAAGACGTTTGGACACAATGCCTTCCAGTTTGCGCTCGGCGGTCGCAGCCAGTAGTAGTTCTCCGTCGTCGAAGACCGCCGGGACCTGCACCCAGGGGGAGGTGAGTCCGGTCGCCTCCAGGAGTTCGCGGCGTACCCGCAGCGGTTGTGACAGCGTCTCGTGGCCGCCCACGCGCAACAGGTCGAAAACCATCAGCGTCACCGGAGCGGTTGCCGCCAGCCGGTCGGCGTCGGCTGGCTTGGTGACGTTGAAGCGCTCGGCGATACCGGCGAAACTGGGCGCCCCCTGCCTCAGCACGACGACTTCGCCGTCGAGCAGGAGGTGGTCGTAGCCGGGTAATCCGCTGCCGGCGCAGGTGAGTTCGGGGAAGGCGACGGTGACGTCGCGTTCGGTGCGCGAGGTGACGCGGACCCGATCACCCTCGACCGCGACGAGCACTCGCATCCCGTCCCACTTCACCTCGTGCTGCCAATCGGCGCCCGCAGGACTGCGTCGCTAGGGGTGGCAAGCATCGGACGCATGGGGCACTCTTGCACAATGCGGGCGATCTGGAAGGGTGCCGTCTCGTTCGGGTTGGTCAATGTGCCGGTCCGGCTCTACTCGGCCACCGAGAACCACGACGTGCAGTTCCGGCAGGTGCATCGCGAGGACGGCGGCCGGATCCGTTACCGGCGGGTGTGCGCCATCGACGGCGAGGAAGTCAGCTACGACGACATCGCCAAGGGCTACGAGACCGAGGACGGCCAGATGGTCGTACTCACCGACGACGACCTGGCCAACCTGCCGATCTCGACCTCCAAGGAGATCGCCGTCGACAAATTCGTGCCGGCCGGTGAGATCGACCCGTTGTACCTGGACAAGAGCTACTACCTGGAGCCGGACGCCAGTGCGGTGAAACCGTATGCGCTGCTGCGGGATGCGTTGCTGCAGACAGACCGCGTCGCGCTGGTCACGATCACCATCCGCACCCGGATGACCGTTGCGGTGCTGCGCGTGCGTGATGAGGTCATCGCCTTGCAGACGATGCTGTGGCCCGACGAGGTCCGCGCGCCAGAATTCGGCGTGCTCGACGACGCGGACCTGTCGGTGAAGCCGGCCGAGACCGCGATGGCGCAGATGCTGGTCGAGTCCCTGTCGGGCGACTACGACCCGGAGGAGTACACCGACGACTACGAGCAGGCGGTGCACGAGGTCGTCGAGGCCAAACTCGCAGGAGGCGAGGTCAAGGCCGCACCCGAACCGCAGGAGGAAGGCGGTCAGGTCGTCGACCTGCTGGCGGCGCTGCAGCAGAGCGTGGACCGGGCCAAGGCCGCGCGCGGCGAGAAGCCCGCCCCCGCCAAGAAGGCTCCCGCTGCGAAAGCCCCGGCCAAGAAGGCAGCCGCCAAGAAGGCACCGGCGAAAAAGGCCCCCGCGAAGAAAGCTCCCGCCAAGAAGACCACCTCCGCCAAGAAGGCGCCGGCGGGGAAGAAGTCTGCCTGACCATGTCCGTCGCAGGGCACATCGTCTTCATCTGCACCGGCAACATCTGCCGATCGGCGTACGCCGAGCGCCTGGCCCGGGTGCGTGCCGAGGAGTTCGGGCTGGCCGGGTGGACCTTCGCCAGCGCCGGCGTCGGTGCGCTGGCCGGATCGCCGATGGATGAACTGATGGCGCAAGAGTTGAGGGCGCGGGGCGGCAACGCGACGGGTTTCGTCGCTCGGCAGGTCAACCGCGCGATCGTCCAGGACGCGACCCTCGTCCTGCCGATGGAAAAGGCCCAGCGGCACGTGATCCTGGGCGACTTCCCGGCCATGGTGCGGCGGGTGCAGACCCTGGGCACCGCCGGTGAGGCAAGCCGGTCGCTGCCGGAAGAAGTGGTCGGCGAGGCGTATCTGAGTGCACTTCGGGCAGATCGCAGGCCGACGCGCTCGCAGTTCGATGTGGCGGACCCGTATCGCAAGGGACCGGAGAAGGCGGCCGAGGTCGCCGAACTCCTGGATCGGCACGTCACGGCCGTCACCGCACGGCTGGCCGGGGTCCCGCAATCGCAGCCCGCGGGATAGGCGCAAGCGCCCCCACCTCGAGCAGTTCGGTGAGCGCCGAGTCGACGAGTTCGGCTGCCTGCGGGTGATCGCCGTGCGCCGCCCGGCACACCTCCACTGCGGCGCCGGCAGACAGGGGTTGCGCCGCGGCCAACCAGATCGTGGCGCCCAGGGCGGACAGCCGCAGCGGCGTCGAACCGGCCAGCACCAGCACCTCGTCGTCGGCGACCACCGCGTCGTCGAACGGCGCCCGCTGGACCAGGTGCTCCTCGCCCGGGTCGCGCGGCGCGTCAGTGGGATCGCCGTCCGCGGTGAGCGATGTGAATTGCGTCACGACCCCGCGATCGTGCAGGGCTTGTTCGATGAGGCTGCCGGTCTCGTCGATCTCCCGGTAGTACAGGGTCTGCACCCCGCCCAGATCGTTGATGAGCTGGGCCAGTGCGGTCAACGGCCGGTCCAGTGCCATCAGGGACGACGTCTGCGGGATCAACGTCAGCATCGCGTCGAACAGGCCGACCCGCTCCAGCGCCGGGACCGCCATCGGGCGCGGTGCACCGTCGTCGCGCGAAGCGCGGTCGATGCGGTCCAGCAGCAGCAGCGCCCCGGCGTGCAGGGAAGCTGGGGGTGCGCAGGTGAAGCTCGTCGGGTCCGTGTTGTTGCTTGTGGTGCGGATCGCCGGCTTCGAGGACCACCGAGAGCGGCTTGGGATAGGGCAGCACCGACAGGTCCGGCCGGATCAGCACGGTTTCATCGGTCACGTAGCCGAAATCCCGGGCGCACAGCCGTGCTGCGGCCGTGGTCTTGCCGGTGCCGGAGGCCGCAACCAGCACGGCGACCCGACCGGAGTCGTCAGCGATACCGCAGGCGTGCAGCATCACCCCGGCGCCGGCCGCCTGCCGGATCGCCGCGAAGGTGACGCTGGAGGCCAGGGCGTAGTCACGGCGTACGGGATCCTGCGCGTCCGACAGCGGGACGGACGGGGAGTCCGCGGCGGGCGCGGGATCCTGCTCATCCGGTGCGCAGCGTGCCCACTGCAGCCGCAGCGCGGCGACCTCGTCGGCCGGCACTGCCTCCAGGTCCACCTCGAACCGGTACCCCAGGGCGTGGATCGACAGCGGGTCCGGCATGCGCGGCATCGTATGGCATGCATGGAACATGCGCGTGCCGTGTTGCGTTGCACCCTCCAGAGTCCGGACACGACACAAGTGCGCGGGCTAGCATCCATAAGAACCGACGGCAGATCAAGGAGCCCTCATGTTCGAACGGTTCACCGACCGGGCGCGACGCGTTGTCGTGCTCGCTCAAGAAGAGGCGCGCCTTCTCAACCACAACTACATCGGCACCGAGCACATCCTGCTCGGCCTGATCCACGAGGGTGAGGGCGTTGCCGCCAAGGCGCTCGACAGCCTCGGGATCTCCCTGGAAGCGGTCCGCGAGCAGGTCCAGGAAATCATCGGCCCCTCGCAGCAGACCCAGTCCGGGCACATCCCCTTCACCCCGCGCGCCAAGAAGGTCCTGGAGTTCTCGCTGCGCGAGGGTCTGCAACTCGGCCACAGCTACATCGGCACCGAGCACATCCTGCTCGGCCTGATCCGCGAAGGTGAGGGCGTCGCCGCCCAGGTCCTGGTCAAGATGGGCGCCGACCTGTCCCGTGTGCGTCAGCAGGTCATCCAGCTGGTGTCCGGCTACCAGGGCGGCCCCGAGAAGGCTGGCGCAGGAGTCGGCCAGGGCAACCCCCAGGAAGGCACCCCCGCCGGCTCGCTGGTCCTCGACCAGTTCGGTCGCAACCTGACCCAGGCCGCCCGCGAGGGCAAGCTCGACCCGGTGATCGGCAGATCGCAGGAGATCGAGCGGGTCATGCAGGTGCTGTCCAGGCGTACCAAGAACAACCCTGTCCTGATCGGGGAGCCCGGCGTCGGCAAGACCGCCGTCGTGGAGGGCCTGGCCGCGGACATCGTGCGCGGCGACGTGCCCGAGACGCTCAAGGACAAGCACCTCTACACCCTCGACCTCGGATCCTTGGTGGCGGGCAGCCGCTACCGCGGTGACTTCGAGGAGCGGTTGAAGAAGGTCCTCAAGGAGATCCGCACCCGCGGCGACATCATCCTGTTCATCGACGAGATCCACACCCTGGTGGGTGCGGGTGCCGCCGAGGGCGCCATCGACGCTGCCTCGATCCTCAAGCCCATGCTGGCCCGGGGTGAGCTGCAGACCATCGGCGCGACCACGCTGGATGAGTACCGCAAGCACATCGAGAAGGACGCGGCGCTGGAGCGCCGGTTCCAGCCGATCCAGGTGCAGGAGCCGACCATTCCGCACGCCATCGAGATCCTCAAGGGTCTGCGCGACCGGTACGAAGCCCACCACCGGGTGACGATCACCGACGCTGCGCTGGTGGGTGCGGTCAACATGGCCGACCGCTACATCAACGACCGGCACCTGCCGGACAAGGCGATCGACCTGATCGACGAGGCCGGTGCGCGGCTGCGCATCCGGCGGATGACGGCTCCGGCCGACCTGCGCGAATTCGACGAGAAGATCGCACACGTCCGCCGCGAGAAGGAGTCCGCGATCGACGGTCAGGACTTCGAGAAGGCCGCCGCCCTGCGCGACGACGAGAAGAAGCTGATCAACGCCAAGGCGCAGCGGGAGAAGGAGTGGAAGGCCGGCGACATCGACGTCGTGGCCGAGGTCGATGAGGAGCTCATCGCCGAGGTCCTGGCCGCTTCCACCGGCATCCCGGTCTTCAAGCTGACCGAGGAGGAGTCCCAGCGACTGCTCAAGATGGAAGACGAACTGCACAAGCGGGTCGTCGGCAACGACGACGCGATCCGTGCGCTGTCCCAGGCGATCCGGCGTACCCGCGCCGGTCTGAAGGACCCGCGGCGCCCGGGTGGTTCGTTCATCTTCGCCGGTCCGACCGGTGTCGGTAAGACCGAGTTGGCCAAGTCGCTCGCGGAGTTCCTCTTCGGCGACGAGGACAGCCTGATCACCCTGGACATGTCGGAGTTCTCCGAGAAGCACACGGTGTCGCGGCTGTTCGGTTCCCCGCCCGGTTACGTCGGCTACGAAGAGGGTGGCCAGCTGACCGAGAAGGTGCGCCGCAAGCCGTTCTCCGTGGTGCTCTTCGACGAGGTCGAGAAGGCCCACCCGGACATCTTCAACTCGCTGTTGCAGATCCTGGAGGACGGTCGCCTGACCGACAGCCAGGGCCGGATGGTCGACTTCAAGAACACCGTGATCATCATGACCACCAACCTCGGTACCCGGGACATCGCCAAGGGCGTCTCGCTGGGCTTCGCGTCCGGCAACGACACGGCGACGGGCTACGAGAAGATGAAGGCGAAGGTCAACGAGGAGCTCAAGCAGCACTTCCGGCCTGAGTTCCTGAACCGTGTCGATGACACGATCGTCTTCCCGCAGCTGTCCCAGGACGAGATCATCCAGATCGTCGACAACATGATCGCGCGACTGGACGAGCGTCTGAAGGACAAGGACATGGCGATCGAGCTCGCGCCGACGGCCAAGAAGTTGTTGGCTATCCGCGGGTACGACCCCGCTCTGGGTGCCCGGCCGCTGCGTCGTGCGATCCAGCGCGAGGTGGAGGACGTGCTGTCGGAGAAGATCCTGTACGGCGAGGTCGGCCCGGGCGAGATCGTCCTGGTCGATGCCACCGGTGAGGGTCGCGACGACACGTTCACCTTCGTCGGCTCGCCGAAGCCGGAGGCGCCCGACAGCCTTGACGTCGAGGCGGCCACCATCGGCGAGGGTGGCGAAAGCGACGCGTGAGCCACGCGCACACTGACGGCAGGCCCGGAGGGATTCCTCCGGGCCTGCCGCCGCGTGGAGCGGCCCGGTCCCTGCGACCACCCGGCACGTGCGAGGAATTCGGGAACTGGTCAAGCCCTACGTCAGTTCCCGGGCCATCGTGGCCAAACCAGCGGTGTCCTATTTCGAGGCGCTGCAAGAGTTCCTCGTGGTGCTCGACCCCGCCGACGATGACCGCGTCCTAGGTTGCGGCGCCCTGCACGTGATGTGGGACGACGTGGCAGAGGTCCGCACCCTCGCCGTACATCCATCGCTCAAGGGCCACGGTGCCGGCTCGGCGATCCTGACCGACCTGCTGGACCGGGCACGGACCCTGGGGGTCTCGCGCGTCTTCTGCCTGACGTTCGAGACCGCCTTCTTCGCCGCGCACGGGTTCGCCGAGATCGAGGGCGACCCCGTCGCCCCCGACGTCTACGCCGAACTGCTGCAGTCCTACGACGAGGGTGTCGCCGAGTTCCTGGATCTCGACCGGGTCAAACCCAACACCCTGGGCAACGCCCGGATGTTGCTTCAGCTCTGAGGGGTTTGTCGACGTTCGCGCGGGTTGTCGACGTTTGCCCGGCCTATAGCCCGCGCGTCTGTCGACAACCCGCGCGTCTAGCGATAACCCGCGCAAACTCAGGCGGCCATCGCCTGCGCGGCCCGCACTTTCGCCGCCGCCCGCCCGTGGAACAGGTCGGACCACACCAGGCGGACCACGATCCAGCCCAGGGAGCGGATCCGATCTTCGCGCTGCTTCTCGCGCCACAACGCTCCGGGTTCGTCGTACTTGGTCGCGCCGTCGAATTCCACCAGCACTCGTGTGCCGACGACCCGGAAGTCTGCGCGGTAGCCCTTCCCATTGCGGGTCCACCGCTGCGAGCCGGGGACGGTGAACTGCGCTTCGACCAGGATTCCGGCCTCGCTGAATCGCACGGCCGACAGCGTCTCGCCCGGCGACTCGTGGTCGCCGTCAGCGCGAGCCACGAGCTGTCGCATCCGCTCGGCCCCGTTCGCCAGGCGACGCGCCTGCGCTGCCGTCCTCAGATCCGCGGGCGTCAGCAAAGTACGGTGCAGCGCGTCGTCGGCGGCCACTAGTCCGGCCTCGAGATCGACCGCCGCAAGTTGCGTGACGGTGGTGGCGATGTGTTCGACGCCGTGCGAGGAGGGGTGGCCGCGCAACGCGGTGTGCAGGTGCAGTCCGGGCACCCGCTTGGACCGGCCGGGGCCGAGCCGGCATAGATGCACCGTCGACAAGTCCGCACGATGCAGCGCCAGACCGTGGTGCACCGCAGCCGAGACGTAGCCGGCGACTGCGGTGCCGGCGTGCTCGGCCAGGAAGGTGTCCACCAGCTGACGGTGGCGGTCCCGCTCATCGATGACAGGCCGCATCAGGTACCAGCCGCGGCGCAGTCTGGTCCATTGCCCCTGCGCCAGCAGCCGTTCGAGGTCCCGCTCGCTGAGACCACGCTCGCGCGCCTGCCGTCGTGAGATCACGTCCACCCGGACAGCGTGACCGATGCGCAGGACTGCGGACGCGGACTGCCTACGAGGCTGTGGACAACGTTTGCGCGGGTTGTCGACGTTTGCGCGACCTATAGCCCGCGCGTCTGTCGATAACCCGCGCGGATGCCTGCGGCTGATCAGCGCTGCGCCGAGTAGATCCGGCGTACGACGTCCTCGATGTCCGGCTCTTCGATGCTCAGATCCCGTAGCCCCGGCACCTGGGCGAGGACGGCAGCGATCGTGGTCTGCCCCGGATCGAACCTGAGCCGCTGGCGGGCGCCACTGACCTCACTGCCGACGTACGTCGTGCCCGGGATTCCCGTCAACGGCGCCGCTGCTTCGTCCAGGTCCAGCACGAGCACCCGGTGACTCTCCACGGATGCCGCGAGCCCGGCCAGCGAACCGTCGTAGGCCAGGCGCCCGTGATCTACGACCAGCACTCTGTCGCAGAGGCGTTCGACATCGCCCATGTCGTGGGTGGTCAGCAGCAGGGTGGTGCCGTGCTGCTGGCGTTCGGCGATCAGGAACTGCCGCAGGCGCTGCTTGGACACGACGTCCAGACCGATGGTGGGCTCGTCGAGGATGACCAATTCGGGTGAATGCAGCAGGGCTGCGGCGACTTCCGCGCGCATCCGCTGTCCTAGCGACAGCTGCCGCACCGGTGTGTCCAGGAATTCCCCGAGCTCGAGCTCGCTGACCAATTCATCCAGTCGGTGCGTGCCGTCCACCCGGTGGATAGCGGCAAGAATCTTGAACGAGTCGCGGGTCGGCAGGTCCCACCACAGTTGCGAGCGCTGCCCGAAGACCACGCCCACGTGCCGCGCCAACTCGCGGCGGCGGCGTACCGGATCCAGACCGCAGGTGCGCACCGATCCGCTGGTGGGCACCAGGATCCCGACCAGCATCTTGATCGTGGTGGACTTCCCGGCACCGTTCGCGCCGATGTAGCCCACAGCCTCGCCGGCCGCGACGGAAACGGTCAGGTTGTCCACCGCGGTCATCGTGGTGCGGCGCAAACCCTTGCCCCGGCGTACGAACGTCCGCGTCAGACTGTCGGTCTCGATGATCATCCACCGCCTCCTTGGTAGTGCCGCACACCCGCCCGCCACATGAACATCGCGACCGCCCAGATCCACCCGGCTGCCAGCGGCGCACACCAGCCGATCCAGGAGTTGATCACCGGACGGCCCAGCAACGTCATGGCGGGCACGAAGGCGACGAACGCCACCGGGAAGATCGCGCCGAAGACCACCTTGATCCCGATCGGCCACACCGTGGCCGGTTGCGTGCTGGCGTACCGGCCGCCGTAGACGAAGGAGTTGGTCAGCTCGGCGCCGTCGACCAGCCAGAACTGGCAACCCGCGGCCAGCACGAACAGGGCGCCGGTGATGGCGATTCCGGACAGCAGGGTAATGACCAGCAGCGCGATGTGGGCTGGCGACCAGTCGATCTGGTTGGCGTGCAGGCCATAGGCGGCGGCCGCCACACCCACGCCGAGCCGGGTGATCCGGCGCAGCGAGATGTCGGAGAAGATCAGCTGGGCCAGCAGCGGTTGCGGGCGCAGGTAGAAGACGTCCAGCGTGCCTGTCCGGATGTACCGCGGCAGCCGGTCGACGTGCCCGACCACGAGGTCCGCGACGGAATAGCAGACGTCGGCCAGCCCGAAGACCAGGATCATCTGGGTGAACGTGAGACCGCCGAGCACCGTGACGTTGTGGAACAGGATCCACACCTCGGCCAGTTCGACCAGGCCGACCACCCCGGAACTGATCAGGTCGATGGCGAAGTTGGTCCGGTAGGAGCGTTGGGCGCGGGCCTGACCGGCCAGGACCGCGGCGTACGCCGAGACGTCAGCCACCCTGCACCTCCAGGTAGCGCCGCCCGAGGCCGGTGAGCACCAGACACAGCGCGATCAGACCTGCGAGCCAGGCGAGCTGGACCCCTACCGCGTCGATCCCGGCCCAGCCGTCGATCCGCCCGGACAGCAGATCGATGGGCGTCATGAACATGGCTGGGAACGGAGTGGCGTGGGCGAGGGTCTTGAGCCAGGCGGGGAAGAGCCCCACCGGGATGAACAATCCCATCAGGAACGTCGAGACGACCATGTAGAACACCTGCAGACCGCGGGTCTCCACCAACCACAGGCCGAGTATGTTGATCGCATAGCGGCCGCAGAAGGACAGCATCATCCCGATCCCCACGGCCAGCAGTCCGAGCACCCAGCCGCTCACGTCGTGAGCGAGGGCGATCCCGGTCGTCAGCGAGCCGACGACGATCGCCGGCAATCCGCGTGGCAGGAACGAGTAAGCGCCACCGCCCAGATCACTGGCCGCGAACGAGCCGAAGACGCTGGTCGGCCGAGCGAAATCGATCGCAATGTCGCCGGTCTTGATCCGGTCGCCGATCTCGGACTGGCCGTGCGCATTGATGCAGCCCAGCAATCCCTGGGACAGCCAGACATAGCCGGACATGGTCGCGAGGTCGTATCCCTGCAGATTCCCGCCGGCCGCCTCGACCGTGGCGAACAAGACCGCCGCCTTCAGGAAACCGAAGGTGAGGTTGGCTACCAGGCCGCCGATCGTGGCCAGCCAGTACGTCGACTGTCGTCGCACCCCCGCGCGGAAGATCAGCCAGTACGGCGTCAGGGCGGTAGACACAAAGACGAGAGCCTACCGGAATTGACCGGCCGCTTCAGCCGTATGTGCCCCGGCAGGTGGTTACCGTGAGTTCCATGGACCTGGCCGACCCCACGTTCGTCATGGTGATGGGTGTATCAGGATCGGGTAAAACGTCTATCGCGCAACGGCTTTCGGTTGCCACTGGATGGCCGTACGTCGAGGGTGACGATTTCCATCCGGCCGCGAACATCGCCAAGATGCGTGCGGGAATCCCCTGACCGACGAGGACCGTTGGCCGTGGTTGGACGCTGTCGGGGCGTGGATCAGCGCTCACGAGGTGCGCGGCGACAGCGCGGTGATCACGTGCTCGGCCCTGAAGCGCAGCTACCGGGACCGCTTGCGGGCGGGGCGCAGCGGCGTGCGCTTCCTGATGCTCACCGTGCCGGTCGAGGAACTGCGTCGCCGGGTCGCCCACCGGCCCGGGCATTTCATGCCCGCCTCACTGCTCGCGTCGCAACTGGAAACGCTGGAGCCGCTCCAGCCGGACGAGGACGGGATCGTCGTCGATGCCTCCGGTGACCCGGACGCAGTGCTGGCGGCGGCGCTTTCCGCGCTCGGTCTGAGCTCGGCGACTCAGGCCGACAGGGCGTAGCGACCGCTGGGTGGGTCGGATCCGTCCGGATCGTCTGCAGCACGCGGGCCGATCTGCAACCATTGATGACGAATCGGCAGGTCGTTTCGTGTTGCGCCACCATGACCGGCCGGGACGGAGGGAACTTCATGTCTGAAGACGCTGACCTGAGCAGGCTGGGTCTCGATCACCTCATCCCCGTGGGTCCGACTCCGGACCTACCTCAGGTCGATCCCGATGCTCAGATCTTGGCGCTGTTAGGGCAGATCGCGGACCGCTTGGCGGCCATCGAGTCGAAGCTCGTGAGCCAAGAGACGAAGGTCGATGACCTCGGGCAAGAGTTGCACGTGCTCTTCACGATGACCGCCCGCAGTGGCAGCGGGCGGACCTTGATCGCGCTCGCCGATGCGATCGCGGCGAAACTCGAAGCCTGACCAGTCCGCCCTCAGGCCGGTAGTGCGTAGCGACCTCCGGGTAGCGGATCGACAAGACCGTCTTCGATGAGGCTGGCGACGCACCGTTGCCGTTGCGCATCATCGGGCCAGACCAGATCGACACGCGCCGCGGGGACCGGACCGTGGGACTCCCGTAGCAGCTGCAGCACCAGACCGCGGACCTGCCGGTCCGTGCCGTGCCAGCGCTGCGCCGCCTTGGTGGGCCCGTCGTACGCCGGGTAGCCGGCCGACCGCCACGCACACTGCCGTGCGATCGGACAGTGATCGCAGTCCGGTCGGGCGGCCGTGCACACCAGGGCACCGAGTTCCATCACCGCGACGTTCCAGACCTTCGCCTCGGCGGGGTTCGCTGGCAGAAGCTCTGCGGCCAAACGGCTTTCGGCCGCGGTCAGACTGGGTGCGGCCTGTGCCGCGCCGGTGACCGCACGAGCGTGCACCCGGCGCACGTTGGTGTCCACGACGGGGATGCGCACGCCGTACGCGAAGGAGGCGACGGCGGCCGCAGTGTAGGCACCGATGCCCGGCAGGGCCCGCAGGGTGTCCGGATCGGACGGCACCCGGCCACCGTGCTCGGTGGCGATGGCGGTAGCGGCTGCATGCAGGCGCAGGGCGCGGCGCGGATATCCCAGGCGACCCCACGCGCGTACGGCGTCCCCGGGCGCGGCCTGCGCCAGTGCCTGCGGCGTCGGCCAGCGCTCCAGCCATTCCTGCCACACCGGCAAGGCCCGCGCGACCGGCGTCTGCTGCAGCATGATTTCCGAGACCAGGATGCCCCAAGGGCTGGCCTCCGGCCGGCGCCAGGGCAGATCCCGCTGGTGGTCGCCGTACCAGTCGATTACCCGGGAGATCACACGTAACGCTCGAGGATGCTGCTCTCCGCCAACCGCGACATGCCCTCGCGAACGGTGCGGGCGCGGGATTCACCGACCCCGTCGATCACCATCAAGTCGTCGACCCTGCGGCGAGCAGCCGCTGCAGGGTGCCGAAATGGTCGACCAGGCGCTCGACGATGGTCTGGGGCAGCCGGGGGACGTTGGACAACATCCGGTAGCCGCGGGGGCTGACCGGGTCATCCAGCGAGTCCGAACCGGTGAAACCGATGGCCCGGGCCGCTTCGGCGAGGTCGAGCAGCGCGGTGGAATCCACGTTGGCCAGGTTGCTCAGCGCGTCATCGAGGGTCACCGAGTCCCCGGCCGCCTCGATGTAGTCGCGCACCACCAGGGCGCGGTCGTCGTGCAGGCCGCTGATCAACTCCTGTAACTGCAGGGACATCAACCGGCCGTCGGTGCCGAGCTCGATGACGTACTCGGAGATCTCCTCGCTGATCCGGCGCACCATCTCCAAGCGTTGCAACACGGCCGCGACGTCGCGCACGGTGGCCAGGTCCTCGATTTCCAGCGCCGACAGCGTGCCGGTGACCTCGTCGAGGCGCTGTTTGTAGCGTTCCAGGGTCTGCAACGCCTGGTTCGCGCGCGACATGACGGCAGCGCTGCCCTCGATGACGTAACGCAACTGACCGACGTAGAGCGCGATGATCTGCATCGACTGGCTGACCGAGACGACCGGGAAGCCGGTCTGCTTGGCGACGCGCTCCGCGGTGCGGTGCCGGGTGCCGGACTCGACGGTCTCGATCGAGGGATCCGGGACGAGCTGGGTGGCCGCCCGGATGATCCGCGTGACGTCGGAGTCCACGACGATCGCGCCGTCCATCTTGGCCAGTTCGCGCAGCCGCGTCGCCGAGAACTCGATGTCCATGGGGAAGCCGCCGGTGCTGATCGACTCGACCACTCTGTCGTGGCCGATCACGATCAACGCGCCCGTGCGACCGCGCAGGATCCGCTCGAGTGCATCACGCAGCTGGGTGCCCGGTGCGACGGCGGCAAGGACCGTGCGCAGCACGTCTTCGTCGGTGCGCTCCACAGCGGCGAGTGTAGGTGAGCGGGCTGCGATCCTTGCTGTTCGTTAACAGATCGTTGTTGTCGGAGGCTGCGATTACCGTCTCCCACATGGCGATCACCAAGAAGTCCGCGACCTCCTACCGCTGCAGTGAGTGCGGTTGGACCGCCATCAAGTGGGTGGGTCGGTGCGGAGAGTGCCAGGCGTGGGGGACCGTCGCCGAGGTCGGTGCTGTGATCGCCCGTACGCCGCCTGCCACCGTGATCGAGCAGCCCGCGGTCCCGATCGGCTCGGTGGATCTGCTCGCCAGCGCGGCGGTTCCGACCGGTGTCGGCGAGTTCGACCGGGTGCTCGGCGGTGGCTTGGTGCCGGGCTCGGTGGTGCTGGTGGCCGGCGAGCCGGGGATTGGCAAATCCACCCTGCTGCTGGACGTGTCGGCGCGGGTAGCGCGGTGCGGCCAGCGGGCGCTGTACGTCTCCGGTGAGGAGTCGGCCGGGCAGGTGCGCTCGCGGGCCGAGCGGATCGATGCCGTGGCGCCGGAGTTGTATCTGGCCAGCGAGACCGACCTGGCGACGGTGTTGGCGCAGATCGATGCGGTGTCGCCGTCGCTGCTGGTGGTGGACTCGGTGCAAACGGTCGCCTCGTCCTCGATCGAAGGCGCCGCGGGCAACGTCTCGCAGGTGCGGGAGGTCGCGGCCTCGATCATCTCGGTGGCCAAGAAGCGCGGGATCGCGGTGCTGCTGATCGGGCACGTCACCAAGGACGGCTCGATTGCCGGGCCGCGGACCCTGGAGCACCTGGTCGATGTGGTCATCCAGTTCGAGGGGAGCGACATTCGCGGCTGCGGCTGGTGCGGGCGGTCAAGAACCGCTTCGGAGCCACCGACGAGGTCGGTTGCTTCGATCTGACCGACGAAGGGATCGTCGGGCTGCCGGACCCCAGCGGCCTGTTCCTCTCCCACGGCGACCGCGTCGCCGGAAGTTGCGTGACGGTCGCGTTGGAGGGTCGGCGGCCGCTGGTCACCGAGGTGCAGTCACTGCTGGTGAAGGGCAACGGGGGATCTCCACGGCGGACAGTAAGCGGGATCGAATCTGCCCGGGTGGCAATGATTCTCGCCGTCCTGACCAGTCGGGTACGGCTGCCGTTGGGCGATCACGACAGTTACATCTCGACCGTGGGCGGCGCCCAGTTGCGTGAGCCGGCTGCTGACCTTGCGGTGGCCCTCGCCGTGGCGTCGGCGTCTCTCGATCGTCCGCTCGGCAAGGGCGTGGTGGCGTTCGGTGAGGTGGGCTTGTCCGGTGAGGTACGTCCGGTAGGCGGCGTCGAGCGGCGCGTGGCGGAGGCGGCGCGGATCGGCTTCGATCACGCGATCGTCCCGGCCGGCAGTATGCGGCGGGATCGAATTCCCTCCGGGGTCAAGGTGACTGAGGCCGATCACCTGTTCCGTGCGCTCGCGGTGATCACCGGATGACGCGGGGTCATGGGTTTGGCATGGTCCAGTTCTGCCACGGCTGTGGCGGCGGGTAGGCGCTCCAGTCCGAGATAGGCGACACCTTGGTCACTGTGCGCAAAGCATCCGGTGTCCCGGCGACGAAGACGGCCACCTCGCTGCCGACGGTGAGGTGCACCTGGAAACCGAGGGCCTCGAAAAGGTGGCTCGACCCGGCGAGGTCCACGTGCGGGAACCCGTCGGTGCCCTGCCACGACTCAGCAGAACTGGCTTGTTGCGTGATGGCCAGCATGGTGTCGATCCCGACCGCGTCCGGCGGGTCGTCGGCGTAGTCCAGAAGTTGAAACATGAGCTCTGCTCCGCGATCCCAGATCGACATGAATCGATCGGTGAGAAGACTGGTCCGGACGATCACGAGAGTGCCGGCGTCTCGTGAGCCGAGGGTCATCGTCACTGAGTCGACCGCTTCGCCGCCGGCACCGCTGAAGGAAGTGATGCGACGCTCAACCAACGGGTCCGCGGTGAAGGCCTCCCACGGTGTGAACTCGGGGTCACGGAACGACGCTGCGGGCATCCCGCATTCTGACAGCTGATGTTGCTTCGGGGTGGGTTGTGGCATGTGGTCGCCCAGCCGCCGCCTCAGCAACTGCGTAGGCGTGGGTCGGTCGTCCCTGTCGGGCCGTCCGGTCCCACCTGCAGCGGCACGCGCTCTCCGCTGATAGTGAATTCGATCAGTGAGTCCGACATCCACTGGGCACCGGTGTACTCCAGGTAGTCCCCGTTGATGCAGCCGATGTCCCAATACTTGGCGGTCAAGCCGGAGGTCTGCTCCAGACGCACCGGCCAGATCGGGTCGATCATTGCGGCGTCGTTCTCGACGATCAGGACTGTGGACGAGTCCGGTGACAGCAGCCGGCGATCAGGCATGCCGGTGCCCGAAGTGACGAGCAGATAGAGAGGCGTCGCCACGACCAGCGCGATCGAGCAGACCGCGCCGAGCACGTACCCACCGATCCGCCAGTGCGCGCCGAGCGCGATCAACCAGCCGACCAGCAATGCCGCCGCAAGGACTGTCAGGGGCACCGGCCGGGCGGCCGATCGCAGGATCACCAGCCCGAAATCCTCGAACCACAGGAAACACGCGGTCAGGGCAAGCAACGTCATCGCCGCGAACGCCACGCCCAGCGTCCGCCGCAGCCACCGCGGTGCAGGGCTCAACCACGATTGCTGATGCCACGCCCGCTGTAGCGGCGGGGCACTGGGAGCGCCCATGGAGGCAGTCTTGCTCAGTACCGCTTGTGACGCACGTAGACGGCGTAGTCGACGCCGGTGCCTTCGTGGGAGGCCAGGATCTGCGCGGCGTGCCGGGTCGCGAACTCGATGCCGACCACCGCTTCGAAGTCCTCGCGACTGTCGAACTGCCAGCGCATGAGCACCGGGGTCGAGGTCCAACCCTGCCGTGCCCAGAAGCGCTCGACGCCGGCCGGATCGTACGCCGGCAGCGACGCTGCGAACCAGCCGCCGAAGGTGGAGCGGGAGGCGTCGTTGTCGATCACGAACGCCACGCCACCGGGTGCCATGACCCGGTCCAGTTCGGCCAGCCCTGGTTCGCAGCCGGCCCCGAAGAAGTAGGCCCATCGGTTGTGCATGACGTCGATCGAGGCGTCCTCCACTGGCAACGACTCCGCCCCGCCGAGGCGGACGTCCACGTTCGGCAGATCGGCGACGCGGGCCTGCGCCAGCCGGACCAGCGGCTCGTGGGGTTCCACGCCGATCACCGACGATGCGGTGGAGGCGAGCAACGGCAGGTGGAAACCCGTGCCGCAGCCGATATCGAGCACCCGCGCACCGTCCCAGGACTGCACCGAGCGCATTGCGTCCCAGATCAACCCGTCGGGATCGACCCCCGGTTCTCGATCTCATACAACTCCGGGGTGTTCCAGATGTTCGGTGAAGGGATCGGTTGGAAGCTCACAGTTCCTCCGCAGCAAGGGTCGCCGGATGTACCAGCAGGGGCAGCAGCGGCCGGCCCGCCGGGCCGGCCGCGACCGTGGCCGCCACCTGCAGAAGGTGCGCTTCGCAGTATCCCGCCAGCACGTCGTACGCCGATCGGCCCATCAACCGGACCAGCTCGCCCCGGCTACCGAGGTAGACCGGCTCGGCGCCGACGTGTGCTTCGGGATTTCCCGAGCAGTACCAGTCCAGGTCGTGGCCGCCCGGGCCCCACCCTCGGCGGTCGTATTCGCCGATGCTGATCTCCAGGTAGGACGTCTCGTCGGTGAGTTCGACGGTGCGGAAGGTACGCCGGATCGGCAACTGCCAGCACACGTCCGGCTTCGTCTCGTGCGGTTCCAGGCCGAGGTCGCCGGCCAGGTGGTGCAGTGCGCAGCCGCCACCGCCAGCGAAGTCGGGGGAGTTGAGGAAGATGCACGCCCCGTCGACGACCCGCGTCTTGGTCGCGTCGTCCTCGGGCTGGGTCCAGCCCTTCTTGCGGTGGCCCTTGCGGTACTTCTCCCACCGCGCCGGCGTCAGCTGGTCGACGAAGCTCGCGGTGTGTTTGAGGTCCTTCTTGCCGCTGAAGTGCGCTCCGAGGGTGCAGCACCCCGCATCGGGCGCGGTCGCATAGATCCCTTGGCAGCCCCGCCCGAAGATGCAGGTCCACGACGACGTCAACCAGGTCAGGTCGCACCGGAAGCGCTCGGCCGGGTCGTCGGGATTGGTGAATTCGACCCAGGTGCGGGGAGTATCCAGCGGGGTCTCGGTCACGCAGGGATTGTAGGTGTCGCTACCGTTGCGTCATGCGCCTCGGGGTCATCGACGTCGGCTCCAACACCGTCCATCTGCTCGTGGTGGATGCTCACGAGGGCGCGCATCCCACTCCTGCGTCCTCGCACAAGCAAGAACTGCGGCTGTCCGAGCACGTCCTGCCCGACGGCCGGATCGGGCCCGAAGGCGTCGAACGGTTGACCCGGTTCGTCGGCGAGTGCCTGCAGATCGCGGAGGACAACGGGGTCGAGGAGATGCTGGCCTTCGCCACCAGCGCGATCCGCGAAGCGCCCAACGGCGACGAGGTCCTGCGACACGTCGAAGAGCAGACCGGTGTCCGGCTGAAGGTGCTGTCCGGATCCTCGGAGTCGCGCCTTACCTTCTTGGCCGTCCGGCGGTGGTTCGGCTGGTCGGCCGGGCGCGTACTGATGATCGACATCGGCGGCGGTTCGCTCGAACTCGCCGCGGGCATCGACGAGGATCCGGACGTCGCCATCAGCCTGCCGCTCGGCGCGGGTCGCCTGACCCTCGATCTGCCCGGTGACCCGCCCGACGCCCAAGTGATCCGCGACGTACGCCGACGGGTGCGTTCCCAGATCGCCAAGGTCGTGCGGGACGTGTCCAAGGTGGGCGCTCCCGACCAGGCGGTGGGCACCAGCAAGACCATCCGGTCCCTCGCCCGGATCTGCGGTGCGGCGCCCAGAGCCGAGGGCGCGTACGTCGAGCGCACCCTGGCGCTGGACGACCTGCGTGAGTTGGTGGGCCGGCTGGGGTCGATGACGATCGCGGAACGTACCGGGCTGCCCGGTGTCTCCAGCAGTCGCGCGCCGCAACTGCTCGCCGGGGCGATCGCGGTCGAGGCGGCGATGGATCTGCTCGGTGTCGACCGACTCACACTGTGCCCGTGGGCGTTGCGGGAAGGGATCATCCTGCGGCGGCTGGACAGCCTGTGACCATCGCCCTGTCGACCGCTTCGGTCTACCCGCTCGGCGCGGCGGCCGCGTTCGATCTGGCGGCCCGGCTCGGTTACGACGGGGTCGAGGTCATGGTGACCACCGAACCGGTCACCCAGGAATCCGGTGCGCTCGCGGCGCTCGCAGAGCACTACGGCACGCCGGTCACCTCGATCCACGCGCCGACTCTGCTACTCACGCAGCGGGTTTGGGGCACCGAACCGTGGGACAAGGTCGACAACTCCATCCAGCTCGCGGCCGACCTGGGGGCGGACACCGTCGTCGTGCACCCGCCGTTCCGCTGGCAGCGGGGCTACGCGGAGTCGTTCGTGGAGGGGGTAGCCGATCGCGAGGAGGCGACCGGGGTCGCGGTCGCGGTGGAGAACATGTTCCCGTGGCGGGCGCGCAACCGGGAGTTGCAGGCCTACCTGCCGGACTGGGATCCGACGCCGCTGCCCTACGCCAACGTCACCCTCGATCTATCGCACACGGCGACCGCCGGCTCGGACGCGCTGGCCATGGTCGCGGCGCTCGGGGAGAGATTGCGCCACTTGCACCTGGCCGACGGCTCCGGCTCGTTCAAGGACGAACATCTCGTGCCGGGACGCGGCGGGCAGCCGTGCGCCGAGGTGCTGGAAACCCTCGCCAGCGACGGGTTCAGCGGCACGGTCGTCGCCGAGATCGCCACCCGTAAAGCATCCGACTCCGAGCGGGAAGCGTTGTTGGCGGAGACCCTCGCCTTCGCGAGGTTGAATTTTGCGGCACCGCGATAAGCGGTGTTATCGCCAGGCAACCCGCCAGAAACACGGATTGGCTAAGTTCGTGTTGTGAAGCAATCGTTCGAGGACTATCAGTGTCGTCCCGCCACGTTCGATGAGATGTTCGACGGCTCGCAGGTGCGCGAGGAGTACCGCGGCGTCCAGCGGCAGATTGCCCGCCTGACCCCTCAGGAACTGCGCCAGCGCGCCGACCACCTCTCCAAGTCCTATATCGACCAGGGCGTCACCTTCGATATCGGCGGTGAGGAACGCCCGTTCCCGCTCGACATCGTCCCGCGCCTCATCGACGGCGCGACGTGGTCCAGCGTCGAGGCCGGCGTCGCCCAGCGGGTCCGCGCCCTGGAAGCCTTCCTCGCCGACATCTACGGCGAGGGTCAGGTCTTCCTCGACGGCGTCATTCCCCGGCGCGTGGTGACCAGTAGTCCGCACTTCCTGCGGGTCGCCAAGGGCATCCAGCCCCCGGCAAGGTCCGCGTCCACGTAGCGGGAATCGACCTGATCCGGGACGCCAACGGCGACTTCCGGGTCCTTGAGGACAACGTCCGGATTCCCTCCGGCGTTTCTTATGTCATGACCAACCGGCGTGCCATGTCCGCCGCGCTGCCGGAGGTGTTCGCCCACCACCGCATCCGCCCCGTGTCGCAGTACCCCGCGAAACTGCTTGCCGCGCTGCGGAATTGCGCACCCAGCGGGGTTAGCGACCCGACGGTCGTCGTGCTCACCCCGGGCGCCTACAACTCAGCGTACTTCGAGCACGCTCTGCTGGCGCGATTGATGGGCGTGCGCCTGGTGGAGGGCGGCGACCTGGTCGCCCAGAACGGCCGGGTCCACGTACGTACGACGCACGGCCTGCACCCCGTCGATGTCATCTACCGCCGGGTGGACGATGAATTCATCGATCCGGTTCATTTCAAGCGGGACTCGGTACTCGGCGTACCCGGTCTGCTGAATGCGGCCAGAGCCGGCAACGTCACGGTCGCCAACGCGGTCGGCAACGGGGTGGCCGATGACAAGTTGGTCTACACCTACGTGCCCGACCTGATCCGCTACTACCTCGGCCAGGAACCGATCCTGAAGAACGTCGACACCTGGCGGATGGAGGACCCGGCTCATCGGGCCGAGGTGCTGCCCCGGTTGCACGAGCTGGTCGTCAAGCCGGTCGACGGTGCCGGCGGCAAGGGAATCGTCATCGGCCCCAACGCAACTGCCGCCCAGTTGGAGCAGTTGCGGGCCCGGTTGCTGGCCGACCCTCGCGGGTGGATCGCGCAGCCGGTGGTGCAGCTGTCGACGGTTCCGACCCTGATCGACAACGACATGGCCCCGCGGCACGTCGATCTGCGGCCGTTCGCGATCAACGACGGCGAGAAGATCTGGGTCCTTCCCGGTGGCCTGACCCGGGTCGCTCTGCCCGAAGGTGAGTTGATCGTCAACTCCAGCCAGGGCGGCGGGTCCAAGGACACCTGGGTGCTGGCCGGAGAGGTCGGCGGCGACGTCCCCGAACCCGACACGGCCAGAAGCGGATCCGTGCTGCACCCGGCGCTGCGGGCTCGGGAGAAGAGGACGGGCATGACCCAGACGATGGGCTCGATGACCCAGACGATGGGAGGGCTGGACTGATGCTGAGCCGCATCGCGGAGTCCCTTTTCTGGATCGGTCGCTACATCGAGCGCATCGAGTGCACCGCGCGCATCCTGGACGTCTACCTGCAGACACTGGTCGAAGACCCCACGATCGACCAGGAAGCCACCTGCCGGTCGGTGTTGGCGGCGATGGGCATCGAATACGAGGGACCGGTCGACCAGAACGTCATCCTCGAGCAGTTGCTGACCGATCACAGCAGCCCGGCGTCCATTTCCTACGCGGTGGAGACGACGCGGGAGAACGCCCGCCGCTCGCGCGAGGTCGTCTCGACCGAGGTCTGGGAAGCCATCAACACCACTTACAACGCGATGGCCGGCGGCGGCTGGGCCCGGATGCGCCCAGCAGATGCGTTCCGCACCGCTCGCGAGCGGGCCAACATGATCTCGGCGCTGATGGACCACACGCAAAGTCACGACGACGGTTGGCAGTTCACGGTCCTCGGCCGTTACATCGAGCGGGTGGACATGACCTCGCGGTTGATCCTCACGACCACGTATTCCGCCGGTTCGGCCGCCTCCTGGCAGTTGACGCTGCGGGCCTGCGGTGCGCACCACGCGTTCACACGCACCTACCGTGCGATCGAATCGCCCAGGGCCGCAGCGGAATTCCTGTTGCTGGACCGGGCCTTCCCGCGATCCATCACCTACGGCCTGAACCAAGCAGCGGCGTGTCTGGAGATCCTGGATCCACGACAGCGACGCATCGGCTTCGGAAGTGACGCCGCACGCATCATCGGGCAGGCACGGGCGCGTCTGGAGTTCCTGTCCCTGACCGATCTGCTGTCGGACCTACCCGGTGAGATCGACACCCTGAAATTGGTCTGCGCCGACGCCACCGATGCCGTGGCCAAGCGCTACTTCGAGGGTGCCGCGGCACCCGAATGGTTGGGAGGAGCGCTGTGAGCAGGACGCTGCGACTGGTGCACCGCACCGGTTACACCTACAACGGACCGGCGGTCGCGTCGTACAACGAGGCACGCCTGGCGCCCCGCGCGAACTCCGCGCAGACCATCCTGCACACCCGATTGGAGGTCACCCCGACCCCGTGGTCGGCGAGCTGGATCGACTACTGGGGTACGGCGGTCACCTCCTTCGAGGTCCACGAACCGCACGAGGAGCTCAAGGTGGTCTCGATCAGCACGGTCACCGTGGACCGCAAACCGGTCGAGGGCGCGGGAATGACCTGGAATGACTACGCCGACGTCGCGATCCGTGATGAGTTCGACGAACTCCTGCAGGACAGCGAGCGCACGGACCCCGGTGAGCAGTTCCTGGCGGCGGTGGGCGAGATACGCGCCGGCAGTGACACGCCGGCGCAATTCGTCGAGCAGGTCATCACCATGGTCACCGACCGGGTCGACTACATCCCGGGCCGCACCAGTGCATTGCCGACGGCGGCCGAGGCGTGGCAGGCGGCGCAGGGCGGGTGCCAGGACATCGCGCACCTGGTGCTGGCCGCGCTGCGATCGCAGGGTATCCCCGCCCGGTACGTGACCGGTTACGTACTGCCTGATCAGAACACCGAGATCGGGGAGACCATCACGGGATCGTCACATGCGTGGATCGAGTGGTACGACCGCGCGTGGATTGCCTACGACCCGGCCCGGGCCCAGGTACCCGACGACTTCTTCATCGAGGTCGCGCACGGGCGTGACTACGACGATGTCGCGCCATTGCGCGGCATCTTCACCGGTGCACCCGGTAGCAAGATGTTCCTGACGGTAGAGATCAGCCGGATCAGCTGACCGGCGGGTGCGGGCGCGGTTCGCCGCTGCGCTCCGTGCGCAGGTGCTGCTCGAGGCCGGCCATCACGTCAGCGAACGCGCGTTCCAGGTCGATGTCGTACTTTTCAGCTAGGACCATCACACACCACAGGCAGTCAGCAAGCTCGTGTGCCAGCGCCTCGTCGAGGTCCTCCCGAGGGCGGACGCCGGCTTTGCCCTGGACCAGTTTGACCAGGTCTCCGACATCACCCACGAATCCGAGCGCTAGTTCCTCCGCGGTCCACTCCCGCCCGTAGCGAGTTGTCTCCCACTCGGCGTACATCCGCCGGACCTGGAGAGCTCTCTCGTGCATTTCCGCGAAGCTCGCCACGGCCACAGACTAGGAACAGGTGGTGGTGCATGGCGACCGTTTGCCGCAACTCGACAACGCGTGACCGCAGCCGGGATGGGGTCGGTTCAGAGGTGGCGAGAACTACAGTGGCGGCCATGAGTGACCTGGGGCGACTGGCCGTCATCGGTGTCGGCGTGATGGGTGAGGCGCTGCTGGCCGGCGCCGGGCGGGCAGGCTTCGACGACGTGGTGGTCGCTGACGCCGCGTCGGGGCGAGCCCAGCAGGTTGCGCAGCAGTACGACGCCACGGCCGCTTCGAGCGCCGACGCGGTCACCGATGCCGACGTGGTCCTGCTCGCGGTGAAACCCCAGTACATGGCGCAGGCGCTGGAGCAGATCGCACCCGGGCTGAGCGCCGGTGCGGTGGTCGTCAGTGTGGCTGCGGGCGTGACGACGACCTACCTGGAAGGCCGATTGCCTGACGGGGTCGCCGTCGTCCGCGCTATGCCGAACACCCCGGCCCTGATCGGCGAGGGGGTCACCGCCATCAGCGCCGGGACCCACGCCGACGATGCCGATCTGGACATCGCCGAACGCCTGCTGCGGGGCGCCGGCACCGTGGTCACCGTGCCGGAATCCCTGCAGGACGCCGTCACGGCGGTGAGTGGCAGCGGGCCGGCGTATCTGTTCTACCTCGCGGAGGCGATGGTCGACGCGGGGGTGGGGCTCGGCGTACCGCGAGCAACGGCAACGCAACTGGTTGCCCAGACGCTCCGTGGGGCCGCGGGCTTGCTGAGTCAGGAGGAGGCTCATCCCACCCTGCTGCGCGAGCGCGTCACCTCACCGGGCGGGACAACCGCAGCCGCGATTGCCGCACTCGATGCGGGGGCCGTGCGTGCCGACGTCGCCGAGGCGATGCGCGCGGCGGCGCGGCGCTCACAAGAGCTGTCCGGTCAGTGACCACACGATCACCGCGACATGGGACAGTGGTCCCATGAGTGACATCGTCGTACGCCTCCTGCTCGAAGAGGACTGGCAGACGTACCGGCAGGCCCGCCTGGATGCGCTGCAGGACTCACCCGACGCGTTCGCCGCGTCGTACGAAGACGAGGAGAAGCTCGATGAGTCCGAGTGGCGCGATCGCATGAATAGGTCGCGTCGGCTGGTCGCCGAGAAGGACGGGAAGACCGTGGGTGTGGTGTCGGTCGGCAGCCGTCCGGACACCGATGACCGCACCACGGAACTCTTCGGTCTGTGGGTCGTGCCGGAGCAGCGCGGCAGCGGCGTCGCCTGGCAACTGGTCAAGGCCGGTGCCCGTCAGGCCAGCGAGGACGGTTTCGGGTTCCTTGCCTACTGGGTCGGCACGGACAACGGCCGCGGTGTGGCGTTCGCCAGCAGCTTCGGCTTCCGCCCGACCGACGCCCGTCGGCCGATGCGCGTCGGCGGCGGCGATGACGACGAAGAGATGCGGATGATCTATTCCTTGCACGACCCGGTCAACGAGTAGCCGCCATGACCTCGGTCGATGTCACCTGGAGCGACCGGTTGCTCGGGTACGACTTCGGCGCGCAGCACCCGATGAATCCGGTCCGGCTGGACCTGACCCGGCGGCTTTGCCATGCGCTGGGGGTGCTCGACCGGGCTCGCGTCGTGGAGCCCGAACTGCCCGGCGGCAGTGATGAATTCCTGACGTGGGTGCATGACCCGGCGTACGTCCAGGCGGTCCGGGAGGCCAGTGCCGACCCGGCCGCGGCCGACGTACGTCGAGGCCTGGGCACCGAGGACGACCCCGCCTTCCGCGGGATGCACGAGATATCCACCCTGATCGCGGCGGGCACCGTCAACGCCTGCGAGCGGGTCTGGACCGGCGCCACAGAGCACGCGGTGAACTTCTGCGGCGGGCTGCACCACGCGATGGCCGACCGGGCCTCGGGGTTCTGCATCTACAACGATGCGGCCCTCGGTATCCACTGGCTGCTGGAGCACGGTGCCGAGAAGGTCGCCTACGTCGATCTGGACGTGCACCACGGGGACGGAGTCGAGCGGATCTTCTGGAACGACCCGCGGGTGCTCACCGTTTCCATCCACGAGACCGGCCGGGTGCTCTTCCCGGGCACGGGATTCCCGCTCGACATCGGCGGTCCGGACGCACTCGGCACCGCTGTCAACATCTCCCTTCCGCCCGGCACCGGCGATGCGGCGTGGTTGCGCGCCATGCACGCGGTGATCCCGCAGGTCGTGGCCGCGTTCGAGCCCGACGTCCTGGTCAGCCAGCAGGGTTGCGATTCGCACTACGCCGACCCGCTGGCTCACTTCGCACTGACCGTGGACGCCCAGCGCACGTCGTACGAGACGATCCACGACCTCGCGCACGAGGTGACCGGCGGGCGCTGGGTAGCCCTGGGCGGGGGCGGTTACGAACTGGTCGACGTGGTTCCCCGGTCCTGGACGCACCTGACCGCGATCGCCACCCATCAACCCGTCCCGCTCAATACTGCGGTGCCGCAGGGGTGGCGTGACTACGTGCACCAGGTGACCGATCGGCAGGGCCCGACGGTGATGGGTGACGGTGTCGCCGAGGGGGATCGCGTGTGGTGGAGGTCCTGGAACGTCGGGGTGAATCCCGAGGACCCGCTCGATCACGCGGTCATGGCGACCCGGGAAGCGGTCTTCCCCCACCTCGGCCTGGACATTTGGTTCGACTAGTGGAGGGCCGACCGGCGTGTCGGCTGGATCTTCGCCCGGGATTGTGTTCCCAGTTGGGGTGTCTCTCCACTATCGTGCTCCCCAGAGAGCACGTCCGTCACAGCAGTCACAACCGCCAGCCGTGTGCATGTTCTCGTGTTCAGGGTTCGCGACGGCACGTCGCGCTGGAAAGAGGAGTGAGCATGACGCAGGAGCGGCATGACGACTTCATGACGGTCGCCGAAGTCGCTGCCATCATGCGTGTTTCCAAGATGACGGTCTACCGATTGGTGCACTCCGGTGAGTTGCCTGCGGTACGGGTGGGCCGCTCCTTCCGGGTCCCGGCCAACGCCGTCGATGAGTACCTGCGCCAGTCCTACATGGGCACTGCCTGATTCTGCTCATTCGCGCCCATGCCGTAGACTCGGCCGAAGTTTTCCTCGCAGTATTTCCGCAGTCACACGAAGGACGTTGTAGGCACTATGGGTTCTGTCATCAAGAAGCGCCGCAAGCGCATGGCCAAGAAGAAGCACCGCAAATTGCTGCGCAAGACCCGTCACCAGCGTCGTAACAAGAAGTAACTGCGGACTTCGCATTCATCAGGGCTCCCCGGTCATCGGGTGGGCCCTGTTGTCTTTAGGCTCGCGGTATGGGCAACTACGGCGATTTCCAGTTCGGTGTCTACCTCTCCTCCTTCACCGGTGAGGCGCCGCCGGACCTGCCGTTCAGTTACGCAGGCATCGCCGAGCGTGCCCAGCAGGCGCTGAGTCCGGCACTGTGGGACTACGTCGCCGGGGGAGCGGGCGATGAGTGGACCCAGAACGCGAACGTCGCCGCATTCGGCCGCTACGGCCTGACGCCCCGGATGCTGTCGGGCGCAGCCCAGCGGGACCTGTCGATCAACCTGTGGGGTATCGATCTGCCCACCCCGCTGATGATGGCGCCGGTCGGTGTCATCGGCGTGTGCACGCAGGACGGGCACGGCGATCAGGCCGCCGCCCGAGCAGCCGCCGAAACCGGTGTTCCCTTCATCGGCTCGACCCTGATGCAGGATCCCATGGAGGAAGTCGTCGGGCACAGCGGGGACACCCCCGCGTTCTTCCAGCTCTACACCCCCAACAACCGCGACCTGGCCGAGAGTTTCGTACGCCGCGCGGAGGCGGCGGGCTACCGCGCCATCGTCGTCACCCTGGACACCTGGGTGCTGGGCTACCGGCCGCGGGATCTGGCCTATGGCACCTTCCCCCAGCTGGGCGGCGCCTGCCTGGCCAACTACGCCAGCGACCCGGTCTTCCGGGCGCTGCTGCCGGCCGGTGCCGATACGGCGGCGATCGCGGCCACCTGGGCCGGGCTCTTCGGCAACCCGGCCCTCACCTGGGATGACCTGACCTGGCTGCGCGGGTTGACCGATCTGCCGTTGGTTCTCAAGGGCGTGTGCGCGCCCGAGGACGTACGCCGTGCCCTGGACTACGGCGTCGATGGCATCTACTGCTCCAATCACGGTGGCAGACAAGCCGGTTCGGCTCCGGCGCTGGATTTCCTGCCCGGTGTCGTCGAGGCTGCCGGTGATCTGCCGGTCATCTTCGACTCCGGGATCCGCTCCGGGGTGGACGTGGTCAAGGCTCTCGCGCTGGGCGCGACTGCCGTAGGTATCGGTCGCCCCTATGCGCTGTCCGCGAGCCTCGGTGGCACCGACGCCATCGTGCACACGCTGCGTTGTCTGCTGGCCGAAGCCGACCTCACCATGGGCCTCAACGGGTACGCCGATCTGGCAACGCTGCGAACCCATGGCGCGATCCGTATCCCTGGCTAGACTGACTGCTCCCACGCGGTTGACTGCAGGAGGTAGCGATGGCGCGAACGCTTCTGGTGACCGGCGTCGCTCGCGTGGTCGGTGGCGCGATGTGCCGCAGGCTGAGCCTCGACCCGGACATCGACCGCATCCTGGCCGTCGACACCGTGGCGCCGCCGCACGACCTCGGCCGGGCGCAGTTCGTCCGCGCCGACATCCGTAACCCGGTGATCTCACGCATCATCGACCAGGAGGAAGTCGACACGGTCCTGCACCTCGGGGTCATCACCACCTCGCGGCTGGCCGGCAACCGCAGCCGGCAGAAGGACATCAACGTCGTCGGCACCATGCAGCTGCTGGCCGCGTGCCAGAACGCCGCATCCGTGCGGCGACTGGTGGTGAAGTCCTCAGGTGCGGTCTACGGCGCCTCCAAGCGCGACCCCGCCCGGTTCACCGAGCAATCGACGGCCAGTCCGGCGAGCACCCGGGGATTCGCCCGCGACTCGGTCGAGGTGGAGGGCTACGTGCGCGGATTCGCGCGCCGCCGGCCCGGAGTCAGTGTCGTCATCCTGCGAATGGCCAACGTCATGGGGCCCGGTCTGCACACCGCGCTGACCGACTACTTCGACACCCCGGTGCTGCCCGTGCCGTTCGGCTACGACGGCCGGTTCCAGCTGCTGCATCTGGACGACGCACTGGAGGCCATGCGGTTGGCAGCCAGGTTGGATGCGCCCACCGGCACCTTCAACGTGGCCGGCGATGGGATCCTGACGCTGCGGCAGGCCGCCCGGATCGCCCACCGGCCAGTGATCCCGGCGCTGCGCGAGACGCTGGGTCTGCTCGGCCCGTTGATCCAGCGGACCTGGATGCCCGGCTTCGACGCCAACGAAACCGACTTCCTGTCCTACGGGCGAGCGCTGGACACCACCAAGATGCGTGAGGTGCTCGGCTTCGAGCCGCGCTACACCACCCGTGCCACCTTCGAGCAGCGGTACGCTCCGGTGCCGGCACTGGCCGGCGCGACTGCCAACTGGACGGTAAGCCATGAGTGAGCACCAGCCGAGCCCACGCGCAGGCCGCGCGGGCCAGCGGCCCGCACTGCACGTCGTACCCGAAACCCAGGTGCACCCCTCGCCCAAGCTGCCCTCCATCGGAGATCTACTGGGTGATCTGGAGGGCCGCCTGAGTGATCTGCGCGGGTACTTCGGCCGGCGGCTACGCGGTCAGTACGACGTCGACGACTTCGGCTTCGATGAGGACTTCACCGAAAACGTCTGGCTGCCCACCCTGCGGCCGATCTTCCAGCACTGGTTCCGGGTGGAGGTGCGCGGTGCGCACCACCTGCCCACCGACGCCGGCGCGTTGATCGTGGCCAACCACTCGGGCACCATTCCGATCGACGGCCTGATGACCCAGGTCGGGATCCACGAAACCACCGGCCGGCACCTGCGGTTGCTGGCCGCGGACCTGGTGTTCGCCTCCCCGTTGCTGGGTGTCGTGGCCCGTCAGTCCGGGGCCACCATGGCCAACCCGTACGACGCCGAGCACCTGCTCGCCGACGGCCACCTGGTCGCGGTCTACCCCGAGGGCTTCAAAGGGGTCGGCAAACCGTTCGGGCAGCGCTACCAGCTGCAGCGGTTCGGCCGGGGCGGTTACGTCACGGCGGCCCTGCGGTCCGGGACGCCGATCGTGCCCTGCGCCATCATCGGCGCCGAGGAGATCTACCCCAAGATCGGCGACATCAAACCGTTGGCCCGGCTGCTCGGTTTCCCCTACTTTCCGGTGACTCCCTTCTTCCCCTGGTTCGGCCTCCTGGGAGCCATCCCGTTGCCCACCAAGTGGGTCATCGAGTTCGGGGCGCCCATCGTGCTGGACGGATACGAGGCAAGTGATGCCGACGATCCGGCGGTCGTCTTCGAGATCTCCGACCAGGTCCGCGAGACGATCCAGCAGTCGCTGTACGGGTTGCTGGCCGAGCGGGACAACATCTTCTGGTGAGCCACGAGATCCTGTTGCTGGGCAAGCCCGGCTGTCACCTGTGCGACGACGCACGCGCGGTGATCGCGCGCGTCGCCGACGATCTGGGTGTGCCCTGGAGCGAGCGTTCGATCCTGGACGATCCGGCGCTGCTGGCGGAGTACGGCGAGTGGATCCCCGTGACGTTCGTCGACGGTGCGCAGCACGACTACTACCGCGTCGATGAGGCCCGTCTGCGGCGCGCACTCGCCTGAGCGGCGTGCAGCGCGTTTTATAGCACTGTTCGGATCGTGAAGCGACTTTGTGCATGTGTTCACAAAGTTCTATTGTCAGGGGGTCCTGTAGACCTCAGGATCCGCATTTGGTATATGCGCCACCCGTCACGGGAGGAGACGTCGCTCCGTGCAGTCCGCGCCCGCTACCCGCAGGGAAATCCCTGGTGCGACGGTTGCCCGGTTACCGGTGTATCTGCGGGCCTTGCGCGCAGCCGCTGCGGCGGGCACCGATGTGATCAGCTCCGAGGAACTGGCCCGGGCGGCCGGCGTACGCTCCAGCGGCCTGCGTAAGGACCTGTCCTTCCTCGGTTCGTACGGCGTGCGCGGCGTCGGGTACGACGTGGAGCACCTCACCGAGGAGATCTCCCGCGAACTCGGCCTGCACCGCGAATGGTCCGTCGCGATCATCGGGATGGGCAATCTGGGGCACGCGCTCGCGGCCTACAGCGGCTTCGCCACGCGGGGCTTCTCGGTGCGCTGGCTGGTCGACTCCGATCCGGCCATCATCGGGCGGACCATCGCCGGCAAGACGGTCATCGGCTTCCCGCAGTTCGAGCAGTTCGCCGACGACGGGGTGATCGCCGTCCTGGCCACCCCGCCCGCCTCTGCCCAGGCCGTGACCGATCAGGTCGTCGCGCTCGGTATCCGCTCGATCCTCAACTTCGCGCCGGTCCCGGTGCATGTGCCCGACGGCGTCGAGGTGCGCAAGGTCGACCTCGCCACCGAGTTGCAGATCCTGGCCTTCCACGGCCAGCGCGCGGGGGTGGAAGCGTGAGCTATCTGGTCCTGGGCCTGTCCCACCGCACCGCCAGCCTCGACCTGCTCGAGCAGGTCAGCCTCGATGCGGGCGGGGTCAGCGGTTTGCTGGACCGCCTCGGCGGTGCCGAGCACCTGCGCGAGGCGATGGTGCTGTCCACGTGCAACCGCATCGAGGTCTACGCCGACGTCGACACCTTCCACGGCGCCGTGACGTTGATCGGCGACGCGCTCGCCGAGCAGTCCGGGGTGCCGGTGGGCCAACTGCGCGATCACCTCTACGTCCACTTCGAGGATCGTGCCGTCGCGCACACCCTCAGTGTCGCCGCCGGCCTGGATTCGGTCGCGGTCGGTGAGAGCCAGATCCTGGGCCAGCTGCGCGACGCGCTGCGCAGCGGCATGCAGAGCGCCCAGACCGGCCCGGCCCTGGCGGCGCTGGTCCAGCGTGCGCTGCGGGTCGGCAAGCGGGTTCACTCCGAGACCGAAATCGACTCTGTCAGTAGGTCACTCATCGAGCGAGCCCTCGAGGAGACGCAGCTGCGGCTCGGCGACCTGGCCGGGTTGCGCGGCGTCGTCGTCGGTGCGGGAGCCATGAGCGGCCTGGCCGCCCACACCCTGGCCCGTGCCGGCCTCGAGGTCAGCATCGTCAACCGCACCCTCGAGCGGGGCGAGCGCCTGGCGATGGCCACCGGCGGCACCGCCTACGGCTGGGATGACCTGCCCCTGGCCATGTCCGCAGCGGACGTGATCGTGTCCTGCACCGGCGCGGTCGGGCACGTGATCTCCGAGGCCGACGTACGTCGGGTGCAGGCCGATCGCCAACCGCGCGTCTGGATCGACCTGGCCCTACCGCGCGACATCGACCCGAGAGCCGCCGAGATCACCACCCTGCTGTCGCTGGACGAATTGTCCGGCCTCGCGCTCAGCTCCCACGCGGAGAAGGAGCAGTTGCGCGTCGTCCGGGATCTGGTGACCGCCGAGACGGCTGAATTCCTCACGGCCCGCAGGGCAGCCGCGGTTGGCCCTACGGTCGCGGCCCTGCGTGAACGCGCCGAAGCGGTCATCGACGCCGAGATGACCCGGCTGCGTCAACGCACCGATCTGGGTGACCACGACGATGCGGCCGTCCGGCAGACCTTGCACCGTGTGGTGGAGAAGATCCTGCACACCCCGACGGTGCGGATGAAGGAGTTGGCGGCCGACGAGTCCGGTCAGGACTACACGGCCCTGCTGCGCGCCCTGTTCGACCTGGATCCGCACGAGACCCGGGTGAGCGCGTTGCCGCCCCCGGAGTGGTGGAGGGATCCTGATGAACCTTCGTCTGGGCACCCGCCGCTCCACCCTGGCCACCACCCAGTCCGGGCTGGTCGCCGATGCGCTGCGCGACCTCGGTCACGAGGTGACGTTGGTCGAGGTCGTCACCGAGGGTGACGTCACGACGGCTGCGCTGACCGAGCTCGGTGGCACCGGGGTCTTCGCCGGCGCTCTGCGAAAAGCGTTGCTGGACGGGCAGATCGACCTGGCCGTGCACTCGCTGAAGGATCTTCCGGTCGCAGCCGCCGACGGCTTGACGATTGCCGCGATCCCCGCCCGGGCCGACGCCCGCGACGCCCTGATCGCGCGCGATGGCCTGACGCTCGGGCAGTTGCCGGTCGGTGCCCGGATCGGCACCGGCTCACCGCGCCGCGTCGCGCAGCTCGCCGCCCTCGGCCTCGGGGTCGAAACCGTCGGTATCCGGGGCAACGTCGACACCCGCATCGGCAAGGTCACCAGCGGCGAGCTCGACGCCGTCGTGCTCGCCCGGGCCGGTCTGCAACGGCTGGGCCGCACCGACGAGATCACCGAGTCGATCGACCCGCTGCAGATGCTGCCGGCCCCCGGCCAGGGAGCGCTCGCAATCGAGGTCCGCTCGGACGACGAGGGCGTTCTGGCCGCTGTCGCGGTCCTCGACGATCCCGACACCCGCGCTGCCGTGAGCGCCGAACGCGCCCTGCTGGCGACCCTCGAAGCCGGCTGCGCCGCACCGGTCGGAGCATTGGCCGAGGTCGTCGAAGAAGTCGACGGGTCGCTTCTGCTGTCGCTGCGTGCCTTCGTGGGCAGTGAGGACGGCACCTTCGAGCTACGCCGTTCCGCGACCGGTCCGATCGGCGATCCGGTCGCCGTGGGTCAGGAACTCGCCGCCACTTTGCTCGAGGACGGCGCGGCCGATGCCATGTCTGCGCCGGGCAGTCGTCCACCAGCCGGGCCGTCGGACCCGAAATCCGGCGGCGCCCCGAACCCCCAACTCGTCCCATCTGATTCAGTGGAGCAACGATCGTGAAGAGCACCCCCGCCACCGTGGCCTTCGTCGGATCCGGACCCGGCGATCCGGGCCTGATCACCATGCGTGCAGCGCACCTGCTGCGCTCGGCCGACGTCGTCGTCATCGACCAGGTCGCTCGCGAAGGATTCCTGGAACAGTTCGTCGACACCGAGGTCGAGATCATCGACGCCGGGCACGGCGAGGCCGGTCAGCAACTGACCCACGCGTCCCGCGCAAAGCTGGTCGTCAAGGCCGCCAAGGCGGCACAGCGCCTCGTGGTGCGGTTGATGGACGGCGACCCGGCCACCTTCAACGGCTTGGCCGAGGAAGCGCGTGCGTGCGCCAAAGCCGGCATCCCGTTCGAGATCGTCCCCGGGGTCAGCTCGGTGAGCGCGGTCCCGGCCTACGCCGGAATCCCCTGACCGACAACACGTCCCGCGGTTTGCACGTGATCTCAGCGGCCGATACCAAGGTTGACTGGAGCGCGTCTGTCGCAGACGACATCACGGTCGTCGTCCTGGGTTCACCGCAGCGTCTCGCGACCGGCCTGGCCGCGTTGCTCGCCGCCGGGCGTGACCCCCAGACGCCGGTTGCGTTGACCCAGCGCGGTACGACGATCGAGCAGAAGACGCGGACCCTCACCCTGGGTGAGGTGACGGCTGCGCTGGCGAGCGAGCCGCTCGACGTACCTGCGATCGCCGTCGTCGGTCGCGCGGTCGCCTCCCGGGAGCAGTTGTCCTGGTGGGAGTCCAAGCCGCTGTTCGGCTGGAAGGTTCTCGTGCCGCGCACCAAGGATCAGGCCGGCTCCATGACCGACCGGTTGATGGAGTACGGCGCGGCCAGCGACATCGTGCCGACGATCAGCGTCGAGCCCCCGCGGACCCCGCAGCAGATGGAGCGCGCCATCAAGGGTGTCGTCACCGGTCGTTACGAATGGATCGGCTTCACCTCGGCCAATGCGGTGCGGGCGGTCAAGGAGAAGTTCACCGAGTTCGGCCTGGACGCAAGGGCGTTCGCCGGTCTGAAGATCGCTGCGGTCGGCGGTGTGACGGCGGATGCGCTGCGCGAGTGGGGCCTGCAACCCGACCTGGTGCCCTCCGGTGAGCAGTCCGCCCGCGGCCTGCTGGAGGAGTGGCCCGACTACGACGAGCTGCTCGACCCGATCAACCGGGTCTTCCTGCCGCGCGCCGACATCGCCACCGACACCCTGGTCGCCGGTTTGCAGGAGATCGGCTGGGAGGTCGACGACGTCACCGCCTACCGCACGGTGCGCGCTGCGCCGCCGGCGCCGGAGGTCCGCGAGGCGATCAAGAGCGGCAAGTTCGACGCGGTGTGCTTCACCTCTTCCTCGACCGTGCGCAACCTGGTGGGCATCGCCGGCAAGCCGCACGCTTCCACGGTGGTCGCGTGTATCGGTCCGGCGACGGCCAAGACCGCAGAAGAGCACGGCCTGCGCGTCGACGTCCTGGCCTCGGAGGCTTCAGCGACCGCCCTGGTCGATGCACTGGCCGACTACGGTCGCGGCCTGGCCCTGGCCGCGCAAGAAGCCGGTGAGGCAGTGCGTCGCCCGAGCCAGAAGCGCGCCACCGGCCGCCGGAAGGTCAAGGCGTGAGCTTCGAGATGATCCACCGCCCGCGGCGGCTGCGGCAGAACGCGGCCGTCCGCCGGTTGGTGGCCCAGACGCGGCTGCACCCTGCGGACCTGGTGCTGCCGTTGTTCGTCAAGGAAGGTGCCGCCGGACCGGTCGAGCTCGGTTCGATGCCCGGCGTCGTGCAGCACAGCCTGGACTCGTTGGTGGTCGCGGCCAAGGAAGCGGTAGCGGCTGGGGTCGGGGCAGTGATGCTGTTCGGCGTCCCGACGAAGCGCGACGCGACCGGTTCCGGGGCCACTGATCCGGACGGCATTCTCAACGTCGGCCTGCGCGCGCTGCGCGATGCTCTCGGCGACGAAACGGTCATCATGGCCGATCTGTGCCTGGACGAGTTCACCTCTCACGGTCATTGCGGTGTGCTGACCCCCGATGGCCGGGTCGACAACGACGCGACACTCGAGCGGTACGCCGAAATGGCCGTGGTCCAGGCCGATTCGGGTGCACACGTGGTGGGTCTGTCCGGAATGATGGACGGCCAGGTGGCCTACTGCCGGGGTGCGTTGGACGCCGCCGGGCACACCGACACGCTGATCCTTGCGTACGCCGCGAAGTACGCCTCGGCGGCGTACGGGCCGTTCAGGAAGCGGTGGAATCGACGCTGGAAGGCGACCGGTCGACGTACCAGCAGGACCCCGCCAACGGGATCGAGGCGCTGCGTGAGGTGCGCCTGGATCTGGCCGAAGGCGCCGACATCGTCATGGTCAAGCCGGCGCTGCCCTACCTGGACGTGCTCTCCGAGGTCGCGGCGGAGTCCGACGTGCCGGTGGCCGCCTACCAGGTCAGCGGTGAGTTGGCGATGATCGAAGCGGCCGGCGAGCGCGGCTGGATCGATCGCGACCGGATGGTGCGCGAGTCACTGATCTCGATCAAGCGGGCCGGTGCGCAGATCATCCTGACCTACTACGCGACCGAGGTCGCCCGCTCGTTGTAGACGGCCGTTGTCGGCCAGTTCGCGATGAGGGCCTGCGTGCCCGCCGCCGGCTGAGTCCTGCAGATCAGGCCGCCGGGCCTTTGGTGCGGACGTCGGCGACCGCGGCCATCGCCTCGCGCAACTCGCGCAGCCAGTCGTCCTCGTGCTGGGCGACCAGTCGCACACACCAGCCCAGGGCATCGGAGCGGCTACGGGCCACCCCGGCGTCGACCAGCGTGTCGAGGACCTGCCGCTCCGGTTGCCGCAGCCGGGTCATGGTCGGGGCGGCGACATGGGTGAAGAGCTGCTCGTGTTCACCGATCCGGACACCCCAGCTCACGGTGCGCTCGTAGCGGTGCTGGGCCTCGCGGGCGATCGTCATCCGCTGCCCCCGGGTGTCTTCGCGGAACGCACTCGCGCGACCCGCTCGGGCTTCGGCGGTCTCGGCCTCGCTGGCGCCCGGCTCCACATCGGACAGGTTCAGCAGCACCACGATCTCGTCGCGGTCGACGCGAACCTCCGCGGGCGAGTTCTGCCAATCCTGCGGAAGGCGGCCGGAGAACCAGCCGCGGACCCGCTCTTCCTGCTCCTCGGTAATCATGATTACACAATTACATCGTAACGCGAGTTTCGCAATGGCCGGGCTTGCCCCGGGTCGGGCCGGCACCGGGGGAAACGACGGATCGTCGGATACGAAACCAGAACGGCCCCTCCCAAGAGGGAGGGGCCGTTGCGCTGAAAGAGGCGGATCAGGCCTTGACTAGCTGGATGTCCAGGGTGATCTTGACCTTGTCGCTGACCAGCACGCCGCCGCCCTCGACGGCAACGTTCCAGGTCAGGCCGAAGTCCTTGCGGTTGACCTCGGTGGTCGCCTCGAAGCCTGCGCGGGTGCCGCCCCACGGGTCGGGGGAGACGCCGTCGAAGGACAGGTCGAAGGTGACCGGCTTGGTGACGCCCTTGATCGTGAGGTCGCCCTCGAGGGTGTCGGCGGTGACCTTGGTGGAGGTGAAGGTCATCGTGGGGTTGTTCTCGACGTCGAAGAAGTCGGCGGACTTGAGGTGGTTGTCGCGGTCCGCGGAGCCGGTCTCGATGGAGCCGAGCTGGACGGTGGCGGACACCTTGGAGTCCTCGAGCTGATCGCCCACGGTCACGTCGGAGGTGAATTCCTTGAACTCGCCGCGGACCTTGCTCACCATCAGGTGGCGGGCGACGAAGCTGATGCTGCTGTGGCTGGGGTCGACGTTCCAGACGCCGGGGGTCAGGTCCTTCAGGGTGGTCATGAGTGCCGCCTTTTCGTTGGGGTTTGGTGCGGGTACCCCGTCAGTCTATGGGACAACTGGTTGAAATATCAACTAGTGCTAGAATGTGTTCATGATCGAGACGCAGGTGCAGTGGTTGACCGACGCCGAGCAGGCCGCCTGGCGGGCGTATCTGCGCGGTAGCCGCAGCCTGGAGGTCGCCCTCGGCGATGACCTGGAGGACGTCGGATTCTCCCTCGCCGAGTACGAGTTGCTCTCCATGCTCTCCGAAGCGCCCGGTCAGTCGATGCGGATGAGCGCCCTGGCCGACCTGATCGTCCAGTCGCGCAGCCGGGTCACCCACACCGCCGCCCGGCTCGAGCGCCGTGGGCTGGTCGAGCGCACCACCTGCGAAAGCGATGGCCGGGGCGTGCTCCTGGTGCTGACCGATGAGGGACGCTCGGCGGTCAGCCGGGCGGCGCAGGTGCACGTCGAAAGCGTGCGCCGCCACCTGGTGTCGCAGCTGACGCCGCAGCAGTTCGAGGCCCTGGGTGAGGCGATGCAGGCGATCCGGGACGGTTTGCGAGACTGAGGGGCGTGATGACCTCTGGCTCCGATGAACTGATGCAGCGTGCCCGCCGGGTGATCCCCGGCGGGGTCAACTCTCCGGTGCGCGCTTTCCGCGGCGTCGGGGGAGTCCGCGATTCATCGACTCGGCCAAGGGGGCCTACCTGCGCGACGTCGGCGGCAACGAGTACGTCGACCTCATCTGCTCGTGGGGGCCGATGATCCTGGGTCACGCCGACCCCCGGGTCGAAGCCGCCGTCCGCGACGCGGCCGCCAAGGGTTTCTCTTTCGGGACGCCCAGTGAGAACGAGGTGGCGCTGGCCGAGGAGATCGTCGCCCGCGTCGAGCCCCTGGAGCAGGTCCGCCTGGTCTCCTCGGGCACCGAAGCCACCATGTCGGCGTTGCGGTTGGCACGCGGCTACACCGGCCGGTCGGCTGTCGTGAAGTTCGCCGGTTGCTACCACGGGCACGTCGATGCCCTGCTGGCCGCAGCCGGCAGCGGCGTCGCGACCTTCGCGCTACCCGACTCCGCGGGGGTCCCCGACAGCGCCGCCCACGAGACCATCGTGCTGCCGTACAACGACGTCGAGGCCGTCCGCGCCGCCTTCGAGCAGCACGGTGAGCGCATCGCAGCCGTGATCACCGAGGCCAGTCCCGGCAACATGGGTGTGGTCCCGCCGCTGCCCGGGTTCACCCAGGCGTTGCGTGACATCACCCGGCAGTACGGCGCCCTGCTGATCAGTGACGAGGTCATGACCGGCTTCCGCTGCTCGAAGGCCGGGTGGTTCGGACTGGAGGGCGTCGTACCCGACCTGTTCACCTTCGGCAAGGTGATGGGCGGCGGCTTCCCGGCCGCAGCGTTCGGCGGCCCCGCCGAGATCATGGAGCGCCTCGCCCCCGACGGGCCCGTCTACCAGGCGGGCACCCTCTCAGGGAACCCGGTCGCCACCGCCGCGGGACTGGCGACGCTGCAGGGCTGCACCGACGAGGTCTACGCCCGCCTGGAGATCGCCAGCCGGGAGATCGCCGACGGTGTCTCCAGCGCCTTGTCCCTGGCCGGTGTACCGCACACCATCCAGTGGGCCGGTTCGATGTTCAGCGTGTTCTTCCGGGAGGACCCGGTGCGCAACTACGACGACGCCCGCGCGCAGGACACCGAGGCTTTCGGTCGGTTCTTCCACTCGTTGCTGGAGCAAGGGTGCACCTGCCGCCCAGCGCCTTCGAGGTGTGGTTCGTCAGCGCCGCACACGACGAAGCCGTCGTCGAGCGGATCCTGGCCGCGCTGCCCGATGCCGCACGGGCTGCCGCACACGGCGACCACGTCTCGCATGCCGTGACCGATTCGGGTGTCACAGATGCGGATGAGACACTGCCCGCGTGACCGAGCAGTACACCGTGGTGCATCTGGTGCGGCACGGCGAGGTCTACAACCCCGGCGGCGTGCTGTACGGCCGGATGCCCGGATTCCACCTCAGCGACCTGGGCCGGGCGATGGCCGTCCAGACCGGTGCCTGGTTGGCGCAGCGGGACGTGACTCATCTGGTGTCCTCGCCGCTGGAGCGTGGCCAGGAGACCATCGAACCCCTGGCCGAGTCCCTGCACCTGCCGGTGACCATTGACGAGCGGGTCATCGAAGCCGGCAACGACTTCGAAGGGCTGACCGTCGGCAAGAAGCCGGCACAACTGCTGCGCCCGCGTTTCTGGCCCAAGCTGATCAACCCCACCAGACCGTCCTGGGGGAGCCCTACAGCGAGATCGCCGCCCGGATGCAGGCAGCCGTCCACGATGCCCGCGAGAGGGCACTGGGGCACGAAGCCGTCGTCGTCAGCCACCAGTTGCCCGTCTGGATCGCCCGTGAGTCGTTCGAGGGCCGCCGGCTGTGGCACGACCCGCGGAAGCGCCAGTGCAGTCTGGCGTCGGTGACCTCGTTCACCTTCCGCGGCGACTTCCTGATCTCCGTCGGGTACGCCGAGCCGTCCGCCGATCTGCTGGCCGACTCCGAGGGAGCGGGCGCGTGATCTCCCGCCGGGCGGCGATGGCCGCCGCGCTGCTCGCTGCGCTGCCGGTGGCGCTGGCCGGGTGCAGCAGTGACCCCAACTCCATCTCGGCCCAGGCCAACAGGGGCGACGACAAGAACTACGTCTCCGGCGACGGCACGGTGACCACCGTGGCGCCCGGAGACCGCGGCAAGCCGGTGTCCTTCTCCGGCACCTTGCTCGACGGTCAGAAGTGGAGCAGTTCGCAGGCCGACGGCAAAGTGCTGGTCGTCAACGTGTGGGGTGCCTGGTGCGCGCCGTGCCAGAAGGAACTGCCCGAGTTGCAGAAGGTGTGGGCGGGCTGGCAGAAGGCGGGCGACCCGGTGCAGATGATCGGCATCAACCAGCGCGACTCGGTGACCAACGCCCAGGCCACCCTGACCAGCAAGGGCGTCACCTATCCGTCCCTGGCCGACGACGGGGGCGCCGCACTGCTGAGCCTGCAGGACGCGGTGACGGCCTACCCCACGACGCTCGTCCTGGACACCCGGCACCGGATCGCCGCGCGCGTGAACGGCGCCACGACGTACCTGACCCTCACCGGCCTGGTCAGTGACGTGCTGAAGGAGAAATCCTGATGCTTGCGGCCGATCCGGGATCGGTCGTCGCCAGCGGCAGCCTCTTCCTGGCCATCGGCTTGGCGCTCGCGGCCGGCGTGGTGTCGTTCGCCTCGCCGTGCGTATTGCCCCTGGTGCCAGGCTTTCTCGGCTACGTCACGGGGCTGACCGATGATCGCCGCCGCACGCGGTTGATCAGCGGCGCATTGCTCTTCGTGCTGGGTTTCACCGTCGTGCTCGTCGCCGTGGCCGCCGCCTACGGCTGGGCGATGACTCTTGTCTTCGAGTACCGCTCTCTCGCAACGCGACTCGGTGGGGTGCTGGTCATCCTGTTGGCGCTGGTCTATCTCGGATTCATCGGCCAGCGGGGGATCCCGGTCCGCTGGCGGCCGCAGGCCGGACTGGTCGGCGCACCCCTGCTCGGTGCCGTGTTCGCCATCGGCACCAGCCCCTGCGTCGGCCCGGTCTACGGCGCGATCCTCGGCATCGCCAACTCCACCTACGGCGCCAGTCCCGCTCGCGGCGTACTCCTGATGGTCTTCTACTGCTTGGGCATCGGCATCCCCTTCGTGCTCATCGCGGCCGGCTGGTCGAGGGCGGAGAAGGCCTCCCGCTGGTTGCGTGATCACCATCGCGGCGTCCAAGTGGTCGGGGGCAGTCTGATGCTGCTGGTCGGCATCCTGATGGTCGCAGGCGTCTGGGAGCAGCTGATCGTGTGGCTGCAGACCCAGTTGGTCGGCGGATTCGAGCCGGTGATCTGAGGTGGCCACGACGACGAGCACCACGAAGAAAGACCCGATCAAGCAGCCCAGACTGGGGTTCTTCGGCGGCTTGCGCTGGTTCTGGCGGCAACTGACCTCGATGCGCACCGCGCTCTTCCTGCTGCTCATCCTCGCGGTGGCGGCGGTACCGGGCTCGATCTTCCCCCAGCGCGGCATCAACGCCGCCCGCACCGCGCAGTGGATCGCCGACCACCCCACCGCCGGCCCGTGGCTGGACCGGTTCGGGTTCTTCGAGGTGTACTCCTCGATCTGGTTCAGCGCGATCTACCTGCTGCTGATCATTTCGTTGCTGGGCTGTGTCATTCCGCGCGTGCGTCAGCACGTGCAGATCCTGCGCTCGCCGCTACCCAAGACCCCCGCCCGGATCACCCGCTTGCCGGCCAGTGCCACCGCCGAGGTCGACGGCGACGTGGCCAGTGTGAAGGCCACGGCGTACGCCGTGCTGCGGCGCAAGCGCTACCGGATCCGCGTCGAGGACGCCGCCCTGGCCGCCGAGGGCGGCCGGTTGCGTGAGACCGGCAACCTGATGTTCCACCTGTGTCTGGTCATGATCATCATCGGCGTGGCGCTCGGGCACCTGCTGGGCTGGCGCGGCGATGTGATCGTGCCGGTCGGCACGTCCTTCTCCAACACCACCACCCGCTACGACACGTTGAGCGGGGGCCCGTGGGTGGATCTGACCAAGCTGACGCCCTGGACGATGAAGGTCGATCAACTCGACGTCAGCTTCGAGTCCGGGGTCCCGTCGACCTCGGCCCAATGGGGCCAGCCGCGTGACTTCACCGCTCACGTCACGACCACCCTGCCCGGCGCCGCTTCCGAACAACAGACGATCGCGGTCAACGAGCCCTTGTCGATCGCGGGCAGCGACGTCTACCTGCTCGGTAACGGCTACGCGCCGCACATCACGGTCAAGGACGCCAAGGGCAAGGTCATCTACGACCAGGAAACCCCGTTCCTGCCGCAGGACAACATGTACAAATCGACCGGCGCGATCAAGGTGCCGGCGGCCACACCCAAGCAGCTCGGATTCTTCGGGTTCTTCCTGCCGACCTACGCCTTCGACGACACCGCAGGCCCCGTCTCGACCTGGCCGGGCCTGGCCAAACCTGCGCTCGTGCTCGGGCTCTACGAGGGCGATCTCTTCCCGAACGGTCTGCCGCAGTCGGTCTACGCCCTCGACACCAGCCAGATGACCCAGGTCAAGGGCACCGACGGCGAGCCGCTGCGGATCCTGGTCCAGCCCGGCCAGACCGTGACGCTGCCCGGTGGCCGGGGATCGATCACCCTCGATGACGTACCGCGCTGGGCCGGGCTGTCGGTGCGGCACGACCCGGCCGGCAAGTGGGTGCTGGCCGGCGCACTGCTCGGACTGGTCGGGCTGATCATGTCGATGACGTTGCGCCGGCGACGGATCTTCTTCACCTTCGAACCGGCGCCCGGTAACTCCCCGGATGCGCCGCGTACCCTGGTGACCATCGGCGGCCTGGCCAAGGGCGATGACCCGCGGCTGCAGGTCGCACTGGACTCCCTGCTGGACGCCGTCCGGGGAAGCCCGCTGATCTTGTGAAAGGTGCGAACGCATGACGGTGACCGCGCTGGTTCCGGCCCTTGCCGCGGCCATCGGCAACGGCGAGACCAACGAGTCCTACTCGAGCATCTCCACCAACCTGCTGTGGTCCTCGGCGCTGGTGCTCACGCTGGCCATGCTGGCCTTCGGGGTCGACCTCGCGGGTCACCCGGCGCGGGCCGAGCGAGCCGCCGCGCGCCGTACGGCGACGGTAGTGGGCGCGCAGGGTGCCTCCGACACGGCAGTCCTCACCCGCACAGCGGTCGAGGAGGAACCGCCGGCGGAGAAGCGGCAGTGGGCCGGGATCGGCATGTCCTTGACCTACCTGGGCACGCTGCTGCTGGCCGGTTGCATCCTGTTCCGGTCGCTGTCGGTACAGCGCCCGCCGCTGGGCAACATGTACGAGTTCGCCCTCGTGGCGACCCTCTTCATGCTGGTGGCGTTCAGCATCTGGAGCATCAAGCGCGACATCCGCTGGCTGGGGATGTTCGTCACCCTGATCGCCATCCTGTTGGAGATGGTGTCCGCACTGGTCTTCTACACCGCGGCGTCCCAGCTGATGCCGTCGCTGCAGAGCTACTGGCTGTCCATCCACGTGACGGTGGCGACGCTGTCCATCGGCCTGTTCACGCTGGCCTTCGTGGTTCAGCTGCTCTACCTGGTGCAGAGCCGCCGCGAATCCCGTCGCTCCGGTGAGGACACCAAGCGCGGTGTCCTTGACGCCCTGCCGAACTCCACGACGCTGGACCGGCTGGCCTACGGGATCGTGATCATCGCCTTCCCGTTGTGGACCTTCACCCTGATCGCCGGGGCGATCTGGGCCCAGAAGGCGTGGGGGCACTACTGGACCTGGGACCCGAAGGAAGTGTGGACCCTGGTCATCTGGGTGATGTACGCCGCGTACCTGCACGCGCGCTATACCGCCGGTTGGTCGGGTAAGAAGGCGGCCTACCTCGCGCTCGCGGCGTACGCCTGCATCATCATCAACTACGGCGTCGTCAACGTGTACTTCGTCGGTCAGCACTCGTACTCGGGAATGTAAGCCCATGGTCCGGTACTCACTCCTGCGGTTCGCGATCTTTGCAATCGTCCTGATCCTTCTGTGGTTCACCGGCCTGCGCGGCTGGCCCCTGCTGATCCTGTCCGCCGTCGCCTCGGCGATCGTCTCGCTCATCGCCTTGCAGGTGCCGCGAGAGAAATTCGCCCGGCAGATCGAGGACAAGGTCGAAGCCAAGCGGGTGAAAGCCGATGCACACCGCACCGCTGAGGACGAGGACTAGGCCCCTGCCGCCACCGATCTCGCGAAGGCAGTGACCGTCTCGCGGAGATGCTTGATCCGCTGTCGTCGGGCTGCGTCGAGGTCGAAGCCGTTGTAGGCCAGGGGCGGTGGCTTGCGCACGTTGGAGTTGCACTCGAAGCCGGCACAGATCAGCGTGCCGATCGTGTTGTGGTTGCGACCGGCGGCGCCGGCCCGTTTGGCGCTGAAGAAGGCGACCTCGTGGGACAAGGTGACGTCTTCGCACCACGCGCACTGCGGTCGGCGCCGCGCCTTCTGGGCCGTCTCACGCAACTGGATGCCGATCAGTTCATCGTCGGTGGGAACGACCACGTAACCGACCAGCGGCAGTTTGGGGTCACGCCATCCGATGAAGTCGCGGTCGTCCCAATCGACATCCTCCGGGACGGGAATGGCTCTGCGTTCTCGGACGGACACGTTGACGAAGGAAGCGAGCAGGTCCTGCTCAGGAATGGGTTGCATGGCAAGGGCTTTCGAGGTCGAGGGTGAGGGCGTGGCGGATTGCCCCGGCCGCTGGGCCGGGGTGCGGAGCACCTCAGATCAATCCGGCGAGGAGCACGCCGGAGACCTCCCTCGTGTTGGTCACGTCATGCAGAGTACGACGCGTGCTCGCCGAGGTCGAACGAGTTGATGACCTCGTAGCGCGGCCGGCGTCCTTCGTGCAGATGGGACGCGATCAGGTCGACGCGATCCGCCTGCCAGCTCGGCCCGTCATAGGAGTCCAGGATCCGCAGCCAGCGGGTGGCTTCGATCGGATGGTGCAACCGGCTGAGGGTCAGGTGCGCCGTGAACGGTTTGCCGTCGACGGGTGCACCGGCGGCGTTGGCTGCAGATCGCACGTTGACTGCGAGTTTGGCCAGCTCGTCGGTGTCACCGGTCAGCCCGAGCCACAGCACCTTGGCGCGGGTCGCGTCCGGGAAGGTGCCGCCGCCGTGCAGTCGCAGCCTCATGGGCGCTCGGCGGGCGGCGGCCCCGGACAGTCGCTCCTGCAACTCATCCACCGTGTGATCCGGCACCTCGCCCATGAAGGCGAGGGTGACGTGCCACTGTGCCGGATCGATGAACGGCAGGCCGTGCTCCCGGCGCGGCTCGAGGAAGTCGGAGAGACTTTCGATGACCTCTGAAGGCGGGGTGATGGCGACGAACATGCGGTGACCCATCGGGCCATTGTCGGCTACTTCGATCGCGGTGCCACCCAGGCTTCGTCGGATCGCGCGACCCGGAATCCGGTGATGGCGACGACGGCGAGCAGCACGGTGGCCAACAGCATGGCGAGGGCGGGCTGCCCGTGGATGACGATGGCCGCTCCGAGCAGACCGCCGCCGAACATGCTGGCGATGGACGCGGATCGGCGGCCGAGTCTGGCACCCTTTCCGCCGGCCGCGGTGTTGTCGGCTCCGATGCCGGCGATAGTCAGGGTGAGCACCGTGGTCGTCAGATCGGGGACGCTCAGTGCCCTGGCCGTGGCGTTCTGCAGTCCCATCGCGATCCCGAGCAGCAGGATGAGGGCCACTTTGCCCGGAACGCCGTACGGGCTGCCGATCGCGCAGGAGACCACGAAAGCGGCTGCGACCAGGAGGGTTTGGACGCTGATCGCCACCATGACGTGCCGGCCGCGATGGTGTCCATGCGCTGTGGTGATGCGGCCGCCGACGAGCGCGCCGAGCAGGAAGGCGGCGATGGCCAGCAGGGATGCCCACCACAAGAAACCTGGGGCACCGCCGAGGTCGAAGGACAGGAAGACCACGTTCCCGGTCATGTTCGCGACGAACACCCGGCCCAGTTCGAGGTAACTGAACGCATCGACGACGCCGGTCACCACCGTCAGCAGGATCAGGAGGATGACCAAGGGCCCGTCGGCCGGGTTCGTTCGGATGCGCATGTCTCCAGCGTCGACCGAGCGCGGTCCATCTGTCCAAGACCAATCAAAGCTCGGCGCGATCGCTTTTACTGATTCCGCTCAGGCGGGTCAGGAAGGCCCGGCCAGCGGCACTGACGCGATCCTCGTCGTACACGATCGTGACGGGGTGGACGGCCGACGGGTCGGTCAGGCCCAGGACGCGGTACGCCGCTCCCAGGCTGTCGAGGTAACCCGCCGACGTGCGGGCGAGACTGAGGGGGCGATCGCGACGCCCATGCCCAGCACCGCGAAGCGCAACAGGTCTGGTGCGTAGGCGATCTCGATCAGGGACGAGGTCGCCACACCCGCTCGCTCCAGCGCTTCGTCGACGTGGCGGCGCATCCCGGTGCCGGCCGCGAACTTCAGGATCGGGCCGCGGGGCGGCAGGGCGGCGATGTCGACAGGGTCCGGTAGACCGGCCGCCGAGGCATGCGGAAGGACGGCGACGAACGGGTCGACCGCCAGCCGCAGCGATTGCAGGTCGGCGGCGATCTCTTCCGGCGCGAAGCCGACGACGGCCGCATCGAGGTCGCCGTCCCGGACCCGTTGCACCATCTCCAGCGAGGGGCGGCTGATGATCTGCAGTTCGATCGAAGGGTGTTCGGCGTGGAAGGCCGCGAGCGACGTGACCACGTCGCCGGCGTCGCCGCCGGTCTGGATCAGGCCGATCCGCAACCGGCCGCGCTCCAGCCCGAGGTATTCGCGCACCTGGACTCGCGCCTGCTCCTCATCGGCGATCACCCGGCGGGCCAGGGGCAGGAGCAACTGCCCTGCCGGGGTCAGCTCGACGCCGCGTGGCGTGCGCGTGAACAGCGGCGCGCCCACCTCGGACTCCAGCCGCTTGATCTGCTGGCTCAGTGCGGATTGGGCCACGTGGCAGTGCTGTGCCGCCCGCGTCACGTTCCCTGCTTCCGCCACTGCGACGAAGTAACGCAGGTGCCGGATCTCCATCGGTCGCGCCCCTCAGGCGAGGAAGAGACCAAGACCCAGCAGCACGCCGTACGTGCCGGAGGTGATGCCGGTGCGAGCCAGGACGGGGATCAGGTCGCGGCCCGCGGCGCCTTTCAGCGTGGCGGCGACGGCGGGTACGGCGGGTGCCAGGCCCAGCAGGCCCAGCAGCGCCCACGGGTGGCGGGTCGCGCAGATGAGGACGCAGATCGCCGCCACGACCAAGAGGGCCATGTAGAAGAGACGTGAGTTGCGGTCACCGATGCGCACCGACAGGGTGCGTTTGCCGGACTCGATGTCGGAGGGGATGTCACGCAGGTTGTTGGCGACCAGGATCGCGCAGGCCACGGCACCGACGCCGACCGCACCCGCCCAGGTGACCAGGTCGACCCGGCCAGCCTGGGTGTAGGTCGTGCCGAGGGTAGCGACCAGACCGAAGAAGACGAAGACGAAGATCTCGCCCAGGCCGAGGTAGCCGTAGGGGTTCTTGCCGCCGGTGTACTTCCACGCCGCGATGATGCAGGCAACCCCGATCAACAGGAACCACCATGCTTCCGACAACGCCACCAGCGCCAGCCCGCACAGTGCGGCAGCCCCGAAACACAGGAACGCGGCCAGCTTCACGTTGGCGGGGGTCGCGAGCTTCTGCCCCACCAGGCGCACCGGCCCGACGCGCACCTCGTCCGTGCCGCGGATGCCGTCGGAGTAGTCGTTGGCGTAGTTGGTGCCGATCTGGAGGAAGAGCGAAACGAGCAGCGCTAGAAGGGCGTTCGCAGCATTGAAGCCGCCGAGCGCGTGGGCGGAGCCGGACCCGACAGCGACCGGTGCGACCGCGACCGGGAGGGTGCGAGGGCGGGCGCCTTCGATCCATTGCGAGACGGTAGCCATGAGTCCTTCACTGAGCCGCGGATGAGTCCGGCACAGTCTCCCACCCGGGCAACGCTGCCAGCGCGGCCCGGTCCGGCTTGCCGGAGCCGAGCGTCGGCACCTTCTCGATCCGCAGGAACCGTCGGGGCAGGGCGTAGGGCGGCAGGTCGGCTCGCAACAGATCGCGTAGTGCCGACCAGTCCCAGTCCCTGGAGGTGCGCACCGCGACGCTCACTGCCTGCCCCCAGGTCTCATCGGGCAACCCCAGGGCGACGACCTCACCGATGGACTCGATGCGTTCGACCGCTTCTTCGACGATGCGGGGAGCGACCTTCACCCCGCCGGTGTTGATCAGGTCATCGACGCGACCCTGGACGGCCAGCACGCCGTCGGTGATCGAGCCCAGGTCGCCGGTGCGGAAGGTGCGCTGCGCACCCAGCCGGAACGCCGCAGCCGTGCGCTCAGGGTCGCCGAGGTAACCGTGCGCGACGCTCGGTCCGGTGATCTCGATCTGCCCATCGCCATCGATGTCGACGCGGGTGCCCGCGAGCGGCACGCCGTCGTAGACCGCTCCGCCGGCCGTCTCACTCATTCCGTAGGTGCGTACGACGGTCACCCCCGCGTCGAAGGCACGTTCCAGCAGTCTCGGACTCGCGGCTGCTCCGCCGAGGAGCACCGCGTCGAAGGACCGCAGCGCGTCCGGGTGCGACTCCAATAACCGGGTCAACTGGGTCGGGACAAGGGCGGTGTAGCGGCGCTCGCCGGTCAGTTGCTGGGCGGCATCGTCGAAGAAGTGGCCCATGACGACCGGTACCGTGCCGCCCCGCAACGACCGGATCAGCACCTGCGTGCCGGCGATGAACTGCGCGGGCATCGGCAACAACCACTGCCCCGGCCCACCGAGGCGATCGTGGGTCGCGTCCGCGCTGGCGATCAGGGCCTCGGCGGTGAGGAGGGCACGTTTGGGGGTGCCGGTGGACCCGGAGGTGCCCACAGCGAGAGCGAGGTGGGCGGGCAGGCCGGACTCGGCGTACGTCGGCAGGACCGGTGCGTGGCCCGCGAAGGGGGCGAGTGCGGGTCCGGTGCCGTCCAGGGCGCGGCGCAGCGCCTCGAGGTACGCCGCGTGCTCACCCGGGCGGACCTCGAACGGTTGCAGGGTGGGCACGTCCGCCACTGTATGCCCGCCTATCGTTGATCCCGTGACGGGCCGGATCGCAGTGGTGACAGGTGCTTCCAGCGGGATCGGACGGGCGTCGGCCCGCCGGTTGGCCGCCGAGGGTTTCGAGGTGATCTGCGCCGCACGGCGTACCGACCGGATCGAGGAGTTGGCCGCGCAGATCGGTGGTCGGGCGGTCACCTGCGACGTGACCTCGGCGAAGGACGTCGCGGCGCTCGCGGCGGCCGCCGGTGATCGGGTGGAGGTGCTGGTCGCCAACGCGGGCGGCGCGCTCGGCACCGACCCGGTGGCAACGGCGAATCTGGACGATTGGCGCCGGATGTACGACACGAACGTCATCGGCGCGACGGCCACCATCCAGGCGCTGCTGCCCGCTTTGATCAGCGCGCACGGAGTTGTCATCACGATCGGCTCGACGGCTGGCTTGGCAGGGTACGAAGGTGGCGGTGGCTATTGCGGGGTGAAGGCAGCGGTCCATTCGATGATGCAGTCGCTGCGGCTCGAACTCTTCGACCAGCCGGTGCGGATCTGTGAGATCGACCCGGGCATGGTCAAGTCGGATGAGTTCGCGTTGGTGCGTTTCGGGGGCGATGCCGAGGCCGCGGAAAAGGTCTATGCCGGCGTCGCGAATCCGCTGACCCAGGACGACATCGCCGACGCGGTCGCGTGGATCGCGACCCGTGCGGAGTACGTCAACGTCGACCAGTTGGTGATCCGGCCGCGGGCGCAGGCGGCCAATCACAAGGTCTTCCGGGGCTGACCGCCCCGCCGTCGGGCATAGTTGACCCGTGCAGACCGCCGAGGTGCTCGAACTGCTCCAAGATGTCGCCGACCGCATCGTGCGACCCCGATTCCGCAGCCTGTCCGATGGACAGGTCATGGAGAAGAACCCCGGGGACCTGGTCACGGTGGCCGACCGGGAGGCGGAGGTGGCGATCACGGACGTCCTTCGATCGGCGTACCCCGATGCGCTGATCGTCGGCGAGGAGGCGGTGGCGGCCAACCCCGCGATCCTGCGCCGGGCGGGCGATGCCGGGCACTGGTTCACGGTCGACCCGATCGACGGCACCAAAAACTTCGTGCACGGTTCGCCGGACCACGCGGTGATGGTCGCCGAGTTGCAGGGACCGACCGTCACGCGATCCTGGATCTGGCAGCCCGAGCACCAGTTGGCGTACGTCGCGGAGCTGGGCTCCGGGGCGTGGTGCGGCGACCGCCGGCTCACCATCGACCCTTCGCGCCGGCAGCCCGACGGGCGAACGTCGTGGCGCCGTGAGGTGGGCCAATCGCTGGGCGGCGACCTACCGCCGATGACGCTGACCTGGGCCTCGTGCGGGATCGACTATCCGAAACTTGTTGAGGGAGAGACGGATTACATCGTCTACGGCGGCACGATGCCGTGGGATCACGCGCCCGGATCCCTGCTGCTGACCGAAGCAGGCGGCGTCGTCGGCTATCCGGACCTCGAGCCCTACGACCCGACCACGCTGCGTAAACCGCTCATCGCCGCCGGGTCACGGACGATCTTCGAGCAGGTCGCTCCGAAGGTCTGATCGCCGTTCGACGCGTGCCACCATGGGCCGATGACAGCCGCTGTCCGATTGATCCGGTCCGGTGCGCTGAGCGATGTCGCGTAGTACGCACACGCCTCATCCGTCGACCCGGGTGCACGAGTCATCGTCCTCGCCGGCGCCTGCCCGCTGGAGCCGGATGGGTCGGTCGCGGCGGTTGGCGATTATGCAGCGCAAGCGGTCAGGTGCATCGAAACGATGACGAAGGTGCTGCGGGCGGCAGGGGCAACGATCACCGACGTCGTGGCGACCCGCGTGCTGGTGGCCTCGACCAGGCGGTCGGATCTCGTCGACGTGTGGCACGTCGTGCGTGACGCCTTCGGTGATCATGATGCGCCGAGCACGCTGATGGGCGTGACCATGCTCGGCTATGAGAATCAACTCGTCGAAATCGAAGCGACCGCGGCGATTCTGGCGCAGTAGTGCTGGTCAGGTTCGCAGGTTCCAGCGGACGCCGGTGGGGGGTGATGGTTGCGGTCAGGTTGTGTTCGTGGACGTAGGTGTGGTGGCCGCGGCAGAGGATTGCGCCGTCTTTGAGGTTGGTTTTGCCGCCGAGGGACCAGGGGGTTGTGTGGTGGGCGTCGCACCATTCGGGTGGGATGGTGCAGCCGGGGAAGGTGCAGGTGCGGTCGCGTTGCCACAGGGCGAGGCGTTGGGCGGTGGTGAAGAACCGTTTGCTGCGGCCGACGTCCAGTGGTTGGCTTGCGCCGTTGAGTACGAGGGGGATGATGCCGGCGTCGCAGGCGATCCGGCGCACCGCCGATGGGGACAGTACTTGACCGGTGGCGGTGATACCGGCGCCGTTGGTCTGCGCCAGCAGGTCGTTCAGGGCGATGGTGACGACGACTTGGGCTTTGGGTTTCTTTGGGTAGGCAGGTGCCGGCTTCCAGGCCGCGTTGCACGATAGCCAGGAGTGCGTCGGCTCGTCGGTGGGCTGCTCGTCGCGGGTCGGGTTCGCCGCGGGGTCCGCAGACCGGTCGGGACAGGGCTGCCACGGCGGCGTCGATGATCGCGGCGCCTTCGGCGTCGAGGGTCAGGTGGTACTCGGTCAGGCCCCCGGGTCCGGGCAGGGTGTGCAGCGACCGTCCGCGGCGCGCGGCGGACTCTTCTTCGGCCAGCAGATCGGCTGGCCGCAGCATGCGCCGGGAGTAGCCGATCGCGCGGCCCAGTTCCCGGGTGGTCAGTCCCCATCCTGCGGGGCCGGTGGTGGCTGCAGGAGTCGTGGGCGGTATGCCGGTGACCCAGGTCGGCAGGGCGGGACTGACGGCGGGAGTGATGGGCTGCTCGGGTGCGAGTGGGTCGGGGGCCAGGGGGTCGGGGCCGTCGATGGATCCGGCGCGCATGGTTTCGACGAGTTCGGCGAGTTCCGCGGGGTCGGTGACGGTTTGGACGTCGTCGACGAAGCGCAGGATTTGGTCGGTTTTGGCCGGGGTCAGGGCGCCTGCGTAGAAGGTGTGCAGGGTTCGCTCGGTGAGGGCGTGCGGGGGTAGGTCGGCAGCGTGGGCGATGCGTACGGTGCGGGAGACCTGGTAGGCGTCCGGTGGCGGCGCGGAGGCCCCTTCAGTGGTTCGTACCCAGTTCACGGCTGAGGAGGCTGTCTGTTGCGGCAAGCCGCGTCGGATGCCTTCGCAGACCAGTTCGATTTCGAGCCGTTCCAGGGCGTTGCGGGAGCGGCCGAGGGCGTCCAGGGCCGAGTCCAGTGTCGTCTCCGGTAGGGCGGCCCCGATCCCGCGTAGGGGCGTCCCGGTGTTGCCTGACTGGTCCAGCCACGCCGCGAGCATATCACCCAGTTCGCTTGCAGCAGAGACGATCTGGTCAGCACGATCAGGTCGCTGCGGGGCGGGTGCCGAGGTCATAGGGAGATCATATGTTCGACCACTGACAGCCCGCAGGACCGTTCTCTGCGACTGGGGAAAAGGTGGAAACGGCTGTGGAAATGGCCTCGCGGCGCCCACCTGGGGAAACATCAGGAGGACGGAAAACTCGTTGTCCAGACCCGTTCTCGTCGGTCTACTGTCGAGCCATGACCCGCGTAACCGTCGACGACGCCCTCGATCAGGAGAGCGCTGTACTCAAGGCGTTCGTCGCCGAGGATGGTTCGCTGCTAGATCTGCCGACGAAGCTGCGCAAACGTCTCGTCGTGCTCCACTACGTCGCTCAGGCGTTCGACGTTGGCCGCGATTACCCCGAAGTCGAGGTCAAGTCGGTCCTTCGGGCCTTCCACCCCGACGTCGCCGCTACCTGGTCGACGAGGGCTTCCTCACGCGGGAGAAGGGTACCTACCGGCGTCAGTCGTCGAAATCCTGACGCGGCTCGACGTCGTACAGATGGTGCACCAGATCGTGCAGGTAGTACCGGCCCAAGCTGTCGACGGTGAAGACAGAACCGTTGCTCCGGCGGCCGGGCCGATCGAGCTGGTCAGCGCCGACAAGTTCCAGCCGAGACGCGATTTCCTCTGCAGCAGAAGCCAGCTCGCGACCGACCTGCCCCGGAGGTAGCGATGCATAATCGCCCTCGATGGCCGCTGCGTCCTGGTCCCAGTTGACGAAGAGCGGATCGTCCTGAGTCAGCAACTGCGCGAATCGGCCGGCGAACACGCGGTGGACGTCACGCACGTGCGCGGCGTACTCCGTCGGCGACCACACCTGTGGTGTGGGCCGCGTGCGCGCATCGGCCCGGCCGAGTCGCTCCTGCCATAGCGGTGTCATGGCTCGCACCTGACCGGCGATACTCCCGAATTCGACTGTCGATGCATCGAATCCACAGTCGGGACAGGGATGTTCAATCACCCAGGTCCAGTCCTTGGTGTCCGTTGGGATCGCACTGTCGGGCGAGGAGGTCATAGCGCAGCGTAGGCAGCGGCGAGCCGCTCACGCCACCACGACTCCCGCTCGGGCGCGGCGGCCACCGAGGGGAGACGGTCAGCCGACGGTCGGCGTACGTCGATCGCGCCAGCCACGGGCACCAGCGGCGTGGCGGTGACGTCAGTGGCGAGAAGTTCCACTGTGCCCAGGCCGCAGGCGAATTCGAGCTCCGGTAGGGCAGCAGCCAGCGCCACTCCGGCGGCGATCCCGATCGAGGTGTCCAATGCTGACGACACCACCGTCGGCAAGCCCGCCTCGAGCGCGATGTCCAACGCAGCCTGCACGCCGCCCAACGGCGCCACCTTCACCACGGCGACATCGGCCGCGTGCAACCGGGCCACGAGGAGCGGGTCGGTGGCCTTGCGGATCGATTCGTCAGCAGCCACCCGCAGATCAACCCCGTTGTTGACCAGAGCAATTCGCAATGAGGCCAGCTCTTCGACCGTGGCGCACGGTTGCTCGGCGTACTCCAGCTCGAACCCCGACAACGCGGTGAGTGCCCACACGGCGTCGTCCAGCGACCAGCCGCCGTTCGCGTCGACCCGGATCCGTCCGGATGGCCCGAGGATGGAGCGCACCTCGGCCACGCGGGCGACGTCGTCCTCCAACGACTGTCCGCGCTCGGCGACCTTGACCTTGGCGGTCGTGCACCCGTCGTACCGCGCCAGCACCCCCGCAACCTGCGCGGCCTCCACCGCCGGCACGGTTGCGTTCACGGGGATCGACGAGCGCGCCGGCGCGGGCCACGAACCCCACCCTGCCTCGATCGCGGCGGCGAGCCAGCGCGCGGACTCGCTTGCGTCGTACTCCAGGAACGGTGCGAACTCCCCGTCGCCGGACGGGCCGCGCAGGATCATCGCCTCGCGGTGGTCGACGCCCCTGAAGCGGGTACGCAACGGAATGGAGACCACGTGCGCGCTGTCCTGAAGCTCCTGCAGACTGACCACGCAGCCAAGCCTAGGGTTGGAGTTGTGACTGATCAGAACCCGTTCGATGAGACCGCGTGGGCACCGGTGCCCGGCTTCGAGGACCTGACCGACATCACCTACCACCGGTGCGTGCTCGACGGGCCGGCCAAGGGCACGGTGCGCGTCGCGTTCAACCGGCCGGAGGTGCGCAACGCCTTCCGCCCGCACACGGTCGATGAGCTCTACCGGGCGCTGGACCACGCCCGCATGACCCCCGACGTGGGCTGCGTCCTGCTGACCGGCAACGGCCCGTCCGCCAAGGACGGCGGGTGGGCGTTCTGTTCCGGCGGGGACCAACGGATCCGCGGGCGATCGGGTTACCAGTACGCCGAGGGGAGACTGCCGACACCGTCGACCAGGCGCGCGTGAAGGCGGCTGGGGGACGGTTGCACATTTTGGAGGTGCAGCGGCTGATCCGCACGATGCCCAAGGTCGTCATCGCGGTCGTGAACGGCTGGGCGGCCGGCGGCGGTCATTCGCTGCACGTCGTGTGCGACCTGACGATCGCCTCGCGCGAGCATGCGCGGTTCAAGCAGACCGACGCGGACGTGGGTTCGTTCGACGCGGGCTACGGATCGGCGTACCTCGCCAAGCAGGTCGGCCAGAAGTTCGCCCGGGAGATCTTTTTCCTGGGCCGGACGTACGACGCCGAGACGATGCATCGCATGGGTGCGGTCAACATCGTCGCCGACCACGCGCAGTTGGAGGTCGAGTCACTGCAGGTGGCGGCCGAGATCAACAAAAAGAGCCCCACGGCGCAGCGGATGTTGAAGTTCGCGTTCAACCTGACCGACGACGGCCTCATGGGCCAGCAGGTCTTCGCGGGCGAGGCGACGCGGCTGGCGTACATGACCGACGAAGCGGTCGAGGGCAAAGAGGCGTTCCTGGAGAAGCGCGACCCCGACTGGTCCGCCTTCCCCTGGTACTTCTGAGCGGCTGGCAGCGGACCATGTCCACCGGTAGGACGGCGATCGTCTACCTGACCGCGACCTCCCTCGACGGATACATCGCCGACCCGCAGGGCTCCCTCGACTGGCTCTTCGCGGTCGAGGGTGGCGAATCGGCCATCGCCGAGGCCGAGTCATTCATGTCCGGAGTGACCGTGCAGGTCGAAGGCTCGGCGACCTATCGCTGGGTGGTGGAGCACGAGCAGCTGCTCGAACGTCCCGAGAAGTGGCAGGCGTTCTACGGGGACCGCCGAACCTTTGTCTTCACCTCACGCGACGACTTGCCCGTCGTACCTGGTGCCGACGTCGTTTTCGTCGGTGGGCCGGTCACGCAGCACATCGACACGATCGTGGCGGCGGCCGGAGGCGGCGACGTACATCTGGTCGGTGGGGGTGATCTGGCTGTCCAGTTCGCCCGGATCGGTCGGCTGGACGCCATCCGGCTGTCCATAGCTCCGGTCACCCTGGGTGGCGGGGCGCGGCTGCTCCCGGCGTACTTCGACTCAACGCGACTGCGACTGACCGAGGTGCACCAGACCGGTCAGTTCATCCACGCCGAGTACGACGTGCTGCGCTGACGGCGCCGCGCGCCGCGGCCCGGCGCGCTGAACGGGCGCACCTGGTGTCCAGCGACAGCTAGGCTCCCGACCATGCAACCCAAGCGTCGTGGTCTCTGGCTGACCATCATCGGAGCGATCATCATGCTGCCGGTCGCCTTCGGCATCTTCATCGGCGGCACGGTGCTGGGCGTCAAGAACATGGCGAACCTCGTCGAGGAGGCTCCGGTGGTCACGGCCGGATCGAGCCATGACTTCGCAGCGGACACCACCGTCGCGATGTTCGGTGACGGCTCCGGGTCCTCCTGCTCGGTCACCGACCCCTCGGGCAGCGCGGTGACCCTGGACAATTCCGCGAGCGGTTCGGTCCAGGAGGGCGACTCCACCTTCAACCTGCTCGGCTCGTTCACGACGACCGACGCGGGTGCCTACACGATCGACTGCGGTTCAGGTGTCGACGTGAGCGTCCTGAGCGGCAAGGACGCCTCCGACGTGAGCCAGAAGCTGCTGATGCCGATCCTCGTGGGTTTTGGCGGCGCGGCGCTGGCCGGGCTGATCGGCCTGGGCTTGTTGATCACCGGCATCGTCAAGCTTGTGCGCTCCAACCGTGAACGCACGGCATGGAGTCAGCAGCAGGCCTACGCCGGCGGGTACGGCGCTGCCCCGGCTGGGTATCCCTACGGCCAGCCCCAGCAGGGCTACCCCCGCAATACGGCCAGCAGGAGTACGGGCAGCAGCAGCCGCCGCAGTACGGGCAACAGTCGCCGCCGGACCCGGGCCAGCAGCCGCCGACCCAACAGTGAGTTTCGTCGTCGGGTTCGACCTGGACATGACGCTGGTCGACTCGCGTGCCGGCATCGTGGCCTGCATGCAACGCACCCTCGGCGACCGGGGCGTGGCGGCCACCGACGAGCAGTTGTGGCCGCTGATCGGCGCGCCCCTGGCCGACAACCTGGCGCAGTTCCTGCCGGCGGACCAGGTGCCGGGTGCGGTCGAGCAATACCGCGCGTTGTATCCGGAACTGGCCGTCCCGATGACGACCGCGTTACCGGGCGCGCATGATGCGTTCGCGGCGATCCGCGAGCACGGCGGCCAGCCCATGGTGGTCAGTGCGAAATACGAACCTGCGGTCCACGCCGTCCTCCACCAGGTCGGCCTACAGCCGGACATCGTGGTGGGGGACGCCTTCGGTGCCGGAAAAGCAGTCCCGATCAAGCAGCATCACGCCACGATCTTCGTCGGCGACCACGAGGGCGACATGGCCGGAGCCGTTGCCGGGGGAGCGTATGCGCTTGGGGTGCTCACCGGACCGCACGACGAGGCGCAACTACGTGCGGCCGGCGCCCAGTCCGTCGTACCCGATCTACGTAGTTTCGGCCCGTGGCTGAACGATTATCTGTCCGACCCGCCAGCGCGTTAGCCTTAAGGACCCGCACGCTGCGGCGTGCCCTGATGACTCAGCACAACGAGGTGGACAGTGCCCTCCGGCAAGGTGAAGTTCTTCGATTCCGACAAGGGATTCGGTTTCGTGTCCGGCGACGACGGCCAGGACGTGTTCCTGCCCTCCAGCGCGCTGCCGGCCGGCACCACGGCCCTCAAGAGCGGCACGCGCATCGAGTACTCCGTCGCCGAGGGCCGACGCGGCGCCCAGGCACTGAGCGTCACCCTGACCGAGCCGACGGTGTCGCTGGCTGCTCGCAGCCGCAAGCCCGCCGACGACATGGCGATCATCGTCGAGGACCTGATCAAGCTGCTCGACAACGTGGGTGGCAGCCTGCGCCGGGGTCGCTACCCCGACAAGTCCCAGGCCGGCAAGGTGGCCGCGGTGATGCGCGCCGTCGCGGACGATCTGGACGTCTGAGCGTGACCGTCGACGTGCGCGAAAAGCCGAAGAAGACCAAGGTCGAGAAGGCCGACAAGGTTCTGCTCGGTGCGGTCGACCTGGCCAGGACCGCACTGCTCGACATCACTGCCGAGGGCACCATCGGGCAGCACCAGGGTGCCGAGATGATCGGCGAGCGCCTGGCCATGCACCACTTCGCCTACACCGCCAAGGGGTACGTCGGGTGGCACTGGGCCGTGTCCGTCGCCCGCGCGCCGCGGCAGAAGTTCGCGACCGTATGCGAAGTCAACCTGCTGCCCGGTGGTGACGCGCTGCTCACCCCCGACTGGGTTCCGTACGCCGAGCGGTTGCGTCCCGGCGACATCGGCGCCGGGGATGTCACGCCGTACGTCGAGGACGACCCGAACCTGGAGTTCGGCTTCGAGGCCAGCGGCGACGAAGAGGTCGACGAGATGGCCTTCTTCGAGTTGGGGCTCGGCCGGCGCCGGGTGTTGTCGCGGCAGGGCCGCGAAGCCGCCGCCCAGCGGTGGTACGACGGCTCGCACGGTCCGCGCGCCGCGGTTGCCGTCGAAGCGCCGGCGAAGTGCACCACCTGCGGCTACTTCCTGCCGATGCCGGGTGCGTTGCGACCGGTCTTCGGGGTGTGTGCCAACGCGTGGTCGCCCTCGGACGGTTCCGTGGTCTCCCTCGACCACGGCTGCGGTGCGCACAGCGAGGTCGATGTGGTCGCCCGCGAGCCCGAGCAGGTGGAGCCGCCGCGGCTGGATGACTTCGAGGTCGAGCTCGTCGAGACCGAGACCGTCGAGGCCTAGGGCCGCCACTTCCGCTCGAAGGGCAGCCGCCAGGCGCGCGGCGCCACCAGTTGATGGATCTGGTTGGGTCCCCACGACCCGGCCGAATACGGCCGCACCGGCGGTGGATTGTCGAGCAACGGCTGGCTCAATTCCCACACCCGCTCGATGCCCTCGGCACTGGTGAACAGGGTGTGGTCACCACGCACCGCGTCGTAGATCAGCCGTTCGTACGCCTCGAGAACCGACCCCGACCAGTGCGTGTCCGACGTGCTGAACTGCATCGACAGCTTGTCCAGCCGGAAGCCCGGCCCGGGCCGTTTGCCATAGAACGACAGCGACAGTTTCGACTGGTCGGCCAGGTCGAAGGTCAGGTGGTCGGGACCGTGCTCACCGACCCCGGAGCCAGCCGGGAACATCGACTTCGGTGGCTCCCGGAACGCGATGGAGATGATCCGCTGCCCCTCGGCGAGCTTCTTGCCGGTCCGCAGATAGAACGGCACCCCGGCCCAGCGCCAGTTGTCGATCCGGCAGCGCAACGCGATGAACGTCTCGGTCTCCGATTCCGGACTCACGCCCGGCTCGTCGCGATACCCGACGTACTGGCCCCGCACCACGTCACTGGGCAGGATCGGCAGCATCGAGCGAAAGACCTTGTTCTTCTCCTCGGTGATCGCACCCGGCTCCAACTCGGTCGGCGGCTCCATTGCCGTGAAGGCCAGCACTTGGAACAAGTGGGTCACGACCATGTCGCGGTAGGCCCCGGTGGTCTCGTAGAACCCCGCCCGCCCTTCCAGGCCGAGGGCTTCGGGTACGTCGATCTGGATGTGTTCGATGAAGTTGCGGTGCCAGATGGGCTCGAACAACCCGTTGGCGAAGCGGAACGCCAGGATGTTCAGCGCCGCCTCCTTGCCCAGGAAATGGTCGATCCGGAAGACCTGTTCCTCGGCGAAGACCTCGTGCACCGCCGCGTTGAGCGACTTGGAGGAGGCCAGGTCGGTTCCGAACGGCTTCTCCATGATCACCCGGGATCGCTCCACCAGGTTGGCGGCGGCGATCATCTGGATCACGTTCAACGCGGCTTTCGGCGGCACGCTCAGGTAGTGCAGGCGCCGCGGCTGCTCGGTGAATTCGGCCTCCGCTTCATCGACGGTCCGCTTCAGGCCCTCCGGGCCGTCCTGGCTGCGGACGAAGTACAGCCGTTTGGCGAAGTCCTCCCACACGGCGTCGTCCGGGTTGTGCGAGGAGAATTCGGTGATCGCGGTCGCGGCGAACTCCACGAAGCTGTCCCGGGTGTAGTCCTCCATGGAACTGCCGACGACGCGCAGGTCGTTCAGCAGACCGGTCTGGAACAGGTGCAGCAGACCCGGCAGGAGTTTGCGGCGCGACAAATCACCGGTCGCGCCGAACAGGATGATCGTGGTGGGCCGCTCTGCCATTCATCCAGGGTGCTGCCTGGAGGGGCCAGCGGGAAGACCTGCCGTGAAAACGTCAGGTTACGAATGCGTCTTCGCGCGCACCGCTCTAGAACGGTGGGGTGCCGCCGAAGGTCGTGCCGTTCTGGCGCTGGCGGTCCATGTGCGACCGGGCCACCTGCAGGTCGGTGTTGGCATCCCCGGAGCCGTCGTAGCGGCTGCGCCGGCCAGTGACCAGGACGATTCCCGCCAGGACGACGAGTAATGCGATGACAGCGATGAGAACGCCCATGGCGACTTCCTTTCGGGGTCAGCGCGATGCTGACGACCCAAAGTCAACACCCTGTGCGTTGCCCCGTCCAGCGGCCAGATAGGCCCAGGCGACGAAGCCGAGGACGAAACCGGTCAAGGCGATCCAGGGCCAGTCCTTCTTGTCCCCGGTGTGCAGCGCCGGCACGATCCAGGTGATCACGAAAGCCACTGCCCAACAGGCGATTCCGACGAGCAGCACCTTCTTGGTGTCGACGCGGACGGGAGGGGGCGGCGTACGTTGGAAGATCGGGTCGTCGCTCACCCTGCCAGCCTAGGCCAGGGCAGGAAGGTCGTCCGCGTCGACGATCCGGTAGGCGTAGCCCTGTTCGGCCAGGAAGCGCTGGCGGTGTGCGGCGAACTCGGCGTCGACGGTGTCCCGGGCGACCACGGTGTAGAAGTGAGCGGTCCGCCCGTCACCCTTGGGTCGCAGCACCCGGCCGAGGCGCTGGGCCTCTTCCTGGCGGGAGCCGAACGTGCCGGACACCTGGATCGCGACGCTGGCCTCGGGAAGGTCGATCGAGAAGTTGGCCACTTTGCTGACCACCAGCAGTGAGATCTCCCCGTCGCGAAACTGTTGGAAGAGCTTCTGCCGCTGGGAAACCGGGGTCTCGCCGGTGATCAGGTCGGCGTTCAGCCGTCCGGCGAGCGTTTCGAGCTGATCGAGGTACTGCCCGATCACCAGGGTCGGCTCGCCGCGGTGCTGGCCGACCAGCTGCTCGACCACGCGGTCCTTGGCGGGTGCACACGAGGCGAAGCGGTACCGCTCGTCCGGTTCGGTGGTGGCGTAGGCCAAACGGTCCGATTCGGACAGGGTCACCCGCACTTCGACGCAATCGGCCGGAGCGATGTAACCCTGGGCCTCGATGTCCTTCCAGGGCGCGTCGTACCGCTTCGGGCCGATCAGGCTGAATACATCCGACTCCCGGCCGTCCTCGCGCACCAAGGTCGCGGTCAGGCCGAGGCGGCGGCGGGCCTGGAGGTCGGCGGTCATCCGGAAGATCGGGGCGGGCAGCAGGTGCACCTCGTCGTAGACGACCAGACCCCAGTCGCGCGCGTCGAGCAGCTCCAGGTGCGGGAAGACGCCCTTCCGCTTGTGGGTGAGGACCTGGTACGTCGCGATGGTCACCGGCCGGATGTCCTTGCGGGCGCCGCTGTACTCGCCGATCTCCTCCTGCGTCAGGGAGGTCCGTTTGAGCAACTCATCGCGCCACTGCCGGGCAGAGACCGTGTTGGTCACCAGGATCAGCGTGGTCGCTCCCGCCTTGGCCATCGCACCGGCACCGACGATGGTTTTGCCTGCGCCGCAGGGCAGTACGACGACACCCGAGCCGCCGTGCCAGAACCCGTCGACCGCCTGCTCCTGGTACGGGCGCATGTCCCAGCCGTCCGTCCGGAGGCTGATCGCGTGGGCTTCGCCATCGACGTATCCCGCCTCGTCCTCGGCCGGCCAGCCCACCTTGATCAGTTGCTGTTTGATCGCGCCGCGTTCGGAGGGGTGCACCAGGACGCGGTCGTCGGCGATCCGCTCGCCGACCAACGGGGTGATCTTCTTGTGCCGCAGGATCTCTTCCAGGACGGCGCGATCGGTGGAGATCAGCATCAGGCGGCCGTCGTCGTCCTTGGCCAACCGCAACCGGCCGTACCGGTCCATCGTCTCGGCGATGTCGATCAGCAGAGCGTTCGGCACCGGGTAACGGCTGTAGGTGATCAGGGTGTGCACGACGGTCTCGGCGTCGTGGCCGGCGGCCCGCGCGTTCCACAGGCCCAGCGGGGTGATGCGGTAGGTGTGCATGTGCTCCGGGGCGCGTTCCAACTCCGCGAACGGGGCGATCGCCCGCCGAGCGTCACCGGCCTGGGGGTGGTCGACCTCCAACAGCACGGTTTTGTCGCTCTGGACGATCAGCGGTCCGTCGGTCATGGGTGTCCTTCCGGGAGAGTGCAACCTGTCGAACACCGGTGAACCCCGATTATCTTCCCGCGCTTAATCTAGGCACTATGAATTCGGGGATAACCAGCACTTTCGATACCTCGGTCCGTGCTCAGGACGATTTCTTCGAGCACGTGAACGGCGAATGGATCAAGAACACCGATATCCCGGCGGACCGCGCGAGATACGGCGCATTCGACCGGTTGCGTGAAGCCTCCGAGGCCGCGATGCGGCAACTGATCGAGACCGCTGCCGCGGCGGATGCCGAGCCGGGTACGGAGCAGGCGAAAGTCGGTGACCTGTATCGCTCCTTCATGGACACCGAGCGGATCGAGGCGATCGGCACCGAGCCGTTGAAGGACGATCTGGCGGCCATCGCCGGCGTGCGTGACATCCCCGGACTGATCGAGCAGTTCGGCCGGCTGGCCCGCCAGGACGTGTGGGGGCCGGTCGCGATCTACGTGTCGGCCGACGCCGGCAACCCTGAGGAGAACATCGCCTACCTGGAGCAATACGGACTGGGCCTGCCCGACGAGTCGTACTACCGCGAGGATCAGTACGAACCGATCCGCCTGAAGTACATCTCCCACATCGAGAAGCTGCTGAACCTGGCCGGGCATCAGGCTACGGCCAAGCACGCGCAGAGCATCTTCGACGTCGAGCATCTGATTGCCTCCTCACACTGGGACAACGTCGCCAGCCGGGACGCGGTGCGCACCTACAACAAGTCGACCTTCGCCGATCTGCAGCAGTTGGCGCCGAAGATCGACTGGACGGTCTTCACCGAAGCGTTGGGTGCTCCGGAAGGCGCGTTCGACGCGGTCGTGGTCCGCCAGCCCAGCTTCCTCACCGGGCTGTCCGCAGCCCTGGAGGATCTGCCGGTCGAGCAATGGAAGGACTATCTGTCCTGGCGGCTGATCAGTTCCCGGGCTCCCTACCTGAGCGATGCGATCGTGCAGGAGAGCTTCGATTTCCACGGCCGGACCCTGTCGGGGGTGCCGGAACTGAAGGAGCGCTGGAAGCGCGGGGTGGGGCTGGTCGAGGAGGCCCTGGGTGAGGCGGCCGGTCAGCTGTACGTCGCGGAGCACTTCCCGCCGCGCGCCAAGGAGCGCATGACCCAGTTGGTCGCCAACCTGATCGAGGCCTACCGCCGCGACTTCGAGACGTTGCCGTGGATGGGTGAGCAGACCCGCGCACAAGCGCTGGAGAAGCTGGGCAAGTTCACCCCTAAGATCGGCTACCCCGACAAGTGGCGGGACTATTCCAGCCTCGAGATCGCCTCCGACGATCTGATCGGGAACGTACGTCGCGCAGCCGAGTTCGAGATCCACCGGCAGTTGGACAAGATCGGCAAACCGATCGACCGCACCGAGTGGTTGATGACGCCGCAGACGGTCAACGCCTACTACCACCCGGTGATGAACGAGATCGTCTTCCCGGCCGCGATCCTGCAACCACCGTTCTTCGACGTGGACGCGGACGATGCGGTGAATTACGGCGGCATCGGAGCGGTCATCGGCCACGAGATCGGTCACGGTTTCGACGACCAGGGGTCGCGCTACGACGGTAACGGCGCCCTGCGCGATTGGTGGACCGAGCAGGACCGGTCGCGGTTCGACGCGTTGGCCAAGAAGCTGATCGACCAATTCAGCGAACAGTCACCGGCGGACGCGCCCGACGTGAAGGTGAACGGTGCACTGACGGTCGGGGAGAACATCGGCGACCTCGGTGGTCTGACGATCGGCTACAAGGCCTACGAGATCTCCCAGGAGAGCAACCCCGCGTTCGAATTGGACGGGTTCACCCCGGCGCAGCGGTTCTTCATCGGCTGGGCGCAGGTGTGGTGCGGGAAGGCCCGCGAGGCTGAGGCGAAGCGGCTGATTGCCATCGATCCGCACTCACCGGCCAACTGTCGCTGCAACGTCGCCCGCAACCTGGTGGAGTTCCACGAGGCGTTCGGCGTCAAGGAGGGCGATGGCATGTATCTACCCGAGGAGCAGCGGGTTCGCATCTTCTGACGTCGCGCCTGCGCCCGACGATTCTGCGGCTTCCGACGCACCTGAGGACTGCCCCCGGCACCGAGTCCTCGACAACGTTCCAAGCCCTCATCATCCATGGGCGCAGGAGAACGCTGGAAGGGCTCAGGCGGGAGCGACTCCCAGGATGCGGTGTAGCGCGATGGTGCGCCGTTGCCCGTCGACGGCGCCGATGACGCGACCTCCGGCCACCTGTTCCGGCTGCAGTAACGCACGGTGCACATCGCCGGTGGGGTCGGAGTAGCCGATCCAGACCGGCATCCGGCCGGCCGCGGCATCCTGCAACGTCGCCAGGGTGATGGCCGGGTCTGTCGAGGCGATCCGCGGACCTTCCGAGGAGTCCGGGTGCTGCCGCATCCGCGCCACAGCCTGCGCGGCCAGCTCCGCGGTCACGCTGTCGACGATCACCGGACCCGCCAAGGGGCGAGGATCGGCACGCGGTTGGCGGCGCACCCCGACGATGGAGACTCCGTCCGGTGTCTCGGCGACCGGCGAATGTCCTTGCTCACGAAGCACGTCCAGAACCGTCTCCGCGGCAACCGGTGAGATCAGGACGGTCGGCGCGATCTGTCGCAGTCGCAGGATGCCGGTGCGCGGATCGGCCATCATCGACTGGAGTGCCGCGGCATCGTCGCTGCGGATGTAGCTGGACGTGCCGCCGACCCGGGTCTGTCCGTGCTGCCGCGCGGCATCGTTGATCAGGTACTCGACCGGTTGCGGGATCGGTGCGGGGGAGACTGCTTGCAACCTCCCGAGGATGTCGGCCGAGCTCAGTCCGCGGTCGAAACCTCGGCGAAGGCTGGCCGAACTGATCCGGAACACCGTTGCGCCGCCACTGGATTCGACGTCAAAGACCAGATCGGCGAATCGACGCAGATCATCCGACAGTGAGCCGGGCGCAACGATCGTGTGGTCGGCCTGGACCAGCAACAGGTCCTGCGGAGGAGGCAGAGCGCCCTCCAGCGCCGTCGCGACGGAGGTCTCATCAGAGGCAGGGTCGGCGAGCACATGTCCGGCGGCAGTCAGCGCGTGACCGGCCGTGACCCCCAGCCACTCGGCTTCCTGGAGCAACTCGCCGGCACGGGTCGGTGCGCCGGACGGCAGCCGCAGCGGGCGTAGCCAGTGCAACGCCCGAGTCATCGCATCGGTCGAGTAGCCTCCGTCGCTACTGGCCAGCACTTCGAGGATGTCGCGGCGGCGGCCGCGCATCATCGGCCAATGTGCCTCTGCGCCAAGGGCATTGATCTTGCCTTTGTCGCCCGTCGTGCCGACCAGGAAGGCAGCTCGCGGACTGTCCCGCCACGCCAGGACCAGCCGCGCCCAGCGGAAGGCGGTGTCGCGACGCAACCACTCGTCGTACTCGGTGGTGGGCAGCCACACCGGCTCGTTGGCGTCGTCGGAGGCGATCAGATCGGCCGCGTAGGCCAGCTCGATGAGGAAGGCCGTGAACGCTTGGTCCTGATCCAACCGCTCAGCGGTCACCTTCAGATCGCGGGCGCCGAGCCCTCCCGTGCGCAGTACCCGAGGCGGGTCGAGCTGCCAGAAGGAAGCCAGTCGTTCCAGTTGCCAGAGTAATTCGCGGATCGAGACCGCAGCGCCCGCCTCCGTGCGGGCCGGGTCGGCCGCCAGATCCGCCACGGGCAACCCGGCCACGTCATCGGCCACCAGGCGTCCGCCACGCAACCAGAGGCCGACCTCGCGCGGCACTGTGCCGGTGGACTCCTCGGTGCGCACCATGAATCCGGCGGACACCAACTCCTCCAGTACGCCGGTAGCGGCCGTTCCCTCGAAACCTGCCTTGGCCGGTCCCCACCGCAGGCGATCCAGCGCGGAACGTGCCGCATCGGACAACGCCTCGAAACGCTCCGGTAGATCGGCCGGCGGGCGGTAGTTCTCGATGGCGCTCGCCGGCGCACCGAGGCCGGCAGGTTCGGGAAGGATCTCGCCGATCACCCGGGCCGGACGCAGCCCTTCCGGTGATTGCCACACCAGCGCGCTTCTCCATAGCTGCTCCAGCGGCTCGCTCACGTCGGCGGCCAGCAAGGTCGCCGGGTCGCCGACCAGGAGGGCTTCCAGCACATGCAGCGAGTCGGCGTGAAGGGACTCCAGGGCACGCAGGGCGCTGGGTCGCGACCCCGCACGTGCGGCGAGTGCCGTGAGGTCGGCCGGCACCGGGCGAGCGAGATCGGGTCGGGCCAGGAGCAGGTGGACAAGTGCAGCGTCGTCACGGGAGCGGATGTCGTCGGCGTAGCTGCGCACCGCGGGGGAGCCGGTCATGGATGTGAGCGGATTGCTGCCGCTCGGCCGGCGGCGACCAGCTGGTCACCCAGTGGACCGGGCAGGTGGGCGACTTCCCAGTGGAAGCCGTCCGGGTCGACGAAGTAACCGCTGTAGCCGCCCCAGACCCTAGGGGTGCCCGGGGAGACCTGGGCAGCGCCCGCGGCGTGTGCCGCCTCCAACACCTGGTCGACCTCCGTGTCGCTGTCGACGTTGTGAGCAACCGTGATGGGTGCCAATCCTTCGGCGGGAGTGCCGACTTCCGCCTCGAAAGCGGCGCGCTCCCACAAGGACAGCACCAGGCCATCGCCGACCCGCAGGAAGATCACGTCCTGTTCATCGAGCTCCGGTTGCCACCCGAGTCCGGTCACGAAAAAGGCACGGCTGCGGGCCAGATCCCGCACGGCGAGGGTGATGAAGGAGACGTACTGCTGCACCGATCCAGCCTACGGCCCCGCCGCCCGGGGGAGTCGAGAAGGCGGTCCGGCGCCCCCGCGCACCGGACCGCCGGTTTCTGCGGCTGGATCAGCTGTCCAGCCAGGTCACGGTGACCGCGCCGTTGTTGGCGACGGAGTGCGATGAGGTGTAGCGCTCGTTGATTGCGGTGTCGGTCATCCCGTAGGTGGCCGAGGAGCCTGCGCCGCCACCGCCGCCGCAGGAGGTGCCCTTGGCGCCTCCGCCTCCGGCGCCGCCGGCCAGCCCGCCGCCGCCACCGCCACCGTTGCCGCCGAGACCAGATCCGCCCAGGCCCCGTGCCCCGGTCCCCGTGGCCTCAGCCCCGGCCTTGCCACCGGTCCCGCCGAGGACGTAACTGCCGTTGTCGCCGTTGCCGCCGGTCCACGAGCTACCCGCGTCGCCGCCGGAGCCGTCTGCGGTGGTGTCGCCGCTCATTCCTCCGTTCCCGCCGCCACCTCCAGCGATGAGGATCGTGTGCAGGTCCGAGCCGTCGGCGTTTTCGATCTGAATCGTGGTGGCGCCGCCGCCGCCGGCGCTGGTGCGCAGGTGGTCGGAGGCCCCGTTGCCGTTGCCACCGTCCATGCCCAGCCCGCCCCATCCGCCGCGCGGATCGGACCCGCCGGTGCCGCCCTGTTGGCCCTGGCCACCGACCGAGATGCCCACGCGCTGCCCAGGAGTGACCCCGATCGAGCCCTCCACCTCGGCGCCGCCAGCCATCATCCTCTGGCCGGAGCCCCACATACCGCCATCGCCCCCGGTGGCCTGCAGGCTCATCCGGTCGACGCCCTGCGGCACGGTGATCCATTGGACGCCGCCGGTGTAGTTCACCGTTTGCGCGGGCGGCGCGGTCAGCGCGTGCGCGCCGGGTGCCGCGGCCAGTCCTGCGCCGCCGAGCGCTGCGAGAGCAGCGGCCGAGCAGATGCTTCGCTTGATGAATGTGTTGTGCTTCATAACGATTCCTTCGTCCTGGGGCCTGCTTGCTGCGGGCCGATGACTCAACCTTCGGGCCTGGCGGCCGGCTCACCCGTCGCCTGATCGGCTTGTCCGGCGGTGGAATCCTTCGTCCCCTGATCGGGGGATGCCCCGATGGTCTTCGTCAAGCTGCTGAGGGTTGTCAGGTGTCCGCTGCCAGAGACCGTCGTCGGCACCTCGGCGCGGATCCCGGTGGGGCCACCGAATCGGATCAGTTGTCGAGCCAGGTGATGACGACTTGACCGTTCTCGGCGAGGTGCTGGTCGCCGTTCCAGCGCTGGCTGATCGAGGTGCCGGTCATGCCGTAGGTGGCCGAGGAGCCTGAACCGCCGCCACCGCCGGCCGAGGTGCCCTTGGCGCCGCCGCCGCCCGATCCGCCCTCGAGGCCGCCGCCACCTCCGCCGCCGTTACCGCCGAGACCGGAGCCTCCGAGCCCGCGTCCGCCGACACCGTCGGCCTGGGTGGCGGCGTGGCCGCCGGAGCCGCCCATCGGATCGAAGGCGGTCGTGCCGTTCTGGCCGCCCCATCCGGCGCCGGCGTTGCCGCCGACGCCGACGTTCACCTCGTCGCCGCTGGGTCCGGCGGTCCCGCCGCCGCCCCCGGCGATCAGGACGGTGTGCAGGTCGGAGCCGTCGGCGTTCTCGATCTGGATCGTGGTGGCACCGCCGCCGGCACCGCTGGTGCGCTGGTGATCGGAGGCCCCGTTGCCGTTGCCGCCGTCCATCCCGAGGCCACCCCAGCCGCCGTGCGGGTCCGAGGACCCCGTGCCGCCGATCTGGCCCTCGCCGCCGACCGAGATCGCGACCTTCTGACCCGGCGCGACGGCAATGCTGCCGCTCACAACCGCACCGGTGCCCTCGGTGAGGTTGTCGGCGTAGGCGTCGAACGCACCACCGTCGCCACCGGTTGCCGTGATGGTGAGCCGGTCGACGCCCTGCGGCACGGTGATCCATTGGACGCCGCCGGTGTAGTTCACCGTTTGCGCGGGCGGCGCGGTCAGCGCGTGCGCGCCGGGTGCCGCCGCCAGTCCTGCGCCGCCGAGAGCTGCGATGGCAGCGACCGAGCAGACGCTGCGCTTGATCAATGTGTGGTGCTTCATGACGACTCCTTCGTCCTGGGGCCCGCCTGCTGCGGGCCGATGACTCAACCTTCAGCCCCGTCGACCGGCGCACCCATCGACCGGTGAGCCGATCGACCGGGTGAATCGCCGGTCCCCCGATCGGAGGACACCCCCGGACCGCGCGAGGGTGGGTGACTGAAGGATGGGTCGTCCTCCGATGGGGCAAGGGGGCGGCGACATGTCAGGATCGGTGCCATGGGTCAGGTGACGATTCCGCCGAGCGGTGAACAATGGACGATCAGCGCACCCGCGGACGAGCGCGGTCCGGGCGCGGTCGCGATCATCACGCAGGTCGGCGGCGGCATCCGCGTGCTGAAGGTCGGCGGTGAGCCGGTCCTGCACGGTTATCCGCTGCAGAGCAAAGCTGACGGTGGGCGAGGACAACTGCTGATGCCGTGGCCGAACAGGATCCGCGACGGCAAGTACACCTTCGACGGAGTCGATCAGCAGTTGGCGTTGACCGAGCCGTCCCGCGGGAACGCGTCGCACGGGCTGGTGCGCTGGGCGTTGTGGACTCTGGAAGAGCTGGCCGACACTTCGGTCACACTGTCGTATCTCCTCCTGCCACAACAGGGTTGGGACGCTTGCTTGCGCATCAAGGTCCGCTACACGGTGATCGGAAACGGCCTGGAGGTGGCCACCAAGGTGACCAATGTCGGCACCGCCAAGGCGCCGTTCGCCTACGGCGCCCATCCCTACCTGACCACCGGTGAGACGACCGTCGACGAAGTCACCCTGACCGTGCCGGCCGGGCGCACGATCGACGTCGATGACCGGTTGATCCCGATCGGCACCTCGGCGGTCGCGGAGGACGCCGACTTCCGCGCGGCCAGGCGTATTGGCAGCACGGTGCTGGACACCGCGTTCACCGACCTGGAGCCCGGTGATGACGGCCGGTGGCGGGTCAGCATCGAGCGAGACGATCGCCGTACGACGATCTGGGCCGATGCGGGCACGTTCAGCTACCTGCAGGTCTTCACGGGCGATTCGTTGTCACCGGAGCGCAAGCGCCGTTCCGGTGTCGCCGTCGAGCCCATGTCGGCGCCGGCCAACGCGTTCGCGTCCGGGGAGTCCTTGACCGTCCTCCAGCCGGGCGATGTGTGGTCGGGCACGTGGGGGATCAGCGCCTCCGGGAGAATGCCGGCGTGAACCCCTCGACCGCACTGGCGACCGTGCTCGTCGACGAGTTGATCCGGCAGGGCGTACGCGACCTCGTCGTGTGCCCCGGATCGCGGTCGGCGCCCTTGGCGTACGCCGCGCTGGCGGCCGAGCGGGCCGGGCGTGCCCGGCTGCACGTCCGGGTCGACGAGCGGTCGGCCGCCTTCCTGGCGCTGGGGCTGGCCAAGGTGAGCCGGCAACCGGCCGCAGTCATCACCACCAGCGGTACGGCGGTCGCCAACCTGCACCCGGCAGTGCTCGAGGCGTCCCACGGCAACGTGCCGCTGCTGCTTCTCACGGCAGACCGGCCGGCTGAACAACGCGGCAGCGGTGCCAACCAAACCACCGACCAGGTCAAGATCTTCGGCGGAATGACCCGCTGGTTCCACGAGTTCTCGGCTCCCGGTGATCGCCCCGGCCAACAAGGGCAGTGGCGTGCGGTCATCGGCCGGGCCGTGGCCGAGTCGTGCGGACATCCGTCCGGGGACCCGGGCCCGGTGCAGCTGAACGTGAGTTTCCGCGAGCCGCTGACACCGGATACGGATCCCGCGGGCTGGTCGGAGTCGCTCAACGGCCGACCGCACGGCGAGGCCTGGCTGAGCCTCCGCTCGCCGGTGCGCCATGAGGCGGCCGGGGCCGGCCCGGGAATCGCGCCGGTCCCTCGCACGCTACTGGTCCTCGGCAGTCTCGCCGACCCGGCCCGGGCCGCAGACATCACCGAACTGGCCGACGTCGCTGGCTGGCCCATCATCGCCGAGCCGGCCGGGATGTTCCGCCGGGCGCGGGTGACGCCGCACGGACCGCTGCTGCTGTCGGCGACTGGCTGGCTGGAGGAGAACCTGCCCGAGCGGGTCCTGGTGGCCGGTGCCGTGACTCTGGACCGGCGGGTTTTCGCGTTGCTGCGGCGCCCGGAGGTGACCGTCGAGGTGGTGACCGCGATGACGTCGTGGGCCGACCCGGTGCACGCCGTCCACCGGGTTCACGACTGGGCGGACATCGAGCGCAGCCACCGGGTGGTGGCGGGGTGCGTCGACAGGATCTGGGCGTCCCGCTGGCGGGCGGCCGGAGCCGTCGTCGCTGCCACCGCCGGCCCGATGGTCGAGGCGTCGTGGCCCAGCGGGCCGGCGGTCGCCCGTACCGTCGCGAACAACCTTCCCGAACGAGCGCTGCTCTTCGTCGGCGCATCCAGTGCGGTGCGTGACCTGGACATCTCGAGGGAGCCGGCTCGGATCGCCAAAGATGTTGTGACAGTTGGGAACCGGGGCCTGGCTGGCATCGACGGTTCGGTGTCCAGTGCGATCGGCGCCGCCCTCTCGCAGCCGGACCGGCCGGCGTACGCCCTGATGGGGGACCTGACCTTCCTGCACGACACCAACGGCCTACTCATCGGTCCGGAGGAGCCGCGGCCGGATCTGACCATTGTGGTCGTCAACGACGACGGGGGCGCCATCTTCAGCACGCTGGAGGTTGGGGCGCCCGAGTACGCCGGCGCGTTCGAGCGGATCTTCGGCACCGCCACGGGGACGGACATCGCCGGGGTGTGCGCCGCGCACCATGTAGCGCACCGCACGGTCGACACCGCGGCGGAACTGGCCGACGCGATCAGCGCTACCCCGCAAGGGCTGACGGTCCTGGAGGTGCACGTGCCGCGTACGAACGCACGCCGGTTGCGTCGTGATCTGGCGGCCGCAGTCGAGCGAGCCCTGGAGGACACCTCAGCCGACTAGTCCAGCAATTCCGGGTCGGTCGTCAGCTCGATGTTGGCCCACACGTCGTACCCGAGAGCGCGCAGGTCGCGACTGAGACGGGAACGGACCTGATCCTCCTCGTCCACATCCCAGCCTCCGGGCTCAACGAGGAAGTCCACGTCGACGTACAACCGATCACCCAGCTTCGTGGAGCGCACGCTGACCCGGCCGAGGCCGAACTGCTCAGCGGTGGCGCTCACTGCCGATGAGATCGCTGCGCCCAGTTCGGCCGACGGGGCGCCCTCCAGTAGTTCGCGACCGGCTTGTCGCAACAGCCCGATCGGGACCGGCGCCAGACCCACGCAGGCGACCAGGATCAGCACGGGATCGGTGTAGACGACGACCTCGGGGAATCGGTCGGTGAGTTGCATGGCCACGAACGCCCCGATAGCGAACACAACGCTGAGTACCGTTCCTGCTTGCCAGGTGGCGGCCTCAGTCAGTACCAGATCGGATTGGCTGGCGCGGGCGGCGCGGCGCAACCACCAGGTAGCCGCAAGAGAAACCACCGCGGTCACCACCCCGTAGGCGAGCACGCTCGCCGGGTCGATGGTGCTTCCGCCGTCGAGGATCACCAGGATTGCGTCCAGCCCGGCGTAGACCAGCGTGCCCAGCAGGGCGGCGCCTTGGGCTCCGACCGCCAGTGGGGTGACCGCGCGCCGACCGAACGGGAAGCGCGCATCGGGGGCACTCGCAGCGGCCTTCGCGGCGACCAGGGACAGCACCGACATGGTGACACCCAGCAACATGAACACACCGTCGAAAACGATCACCCGCGAACCGGAAATCGCGCCCCACACGAGGGCTCCGGCGCACAGGACGACTGCGACGACGATGGAAAACCACAACGCCGTACCTTCACTGCTGCCCTCGTCCGCCATGCCTTCCCCTGCCCGACGAGCCGGTCAATTCATCAGTCCGGCGGCAACCGTGCCACCCAACTCCGTGCAGCGTTCCAGATCGGAGGCGTCCACCGGGCCGATGAGTTCCACGGGTTCGGCGGCCAACCGCCAGTTCAACCCGGTCGCGACCGACATCAGCGACCGCCGAGCGCCTGTCGTGTCGGAGCGGCCGTGGATCCACAGTGAGAACGGACGCTTGTCGACTCGGCCGCGGATGTCGTCGTAGGTCGTGTCGAAAGCGTGCTTCATGGCGCCCGACATGTAGCCGAAGTTGGCCGGAGTGCCGAGCAGGTAGCCGTCCGCCGATAGGAAGTCGTCGATGGAAACGTCCAACGCCGCAACCACATTCACATCGACGCCCTCAATGGACGCATCGGTGGCGCCGACGACCACGGCGTCGGTCAACGACCGCAGCAGCGGCGTCGGGCTGTGGTGGACGACCAGAAGTTGCGTGACCACGGGACGCCGGTCAGTCGCCCAGCGCGGACAACATCGGCCGCAACTTGGCGTTGGACTCCGCTACCTCATCCTGCGGGTCCGAACCGGCCACGATCCCGCAGCCGGCGAAGAGCCGGATGATCGCCGGGTCGTCCTGGACCTGGCCGCAGCGCAGGGCGATTCCCCATTCGCCGTCGCCGGAGGCATCCATCCAGCCGACCGGCCCGGCGTACCGCCCCCGATCCATCTTCTCCAGATCTGCGATGACGTCCCGCGCTTTCCAGGTCGGCGTACCGCACACGGCGGCCGACGGATGAAGCGCGGCGGCCAACGCCAGTGAGGACGAACTGTCCGACAGCACCCCGGCCACGTCGGTCGCCAGGTGCATCACGTTGGGCAGGTGCAGCACGAACGGCGCCTCTGGCACGTTCATCGACGAGCAGTGCGCGTCCAGGGCCTCGGCAACCGACCGCACGGCGTACTCGTGCTCCTCCAGGTCTTTGGACGAACGTGCGAGCGAGGCGGCCAGCGCGAGGTCGTGGGCGTCGTCGCCGGTGCGTTGGATGGTGCCGGCCAGGATCCGGGAAGTCACCAATGCCTTCTCACGCCGCACCAGCATTTCCGGGGTCGCCCCGATCAGCCGGTCGACGCTGAACGTCCAGGTCTTGCGGTAGGAACTCGACAACCTCTCCAGCAGCCATCGGGCGTCCAGTGGGCCGTCGGCGGTGATGAAGACATCGCGCGCCATCACCACCTTGTCCAACTCGCCGTCGGAGATCCGCTGTACGGCCTCCCCGATGGCGCGTGCCCAACCTTCTTCGTCCAGCGCGCCGGGCCGCGTCTGCAGGTTTTGTGGGCGTACGGCGCTGGGCTGCTTGGTCGGCTGTGGCGGCTGTTCGAGGGAGCCGCTGATCGTGGTCACCCAGGCCAGCCCGCCACGGCGGCCGATGATGACGCGGGGGACGATCAACGTGCTCGGGTAGGCGGAGTCGGCGGCGAAGGCGAACGATCCGAAAGCGACCAACCCCGCGCCGGGAACCTCGACCTCGGAGCGCACCACCGCCCGTCCCACGACCTCTGACCACCACTGGTCGGCATCGGCGAAGCGGGAGGTGGCGGAGGTTTCCAGGTACGCCGCGCGTCCCCACCCGACGAAGCCCTCACCCTCGCGCAGCCAGGACAGCACATCCGCCGAATCGACATCGGCGGGGATGATGTCGACGAGGTCGCCGGGGTCGGGGATGCGACGGGTGCGGACGACCAGTGCGGGTGCGCTCTGATCGGCGCTCGCGGGCATCGTCACAAGAGGCAACGATAAACCCGCGCTCGAGACCCTCCGTCACCATGCGGGAGGATGCAGCCATGAACCGCGCCTCCTTGGACAAGCAACCCACCGACGTCGCGCGGATGTTCGACGATGTCGCCGCTCGGTACGACCTCACCAACGATGTGCTGTCCCTGGGGCAGGATCGCGCGTGGCGCACCCGGGTGGTGCAGGCGGTGGATGCCCAGCCCGGGCAGGCCGTGCTCGACATCGCGGCGGGCACGGGGACCAGCAGCCTGCCGTTCCAGCGGCTGGGGGCCCACGTCGTACCCGCAGATTTCTCGATCGGGATGCTGCGCCAGGGGCGCAAGCAGTACCCGACTCTGGCCTTCACCGCCGCCGACGCCACGCGTCTGCCCTTCGCGGACGCATCGTTCGACGCAGTCACCATGTCCTTCGGGCTGCGCAACGTGGTGCGGGTGGATCTGGCGCTGCGGGAGTTCCTGCGGGTGACCAAACCCGGGGGCCGTCTGGTCGTCTGCGAGTTCTCCACCCCGGTGAATCCGGTGTTCCGCAAGGTCTATTCCGAGTACCTGATGATGGCGTTGCCGAAGATCGCGCGTCGGGTGGGATCCAACGCCGAGTCGTACGTGTATCTCGCGGAGTCGATCCAGGCGTGGCCCGATCAGGCCGGTCTCGGCGCCCAGATCGCCGATGCGGGTTGGGGGAGTGTGGAGTGGCAGAACCTCACGGGTGGGATCGTCGCCCTGCACCGAGCTCGTCGGGCCGCACCGAGCGACGGAGAAGGACGTCAGCCGGAGCGCAGCGGAGGCTAGGACGCCCGTAGTCGCCGGAAGGGACGACAGTCAGCACGAAGTGATCCCCGTCAGCCGGAGCGCAGCGGAGGGTAGGGGTCACGTAGTGGCCGGAAAGGGCGACAGGGTAATCGTCGCCCTGCACCGAGCTCGTCGGGCCGCACCGAGCGACGGAGAAGGACGTCAGCCGGAGCGCAGCGGAGGCTAGGACGCCCGTAGTCGCCGGAAGGGACGACAGTCAGCACGAAGTGATCCCCGTCAGCCGGAGCGCAGCGGAGGCTAGGACGCCCGTAGTCGCCGGAAGGGACGACAGTCAGCACGAAGTGATCCCCGTCAGCCGGAGCGCAGCGGAGGCTAGGACGCCCGTAGTCGTCGGAAGGCCGACCGTCAGCACCGAGGCCACCTAGTGAGGCTCTCCTTAGTTCTCCATCGCTGAAGGGGAGGCATAGAGTCGGATCACCAGGCAAGTGAAGAGATTCACAAGTACGGTCGATCCTTGCGGCTACCGCCGCTTCGGGGTCGCCGAGCATGCAAGGAAAAGCAACGTGAGCCAGCAACATCCGTCTGCCCTGTCCCAGGACAGCGCCGATGTCATCGTCGTCGGCGCCGGACCCGGTGGATCGACCACTGCCGCGTACCTGGCGATGGCCGGTCTCGATGTCCTGCTCCTGGAGAAGACCCACTTCCCCCGCGAGAAGGTCTGCGGTGACGGCCTGACGCCGCGCGCCGTACGCGAACTGGTGACCCTCGGCATCCCCACCCCTGAGGATGACGGCTGGATCCGCAACAAGGGCCTGCGGATCATCGGCGGCGGAATGCGCCTGCAACTGGACTGGCCCGACACCACGAGCTTCCCGCCGTACGGCCTGGTGCGCACCCGCCAGGATTTCGACGACATCCTTGCCCGTCATGCGGTCAAGAACGGCGCGAAGTTGCGTGAAGGTATCAACGTCACCGCACCCATCGTCGAGAACGTCAAGGTCGTCGGCGTCGAGGCCAAGGAGATGGGTGTCGACGGCCGGGCAACCGGCAACACCATGACCTTCCGCGCTCCGCTGGTGATTGCCGCCGACGGTAACTCGGCGCGCCTGGCGCTGGCCCTGGGCAGGGAGAAGCGCGAGGACCGGCCGATCGGGGTCGCGGTGCGTGCCTACTACACCAGCCCCCGGCACGACGACGACTATCTCGAGTCGTGGCTCGAACTGTGGTCCACCGACGAGGAGGGCAACAAGATCCTGCTGCCCGGATACGGCTGGATCTTCGGAGTCGGTGACGGCACGAGCAACGTCGGCCTCGGAATCCTCAACACCTCCAAGGCTTTCGGCAGGACCGACTACCGCGACGTGATGAAGCGGTGGGTGGCCACCATGCCGGCCGAGTGGACCTACAACGACGACACAATCACCGGTCCGATCCGGGGTGCCGCGTTGCCGATGGGCTTCAACCGCTCCCCGATGTACGCCGATGGATTGCTTCTGGTGGGCGACGCCGCCGGAGCGATCAACCCGTTCAATGGCGAGGGCATCGCCTACGCCATGGAGTCGGGCCGCATCGCGGCCGAAGTCGTCGCCCAGGCCTTCGCCCGCGCTGACGACGCCAGTCGCGAACGGGTCCTCGCGACGTACCCGAAGGTCATGCGGGAGGCGCTCGGCGGGTACTTCACGCTCGGCCGCTGGTTCGCCAAGGCGATCGGCAATCCCGAGGTGATGCGGTTGGCCGTGAAGTACGGCCTGCCGAGGCAGACGATGATGCGATTCCTGCTCAAGGTGATGGCCAACCTGGGCGACGAGAACGGCGGGCACGTCGACGATCGACTGCTTGCAACCCTGAACAAGATCACCCCGGCGGCATGAGAGCCAGCAATAGCATGGGGTCACGGAAGGAGTCGCGCAGGTGAACGGGTACTCATACGCACCGTTGCTGTTCTTCCTCGCCCTGGGTGGGGGATTCGCAGCGTTCTCCGTGGCGATCGGTCCGATCACGGGCCGCCGCCGGTACAACCGCGCCAAGGCGGATGCCTACGAATGCGGTATCCAGCCCAGTCCGCACGCCGAAGGCGGCGGCCGCGTGCCGATCAAGTACTACCTGACGGCCATGCTCTTCATCATCTTCGACGTGGAAAGCGTCTTCCTCTTCCCGTTCGCCGTGGCGTTCGACCGAATGGGGCTGTTCGCACTGGTCGAGATGGTGCTCTTCATCCTCACCGTCTTCGTCGCCTACGCCTACGTATGGCGCCGGGGCGGCCTCGAATGGGACTAATCGAGTGCACTTGACATCCAAGCCAATTCACCAGCAGAAGGGAGCCCGCTGATGGGGATCGAGGAGAAGCTGCCCGCCGGCTTCATGCTCACCTCCGTAGAGGTGCTCGCGGGCTACATGCGTCAGTTCTCCGTATGGCCGGCCACGTTCGGTCTGGCGTGCTGCGCGATCGAGATGATGGCCGTCGGTACGCCGGATTACGACATCGCCCGCTTCGGCATGGAGCGCTTCAGCGCGACGCCGCGGCAGGCCGACCTGATGATCGTGGCCGGCCGCGTGAGCCAGAAGATGGCGCCGGTCGTGCGCCAGGTCTACGACCAGATGCCCGAGCCCAAGTGGGTCATCTCGATGGGTGTGTGCGCCAGCTCCGGCGGCATGTTCAACAACTACGCGATCGTGCAGGGGGTCGACCACATCATCCCGGTCGACATCTATCTACCCGGCTGTCCGCCCCGGCCGCAGATGCTGGAGCACGCGATCCTGGAGCTGCACAAGCAGATCCGCAGCACCAAGTTCGGCGTCAACCGCAAGGAAGCGGCCAAGGCGGCTGAGGCTGCGGCGCTGGCGGCGACGCCGACGCACGCGATGAAGGGGCTGTTGGCGTGATGACAGCGATGCTTGAGAGCCGACCGGCGCGAGGAAACGAGCGAAGCGAGGCCCGGAGCGCCGGGAAGAGGCTCGACCATGGGGCAGGAAACGAGCGTAGCGAGGCCCGGAGCGAGCGCGGAATCACGCCGGAGGGATTGGCGTGATGACAGCGATGCTTGAGAGTGAGGGCGGAATCACGCCGGAGGTAGTCGCGTAATGGCCGATGAGGACAAGCAGCCCGGACACCTGGCTGACAGTCACCCGGCGGGTGAAGGTTCTTCGGGCGAGAACGCTGCGCTGAGCGGACTCACCGAGCACGAGGTCGACGAACACAAAGAGCAGGACGGCCCCGTCGAAATCGCCCACCGCAGGGGCATGTTCGGTTCATCGCTCGGCGGGGACACCACCGGGTACGGCGGCCTTGACCGCCCGATCTTCTTCCCGGGTGCCGCAACCCGGCCCTACGGCTCGTACTTCGATGAAATCGTCGACAACCTGGGTCGTGCGCTCGGTGCCGCCGGCGAAGTCACCCTTGAGAACGCCGTACGCCGAGTGGTCGTCGACCGTGACGAACTCACCTTGTTCGTCGACCCGGCTCACATGCTCTCCGTGGTCAAGGCGCTGCGTGACGATCCGGCGCTGCGTTTCGAGATGTGCCTCTCGGTCTCCGGGGTGCACTACCCGCAGGAGACCGGTGCGCAGCTGCACGCGGTCTACGAATTCCTGTCGATCACCAACGGGTCGCGGCGGGTTCGACTCGAGCTGACCACCGCAGACGACGATCGGCACCTGCCCAGCATCGTGTCGGTCTACCCGAGCGCGGACTGGCACGAGCGCGAGACCTGGGACATGTTCGGGATCATCTTCGATGGTCACCCCGCGCTGACCCGGATCCTGATGCCCGACGACTGGCCGGGCCACCCGCAACGCAAGGACTACCCGCTGGGCGGTATCCCGGTGGAATACAAGGGCGCGACGGTTCCGCCGCCGGACGATCGGAGGTCCTACCGGTGACCAGTACTTCGGCAACTTCAGACGCGTACGGCGCGTCGACCCCGGACGACGTCGAGGACGGCACGCCGGTCGTCAACTCATACGGCGGCGACTGGGACAGCGTTGTCGATGAGGTCACGGCGCTGTCCGATGAACGCATCGTCGTCAACATGGGCCCGCAGCACCCGTCCACGCACGGGGTATTGCGACTGGTCCTCGAACTTGACGGGGAGACGGTCACCGAGGCCCGCGCGGGAATCGGTTACCTGCATACCGGCATCGAGAAGAACATGGAGTTCCGCACCTGGGTGCAGGGCGTCACGTTCTGCACGCGGATGGACTACCTGACCCCGATCCTGAACGAGACGGCGTACTGCCTGGCGGTGGAGAAGCTGCTCGGCATCACCGACCAGGTCCCTGAGCGGGCAAGCACCATCCGGGTGATGATGATGGAGTTGAACCGGATGGGTTCGCACCTGGTCGCCCTGGCCACCGGCGGTATGGAGATGGGCGCGACCACGGTCATGACCATCGGCTTCCGGGAGCGCGAGCGGATCCTGTCGATCTTCGAGATGGTCACCGGTCTGCGGATGAACAACAACTACATCCGCCCCGGCGGTGTCTCCCAGGACATCCCGCCCGGCTGCCTGGACAAGGTCCGGGAAGCGTTGCGGGACATGAAGAAGGGCATCGGCGAGCTCGAGGCGCTCCTGCTGGAGAACCCGATCCTGAAGGGCCGCACGGTCGACGTCGGTTATCTGGATCTGACCGGTTGCATGGCGTTGGGCATCACGGGCCCGATGCTGCGGGCGACCGGTCTGCCGCACGATCTGCGCAAGAGCAACCCGTACTGCGGTTATGAGACCTACGACTTCGATGTCGCGACCTGGGACACCTGCGACGCTTACGGGCGGTTGCGGGTTCGGGTCAACGAGATGCACGAGTCGATGAAGATCATCGAGCAGTGCGTCCAGCGCCTCGACGGGCCGGCCGGTCCGGTCATGGTCGCGGACAAGAAGATTGCCTGGCCGGCCCAGTTGGCGGTCGGCAGCGATGGCCAGGGCAACAGCCTGGACCACATCCGCGAGATCATGGGCGAGTCGATGGAGTCGCTGATCCATCACTTCAAGCTCGTGACCGAAGGATTCCGGGTGCCGCCGGGTCAGGCGTACGCCGCGGTGGAGAGCGCCAAGGGCGAACTCGGGTGCCACGCGGTCTCCGACGGTTCGACCCGTCCCTACCGGGTGCACTTCCGGGAGCCGTCCTTCAACAACCTGCAGGCGGTTGCCGCGCTGTCCGAGGGTGGGCAGATCGGTGACGTGATCGTCGCGGTTGCGTCGATCGACCCGGTGATGGGAGGGGTGGACCGCTGATGAACCCCACAAAGTTCTCCCCCGCTTCGCTCCTCCGATACTTCGTGGGGACCCCGAAGGAGGCCGACTGATGAGCGTTGACGATGCGGAGATCCGCGAGGCTTACGACCTCGAGGGCATTCCGGAGCCGTTCCACCGGTTGACCCCGATCGAACCCAGCGAGAGCGGGTACGACGAGGAGCAGCTGACCGCGTTGCGCGCCGATGCCGCGCAGATCATCGCCCGTTATCCGCAGAAGCGGTCCGCGCTGCTGCCGCTGTTGCACCTGGTGCAGAGCGTCGATGGGTACGTGACCGGGCGCGGCGTGACCTTCTGTGCCGAGCAGCTGGAGCTGACCGACGCAGAGGTGACGGGTGTCGCGACCTTCTACACGCAGTACAAGCGTCACCCCAACGGCGAGTACACCGTCGGTGTGTGCACCAACACGCTGTGTGCGGTCATGGGCGGTGACCTGATCTTCGAGCGATTGTCGGAGCACCTCGGGATCGGGCACGACGAGACAACGGCGGACGGCAAGATCACTCTCGAGCGGGTCGAGTGCAACGCCGCGTGCGACTATGCGCCCGTCGTGATGGCCAACTGGGAGTTCATGGACAACCAGACGCCGGAGTCGACCATCGATTTCGTCGAAGACCTCCGTGCCGGCAAGCCGGTCCGGCCCAGCCGCGGACCCAATGCCATCTGCACCTTCAAGCAGGTCTCCCGGGTGCTCGCCGGTTTCAACGACGGCCTCGCCAACGAGGGGGTCGGCGCCGGAGCGGCCTCCCTCGCCGGTCTCGAACTGGTGCGCGCCGATCAGCGGCAGTCCGGTCAGAGCACCGGCGCCACGCAGGGCTCCACGGACACATCCGACGAGGCCGCCGACGTCGGCGGCATGGAGCCGGGGTTGCACAGTTCACAGGACACCCCGGCCAATGATCCGGACACGTTGCCGCAGAGCAGCGGTGGCGACGCGCAACAGACCAAGGACGAGGAGTAAGTCATGAGCACTCCGTTGACCCCGATCCTCACGCAGTTCTGGGACGACCCGCAGTCGTGGACCCTGGACACCTATCTCCGACACGAGGGTTACCAAGCGTTGGACAAAGCGCTGGGTATGAGCCAGGAAGACTTGGTCGCGGCGGCCAAGGACTCCGGTCTGCGCGGCCGTGGCGGCGCGGGCTTCCCGACCGGTATGAAGTGGTCGTTCCTGCCCAAGCCGGACGGGGGACCGCGCTACCTCGTGGTCAACGCCGACGAGTCCGAGCCGGGCACCTGCAAGGACATCCCGCTGCTCATGGCGGCGCCGCACTTCCTGATCGAGGGCGTGGCGATCACGTCATTCGCCATCGGCTGCAACCATGCCTTCATCTACCTGCGCGGCGAGGTCGTGCACGTCTACCGTCGCTTGCTGCGTGCCGTCGAAGAGGCCTACGCCGCAGGACATCTGGGCAAGAACATCCACGGCACCGGTTTCGACCTCGACGTCACGGTGCACGCGGGTGCCGGCGCTTACATCTGCGGTGAGGAAACCGCGCTGCTGGACTCCTTGGAGGGCCGGCGCGGTCAGCCCCGGCTGAAGCCGCCGTTCCCGGCCGTTGCCGGGCTCTACGCCCGGCCGACCGTGGTCAACAACGTGGAGTCCATCGCCTCGGTGCCGTCCATCGTGCTGCACGGTGCGGACTGGTTCGCCGGGATGGGCACCGAGAAGTCCAAGGGCTTCGGCATCTTCAGCCTGTCCGGACACGTCACGACTCCGGGTCAGTACGAAGCGCCGCTGGGGATCACCCTGCGCGAGTTGCTGGACATGTCCGGCGGCATTCGAGAGGGCCATGAGCTGAAGTTCTGGACTCCGGGAGGCTCCTCGACACCGATCTTCACGGCCGAACACCTCGACGTACCACTGGATTTCGAGTCGGTAGCTGCCGCCGGCTCGATGCTCGGCACCCGGGCGCTGCAGATCTTCGACGAGACGGTCTCGGTGGTCCGTGCGGTCAGCCGGTGGATCGATTTCTATGCGCACGAGTCCTGCGGCAAGTGCACCCCCTGCCGCGAGGGCACGTTCTGGCTCAAGCAGATCATGGCCCGGTTGGAATACGGCCAGGGCACCCAGGACGACATCGACAAACTGGTCGACATCTGCGACAACATCCTCGGCCGCAGCTTCTGCGCCCTGGGTGACGGCGCGACCAGTCCGGTCACCTCCGCGGTCAAGTACTTCCGCGAAGAGTTCGAGGCCGGTATGCACACCCCGTGGTGGGAAGCCTTCCCGCCGGAACGCTCCGTTCTGTTCCCCGTCACCGCGAAGGAGACGATCCCCGCATGACGACTGTGACCTCACCGGCCGCGGGCGGTAACGCGGTCGACAAGGGCGGCAATGCTGCCCCGCCGATCGCGCCCGATGCGGTGAATCTGACGATCGACGGCTTGCCGGTCAGCGTGCCCAAGGGCACCTTGGTGATCCGCGCTGCGGAGAAGGCCGGCATCGAGGTGCCGCGCTTCTGCGACCACCCGCTGCTGGACCCGGTCGGTGCATGCCGGCAGTGCCTGGTCGACATCGCCACCCCAGGTCCTGATGGCTCGATGCGGCCGATGCCCAAACCGCAGGCGTCCTGCACCATCGAGGCCACCGAGGGCATGCAGGTCAAGACCCAGCACACCTCCCCGGTGGCCGACAAGGCGCAGCACGGGGTCATGGAGTTGTTGCTGATCAACCACCCGCTGGACTGCCCGGTCTGCGACAAGGGCGGCGAGTGCCCGCTGCAGAACCAGGCGATGAGCAACGGCCGGCCCAAGAGCCGCTTCGAGGACGTCAAACGGACCTACCCCAAGCCGATCAACATCTCCTCGGAGGTCCTGCTGGACCGTGAGCGGTGCGTACTGTGCGCCCGTTGCACCCGGTTCTCCGACCAGATCGCCGGCGACCCGTTCATTGCGTTGATCGAGCGTGGCGCGCTGCAGCAGGTGGGCATCTACGAGGAGAAGCCGTTCAAGAGCTACTTCTCCGGCAACACCGTGCAGATCTGCCCCGTCGGTGCTCTCACCGGTGCGGCCTACCGCTTCCGCTCCCGCCCGTTCGATCTGGTCTCGACCCCGAGCGTGTGCGAACACTGCGCCGGCGGTTGCTCGTTGCGCGTCGACCACCGCCGCGGCGTGGTGTTGCGCCGGATGGCGTTGAACGACCCGCAGGTCAACGAGGAGTGGAACTGCGACAAGGGCCGCTGGGCCTTCACCTACGCGACCAGCGAGCGGTTGAACTACCCGCTCATCCGGGAGAACGGTGAACTGCGGGTGGCCGGGTGGCCCGAGGCGCTGGAGTTCGCAGCGCGTGGCCTGAAGGCTGCGGGCGCCGCGGGCGTCCTCACGGGTGGCCGGATGAGCGTCGAAGACGCTTACGCCTACAGCAAATTCGCTCGCCTGGTGCTCGGCACCAACGACATCGACTTCCGCGCCCGGCCGCACTCGGTCGAGGAAGCCGACTTCCTGGCCCATCACGTGGTCGCCACCGGCGTCGACTCACCGGACGCCGTCACGTACGACGCCTTGGAGCAGGCGGACACCGTGCTTCTCGTCGGGTTGGAGCCCGAGGAGGAAGCGGCGATGGTCTTCTTGCGCCTGCGCAAGGCGTGGCGCAAGAAGCAGCTGAAAGTCATCTCGATCGCGCCGTTCGAGACCAACGGCCTGCGCAAGGCCGGCGGCACCCTGATCCAGGCCGCCCCGGGCACCGAGGCAGAGGTCCTCGACGCGCTGGCCAAGGGCACGATCAGCGAGTACGCCGATGCGTTGGGTCGGGAGTCGATCGTCCTGGCCGGTGCCCGGTTGGCGAGTGTGCCGGGTGCCTTGTCCGCGGCGTTGTCCCTGTCGCAGGCAAGCGGAGCACGCCTGGCGTGGATGCCGCGTCGGGCCGGCGAGCGGGGAGCCCTGGAGGCCGGAGCCCTGCCCAACCTGTTGCCGGGCGGACGTCCCGTAGCCAACGCCGTCGCGCGGGCATCCATCGAAACCGTCTGGGGCGCAACGGATCTGCCCGATGGACAGGGCCGCGATACGGCCGGGATCCTGCGGGCGGCTGCAGCCGGGGAGATCGGCGGTGTCGTGATCGGCGGGGTGGACCTCGACGACCTGCCCGATCCCGCAGCGGCGCGGTCCGCGCTCAGCCAGGCGTTCGTCGTCTCGTTGGAGTTGCGGACCAGCACCGTCAGCGAGGTCGCCGATGTGATCCTGCCCGTGGCCGCGCACCAGGAGAAGGACGGCTCCTTCGTCAACTGGGAGGGCCGGGTACGCCCGTTCGAGCGGGCCATCGAGACCCAGAAGATGTCCGACCACCGGGTCCTGGACCTGTTGGCCGGCGAGATGGGCGAGTACCTCGGTACCCGTACCGTGGCCACCATCCAGGCAGAGCTGGCCGAGATCGGGCCGTGGACCGGTGAACGGGCCACCCGCCCGCGGGTCACCGGCGGTTCAGTGCCGCGTCCGTTGGCCGGTGAAGCGGTCCTGGCGACCTGGAACCTGTTGCTGGACAAAGGTTCACTGCAGGAGGGGAGCCGTTCCTGGCGGGAACTGCCCACCCCAGCGTCGCGCGGGTCTCCGCAGCAACGGCGGCGGGTGCCGGTGTCGCCGACGGTGAACCGCTGACGGTCCAGGCTCGGGCCGGATCGGTGACCCTCCCGGTCGCGATCACCGACATGCCCGATCATGTGGTCTGGCTGCCGACGAAGTCGCAGGGGTGTGCTGTGCGCGCCGACCTCGCGGTCGACGCCGGAGCGATCGTGGCGCTGCGCGCCGGAACGAAAGAGGCGGTGTGATGAGCAGCCTGGTCACCCTGGCAGCGACGACGTACAACCCGGTCGCCGACTTCAGTGACACCCCGTGGTGGCTGTCATTGGTCAAGGCCGTGTTCCTCTTCGTCATCCTGCTGCTGTCGACGCTGATCGTGATCTGGTTCGAACGGCGGGTCATCGGCCGGATGCAGCAGCGGCCGGGCCCGAACCGGTTCGGACCCTGGGGCATCTTCCAGTCGGCGGCGGACGGAGTGAAGCTGGCCTTCAAGGAGGACGTGGTCCCCGCCAAGGCCGACAAGTTCATGTTCATCCTCGCGCCGACGCTGGCCGGCGCGATGGCCTTCGTGTCGTTCGCAATCATCCCGATCAGCAACAGCGTCTGGATGTTCGGACACCACACGCCACTGCAACTGACCGACACCCCGATCGCCGTACTCCTGGTGCTGGCCGTAGCGGGAGTGGGCACCTACGGCATCGTGCTGGCCGGCTGGGCGTCCGGATCGACGTACCCGCTGCTGGGCGGTCTGCGTTCCAGCGCCCAGGTGATCTCCTATGAGATCGCGATGGGCCTGTCGCTGGTGGTCGTCTTCATGTACGCCAAGTCCATGTCCACCTCCCAGATCGTCGCCGCACAAAGCAGTCTGTGGTTCGCGATCCCGGCGTTCTTCTCCCTCATCGTCTACGTGATCACGATGGTCGGCGAGACCAACCGGTTGCCGTTCGACCTTGCGGAGGGCGAGGGCGAGCTGACCGGCGGTTTCCACACCGAGTACTCCTCGATGAAGTTCGCGATGTTCTACCTGGGCGAATACGTCAACATGTTCACCGTCGCCGGCCTGGCCACGACGATGTTCTTCGGCGGCTGGCAGGCACCCCCGGGATCAGTGCGATCAACAACGGGATGTTCAACGGCGGCTGGTGGGGCCTGCTGTGGTTCGGCATCAAGCTGTGGCTGTTCATGTTCTTCTTCGTCTGGCTGCGCGGTTCGCTGCCCCGCGTCCGGTATGACCAGTTCATGCGACTGGGCTGGAAGGTGCTGATCCCAACCACGCTGATCTGGGTCGTGGCCATCGCCTTCATCCGCGCTGCGCAGTTGGGCTTCCTCGGGGACCGGCAGGTCAGCCTGTTCGGTAAGACATTCCCGCAAGCCACGATGTTCGTCGTCGGAGTGATTGCGGTGATCGTGCTGATCGCCGCCTGGATCTTCGACAGCCGCCAGGCCCGCAAGGCCGCGGTCGACACGTCGCCGCCGGCCGAGGTCGACCCGTTCGCGGGCGGTTATCCGGTGCCGCCGCTGCCCGGACAGCGGTTGCGTGAACCAGTCCCGGCGCTGGCGGCCGCCAGCCCGACGCACACTGCCACCGACGACCCGGTCATCACCGGTCCGACTACCGCGGAGGAGTCCCGTGACTGACAACACTCCCCATCAGGGCCCGCCGGTCAATGGTCCCGGCGACCAGGAGAAGAAAGGTTTCCTGGCTGATCTCTTCGCACCCGTTGCCGGGTTCGGGGTCACCTTCGCGACCATGTTCCGCAAGGTGCCGACCGAGGAGTACCCCGAGGAGAAGCGCCCCACCCAGCTGCGTTTCCACGGCCGTCATCAGCTCAACCGTCACCCCGACGGTCTGGAGAAGTGCGTCGGGTGCGAGCTGTGCGCCTGGGCGTGTCCTGCGGACGCGATCCTGGTCGAAGGCGCCGACAACGACGACGCGACCGGTCAGCGGTTCTCACCGGGGGAGCGATACGGCCGGGTCTACCAGATCAACTACTTGCGCTGCATCTTCTGCGGACTGTGCATCGAGGCCTGCCCGACCCGGGCGCTGACGATGACCAACGAGTACGAACTGGCGGACAACAACCGGGCCGACCTGATCTTCACCAAGGATCAGCTGCTGGCGCCGTTGCAATCCGGGATGCTGCCTGCTCCGCACCCGATGGTGGAGGGCATGGAGGAGCGCGACTACTACCAGGGCAAGGTCACCGGACCCACCCAGGCGCAGCGCGACTGGGTGGAGGCGCACGAGGAATCCAAGCAGGAAGAGCACGTCTCATGACCCACCTCGGAGGTGCGGAAACCACCCTGTTCTGGGTCGGTGCACCGTTGGCCGTCCTTGGCGCCCTCGGGCTGCTGTTCGCCCGCAAGGCGGTTCACGGCGCCATGGGCATGGCGCTGACCATGATCATCCTGGGTGTCTTCTACATCGCCCAGCAGGCAGAGTTCCTGGGCGTCATCCAGATCTTCGTCTACTCCGGTGCCGTGATCATGCTGTTCCTGTTCGTGATCATGCTGGTCGGTGTCGACTCCTCGGACTCGCTGGTCGAGACGATCCGTGGACAGCGGGTCGCGGGACTGTTGCTCAGCCTGGCCCTGGCCGCCATGTTGCTGGCGCAAGTCGCGCAGGCCCGCTTCCCGACCGCGGTCGGCCTGCAGCAGGTCAACGCCGACCCGGGCAACGTCAGCGGCATCGCCAACCTGATCTTCGGACCGTACGTGTGGCCGTTCGAGGTCACCTCGGCGCTGTTGATCACGGCCGCGATCGGCGCGATGATCCTGGCCCACCGTGAGCGGCTCAGCGCCAAGCCCAGCCAGGCCGACTGGTCCCGTGAGCGGATCAAGTCCGGCGAGAACGTCGCCGGACTTCCGGTGCCGGGTGTCTACGCACGTAGCAACTCGGTCGACACACCGGCCCTGCTGCCCGACGGATCGATCAGTGAACTGTCGGTCTCCCGGGTGCTGCGCGCGCGTAAGCAGGTGGCCGACAGCCGCGCGGAGTACAAGCACTCCCAGGAGTTGGAGGCCGAGTCGGGGGACATGACCTCGCAGGAAGTGGGTGACCGCCAGTGAGCCTGATCGGGTACATCTACCTATCGGTGATCCTGTTCTCCATCGGCACCGCGGTCGTGCTGCTCCGCCGCAACGCGATCATCGTGTTCATGGGCGTCGAGTTGATGCTCAACGCGGCCAACCTCGCGTTCGTCACGTTTGCCCGCATGTTCGGCACGCTCGATGGTCAGGTGATCGCCCTCTTCGTGATGGTGGTCGCCGCTGCTGAGGTCGTCGTCGGCCTCGCGATCATCATGGCCATCTACCGGGCTCGCCGGTCGGCTTCGGTCGACGACGCGAACCTGCTGAAGTTGTAAAGGGATCGGTGAACTGATGCAGTCCTTGGAAACGACAGCCGCGACGGGGTTGGCCAGTGCTGGCTGGCTGCTCATCGCGCTGCCGCTCGCCGGTGCGGCGATCCTTCTGCTCGGCGGGAGGGCCCTGGACAAGGTCGGGCCCTACATCGCCGTCGCGATGTCCTGGCTGGCCTGCCTCCTGGGTATCGGGATCGTCATCCAACTGGCCGGCCGCGCGAGCGACGCCCGGTCGTTGCATCTGCACCTGTTCTCCTGGTTGCAGACCGGAGACTTCAAACTCGACGCCGGCCTGTTGTTCGACCCGCTGTCGCTGACCTTCGTCCTGTTGATCACGTTCGTCGGTTCGCTGATTCACGTGTACTCGCTGGGGTACATGGAGCACGACCCCGACAAGCGGCGCTTCTTCGCCTACCTCAACCTGTTCATCGCCGCGATGCTCACGCTGGTGCTGGCCGACTCCTACGGTCTGCTCTTCGTCGGCTGGGAAGGCGTGGGCCTGGCCTCGTTCCTGCTGATCAGCTTCTGGAACTGGAACCCGGCCTACGCCACCGCCGGTAACAAGGCGTTCATCATGAACCGCGTCGGTGACTTCGGTCTGCTGCTGGGCATCTTCACGATGTTCGCGACCTTCGGTCGGATCGACTTCGCCGGTGTGGACGCCGGGGTGCAAGGCGCCAGCAAGGGCGCACTGACCGCCATCGGCATCTTCCTGCTGGTGGGTGCCTGCGGTAAGTCCGCGCAGTTCCCGCTGCAGGCCTGGCTGGGCGACGCGATGGCCGGGCCGACACCGGTCTCGGCGTTGATCCACGCGGCGACGATGGTGACCGCGGGGGTCTACCTGATCGCCCGGAGCAACGTCATCTACACCGCGACGCCGGACGCCCGCCTGGCCGTGTGCATCGTGGGCGCCATCACCCTGGTGTACGGCGCGATCGTCGGTTGCGCCAAGGACGACATGAAGAAGGCGCTGGCCGCCTCGACCATGTCGCAGATCGGCTACATGGTGCTCGCGGCGGGGCTCGGCCCGATCGGTTACGCGTTCGCCATCTTCCACCTGGTCACGCACGGCTTCTTCAAGGCCGGCATGTTCCTCGGGGCTGGTTCGGTCATGCACGCCATGAACGATCAGGTCAACATGCGCAGGTTCGGTGGGCTCGCGATGGTCATGAAGATCACCTGGGTCACCTTCGGGCTGGGTTACCTGGCGATCATCGGCATCCCCGGGCTGTCCGGCTTCTGGTCCAAGGACAAGATCATCGAAGCCGCGTTCGTCGGCGACGGCTGGCGGCCCTGGGTGTTCGGCGGCGCCGCGTTGCTGGCTGCCGGACTGACCGCGTTCTACATGTCCCGGTTGTTCTTCATGACCTTCCAGGGCAAGGCCCGTTGGACCGACGACGTGCACCCGCACGAGTCGCCGCTGGTCATGACCATCCCGATGATGGTGCTGGCCGTCGGATCGGCGTTCCTCGGTCTGATCCTCGGCCCCACCGGTCTCATCACTTCGTGGTTGAAGCCCGTTCTGGGTGAGACCGGCGAGGACCACCCGGTCATCCCAGTGTGGCTCCTGATGGTCCTGACGCTGGCTCTGGTGCTCGTCGGCATCTTCGTCGCCTACCGCCAGTACTGGGCGGCCGACGTGCCGATCAACCCGCCGGTCGGCTCCCCGCTGACCCAGGCCGCTCGCAAGGACCTTTACCAGGACGAGGTCAACGAGGCGATCTTCGCCCGTCCCGGTGTGCACCTCACGCGCGCACTGGTCTACGCCGACAACAAGGGCGTCGACGGCGCCGTCGGCGCAGCTGCCGCGCTCATCGGCGGTTCGTCCTCGCGGTTGCGCAAGATCCAGAACGGCTATGTGCGGTCCTACGCCCTGACGATGCTCCTCGGCGTCGTCGCAATCCTCGGCATCGTGTGGGTGGTCCAGTGATGTGGTTGACAACGCTCGGTCTGATCCCGCTGGTCGGGGCCCTGATCGTCGCTTTCCTGCCGAAGGGTTCGGCGACCTATGCGCGGCACATCGCGCTGGCGTTCTCGCTGGCGACGTTGGTGTTCGGCATCATCATGGCCACCCGGTTCGACCTGAATTCCACCTCGCAGTTCCAACTGACCGAGACCCATTCCTGGATCCCGCAGTTCGGCGTCTCCTACGCCCTCGGCGTTGACGGCATCTCGCTGGCCCTGATCCTGATGAGCCTGGTCCTGGTGCCGGTGTCCCTGCTGGCGGCCTGGAACGACGAGCCGGAGGCCGGTCGCCGCCAGCAGGTCTACTTCGCGCTGCTGCTGGTCCTCGAGACGTTCATGATCGGTGTCTTCGCTGCCACCGACGTCTTCTTGTTCTACGTCTTCTTCGAAGCGATGCTCATCCCGGTCTACTTCCTGATCGGCTCGTTCGGCGGCGCGCGCCGGCAGTACGCCGCGGTGAAGTTCCTGTTGTTCTCACTGCTCGGCGGGCTGATCATGCTGGTCGCGGTGATCGCGCTCTACCAGCAGGGCCCGGGCGGCGACGACGGGTTCCTGATCAGCAAGCTGACCGGGCTGCACATGTCGACCAGCACGGAGCGGCTGATCTTCCTGGGCTTCTTCATCGCCTTCGCGATCAAGGCGCCGATGTGGCCGGTGCACACCTGGTTGCCCGACGCGGCCGCCGAGTCGCGACCGGCAGTAGCCGTCCTACTCGTCGGCGTGCTCGACAAGGTCGGCACCTTCGGAATGATCCGGTTCTGTCTGCAATTGTTCCCGGAGGCCAGTAAGTGGGCCACGCCGGTGATCATCGTGCTGGCGCTGATATCGATCATCTACGGCGCCCTGGTGGCCATCGGTCAGACGGACATGATGCGCCTGATCGCCTACACCTCGGTCAGTCACTTCGGCTTCATCGTGCTGGGCATTTTCGCGCTCACCTCGACCTCGCAGTCTGGTGCGAACCTCTACATGGTCAACCACGGCTTCACGACCGCGGCCCTGTTCCTCTTCGCCGGCTTCCTGATCGTGCGGCGCGGCAGCAAGAACATCGCCGACTACGGCGGCTGGCAACGGGTCACCCCGGTCCTGGCCGGTGTCTTCCTGATCGCCGGTCTATCGGGTCTGTCGTTGCCCGGGTTGAACTCCTTCATCTCCGAATTCCTGGTGATGATGGGCACGTTCAGCCGGTACAAGTGGGCCGGCACGATCGCGGCTCTGGGTGTGATCCTGGCCGCCATCTACGTGCTGTGGCTCTACAAGCGGGTCATGACCGGGCCCAAGCCGGAGGGTCTGTCCACGGCAGACGGCGGGACCGTCGCGGACCTGTCGGTCCGCGAGAAGGTGGTGGCCGGCGTACTCATCGCCTTCATGGTGGTGCTCGGGTTCTACCCGAAGCCGGCGCTTGACCTGCTGAATCCGGCGGTCAAGCAGACGTTGCAATACACGCATTCGACCGACCCGGTTCCCGCGGTCCAGGTCGCTGAGGGCGGCAAGTGAGCGACACCTTCACCCAGGCCAGTTTCATGTACTCGGCCATCAGCCCGATGCTGGTGATCTTCGCCGCGGGCATCATCGGGGTGCTGATCGAGGCGTTCGCGCCCCGTCAGGTGCGGTACGTCGCGCAGCTGGCCCTGACTCTGGTCGCCCTGGTGGTCTCCTTCCTGACCCTGGTCCTGTGGGCCCGGCACCACCAGGGCCTGACCGCAGGCAACGCCGTCGCCATCGACGGGGTGACGCTGATGCTGCAGGGCACGGTGCTCACCCTGGCGTTCATCGCGGTGCTGGCGATGGCCGAGCGGTTCGGCGGATCGCAGGCCGATGCGTTCACCCAGTCCGGTGCCTCGACACCCGGCTCGGCCCTGGAAGCCGACGCGGTGCGACTGGGCGCCACGACCACCGAGATCTTTCCGCTGACCCTATTCGCGGTGGCCGGCATGATGCTCTTCCCGGCGTCGAACAACCTCATCGCGATGTTCATCGCGTTGGAAATCCTGTCGCTGCCGTTGTACATCCTGACCGGGCTCGCCCGGCGCCGCCGGTTGCTGTCGCAGGAAGCCTCGTTGAAGTACTTCCTGCTCGGCGCCTTCTCCTCGGCGTTCTTCCTCTTCGGTAGCGCGCTGGTCTTCGGCGCCACCAAGACGCTGAACCTGTCCGGGATCGCCAGCGCCGTGCCTGCTGTCGCGGGTCTGGACAACCTGCTGGTGCCGGGTCTGATGCTGATCGCGGTCGGCCTGTTGTTCAAGGTCGGTGCGGTGCCTTTCCACTCCTGGACCCCCGACGTCTACCAGGGTGCTCCGACCCCGGTGACCGGCTTCATGGCCGCGTGCACCAAGGTCGCCGCCTTCGGCGCCGTGCTGCGCGTGTTCTACGTCGGCTTCGACGGGCTGAAGTGGAACTGGCAGCCGGTCCTGGCGATCATCGCGGTGCTGACGATGGTCGTCGGCGCGGTGCTGACCGTGACCCAGACCGACATGAAGCGTCTGCTGGCCTACTCCTCGATCACACACGCCGGTTTCCTGCTGGTGGGGGTGGTAGCGCTGGATCGCGCGGCCGTCTCGGGCACGTTGTTCTACCTGATCGCCTACGGCTTCACCACGATCGCCGCCTTCGCGATCATCGCCATGGTCCGCTCCGGCGGCTCGGAGGCCACGCACCTGTCCCAGTGGGCAGGCCTGGGCAAACAGCACCCCGTGGTCGCCGGCGTCTTCAGCTTCCTGATGCTGGCGTTCACCGGTATCCCGCTGACCTCCGGTTTTACCAGCAAGTTCGCGGTGTTCTCGGCTGCTGTCGGCAACGGGGGTGCGTGGCTGGCGGTCATCGGTGTGCTCGCCTCGGCGGTGACCGCGTTCGTGTACGTCCGGGTGATCGTGCTGATGTACTTCTCCGAACCCACCGGCGACACCACGGTGGTCATGCCGTCCGCGCTGACCGGGGTCGCGGTCGCCGCGGGCACCCTGATCACGCTGCTGCTGGGCATCGTGCCGGCGCCCATTCTGGACCTGGCCAACCATTCGGCGCTCTTCATCCGATGAGCGATCTGCAGGCTGGGCTGGCCCGGGTCGATACCCGGTTGCACGAGGTCGTGCAGCACGACGACGCTTTCATCGCCGCCGCCTCCGCGCACCTGTTGGATGCGGGTGGCAAACGGTTCCGGCCGATGCTGACGCTGCTGGCCAGTGAGCTTGGTGACGGCATCAACGACGACGTCATCGAAGCGGCCGTCGGTGTCGAGTTGACCCACCTTGCCTCGCTTTACCACGACGACGTGATGGACGAGGCGGACGTGCGCCGCGGCGTACCTTCGGCCAACGCCACCTACGACAACGCGACGGCCATCCTGGTCGGTGATCTGCTCTTCGGCCGGGCTTCGGAGGTCATTGCCGGGCTGGGCGCTGAGGCGGTGCGCATCCAGGCTCGCACCTTCGTGCGGTTGTGCCAGGGCCAGATCCAGGACGAGCGCCAAGCACCCGCCGGCGCTGACCCGATGACCCACTATCTGGGTGTCCTCGCTGACAAGACGGGGTCGCTCATCTCCACCGCCGCCCGCTACGGTGCGATGTTCGCGGGCGCACCGGACAAGACCGTCGACGTCATGGTCCGGTACGGCGAGTTGATCGGCCTGATCTTCCAGCTCGCCGATGACGTCCTGGACATCACGTCGCAGAGTCAGCAGTCGGGCAAGGAGCCCGGCACCGACTTACGCGAAGGCGTGCTCACCCTGCCGGTTCTCTACCTGCGTGAGTCGACCGACCCTGCCGACGCCAGGTTGCTGGAGTTGACGTCGGGGCCGATCGCGGACGAGAAGCAGGTGCAGGAGGCTCTGGAACTGCTCCGGTCGCACCCGGCCGTCGAGCGGGCCCGGGCGCACGCCCTGCAACTGGCCGATGAAGCGGCGCGGCTGCTGGACCCGCTGCCGGACAGTGCGGCGGTTCAGACTCTGCGGGCGCTGCCCTACCAGGTCGCAGGTCGCTCCGCGTGAAGGCCACGGTCATCCTGGCGCTGGCCCTGATCCTGGCGATCGCGGGCATCGTGCTGCTGGCCAAAATCGCCTGGTTGGGCGGGGTGCTGCTGGTGCTCGGCGTGGTGGCCTTCCTGCTCGCGCAGAACCTGCACCGCCGGGATATCGAGCGCTAGATCGCGGCTTCCTCAGCGGCGCGCGCCAGTCGCCGCCCGCGTGAGGCGCTCAATAGGGCGTCGATCGACAGCAGCACCAGCGCGATCCACACGATCCCGAAGCCGATCCAACGGGCGGTCGAGAGGTGCTCGCCGAGCAGGGTGACACCGCAGATCAGTTGCAGCACGGGCGTGATGAATTGCATCAACCCGATCGAGACCAGCGGCACCCGGGAGGCCGCCGCCGCAAAGAGCAGCAAGGGTAGTGCGGTGGCGAGGCCGGTGGAGATCAGCAACAACGAGTGGCCGGCGCCATGGCCGGTGAAGGTCGTCTGGCCGCGAACCGTCAAGATCACCAGCAGGATTGCGGCGACGGGGGCGAGCACGGCCGTCTCGCTGGAGAGTGACTGCAGCGCGTTCAGCGAGCCGCCGATCTTGTTCTTCAGCAGCCCATAAGTCCCGAAGGACAGCGCCAACGACAGTGCGATCCACGGTGGTTTGCCGTCGTCGACCGCCAGATAGATGCACGCCGCGAGGCCGATGAAGACGGCTGCAATCTGCAGTGGCCGCAGTCGTTCTCGCAACACCAGAACCCCGAGCGCGACCGTGAAGAGCGGATTGAGGAAGTAGCCGAGCGATGCCTGCGTGACGTGGCCCGTCACCACGGCCTGCACGTAGATGGTCCAGTTCGCCGCGATCGCGACACTTGCGACGGCGATCATCGTCAGGCGACGCGGGTTGTGACGAAGATCGGCGATGAACGCCGTCTGCCGGGTGGCCGCCAGCGCGATCGCGCAGACCACCAGCGTCCACAGGATGCGGTGGCAGAGCACCTCCCAAGCGCCGGCGGGCTCGAGGAGGTGGAAGTAGAGCGGGAAGATGCCCCAGATCAGATAGGCCAGTACGCCGTACGTCGTGCCCTTGGCTTCTTCCGACCGCTCCTGCGCCACCTAGCCACGCTATCGATCAGGCGCGATTCTCGATAATCGACGACTTCGCCACGAGTCGTGGCGTGATGAGGCCCCGGCACCGCGATTCGTGACGAAACCGCCACGAGTTGTGGTCCCGTCCGGTCCCGGCGCCGCGATTCGTGACGAAACCGCCACGACGTCGTCCTGACACCACCGGTCCGTCCCTGAGGGTCTCGTATCAGTGCCGTGTCAGCGCTCGTCGCCATGCTGGATCCAGTCCCGACAAAACGTTCTGACGAACACGACATTGGAAGGAGGTCCGTGATGAGCGAACCGGTGATCTACGCGGAGAACCTGCACAAGCGATTCGGCGACTTCACGGCCGTGCACGACGTCAGCCTGAGCGTGCCCGCCGGCACCGTCCTCGGCGTCCTCGGACCCAATGGAGCCGGCAAGACGACGACCGTGCGGATGCTCGCGACCTTGCTGCAGATGGACGGCGGCCACGCGAGGGTCGGCGGGTTCGATGTGGCCAAGCAGCCCAGCGACGTACGCCGCACCATCGGCCTCACCGGCCAGTACGCCTCGGTCGACGAGGACCTGACCGGCACCCAGAACCTGGTGATGATCGGTCAGCTGCTCGGCCTGAAGACCAGGGACGCCAAGACAAGGGCGGCCGAACTGCTGGACTGGTTCGACCTGTCGGAATCAGCCGGCCGGATGGCCAAGACCTACTCCGGCGGAATGCGCCGACGCCTTGATCTGGCGGCCAGTCTGGTCGGGCGACCGGCGGTCATCTTCCTGGACGAGCCGACCACCGGCCTCGACCCGGCCAAGCGCGAGGACATGTGGGACGTCGTACGCCGATTGGTCACCGACGGCTCGACCGTTCTGCTGACCACCCAATACCTGGAAGAGGCCGACGCCCTGGCCGACGAGATCAGCGTCATCGACCACGGCCGGGTGATCGCCCACGACACCCCTGAGGGCCTCAAGCGGGTCATCGGCGGCCAGCGGATCGTGTTGGTGCCGACCGATCGGAGCCAGCTGGACGACGTACGCCGGGTGCTCACCGAGGCGACCGGGCGCACCCCGAATTGACCGGGCGCAGCGAACTGACGGTAGCGGTCGACGATGACTCGGCCTTCCCGCAGATCGTGAGCACCCTTGCCCAGCAGGGCATCTCGATGAACGAGGTGTCGCTGCACCTGCCCAGCCTCGATGAGGTCTTCATGACACTCACGGGCGAGAAGAAGGAGGCGGCCTGACATGACGACCGTTGAAGCAACCCAGACCTCACCGGTAGCCGCGACGGCCACCACGACCGGCGGCGGTAACGCGCTGTGGCACGCGGTGGTCCTGGCCAAGCGCAGCCTGATCAAGACCTTCCGCACGCCGGAGGCACTGGTCGATGTCACGCTGCAGCCGATCATCTTCCTGGCGATGTTCACCTATATCTTCGGCGGTGCGATCGCCGGCGGGTCACAACACGAGTACCTGCAGTTCCTGCTGCCGGGGATCATGGCCCAGACCATCGCGATGGGCAGTGTCAGCATCGGGCAGAACCTCAACGAGGACATCCAGAAGGGCATCTTCGACCGCTTCCGGTCGCTGCCGATCGCGCGGTCGGCCCCGCTGGTGGGGACGGTGCTGGCGGATCTGGTGCGCTACCTGATCCTCTTCACCGTGATCATGGTCGTCGGCACCCTGATGGGCTTCCGTGTCCAGACCGGGCCACTGCAGGTGGTGGCGGCGCTGCTGCTCGCGGTCGGCTTCGCGCTCTGCTTCTGCTGGATCTCGGTCTTCGTCGGGATGATCGCTCGCACGCCGGGTTCGGTGCAGGGCATCTTAATGATGCTGTTGCTGCCGCTCACCTTCGCCAGCAGCACGTTCGTCGCGGTGAGCACGATGCCGGGCTGGCTGCAGGCCTTCGTCAACGTCAACCCGATCACCCATCTGGTCGACGCGATCCGCAGCCTGCTGCTCGGCACGCCCATGGGCAACCACCTGATATGGCTGCTGGTCTGGATGGTGGGTCTGCTGGTGGTCTTCGTGCCGCTGGCGCTGCGGGCCTATCGCCGCCGGGCCTAGAAGTCGGGGAACAGCCGGACCGGGTCGACGTCAGCGATGGCGTCGGCCCGGTCTTTGCTACGTCCCTTCGCGTACGCCGCGTCGAACCCTTCGCCCAGATCGCCCCGCAGTCGCCGGGTCAGGACGGCGACGATCGGATCACCGGGGTCGTCGATTCCGCGGATCGAAGCGGCTGCGCCGAGGGTTTCGGCAGCCCGCTGCGGGTCGACCCGGCTCAGCGCGGCGGCGGCGGACACGGCGTACGACGCGAGAAGCGGCATGTCAGCGGTGGCGACGGCCGCTGGGTAGGCCGCGTTCAGCGCGCGTATCCCGGCCGCCAGGTCGCCGTCGTGGACCTCCAGTAGTGCAACCGCTGTCTGCAGGATCGCTTGACCGTGGTCGTGGAAGGCGCCCTGCACCGGCTGCGGATCGCCGAGGAGCTGCCGTGCCTGTGCCAAGCGGTCTGGGTCGCCTTCTGCTACAGCGATAGTTGTCAGGAAGGCGTGGGCGAGGTCGGCGCCGACCAGTTCCTGCCATTGCTGGGGCATGTCCTGGATCGCTGAGCGGGCGCCGTCGAAGTCGCCGAGGCGCATCCGCAGATCCATGGCGCGGACCGCGAGGTAGACCTGATCTCCGTTGCGACTCAGCGCCTTGATGAGCTCCTGCGCCTGCAGCAACGTCTCCAGCGCCAGCTGCGGGTCGCCGTCCTGGGATTGCACCTGCGATTGGCGCACCAGGAAGGCCGCGGTCAGCCAGTTGTCGCCGAGAGGTTCGACGAGCTCGCCCAGATCCGACAAGACCGCCCGGACGCCGGACGGATCGCCGGCGTTGTCGGCGATGTCGACCTGGGTCTGCAGCACCGCGGCCCGCAGCCATTGCGTCTCCTGGCGCAGCGGGCACTGGGTCAACCGGTGGATGATCTCCGGCACGTCGGTCCATACGGATGCCTGCAGGGCGATGACCTGCAGATGCGGCCACCGGTCATAGGCGGACGGGTCGGTGTCGAGCAGCGTGGCCGCCTGCCGCATGGCTTCCCGCGTGGGTTCCAGGTCGGCAGTCTCCGGTGTCAGTTGAGCCGCTAGGTACAGCAGTTGCACGGCCGCGCGTGAGCTGTCGGTGACGTCACCCGGCGCATCGAGTGCTATTCGCGCCAGGGCCACGGCGTGCTGGTCGTCGTCCAGCATGAACAGCCACCAGCTGAGGTCCAGGATCAGCTCGGCGGCGGCCTCGGCCTGGCCGGTGTCGGCCAGGTAGCGCAACGCGGCCACCAGGTTGTCGTCGTCGGCGACCAAGCGGGCCGAAGCCTCGGTCTGTTCGGGTCCGCGCAACCGTGCGTCCTGGGTGCGGGCCAGATCCATGGCCCACCGGGCGTGGGCCTCGCGGACCGTCGCCGCTAGTCCGGCCTGCGCCAACTGGTTCAGACTGAATTCCCGGATGGTTTCGAGCATGCGGTAGCGGACTGTTCCCGCCGCTCGGTCGACGACCAGCAGCGACTTGTCCGCCAGTGACGCCAGGTGCAGCTCGACATCCGGGATCGCGGTCACGGCCGCTGCCGCGACCGCATCCGCGCCCCCGAAAAGACCGAAAAGCGTTGCAGCAGATCGCGTTCGACCGGGTCGAGGAGGTCCCAACTCCAGGCGACAACCGCGTAGAGCGTGCGATGACGCGGCAGTGCGGTGCGCCGGCCGCCGGTCAGCAGCGCGAACCGGTCGGACAGCCGTTCAGCGATGTCCGCGATGGTCATGGTGCGAACCCGGGCCGCGGCGAGTTCGATCGCCAGCGGCAGCCCGTCCAGGCGTTGCACGATGTCGGTGACGGCCGCCAGGTCAGCCGAAACCACCGGCACGCCCGCGGCGGCTGCACGGTCGAGGAACAACTGCGCGGCCGGGGACGGTTCGAGCGGCGGCAGCGGCCGGATGTGTTCGCCGTCGATGGCCAGGGGTTCGCGACTGGTGGCGATCACCCTCAGCATCGGGGCGCTGACCAGCAGCCGGTCGATGACGTCGGCGGCCTCGTCCAGCAGGTGCTCGCAGTTGTCCACGATGACCAGGGCCGGGCCGGTGCTCAGGGCGCTGGTGAGCAGGGCCCAGTCGTCCACGGAGCGGCCGGCGGCGCGCAGCCGTTCGAAGACGCGTGAGGTCTGCAGATCCAATGCGGCGACAAAGGCGGGCAGCACGGCGTCCGGTTCGCTGACCGGTGCCAGCTCGACGAACCAGACCGGTGCTCGGTGCCGTTCCCGCCACGCGATGCCGGCCTCGGTGGCCAACCTGGTCTTCCCCGCGCCACCGGGGCCGACCAGCGTGATGAGGCGGTGGTCGTCCAGATCGGTGGACAGGCCCGCCAGATCCTGATCTCGCCCGACGAAACTGGTCAACCCGCTGCGCAGTGCGCTGCCGGCGAGGGGCGTTTCCTGTCCGCGCAGCAACTCGGCGTACAGCTCCTGCAGCGCTGCACCCGGGTCGGTGCCCAGCGTGTCGGCCAGGGTCCGGCGCGTCTGCTCGTACGCCGCGAGCGCCTTCGCGGTCTGCCCCTGCGCCCGCAGGGTGCGGATCAGCTGCCCGGCGAAGTCCTCATCCAGCGGGTGCGCCGCGACCAGGTCTCGTAGGCGGGCCGCCAAACCGGTGAGATCTCCTGTCGCAAGGCACGACTCGATGACGGCGTGCTCGGCTTCGATCGCCTGCTGCTCGATCCGTGCGACCAACGGCAGCGCCCACGGCTGGTCGGCGACCAGCGGCAGAGGTGGGCCGTCGAGCAAACCGAGCGCCTCGGCGTACGCCGATGGGTCGCCCAGCCGTCCGCGCGCCACGAACGCCTCGAACCGGTGCAGATCGACGGCGGCAGGGTCGATCGCGAGCCGGTAGCCGGTGCCGGTCTGCTCGATGGTCACGCCGGCGGCCCGGCGCAATCGCGACACCAGCGCCTGCAGCGCGCCGGCCGGATCGGCGGGCAGGTCAGCCCAGATCGCGTCGGTGAGCTCGCCCACCGATACGACACGTCCGGCGTCCACGGCCAGGCGCACCAACAAGGTCTGCAGGCGGCCACCGGCCACCGGGATGACCGAGCCGTCGTCGCTCTCGACCCGAAGGTCGCGCAGGACGGTGATCAGCACATCGCTGATTCTCGCAGCCACCCATCGTCCATACTCGCCCCATGGTGGCACCCACGACAGTTCAGCTGAACCGAGAGCCGGTGGCCTTCGTGCCCGGGGCGGACCTGCAGTGGTCGGGTCAGCTCTACGAAGTGCGGGCGAGGTTGGTCCAGGTCTTGTTGCCGTATTCCCAGACCGGGGTCGGTCAGGAGGGGATGTAGGGAAGGCGACCTAGGAGAGAAGCTGGGCCGACCCGGATAGCGTCTGCAGACTGTGCACCGCGACGCTCAGGCTGGCCAGTCGCCGGGCATCGAGCACTTCCACCGCATCGACCGTGCGGTGGGCGCGCGCCACCAGGTCGTGGTGGTGTCTCGTCCAGCGATCCACAGCGTCCGCGGCGTCCCCGGACCCGGCGTACGTCAGCGTGGAGCGGGTCAACGAGCGTGCGGCACGGTACAACTTATCGCGCAGCCCTTGCCGGGCAAGGACATCCCACCGGTCGTCCCGGCCGAGTTCGGAAACCGCCTGCAGCAGCACGTTGATCCGGTGGTGATCCTTGACCGCGAAGTACGTCGCGGCGACCGTCTCAGGATCGGTGTCGGTGACGGCGGCCAGCTCGACCACGTCCAGGAGGCAGAACGCATCGAGCAGCCCGTACACCTTGTCGGTCAGCGCCGGGGGTGCACCGTGTTCGAGGGCCCAGGCCGAACGCATCTCGTGGTTGTCCAGGTCGGCCGGGCGCAACCACTGGGGTAGCCGCTCGCGCAACGCAGCCACCGGACCGGCGAACCTGGCGACTTCGCTTTCGACATCCAGCGGTTGGGGACGGTGCTGCAGCAACCAACAGCATGCGCGTTGGGCGGCACGCCGGGCCTCGACGTGCAGGGTGTCGGTGAGGGTCGTCGACCCGTCCAGCGCCCGGATCGCACCCAGTGTGTCGTCCAACCGGAAGATGCGGCTGGCGATCAGGAATGCGCGGGCCACATCGTCGGTCGAGGCGCCGGTGTCGTTGCTCACCCGGAACGTGAAGCAGAGCCCACCGTCATCGACCAGGCGCCCGGCCAGAGCGGTGCCGACGATTCCGCGACGCAGCGGATGCTGCGCGAACACCTCGTCACCCAGCCTCTGGAGTTGCTGGGGCAGCGCCGCGCGCAGCAGCGCCGTTGTCGCCGGATCGTCGAGGAGGTCCTCGCCCAATTCGGCGCGGATCGCCAGACGGACCTGGGCAGCCAGTGCGCTCAGTTCCGGAGAGGTCAGACCCTCACCCCGCTCCTGCAGCGCCTGCAGCCGCGACTCGTCCGGCAGGTGCAGCAGTGCCCGGTCCAGGCCGTGGTCCGCTTCGAGGCGGGCGAGCATCCGGCGGTGCTCGTCCAGTTGCCGAGGGGCACGCGCCCGGTTGAGTCCGACGGTCTCGTTCTGCAGTTCGTTCTGGCGCAGTACCAGCGACTCGACCGATTCGGTGAGGTCGGCGAGCAGCCCGACGCGTGCGGCAGGGTCCAGCAGGCCCTGGGAGATCGCCCGGTCCACCAGGATCTTCACGTTGACCTCGAGGTCGGAGCACGCGACCCCGGCGGAGTTGTCGTGGGCGTCGGTGTTGATCCGACCGCCCAGGCGCGCGAACTCGATGCGGCCGGCGGGAGTGACACCGAGGTTGCCGCCCTCGGTGACCACCCGGGCGCGCAGTTGCGTGGCATCGATGCGGATCGCGTCATTGGCCCGGTCGCCGACATCGGCGGATGACTCGGTGGAGGCCTTCACATAGGTGCCGATGCCGCCGTTCCAGAGCAGGTCGACCGGTGCGGCCAGGATCGCGCGGATCAGCTGATCCGGTGCGAGCGAATCCACCTCGTCGGGCAGGTCGAGCGCGGCGCGGACCTGGCTGCTGATCGGGATCGACTTGGCCGAGCGCGGGAACACCCCACCGCCGGGGCTGATCAGATCGGGGTTGTAATCAGACCAACTCGACCGGGGCAGATCGAACAACCGCTGCCGCTCCACGAACGCTTCGTCCGGTCGTGGGTCCGGGTCCAGGAAGATGTGCCGGTGATCGAAGGCGGCGATCAGGCGCACGGTCCGCGAGCGCAACAGACCGTTGCCGAAGACGTCCCCGGACATGTCGCCGATCCCGACGACGCTGATGGGGTCGCGCTCGGGGTCCAGCCCGACCTCCCGCAAGTGCCGTCGGGTGCTCACCCAGGCGCCCTTGGCCGTGATGCCCAGCTTCTTGTGGTCGTACCCGATGCTTCCCCCGGAGGCGAAGGCGTCGCCGAGCCAGAAACCACGCTGCAACGCAATGGAATTGGCGACGTCCGAGAACGTCGCGGTGCCCTTGTCGGCGGCGACGACGAGGTAGGTGTCCGGATCGTCGTAGGCGATCACACCCTGCGGTGTCGTCGGCGTCGACCCGTCACCGGCCAGGTTGTCCACGACGTCCAGGAGCGCGCCGATGAACTGCCGGTAGCAGGCCAGGCCCGATTCGCTGGTCGCCGGCGATCGTCGTACGACGAATCCGCCCTTGGCGCCCGCCGGCACGATGACCGCGTTCTTGACGTTCTGAGCGCGGGCCAGGGCCAGTACTTCAGTGCGGAAGTCGGTCGGCCGGTCCGACCAGCGAAGTCCCCGCGCGCAATGGTGTCGAAGCGGATGTGGGTGCCCTCCACCTGCGGTGACGTCACGAAGATCTCGTAGCGCGGCCGCGGAACCGGGACGTCGCGGATCTGCTGGGGCTGGAGTTTGAGCGCCAGGGGCCGCGCGCCGTCCGCCACATCGGGAAGGTAGCGGTTGGTGCGTGCAGTGCCCCGCATCGCCGCGGCGTACGCACGCAGCAAACGGTCCGCATCCGCCGAGATCACCTCATCGATCACCTCGTCCAGCGCCGCGCCCGCAGCGTCCAGGGCGCCGCCGGCCCGGTCGGCGTCACGCTCCGGATTGAACCGGGTGTCGAAGAATTCGGCGAGGGCACGCACTGCCGCCGGGTGGCCGGCCAACGTCCGGGCCATGTCGGCGCCGGTCATCGGGTAGCGGCACTGCTGCAGGTAGGAGCCATAGGCGCGCAGGACTGCGACGTCTCGCCAGCCGAGGGCGGCAGCGGCGGTCAGCGCGTTGAACCCATCGACGTCGGCTCGCTGCTCCCAGCACGCCGTGAAGGCTTCGATGAGCCGGGTCGCGCCGGGTTGATCGAGCGATTCTCCGGGGCTGGCGACCCGGAAGTCATAGACGTAGGCATCGTGGCCATCGGGTCGTACGACGCTGTGCGGGGTTTCGTCGAGGACCTCAAGACCGAAGCTCTGCAGCGCCGGGAGCAGGACACCGAGCGGGAGACGGCGATCCAGACTGAATACCGAGAAGCGGTAGGTCGGCTCGTCCGATCCGTCGGCCTGCGGAGCGACGTCGACCCGGATCTGCCCGCCGCCCAGCGACTCGACGACGGCGGTGTCCCGCAGCGCCCGCTCGAGGGTGGCCACCGCCCGATAGCTGGTCGGCCATCGTCGGGCGTAGCCGCGCACGGAGGGCTGCCCGGCGGCCTGGTGGGCGAAGTTGTCGGCCCATTCCAACGGTGATTGGAAGCTGACGGTTGGTGCAGTGGTCTTCGACATGCTCGGCGGCCTTCGCGGAGTCGGAACAGAATAAATGAGAGTATGATCTTACTTTATGCTCACTGTCAACGGGCCGGAAAGCGGTGGATGGGCGCTTTTACCCAGGCGTTGACAAGTTTGATCGCCTGCACCATGCTCTGCATAAGTAGGAATAAAGTCGTAGTTAACCATCTACCTGGGAGTGCCCATGACCAAGTTGCTGAACTCCGATCCGGTCCCCGGGGTCGGTGCACCGGCCGAGGCGGTTGAACGCGTCCGTCGCGTGTCCCTGCGCCCAGCCGGCTCCGTCGTCACCGGCGACGTCGTGCGTCTGAACATGGGAGAGCCGGACTTCGACACCCCGCAGCCGATCATCGATGCCGCCGTGCAGGCACTGGCGCAGGGTTACACGCACTACGTGGATCTCAACGGCGACCCCGAGTTGCGCGCGCTGATTGCCGGTCAGGCCGGCGCGCTCAGCGGCCGCGAGGTCAACCCCGACCAGGTCCTGATCAGCCACGGCGGCGCCGCCGGCATCACGTCGACGATTCTGGCGACGGTGAACCCCGGGGATCGGGTCATCATCCCCGAACCCACCTACTCGCTCTACGTCGACGCGGTGGCGCTCGCCGGCGGCGTGCCCGTCCAGGTGCCCAATCGCGCCGATCACCACCTCGATCTGGCGGCCATCGACCGCGAGGTCCGACAGGGCGCTGCGCTGATCACGATCTGCAACCCGGTCAACCCCACTGGTGCGGTCTTCTCCGGCGCCGAACTCGCGGCCCTCGGGGAACTGCTACAGGGCACCGACACGCTGGTGATGGTGGACGAGGCGTACGCCAACCTCATCTACAGCGACGAGCCGTTCACCTGCGCACTCGCGGTACCCGAACTTGCCGGGCGGCTCGTCTATGTCCAGACGTTGTCCAAGACCTACGCGATGACCGGTTGGCGGATCGGTTACGTGATCGCCGAACCCGTGGTGGCAGAGGCAATCCGGTTGGTTCACCGGACCTTCAACAGTGCCGTCAACGCGGCGGTCCAGCGGGCCGCGATCACGGCGTTGACGTCCGGCGATGAGTTCACGGCGCCGATGCGGCACACCTACGCAGCGCGCCGGGATCTGGTCCTGGAGCTGGTCGATGCGATCCCGGGGGCGAGCATGGTGGTGCCCGAGGGGGCCTTCTACGCGTTCGTTCGCTATCCGGGGAATCGACCCTCGACGCAGGTGGCGGCCTTGTTGGCGCAACACGGGGTGATCGTGCGCGCCGGCGCTGAGTACGGCCCCAGCGGGGAGGGACACGTGCGGTTGTCCTTCGCTGCCGAGCCGCAGGTCCTGCGCGAAGGTCTGCGCCGCATGGGCGAGGTCTTCGCCAGCCTCTGAATCCACCCTCAAGACGTAACCCGCCTGGTGGACCAGGCGGGTTACGTCTCGTCCTGGTCCGGTGCGAGCGCCTTTAGTGCCGCGTAATAACTGCGGGTCTGGCGACGAATGATCTCCTCGTCGGAGAACCCGACGCGTTCCAGGTCCAGCAGTTCCCGGGGGTCGAACATCAGGTTGAACAAGAAGAGCGCGTACTCGAATTCGTCGTCGGGCACGTCGAATTCACGCATGACCGAGCGAACCGGTCGCTCCCAGGCATCCCGGACGGTGGTGATCACCCCGTCGCGTCCGTGCAGCCGCTCCAGGAAGCCGTCGCGGGCGCGTAGCTGGATCATGGCGGTGCCGTACGTCTTGAGCAGCGTGAGCCATTGGGTGGCCACGGCCTCGAACAGGGCGGTCCGGGTCGCCGGGCAGTCGTGGCTGAAGTCGCGTAGAGAAGCGATCACCCGATGCAGGTACGCGCTCAGGAGCTCATCGAGGGTCGAGTAGTAGCGGTAGGCGGTCGCAGTGGCCAGATCCGCTTTGGCCGCGATGAGCGGCATGGTGGCGTTTGACGGTTCGGTACGCAGGACTTCCCCGGCCGCGTCTAGGAGCTTTCCCTGGTTGCGGACGGCGTCCTTGCGAGGGCTTCTGCGGCCGGCAGCGGGAACCGTGGTCACAGTGATCATTCTACGGAGGTGAATTGGGTGCACAACGCAGCGACGGCCGCGGCGGACCTGGAGGTCCGCCGCGGCCGGCCGTGTGTGCGATTCAGCTCGCCGGCAGCGTCCGGAGGTTGAATTGTTCCAACGTGTCGGTCAGTCCGAGCAGTTCGGTGGTGAAGGCACCCTGCTCGATCTGGCGACGGAACTCATCCTCCTTGGCCTCGCGGGCTTCGGCGGCGGCCAGGGATGCAGCCACCTCGTCCTGGGCGATGACGACCAGACCGTCTCGATCGCCGACGATGACGTCACCGGTGCGCACGGGGGTTCCGGCGATGCTGACGGGTGCGCCGACCGAGCCGCGATAGGTCTTGCTAGTGCCCCGGATGCACAGACCTCGTGCGAAGACGGGGAACCCCAGCTCGATGATCTGAGCGGCGTCGCGAACGGCCCCGTCGATCACCAGGCCGGCCACGCCGACCTTCTGGGCCGCGACGGTCAGGACGTCGCCCCAAGCGCCTGCCTGCAGGAAGCCCCGGGCGTCGGCGACGAGGACATCACCGGGCCGCGCCTGCTCCAGGGCTGCGTGCAGCATGAGGTTGTCCGCGGGACCCGCATCGACGGTCAGCGCCCGACCGACGAGACGGAAACCGGGGTCGATCGGCGCGATCTGCTCGGTGATCGCCCCCGCTGGCCCTGGGCCTCGTAGACGGTGGCGGCGCCAAGGGCCAGGAGACGGGCAGCAGTCTGCGGGCTGAGTTCGGTCATGACAGTTCCTTCGTCGTGCAGCGTGTGGTGGTCTCGGTCGATCGGTCGGGGCGGTTGCCGGTCATACCGCTTCCGCCGTACTGGAAGCCGTAGTGGAAGCAGGAGCGGTGGTAGCCGGCTGGTCGTCGCCGACATGCACGGCGGCCATGTTGCGGACCCGGCGGCGAACCAGGAAGACCAGCACCCCGGCGATGGCCATGCACACGGCCATGATCAGGAACGGCAGGGCGGTGGTCTTGCCTGCTGAGCCCTGCATCCAGCCGAAGCTGAACGGGCCGAGGAATCCGGCGAGATTGCCCGCCGAGTTGATCAGTGCGATACCCGCCGCGGCACTGGCGCCGGTCAGGTAGTCGGCCGGCAGGGTCCAGAATTGCGGCTGCGTCGCCAGGCTGCCGGCGATCGCCAGGCTCATGGCCCCCAGGGCCAGACGTGAGTCGTGCACCGCAATCGCCGTCAGCACGAAGGCGACGATGGCCACGGACAACGGCCCGAGGATGTTCCACAGCCGGGCGTTGGTGCGGGCCGCGATCTGGCCGACCAGGATGATCGCCACGAAGGCACAGGCGAAGGGAATCGCCGTGATCAGGCCGACGTGCAGCGAGGACAGACCTGGCGTCGCCTCCTCGATGATCGAGGGCAGCCAGTAGGTGAGGGCATTGCTGCCGTAGCAGATCAACACGTAGGTCAGGCTCATGACCAGGACGCGCCGGTCGATCAGGGCCCGCAGGAAGGAGCCGGGTGCGTGTTCCTTCTTGACGTCGGCCTCGCCGTCGAGCTGGGTCAGCAGCCAGGCGCGCTCCTCTTCGTCCAGGAAGCTCGCCGTCTGCGGTGAGAGGGGCAGCAGCTTGAACGCCAGCGGGAACAACGCGATGGTCGCCAGGCCCTGCAACAGGACGACCCAGCGCCAGCCGTCCCAGCCGTGCCAGCCCTGCGTCAGGTCGAGCAACCAACCGGACAGCGGGCTGCCGATCATCAGGGCCAGCGGAATGGTCAGGAAGAAGACGCTCATCAACAAGCGGCTGTAGCGGGCGGGGAACCACGTGGCGATGATCAGGAAGATCGCCGGGGCCAGACCGGCTTCGGCAATACCGAGCAGGACGCGTCCGACGTACAGCTGTGCGGGGCTCTGGACGAAGGCGATGAGTGCGGCGACGGCGCCCCAGGTGATCAGGATCCGGGGGATCCACAGTCGCGGACCCCACTTGAGCATGAAGTGGTTACTCGGCACCTCGCACAGGACGTAGCCGAGGAAGAAGATGCCGCTGGCCAATCCGAAGGCCACCGGGCTGAGGCCGAGGTCCTTGGAGATGTGCGGCTTGATGATGCCCAGGTTGGTGCGGTCCAGGTAGGCCATGAAGTACGTGGCCATGAGGATCGGCATGAACCGCAGCATCAGCTTGCGGACGGTGCGGCGCTCGAGTTCCGATTTCACGGGCGCTGCTGCAGCCGGTGAACTGGTCATCTCGGCCTCCTTCGGGGTCGGACCCGGCACTCAGGTGCGGGGTGACGAGGATTCAGAGCGTCTGCCTGAAGTGAGACAAAGGTCGCACATAGGACGGAGAGCGGTCAAGAGTTGCGCCGAAATTTCCCGTAAGTGGCCCAGAAGACTCCAGTATAAGTAGGACAATAGTCCTAGATATATCCGCGCTCCGTACGTCGGTTGCGGTTCTCGGGCACGGTCGATCAGGAGGCAAGAATGCGCAGGTAGCGGCCTTGGCCAACGGTGCGTCAGTCCCACCGCCAGAGCGCCGCGCCGTTTAGGCTTCCGGGGTGAGCGGACTGACGGGATACCTGGTGCTCGGCTGCGTGCTGATCGCCGGGGTCGTGCTGTTCTCCGCGGCCATGGTCATGCGCCGGTTGCTCGCGCCGCGCGCCGTCGTCCCCGCGGGCCTGACGACCTACGAGTCCGGCGTCGACCCGGTGGGATCGGGGTGGGCGCAGGTCAACGTCCGCTACCTGTCGTTCGCCTTCCTCTACGTCATCTTCGCCGTCGACGCCGTCTACCTGTTCCCGTGGGCGCTGGTCCTGCGCGATCACCACCTGGGGCGTACGACGCTGATCGAAGTGGCCGTCTTCGTCGCCATCGTGCTGGTCGGCCTGGTGCACGCCGGGCGGCGTGGGTTGCTGACGTGGGAGGACGACGCGTGAGCACGGAACTCGGGATGCCGAAGGTCGGCGTGGTCCAGCAGGCGGCGCCGCGGCCGATGCGGCTGATTCTCAACTGGGGCCGGCGCTACTCGCTGTGGGTCTTCAACTTCGGTTTGGCCTGCTGTGCCATCGAATTCATCGCCGCCTCGATGGCGCGCCACGACTTCATCCGGTTGGGCGTCATTCCCTTCGCGCCGGGGCCGCGGCAGGCCGATCTGATGGTCGTCTCGGGCACGGTGACCGACAAGATGGCGCCTGCGGTGCGGCGCCTCTACGACCAGATGCCGGAGCCGAAGTACGTCATCTCCTTCGGCGCCTGCTCCAACTCCGGCGGCCCCTACTGGGATTCCTACTGCGTGACCAAGGGGGTCGATCAACTGATCCCGGTCGACGTCTACGTGCCCGGCTGCCCGCCGCGGCCGGAAGCGCTGCTGGACGGCATCGTCAAACTCCAGGCGAAGATCAAGGACGAGAAGCTCACCGGAGGCAACCTGCGCCGCAAACGTGCCTCGGTCCTGACCCGGGACAAGGTGCGGCAGCCGTGATCGACCCCATCGAGTGCGAACCGACCGGTTGGCTGCCCACGCTGGCCGGCTTGCGCGAAGAGGGATACACCTTCTTCGACTTCCTCACCGCGGTGGACCAGGACGAGGACGGTTTCGACGTCGTTGCGCACCTGTACCGCTTCACACCCGAGGTGACGGCGGAGGTCTTCGTCAGCACCCGGGTCGGCTCGGATCAGAGCCTGCTGACCGTGACCGGCCTGTGGCGCGGCGCCGCGTGGCACGAGCGCGAGACGTTCGAGATGTTCGGGATCCTCTTCGACGGGTTCGACGACGGCACCGAGCTCGGGCTCAGGCCGCTGTTGCTGCCGGATGGCTTCGAGGGCAACCCGCTGCGCAAGGATTTCGTGTTGACCGCGCGGGCGAGCAAGCCCTGGCCCGGCGCCAAGGATCCCTCCGACGCCACGGAAGCCCGCGACGTCCGCCCCGGGCGGGCACCGCGGCGCAAAACGCTCCCACCCGGCGTACCGCCGAGCAGTTGGGGGCCGCGGTGAGCGTCGGCGAAGCGATCCTGCGCGCGGTCCTGGTCCTGGCCGGGTTCCTGGTCCTGCCGCTCGTGGTGGGCCAGAGCGAGCACAAGGTGATGGCACACATGCAGGGTCGTCTCGGCCCGATGGAGGCCGGTGGCTTCCACGGCTGGGCCCAATTGGTCGCGGACGGAGTCAAATTCGTGCAGAAGGAGGACATCGTCCCCCGCGCGGCCGACCGCAAGATCTTCCGGATCGCACCGATGCTGGCCATCGTTTCCTACCTCGCGGCGCTCGCGGTCATCCCGCTCGGTCCGGACCTGGTGGGCGCCGACGTACCCGCCAGCCTGGTGTGGGTGCTGGCCGTCGGCGGGATCGGCACCGTCGGCACACTGCTGGCCGGCTGGTCCAGCGGCAACAAGTACGCACTGCTGGGTGCGATGCGCGCCGCAGCGTCGTTGATCTCCTACGAAGTGGCCTTGATCCTGGCCGCGGCGTCGTTCGCGATCGCCGCAGGATCGCTGTCCCTGGTCGGGATCGCGCACGCCTGGACGCCATGGTGGCTGATCTGGCAACTGCCGGCCGCATTCGTCCTCCTGGCCGCGGGAACCGCTGAGCTGCAACGGGTTCCCTTCGATGCACCGGTTGCGGACGCCGAGATCGTGATGGGCCCGTACACCGAGTACACCGGTTTACGGTTCGCTCTCTTCCTGCTGGCCGAATACGCCGGCATCGTGGTGCTGTCCCTGCTGATCGCCGTGTTGTGGCTCGGTGGCTGGACCGGCCCGTTCGATGCGCACATCGGGTGGCTCTGGACGGTGCTGAAGGCCGCGATCATCGTTTTCGTCATCATCTGGATGCGCGTCTCCTGGCCACGCGTCCGAGTCGACCAACTGCAACGGTTCACCTGGTTGGTCCTGGTGCCGATCGCGTTGCTGCAGTTGTTGATCACGGCAGCGGGGGTGGTCCTGTGGCAGTAGAGAAGGGCAGTGTCGGCAAGGGCTTGTTGAAGGGTCTGGCCACGACCGCCAGGACGATGGTGCATCCGGCGCACACGGTCCAGTACCCGCACGAGCAACCGGACCTGCCTGACCGGTCCCGCGGGGTGATCGCGCTGCTGGAGTCGAACTGCACCTCCTGCATGCTGTGCGCCCGGGAGTGCCCGGACTGGTGTATCTACATCGACTCGCACAAGGAGACGATCCCGGCCGGGCCCGAAGGCGGTCGCGACCGCCAGCAGAACGTGCTGGATCGCTTCGCCATCGACTTCAGCCTGTGCATGTACTGCGGCATCTGCATCGAGGTGTGCCCGTTCGACGCCCTCTTCTGGGCGCCCAACTTCGACTACGCGTCGACGGACATCCGAGACCTGTTGCAGGAGAAGGAAAAGCTGGGGGAGTGGCTGGCTGACGTGCCGCCACCGCCGGCAATCGACGCGGGTTTCGGAGCGGGTTTTGAAACGGGCGAGGAGGGTACGCCGTGACCGCCGCCGACGTGCTCTTCACCGTGATCGCCCTGGTCTGTGCCGGATCTGCGGTGCTGGCCGTGACCAGTCGGCACCTGGTGCACGCTGCGCTGTGGCTGACCGTTGCCCTGGGATCGCTCGCGGGCTGCTACCTGGTGCTCGGCGCCGAACTCGTGGCCCTCGCCCAACTGCTGGTCTACGTCGGCGCGGTCGTGGTGCTCGTGCTGTTCGCGCTGATGGTGACCCGCGGCCCGATGACCCGTACCCGTGAGCTGAGTTCCGGTGCGCTGCAACGCACCACCGCCGCAGTGGTCGCTGTGGCCACCGCCTGCCTGATGTCGGCTGCGCTCATCGTCGCCTTCGCCGACACGCCGGTGAGGACCGGCGGCACCGGCACCGTGGAGTTGGCCCACGACCTGTTCAGCACCTGGGTATGGCCGTTCGAACTGCTCTCCCTGCTCCTGCTGATCGCACTGGTCACGGCTTTCGCGACCTACCGGCTGACCGGTCGCTCAGGTGAGGGTGACCGGTGATCCATCTCGCGCTGCCCTACCTGCTGGTGGGGGTGCTGTTCGGCTGCGGCCTCTATGCCGTCATCAGCCGCCGCAACGCCGTGCTCATGCTGGTCGGTGTCGAACTCATCCTGGCCGCCGCCGGGCTGCTGCTCGTCACCACCTCGATCGTCCTGCGGCAGAGCGCCGGTCAGGTGGTCACCCTCTTCCTGATCACGATTGCGGCGGCTGAGATCGCCGTCGCCCTGGCCCTGGTCAGTGCGGTCTTCCGCAGCCGGGGCAACGTCGACCTCGACACCCCGGCCCAGGAGGACCGGACGTGAACCTCGTCACCGGCCACCTGGCCCAGGCCACCGTGCTGCTGCCGGCGCTCACCGCCGTGCTGGGGCTGTGGCTGGGCCAGGGGAGCCGCCGGGCGACGTACGTCGTGTCCATCCTGGGCGGGCTGCTCACCCTGGCGGCGGCGGGCTGGCTGCTGGTGCAGGTCACCCGGCACGGAACGGTCGGCGAAGCCACGATCGGCCCGTTACCGGTCGGCGATCGGCTGCGAATCCCGTTGCGACTGCAGGCCCCCGGCTGGGCCTCGATCGTCGCGGTCGCCGTCGCATTGGTGTCCCTGGTGGTGCAGGCCTTCGCCCGCTGGTATCTCGACATGGATCCGCGCTACCAGCGGTTCGCCGCGACAGTCGCCCTCTTCACCGCCGCGATGTTGCTGGTCGTGCTGTCCGGTGATGTGCTGCTGACCTTCGCCGGCTGGGAACTGATGGGCTGGTGCTCCTACCTGCTCATCGGTCACGAGTCGGAACGGCAGAAGGCCCGGCGCGCCGCGCAGAAGGCCTTCCTGGTCACCCGGGTCGCCGATGCTCCGTTCACGATCGCGTTGGTCGGCCTCTCGGTACACGCAGGGACCACCAGCATCGAGGCCATCGTCGGGCTGCCGCCGGCGTCAGTGACCGCGCTGCTGGTCCTGTTGGTCATCGGCGTGGCGGGCAAGTCCGCGCAGGTGCCGTTCCAGGACTGGCTGCCCGACGCGATGGAGGGTCCCACGCCCGCGTCCGCGTTGATCCACGCGGCCACGATGGTCGCCGCGGGAACCGTCGTCCTGACCCAACTGCATGTCCTGCTGGCCGGCTGCCGGCCGGCCCTGCTGACCCTGGCCATCCTGGCCGCGGTCAGCGTCGTGCTCGCCTCGGTGCTGGCGCTGCTGCAACACGATCTCAAGCGGCTCCTGGCGTGGTCCACCATCGCGCAGGTCGGCATCATGCTGCTCGCAATCGTGGTCCAGCCCGCCACCGGTGCAAGCCAACTGGGCATCATGCAGTTGCTCGGTCACGCCATGTTCAAAGCCCTGCTCTTCCTGATGATCGGGTGGGCGGCGGTGCTGGCCGGTGGCACCATCGTCGAGCGCATCTCCGGGGTCGCCTGGCGACGATCAGAGCTTCGGCGGCGGCTCGGGATCGGCCTCCTGGCGCTGGCCGGTGTGCCGCCCCTGGTCGGCTTCGTCAGCAAGGACCTGATCATCGACGAGTCCGCCCGGCAGTTGGCCGGGACCCGCGAACTCGCGCCCACGATCGCACTGGTCGCCCTGGTGATCGCGGTCCCGCTGACCGCCGCCTACTGCGCCCGTGCCTGGCTGGTGCTGACCCACCCCACGGCGCTGGAGCGGCACGGCTACTACGACCTCATCGAAGACTCCGAAACCGTCGAGGACGTCGGCCTGATCGAGCTTCTCGAGACCACGCCGCCCCTGGGTGAACCGGCTGAACCCGAGCTCGAACCGGCGACGCCCTACGACGACGAATCAGCGGATCTCAGCGACGCCGGACGCTTCGGCCTGTGGGTGCTGGCGTTCCTGAGCATCGTCGGCGGGCTGGTCTTCTTCGCTCCCGCGCTGGGCCACCTCGACCTGCGCGGGCTCAGCCCGATGCTGATCGCCGGCGGGCTGGTCGCAATCGCGGCGGCTGGATTGCTGATGCGGGCGATGTCCGTGCACACGGTGTGGGGCGATCCGATGTCGCGGGTGCCGGCCTGGCTACGGGGCAGCGCCAGCCGCGGGCTGGACGTCGACCGCGCCTACACGGCCCTTGTGGCAACTCCGGTGTTGCAGCTCAGTGCGCTGGTGCGCCGCCTGGACGAACATCTGGACCGCGCGATCGGTTCGCTGGCCGGCTGCGCATCGTGGCTGGGCGATCGCTCCGAGAGGTTGCACGACCGCTCGCCGTCGCGCGCCATCGCCGGGATCGCCATCGGGTTGCTGGTGGTCTGCTTCCTCGGAGTCGGCCTGTGGTGAGTCTGCTGCTGATCGCGCCGTTGCTGCCGATCGTCGCCGGGATCGTCCTGACCGCAATGGACATCGGCCCCCGCCGGGTGCCCCAACGCCTCGCGTACGTCGTGTCCCTGGTGACCGCGCTCGTCTCGGCGGCCGCCGTGGCCGGGATCGTGATCGCACGTCCGGGCCTCGACGCCGCCTGGGTACCGTCCATCGGGCTGCGATTGCATCTGGCGGCCGACGACATCAGCGTCCCGCTCATCGCGCTCACGGCGGCTATCACAGTCCTGCTGGTCGCCCGCAGTACGCAGCCGCAAGGCGATCGCAACGGCCTGTTCTTCGGCAGCGTGCTCATTGTCGCGGGTGCCGCGCTCGCGGCATTCCTCACCCGCGACGTCATCGGGTTCTTCGTCGCGTTCGAAGTGGCGCTGGTCCCGATGTGGGTGCTCATCCGCCGGTTCGGTGAGCCGGCCCAAGCACGCCGCGCCGCATGGCTTTTCGTGCTCTACACCGTGCTCGGCTCTATGTTGATGCTGGTCGGGATCCTGGTGTTGGTCACCACGGCCGGCACCACGGACATGGACCGGCTGGCGCACGGCATCGGCGGATCCCACGGCACCCAGGTCGTCGCCGCCGCGTTGTTGCTCGCAGGGCTGGGCATCAAGATCCCGATCTGGCCGCTGCACACCTGGCTGCCGGCCGCACACACCGCAGCGCCCACGACAGGATCGGTCCTGCTCGCGGCGATCCTGTTGAAGATGGGCAGCTACGGGATCGTGCGTCTGGTGGTCGGCCCGCTACCGGACGGATTGCGCTCTGCGGCGCCGGTATTCGCCGTGCTGACGGTCATCGGGATGATCTGGGCCGCGCTGGTCTGCCTGCGCGAGCATCGCCTGAAGCGGATCGTGGCGTGGTCCTCGATCGTGCACATGGGCTTCGTGATGCTTGCCCTGCTCACCGGCACGGTGCTCGGTGTGCAAGCGGCGCTCTTCGGCAACATCGCGCACGCCTTGATCAGTGCGCTGCTCTTCCTGGTGGCCGGCGAGCTCAAGACCCGCTGGGGCGACGACGACCTGTCCGTGGTGCGGCCGGGCCTACGGGATGCCACCCCGAGACTTGGCTTCTCGCTGATCCTCGGTGTCGCGGCCGCGGCCGGAGTGCCGGCGCTGGCCGGTTTCTGGAGCGAGATCCTCACCTTGCTCGCGCTGTGGCAACACGGTGCCGGGTGGCGCTTCATCGCTGTCGGCGCCGTCGCAGCCGCCGTGCTCGTCGGCGCCTACAGTGTGCGACTGCTGCGCAGGGTGTGGGCCGGTGAGGACGGTGAGAGCGCCGCGCTGCCACCCTCGCCCGGCCTACCCGGCGCAGACCTGACGATGAGCGCTCGGCTGGGGCTCGGCGTACTCGCACTGGCCATCGTGGTCCTCGGGGTCTATCCGACCCCGCTGCTGCATCTGACGCAGGCCAGCGTCCAGGTCCTGGTAGGTGCGCGATGACCGTCACCTTCGACTTCGGTCTGCTCGCGCCGGTTCTCGTGGTCGGCCTGGCCGCCGTCGGCGTCCTGGTCCTCGACGCGGCACTGCCCCGGCTGGGCCGGGCGCACTGGTGGCTGGCGTCGCTGATACTCCTGGTCACGACGGTCGTCCTGGCACAGCGCTGGGTCCGGATCCCGCAGGGCGGGGACGCCACCTTGTGCGGCGGCGGTTATTGCGCGTACGGCGTGGACCGGGTCGTGCTGTCCCTGCAACTGGCCATCGCCGTCAGTGCCCTGGTCGTGGTGCTGTTGATCAGCGCGATCCCCGCTCCGGTGTCGCGCACGCCGGTCCAGGTCGCTCTGCTGCTGAGCGCAACGGCCGGCGGGCTGATCGTGTGCGCCAGCCGGGATGCCGCGTCGTGGCTGATTGCCCTGGAACTGGCCACGTTGCCGACGGTGGGACTGGTCGCTCTGCGGGCCCGCCGGTCGGCGATCGACGGAAGCCTGGCGCTGCTGGTCTCCGCGTTGACCTCGTTCGCACTGGCAGCGATGGGGGTGGCGCTGTGGTACGCCGCGACCGGCACGTTGCGCTTCGACCAGTCCGCTGCGCTGCACGCCATCGCCGACTCGGGCCGTAGCCGGGTGCTGATCCTGGCCATCATGTTGCTGCTGGCCGGGGTGGCGTTCAAACTCTCGCTCGCACCGTTCCACGCGTGGACGCCGGATACGTTCGCCGGCGCGTCCGTGCCGGTGTCGGCCTATCTCGCGGTGACCTCGAAATTGGCCGCTGTCGGCGCACTGATCGTCGTGATCCGATCGTTGACCGGGGTCGGCGGTGCAACGTTGTCGGTGATCGGGCTGGTGAGCGTGTTGTCCATGACGCTGGGCAATCTCATGGCGCTGCGCGAACGCCGGATGTTGCGCCTGCTGGCCTGGTCCACCGTGGCGCAGGCCGGCTGGGTCGTCATGCCGCTGGCGCCGGCCGGGTCCGCGGCGGTGGGGGAGTCGGTGCGATACGTGTTGATGTACGCCCTGGCCACGATGTTGGTCTTTGCGGTCGTCACCGCGGTGGCCCACGCGCGCGGACGCGATGCCGCTCTCGACCTGGGCTCCTACCACGGGCTCGCTCGCAGCCGGCCGGTCCTGGGCTGGGCGATGGCGTTTGCGCTCCTGACACTGGCCGGGGTGCCGCCGGCCCTGCTCGGTGTCGCTGCGAAGGTGGCGGCCGTGGGACCGGTGGTGGCTGCGCACCTGTGGTGGCTGGCGGTAGCCGCAGCGATCAACACGATGATCGGTCTCGCCGTCTATCTGCGCTGGATCCTGGCCATCGTCATCCGGGACGGGCAGACGTCGGGCCCGGACGCCCGATTGGCTGCGGCAAACGATCCAGCTGGAAACGACCCAGCGGGGAACGACCCAGTCGGAAGCGACACCGAGGCGGTCGCCCCCGTGCACTCGGTCGTGGTGGTCGTGTTGCTCCTCGGCCTCGTCGTGGCCTCGGTGTGGCCGCAGGTGCTCTTCGCGCTTCCCGGCTGACGGGCCGCAGGCACCCGGCAGACGCGCGGCGGGGCACACGCGGCATCACCAAGGGCCGGCTGAAACAGCCGGCCCTTGGTGACGTCGGTTCAGCTCAGCGCTTGTGCGCCGCTTCGTAGGCGTCGAGGATCTCAGCCTTGATCCGACCGCGCTCGGCGACCTGGTAGCCGTTGTCCTTGGCCCATTCGCGGATCTTGGCCAACTGCTCGCGATCCGCGCCGGTCGAGGAAGAAGCGGCGGAGCCGGTGCGCTTGCGACCGCCTACCCGCTGCCCGTGACCGGTGTACAGGGCGATGGCCTCGTCGAATTCTTTGGCTTCTTGCGCCGTGAGGTCAATCACATAGTCCACGCCCCGGAATGAGAATGGAATGCTTTCGCCATCGACGACTTCAACGCGAGAAATGTCCGAGATGGTGATGATCTGCGTCCGCTGGGCCATACGAAGGACTCCCTTGTTTATGCTCGGTACTGCGCTGTAGGTGCGATAGATCCAAACAGCCGCGTGTCCAAAGCCGGCGCGTTGCGGCTCTGGCATGGCGGTTTGCACGTTCGTTCCATCGGTGCAACAAACAAATTACCTTATGCAATGAGAATATTGTAATTCAGCCACTGCCGAACTTCGCGACCCAGAGTCATTTGATATCGGGCCGCCGAGATCACCGCGTCGATTACGCCCGGGAACGTCTCTGGGCCGGCATACGTTACCTCTCGTATGCCGCACCGCCATTACAACGGGTTGAAGACGACCTTGCTCTTCGCTGGTATCTGGGTGTTGTTGCTGGCCATCGGCTCGCTGGTGGCCGGTGGCCGCTTCATCTGGCTGTTCGCCCTCCTGGGAGTGGGTACGACGTTCTACGGGTACTGGAACAGCGCGACCCTCGCGATCAAGTCCATGCAGGCCTATCCGGTCACCGAGGCGCAGGCGCCGGGCATGTACCGGATCGTGCGCGAACTGTCCACCGCCGCCGGTAAGCCGATGCCGAAGCTGTACATCTCCCCGACGCAGGCACCCAACGCCTTCGCCACCGGGCGCAATCCGGCCAACGCGGCGGTGTGCTGCACCGAGGGCATCCTGCAACTCCTCGACGAACGCGAGCTGCGCGCCGTGCTCGGCCACGAACTCATGCACGTCTACAACCGCGACATCCTCACCTCGTCCGTGGCCGCCGCGCTGGCGGGCGTGATCACGGCTCTGGCGCAGATGATGCTGTTCTTCGGCGGCGGCGATGAGGACCGGCCCAATCCGCTGGCGCTGCTCGCGATGTCCTTCCTGGCCCCGGTCGCGGCGTCGCTGATCCAGCTGGCCATCAGTCGCACCCGGGAGTTCGATGCCGACGAGGACGGGTCCCGGCTCACCGGCGACCCGTTGGCGTTGGCGAGTGCCCTACGCAAGATCGACGCCGGCGTGGTGCAAGCGCCGCTGGCCCCCACCCCGAAGGTGGTCAACGCCAGTCACATGATGATCGCCAATCCGTTCCGGGCGCAGGACGTCTCGCGGATGTTCTCCACCCACCCGCCGACGGCTGAGCGGGTGCTGCGCCTGGAGGCGCAGGCCCGACAACTCGGACAGGGGGCTGATCACCCCGCCGGCCGGCCCGGCTGGCACAGTGGCTGCCATGCCCTTGCTCTACCAGGCCGAAGCGCAGGCACGGTCCGCACTCATCGAGGTCACGTCGTACGACGTGGAGCTGGATCTGACCGGATCGGGTGACACCTTCACCTCGACCAGCACGGTCACTTTCACCGCGCGACAGGCCGGCGCGGAGACGTTCGCCGAAGTCGTCGCCCAGGAGCTGGGTGAGGCGACCTTGAACGGTCGGCCGCTGGCTGCGCCCGTGGACGGCCGGTTACGCCTGACCGATCTGCGCGAGAGCAATGTCCTGCGGGTGAGCGGCGCCTTCGCCTACTCCCGGGACGGGCAGGGCCTGCATCGCAGCGTGGACCCGGCCGACGGGTTGGTCTACATCTACGGGATGTCCTTCCTGGACGCTGCTCCCCAGGTGTTCGCGTGCTTCGACCAACCGGACCTCAAGGCACCGTTCGACGTGCGCGTGACGGCGCCCGTCGGCTGGGTGGTGGCCGGTAACGGGCGGGCCGAGCAGCTGTCCCCGGGCCGCTGGGTCCTGGCCACCACACCGCCGATGGCGACCTATTTCGTCACGGTGTGCGCCGGCCCGTACGCGACCGTCGAACGCGAGCACGAGGGAATAGCGCTCGCCGTCCATGCACGCGCGTCCATGGCCGAGCAGCTGACCGAGCAGGCCGACGACATCCTGACCGTCACCGAGCGCAGTTTCGACTACTACCACCGGTTGTTCGGGATTCGTTATCCATGGGGCGATTATCATCAGTTCTTCGTGCCTGAATTCAACGCGGGCGCCATGGAGAACCCCGGCTGTGTCGTCTTCCGTGACCAGAACATCTTCCGCGGCCGGCCGACGCGCGGTGAGTTGCTCTCCCGGGCCAGTGTGATCGCTCATGAAATGGCGCACCAATGGTTCGGCAATCTGGTCACGATGCGGTGGTGGGACGATCTGTGGCTCAACGAGTCTTTTGCCGAATACATGGGTTATCGCACCACGGCGGCGGTCAACGAATTCCCCGACGCCTGGGTGCGCATGGGCATCGACCGTAAAACGTGGGGGTACGCCGAGGACCGGGGACCCGGCACCCATCCCGTCGCCGGGGCCTCCGCCGGCGACAACCACACCGCACTCACGAACTTCGACGGCATCTCCTACGCCAAGGGTGCCAGCGTGCTGCGGCAACTCGTCGCCTGGTTGGGTGACGAGGTCTTCCTCGACGGAGTTCGCGCGCACCTGAGCGCGCACCGCTTCGGTAACGCCACCCTTGCCGACTTCCTGACCGCGATGCAGGTGGCCAGCGGACGGGACGTGGCCGCGTGGGCGCGGGCGTGGCTGCGGACGACCGGGGCGGACGTGCTGTCCGTCGGCCTCACCGACGGCGTACCCACGCTGATCCGCACGACTCCCGGCGAACCGGCCGACCGGCTGCACGTCATCGACGTCGGTGCGTTCTCCGGCGGCCAGGAACTGCGGCGGCGCTCACTCACCGTCGACAAGGCGGCGGTTGCGGTGCCCGGGATGCCTCTCGGTGCGGCCGTGGTCGTTCCCAACGTGTCCGACGAGACCTGGGCGCAGGTCGACCTGGACGAGGTCAGCCTGCAGTTGCTTCCGCAGGAGTTGGTCACCATCCCGGACGTGGATGCGCGACAGGTGATCTGGTCCTCCCTGATCGAGGGCGTACGCCGGGTGGTGCTGGATCCGCGTCGTGCGCTGGAGGTATTCGCCGCGGCGTGGCCGGGCGAGCCCAGCGACGTACTGGCCGGTCCGGTAGGGGCCAAGGCCACATCCGTGTTCGCCGGTGAGTTCCTGCCCTACGAGCAGCGATCCGATGCAATCAATACCCTGGCCGAGGCAGCCGCCCGCCGGTTGGCCGAGCTCGAAAGCATCGACCCCGCAACCATTTCCGCGGCTCGCCTCCTCGCCGGCACCTCCACCGACCAGGCACTGCTGGAGGCCTGGGCCGACGGGCAGCGGCTGCCGGCCACCTTGACCGACGATCGGGACATCCGTTGGTCGGCGCTGCACCGGTTGGCAGCACTCGGACTCACCGGCCGCGAGTCGATCGAGGCGATGCGGCGCAGCGACACCACCCTGACCGGCGCGCTTGCCGCCCGTGCGGCCGAGGCAGCGATACCGACCGCATCGGCCAAGGAACGCGCCTGGGCCGAACTGGTCAGCGGTGAACTGTCCAACTACGAAGCGGCCCGGGTGGCCGGTTCCTTCTTCGATGTTGCCGCACCCGGGAGCGTCGGGTTGCTCCGCCCGTACGTCGATCGCTTCTTCACCGAGGTACCTGCCCTGTCGCACGCGTACGGCGAGTACGCGCTCGGCTCCATCGTGGCGGCCGGCTTCCCGCTGGCGATCACCGAACGGCGCACGGCGGACCTGGCGCAGGCCGCCCTCGAGGAGCAGGACCTGACTGCCGGCGCACGGCGGCGCATCGTGGAGGGTCTGGCTCTGTTACGCGACGCATTGCGTTCCCACGAGCGGTTCGCGACCGAGATGGTGCGATGACCGTGCGGTGGAGCGTTTTCGTCGCCCCTGTGGGACAGCCGGATTCGCCGTGGGCACAAGAGAATTCAGACGCGGTGCTTCCAACGGCGTCGATCGGCAAACTGGTGCTCCTTGGTGAACTGGCCCGGCAGATCGACGCCGGACTGATCGACCCGGGGGAGCGGGTGGCCTGGACCGATGAGGACTTTCTGCACGACTCGGGCTTGTGGCACGTGCTGGACCAACGCGATCTGACGATCGCCGACGCCGCGCGCCTGGTGGGCGCCGTAAGCGACAACATGGCGACCAACGTGCTGCTGCGCCGGGTGGGTCTGGACGCGGTGCGCGCCTACGGCTCGCAGCTGGATCTGGCACCACTGGAACTGCTGGATTTCGTACGCGAGGAGCGCGACACCTCGATTCCGGGCGTCGCCTGGACACTGTCGGTGGGTAGTGCCCGGTCGCTCTGGAACTACATGGATCTCCTGGCCGCGGGGCAGATCCCCGCATTGGTTGCGCAATGGCTGTCCCTGGACACCGATCTGTCGATGGTCGCCTCAGCCTTCCTGCTCGATCCACTCGCGCACACGCCGTACGACGCGGATGACGTTGCGCTGATCAACAAGACGGGCACGTTGAACAACGTCCGCGCGGACGTGGGGCTGGTCGAGGCGCACGGTGACCGGGTCGCCTACGCGGCGATCGCCGAATTCGACCCTGCCGCAGGGGAGCTGGTGCCGGTTATGGCTCGCATGCGGCAGATCGGGGACGCCATCCGGGATCGGATGACGCCCCCGGTCTGAGGACGAGCGAGTTGAGGACGACGAGCTCAGGGGACGATCAGGCTGACCGTCTCGGCGACGCATGCGGGCCGGTCACTACCGTCGATCTCGACGGTGACGCGACTGACCACCTGCACCCCTTCGGCCCCGGGGTCACCTCGGCGAGTTCGACGCCGGCACGCACGCGCGAACCCACGGGAACGACCGAGGGGAACCGAACCTTGTTGGAGCCGTAGTTGATTCCCATGCTGACGCCTTCGATCTTGTAGATCTCCCAGCAGAGCATCGGCAGCAGCGACAGGGTCAGGTAACCGTGCGCGATCGTCGAACCGAACGGCCCTGAGGCGGCCTTCTGCGGGTCGACGTGGATCCACTGGTGATCCCCGGTCGCATCGGCGAAGGTGTCGATCTGCTGCTGGGTGATCTCGTGCCATTCGCTGTAGCCGAGGTGCTGGCCCACCGCAGCAGTGAGTTCGTCGACTCCGTTGAAGACGCGCACGGCCATCAGTCCTTCGGCCCGCCTGCCACGTAGATGACCTGGCCGCTGACGAAGCCCGCACCTTCGCTGACCAGGAACGACGCGGTGTGCGCGATGTCCGCCGGGGTGCCGACCCGGGCGACCGGGATCTGGGTAGCGGCGGCCTTCTTGAACTCCTCGAAGTCCATCCCTACCCGGGCCGCCGTGGCGGCCGTCATGTCGGTGGCGATGAAACCGGGAGCGATTGCGTTGGCTGTGACGCCGTACTTGCCCAGCTCGATGGCCAGGGTCTTGGTGAAGCCCTGGAGGCCGGCCTTGGCCGCCGAGTAGTTGGCCTGGCCGCGGTTACCCAGCGCCGAGGTGCTGGACAGGTTGACGATCCGGCCGTACTTCGCATCCACCATGTGCTTCTGGACGGCGCGGGCCATCAGGAAGCTACCGCGCAGGTGCACGTTCATGACGGTGTCCCAGTCATCGACGCTCATCTTGAACAGCAGGTTGTCGCGCAGCACTCCGGCGTTGTTGATCAACACGGTCGGAGCGCCGAGCTCGGCGGCGACACGATCGACGGCGGCTTGCACCGACGCCTCGTCGCTGACGTCGGCACCCACGCCGATCGCCGTACCGCCATCGGCCGTGATCTGCTCGGCGGTTGCCTGGCTCGCGGCTTCGTCGAGGTCGATCACCGCGACCTTGAAGCCGTCCTGCACCAGTCGCTGGGCAACGCCGGCACCGATGCCGCGGGCCGCGCCGGTGACGATGGCAACTCGGGTCTCTTCAGTCATGTACGTGACTCCTTTGTCAGTTGTTGGCTTGATCGGTCGGTCGGCGACCCGGTTCACAAACCGAGGTCGCGGCCGATCAGTTCCTTCATGATCTCGTTCGAGCCGGCCCAGATCTTGGTGACCCGTGCGTCGCGCCAGGCGCGCGCCACCCGGTACTCGTTCATGAAGCCGTACCCACCGTAGAGCTGAACGCACTCATCGAGTACGTCGTTCTGCACCTGAGCACTCCACCACTTGGCTTTGGCGGCGTCCACGGGGGTCAGTTCACCCTTGGCGTGCGCAGCGATGCAGTCATCGACATAGGCCTGGGTGACCTCGATCTTGGTGACCAGCTCGGCGATCTTGAACTTGTTGTGCTGGAAGGTGCCGATCGGTTGACCGAAAGCCTTGCGCTCCTTGGTGTACTCAATGGTCTCGCTGAGGATCTGCGCCGCGTGCGCGGTGTTGGACACTGCAGCGCCGACCCGCTCCTGCGGCAGACGCTGCATCATCGAGATGAAGCCCATACCCTCCGGGCCCAGGCGGTTCTCGTCGGAGACCCGGACGTTCTCGAAGAAGAGTTCAGCGGTGTCGGATTCCTCCTGGCCGACCTTGTCGAGCTTGCGACCCCGGGTGAACCCGGGCATTCCGTCCTCGACGACGAACAAGGTGATGCCCTTGGCGCCCTTGCTCGGGTCGGTGCGCGTCGCCACGATCACCAGGTCGGCCTGGTAACCGTTGGTGATGAAGGTCTTGGAGCCGTTGACGACCCACTCCTCGCCGTCCTTGACGGCGGTGGTCTTCAAGGCGGCCAGGTCGGAGCCGCCGGAGGGTTCGGTCATCCCGATCGCGATGATCTTCTCGCCGGAGGCGATGCCGGGCAGCCAGCGCTGCTTCTGCTCCTCCGTACCGAGATCGACGATGTACGGCGGGCACACGTCGGAGTGGATGCCGAAGCAGGAGGCCGTGGCCGCGTTGAAGGCCGAGATCTCCTCGGCGACGACGGCGTTGAACCGGTAGTCGTCGGCTCCGGCGCCGCCGTACTCCTCGGGGATGTCCAGCGACAGCAGGCCCTGCTTACCGGCGTCGCGCCAGATGTCGCGTGCGATCGTCTTCTGCGCGATCATCTCCTCGGCGCGGGGGCGCAAGGTGCGCTCCACGAATTCGCGCACGGTCGCGCGGAAGGCCTCGTGGTCTTCGTCGTAGATGTTGCGGGGCATGGTGGGCTCCTCGGTCGGGCGGTGGCGCGCGGTTGCGGTCACGCGGTCGGGATGACACATTGAATGGTGACTAAGCGCTTGCTTAGGGCATCCCGTCCAGTGTCGCACCGGGTTCGGAGTCAGTCAACGAGCCCGGTCTGGATAGGGTTGGGTGTACGGCGTTCGGCCAGACGGAGGTGACGCAGATGGCGACCCAGCCAGCAGAATCCGGCGCCGAGCTGACGCGATACCGGCTTATCGACGCGGCTCGGAAGGCGTTCGGCGACAAAGGGTTCCATGCCACCACCACGCGTGATATCGCCTCGGCGGCTGGCCTCAGTCCCGCTGCCGTCTATGTGCATCACCGCACCAAGGAGGATCTGCTCTACGCCATCTCCCGGGCCGGACACGAGGAGATCCTGGCCGACATGCAGGCCGCCATCGCTGGAGCAACGGACACTGCGGCGAAGCTGCAAGCAGTCGTCTATGCCATGGTGCTGCGGCACACCCGGGAGTACGCGACCGCACGGGTGGTCAACTACGAGCTCGACGCGCTGTCGGCGGCGCACCGGGAGGACATCGAAAAGCTTCGGGCGCAGATCCAGGGGATCGTGCGGCGACTGCTACGGGCTGGCACGGCCGATGGATCCTTCGAGGTCGACGACATCCGGATCACCTCGAACGCGATCGTGGCGATGGCCATCGACGCGGCACGGTGGTACCGCCCGGCCACCGATCCAGCGCCGGAACGCATCGCCGGCCACCACGCCCGCCTGGCCGTCCGGATGGTCTCGGCCTCGGCCTGAGCAGGTTCGTCGCTCGTTCATCCGCCGTTCGGGCACCCGTCGGCCCGGAAGTCCCTATCCGCTCACCGGCTCGGGCACGATCGAAGACGGCCCCGTCTCACCGTCGCGAGTCAGCCAGTCTCCTACCCACGTCCCGGAGGATCCATGCGTCACGCTCGTCCGCTTGCCCTCGCCGCAGTCTGCGGGCTCACCCTCGTCGCCGCACCGGCGGATGCCGCCACCGACATCGGTCCACGCGGTATCGACCCGTCGCTGACCACCATCAGCCTGCTGAACACCAATGACTTCCACGGTCACTTCGGCAAGGACTTCGCCTGCACGCTGGTGACCGCCGCCAACGAGCTGCCGGGGGCAGCGTTCCTGTCGGCGGGAGACAACGTGGGCGGGACGCCGTTCAGTTCGGCCATCCAGCAGGACAATCCGGCGCTCGATTTCCTCAACGCATTGCATCTGCAGGCATCGGCAGTCGGCAATCACGAGTTCGACAAAGGTTACGACGACCTCACCAAGCGCATCCAACCCCGTGCGGACTGGACCTACCTTGGCGCCAACGTCTACAAGAAGGGCACCACCACACCGGCGCTCCCGGCGTACAAGGTGCTCACCGTCAACGGGGTGAAGGTGGGCGTGATCGGCGCGGTCACCGAGACCACGCCGACGATGGTCGCCGCGGCCGGCGTGGCCGGACTGACCTTCGGCGACCCGGTCGATGCGGTCAATCGCGTTGCCGCACAACTCAAAGACGGCAATCCCGCCAACGGCGAGGCCGACGTGATCGTGGCGGAGTACCACGAGGGGGCGCCTGAGGGGAGGGCACGACGCTTGCCCAGGCGGAATCGCAGAGTGCTGTCTTCAAGAAGATCGTCACCCGGACGGCCGGCTCAGTGGACGCCATCTTCACCGGTCACACCCACCAGCTCTACTCCTGGGACGGCCCGGTGCCCGGCGGCAGCGGCACCCGCCCGGTCGTACAGACCCACTTCTACGCGCAGTACCTCGGCGCGCTGCAACTGGGTTACGACCCGGCCACCAGGAAGGTCACCCAGTACACCTACACCAACCGTCCGGTCACGGCGCCGACCGCGGCCTGTGCAGCCGACCCGGATTACGCCAAGGCCGCCTCGGTCGTGGACGCGGCGAACGCCTATGCGGAAAAGGTCGGCCAGCAGCAGATCGGTACGGTCACCGCACCCATCACGACGGCCTACAAGACCGACGGTTCCCGCGACGATCGGTCGCGGGAGTCAACTCTGTCCAACGCAATAGCGCAGAGCTACGTCGACTCCATCAACGCACCGGGTCGCCCTGGCGGGGTGCAGATCGGGGTGATGAACCCCGGCGGTGTGCGAGCGGAGCTCCTGGGTGAGGACGGCGGCAAGGTCACCTACTCCGACGCGGCATCCATCATGCCGTTCAACAACACCATCGTCACCAAGAAGTTGACCGGCGCGTCACTGCGCAAGGCGCTGGAGCAGCAGTGGCAGCCCGCCACCGCCTCGCGTCCCTACCTGGCGCTGGGACTGTCCAAGAACGTCAGCTACACCTACGATCCGGCGGCTGCGGACGGCAAGCACATCACCTCGGTGACCGTCGACGGAAAACCACTGCAGGACAACGGGATCTACACCGTCGCGTCGAACTCCTTCCTGATGGCGGGAGGTGACAACTTCGAGGCGTTCGGCGAGGGAACTGGTACCTCGGACAGCGGCTTGATCGATCAGACGCTCTTCATCGAATGGATCAAGAGCCACAGCCCGCTGTCGCCGAGTTTCGCCAAGCACGGGGTCGCGGTCACCGACCAGCCGACGCAGGTGGCGCCCGGCAAGAGCGTCAGCTTCACGGTGTCCGGGGTGGACCTGACCAGCAAGGGTGCCCCCACGACGACCTCGGTGGCAGTGGGCCTGGCCGGGCGCTCACTCGGGGACTTCCCGGTCACGCCGGGTCTGTCCGCTGCACCGCCGTACCCGACCCGCAACGGGTCGGCGGACATCACCGTCACCATCCCCGCCGATGCCGTCGCCGGACCAGCCGACCTCATCGTCACGTCGGCGCAAACCGGCACCACGGTGACCATCCCGGTGACCGTGACCGCTTCGGGCGTGCCGAGCGGCACTGCGACGGCGACCTCGACCGTCACCGGCCCGCCAGTGATCACCGACGGGCCTGCTCGCAGCAGCAATTCCGCTGTGCTGCTGGGTGGCTCGGCGCTCACGGCTGCACTCCTCGCGGGGGTTTGGATCGCCGTACGCCGAGCACGGGTCTGATCCCGGACGAGCGGGACCGGGGCGGGCATGGCCTAGTCTGATCGCCATGTCCGCCCGATCCATCGAGGCCACGGACGAGTTGAATCGCACCGTCGCGGCCATCGGCACCATCGTCCGGCGTGAGCGCAAGCGCCGACGGCTCACAGTCGATGCCCTCGCGAAGCGCTCGGGTGTCAGCTTCGGCCGGATCAGTGAACTCGAGCGCGGCCTGGGCAACCCATCGCTGCAAACCCTTCAGCGAGTGGCCAATTCGCTGGATCTGCCGATGCAGCAACTGCTCACGGACCAGGGACCGGAGGACGAGCACGTGGTCCGGGCGGGCGGGCGTTACGTCATGTCCGAGTACGGCACACACGGTGACGGCCCCAGCGTGCGCCGGGAGTTGCTCACACCGCGCGGGATGACGACGCTGCAGGTCATCCGCTCCACGGTGCCGCCGCACTTCACCAACCAGGACGCGCCCTTCCGGCACATCGGCACCGAGAGCATCTTCATCGTCGAGGGTGCGCTGGAGATCGTCCACGGCAAGCGCGAGGTGACGTTGCGATCGGGCGATGCCATGTCCTATCGCTGCTCCGTGCCGCACTACTGGGCCAATGCGACTGATCGACGCTGCGTCCTGATCGGCTCGTTCAGCCCGTTCGAGGACTGAGCCGCGCGACACTGAAGTGTCACGAGCGTGCAACGAGTTGCCTCGAATCATTGTGGCCGGCGTCCGTACGTCACATACTGATGAACAATCAGCAAACTGATCGTGGGAGAGCTCATGCGCAAAATCCTGATCGCGGCTGTGGCCGCGGGAGCGGTAGCCCTGGCCGGCTGTTCGTCCGGCGGCGGTGTCGACCTGAACGGGTCCGGCTCCGGATCCGCCCCCGCAGGCGGGAATGCGGCCGCCAACGGCGGCGGCGCTCTGACGGCGGCGATCTCGGCTGAACCGGACCAACTGGACCCGAACAAGACCTCGTCGTACGCCTCCTTCGAGGTGCTGGAGAACGTCTACGACACGCTCGTAGCGCCGGACGCCAAGGGGCAGATGCAGCCCGACCTGGCCACCTCGTGGAAGACGTCGAGCGATCAGCTGACCTGGACGTTCGCGATGCGCGACGGGGTGAAGTTCTCCGACGGCACGCCGCTGACCGCTCAGAACGTCGCCTACACCTACAACCGGATAATCAAGGGCAAGCTGTCCCCATCGTGGCGTTTCGCCTCGGTCACCTCGGTGAGCGCACCCGACGACAAGACCGTCGAGATCAAGGTCAAGACGCCGACCCCGAACCTGCTGACCCTCATCGGCGGTTTCAAGGGTGTCGGCATCGTCGAGGAGAAGAATGTCACCGGCAACAAGATCGGCCGCGACCCGATCGGCAGCGGACCGTTCGTGGTGTCCGACTGGGTCAGCGGCGACCACATCACGCTGAAGCCGAACGCCAACTACTGGGGTACCAAGCCCAAGCTGGCCTCCGTGACCTACCGGTTCATCTCCGACGGCAACACCGCGATCACGGCGTTGAAGAACGGCGAGATCCAGTGGACGGATGTCATTCCGCCGCAACAGGTCAAGGGGTTGCAAGGCAATTCGGCGGTGAAGACGGCGGTCGTGCCGAGCAACGACTACCAATACCTGACGATGAACCAGAAGCACGCGCCCTTCAACAACGTCGCGGTGCGTCAGGCCATCGCATGGGCGATCGACCGTCAGGCCATCGTGCAGGCCACTACCTACGGCACGGGGACCCCGAACCAGTTGGCGATTCCCAAGCAGTCGCAGTGGTACACCGAGTACGACAAGTACTCCAAGGACGAGAACAAGGCCAAGGCATTGTTCGCCCAGGCCGGCTACAAGGGCGGCACGATCAACTTCATGGCGACTTCGGACTACCCGGAGACGGTGACCACGGCGCAGATCATCGCCAGCGCGCTCCAGCCGTACGGCATCAACGTGAAGATCAAAACGGTCGACTTCGCGACCTTCCTGTCCGACCAGGGCGCAGGCAACTGGGACATGTACATGATGAGCTGGATCGGCAACATCGACCCGGCGGAGTACTACTTCTCCCAGCAGCGCACCGACCAGTCGTTCAACTTCCAGCACTACTCCAACGCGGAGGTCGACAAGCTGCTCGACGCCGGCGCGATCGAGACCGACCAGGCCAAGCGCAAGGACGACTACGCCAAGGCGGCGACCATCGTGGCGGACGAGGCGAGCTACATCTACCTCTACAACCCCGCGGTCATCCAGGCGTGGTCGCCGAAACTGACCGGGTACGAAGCGCGCAGCGACAAAGCCATCCGCTTCGGCTCGGCGTCGATCAGCCAGTGACGGTCACGGAGCCGGCCACCCCGACACCCAGCGACGCTCCCGACAAGGGGCGCCGCGAGGTGCGGGGGCCGGCCTCCTGCGTTTCCTGCGGACACGACTGATCTATTCGGTCATCGTGCTCTTCGGGGTCAGCATCCTGGCGTTCTCGATCGTGCACCTGGTGCCCGGTGATCCGGTGCGGATCGCCCTCGGCACGCGATACACGCCCGAGGCGTACACCGCGTTGCGGCAGGCATCCGGGCTCGACCAACCACTGCTCGTGCAGTACTTCCAGTACGTCGGGCACGCCGTGACCGGCGACCTGGGGGTCAGCTTCCGGTCCGGTCAGCCCGTCACGACGGCGCTGCTGTCCCGGCTGCCGGCAACCATTTCGCTGGCCGTCGTCGGGATCATCATCGGCTTGGCCATCTCGCTGGTGGCAGGGGTCTGGGCGGCGATGCACGAGGGCGGTGTCGGAGACGGATTGATCCGGTTGGCAAGCCAATTCGGTGTTTCGGTGCCGGACTTCTGGATGGGTCTACTGCTGATCAGCCTGTTCTCGGCCAAGCTGGGGTGGTTGCCCTCGTCGGGCTACACCGCCATCACCGACGATCCGGTGGACTGGCTCAAGCACGTGATCCTGCCCGGTGCCACGGTCGGTCTGGTCGCGGGTGCGATCATGACGCGGTACGTGCGCTCGGCCGTGCTCGACGTACGGTCCATGTCCTACGTACGCACCGCCAGATCCAAGGGCCTGCCGCCGCGGATGGTCACCTTCCGGCACATCGTGCGCAACGCGCTCATCCCGATCGTCACCATCACGGGTATCCAACTGGCGACCATTCTCGGTGGCGTACTGGTGGTGGAGGTCGTCTTCGCCTGGCCCGGACTGGGCAACCTGGTGTACACGGCGGTACAGAACCGCGACTACCCGCTGATCCAGGGTTCGATCCTGCTGATCGCGGCGATGTTCCTGCTGGTCAACTTCATCGTGGACGTCATCTACGCCCTGGTCGATCCGAGGATCCGTCTGTCATGACCTTCAGCCCCCTAGAGGTCGGGCCGGTCGAGCCCGAGGACGACGTGGTCGAGGAGGATTTGCGGATCCCCGCCTGGCGGCTGCTGATCGGCAACCCGATCACGTTGATCAGCGTCCTGGTGCTGGTGGCGGTCGTGATCATCGCCGTCATCGGTCAGTGGATCGCGCCGTACGGGATCAACGAGATCGATGTGCCGCGGGCGCTGCAGGGACCGTCCGGCGCGCACTGGCTGGGCACCGACGACCTGGGTCGCGACATCTTCTCGCGGATCCTGGTCGCAACCCGCGTGTCCATCCAAGTCGCTGTCGTATCAGTGCTTTTCGCGTTCGTGATCGGGGTGACCCTGGGCATTGTGTCGGGCTACGTCGGTGGCTGGGTCGATGCGGTGCTGATGCGGATCGTGGACGTGATGTTCGCCTTCCCGGTGATCCTGCTGGCCCTGGCCATCATCGCGATCCTCGGTCCGAGCGTGGCCAGCACCACCCTGGCGATCGGGGTGGTCTACACCCCGATCTTCGCGCGGGTCGCGCGCGCCAGCACCCTGTCCGCGCGCACGGAGACGTTCGTGCAGGTGTCCCAGACGATGGGCACTCCGACGTGGCGGATCCTGTTGAAGCGGATCCTGCCCAACATCGCGGCTCCGTTGATGGTGCAGACGTCACTGTCGCTGGCCTTCGCCATCCTGTCCGAAGCCGCCCTGTCGTTCCTGGGTCTCGGAGTGCAGCCGCCGCAACCCTCGTGGGGCCGGATGCTCTACGACGCACAGGGATTCGTCGGTCAGGCGTGGTGGATGAGCGTCTTCCCCGGCGCCGCGATCTTCATCACCGTCCTGGCGTTCAACCTCGTCGGTGACGGTCTGCGGGACGTCATGGATCCCAAGCAACGCTCGATCATGGAAGCGAGGAAGCGCCGATGAGCGAGGTGGTCCTCGACGTCCGTGACCTCAAGGTCGCGATCGGCCGACGGGAGATCGTGCACGGCGTGTCGTTCGCGGTCCAGAAGGGCCAGACGCTCGGCATCGTGGGAGAGTCCGGATCCGGTAAGTCGCTGACCGTGCTGGCCGCCACCGGTCTGCTCGATGCTCCGGCCTCCCGGGTGACCGGCTCGAGCAAACTGTCCGGGCAGGAGTTGGTGGGTGCCTCGCCGGCGGCGCTGCGGGCGGTGCACGGCAACACGGTCGGTTTCGTCTTCCAGGATCCGGCCACCTCGCTCAACCCGCTGCTCACCCTGGAGCGGCAGATCACCGAGCCGATCGAGGTGCACCGGCACGCCAGTCGCCGAGAGGCTCGTGCGCGAGCACTGGAGCTGCTCGAAGCGGTAGGGATCCCGAAGCCGGAGGCCCGGCTCTCGGCGTACCCGCACCAATTGTCCGGCGGCCAGCGCCAGCGGGTGATGATCGCCATCGCGCTGGCCAACGACCCCGAGCTGTTGATCGCCGACGAGCCCACGACGGCACTGGATGTGACCACCCAGGCCCAGATCATCGACCTGGTCAAGGACCTGCAGCAACGCACCGGGACCGCCGTCGTCTGGATCAGTCACGACCTGGGCGTGATCAGCCGCGTCGCGGAGGACGTGTTGGTGTTGCGCCACGGCGACGCGATCGAGCACCGCCCGATCCTGGAACTGCTCGACGATCCCAGCGACGCCTACACCCAGGAGTTGCTGCAAGCACGGCCCGTCATCGGCAAACACCATCCGGCGCCGGCGGATCCGGAGCAACCGGTGGTGCTGGAGGTGTCCGGACTCGACGTGCGGTTCTCCGTGAGTACGCCGAGCGGCAAGGAAGAAGTGCACGCGGTCGACGACGTGTCGTTCACCCTGCGACGCGGGCACACCCTCGGCATCGTAGGGGAGTCCGGCTCGGGTAAATCCACCATCGCCAACGCGCTGACCGGCATCGTTGCGGCGGACGCGGGATCGGCCGTCCTGGAGGGCGACGAGCTGTTGGGCAAGCGGCGTTCCCGTCAGGTACGCCGCAAGCTGGCCATGGTCTTCCAGGATCCGTTCTCGTCACTGGATCCCAAAGCGCGCGTGCAGGATTCGATCGCCGAGCCGCTGATCGTGCACGGCCTGCACAAGGGTTCTCGCGACGAGCGGATCCGCGAATTACTGGGTCTGGTGGAGCTGCCAGCGCAGATGGCGCAGCGCTACCCGCACGAGCTGTCCGGCGGGCAGCGCCAGCGGGTTTCGATCGCTCGGGCGCTGGCGCTGGAGCCCTCGGTGATGATCCTGGACGAAGCGACCGCGTCACTGGACGTGTCGATCCAGGCCAAGGTCCTGGCGTTGCTCACCCGGTTGCAGGTCGACCTCGGCTTGACGTACCTGTTCATCGCGCACGATCTGGCCATCGTGCAACAGATGAGCCACGACGTGCTGGTGCTGCAGAACGGCAAGACACAGGAATACCGTTCCGCGGCGGAGCTTTTCGACGCGCCCGAGTCGGACTACACCCGGACGCTGCTGGACGCCGTACTGCCGGAGCGCCCGGTCGGCTGACAGCGGTTACCGGTAGTTGGTGAACTGCAACGCCACGTCCAGATCCGCGGCCTTCAGGAGGCGCTGCACTTCCTGCAGGTCGTCCCGCGACTTGGAGGTGACCCGCAGTTCGTCACCCTCGATGCGGGCCTTGACCGACTTGGGGCCTTCGTCGCGGATGATCTTGGAGATCTTCTTGGCGTCCTCCTGGCTGATGCCCTCCTTGAGGGCCGCTTCGAGCCGGTACTCCTTGCCGGACAGCTTCGGCTCCCCGTCGTTGGACAGGTCCAGGACCTTCAGGGACACACCGCGCTTGATCAGCTTGCTCTGCAACACGTCCAGGACCGCAAGAGTGCGTTCCTCGCTGTTGGCCTTCATCAAGATCTTCTCCCCGGACAGGCTGACCTCGGCGTCGACACCTTTGAAGTCGTACCGAGTGCTGATCTCCTTCGCCGCTTGGTTGACGGCGTTGTTGATCTCCTGGCTGTCCAGCTTGCTGACGATGTCGAACGAGGAATCGGCCATGGTGTGCGCTCCTTTGCTACCGGTCGGGTCTGCCCTCAGTATCCCGCGACGGGAGGATTCGCTCCGACCCGGCGTCACTTGTTATCCTCGGTCCCGCGTCCATCGCGCCAGGTTGCCCGAGCGGCCAATGGGAGCGGACTGTAAATCCGTCGCGAAAGCTACGAAGGTTCGAATCCTTCACCTGGCACCAGACGCAGCAAGGCCCGGCCACCAAGAGGTGGCCGGGCCTTCGTCGTGCTCCGCGCTAGTTCCGCACGATCGGCGCCACGATCAACTGTTCGGGTACGCCGAGTGCCCGGGTCAACGTGTCGACCTCCGGCCGCAGGGCCTGGCACAGGTCGTTGACGGTCGCGGTCACCAACCGGGATCGCTTGTCGGTCAGGCGGCCGTGCTCGAGGAACCATCCCTTGTCGGTCTCGATGGAGGACAGCGCGTACAGGTCGATCACCTTGCTGAGCATGTCGCGGGCCGGTCCTTGCGGCATGTCCTGCCATGCGGCGGTCGCTTCGGTGAGGATGAACTCCTCGATATAGGCGCGGGCCGCGGCCAGCACGTGGTCCTGAGCGTTGTTGAACAGCTCGAAGGCGTTCTCGCGGGTTGCCCGGCGCAGCCGCATCCCGACCGTCTCCAGGAGGTGGTCGGCGCGCTCGCGGAACATCCACAACTGCCACCCGCGGTTGTCCAGCGCCGTCTCGTCGTTGCGAGGGGTGACGGCATCGACCAGCTTCTGCAGTCCCGCCCGCCCGGCTGTTTTCTCCACGAGGGTGTTTCCGACCTGCCGGGTGATCAGCCCGACCAGATCGGCCGCGTCCAAGTCCGAGAACGTCTCTTTGTACTCGGTGAGCAAACCCTTGGCGACCAGTTGCAACAGCACGGTGTTGTCGCCCTCGAAGGTGGCGAAGACATCGGTGTCGGCGCGCATCTGGCCCAGTTCGTTCTCGCTGATGTAGCCCGCACCGCCGCACGCCTCACGGCAGGTCTGGATGGTGTCGATGGCATGCCAGGTGCTCAGCGCCTTCATCCCGGCCACCAGGCCCTCCAGCTCGCGCTGGCCCTGCTCGTCGGGTTGCGCGCCTTCACCCTGCAGGGCCTGCAAGCGAGAAGTCAGCTCGTTCTGCGCGAAGGACAGCGCATACGAGCGGGCGAGGCGGGGGAACAGTTTGCGTTGGTGGGCAAGGTAATCCAGGATCACGTTCTCCTGCTCACCACTCGGCGCCTCGAACTGCCGACGCCGCGTGCCGTAACGCAACGCGATCACCAGGGCCTTCTTCGCCGAGGCCGCGGCGCCGCCGCCAACGCATACCCGGCCGCGCACCAGCGTGCCCAGCATGGTGAAGAACCGCTTGTTCTCGCCCTTGATCGGCGAGGTGTAGCTGCCGTCCGCGGCGACGTCGCCGTAGGCGTTCAGCAGGTTCTCGCGGGGCACCCGGACCTGATCGAAGAGGAACGTCCCGTTGTCCACGCCGGGCAGGCCGGCCTTCGGGCCGTTGTCGCCGATCGTCACGCCGGGCAACGGTCTACCGTCACCGTCGCGCACGGACACCAGGACGGCGTGCACGCCCTGAGCGCCCGCCGGCACGACCAACTGGGCGAAGACGACTGCCATCTGCGCATCCCGCGCCGCGTTGCCGATGTAGGTCTTGATCGAACTGGGCGTGGGGGAGTGCAGGACGAAATCGCCGGCGTCGACGTCGTAGGTCAGCGTCGTTTCCAGTCGCTGCACGTTGGAGCCGTGGCCCTCCTCGGTCATCGCGAACGACCCCAGCAGCTTGCCGGTCATGATGTCTTCCAGGTACGCCGCGTGGTGGCGCTGGGTGCCCAGCCGCTGGACCGCGCCGCCGAAGAGCCCGAACTGAACCCCGGTCTTCACCGTCAAGGACAGGTCGCCGTACGCCTGCATCTCGAACAGAACGCACGATGCGCCGTAGTCGTACTCGCCGCCGTACTCGGTCAGGAATCCCACTCGGCCGTAACCTTTTTCGGCAAGTGACAGTAACTGTCGGGTCACTCGGGCACGATTCTCCTCGATCGACCGTCCCGGCTCGGCCAGGACCATCTGCGGCTCGATCTCAGCACGGAAGCGGTCGCGCAATTCGCGCCACGGCCCGTCCAGCAGGGCACGCAGTTCGTCGGCGCGGGCGTCGGCGGGCGCAGCGGTCTCGGTCAGGGTGCTCGACATTGATCTACCCTCTCGTATCGCCCACGGGTGATCCATGGGTCAGCGGTTCAGTGCAGGTCCAGGACGCCGCTCAGTCCGACGCTGGCGAACCGGGCCAGGTGCCGTACGACCTCCTCGCGCGGCTGACGCTCGGGGTCGGCCAGCCAGCGGTCCGCGGCCTCCCGCACGAACCCGACCAGGCCGTGCGCCCAACTGTCAGCGGCGCCGGTGTCCTCGCCGCGGGCCGACAACGCGGTCCGGAAGATGTCGGTCAGGGAATCCGCGATGGCGTCGGTCAGGCCGATCACCGGGTCGGTCTCCGGCGGCAGGTCGACCAGCGGGCGCCGGGTGACGAAGCGGTAGACCTCCGGATCCCGTTCGACCAGCGACAGGTAGGACCCGATGACGGCGACCAGGACGTCGTAGGGGTCACCCTCGAAGAGATCGTCGGTGCCGATCTGGATCCCGCTGGCCGACATGGCTTTGCCGAAGTCGCCCAGGATGATGTCGTCGACGGCCTCGCAGACCGCCAGGTACAGCCCCAGCCGGTCGCCGAGATGGCGGTAGATCACGGTCTTGGAGGTACCGGCCTCGGCGGCGATCTCGTCCATCCCCACCGTGGCACCGTGAGCCCGGATCGCACGCAGCGCGGCCTCGATGAGTTCTCGTCGGCGCTCGGCGCGATGCGCCGTCCAACGGGTGTCCCGTCCGTCGGGGCGGGTCGCCGAATCGGTAGTGGACATGGTGCCCACAGTATCCGAAACCCGGCGTACCTGCTACTCTCGGTATCGGTAAAAATGCCCCCGGCCACTACGCCCCTCCGGGGCCCGTCCATCATCAGGAGACCTGCGATGAGCAGTCCACGTGACGTCTATGTCCTCGGCGGCAACCGCCTTCCGTTCGTCCGTTCGGGCGGTAAATACCTCAAGGCGTCCAACCAGGACATGCTGACCGCCGCCATCGACGGCCTGGTCGCCCGCTACGGCCTCGGCGGCGAGCAACTCGGCGAGGTCGCGGCGGGCGCGGTCATCAAGCACGCCCGCGACTTCAACCTGACTCGTGAGTCGGTGCTCGGCTCCCACCTTTCGCCGACCACCCCGGCGTACGACGTGCAGCAGGCCTGCGGCACCGGCCTGGAGACCGCGATCCTGACCGCCAACAAGATCGCCCTCGGGCAGATCGACTCGGCGATCGCCGGCGGCTCCGACACCACCTCCGATGCTCCGCTGGCCCTGAACGACGACCTGCGTCGCACCCTGATGAAGGCCAACTACGCCAAGTCCACCGGCGACCGGATCAAGGCGCTGACCAAGATCCGCCCCGGCCAGCTGGCTCCGGAGCAACCCAAGAACGCCGAGCCGCGCACCGGACTGGCGATGGGTGACCACCAGGCGATCACCACCAAGGAGTGGGGCATCACCCGCGAGGCGCAGGACGAGCTGACGGTCAGGAGCCACCAGAATCTCGCCGCTGCCTACGACCGCGGTTTCTTCGACGACCTGATCACCCCCTACCTGGGGGTCAGCAAGGACAACAACCTGCGTCCCGACACCTCGGTCGAGAAGCTGGCCAAGCTCAAGCCGGTCTTCGGCAAGGGCGAGGGCGCGACCATGACGGCCGGCAACTCCACCCCGCTGACCGACGGGGCCTCGGCGGTGCTGCTCGGTTCGAAGGAGTGGGCCGACGAGCACCACATCGAGCCGTTGGCCCGGTTCGTCGACGGAGAGGCTGCCGCGGTCGACTACGTCAACGGCGCCGAGGGTCTGCTGATGGCCCCGCCCTACGCGATCGCTCGGCTGCTGAAACGCAACAACCTGTCGCTGCAGGACTTCGACTTCTACGAGATCCACGAGGCCTTCGCCGCCACGGTGTTGTGTCACCTGGCTGCCATGGAGAGCCCGGAGTTCTGCAAGGAGCGCCTGGGTCTCGACGCGCCGCTGGGCTCCATCGATCGCAGCAAGCTGAACGTCAACGGCTCGTCGCTGGCCGCAGGCCACCCGTTCGCCGCCACCGGCGGCCGCATCGTGGCCACGCTGGCCAAGATGCTGCATGAGAAGGGCTCCGGCCGCGGGCTGATCTCCATCTGCGCCGCAGGTGGCCAGGGCGTCGTCGCGATTCTGGAGGCAGTGTGATGGCTGACAACTACAGCAACTTCGTCAACAAGAACCCGCTCGGCCGGAAGATCGCCGGCACGGTCGGACTGCCCAAGCCGCCGGTGCTGCGCCGTTACGAGCCCGGCCAGGACCTCACCACCGGACCCGTCGCGATCGGCTCCTTCGACGGCGGCAACATCGCGAAGGCCCTGACCTCGATCGTCGAGTCCTCGGGCGCCGCGGTCCTCACCGCGACCCCCGAGTCAACGTACGACAAGGGCTCCCTCGGCGCGGCGGTCTACGACGCCACGGGCATTCGCACCATCGACGACCTGGAGTCGTTCCGGGCGACCTTCGCTCCCGCGGTCAAGGCGCTGGGCAAGAGCGCCCGCGCGCTGATCATCGCCACGCCGCCGGCCGAGCAGGACGATCCCGAGGCCGCGGCCGCCCAGCAGGCGCTCGAGGGCATCATGCGGTCGATCGGCAAGGAACTGCTGCGCGGCGCCACGGCCAACCTGATCTGGCTGTCCCGGGACGCCTTCGACGAGCCCGAGGTGCTCGCCTCGCCGGTGCGGTTCTTCCTGTCCAGCCGATCGGCGTACGTCGGGGGCCAGCCCCTGCGCGTCGGTGCCGCTCCGGTGCCCGAGGTCGAGGACTGGCGGGTGCCGCTGAAGGGCGAGGTCGCCGTCGTGACCGGTGCCGCACGCGGCATCGGTGCCAAGATCGCCGAGGTCTTCGCGCGGCAGGGTGCCACGGTCATCGTGGTCGACATCCCGGCCGCCGGTGAGTCGCTGGCCAAGGTCGCCAACAAGATCGGCGGCGTCGCGCTGCAGTTGGACATCACCGCTCCCGACGCCGGGGCGAAGATCGCCGAGGCCGTCGCGCGCAAGGGCGACAAGCTGGCCGCGATCGTGCACAACGCCGGCATCACCCGCGACAAGCTCTTCGTCAACGATGACAAGGATCGCTGGGGCAGCGTCATCGCGGTCAACATCAAAGCGGAGATGGCGATCAACGCGACGCTGCTCGACCCGTCGCTTCCCGGCGGCCTCAAGGAGGGCGGGCGCATCATCGGCGTCGCCTCCACCTCGGGTATCGGCGGCAACCGCGGCCAGGCCAACTACGCGGCCTCCAAGGCCGGCGTCATGGGTCTGGTGCGGGCTGAGGCTCCTGAGCTGGCACCCCGGCAGATCACCATCAACGCCGTCGCTCCGGGCTTCATCGAGACCGAGATGACCGCCAAGATCCCGTTCGCGACCCGTGAGGTGGGCCGCCGGATCAACGCCCTCATGCAGGGTGGCCTGCCGGTGGACGTCGCGGAGGCCATCGCCTTCCTCGCTGAGCCGGGTTCGGCCGGGGTGACCGGCCAGGTGCTGCGGGTGTGCGGTCACTCTCAACTGGGCGCCTGAGCCGGCGTGTCTGTCTCCATGCCGACCGACACCATCGAGCTGGCCTCGACGCCGGTCCTCGCCAAGGTCTTCGCCGGTGCGGTCGCCTCCTCGCGCGGCCGCACCGGTCAGGCACCTCTGCCGGACCTCAAGGTCCGCCAGGCCGGGATCACCGTCGACGTCGACGCGCTCGCGAACTACGACCACGTGTGCCGTTTCCCGTTGCTCAACGAGCTCCCCAGCACCTACCTGCACAATCTTGTATTCCCTTTACAGGCAACGCTGTTCGCTGACAAGAGATATCCGTATCCGCTGATGGGCAGTGTGCACCTGAGCAATCGGCTGACCCAGCACCGGCCCGTCCTGCTGACTGAGGAGCTCACGCTCGAGACGTGGGCGCAGAACGCCCGGCCGCACCGGGCCGGTGTCCAGGTCGACGTCATCTCCCGCGGATACGTCGGCCAGGAGCTGGTCTGGGAGGGCCTGGCGGTGTACCTCTACCGCGGCCAGAAGATCGCCGGGGACGTGCCGGAGAAGGTCGACTCCGGTGATGGTGTCGACGGCCCGGGCGCGATCTGGCGGCTGCCCGGCGACCTCGGCCGGCAGTTCTCCCGGGTCAGCGGCGATGTCAATCCCATCCACATGTCGGCCCTGTCGGCGAAGGCCATGGGCTTCCCGACGGCCATCGCCCACGGGATGTGGAGCCAGGCCGCGATGCTGGCGGCGTTGGACTCCCGCCTGCCCGCGGCGTACGTGACCCAGATGGAGTTCCGCAAGCCGGTCACCATCCCCGGCACGGTGAAGTTCGTCGCGCACCCTGGCGGGCAGGACGGATCGTGGGAGATGTCGCTGCGCAACCTGAAGAAGGGCACCGAGTTGGTCCGCGGCAGCGTGCGGCAGCTGACATGACCGGCGCTCTGGAAGTGGTTGCCCTGCGGACACCATGCCGTGGGGCGACCACTTCCAAACCCCTCAGGCGGCCGCTCACGGCTTCCTCGCCGCCTCGATTTCAGGTTCACCGCCCACCTGAGGTAGCCTCTTCGACGCGCTGCTAGCGCGCAAAATCCCTTCGGAAGAAGGACATTTGTGCGCCTGCGGAGCCGGCCCCTATAGCTCAGTCGGCAGAGCGTCTCCATGGTAAGGAGAAGGTCAACGGTTCGATTCCGTTTGGGGGCTCTGATGAACGTCTGGAATGCGCGAAGCATCCCGGGTGTTGATCGAGGCGGGGTAGCTCAGCTGGTTAGAGCGCACGACTCATAATCGTGAGGTCGCGGGATCGAGCCCCGCCCCCGCTACTGGCGCAAGTCAACTGCTGACCACCCCGTCAGCAATGTCCGGATCATCCGGACCCGTACGTACCAAGAACACCGAGAGCAGGTTGCCCCGTGGCTAGCAAGAGCGCAGACGTTCGCCCGAAGATCACTTTGGCGTGCACGGAGTGCAAGGAGCGCAACTACATCACCAAGAAGAACCGCCGCAACAACCCCGACCGGGTTGAGCTGGCCAAGTTCTGCCCGCGCTGCGGCAAGCACACCGCGCACCGCGAAACCCGCTGATCTCACCGGTTTCGTAAAGCGCCACCCCGGGCACCGGGGTGGCGCTTTCGCATGCCCGCCTACTCGTTAGATTTGTGGTCATGCCGGTCAATCCAGCGGTGCAAGGGCGCACCTATCCAGCCATTTCCCCGTACGTCGTGTCGCGGGCCAAGATCGGTGAGTTCACTGCCGCCGTGGGCGCCTCCGATCCCGCGCACACGGACCCGCAGGTGGCGCGAGAGCGCGGCTTCGCCGACGTGATCGCGCCGCCGACCTTCGCGATCGTGATCGCCCAACGTGCCGAGGGCGCCGTCATCCTCGACCCGGAGGCCGAGATCGACTTCGCGCGACTGGTGCACGGTGAGCAGGCCTTCACCCACCACCGTCCGCTGGTGGCCGGTGACGAGGTCAGTGCCGCGACGACGGTGGAGTCAGTGCGTTCTGCCGGCGGCCATTCGATGGTCACCTTGTCCACCGCCATCCAGACCACGGCCGGCGAACCCGTCTGCGAAGCGCGCAGCGTCCTGGTGATCCGAGGTGACGCGTGATGATTGACCTGACCCGGATCAGCGTGGGTGACCAACTGCCGACCCTCACGGTCGATGTCGATCGAGCCCGATTGATCCGGTACGCCGGAGCCAGCGGCGACTTCAACGTCATTCACTGGGACGAGCGGTTCGCCAAGAGCGTCGGCCTCCCGGACGTCATCGCGCACGGGATGTGGACCATGGGCGCGGCCGGTGAAATCGTCGGCCGCTGGATCGGCGACGCGAGTCGGATCACCGGCTACAGCACCCGCTTCAGCGCTCCCGTGCCGGTGCCCTACGAGGGCGGAGCGCAGATCGAGGTGACCGGTTTCGTCAAGAGCATCGATGACGGCATCGCGACCGTGGACCTGACCGCGACGGCCGGTGGTGCGAAGGTCCTGGCGAAGACCAGCGTGACGGTTCGTCTGTGAAGGAGACCTCGCAGGAGCCGCTGACCGAGCACACCACGATGCGGGTCGGTGGCCCCGCCGGCCGGTACGTCGTCGCCGAGACCACCGATGAACTCGTCGATGCCGTGCGCGAGGTCGACGACGCTGACGAACCGCTGTTGGTGCTGTCCGGTGGCTCGAACGTCGTCATCGGGGAAGCAGGTTTCCCGGGCACCGTCGTGCAGGTTGCCAACACCGGCGTGCGCACCGAGTCCTTGGACGAATGCAGCGGTGCCTACGTGTGGGTGTCCGCGGGCGAGCCGTGGGACGACTTCGTCGCCTACGCCTGCGAGCAGGAGTGGTCGGGCCTGGAAGCTCTTTCCGGGATCCCGGGCCTGGCCGGCGCCACCCCGGTGCAGAACGTCGGCGCCTACGGCCAGGAGGTAGCCCAGACCATCGCGCAGGTCCGCACCCTCGACCGAGTCACCGGGATGATCCGCACCTTCGCGGCTGCCGACGCACAGTTCGCCTACCGTGACTCGATCTTCAAACGCACCCGTAAGGACCCCTTCGGTAGCCGGTACGTCGTGCTCGAAGTGGCCTTTCAACTGCACCCCCAGCCGCTCTCGACCCCCGTCCGGTACGCCGATCTGGCCGCCCAGTTGAGTATCGAACAGGGCCAGCGGGCGCCCCTGGGCGACGTCCGCGAGGCGGTCCTCGTCCAGCGCAGGCGGCGCGGGATGGTGCTGGAGGCCGACGATCCGGACACCTGGTCCTGCGGATCGTTCTTCACCAACCCGATCGTCCGGCCAGCCGTCGCCGACGAGGTTGCGCAGCGTGCGGGGCAGGCGCCACCACGCTTTGCTGCCCCGGACGGCCTCGTGAAGCTGCCGGCCGCGTGGCTGATCGAACGGGCCGGCTTCGGCAAGGGTTACGGTCTGCCCGGCCCAGCGGCCCTGTCAACCAAGCACCCGTTGGCGATCACCAACCGTGGCGGCGCGACCGGCGAGCAGATCGTGGCGTTGGCTCGGCAGGTGCGCGACGGGGTGCGGGACACCTTCGGGGTGACGCTGGTCAACGAACCGGTGCTGGTGGGTCTGGAGTTGTAGTCAGCCAGTCGTCGATCTCCTCAAGGATCGCGGCCTTCGTCGCCGGCGGCGCGAGTGAGGCGTGCACCGAGGATCGGGCGAGGTCGGCCAGTCCCTCGTCGGAGAACCCCTGGTCGCGGGCCAGTTCATACTGGTCGACCAACCGGCTGCCGAAGAGCAACGGGTCGTCCGCGCCGAGCGCGATCATGGCTCCCGCGTCGACCAACTGGTGCAGCGGCACCTCCGCCGCATCGGCGTACACACCGAGCGCGATGTTCGAGCGGGGACACACCTCCAGGGCGACGCCCTCATCGACAATCCGGGCCAGCACGTCGGCGTCCTCGACACTGCGCACGCCGTGTCCCAGCCGGTCCGGCGCCAGTGCATCAAGGGTCTGCGTGACCGATTCGGGGCCGAGCAATTCGCCGGCGTGCGGCACCCGGGCCAGTCCGGCGCGCCGCGCAATGGCGAAGGCGGGAGCGAAGTCATCGGTGTCGCCGCGCCGCTCGTCGTTGCTCAACCCGAACGCGAGGACCTCACCGGGTCCCTGGCCGGCGTACCGCGCAGCCAACCGGGCCAGGATCCGGGCATCCAGGGGATGGCGGATGCGGGAGGCGGCCACGATGATGCCGACCCCGGTGCCCGTCCCGGCGCCGGCGGCCCGGGCCTCGTCGAGGATCACCTCCAAGGCGGGGGAGATGCCGCCCAGCGGCCCGGCGTACGACGTGGGGTCGACCTGCAACTCCAGCCAGCGTGAGCCCTCGGCGGCGTCGGCCTGCGCGGCTTCGCGGACCAGGCGGCGCAGATCGTCCTCGCCGCGCACGCACGCCCGGGCCGCGTCGTACAAGCGCTGGAACCGGAACCAGCCGCGCTCGTCGGCCCCGGACAGTTTCGGGGGCCAGCCGCTCTTGAGCGCCTCGGGCAGGCGTACGCCGCGCTCGGCAGCCAACTCGTGCAGCGTGGGCAGGCTCATCGAACCCGTGAAGTGCAGATGCAGATGCGCTTTGGGCAAGGTCGTCAGGTCGCGGCGCCCGGTCATGGCCACGACGCTACTGCCGAGCGCGGCAGGCCAGGCTTGGATGAGCGCTGGTTAGGTACTTGGCCGGGCGGCCCGTATGCTTGACACACCGATGAAAACATCAGGCTGTTTCGGCATGCCCGTTTTCCTCGAAGGGCACTAGCTCAATTGGTAGAGCACCGGTCTCCAAAACCGGGGGTTGGGGGTTCGAGTCCCTCGTGCCCTGCGAGGCCGTCGCACGGCAGCGTGCGGTGGCTGGCAGACGGCGTTTCCACGCGGAGGCGCCGGACCGATCGACGGAAGCAGACGACGTGACGCAGGCCAGCACGACGGATCGCGGTGAGGCGCAGGGCGCCACGCCGGCGAAGCGTGGGCTGTTCTCGCGCATCTGGCTGTTCATCCGCCAGGTCATCGCCGAGATGCGCAAGGTGGTCTACCCGACGCGTCAGGAGTTGGTGAACTACACCGTCATCGCGGTGGTTTTCATCTGCGTGATCATGGCGTACGTCGTCGGGCTCGACCAGTTGTTCAGTCACCTGGTCAGCTGGATCTTCGGGTCGTCGGGCACGTCCTCCTGACGCAGCCCCCGCTCAGGGGCCGCTGACAGCGCGAGTGCGCGCCGCGACACGAACCAATCGAATCAACCAAGGGAAGCAAGGTCATGACGGATCAGTGGACGCCGAACCTCGACGAGATCGACAACGATCTCGATGTCGCGGACGGCGATATCGACTCCGAGCAGGCCGAGGCGACCGACACCACCGAGCTGTACGCCGAGGAGACCGCCATCCACGACGCGGACACCGGTGAAGAGCTGGCTGCCGAGCCGGTCGACGACGAGACCATCGACGAGGCCGTGGCCGAGGATGAGGCCGAACTCGCGGTCGACGCTGAGCGCGACGCGATTGCCGATGAGGCCGAGGTTCTTGCCGACGAGGCTGCCGACCCCGAGCTGGCCGAGGCCACCGAGGAGGAGGCCGTTGCGCTGGCCGAGGAGGAGGCCGTTGCGCTGACCGCCGAGGAGCAGCGTGAGGCGTTCATCGCGGACCTGAAGTCACAGTGGGGCGACTGGTACGTCATCCACTCCTACGCCGGCTACGAGAAGCGCGTGAAGGCCAACCTCGAGACCCGCATCGTCTCGCTCAACATGGAGGACTACATCTTCCAGGTCGAGGTCCCGATGGAGGAGTACCGCGAGATCAAGAACGGCCAGCCGAAGACCGGTACCCGCGTGCGGATGCCCGGGTACGTGCTGGTGCGGATGGAGCTGACCAACGACTCCTGGGGCGCGGTTCGCCACACCCCGGGCGTGACCGGCTTCGTCGGTAACGCCCACGAGCCGAGCCCGCTGTCGATCGACGAGGTCGTCACGATGCTCAACCCGGTCTTCGAGGACCAGACTCCCGAGGGCGAGACGCCGGCTCCCACCAAGACGACCCCGAGCCGCAGCGGCGGGGCCGCTCCGGTCGAGGTCGACTTCGAGGTCGGCGAATCCGTCACCGTCATGGAGGGTCCGTTCGAGACGCTGCCCGCCACGATTTCCGAGATCAACACCGACACTGCGAAACTGAAGGTGTTGGTCTCGATCTTCGGCCGCGAAACGCCGGTCGAACTGTCGTTCAACCAGGTCGCCAAGATCTGATTCTCCGACACCCGCTTCGGCCAGCCGGTCGGAGCAATGCAACCGGGTCATCGCCCATGGCGTAGGCCCATCACCACGTAAGGAAACTCAAGCATGCCCCCCAAGAAGAAGGTCTCCGGCTTCATCAAGCTGCAGATCCAGGCTGGCGCCGCCACCCCGCCCCGCCCGTCGGTCCGGCGCTGGGTCAGCACGGCGTCAACATCATGGAGTTCGTCAAGGCCTACAACGCCGCGACGGAAGCCCAGCGCGGCAACGTCATCCCGGTGGAGATCACGGTCTACGAAGACCGCTCCTTCACCTTCATCACCAAGACCCCGCCGGCCGCCGAGCTGATCAAGAAGGCCGCCGGCGTCGCCAAGGGTTCAGGTGAGCCGCACAAGACCAAGGTCGCGAAGCTGAGCAAGGACCAGGTCCGTGCGATCGCCGAGCAGAAGATGGCCGACCTGAACGCCCACGACATCGAGATGGCCGAGCGGATCATCGCCGGTACGGCTCGTTCGATGGGTATCGACACGGAGTGACGACGAAGCGCGAGGCGGAGGTTGTCGGTGAGGCGTTAGCCGAGCCGCCGGCCGGAAGCCGAGTGCGAGAAGTCGCTCCCACGAACTCTGAGCTCTGAGCTCACCCGTAGTCCGTGGTTGGGCCGAGCGCTGGCCCGCACAACCACAACTCCCTTTCGAAATCTCAAGGAGAAATCATGAAGCGCAGCAAGTCCTACCGCGCCGCGGAGAGCAAGATCGACCACAACGAGCTCTACAGCCCGTTGGAAGCGGTCCGTCTGGCCAAGGAGTCGGCGACCACCAAGTACGACTCGACCGTCGAGGTCGCGTTCCGTCTGGGTGTCGACCCGCGCAAGGCCGACCAGATGGTCCGCGGCACCGTCAACCTGCCGCACGGCACCGGCAAGACCGCCCGTGTGCTGGTCTTCGCCAACGGTGACAAGGCCGCCGCAGCCGAGGCCGCCGGCGCCGACTTCGTGGGCTCCGATGACCTGATCGCCAAGGTCGCCGGTGGCTGGACCGACTTCGACGCCGTCGTCGCGACCCCGGACCTGATGGGCAAGGTGGGTCGTCTGGGTAAGGTCCTCGGTCCGCGTGGCCTGATGCCGAACCCGAAGACCGGCACCGTGACCATGGACGTGGCCAAGGCCGTGTCCGACATCAAGGGCGGCAAGATCGAGTTCCGCGTCGACAAGCACTCCAACCTGCACTTCATCATCGGCAAGGCTTCGTTCGATGAGAAGGCACTGGTGGAGAACTACGCCGCGGCGCTCGATGAGATCCTGCGTCTGAAGCCGACCGCTTCGAAGGGTCGCTACATCAGCAAGGCGACCATGTCGACCACGATGGGCCCGGGTATCCCGTTGGACTACAACAAGACCCGCAACCTGCTCGAGGAAGACGCCCCGGCGAACGCCTGATCGTCCCTCGGTATCGCGCACGGGCCGCGAAGACTCCGGTCTTCGCGGCCCGTCTGCGTATGTACCGCTTCGTGCCCGGGTCGAGAGTCCCTGTAGTGCGGGCGTACCTCGGGTGGTGGCCGCGCGGACGGGTCGAGAGTCCCTGTTGTGCGGGCGTACCTCGGGTGGTGGCCGCGCGGACGGGTCGAGAGTCCCTGTTGTGCGGGCGTACCTCGGGTGGTGGCCGCGCGGACGGGTCGAGAGTCCCTGTTGTGCGCCTGATCCAAGCCCGAGTCGCAATCAGTACAGCGGCGATCTGCAATCCAGCGGTCGTACGCTCCGGAATTCTTCCGCCCGACTGTCGATTGCCGCTGATCTGCTCATGCGTCTGCTCACGCGCCTCCGCGCGTCGATGTGACCAGCCGCAGCGATTTGGCGGGGAGCAGCCGCACGCCGTACCCTGGTAACACCAATGACCGCCGGTTGTCTCCCGGGTTCGCCCGAAGACCGAAGGCCCGCACGAAGCGGCGACCTGCGCAGGTGAGCAAGAGCACCACGTTTCCCGTACGACGTGCGGAGACCCCGTGAGCCCTGGCGCATCTGCGCTGGGGCTTTTCGTGCAGCCAGATCCACCGGCACACCCACGAAGGAGGTCCGCATGGCGAAGGCTGACAAGTCCGCTGCCATTGCCGAACTCACGGACAAGTTCCGGGAGTCGGGCGCGGCCGTGTTGACCGAGTACCGCGGCCTGACCGTGGCGCAGCTGACCGAGCTGCGTAACTCGCTGCGCGAGCACGCGACCTACGCCGTGGTGAAGAACACGCTCACCGAGCGCGCCGCCAAGGACGCGGGAGTCACCGCGTTCGACGGCATGCTGCAGGGTCCATCCGCGATCGCCTTCGTCACCGGTGACCCGGTCGAGGCGGCCAAGGGCCTGCGCGACTTCGCCAAGGCCAACCCGTTGCTGGTCATCAAGGGCGGTGTGCTTGACGGCAAGCCGCTCGAGGCCGGTGACATCACCAAGCTTGCGAACCTCGAGTCTCGCGAGACCCTGCTGGCCAAGCTGGCCGGGGCGATGAACGCCTCGCTCAGCCAGGCTGTCTACCTGTTCGCCGCTCCGCTGAACCAGGCCGCTCGCACGGTCGATGCTCTGCGGGCGAAGGTCGAGCAGGAGGGTCCGGTTGCCGATGCGGCACCGGCTACCGAAGAAGCCCCGGCGGCAGCCGAGGCCACCGAAGACGTCGCCGAGGGTGGCGACGAGAGCTGAATCTCAGCTCAATCCAGTTAAACCAGCCACTCACGGCATAACGAAAGGACGCCAATCATGGCGAAGCTCAGCACCGAAGAGCTCCTTGACGCTTTCAAGGAGATGACCCTGATCGAGCTCTCTGAGTTCGTGAAGGAATTCGAGGACACCTTCAACGTCACCGCGGCCGCTCCGGTTGCGGTTGCCGCTGCGGGCGCCCCGGCTGCGGGTGGCGGCGACGCCGCTGCCGCCGCCGAGCAGGATGAGTTCGACGTCATCCTGACCGCCGCCGGTGACAAGAAGATCCAGGTCATCAAGGAGGTCCGCGCGCTGACCTCTCTGGGTCTGAAGGAAGCCAAGGACCTCGTGGACGGCGCCCCCAAGCCCGTTCTGGAGAAGGTCGACAAGGCCGCGGCCGAGAAGGCCAAGGAGCAGCTCGAGGGCGCCGGCGCCAGCGTCGAGCTCAAGTGAGCTAACCCCTCCCTGCGAAGGGCCCTCCCGGATGCGTCCGGGAGGGCCCTTTCGTGTCGCCGGGAACTGAGCAAGCGCTTACCCCTGCGTGGTGACCCCCTCACAGGCTCATTACAGTGGGTAGTAGCCGAACTCTGGAGGGCCCATGCGACTCGAACTGACCGACGAGGACCGCGCATTCCAAACCGAGATGCGCGACTTCTTCACCACGAAGGTCTCGCAGGATCTGCGTGATCGATGGGCCGCCGGAGGTGAGGTCGACCCGAAGGACTTCATCGAGGCGCAGCAGACCCTCAACGCCGCCGGGCTGGCCGTGCCGCACTGGCCGGCCGAATGGGGTGGCCGCGGCTGGACCGATCTGCAGCGGCACATCTACCTGCAGGAGATGCAGGCCGCCAGTGTGCCGCCGCCGTTGGCGTTCAACGCCAACATGGTGGGCCCGGTGATCGCCGCCTTCGGCTCGCAGGAGCAGAAGGAGCGCTTCCTGCCGGCGACGGCCAACCTCGACATCTGGTGGTGCCAGGGCTTCTCCGAGCCGGACGCGGGGTCGGACCTGGCCAGCCTGCGAACGACCGCTGTTCTCGACGGCGACGAATGGGTGGTCAACGGGCAGAAGACTTGGACCACCCTGGGCCAGTACGCCGATTGGATCTTTGCGCTGGTGCGCACCGACCCGCAGGCGCCCAAGAAGCAGCAGGGCATCTCCTTCCTGCTGATCGACATGAAGACCCCCGGCATCACGGTGCGACCGATCAAGCTGATCGACGGCGGTCACGAGGTCAACGAGGTCTTCTTCGAGAACGTCCGCGTACCCGCCGACCAGCTCGTCGGCGAGGTCAACGCCGGATGGACCTACGCCAAATTCCTGCTCGGTAACGAGCGGGTCGGTGTGGCTCCGGTCGCGAGTATCAAGAAGGTGCTCGCGGGCGCCAAAGCCCGTGCGGCGCAGACTCGTACGCACACCGGCACCCTCCTCGACGAACCGCTGGTCGCGGCCCGCATCGCGGAACTCGAAGCCGGCGTCGCCGCCCTGGAACTGACCGTGATCCGGGTCGCTGCCGGTTCCAAGGAGGGCCGACCCGACCCGGCGTCGTCGATCGTGAAACTGCGGGGCACCCAGTTGCAGCAGGACGCCCTGGAACTGCTCGCCGACATCGCCGGCCCGGCATCGCTGCTGTGGCAGCAGCCGGAGGACACCTCACTCGAGGCGTGGACCGCACACGCCACCCCCACCTATCTCAACTTCCGCAAGGCATCGATCTACGGCGGCTCCAACGAGGTGCAACGACAGATCATCGCCGGCGGCATCCTCGGGCTGCGCGCCTAACGCCGCGAAGAAAGGCACTCACCATGGACTTCACGTTCGAAGAAGAACAGCTCGCCCTTCGTGACGCGGTCGCCGAACTGGCCAAGCGTCACCAGCCCGAATCCACCGGCGGCGAGGTGGCCACCGGGCCGCAGCCGCTGGACAAGGCCACGTGGACCGCTATCGCCGAAACCGGCCTGATCGCGCTGCCTTTCGCCGAGGACTTCGGCGGCGCCGATGCATCGGCGGTCGAGGTGAGCGTCGCGGCCGTCGAGCTGGGTCGCGGTCGGATCCAATCGCCGTACGCCGATGCGCTCGCCGCGGCCACGTTGCTGGCCCGTCTGGGCTCGGCGCAGCAGCACGAGCAGTTGCTCGCGCCGCTGCTCGGCGGGGACACCCTGGTGGTCACGGCGATCGCCGAGCCCGGCTGCGCGTGGTCCCTCACGCCGTACGACGTGACCGCCCGCCAGGACGGTGACACCTGGCTGCTGGACGGGGTCAAGGAGCCGGTGCGGTACGCGCCCGACGCGAGCCACGCGATCGTCGCGGCGAAGGTGGGGGAGCAGACCGGGCTGTTCATCGTCGAGACCGGTGGGCAGGAGCGGGTGGCGCTGGAGAGTACGCCGGGTGCACCCTCGGGCAGCCGGGTGCGGCGACCGATGAGGCGCTGCGCGCCGCCGCCAACCTGGCCATCCTGGCCGTCGAGAGCGAGGCGTTCGGCGCAATGCAGGCCGCGCTCGACCTGACCGTGGACTACCTCAAGACCCGCAAACAGTTCGGGGTCCCGCTCGCCACGTTCCAGGCCCTCACCTTCCGGGCCGCCGACATGTACGTCGCGCTCGAACTGGTCCGCAGCAGTGTGCTGTACACCGCAATGGCGCTCGCCGCGGACCCGCTCGATGACCTGGCCGCGTCCCGGCTGAAGGTGGTTGCCGGCCGCAACGCCCGGTTGGTCGGACAGGAAGCGATCCAGTTGCACGGCGGCATCGGCATGACCGCGGAGTACGCGGTGGGGCACTACACCAGCGCCATCACCGAGGTCGAGCACTCCTGGGGTGACACCACCTACCACCTCGCGCGGTTGGCCGGTCGGGTGCGTGAGTACGCCGAGGTGTCGGTCCTGCGCTGATCCATCCCGGGCACGCACGTCGGCCCGCGACCCGTCACCGGGTCGCGGGCCGATGTGTCCTCAGCGCACCGTCACCCGGGCGGCGGCGTGCGCGCCGTTGACCGTGACCGTCAGTGTTGCCGTCCCCGGCCGGAGGCCGGTGATCGCGCCGGTGGCGGGGTCCAGGCGCAGTACCGCGTGTCGGTCGCGGTCGCTGCCCACGCGGACCCCGTCGCCGCCCCAGGTCGCCGTCACCGGCCAGGTAACGGGAACCTTCCGGTCGCCGTCCTGGGTGATGGTCGCGCTGACGGTGCCACTGCCGCCGACCCGCACTGCCACCGGCGCCTGCAGGCTCAGGCTGTCGACGCGGGCGTGAGTCTGCACCTGCAACCACCGGGTGCGGGCGGTGCCCGGCGCCGGCGTGCCGCCGACCCGCCCGGCCGCGGGATCGATGCCGAGCATCGACCACCCGGTGAACCCGCCCTGCGCCGGGGTTCCGGACGGTGACTTCCCGGAGTTGCCGTTGATCACACGTGTCACCCCGGCGTCGGAGTCGGTGAAGAAGATCCCGACGTGGCCGTTCACGTCGGCGACCGACTTGCCGGTGCGGCTGCGGAACTGCGCGAGCGTGCGCTGCAAAGCCGCGGCCTCCACGCGGTCGGTCAATTGTGAGGCCTTGTCCGGTTGCGGGTCGACGATGGGGTGGTGGTGCAGGACCACGACACCGGTGACCGAGCGGTCGGCGGCTGCTGCGCTCAGTTGCTGCTCGAGCATCTGCAGCTGGTCGGTACCCCCGGGGTGCAGGGTGCCGGACGAACTGTCCAGGGTGATGAACGCGGTGTGATCGATGACCCGGTGGGTCGTCGTCGGGCCGAAGACGGACGTGAAATTCGACAACGGCCCGCCCATGACCTCGTGGTTGCCCGGCACGTAAGTCCACGGCACCTTGCCGGTGACCTCCTGGTCCAGCACCGCCTTCGCCAGTGCGAAGTCGGCCGGCGACGCCTCGTCGACGAAGTCCCCCACGATGAACAGCTGATCCGGTCTGGCGGCGACGATCTCGCGCAGTGCCCGTCGACCGGCCTGCACGACCGGGCCGTCCGCGCCGTCCCGGGCGACGAACTGGGTGTCGCTGAGGACGGCGACGCGCAGTGGCCGGGAATCGACATCGCCCTGGCTGATCAGGGCCGGGTCGGCGCGCCAGGACGACGGTGGTTGGGCGACGTCGGGTGGCAGGACGGCGCGCAAATCACTGACCGCGAGCTGGTCGGTGTACGACGCGTCGGAGCGGATCTCCATGAACCGCAAAGCAGTCAGGGTCAGCGGGTACGACGTGCCGGCCGGGACCGGGAAGGTCACCTTGCGCCACCCGGTCCAGTCGACGTGATCTCCGTCCAGGTTGGTGACCGTGCCGTCACCACGGGTCACCTGCAGCCGGGGCCACTCACCTTTCCCGGTGCCGTTGATCCACAGCGTGAGGGCCTTCGGCTGGCCGGGTACGGCGATCGGCGCCGGGGGATTGGCGAACATCCCCCGGGTCGCGGTGCTCTGGGTGAAGTCGAAGTCAAGACGCAGACCGGCAGAGCCGTCGTGGCCGCTGGTCGGGGTGACATTGCCGGTCGCCCGGGCGGTCGTGCCGGTCCATGAGGCGGCGTCCTCGAAACCCGAGAGCACCTTCTCCTGGGCGCCGATGGCCACGGGCACGGTGAGGCTGCGACCCAGGACGGTGAGCGTGACCGACGAAGCCTGCTGGGTGCCGGGGGCGGTGGCCGTCACCGTCAGTCCGGCGGTACTGCTGGGTTGTACCCGCAACCCGGGGCCGGCACTGACCCGGATGTCGCGGGTCTCCACGGGTACGCGGAAACCGTCGGCGTCCAGGGCCGAGACCGACAGCGGTGCACTGGCACTGTCCGCGTCCAGGGTTACCAGCTCACTCGACGGCTCCAGCCGCATCAACGGTCCGTGCACCCGCAGATCGACCTGGGACTGCCCGCTGCGATGACCGGCCTGCGTCAGGTAACGGACGGTGGCCGACCCAGGGCGCGCCGCCTCTACGACGAGCTGGCCGCGCCGGTCGCCGCCAACGGTGCGCACTACGGAACCTGTCGGCAGGAAGCGGCCCCGGGGTGCGGTTGCCGAGTAGTCGGCGGCGAGCCCCGTGGCCACAATGGTGCGACTGAGCCCCGGCAGGAGGTCGTGGGAGCCGCTCACCGCGAGCCCCGCGGCGGGGTCGAGTGCGGTGCGCACGGCGACACCGCTGCTGGGGCCGCGGGCACTGGAGCGGAACACCAGGGCGTTGGTCACTTTGCGTTCGGTGCCGTCGGACGGGCGGTCGATCAGTTGCAACGCGCTGGTGCCGGCCGGCCGGGCGACCAGCGTGGTCGAGCCGCCGCCGTCGAGATTCAGAGCCTGCCAGGCGCCCTGGTCGAGCAGCAGCGCGGTCAGCTGTTCCAGCGTCTGACCGGGGGAGTCGGCCACCCTGCCGTCTACCGACACGATCCACAGCCGGGTGCCGTCCTTGCTCACGCCTACGGCGGTCCGCGCCGCGGCAACCTGCTGCGCGCCGGTCGCCCTGCCGTCCTTGATCAGTACCTGGCTGCCGCCGACGGCCAGGCTGACCGCGGCATTGGCACGGAGCGTCACGTGGACCCCGTGCCCGGTCGCTGCGGCGCTGAGCCGATTGGCCGCTGCACCGCGGCCCACGATCAGGGTCTCGCCGGCCGCGGCAGGCGCGCTGAGGGCGTCTGCGTCGTCCTCGACCGCGGTGATGCGGCCATCACGCACGTGCACCACCCGTACCCGTTCCGCAGCCGCAAGGAACCGGCCGACCGGGAAACTGCCCCATAGTGGCGTGAATACTCCGATCTGACCCGTGTGCCAGGTCGGGGAGTTGACTGCGTCGACCTGGATCCGCTTGCCGTCGATCGTGACGTCGGCGGCGGAGGTGAGGTTGGTGATCGCCGCCCGGCCGCCGGCCAGCGTGAGAGCGGGCGCGGCGGCACCGCCTAGGGTGCGCACGCCTGCGGTGGGCGAGATGTCGGTGCCGACGGGGGCGTCCGAGGCGTTCATGTCGAAGTAGTCGCCGTTGACCGCCGCCACGGCGTGCGCGTCGGTCGCGAACGAGGAGACGGTGTCGTTGGCGGCCGAGACCGTGCCGCCGTCTGCCAGGTCCATCGACAGGCTCGGGGTTCGCAGATCGGCCGTCATGACGTGGCCGGTCACCCAGCCGCCGGACTCCAGCCGCTGGAAGGAGGTCAGGTCCAGGCCCGGAGCGATCGCCGTACGGCGCTGCTGGGTGTAGACCGAGCCGCTCCCGGCGAGGTGGACGCTGTCAGGCGCGGCGTGCGTGGTGCTTCCGGGCTCGGCGTGCGAGGTGGCTCCGGTGGCGGCGGACCGGGCGGGTTCGGCATGCGCGACTGCGGGTGGCCCGGTCAGGCCGGGGGTGAACAGTGCCAGTAGGGCGGCACTGAACATGCTGACGAACGGGCGACGGACGGTCATGGGTTCTCCCGGGGCCGGTGACGGATGCATCGAGCCTAGGAAAATTTGTTTCCATTCAGGGAGATGCGATGGAAACAATGTGCAAACACCGGTGGCCGCGCGGGTGCTTGACGAAGGGCTGTGGCCGGGTGCACAGTCGTGGGACGCGCTGCGGGGGCAGCGACGGATCGGCCTTACGGCTCGGTGGCCTCTCGTGGCCCCGGAATTCCGTCGGGTTTACTTCACTTGCCTTATCGGGTATGGTATTGCTTTGCGCTGCCCGTGTCCGCCCAGCCGTTTGCTCAGATGAGCTTGATCCAGCCCGGATATCACGCAGACCGCGTCGTCCGCTCGAGTGCCACTCGCACCCGCTGACGATTTGACGGTCCGTGATCGTCGTGCCCGCGATCAGGCGCTGATGAGCAGGGTAGGTCATCGACGCAGGTAGCCGACCGAACCGCCCGTAAGGCCTGTGGAAGGACCCATCCTTGGCTGCCTCGCGTACTGCGACCAATACCCTCTCGTCGGCGAAGACGGCTTCGGGCCGTCTCTCCTTCGCCAAGATCCGCGAACCTCTGGAGATGCCGGACCTGCTGGCTCCCCAGACGGAGAGCTTCGACTGGCTGCTCGGCAACGAGCGCTGGCAGGAGCGCGTAGCTGCCGCGAAGGCAGCCGGACGTGAGGACATCAACGACCGTTCCGGTCTGGAGGAGATCTTCGAGGAGATCTCGCCGATCGAGGACTTCTCCGGCTCGATGAGCCTCTCGTTCCGTGACCACCGCTTCGAGGAGGTCAAGTACACGACGGAGGAGTGCAAAGAAAAGGACATCACCTACGCGGCGCCGCTGTTCGTCACCGCGGAGTTCATCAACAACAACACCGGTGAGATCAAGAGCCAGACGGTGTTCATGGGCGACTTCCCGCTCATGACCGAGCGCGGCACCTTCATCATCAACGGCACCGAGCGTGTCGTCGTCTCCCAGCTGGTGCGTAGCCCGGGTGTCTACTTCGAGCGCAGCATCGACAAGACCTCCGACAAGGACGTCTACACCGCCAAGATCATCCCGAGCCGCGGTGCCTGGCTGGAGTTCGAGATCGACAAGCGCGACACCGTCGGCGTGCGGGTGGACCGCAAGCGCAAGCAGTCGGTCACCGTGCTGCTGAAGGCCCTCGGTCTTTCCGAGGCCGACATCCTGGAGCAGTTCGGCCAGTACGACAGCATCCGCACGACCCTGGAGAAGGACCACACGGTCACCCAGGACGAGGCGCTGCTGGACATCTACCGCAAGCTGCGTCCGGGCGAGCCGCCGACCACCGAGGCCGCCCGTAACCTGCTGGACAACCTGTACTTCAACACCAAGCGTTACGACCTGGCCAAGGTCGGTCGCTACAAGGTGGACAAGAAGCTGGGTCTGCAGGTCTCGCTGAACAAGTCCACGCTGTCGGTCGACGACATCGTCGCCACGATCAAGTACCTGTGCGCGCTGCACGCCGGCGAGCCGGTCATCCGCGGTTTCCGCAATGGCGCCGAGACCGACCTGCGGGTCGAGGTCGACGACATCGACCACTTCGGCAACCGCCGGATCCGCAACGTCGGTGAGTTGATTCAGAACCAGGTCCGCACCGGTCTGTCCCGGATGGAGCGCGTCGTCCGCGAGCGCATGACCACCCAGGACGTCGAGGCCATCACGCCGCAGACCCTGATCAACATCCGGCCGGTCGTCGCCTCCATCAAGGAGTTCTTCGGCACCAGCCAGCTGTCGCAGTTCATGGACCAGAACAACCCGCTGGCGGGTCTGACGCACAAGCGGCGTCTGAACGCGCTCGGCCCGGGTGGTCTGTCCCGTGACCGCGCCGGCATGGAAGTGCGTGACGTGCACCCCAGCCACTACGGCCGGATGTGCCCGATCGAGACCCCGGAAGGCCCGAACATCGGCCTGATCGGATCGCTGGCCTCCTACGGCCGGATCAACGCGTTCGGGTTCATCGAGACCCCGTACCGCAAGGTCGAGAACGGCGTCGTCACCGACGAGGTGCACTACCTCACGGCTGACGAGGAGGACGAGTTCGTCAAGGCGCAGGCCAACGCCCCCTGAACGCGGACGGTTCGTTCGCCGAGGAGCGGGTACTGGTGCGCGTCAAGGACGGCGAGGCCACCGACGTTCCGGCCGACGAGGTCGACTACATGGACGTGTCCGCCCGGCAGATGGTCTCGGCCTCCACCGCGCTGATCCCGTTCCTGGAGCACGACGACACCTCGCGCGCCCTGATGGGTGCTGCGATGCAGCGTCAGGCCGTGCCGCTGGTCCGTTCCGAGGCGCCGCTGGTCGGCACCGGGATGGAGTACCGCGCGGCGCTGGACTCCGGTGACGTCATCCGGGCCGAGAAGGCCGGTGTCGTGCAGGAGGTCTCCGCGGACCTGGTGACGGTCGCCAATGACGACGGCACCTACATCACCTACCGCGTGGCCAAGTTCACCCGCTCCAACGCGGGCACCTGCTACAACCAGCGCGTCGTGGTCACCACCGGTGACCGCCTCGAGGTGGGCTCGGTCATCGCCGACGGTCCGGCAACGGACGGCGGCGAGATGGCCCTCGGGAAGAACCTGCTCGTGGCGTTCATGCCGTGGGAGGGTTACAACTTCGAGGACGCCATCATCTTGTCCCAGCGTCTGGTGCAGGACGACGTCCTCTCCTCGATCCACATCGAAGAGCACGAGATCGACGCCCGCGACACCAAGCTGGGCCCGGAGGAGATCACCCGGGACATCCCGAACGTCTCCGAAGAGGTCCTGGCCGACCTGGACGAGCGCGGCATCATCCGCATCGGTGCCGAGGTCCGCGACGGCGACCTGCTGGTCGGCAAGGTGACGCCCAAGGGTGAGACCGAGCTGACCCCGGAGGAGCGCCTGCTGCGCGCCATCTTCGGTGAGAAGGCCCGTGAGGTCCGCGACACCTCGATGAAGGTCCCGCACGGCGAGACCGGCACGGTCATCGGCGTCAAGGTCTTCGACCGCGAAGAGGGCGATGAGTTGGCGCCCGGCGTGAACCAGATGGTCCGCGTCTACGTCGCCAACAAGCGCAAGATCACCGACGGTGACAAGCTCGCCGGACGGCACGGCAACAAGGGCGTCATCTCCAAGATCCTGCCCGTCGAGGACATGCCGTTCCTGGAGGACGGCACCCCGGTCGACGTCGTGCTGAACCCGCACGGTGTGCCGCGCCGGATGAACCTCGGCCAGATCCTGGAGCTGCACCTGGGCTGGGCCGCCAGCCGTGGTTGGCAGATCGAGGGCAACCCCGAGTGGGCCAAGCAGATCCCGGCCGACGCCCATGAGGCGCCCGCGGGTTCGCGCGTCGCCTCCCCGGTGTTCGACGGAGCGAGCGAGGAAGTCATCTCGGGTCTGCTGGACTCGACGACTCCGACCCGCGACGGTCAGCGCCTGATCGAGCACGACGGCAAGACCCGGCTCTTCGACGGCCGCTCCGGCGAGCCGTTCCCGGAGCCGGTGTCGGTGGGCTACATGTACATCCTGAAGTTGCACCACCTGGTCGACGACAAGATCCACGCCCGCTCCACCGGTCCGTACTCGATGATCACCCAGCAGCCGCTGGGCGGTAAGGCACAGTTCGGTGGTCAGCGCTTCGGTGAGATGGAGGTGTGGGCCCTGGAGGCGTACGGCGCCGCCTATGCACTGCAGGAGTTGCTCACCATCAAGTCCGATGACATCAACGGCCGCGTGAAGGTCTACGAGGCCATCGTCAAGGGTGAGAACATCCCCGAGCCGGGAATCCCCGAGTCGTTCAAGGTGCTCATCAAGGAAATGCAGTCGCTCTGCCTCAACGTGGAGGTCCTGTCCAGCGACGGCCAGGCCATCGATCTGCGCGAGAGCGACCAGGAGGTCTTCCGCGCCGCGGAGGAACTCGGGATCGACCTGAGCCGGCGCGAGCCGAGCTCGGTGGACGAAGTCTGAGACTTCCAACGGTGAGGTACGCCGAGAGGCTGGCCGATCGGCGTACCTCACCCACCGCCTGATCAACCAACCGAATTTCAGACTCAGAACTTTCAGACTTCGTAGGTAACGAGAAGGAAGGCACAACGTGCTGGACGTCAACTTCTTCGACGAGCTGCGCATCGGCCTCGCCACCGCTGACGACATCCGTCAGTGGAGCCATGGTGAGGTGAAGAAGCCCGAAACCATCAACTACCGCACCCTCAAGCCCGAGAAGGACGGCCTCTTCTGCGAGAAGATCTTCGGCCCCACCCGGGACTGGGAGTGCTACTGCGGCAAGTACAAGCGCGTCCGCTTCAAGGGCATTATCTGTGAGCGGTGTGGCGTCGAGGTCACCCGCTCCGCGGTGCGCCGTGAGCGGATGGGCCACATCGAGCTCGCCGCGCCGGTCACCCACATCTGGTACTTCAAGGGCGTTCCGTCGCGCTTGGGTTACCTGCTCGACCTCGCCCCGAAGGACCTGGAGAAGGTCATCTACTTCGCGGCGTACATGATCACCTCCGTCGACGAGGAGCAGCGGCACGCCGACCTGCCCTCGCTGGAGGCGCAGATCGAGGTCGAGAAGAAGGAGCTGATCAACCGTCGCGACGACGAGATCAACACCCGCGCCAGCAAGCTGGAGACCGACCTGGCCGCCCTCGAGGCCGAGGGTGCCAAGGCTGACGCGCGCCGCAAGGTGCGTGACTCCGCCGAGCGCGAGATGACCCAGATCCGCCGCCGCTACGACCAGCAGGTCGAGAAGCTCGAGCAGGTGTGGGACCGCTTCAAGAACCTGAAGGTCCAGGACCTGGAGGGCGATGAGACCCTCTACCGCGAGATGCGCGACCGTTTCGGTCTGTACTTCGAGGGCGGTATGGGCGCGGCTGCTCTGCAGAAGCGCCTGGAGACCTTCGACCTGGACGCCGAGGCCGCCTCGCTGCGCGAGACCATCGCCACCGGCAAGGGCCAGCGCAAGACGCGTGCCCTGAAGCGGCTGCGGGTCGTCACCGCCTTCCAGCAGACCAAGAACCACCCCACCGGGATGGTTCTGGACGCGGTTCCGGTCATCCCGCCGGACCTGCGCCCGATGGTGCAGCTGGACGGTGGCCGCTTCGCAACCTCCGACCTGAACGACCTCTACCGCCGGGTCATCAACCGCAACAACCGGTTGAAGCGACTGCTGGACCTCGGCGCGCCGGAGATCATCGTCAACAACGAGAAGCGGATGCTGCAGGAGGCTGTCGACAGTCTCTTCGACAACGGCCGCCGCGGCCGTCCGGTCACCGGACCGGGCAACCGTCCGCTGAAGTCGCTGTCCGACATGCTCAAGGGCAAGCAGGGCCGCTTCCGCCAGAACCTGCTCGGCAAGCGCGTCGACTACTCCGGCCGTTCGGTCATCGTCGTCGGCCCGCAGCTGAAGCTGCACCAGTGCGGCCTGCCCAAGCAGATGGCCCTGGAGCTGTTCAAGCCGTTCGTGATGAAGCGTCTGGTCGACCTGGACTACGCGCAGAACATCAAGTCGGCCAAGCGCAAGGTCGAGCGCGCCAACCCGGTCGTGTGGGACGTCCTCGAAGAGGTCATCCGCGAGCACCCGGTGCTGCTGAACCGTGCGCCCACGCTGCACCGTCTGGGTATCCAGGCGTTCGAGCCGCAGCTGGTCGAGGGTAAGGCCGTGCAGATCCACCCGCTGGTCTGCACCGCGTTCAACGCCGACTTCGACGGTGACCAGATGGCCGTTCACGTGCCGCTGTCCGCCGAGGCGCAGGCCGAGGCCCGCATCCTGATGCTCTCGAGCAACAACGTGCTCAAGCCGGCCGACGGCCGGCCGGTGACCATGCCCTCCCAGGACATGATCACGGGCATCTACTTCCTCACCTCCGAGGACGGTCGCGCCGAAGTGGCGGACGGCGTACTGCGCTCGTTCTCCAGCTCGGCCGAGGCCCGGATGGCGTTCGACCGCGGCGAGATCAACCTCGGTTCGGTCATTTCCGTCCGCGTCGCCGACCAGGTGCCGCCGGCGGGTTACGAGCTGGACGACGACGTGGTCGTCGACGAGCTCGGCCGCGCCGCGTTCGTGACGATCGAGACCACGCTGGGCCGGGTGCTCTTCAACGAGACCCTGCCGGAGGACTACCCGTTCCTCAACGTGACGATCGACAAGAAGACGCTGTCCGGTGTGGTCAACGACCTCGCCGAGCGGTACCCGAAGACCCAGGTCGCCGCGTCCCTGGACGCGCTGAAGGAAGCCGGCTTCTACTGGGCGACCCGTTCGGGTTGCACCGTGGCCATCTCCGATGTGCGCACTCCGGACAACAAGGAGCAGATCCTTTCCGGGTACGACGCGAAGGCGGCCAAGGTCCAGAGCCAGTTCGACCGCGGTCTGCTGACCGACGACGAGCGCCGCCAGGAGCTCATCGAGATCTGGACCCAGGGCACCAACGAGGTCGCTGCCGAGATGGAGCGTTCCTTCGACCGCACCAACCCGATCTACCGCATGGTGGCCTCGGGCGCGAGCGGTAACTGGTACCAGGTCCGCCAGATCGCCGGTGCGCGTGGTCTGATGGCCAACCCGAAGGGCGAGATCATCCCGCGTCCGATCAAGTCCAACTTCCGTGAGGGCTTGTCGGTGCTGGAGTTCTTCATCTCCACGCACGGCGCTCGTAAGGGTCTGGCGGACACCGCACTGCGGACCGCGGACTCGGGTTACCTGACCCGCCGGCTGGTCGACGTCTCCCAGGACGTCATCATCCGCGAGGACGACTGCGGCACCGACCGCGGCCTGGTCATGCCGATCTCCCAGGAGAGCGCGGACGGTAGCCACGTCGAGCACGAGTCGGTGGAGACCTCGGTCTACGCCCGCAACCTCGCCGAGGACGTCACCGTCGACGGTGAGGTGCTGGCTGCCGCCGGCTCCGACCTGGGCGACGTCAACCTGGACAAGCTGATCGCCGCCGGCGTCCGCGAGGTCAAGGTCCGCTCGGTGCTCACCTGTGAGTCCCGCGTCGGCACTTGTGCCATGTGCTACGGCCGCTCCCTGGCGACCGGCAAGCTGGTCGACATCGGCGAGGCCGTCGGCATCATTGCGGCCCAGTCGATCGGTGAGCCCGGCACCCAGCTGACGATGCGTACCTTCCACACCGGTGGTGCGGCCGCCGGTGACGACATCACCCGCGGTCTGCCGCGTGTGGTCGAGCTCTTCGAGGCCCGCACGCCCAAGGGTGTCGCCCCGATCGCCGAGGCGGCCGGCCGGGTCGTCATCGAAGAGACCGACAAGGCACGTCGGGTGCTGATCACGCCGGACGACGGTTCCGAGGAGCAGGCCTACCCGGTCAGCAAGCGGGCCCGTCTGCTGGTCGCCGACGGCGAGCACGTCGAGGTCGGCGCCCAGCTGGTGCAGGGTGCGATCGACCCCAAGCAGGTGCTGCGCATCCTGGGCGCCCGCGAGGTGCAGAAGCACCTGGTGGACGAGGTCCAGGCCGTGTACCGCTTGCAGGGTGTGGCGATCCACGACAAGCACATCGAGGTCATCGTGCGTCAGATGCTTCGTCGCGTGACGATCATCGAGGCCGGCGACACCGACCTGCTGCCGGGCGAACTGGCCGAGCGCGGCCGGTTCGAGGACGCCTCACGTCGTGCCGTCGCCGAGGGCGGCAAGCCCGCCTCCGGTCGTCCCGAGCTGATGGGGATCACCAAGGCGTCGCTCGCGACCGACTCGTGGCTGTCGGCGGCCTCCTTCCAGGAGACCACCCGCGTGCTCACCGAGGCGGCCATGCACGCCAAGAGCGACCCGCTGCTGGGCCTGAAGGAGAACGTCATCCTGGGCAAGCTGATCCCGGCCGGAACCGGTCTGCCGCGCTACCGCAACGTGAGCGTGGAGCCGACCGAAGAAGCCAAGGCGCAGCTGTACGCCCTGCCGGACTACCAGCCCTACGACTACCCGGTCTTCGGCCCGGGGTCGGGCGAGGCAGTCCGTCTGGACGACGTGTCCCTCGGCTTCGACAGCTGAGTTCGCGCGCCCCACAACAACGGACGCGGGTGGCTTCGGATCTTTCGATCCGAGCCACCCGCGTCCGTTGTCGCGTTCTGTACGGCGACTGCCGCCGCGGACTCAGGGCCGGTGGGCTCGCAACCAGATGGACACCCCGGGCAGCGACCTGACGGGAAGATGGCGCTCGGCGCGTACGACGGTGCCCAGGACGGCGTTGACCAGCGGGTGCGGGCGGTCCAGGTCGCTACCGGCGGATGATTTGCGCCGGAGCCAGACCACCGGCCGCAGCAGCACCATCCAGGACCAGCAGGTGTCGACGACCAGCCCGTTGCGCTCCAGCACCGAGGTCAACGTGGTCTGGGTGTAGCGCCGGACGTGATCGACCGCTTCGTCGTGGGCGGACCACAGCTTCGGGTCGGCGGGCACAGCGATGATCGCGGTGCCGCCGGGTCGCAACGCACGTGCGATCTCCGCCGCGGCCGCATCGTCGTCCGGGATGTGTTCCAGGACGTCGAGGGCGACGATCAGGTCCAGCGACGCGTCGGCAAGCGGCAGGGCGGTCGCGTCGGCCCGCAGTACCGACAACCCTCGCGAGGCGCCGACCTCGGCACCTTCCTGCCCGTACTCCAGCGCCGCCGCCCGCCAGCCGCGCTTCAGCAGGACCCGGGTGTTGCCACCGCCGGCCGCGCCGATGTCGCAGGCGACGCCGACCGGCAGGTCTTGAACCATCGAATCGAGGATGTGTCGTCGCTCGGCGTACCACCAATGCGCGTCCTCGACCTCGGCGAGCATACGTACTTCATGTCCCTCCACGGGCGCCCACGATACGCGGAGAACGGGCCCGAGAAGTGGCTTCCAGCGGTTCGCTACGCGGCGTGTCCACCGACCGGCCTCCATCGGCTCTCGGCCGACTCGTCTACATTTGGCGCCGGTGGAAGGCCGAACCGGCCGACACCCGTGGCCACCGGATCGGCGGCACAGGCGCCGAACGAGGAAGAAGCTCAACATGACTGTGGTGGACGAGGCGGTCGTCGCCCCCGGGTGCGCCGACCGGAGGCCGGCCGCTGGGTGGCAGCGGCTATCGGCCTGATCGTTTACCTGGGGTGTGCGCGGGCGTTGTCCGCCGCGGGCGTCGACACCTGGACGATCGTGCGTTCCACGGCGTACTGGACGCTCGCCCTGGTCCTACCCGGCTGGCTGGTGTTCCGTACGGCGGTCGGACCGTCGGTCTCGTGGCTCGCCGAAGCCTGCCTGGGTGCATGCACCGGGCTGGGCCTGGAACTGCTGTTCTGGATGCTGTTCTCGCTGGCCGGTCAACAACAGCTCGTGCGGTACTGGCCCCTGTTGACGCTGCTGGTGCTGGTACGCGCGCCGTGGCGCACACGGTTGCGGCAGAAGCCGACCGGACGGATGCCGCTGCCCTGGCTGATCGCGCTCGCGGCTGCCGCGCTGGTGCTGGTGCGGGTGGAGTTCCTGCGCTTCCTGAACTTCTACGGCACGCCGTACGAGGGTCGCTCGATGTATCCGGACATGCAGTGGCACATGGGTCTGGCCGCCGAAGCCACCCGGTCCTTCCCGCTGATGATTCCGCAAGCCATCACCGCCGGCGACCTGCGTTACCACTGGTTCGTCGACGCGCATGTCGCGATCGAGTCCCTGACCACGGGCACGTCCGTGCAACTGATCCTCGCTCAGCTGTACCTGTTGCCGCTGGCCCTGCTGATCGTGGGGATGAGTGCCGTATTGGCGCACGTGCTGTCGGGCCGGGCCTGGGCCGGGGGACTCGCAGGGGTGCTCGCCTGCGCCACGACCACCCCCACCCTCTGGCCGAACGTCTACCAGAGCCTCTCGGCCTACATCGCCGCTTCGCCGACGCAGCTCTTTGCGTTGCCGCTGACCTTCTTCACCATCGTCACGATCACCCTGCTGCTGCGGCGCACTCAGCCGTGGAGCCGGGCGTCCGCGGGGTACTGGCTGATCTTCGCCCTTTCGGCGTTCGCGATCTGCGGTGCGAAAGCCTCCGCGCCGCCGACCCTGCTGGGCGGCGCACTGACCGCCCTGGCAGCGGCCATCGTGATGCGCCGCTGGCCGCTGGCCCGGGTCGCTGCAGTCATCGCCGTCGTCATGGGGATCGTGACGATCATCGCGGTGAAGTTCGTCAGCGGCGGGGACAGCGCCAGCGGGGTGCAGTTCCTCGCTGCGCTGTCCCGCTCGCAGCTCTACGACGTACTGATCGGCTATCCCGAGGGCTACAGCGACAAGACCCTGGTCATCCCCGGGCTGTTCAACCCGTGGGTCCTCACCGGTGTGATCGTCTTCGAGTTCTGGCGCCTGGCCGGGCTGCTGGCCACCGGGTTCGTCTTCTGCCGGGTGCTGCGCCGCAAACCCGAAGCCTGGCTGATCGCCGGGTGCGCAGCAGCGGCGATCATGGGTTTCCTGCTGGTGCGTCAACCCGGCCTGAGCGAGCTGTACTTCATCAGAGGTCTCGCGCCGCTGGGCGGGGTGATGGTCGCCTGGCTGCTGGCGGCGCATCTGCCCGCTCCCAAGGGCGATGGCCGGGCCGCCCGGTTCGTCGCGCCGCTGGTGTGGGTGATCATGCTGCTGATCGGGGCAGTCGTGGCCGTGCGGATGGTGAACCTCAACGGCGTGCCCCCGCCCGACACCGTCGAGGGGATGCATGAGGTCATCCGTCAGGCGCTGCTGATCACGGTCGGGGGATCGCCGCGGTCGCGGCGGTCGCCGCGGTCGCATCCTGGGCCAGCAGACGCACCCAACCGGACACCTCCGGGGTGCCCCTCGCGGTCACGGCCGCGGCCCTGGCCGGGTTGCTGGCCGGTCCCGTGCTGGCCGCACCGATGACGGCGGCTTCCGTCGGGCCGTCCGGGCAGGCCGGGCACGCCCCGAGCACTCCCGCCACCCGTGCGCAGGCCGAAGCAGCGCTGTGGATCAGCCAGCACGTGCCCGAGAAAGGGGTGCTGGCGACGAACAGCCACTGCCGGGGTGCCGAGGCCCAGGTCTGCACCGCCAACCAGTGGTGGGTCTCCGGGCTGGGCGGCCGGCGCGTCCTGGTCGAGGGCTGGGCCTACGAGCCGAAGTCGGCGGCGCAGATGGCCTTCCGGAACGCCTTCTTCGATCAGGATCTGCTCAAGCGCAACCAGTTGGTGTTCACGCGCGCCGATGCTGAGGACCTGTCGTGGGTGCGTGGCTATGCCGTGAGCTACCTGGTGGCCGTGCGGGGGCGACCGCGATCTCACCGCAGTTGATCAGTCAGACCGACACCGTCTTCGACAACGGACTGATACGCATCATGCGCCTGCGCGGGACGGAATGATCGCGGTCACCGAATCTTTATCGCGGCATTGGCCGTGACAGCGGCGTTCGCCGGTTACGCTCCGCAAGTCCGACGCACACTCGTGCGGCGTTGTGGAATCTGTCCTCGGGGAGCCGATGTGTCCAACCAGCATGTGTCCAACCATTCCTTCGCGCGTCGCTGCTGCGTCGCGGTGTCGATTCTCGCCACCGGAGCAGGGGTCATCGCCTTCGCCCCGACCCAGCCGGCCGAGGCCGCTGCGGCAGTGCCGCAGGACGGCCTCTACCACGTCAGCTCGCCGCACCGTCTCCTGGACACGAGGCGGACGGGCGGTGCGGTTGCCGCGGGCAAGACGGTCACCATTCCCAGGAGCGTGCTGACCGCCGCTGGGCTGCCGACCACCGGTGTCCAGTCCGTCGTGGTCAACCTGACCGTGACCGGAACCACCGGTACCGGCTGGGGCACCATCTTCAGCGGCAGTACCGTCCCGGCGACGTCGAACATCAACTTCAGCAAGGGCTGGACCGGCGCCGTCAGCTCGACCGTCGCCCTGGCTTCCAACTCGGGGCTGTCGATCAAAGTCGGGGGGACCGGCCTGAGCACCCAGGTGATCGTCGATCTCGAGGGGTGGTACAGCAACAGCACCTACACCCCGTCGACCGGCTCCGGATTGCAGATCGGCGACCCCGAGCGCTGGGTGGACACCCGGACCGACGGCGGCCCGTTGCCCGCGCAGAGCTGGGACACGATCGGGATGAGTTGGGACGCGACCGGTGACTGGGCCGGTACGACGCCGACCGCCGTCATGGTGAACCTCACCGCGCTGGGGGCGAAGGGTTCCGGCAGCCTGAGCCTGTGGAACGGTGATGAGAACGCGTGGCCGACCACTTCCTCGGTCAACTTCGCCAAGGGCGAGACCTCACCGAACACCGCGATCGTCCCTGTGCGCAAGGAGAGTGACGGCTCCTACAGCTTCGGCGTCGCCAACACCGGCGGCCAGGCGGTCAACTACTTGGTCGACGTCCTCGGGTTCTACTACACCGGTGCCGTGATGCCGACGTTCAAGCACGTCGTCGTGGCCCCCAAGCGGGTCATGAGTTTCGCTTCCATCGGCAGCAACAAGACCGCCTCCGTCACCCTGCCGGCAGCGGTCGGCGACGCGAAGGTGACCGGAGGAATCGAGGGGGTACTGACCGGATACCGGCCCACCTCGGGCGGCTACCAGACGATCTGGGACGGCCTCGGTGCGATGCCCAAGACCAGCAACCTCAACTCGGTGAACGGGGGTATCCGAGCCAACGGGTTCCTCGTCCGGGAGAACTCAGACGATTCGCTGGGGCTGACGGTGTTCAACAGCGCCGGCACCATCAAGGCCATCGTCGATGTGACCGGTCGCTTCGACTGGACCGGGACGATCAGCTCCGCTGTGGCCGCGCAGAAGCGCCAGCTGCCGGCGATGCGGGTCGCGACGACGTCCGCACACCGGGTCATCGGCAGGCGCTGACCCCTCCGGTCGAACGCTCGAAAAGGGGAGGGTGCGCCACTGGCGCACCCTCCCCTTTTCGACACATGCCTCAGCCGGCGGGTTCGTTCAGTTGCCACGCCGACGCGTCCGGAGTCTCGAAACGCAACGTGGCGTAGGGCTCGAGGGTTTTCGCGTGCGGCAACGTGTTCTCCATGTAGATCCACCGCACGCCCTCATCCCACAGCTTGCGCTGTGCCTCGGCGGTGGGAGCGACGTAGAAGTCGTCGTTCAGCGCCAGCAGGTCGGGGTGCCAGTAGTTCATCGTGATCGAGTCCCGGCCGTGCGGCTCGAGGTTGGTGGATTCCGGCGTTGCGGTCCACCCCTCGATGAACGACTGCCGCTCGGTGAACGCCGTCACCAGCCAGCGGCGGTTGTCACAGTGGTCCGGCTTGATCGGAGTGGTGCAGTGCCGGTTGGTCATCACCAGGTCGTCGACGTCGGAGTGGTCTCGGATATAGCGAGCCACCGCGATCTCGTTGTCACTGACCGCGTTGTAGCCGGTGATCGGGATCGGCTTGGCCACTGGTACAAACACGTGGGCCGTCCGGTAGTACTTCTCCACCGCGAAAACACCGGAGAGCGTGACGACCGCCGCCGCGGCTGCGATCGCCACGACCACCCGGCGATGGCGGGCAGCCAGCGCTGCGAGGACGGCGCAGGCCACCACGATGACCGCGCCGACGCCCAGTTGGGCGACGGCCCGGTGCAGTTGATGATGACCGACGGTTCCACCGGTGAGCACGCTCGGCAGGTAGAAGAAGAGACCGCCGCCGACGATGCCGACGATCAGCACGACCCATCGTTCGCGCACGCCGAGGGCGTGGTAAAGACGCCACGCGCCCAAGGCCGAACCCACCGCCGCCAGCGGGATGGCCGTCATCAGGAAGTAGTACTGACTGGCACCGGGGTGGTAGAAGAGGGCTACCGGAGCGGCGCCGGCGATGACCGCGCCGATGAGTACCCAGGTCACCGGATCACGGCGGTCCTGCCTGCGGAAGGGTAGGGCGAAGCAGTAGAGCGCGCGCGTCATGCCGGTGCCGAAGGCGGTGGCCGCGGCGACGACCTGCATCTTCCACGTCGGAACCCCACCCAGCAGCCCGCTCAGCGGGGTCTGCGCGGCGGCTGCGGCGGGGTCGAACGTGAGCCCCGCCGCGGATCCGCGGTAGACCACGATCATGGTCAGCCCGAGGGTGATCGAGACGCTCACCAGATCGACGACCAGCGGAAGCACCATTCGGCGGCGCCAGATCAGCATCGCCAGGATCGCCAGAGCCATTCCGGCGATCACGATCGGTCCCGCCGATCCCTTCAATCCGGTGGAGATGCAGGTGAGAACGGGCAGAGCGACCCAGGCACCAGTGCGGGCGTGGCCTCGCCAGCGCATCGCGAGGACGGCCATGAACGCCATCAGCGGGGCGATCGCCAACCCCACCGTCGGCGACAGCGGAGTCAGCGGGAGGGCGGTGCCGGCGGTGCCGAAGACCGTGCCGCGGCTCAGCGCCGCCGCACCCGCTGCGGATACGACACCGACGGTCGGGCTGTTGGACAGCCGCAGGCCCAGCATCGCGGTGCTGACCACGGCAACGACGGGCAGCAGCGCGGGCATGAACCGCATCAGCACTTCGTCCAAGGGGACCCCGGAGACCGCGGTGACGTGAGCGATCCACGCGTGCGTGAACCATTGGTAACCCAGCGTCGCGCCCTTGACCGTCGGCCATTCCACGGGGCCGCGCTGCAGGAGTTCGGAGGCCAGGGCGAGGTGCAGGTAGGTGTCCACGTGCGGCGTACCTGCACCCGATCCCCAGCTGAGCCGGTTGACCCGGGAGTAGTCCACCAGGCTGGACACGAAGAACAGGCTGGTCAGCGAGATCAGAAAGCCCGACCACCAGGGCAGCGGTGACCACTGGGCGTCACGAATCCGGTTGCGGGTCGCCGGTATGGCCAGCAGTGCGGCGGCCACCAGCAGCGGAATGACGATGGCCGGGATCCGGCTGTGCATCAGGCCGGCGATGATCTGGGCCGGCACCGCCACGCAGATACCCATCGCGAACCCCAGGAACAGGTCCTCCAGGAGCCAGCCGTTGCGCGGGCGGATCGTGCGCCAGATGAGGGCACCGGGGAAAACCTGCGTCACCAGGACGCCGATCAGAGCCAGCAGGGCGTGGCCGACCGGCAGTCCGGCGGCCACGACGTACGCCTGGAAGCCGAGCAGGGCGACCAGGATCCACAGGTTGCTGATCACCTCGCCGGCCCGGGCGAAGCGGGGATGTGCCTCGGTGCTGTCGGCGGACATCGCCACTGTCGTGCTACTCATCGCACCCTTGGGTCGCTCGTGGGGTCATCGGAGTACCCCTCAACGGGTTTCGCGGTGCCACAGGAAGCGGCGCGCGGTGGGTTTTCGACCCGAGCGTACGCGGGCATTTCAAATCCACAGTGCAGACTCACCCGCATGTTAGAGTCCTCACGCTCACCATCGGACCGACACTGAGAGAACGCGATTGTCCTCGGACCTAGACGTGACGGCGCTTGAACCGGACAACCCTGAGGAGTCGCCGGAGGGCTACATTCCCGGGTACTTCGAGACCCGGCTGGCGCAGGACCCCAACCGGGCGAAGGTGTGGCGACACCTCACCGAGTATCTCTCGCGATGGATTCCCGCCGACGGGGCTGTGCTCGAACTCGGCGCCGGCTGGTGCGACTTCGCCAACCAGGTCACTGCCCGTCGGGTCGTCGCCATGGATCTGAGCCCGACCGTGCGGCAGGCCGCGGCAGCGCACGTCGAGCCGGTGGTCGGTGACTGCACCGACCTGTCGCAGTTCGAAGCGGGCAGTTTCGACGTCGTTTTCGCTTCAAATCTCCTGGAGCACCTCAACCGGGAGCAGGCCGACCGGCTGCTGGACGCTGCGGCCCGGGTACTGCGTCCCGGGGGCCGGCTGATGCTGCTGCAGCCCAACTTCCGGCTGAGCTACAAACGCTATTTCGACGACTTCACCCACGTCGCCGTGTTCACCGACGTCTCGTTGCGCGACTACCTCACCTCGCGCGGATTCGAGGTCGAGGAGGTGTTCGCCCGCTTCATGCCGTTCACGATGAAGTCGTCGGGGGCCAACCTGTCGTTCCTGGTGCCGTGGTACTTGCGGTCGCCGATCAAGCCGATGGCCGGGCAGATGCTCGCCATCGCCGCGACGGGTCGCCGCGATGATTGACGGTCGCACGCTGTCGGTGGTGCTGCCGACCTACAACGAGAAGGACAGCATCGGCGCCTGCATCCGGGGCTTCCTGGAGATGCCGGAGGTGGACGAGGTCATCGCCGTCAACAACAACGCGGCGCCGGGAACCTCCGAGGAGATCGCGGCCGCCGGTGGCCGCGAGGTTTTCGAGTCCACCCAGGGGTACGGCGCGGCGATCCAGCGCGGGCTGCTGGAATCGACCGGCGACCTCATCGTCGTCTGCGAGCCGGACGGCACGTTCGACCCCAAGGACCTGCGCAAACTCGTGGCGTTCCTCCCCGAGTGCGATGTCGTCATCGGGTCGCGAACCGTTTCCGGCTTCATCTGGGAGCGGGCCAACATGGGCTGGTTCCTGCGGTGGGGCAACTGGGCGGTCGCGAAGATGATCGAGGTGGGTTACAACACCCCGTCGCTGTCGGACGTCGGCTGCACCTTCCGGGTGATGACCCGCGAGCAGGTCGAGAAGATCCTGGCGCGCTCGACGACGACCGGATCGGCGTACGGGCTGGAGATGATGCTGCTGGCCCTGGTCGACGGCGCTCACGTGGTGCAGGTCCCGGTCAACTATCACGAGCGGGTCGGCGTGTCAGCGGTGACCGGTGACTTGGGCAAGACACTCTCGCTGGGGTTCGGGATGATGGGTATGGCTGCCCGGATGCGCTTGCAGAGCAAGCGGATCCGCGACGGCCGCATCCCCGCCGACGAGATCAGCGAGGTCGTGCGCCGCCACCGCGACACGGTCGCCGCCGACTGACCGAGCACCGGCGCACGGGACGCCGGTCGGGCTACGGTCTGGTGCCGGTGAAGACGAAGCGCTTGTAGCCCCAGTACCGGAACGCGGTGGCCAGGACCAGGCCGATGACGTTGGCCGAGACGTTGTCGTCCAGTTGGCTGGTCAGCCCCATGAGGTAGTGCGAGATCCACAGGCACACCAGACTGATCGCGACGCCGATCATGCAGACCACCGTGAACGCGACGAACTCGTGGTGCAGCTTGTCGCGCCGGGTGTCGGGGAACACCCAGTAGCGGTTGCCCAGCCAGGCGACGACGACGCCCAGGGTGCTGGAGATGAACTTGGCGCCCAACACGTAGTGATACATGACGCCGTGCCCGTCCGGCCCGAGATAGCGCAGGACGTTGAAGCCGCCGACATCGGTGATCAGACCCAGCAACCCGATGACAGCGAACCGGACCAGACGGGAGAAATCGGGCCGCCGACCCGTTTCGGGGCTTACTGAAGCGTCAACTGTCACGAACAACGATGGTAACAATGTGCCGGCTGTGAGCGGGGACGCCGAGCCGGCCGACGGTACGGCGTGATCGGGGCGCCGATGCAGGCGTCCGTGGCGGTGATTTGGCCGCTTCTGCAGGCGGCAGTAGACTTAATAATCGTGCGTGGGCTCTGCCCTGCCCTGCCATTGATCGGCCGGTTGGCGGATCGGTCCGGGGCATCAGACCACCACACGTTCTCGCCGGGCAGTCGGGCGGGGGGCAAGCTTGGCAGATGCGCTGAGGTCTGGCGCGTCACGCTCCCTGGATTCAACCGGAAGTGCGGGGGAGGACGCCGAACCGACACGCCCGAGCGCGGGGGTCGGAGAGGTGAGTTCAAGGAGTTCCGGTCGCGGAGCGTCCGAGCACGCACCGCGACAAGCGAACAGACAAGATTCGACGATTACGGAGACAACAGGTTGCCTACTATCAACCAGCTCGTCCGCAAGGGTCGGCAGGACAAGGTCACGAAGTCCACGAAGCCGGCCCTGAAGGGCAGCCCCCAGCGACGCGGTGTGTGCACCCGCGTTTACACCACGACCCCGAAGAAGCCGAACTCGGCGCTTCGTAAGGTCGCCCGCGTGAAGTTGACCTCGGGTATCGAGGTCACCGCGTACATCCCCGGCGAGGGCCACAACCTGCAGGAGCACTCGATGGTGCTCATCCGCGGCGGTCGTGTGCGCGACCTGCCGGGTGTGCGCTACAAGATCATTCGCGGTTCGCTGGACACCCAGGGTGTCAAGAACCGCAAGCAGTCCCGGTCCCGTTACGGCGCGAAGATGGAGAAGAAGTAATGCCTCGCAAGGGTCCTGCTCCCAAGCGTCCGCTGCTGAACGACCCCGTCTACTCCTCCACCCTGGTGACCCAGCTGGTCAACAAGGTGCTGCTGGACGGCAAGAAGTCGGTGGCCGAACGCATCGTGTACGGCGCTCTCGAGGGCTGCCGTGAGAAGACCGGCACCGATCCGGTGGTCACCCTCAAGCGCGCGCTGGACAACGTCCGCCCGTCGCTGGAGGTCAAGTCCCGCCGCGTCGGCGGCGCCACCTACCAGGTGCCGATCGAGGTCAAGCCGAACCGCGCGACGACCCTGTCGCTGCGTTGGCTGGTCGGCTACTCGCGCCAGCGTCGCGAGAAGACGATGACCGAGCGCCTGATGAACGAGATCCTCGACGCCTCCAACGGCCTGGGTGCCGCGGTGAAGCGCCGTGAGGACACGCACAAGATGGCTGAGTCCAACCGGGCCTTCGCGCACTACCGCTGGTGACCCGACGGTCCGGCTGGTGGGTCACCGCCCGCCGGCCGGACCGAACGGTACGCCGCGTGGCCGCCCAGGCGACCACTCGCCGTACCTCCCCTGACTTCACATCACTCACACACCGAGCGAGACGAGAAGAGACAACGTGGCACAGGACGTGCTGACCGACCTGAAGAAGGTCCGCAACATCGGCATCATGGCGCACATCGATGCCGGCAAGACGACGACGACCGAGCGCATCCTTTTTTACACGGGCGTGAATCACAAGATCGGTGAGACGCACGACGGCGCCTCCACGACCGACTGGATGGACCAGGAGAAGGAGCGGGGATCACCATCACCTCCGCGGCCGTCACCAGCTTCTGGAACGGTTACCAGATCAACATCATCGACACCCCGGGTCACGTGGACTTCACCGTCGAGGTGGAGCGCTCGCTGCGCGTCCTGGACGGCGCCGTTGCCGTCTTCGACGGCAAGGAGGGCGTCGAGCCCCAGTCGGAGACCGTGTGGCGTCAGGCCGACAAGTACGACGTGCCCCGCATCGCGTTCGTCAACAAGATGGACAAGATGGGCGCCGACTTCTACTTCACCGTGCAGACGGTCAAGGACCGACTGGGCGCTGAGCCGCTGGTGCTGCAGTTGCCGATTGGCGCGGAGAACGACTTCGTCGGCGTCGTCGACCTGGTCGAGATGCGTGCGCTGGTGTGGCCCGGTGACGCCAAGGGTGACGTCACCCTGGGCGCCAAGTACGAGATCCAGGAGATCCCGGCCGACCTGCAGGACAAGGCCCAGGAGTACCGCCAGGCCCTCGTCGAGCGCGTGGCCGAGGCCGATGACGCCCTGATGGAGAAGTACCTCGAAGGTGAAGACCTCACCGTCGAGGAGATCAAGGGCGCCATCCGCAAGCTGACCGTGACCTCGCAGCTCTACCCGATCCTGTGCGGCTCGGCGTTCAAGAACCGCGGTGTCCAGCCGATGCTGGACGCGGTCGTGGACTACCTGCCCTCGCCGCTGGACGTGCCCCCGATGGTGGGTCACAAGCCGGGCGACGAAGAGGTCGAGTTGACCCGCGCCCCGAGCGTCGACGAGCCGTTCTCGGCGCTGGCGTTCAAGATCGCCGCGCACCCGTTCTTCGGGTCGCTGACCTTCATCCGCGTCTACTCGGGTCGTATCGCGGCCGGCACCCAGGTGCTCAACTCGACCAAGGGTCGTAAGGAGCGCGTGGGCAAGCTGTTCCAGATGCACGCCAACAAGGAGAACCCGGTCGAGGAAGCTGTCGCCGGGCACATCTACGCGGCGATCGGCCTGAAGGACACCACGACGGGTGACACCCTGTGCGACATCGCCAACCCGATCGTCCTGGAGTCGATGACCTTCCCGGAGCCGGTTATCTCCGTGGCCATCGAGCCCAAGACCAAGGGCGACCAGGAGAAGCTGGGCGTCGCGATCCAGAAGCTGGCCCAGGAGGACCCGACCTTCCAGGTCGAGCTCGACGAGGAAACCGGCCAGACGATCATCAAGGGTATGGGCGAACTCCACCTGGACATCCTGGTTGACCGCATGCGCCGCGAGTTCAAGGTCGAGGCGAACATCGGTAAGCCGCAGGTGGCCTACCGCGAGACGATCCGCCGTGCGGTGGAGAAGTACGACTACACGCACAAGAAGCAGACCGGTGGATCGGGTCAGTTCGCCAAGGTGCAGGTCACCCTGGAGCCGCTGGACACCCACGAGGGCGAGCTCTACGAGTTCGTCAACGCGGTGACCGGTGGTCGTATCCCGCGGGAGTACATCCCCTCGGTCGACCACGGCATCCAAGACGCCATGCAGCTCGGTGTCCTCGCCGGCTACCCGCTGGTGGGCATCAAGGCGACCCTGGTCGACGGCGCCTACCACGACGTCGACTCCTCCGAAATGGCGTTCAAGATCGCCGGTTCGATGGTGCTGAAGGAGGCTGCTCGCAAGGCCGACCCGGTCCTGCTGGAGCCGATGATGGCCGTCGAGGTGCGCACCCCTGAGGACTACATGGGTGACGTCATCGGCGACCTGAACAGCCGCCGCGGCCAGATCCAGGCCATGGAGGACATCAGCGGCGCCAAGATCGTTCGCGCGGTCGTGCCGTTGTCGGAAATGTTCGGCTACGTCGGGGACCTTCGGTCCAAGACCCAGGGCCGGGCGAACTACACCATGCAATTTGATTCGTACGCGGAAGTTCCGAAGAATGTCGCGGACGAGATCATCAAGAAAGTCCGGGGCGAGTGACAGGCGTACGCCTGTCAGCCAACCGGTAACGAAAGAAAACCAACCGGCGCCGCCCCGGCGCTAGAAACCAGTCCTTGAAGGAGGACCCCAAGTGGGTAAGGCCAAGTTCGAGCGGACCAAGCCGCACGTCAACATCGGGACCATCGGTCACATCGACCACGGCAAGACGACGCTGACGGCTGCGATCTCGAAGGTGTTGCACGACAAGTTCCCGGACCTGAACCCCCAGTTCGCGTTCGACGAGATCGACAAGGCTCCGGAAGAGAAGCAGCGCGGTATCACCATCTCCATCGCGCACATCGAGTACCAGACGGAGAAGCGTCACTACGCGCACGTTGACTGCCCGGGTCACGCTGACTACGTCAAGAACATGATCACCGGTGCCGCCCAGATGGACGGCGCGATCCTGGTGGTGGCCGCGACCGACGGTCCGATGCCGCAGACCAAGGAGCACGTGCTGCTGGCCCGTCAGGTCGGCGTTCCCTACATCGTGGTCGCCCTGAACAAGGCGGACATGGTGGACGACGAGGAGATCATCGAGCTCGTCGAGATGGAGGTCCGCGAGCTGCTGTCCACCTACGAGTTCCCGGGCGACGACGTCCCGGTCGTGAAGGTCTCGGCGCTGAAGGCGCTCGAGGGCGACCCGATCTGGGCCAAGTCCGTCGAGGACCTCATGGACGCCGTGGACGAGTACATCCCGGACCCGGAGCGCGACACCGACAAGCCGTTCCTGATGCCCGTTGAGGACGTCTTCACGATCACCGGTCGTGGCACCGTCGTCACCGGCCGTATCGAGCGCGGTGTCCTGAACGTCAACGAGGAGGTCGAGATCGTCGGCCTGCGCGAGGGCCCGGCCGCCAAGACCACGGTCACCTCGATCGAGATGTTCAACAAGATGCTGGACAGCGGCCAGGCCGGCGACAACGCCGCGCTGCTGCTGCGCGGCATCAAGCGCGAGGACGTGGAGCGCGGTCAGGTCATCGCCAAGCCGACGACCACCACCCCGCACACCGAGTTCGAGGCATCGGTCTACATCCTGTCCAAGGACGAGGGTGGGCGCCACACGCCGTTCTACGACAACTACCGTCCGCAGTTCTACTTCCGGACCACGGACGTGACCGGTGTCGTGAAGCTGCCGGAGGGCACCGAGATGGTGATGCCCGGTGACAACACCGAGATGACCGTCACGCTGATCCAGCCGATCGCCATGGACGAAGGTCTGAAGTTCGCCATCCGTGAAGGCGGTCGTACCGTCGGCGCGGGTCGCGTCACCAAGATCCTCAAGTGATGACCGGCGGGTCCGCCCGCCGTTGATCGCGCCGAAGGCCCCGGGTTCTCCCGGGGCCTTTCGGCGTACCCAGGGTTTTCCCAGGGAGTTGGCAGCATGTTGGCAGGTGGCGGAAGCGTTGCCGGTAACAGGACCAGCGCAGGATCGAAGATGCTTGCGGCCACCATCCCGGCCGCAACATTTCCGGTAGATCTACGTCCTGAAAGGCGCCCCATGCGTCGTACTCTCCCCGCGCGTGTCGCGGTCGCGGCCGGCTCAACCGCCGTCCTGGCTGTCGCATTCGCCGTCCCCTCTGTAGCCAACGCCGCCGAAACCGGCGGCCGACACGTTCTGAACGGCAAACCGGCCTGGGCCGCCCAGGCCGCGCGCGTCGGCGCCGTCCCGTCGACGACCGGCCTGAGTTTCAAGGTGGTGCTGAATCTGCGCGACGAGGCAGGTGCCGAGGCGCTCGCGCAGTCCGTCTCAGACCCCAGCAGTGCGAACTACCGCAAATTCGTCTCCGCCGCCCAGTGGCGGTCCCGATTCGCCCCGACCGACGCGCAGGTGAAACAGGTGACGAGCTGGCTGAAGAGCCAGGGCCTGAAGGTTGGGCAGATCCCGGCCAACCACCGCTACGTGATGGTGTCGGGTGCCACCGCCTCCGTGAACAGCGCCTTCGGGACGTCGATGAGCCATTTCCGCTATAAGGGCCGCACGGAGACCGCCCCCGCCACCGCGCTCACTATCCCGGCCAGCCTGGGGTCATTGGTCGCTGGGGTCGCCGGTCTGGACAGCACCGCTCGCGCGACGCCGCAGTCGAGTACCGGATCCACCAACTCGGTGAGTACCGACGGTCTGCGCGGCATGACGAAGGTGACCAGCGACACCACCCTGCCCGGGCCGCCCGACGTGTTCGTCAATTCCGGCCCCTGCTCGTCGTACTACGGCCAGAAGAGCGCCACCTCGGTGCCAACCCTGCCGGGGGTCAAGAACCCGATGCCGTACGTCGTCTGCGGCTACAAGCCGCCGCAGATCCGCAGTGCCTACGGCGAGGACACGATGTTGCAGTCGGGCTACGACGGCCGCGGTGCCACGGTCGCGATCGTCGACGCCTTCGCCTCGCCGACGATTCTGAAGGACGCGACGAACTACGCGAAGAAGAACGACCCCAGTCACCCGCTGCGCAGCTACCAGTTCAGCCAGTCCCTGCCCGCGTCGTACAACTCGATCGACGAGTGCGGCGGCAACGGCTGGTACGGCGAGGAGACCCTCGACGTCGAAGCAGTCCACGCGACGGCGCCGCAGGCCAACATCCTCTACGTCGGTGCGGCCAGCTGCGGCGACTACGACCTCAACTCGGCGGTCAACACGGTGGTCGACAACCAGCTGGCCCAGGTGATCAGCAACTCGTACGGCTTCTCCGGTGAGCCGACGTCGATCAGTGACGTCGCCGAGGACCACCAGACCGCGATGCAGGCCGCCGGCGAAGGCATCAGCCTGCTGTTCTCCGCGGGTGACAACGGCGACGAGATCGCCAACACCGGGACGCGCACCGTCGATTACGAGGCATCCGACCCCTACGTCACCGCGGTCGGCGGCACCTCCCTGGCAGTCACCCAGTCCGGCGGCTACGGCTGGGAGCAGGGCTGGGGCACGGGCAAGTCGACGCTGAAGGACGGCGCCTGGACTCCGCTCCCGCCGGCGTACGTGTACGGCGGTGGTGGCGGTACCAGCCAGCTGTTCAAGCAGCCGAAGTACCAGCAGGGCGTGGTGCCGACGTCGATCAGCAACTACTTCGGCAACGGCGCCTACCGCGCGGTCCCGGACGTGGCGATGGTCGGTGACCCGCAGACCGGGTTCCTGGTCGGCGAGACGCAGGCCTTCCCGGATGGCACCACGAAGTACTCCGAGTACCGCATCGGTGGAACCTCGCTGTCGAGCCCGTTGTTCGCCGGCGTGGTCGCGGTCGCCAACCAGGCCAACGGCGGCCCACTGGGCTTCCTGAACCCGAAGCTGTACAAGCTCGCCGGCACACCGGCGTTCACCGACGTGAACCATCAGGGCGTCACCGACGCAGTGGTGCGGGTCGACTTCGCCAACGGGGTGGACGCGAGCGACGGTCTTGTGACCACCGCCCGCACGATCAACCAGACCGGAACGATCTTCACCCGCAAGGGCTACGACGACGTGACCGGTGTGGGCAGCCCGAACGGGGTGAGCTTCTTTGCCGGAGTGACCGGCAGCAAGTCGCTCGTCGGCGCGCACGGCGGCGGTGGCGGCACCAAGCACACCGGCCCGGTGACCGTGGCCAAGCCGCTGCGGTAGCTGATCCGACGGGACCCCCGGGTCCCACGCTGGGGCCGGTTTGCGCACGCAAGCCGGCCCTTCGGCGTACGCGGATCCGGGCAGTTGCGCCCGGGAAGCGGATGCAACCCTCCTGCAACCTCTCAGTGACTAACGTCACATTACTGCCCGCTGACGTGCATCCCGGGAGGTCGTCCCGCACGTGTCCCTGTCCAAATTCCACGCACCCGAGATCGTTTTCGGCCCCGGTTCGCTCGCCGAGGCGGGTTTCGCGGCGGCCCGGCTCGGGGCGCGAGCGCCCTTCGTCGTCACTGACCCCGGCATCGTCGAGGCCGGCTGGAGCGGCGAGCTCCTGGGGCACCTGGCGGATGCGGGCCTGCGGGCGAGTCTGTGGACCGAGGTGACGCCCAACCCGAAGGACCACGAGATCCGGGCGGCGCACGCGGCGTACGTCGATCGCGGCGCGGACGTGATCGTCGCCATCGGCGGCGGCTCGGTCATGGACGCGGCCAAGGGCGTAGCGATCCTGGCCGGCAACGGCGGGGACATCCTGGACTACCGCGGCGTCGATCGGATGACCAACCCGATCCCGCCGCTGATGATGATCCCGAGCACGTCCGGCACGGGCGCCGACGTCTCGCAGTTCTGCATCGTCACCGACACCGAACGATCGGTCAAGATCACGGTCATGGGCCGGGCGTTGGTGCCGGACCTGTCGATCACCGATCCGCGCCTGTTGCAAACCATGCCCGAATGGCTCAATGCCGCAACGGGTTTGGACGCCCTGACGCACGGCATCGAATCCTTCGTCTCGCTGGCTCACAACCCGCTCGCTGACCTGCACGCCGTGTCGGCGGTCGGGCTGGTCGGCCAGCACCTGCGCGACACCATGGAGCGTCCGGACGACATGGATGCACGCCGCGGGATGGCTGAGGCGAGCCTGTCCGCCGGGCTGGCGTTCAGCAACGCGATCCTCGGGGCGACCCATGCGATGAGCCACCAGGTGGGGGCCTCCTGGACGCACCGCACGGAGTGATCAACGGCGTCCTGCTGCCGCACGTCGTCCGCTTCAATGCCGCCGAGGCGCCCGAGCGGTTCCTGCCCCTCGCCCACGCGTTCGGGCTGTCGGGTCAGGAGACGGACGCGTCGGTGGCGGCGGACTGGCTTGCCGACCGGATCCGGGCGCTCGCCGATCAGGTGGGGGTTCCCAGCGGCCTGAAGGTGCTCGGGGTGACCGAGGACAACTGCCGCCTGCTGGCGCGTACCGCACTGGACGACGCGTGCCTGACCACCAATCCACGGGCCGCTGACGAGGACGACCTGGAGATGTTGTTCCGGGCGGCGTTATGACCCCCTCGCAACAGCGTGATCTGGAGTCGCTCACCGGTGTCAGATCGGGCAAACGGTCCTACTACCGGGAACTGCAGCGCTCTGACGAACGCCTGGCCCGCGCGGTCACGGCGATGGATTCGATCTCGCGGGCCCTGGTGCGCACGGTGGAAGGTCCGCGCGGGTTGCTCGAGGAGGTCGTGCGGGCCGCCCGAGAGCACTGGTCGGCGGAATGGGCGGTCCTGGCGCTGGCCGACGGAGCCCTGCCGGGCAGCCGGCCGCGGCTGATCGTGCACGACGCCGAGGGACTGACCGCCAGCACGGTCGATGAGCTGCCGGAGCACATCCGCGCCGAGGTCGCCCGGTTGTGCGCCGGCGGGCGGGAGACCGGCCCTGAGCGGACGGGAACAGGGCAATGGGTCCGGGTGCCGATGACCCTGGAGGGTACGCCGATCGGTGGACTATCCGTGCTCCACCGGCACACCGGCGGTGACGTGGGGGAGGACCTTGCTGTGTTGCGGATCCTGGCCAGTCAGGCGGCGGTGTCCTTGCACACCTCGGAGCAGTACCAATCCGGCCTGGCCCTGCACCGGCGCGCCCAGCAACTCAACGACCAGACGGCGATCCAGGCGCGGTTCCTCGCCGAGCGGACGGCCGCACTGCACGTGGCCGAGCGCCAGCTGGTCGTCGCCGGTCAGCGGCAGCTGGTGGACGAGGAGCGGCACCGGATCGCCCGGGAATTGCACGACACGGTCAGTCAGCAGGTCCTGTCGGTCGGGATGGCGGTCGAGCTCGCGCGCCGTGATGCCGATGCCCTCGGCGAGCCGGCGGTGCCGATCCACGACCAGCTGGCGGTGGCCCGGGATCTGGCGGCCAGCGCCGTTGAGCAGCTGCGACAGGCGATCTACGCTCTGCACCAACCGCATTCGGACACCGTCCGGACCTTGCCGGAGTTGCTGGACGCGCTGTTGGACCAGCACACCGGTTCGTTCGAGACCGCGCTGCGTGTTGAGGGCGATGAGGTGGAACTGGCAGAGGACGTCCATCACGAGTTGACCCGGGCGGTCGGTGAGGCGCTGTTCAACGCGGCAGTCCACGCCGCCGCGACGCGGGTCGTGGTGCGGGTCCGCTACCGGCCGAAGTTGCTGATCGTGACGGTTGCCGACAACGGCCGTGGCGATCCGCTTGCGTTGCGGCGGCATCTGCGGGTTTCGGCGCGCAGCGCAGGGGACGGACGCCACCGGGGACTGGCCAACATGCAGGAGCGCATGGCCAGGCTGGGTGGCTCGATCGGCTTCCGCCGGGCCCGGATCGGCGGCGTGCGGGTGGAACTCAAGCTGCCTCTACCGATCCGCGGCCACAGCGACGCCGGTCTGGTCGGACAACTACTTCGGAAGCCGGCGCAGATCGCGTCGACCGCGGAAAGGACTGCGTGATGGCCGGATTGGACCCAGCCAACGGGACCACGGTGGCGACGGTGGACATCGTCCTGGTGGACGACCACGCGATCGTGCGGCAGGGAGTGCGCTCGATCCTGGAGCGGGAGCCGGACTTCAGGATCGTCGCCGAGGCAGCGACGGCGGCGGAAGCCATGGTCGTGGTGGCGCGCGCCAGGCCGCAGGTCGTCGTACTCGATCTGAAGCTCTCGACCGCTTCGGACGCCGAAGGCCTGGACCTGTGCCGGCAACTGTCCGACGACCACCCGGAGGTCGGGGTGCTGGTACTCACCACGTTCCTCGACGACGCGCTGGTCCTGCAAGCGGTCCGAGCCGGCGCGCGCGGGTATGTGGTGAAGGACGTCGATACTTCCGCCCTCGTGCGGGCCATCCGGGATGTCAACCGCGGCGAGAGCGCCTTCGACGCGCACAGCGCCGCGGCGATGGTTCGCGGACTGAACGCGCCCAGCCCGGGGCAACAGCACGAACTGACCGACCGGGAGCGGGAGGTGTTGGTGCTGCTGGCGCACGGGCTGTCCAACAAGGACATCGGCTCCCGGCTGTTCATCTCCGAGACCACTGCGAAGTTCCACGTCGGCAACATCCTGCGCAAGCTGGGCGTGTCCCGGCGGGCCGAAGCGGTCTACGCCGCAAGCAAACTCGGGGTCATCTGAGGATCAACACGTGGCGGTGTGATCGATGATCAGCCAGCCGCCGTGGAACTCATGCACCCGGAAAGGCAGCCCGGCACGTTCGCCCCAGTGCTGCAGGTCCTCCAAGGTCAGTGACCGAAGATGACCGAACGCCTCGTCAGGCTCCTCCTCGAACAGCACGGCGATGACGACCCGGTGTCGGGCAACTCGCAGGGCCTCGGCGATCGCCCGCGCGCCGTGTTCGTCGTCGAGATGCTCCAGCAGGTGCACCAACAGGACCGTGTCGGCGCTGTCGTCCTCCAGGGGCAGGGCCGCGGCGTCGCCGCAGAACGTGTCCAGCGCGACGTCGAGGCGGCCGGCCATCGCGGAGAGCAGCCGGACCGTCCCCGGTGACAGATCCCCGGCGGTGACCCGTCGTCCGCGGCGTGCCGCCAAGAGCGACAGGAATCCGAAGCAGGCGCCGACCTCCACGACATCCCGGCCGACGATGCGTTGCAACGCGTGCTGGTAGACGGGCACGAAGTCGGCGATGCCGCCGCGGACCCGGCCCAACACCGACGGCGTGGACAGCAGATCCTCGATACGACGAATAGTGTTGCGGTAGTACAGTTCCCAAGCCCGCCCGGGGTCCGGGTCCGCGGTGCGGACCACACCGGCGAACAGGCGTTCGAAGAGATCGCCGCCGCGCACCCAGCCCGGCTCGAACAGCTGATTCTGCAGCAGGCCCGTCAGGTCCTCATCGATCTCGTCATCGCGCAGCGTGTGCCGGACCCACAGGTGCTGACCGTCGCCGCTGACGTCGAAGTGCGGGGTCCGTGCCACCGGCGCGCCCTTCGACACGGGGTTGGCACCCTGCCGGGCAACGGTGACCAGTTCGTCCTGGTAGCTGCCGTCGACCAGCTCTGCGAACGGGTCGATGGGTCGCTGTGCACCGGCGACGGCCGGGCTCATCGGGGGCTACCGCCATGGTGTGGGACAGGTCTTCCAGGCCGGTCAGTCCGCGCACGACCTGGACCCGGTCACAGAATTCCGCGTAGAGGGGCAGGTCGCAGCGACCCAGGCTCCAGGAGTAACGCGGCTCCGGGGTCAGCCAGATCGTGTGCCGGGCCCGGCGGGCCATCTCCTCGAAGGCGTTGATGCCCGGATCGTGGCCGTTGCCGCGACCGTCACCGAGGACCATCAGGGTGCTGCGCCGGGTCAGGGCCGAGCCGTACTCGTCCAGGAACTCCTCGAACGAGGTGCCGTAGTCGGAATCGGCGTCGACATCGATCAGTCCTCCGGCGGGCAGGCCGGCCATGATCAGGGACAGCGCCTCTTCGATCCGGTGGTCGGCGAACAGGTCGGTCACCTCCACGACCCGGTCCACGAAGACGAAGGTGCGCACCGAGGTGGCCAGACTCTGCAGCGAGTGGACCAGGTGCAGGGTGAAGCGGGCCGTCGCGCGCACCGACAACGACGCGTCGACCAGCACGACCAGCCGCGGCCGGTCGGGCACTTTGGCCACGGTGACCGGCCGGAAGGGGATCCCGTCGTACCGCATGCTGGCCCGCATCGTGCGCCGGCCGTCAACGGTGCCGCGGGTGGATACGGCGCGGCGCGGTCGCGGCGATCCGTGCAGGCTGTGCAGGATCCGCCGGATGGCCAGTTCCATGGTGAATCGCTCGGATTCGTCGATGTTCTCGGCCTGGGCCGCCTCGTATTCGCGCAACTCGATCTCGGCTTCACCGTCGAGCAGTTGCTGGAGGTGACGACGCAGACTCTCGGGCAGCGCCTCCAGCAACGGGGCCAGTTGTTCGCGCATCGCCTTGAGGTCGGCCGGGTCGTCGCTGTCGGCGGCTTCATCCACGTCATCGGCCTCGCCCAACCATCCGAGCAGGGCCATCTCCTGCGCCACTGACAGCTCCGTGTCCAGCTCCAGTCCGGGCTTGCTGCTGAGAGCTCCGGGCAGCCCCGGGTTGTGCAGGCGTGAGGTAGACAGCTGGAGGCGGGCGGCCTCCTCCTGCAGCGTGCCCTGCTGGTTGGACAGCACCACTTCCTGGGTGCTGGCCGCCAGGTCCACCTTGTTGGCCTCCTGATGCAGGTTGTACTGCTGGGCCAGGTCCTCGGGGTTGAAGAAGTCCCGGATGTCGTCCGGTTTGCCGTGCGAGTGGCCCTGCTCCGGGTTGTCGCCGGGGGAGTCGGACAACGTGAACGCCTCGACGTCGCCGGTGTCGGACAGATCGTCGTGGGCGTGGCCGTGCTCCTCCTGCTCCTCGAACACCGGTCGCAGAGCGAAGAAGGCGTCGAAGACCCGCTCGAAGGTCTCCAGATCGCGGCGGTCCTTGATCAGGGTGCCGCGCAGCGCGCAGCGGGTGAGCTCACGATCGGCGAGCACACCCGGCTGACCGGCGGCGCTGATCGCGTCGAGCGTCTCGGACACACTGATCCGCACCCCGAACAAGCGCAGGAGCCGGACGAACCGGTGGACGGCGCCTTCCATGCCGGATCAGAGGGCTCGTTTGCGGGCGGCGCGGGCGGTGTCGCTCGTGGCCTTCTGGGGTTCTTTGCCGGGCGGTTTCGCCCCGCCGTAGTAGCCCTCGTCGTGCCGGCCGGGGAGTCCTTGGCACGGCGTACGGCGGCACCGTCCGGCTCGGCCGGCGCGTCGGCGGGGCTGTGCGTCGGCCCGTGGTCGTGGCCATGTCCGTGTCCGTGTCCGTGTCCGTGACCATGGCCCGGAACCTCTTGCGGTACTTCGGCGTTGGGGTCAATCAGACGAGGTAGCGCGGCTCGGGCGACCTTGATGTCCCGGTCGTACTTGACCACGACGGACAGGGTGTCGGACAACAGCGACGCGGTCAGCTCGCTGGCACCGAGGACCGCCAGCGTGCGGGCCCAGTCGATGGTCTCGGAGATGCTGGGTGCCTTGCGCAGGTCGAGTGAGCGCAGGCCCCGGACGACCTGCACCAGTTGAGCGGCGAGGGCATCCGACAACCCGGTCTCCTTGGAGCGGATGATGTCCAGCTCCCGGTCGGCGGCGGGATAGTCCGCGAACAGGTGCAGACAGCGGCGTTTGAGGGCCGCGGACAGATCACGGGTGTTGTTGGAGGTGAGGATGACCAGCGGGATGTGGGTCGCCCGCACGGTCCCGATCTCGGGGATGGAGATCTGGAACTCGGCGAGCAGTTCCAGCAGTACGGCTTCCAGCGCCTCGTCGGCGCGATCGATCTCATCGACCAGCAGCACGCACGGTTCGTCGGAGACCAGGGCCTCCAGCAACGGCCGGTGAGCCAGGAAGCGGGAGGAGAAGAAGACGCTGTCCTGGGCGGCGATCCGGTCGACGGCCTCGGAGAGGGTGTCGGTGTCGGCGACCAGCTGGCCGATCTTCTCGCGCAGGATCTGGGTGTAGAGCAACTGCTTGCCGTAGTCCCACTCGTAGAGCGCCTTGGTCTCGTCCTGGCCCTCGTAGCACTGTAGTCGCAGCAGGCGTCGTCCCGTGGCCTGCGCCAAGGACGACGCGAGCTGGGTCTTGCCGACGCCCGCGGGGCCCTCCACCAGCAACGGCTTGTCCAGGCGACTCTGCAGGAAGACCGTCGTCGCGAGCTGATCATCGGCGAGGTAGCCGACGTCCGCCAGACGCTCCTTGGTGTCCTGGACGTCCTCGAAATCGTCTGTGCTGGTGTCGGGTTCGCGCATCGCGATGCTCACGGCTCCTCCTGATCGGCGTTGATGCGGGATGGTGCAGGAAGCGGTGGGCCGACGCACGACGACGTCGGCCCACCGCGGGTTCTCACACGAGCAGGTCGTCCAGATCACCGTTCATGCAGTGATCCACGACGGGCCGCACGGTCTCGAACGTGCACTCGCGGGCGTTACCCGGCGTACATGCATCACCCAGGACGTGATTGGTGATGCGGTCCACGTCCGCGGCGTCACCCTTGATCACGGGGGCGTTCTCGTAGAACGCGGTCGGGCCCTTGCCCAGGCGGTTCTTGGAGTAGGTGTCCTCGTTGACGTCGGTGAACTTCTCGGTGATGTTGACATCGCGCAGCAGCCGGATCGCGGCGGCCAGCGCAGCGTCGGCGGCCTGCACGTCGGTCATCCCGTGGGTGTCCACGCCCATGGCCGGTGCCATCTCGGCGTACCGCTTGAAGTTGGCGGACATGTTGAACGCCCAGACCCGGGGCAGCGCGATCGCGTTGTTCAAACCGTGGTGGGTGTCGTAGAACGCGCTCACCGCGTGCGAGATGGAGTGGATGATCCCCAGACCGCCGGAGTTGAACGCCTGGGCGGCGATGTACTGCGCGTACATCATGCCCTCGCGGCCGGGCAGGTCCTGCCCGTTCCACACGGCGGCCCGCAGGTTGTCGTTGGTCAGTTTCACCGCGTAGAGAGCGTTGCCCAGGGACGGCGCGAAGTTCAACCGGGAAACGTAGGGCTCACTGGCGTGCGCGAGGACGTCGAAGCCGCACTGGGCGGTGTAGTCGATCGGGCAGTCGTAGTAGAGCACCGGGTCGTCGATGGCCAGCGACGTCACCGACGCGTCGTCGAACGCGACGTACTTGTGCGGGTTGTCCGGGTCCGTGGTCGTGTCGGTGATGACGTACGCCCACGAGGTCTCCGAACCCGTACCGGCCGTGGTCGAGACGGCGATGTGCGGCGGGTTCTTGGGGTTCTCGGACATGTTGAAGCCCTCGAACTCGTTGACGTTGCGTCCGTCGTGAGCCACCGAGATCCGGGCACCCTTGCACGCGTCGTGCGACGATCCGCCGCCGATGGAAACGAATGAATCGCACTTGTTCTCCTGGTACAGCGAGACGGCGTCCATCACGTTGTAGTCCTTGGGGTTGGACTCGACCTTGTCGTACACCACGACCTCCAGGCCGTGGTACTTCATCGACTCCACGATCTTGTGGACGATGTCGGTGCCGCGCAGCCCTGAGGTCATGACCAGGGTCTTCTTGAAGCCGAGCTTGAGGGCCTCCGGGCCGATCAGCTCATGTGAACCCGGACCCATGAGGGCGCGGGGGAAGGGGTGGAACTCCTTGATGGGGAACGGTTTGAGCAGCTCTTCAACCTGCACCGTGGGCCTCCTCGTCGAGACGGGTCATTCGTCCGTAGTGGATGTGAACAACTCCGCACGTTAGGTAGCTGCCTGCCGGCGGGACCAGACCAGGACGCAAAGACCGTCCGGCCATGCGGGACCCACCTACCCGGGCGTGATGTCATCACCTGTCCGACCGGGTAGGTGCCCTGCGACAAGGTCGCGGGAGGCGCTGCGGCGCAGAGCTTTTCCTCTTCGAACGGGTAGGTCGAACTGACCTGCCAGCCGGTGCCGTCGAGGGTCCCGGGTGCCTAGCGTGAGAGCACCCAAGGAAAGGACGCCATCATGGCTGAGCTGGATCCGACCGAAGTTGTGCAGACCCCGGAGAACGTCCAGGAAGACGCCGAAGAGGCGTTGATCGAGGACGTCTCCATCGACGGAATGTGCGGCGTGTACTGATGCTGCACGAGCGCTGGCGTCTGAGCGCCACGGTGGCCTTGCGGCCCGAGCCCTTCGGGGCGCTGGCCTACGACTTCACGACCCGTCGGTTGAGCTTCCTGAAGACGCCGCAGTTTGTGAGTGTCGTCCGGGCTCTCGACGCCAGCGCCGACGTCCAGGCCGCACTGGAGAGTGCGGCGGTCCCCCGCGAGCAGTGGGACCTGTATCTGACCGCGCTGCGCCGCCTCGCCGGTAGCGGCATGTTGACCTCCCAAGGAGCTGCGGTATGACCATCCTCGAATCCCCTCCGTCGCCGGGCCGGCTGGTCGACCAGTTCGAGCGTGGGCTGGATGCGCCCATCTGCCTGACCTGGGAACTGACCTACGCGTGCAACCTGGCGTGTGTGCACTGCCTGTCGTCCTCCGGCCGCCGGGACCCGCGGGAGCTGAGCACGAAGGAGTGCCTGGAGCTGATCGATGAGTTCCAGCGGATGCAGATCTTCTACGTCAACATCGGCGGCGGCGAGCCGACCGTGCGACCGGACTTCTGGCGGATCGTCGAGTACGCCGTGAACCACCAGGTGGGAGTCAAGTTCTCCACCAACGGTTTTCGCATCGATCGGGCTCGTGCGAAGTGGATCGCCTCGACGGGCTACCTCGACGTGCAGATCTCCCTGGACGGCGCGACCGCAGAAGTCAACGACGCCGTGCGCGGACGCGGTACCTACGACAAGGCGCTCGAGGCGCTCGGGCACCTGGCCGACGCGGGCATGACCGACACCAAGATCTCGGTGGTGTGCACCCGGCACAACATCGGCCAGCTGGACACCTTCAAAGCCATCGCCGACCGGTACGGCGCACAGCTTCGCCTGACCCGGCTGCGGCCGGCCGGTCGCGGTGCGGACACCTGGGGTGAGTTGCACCCGTTGCCGGAGCAGCAGCGGGAACTCTACGACTGGCTGGTGGCCAACGGTGACAACGTGCTCACCGGTGACTCGTTCTTCCACCTGTCGGCGTACGGCGAGGCGCTGCCCGGCCTCAACCTGTGCGGAGCCGGGCGGGTGGTGTGCCTGGTCGACCCGGTGGGCGAGGTCTACGCGTGCCCGTTCGCCATTCACGACCGGTTCAAGGCGGGGAACATCCGGGACGCGGGTTTTGCTGCGGTGTGGCAGGATTCAGCGCTCTTCAAGCAGCTGCGCGAGCCGCAGACCGGCGGTGCCTGCTCGATGTGCTCGGCCTACGACTCCTGTCGCGGCGGCTGCATGGCGGCCAAGTTCTTCACGGGGCTGCCCCTGGACGGCCCGGATCCGGAGTGCGTCAAGGGCAACGGCGCGATCCCGTTGCAGGGCGTCGACCCGGCCGGTCGGCCGTCCCCCTCGCAAGATCATTCGCACGCCGGTCCGGTGCGTAACGAGCCCGTGCCGCTGACCTTGCAGCGCCGGCCGCCGTCCCGCTCCTGTGATGAGAACCCCTGGCCGGAATGGGCGGCTTCTGAGGCGATGCGCCGCTCCATCGTGCCGACGTTGTGCGTCGCGAAGTCACCCGAGGTCACCACCGGCGGTGCCCCGATGCTGCTGGTCCCCGTGGGCTCGGTCGAGCAGCACGGTCCGCACCTGCCGCTGGGCACCGACGGGGTCATCGCCCAGTCGGTGACCGCTCGGGTGGCTGCTGCGCTACAGGAGCAGGGGCATCGGGTGAGTGTGGCGCCCGCGGTGGCGTACGGCGCTTCGGGGGAGCACGAGGGCTTCGACGGGACAGTCTCCATCGGTCAGGACGCGTTGTCCCTGCTCCTGCTCGAACTGGGCCGCTCCGCCTGTCGTTGGGCCGGATCGGTGATCTTCGTCAACGCGCACGGTGGCAACGGGGTCCCCATCGTGCGCGCCGTCGAACGGCTGCGTTACGAGGGTCGGGCCGTGGCGTGGGTGCCGGTGGTCATCCCGCACGCGGACGCGCACGCCGGCCGGGCCGAGACCAGCATGATGCTGGCGCTGCAACCCGACGTCGTCCGGATGGACCTCGCGGCTCCGGGAGTCCTCACCCCGGTCGCCGAGTTGATGGACCGGCTGCGATCGGGCGGGTTGAGGGCGGTGACGCCGAGCGGCGTCCTCGGTGATCCGGTGGGCGCGAACGCGGCGGAGGGTGCGGCGCTGCTCGACGCGGCCGTGGCCGATGTCCTGGACCGGGTACGCCGACCCGACGTCGACGAGCACGGCCAGTTGCGCGCCTGTCCGGTGGGTGTGCCGTGAGCACGGCGGTCGTGACGGGTGCCGCCCGTGGACTGGGTGCGGCGGTGTCCCGGCGGTTGGCGGACCGCGGGCTGCACGTCGTGGCCGTCGACGCCCTGGAGGGCGTGGTTGCCCCGGACGGCTATCCGCGGGCCACAACGGCGGATCTGGCTGCGCTGCAGGAGCTCTCCGATGATGTGAGCATCGCGGTGATCGATGCCGCTGACCGGGAGCAGCTGGCCGCCGTCGTCGAGCGGACCGTCGACCGACACGGGCCGCTGGTCGCCGTGGTCGCTGCCGCTGCGACGATCGAAGGTGGCCAGCCACTCTGGGAAACCGACTCGCAGACACTGGAACGTCTGTGGCACAACGACGTTCGCAGTGTCTGGCAGACCGCTGCAGTGACGGTCCCGCAGCTGCTGTCCGCCGCCGGCGAGGGTCATGACGCCGCGTTCGTGGCCGTTGCCTCAGCCGCCGCCCATCGCGGTCTGTGGCACCTGTCGGCGTACTGCACCGTCAAACACGCCGTCCTCGGTCTGGTGCGTGGCCTGGCCGCCGACCTCAAGGGGACCGGGGTGACCGCGGTGGCGGTGTCGCCGGGTTCGATGGACACGAAGATGCTGGCGGAGACCGCACGGATCTACGGGCTGACCGACGTTTCCGCGCTCGCCGAGAGTCAGACAACCGGTGCGGCGCTGGCCGCCGACGAAGTCGCTGCCCTGGTGGAGACGGCCTGCTTCAGCGGGCCTGCCCTGCACGGGAGTGTCCTGCATGCGGACGGGGGTTTCACGCTGTGAGCGTCATGACCGCGCGACGGGTGCTCCCGCAACTGCCGCCGCTCGGAATGCGGGTGGAGCTGGCTGAGTCGGTGATCCGGTGCGCCGGCGGCGAGGTCCTGTTCGACACCGCATCAGGTACCCAGGTCCGATTGCGTCCCAGAGCGATGCAGCTGCTGGCCGAGCGCCGCGACCTGGTCGTGGACGACCGCGCCGGCGCCCGGTTGGCGCGCTCACTGCTCGACCACGGACTGGCCGACCCGGTGTGGGGTGATGAACCGGGAGCGGTCCCGTCGGACGTCACCGTGGTCATTCCGGTGCGGGATCGGGCCGAGCAGGTCCGTCGTCTGATCGCGACGCTGCCGCCGCAGGTTCCGGTGATCATCGTGGACGACGGCTCACGCGACCCCAGCGCCCTGGTGGCGCTCGGCAGGCCGGTCCACAGGCACGAGCAGTCGCGGGGCCGGCGGCGGCACGGAACACCGGATTGGCCCATGTCGCAACCGAGTACGTGTGTTTCATCGACTCGGACATCGTCGTGGAGCACGGCACACTGACCCGGCTGCGGCGCGAGTTTCTCGACCCTGCTGTCGCGGTCGCCGGGCCCCGCATCCTCGGTCTGCCGCTGAGTCCCGCAGCCGGCAGCGTGGCGCACTACGAAGCCGCGCGATCCTCGCTGGACCTGGGTAGCGGGCCCGGCCGGGTCGCTCCGGCGACGCGGGTGTCCTACCTGCCGAGTGCGGTGTTGATGGCCCGCGTAGCTGCGCTCGGCGGCGGATTCGACGAGACGATGCACGTCGCCGAGGACGTCGATCTGGTCTGGCGGGTGGTCGCGGGCGGCTGGAGCGTGCGTTACGTGCCGCAGTGCAGTGTCCGTCACGACCATCGGGTCGAGGCCATGGCCTGGCTGGAGCGTAAAGCGTTCTACGGCACCGGCGCCGACCAGCTGGCCCGCCGCCACGGTGACCTCGTCGCACCGCTGCGCCTCGATCCGCTGTGCGCCACCGCCGTAGGCGCACTGGTCGCGCAACGCCGATGGTCGGTACCGGTGGCCGTGATCGCTGCCGGAGCGCACCTGGGTCTCATGGCCGCCCGCGCACCATCGCCGCAGCAGCGACTGGCGACGGGAGCGAACCTCACGGCGATGACTCTGGTGGCCACCGGCTGGCAATTCGCCGGGGCAGCCACCCGGCACCACTGGCCGCTGGCCGCCATTGCCGCGCTGGTGTCCCGGCGTGCCCGGCGAGGGATCGTCGTCGCCGCCCTCGCGGAAGGGATCGCCGACTACCGCCGGGTACGCCCGGACCTGGACCCCGCGACGTACCTGCTGCTGCACCGCGCGGATGACCTCGCCTACGGGCTCGGGGTCTGGGCCGGCGCGCTGCGCGGCCGGTCGATCCGAGCGCTGCTTCCCGTCTGGACCCGGCCGTGGCGCCGGGGCCAGGCATCACCGACCAAGACCCCGCAGAAGGAGAAAACCCATGGCACACAAGTGGTTTGAGACGGTCGCCGTCGCGCAGGAACGCGCCAAGCGCCGGTTGCCGTCCTCGGTCTACAAGGCCCTGCTCGCCGGATCGGAGAAGGGCACGACCTACGCCGACAACACGGCGGCGTTCGCGGAGCTGGGCTTCGCTCCGCACGTCGTCGGCTCGACGCCGGAGCGCAACCTGGCTACGAGCTTCCTCGGTCAACCCGCAGCGATGCCGGTGATGATCTCCCCGACGGGTGTGCAGGCGGTGCACCCCGAGGGTGAGGTGGCGGTCGCCCGCGCGGCCGCGGCGAGGGGAATCCCGATGGGCCTCAGCTCCTTTGCCAGCAAGCCGATCGAGGAGGTAGCCGCCGCGAACGGCCAGACGTTCTTCCAGATGTACTGGATGGGCAGTCGCGAGCAGATGGCCCGGCGGATGGCCCGGGCCCGCGAGGCCGGCGCGGTCGGGTTGATCGCGACGACCGACTGGTCCTTCTCCAACGGCCGTGACTGGGGCAGCCCGATCATCCCGCAGTCGATGGACCTCAAGACGATCGTCACGCGCTCGCCGGAGGCGTTGCTGCGGCCCAAGTGGTTCCTCGAATTCGCCAGGACCGGCCGACCGCCGCAGTTGCAGACGCCGAACCTGGCCGAACCGGGGCAGCCCGCGCCCGGATTCTTCGAGGCCTACTACGAGTGGATGCAGACCCCGCCGCCCACCTGGCAGGACATCGCCTGGATGAAGCAGGAGTGGGGCGGCACGTTCCTGCTCAAGGGCGTGTGCCGGGTGGACGACGCCCAGCGCGCGGTCGATGCGGGGGTGGACGGCATCTCCGTGTCCAACCACGGCGGCAACAACCTGGACGGGACCCCCGCCAGCATCCGTTGCCTGCCCGCGGTCGCCGATGCCGTCGGTGACCAGATCGACGTACTGCTCGACGGCGGCGTCCGCCGGGGAAGCGACGTCGCGAAGGCGGTCGCTCTCGGTGCCAGGGCGGTGCTGATCGGCCGGGCGTACCTGTGGGGTCTGGCGGCCGGCGGCCAGCCGGGGGTCGAGAACGTGCTCGACGTGCTGAACGGCGGCCTGGATTCGGCGCTGCGCGGGTTGGGCAAGGCTGACGTGAAGGACCTGCGACCCTCCGATGTGTTGGTGCCGGACGGGTTCACCCGGGCGCTCGGCGTACCGGGAGAGGCACAGGAGCCGCCTGAGCAGGTCGAACACCGGATCGCCGAAGCGGTCGCGGCCGGGTGAGCATCCGTCCGCAGTGCGAACGCTCCTGCGGGCAGGGCCGGCGGGCCTGGAAAGATGGGCCCGCAGCTGATCGACGCGAAGGAGCCTCCCGTGGCCGGGCCCGCCCTACCCTCCCATTCCGACATCGCACCGCCGCCGGATGACCCGGGCGCGTTCCTGGCCGCCCAGCGATCGGCGTACGACGATCTGGTGGCCCGGGGCCTGAAGTTCGACCTCACGCGGGGAAAGCCGGGCCCGGAGCAACTGGATCTGTCCGAGGCGCTGCTGACCCTGCCGACCACGCACACCTCCGGCGGCGTGGACGTGCGCAACTACGGCGGCCTGGAGGGTCTGCTCGGGCTGCGGGAGTTGTTCGCCGAGCTGTTCGGGGTGCAGGTCAGCCAGTTCGTCGCTCAGGGCAACGCCAGCCTCACCCTGATGAAGGACGTGCTGGTCGACTGCATGCTCAAGGGTCCGGTCGACGGGACGCCGTGGAAGGACCAGGGGCCGATCAAGTTCCTCTGCCCGGTGCCCGGCTACGACCGCCACCACGCACTGCTGGAGTGGCTCGGGATCGACATGGTGCCGGTCCCGATGCAGGCCGACGGTCCGGACGTTGCTGCGGTCGAGGCGCTGGTCAAGGACGACCCGAGCATCAAAGGCATGTGGCTGGTGCCGACCTACGCCAACCCCTCGGGCTCGGTGACCGAGGCCGACAAGGCCGCGCGTCTGGCCGCAATGCCCACCGCGGCAAGCGATTTCAAGATCCTGTGGGACAACGCCTACGGCCTGCACCACCTGACCGAGGTCGAGACCAAGACGGCCGACATCATCTCGCTGGCGGCCGCGAACGGTCACCCGGACCGGCCGATCATGTTCGCCTCGACCTCCAAGATCACCTTCGCGGGCGCCGGAGTCTCCTTCCTGGCGGCCAGCGAGCGCAACGTGCAGTGGTATCTCAAGCATCTCGGGATGGGCTCGATCGGCCCGGACAAGGTGAACCACCTGCGGCACCTGGAGTTCTTCAAGGACGCCGACGGGGTGCGCGCCCACATGCGCAAGCACGCGGCCATCATCAAGCCGAAGTTCGATGCGGTGCAGGAGGTGCTCTCCACGCGCCTGGGTGCCTACCCGCAGATCGCCACCTGGACCGAACCCATCGGCGGCTACTTCGTCAGTCTCGATGTGCTGCCCGGCACGGCTTCGCGCGTGGTGCAACTGGCCAAAGAAGCGGGTGTCGCACTCACGCCCGCGGGCGCGTCCTTCCCCTACGGCAACGATCCGCAGGACACCAACATCCGCCTGGCGCCGACGTTCCCGTCGCTGGAAGAGGTACGCGTCGCGATGGAAGCGGTGGCGACCTGCGTGTTGCTCGCGGCCGCTGAGAAGCTCGCGGGCTGAGCATGCAGGCCCCCGCCGCCCCGATCCCGGTCTTCTTCCTGGCGGGCGGCACCGGGATCTCCGCGGAGACGCTGGGCAACATGATCCTGCAGCAGTTCCCCGAAGTGGCCTTCACCCGGCACAAGTACCCCTTCATCACGACCGTCGAGCAGGCCCTGAAGGTGGTCGAGGTGATGGACGCCGCGTGCACGCAGGAGGTGCAGGCGTTGGCCTTCTCCACGGTGGCACCGGACGACGTACGCAATGCCCTGGGCACCACCCGCGCGGCCATGATCGACATGTTCGGTTCGCACCTGGACACCGTCGAGCGGTTGCTGCACGTGCAGGCCGCGCGCGCGGCGGGCAGTGCCCACGGCCTGGGCGACATCGGCCGGTACGACGCCCGGATGAAGGCCGTCGAATTCGCCATCGAGCACGACGACGGCCAGAGTCTGCGGCACCTGGCCAAGGCCGACCTCATCCTGACCGCACCCTCGCGGTGCGGCAAGACACCGACCACGATGTACCTGGCGCTGACGCACGGTCTGCTGGTGGCCAACTACCCCCTGGTCGATGAGGACTTCGAGTCCACATCGCTGCCCCGCCCGATCGCGCCCTACCGCGACAAACTCTTCGGTCTGCTCTCGACACCCACCCGGTTGTCGCAGGTGCGCAGCGAGCGCCGGCCGGGCAGCAAGTACGCGTCGCTGGCCCAGTGCAGCTGGGAGTTGCGCAGCGCCGAGGCGCTCTTTCGCGGCCAGCGCATTCCCTACGTCGACTCCTCGACCATGTCGGTGGAGGAGATTGCGGCAGTGATCCAACAACAGCGGGCGGCGGGCCCCGGTCCGGGGTGAGGAACTGCTCTAGCATTCGCCTTCAAGGCCCGTCATCATCAGGAGTTTTCGCCGACCGGCGAGAAGCGCAACCAGTAAGGGTTTAACGATGAGCAACATCGAGTGGTTCAAGGATCTCGGACTCGACGACGTGGAGACCGTCGGCGGCAAGAACGCCTCCCTGGGTGAAATGGTGCAGCACCTGTCCAAGGCGGGAGTCTCGGTGCCGAACGGTTTTGCGACGACCGCCGAGGCCTACCGCCGGTTCCTCGACGAGTCGGGGCTGACCGACTCGATCAACTCCCGGCTGGCGGCGCTCGATGTCGACGACGTGCAGGAGCTGGCGCGCGTCGGTGCCGCGATCCGCCAGGAGGTCGAGGACCGCCCGTTCCCGGCCGACCTGGAGGCCGACATCCGATCGGCGTACGACGAACTCACGGCTGACGCACCCGACGCCACGTGGGCCGTGCGCTCGTCCGCGACGGCCGAGGACCTGCCGGACGCCTCCTTCGCCGGGCAGCAGGAGACCTTCCTGAACATCAGCGGTATCGACAACATCCTGCACGCGATCAAGCTGGTCTTCGCCTCGCTCTACAACGACCGGGCCATCGCCTACCGCGTGCACAGCAACTTCGATCACTCCGCCGTGGCCCTGTCGGCGGGCATCCAGCGCATGGTCCGCTCCGACATCGGCGCCTCGGGCGTGATGTTCACCATGGACACCGAGTCCGGCTTCGACGACGCCGTCTTCATCACCTCGGCCTTCGGTCTGGGCGAGGGTGTCGTGCAGGGTGCGGTCAACCCCGATGAGTTCTACGTCTACAAGCCCGCCTTGCGGGCGGGCCGGCCGGCGATCCTCAAGCGCGGTGTCGGCGCGAAGGCGACCAAGATGGTCTACACCGGCTCCGCGGAGGTGGGCAAGACCACCGAGTTCGTGCCGGTCGACCCGGCGGAGGCCGCCAAGCTGTCGCTCACCGATGACGAGGTCACCGAGTTGGCCACCCACGCCCTCAAGATCGAGGAGCACTACGGCCGCCCGATGGACATCGAGTGGGGCAAGGACGGGGTCGACGGCAAGCTCTACATCCTGCAGGCGCGACCGGAGACGGTGAAGTCGCGCCAGAGCGGCTCGACGCTGCAACGCTTCGTGATCAAGGCACGCGGACCGGTGCTGTCCGAGGGCCGCGCGATCGGGCAGAAAGTCGGGTCGGGCGCCGTACGCAAGATGACCTCGCTGGACACGATGCACGAGTTCAAACCGGGGAGATCCTCGTCGCCGACATGACCGACCCGGACTGGGAGCCGATCATGAAGCGCGCCAGCGCGATCGTCACCAACCGGGGCGGGCGCACCTGTCACGCGGCGATCATCGCCCGCGAGCTGGGCATCCCGGCCGTCGTCGGCACCGGGGATGCGACCTCCGCGCTCGCGGACGGCGCCGAAGTGACCGTTTCGTGCGCCGAAGGCGACACCGGCTTCGTGTACGACGGGTCCCTGGACTTCGAGGTCCAGGAGACAGCGCTGGACGAGATGCCCGACATCCCGGTCAAGCTGATGATGAACGTCGGCACTCCGGAGCAGGCGTTCGAGTTCAGCCGGTTGCCCAACAAGGGCATCGGGCTGGCCCGGTTGGAGTTCATCATCAACCGGCAGATCGGTATCCACCCCAAGGCCCTGCTGGAGCTGGACGACCAGGAGCCGGGGGTCAAGGCCGAGATCGAGAGTCTCATCTCGGCGTACGACTCACCCAGGGAGTTCTTCGTCAAGCGGGTGGCCGAAGGGGTCGCGACGCTCGCGGCGGCGTTTGCGCCTGAGCCGGTGATCGTGCGGATGAGCGACTTCAAGTCCAACGAGTACGCCGGGATGCTGGGCGGGCAGCGCTACGAACCCCACGAGGAGAACCCGATGATCGGCTACCGCGGCGCGTCGCGGTACCTGTCGCCGGACTTCGAGGAGTGCTTCGCGATGGAGTGCGAAGCGCTGCGCTTCGTCCGCGAGGACATGGGCCTGACCAACGTCAAGGTGATGATCCCGTTCGTGCGGACCCTGGCCGAGGCCGAGGGCGTCATCGCGTTGCTCGGTAAGTACGGACTCAAGCGCGGAGAGAACGACCTGCAGGTCGTGATGATGTGCGAGGTCCCCTCGAACGCGGTGATCGCGGACCAGTTCCTCGAGCACTTCGACGGCTTCTCGATCGGGTCCAACGACATGACCCAGCTGACTCTCGGCCTGGACCGCGACTCGGGTCTGGTCGCCGCGGGCTTCGACGAACGTGACCCCGCGGTCAAGGAGATGCTGACCATGGCGATCACCGCTTGCCGCAGACAGGGCAAGTACGTCGGCATCTGCGGGCAGGGCCCCTCGGACCACCCCGACCTGGCCGACTGGCTGCTGGAGCAGGGCATCGAGTCGATGTCGCTGAACCCCGACACCGTGGTCGAGACCTGGCTGCGCCTGGCGAAGAAGGCGAACGCCTGATCCGTGTATTGCACCTCGTGCGGTAACACCAACTGGGCCGATCTGCGCTACTGCCCCGGCTGCGGGAGGGATCTGCGGCCCGGTGATGGCGACGAGTCCCTTACTGCGCCAACGGTCGCCGCGCCCAGCCCACTCCGCGCATCGGCGGCGGTCGATGATCAGGTGCGGCCCGGCGTACCTGCGGACGGAGATGCGCCGTCGTCGGGCAGGTGGCGCCGGTGGCGTTGGCCGGCCGCGGGGGCCGCAGTCCTGGTGGCGGTCGGGGCCGGCGCGGCGTGGGCCTGGCCACGAAGTGCCGCCCCGGTTGCCGAACCGGATGAGGCGGTGTTCTCGGTCGACCTCGGCAGCCATCCCCGGCTGGCGTGGCACCGAGCGGTCGAGGACTGGGCGCCGGGGTGCGCCCCGGTGCGGACGGAAGCTGAGCACGCCTGCCGGGTCGTGCAGGTCGCGCTTTCTGCCCACCGGATGGTCCTGCAGGTGCAGCCGGCATCGGGTGACGACACGTTGCTCGGGATCGACCTGACCACGGGCGCGGTCGCGTGGCGTCGTGACCTGCCCGCGGGCACCGACACCACCTGCAATTCCTCGGATCGCACCCTGTGGTGCGTGGCTGTCTCGGGCGGACCGACCCCCACGCCCACCGAGGCCGACGAGTACGCGCCCTACGACCCCGCAGGGCCGGCGCAGCTTCTCGCCATGGACATCGACAGCGGCCGACCCACGGGGTCCGCCGTCCTCGGCAGCAGCGGGTTCCACGACATCGTGGGGATCGGGCCCGACTTCGTGCTGGTGGGTAATCGCTCCAGCGGGAACAGTGCCGACGAGGCGCAAGGGCAGGGGCCGACCACCGTTGCCATGCAGGTGGACAAGTACGACGGCGCTGCCGGGCGAGCGTGGAGCAGCACGTTGCCCAAGGGCGTGGACGGTGCCGGCTACGGCGGACCGCCCGTGCTCTCGGTGGCCGGCGTCGACTACCTGCCCTATGTCACTGACGCCGCCGGCAAGGGCATCGGATTCCGCCGGGAGGACGGCTCCGTCGTCGAACTGCCGCACGGCATGGCCATCGACCGCTACCGGGGGCAGATCGTGACCTCGGCGGCGCAGGGCGGCAACCTCATGATCGGGGATCGTCCGTTGGCCGGGGCACAGCTGGCGATGCTGTCCCATGACACCTCGGCGGATATGCCGTTGGTGACCATGTCCTCCGACGAAGGCCGGGTCGATTCCAGTGAGGTCCACCGCCGCCAGGCACCTTTCGCAGTGCAGCGCACGGTGCCCGGACGCGCTCAAGCGTTCTGCGGCGGCCGGTTGTTCACCGTGTCGGGGGAGGAGTTCGGCGGTTCGGGCGACCCCCAGGACAGTCCCGCCAAGCAGAGTGCGACGGTGCGGGCTGTCGACCTCGAGACCGGCAAGACGACCTGGCAACTGCGTGTCTCGCCGGAGAGCGCCCTGAACTGCTCCGGCTCCGACGTCGCGGTGGCCAGCCCCGGCGTCCTGGCCGGATACGACATCGCGACAGGTGCCCGCAGCTGGTCGGTGGCGGTACCCGCCCAGGCGGCCCCGAATGCCGCGACCGAGTCAGGATTGATGCTGGCGGTGTACGGCGATATGTCGCCGACCGGCTTCGCCTACGTCACCCGCTAGGGCCACCGTGTCGTGGTCGGGTGGGTCGTCGTACGGGCGCGAGACAGGGACACTGGACCCGGTCGTGGTCGGGTGGGTCGTCGTACGGGCGCAAGACAGGGACACTGGACCCGGTGCACGATGACACTGGACCCGGGGCACGTTCCAGGGCAGATCCGGCAGACGCGAGGGATCGGCGTACCTCGATTTGGCCCGGCCCGGCCGTCTCTGGCACACTAGAACGGTTGCTTGACGCGCGCCCACGTGCCGTTCCGGACTGAAAAGACCGGGAAAGTACGGCGAGCGCCGCCTCATCACGAGCAGTAGCTGGACCTGGTTCTCCTACGGGAGACGTGCAGGGCCGCACAGCGGTGATGGGAAGCGTAAGCAGGTCGATCCGGTAGGACCGACCGCCCCACCCATGGGAAATGTGAGTGGTTGTGCCTCGGGCACAGCGCGACACGCCCGACCGCGGGGGGCGGACGAACCGGCGGGTCGATCACAACAGTTTGTAGGAATTTTGTAGGTAATCCGGCGAGAGAGAGACGCACGCGAATGGCGGGACAAAAGATCCGCATCCGGCTGAAGTCGTACGACCACGAGGTCATCGACTCTTCCGCGCGCAAGATTGTGGACACCGTGACTCGTGCCGGTGCGACGGTGGTGGGCCCTGTGCCGCTGCCCACGGAGAAGAATGTCTTCTGCGTGATCCGTTCGCCGCACAAGTACAAGGACAGCCGCGAGCACTTCGAGATGCGCACGCACAAGCGGCTCATCGACATCGTTGACCCGACGCCCAAGGCCGTCGACTCGCTGATGCGTCTCGACCTCCCGGCGGACGTCAACATCGAGATCAAGCTCTGAGCGGGGGTAACGACATGACTACCACTGCAACCAAGACCGTCAAGGGTGTGCTCGGCGAGAAGCTGGGCATGACCCAGGTCTGGGATGAGAACGGCCGCCTCGTGCCGGTCACCGTCATCCAGGCCGGTCCGTGCGTCGTCACCCAGGTGCGTGGCGAGGCCGACGGCTACGACGCCGTTCAGCTCGGCTGGGGTCAGATCGACCCGCGCAAGGTCACCAAGCCGTTGGTCGGCCACTTCGAGAAGGCCGGGGTCACCCCGCGCCGGCACCTGGTGGAACTGCGCACCGCGGACGCCGCCGAGTACCAGCCCGGCCAGGAGATCACGGTCGAGGCTTTCGAAGCCGGCCAGAAGGTTGACGTCGTCGGCCGCACCAAGGGCAAGGGCTTTGCCGGTGTGATGAAGCGCCACGGTTTCCACGGCGTTTCCGCCAGCCACGGTGCGCACCGCAACCACCGCAAGCCGGGTTCCATCGGTGGCTGCGCCACCCCGGGCCGCGTCTTCAAGGGGATGCGCATGGCCGGCCGCATGGGCGGCGTACGCCAGACCACCCAGAACCTCACGATCCACGCCGTCGATGCCGACAAGGGCCTGCTGCTGGTCAAGGGTGCCGTTCCCGGCGCTCGCGGCCGCGTGGTCTTCGTCAAGACGGCTGCCAAGGGAGCTTGAGCCTCATGACCACTATTTCGATCACTGACCCCGCGGGGAAGCAGGCCGGCAGCATCGAGTTGCCCGCCGAGATCTTCGACGTGGCCACCAACGTGCCGTTGATCCACCAGGTCGTCGTCGCGCAGCTGGCCGCCGCCCGTCAGGGCACGCACTCCACCAAGACCCGCGGCGAGGTCCGCGGCGGTGGTCGCAAGCCCTACCGCCAGAAGGGCACCGGGCGCGCCCGCCAGGGCTCGACCCGTGCGCCGCAGTTCGCCGGCGGTGGCGTGGTGCACGGTCCGAAGCCGCGTGACTACGCGCAGCGGACCCCCAAGAAGATGAAGGCCGCCGCCCTGCGCGGTGCGCTCTCGGACCGCGCCCGCCACGGTCGCATCCACGTGCTCAGCTCGGTCGTCGCCGGGGACACCCTCGACCCGCGCCGCTGCCACGCTGCTGGGTGGGCTCACCGAGCGCAAGAACCTGCTGGTGGTGCTGGACCGCGGTAACGAGAACGCGTTGCTGTCGGTGCGCAACCTGGCCGACGTGCACGTGTTGTACGCCGACCAGTTGAACACCTACGACGTGCTGTGCGCCGACGACATCGTCTTTACGCAGGCCGCGCTCGAGGCGTTCCTCGGTGGCAACGACAAGGCCGCCGCAGATGAGAAGGAGAGCGCGAAGTGAGCACAAGCATCCAGCGCAAGGACCCCCGCGACATCCTGATCGCGCCGGTCGTGTCGGAGAAGTCGTACGCCCTGTTCGACCAGGGCAAGTACACCTTCATCGTCGACCCGAGCGCCAACAAGACGGAGATCAAGATCGCCGTCGAGCAGATCTGGGACGTCAAGGTCGACTCCGTGCACACCCTGAACCGTCAGGGCAAGACCCGTCGGACCCGTACCGGTTCCGGCAAGCGCAAGGACACCAAGCGCGCGATCGTGTCCCTCAAAGAGGGCGCCATCGACATCTTCGGCGAGATCAGCTGAAGCGACGAGGACTGAAGGACTGACATGGCAATCCGCAAGTACAAGCCGACGACCCCCGGTCGCCGTGGCTCGTCGGTGGCCGACTTCGCCGAGATCACCCGGACGACCCCGGAGAAGTCGCTGGTCAAGCCGCTGACGAAGACCGGTGGCCGTAACGCCTCGGGTCGCATCACCACCCGGCACATCGGTGGCGGTCACAAGCGCGCCTACCGCGTGATCGATTTCCGCCGTAACGACAAGGACGGCGTGCCGGCCAAGGTCGCTCACATCGAGTACGACCCGAACCGCACCGCCCGCATCGCGTTGCTGCACTACGCCGACGGCGAGAAGCGCTACATCATCGCGCCGAACAAGCTGCGCCAGGGCGACTCGATCGAGAACGGCCCGGGTGCCGACATCAAGCCCGGCAACAACCTGCCGCTGCGCAACATCCCGACCGGTACCGTCATCCACTGCATCGAGCTTCGACCCGGTGGCGGCGCCAAGATCGCGCGCAGCGCGGGCAGTCGCGTGCAGCTGGTGGCCAAGGACGGCCCGTACGCGCAGCTGCGTATGCCCTCCGGTGAAATCCGCAACGTCGACGTGCGCTGCCGCGCCACGGTCGGCGAGGTGGGCAACGCCGAGCAGAGCAACATCAACTGGGGCAAGGCCGGCCGCATGCGCTGGAAGGGCAAGCGCCCGACCGTGCGCGGTGTCGCGATGAACCCGGTGGACCACCCGCACGGTGGTGGTGAGGGCAAGACCTCCGGTGGTCGCCACCCGGTCAGCCCCTGGGGACAGGCCGAGGGCCGTACCCGTCGTCAGAACAAGTCGAGCGACAAGCTCATCGTTCGTCGCCGTCGTACTGGAAAGAAGCGCTAAGCCATGCCCCGTAGTTTGAAGAAGGGCCCGTTCGTCGACGACCACCTGGCCAAAAAGGTGGCGGCGCAGAACGAAGCGGGCACCAAGACCGTGATCAAGACCTGGTCCCGCCGGTCGATGATCACCCCGGACATGCTCGGCCACACGCTGGCCGTGCACGACGGCCGCAAGCACGTCCCGGTCTTCGTGACCGAGTCGATGGTCGGCCACAAGCTGGGTGAGTTCGCCCCCACTCGGACCTTCAAGGGTCACGAGAAGGACGACAAGAAGGGCCGCCGCCGCTGACGCGGCGGGGGTTACGGAGCACCCATATGAGTACTAAGACTGACGAGAGCAAAGGGACAGCGATGCAAGCCAAGGCGCAGGCACGCTACGTGCGCGTGACGCCGACCAAGGCGCGGCGTGTGGTGGACCTCATCCGCGGCAAGCAGGCCATGGAGGCCATCAACGTGCTGACCTTCGCGCCGCAGACCGCGAGCGAACCGGTGCTGAAGGTTCTGCGCAGCGCGATCGCCAACGCCCGGTTCGAGGCCGACAAGAACTCGACCGCGTTCGACGAGCGTGACCTGGTGGTGTCCGAGGCGTACGTCGATGAAGGTCCCACCATGAAGCGGTTCCGCCCGCGTGCCCAGGGTCGGGCCAGCCAGATCCTGAAGCGCACGAGCCACATCACCGTGTTTGTCACCCAGCCCGAGCGCAAGGATGGAGGCCGCTGATGGGGCAGAAGGTCAACCCGAACGGTTTCCGTCTCGGTATCACCACCGAGCACAAGAGTCGCTGGTTCGCCGACAGCAGCAAGGTCGGCCAGCGTTACCGCGACTACGTCAAGGAAGACGTCGCGATCCGCAACCTGATGGCCAAGGGCATGGAGCGTGCCGGTATCTCCCGCGTGGAGATCGAGCGCACCCGTGACCGCGTCCGCGTCGACATCCACACCGCCCGCCCGGGCATCGTGATCGGTCGTCGTGGCGCCGAGGCGGACCGCCTGCGCAGCGAGCTGGAGAAGCTCACCGCCAAGCAGGTTCAGCTGAACATCCTCGAGGTCAAGAACCCCGAGGCCGACGCCCAGCTGGTCGCCCAGGGCATCGCCGAGCAGTTGTCTGCCCGCGTGAACTTCCGTCGTGCGATGCGCAAGGGTATGCAGTCCGCGCAGCGCGCCGGTGCCAAGGGCATCCGGGTGATGGTGTCCGGTCGTCTGAACGGCGCCGAGATGAGCCGCACCGAGTTCTACCGCGAGGGTCGCGTTCCGCTGCACACCCTGCGCGCCAACATCGACTACGGCTTCTACGAGGCCCGTACGACGTTCGGCCGCATCGGTGTGAAGGTCTGGATCTACAACGGTGACCTGACCGCCAAGGAACTGGCTCGTGAGCAGGCGGCCGCGCCGTCGCGTCCCGCCCGTGGTCGTCGTGACGACCGCCGCGATGACCGACGCGACTCGCGTCGTCCGCGCCGCGAGGAGTCCGGCTCCGAGCAGCAGACCATCGAGCCCGGCGTGGTCGAGAACGACCAGCAGCCGGCGCAAGAAGCCGTCGCGCAGGTCGCGACCGTTGAATCCGTCGAAGGAGGCGAGGGCTGATGCTGATCCCGCGTCGTGTGAAGCACCGCAAGCAGCACCACCCCGGCCGCAGCGGCGCCGCCAAGGGCGGCACCACCGTGGCGTTCGGTGACTACGGCATCCAGGCTCTGGAGCCGGCATACGTCACCAACCGGCAGATCGAGTCCGCTCGTATTGCCATGACCCGCTACATGAAGCGTGGCGGAAAGGTGTGGATCAACATCTACCCGGACCGTCCGCTGACCAAGAAGCCGGCCGAAACCCGCATGGGTTCCGGTAAGGGTTCCCCGGAATGGTGGGTCGCCAACGTGAAGCCGGGTCGCGTGATGTTCGAGATTGCCGGTGTTCCGGAGGATGTGGCCCGCGAGGCGATGCGCCTGGCGATCCACAAGCTGCCGATGAAGTGCCGGTTTGTGTCCCGTGAAGGTGGTGACTACTGATGGCAGTGGGTAGCAAGGACCTGGCTCCGGCCAAGTTGCGCGAACTCGACGACGAGTCGTTGAAGTCGGAGTTGGCCAAGGCGAAGGTCGAGCTGTTCAACCTGCGCTTCCAGTCGGCCACCGGCCAGCTGGAGAACAACTCCCGGCTGCGCGCGGTCAAGAAAGACATCGCCCGGCTCTACACCGAGATGCGTGAGCGTGAGCTCGGCATCGGACGTGCCGCCGACACGAGCAAGCAGGAGGGCTGAGATGGCCGACACGAAGACCGCTGAAACCACTCAGCGCAACTACCGCAAGACCCGCCAGGGCTACGTGGTCAGCGACAAGATGAACAAGACCGTCGTGGTCGAGGTCGAGGACCGCAAGAAGCACGCCCTCTACGGCAAGGTCATGAAGCACACCAGCCGGCTGAAGGCGCACGACGAGAACAACGAGTGCGGTGTCGGCGACCTGGTGCAGATCATGGAGACCCGCCCGCTGTCGGCGCAGAAGCGCTGGCGCGTGGTCGAGATCCTCGAGCGCGCCAAGTAACCAGCGCCTGACCCTCAGGTACGGCGGTCGGTGACCGGCCGTCGTACCCACCAAGACCCATATCCGTTCCGCAAGGCTCACGGAGACGTGAGAACCAGTGAGACGACAGGAGAAGAACTGTGATCCAGCAGGAGTCGCGACTGCGAGTCGCCGACAATACCGGTGCCAAGGAGATCTTGTGCATCCGGGTGCTCGGTGGTTCCGGACGTCGCTACGCCGGCATCGGTGACACCATCGTGGCGACCGTCAAGGACGCCATCCCGGGTGGCAACGTCAAGAAGGGCGATGTCGTCAAGGCGGTCATCGTCCGGACCAAGAAGGAGCGTCGTCGTCCCGACGGCAGCTACATCAAATTCGATGAGAACGCGGCCGTGATCCTCAAGGGTGACGGTGACCCGCGTGGTACGCGCATCTTCGGCCCGGTGGGCCGCGAACTGCGTGACAAGAAATTCATGAAGATCATTTCGCTGGCCCCGGAGGTGCTGTGAACCATGGCAACTCGTAAGCCCAAGATGAAGATCAAGAAGAACGACCTCGTCCAGGTCATCAGCGGCCGGTCCCAGGCCAACGGTGGCGACAAGGGCAAGCAGGGCAAGGTCATCGCCGTGTACCCCGAGACCCAGCGGGTGCTGGTCGAGGGCATCAACCGGGTGACCAAGCACGTGCGGGCCGGCCAGCCGGGCAGCAGCTCCGGTGGCATTGAGGTCGTCGAGGCGCCGATCCACGTGTCCAACGTGGCCATCGTCGACCCCGAGACGAACAAGCCGACCCGGATCAAGACGCGGGTCGAGAGCGTGGAGCGCGACGGTCGTACCAAGACGGTGCGCACCCGGGTGTCGGTTCGCTCCGGTAAGGACCTGTGATGACGACCGTAGAGACCACCGAAGCGACGACCGCCAAGGTCACCCCGCGCCTGAAGACGCGGTACGCCGAGGAGATCCGTCCTGCGCTGCAGAGCCAGTTCGACATCCCGAACGTGATGCTCGTGCCCACCGTGACCAAGGTCGTGGTGAACATGGGTGTCGGCGACGCGGCCAAGGACTCCAAGCTCATCGAGGGCGCGATCCGCGACCTGAGCGCGATCACCGGCCAGGCGCCGACCGTGACCAGGGCCCGCAAGTCCATTGCGCAGTTCAAGCTGCGTGAAGGAATGCCGATCGGTGCGCACGTCACGTTGCGCGGCGACCGCATGTGGGAGTTCCTTGACCGGCTGATCGCCATCGCGCTGCCCCGTATCCGCGACTTCCGCGGCCTGTCGGGTAAGCAGTTCGACGGCAACGGCAACTACACCTTCGGTCTGACCGAGCAGTCGATGTTCCACGAGATCGACCCGGACAAGATCGACCGAGTCCGCGGTATGGACATCACGGTCGTCACGACCGCCACCACCGACGACCAGGGCCGCGCATTGCTCAAGCAGCTCGGCTTCCCGTTCAAGGAGAACTGATCAATGGCTAAGACCGCACTGATCAACAAGGCCAACAAGAAGCCGAAGTTCGCCGTGCGCGCCTACACCCGCTGCCAGCGGTGTGGCCGGCCGCACTCGGTGTACCGCAAGTTCGGCCTGTGCCGTATCTGCCTGCGCGACATGGCGCACCGGGGCGAGCTGCCCGGCGTGACCAAGTCCAGCTGGTAGACCACCAACCTTCTTCATTCCGAAACAACTACACCGTAGGTCGGTCCCGCCGCAGCGGGAACTGAAACCCCGGTGAGGGAGGGCAAGAGCCCATGACCATGACCGATCCGATTGCGGACATGCTGACGCGCGTCCGCAACGCCAATTCGGCCCACCACGACTCGACGTCGATGCCGTACTCCAAGTTGAAGTCGCACATCGCCGAGATCCTGCAGGCCGAGGGTTACATCGCCGGCTTCCGCGTCGAGGACGCGGCCGTCGGCAAGACGCTGATCATCGACCTGAAGTACGGCCCCAACCGCGAGCGTTCCATCGCGGGTGTGCGCCGGATCTCCAAGCCGGGTCTGCGCGTCTACGCCAAGTCCACCAACCTGCCCCGAGTCCTCGGCGGCCTGGGGGTGGCGATTCTGTCCACGTCGTCCGGTTTGTTGACCGACAAGCAGGCGGCCTCCAAGGGTGTTGGCGGGGAAGTCCTCGCCTACATCTGGTAATCGGGAAAAGGAGAGTACTGCGATGTCACGTATTGGACGTCTCCCGGTTTCCGTGCCCAGCGGCGTGGATGTCACCATCGACGGTCAGTCCGTCGCCGTGAAGGGCCCCAAGGGTCAGTTGAGCTTCGTCGTCCCCGAGCCGATCTCGGTCGCCAAGGGTGATGACGGCGCGCTGCAGGTCAGCCGCCCCAACGACGGCCGCGATGCGCGGTCCCGCCACGGCCTGACCCGCACGCTGATCAACAACATGGTCGTCGGTGTGACCGAGGGCTACACCAAGAAGCTGGAGATCCACGGCACCGGTTACCGCGTGACCGCCAAGGGCAAGGACCTCGAGTTCGCCCTGGGTTACAGCCACCCGATCCTGGTGAAGGCGCCGGAAGGCATCACCTTCGCCGTCGAGAACCCCACCCGTTTCTCGGTCTCCGGGATCGACAAGCAGCAGGTCGGCGAGGTCGCTGCAAATATCCGCAAGCTGCGCAAGCCGGACCCGTACAAGGCCAAGGGCGTGCGCTACGAAGGCGAGCACATCCGCCGCAAGGTCGGAAAGGCTGGTAAGTAAGCCATGGCAAACGCCAGGATCGTCAAGCGTTCGAGCACCCGCTCGGCCGCCCGTAACCGCCGCCACTTCCGGCTGCGCAAGCACCTCACCGGTACGCCCGAGCGTCCCCGTCTGGTGGTCACCCGCAGCTCGCGGCACGTCTTCGTGCAGGTTGTCGACGACACCGTCGGCCAGACCGTCGCGTCCGCGTCGACCATGGAAGCGGACCTGCGCGGCTTCGACGGTGACAAGACCGCCAAGGCCAAGCGCGTCGGCGAACTCGTCGCCGCTCGTGCGAAGGAAGCCGGCATCGACGCCGTCGTCTTCGACCGGGGCGGTAACCGCTACACCGGCCGCGTCGCCGCGATCGCCGACGGCGCCCGCGAAGGCGGGTTGACCCTGTGATGAGCAACGTTTCGATCGAGATGAGGAAGAACTGATGGCTGGACCGCAGCGTCGCGCCGCTGGTACCGCCCAGGGGACGACCGACTCCAACACCGAGAACACCGGCGACCGCCGCGACAACCGTCGCGGAGGCCGTGACGACCGCCGCGACAACCGTCGCGGCGGGGGCGATGACCGTAACCAGTACCTGGAGCGCGTCGTCACCATCAACCGCGTCGCCAAGGTCGTGCAGGGTGGCCGACGCTTCAGCTTCACCGCGCTGGTCGTGGTGGGCGACGGCAACGGCACCGTGGGCGTCGGCTACGGCAAGGCCAAGGAAGTTCCGGCCGCGATCGCCAAGGGCGTCGAAGAGGCCAAGAAGAACTTCTTCCGCGTCCCGGTGATCGCCGGCTCCATCCCGCACCCGGTGCAGGGTGAGGCCGCCGCCGGCGTGGTCATGCTGCGCCCTGCCTCCGCCGGTACCGGTGTCATCGCCGGTGGCCCGGTGCGCGCCGTCCTGGAGTGCGCGGGGGTCCACGACGTGCTGTCCAAGTCCCTGGGCAGCAGCAACCCGATCAACATCGTGCACGCGACCGTCGCCGCGCTGAAGGGCCTCGAGCGGCCCGAGGCCGTCGCCGCCCGCCGTGGCCTGCCGCTGGATGCGGTGGCCCCGGTGCGTTTGCAGCGTGCCCTGGCAGACGAAGCGGCCGCCAAGGCCGACGCTGCCAAGACCGCGAAGGTAGGTTCCTGATGGCTTCCCTGAAGGTGACCCAGACCCGTTCCGACATCGGCGCCAAGGCCAACCACCGCGAGACGCTGCGCTCGCTTGGTCTCAAGCGCGTCGGTCACACGGTGGTGAAAGAGGACCGTCCGGAGTTCCGCGGCATGGTCCAGACGGTTCGCCACCTGGTGACCGTTGAGGAGATTGACTGACATGACTGACGAGACGCAGAACGAGGGCCACGCCCTCAAGGTGCACCACCTGCGGCCCGCCCCGGGCGCCAAGACCGCCAAGACCCGCGTGGGTCGCGGTGAGGGCTCCAAGGGTAAGACCGCCGGCCGTGGCACCAAGGGCAGCAAGGCCCGCTACCAGGTGTCGGCCGCCTTCGAGGGTGGTCAGACCCCGATCCACATGCGGCTGCCGAAGCTGCGCGGCTTCAAGAACCCGTTCAAGGTGACCTACCAGGTCGTGAACCTCGACAAGATCTCCGCTCTCTTCCCCGAGGGCGGCCAGGTCGACGCGGAGTCGCTGGTGGCCAAGGGCGCGGTCCGCAAGGGCCAGCCGATCAAGGTTCTCGGCACCGGTGAGCTGACCGTCAAGGTCGACGTCACCGCTGCGAAGTTCTCGGCAACCGCCAAGGACAAGATCGAAGCTGCGGGCGGCACGATCACCCTCGCGTGATCGTTCAGCCAAGCGACGACGTACTTGCTCATCGCACACGCCTCGGCGCAGGTCCCGGTTCGTCCGGGACGTGCGCCGAGGTGTTGCTGTCTGGCCTGAAGTAATCTCAGGCGAGAACTTACGTAGGAGGACCCGTGCTAGGCGCTTTCGGCCGCGCGTTCAGAACCCCCGAGCTGCGGAACAAGATCTTGTTCACGCTCGGGGTCATGGCCATCTTCCGGCTGGGGTCGCACATTCCCACGCCAGGTATCGACTTCAGCCTCGTCCAGCAGTGCCAGCGAGCCGCCAGTGGCAGCCAGAGCCTGCTCGGCCTGGCGAACCTGTTCTCCGGCGGTGCCCTCCTACAGCTGTCGATCTTCGCGCTGGGGATCATGCCCTACATCACCGCCAGCATCATCGTGCAGCTGCTCACCGTGGTCATTCCCCGGTTCGAGACCCTGCGCAAGGAAGGGCAGGCGGGCCAGCAGAAGCTGACGCAGTACACGCGGTACATCACGATCGGCCTGGCCTTGTTGCAGTCTGCGACGCTGGTCACGGCCGCCAAGGCCGATCCGTCCCGGTTGCTGGGCGGTACCTCGCTGACCTGCCCGACCGTGATGAGCGACGACAGCCCGTTCACCCTGGTGCTGATGGTCCTGGTGCTGACTGCGGGAACCGGCCTGATCATGTGGATGGGTGAGCAGGTCACCGAGCGCGGCGTCGGCAACGGTATGTCGTTGCTGATCCTGACGGCGATTGCCTCCAGCGTGCCGGCCTCGGTGTGGGCCACGCGTCAGCAGGGCTGGGGTCAGTTCGTCCTGATCATCCTGCTCGGGATCGCGATCACCGCGGCGGTGGTGTACGTCGAGAACTCCCAGCGCCGGATCCCGGTGCAGTACGCCAAGCGCACGATCGGGCGTAAGCAGTACGGCGGCACCTCGACGTACATCCCACTCAAGGTGAACATGGCGCAGGTGATCCCGATCATCTTCGCGACGTCGTTGTTGTCGCTGCCGGTTCTGATCGCGCAGTTCGTCCGGCCGGCCAACGGGGCCACCAGCGGCTGGGCCGAATGGGTCCTGAACAACCTCGCCCGCAGCGACCACCCGATCTACATGATCGCCTACACGGTGCTGATCATCTTCTTCACGTTCTTTTACGTGTCGATCACGTACCAGCCGAACGAGGTGGCCGATAACCTCAAGCAGTCAGGATCGTTCATCCCCGGGGTGCGCGCCGGCAAGGCGACAGCGGACTACATCAGCTACGTGTTGAACCGCATCACCGTCGTCGGTGCGCTGTGGTTGGCGTTCATCGCGCTGATCCCGGTGGTCGCCCTCGCCAAGTTCAACGCGGGCGGCAACTTCCCGTTCGGCGGTGCGTCGATCCTGATCCTGGTGAGTGTCGGTATCGACACCTACAAGCAGATCGAGTCCAAGGTGCAGCAGCACCGTTACGAAGGGTTCTTGCGCTGATGCGATTGATCATCCTCGGTCCTCCCGGAGCGGGCAAAGGTACCCAGGCCGAGCGGCTGGCCGCCCACCGCGGCATCCCGCACATCTCGACCGGTGACATCTTCCGTTCCAACATCAAGAACGAGACACCGCTGGGTCTGCAGGTCAAGGACATCCTGGCCTCCGGCGGTTACGTGACCGATGAGATCACCAACCAGATCGTGGCGGACCGGCTCGCCGAACCCGACGCGGCGCAGGGTTTCCTGTTGGACGGCTATCCCCGCACCCTGGCCCAGGTGGACGCCCTGGATGCCTACCTCGCAGGGCAGGGCGTGAGCCTGGACGCCGTCATCGAATTGACCGTGGACACCGCCGAGATCGTGCAGCGGATCCTCAAGCGCGCCGAGACCAGCGGTCGTGCCGACGACACCGAGGAAGTCATCCGCGAACGCCAGGACATCTACCAGCGCGAGACCGCTCCGCTGGCCCAGCGGTACGCCGAGCGCGGACTGCTGCGTCAGGTCGACGGCCTGGGCAGTATCGACGAGGTCGAGACGCGGATCAACGCCGTGCTGGACACCGTCGGCGACGAGCAGCCGGCCTGAGTTCCCCCTGTGTTCGGACGGGAGCAACTGCCTACCAAGTCCACCGACGAGCTCCTCGCGATGCGCCGGGCCGGTCTGGTGGTGGCGCAGCTTCTGGCCGCCGTCGCGGATGCCGTCCGGGACGGCATCACCACCGGTGAACTGGACGACGTCGCGGCCGAGGTGATCGCCCGCAACGGCGCGCGGTCGAACTTCCTGGGCTACCACGGGTTTCCCGGCGTCATCTGCACCTCCGTCAACCAGCAGGTCGTCCACGGCATCCCAGGGGAGCAGGTGTTGCACACCGGAGACGTGCTGTCGGTCGACGGGGGTGCCATCGTCGATGGCTGGCACGGCGACAGTGCGATCAGTCTGGTGGTCGGCGGCCCCGACCACGGGCAGCCGCAGGACCTGGCGCTGATCGAGGCGACGCGCGAGTCGATGTGGGCCGGTATCGGCGGCTTCCGCGAGGGCCGCGGCGTCTACGAACTCGGCGGCGACATCGAGGACAGTGTGCACGCCGCCGCGACCGGTTATCGCGAGGCCGGACTCGATCTGGACTTCGAGATCGTGGACGGGTACACCGGCCACGGCATCGGGCGCGAAATGCACATGGAACCAACGGTTTTCAACGAACGGGTCAGCGCCAAGGGCCCCCGGGTCCGTACGGGAGCAACTGTGGCCATCGAGCCCATGGTCACGCTCGGGACCTTCGAGACCGAGGAACTGGACGACGGGTGGACCGTGGTGACGCTGGACGGTTCACGGGCCGCGCATTGGGAACACACCGTGGCCTGCACCCCGGGTGGGCTGTGGGTGCTCACGGCACAGGACGGGGGAGCCGCCGAGCTGGCCGCTCACGGCCTGCCGTTCGCTCCGTTGGCGGACTAGCGCGTCCGGTTGTGCCAGGCGACCGTGGCGTTGCCCGGGGCGGGCGGTGCCACGACGGCCGCATGTCCGGCGGCCTCGCCGGCTGGGGCGATACCGGAGTCGGACCGGCCACCCGCCCGATGGGCGAGTTGCTCGAAGGCGTTCGTGGTGGCCGGGTCGGGGGCGCTCGAGGGGTGATTGGTGGCAGCGCCCACCGCGGTCAGTACGGCGATCGCGATCAGCGACACCAGCAGCGGCCTGCTCTGACTGCTCATCGGTAAACCTCGTTGTTGCCTCGAGCGACCGGTGCCGGCGACTCGTTGGTGCACACCGATGAAGGAGTCGGGTCGTGGCGCATTCGGACATCCTTGGCACAGTGCTTCCTATGGATGCTCATACATGTAGCTGAACGCGAGGTGAAGCCACACCGTAGAGAGTGGAATTGTTTGCCTTCGTTGGTCAGATCGTGGACAGCGTAAAGGCTTATGGAACACATAACTTAGTGTTGGGTTGCCATTTCGTCGTGACGCATCACGGAGTTAGGATGGCCTTAGTTCTGATCGTTTCTGTTGCTGATGGAGCACACCATTGAGTAGGCATCTGCGCGTCGCCGTGGTCGGCGCCGGTCCCGCCGGGATCTACGCCGCGGACATCCTGACCAAGTCGGATCGGGATGTGAGCGTCGATATCCTCGAGGCCGACCCGACACCGTTCGGGCTCATCCGGTACGGCGTCGCCCCGGACCACCCGCGGATCAAGGAAATCGTCAAAGCCCTGCACCGGGTGATGAACCAGCCCCAGATCCGGTTCTTCGGCAACGTGTCCTACGGCAACGACCTCAAACTCGAGGACTTGCGCCAGTTCTACGACGCGGTCATCTTCGCTACGGGCGCACGCCGGGACCGCGACCTGGACATCGCGGGCATCGACCTGGCCGGCTCGTACGGTGCGGCGGACTTCGTAGCCTGGTACGACGGGCACCCCGAAGCGCCGCGCACGTGGGATTTCCAGCCGCACGCCGAGCAGGTCGCGGTCATCGGGGTCGGCAACGTCGGTCTCGACGTCGCGCGGATCCTGGCCAAGACCGCCGACGAGTTGTTGGTCACCGAGATCCCGGACAACGTCTACGAGGGCCTGAAATCCAACGCCGCCAAGGACATCCACGTCTTTGCGCGTCGTGGGCCGGCTCAGGTCAAGTTCACCCCTATGGAGTTGCGCGAGCTGTCCCACAGTCCCAACATCGACGTCATCGTCCACCCGGAAGGTTTCGAGTTCGACGAGGGCTCGATGGACGCGCTGCGCAACTCCAAGAGCCAGAAGCTGACCGTCGACGTCCTGCAGAACTACCTCGCCAAGGACGAGACCGGTGCGGCGCATCGCATCCACATCCACTTCTGCAACAACCCCGTCGAGGTGCTCGGACAGGACGGCCAGGTCGTCGGATTGCGTACCGAGATCACCGAACTCGACGGCACCGGCAACGTCCGGGGGACCGGGGAGTTCAAGGAGTGGCCGGTTCAGGCCGTATACCGGGCGATCGGGTACTACTCCGACAGTCTCACCGGCCTGCCCTTCGATGCGGCCCGCGGCATCGTGCCCAACGACGGTGGCCGGGTCCTGGAGATCGACGGTTCGCCGTTGCCGGGCGCCTACGTCACCGGGTGGATCAAGCGCGGACCGGTCGGGCTGATCGGCCACACCAAATCGGATGCGGCCCAGACTATTTCCCTGCTGTTGGATGATGCTGACCAGCTGGCGGCTCCGGAATCCCCGCGCCCCGAGGCCGTCGAGCGCTACCTTGCAGAGCGCGGCATCGAGTTCACCACCTGGGAAGGCTGGCAGCGCCTCGATGAGCACGAGCGATCCCTCGGCGAAACCCACCAGCACACCCGTGAGCGGGTGAAGGTCGTCCCCCGCGAGGACATGGTCCGGATCGCCCGGATCAGCGCCTGAGCCCGCACTCGGAGTACGCCGATCCCCGCTGGATCGGCACGTCCCTGATGTCGCCGTACACGATGCAGATGACACGCTAGGTGTCGTGACTGTCGTCGAAGTACCCACGAGTTCGTGGTCAGGGACCATGGAGCGAGTCAGCCGCGGGTTCTACTGCGGTGCGTCGGTGCTGTTCCTCGCGGTCATGTGGGGCAGTTCGGCGAACTTACTGCTGGATTCGACAGCCGCGGCGATGGCCGGGGTCCTGACGACGCTGGCCCTCATCGCCCTCGCAGGCGGGGTATGGCGCTGGGGCTTTCGCAGCGACGTGGCCATCGTCGTGAGCGTCGTGGCAGCGGTCATCGCTCTGGTTTGCGGGCTGGGCCGGGTGGGTTTCCGCGAGGACGGTGCCGGGTGGTGGGTCACCGTGGTGCTTGCGCTGCCGTTGCTCTACATCCTGCTGGGCTTGCCCGACTGGCGCGGCGGCGTCCTCGCCTCCGCGGTCGTCGTGTTGGCGGTCGTGGCGCGGTGGGTCGTCGATCCGCACCGGCCGGCGCTGGCGATCGTCGAGGTGCTCGGTGCTTGCGCGGCGGCCGTCGCCACCGCCCAGGCCGCCGCACTGTTGCGCCGGGTCGGCCAGGTGAACGATGCCCGGGAGCGCCGGCAGGTGGGCCAGTTGGCCGCGGAGGCCAGGTCGCTGGGCAAGGAGGCACACACCCGATGGGTCGACCGTTTCCTGCACGACGAAGTGGCGCATGCGCTGCGCGCTGTGACGTTGAGCGAGCGTCTCGACCGCGCCGAAGTGCGCTCCATCGCCGCGGAAGCCAGCGATCGGCTGACCGACCTGAGCACGATCGACCCGCCGACGGTCGACCTCGGGGGCGTGCTGGCCGAGGTCGCTTCCGAGAGCGGTCTGTCGGTCGATCTCGACCTCGCGTCGGTGGTCGTCGCCCCGGACGTCGTCGAGGTGGTTGCCGCCGCGGTGCGTGAGGCGCTGCGCAACGTCCGGCGACACGCGGGGGTCCAGGAGGCGCGCGTCGTACTGCGCTACGAGCGCGACACGGTCGCGGTCGAGGTGATCGACCGCGGGCGGGGTTTCAAACCGGCTCACGTGCCGCGCGACCGGTACGGCGTGCGGGACGGGATCGTCGCGCGGATGGGCGAGATAGCCGGTACGGCGAGCATCACCTCCGGCGCGAACGGCACCCGCGTGCGGCTGCAGTGGGACCGCGACCCCAGTGACGATCCGGACTGGGTCGATCAGATCCGGGCCCGACGTGTCGCGGTGCTGATCAGCGGGCCCTTCGTCGTGGCCTGCATGCTGCAGTGCGCCCTGCGCGCCGGCGAACTGAAGCACCCCTGGGCCGCCGTTCTGGGCACCATGCTGGTGGTGCTGGCGTGGTGCTACGGAGCGTGGACCTATCGGCGGCGGGACATCGGCTGGCGGATGCACCTGGCCATGGTCGTGATCGCGTGCACAGCGATCGCCTTGAACGCCTATGCCCTGCCGGCGGGCGCGGCCGACCCGACGTTGTTCTGGTTGGCCTCCTCGGCGATGCCGTTGGTGGCGTTCTCCGTCGTCGGGCGCTCGCTGGTGGAATGTGCGGTTGCGGTGCTGGTCATCGCGATACTTCCGATCACCCTGCTGGTCGCCAGCGGCGCGGGTCTCAACCAGATCCTCGGCCTGGCGGGTGCGTTGTTCGCGCCGTTTGCTCTGGCGCCGCTTATCGTCGGCGGCGCCTGGTGGACCAAACGCGGGGTGGGTCGAGCGCTGCAGGACAATGAGATCCGGCAGCACAGCGTGGTGCGCCAGGTCGAGGCGGATCTGCGGGAGCAGGCGCTGCGCGACAGGGTCGGGGGCTTGCGTGCCCGGATCCAGCCCTTCCTCGCCGACATCGCCAACGACCGCGAGGATCCTCGCGCGGCCGCGGTGCGACTCCGGGCCGCCGTGCTCGAAGCGTGGGTGCGCGACAGCCTCGGCGGGCCGACGACGCGGTGGCCGGCCGAGCTGCGGGCCGCGGTGCACCGCCTGCGGGAGATGGGCGGGCATGTCACCTTGAGCCAGGTCGCACCCATGCCGGACGCGCACATCGACGCGGTGGCGCGGGTCCTGGAAAGCCTGGTCTGCTCGGTGCCCGCCCGGATCGGCGTGTCCAGCACCGACGGCCCGGACGGTCTGCGGACCACGGTCACCGTGCGACCCGCGGACCGGGATTCGGTTGACCGGCTCAGTGCACTCGGGGTGGGATCCCTGCGAACGGATGGGTCGACGTACCTTGTGGTGCAGTTCGATTCGGCTCAGGTGTCCGGAGTTCACCGGACTGTCCCGGGGCCGCCGGGCTCGGCGATGATGACAGAGTGAGCGAGCACTTGACGGATCAGGCGCCCGGATCGATCCGGATCGGAGTGGTCGATGATCATCCGATCGTGCTACGCGGGGTGATCAGCGGACTGGCCCAGATCGCGCCGGACATCGAGGTCGACTTCCTGGTTTCCAGCGTCAAGGACCTGGACTGGGACCGCAACGCCCGACCCGATCTGGTGCTGCTGGACGTCGATCTCGACGACGGCAGCGACCCCGAGGCCAATGTCGCCATGGTCGTCGGGCGTGGTCTGCGGGTGCTGCTCTTCACCGCCAGCACCCGGCCGGCCCAACTTCGGGCGTTGGTGAGTGCGGGCGCGTCCGGGCTCGCGCTGAAGTCCGATCCGGAGGAGGACCTGGTCGACGCGATCCGGTCGGTTGCGGCGGGGAATTCGCGGTGTCCAGTCACTTCGCGGAAGCGCTGTTGACCGAAGAGGGTTTGATGGCTTCACTCGCGCCGCGCGAAGTGGAGGTGCTGCGGCAGCTGGCGGCCGGCGTACCCAAGAAGGCGATCGGAAAGTCCTTGCCGCAACCTGTTTCGGCGCGCACCGTGGAGACCTACGTGCAGCGGATCGCCGCACGGTACGCCGAGCTGGGGCGACCGGTGAGCAACCTGTACGCCTCGCTACGGGAGGCGACCAAGGACGGGTACGTCGACCTGTAGGCCCGCTCAGACCTGCGCGGGAAGGGTTCGCCAGCCGCGCAGGATGCGGGTGGGCCGGCGCTTGGCGCCGGGCAGCAAGGTGACGTCCGGGTAGCGGTCGAAGAACGCCTTCAGACCGACCTCGCCCTCCATCCGGGCCAGGGCCGCACCGAGGCAGTGATGGCGGCCCGCGGAGAACGACAGGTGCTCGCGCGCGTTGGCGCGGGTCACATCGAAGCGGCTCGGGTCGTGGAAGACCTTGGGGTCGCGGTTCGCTCCGGCCAGCAGCACCACGACCTGGGTGCCCGCGGAAATGTGTTGACCCTCAAGGGTTGTCGGCTCCGGTGCGAACCGGGCCGTCAGCAGCACCGGGGGATCGATGCGCAGGATCTCCTCGACGGCGTTGGACCACAGGGCCGGGTCCTGCCGGAGTTCGGCAAGCTCATCGGGGTGGTCGTGCAGCAGCTTGATGCCGTTGCCGAGGAGGTTGACCGTGGTCTCGAACCCGGCCGCCAGCACCAGGCCCGCGGTTGCCTTGAGCTCGGCCATGTCCAGCGCGCCGTGCTCGTCCTGGACCTGCACCAGTTGGCTGAGCAGGTCATCGCCGGGTTTGCCGCGCAACGTCTCGATGTGGGTTTCCAGCCAGGCGTCGAAACGGCGCAGGCCGGCGTCGACATCGCGGTACTCCGGCCAGGACAGCCCGAAGTCCAGGCTGGCGGCGATATCCGAGCCCATCGCGAGTACCTCCCGGCGCTCGGATGTCGGGATCCCGAGGATCTGGGAGATCAGGGTGACCGGTAGCAGGCTGCAGTACTGCTCGACCAGGTCGGTGCGGCCGTCGAGCTCGTCGAGCAACTCGGCGGCGACGGTCTCGGCGCGGTCGCGCAGCTTCTCGACCGCGCGCATCGTGAAGACCCGGGTCACCAGCTTGCGGTAGCGGGTGTGGTCCGGTGGCTCGGTGACCAGGAGCGATGGCTCGACCAGCGGGTGCATCGTGGCCGGCCGCAGGCGGGCGCTGGCGGTAGCCAGGAAGCCCAGTCGATCCAGCGGGTTGCCGGTGCGGAACGCCTTGGAGGTCAGCACCTCGTCCACCACCGCGTGGTCGGCGCTGATGAAGGTGACCCGGCCCTTGACCAGTGGGCCCTGGGCGCGGACCTGCTCGATGACCTCCCACACGTCGTCGTCGCCGCCTGCCTCCATCAAGCGGGCCTGCGGGTCGCCGTCGCGGCCGGCGAACTTGACCACCGCCATGGGTAAGCCCTGCGAGAGCCCCCAGTGCAGCATCGACTGCGCCTTATGACGTACGCCGACACCCTGGTTGATGGGGCGATGCAGGCTGGGCAGGTGGGTCAGGCTCATGGTCGTGCTGCTCCCGGTGGTTTTACGACAGCTGTAGTGACCCAGGTTACATTCCGATGGCTACGCAGTGGTAGGTGGTCGGGCGACCGTCACGCCGACTTCTTCGCCCGGGATTCGCGCGGTGTATCGACACATGCGCGCCCTATAGCCCGCGCGTATGTCGACAACCCGCGCACATCGGGGGTGTCTCCCTCGCCGCCAAATCGTCGTGGCGCTCGGTTCGCGTTCCGCTGCGGCCGCCGACTGCGCTGCGCTCCGTCGGCAACCTCCGCTCACGCTCCCTCGCCGCCAAATCGTCGTGGCGCTCGGTTCGCGCTCCGCTGCGGCCGCCGACTGCGCTGCGCTCCGTCGGCAACCTCCGCTCACGCTCCCTCGCCGCCAATTTGGGCGGTATCGCGCGGACCGGTAGGCTAGTACGTCGGGTCAGGAATGTCCTGTGAAGGCACGCCGTTGAGACGGATGCCGACCATGCATTCCGGTCCGCACTCATCGTAGTCAGACAATTCTGGAGGTTAACCCGCGCAGGCGGGGGCAGATTTATGGCCAAAAAGGACGGTGTCATCGAGATCGAGGGCACGATCGTGGAAGCTCTCCCGAACGCCATGTTCCGGGTGGAGTTGACCAACGGTCACAAGGTTCTCGCTCACATCTCGGGCAAGATGCGCCAGCACTACATCCGGATCCTCCCCGAGGACCGTGTGGTGGTGGAGCTCAGCCCGTACGACCTGACCCGCGGCCGGATCGTCTTCCGGTACCGCTGACCGCGATACCAGCAACACCCCGCGTCCATCCGGACGCACCCACCCACAGATCAACCGCCGCAGCTCATCACGAGAAGCGGCCCGACTTCGAGACGGTAGGCAGATGAAGGTCCAGCCGAGCGTCAAGAGGATCTGCGACAAGTGCAAGGTGATCCGCCGTCACGGCCGGGTCATGGTGATCTGCGAGAACCCGCGCCACAAGCAGCGCCAGGGCTGATCGCAGGGCCACCGCCCCGCACGACCCGCCGGTCTTCAAGACCAGCAAGAAGTAGTACCCACAACTGAACGACACCAACCGCAACGCCCAGCCCCTGCGCAGCACGCGCAGGACGCCACCCCCGGCCGCGGAGGCCGGGGACCCGCAAGAACCACTCCGGTTCGAGCCGGCACCCACACACCGGGAGCCGTCGACCAACGGGACCGACGTTGCACCAGACCTCCGCACGTTGCGGGCCCGCAAGGCTCGCAGCGACACACCACAGGAGAACGCACCGCCATGGCACGTTTGATCGGTGTCGACCTGCCGCGCGAGAAGCGCGTCGAGGTCGGCCTTACCTACATCTTCGGCGTGGGCAAGACCCGCGCCCAGGAAACGCTGGCAGCGACCGGCATCAACCCGGACACCCGTGTCCGTGACCTCAGCGACGAAGAGCTGGTTCAGCTCCGCGACTACCTCGAGGGCAACTTCCGCCTCGAGGGTGACCTGCGCCGCGAGGTGGCCGCCGACATCCGCCGCAAGGTGGAGATCGGCTCCTACCAGGGCCTGCGCCACCGTCGTGGCCTGCCCGTCCACGGTCAGCGCACGAAGACCAACGCGCGCACCCGTAAGGGCCCGAAGAAGACCGTGGCCGGCAAGAAGAAGGCCAAGTAATCCGCTTCTAAGCGGACTGCTTCCTTTTCGAGCACAGCTGAGAACTGACACAGGAGTTTAAGAGAATGCCTCCCAAGAGCCGTGTAGCGGGCGCCAAGAAGGTGCGCCGCAAGGAGAAGAAGAACGTTGCCGCAGGCAACGCCTACATCCGCAGCACGTTCAACAACACCATCGTTTCCATCACCGACCCGACCGGTGCGGTGATTTCGTGGGCCTCCGCCGGCCAGGTCGGCTTCAAGGGCTCGCGTAAGTCCACGCCGTACGCCGCCCAGATGGCCGCCGAGGCCGCCGCCCGCCGCGCCATGGAGCACGGCATGCGCAAGGTCGACGTCTTCGTCAAGGGTCCGGGCTCCGGCCGTGAGACCGCCATCCGTTCGCTGGCCGCCGCGGGCCTCGAGGTCGGCGCGATCGCCGACGTCACCCCGCAGCCGCACAACGGTGTCCGCCAGCCCAAGCGCCGCAGCTGACGCGACGGACCGAAAAGGAGATCTGAATCATGGCCCGTTACACCGGACCCATCACCAAGAAGTCCCGTCGCCTCAAGGTCGACCTGGTCGGCGGCGACAAGAGCTTCGAGCAGCGCCCCTTCCCGCCCGGCCAGCACGGCCGCGGTCGCATCCAGGAGAAGGAGTACCTGAACCAGCTGCAGGAGAAGCAGAAGGCTCGCTTCACCTACGGCGTCATGGAGAAGCAGTTCGTCCGCTACTACAAGGAAGCGGCGCGTCGCCCCGGTAAGACCGGTGCGAACCTGCTGACCATCCTGGAGTCCCGCCTGGACAACGTGATCTACCGCGCCGGCCTGGCCCGTACCCGTCGGGCCGCCCGCCAGCTGGTCACCCACGGCCACTTCGAGGTCAACGGCGTGCGTGTCGACGTCCCGTCCTACCGCGTCGAGCAGTACGACATCATCACCGTCCGCGAGAAGTCCCGGGAATCCTTCCCGATCCAGCTGGCTCGCGAGACCTTCGGTGATCGTCCGGTGCCGGCCTGGCTGCACGTGTCCGAGGGCACCCTGCAGGTCCTGGTCCACCAGCTGCCGACCCGTGAGCAGATCGACGTTCCGCTCTCGGAGCAGCTGATCGTCGAGCTCTACTCGAAGAACTGATCCACGCCGGTACGCCGAGCGCTCGCCCGGGCTTGTCACAAGCGCAGGCGCGCACTCGGCGTACCGAACCCCGCCGGTTCGGACAGATGGCCCGGCGGCCATTCACGAGGCGTCATATAGCGGTCGCCCGTGGGAAGGAATGAACAGTGCTCATCGCACAGCGCCCCACCCTCAGCGAGGAGTTCGTCTCCGACAACCGTTCGCGGTTCGTCATCGAGCCGCTGGAGCCCGGTTTCGGCTACACGCTCGGCAACTCCCTGCGTCGCACCCTGCTGTCGTCCATCCCGGGCGCGGCGGTCACCAGCCTGCGCATCGACGGTGTGCAGCACGAGTTCTCCACGATCCCCGGGGTCAAGGAGGACGTCACCGAGATCATCCTGAATGTCAAGGGTCTGGTCGTCTCCTCCGAGCACGACGAGCCCGTCGTGATGTACCTGCGCAAGCAGGGCCCCGGTGAGGTCACCGCTGCGGACATCGCGCCGCCGGCCGGTGTCGAGGTGCACAACCCGCAGCTGCACATCGCCACCCTGAACGACAAGGGCAAGATCGAGGTCGAGCTGACCGTCGAGCGCGGTCGTGGCTACGTGTCCGCGGCGCAGAACAAGTCCGCTGACCAGGAGATCGGCCGCATCCCGGTCGACTCGATCTACTCGCCTGTGCTGGCCGTGACCTACAAGGTCGAGGCGACCCGTGTCGAGCAGCGCACCGACTTCGACAAGCTGATCGTCGACGTGGAGACCAAGAACGCGATCGCCCCGCGCGACGCGATGGCCTCCGCCGGTAAGACGCTGGTCGAGCTGTTCGGTCTGGCCCGTGAGCTCAACGTCGAGGCTGAGGGCATCGACATGGGCCCCTCGCCGACCGACGCCGCGCTGGCCGCCGACCTGGCCCTGCCGATCGAGGACCTGGACCTGACGGTCCGCTCCTACAACTGCCTCAAGCGCGAGGCCATCCACACCGTGGGTGAACTCGTCGCGCGCAGCGAGGCCGACCTGCTGGACATCCGCAACTTCGGTGCGAAGTCCATCGACGAGGTCAAGGAGAAGTTGCAGGAGATGGGTCTGCAGCTCAAGGACAGCCCGCCCGGGTTCGACGCGAGCGCCATCGCCGACCGCTACGAGGACGACGTCGACGATGACGACGCCGCCTTCGCCGAGGACGAGCAGTACTGAGCCGCAACGGGAGTCGGACTTATGTCGTCCGAGCCTCCGGATAACTACTAGGAGAACCAATGCCTACCCCTACTAAGGGCCCCCGCGTCGGTGGCGGACCCGCACACGAGCGGCTCATCCTCGCCAACCTGGCGACGAGCCTGTTCGAGTACGACCGCATCACCACCACCGAGGCCAAGGCCAAGCGGTTGCGTCCGCTGGCCGAGCGTCTGGTCACCTTCGCCAAGCGCGGTGACCTGCACTCGCGCCGCCGTGTGCTGACCGTGGTGCGCGATAAGGGTGTCGTGCACCGCCTCTTCACCGAGATCGCCCCCGACATGGACGGTCGTGACGGTGGCTACACCCGCATCACCAAGATCGGTCCCCGCAAGGGCGACAACGCGCCGATGGCCGTCATCGAGCTCGTCCGTGAGCCGGTGAACGCCAAGCCGAAGCGCGCCGTCGTGGCCGAGGCCGAGGGTGCGACCAAGAAGGCCGCCTCGACCAAGGCTGCTGACGAGGACGCTGCTCCCGCCGAGGAGATCGTCGAAGCCGAGGCACCGGTCGAGGAGCCCACCGTCGCCGAGGAAGCGGACGCCGTCGCCGGCGACGACACCGCCGAGGACGACGCGAAGGCCTGATCGCTGACGCTGCGAAGGTCCCGCCCGGGTTACCGGGCGGGACCTTCGTGCGTTCGCAGCTCGCTGACCAGCGCATCCGGATCGGCAACGTCGACGATCAACCGGTCGAACCGTTGGTCGACCAGCGTGATGTCGACAGCCGGCCGGCCGGCGCGGTGGAAGATGAAATACCGCAGACCATCGCCGCGGAAGCGGCCCGCCCGGAACACGCCGGGGAAGTGCGTGCCGACCCGCCACCACGGCAGGTGCTGGCCCTCCTCGAAGACCTTCGCGTCGGCGATCGCTGACAGGGGCACCTCGAAGGTCGAGGTGAGGGTGAGCAGGTGCTCGCGATGGTTGAGCGAGATCTGCAGCTGGTCGTCGTCGACGGTGACCTCCGGCATCTGTTCAGACTAGGGCGCCTGGCTAGGCTGAGCGAGTGCGTGTGCGGGTGGATTTCGGGTACGACGGGGCCGGGTTCGCCGGCTGGGCCGCCCAACCCGGGCTGCGGACGGTCGAATCCGAACTGTCCTCGGCCTGGGGGACCGTGCTTCGGACACCGCCGCCGAGGCTGACAACCGCCGGGCGCACCGATGCGGGAGTCCACGCCCGCGGAGCCGTCGCCCACCTGGACGTGGACCCATCGGCGTACGACGATCTGCCGGGCCGCTCGGACCGCACCCCGGACGCGGCGGCGGTGACGCGCCTGAACGGCGTGCTGCCGCAGGACCTCCGGGTGCGCGCGGTCAGCGTGGCACCGGACGGCTTCGACGCACGGTTCTCGGCGACATCGCGGCGGTACAGCTACCGGCTCGCGGACGGTTGGGCGGATCCGATCCGGCGTGGCGACACGGTGTCCTGGCGCAAGCCGTTGGATGTCGAAGCGATGCACGAGGCCGCGAATGCGCTGGTGGGTCTGAATGACTTCGCCGCCTTCTGCAAGCGGCGCGAGGGCGCGACGACGGTCCGTACGCTGCTGCGCTATGACTGGACGCGCGACGACGACGGCGTCCTGGTGGCCACCGTCATCGCCGACGCGTTCTGCCACTCGATGGTGCGGTCCCTGGTCGGTGTGGTCGTTCCGGTGGGTGAGGGACGACAGCCGCGCTATTGGCCGGGGCAGAAACTCGCTGCGCGACAACGGGACTCAGCGATCCTGGTGATGCCGCCGCACGGCTTGTGTCTCGAAGAGGTGAAGTACCCGCGCGACGATCAACTCGGCGTACGGGCCAGGGAGTCTCGCTCGGTGCGCTCATTGGCGGACTGAACCGGCCGGTTCTGCACCAACAACAGGGGGCAGACCACGGCGCCGATCAGGGCAACGGCGCCGCCTACCCACAAGATGGTGTGAATCGCCTCGGCGGTGGCGGCGCGGGCGACCTGCGCTACCGTTTCCCGCTGCGCCGCAGGCAATCCGGCGGCCACCCGGGCTCCGGCGCCCGAAGACACGGCGTCGGCCAGCGCGGTGATCCGCGCGGCGGGTGCAGCCCCGTCCAGAGCGGTGTGCACATGTGACGATGCGGCCCCGGTGAAGAGAGCGCCGCAGATCGCTACGCCGGTGGCAGTGCCGATTTGCCGGAGGGTGTTCACGATCCCGGTCGCCATCCCCGAGCGGTCCGGCTCGACGGTCGCCAGGGCCGCTGCGGACAGGACGGCGCTGGAGGCGCCCAGGCCGAGTCCGGCTACGACGAAACCCGGCGCGGTCGCAGTCCAATCGGAGGCGGCGTCGAGGTGCGACTGTCGCCATGGCATCCACCACTGCCGCCCGCCGCCGCCCCGCCGCTCGTGGTGAAGGGGGCCAGCTGCGGACCGAAATCATCGAGGCGGCCATGCGGCTCACCGAACAGGCTGAGGACCCGTGGTCGTTGTCCCTGCGGGCGGTCGCGCGCGAGGTCGGTGTCGCCACCACATCGATCTACCTGCACTTCGACTCCCTGGATGAGTTGCTGATGGCGATGAAGACCGCGTTCTACGAACGTTTCGGAGCCGCGCTACAGGAGGCGGCCGCCCAGGCAGGTCCCACGCCGTACGAGCAGATCAGGGCGTACGGCGATGGCTACCTGGCGTTCGCTCGCGCTTATCCGGGGGCCTACAAGGCGTTGTTCACCACCACCCTCGGCGTGACGCAGCTGGTGGGGGAGCAGTACCCGGGCAAGGACCAGTTCGAGATGACGGTCTCGGTGCTGCGGCGGGTGCCGCTTCCGGAGGATGAAGCACGCCAGCGAGGGGTGCTGCTGTGGTGCGCGATCCACGGCCTGGTCAGCCTCACCGATGCGGTGCGGCGCTTCCCCTGGCCGGCCGAGGCTGAGTTGTTGGACGGAATCGCCCGGCAGGCCACCCGGCCGATGGTCTAATCCACCCGGGCTTTCGGCCCGGGACTGGGTTTACAGCGCATCGGACTACTGGATCTGCGCGGGTTATCGACGTTTGCGCGAGCTACAACCCGCGCAAACGTTGCTGAGCCGCGCGAACTGACCTGGCGGTCATCGCTCAGACCCGGTTCTCCCGCACGACGATGCGGACGATCTCGCCCGGTGCAGCCTGCCCCAGACTACTCAGATCCGGCGCCCGCACACACGCCACGATCGGGTAGCCGCCCGTGGTCGGGTGGTCTTGCAGGAAGACGATCGGCTGGCCGTCGGGCGGCACCTGGATGGCGCCCGCAATGATCGGGGCGCTGGGCAGTTCGCCGGTGTGCGTGAGCTCCAGTTGGGGGCCCTCCAGTCGTACGCCGATCCGATCGGTGTGCGCCGAGACGCGCCAATCGCACCGGGCCAGTTGGTCCTTCGCGGCGCTGGTCAGGAGATCGTCGCGCGGTCCGAGGTCCGCCACCAACCGGTGTGCGCCGTCGGGGACGCGCACGCTGTCGGTGTGGTTCACCGGACGGTCCGGGGGCGGGCCGACAGGAAGCAGGTCGCCCGCGCGCAGTGGCTTCGGCCCGAGGCCGCTGGAAGTATCGGTGCTGCGCGAACCGAGTACCGGCGCCACCTCGATGCCACCGCGGACGGCCACGTAGCTGCGAAGACCGCTCGGGGGACGCCCGAGGGACAGCCGTGACCCGACCGCCACGGTCACCGGCTCACCGAACGGGACCGGTCTGCCTTCGACGGTGATGGGCGTGGGAGCACCGGTGACCATCACCACCACCGCCGCATCAGGTCGCAGCACAAGCCCACCCAGAAGGACCTCGAGGCCGGCAGCGTCCTCCGGGTTGCCGACCACACGATTCGCCAGCCGCAAACTGGGTGCGTCGACGGCTCCGCTCGGTGCGACACCGATCCGGAGGTGGCCGGGGCGGCCCAAATCCTCGATCAGGGCCTGCGGCCCGACGGCGATGACGCGTAGCGCGGTCATGCCGGGATGAAGCGGACCGTGTCACCGGGGTGTAGCAGCGCCGGGTCCTGCGCGGTGGGGTCGAAGAGCGTGACGTCGGCGCGGCCGATCAACTGCCAGCCGCCGGGCGTGGCGTGGGGATAGATGCCGCAATAGTGCGCGGCAAGGGCCACACTGCCGGCGGGGATGCGAGTGCGCGGTGATTCGCGACGTGGCATCTGCGGGAGGTCTACATCGGTGACGAGATAACCGAAACCCGGTGTGAAACCGAGGAATTCGACGGTCCAGGGGATCAGTGCGTGCCGGTCGGCGACCGCTTCCGGTGCGCAGCCCCAGACCTCCGCGACGGCCGCGAGATCCGCGCCGTCGTAGTGCACGGGGATGACGTGTGCACGCAGGTCATCGGCCGCCACGGGTCGGCGCAGGTCCAGAGCCCGCACCTCTTCGGCGAGCGCCTTCCGCCGGCCGGGCGGCGCGAGCACCAGCACCGACTGTTCCCCGGCGACGACCTCCAGGTCCGCCCGGCTGTCCAGCGCCTGCAGGAGCGCTCGCCGCTGCGAGCGGGAGGAGGTCGACGAGAAGTCCGCGATCGGCGTACGGGCGGAGGATCACGACGCAGCCACCCGCACGCCCGCGGCCCGCAACGCATCCCGTACGGCGTGCGCCAGGCCCACCGCGCCGGCGGTGTCCCCGTGCAGGCACAACGAGTCCGCCTCGATCGCCACCATCTCACCGGTGATCGATCGGACCCGGTGATCCACGGCGATCGACGTAGCCCGGTCGCATACCTCCAACAGATCGGTGAGCACCGCACCCTGCGCCGAGCGCGGCACGAGGGTGCCGTCAGCGGCATAGGCACGGTCCACGAATGCTTCTGCGTAACAAACCAATCCGGCAGCGCCGGCGTAGGAGAGCAGCCGCGATCCCGGTAATCCCATCACGGGCAGACCGCCCGCCGCGATGGCGGCGTCCACCACCGCGCGGGCGTGCGCCTCATGACGCACTGCGGTGTTGTAGAGCGCGCCGTGCGGTTTGACGTAGGCCACCCGGCCGCCCTGGCTGCGGGCGATGCCGTCCAGTGCGCCGATCTGGTACAGCACGTCGGCGAACAACTCGTCGTACGACGCGTCCACGAACCGGCGGCCGAAGCCGGCCAGATCCCGGTAGGCGACCTGGGCGCCGATCCGGATGTTGTGCTCGACGGCCATGGAACACGTGCGCACCAGCGTCGCCGGGTCGCCGGCGTGGAAGCCGCACGCCACGTTGGCCGAGGTGAGATGGGGCAGCAGACCGGCGTCGTCGCCGAGCTGCCACCGGCCGAAGGACTCGCCCAGGTCGGCGTTGAGGTCGATGTGGTCGCTCACGTCCCCATCATGGCGTGCGCGTGATGCAGATGATCGCCACCGAGAGGTCCCGGTGGCGATCATCGGCGGTGCGGTCAGCGGCTCAGGAGTCCTGCTCCACGAACCGGTGGTAGTGCGGTCGGCCGCCCAGGAGCACACCGGCGATGACGGCGGCCACGAGCGCCGCGATCCCGCAGACCAGGAAGCCGATGGCGTAGGCGTTGGACAGGGCGTGGAAAGCCGTGTCCTTCAACGGGTTGAACGGCTGGGTCTGACCGTTGGGCAGCGTGACTGTCGCCGGCACGCCGTTGGCCCCGATCGGACCGGAGTTGACGGCGTGGACCGCACCCTCGACCGCCTCGCGCTGTTCGGCGGGCACGTGGGCTGGCGCCGCGTTGAAGGCGGCCAGGGCCTTGGTCAGCGCGGGGGAGGCGGCGACCTTTGCCGAGATTTCGTTGGCGGCGTGGGTCAGCGCAATGGCACCGACGATCGCCGGGCCCATCGTGAGGCCGAAGTCACGCAGCATGCTGGTCATGCCGCTGGCCATTCCTGCCTTATCGGTGGGCACGCTGTTGACCGAGACCGCGGTGATCGAGGTGACCGCCAGCTTGAAGCCGGACCCGACGATCAGCAGCGGGATCGCGATGGCGGCGATGGAGATGTGGGTCGCCGGGACGGCCGCGATCCACAGGTCGCCGATGGCGATCAGCGCGGCACCGCCGGCGAGCACCCAACCGGGGTTGTAGCGCTGCAGCAGTTGCGAACTGAACGGAAACAGCACCACGCCCATGATGTTCAGGCAGACGAAGCCGATGGCGGTCATCAGCGGCGAGTAGCCCTGGATGGCCGACAGCCGGATGCTCGTGGCGTAGGCGGTGCCCAGGTAGGCGAACATCGTCAGAATCGTCACCACGGCGGTCACGACGAAGACCCGGTTGGCGAAGAGGTCCAGCTGGACCAGCGGGTGGGTCGTGCGGCGCTCGATGACGACGAACGCCGCCAGGAAGATGACGGCCAGCGCGAAGCTGCCCAACACCAGCGGGGAGGTCCAGTCGCCCTCAGCGCCCTGGATGACACCGAAGACGAGCGCGAACAGACCGACCGCCACGGTGATCTGGCCCGGGATGTCGAGCGAGCGGCCGAACGGCGAGGCGGAATTGCTGGCGAAGGCCAGGGTGATCAGCATGCTGATCGCGCCCAGGATGGCCAGGGCCAGGAAGCCCCAGCGCCAGCTGGCGTGCTCGCCGCCGGAGTGCGGCAGCTCGAAGAGCAGCCCGGCCATCAGCGGCGAGATGAATCCGCCGGCAGTGAGCGAAGCGGCCCAGATCGAGATCGATTTCGAGCGTTCCTTCACCGAGTGGGTGCCGGCGGCGAGCATCGCCACCGACGTCGGGAAGATCGCTGCGGCGCCCAGGCCGCCGAGCGCCTGGCCGCCGAACAGGAACAACAGCTGGGTGCTGTGCGATCCGGAGGTCGGGGTGAAGAAGACCAGCACCATACCGACGGCGACCAGGGCGCCACCGATGGCCAGCAGCCGCTTGCGACCGAAGAGGTCGCCCAGCACGCCGAAGGTCAGCTCGAAGAGGGTGACCGGCACGAGGAAGGCGTCAGAGACCCAGGTCAGCTGCGTGGACGTGGTGTTCAGATCCAGCTGGATCGATCCATTCAGAACGGCCGGGATGGACAGGCCGATCTGGGCGACGGCGACCGCGAAGCAACTGGCGAGCAGGGTGCCCTTGCTCAGCCGGTGCATGGTGCCCGACGTACTCCGCGACGAATCAACAGTTGCGCTCATGGAGTGAAGTAAATCACAACGGAAACCTGATGAACAGACTTCCTGATGATTATTTTGGCGGTGAGGGGTCCGTCAGGTTGCGACGGCAATCGCGCAGCGCCGTGCGCAACTGCGTCACGGTCTCCGTGTCCAGGCCGACGATCATCCGGCGCTCGAGGTCGGCGACCGGACCGCGGCAGTGCGCCAGCACCTCACGACCGCGGTCGGTCAGCGACAGGACCAACCGGCGCCGGTCCTGCGGGTCGCGATGCCGGTCGATCAGATCCCGCTCGGTCAGACCGGTCACGATGTCGGCCATACTCTGGGCGGTGACGAAGGAGGCGCGGGCCAACCTGGCCGAGGTCATGTCCGGATCGCGCTCGAGCACCGTCATGGCGGTGTACTGCATGGTGGTCAGGCCGAACGGCCTTACGACGTCGTCCAATTGGGAGCGCACCGCAAGCTCGAGTTGCTTCACCTGGTAGAGCAAGCTCGGTTCCGCTCGGTTCATGCGCTCAGCGTAGTGAGGGCTGCCGGCCGATCAGGACAGACCCAGGATCCGGGCGGTGGTGAGCTTGAGGATCTGTTCGTGGTGCTCTGCCCCGATCGGCAACTCCTCGAAGTCCGCCAGCCATCGCTCGGGGGTGATCAGCGGGTAGTCCGTGCCGAAGAGGACCTTGTGCCGCAGCATCCCGCCCGCCGCGCGGACCAACTCCGGTGGGAAGTACTTCGGCCGCCAGCCGGACAGGTCGATGAAGACGTTGGCTTTGTGGGTGGCCATCGAGATGGCCTCGGCCTGCCAGGGCACCGACGGATGGGCCAGGATCACTGTCAGGCCCGGGAAGTCCGCGGCGACGTCGTCCAGCAGGATGGGGTTGGAGTAGCGCAGTTTGATGCCCCGGCCGCCGGGCAGGCCGGCCCCGATGCCGTTCTGGCCGGTGTGGAACAGCGCCGGGACGCCCAACTCCTGCACGGCGTCCCATAACGGGTAGAACTGCTGGTCGGAGGGGTCGAACGCCTGGACGCTCGGGTGGAACTTGAATCCGCGCACGCCGTACTCCTGCACCAACACCCGCGCGCGGTCCACCGCAGCCCCGCCCTGGTGCGGGTCCACGGAACCGAACGGGATCAGCGTGTCGGCGAATTCAGCTGCGGCGGAGGCGATCTCCTCACTGGACAGCGCCGGGTGCCCCATCGCGGTCGTTGCGTCAATGGTGAAGATGACCGCGGCCATGCCGGAATCCCGGTAGCGCTCGGCCAGGTCCGCGACCGTGGGGGTGCGGTTCTCACTGCCCCTGAAATAGGCGTCCGAGGCCCGCATCAACTCCTCGTCCAATGAGAAGTGACCGTGATCGTCCTGCTCCACGTGCACGTGTACGTCGATCGCCCGGATCGCGTCGAGGTTCACCGTGGGCTCATAGCGGGTCATGCGTCCTCCTTCAACCGGGCGCGCAGCAGCTTGCCCGATGCGTTGTGCGGCAGATCCGCCACGAAGACGGTAGAGCGGGGGAGTTTGTACCGGGCCAGGCGGGGCGCCAGATGCTCCAGCAACTCCTCGTGGGTCAGCGTCGCGCCTGGCGTGAGGCGCACGAAGGCCCGGCCGACCTCACCCCATTGCTGATCGGGCACCCCGATCACGGCACACTCGGCGACGGCGTCGTGGCTGTAGATCGCCGATTCGACCTCTGCTGGGTAGACGTTCTCGCCGCCGGAGATGTACATGTCCTTCAGCCGGTCGACGATCCGCACATATCCTTCGTCGTCCATCACGGCGATGTCACCGGAATGCACCCAGCCGTCTGTGAAGGTCGCTGCGGTCGCGGTCTCGTTGTGCCAGTAGCCGGGACTGACGTTGGGACCGTGCACCCACACCTCACCGGACTGCCCGACGGCCACGTCCGCGCCGGTTGCGTCGACGACCCGCACGTCGCTGAAGAAGCAGGGCGTGCCGGCGGTGCCCAGTTTGCGGATGCTGTCGGCTTCGCGCAGCATCGTCGCGCCGGGAGATGTCTCGGTCATGCCGTAGCCCTGGAACAACCCCAGCCCGCGGTCGGCATAGAGGGTCAGCAGACTCTCCGGGATCGGCGCCCCGCCGCTGAGGGCATGGGTCAGGCTACTGAGATCAGCATCCGCGAAAGCCGGCTGCGCGGCGATCGACTGATACATCGAGGTGACACCGAACAGCATCGTCACCCGGTGCTGCTCGATCAGCTCGATGGCGCGGCCCGCATCGAAACGGCCTTCCAAGAGGCTGGTGCCGCCCTTGAGGAAGACCGGCAGGAAGACCTGATTCAGGGCGGCCGTGTGGAACATCGGGGCCGTGACCAGGGCGACTTCGCGACTGCGTAGGTCCACATCCACGAGCAGATTCATCACGTTCCAGGTGACGTTGCCGTGCGTCAGCATGACGCCCTTGGGGCGGCCGCTGGTGCCGGAGGTGTACTGCAACATGAAAACGTCGTCCAGCGCGACACCGACCTCACTCGCCGGATCGTCTGTCCCGGAGCGTAATTGCGCCGTAGCGTCTGCGCCGTCCCCGACCGGGATCGATGTGACGGACTCCGGGGCCGCCGCATCGATCACCGCGCTGAACTGGTCCTGGTGCAACAGGACCGACGTCCCGCTGTCGGTCAGCACGTAGGCCAGTTCGGTCTGGGCCAGGCGGGTGTTGACCGGTACGAAGATGGCCCCGAGGCGGGCGACCGCGAACATGGTCTCGACGAAGGCGATCGAGTTGAGCCCGAGGAACGCAACCCGATCACCGGCGGTCACACCGCGCTGGTGCAAGCCCGCGGCCAGGCCACGGACCCGGTCGTCCAGGTCGGCGTACGTGACGGTGTCGTCGCCCTCGATCAGCGCCACGTTGCGCGGTGTCATGCGGGCCCTGCGGGCCGGCCAGGAACCGATCCCCTGATCCTTCACTGATCCTCCTGCAGTCCCGCTCGGGCTTTGAGCGTCAACAGTTCTCGTAAGGCGTGGTCCCGCGATTCGCGCAGGGCCTCCTCGCGTCCGCCGACCTCGTCCTCGACGCCGGAGACCAGTCGGTCGATCAGCGCGGCGTCGAAGGTCGGCTCACCCAGATCGGCCCACCACGCCACCATGGGCGGACCCAGGTGCTCCAGCACGTGCCGCAGACCGCCCTCGCCGCCGGACAGGTGCTGGGTGGCGATCGGGCCGAGCAGTGCCCAGCGCAGGCCCGGACCGGATGCAATCGCCCGGTCCAGATCGGCCACCGAGACCACGCCTTCCTGGACCAGGTAGTAGGCCTCGCGCCACAGGGCCGCTTGCAGCCGGTTGGCGACGTGTCCGGGCAACTCGCGGTGCAACCGGACCGGCTCCTTGCCGAGGGCGGCCAGGATGTCGACAGTGCGCTCGATCGCGGCGCCGGCCGTGCGAGTTCCGCCGACCACCTCGACCAGGGGGACGAGATCCGGCGGATTGAACGGATGCGCCACGAGCACCCGCTCAGGGTGCGCGCACCGCGCCTGGATGTTGGTCGGCGTGAAGCCCGACGAGCTGCTGGTCAGCAGGGTGTCCAGCGGGGCCGCTGCGTCCATCCGGGCGAACAGCTCCTGCTTGACGTCCAACCGTTCGGGTCCGGCCTCGAAGACGATGTCCGCATCGGCGACGGCCCGCGCCGGGTCGGTCACGAAGGTCACGCCGGCCTGATCGCCAAGGCTCTTGCGGACCCGGTCCGCTGCGGCCGGGTCCGGATCGGCGACGACGACCGGGATGTCATGGCGGGTCAGCAGTTCGACCCAGCTGACGCCGATGGCTCCTGCGCCGACGACGGCGGCGGCGCGCACTGGCGGCTTCATCGCGGGTTCTCCGCCGCCCAGGTGACGAAGGCATCCAGCGAGGTCGGATCGGCCAGCGTGTCCGGACCGGCGACCACCTCCACCGGGGCACCGGTCAGCACCCGCTTGGCGGGCAGCTCCAGCTTCTTGCCGGTGCGGTTACGGGGGATGACCGGCACCTGGACGATCTGGTCGGGGACGTGCCGGGGAGACAAGGCGGTGCGCAACTCCCGGCCGATGCTGCGTTGAAGGTCCTGGTCGAGTTCGGCGCCCTCGGGCAGCGCGACGAAGAGCAGCAGCTCACCGTTGCCGCCGGCGGTGTCCTCCAGGTGCACGACCAGGGAGTCGGTCACCTGCGGCAATTCCTCGACCACGCGGTAGAACTCGGCGGTGCCCAGGCGCACCCCACCGCGGTTGAGCGTCGCGTCCGAGCGACCGGAGACCTCGCAGCTGCCGTCGGAGTCGAAACTCACCCAGTCACCGTGCCGCCAGACACCCGGCCATCGGTCGAAGTACGTCGATCGCAGCCGTTCGCCGTCGGCATCACCCCAGAAGCCGACCGGCATCGAGGGCATGGGTTCGGTGATGACCAACTCGCCGGGGTGGTCCAGGACCGGATGACCGCTGTCGTCGAAGGCGTACGCCGCGACGCCGAGGGCGCGCCCGGAGATCCGGCCGCGGATGACCGGCAGGAGAGGATTGTTCTGCACGATGCCACTGCACACGTCAGTGCCGCCGGAGCCCAGGTTGAGCAGGACGTCGGGGCCGAGTTGGTCGTAGATCCAGTCGAATCCCTCTGGCGGTAGAGGGGATCCGGCCGACCCGATGGTCCGGATCTTCAGGTCCAGGTCATGCAGATCGACGCCGGCGGCGCGGCAGCCCATGACGAAGCCGGGGGCGGCACCCATCAGCGTGACACCGGTCTCCTGCGCCAGCTCCCACTGCCACCGCAGGTCCGGGTAGGCCGGGTTGCCATCGATCATCACGACGCTGGCCCGCGTCAGGAGCGCCGACACCAGGGCGTTCCACATCATCCAGGCCGTGGTGGTGAACCACAGCATCCGGTCGCCGGGCTTGAGATCCCAGGACAGCGCGTCGTTCTTGAGGTGCTCCAGCAGCAATCCGCCGTGGCCGTGCACGATGGCTTTCGGCTTCCCGGTGGTACCGGAGGAGAAGAGCACCACCAGCGGGTGGTCGAAGGGCACCGGCTCGAACGCGAGGTCGGCGTCGGCGTGCTGGGCCAACAAGCCACTCCACGGGAGGGACTCGGGTACTCGCCATTCGCCGTACTCGATGTCGATCACAGCCTTGAGCGTCGGGAGACCGGCTCGGATCGCTGCCACGTTGCCCGCGAGGTCGACGTCCTTGGCGCCGAACCGGTAGCCACCGGCCACCAGCAGCACCACGGGTTCGATCTGACCGAAGCGGTCGATCACACTCCGGGCGCCGAACTCCGTTGCGCAGGAGGCCCAGGTGGCGCCGAGACTGGCCGTCGCCATGAAGGCCACGAGGGTCTCCGGCACGTTCGGCAGGTAGCCGACGACGCGGTCACCGCGCTTGACCCCGAGCTTCTGGAGAACGGCGCGAGCGGCGGCGACCTGCGAGCGCAACTGACCGAAGGTCAGGTCGACATCCGGGCGGGTCTGCGAACGGCCAAGAACTACCGTCGAATCCAGATCGTCGTCGGTGCCGACCATGTGCTCGGCGTAGTTGAGAGTGGCACCGGGGAACCACTGGACCCCGGGCATCGGACCGGGCGTGCGGACCGCGGTGTACGGCGTGTGGCTGCGAATGTCGAAGAACTCCCAGATCGCCGACCAGAAGCCGTCGATGTCATCCACGGAGGCCTGCCACAGCTCCTGAGCGGTGCTGATCCGCAGGCCGCGGTGGTCGCCCAGCCAACGGACGAAGCGGCCGATCTCCGTGGTGTCGAGTACGTCGGGAGAGGGTGCCCGCACGACGTCGGGGCGGGTGGCGATCGTGGTCACGGGCGACCCACTTTGGCGGCCTTGCCGGCCAGGAAGTCGTTCATCCGGCGCTTGGCGTCGTCCGTGCCCTGGGCCAGCGCGGCCATGAGGGATTCCATCAGATAGCCCTCGCGAGGGTTGGCTTCAGCGATGAGCGGAAGGGCCTGTGTCACCGCGAAATTGGTCTGGGCGGCGTTCTGCGAGATGCGGGAGGCCAGCTCCACGGCGACGTCGACCCCGGTCCCGTCGGCGACGACGTACTGGCTCAGGCCGATGCGCTCGCCGTCCTGCGCGTCATAGCGACGCCCGGTCAGCATCATGTCCATCATGCGGGAGACGCCGATCAGGCGGGGCACGCGCACCGAGGCGCCGCCGCCGACGAAGAGGCCGCGCTGGCCCTCCGGCAGTGCGTAGAAGGTGGACTCCTCGGCGACGCGGATATGGGCAGCCGCGGCGAGTTCGAGGCCGCCGCCGACGACCGCGCCCTTGAGCGCCGCGATCACCGGCACCGGGCCGTGCTCGATCTCGGCGAAGGCGCGGTGCCACATCTGTGAGTGAGCAACACCCTCGATGGCCGAGCGCTCGGTCATCTCCGACAGGTCGAGGCCCGCGCAGAAGTGGTCCCCCTCGGCCGCCAGGACGACCGCCCCGATACCGGGGGACAGGTGCCGGAAGAAGTCCTCGACCCCGCGGACGGTCTTGTCGTCCAGCGCGTTGCGTTTCTCGGGTCGGGCGAGGTGCAGGACGGCGACGGCGTCGCGGGTTTCGAGCCGCAAGGTCTCCGGCAGGGCTGTGTCCACGGTCACTCCTAATAATCAGGTTTCCTGAGTATTGACGACGCGAGCACGGTTCGTCAAGGACCGGGCCGCCCTGGCTACGATGGTGCGATCTACGAACTTCCGTCCGTCCTGCGCACAGTGGGGGCATTATGACCGTTGACGACGCCGACGCACCGGCGGCGGAACGTGACGGCCGGGTGCAGAGCCTGGCCAAGGGCCTGGCCGTCATCCAGGCATTCGACGCCGCCCACCCGGAGATGACGCTGAGCGATGTCGCACGGCGTACCGGCCTGACCCGCGCGACGGCGCGCCGGTTCCTGCTCACGTTGATGGATCTGGGCTACATGCGCTCGGACGGCCGGCTCTTCCGGCTCACGCCCCAGCTGCTCAATCTCGGGTACGCCTATCTGTCCTCGATGAAACTGCCCGACATCGCCCAGCCGCATCTGCAGCAATTGTCCGAGCGGGTGGGGGAGTCTTCCTCGGTGGCGGTGCTGGACGGGTCCGACATCGTCTATGTGGCACGGGTCGCGCTCACCCGGATCATGACAGTGGCGATCACGGTGGGCACCCGGTTCCCGGCGTACGCGACGTCGATGGGCCAGGTCCTTCTGGCCGACCTCGCGCCGCAGGAGCTGGACAGGCTGCTCGCGGACGTCGACCTGGTGCCGCTGACTGCGCACACCGTGACCGACCGAGGCGAGCTGGCAAGAGAGCTGGCTGCGGTCCGTGAGCACGGCTACAGCCTCAACGATCAGCAGTTGGAACTCGGGCTGGTGTCGCTGGCGGCGCCCATCCGAGGCTCGGACGGCCGGGTGATCGCGGCGGTAAATGTCTCGACCCGCGCCGGCACGGCCGATCAGTTGCGAACCGAGCAGTTCCTGCCGGCACTGCTGCACGCGGCCGACGTGATCGGGCAGGATGCCCGGCTCGCCGGGCTCTAGCTCGCGATCAGGCCTGCCGCAGCGGGACTTTCACCACGTCGGCCAGCTCGTCGAAGCTGATGCCGAACGTCTCGCGGACCACGACGCCGTCGTCCTCGATCAGGAACACCGCCAGGTCGGTGTAGATGCGGCTGACGCACGCGACCCCGGTCAGGGGTAGGTGCACTCGGGGACCAGCTTCGAGTCGCCCTCGCGCGTCAGCAGATTCATCATCACGAAGGTGTCCTTGGCACCGATCGCCAGATCCATCGCGCCACCGACGGCAGGGATCGCGTCCGGCGCGCCGGTGTGCCAGTTCGCCAGGTCGCCCGTTGCCGAGACCTGGTAGGCCCCGAGCACGCAGATGTCCAGGTGTCCGCCGCGCATCATCGCGAAGGAGTCGGCGTGGTGGAAGTAGGACGCTCCGGGCCGCTCGGTTACCGGGATCTTGCCGGCGTTGATCAGGTCGAGGTCGATCTGATCGCCGGTGGCTTCCGGGCCCATCCCGAGCATGCCGTTCTCGGTGTGCAGCGTGACACCGCTGGCCGGATCCAGGTAGTTGGACACCAGCGTCGGCTGCCCGATCCCCAGATTCACATAGGCGCCGGCGGGGATGTCGCGGGCGATCAGCTGAGCCAGTTCGTTCTTGCCCAGACGGGCCTCGGAGGTCGTGCTCACTGTCCCTGCTCCTGGTCGGGTACGGCGGCCTGCGGGATCTCGACCAGCTGGTCGACGTAGAGGCCGGGAGTGATGACGTTCTCCGGATCGATCGAGCCGACCGGCTGCACCCGGTGCACCTGAGCGATCGTCCGGGCAGCGGCCGCTGCCATGATCGGCCCGAAGTTGCGCGCGGTCTTGCGGTAGACCAGGTTGCCCACCGCGTCGGCGAGGTGGGCCTTGATGAGGGCGAAGTCGCCGTGGATGGGGTATTCCAGGACGTAGTGCTTGCCGTCGATCTCGCGGGTTTCCTTGCCGTCGGCGATCGGTGTGCCGTAGCCCGTGGGGGTGAAGAAGGCGCCGATGCCGGCACCGGCAGCGCGGATGCGCTCGGCCAGGTTGCCCTGCGGCACCAACTCCAGCTCGATCTCGCCGGCGCGGTACTTCTCGTCGAAGAGGTAGCTGTCACTCTGCCGCGGGAAGGAACAGATGATCTTGCGCACCCGGCCGGCGCCGATCAGTGCGGCCAACCCGACGTCGCCGTTGCCTGCGTTGTTGTTGACGATCGTGAGCTCCGAAGCGCCGCTGTCGACCAGCGCGTCGATCAGCTCGACCGGTTGCCCGGCGGTGCCGAAACCGCCGACCAGGATGGTCGCGCCGTCCGGGATCTGCGCAACCGCCTCAGCGGCACTGTCGATGATCGCCACCATCACGCGCCCTCGGCGTTCTCGAGCACGACGGCCAGACCCTGGCCGACACCGATGCAGATCGCGGCCACGCCCCAGCGACGGCCGCTGGTGCGCAGCTCCTTGGCCAAGGTGCCGAGGATCCGGCCTCCCGAGGCACCCAGCGGGTGGCCGATGGCGATCGCGCCGCCGTGCCGGTTGACGATCTGCGGGTCGATCTCCCAGGCGTCCAGACAGGCCAGCGACTGGGCGGCGAACGCCTCGTTCAACTCCACGGCGGCCACATCGGACCAGCCGATGCCCGCCCGGCGCAGGGCGGTGTTGGCCGCCTCGACGGGCGCGTAGCCGAAGTACTGCGGCTCGTTGGCGGCGGCGCCCCGGCCGGCGATCCGCGCCACCGGTGCCCGTCCCAGCCGCTCGGCGGCGGCTTCGGAGCCGATCAGTACCGCCGACGCGCCATCGTTGAGCGGCGAGGCATTCCCAGCGGTGACCGTGCCGTCGGTCTTGCGGAACGACGTACGCAATCCCGCCAGCGTCTGAGAGGTCGTGTCGGGGCGGATCGACTCGTCACGCGCCAACTCGATCCCGTCGACCGCCACGATCAGGTCGTCGTAGAACCCGTCCTGCCAGGCCTGCGCGGCCAGCTGGTGGGAACGAGCGGCGAATTCATCCTGACGCTCGCGGCTGATGTCGTACTTCTCGCGCAACTGCTCGGTCGCTTCGCCGAGCGACACGGTCCATTCCGACGGCATCTCGGGATTGACCAAGCGCCAGCCCAAGGTCGTGGACGACAGCTGCAGATTCCCTGCGGGATAGGGCTTTTCGGTCTTCGGCAGCACCCACGGAGCCCGGGTCATCGACTCGACGCCACCGATCAGCACGATGTCGGCATCCCCGGTCTCGATCTGCCGGGAACCGATCATCGCCGCGTCGAGGCTCGAGCCGCACAACCGGTTCACGGTCGTGCCGGGAAGACTCGTGGGCAGACCGGCCAACAGCGCGGCCATCCGGGCGACGTTGCGGTTCTCCTCCCCGGCGCCGTTGGCGTTGCCGAAGATGACCTCGTCCAGCAGGGCCGGGTCGTCGGCGACTGCGGGGGTCCGCTCCACGATGGCGCGCACCACGGTGGCTGCGAGGTCGTCGGGTCGCACCCCGGCCAGCGCACCCCCGAACCGGCCGAACGGCGTACGCACCGCGTCGTAGACGAACGCTGACTGGGTCACTGGGTTCCCTCTTCTTCCTCGTAGGCCGCGATCTCGCGTTGCGCGATCGCGAAGGCATGGTTGGCGCTCGGGACGCCGAGGTAGATGGCCGCCTGCAGCAGCACTTCCTGGATCTGTTGCGCGCTCATCCCGTTGCGCCGGGCGGCCCGCACGTGCATCGCGAACTCGTCCCAGTGGTCCCGGGCGATCAGCGCCGTCAACGTGATGGCGCTGCGGGTACGTCGATCCAAGCCGGGCCGGGTCCAGATCTCCCCACGCGTAGCGGGTGATGAGGTCCTGGAACGGCTCGGTGAAGTCGGTCGTGGCCGCGTCGGCCCGGTCGACATGCGCGTCGGAAAGCACCGCGCGACGCACCGCCATGCCGTCCCGGGCCGCGTCGGCTTCGGTGCGGTCGGGATTCATGCGTCCTCCTGGGTCAGGAATCGGGTCAGCAGTCCGGCGACCGTTGCGGGTTGCTCCGCCGGGGCCAGGTGGGCAGCGTCCGGGACCAGTTCGGCGCGCCCTCCGGTGCCTTCGGCGATTTCCTGCGCGAAGGGCAGCGGGGTGACCTGGTCGTGCTCGCCGGCGATGGCCAGGATCGGAATCGTGATGTCCGACAACCGGTTTCGGACGTCGAATCCGGCGAGCGCCTCGCAGCACGCGGCGTAGGAGTCCTTCTCGGTGTGCTGCAGGCCGTTCAGCAGCGTGGTGCCGGTGCCCGGATCCCGCTCCAGGAACCCGGGCGCGAACCACCGCTGCGCCGAGCCGGAGACCATCACCGGGGTTCCGGCGCGGCGGACCAGATCGGCCCGCTCGTGCCACGCGTCCGGCTCGCCGATCCTGGCACCGGAGCAGATGATGGCAGCGCCGGCAAGAGCATCGCGGTGGTCGAGTGCGAGTTGCAGTCCGACCGTGCCGCCGAGGGAGACCCCCGCATACCGGGTCGGGTGCGAATTCTGCTGGCGTAGTGCAGTCGTCGCGGCCCAGACTGATTCAGCCAGGTCGGCGACGGTGAACGGTCCGGGATCGGGGGCGCTGCGGCCGTGTCCGGGCAGATCCCACCCCGCGACGGTCACCGGCCCGGTCAGCGCCCGGGCGCAGGCATCCCACAACGGCGTGACGGCCGTGCCCAGCGAGGGACCGACGATCAGCAGCGGGGCATCCGGTCCGTCGTCGCGCAGCAGAGACAGAGTGGGTGTCATCAGGAGGCCAGGTCCTTTCGGACGTCGGCGTGCGCCGCCAGCGACCGGTCGATGAAGGACGGTGCGGCGCCCAGATAATCCGAGACGTCCACCGGGCCCGGATCGACGGACCTGCGCTCGGCCACGAGGCCGGGCAACGCCGCGATCACGTTGGCCTGCATGGCTTCCCGATGGACCTGCAGCCCCTCGAGCACTTCGGCAGCCTGTCCGCCGGCGATCGGCCCGATGGTCAGCAACTGAAGGAACGGCGACCACTCGGCGTGCCAGGCTCCGTCCGGTCGCTCGTCGCTGGCGAGGGCGGCACTGGTGTGCAGCGAGGCCGCGAGGGCGGGGGCCTGCATTGCGGCGGAGCGCACCAGGACCGACAGCACGGGGTTGTGCTTCTGCGGCATCGTGGAGGAGCCGCCACGGCCCTCGGCAACCGGCTCGGACAGTTCGCCGATCTCGGGTCGCGACAACTGCACGATGTCGCCGGCGACCTTGCCCAGGGCGTCGGTGGATCGAGCGATCGCGTCACCGATGGCGGTCACCGGTGAACGGTCGGTGTGCCACGGGGCGACCGGCTCGGTCAACTGGAGCCGGTGGGCCAGGAGAGCGGGCGCGTCGATGGCCCGCCCGGGCGCGAGCGTCTCCAGCAGCGACAGGGTGCCACCGGCGCCACCGCACTGTACGGGGTAGCGCAGTGCGGAAAGGCCCCGGATGGCAGCATCCAGGGCGCGCAACCAGCCGGCGGCCTTTGCGCCGAACGTCGTCGGGACAGCCGGCTGACCGAGGGTGCGGGCAGTCATCACGGTGTCACGCTCACGACCCGCGAGGTCTGCGACCGCATCGGCGCAGGAGAGCAGGCGGTCGCACAGCAGAGCAGTGCTGTCACGAGCGATCAGCATCAGCGCGGTGTCGACGACGTCCTGACTTGTCAGTCCCTTGTGCACGAGCGCCGCCGCTGCAGGGTCGGATTCGGCCACCGCAGTGCGGACGCGTGCGACCAGCGGGATCACCGGGTTGCCTCCGGACTCGACCGAGTCGGCCAGCTGCGACACGTCGTACTCGCCTGGGTCGCAGCGGTCGGCAACGAGGTGCGCCTGGTCCACCCCGAGCACCCCGAGATCGCCCAGCACCATCGCCCACGCCGCCTCGACCGACAGCATCGCGGACAGGATCGCGGCGTCGTCGGTCAGGTGGCGGGCGCGTCCGGAACCGGGGGTGAGCAGCATTGAGGGACTCAGTCCTGGTGGCGCGGGTACTTCAGGAAGACGGTTTCGCCATCACCCTGCAAGCGGATGTCGAAGCGCAGTGTCCGCTCGTCCTCCTGGACACACAGCAAGGTCGAGCGGCGTTCGCTGTCAACGGAACTCAGCAGGGCATCACCCGTCAGGGCTGCGTCGTCACCCGGGACGTAGGCCCGGGTGTAAAGCCGGTTGAGCAGGCCGCGCGCGAAGACGGTCACCGCGAAGAAGGCGGCGCCGCCCAGCCGGGCCGGACCCGGAGTCACCGTCGAGAAGGTGTAGTAACCGTCGCGCCGGGTGGCGGCCCGGCCGAAGCCGGTGAAGGTGAACTCGTCACGATCTCGGCGCAGCGATCCCTGCTGCTGGGGGATACGACCCTCGGCGTCGGTCTGCCAGACCTCGACCATCGCGTCCTGCAAGCCCTCGCCATGGCCGTCCAGCACGTTCCCGTGCAGCCGGATCGCACCGGGTGTACCGGCGGGGGCGATGAGATGGCCTGTTTCCCAGGGCAATCCGTAGTGGAAGAAGGGACCGATGGTCTGTCCGGGCGTGGGGATCAACTCAGGCATCGTCGTGCTCCTGCTCCATCCGGGTGGCGTGCGTACCGGTCAGCACGATGTCCCAGCGGTAGCCGAGGATCCACTCGTGCTCGGACAGGGCGTGGTCATAGGTTGCCACCAGCCGGTCCCGGGCGGACTGGTCGGTGATCGACTGCAGGATCGGGTCGAGGGGGAAGAGCGGATCACCCGGGAAGTACATCTGGGTAATCATCCGCTGGGTGAACTCGGTCCCGAACAGCGAGAAGTGCACGTGCGCGGGCCGCCAGGCGTTGCGGTGATTGCCCCACGGGTAGGGACCCGGCTTGATGGTCGTGAATTCGTAGTAGCCGTTGTCGTCGGTCAGTGCCCGGCCGGCGCCGGTGAAGTTCGGGTCAAGGGGCGCGGGGTGCTGGTCGCGTTTGTGCACGTAGCGACCGGCGGCGTTGGCCTGCCAGATCTCCACCAGTTGCCGGCGGACCGGTCGGCCGTCGCCGTCCACGATGCGTCCGCTGATCCGGATGCGCTCACCGATGGGCTCGCCCTTCCCGGCGAGGGTCAGGTCGGCTTCCAACGGATCGACGTCGCGTTGGCCGAATACCGGCGCCAGGAGTTCCAATTCCTCCGGGTCGGCGTGCCAGGGCGCTTTGGTCGGGTGCCGCAGCAGCGAGCTGCGGTACGGCGGGAAGTCCACCCGGGGCTGTAGGAGCGGCTCACCGGTGGCGTCCTTGGCCTGGATCGTGGCGATCTCGTCGGTGATGGTGGCCTGCGAATCCAGACCACCGGATTGGTCCGCGGTCTCGATGGTCAGTTCTGACATGAGTCACTCCTTTGCTCCCGGATGAGACCTTAGTCACTGTTCGCATGTTGCACAAGTGTTTGCTATGCGAACACAACGGGTAGGCTGAGCCACTTCGCCAGGTCGGCGATCTCCCGCTCCACCGCGGCGCGCAGGGCGCCGGTGGGCCGGACATCCCAGTGCAGGGCGTGCACGAGCAACCGACCGTGCGCCCGGTCCGTCTGGACGTCGAGCTTGCCCACCAGCCGGTCACCGTGGAGCACCGGCATCGCCCAATAACCCCACCGCCGCTTCGTCTTGGCGGTATACATCTCGAGCTTGTAGTCGTACTCGAAGAGTTCGCCGGTCCGTCGCCGATCGAAGACCAGCCGGTCCAGCGGCGATAGCAACGCAGTGCGGGGGCGATTCGGCTCGTCGTCCAGGTATGCGGGGTCGACGCGCCAGAGGCCGCGCAGCCCCTCGACCCGTGCGGGTATTCCTGCCTGCGCGATGGTCAGCGGCTCGCGCGGATCCTGCTGCCCGCCGCTGCGAGCGATGCCCATCGCGCGCAGGAATCGGGCCGACCGGCGGGCGCGTGCCTCGTCCAACGGGGGCAACGGAACCTCCGGATAGACCCGGCTCGCCAGGTCGTAGAGCACGTCCTGTCCCTCGCGGCCGGCCACCGCCACCTCGCCGCGTCGCACCATCATCGACAGCACCGCGTTGATGTTCTTGTCGTTCGTCCAGCCCGAAGACTTCCACGGCACCAGCGTCGTGTCGGGAATCGCTGCCGCGGGGGTTGGTCCGTCGATGTCGAGTCTGGACAGGATGTCCCGCCGGCACTCGTCGTTGGCCGCCAGCCATTCGATGCTCGCCTGCTGCCATTCGCGCAACGGCGGATCCCCGGGCCAGTTCGCCATCTCGGCGCGATAGTCGGCGACGTCCTCGGCCGGGATCAGCCGCATCAGGATTTCTGCGAAATCACCGCGCGCGACCGCGTCGTCCAGGTCATCGGGTCGATAGTCCGCGCCCAGCCGGCTCCACGCCACCACGTGAGCGCTCGGCGCGACGTACGCCGTGTGCTCGATCTGCACCGAGCCCAGGTGACGCACCAGATCGAGCAGGTCGGTCGGCCGGCGGGCCGTCAGCAGTTGTGCCCGTACGGCGATGGCCCGGGCCTGTGCCCGGGTGAGGGTGACCTCCTCCTGGGTCATGAACCCAGTAGAGCAGGTGCCCTACCGTGGGGCGGTGACCACCAGCCGTCGTCTGATGCTCGTGCATGCCCACCCCGATGACGAGAGCAGCAGTACGGGGGCGACCATGGCGACGTACGCCGGCCAGGGTGCCGCCGTCACTCTGGTCACCTGCACCTTGGGGGAGCGGGGTGACATCGTGGATGCGGATTTGGCCGAGCGCGTGCAGTCGGGCGATATCTCATTGTCGCAGTTGCGGATCCAGGAGTTGACGGAGGCGATGGCGGCGCTCGGGGTGACCGACTTCGTCCGCCTGGGTGGGGACGGCCGCTGGCACGACACGGGGATGGTTTTCGGTCCTGACGGCCTGGCCGCGCCGCCGCCGGACGCCGACCGGGATTCGTTCTGGCGGGCTGACCTACTCGCCGCGGCCGATGAACTGGTCCCGTTGATCCGGGACCGCCGACCGCAGGTGCTGATCACCTACGACCAGTTCGGCTTCTACGGCCACCCCGACCACATCCAGGCGCATCGGGTTGCTACCTATGCGATGGCGCTCGCGGCGGTGCCGAGTTATCGCCCCGACCTCGGCGCGCCGTGGCAGGTGCAGCGAGTGCTGTGGCCGGCGTTCTCCGAGAGTCAGATGCGGGCGGTGATCGCCCAGGAAAAGGCGGCGCGTCAGGCCGCGATCGACGCCGATGAAGAACCGGAAGAGGCGTTCTTTGCCAACTTCGATCTGGACTCAGGTGAGAAGCCGCCGATGTGCGTGGCGGACGATGAGGTCGCCGTGCGGGTCGACGGCTATCCCGTTGCTGCCCAACGGTTTGCGGCCCTCCGGGCCTACCGCAGCCAGATCAAGCCCGACGAGTTCTTCTTCAAGATCGAGGGCGCCCCGCAAGGGGTGTGGTGGGACGAGTGCTACCGGTTGGCCGGTGGTCTCCCGGCACCCGCCGGCGCCACCGACATTTTCGCGGGACTACCCGACAGCTGAACCGGCAACGATCCGTCCGCATTCGGCCCTATGGTCGGGCCATGGTCGATTTTGAGAGCGAAGATCTGGGCGGGTCCACCTTCTCCCGGGTGCGTCTTGCCGGCAGCGACTTCAGCCGCGTCGAACTGACCGGTGCGCACTTCTGGGAGGTGGACCTCGCCGGCAGCCGGTTCGACAACGTCAACCTGCAAGACGTGCACATTCAGGGTGATATCGACGGATTGACGGTGAACGGCGTGCCGGTGGCCCCGCTCGTGCAGGCCGAGTTGACCAGGCTCTATCCGGAGTACGCCGGTCTGAACCCTACTGACGCTCAGGGCTATCGCGACTCGTGGGCCCGGCTGGCCGCCGTCTGGGATGCCACCATCGCCCGTGCGACGACCCTCGATGCCGCCACCCTGAACGCCCACGTGGGACAGGAGTGGTCGTTCATCCAGACGCTGCGGCACCTGAGTTTTGCCATCACCAGCTGGCTGGATGCGGCCATCCTGGGCAGAGCCAATCCGTGGCAGCCGCTGGACCTGCCGTGGGACCAGATGCCGCCGCACCCCGATGTCCCCTCGGACCGCGACGCGGATGTCAGCCTGGCCGATGCGCGCGGACTGTACGACGCCTCGGCCGCCCGGCTCTCGGCGTACCTCGCCGACCTGACCGACGATCGACTCGAGCAGGCGGCATTGGGTTCGCCCAATCCCAACTGGCCCGATGAGCGCCCGACCGTCGCCGAGGCGTTACGTGTCGTCTTCAACGAGGCCTTCTGGCATCACCGGTTCGCGGTCCGTGACCTCGATGAACTGACGTCCTGAGCGCTCACTGCGACACGGCGCCAGCGGGATTGGGCTGCGTAGCGCCGTACGCCGCGGGTCGGCCGCCGGTCTGCACCGGCACCCCGTCGACGGGTTCGTCGAATTCGGGGCTGTACTTCTCGCTGTGCCGGAAGGTGTCCACGAAGCGCTGCAGCCGCGGGTCGGTCGGTGAATCCACCTGCAGCTGGTATCCCCACGACGAGATCACGATGGGGGCGGGAAGGGCGTTGGTCGACCACGGGCTGAGGTCCAGGTAACGGCTGCGCTGTCCGGGGATCTGCGTGGCCGCCGACTCATCGATCAGGCTCTGCTTGCCGACGAAGGCGACCAGTTGGTCGACCTGCGCGGCCGGCAGATCCGGGCGGTAGGTGATCCACACCGCGCCGTGCTCGAGGTTGTGCACGGCCCGTTCGCTGGGAATCGGCTTGGTGTAGACACCGGCGTTCATCCACACCGGGTTGTGCGGCCCGCCGACCGGTGGCGTGATCGTGTAGCTGACCGGACCCAGCACGTGATCGTGCTGCAGGGTGCCCGATGTCGGTGTCCCGGCGGCGGGGTACCCGGAGGTGTCATAGGCGATCACCCCGTCGATGCCCGAGGGGTTGGTGACCTTCGCCGGCGTGGCCTGCGTCGTCGTCGCGCCCGCCGGGTCGGCGGGGATGATCTGATCGGCGACGTTCAGGGCCGGGTCCGCGACCGGGGTGGACTGCGTCGAGCCTTTCGGCCACAGTGCGATAGCCAGCGCCACCGCGATCGCGATGATTGCCGCGGCTACCGCGATCAGCAGCGGCCGGCGGCTGCTCTTTCGTTGCCGGTCTTGTAACTCCCGCAGCTTGAGCTGGCGGTCGGCCTGGGTCATCGTGGCGCCTCCGGTTGATAGTTGATAATTCAACGATACCGCTCCCGGGCCCGGATGCAGCCGGAATTGGAATGCGATCCGCGGCTGCCGTCCGTCATGCTTGACGATCGTGGGTCATATCGATGTGAATTCGGTCGAGTACTACCTGCCCGACGGTCGACCGCTGCTCGGCGGGGTCGGACTTCGCGTGGGGGAGGGCGCCAAGGTCGCTCTGGTCGGCCCGAACGGCACAGGCAAGACGACGCTGCTGCGGATCATCTCCGGTGAGATCGACGCGCACGAAGGGGCGATCACCCGCTCCGGCGGACTGGGCGTCATGTCGCAGTTCGTCGGCAAACAGGGTCAGGAGCAGACCGTCCGTGACCTGTTGGTGAGCGTCGCACCGGAGTCGATCGCCACGGCGGCCAGAGCCGTGGATGCCGCCGAACTGGCGATCATGGAGCGGGACGACGAGCCGGCCCAGATGGCTTACGCGCAGGCGCTCGCAGATTGGGCCGAGGTCGGTGGTTACGAGTACGAGACGTTGTGGGACGTCTGCACGGTCGCGGCCCTGGGGATCCCCTACGACCGGGCGCAGTTCCGCGATCTGAGCACGCTGTCCGGCGGGGAGCAGAAGCGACTGGTGCTGGAGGCCCTGCTGCGCGGGCCCGAAGAGGTGCTGCTGCTGGACGAGCCGGACAACTATCTGGACGTCCCCACCAAGCGGTGGTTGGAGCACGCGTTACAGGACTCGCCCAAGACGGTCCTGCTGATCAGTCACGACCGGGAGCTGCTGGAGCAGGTCGCCACCCGCATCGTCACGCTCGAACCCCAGGCCGCGGGCGCGATCGCCTGGACGCACCCGGGCCGGTTCTCGACGTACCACCAGGCACGCATCGACCGGAACGCCCGGCTGGAGGAGTTGCGTCGCCGATGGGACGAGGAGCACGCCAAACTCAAGACGCTGGTCAACACGCTCAAGGTGAAGGCGGCGTACAACGACGGGATGGCGCCGCGCTACCACGCCGCCCAGACCCGGCTGCGCAAGTTCGAGGAGGCCGGGCCGCCGCAGGCGATCCCCTTCGAGCAGAAGGTGACAATGCGCCTGAAGGGCGGGCGGACCGCCAAACGCGCCGTCATCGCCGAGGGACTCGAACTGACCGGGTTGATGAAGCCCTTCGATCTGGAGATCTGGTACGGCGAGCGCGTGGCCGTGCTCGGATCGAACGGTTCGGGCAAGAGCCACTTCCTGCGGCTGCTGGCCGCGGGCGGTTCGGACCCCGATGTGGAGCACCGACCGGTGGGCGATGTGGCCCCGGATCCCGTTGCGCACAAGGGCACAGTGCGCCTCGGCTCGCGGGTCCGGCCGGGCTGGTTCGCCCAGACCCATGCCCACCCCGAGCTGATGCAGCGCACGCTGCTGGAGATCCTGCACCGCGGCGACGAGCACCGGGCAGGTATGCCGCGGGAACAGGCCTCGCGGGTCCTGGATCGTTACGAGCTGGCGCACGCCGCCGAGCAGACGTTCGGCTCCCTCTCCGGTGGCCAGCAGGCCCGCTTCCAGATCCTGTTGCTGGAATTGTCCGGCGCCACCCTGCTGTTGCTGGACGAGCCCACCGACAACCTCGACCTGCAATCGGCTGAGGCGCTGGAGGAGGGTCTGGAGCAGTTCGACGGGACCGTGGTAGCGGTCACCCACGACCGTTGGTTTGCAAGGGGATTCGACCGCTACCTGGTGTTCGGCGCCGATGGCCGGGTCTACGAGGCACCCGAGCCGGTGTGGGATGAGAAGCGGGTCGTGCGAGCCCGGTGAGGCACCGGGATACAGTTCGCGCATGAATCGCCGCACGGGGGCCGTCGCGCTCGCTGCGGCCGCGATGTCGCTGTCCGCCTGTGGCGCGGCGATCACGCTACCGGCGATTCCCACCGCGTCAGTCGCCACCTCGGCGCCGTCCGCCGGCTCGACGCCTGCTGCCAGCCCGACCCCCTCCGCTGCGGCCACGACGACCGACGGCTCGATGCGCCAGGGGCTTCCCGACGAGGTGGTCGACCGGCTGACGCTGAGCCGGGTCTTCCTCGAGGTCGCCGGCGTGCAAGGGCTGCACTACCGGCTCAGTCCGCGAGTCGTGGCCGTGGGCAACACCACGGACACCGTCCTGACGACGCTGGTCGAGACGGCCAATGACTCGATCCCGCGGATCGAGTCATTGACCGGTGAGCACGCCAAGGACAAGTACCTGATCCTGGCCGCCGCGAACGACAGCACCGCACAGAAGTGGACCGGCGACTCCAACGTCGCCGACGCCGACGGCATCACGATGCCCTACGGGAAGGCGGCGTGGATCGTGATCCCCACCGGCCACCGCTTCAGCGACGGCGGCCGGGTCATCGACGATGACGACTACTTCCGCCATGTGATGGACCACGAGGTGTTCCACGCCGACACCCTGCCGGTCGGGTTCGACGACCCGTCGGTCCCGGAGTGGATGGTGGAGGGTTACGCCGAATGGGCCGCCAACCAAGAGGTTTCGACCGGCCCGGAAAAGGAGCCTCCGGCACGACTGCCCTCGGACACCGAGGTCGTGAACGACACCGACGACGGCTACTTCCGGGCCGGCATGTTCGTGCAGTACGTTGCCGACCGCTTCGGGACGAGCAAGGCACTGGCCTACTACCGGGCCATGCTCGTGGCCACCCACGGCTCGATCGCCGAGGAGTTCCACCGGGCGACCGGCGCCGATTTCACGACGACGGTCGCTGCCTGGCAGCACCAGTTCCACGAGCAGTTCGAATCGTTCGACCCCGATTGGCAGTGGGTTTCGGACTGAGGCTTCAGCCTGCGGGCGGCGGGTCGATCGGCAGCAGGGCGGAATATCCCGCCACCCGGCGTGCCCCCGGCGTACCCGCTCCTGCTCGGCGGTAGCGCTCGAAGACCTCACCCAGCTCGGCCGCCAACGCGGTCAGTTGCTCCTGTGTCACCAGCACCGCGTGGTCGGCCAGCCCGCAGTCGGTGCGCCATGGCGCCGGCCAGTCGTCCTGGGCCTCGATCCACGCCCCGGCGCGCTGGGCGAAGTGCTCGACGTAGTCGTGCTGCAACCATCGCGCGGCCGCCTCGTCGTCCTCGTCCAGGGGAGCGTCGTCGACGGCCGGTTCGCGTACGGCGCCCCACACGCGCCGCTTCCCGTCACCGTGCCCGGTGTCCAGCACCAGTCCCGCGGCTTCCAGTCGACGAAGGTGGTAGGAGGTCGCCCCGGTGTGCGTCCCGAGGGCGCCGGCCAACTCGGTGGCCGTGGCCTCGCCGTGCACGCGCAGGTGGGCCAGGATCCGCGAGCGCAGCGGATGCGCGAGGGTGCGTAGAGGGGAGTCGGAACCGGCCACAGATTGCACAATACCTGTGCATAATCTCTGTGCACAACGCCGGCGGTAGCCGCACGGGCGGCAGAATTCGCCGGAATTCCGGGGGTCTCCGGCGATTTGGGGCACCGTGAGCCCATCCGTAGAATGGTTCTTCGGGTGTTCATCGCCCCGCAGACTTGTGTGCGACCTTCTCGATCGGGGTTCGCGGCACGTTTCACCAGCAAGAACCAACGGAAAAGGTAACGACAGTGCGTACCTACACGCCCAAGCCGGCGGACCTGCAGGACAACGTCACGTGGCACGTCATCGACGCCACCGACGTCGTCCTCGGCCGTCTGGCCAGCCAGGCCGCCATCCTCCTGCGCGGCAAGCACAAGCCGATCTTCGCCCCGAACGCGGACACCGGTGACTTCGTCATCATCGTCAACGCCGACAAGGTCGCGCTGACCGGTGCCAAGCTGGAGAAGAAGAAGGCCTACCGCCACTCCGGCTTCCCGGGCGGTCTGAAGACCACCTCCTACACCGAGTTGATGGCCAAGGACCCGGCCGGCGCGGTGGAGAAGGCCATCAAGGGGATGCTGCCGCACAACTCCTCGGCCGCGCCCAGCTCAAGAAGCTGAAGGTCTACGCCGGCCCGGAGCACCCGCACGCCGCGCAGCAGCCGGCCAAGTTCGAGATCACCCAGGTCGCGCAGTAAGCCGCGCCCCCTCTACACACTTTGAATTGAAGGAGAATCGTGGCTGACTACACCGAGGTCGACGTCCTGGAGGACGACGAGCCGCAGTTGACCGAATACACCACCGAGAGCGACGCGGACGTCGTCGACGAGAACCGTCCGCGCCCGACCGCTTCTGCTCCCGGCGCCGCCACCGGCCGCCGCAAGCAGGCCATCGCTCGCGTCCGCATCGTGCCGGGCACCGGCGAGTGGAAGGTCAACGGCCGCACCCTGGAGGAGTACTTCCCCAACAAGGTCCACCAGCAGCTGGTCAACGAGCCGCTGAAGGTGCTGGAGCTGGATGGCGCGTACGACGTGCTGGTCCGTGTCCACGGCGGTGGCCCCTCCGGCCAGGCCGGTGCCGTTCGTCTGGGCGTCGCGCGCTCGCTGAACGGTGTCGACGAAGAGTTGAACCGTCCCGCGCTGAAGAAGGCCGGCCTGCTGACCCGTGACGCTCGCGTCCCGGAGCGCAAGAAGGCCGGTCTGAAGAAGGCCCGTAAGGCTCCGCAGTACAGCAAGCGCTGATCGCTGCTGCTGCGCCCGAAGCCCGGACTCCGATGGGGTCCGGGCTTCGGTCTTTCCTGCCTGACGCCCGCTGATTCTGAGGGAATCGACGGTTCTGAGGGCGCGCGCCCAGGCGCCCGCCCTCATAACCCGTGATCTCCTCAGAATCGGTGGGTGCGGGACGACATCGAGGAGCAATGGCGGGCGACGTTTCGTCTCTGACGGCCCGCGTCGGCTAGTTTTGGTCCAATGAGCAGATTGTTCGGGACCGACGGTGTCCGGGGTGTCGCCAACCGGGACATCACCGCGGAACTCGCGCTCGACCTGTCCGTGGCTGCGGCCCGGGTGTTGGCCGAGAAGGGCGAGTTCGCAGGTCACCGGCCCTCTGCCGTGGTCGGTCGCGACCCGCGTGCCTCCGGCGAGTTCCTCGCGGCGGCGACCGTCGCCGGCCTGGCGTCCGCGGGCGTGGACGTCTACGACGCCGGAGTGCTCCCGACACCGGCCATCGCCTACCTCACCGCCGATCTGAACGTCGACCTGGGCGTGATGATCTCCGCATCGCACAACCCGATGCCCGACAACGGCATCAAGTTCTTCTCCCGCGGCGGCTTCAAGCTGCCCGACGCCACCGAGGACGCGATCGCCGCAAGTCTGCGTGCCGACTGGCAGCGCCCGACCGGGGCCGGGGTCGGACGGGCCAAGACGCTGCCCGGCGGAGGGGAGAGGTACGTCGAGCACCTGCTGAGCGCCGTACCCGCACCCCTGGACGGGTTGCGCGTCGTGCTCGACGCGGCGCACGGTGCGGCCAGCGAGGTCGGCCCGGAGGTCTTCCGCCGGGCCGGGGCGCAGGTCACCGTCATCGGCGCTGAGCCGGACGGCTTGAACATCAACGACGGGTACGGCTCGACCCACCTGGGACACCTGCGCGTCATGGTCGCCCAGGTCGGCGCCGACCTGGGGCTGGCCTTCGACGGGGACGCCGACCGGTGCCTGGCGGTCGATGCCAGTGGTCAGGTCGTCGACGGCGACCAGATCATGGCCATCCTCGCGTTGGACCTCAAGGAACGCGGCGTCCTGCGCGGCGACACCCTCGTGGCCACGGTCATGAGCAACCTGGGCATGTTGCAGGCGATGGAGCGTGAGGGCGTCAGCGTCCTGCAGACGGCGGTCGGGGACCGTTATGTGCTCGAAGAGATGAAGGCCGGCAACTTCTCCCTCGGCGGCGAGCAGTCCGGCCATGTCATCATGCTCGATCACGCGACCACCGGGGACGGGGTGCTGACCGGGTTGACGCTGGCCGCGCGGGTCGCGAGCACCGGCAAGTCGCTGGCCGACCTCGCCGCGTGTATGATCCGTCTGCCGCAGTTCCTGCTCAACGTTGCGGACGTGGACAAGAACGCCGTCGACAGCAACGAAGCCGTGCAGGCGGCCGTTGTCACGGTCGAGCAGGAGCTCGCCGGCACCGGCCGGATCCTGCTTCGCAAGTCCGGGACCGAACCCGTGGTGCGGGTCATGGTCGAAGCGGCCACGGCCGCGCACGCCGAGGACGTCGCGCACCGGTTGGCGGCGGTCGTGCGCACTGAGCTGGCCCTCTAGAGGGGAAGTACCTCGTCGCCGACGCGGATCTCACCCTCGGCGTCCGGGATCAGGTGGATCGCGAACCATGTCTTACCGTCCCACCGGCGGTGCTTGGCCAGGGTCGCGATCGGCTCCTTGCCCCGGTCGAGGCTGATCGGGTCGATGGTCGTCATCACGCAGCGGTCCACGGCTTTGGCGACGCGGAACGGTACGTCGCCGATGCGCACGGCGCTCCACTCGTCCTCGACGAACGCTTCTTCCCCGTCGATGATCACGTTGGCCCGGAACCGTTGCACCGCAAGGTCATTGCTCGCCCACTGGCTGAGCTGAGTCACCGAGGCCGTGCTGGCCAGTGTGACCGGGTACCCGTCCTGGAAGACAGCGTGATCCCCGCTGCGGGAAAACTCCGGGTTGAGCGAGCGCTGGGTGGGGTCCTCGCACCACACCAGGTGCAGATCGCCGCGGCCGAGGACGCCGGCCAGCCACGCGTCAGCGTCGGCGCCGGCGTAGCGGACCTTGGTGTGCGGCCGGGTGAAGAGACGCGCGGGAGCCAGCCGGCCGTCGTAGGGGAAGGAGATCTCAATGGTCTCGGCGCCGGGCGCGGACAGGGTCAGGTCCGCGCTGCCGCCGGTTTGGGGCGTGTCCGCGACGATCGTGAAGAGCTGGTTCATCTCGCGAGCGGAGACCATGTCACCGGCGTCGTCGACGATCATCCACTCCCGATCGCCGCGCAGACCGGCCAGTCCGATGTACGCCGAGTCGACGCTCCGGATGGCCGTGGACTTGACGGGGTGGAGGTTGAGGGCGGTGACGCGCACGGTCTCCAGGCTAGTCGTCCAGATCCTCGCGCCGGACGGCACGCTGACCGGGCGGCAGGTTGGACAAGTCCTCCTTGATGAGGATGTCCGGCAGCCCGGAGTCGGGCAAGCGCACCTCGGCGTCCCCGGCGGGATCGTGTGGGATACCGGCGAGGACGAGTTCGTGGGCCGCCTTGCGAGGCAATGTCTTCTGCCGGAAGTAGTCGGACTTGATCAGCCACCACGCCACCATCAGCACGACACCCAGTACCAGGGCCGCGATGCCGACCACGGCGACGGCTCCGTGACCGAAGATCGTGATGTTGTTGCCGTCGTCGTCGGTCAACCAGTCCGGGGCCCAGTAGGACTTCACCGCGTAGACGAAGGCGCCCGCCAGGATGAGGCCGCCGAGCAACGGGAACAGGCCCTGCATCACGAAGTTGCGCCACGAACTGAGCAGGTTGCGCCGGTAGAAGACCACGCAGGCGAAGCCGGTGAGGCCGTAGTAGAACGCGATCATCAACCCGATCGAGCCGATCAGGGCGGACAGCAGGTTCTGGCTGATCAGGGTGAAGATCAGGTAGAAGACCACCGAGATGACGCCCATGCCGATGGTCGACCAGGTGGGGGTCAGGTATTTGGGGTGGATCCGGGCGAACCGCTCCGGGATCGCCTTGTAGACCGCCATCGACAACGCGGTGCGGGCCGTCGGCAGGATCGTGGTCTGGGTGGAGGCTGAGGCGGAGGTCAGGATGGAGGCGGCCAGCAGCAGTTGGCCCACGTGTCCCAGGGCGCTGCTGCCGAACAACGCGGGGGAGATGGCCGAGAAGACGTCCTCGGAGTTGGCCTGGTTGCCCAGGCCGATTCCCTTCGTGCCCGTGCCCGCGAACGCCACTGCGGCGACCGTGACGATCGCGTAGGTGAACAGCAGGATGAGGGTCGACAGGACTGCTGCGCGTCCCGGAGTGGTCGCGGGGTCGTCGGTTTCCTCGTTGATCGAGACCGCCGAGTCCCAGCCCCAGTAGATGAAGACAGCGGTCAGGAGGGCCGGCGCGATGACCTGCGTGAAGGACAGACCGCCCGGCCAGAACCAACTCCATTGCGGATGCAGGGAATACGACTCCGCGTGTCCTGTGTAGACCTTGATCAGCGCCACGGCCGCGAAGAGGAAGAGCACCAGGACCTCGATGGTCAGCAGGCCGTACTGGATCCGGGCGCTGATCTCGATCCCGCGGTAGCAGATGTAGGTCATCACGGCGATCCAGATGATCCCGGCGACCGTGGACCAGAAGGTGCTGCTGGACAACGTGTTGTGCAGTCCGAGGGTGTCGGCGAAGGAGAACGAGTACGAGCCGGCGATCTGGGCCAGGTTCGCCATCACGATCACATCGGCGGCGATGATGCCCCACCCGCTCATCCACCCGACCACGGGTCCGAAGGCCCGCGAGGCCCAGGTGAACGACGTACCGCAGTCCGGCTCGGCCTTGTTCAGCTCCTGGTAGGCGACCGCGATGAAGTACATCGGGATGAAGGCCAGCAGGATGATGGCGGGTGCTTTGACCCCGGCCAGCAGTGCGCCGCCGCTGGCGACCACGAAGCCCAGGCTCGCAGCCAGCGAATAGGCAGGGGCGGTCGAGGCGACCCCGACCACGATGGTGGACAGCAGCCCGACCGCTCCGGACTTCAGACCCTTGTCGCCGGAGGTTTCCGGGAAGCCGATCGGTGCGGCGTCAGGAGTAGTGCTCACCAGCTGACGGTAGAGCGACCGGTGCGCCGGGGTAAGGCGTTACAGCGAACTCGCAGGTGGCATTCAGGTATCACGCGGTGGTGATGTCGCCCACGGTGGTCGCCACGCTGGCCTTGCCGTCGCCGATCTCGTACGTCGCGCCGACGATCGCAAGCGTGCCGGCGTTGATTCGCTCGTGGATCGCCACCGAGCGTTCCTTCAGGAGGTTCGTCGTCACGCGGACGTGCTCAGCCTCCAACTCCTCCAGCGTGGTGGCCCCATCGCGCCGGGCAGTCATCACACTGGGTGTCACTCGCTCGACGATGTCGCGCAGGAACCCGCCCGGCACCGTTCCCGACTGCACCGCATCCATCGTCGCCTTGATCGCTCCACAGGATTCGTGGCCCAGGACGACGATCAGCGGAACTCCGAGCTCAGCGACGCCGAACTCGATGGAGCCGAGGACCGCGTTGTCGATCACGTGCCCGGCCGTCCGCACCACGAACAGGTCGCCCAAGCCCTGGTCGAAGATGATTTCGGCCGCGACCCTGGAGTCAGCGCAGCCGAAGAAGATCGCCGATGGCGTCTGGCCGGCCTCCAGCAGGTGGCGACGCTGTGCGTCCTGGTTGGGGTGCCGGGGCGAATTGGCCATGAACCGCTCGTTGCCGGCGGCCAGTTCGTCCCAGGCCCACTGCGGGGTCAGCGGGTGGCTCACAAGCCGGGCCGCGTCGAGATCGAGAAGGCGACCGGTTTGGCGACCGAGGCGAAGAAGTCCTCACCCTTGTCGTCAACGACGATGAAGGCCGGGAAGTCCTCGACCTCGATCTTCCAGATTGCTTCCATACCCAACTCCGGATACTCGATGACGTCGACGTGCTTGATGCAGTCCTTGGCCAGGCGGGCTGCCGGGCCGCCGATCGAGCCGAGGTAGAAGCCGCCGTGCTTCGCGCACGCGTCGGTCACCTGTTTGCTCCGGTTGCCCTTGGCCAGCATGACCATCGAACCACCCGCAGCCTGGAACTGCTCCACGTAGGAGTCCATCCGCCCCGCGGTGGTCGGTCCGAAGGAGCCGGACGCGTAACCGTCGGGAGTCTTGGCCGGGCCGGCGTAGTAGACCGGGTGGTCCTTCAGGTACTGCGGCATCGGCTCACCGGCGTCGAGCCGTTCCTTGATCTTGGCGTGCGCGATGTCCCGGGCCACGATCAACGGCCCGGTCAGCGAAAGCCGTGTCTTGACAGGGTATTTCGACAGTTCGGCGAGGATCGCCGGCATGGGTTGGTTGAGGTCGATGTGCACGACGTCACCGGCGTCTTCCAGGTCCTCGTGCGTGGTGTCGGGCAGGAAGCGGGCCGGGTCACGTTCGAGTTCCTCGATGAAGACGCCCTCAGCGGTGATCTTGCCCAGGCATTGCCGGTCGGCCGAGCAACTGACCGCGATCGCGACCGGCAGCGACGCACCGTGTCGGGGCAGGCGCACCACGCGCACGTCGTGGCAGAAGTACTTGCCGCCGAACTGCGCACCGATCCCGAAGTTGCGGGTCAGCTCCAACACCTGCTGCTCCAGCTCGGTGTCTCGAAAGCCGTGCGCGGTCATGTCGCCGGAGGTGGGCAGGTTGTCCAGGTACTTGGCGCTGGCGTACTTGGCCGTCTTCAGCGCGAACTCGGCGCTGGTGCCGCCGATGACGATGGCCAGGTGGTACGGCGGGCACGCGGCCGTCCCGATCGCGCGCAGCTTCTCGTCCAGGAAGCGCATCATCGAGTCGGGGTTCAGGATGGCCTTGGTTTCCTGGTAGAGGTAGGACTTGTTGGCCGAGCCGCCGCCCTTGGCCATGAAGAGGAACTTGTACGTCGTCTCGTGGCCCGCCGCCGTGTCGGCGTACAGCTCGATCTGGGCGGGCAGGTTGGAACCGGTGTTCTTCTCCTCCCACGTCGTGATCGGCGCCATCTGCGAGTAGCGCAGATTCAGGCGGGTGTAGGCGTCGAAGACGCCGTGCGCGATGGCTTCCTCGTCGGGCCGCCCACCCTCGACCAGAACGTGGGATCCCTTCTTACCCATCACGATCGCCGTACCCGTGTCCTGGCACATCGGTAGCACCCCGGCGGCGGCGATGTTGGCGTTCTTCAGCAGGTCGGTCGCCACGAATTTGTCGTTGGCGCTGGCCTGCGGGTCGTCCAGGATCGAGCGCAGCTGGGCCAGGTGCGCCGGGCGCAGGTAGTGGGCGATGTCGTGCATGGCGGTGTCGGTCAACGACCTCAGCGCGGCCGGCTCCACCTCCAGGAAGGTCCGCCCGCCCGGCCCGGCGACCGTGCGCACCCCCTCGGTGGTCAGCAGACGGTACGACGTGTCGTCCGTTCCAGCGGGAAGCAGGTCCTCGTAGGCGAAGTCGGCCATGTCTTCCAGATTATCGACACCCCTGCGGGTGACCTTCCGGTGGCTGCCCGGCGGGGGATTGGGTAGGCACTACATATGCGTCGGACGATCAAGCAGCAAGCCGCAGCCGTCGTGATCACCATGGTCGGATCTGCCGGGATCGCTGCGTGCTCGTCGGCGAGCGGGGGACGCCCAACCTCACCTGGTACATCAACCCCGACGGCGGCGGTTCGGACCCGACCAAGGGCGGTCAGGCCCAGTTGGCCAAGGAATGCACCGCGGCCTCGGGCGGGAAATACACGATCACCATCCAGCAATTGCCCAACAGCGCAAGCGACCAGCGGATCCAGTTGTTGCGGCGCCTCGCCGCGGGGGACGCGTCGATGGACCTGATGAGTATGGACCCGGTGTTCGTGGCCGAATTCGCCGAAGCCGGCTACCTGGCTCCGGTGCCGCAGTCGATGCAGGCTGAATTCACCCAGGACAGAGTGCAATCGGCGGTCGACGCCTCGAAGTGGCGGGGCAAGCTGGTCGCGGTGCCGTTCTGGGCGAACACCCAGGTGCTGTGGTACCGCAAGTCCGTCGCCGCCAAGGCCGGGCTGGACATGACCAAACCGGTCACCTGGGACCAGGTGATCTCGGCCGCGCAGAAGACCAAGACCACCCTGGGCGTGCAGGCCTCGCTCTACGAGGGCTACATGGTCTGGATCAATGCGCTGGTGGCGGGAGCGGGCGGCAAGATCGTCGAGAACCCGGGCGCGACGTACGACGAGTTGAAGCTCGGTCTGGACAGTCAGGCCGGGCGCGACGCGGCCAAGGTGATCCAGCAGGTGTCCGCCACGGGGGTCGGCGGGCCGGCCATGGGTTCAGCCACCGAGACCGAGGCGCTCAACCTGTTCCAGAACACCACCACCAGCGGGTTCCTGGTGAACTGGCCTTACACCTACGCGGCGCTGCAGACCGCGAAGGTGCCGTTCATGAACGACATCGGCTGGACCACCTACCCGCAAACGGTCGCCGGCCAGCAGGCCCGGCCGCCGTTCGGCGGTATCGAGCTCGGGGTCGGCGCCAAGAGCTCGCATCAGGATCTGGCCTACCAGGCGGCGGCCTGCATCAGTAACGAGAAGAACCAGACGACGTACATGCTCGGTACGGGCAACCCGGCCAGCCGCAAGGCGGTCTTCGAGGAGGCAAGTGTGAAGAAGGCGTTCCCGATGGCCAGCCTGATCCAGCAGTCGCTGCAACAGGCCGCGCCGCGTCCGCAGTCGCAGTACTACGGCGACATCTCCACCGGGATCCAGCAGAAGTTCAGCCCGCCGAATGCCGTCAACCAGCAGACTCCGGCCAAGGCGCAGCAGTTCATCCTGGACGTGCTCAACGGGAAGGCCCTGTTGTGACCGCGGTGGAAGCGCCGCAGACGCGTAGCGCACGCAACGAGAACAAGCCGCGGTTGTCCGACCGGGCCAAGGCCGAACGGTCACTGGGCTGGAAGCTGGCCGGCCCGGCGTTCGTGATCATGTTGCTGGTCACCTTGTATCCGATCGCCTACGCGGTCTACCTGTCGTTGTTCAACTACCGTCTGACCGACCCCTCGGGCCGCAGATTCGTCTTCTTACAGAACTACATCACTGCCTTCGGCGACCCGTTGTTCTGGCGGGCCGTCGGGGTCACCGTCGTGATCACGGTCATCACCCTCTTCTTCGAGCTCATCTTCGGCTTCCTGATCGCGCTGGTGATGAACAAGGTGGTCATCCCGCGGCGCACGTTGCGCACCGTCGTACTCATCCCGTACGCGATCATCACCGTGGTGTCCGCCTTCAGCTGGAAGTACGCCGCGCAGGTCGACACGGGCTTCATCAACCACTGGCTGCATACCCTGACCTTCGGGGCGTGGGACCTGAACTTCAACTGGTTCGGCGGCACGTGGACCTCGATCTTCATCATCTGCCTGTCGGAGATCTGGAAGACCACGCCGTTCGTGTCGTTGCTGCTGCTGGCCGGTCTGGCCAACGTCGACTCCTCACTCGAGGAAGCTGCCGAGGTCGACGGAGCCACCTGGTGGCAGCGGATGACCCGGGTGGTGCTGCCGAACATGAAGGCCGCGATCCTGGTGGCCGCGCTCTTCCGGACCCTGGACGCCTTCCGGATCTACGACAACCCCTTCATCATGACCGGCGGGGCCAACAACACCACGACACTGTCGATCCTGGTCGCCAACGAGACGATCAACCGGGTCGAGATCGGGATGGGCTCGGCCCTGGCCGTCATCTTGTTCATCTTCGTCCTGATCATCGCCTGGATCTTCATCAAGGGATTCAAGGTCGACCTGACGGCAGGGAGGAGCTGAACCGTGGCCAGCGCGAGAGAGAACCGCACCAAGTGGGGACTGTTCGCCGTCTCCATCCCGATCATGCTGTGGACGATCATCCCGCTGCTCTGGATCTTTGCCACGTCGCTGAAATCAACTGCGGCGCTAGGTGATCCGACCCAGAACTCCTTCGGCAACTTCTGGCCGAAGGAGCCCACCTGGGACAACTACTCGCTGATCTTCACCGGTGGCGCCAAGGATCTGTTCGTGCCGGCGCTGTGGCACTCGATCGTGGTGTGCCTGATCGCGACGCTGATCGCGGTCATCCTGGCAACGTTCTGCGCCTACGCGATCGCGCGGTTGGACTTCCCCGGCAAGAAGCTGATCCTGGGCACAGCACTCGCGGTGTCGTTCTTCCCGGTGATCGCGATGGTGACGCCGCTGTTCAACCTGTGGCGGCAGATCGGCCTGTTCGACACCATCCCCGGCCTGATCATCCCCTATCTGGCGTTGACGCTGCCGCTGGCCATCTGGACGCTGACGGCGTTCTTCCAGCAGATCCCGTGGGAGATGGAGCAGGCCGCTCAGGTGGACGGCGCCAGCAGTTGGCAGGCATTCCGCAAGGTCATCGTGCCGCTGGCCGCGCCCGGCGTCTTCACGACGGCGATCATCTCCTTCTTCACCGCGTGGAACGATTTCGTCTTCTCCTCCAACCTGACCTCGTCCAACGCGCGCACCGTCCCAGCCGCCCTGGCCTTCTTCACCGGCGCGAGCCAGTTCGAACAACCGACGGGTGCCATCTGTGCGGCCGCCGTCGTCGTCACCATTCCCGTAGTCATCCTGGTGCTGGTCTTCCAGCGTCGTATCGTGACCGGACTGACGTCCGGTGCGGTCAAGGGCTAACGCGACCATTCCGACTCCCGAGGAGCGCCCATGGCACACATCGAACTCAAACACCTGGTCAAGAAGTACGGCGATGGGTTCCCTGCCGTCAACGACGTCTCGCTCGACATCGCCGACGGGGAATTCGTCATCCTGGTCGGCCCGTCCGGCTGCGGTAAGTCCACCCTGCTGCGAATGATCGTGGGACTGGAGGACATCACCTCCGGTGAGCTGGACATCAACGACAAGCGGGTCAACGACCTCGCCCCGCGGGATCGCAACCTGGCGATGGTCTTCCAGAACTACGCGCTCTACCCGCACCTGACGGTGCGCGAGAACATCGCCTTCCCGTTGCGGCTGGCCAAGGGCAAGCACTCCGAGGAGGAGATCCAGGCCAAGGTCGACCGGGCCGCGGAAATGCTGGAGCTGACCGAGCACCTGGAGCGCAAACCCGCCAACCTGTCCGGTGGCCAGCGTCAACGCGTCGCCATGGGCCGGGCCATCGTGCGAGACGCCGACGCGTTCCTCTTCGACGAGCCGCTGTCGAACCTCGACGCCAAGCTGCGCGGCCAGATGCGCACCGAGATCGCCCGCATGCAGCGCCGACTGGGCATCACCACGATCTACGTGACCCACGACCAGGTCGAAGCCATGACGCTGGGGGACCGGGTCGCCGTACTCTCCAAGGGCGTTCTGCAGCAGGTGGCCTCACCGAGGGAGCTGTACGAACAGCCGGTGAACCTCTTCGTCGCGGGCTTCATCGGCTCACCGCCGATGAACTTCCTGCCCGCCCAGGTCGACGGGAACACCTTGAAGCTGCCTTTCGTCGACGTGCCGATCCCGGACGATCTCGCTGAGAAAGTCTCCGGCCACGACGTCGTCATCGTCGGGCTGCGGCCGGAGGAGATCAAGCACGCCGAGGTCAACCCGATCGACGACGGAGCCGCCTTCAACGCGGTCGTCGACGTCACCGAGTGGCTGGGCAACGAGCAGTACGCCTACGTGCCGTTCGACGCCGACCCGAAGGTGGCCCAGGCGCTCGCCGACCTCGACCGGGACCTGGACGGGGAGAGCATGCGCACCCAACTGGTGGTCAACCTGGACTCGCGCTCCCGGATCCTGGAGGGAGACGACGTGACCTTCGTGTTCAGCCCGGGCACGATGCACGTCTTCGACCCGGAGACCGGTGAGAATCTCACCCGCGACGACGAGAAGGCCGCCGAGATCGCCAAGGAGTCGGAGGAGGCGCGCAAGGCCGCCCTGTCCCGGGCGAAGGCGCGCGAGGAGAAGATCGCCTCCTAAGCTGGCATCGTGCAGCTTCCCGTTGTCCTCATCACCGGCGGCACGCGCGGGATCGGCGCCGCCGTCGCCGAGTCCCTGGCGCCCGATCATCACCTGCTGATCGGCGGACGGTCGGCTTCGTCGGTGACCGAAGCGGTCGCGTCGTACCCGTCGGCGTCGGGTTTCGTAGCCGATCTGGCCTCGCCCTCCGAGGTCGCGGCGGCGGTGGCCGGTGTGGAGCGCCTCGATGCGGTGGTGCACTCGGCGGGCGTCCTCGGGTCGGGCACGGTTGCCGACCTGTCACGTGATGACTGGCGTAAGACGCTGGAGCTCAACGTGGTTGCGGTTGCCGACCTGACGCGTGAGTTGCTGCCGCTGTTGCGGGCAGCACGGGGGACCGTGGTCACGATCAACTCCGGCAGCGGCCTGCGGTCCAACGCGAAGGGTGGTCTCTACTCCGCCTCCAAGTTCGCTCTGCGGGCGTTCACCGACGCGCTGCGGGAGGAGGAGCGGTCGCACGGCGTACGAGTGTCCGGCATCCATCCCGGTCGGGTGGCAACCGACATGCAGCGGGAGTTGAAGCAGATCGAAGGGGAGGAGTACGACGAGTCGCTCTACCTCAAACCCGAATCCGTTGCTGCCGCAGTGCGATTGGCGCTCACCATCGGTCGGGATGCCTGCATCGAGGAGCTCTCGATCCGCCCCGGCCCGCGTTAGACCGGGAGTTCGTCGCGGCGGGGCGGGTCGGCCCCTGCGCGGGAGACCGTGATCGCCGAGCAGGCGATCGCCCGTAGGGCAGCGGGTAGGACGTCCTGAAGGCCGGCTGAGCGCAGGGCGGTGCGGGACTCGGGGCCGCCGAGCAGCCCGGCGCCCAGCAGGCCTGAGATCAGCCCGGACTGGAACGAGTCCCCGGCGCCCACCGTGTCCACGACATCCACGGAAGCCCCTGGCACGTCGGCGAACTCCCCGGTACGCGTGAGGTGCATCCGTGCGCCGGACGGGCCGAGAGTAGCGACCGTGAGCGACGGGCCGAGTTGACCCCACAGGTTCAGCACCGCATCCAGGGAGGCCTCCTGGCCGTAGAGCCAGGCGATGTCCTCATCACTTGCCTTGACCACGTCGGACAGGCCGATCAACTGCTCGACCTGTGCGCGAGCATCGTGCGGGTCGCCCATCAAAGACGGTCGCGCGTTGGGGTCGAAGGAGACGGTGGCGTGTTCGCGGGCGGTGCGGACGGCGTGCTCGACCTGGATCGCTCCCGGCTGCAGGACGGCGGCGATCGAGCCGGTGTGGAAATGCCCGAAGTCGTGGGAGAGCTGCTGCTCGAACCGCCAGTCGATGTCGAACGCGTAGCTGGCAGAACCGTCCTGGGCCAAGGTGGCCTGCGCGGTGCTGGTCCGGGCCGCGGTGTCCGAGCCGGGGGTGAGACCGACGCCGTCTTCGGCCAGCTGGCCCACGATGAGCGCACCGTAGGGGTCCCCAGCGATGTGGGTCGCCAGTTCGGTCTCGTGGCCCAGGCGGGCCAGCCCGACGGCGACGTTGAGTGGACTGCCGCCCACGTGCGCTTCGACGGATCCGTCCTGTCGCCGTACGACGTCGATCAAGGCCTCTCCGGCGACGAGAACCCGGGCCATCGCGCCTACTTCACACCGGGTGCGTAGGTGCGCAGTTTGTCGAGGCGGTGTTCGGCCTCGATGGTGCGGATCGTGCCGCTCTTGGAACGCATCACCAGGAGTACGTCGTGGCGCCGCCGGCGTAGTAGCGGATGCCCTTGAGCAAGGAGCCGGTGGTGATCCCGGTGGCCACGAAGAAGCAGTTGTCGCCGGTGACCAGTTCATCGGTCGACAGGACGCGGTCCAGATCGTGGCCGGCGTCCAGTGCCTTCTGCTTCTCGTCGTCGTCTTTGGGCCACAGCCGTCCCTGGATGGTGCCGCCCAGGCACTTCATGGCGCAGGCGCTGATGATGCCCTCGGGGGTGCCACCGATACCCAGCAGCAGGTCGATGCCCGTGCCGGGGCGGGCGGCGCTGATCGAGCCGGCCACGTCACCGTCGGAGATGTAGCGGATGCGGGCGCCGACCTCGCGGATCTCCTCGGCGATCTGTGCATGCCGCGGCCGGTCGAGCAGGACTACGGTGACGTCGGAGACGCTGCTGCCCTTGGCCTTTGCTACCCGCTTGACGTTCTCCTTCACCGGGAGGCGGATGTCGACGACGTCGGCGGCCTCCGGGCCGACCGCCAATTTGTCCATGTAGAAGACGGCGCTGGGGTCGAACATCGAGTGTCGCTCGCTGACCGCCATGACCGAGACCGCGTTGTTCATGCCCTTGGCGGTGAGAGTGGTGCCGTCCACGGGGTCGACCGCCACGTCGACCTCCGGACCGGTGCCGTCACCGACGAGTTCGCCGTTGTAGAGCATCGGTGCCTCGTCCTTCTCGCCCTCACCGATGACGACGGTGCCGCGCATCGAGACCGAGGAGATGAGCTTGCGCATCGCCTCGACGGCAGCGCCGTCGGCCGCGTTCTTGTCGCCGCGGCCGACCCACCGGCCACTGGCCATCGCGGCCGCCTCGGTGACCCGCACCAGTTCGAGGGCGAGGTTGCGGTCGGGGATGTCGCTGATCTCAGACATGGGTGCTCCTTTGCTCCCGATCGCCCGGTGGCGTCGGCCGATCCGAGCCTATCGGGCCCGATGAGGGAAGATGGACCGGTGAGTGACACCGCAACGCAGGAAGAGGCCCCCGCGCCGGCGCCGCGCCGCATGCGTGGTGGCGTGCGCAGCATGGTGATCTCGATGATCGTGTTGCTGGCCGCCGTCGCGGTGTGGGTCGCGATGGTGCCGCGGGTCAGTTCGGTCAGTACGCCGGTCGCCGACCCCCAGGGCATCGCGCGGGAGATCGGCGCCCGGCAGAAGTGGGATGTCGCGATCCCGGTCGGTCTACCGGAGGGCTGGGCCGCACAGAACGTCACGCTGCTCACGTTCGACAAGCAGCCCGCCACATGGCAGGCCGGCTACGACGCACCCAACGGCGGCTACGTCGCGGTTCTGCAGACCAAGGACGGTGACGCGGACTGGGTCAAGCAGCAGACCTATTCCGGTGTGCCGGCGGGCACCGTCACCATCGACGGGGTCACCTGGACCAAGTACGACCGGGCCAGCAAGGACCAGAAGTCGCTCGTGCGCAGCACCCCGTTGTCCGGGTTGTCGACCGCGGTGACCGGGCTGGGTAGCTGGGAGCAACTGCAGCAGTTCGCCGGCGCCCTCCAGCCGATCAGTCAGGCGCTGAAGACCTCGACGGCTTCGTAGCCTCGAAGGACCCAGGTCGGTCGCCGCGTGGTGGCCTCGAGTCGCAGAGCCGGGAATCGGCGTACGACGGTCGCGATCGAGGCCTGCAACTCCACCCGGGCGAGCGGGGCACCGACGCAGAAGTGCCGCCCCAGACCGAACCCGACGTGCGGGTTCGGGTCGCGCCCTAGGTCGAATCGGTTTGCGCTCTCGCCGAATACGGTTTCGTCGCGGTTGGCCGAACCCATCAGGCAGGCGATCTTCTGACCCTGCGCGATGGGGACACCCGCGACCTGGGTGTCGGCAACGGCGGTGCGTTCGAACAATTGCAGCGGCGCGTCGAAACGCAGCCATTCCTCGGCGGCGACGGCTATGTCGGTCTCCGCCCGGACAAGGCGCCGCCATTGGTCAGGGTGCTGCAGCGCGGCGACCAGACCGTTGCCGAACGCGTTGACGCTCGCCTCGTGGCCGGCGTTCAGAAGCAGGACCACGGTCGCGACCAGTTCGTCCTCGCTGAGCCGGTCGCCTTCCGCGCGCTCGGCGATCAACCCGGTGATCAGGTCATCGCCCGGGTGCTGCTCGCGGAAGGCGACGACGTCCCGCACGTACGCCGAGAACTCATCGGCTGCCTGTGCCGCAGCGGTTTTCGTGGCTTGCGTGGTGCCGGGTTCGTAGAGGTGCACGATCGCCTGCGACCAACGGCGCAGGTCGGCGTGGTCGGTCCGGGGGACACCCAACAGGTCGGCGATGACGAAGACGGGCAGCGGCTCGGCGTACTGGGCAATGATGTCGCCGCCCTCGAACGAGTCGATCAGTTCTTCGGCCAGGGCGGTCACGCGGGGGCGCATCCGCTCGACGTGCCCACGTCCGAACGCGCCGGCGACCAGTCGGCGCAGCCGGGTGTGCGCGGGCGGCTCGTTCTCCATCAACTGGTTGCGGTGCAATGAGTTGACCTGTGCCATCTGGTCCTCGGGCTCGAAGTCGGACCAGATACGACCGAAGTCGCGGCTCTTCAGGGTGTCGGTGACGGCGGCGTGCGTCGTCGCGAGGAACATGCCCCAGCCGTCATGCCACACGACGGGCGCTTCAGCCCGCAACGCGGCCAGGGTGGGATAGGGATCGTCGATGAATCCGGGGTCGGCGGTGTCGAGCGCGGTCACTCTTCGTGCAACTCCTGGATCTGCTCGGCGGTCATCGCCTCGATGCGCTTCTCGGCCTGGTCGAGCCACTGCTGGCAGTGCTGGGCCAGGGCTTCGCCGCGCTCCCACAGCGCCATGCTCTCCTCCAGGCTCTGGTTGCCCGCCTCCAGCGTCGCAACGATGGCCGTCAGTTCGTCACGCGCCTCTTCGTAGGACAGGTCCTCGATCTGCGGGTCGGTCATGCGCTCCAGCGTAGGCGCACGGGACCGTTACTGCGGACGGCTGGTGGCTGCCGCCGGAATCGGCCTGAGCGCACAGCGCCACGGCCGTCGTGACTGCAATAGCGTGGGTACCGGCGGGATTTGTTAACAATCCTTACTAAAGAGGTCATCATGAGGAAAATTCGGTACGCGGCCGGCCTGGCCGCCGCGCTGGCCACGGTCACGACGGGGATGGGTACGGCCACGGCCACGACGAACCCGGCGGCGGTGCACGGGTGGCACTGGCCGCCGTCCATCGTCACGTCCGGTCTGCCCTCACAGGTGGCCGCGCCGTACGTCGATGTCACCGAGGTCGACGATCTGGCCGCGGTGTCCCAGCAGTCGGGTTCGCGGTTCCTCACCTTGGCCTTCCTGCAAACCGCTGCTCCCGGCTCCTGCGATCTGACCTGGGCCGGCGACGCGACCAAGCCCGTCGAGGCTGCCGCCTTCGGCGACCAGATCCGCACGATCCAGCGGCGTGGTGGCAACGTGATCCCGTCGCTGGGCGGATACACCGCGGACACCACGGGCACCGAACTGGGCGACAGTTGCAGCGACCCGGACAAGATCGCCGCGTCGCTGATCAAGCTCTTCACCACGTATCGGGTGCACCGGGTGGACCTGGACATCGAAGCCGACTCCATCAACAACGCCGCAGGTGTCGATCGTCGCAACCTGGCCATTGCGAAGGTGCAGGAATGGGGTAGGCGACACCACTACCCGGTGTCCTTCTCCTACACGTTACCCTCGACGCCCCAGGGTCTTGCGCCCAGCGGGCTGGCGGTGCTGGCGTCCGCGGCGAAGTTCCACGCGAAGATCGACGTGGTCAACATCATGACCTTCGACTACTGGGACGGCGTCCAGCACGACATGCTGGCCGATGCCGAGACGGCCGCGACCGGTCTGACCGCCCAACTGAAGTCGACGATCCTGCCGCACGCGACGACCACGCAGTTGTGGCGCAGTGTGGGGATCACCCAGATGATCGGGATCGACGACTTCGGCCCGACGGAGACCTACAGCGTCGACCAGGCGAGGTCCTTGGTGTCCTGGGCGCGGCAGAAGGGTGTGTCTTTGATGAGTTTCTGGGCCCTGCAACGCGACAACGGAACCTGCGCCGGAAAGGCCGGCCAGAACGACTGCTCCGGTATCGCTCAGTCGCCATGGGCCTTCAGCACGGCGTACGCCCGCTTCACCTCCTGGTTCTAACCTCTCGCAAAGAACCGTTTGCAAAGAAGTCTTTGCAAACGGTTCTTTGGAGTGGCACACTCGGGGTGTGCCTGATTCCGTGAGCCCCTCGCCCCATCAATTGCGCGCCTTGGCGCATCCGGCCCGGTTGCGCATGCTCGGGCTGCTGCGCGTCAACGGTCCGCAGACCGCTAGTTCCCTGGCGCAGCAGCTGGGTCTGAACACCGGGGCGACCTCCTACCACCTGCGGCAGCTGGCCCAGCACGGGTTCATCGAGGATGACCCCGACCGCGCCGGTGGCCGCGAGCGCTGGTGGCGGGCCAGGCACACCTCCACCAGCGTCGACGCCGAGGAGGTTGCGACCCCCGAGGAGCGGGACCAGGTCGAGGCCTATCTGCAGACGGTCGTAACGATCTACCAGCAGCAGTTGCAGCGCGCCGTGGAGGAACGACCTCTGCTACCGGCTCAGTGGCGTCGAGCCTCGACGTTCAGCGACTTCCATCACCGGATGACGCCCGAGCACGCCCAGGAGCTGACGGCCAAGCTCGAGGATTGGTTGTCCGGGCTGCCGGAGGACGACGACCCGGGCGCCGAGCGATTCGTCGTGCAGATCAACGCCTTCCCCTACCCCGGCGCGATCGCCCCCGGGGACGACCTGCCCGAGGAGGAGTGATGCGGGCGCTGGTCGGAACCCTCGTTTCCGAGGCCATCTCGCTGCTGGGCACACGGATCACGATGATCGCGATCCCGCTCTACGTACTCGCCACCACCGGCAGCGCCGCGAAGACCGGCGTGGTCGCCTTTGCCGAGGCGCTACCCCTGGTGGTCGGCAAAGTGCTCGTGGGGCCGGTGATCGACCGGCTCGGAGCTCGCCCGGTGGCCATCGCCTGCGATCTGGGCTCGGCGGTGGTGGTCGGCGCGATCCCGGTGTTGCACGACACCGACCGGTTGCCGTTCCCGGTGTTCGTGGCGTTGGTTGCGCTTGCGGGTGCGCTGCGGGGTCCCGGTGACGCGGCCAAGAGCGCGATCATTCCGTCGGTGGTGCGGCATGCCGCGATCCCCATGGAGCGGGCCACGGGGCTGTTCGGAACGATCGAACGCACCGCATCCATGGTCGGTGCTGCGCTGGGCGGACTGCTCATCGCCAGCGCCGGAGCCGCGAACGCGCTCCTCATCGACGCAGCGAGCTTCGCCGTGTCGGCGGTTGTATTCGGTTGGGCCACAACGGCTCTGCGGGTCTCTCCCGAGTCTTCGACAGCGTCCTCATCGTCTTACGTGGCCGACCTGCGCGAGGGGTTCGCCTTCCTGCGCACGGACCGTGTGCTGGTCGGTATCACGGCGATGGTGGCCCTGACCAACCTGCTGGATGCCTCCTGGAGCACCGTGCTCGTCCCCGTCTGGGCGGTCGACAGCGGGGGAGGCGCCCGGGTCATCGGGCTGTTGTTCGCGACCTTCGGGGCGGCTGCCGCGCTCGGTGCTCTGGTCGCATCGGTCTGGGCGCAGCGGCTACCCCGCTACGCGGTCTACCTCGTGGCCTTCCTGGTCGCCGGAGCTCCGCGATTCATCGCCATGGCCATCGACGTACCGCTCATCGCGTTGCTGCTGGTCGCGGTGGGGGCCGGGTTCGCGTCCGGTTTCATCAACCCGGTGCTGGGTGCCGTGATCTACGAGCGCATTCCGGAGCCGCTGATGGGCCGGGTGTCGTCACTGACCACCGCGATCTGTTGGTCGTTGATGCCGTTGGGCGGCCTGCTCGGTGGGCTGCTGGCCAGCCGGTTGGGCATCTCCTGGGCCCTGGCGGCGGTGGGCGCGGCGTACTTCCTGGTCACGATGCTTCCCGCGCTGGACCCGCGGTGGCGGGAGATGGACGACCGACAACCGCTCGCTGCGGGCGCTCCGGCGGTGTCGTCGCCGTAGCGAGGATCAGTCGGTGCGGGTGGCGCGGAACCGGCCGTCGGCGACGGTGACGGTGAGCGCGTCCCCGGTGGTGACCTGCCCTTCGGCGGTCACCACCGAACCATCGGCCAGACGCACCACGGCGTACCCGCGCTGCAACGTCTGCAGCGGAGACAGCGCGCGCAGATGGGTTCGCTGATGAGTGACGGCGGTGCGTTCCCGCTCCAGCCGGCGGGAGGTCGCCCGGAGCGCACGCTCGTGCAAGTCCTCGATCGACGTACGCCGAGTGGTCACCATCGTGCCCGGCTGCGCCATGATCGGTCGGCTGGTCAGCGCTCGCAGGTGGCGGCGCTCGCCGGCCACCCGGGCTCGCAGCAGCTGGCCGGAGCGCTGTCGCAACGCGGCGAGGAGCGCGGTCTGCTCGGCCAGCGACGGCACGATCAGCGATGCCGCGTCGGTGGGCGTGGAGGCTCGCACGTCGGCGACGTAGTCCAGCAACGGAGTGTCGACATCGTGGCCGATCGCGGACACGACGGGGGTGCGGGCGCTCGCGACAGCGCGCAGCAGCGCCTCGTTGCTGAACGGCAGCAGATCCTCGAACGACCCACCGCCGCGGGCGATCACGATGACGTCGACCTCCGGGGCCGCGTCGAGTTCGGCGAGCGCCGCGCTAACCTGTTCGACCGTGCCGATGCCTTGAACCGCAACCGTGCGGATCTCGAATCGCGTTGCCGGCCAACGGCGCACAGCGTTTTCGACGACATCCTTCTCCGCCGCGCTACCCCGCCCGCAGATCAGGCCGACCCGGCGCGGCAGGAAGGGTAGCGGCTTCTTGCGGGAAGCGTCGAAGAGGCCCTCGGAGCGCAAGAGCTGCTTCAGGTGCTCGAGACGGGCGAGCAGTTCGCCGACGCCGACGTGCCGCATGGTGCGCACGTCCAGATGCAGGGTGCCGCGTTTGGTCCAGAAGGTCGGCTTGGCATGCACCACCACGCGCGTGCCCTCGGCGATGTTCGGACCCATCGCGGCCAGCGTGTTGGTGTGCACGGTGGCCGATAGCGACATGTCGACCTCGGGGTCGCGCAGCGTGACGTAGCAGGTGGGTGATCCCGGTCGCCGGGTCAGTTGGACGATCTGCCCCTCGACCCACAGCGGCGACATCTTCGCGACGTACTCCTCGATCTTCATCGAGAGCACGCGCACCGGCCAGGGTTGCTCGGCGCTGGTGTCCAGCGCGCGGTCGGGCAGGGAGGCCATGGCCCTACCGTAAAGCCACGCTCGGCCCGGCCCAGTGCTGCGTCAGCCACCGGTCGTGGGAGGTGACGACCACTGTGCCGGGTGAGCGGCCAAGAGCTTCCTCGAGTTCGCCGGCCAGTTGCAGCGAGATGTGGTTGGTGGGTTCGTCCAGCAGCAACAGGTCCGGTGCCTGCGCGATAAGCAGAGCGAGTGCGAATCGTCGTCGCTGCCCGGAACTGAGGTCTCCGACGGGACGGTGTTCGTCCCGGGGCAGCAACAGGCCCAGTTCGCGCAGGGTGACCGGGTGGTCCGCGCCGAAGAGGTCGGCCGGCGTACGGTCCGGGTCGTCGTACGTGACGTCCTGGGGCAGGTAGCCGATCCGTCGTGCGGTGACGCGCACGGTCCCGTGATCCGGGGTGAGCCGTCCGGCGATCACCGCCAGCAACGTCGACTTCCCGGCTCCGTTCGCGCCCGTGACCAGCAGATGCTCACCCGCAGTGACGTCGAGTCGGTCGAGACGGAGCCGGCCGCTCACGTGCACGTCGCGCAGCTGGACCACCTCACCGGACGCGCGCGCTCCTGCGGTCAGCGGAGCGTCAAAGCTCAACCGCCGCGGGGGCTTTCGCACCTGCGTGCGCTCCGCGTCCGCCAGGCGTCGCTCCGTCTGGGCCAGCCGGCGGGCGTGGGTCTTCTGCACCCGCTGCCCTTTGAAGCCGTAGATGAACTTGTCGTTGTCGCGCGGCGGCCGGTTGTGGGCGATTGACTCGGTGCCGAGCCGGGTCTGTGCACGCAATGCGCGCAGCTCCTGTTGCTGCTCGTGGTGGGTTTGCGCCCACCGGGCCAGGGCCGCGTCGCGATGATCGACGTACGCCGACCAGCCGCCGCCGAAGCGCCGGCCACCTTCGCCATCGGTCCCGAACGCGTTCGGATCAAGATCGAGCAACTGCGTGGGCACTCGGTCCAGGAAGGTCCGGTCGTGGCTGGCGAAGACGACAACCCCTGGCAGCGTTGGCAATTCGTGTTCCAGGAGTTCGACACCGGCCGGGTCCAGGTGGTTCGTCGGCTCATCGAGGATCAGCAGAGCCGGCCGCCGCACCAGCGCGGCGGCGAGGGTGAGCCGCGTGCGTTGACCACCGGAGAGGCTGCCGACGGGTCGCTCCGGCGTCAGGTCCGCGACGCCGAGGGCGCTCGCGGTGGCCGCGACCCGTTCGTCGGCCGACCAGGCGTCGTAGGCCGTGACCCACGCCAGCACCCGGTCGTACGCCGCGGCGCGCGTGCCGTCCGGATCCGGGCTATCGAGGGCCTCGCCCAAGCGCTGCAGTTCCAGTACCGCCTCCCGCAGCGGTCGCAGCGCCGCCGCCAGCAGGTCGGCGACGGTGCCGGCGACCGGATCCGGGTCCTGGGGGACGTACACGAGGTCGGCGGGTCGGCGTACGTGACCCGAATCGGGCCCGTCGACACCGGCCAGGATGCGCAACAGCGTGGTCTTGCCCACGCCGTTCTCGCCGACGACGGCCAGGCGGGTGCCCGGTGCGGCGGTGAAGGAGAGGTGGTCGAGGACGGTCCGGCCGTCGAAGGAGCGGGTGACGTCCTCGGCGATCAGGGGACCCAGGGGGTCAGCGAAAAACGTGTTCGACATGAAGACTCCGAGCAGTCGAGAACAATCCCGAGGGGTCATCCTCGGCGCGGGACGGGGCTCGGTCAGTTCTTCATGATGTGTCTCACGGTACGCCGGGTGGTTGCCGGGTGACCAATCGATTTCCGGGCGCCGCCTACCATGGAACCCATGACGTCCTCAGCGAAGCGGGTCCTGCTCGCGGCTCCCCGCGGGTATTGCGCCGGCGTGGACCGGGCCGTGGTGACGGTCGAGAAAGCGCTGGATCTCTACGGTCCGCCGGTCTACGTGCGCAAAGAGATCGTGCACAACAAGCACGTGGTGACCACGTTGGAGAAGCGTGGCGCGATCTTCGTCGACGAGACCGACGAGGTGCCGGAAGGCGCGACGGTGATCTTCTCGGCGCACGGTGTGGCACCGATCGTGCACGAGGAGGCGCGGGCGCTCAGCCTGAAGACCATCGATGCGACGTGTCCGCTGGTGACCAAAGTGCACCGCGAGGCCAAGCGTTTCGCCAGCGACGACTACGACATCCTGTTGATCGGCCACGAGGGTCACGAAGAGGTCGTCGGGACCTCCGGTGAGGCGCCGGACAACATCATCCTGGTGCAGTCGCCCGACCACGTGGATCAGGTCGAGGTGCGGGACCCTTCGAAGGTGGTGTGGCTCTCGCAGACCACGTTGTCGGTGGACGAGACCATGGAGACCGTGCGACGGCTGCGGGAGAAGTTCCCCGCGCTGCAGGATCCGCCGTCGGACGACATCTGCTACGCCACGCAGAACCGTCAGCTGGCGGTGAAGCAGATGGCGCCGGAGACCGACCTGATGATCGTGGTGGGCTCGCGCAACTCCTCCAACTCGGTGCGGTTGGTGGAGGTGGCGTTGGAGCACGGCGCTCGCGACGGGCACCTGGTGGACTACGCCGACGAGATCGACGAGGCGTGGCTCTCAGGGGTGTCGACGGTGGGTGTCACCTCGGGTGCCTCGGTGCCGGAGGTGCTGGTGCGCGATGTGCTCACCTTCCTGGCCGACCGCGGGTACGACGACGTCCAGCCCGTGACCGCCGCCGAGGAGTCGCTGCTCTTCGCGCTTCCGAACGAGTTGCGCCGAGACCTGAAGGCCGCCGGGCAGGGCACCAAGGTCCGGCACGACGCTGGCTCGCTGCATTAAGACCCATGGTCGCGGCCCCGCGCCTGTTGGCGCCGTCCGTTTCCGATGTGGTGGCCGCGTCGCTGCCACCGCGCGCTGAGGACGACGCCGAGGGCATGGCGTACGCCGATCTGTCCGGCGCGCTCGACGTGGACCGGGCAGAGTTCTTCGAATGCTCGTTCACCTCGCTCAGGTTGGATGAATTCGTTTCTGCACGAACGACGTTCGTGGACGTATCGATGTCATCGGTGCAGGCGGTGACGTGGGCGGCGGCGGGTTCGATCTGGCGCAACTGCGTTGTGGGCGCGGGCCGGGTGGGGTCCTGGGACTTGTCGGCGGCGACGCTGCGCGGAGTGCTCGTGCGCGGTCTGCGATTCGGTTACGTGAACCTGCGCGATGCCCGCTTGACCGATGTGCTCTTCGAGGACTGCGTCTTCGAGTCGGTGGACATGCCGGGTGCGTCGTCGGAGCGGGTGGCGTTCGTGGACTGCCGGTGCGAGGAGATCGACCTGCGGGGTTGCAGCAATGTCGATCTTGATCTGCGGGGTCTGGATTTCGCTGCGCTGCGGTCGATCTCGGGCTCGCGAGGTGCCACCGTCAGTGATCTTCAGCTCTCACTGGTGGCACCGCTGCTGGCTGCGGAGACCGGGCTACTCGTCGAGGAGTGAGCCTGCGCCGTGCGGGCGACTGCCTGCAGGGTGCGAAGTACTGGCAGAGATTTCGCGGTCGCGGGGACTGAGAACGCCGAGGCTGTCGGTGGTCGACGATAGAGTCGTTTCGAGGATGTGTGTCTTGCACTGCGGTCATGAATACCGTTGCGCTGCAGGCGAACTGGGCGAATGTTCTCTACCCGGGGTGGACATCTGTCCGGTATGATGGGGGCAGCGGCTCTGGGGAGGGTCGGTTAGGTCGCAGGGGGAGGTTGGCCAGGTGTCACTGTCTGTTGGGGAGGTGCGTGCATTCCAGGATCGTGTCTCTTCTGATCTGGGAGCGATCGATCCGGATGAGGCGCTGACGCTGATCCGCGTCCTGGAGGAGGTCAAGAACGCTGCGACCGCTGCTCAGGCGGCACTCACGGTCGTCGTGCATGACGCGCAGACGGCCGCCGACAAGGCGCGTGGGATCGGTGCCAACGAGACCGCTCGTGTCGTCGGCGTCCAGGTGGGCTTGGCTCGTCGGTGTAGTCCTCGGTTGGGACGACGGTTCCTCGGGGTGGCGCGAGCTATGACGGAGATGCCGCACACTGCATCCGCCTTGCGCTCTGGTGTCATCGGTGAATGGCAGGCGACGCAGGTCGTGGCCGAAACCGCCTTCCTGTCCCTCGCCGACCGGCAGCTGGTCGATAGCGCCGTCAAAGACATCCTCGGCAAGGTGCCGGACTCCCGCCTGGCCGGGGCAGCCAGGGCTGCGGCCTATCGGGCGGACCCCGAGGCAGCGGTGGCGCGCCGGTCGAAGGCCGAGAAGGACCGCCGGGTGTCGCTACGACCCGCGCCGGACTGCATGACGCTGCTCACCGCGTTGCTGCCGGTGGCCGACGGTGTTGCCTGCTATGCGGCACTCGGCGGAGAGGGCGCGAGCGGACCCGACGATGACCGGGGGAAGGGCCAGCTGATGGCTGACGCCTTGGTCGAGCGGCTGACCGGTCGACCGGCGCGATACGCCCCGGCACAGCCACCCGCCGCAGAGGGGCAGCCAGTTTCGCAGGGGCAGACCGGTTCGGTGACGGCGGATACCCGGCCCGTATCGTCGCCCGTCGCGGTGCATCTGTTGGTGCCGATGGAAGCCTTGTCCGGCAACGCTGAAGGTCATCTGGACGGGTTCGGACCCATCCCATCAGACGTCGTCCGCCAGTTCCTGGCCGATCATGAGCAGGCCGGTGGGTTGATCCGCCGGGTGTTCACCGCCCCGGGTAGCGGCCAGTTGGTCGCCATGGATTCACGAGCCCGCGCGTTCCCGGGCTTGCTGGCCGCCTTCGTTCGGCTGAGAGATCAGGTGTGTCGAACCCCGTTCTGCGGTGGAAAGATTCAGCACACGGATCACATCACGCCGTACGCCGAAGGTGGTGCGACCAGTGTGGACAACGCGGATGGCAAGTGCGCGCAATGCAACTACGCGAAACAGAACCCCGATGTCACCGAGCGCGGGGACGCCGATCAGTACACAATCACGGTCCGTGGACTGGAAGAAACCAGTCGACCACCTAGTCCGCCGGGTCGTACGCCCAGCGCCTGCGCAATGCGCGACCGCATCCAACGGTTCACAATCCGACTGAGAGTGGACTGGGGTGTCGACGTCAGCTGACCACGCGCCGGAGAACGACTACGCAGCGTTTCGTTGCGCCGTACGCCATCGGCCGGGGGCCTGACCAGTGAGCCGCTTGAAGGCGGCCGCGAACGAATACTCCGACCCATAACCGACCGAGGTCGCAATGGTGCCGATGCTGTCGTCGGTGTCACGTAACGCCTCCTTGGCCAGGGCCATCCGCCAGTCCGCGACGTACTGCAACGGCGGTACTCCGAGCACTTCAGTGAAGCGGCGCGCGAAGCCGGAGCGAGACTGGTGGGACAGTCCCGCCAACGAAGAGACCGTCCATGCTTGCTCCGGTTGAGCATGAATAGCTTGGAGGGCCGGTGCCAACGCCGGGTCGTCCAACGCGCGCAGCCATGCGGGGGCGGCGGTCGATGCGGTGAACCAGTCGCGTAAGGCCAGGACCAGGACGGCATCGAGCAACCGGTCGAGCAGTACCTGCTGACCGGCGTCGGTTACGTCGACCTGACCGACGAGCAGGTCGAGGGTGCTTCGGAGCGCGCTCCCGGCCCGTGGTCTTAGGCGAGCGATCGGCGGGAGCGATGCGAGCAACGAACGCGACAGGTCACCCTCGAAGACGTACGCACCGCAGAAGAATTGAGCCCGTTGTTCTGATTTCGAATCTCCGGCCGACGCAGAACGCGAGACGTCGCTGCGAGGCAGCGGCTGGGGAGGCGCGTCCGGGTCTGACGCCATGAGGTGGGGTGTGGAACGAAGAAGCAGGAGGTCACCGTCCACCGCGCGGACACGGTGCTTCGGGTCATCAACGGTCCACGCCCTGAGGTCGCCCTCGATGATGGAGTGCACCGCCAGGGTGCCACCAGCCGGAAATCGCACGCACCAATCGCCGTACATCGTGGTGCGGGAAAACGCAGCGCCTCGAGCTCGCGAGCGCTGCAGGAGATCACTCAGAACGTCCATGAGGGTGGACGATGACACAAGAAATGTGGACATTCAAGGATGGATCGTCCCGGTACGACCGAGTGAACTGGCGTCAGCGGGTCATCCGCAGCGTCTATGACGACACAACACACGAGGAGTCCTGATGAAAGCAGTGCGCTTCAGCCAGTTCGGCGGTCCCGACGTTCTGGACGTTGTCGAGGTCGATCCGCCGAGTCCCGCTGCGGACGAAGTCGTGGTCCAGGTCCGAGCGGCCGGGATCAACCCAGGAGAAGCCTCGATCCGGAAGGGACTACTCGAAGCGTTCTATCCCACGACGTTGCCGTCCGGGGAGGGCAGCGATCTCGCGGGAGTGATTGCCCAGGTGGGCTCTTCGGTGACCGACTGGCAGGAGGGGGACGAGGTCGTGGGGTGGGTGGACACCCGGGCCAGTCACGCGCAGTACGTCGCCGTCCCCGCAGCGCACCTGGTGCAGAAGCCGCAGAGTCTGCCGTGGGAGGTCGCCGGCGGCGTCTTCGTGGCGGGCGGGACTGCCTGGGCGGCAACGGATGCAGTGCGTCCGATGAAGGGTGACGTGGTCGCCGTCTCGGCTGCCGCAGGCGGTGTCGGGGGACTGGTGTCGCAGCTGCTGGTGGAGCGCGGGGCAACAGTGCTCGGGATCGCGTCCGCCGAGAACGCCGACTGGTTGGGCAGTAAGGGAGTCACCCCGATCGATCGCAGCGGCGGGATCAGTGCGATCGCGGACCGGTTGCGAGATGCCGCACCGGACGGAATTGATGCGTTCGTTGATCTCTTCGGCGGCGGCTACGTGCAACTGGCGCTCGATCTGGGTGTTGCCGGCGATCGGATCAACACGATCATCGATTTCGATCAGGTGGGCAGGAACGGCGTTCTTGGGGCTGGAAGCGCTGAGGGGTCTACAGCTGCGGTCCTCGGCGAGGTGGTCAATCGACTGGCCGACGGCCGACTCGAGTTGCCCATCGAGCGCGCCTACCCGCTGGACCAGGTCGGCGCCGCGTTCACCCAACTGGAGCAGCGTCGTACCCGTGGGAAGATCGTGTTGATCCCGTAGCCAGGTTGCCCCGGTTCTGCCACCATTCGCTCTGTGACCGATGTGTTGCCGGCTGGCGCCCGCTCCCAGGCGCCAGCTACCACTGGGCGCTGGTGGAGACTGTCACGACAGTGGACCGGAGCGTTGCTGATTTCCCTCTGGGTGGGCTTGATCGCTGCGTTGGTGTGGACCGCTCCAAGAGAAGCAACGGTCACCGAACTGCGTTCGGCGGCGGACACCGGTTCGATCACGGGGTGGGAGTTCGCTTCGCGACCGCCTGTTGTCAGCAGCGACCTCCACGGGCCGTTCGGGCTCCTGCGATGGGACAGCGGCGACGCAGTGCTGCACTGGAGCACCGGCGGGCGCATGCAGTACTGGACAGACGTCAAGCACGTGGCGTCAGCCGAAGGTATCGATCCGGGCGCACTCGGACGCACAGAACTGGTCAACCAGTGGCTGACGGATAAGTACAACGTGCGTCACGGTGAAGACGCGAGTCCCGGTGGACCGAATATCCCAGTCATCGTGCTGATTCTCGCGTCAATGCTGTATCTCGCTGGGATGGCTGCACTCTTCGGTGGCCAGCTGCCGCGGATCGGAAGTCAAGGATTCTGGTTCTGGATCTGCATGGCCAGCTTTGGCGTGGGGATGGTCATCTTTGCTGTCGTTGAGTTGCTTCGCCAACCCTCCGTGCGAACGCCTCGCCGCCCCGGCTGGCAAGGCTTCGGGTGCGCTCTTGGAATCTCGCTGATCGTTTCGGCAGTTGTCTACGGGTTGGGCCTCGTTATCTGAGGCAAGCCGGGCTGCTGCTAGGCGCTGTCCCGGTCCTGGATCGGCTCCGTTGGCGTGATCCGGTAATCCAGCTGCGGTCGGTCCACATCCGGTAGCGCATCGACTAGTTCGGGTGCGGACAGGCTGCGCGGCGATGCTTCGAGAGGGTGAGTGACGGCAAGCGGCTGGTCGGCGATACCCAACTCGTGCAGCTTTCGCGCTGTGACCAGCACCCGTGACTCCAGGCTTCCGACCAGTGCGTTGTACGAGGCGACGGACTTCTCCAGCGACTTGCCCAAGGTCGCGGCGTGGATGCCCAAGGTGCTGAGCCGGTCGTAGAGGTCGCGGCCGACCTGCAGGAGATGCTGGGCATTGGCGGTCAGCGAATCCTGCTGCCAGGCAAGGGAAGTTGCCCGCAGGATAGCGAACAAGCTTGCGGGGGAGGCCAGTACCACTTTCTGGGTGATCGCCCGCTCGAACAGCGCCGGGTCAGTACGTAACGCGGCGGCGAGCAGCGCTTCGCTGGGCACGAAGCAGATCACTAACTCGGGTGTGTTGTCGAACGCGGTCCAGTACGCCTTCTTGCCCAGCGAATCGACGTACCCGCGCAGCGCGTTCGCGTGCTCAGCCAGGAGCGCTGCACGTTCGGTGTCCGTCAACCCAGCGGCGCTCGCGGCCAGGAACTTGCCCGTCGGCGCCTTGGCGTCCACCACCAGCAGCTTGTCCCCGGGCAACTTCACCACGGCGTCCGGGCGCACGCCGGTCCCGTCGCGATTGGTCCCCGAGAGTTGTTCCTCGAAGTCGACGCGCGGCAGCATGCCGGACGCCTCCAGGATCCGACGCAGTTCGGCCTCGCCCCACTGCCCGGCGTGCGTCGAAGTCTTCAAAGCCCCGGTGAGCGTTGCGGTTTCCGATCGCAACTGGTCGGTCACCCGGCGTACGTCGACCAACCCTGCGCCCAGGGCGCCGAACTGGTGTTCCCGCGCGCGTTCCAACTCGGCCACCTGCTCGTGCACGTGCTGCAGGGTCGCGCGCAGCGGACCCAACTCGGCGGCTACCTGGCGATCCTCATCGGATGCGGCAGTCAAGGCGTGGACCTGGGTGCGCAGCCCGTCACGCTCGGTGACGGCGGAGGCCAGGCGCGCGGCGTACCTGCTCTGGACCAGGAGCCAGGTGAGCAGGGCACCCAGGGCTAGGCCGGCGACAGCGGCGAGGAAAACGTTCATGGATCAAGGGTGTCAGCGGGGTCTGACAACCTAGGGGAATGACATCGACGGACGTGGGCGCGACGCTGTTGTGGGTGGACTTGGAGATGACCGGTCTTGACCCGGTGGAGGACCGGATCCTGGAGGTTGCCGCCATCGCCACCGACTGGTCCTTCGCGGAACTGGGCACCTATGAGGCGGTGCAGCACGTGGAGCCGGAGCGGGTGCGACGGCGGATGGTGGGGGAGTTCTGGGAGAAGTTCGCGCACGTGCGCGAGGCGCTGGCGGCACAGAACGAGGGCGGCACCCCGGCCGAAGAGGTCGAAGAGGGTTTGCTTGCTTTCCTCGATGAGCATTTCCCGGCCGACTCGCCCGTGGTGCTCGCCGGCAACTCGATCCACCAGGACCGCAAGTTCATCGACCGCGAGTGGCCGCGGCTGGCGAAGCGCCTGCACTACCGGATGCTCGACGTCTCCAGTTGGAAGCTGGTCATGCAGGGCAAGTACGGCGTGACGCACGCCAAGGGCGAAGCGCACCGGGCGCTGGACGACATCCGCGAGTCCATCGCGGAGTTGGTCGACTACACCTCGTACCTGCAGATCCCGGCTGCCGAGGTGAACTTCGGGGTTCGGGCAATTCGGCATAGAATCTTGAACCCGTGGCCCTCACCATCGGAATCGTCGGACTGCCCAACGTCGGCAAGTCCACCATGTTCAACGCCCTGACCCGCAACAACGTGCTCGCCGCGAACTACCCGTTCGCGACCATCGAGCCCAACGTCGGAGTGGTGCCGCTGCCGGACCCGCGGCTCAAGGTGCTCGCGGAGATCTTCGGCAGCGAGAAGATCCTGCCCGCCACGGTGTCCTTCGTCGACATCGCCGGCATCGTGCGTGGCGCGTCGGAGGAGGGCCTGGGCAACAAGTTCCTGGCCAACATCCGCGAAGCCGATGCGATCTGCCAGGTGATCCGTGCCTTCGACGACCCCGACGTCGTGCACGTCGACGGCAAGGTCTCACCGTCTTCAGACATCGAGACGATCAACACCGAGCTGATCCTGGCCGACCTGCAGACGTTGGAGAAGGCCGTGCCGCGCCTCACCAAAGAGGTCAGTGGCAAGAAGGTCGACAAGTCCGTGCTGGATGCTGCGCTCGAGGCGCAGAAGGTGCTGGAGGAAGGTACGACGCTGTTCGCCGCCGGCGTCGACGTCGAGCCGATCCGCGAGTTGGGCCTGATGACCGCCAAGCCGTTCCTCTACGTCTTCAACCTCGATGAGGACCAGTTGGGAGACAAGGAGTTGCAGGCACAGCTGGCCGACCTTGTCGGCGGTGCGGATGCAATCTTCCTGAACGCCAAGCTGGAGATGGACCTGACCGAACTGGACGAGGACGAGGCGGCCGAGCTCCTGGAGTCGTACGGCGTCGAGGAGTCTGGTCTGAATCAGTTGGCGCGTAAGGGTTTCCACGCTCTCGGTCTGCAGACCTACCTGACCGCCGGGCCGAAGGAGTCGCGCGCCTGGACGATTCACAAGGGCTGGACCGCCCCGCAGGCGGCCGGTGTCATTCACACCGACTTCCAGAAGGGTTTCATCAAGGCCGAGGTCATCTCCTTCGATGACCTGGTCGCCACCGGATCCGTCGCCGAGGCCAGGGCCGCTGGCAAGGCGCGGATGGAAGGCAAGGACTACGTCATGCAGGACGGCGACGTCGTGGAGTTCCGCTTCAACGTGTGACACACGACGAAGAGGTCTTGACCTGGTTGGACGACTACGGTCGCGGGATGGTCACCCTGGTCGGTTGATATCGATCCAGCATCACAAATAGCACCGTATGATGCACACGGAGGTGCGTGATGCGAACGACCGTGACGGTAGACGACGAACTGATCAAGAAAGCAGCGGCGCTGACCGGTGTGCACGAGCGCTCGACGCTGATTCGGGATGGTCTTCGCACCTTGGTGCGTGTGGAGAGCGCTCGACGACTTGCCGCATTGGGCGGCACTGACCCGTCTGCGACCCCTGGTCCACGCCGCCGCCCGTCGGCGCAATGATTCTGGTCGACACCTCGATCTGGGTCGATCATCTGCACCGAGCCGACGCCGACCTGATCAGCCTGTTGGAGGCTGACGAGGTCGGTTGTCACCCGTATGTCATCGCCGAACTGGCGCTGGGGTCCATCGCAGACCGCGAGGTGGTGATCGATCTGCTGTCGAACCTTGCCTGCTTTCCCGTGCTCACCGATAGCGAACTCCTGGAGCTGGTGGGCGGAAACAAGCTCTGGGGGCAAGGGCTGAGCATGGTCGACGCCGCCCTTCTCGGGGCGGTCAAACTGGTACCTGGTGCCAGGCTCTGGACCCGGGACAAACGACTGGCCGCAGCTGCCGGAGGACTGAACTGGCCGGGTAGGAGAAGCTGAGCACATGCACTTCATCGGGATCGACCTGGCGTGGGGTGAGCGCAACCCGACGGGTGTGGCCGTGCTCGACGAAACGGGGGCGCTGATCCAGCTCACCACCATGCGGACCGACGACGAGGTCGTCGACGCAGTGCAACCCTTCCTGCCCGGCGGCGCCGTCGTCGGGATCGACGCCCCGTTGGTGGTCAACAATCCCACCGGTAACCGCGCCGCCGAGAAGGCCCTCAACGCCGACTTCGCCCGCTTCGACGCCGGTGCGCACCCGGCCAACACCGCCAACCCGGCCTTCGCCGACGGCACCCGCGGCGCCCGGATCAGCGCGCGGCTCAGCCTGGATCTCAACCCGGATTCCGGTCGGGACGGCCGGGCCGTCGAGGTCTACCCGCATCCGGCGACGGTGGCGCTCTTCCACCTCGGTCGGACGCTGAAGTACAAGAACAAGCAGGGCCGATCGGTTGCCCAGCTGCGCGACGAGTTGCTGACCCTGATCGGGTTGCTGGAGTCATTGGCCACAGCGAACCCACCGCTGCGGCTGACCGGCAACGACGAGTGGCGCGCGCAGGTGGCCGCAGTGGAGTCGGCCACCACCAAGGCGCAGCTGCGCGTCGCCGAAGACCAGGTCGACGCCGTCATCTGCGCCTACGTGGTGCTCTTCCAGGAGCGTCGACCGGCGGACACCACGACGTACGGCGTGTACCCCGACGGTGCCATCGTCACCCCGACGCTGCCCGCAGGTCTAGCCCCGTCACCGCGGCCGCCGCGCATCTCCGGCCAGGTCCAGCAGGTACGCAAGGCCGTCGCCGCCTACGAAGCCGAATACCCCGCGCTGCGGGCAGCGGCTGCCGAAGCCATTGACGTGGTGACGGGCATTCTCGACGACGCCGGGTTGAACTACCTGAGCGTGACCGGCCGCGCGAAGTCGGTTGCCTCCTTCGCCGAGAAGGCCGCCCGCGCCAAGGACGGCGCGCCGCTCTACGACGATCCGTCGGCGCAGATCCACGACACCATCGGGTTGCGGGTCATCACCTACGTCCCCAGCGATGTGACGGCGGTGGCAGCCCTGCTGGCCGACGAGGCGATCATTCTCGACGACCGGGACATGGGTCGGGAGACTGCGAGCACTGGCGGATTCGGTTACGCCAGTAGGCATCTGAGCATCCGTCTCTCGGCAGAGGATCAACGCGAGCACCCGGTGGTCGGTGATCGTGAGATCCAGGTCCAGATCCGCACCGTGTTGCAGCACGCCTGGGCCGAGTTCGAGCACGACATCCGGTACAAGGGCACCGTCCCTGAGGAGTATCGAGCAGATTTCGACCGGCGGTTCACGTTGGCGGCCGGGCTGATCGAGTTGGCCGATCAGGAGTTCGCGACGATCCGCGAGCGCCTCCAGCACGAGGTGCGCACCCCCGAACCGGAGCGACAGTCCACCGGAACCGGCATCACACCCCGTGAACTGGCGGCCTTCCTGGCCGGCGAATTCCCCGGTGCCGACTGGTCCCGGCCCCAGCACTACGCCTGGATCGCCGGATTGGTCGAAGCTCTTGGTATCACGCGTCTGTCGGACCTGGCCGCCACCATCCGCGCCGCCGATGCCGACGCGATCACCCGCCAGATGGGGTATCGCCGCCCGTCCGGTGCGGTCCGGCGTCTGGACGACGTGCTGTTGGCCAGTTTCGGCGAGCGGTATGTGACGTTGCCCGGCAACGCCCACCGGCGCGACCGGTTGCGCGCTCGGTTGAGCAAGCTCGCCGACAACTAGAACGACAAGCCGCTCAGGCAGGGGTCGTCGTCGACTGCTCGTCGAACTGCGTGCTGTACAACTGCGCGTACCTGCCGCCCCTGGCCAGGAGCGTCTCGTGCGTGCCGCGCTCGACGATGCGCCCGGCCTCGATCACCAGGATCTGGTCGGCCGCCCTGATGGTGGACAGGCGGTGGGCAATGACGATCGACGTACGCCGAGCAAGGGCTTCGGCGAGCGCGGCCTGGACCGCGGCCTCACTGGTCGCATCCAGCGAAGCGGTCGCTTCGTCCAGGATGACCACCCGCGGGCCGGCCAGCAGGAGGCGGGCGATCGCAAGCCGCTGACGTTCGCCGCCGGAGAGTCGGTAGCCGCGCTCGCCGATCACCGTGTCCAACCCGTCGGGCATCGCGGCCAGCACATCGCCCAGCCGGGCTCGTTCGATGACCGCGGTCAGCTCGGCCTCGGTGGCGTCCGGCCGGGCGTAGAGCAGGTTGGCCCGGATCGAGTCATGGAAGAGGTGGCCGTCCTGGGTCACGGTGCCGGTTGCGGCACGCAGCGTCGCCGCCGACAACGAGCGGACGTCGACGCCGCCGATGGAAACCGACCCGCTGTCCACGTCGTAGAGCCGGGGGATCAGTGACGCGATGGTCGACTTGCCCGCCCCCGAGCTACCCACCAGCGCCAGCATCTGGCCCGGCTCGGCTTCGAAGGAGATGTCGTGCAGCACCTCCTCGCCACCGCGCGCGTCGAGCGTCATCACATCCTCCAGCGAGGCCAGAGACACCTTGTCCGGTGCTGGGTAGGCGAAGCTAACGTGCTCGAACCTGACCGAGATGGGGCCCTCCGGCAGCGGCTGCGGCGAGGCCGGATCGGTGATCAGCGGCACGAGGTCGAGGATCTCGAAGACCCGCTCGAAGCTGACCAACGCGCTCATCACGTCGACCCTCGCGCTGGCCAACCCGGTCAACGGTGCGTACAGACGCGTCAGCAGCAACGCCAGCGACACGACCGCGCCGGCCTGCAGAGTGCCGCCGAGGGCCAGGACGCCGCCCAAGCCATAGACGACAGCCAGGGCCAGTGCCGAGATGAAGGTCAACGACGTCACGAACGTCTGCTGGATCATGGCGGAGCGGACACCGATGTCGCGGACCCGTCCGGCCCGTCGAGCGAACTCCTGCGACTCCTCATCGGGTCGGCCGAAGAGCTTCACCAGCGTGGCACCCGGAGCCGAAAAACGCTCCGTCATCTGGGTACTCATCGCTGCGTTGTGTTCGGCTGCCTCCCGTGAAGCGGCCGCGAGGCGGGATCCCAGGAGCCTGGCCGGTAACCAGAACAGCGGCACCAGGACCAGCGCGACGAGGGTCACCAGCCACGAGATGCTGATCATCACGATCAGCGTCAGGATGAGCGTGACGAGGTTGCCCACCAAGCCGGACAACGTCGTACTGAATGCGCGTTGTGCACCGATCACGTCGTTGTTCAGCCGGCTCACCAAGGCGCCGGTGCGGGTGCGGGTGAAGAACGCGACCGGCATGCGTTGCACGTGGTCGTGGACCGCGGTGCGCAGGTCCAGGATCAGGCCCTCACCGATGCGGGCTGACAGCCAGCGCTGCAACATGCCGAAACCGGCCTCGCCGAGGGCGATGAGCGCGATGAGCAGCGCCAGCCCCACGACCCGGGAGGCCGGATCAGCGGCCGTGATCGCGTCGACGACCTGCCCGGCGACCAACGGACTGGCGACCGCGAGGACGGCGGTGATGATGCTGACGAGGAAGAAGAACGCGAGCTCGCGGCGGTGCGGACGGCCGAACCCCCAGATCCGACGCAGCAACGTGCGTGAGATGGGTCGTTTGTCCTGCCGGGACTGCATGGACCGGTAGACCGCGCTGCGAGCGGCGGAGTGGACGTCCATCCCCCGAAACTACGCCGAGGGTCCGACACCACGCTCCTTGGTAGGTTCGGACCATGAAGATCAGTGCTCGCAACCAGTTGCAGGGAACCGTCGTGGATATCGTGAAAGGTGCCACCACCTCACACGTCCGCCTCGACGTCAACGGTTCGACCGTGACCGCCGCCATCACCAACGAGGCCGTCGACGACCTGGGCCTGACCGTCGGTCAGCAGGCGTACGCCGTGGTCAAGGCCTCCGACGTAATGGTTGCGATTGACGACTGAGGACGATGTCCTCACCCGGCTGCTCGCCAACGACGAGCCAACGGGCCGGCTCTCGGCGTACGGGCCGGATCCCGATCAGGTCTGGGAGGAGTACGGCGACCCGCACCATCCGCTGATCGTCCTGGTACACGGGGGCTACTTCCGGCCGTCCGTCGACCGAACCCACCTGCGGCCCATGGCCGCGGCGCTCTCTGCTGAGGGCCATCGCGTGGCCCTGGCCGAGTACCGGCGCCTACCGGGTGACCCGTGGGCCAGCGTGCGGGATCTACACGACCTCGACGAGGCGATCGGTGACGGGACGTGGGTCGGGCACTCGGCCGGCGGAGCGCTGGTCATGCTCCATGCAAACACCCTCGGTCGGCGTGCGGTCGCTCTGGCACCGGTCGGTGATTTCGCGAAGTCCCATGCCGGCGGTCACGGCAGCCACGCCGTACGTGACTGGATCGGAGGGACCCCCGAGGAGCGGCCGAAGGACTGGAATGCGTTGGATCCCAGCGGGATCGGCGAGTGGCAGCGACTGATCATCGTGCATGGCGATGGTGACGAGTCGGTGCCCCCGTACGTCAATGCCGATCTGCCCGCCCAGTGGATCAGCGGCGCGCATCACTTCGATCTCGTAGATCCGGCCTCGCCGTACTGGCCGCAGGTCAGGGCGCAGATCGCAGCAGCGATTCGAGGCTGAGCAGGCCCTGCGCCACCTCGGCGTAGCTGGTCGACAGCGGCGCAGCCCCGATCCGGATGCCGTCCGGTTCCCGGAAATCCGGGATCACATCGCGCTCCCACAGGGCTGCGACGAGCGAACGCGCGTCCGGATGCGACAGCGTCACGTGGCCGCCGCGCTGGGCGCTGTCGCGCGGCGAGGCCACCTGCACGCCGTACTCGGCCAAGGACGAATCGACGTACGCGATGACGAATTCACAGAGCCCGGTGGACTTTTCGCGGACCGCTTCGATGCCCACGGAGTCGATCAAGGCGATGGTGTCCTGGATTCCGGTCATCGCCAACACCGGTGGGGTCCCGGAGATGAACCGCCGCATACCTGCCGCGGGTGCGTAGGACGGACCCATGGCAAACACGTCGCTGTTGCCCATCCAACCCTGGATCGGTTGGGAGAGCACCGGTTGAAGTCGCGAGGCGACGTAACAGAAAGCTGGCGCTCCCGGTCCGCCGTTGAGGTACTTGTAACTGCATCCGACAGCCAGGTCGACACCGGCAGCATCGAGTGTGACCGGCACCGATCCGGCTGAGTGGCACAAATCCCACAGCACCAGTGCCCCCGCGTTGTGGGCGACTCGCGTGATCGACGGCAGATCGGAAAGGTAACCCGATTTGTAGGCGACGTGCGAGAGCAGCACGACTCCGGTGTGCGGACCGACGACGGCGGCGACGTCATCGACGGTCACCCCTCGTGACGGGTCCGGGTGCAGCCACACCAACTTCGCCCCGGTCTCGACCGCAATGCCTTCTGCCACATAGCGATCCGTAGGGAAGTTCTCGGAGTCCAGGACGATCTCGGGACGGGAAGGACCGGCGTGGGCGACCGCAGAGCGCAACAATTTGTAGAGCAGGACCGTCGTCGAGTCACCGATCGCCGTCTGGCCCGGTGCGGCTCCCAGACAGGCGGCGCCGAGGGCATCGCCCACGACGAACGGCAGGTCCATCCACTGCTCATCCCACGATCGGATCAACCGCGTGCCCCACGCGCCGTCCACCAGGGCAGTGAGCCGTTCGCGGGTTGCCTTCAACGGGCGGCCCAGGGAGTTGCCGTCCAGGTAGGCGACCAGCGGTGTCGCGCTCGGAACGAACAAGTCCCGGGTATGCGCGAGCGGGTCGGTGCGGTCACGTTCGGCGGCGTCGGCGAGCAGGTCCACCACTCCATCATGCCGGTCTCAGGTCAGGAGCGCGGCGGGCACCCAGAGGACGGCAGGTACGACGATGGCCAGGCTGACCGCCGTACCCAACAGGTAGCGGAAGAGTCGGTCCTGGTCCTTGGTGGCGGTGTTGGCGATGACGAGGGTTCCGGCGACATGGATCGGGTTCATCACCATCAATGCCGCGGGCACGCAGACCGCGATCAGCACCCAGATCAGACCGGCCTGGTCGCCGAACGACACGAATACCAAGGGCGTCATCAGGCCGAAGATCCCAATCGTGGAGCTTTCGATGTTGCACAGGAGCACGGTGATGTAGGCAATCACCAGGATCAGCAGCGCTCCGGTGCCGATGTGCTCCAGGCCGCGCTCGATGGAGTCCATCGTGCCGACGTCCTTCATCAGGCCCAGGTAGGTCAGCAGACCGGTCAACAGCAGGATGCTCGGCCACGGAATACGCCCCAGGATCGCCCGTTCGCTGGGCCGGAAGACCAGCTGCAGCACGACCACGACCACCATCGAGGTGATGCCGACATCGGTTTTGAAGACGACGACGCAGACCACGAAGGCCAGCAGGCCGACGGCACTGGCCCATGCGTAGGCAGGGGTTGCCGACGAGGCGCTCGATGAGTCCTGCGCAGGCGCCGGTTCGGGAGCGAACTGGCGCCCCTTCCGGGCTCGCGCGCGATCGATGACCTGCAGGACGGCCACCACGATGATGGCCGCACCCATCGACGCCGCCCACAGCGCCCAGGTGTTGTAGTGCACGCCGGCCTTGTCAGCCGCGGTCTTGATGACTGCCCCGGTGGGGTTGAGCGGTGACAAGCCGGCGCTGTTGGCGCCAATGATGACGCCCAGTTCGCACAGCAGGAAACTGGCGCGATAGCGCGTCGTGACGTGCGCGATCATCGGCACCAGGAAAGCGATCGGCGCGGTCGAGAATGCGCCGGCTGTCGAAAAAGCCGCTGCCAGGAAGAACCCCGCCCACGGGAGCAACCAGGTCCGGTCACCGACCGTCGCGTAGACCCGTTCGACGATCACCGCGAGTGCACCGCTGCGTTCCAGGTGTGCGAACAACATCGACACCCCGGCGATGAGGACCACCAGATTGCCCGGGAAGGACTTGTACAACGTGTCAGCGTCGACTCCCGAGATCAGCATCACCGGGAACGCGGCGGCCAGCGCGAGAACTCCGATGTTGATCCGTCGCCAGATGGCAATGACGAGGACGCCCGCTAGGAGGATCAGCGACAACAGTTGGACGAATGACACGGGAACTCCTTCGGTCTGTGCATTGCCACACTATGAGAGGTCGACCCGGGGCCTGTGCCAGAGTGCTGACGTGGCGGATTGGATGCAGGCATGTCAGGACACCAGCGAACGCTGTTGGACCGCGATAGCCGTGATCGTGACGGAGCTCGGTGATCCGGCGGTCAACCGGCGGCCGCGGCTGGAAGGCGCCAACTCGGCGTACGCGATCGTCCATCACTGCATCGAGATGAGTCGTTGGTGGCTGGGCACTTTCGGCTGCGGCCTGGGTCTGCCGCGGGACCGCAGCGGCGAGTTCCGGGCGAGCGGCACGGCCGACGAATTGCTGGACAGGATCGCGCAGGTTCGTGCCGATACCGCCGGTTGGATGGAACAGATCACCGCGGATGGGATCACCGGACGGGACGCCCGGGGCACCACGGCGAGCGTCGATCTGGAAACAGTGACGCCGCAGTGGGTCGTCCTGCATGTGATTCACGAGCTTGCGCAGCACCTTGGTCAACTCGAACTCACTCGTGATGTGCTGGGATGGGCCCATGACTGAGTTACGCCGGGTGTCCGCCAGCCGGGTGATCGACGCCCCCGCAGCGACCGTCTTCGAGCTCATCGCCGACCCGGCCAACCAACCGCGATGGGACGGCAACGACAACCTCGGCCACGCGGATGCCGGGCAACGCGTGCACGCGGTAGGCGACGTTTTTGTCATGCACCTCAACAACGGCAACGTGCGCGAAAACCACGTTGTGGCTTTCGATGAGGGTCGCGTCATCGCATGGCGACCCTCGGAGGTGGGCGGGGCCTCACCAGGACATGAATGGCGTTGGGAGATCAAGCCGTTGAGCCCTACAAGTGCCGAGGTCACGCACGTCTACGACTGGTCTGACCTCACCGACGAGAAGCGATTGGTGCGCGCTCGGGCTACCGGGCCCGATCAGTTGCGCGCGTCCTTGGACCGGCTCGCCGCTTTAGCGGAGGCGTAGCCCTCAGGGCAGCCTGCGAGCGGCACCCAGATACCGATCCGTTATCCGCCGCTGGACCAACGACGTCAGGGGAGTGCCGATCCGGGCCCACCAGGTCGCCGGCCGCGAGCGGGCCGAGACGGTGAACCGCACTGAGCCGTCGGCGTCCTGCCGGAGCGTGAAGGTTTCCTCGCCCTCTTCGGGGTGTCCCGGTAGTGCTCGGTAGGTGAACCCGTCCTCGGTGATTGCAATGACCTGCACGGGAGCAGTTACCCGCACGATGCCCCAGGCCCAGATCAGCGTTGCGTTCTGACCCAGTGTGATCGGGCAGCAGGGGGTGACCCGCAGCCCTGCGTCCCGGTGAACCTGCCAGTTGAACAGGGCCGCTCGAGCCCCCGCCACGTTGCGGGAATCCAGCACGACGGAGCGTTCGAATTCGTGCCAGGCCATCACAATCGCCGTACGTCGATCGCGTCCTCTTGCGCGCCGTCACCCGACCGGGTGACGAAGTACGCGCCGCCGGAACCGGTTTCAGCCACGGCCTCCGCGAACGAGGTACCGCGATACACGATCCCGACCCCGTCATCGGTGCAGTAGCTGTCCGGTAGGGTCCCGTCGGCAACGAGCGATTGCAGCAGCGGCCGGCGTCGTTCCTCGGTGTCGTAGTGCACGCCGTTCCCGTAGGGCAGCAGTCCCAGTCCATCGGTGATGGGCGCCAGCTGCGGGCCGAAGGAATCGGTGGTCCCGCCCACGTGCCAACAGATCGAGCCGGCTGACACTCCGGTCAGCACGACGCCGGCCCGCCACGCGTTGCGCAACGCGACGTCGACGCCGTGCACCCGCCACACCGCCAACAGGTTCGCTACGGAACCGCCCATCACCCACACCACGTCCTGGGTCAACAGGTGCTCCTCGATGGAGGACACGTTGGGCATGCCGAACAGTTGGAGGTGGGACACGGCGTACCCCGCGACCCGGCCGGCTTCGGACAGGTTGTGCATGACCATGGGGTTGTCACCCACCGCGGTGGAGATGAAGCAGACCCTCGGTGCGCGCCCCGCGACCCCCGAAAGGTCGACGGCATAGGTGGTGAGTGGCGCGAACTCCCAGTAAGTGCGCTCACCGGAGCGCAGTCCGCCGGAGGTGGCCAGAATGGTCGGCTCAGGCGCGGTCATACTCCGACTCTAGAGTGAGGGTCATGAGCATCCTCGACGAATCCATCGCCCGTCTCGACGGCACGCCGGGCACCCTGCGGGACCTGACCGGCGGCCAGCCGGCCCTCCTGGTCAATGTGGCCTCCAAGTGCGGCCTGACCCCGCAGTACACCGCTTTGGAGCAACTCGAGAAGGACTATGCCGACAACGGATTCGCGGTCGTCGGCTTCCCGTGCAACCAGTTCAACGGGCAGGAGCCGGGTTCTGCCGACGAGATCGCCGAGTTCTGCAGCGCCACCTACGGGGTGACGTTCCCGTTGAGCGAGAAGATCGAGGTCAATGGTGAGGGCCGCCACCCGATCTACCGCACACTGATCGGCGACGGCGAGGACATCGAGTGGAACTTCGCCAAATTCCTGATCGACGCTGACGGCAACGTCGTCGCCCGGTTCGGATCACGCACCGAACCCGACGCGCCCGAGGTCGTCACCGCGATCCAGCAGGTGATCGCCTAGACCGTCAGACCGCGGTTGAGGGCAGCGGTGGTGTCGACCGATGGTCCGAGGTCGACCAGGTCCGACTCCACCGGCGCGTCCGGTTCGCCGCGTTTGAGCATCCGGTTGGCCACTGGATAGAGCGCCACGCCCAGCACCAGGATGATGATGCCGATCCAGAAGGCGGCCGGCTCGTCGGTGAAGGTGCTCCATGCCAGCCAGATCGTGAAGATCAGCGGGAAGACCACCAGGGACAGCGCTCCCGCCATGCCACCGGGGACCTTGTAGGGCCGCACCATGCCCGGCAGTTTGCGGCGCAGCGCGATGAACGCGGCGAACTCCAGCAGAATGGCCGCCATGTTGGTCAGCACGTCGGCGTCGACCAACGCGGAAAAGTCCATGGTGCAGAAGATCGCGAAGATGACCACGGACAACACGATGGCGGCCACGGGGGTCTTGTACTTCGGGTGGTCCTTGGCGACCCAGCGCGGTAAGTAACCGTCCGCCGCGAGGACCCGCGGCACTCGTGAGCCGCTCATCAACAGCGAGGAGAAGAGGCCGATCTGGGCGATACCGACACCGAAGGCGATCAGCAGCCCGAGCCAGTGGCCCGCGAGCAGCGTTCCCACAGAGGCGAAGTCGCCGTCCGCCCAGTCACCCAGATCTTCGTGCAACCCCGAACCGAGCGCCGCCATCATCGGCAGTACGTAGCTCACGGTGATCAACGGGATCGCGATGAGCAGGGCCCGACGGAAGGTGCGGGCCGGTCTGTCGACCTCCGCCAACAGCGTCGAGGGGTTCTCCCAGCCGATGTAGTTCCAGATCACGATGCCCAGGCATGCCCCGAACGCGCTGAACGACGTCTGGTCGGGCAGGGTGAACGGCGAGACGACCTTGTCCCAGCTGTTGTGCTGGAAGTTGTGCACGATGCCGTAGACCGACAAGACCGCGAACGGCACCATGACGACGACGAACAGCAGCAGCGAGCTGTCGCCGACCACCCGCGAGCCCCGGATGTTGAGCGCGGCCAGGATGACCATGAAGACGACCGCGACCATCCAGTGCGTGTCGACACTGAACTGGCCGTCGAAGAAGGAGAACAACACTCCCTGGCCGCGTTCGGCCGGAGACCAGTAGGTCGCTAGATAGTCGGCGAAGACGATCGGGTAGAGCGCGGTGTCCAGGAAGCTGTTCATCCATTGCCAGGCGCCCTCGGTGAAGCCGGCGAACCGGCCCAGGCCGGCCTTGACCCAGTAGTAGTAGCCGCCCTCGACCGGCATGGCCGAGCCCAGCTCCGCCGCCATCAGGGACACCGGGATGCCGAAGACCACCGGGATCAACAGCAGCATCAGCATCGTCATACCCGCGCCGCCGCTGCTGATCGACTCCTCGAGCCCGAACGGGCCGCCGGACACGCTGAAGAAGATGATCCCGACCAACGGCAGGGTCTTCAGCTGCCGGGATAGGACGTGAACTGTCCGCAGCTCTCGGTCAGACGTCATGAGTCGAACCCCAACCCGAACCGGTCCAAGGTCCGCAGCCACAGGTTGCGGTGGCCCTCATGTGAGTCCGCCCGGGCCAACGACGCCCGGGTCAGCTGAATCCCCGTGTAGGCAAGAGGTTCTGGTGGGAAGGGCAACGGTTTCGTCGTTACCAGGGGGATCGGGTGATCTCGGTGTCCTTGCCGTCGAGCAGGTCCAGCATCGCCTGGGCGCCGAATCGCGTTGCCCCGACACCCAATCCGGTGTAACCCATCGCGTACGCGACCCGGCCGTCCATCGCTGTGTCGATGAACGCGAAGAACCGGGTACAGGTGTCGATGGCCCCGCCCCAGCGGTGGCTGAACCGTAGCCCCGCCAGTTGCGGGAACGTCTCGACGAAGTGCGCAGCGAGCGTCTCGAACGTCGCCGGCCGGTCGTCGTACTCCGGCTTGATCTTGCGGCCGAAGTGATAGATGGCGTCGTAGCCGCCCCACAGGATCCGGTTGTCCGCGGACAGGCGGTAGTAGTGGAACTGGTTGCCGGCGTCGCCGAAGCCCTGCCGGTTGCGCCAACCGATCGAGTCCAGTTGCGCGTCGCTCAGCGGCTCGGTCATCAGCACGTAGTCGTAGACCGGGACGGTGTAGAGCCGCAGCCGCCGCAGCAGTGGCTGGAAAACGTTGGTGCCGAGGGCAACCCGGTCGGCGTGCACGGTCCCGTGGTCGGTGCCCAAGGCGATGCGCGACCCGGCCGACAGTGAGCGGACCGGGGTGTTCTCCACGATACGTACGCCGAGTGCCTCCGCGGCGTCCGCCAGCCCCCAGGCGAGCTTGGCCGGGTTGAGCATTGCGACACCGGTCTTGTCCCAGACGCCGCCCAGGAACGTGGGGGAGTCCAGTTCGGCGCGCACCTCCTGCGCGGTCATGACGTCGTCGCCGAGTTCGGCCAGCTGATGGGACTGCGTGGCGACGTCGATCTCACCGGTGCGTTCGAAATCGCAGTCGATGCCCAGGTTCCGCACCGTGGCTTCGATGGCGTCGAGGTTGGCCATGCCGAGGGCTTGGATCCCCGGCATCGCCGCCTCACCGAAGCGGGACAGGCCATTGTCGTAGCCGTGCGTCAGGTCTGCCGCGCAGAAGCCGCCGTTGCGACCGGTCGCGGCCCACGCGAGGCGATCGCCCTCCAACAGCACGACATCGCGGGAGGGGTCGGCCTCCTTGGCCAACAGTGCCGTCCACAGGCCGCTGAATCCGCCGCCGACGACCGCCAGGTCACACGTAACGTCGCCGGTCAGAGCCGGTCGCGGGGCTGGCCGGTCGGGAGTGTCCAACCAGAACGGAATCCGTCGCGCATCGCGGTATAGATGCTCATAAGCCACTGTGATATTGCTCCAACGCTTCGGTTTCGTTCGTGGGCCGGAATGATTTACTCACAATCCGCGGTGCCAGGCAAGGGTTCGCGGATGGTTCGATGCAGGAATGCATTGGCCCACCGCTGCCGTGGTCGCGGCCTTCTTCGTCTTCCTGTGGGCCGCGGTCGCCCTCCACCGCCGGCAGAGCGCGACCGGTTTCGTGTCCGATGTCGATCGCGCGACCTACCGCACCCTGCGCACCGCGGCCGACGCGGCCGGTGACCTCGGCGAGGGCCTGACCCCGGACGGCGCTGCCCGTGCGGCGCGGCCGCTGCAGGCGATCCTGGGTACGCCCGCTGTGGCGCTGGGGGATCTGAGCGGGGTGCTGGCTTGGGAGGGCGCCGGGGAAGCCCACCATCGACGTACGGCGCCCGCTCACCTCCGCCGGGCGATCGAGACGGGCCGCACGGTCCTGATCGATCCCGGCGACCTGGTGTGCGCCGACCCGGACTGTCCGATCCGCAGCGGTCTGGTGACCCCGCTGGTGGTCGACCAGCGAGTGGTCGGCACCCTCGCGGCGTACGGGCCGCAGACCGGCCCCGGCCTGGTACGCGCCACCGAGCAGGTCGCCGGGTACGTCTCCTCCCAGCTGGAGGTCGCCGAGGTGGGGCGTGAGCGCACCCGCGCCATGGCGGCGGAACTGCGGGCGTTGCGCGCGCAGATCAGTCCGCATTTCATCTACAACAGCCTGACCGCGATCGCCTCCTTCGTACGCACCGATCCTGACCGCGCCCGGGATCTGCTGCTGGAATTCGCCGACTTCACCCGCTACTCACTGCGCGGTGGGGAGTTCACCACGCTCGCCGACGAATTGCGCAACGTGCAGCGCTACCTGGAGCTGGAGCAGGCGCGGTTCGGGGACCGGCTGCAGATCGAGCTGTTGATCGCGCCCGAGGTCCTGCCGGTCGCGCTGCCCTACCTGGCCGTCCAGCCGCTGGTGGAGAACGCGGTCCGGCACGGGCTGGCCGCCAAGGAAGGGGTCGGCGTCCTCAGCATCACCGCCCGGGACGCCGGCCCGGTGGCTGAGATCGTCATCGAGGACGACGGCGTCGGGGCCGATCCGCAGACCATCCAGCGGACCCTGGACGGTCAGGGTTCGGACTCCATCGGGCTGGGCAACGTGGACGCGCGGATGCGGGAGGTCTACGGCGATTCCTACGGCCTGGTCGTCGAGACCGCGCCGGGTGAGGGCGCGAAGGTGACTCTTCACGTGCCCAAGTTCGCGGAGCACGTGCACGCGTGAAATAGGTTGGACCCGTGAGTCCTGTGTCGCCCATCACACCCTCTGCACCGTTGCGGGTGCTGGTGGTCGACGATGAGGCTCCTGCCCGGGACGAGTTGGTACATCTGCTCGCGGCCGACGACCGCATCGGGCCCGTCCACGCCGCGGCCAGCGGGTCGGAGGCGCTGCGCATCCTGGACGCTCAGGAGATCGACGTCGTCTTCAGCGACGTGAGCATGCCCGGCCTCGACGGCATGGACCTGACCCGGGTCATCGCCCGGTTCGCGCAGCGGCCCCAGGTCGTGCTGGTGACCGCGCATCAGCAGTACGCCGTCGACGCGTTCGCCTTGCAGGTCGCCGACTACCTGATGAAGCCCGTGCGGGCCGAGCGCCTGGCCGAAGCGGTACGTCGGGTCAGCGGTGCCCGAGCCCTCCCGGGCCCGCAGGAGCCGGCATCGGATGAGGAAACCATCCCGGTCGAGCGCGCCGGAGTGACCCGGTTCGTACGACGCGACGAGATCCGGTACGTCCAAGCGCAGGGGGACTACGCGCGGTTGCACACCGACACCGACTCCTACCTGGTGCGCATCCCGCTGGCCACTCTCGAACAGCGCTGGGAAGCAGCCGGATTCATCCGTATTCACCGCAGCATCCTGGTCTCGACCAGATACGTCGGTCAGGTGCGGATGCGCGACGGCCACTGCACGGTCGTCGTCGACGGCGAGGAACTCAGCGTCAGTCGGCGGCACACGCGGGCGCTGCGCGACCGTCTCCTGCGGCAAACCGGCTGACATGGCCGAGTCCCGCCGGGTGCGGATCACCAGTTCCGCGACCGCTGCCCGAGCCCCCGAAACCGCCCGCGCGCAGTCGAACTGCGGGAGCAGAGCGACGTCGGGGAGGTGTACCTCGCCGGGTTGATGCGCGCCCAGCTACGGCTGAGCCTGACGGTCCTGGCGGTGGGCGCCCTGGTGCTCGGCGGACTGCCGCTCGCCTTTTCCCTGGTGCCGGCCATCGGCACCACGCGCATCGCCGGGATCGGCGTGCCCTGGTGGTTGCTCGGTGTTCTGGTGTACCCGGCCGCCTATCTGGCCGCCCGGTTCTACGTGCGGGCCAGTACCCGCATCGAGCAACAGTTCGCCGATGCCGTCGCGGAGGACAGTGCGTGACGCAGTGGCTCTCGCTCGGCGCCGTCCTCGCGGTGTGCGTGCTCACGCTGGCGGTCGGCTCCTGGGGCCTGCGATGGTCACGTCCCACCAGCGACTTCTACGTCGCCGGTCGGACGGTCCGCCCGTGGCGCAATGCAAGTGCCATCTGCGGCGAATACCTCTCTGCCGCATCATTTCTCGGGGTAGCTGCTCTGGTCTACGAACGAGGGGTCGACCTACTGTGGCTGCCGGTCGGATACACCGTCGGCTACGTCGTACTGCTCGTCCTCGTGGCCGCCCCGCTGCGCCGCTCGGGTGCCTACACCTTGGCCGACTTTGCCCAGATGCGGCTGGACTCGGTGGCTGTGCGACGACTCGCCGCGGTGCTGGTGATCGCGATCGGGTGGCTCTACCTGCTGCCGCAGTTCCAGGGCGCCGGGCTCGCGCTGACCCACCTGACGGGCTGGCCCACCTGGATCGGCGGGCTGATCGTGGCGGTCGTCGTGCTGGCCAACGTTGCCTCCGGCGGGATGCGATCCATCACGGCCGTCCAGGCGATGCAGTACTGGCTCAAGCTGACGGCGATCAGTGTTCCGGTGTGCATCCTGCTGGCCTACTGGTGGGTGCAGGACCGGCCTGGGATGGCCCCTCCGGATCCGGGATGGGCAGGTCCGCTGTGGGGCCTCGGGCAGCACGGCCATCCGGTCTACGCCACCTGGAGCACTCTGGTCGCCCTGGCGCTGGGAGCGATGGGTCTGCCGCACATCCTGGTGCGCTTCTACACCAACCCCGACGGCACCGACGCCCGCCGCACCACCGTCGCGGTGATCGCCCTGCTGGGGGTCTTCTATCTCTTCCCGCCGCTGTGGGCCGTGCTCGCGCGGGTCTACCTGGACCCGGCGCAGACCGCTGCGACGACTGATGCCGTCGTGCTCGGGCTGCCCGACGCGACCGCATCCGGTGTCCCGGCCCACTTGCTGACCGCGGTCGTCGCCGGCGGAGCGTTCGCCGCCTTCCTGTCGACCGCCTCCGGACTGGCGATGTCCGTCACCGGCGCTCTGCACCACGACCTGTGGGAGGGCCGTGGCTCCAGGGGCTCCCAGCCGCTGCGCGGTTTCCGGGTGGCGGCGCTCGCGGCGCTCGGAACGCCGTACGTCGCCTCGATCCTGCTGCCCTCCGTCGGGTTGGCAACCACGGTCACCCTGGCGTTCGCAGTCGCCGCAGCCACCTTCGCGCCGCTGCTGGTGCTCGGGATCTGGTGGCGCGGCCTGAGCCGGGCCGGCGCGGTGGCCGGCCTACTCGTCGGCGGCCTCACGGCCACAGGCGCGGTCGTGATCACAATGGTCAACCGCGACCTGGCCGGTTGGCCGGGCGCACTACTCAGCCAACCGGCCGCGTGGTGCACGCCGCTGACCTTCGCGGTGATGGCCGTCGTCTCACTGGCCACCCCGGGCAGTGTCCCGGCGCGCACCGTCGGGGTGCTGATGCGGCTGCACACTCCCGAGCAGGTCGGGGTCAGCGCGCGCTGACCGTTCGTCGCGGCTCGCCTACCGCTCGTCGCCCGACCCCTCGCCGTACGCCGATCCGAACCGTGCGCCTGGCGCATCGGGAGCCGGGGGCGCCCCGCCCGTCCTGTGATCCAGGTCACTCTAGGGCGGATCGATCCGCCGGTGGTCGACGCAGAACGCCTCGACACAGAACGCAAGGAAGGTGGCGCCCGTGGCCAACGACGTCCAAGAAGAACCGACGCTCGCCGAGGAGGTGCAGCGCAGCGACGAGTTCATCGAGATGCGAAAGAAGTTCCGCGGCTTCGTCTTCCCGATGACGATCGCCGGCCTGACCTGGTACTTCCTGTATGTGCTGTGCGCGGTGTTCGCGCACGACTTCATGTCCAAGAAGGTGATCGGCAACATCAACATCGGATTGATCTTCGGCCTGCTGCAGTTCGTGTCGACGTTCGCGATCACGATGCTCTACGTGCGCTGGGCCGACAAGGAGTTGGACCCGCGGGCCGAGGCCATCGCCAGCAGGATGAAAGCGCGAATGGCGGAGGAGGGCGAATGAACACGCTCAGCATCCAGGCCGCAGCGACCGTCGGCAGCCCGGCGCTGAACATCGGGATCTTCCTGTTGTTCGTCGCTTTCACCCTCTACATCGTGCTGCGCGTCTCGCGCACGAACCGGTCGGCGACCGACTTCTACGCCGGCGGACGCGCCTTCTCCGGGCGGCAGAACGGCATCGCGATCGCCGGTGACTATCTGTCGGCGGCGTCCTTCCTCGGCATCGCGGGAGCCATCGCCTTGACCGGATACGACGGCTTCCTCTACTCGATCGGCTTCCTGGTCGCATGGCTGATCGCCCTGCTGCTCGTCGCCGAACTACTGCGCAACGTCGGCAAGTACACGATGGCCGACGTGCTGTCCTTCCGGCTCAAGCAGCGCCCGGTGCGGATGGCGGCGGCGATCTCCACCTTGGCGGTGTCCTTCTTCTACCTGTTGGCCCAGATGGCCGGTGCCGGCGGCCTGGTCGCGCTGCTGCTGGGCATCGACGGCGCCGTCGGCCAGCGGATCGTGGTCATCGCGGTCGGCGTACTGATGATCGTCTACGTCCTGGTCGGCGGGATGAAAGGCACCACCTGGGTGCAGATGATCAAGGCGACGCTGCTGATCATCGGCGTCTTCGTGATGAGTGTCTGGACCCTCGGCAAGTTCGGGATGAACCTGTCCAGCCTGCTCGGCGGGGCCGCCGACGCCGGCGGGGAGAAGCTGCTCAACCCGGGTGCGAAGTACGGCAAGGACACCACGACCAAGATCGACTTCATCTCGCTGTCCCTTGCGTTGGTGCTCGGCACGGCCGGTCTGCCGCACGTGCTGATGCGCTTCTACACCGTGCCGTCGGCCAAGGAGGCTCGTCGCTCGGGCGTCTGGGCCATCTGGCTGATCGGTATCTTCTACCTGCTGACCCTGGTCATCGGGTACGGCGCCGCGGCCCTGGTCGGCTCCGAGAAGATCAATGCTGCTCCCGGTAAAGCGAATTCGGCCGCCCCGTTGCTGGCGTTCGAACTGGGCGGCACGGTGCTGCTGGGCATCATCGCCGGCATCGCGTTCGCGACGATCCTCGCGGTCGTGGCGGGTCTGACCATCACGGCCAGCGCCTCCTTGTCGCACGACGTCTACAACTCGGTGATCAAGAAGGGCACCGCGACCCCCGAGGAGGAGGTCAAGGTCGCCCGGTTGTCCGCACTGGCGCTGGGTGCGGTGGCGATCATCGGCGGCATTTTCGCCATCGGCCAGAACGTCGCCTTCCTGGTGGCACTGGCCTTCGCGGTCGCCGCGAGTGCGAACCTGCCGACGATCCTGTACTCCCTCTTCTGGAAGCGATTCAACACCCGCGGCGCCGTGTGGAGCATCTACGGCGGGTTGATCTCGTCGGTGACGCTGATCATCTTCTCCCCGGTGGTGTCCGGTAAGCCGGTGGTCGCGGCGACCGGCAAGAGCGAATCGATGTTGCAGGGCGTGGACTTCCACTGGTTCCCGCTGGACAACCCGGGCATCGTCTCGATCCCGATCGGCTTCTTCCTCGGCTGGCTCGGCACCGTGACCAGCAAGGAGCACAACGAGGCGAAGTGGGCTGAGCTGGAAGTGCGTTCGCTCACCGGCGTGGGGGCTGAAGGAGCAGTCGACCACTAGCGGATCTGCACGCCTTCCTCCCGCAACACCGCGGACAGGTCCCGTCGCGCCACCGGCTCGTCGCTGCCGGTGGCGCGACGCATGCGGTCGGTGCGAAAGGCGCGGAAACCCTGCCGGGTCCGGCACCAGGCGATCAGATACCAATGATCCTGTCCGCGCAGCATGCCGACCGGCTCGACAACGCGCTCACTCATCGCGCCGTCGCCCGCGGTGTAGTCCAGGGTGAGCGCCGTCGAGGTCGTCACCGCCGTCTCGATGGCGCGCAGGATGTCGCGGGCCACCGGTTCCTTGGCGACCACGGCGACCTGCGAATCCCACTGTCCGACGTGATCCTTGGCCCGCGACCCCAGGCCGGCCCGGACCTTGCGCAACGCTGACTCCGCTGTGGAGCCGTAGGGCATGCGTCCGGTCTCGGTGAGCGCGAGCAGCACGGCGACGGCCTCGCCTTCGGTCAGATTCAGCGGCGGCAGGCTGTGCTGCGCATCGATCGTCCAGCCGCCGCGGCGGCCATCCTCGAAGCGCACCGGCACGCCGCTGGCCATGAGCGTCTGCAAATCCCGCTGGATTGTGCGCTCACTGACGTCGTGCTCCGCCGCGAGCACGGCGACCGTCACGAGCCGGGGACTGGCTGCCCGCAACCTCTCCGTGAGCGCGAAGAGACGATCCAGCCGTGTCATGAGTTCAGTGTGCTGCCTCAAGGCGCTCGGTGAGCCAGTCCCGGTAGAGCCTCTCGGTCTCGTAGCGAGCCGGGAGATCGGCCAGTGTGTAGGCGTGTCCGGCGCCGGCGACGACCTCCAATCGGGCCAGCGCCACCTGTCGCCAGCGAGCGACCATCCACAACGTGTCGTCCAACAGCGTGTCACGGGTGCCCACGGTGAAGAGGGCCGGCGGCATCCCCGTGAGGTCACCGTAGAGCGGAGAGAACTGCGGCTCGCGCCACCGCTCCTGCGGGACCCCGGCCAGCAACATGGCCACGGGAGTGTCCAAGCGGGAGCCCGCACTCGGCGTACCGGCAAGGTCGTAGACACCGAAGGTGAGCAGCGCGCCCAGCCAGGAGCCCGGGCGCTGTTGCAGCACGAGCGCGGCCACGTGAGCCCCGGCTGAATCACCGCCGATCAGTCGCGGCCCCTGTGTCGCGTCCGCGACCGCTACGCAGTCCTCCAGGCAGGCCGGGAAGGGATGCTCGGGCGGTTGCCGGTAACCCACCGAGATCGCTCGCATTCCGGTGTGCTCGGCGATCGCCCGCAGCCGGCTATCGGTTGTGCGATGGGAGCCCAGGCACCACCCGCCGCCGTGCAGGTAGAGGTACGTGCCGCGGATGGGCCGCGCGATCGGTTCGATGATCCGGACGGGTACGCCGCCGATCACCTCATCGCGCCCGCCCGGGTCGAGCCTCGGCTCGCCGATCGAGGCGCTGGCCCGATATTGCGGCCAGGTCATTCCGGCGGGGAGTTCGTAGAGGTCGCCGGTGTTGGCGGACCATTGCGCAGCGTGCTGCGCACTCAGCTCGGCACTTTCATGACCAAAGGTGGCCAGCGCGGATTCGGCGGGGGTCAGGGTGCTGGTGGTGGTGTCCATGGGTCCAGCGTGGGACGGCAGAGCGACAACGTAGTGTCACCGTTCCCGGGCGGATGTCAGATGGCCATGCCGATCGCGTGGCCGATGCCGTACGTGATGGCCATGGCGAGCGCGCCGCCGGCGACGTTGCGGAGCACCGCACGCCCGACGGGGGCGCCGCCCAGGCGGGCTGATACCGAACCGGTGATGACCAAGGCGATGATCACGGCGATGAAGGTGATGGGCACCCGCCACGTCGGGCCGGGCAGCAGGATCGCCAGCAGCGGCAGGGCCGCGCCGACCGTGAACGCCAGGAACGAGGCGAACGCGGCCTCCCAGGGGTTGGTCAGTTCCTCTGGGTCGATGTTCAGCTCCGCATCGGCGTGAGCGGCGAGCGGGTCGCGCTCGGTGAGCTGATGGGCGACCTGCTCGGCCAGGTTCCGGTCCAAGCCCTTGCCCTGGTAGATCTGGGTGAGCTCCTCCAACTCCTCCTCGGGCATGTCCCGCAGTTCGGCCTTCTCCTTGGCGATCAACGCCTTCTCGGTGTCGCGTTGGGTGCTCACGGACACGTACTCGCCGGCCGCCATGCTCAGGGCGCCGGCCACCAGGCCGGCCACGCCGGCCACCGCGATGTCGGAGCGCTCCGAACTGGCGCCTGCCACACCGACCACGATGCCGGCGACACTGACGATGCCGTCGTTGGCGCCGAGCACACCGGCTCGCAGCCAGTTCAGCTTCGAGGCGACACCTTCGTGATGGGCCTCGCCCTCGTGCGGGGTTACCGTCTGCTCACTCACGGCAATACTGTGCCCGGCGACCAGCGGGGACGTCCAGGAAGGTCAGGCTCTACAACTCCGAGACCGAACCGTGTTGGAACAGGTCGCCTTCATCGGGTGCGCCGGCCGCTGCCGGATCGACGACCACCGCCTCGACCTCATGTTGCTTCAGGCTGCCGTCGAAGATTCCTTCCGCGAAGTGGCATGCCACTCGGTGAGTTTCGGGGACGCCGTCGATGGCTACCGATCGCAGCTGCGGCCGCTCCGTGTCGCAGCGGGTTTCCTGTTTCCAGGGGCACCGGGTGTGGAACCGGCAGCCACTGGGCGGGTTGGCCGGGCTGGGCAGGTCACCGGTCAGCAGCAACCGCTCGCGGGTGTCCTCGGCGGTCGGGTCGGGGACGGGCACGGCGGACATGAGCGCTCGCGTGTAAGGGTGAAGCGGCGCGGCGTAGAGGTCGTCCGCGTGCGCTTCCTCGACCAGCGAGCCCAGGTACATCACGCCGACCCGGTCGCTGATGTGCCGCACCACCGCCAGGTCGTGTGAGATGACCAGGTAGGTCAGGCCGAACTGCTCCTGCAGGTCTTCCAGCAGGTTGATCACCTGTGCCTGCACCGAAACGTCCAGGGCACTCACCGGTTCGTCGGCCACGATCAGTTTGGGGTCGACCGACAACGCCCGTGCAATACCGACGCGCTGCCGCTGGCCGCCGGAGAACTCGTGCGGGTATTTCGACAACGCCTGGGGCGGCAGACCGACGGCGGCGAGCAGTTCCCGCAGACGGGTGCCCGCGGCCTTCTTGTCCTTGGCCAGGCCGTGTGCGGCCATCCCCTCCAGCAGCAGGGACTCGACGGTCTGACGCGGATCCAGGCTGGACAGCGGGTCCTGGAAGACCATCTGCATGTCCTTGCGCTTGCGCCGCAGCGCCTCCTTCGACAGCGATGCGAGGTCATCGCCGTCGATCGTGACGCTGCCTCCGGTCGGCTCGTCCAACCACAGCAGCGCGCGACCGAAAGTCGACTTGCCGCAACCGGATTCGCCGACCAAGCCGTAGGTTTCGCCCTCCTCGATCTGCAGGTCCATGCCGTCCACCGCGTAGACGTAACCGACGGTCTTGTCGAAGATCAGGCCGCCCTTGATCGGGAAGTGGACCGCGACGTCCTTGGCATCCACCAGGTTCACGCTGAAACCTCCTGCTCGGCCCGGACCGGGTTGTGGCACCGCAACAACCGGTCCCCGTCGTCGGTCAACTGCGGCATCTGCTGCACACACGCCTCGACCGGTTGCGAGCACCGAGGCGCGAAGGCACACGCGTGCGTCCATGGCAGGTTGTCGGCAACCGACCCTGGGACCGGGTTCAGCCGTTCCCCGCGAGGGGCATCGAGCCGGGGGATCGAGCCCAGCAGCCCATTGGTGTAGGGATGGCGCGGACTCTCGAACAGCTCATGGCGGGAGGCGCGCTCGACGATCTTGCCGCCGTACAGCACATTGACCTCATCGCACAAGCCGGCCACGACGCCCAGGTCGTGGGTGATCATGACCAAGGCGGTGTTGGAGTCGGTGACCAACTCCTTGAGCAGCGCCAGGATCTGCGCCTGGATGGTGACGTCCAACGCAGTCGTCGGTTCGTCGGCGATCAGCAGCCGCGGCTCGCACGCCAATGCCATGGCGATCAACGCGCGCTGGCGCATCCCGCCGGACAGCTGGTGCGGGTACTCCTTCAGCCGCCGGTCCGGGTCCGGGATCCCCACCCGCTCCAGCAGGTCCCGGGCCAGGGGAGTGGCGGCCTTCTTGGACAAGCCACGGTGGCGGGTCATGACCTCGGTGACCTGGGTGCCGATGGGCACCACCGGGTTCAAGGAGGACAGCGGGTCCTGGAAGATCATCGCCAGATCGCGGCCACGGCGGTCGCGCATCGCCCGCGGCGACAGCGACAGCAGATCAGTGCCGTCGAAGGTGGCCGTGCCGGTGACGGTGTTGCCCCGCCGTGGCAGCAGGCCCATGATCGCCAGCGACGTGACCGACTTGCCGCAACCGGACTCACCCACCAGGCCGACGGTCTGCCCGGCCCGCACATCGAAGTCGACGCCGTCGACCGCCCGGAACGCGCTGTCACCGCGGCCGAAGGTCACCGTGAGGTCGCGCACGCTCAGCAACGGCGCGCTCGCCGCCTGCTCGGAGTTCATCGCCTGCTCGGTGTTCATCGCCGGCTCTTGGGGTCCAGAGCCTCACGCAGTGACTCACCGACCAGGGTGAAGCCGAGCGCGACCACGATGATGCAGATCGCCGGGTAGAAGGCCATGTGCGGGTAGGTGTCGATGAATTGCTCTGAGTTGCCGAGCATCTGGCCCCATTCGGGTGAGGAGTCGTCGGGGTTGCCCAGACCCAGGAAGGACAGAGCGGCGGCGTCGATGATCGAGGTCGCCACCACCATCGTGGCCTGGACGAGGACCGGTCCGAGGGAGTTGGGCAGCATGTGCCGGAAGACGATCGATCGTTCCCGTACGCCGAGTGCCCGGGCCGCGAGGACGTGATCGCTGCCGCGTTGGGCGAGCATCGAACCTCTCAGCAAGCGGGCGAAGATCGGTACCTGCGCGATACCGATGGCCAGGATGACGGTCCATTGCGACGCCTGACCGAACAGCACCGCGACCGAGACCGCCAGCAGCAGCGACGGCACCGACAGCATCACGTCGACGATGCGCATGACCACCGAGTCGACCCAGCCGCCGAGTGCGCCGGCCAGCGTGCCGAGGATCAGACCGCCCAGCAGACCGGCGACGGTCGCGCCGACCCCCACCAGCAGCGTCTGGCGCGAACCCCAGATCAACCGGGACAGCAAGTCGCGGCCCTGGTCGTCGCCACCCAGCGGGAAGCCCGGTTGGGCCGGCGGGATCGGAGTGTTGGGGGTGACCTGGCTGATCAGGTACTGCGTGACGGGATCGTGCCGCGCAAGCAAAGGGGCAAAGATCGCCACGAAGAGGAAGATCGCCACGATGGCCAGTCCGAACAGGAACATCGGGTTGTGACGCAGCCGCCGCCACGCCGACGCCAGCAGGCTGACTCCCTCACTGTCCTTGACCGCGCCGGCTTCGTCCGTGCGCTCCAGGACAGCGGTGTTGCCGGATCGGGCCAGGTCGTCGATGCGCTCCTTCTTGCGAGACATGGGGCTCATCGCGTCCTCACCCTCGGGTCCAGATACGCGTAGGCGATATCGACCAGGAGGTTCACCACGACGTACGTGACGGCCGCCATCAGGATCAGGATCTGCAGCACCGGGTAGTCCTTCTGGGAGAACCCGACGTTCATCGCGTCACCCAGCCCGGCGATGGAGAACACCGTCTCGGTGAGCACGGCGCCGGTGAGCAAGCCGCCGACCTGCAGACCGATCGTCGTCACCACCGGCAGCATCGCGTTGCGCATGATGTGTCGGCTGCGGATCGTCCGGTTGGTCAGACCCTTGGCCTCTGCGGTGCGCACGTAGTCCTCGTCCATCACCTCCAGCACGGAGGCGCGGGTGATCCGCAACACCACTGCGAACGGGATCGAGGCCAGGGCCAGGGCGGGCAGGATCAGGTGTTTGAACGCGTCCCAGGCCGCGTCGTACTCGCGGGTGATGATCCCGTCGAGGATGTAGAACCCGGTGACGCGGGTCGCATCGAGGTTGGGGTCCTGGCGGCCGTTCAGCGGCAACCAGTGCAACTCGACCGCGAAGACGTACTTGAGCAGGAACGCCAGGAAGAAGACCGGCACCGCGACACCGATCAGGGAGATGATCACCGATCCGCCGTCGAGGAACGTGCCGCGATGCCGAGCGGCCAGGTAGCCCAACGGGATCCCCGCCGCCAACGCGAAGATCAAAGCCAAAACCGACAACTCGATGGTGGCCGGTAGGCGGTTGAGGAAGACCTGCATCGCATCGGCGCCGGGTTGCACGGCGATCGAGGTGCCGAACTGGCCGTGGATCGCGTTGTTCAGGAAGCGCAGGTATTGCATCGGCAACGGCTGGTCGAGGCCAAGAGCCTTCTCCATGGCGGCGCGAGTCTGCGGCGTCGCACGCTCACCCAGCAGTGCCGAGACCGGGCCGCCGGGCAGCATGCGTAACCAGAAGAAGACCAGCAAGGACAGGACCAGCAGCACGCCGAGCATCTGCAACAGACGCCGGACGATGAAGCGCAGCAAGCGGATTCCCCTATCGCCGGAAGCACGCCGGCCGCTGAGGCGGCCGGCGTGCTCCGGTGGTCAGTTCTTGACGGCGGTCGAGAAGTCCTCGGCGGTCAACGGGCTGGCGACCACGCCCGTGACGTTCTTGCCGAAGACGATCGCGGGCGGCGAGCTGGAGATCGGCAGACCGGGCAGGTACTCGGTCATGATCTGCTCATTGATCTTTTCGTACGCCGCGTTGCGAGCGCTCGCGTCGACCGTGCTGTCCGCGGTCTTCAGGTCCTTGAGCAGGGTGGCGCCCCACGGGTAGGCACCCACGTCCATCTGGCCGGTGGGCGGGAAGAAGCTGCCCAGGAAGTTGTCGGTGTTGTTGAAGTCGCCGGTCCAACCCATCAGGTAGGCCGGTGCCTTACCGGCCTGGGTCTGGTCGATGTACCCACCGGCCCACGGCTTGGTGACGGTGTTGACCTTGATGCCGACCGCTTCCCAGTCCGCCTTGATGGCGTTGAAGATCTTGATCGGGCTGGGCATGTACGGTCGCGAGACCTCCGAGGGGTACCACAGGTCGATGCTCAGGTTGCTCTTACCGGCCTCGGCCAGCAGCGACTTCGCCTTGGCCGGGTCGTAGCCGTTGGCCTGCAGCGACTTGTTGTAGCCGTCCACCGTGTTGGGCATGAACTGGGTGGCCACCGTTGCACCCGTGGGCAACTGGGATTTGACCAGCTGGTCGCGGTTGATGGCGTAGTAGAGCGCCTGGCGGACCTTCAGGTCCTTCAGGTCGGGGTCGACCTTCGCGTTCAGGCCGAGATAAAGGATGTTGAACGCGGGGCGCACCTCGAGGTTCATCCCGGCCGACTTGAGGGAGTCCCAGTCGGTCGGGTTCGGCAGGTCGTAACCGTCGATCTGCCCGGCCAGCAGGGACTGCTTGCGCTGGGACTCATCGGGGATGATCGAGAAGACCAGCTTGGCGACCTTGGCTTTCGGCCCCCAGTAGTCGTCGTTACGGACCAGGGTGATCGTCTTGTTGGTGACGTCGTAGCTGCTGAACTTGAACGGCCCGGTGCCGGTCGGATACTTCTGCGCGTACTCGGACTGCACGAAGCCGTCGCCCTGGGCCTTGATCTCGTTGGCCTTGTACTTGTCCATCGCGGTCGGGCTCTGCATGGACAGCGATGTCAGGGACAGACCGTTGGGGATCTTGGAGGAGGCCCGGGCGAACTTCAGCACGACCTTGTCGGTGCCCTCGGTGCTGCAGCCCTGGTACAGGTCGTCAGCGGACTTGTTGTAGCCGCCCATCACCGTGGTCCAGTACTCCGAGGCGCTCTGACCCGCTTGGTTCTGGGAGTCCATCCGCTCGAAGTTCTTGCAGACCGCGTCGGCGTTGAACGGCGTACCGTCGGTGAACTTCACGCCCTGGCGCAGCGTGAAGGTCCACTGCTTACCGTCGGACGAGCCGCTCCAACTGGTGGCCAGACCAGGCTCCGGGTCGGCCGTGCCCGGCTTGATCGCGACCAAGGTGTCGAAGATCTGCCGGCTGACGCGGAAGGTCTCACCGTCGGAGCCGTAGAACGGGTCGAACGTCGAGGGCGCGCCTGCCGCACCGAAGGTGAGCGTGGCGTTGGAGGCGCCACCGGTACCGCTACCGGTAGCGCCGGAGTCGCCGCGATCGGACTTGGCGCATCCGGACAGCGCAAGGGCGGCGACGCTGGCGACGGCCAGCGGCGCGGTCAGCCGGGAAAACTTCATCTGAGTGCACTCCTGCTCGGGCGGATTGCTTGCCCCGGGGCCGGACCGACCCCGGTTTTCCCGGAAACCTATAGCAGCAGCCGCCGCAACGGTGGATTACGCGGCGTCCGTTGCCGAGTCGAGACTTTTGCCCTTGACCGCCGTGGCCGCGCTGGGTCGTGGCGGTTTCGTCACGAATCGCGGTGTTCCAGCCCGTGGGGTCGACGACCTGTGGCGGTTTCGTCACAAATCCTGCCCGTCGCACCGGCCGTAGCGATTGTCAGCTCACGGAGCGCAATCGTCCCCAGGCGTGCCACCGGTCGATTTCGATCCAGGCACTGACCCGGGCCCTGTCCCGCACCGGGTACGCGTGGCCGGTGTAGTGCTGGGAAATCCGGTCGATGTCCACCAGTTCGGTGTCGTCGTCGATCTGCACCACGTGGCCCTGGATGCTGACGTGCGTCACCCAGTCCTGCGGATCCATCATGCTGAGCGCCACCCGCGGGTCGCGGCGTAGATGGGCCAGGCGGACGCGGCCGGCGTCGAGGTTGACCAGGATCCGGCCGCCCTCCAAGAGGTACCAGGTCGGCACCGACACCGGCTGGCCGTCCTTACGCAGGGTGCTCATGGTCGCGTGCCACGGCTGGCTCAGCGCCTGCGCGATGGGCGGGGGCAGTTGGCTCATGCCCGTGACGCTACTCCTGCAGTATCATCCAGATCCCTCTTCGATGGACCGGCGCCGGATGGGGTGCGAGTCTCAACGTCGCGGTGGCCGGGAGCTTGGTCGCCTACCGGCTGGCCGGGTTGTCGTGAACCGTCGACCGCAGGACCGGAGGTAGGAGGCGCGCTCCAGGGCCCTCGGCGGCCAGCTCATCGCCCAGGTTCATCACCGAGCACCGCTTCAACGACAGGCAGCCGCACCCGATGCAGCCGTCGAGACCGTCGCGCAACCGCTCCAGTGCCGCGATCCGATCCTCGAGGTGGTGTCGCCAGTGCCGCGACAGCCGGGTCCAGTCCGCCTTCGTAGGGGTACGACCGCCGGGGAGGGTGTCCAGTTCCTCACGGATCTGCTGCAGTGACAGGCCGATCGTGGCTGCGGCGCGGATGAAGGCGAGCCGGCGCAGTACGGCGCGCGGATAGATTCGGTGCCCGCCCGACGTCCGCTCGCTGCTGATCAGTCCCTCGGCCTCGTAGTAGCGCAGCGTCGGTGCGCTGAACCCGCTGCGCCGCGCAATGTCACCGATGGGCAGAAGGTCGGGCATGTCCATCCTCCGGACGCGGGTTGATCTCAAGTCGACTTGAGATTTCAGGATAGTCCGGTGACCACATGCGAGGCATCCGCGACGTCCCCCATCAGCCTGTGGAGCAACGGAAACGCGACGGTCGCGTTCGGGGGGACGGCGCTGGTGACCCTCGGCGCGTACGCCGACCGAGCCACCAACACCGTCCTGCCGCGGGTGGCCGACGATCTGCACGGCCTGGCCTGGTTCGGGGCCGCGGCGGCGGCGCCGATGATCACGTACGTCGCGGCCACGGCGTGGGCGGGGATCCGCGTCGACCGTCGTGGACCGGCCGGCGGGATCGTCCTCGCGGCCGTCCTCTTCGTCCTCGCGCAACTGCTGTCGGCGCTGTCTCCCGACATGGCCGTATTCACCGGCACGCGCCTTCTTTCCGGGGCCAGCGAAGCGATCCTGGACATCTCGGTCACGGTTCTGGTCGCCCAACTGCTGCCGGAGCAGTTGCGCGCCAAGGTATTCGCGGCGTTCGCCGTGGCCTGGGTAGCCCCATCGGTGGCCGGTCCCGTCGTCGCCGGCGCCCTGGCCGACGGTGTCGGTTGGCGTTGGTCCTTCTTCCTGACCGGGCTGTTGATGCTGCCGGCCTTCGCGATCGTGGCGCCGGCGCTGCGCCGGTCGGTCGCAGGATCGGGATCGGTGCCCCGCCGCGGCGAGCCGGCGGCCTCGCGGCGGGTGCTGGCCGCCGTACTGGCCAGCCTCGTCCTCGGCGTCCTGGCCTGGGTGGGCAGCACGGGGCAGCTGTGGTTGCTCGTGCCCGCACTGGCAATGCTCGCGGCCACCTTGCTGCGCACGCTGCCGGCCGGCACGTTGCGTGCTCAGCCCGGGCCGCCGGCAATCATCGCGGTGCGGGCGATGGTGGCCGGAAGTTTCGCCGTGGGCGCCCTCTTCCTGCCGTTGATGCTGGTCACCTTGCGCGGCTACAGCCTCAGCCACGCCGGTGTCGTCATGACCCTGACCGCGGCGTTGTGGGCGTTCGGGTCCTGGCTCAACGCCCGCGACCGGATCCAGGCGTTCCCCGCCACCGGCCGGCTGCGGGTGGCTCTCGGGTTGATGGCGCTCGGAATCGCCGGCACGGCGACCTTCGTCCTGCCGGCCGTCCCCGGACTCGTGGGCATGATCACGTGGTCGATCGCCTCGCTCGGTATCGGCCTGGCCACGCCGACGCTGTCGGTGGCGATGCTGGCGGCCGCGCCGGTGCAGGAGCAGGGCCACTACCAATCCGGTATCTACATCGCCCAAGCCACGGCCAGCAGCGTGGTCGGCGCCCTCGGCGGTGCGCTCATCGCGACCGGGCATGACACAGCGGCCGGATTCGGGGTCATGTTGCTGGCCGGAGCCGTCATAGCACTGCTCGGGGCGGCCCTCGCCGGGCGCGTGGCAAAACCACTGCGAAATCCCTGAGACACTGGTAACCATGGCCCAGCAGACCCGCAGCGACATCCGTAACGTCGCCATCGTCGCCCACGTCGACCACGGCAAGACCACCCTCGTAGACAAAATGCTCTGGCAGGCCGGCGCCTTCGGTGAGCACCAGCACGTCGATGAGCGTGCGATGGACTCCGGTGACCTGGAGCGCGAGAAGGGCATCACGATCCTCGCGAAGAACACCGCGATCCACTACTCCGGGCCCGCCGCCAAGGAAGCCGGCCTCGATGACGGCCTGACCATCAACATCATCGACACCCCCGGCCACGCCGACTTCGGCGGTGAGGTCGAGCGCGGTCTGTCGATGGTCGACGGTGTCGTGCTGCTGGTCGACGCCTCCGAGGGGCCCCTGCCGCAGACCCGTTTCGTGCTGCGCAAGGCGCTCGCGGCCAAGATGCCGGTCATCCTGTGCATCAACAAGGTCGACCGGCCCGACTCCCGGATCGCCGAGGTCGTCGACGAGGCCTACGAACTCTTCATGGACCTGGACGCCACCGAGGAGCAGATCGACTTCCCGATCGTGTACGCCTCCGCCAAGGCCGGCCGCGCCTCGCTGGAGCGCCCCGGCAACGGCGAACTGCCCGAGGATGAAGACCTCACCGCGCTGTTCAAGACCATCCTGGAGACGATCCCCGCCCCGACGTACGACGACGAGGCACCGCTGCAGGCGCACGTCACCAACCTGGACTCCTCCAACTTCCTGGGCCGCCTGGCGCTGCTGCGCGTCTTCAACGGCGAGATCACCAAGGGCCAGACGGTCACCTGGTGCCGCCACGACGGCACCCAGCAGAAGGTCAAAATCACCGAGTTGCTGATGACCGAGGCGCTGGAGCGCAAACCGGCCGAGAAGGCCGGACCGGGCGACATCATCGCCGTCGCCGGCATCCCCGAGATCACCATCGGCGAGACCCTCGCGGATGCGGACAACCCGATCCCGTTGCCGCTGATCACCGTCGATGAGCCGGCGATCTCCATGGTCATCGGCACCAACACCAGCCCCATGGTCGGCCGGGTCCGCGGCGCCAAGGTGACCGCTCGCCTGGTGAAGGACCGCCTGGACCGCGAGCTCATCGGCAACGTGTCTCTGCGCATCGAGAACACCGAGCGTCCCGACGCCTGGGAGGTGCAGGGCCGCGGTGAGCTGGCGCTGGCCATCCTGGTGGAGCAGATGCGCCGCGAGGGCTACGAGCTGACCATCGGCAAGCCGCAGGTGGTCACCAAGGAGATCGACGGCAAACTGCACGAGCCGATCGAGCGCCTGACCATCGACACCCCCGAGGAGTTCCTCGGCGCGATCACCCAGATCCTCGCCGCGCGCAAGGGCCGCATGGAGCAGATGACCAACCACGGCACCGGCTGGATCCGGATGGAATTCGTCGTGCCGTCCCGCGGCCTGATCGGATTCCGCACCGAATTCCTCACGGAGACAAGGGGTGCGGGCATCGCCCACCACGTCTTCGACGGCTATGAGCCGTGGTTCGGCCCGATCTCCACCCGCACCAGCGGCTCGCTGGTGTCCGACCGCTCAGGTGCCGTCACGGCGTACGCCATGGTCAACCTGCAGGAGCGCGGCACGCTCTTCGTGGAGCCGACCACCGAGGTCTACGAGGGCATGATCGTGGGCGAGAACTCCCGCGCCGACGACATGGACGTCAACATCACCAAGGAGAAGAAGCTCACCAACGTGCGCGCCTCCTCCGCGGACAACTTCGAGAAGGTCGTCCCACCGCGCAAGCTGAGCCTCGAGCAGTCGCTGGAGTTCTGCCGCGAGGACGAGTGCGTCGAGGTCACTCCGGAGGCCGTCCGCATCCGCAAGGTGCACCTGTCCGCGACCGAGCGAGCCCGAGCGGCGGCCCGCGCCAAGCGCTGATGACCCGCCTGCTCTTTGTCCACGCGCACCCCGACGACGAAACGTTGTGGAACGGCGTCACGATCGCCCACCACGCGCTCGCCGGGGACGACGTGCACGTCGCGACGTGCACGCTGGGCGAGGAGGGCGAGGTCATCCCGCCGGAGCTGAAGCACCTGGAGGGTAGCGAGGACCTGGCCGACGTACGTCGATCCGAACTCGCCGGAGCCCTGCAGGTCCTCGGCGCGACTGGCCATCTGCTGGGTTTCCGCGATTCGGGAATGGCCGGCAGCTCTGCGGCCGCGGACCCGCGGGCGCTGGTCAACAACGTGCCGGCCGCAACCGAAGCGCTCCGTGAATTGATCGCCGAGGTGCAGCCCGACGTACTCGTGACCTACGAGCAGTACGGCGGTTACGGGCACCCGGACCACATCGCCGCTCACCGGGCGACGATGGCGGCCGCCGGGCAGATCCCCGTGTGGCAAACGGTGGTTCCGCAGTCATGGGCGCAGGAGGACCGGGCGTGGGTCGCTGCGGCGGACCTGGCGCCGGGGCTGAGCGCCCTCCCGACCGACGCGCCCTGGGATCCGTCGGTCGTGCCCGACCGCACGGTCACGCACCGGGTCATCGATGAGGCGGCGGGCGGCGTACGCGCTCGGGCACTGACCAACCACCGCACTCAGGTCAGCGTGCACGACGGCTATTTCGCGCTGTCGAACGACATCGCACTGCGCTTGGGCGACCGGGAAGCGTTCGTCGCGTGAGCGAGGTCGATCCGGACTTCTACCGACGCGTGATGGGCCGGTTCGCGACCGGAGTCACGATCCTGACCACGCGCACCGGCGATATCGAACACGCGATGACCGCCAGCGCGGTGGTCTCGCTGTCGCTGGAGCCGGTGCTGCTGGGTGCCAGCATCGAGGTCGACGCCCGGTTCCACGACGCCGTCCTCGAAGCCGGCGTATGGGGGTGAGCATGCTGCCCGCCTCCGCGAAGGGGACCGCTCAGTGGCTGGCGACCCGGGGCCGGCCGCTGCACCACCAACTGGACCGCATTCCGCATGTCAGCGGACTCACAGGTGTCGCTCTGCTGAGTGGGGCGCTGGCTCACGTTGAATGTGAAACCACCGACACGCTACGCACAGGCGACCACACCTTGCTGGTCGGCCACGTACTCTCGGTGGCTACCGGCGACGACCAGAGCGCCGCGCTGGTGTACTACCGGGGACAGTTTGGAGCGTTGGAGTGAAGACCGCAGGCAAGGTCGTCGCGGGGACGACGGCCGCTGCCGTGATCTTGGCCGGCGGATACGGCGGTCTGGCCGCGTTGCGGGCCGACAGGATCGCAGCCGGTACCACCATCGACGGGACGCCGGTCGGGGGCATGTCCTTGAGCGAAGCGGTCACGAACGTCGACGCCGCGTCGAAGGCCATGCTGAGCAAACCGATCACGATCTCCACGGACCGGGGCGCCGTGCAGATCGTGCCAGCCGACTCCGGGATCTCGCTGGACACCAGCGATGCCTTTGCGCAGCTGACGGGGTTCACGCTGAACCCGGCGCAGTTGTTCCAGCGATACACCGGTGGGGGCCCGCAGCGCACGGCCCGGACCGTCGTCGACCTGGCTGCCCTGGAGCAGGCGATCTCCACTGCCGGCGAGAAGCTCAAGGGAGCACCGGTCAATCCGACCGTGAAGTTCATCCAGGGCGCCGTGCAGGTTACCGACGGCGAACCGGGAACCGGCATCGACGCCAAGGCGGTTGCCCGTCAGATTGCGGCCGGCTGGCCGAAGACGACGTCGTTCAAGACCACCTTGAAGCAGACCGAACCCGAGATCAGCCAAGCGGAGGTGCAGACCTACCTGGACACCTTCGCCAATAAGGCGATGGACGATCCGGTCACCGTGCAGGTGCATTCGCAGAAGGTCAGCCTGTCGACCAACGTGATCTCTGACCTCCTGTCCACGACGGTCAAAGACGGCCGTTTGGCTCCAGTGGTCGACGAGGCGGCCCTGGACAAAGAGCTGGCCGAGGTTGCGGGGTCGCTGGTGAAGGCGCCGCAGGCGGCCAGGATCGTCCAGGCCGCCGACGGTACCCGCACGGTCGTTCCCGGCACTGACGGCTACTCCGTCGTGACGAAGGGTGCGGGCGATAAACTGCTGGCGGCGATCACTGCGCCCGACCGCACGATGACGCTCGACACCACGGTCGTGAAAGCCTCTCCTGACAACACGAGCGCGAATTCGGTTGGTACGCAGCTGATGTCGGAGTTTGTTTCCAAGTTTCCGACCGGCTCCTCGAACGCGGCGCGCACCCACAACATCAAGACGGCGCTGGCGAAGATGAACGGCGTCGTCGTCCAGCCGGGTGAGCAGTTCAGCTTGCTCAAGACGCTGATGCCGATCGACGCAGCGGCGGGATACGTCAAGGCTCCGGTCCTCTCCGGTGGTGTCGACGTGCTGGGGATGGGCGGCGGCATCAGCCAGACCTCGACCACCCTGTACAACGCGGTGTTCTTCGCCGGGATGCAGTTGGACGAGCACAAGGCGCACTCGTTCTGGATCTCCCGCTATCCGATGGGCCGCGAGGCCACCTTGTCGATCCCGAACATCGACAACAAGTGGACCAACGACTCCGGGCACCCCGTCCTCATCCAGGCCGGGATCGAGGGTCACGCCGCGGTGATCCGGCTGTACGGCACGAAAGCCTTCACCGTCACCTCGACCACGAGTGCCCCGTTCAACATCGTCGCGCCCAAGGTGCAGCACATCGCCACGGCCGGTTGCATCAACCAGCCCGCGGTCAACGGCTTCGACGTCACGGTCACCCGCATCGTGAAGAACCTCGCCGGGCAGATCGTGAAGAACGAGAAGGTCACCACGCACTACCAGCCCGCCGATCAGGTCATCTGCACCGGTGAGACCGCCGACACCTCCAAGGTGCCGACGAAGCCGTCGTCGGGCAGCTCCGGCGGCAGCGACTAATCTTCCCTGCGTGAGTCTTTCCGGTGGTGTGCTGGCCGCACTGCAGCGAGCAGGGGTTCGTGACGTGCGGTCCGACACCACCACGCGGGCGGTGTACTCCACCGACGCCTCGCTCTACCGGGTGGCTCCCGAGGTGGTCGTCTTCCCCAGGGACGCCGACGAGGTCGCCGCGACGCTGGCCGCCTGCCGCGCCGAGGGTGCGCCGCTGACCGCTCGTGGTGCGGGTACCTCAGTGGCTGGTAACGCGATCGGCCCGGGCGTCGTCCTTGATTTCAGCCGGTACATGAACAAGGTGCTGTCGGTATCCGCCGATCCGGCGGAGGGGGTGCCGGCAGTGCGGTCGTCCAGCCCGGGGTGGTGCACGCCGCCCTGCAGAAGCAGGTGACCGCGCAGGGCCTGCGGTTCGGACCGGACCCGTCCTCGCACACGCGCTGCACGGTCGGCGGCATGATCGGCAACAACGCATGCGGTAACCGTGCGCTGGCCTATGGCAAGACCTCCGACAACGTCCTGGCCATGACTTCGCTCCTGGCCGACGGGAGTTCCCTGCGTACGACGAGTGGCTCGCCCGCGCCATCGAGTCCCCTCCTGGATGACCTGCGCGGCGTCGTCGGGGACAACCTGGCCACGATCCGCACCGAATTCGGCCGGTTCGGCCGTCAGGTGTCTGGTTACGCCGCGCAGGAGCTGTTGCCGGAGAACGGGTTCGACGTGACGCGGTTCCTGGTCGGCAGCGAAGCGACGCTGGCGATCTGCACCGAGGCCACCGTGCGGCTGGTCCAAGACCCGGCCTACCGGGTGTTGGTAGCCCTGGGCTACCCGGACATCGCTGCAGCCGGTGACGCCGCACCGTCGGTCCTGCAGTTCGCACCGACCGCGATCGAGGGCATCGACCAGCGTGTCGTCCAGACACTGACGCAGCGGCGCGGGCCGGGGGCGGTGCCGCCGCTACCGGCGGGTGCGGCCTGGCTGTTCGTGGAGATCAGCGGCGACGACCTGGCCGAGGTGCTCTCCCGGGCGGCTGCAACGGCATCCGGATGCGGCGCCATCGACGGTCTGGTCGTGTCGGACCCGGCCACGGCAGCGGCCCTGTGGCGGGTGCGCGAAGACGGTGCCGGCCTGGCCGGCCGCAGCCCCCGGGGTCGTCCTGCTCACGCGGGGTGGGAGGACGCCGCGGTCCCGCCCGAGCGCCTCGGTGACTACCTGCGCGACTTCGATGCGCTGCTTCTGCAGCACGACCTGACCGGGTTGCCGTACGGGCACTTCGGCGATGGCTGCTTGCATATCCGGATCGACTTTCCCCTCGACCACCCCGGCGGCACAACGGGTTTCGGTGACTTCCTGGACGACTCAGCTGCTCTTGTCGCCTCCTACGGAGGGTCGCTGTCGGGGGAGCACGGTGACGGTCGCGCCCGTAGCGGCTTGCTGCCGGCGATGTATTCCCCCTCGGCCATCGCCCTGTTCGCCGACATCAAACGCGTCTGGGATCCCACGGGTCTGCTGAACCCGGGAGTGCTGGTCGACCCGGACGCTCCGACCTCGCACCTGCGCATTCCCGCCGCGCGTAGACCGCTGGAATTGCTGGCCCTCGGTTACCCGCACGACGACGGCGACTTCTCCCAGGCGGTGCATCGGTGCACCGGTGTCGGCAAATGCCGGGCGGACAACGCCGGCGGGGTGATGTGCCCGTCGTACCTGGCCACCAAGGAGGAGAAGGATTCCACCCGCGGCCGGGCACGGGCGCTGCAGGAGATGCTGAACGGCACCTTGGTGACCGGCGGCTGGCGTGCACCCGAGGTGCACGAGGCCCTGGACCTGTGCCTGTCCTGCAAGGGGTGCCTGTCGGACTGCCCGACCGGGATCGACATGGCGTCCTACAAGTCCGAGGTGCTGCACCAGTCGTACGCCGGGCGGCGGCGTCCGATGTCCCATTACGTTCTCGGGCAACTGCCCAGGTGGCTGCGACTGGGCTCGAAGATGCCACGGGTCGTGAACGCCCTCCTGTCTGCGGGGGACAAGGCATCGTTCAGCAAGAAACTGGTCGGCGTCGACCCGCGTCGCTCGCTTCCGTCGGTGGCGCCGCAGACCTTCCGGCAGTGGGCCGAATCCGCGGGCATCGGCACCCTGGGCGAGTCCGACGCACCGGACCAGGTCGTGCTGTTCGTGGATTCGTTCACCGACCACTTCGCGCCGCAGGTCGGCCAGGCGGCAGTGCGGGTCCTGCGGGCGGCAGGCTACGAACCGGTCCTCACCGCGCGCAACGGATGCTGCGGGCTGACCTGGATCTCGACCGGTCAGCTCGACGCCGCCAAGAAGATCCTCGGATCGCTGGTCGAGGACTTCTCACCGGCACTCGAGCGGGGTATTCCCATCGTCGGGCTCGAGCCCTCCTGCACCGGGGTGGTGCGCTCGGACGGTGCTGAGTTGCTGGGTTCGCCGGAGGCGGCGGCGGTGGCCGCCGCGACGCGCACTCTGGCCGAGTTGCTGACGGCGACCCCAGGGTGGGAGCCGCCGCCGCTGGCGGGCACCGCGGTCGTCGCCCAGCCGCACTGTCACCACCACGCCGTGATGGGGTGGTCCCCGGATGCGTCGCTGCTGTCCGCCGCCGGTGCATCGGTGACGCGGCTGTCCGGGTGTTGCGGGCTGGCCGGCAACTTCGGGGTGGAGAAGGGCCACTACGAAGTGTCGGTGGCGGTCGCTGAGCAACAACTGCTTCCGGCTCTGCGGGATCAGCCGGATGCCGCTCTGCTGGCCGACGGGTTCTCCTGCCGCACCCAGGCCGACGACCTGCTGCACCGCAAGGGGATTCACCTCGCGCAGCTCCTCGACCCGGACCGGTCCTGAATCCGCGCGGCCGGCAGGCCCCACGCGGTCACCGCGGCTCGTAGGCTCGAGATCATCGTCCGTCTATGAATCGGGAGCGCCCGTGATCCGCCGCACCGCCGCCGTCCTGACCGCCACTGTCACGCTCGCTGCCGCCGGCCTGGGCGCAGCGCACGCAAGCCCGCTGCCGGCGTACATCGAGCAGGGCGGTGACGATCCGGTCACGGCCCAACCGGCGGTCACCACCCCGGGGACTCGCAGTTGCACCGTGACCCTGGCCGACGCGTTCCCCTCCAATGCGGCGGACGGCTCACCGCAGAACTACTCGGGCACGCTCACGCCGCCCAAGCGGTGCCAGGGACCGTGGGCCAAAGTCGTCCTCAGCTCCACGACGACCGTGAGCGGGCGTCAGTACGACCGATCGGGATCACTGGCCATCGGCGGGGTGACGGTGTGGTTCGGCACCACGCAGGAGCCCTCCGGGGCGACCCCCACGACGTTCGGTTTCACCAAGGACATCACGGACTTCACCTCGCTGCTGAAGAAGCCCCAGCCGTTCACCGGCGGCTACGGCAACTACACCAGCAGCGTCTACACCGGGGTCTACGACCAGACGGTGCGGATCACCTACTACATGGCCGATCGCGCCCACCCGGCCCCGGCCGTGCCGGACGAGGTGGTCGCCGTGCCGGTCGAGGATCTGCACCCGGGCGCGACGTCCAGCACCACCACCCTGAGCGGCTTGCCCCGCAACCTCACCGGCGCCCGCCTGCAGGTGACGCTGAAGGGCAACGGGTGCGACGAGCAGTGGTTCACCGCGGTGCCGGATGAGGTGTCGGCCAAGTTCCCCGGTGACGGTCTGTGCGCGGCGGGCGCCTACCGGGAGGCCGCCGTCTCGCTCGACGGCAGGCGGGCCGGTGCGGTCGGCACGTTCCCGCACATCTACTCCGGCGGGATCGTGCCCACGCTGTGGCGACCGGTCCTGGCCCAGAACACCCTCGACCTGCGCCCCGAGGATCTGGACCTGACCCCGTTCGCGGGCACGCTCGTCGATGGTACGTCCCACACGATGAAGTTCACCATCGACCCGCTGAACGACACCTGGAACCTCGCCGCCGTCTTGTTCCTCTTCACCGATCACCACCGGGCCCGCACCAGCGGCGCGCTCACCCGCGACGATGTCGCCGCCTCACCACGGACCGTCACGACCTCCTCGTCGGTCACGAACGGGTCGGTGGACTACCGGCAGACCGCTCGTCGTTCGGACGTGATCAGCGGGTACGTCGATACCTCGGCCGGCCGGGTCAGCACCACCGTCACCACCGGGCGGACCTTCACCAACTCCGGCACGGTCAGCGACGACGGACTGGTGCAGACGGTCAAACAGACCGATGCGATGTCGACCCGTTCCGTCTCGACCAGCAAGGGGCGCGTAGTGGCCAGTTCCCTTCTGTCCGAAAGCTATCCGATCACGGTCGACTTCAGCGCAGCCGACTACCAGGACGACCAGAACTTCTCGTTGAAGGGCTCGGTCGATCTGACCCAGAATGTGTCCTCATTGACAACGGGCCGTGGCTGGCCGGCGATCCGCGGCTGGTCGTGGAACGTCGACACCACCGGCGTCCTATCCCGCGCGGGCGGCGTGACCAGCGAATCCGACGGCTCGTCGACCTCCACCTACCGCGGAACCACCGACGCCGGCCGCTTCACCGCCTGCCGGATAACGACTGATCACGGACGGGTGACATCCAGTAGCTGCTGACGCGACCGCCCAGGGTCACCACGCCACCGGCTCACCCGTGCGGTCGAGGAATTGCAGACCGGGCGTGCCGTGCTGTGCATCGAGGGTATCGACCAATGGCGGGATGCTGTCGCTGATCTCCAGCATGGCGTTCGAGCCCCCGAGCGTGGTCTTGACCCAGCCCGGTGCCATCAGCAGCAACGGACGCCGCTCACCGGCGTGCCGCGCGGCGTAGCTGCGGAACATCTGGTTCAGGGCCGACTTGGTGGCGCGATAGACCTCGAAGCCGCCGGTGGTGTTGTTGGTGACGCTGCCCTGTCCGGAGGACATGACCGCGATCGTGCCGTCCGGGGTGACCAGGTCCTGCAGGGTTTCGACCGCGCGCATGACGCCCAGGACGTTGGTGAGCATCATCCGGGTGAAATCCTCGGTGGCGACATCGGCTCCGATCGCGTCCTGCGCGGCCAGCGAGATGCCGGCGACGACGAAGAGCAGGTCGAAGTGTCGCCCGGACAACCGGTCGTGCAGGGCCGTGACCTGCTCGGCGTGGTCGATGTCGACTTCTTCGATGTCGATCGGCGTTCCGGTGCGCTCGACATACGCGTGCAACGGGGTTCCCGAGGGCGCACGAACCGTCGCCACGACCCGAGCACCCCGGTCTGCATAGGTTTCGGCGATGGCTGCTCCGAGTCCTCGTGACGCACCGATGACCAGGACGTCGCGATGCGGCGTCGAGGGGTGTTCGTCGTGCTGCATGGGCCAACCTCCAATTTCGCTCTACAAGTGTTGAGCCAACCCTACACCTTCGCTCAACGTGTGTAGAGTGAACTCATGGGTGAGAGTGGAAAGGCTGACGGCGTGCGGGCCCAGCGGCGAGCGGCGACGGCCGAGCGCATCCTGCGGGCGGCTCAGGAGGAATTCGGTCAGAAGGGTCTGGAGGCTGCCACCGTGCGCGACATCGCGCGGCGGGCGGGTGTGGACCCATCTCTGGTGATGCAGCACTACGGCAGCAAGCAGGCGTTGTTCGGTCTCGCGGTACGTCCGTCGCACACCCTGGTCGACGACGATCTACCGGATCACCTGGCTGCCGTCGTTGCGGCCCGACTGCGAGAGCTGCCGCCGGAGACCCGGGCACTGATGCGATCGATGCTGACCTCACCGGAGGCGGCTGCGGCGATGCGCGACTACCTCCACGGGCGCGTCGACGCCCTGGCGGCGTCGATCCCGGGCGATGATGCGGATCTGCGCGCGGCCGCTGTCGTGGCCAGCATTCTGGGAATGACCCTGGCACGGCACTTCCTCGACCTGACCGAGTTGGCCGACGCCCGCGCGGAGACGGTGATCGACCCCTGGTTGGCCATGCTCGCCGGGGGCAACGGGCTCGATGAGCGCGGCGCCACCCAACCGGTGCCCGGTTCGGGGGATGATGTCGTGATGAGCGACACCAGCAAAGAAATCCACCAGCACATCGACGAGTTGGTCGCCCGCGAGCACGCGCTGCGGGATGGCCAGGTGGGCAAGGGGTTGGACCCGCACGAGCAGCGAGAGCTGAAGCACATCGAGGCGCAGCTCGACCAGGCATGGGATCTGTTGCGCCAGCGCAACGCCCTGAGCGAGCAACACGAGGATCCCTCCGCGGCCGCCGAGCGTCCCGTCGGCGAGGTCGAGAACTATCTCAACTGAGCCTGCCGGTCGGGGCGCAGGTAGTAGTACTCGTGGTGGGGGACGTATCCCAGCGACTCGTAGAGCCGCACCGCCGCGGTGTTGTCGGCGCTGACCTGCAGGTAACTGAGCGAGATTCCTCGGTCGGCGGCCTCGGCGAACGCCGCGTGCATGAGCGTGCGGGCGATGCCACGACGCCGGTACTCAGTGGGCACGTGCACCGAAAACACCCCCATCCAGCCGTTCGCGAACGCCAGCCTCGCTACCCCCGCCGCACGCTCACCGTCGAGTGCCAGGGGAAAGGCCGACGCAGGCACGAGGCCGTTGATGCGCGTCGCCACTCGGCGGTGCTCGCGCTCCCGCGGTGAGGACGCCGCCCACCAGCGTTCGTCGGGGGAGTCGAGCACGGGCACGGATGGGGGCCGCTGCGCCAACGGCACGGGTGCCGTCATGACCACCGTCCGCTGGAAGACCCGCCAGCCACGAGCCACCAGCGAGGTACCCAGCGGATCGTCGGCAGCAGGATCGAAACCCGTGGGGCCGAAGAGCTGCACCAGCGGCGGTTGGCCGCGATCGGCGTACCACGAGGCAACGGTCGGGATCGGATCGGCAAGGTCCGAGGAGCCCAGGGGCAGAACGGAATTGGCCCGTCCGGTGTAACCGGCGGCCGCGCGGAGCAACCAGCGGCCCAGCCATTGCGACTCCAACGGCGGCATCCCGGCCACCATGAGTTCTTGCAGGACGCCGGCCGAGACGGCCAGGTGCGCCGCGCCCCTGCGGTGCGGCGCCGGCGGGATCGGTTTGGCCGCCGCAATGCGGGAGGTCTCGATATCTACCCGGCCTCGTCGGGTCAGCACGCTGACCGACGATTCCGACAGGGCGACGATCGTCCCGACGGAGTCGGTGAGCATCGGTTCGCCGACCTCGAGGCGCCACCGCACGACGGCTCGCTCGCCGACCCGCAAACGGCGCAGCAACCGGGTCAGGTCAGGCTCACTAGGGGGAGTGGTCATCGCTTCGGCATACTAGGCAAGTCAGTCACCCAGCCCGGAAGGACCTCCACCGACATGACCTATGTCATCGCGCAGCCCTGCGTCGACGTCAAGGACAAGGCGTGCATCGAAGAGTGTCCGGTCGACTGCATCTACGAGGGTGAGCGATCGCTCTACATCCACCCCGACGAATGCGTCGACTGCGGTGCGTGCGAGCCGGTGTGCCCGGTCGAGGCGATCTACTACGAAGACGACGTCCCCGAGGAGTGGGCCGACTACTACAAGGCCAACGTCGAGTTCTTCGACGACCTGGGTAGCCCCGGCGGCGCCGCGAAGATGGGCGTCATCGCCAAGGACCACCCGATCATCTCCGCCCTGCCTCCCCAGGGCGAATGAGCCGCGGGGCGAAACTGCCCGACTTCCCGTGGGACTCACTCGCGGAAGCCAAGGCGATCGCCGCTGCGCATCCCGGGGGCATCGTCGACCTGTCGGTCGGCACACCCGTTGACCCGACGCCTGAGCTGATCCAGGACGCGCTGCACGCGGCTTCCGACGCGCACGGCTACCCGCAGGTGTGGGGTACGCCCGATCTGCGGGAGGCGATCGCGGCCTGGTTCGCGCGGCGCCGCAGCGCGACGTACGTCGATCCGGACGGGGTCATGCCCACCATCGGCAGCAAGGAACTTGTCGCCTGGCTGCCCACGTTGCTCGGGCTCGGCCCGGGCGACGAGGTGGGTTTCCCCGACGTGGCCTACCCGACGTACGACGTGGGCGCTCGTCTGGCCGGCGCCACCCCCAAACCGGCCCGGGGTCTGCTCGAGTACGGCCCGAAGCCGCCGAAACTGTTGTGGCTCAACACCCCCAGCAATCCGACCGGCGCGGTCCTGGGTCTGGAGCATCTGAAGAAGGTCGTCGATTGGGCGCGCCAGCACGATGTGATCGTCGCCAGCGACGAGTGTTATGCCGAGTTGTCCTGGACCGGTGACGAACCGACCCCGGGCCTGCTGGACGACCGGGTCACCGGCGGGGACCTCACGGGACTGCTCGCCGTCTACTCGATGTCCAAACAGAGCAACCTGGCCGGCTACCGCGCCGCGTTCGTCGCCGGCGACGTCGGGTTGGTGCGCGGGCTCGTCGAGATCCGCAAGCACGCCGGGATGATGGTGCCCTGGCCGGTGCAGCGGGCGCTGCTGGCCGCCGTGGGCGACGACGCTCACGTGGCGGCGCAGAAGGCGCGGTACGCCGATCGCCGGACCACCCTGCGCACCGCGCTGGAGGGGGCGGGCTGGCGGATCGAGCACTCCGACGCCGGCCTCTACCTGTGGACCACCCGCGGCGAGCCGTGCCGGGACAGTGTCGCGGCTCTGGCCCGGCTGGGCATCCTGGTCGCGCCCGGCGACTTCTACGGGGCCGCCGGCGAGCGGCACGTGCGGATCGCGCTGACGGCCACCGACGAGCGGATCGCAGCAGCGGCCGAACGGCTCAGCGCCTGATTCACCGGGTGTGATGATGATCACCTCCGGTGTGACAAACAGGGCCGTTTCCTTTCACAAGCCGTCAAATCAAGGCCTTCCTTCACGTCGGACCCGTGACGGAGCGCCCGGAACTGTGGAGTAACGTCGAATCAGAAACATCCGGCTACGACTAAGGCTCAGGGCACATCCACGCGCTGAGCCTCTTCAGGTCCAAGGAAGGACTGTGCATTCATGACCGATCAGGCCACCTTCGAAGCCGGGGGCAAGACCCTCGAGTTCGCCCTCAACGAAGCGACGGAAGGTAACGGGGGATACGACATCTCCGCGTTGCTGAAGGAGACCGGCAACGCGACGCTGGACATCGGCTTCGTCAACACCGCGTCGTGCAAGTCGGCGATCACCTACATCGACGGTGACGCGGGCATCCTGCGCTACCGGGGCTACCCGATCGACCAGCTGGCCGAGAACTCCTCCTTCCTGGAGACCTCCTACCTGTTGATCTACGGCGAGCTGCCGACCGCCGAGCAGCTGCAGGAGTTCACCACCAAGATCCAGCGCCACACGCTGCTCGATGAGAACCTCAAGGATCTGCTCGCGGCCTTCCCGCGCGACGCGCACCCGATGTCGGTGCTGTCGGCCGCGGTCTCCGCGCTGGGCACGTTCTACCAGGACAGCCTCTCGATCACCGACCAGGAGCAGATCGAGCTGTCCACGATCCGCCTGCTGGCCAAGCTGCCCACCATCGCGGCCTACGCGCAGAAGAAGCAGCAGGGCCAGCCGACGCTCTACCCGGACAACTCGTTGAGCTACACCGACAACTTCCTGCGGATGACCTTCGGTTTCCCGACCGAGGACTACGTCGTGGACCCGGCTGTGTCCCGAGCGCTGGACCGGCTGTTCATCCTGCACGCCGACCACGAGCAGAACTGTTCGACCTCCACGGTCCGCCTGGTCGGCTCCGGCCACGCCAACCTGTTCGCCTCCATCTCCGCCGGCATCCACGCACTGTCCGGTCCGCTGCACGGTGGCGCCAACGCCGCAGTGCTGGAGATGCTGGAAACCATCGAGAACGACTTCGGCGGTGACGTCGACAAGTTCGTCGAGAAGGTCAAGAACAAGGAAGACGGCGTCAAGCTGATGGGCTTCGGCCACCGGGTCTACAAGAACTACGACCCGCGCGCCGCGATCGTCAAGAAGTCGGCCGATGAGGTGCTGGAGAAGCTGGGCGTCGATGACCCCAAGCTGCACATGGCGATGAAGCTGGAAGAGATCGCGCTCAAGGACGACTACTTCGTCTCCCGCAAGCTCTACCCCAACGTCGACTTCTACACCGGCATCATCTACAAGGCCATGGGCTTCCCGACGGAGATGTTCACCGTGTTGTTCGCGATCGGCCGACTGCCCGGCTGGATCGCCCAGTGGCGCGAGATGATGTCCGACCCGGCCACCAAGATCGGCCGCCCGCGTCAGGTCTACATCGGCGAGACCGAGCGCAAGTACGTCGAGGCATCGGAGCGCTGATCTGACCCTCTGAGCGGCCCTGGGAGCGAAAGCTTCCGGGGCCGTTTCGTTTGCCGCTCAGAAGTCGATGCGGACCACGGTGCTGCCGCGCGTCGGCCGGTCCGCGTCGTGCCACACCAGACCGTCCTCGCCGCGCAACCGGTGCCACTCCCGGTTGCCGACCGTCACAGCGGTGATCCTGTCCGAATCCGCGTGGGTCACGGCCCAGTGGGCGATCGCGCGGGCTGTCTGCTCGGACTTCGCCGGGACCGTCAGTGACGAGCCGGACACCGTGCCGCGCACGCCGCTCTGAGCGGTCAGCTTGTCCGCGGTCGCCGCGGGATCCGCCGTCCCGGTCACCGCGTCCAGCCGGCAACCGACTCCTTCGGCGACCTGGCCGGACAGCACCGTCGCCAACGTCCGGCCCTGATCGACGTGGTCGTCGTATGCGTCCGGGAACCCGCTCTTTTGCACCGCCTGCGCAACGTCCCCAACCGAATCCGTTTGCCAATCGGGCACTTTCAGCATCGCCGAGTAGAACGCGTTCGTCGAATACACAGGGTCGAGAATCTGTGCCGAGGTGCCCCACCCCATCGACGGCCGCTGCTGGAACAGTCCCAGGGAGTCCCGGTCGCCGTACGTCAGATTGCGCAGTTTGGACTCCTGGATGGCCGTCGTCACCGCAATCGTCGCCGCGTGATCGGGCAGACCGCGCTTCAGCGTCCCGACGACGGTGATCGTGGAAGCATTGGCCGCCTGCTCCGGCGTCCATTCGGAGACAAAACCGTCCGCCCGCACCTGGCAGGTCGGACTGCCCCAGTTGTCCCGGGTGTGCTCGTAGAACCGCCAGCCGCCGTACCCCGCGCCTGCGATCAACGCCAACGGCAGCAGACAGCCGAGGGCGCGCCGGACCGGGTGGCGGCGGTGCTCCTCGTCGTAGAAGTCGTGGTCGTCGAAGGCTTCGACGCCACGCGGCTCCTCAGTTGGCGTGGAGGGCATCGTTCAGCGTGATCCCCGTGCCCTTGCGAGCCTTGGCCTTCACCACACCGGTCGTGGAGTCGCGGATGAACAACAGCCCCGGCTGCCCGGACAATTCGACGGCCTTCACGACCCGTCCGTCCGGCAGCGTGACCTTCGTCCCGGCGGTCACGTAGAGCCCGGCCTCCACCACACTGTCGTCACCGAGGCTGATCCCGACACCGGCCTCCGCGCCGATCAGGCAGCGCTCGCCGATCACCACGCGCTGGGTGCCGCCACCAGACAGCGTGCCCATGATCGAGGCGCCGCCGCCGATGTCCGAGCCGTCCCCGACGACGACGCCCTGCGTGATGCGACCCTCCACCATCGAGGTGCCCAACGTGCCGGCGTTGAAGTTGCAGAAGCCCTCATGCATGACTGTCGTGCCCGGCGCCAGGTGCGCGCCGAGGCGTACCCGGTCCGCGTCGGCGATCCGCACACCGGAGGGCACGACGTAGTCCGTCATCCGCGGGAATTTGTCCACGCCGAGCACCGTCACCGGCCCGTCCAGCAGCAACCGCAACCGGACGGACTCGAAATCCTCGACCGCGCACGGTCCGCGGTTGGTCCACACCACGTTGACCAGCACCCCGAACAACCCGTCCAGGTTGATCGAGTTGGGCAGCACCAACCGGTGCGAGAGCAGGTGCAGGCGCAAGTAGGCATCGGGCACGTCTGCGGGCGGCGCATCCAGGTCGATGCTCACCTGCCGGACCACTCGGCGTACGCCGCGGGCCGGGTCCTCGTCGGCCAGCGCCGCCAGGTCCGCGGGGGCTGCGTACGGATCGTCCGCCGGCGCCTGCCCCAGGGCAGGGGTCGGGAACCAGGCATCGAGAGCCTGCCCAGGCTCGGTCAAGGTGATCAGGCCGTATCCCCACGCCGGTCGCTGCGTCATGGCCCCAGGGTAGGCGACCGCCGTCCGCGTCGAGGGAGCGTCCCACGGCAAGATGGGGCTATGGCCCAACTCGATCTGCATCAGGACGTCGTGGCGCTGGCTGCTGCCCTCTGCGACGTGCCGTCCGTCAGCCAGGACGAACGCGAACTCGCCGACGCCATCGAAGCGGCCCTGGCGCCGCTGGATCACCTCCAGGTGGTGCGCGACGGCAACGCCATCGTGGCGCGCACCGATCTGGGCCGCGCCGAGCGCGTGATCCTGGCCGGGCACATCGACACCGTGCCGATCACCGACCCGCCGAACGTCCCCAGCCAGCGGATCGGCGGCCGCTTGCTCGGGCGCGGAAGCACCGACATGAAGGGCGGAGTCGCGGTGCAACTGGCGCTCGCGGCTACGCTCACCGAACCCAGCCGTGACATCACCTACGTCTTCTACGACTGCGAAGAGATCGAGGACCGGTTCAACGGTCTCGGCCGGTTGGCGAAGGTTCAGCCCGGACTGCTCACGGCCGACTTCGCCGTCCTGCTGGAACCCACCGATGGCGGGATCGAGGGCGGCTGCAAGGGCACGCTGCGGGTGGATGTCACGGCCAAAGGCATTTCAGCGCATTCCGCGCGACCGTGGAACGGGCACAACGCGATTCACGAGGCGGGGGCGATCCTCGGGCGGCTGTCGGCCTACGAACCAGCAACCGTCAACGTCGACGGGCTGGACTACCACGAGGCGCTCAACGCGGTCGGTATCGCCGGTGGCATTGCGGGCAACGTGATCCCGGACAAGTGCGTGGTGACGGTCAACTACCGCTTCGCCCCCAACAAAAGCGCCGCCGAGGCGTTCGAGCACGTGCAGCAGGTGTTCAGCGGATATCTGGTCGAGCTCACCGATGCCGCCGACGGTGCCCGGCCGGGGTTGGACAAACCGGCGGCGCAGGCGTTCGTCGAGGCGCTCGGACTGCCCGTGGTCGCCAAGGAGGGCTGGACCGATGTCGCCCGGCTGTCGGCCCTCGGGGTCCCGGCCGTGAACTTCGGTCCCGGCGACCCCAACCTCGCCCACACGGACGACGAGTGGTGTGACGAGACCCAGATCACACAGGCACTTGCGGCGCTGACGCGGTGGTTAGGCTAGCGGCGTGTTCGCGTTCCTCATCGTCCTGCTGGTGTTGGTGATCGGCCTGGTCGCGGCGGGCGTGATCGGGTTGTACGGCGGCCACCTGGATCCGCCGGTTCGCACCAGCCCCTTCGAGCAACTCCCGCCGACGGTGCGGCCCGACGACGTCGACAATCTGCGCTTCGACCAGACGGTGCGCGGCTACCGGATGGGTCAGGTCGATGACACCCTCGACCGGCTGCGCGACGCGTTGGCGGAAAAGGACCGGGAACTGGCCGAGCAGGAGGCCCGGATCGCCGAGTTGAGCGGCCGTCGGTTCGACCGCCTCAGCGACGGACCCGGCCCAGCGTGACCTCGGTGACGGTCCGGGCGCACAGCGCCGCGGACCCCGAGCGGCTGTGGCGGGCCGCCAGCGAGTTCGCCCGTCACTCGGCGTACTTCCCGTTGACCGAGGTCACGGTGACCGGCGGGACGGGGGACCGGGTGGGTGACACCATCCTGGGCATGACCCGGATCGGGCCGATCGGCCTGGCCGACCCGATGACCATCACGGCGTACGACGCGCCGCACCGTTACGCCGTACGCAAGACCGGCTCGGTGCTCACCGGAGTCGTGGAGGTGCAGGTGCGTGCCGACGGTTCCGGCAGCGAGGTCGTCTGGACCGCTGATGTGGTCCCGGCCTGGCGGTGGGCGCGCATCGCCGGCCCGGTCAACACCCTGATCTCCCGGGCGGTCTACCAGCACGCCGTGACCACCATGGCGCGCACTGCGGAGTGGCTCGATGGGTGATGCGGTGCGGGGCGAGGACGGCAGGTGGCGCTGTCCCTGGGCGAGCGGCCCGCAGTACCTGACCTACCACGACGGCGAATGGGGTCGGCCGGTGCGCGAGGAGTCGGCGCTGCTGGAGCGCATCACCCTGGAGGCGTTCCAGTCCGGTCTGTCCTGGCTGACGATCCTGCGCAAACGCCCGGCCTTCCGGGCCGCGTTCGCCGACTTCGATCCGGCGACGGTTGCGGCGTTCACCGACGCCGATCGCGATCGGCTGATGGCGGACGGCGCAATCGTGCGCAACCGCCGCAAGGTCGACGCGGCCATCGCGAACGCCCAGGCCACGGTTGCCTTGCGGCAGGACGGGGGACTGGTCGAGTACTTCTGGTCCTTCCAGCCCGCGCAGGTGAGCCGACCGCGGTCGCTGGCTGAGGTGCCGGCCTCGACGCCGGAGTCGGTGGCGTTGGCAAAAGGGCTGCGCGCGAAGGGTTTCGAGCACATCGGACCGACCACGATGTACGCCGCGATGCAGGCCTGCGGTGTCGTCACCGATCATTTGGTCGACTGCGAGTTCGGCGGCCCGGCATGACCACGGTGACGGCGGACCCCGCCACGGTCCGGGAGACCTGGTGGCACCGGCTGTCGGCCCGGCGTCTGGTCTGGGCGGTGCTGGGGGTCTACCTCCTGGCGCGGGCGTTCAGCGCCGTGCTCCTCGCGTGGGTCGCCAGTCAGCAGGATCTGAGCACGATGCCCGGCGCCGATGGGGGGACCGGCAGCGCGTCGTACTGGGACATCACCCACATCTGGGACGGCGGGTGGTACCGCACCATCGTCGAACACGGCTATCCCTCACAGCTGCCCCGCGACGAGTCCGGCACGGTGCAACAGAACCCCTGGGCGTTCTTCCCGGCCTTCCCGATGCTGGTCCGCGGTCTGATGACTCTCACCGGCGGTAGTTACGCCGTGGTCGCGCCGACGCTGTCCCTGGTCCTGGGGGCGGCGGCCGCGGTGCTGATGATCCCGCTGCTGCGACCCCGCATCGGTGCCACCGCGACGCTGTGCACCATCGCGGTCTACGCGACCTGCCCGATGTCCCCGGTGCTCCAACTGGCCTACACCGAGTCGTTGGCGATGCTGCTGCTGGTCGGCTTCCTGCTGGCCGTCAGCCGCGGGGAGTGGGCGATCGGGGGCTGATCGCATTGGCGTTCGGCTTCGCCCGCCCGATTGCGCCGCCCCTGGGGCTGGTGGCCCTGGTCGCCGTCATCTGGCGGTGGCGGGCCCGTCGGGACCGGCCCGTCGCCGGCACCGAGTGGGGTGCGATGGCGTTCCTGCTGATCAGCTGCGCCGTGTCCGCGGTCCTGTGGCCCGCGATCGCCGGCCTGGTCACCGGCGAAGGGGGCGCCTACGCGCTCACCCAGGGTGCGTGGCGGGCCGGCGGTTCAGTGGAATTGTTCACGCCGTGGTTCAACAACCTGCGGTATTTCTTCGGCGCATGGACCCCGCTGTGGGTGCTCGCCATGATCGCGGTGGTCGTCGTGTCGATTGCCGGTCCGTGGGCCGCGGCGCTCGGCCCGGTGTTGCGGACCTGGATCGCGGCGTACAGCTTCTATCTCCTGGCGGTGGTCGATGCGTGGACCAGCACCTATCGCTACGCGATCTTTCTCTTCCCGATCGCGGCCGTATGGATCGGCGCCGGCTGGAAAGACCGCGACCGCCGCGTGCTGATGCGCACGCGGACGGTCGCGTTGGTGTGCCTCGGTCTGGGCTGGCAGGTGTGGTGGTGCTGGAGCTTCATGCACGTGCCGTCCCTGCCGTGGAATCCGATCTGAGCGATTCAGCCCTGCTGCGGCGGCTGGTAGGGCGGTTGCGCCTCCTGCGGCGCCGGGGGTTGCTGCGGCAGCTGGTACTGCTGCGGAGCCGGTGCTTCGATCTGCGTGGGAGCCGCGGGTGCCGTGCCGGAGACCGGCGCGTCGGGCGCGGAGGTGGACGGCGCAGGAGCGGCCGCGGGCGCGGAATCCGCGCTCGACGTACTCGGGCGCACCGGGTCGGGGTCGATCGAGGTGCGGGCCACGGCCTCGGCGTCGGCAACGGCCTTGGCGACAGCCGGGTCGCGCTGGGTCTTGAACCAGTCCGCGATGTCGTCCTCTTCCACCGGGGGCGGGTTGTCGGTGGACTCGTAGCGGAACGCGCCGTCCGACCCCTGGGTGCCGAAGGACTTGGCGAAGCTCTGCAGCGCCGAACCGAAGTCCGCGGGCAGCACCCACACCTTGTTGGCAGTCCCCTCGGCCATCTTGGGCAGCGTGTTGAGGTACTGGTAGGCCAGCAGCTCAGGGGTGGGCTTGCTGGCCCGGATCGCCGCGAAGGTCTTCTCGATGGACTTCGCCTCACCTTGTGCCCGCAGGTAGGCGGCGGCGCGGTCACCTTCGGCGCGCAGGATCGCGGACTGCCGGTCGGCCTCGGCGCCCAGGATTGCGGCCTGCTTGGCACCTTCGGCAGCCAGGATCCGGCTCTGCTTGTCACCCTCGGCCGACTTGATCGCCGACTCCCGGTGTCCTTCTGCCGCAAGGATGGTCGCGCGCTTCTCACGGTCGGCCTTCATCTGCTTCTCCATCGATTCCTGGATGGAGGGCGGCGGGAAGATGGACTTCAACTCGACGCGGGCGACGCGCAGGCCCCAGCGCCCGGTCGCCTCGTCGAGGACCCCGCGCAACTGGCTGTTGATGCGCTCGCGGGAGGTCAGGGTCTCCTCCAGCGTCATCCCGCCGACGACGTTGCGCAATGTGGTCGTGGTCAACTGCTCGACACCGACGATGTAGTCGTTGATCTCATAGACCGCGGCCCGCGGGTCGGTGACCTGGAAGTAGACGACCGTGTCGATCTGGACGGTCAGGTTGTCCTCGGTGATCACCGGCTGCGGCGGGAAGGACACCACGCGCTCACGCAGATCGACCTTGGCACGGATCCGGTCGATGAAGGGAATCAGGAAGGTCAACTGTCCTGACACGGTCTTGGTGTAGCGACCCAGGCGCTCGATCACAGCGGCCTCGGCCTGTGGCACCAGTGCCACGGATTTCGCGACAACGATGATCGCGAACAACACGATCACGATCGCGACGATCAATGCAGGCATCTCAATCCACTCCTACTTCATTCCCCGATGGACCGGCCGCCAGTTGCGGCCGGCTGACGATGGCGGTGGCACCGTCGATGCGTTCGACGATCACCTGCTCACCGCTGTTGAACGAATCGTCCGGATCGGCCGGTTCGGCGGACCAGACGTCGCCGTCGATGCGGATCTGGCCCCCGGTGTTGCCGAAGGCGCCCAGCGTCGTGGCCGTACGGCCGATCAGGGCGTCGATCCCGGTGGGCACGATCGGGCCGTCGGTCATCTTGCGCTTGAGCACCGGACGGACACCGACCACCAGCAGTACGCTGATCAGCGCGAAGACAAGGGCGGCCAGCCAGATCGGAGCACCGAAGACGGCCGCCACGGCGGCCGCCAGCGCGCCGCCGCCGAGCATGAGCAGGAACAGGTCACCGCTCAAGGTCTCGCCCGCGATCAGCAGCAGACCCACAACCAGCCAGATCACTGCCGCCATGCTGTGAGTCTTTCACGCTCGGGTGCCGACACGGAGCATGCGGGTGGGCGCCACGACAGCGGCCACCGTGAGCGCGGCGGCCGCCATGAGCGGTAGCGCACCAGCAGACGCAGGATTTCGCCGCAGGCCGCAGAGGCTGCGATAATGGCAGGCAGTCCCGCGACACGGAAGGAAAACATCCATGGCGGCCATGAAGCCCCGCACCGGAGACGGACCCCTCGAGGTGACCAAGGAGGGTCGGAGCATCCTGCTGCGCATGCCGTTGGAAGGCGGTGGCCGGCTGGTCGTGGAGATGAACGCCGAGGAAGCTCAGGCGCTCGGCGACGCGATCAAGGGATGCCTCGGCTGAGGTAACCTCACACTTTCTTTGACCTCGAACGCCCCGGTCCGTTACGGACCGGGGCGTCGCCGTATCTACGGGGTCAGGCGCGTTTGACGCAGACCAGCAGACCATCGCCCACCGGCAGCAGAGCGGTCGCGAGGTCGTCCCGCTCGCGCAGCTGTTTGCTCAGGTCACGCAACAGGACCGTCGTGTCGTCCCGGGCGGCCGGGTCGGCGACCTTGTCGTGCCACAGCACGTTGTCGATCGCGACGACGCCACCGGGGCGCACGATCCGAAGGGCATGCTCGACGTACGCCGGGTACTGGCTTTTCGCCCCGTCCACCAGCACCAGGTCGTAGGCGCCATCTGCCAACCGGGGCAGGACCTCCAAGGCGTTGCCGGTGATCGTGCGGGTCCGCGCCGGGGCGATGCCGGCGGCCGTGTAGGCCTGCTTGGCCGCACGCTGGTGCTCGGCCTTGAGGTCGATCGTGGTGAGGATGCCGTCCTCGGGCATCCCGGACAGCAACCACAGGCCGGACACGCCCGCGCCCGTCCCGATCTCGACCACCGTGCGGGCGGCGTTGGCCGCGGCGAGCACCTGCAACGTTGCGCCGGTGCCCGCGCCGATCGGGGTGGCGCCCAGTTGCTCACCGCGCTCGCGGGCAGCCCTGATCACCTCCGACTCGGGCACGAAGTCCTCGGCGTAGCTCTGGCTGGCCGGCTTCAGGGTGTTCATCGCCCCATCCTCACACCTTGGTTCGGCATGAGAAGAACATAGGCGGAACAAAGCCCCGCGGCTTACCGTTGTCACCGTTATGACGGAAGTGTCGCAAATTGACGCCGCCCCTCCTGGATCTCATCCCGAGGGCGGCGAACCGTGGACCCCGCCGACCTGGGAAGAGATCGTCCGGGAGCACTCGGCTCGGGTGTACCGGCTGTCCTACCGACTGACCGGCAACGTCCACGACGCCGAGGACCTGACCCACGACGTCTTCGTCCGCGTCTTCCGTTCTTTGCACTCCTACCAGCCCGGCACCTTCGAGGGCTGGCTGCACCGCATCACGACCAACGTGTTCCTGGATAAGATGCGCCGCAAGCAGCGCATCCGTTTCGACGCCTTGTCCGACGAGGCGGCCGCGCGGCTGCCCGCCAGGTCGGCGGACCCGCAGCAGGTCCTGACCGACGCAGCGTTCGACGACGACATCCAACGGGCCCTCGATGCCCTTCCGCCGGACTTCCGGGCGGCGGTGGTGCTGTGCGATATCGAAGGACTGTCCTATGAGGAGATCGCTGCGACGCTGGATGTGAAGCTGGGCACCGTCCGTTCCCGGATCCACCGTGGCCGGGCCCAACTGCGTGAGGCGCTGGCACACCGTGCCCCCACGCCGCGTCCGGTCGTGGAGGCTCCCGCACGCACCCGGGCCGGTATCGGTGGTGCGCTTCCGGGGACGCGCTGATGGCCCGGCACCCACAGGATCTGGCGGATTACGTCGACGGCTTGCTGACCGCGGACCAGGAGCTTCGGATAGAGCAGCATCTGGTGGCGTGCGACGGCTGTCGCGCGCAGGTGGACGCCGAGCGCGCTCTCATCCAGCGGTTGCGCTCGGTGCGCCTGGACGCCGCCCATCACCAGCAACTGATGAGCAACTTGCTCAGCCTGGCCGACCCCGCCGCCCCGATGACCACCTCGCGCGGTTCGTCCGGGGTCAGTGTGCTGTCGGCCTCGGCCCCGCCGCAGTACACCTCCGCCCGCCGCTCCGTCGGACTGGCGATGGTGGCGGTCGCCGGATGTGTGGGCGCCAGCCTTGTTGCCCTGCACGGCCCGACCTCGGTGCAGCCCGGCGGTGCGTCCGTCCGACTCGAAACCCCGGCCGTCCTGGTGCAGCAGGCGAACCTGCCCGGCGCCGACGCGGAAGCCACCCGCACGTTGACTCCGGCGCCGCTGAAGGCGACGGCCGTGCTCAACGTCGACTTCCCGCGCTGACTCCGCGGCAGGTCACGGACGCCGGCACGGCGCAATGGGCCCGTGAGGTAATCTCGGACCGCCGTACGCCGCCCAACGGGAAGGGGGATCTGCCGTGAGTTTCTTGGGAATCGGAAGCTGGGATTTCCTCGTCCTGATCGTGCTCGCCGCGGTGCTCATCGGCCCGGACCGGATGCCGGAATACCTGGCCAAGTTCCGCCAGTTCGTCCGATCTGCTCGTGACATGGCCGAGGGAGCCAAGACCCAGCTCAAGGAGCAGATGGGTCCGGAGTTCCAGGATGTCGACTGGCGACAATACGACCCACGGCAGTACGACCCGCGCCGGATCGTGCGCGACGCGCTCGGCGAAGACGTGTCCGACACCCTGGGGATCCCGCAGACCCAGGCCGCGGTCGACGCGAACGCCCACACTGCTGCCGTCGTGGCCCCAGTGGCCGTGCAAGCGATGCGTTACGACCCGGACCGGGCGACGCCGTTCGACCTCGACGCGACCTGAGGGCCGCGACCGACACCTGGATCGACGTACGTCGTCAGCGGCCTGCCGGGGTGAGGCCCAGTGACCGGCCGGCCAGGCCACGCGCCTTCTGGCCCAGTTGCTTGGCGACACCACGCAATACGACGGCAGCGGCGCTGTCGGGGTCGGCCAGAACGACCGGTGTGCCGGCGTCACCGCCTTCGCGCAACCGGGTGTCCAGCGGGATCTGACCCAGCAGCGGCACGCTCGCCCCGATGCTACGGGTCAACGAGTCGGCCACGGCCTGGCCGCCACCGGAGCCGAAGATCTCCTGGCGGCTGCCGTCGGGCAGTTCCAACCAGGACATGTTCTCGATGACCCCGGCGACCCGTTGCTTGGTCTGCAGGGCAATGGATCCGGCCCGCTCCGCCACCTCGGCCGCCGCCTGCTGCGGGGTCGTGACGACCAGGATCTCGGCGGTCGGGATCAACTGGGATACCGAGATCGCGATGTCACCGGTGCCGGGCGGCAGGTCCAGCAGGAGCACGTCCAGGTCACCCCAGAAGACGTCGCCGAGGAACTGCTGTAGCGCGCGGTGCAGCATCGGGCCGCGCCACACGACCGGCTGGTTGCCGGGCACGAACATCCCGATCGAGATGACCTTCACGTCATGGGCGACCGGCGGCAGGATCATGTCGTCCAGCTGGGTCGGCTTGTGCTCGACACCGAGCATGCGCGGGACCGAGAAACCGTAGACGTCGGCGTCGACCACCCCGACACGCAGACCCTGCTGCGCGAACGCCGCGGCCAGGTTGACCGTCACCGACGACTTACCGACGCCGCCCTTACCGGAGGCGACCGCGTAGACGCGGGTCAGCGAGTTGGGCTTGGCAAAGGGGATCTCCTTCTGCGGCGCCCCGCCGCGCAGGCTGTCGCGCAGCGAGCCGCGTTGTTCGTCGGTCATCACACCGAGGGTGACCTTGACGTCGGTGACGCCGTCCAGCCGGGAGACCGCCGCGGTGGTGTCCCGGGTCAGGGTGTCCTTGAGGGGACAACCGGCGACCGTGAGCAGGATCGTGACCGCCACGACGCCGTCCTCGCCGATAGCGACATCCGCCACCATGCCCAGATCGGTGATCGGGCGTTTGATTTCCGGGTCGTTGACGGTGGCAAGAGCCGCGTGGACCTGGTCAGCGGTAGGAATCGGCATACCCACCAGTTTAGGTCCCGTTGCCGGTGGCCCTGACCGCGGTCAGGTGGCCCGGTCCTCCTCCGGGGCCATGATGCCGCGCTCCTCGAGTTCCTCCAGGAGCGCGCGCAGTTCGGAGCGCACGAAGTCACGGGTCGCGGTCTCGCGCACGGCCAGTCGCAGCGAGGCGACCTCACGGGTGAGGAATTCGGTGTCCGCGAGGTTGCGCTCATCGCGCTGTCGGTCCTGGGTGAGGGCCACACGGTCCCGGTCGTCCTGCCGGTTCTGCGCGAGCAGGATGAGGGCGCGGCGTACGACGCCTGGAGACTGAGGATGAGGGTCAACAGCGTGTAGTTGGTCGCGCGCGGGTCGAACTGCGCGGACTCCGGTGCGAAGGTGTTCCAGGCGAGCCAGACCATGACGAAGACCGTCATCCAGATGAGGAAGGTCGCGGTTCCCATGAACCGGGCGAAGGCCTCGCTCCAGATTCCGAATCGCTCGGAATCCAGCTGGACCGTGGGCAGGAAGCGGGCCGCCTGCTCGCGTGGCTGGTCCAGGGCGTCGCGCCGCTGCCGGCGGCTGCGTTCAGCCATGGGTCTTCCTCCGTGCCGCCTTGTTGTCCCGATCCGCATCTGACTCGCTGCGTCCGGTGGTCATCGTCGGATGTAGGTCGTGACGTTCTTCGCGCCAGTCCTCGGGCAGGATGTGGTCCAGCACGTCATCGACGGTGATCACCCCGATCAGCCGACCGGTCTCATCGACCACGGGCAGGCTGACCAGGTTGTAGGTGGCCAGGGTGCGTGTCACGTGCCCGAGCGGTGCGGTCGCCAGCAGGGGTTCGATGGTTTTGTCGATGATGGTCCCGACCGAGCTCGAGGGAGTCTCGCGCAGCAGAGCCTGGGTGTGGACCATGCCGAGGAACCGGCCCGTCGGGGTCTCCAGCGGGGGACGACACACGTAGACCGCGGAAGCCAGGGCGGGTGCGATCTGCTCGCGACGCACGAGGGCCAGCCCCTCGGCGACGCTGGCCTCCGGACCCAGGACGATGGCCTCGGTGGTCATCAGACCTCCGGCGGTGTTCTCGTCGTACGACATGAGCCGGCGCACCGGCTCGGCCTCGTCCGGTTCCATCCGGGCCAGCAACTGTTCGGCCTGGTCGGGTGGCAGGTCGGCCAGCAGGTCGGCGGCGTCGTCGGGTTCCATCGCCTCCAGCACGTCCGCCGCCCGCCCGATCTCCAGCCCGGCGAGGATCTCCACCTGATCGTCCTCGGGCAGTTCTTCCAGGATGTCGGCCAGTTTGCTGTCGTCGAGCGCCGCGGCAACCTCGGCGCGTCGCTTGGGGTTGAGGTCGTGGATGACCTCGGCGAGGTCCGCGACCCGCAGGTCCTCGTAGCTGGCCAGCAGGCTCTCGGCGCTTTGTGCGGGTGCCTGTTGATGCAGGCCGACGACCCGGTCGATGTCGACCAGGAAGGTGGTGCCGGTGCGACGGCGGGTGAGACGGGACATGGCCTTCGAGGCACCGGACACCTCTTCGGCGCGGCGCACGAATGCCTTGGTGACGATCCAGTCGCGCCGGGCGTTCTGTTCGATCCCCAGGTCCTCGACCACACCGCTGAAGGTCTGCCCGTCCTCGCGCACCTGCACACTGCGGTCCAGCAGCTCGGCCATCGCCAGGTATTCGCCGGTGCGTTGTTCGAAGCGTCGCATGTTGACCAGGCCGGTCGTGAAGACCGCGCCGGGGTCGATGCCGGTCACGCGAGTCATCGGCACGAAGACCCGACGGCGCCCGGGCACCTCGATGACCAGACCGATCGCACGGGCCTGGCCGGTGGTCGCGAAGGTGATGATGACGTCCCTGACCCGGCCCACCTGATCGCCCAGCGGGTCGAGGACCACCAAGCCCGCGATCCGCGCGACGAAAACCCGGGTCTGGCTGCTCACCGGCTCAGGTTATCCCGCCGCGTGGAGCGGACCCGTGGCGCGTGGACTCACCGCCCAGATCTTGCCCGCTGCACGCCACCGATGGAGCAGCTCCTCGGTGGGCACGCCCTGCCGCGCGGCGACGAGGTCCGCGACGCAGCCATCCCAGCGGGGGTCGTGCGGGGCGATGAGCTCGACGTGAGCCTGCAGGGGACCGGTCGGCGTGTGGTTGTCCCGTTGGCGCAGGATTACCTCGGACGGGTCGGGCAGGACGGGTAGCTCTTGTTCTCCGGCTCCGGAGATCACCAGCGCGGTGCCGTCCTCGTGGGAGGCCCGGGCGAACCAGGCAATGTGACGGGGACCGCCGGGTACGCCGATCCACAGCACCGTGGAACGGGTGATCGCCGTCCTGATCCTGGTTGCGACGTCATCGGCCATGGCTGGCAGTGTATGTGACCCCGACCACAGAACTTTGAAATTGAACTTTTCGATTTCGAAGTATATACTCGGTGTATCAGATCGGAAACCCCGCCGGTCTTCGTGAACACAGTCTTTGAAGGAGGCGACCATGTTCCAGCAAGTGCCTATGACCAGGGCCACCGCGGTCGTCGTCAACGCTGCGCAATCCACCCGCATCGAGCGGGCCCTGCGCCGTCCGTCGAACCGCCGCCGCTGACCCCCGGCTCCGAGCCCGGTCCGCAATTCACAGCGACGCTGCGTGAGCAGCGTCGCTGATTTATGATTTCCGCACGTACGTCGTTCGAATCGGGCAGGTTTGTCCGATTCGCCGCCCGTGGTGCTCCTTACGTCGTGACCAGCATCACCGATCACGACGAGTCCAGCCGTAGACCCGCTTCGGCTGGTTGCCGAAGGAGCCGATACCCGTGACCACCAGGACCTCCACACCCCCGAATCGCCAGACGACGCCGGGACCCTCACGCGCCGTACGGCGATCATCGCCGCAGCAGGTGCCGGCGCCCTGGGCGCCGGCCTGCTACTCACCCCGTCAGCACAGGCGCAGACCAGGCAGTCCGCGCCCGCGCTGGTGCGGGCGGGCGCAACGCGCACGTTGAAGCGTGGGATGTCCGGGCCGGACGTCAAGGCGATGCAGGCCAAGCTGTACGGACTGCACTATTGGATGCCTGGTGTCGACGGCGTGTTCGGCTACGGCACCCTGCAGGCGGTGTGGGCCTTCCAGAAGTCCCACGGCATGGCCCGCACCGGAACCTGGGGACCGGCCGAAGCGGCGGCCGTGCTCAAGGCCAAGACGCCGGGGGTGCGATACAAGGGCACCTACCGCATCGAGGTGGACAAGGCCCGGCAGTTGCTGCTGGTCAACTGGGGTGGCAGCGCTCGCTGGGTGTTCAACACCAGCACCGGAGCCAACAAACGCTTCTTCGCGTGGGGCCGGTGGTACAGCGGGTCGACTCCGACCGGCACCTGGAAGATCTACCGCCGCAACACCTCGGGTTGGGTGACCGGGGCGCTGGGTTCGATGTACAAGCCGTACTACGTGGTCGGCGGTATCGCCATCCACGGTTCCGCGGACATCCCGCCCTACAACGCCTCGCACGGCTGTTGCCGCCTGTTGCCTGCGGCTCAGGACTTCCTGATCCGCTCCAGCTTCCTGTACCCGTCGCGAATCGTGTCGATCTACTAGGAGTTGGAGCTAGCCACAGCGAGCGCTGCCCTGCGCAGCGCCCGCTGTGGCCAGCTGTCGTCAGTCCAGCACACCCCACCGGCCGGCGATCCACGCCTCGACAGCGTCCGGGTCGCTCGGGATCGCAGCGGACAACACCTCGCAGCCCTCCTCGGTGACCACGACGTCGTCCTCGATGCGCACACCGATGCCGCGCAACTCCTCCGGGACCAACTGGTCGTCCTTCTTGAAGTAGAGGCCGGGCTCGACGGTCAGCACCATTCCCGGTTGCAACTCGGCCTCCATGTACTCCGAGCGCAGCGCAAGCGCACAGTCGTGCACGTCCATCCCGAGGTGGTGGCTGGTGCCGTGCACCATCCAGCGCCGGTGGTACTGGCCGTCGTCGCTGAGAGTGGTCTCCAGATCGACGCCTTCGGGCAGCAGGCCCCACTCCAACAACGTCTCGGCGATGACCTTGATCGCGGCCGCGTGCACGTCGGAGAACTTCGCACCGGGGCGGACGGCCTCGATCCCGGCCCGTTGCGCCGTCAGGACCGCTTCATAGACCTTGCGTTGGGCCTCGGAGTACCGACCGTTGACCGGCACCGTGCGGGTGATGTCAGCCGTGAAGAGCGAATCCAGCTCGACGCCGGCGTCCACCAGGATCAGGTCGCCGTCACGCACCTCGCCGGTGTTCTTGATCCAGTGCAGTGTGTTGGCGTGATCGCCACTGGCACAGATGGATTCGTACCCCACGCCGTTGCCGAGATGGCGTGCGTGCAGACCGAAAACACCCTCGATCCAACGCTCGCCGTGGCCCCGGCGGACCGCCTCGGGCAACTCCTCGATGATCGCGTCGAAGCCGTCGGCGGTGGCCGCGACCGCGCGGCGCATCTGCTCGATCTCCCATTCGTCCTTGACCAGCCGCAGCACGGACAGGAACTTCGCGAGCGCTTCGTCGCCCTCCTGCTCGGCAGCGACCTGCGACTCCTGCGCGGTCGACTCCTGCGTGCTGCCGCGGACCTTGTCCACGGCGGCAGTCGTGACGGGGTCGGCGTCGCGCACGACCCGCACGGTGACGACTCCCGCGTCCTTTGCAAGGGCGTCGGGCAGTTCGTCGATGTGCCGGGCGTGGATACCCAGCTCGGCCTCCACGTCGGCCAGGGTCGGGCGGGCACCCACCCAGAACTCGCCGTACCGCGAATCACCGAAGAACTCCTCGGTGTCGCGTCCGGCCAGCGGCCGGAAGAACAGCACCGCGTCGTGGCCGCCGTCGGGCTGCGGTTCGAGCACCAGCACCGCGTCGGGCTCCCGATCGGCGCCCAGGCCGGTCAGGTGCGCGAAGGCGGTGTGCGGCCGGAAGATGTAGTCGGTGTCGTTGCTGCGCACCTTCAGGCCGCCGGCCGGGATCACCAGACGGTCACCGGGGAACGCGGCGGAGACGGCCGCGCGGCGACGTTGTGCGTACGGCGCGACCTCCAGGCGGTCCGGCACGGCGGTGTCCCGCGGTGCCCAACCCGAGGCGACGAATTCGCGGAAGGCCCCGGAGGACGGGCGGCTGCGGTGTTCGGCGGTCGGTTGCTCTTCACTACTCACCCAGCCATGGTCGCACGCAGCGGCGACAACGGCTCAGGGTGCCGTCCACGACCAGGAGGCCAGGATGGCGTCCTGCGTGGATTTGAGGCTGGCGGCCGAGGCCGTGGAGGAGGTGAAGGTGGTGACGTAGATCGTGCCGCCGTGGATGACGAAGTACTGCGTCTGGGTCAGCGCCTGGCTGCCGGTGGTGCCCGTCTTCGGCGTACTGCTGGTCACGACGTAGCCCTTGGCCGGCTCCCCGCCGATCGTGCGATCGGCCGCATCGGTCACGGTGGCCCCGCGCTGCCGGAAGGTGATGGCGCCCTGTTTGGCCAGGTCGCCAAGTGCCGGGAGCGGTGCGACCGTGCTCGTGGCCACGGTGAAGGTCGGGATGACCCCCGAAACCGGCTGCGGAGCCTTCAGATACGTCGTGACGCCCTTGGTCTGACGACCGGCGTCCACGACCCAGGCCGCGGGTTGGACGAAGGCGTAGGCGCCGTAGACGCTCGCGCCCGTGGCCGTCGTCGTCACCGGGGTCGGCGCGGGTGTGGTCGATGTGACGGTGGAGCCGGTCGTGCCGACCGGCGCCGAACTGCCGCCGCTGCAGGCGCTCAGCGCGCCGATGCTCATCGCGACGCCGAGCGCAGCAGCGCCGGCGCGGCGCGTCACCGCGCTCAAACCCGGGACGCCTTGACGGCGTTGTAGTAGTCGGAGGACTCCCGGCGCCACAGCAGGTAGGTCGCACCCACCCCGAGCGCCATCGTGACCACGTAGTAGACGAAGGTGGCCAGGTTGAACCCGCCCAGCAGATTGGCCACGGTGAAGAGCACGTTCAGCACCGTCAATACGGTCGCGATGATGCGCGCGATGCTGTTCCCCTTCTTGTTCGTGTGCGCCAGGATCACCCACAACGCCACGAAGATCGCGCCGCTGATCATGCTCATCAGCCACGCCTGAGAGGTGTAGCTGTCGAGTTTGGACAGGTCCCACGGCTTGGTCTTCGTCGGGTCCTTGGCGTACGCCTCGACCAATGCGGCGTGCTGCTTCTCCAACGTCTCGCGGATCGCGGACTTGGAGAAGGCCGCGATCACGACGTTGATCAGTGCGACCACCGCCCCGGCGTACATCAACGCCACCGCCTGGCGGATCGACTTCGGCGGTGCGCCGACCGCGCCGGTGCTGCTTTCGAGGGTCGGCGCAGCGGGCAGCGGCTCGGGTGCGGGAGTGGTGCCGGGATCTGACATGTCCACACCTTCTCAAACCGGGGCGGTGATGACCCAATCAACGCGCAGTACGCTGCGCCGGTGGCCATCGATCCGCACACCCATTCCCGGCACAGCGACGGCACCATGACCCCTCGGCAGATCGTCGGGGCAGCGCGCGCTACGGGCCTGGACGTGGTGGGCCTGACCGATCACGACAGTACGGCGGGCTGGGACGAAGCCGCCGACGCTGCCTCGGCAGCCGGCATCGGGTTCCTACCCGGTGTGGAGATCTCCTGCGCCCGGGACGGGATCAGCATCCATCTGCTCGGCTACCTGATGAACCCGGCCGATCCTGGATTGGTCCGCGAGTTCGACCGCACCCGCAGCGACCGCGACAGCCGCGCCCGACGGATCGTCGAGCGGTTGGGCCCCGACACCGGACTGACCTGGGAGGAGGTCGTGGCCCACACCCCGGCTGGTGCAACGATCGGCCGCCCGCACATCGCCGACGCCCTGGTCGCCCGCGGCGTCGTGCCCGACCGGTCGGCGGCGTTCGAAGACCTGTTGCGGACCGGCGGTCGCTACTACGTGTCGCACTACGCGCCCGACCCGGTGGACGCCGTACGACTGGTGAAAGCCGCTGGGGGAGTGTCAGTCATGGCCCACCCGCTCGCTGCGGCCCGCGGCCGGGTGGTGGACGAGTCGGTCATCGAGGAGATGGCCGCGGCCGGCCTGTGCGGCTTGGAGGTCGATCACCGCGACCACTCGCCCGAGCAGAGGGCGCACGCGGCGGCCATCGCCGAGGGGCTCGGCCTGGTGCGGACCGGATCCAGTGACTTCCACGGCGCCGGCAAGCCCAACCAGCTGGGCGAGTACACCACGAGTTCCGAGGCGCTCGCGGCCCTCGTGGGCCAGGCCAACGACCCCGGCGCGCACTCGGTGGGTCTGGAGCGGTGGCTGTGACGGCGGAACAACCCGCCCTGGACCGGCAGTTCGACGACCCGATCTACCGCCGCCCCTACCGCGCCAGTCCGACCCGGCTCCTGACCTACCTGGACTGCCCGCGCCGTTATCGCTTCGCCTACCTGGACCGCCCGACCCCGACCAAAGCGCCACCGCGGGCGCACACCCTGGTCGGTGTCGTCGTGCACAACGTGCTGCGCGACTTCTGGGACCTCGCCCCCGGTCAGCGCACCCCGGATGCGGTGGCGAGAGGGTTGGCCGCCGCCTGGAGCGATACCGGCTTCCGGGACGCCGCCCACTCCGCGACGTGGCGCGCGCGGGTGACGCAGGAGGTCATCGAGTACTTGCGCGGAATCGACCGGGGCACCCAGCCGCGCGGCGTCGAGCGCTCGGTGAGTCTGCCGGTCGGCCGGGCCCTGCTGATCGGCCGCATCGACCGGATCGATGACCGCGACGGCGAACTGGTCATCGTCGACTACAAGACTTCCCGTAAGCCGATCGACGACACCGCGGCGCGGGTCTCCTCCCGCTGGCGTTCTACGCGGCCGCAGCCGGTCGGCTGTTCCGGTCTCGTTGCGTGACGGTGGAGCTGCACCACGTGCCCACCGGAGAGGTCGTCGCTTACGAGCACACCCGCGAATCCCTGGATCGCAAGCTGGCAGAAGCCGATTCGATCGTCGCCGACCTGATCGACGTGGACCAGTCCTACGAGCAGCAGGGCACCGCCTCGACCGCCTTCCCGCCGCGGCCGGGGGCGATGTGCCGGTGGTGCGACTTCCGGGAGCACTGCCCCGAAGGCCAGGCGGTGGGGTCGGCGGCGCTGCCCTGGGAGGCTCTGGAACCTACTTCTGCGTGACGCCGAGGGTCCAGGCGATCTCCGAGCGCTGAGCGATCTGCAACTTGCGCAGGATCGATCCGACGTGTGTCTTGACCGTCTTCTCCGAGATGTCCAGGTGCTGGGCCAGCTGGGCGTTGGTCAGCTGGTCCAGCGCGATGAGCTCGGCGATCTCCAGCTCGCGTCCGGTCAGCCCGGAGCGTACGTCCGGTAACTGCGAGGGCGCGTCCGGAGCGACCAGTCGCACGATCTCCTCGCTCATCCGGTCGGTCACGCGCAGGCTGTGCGCCAGCGCGTCCGCGGCGTCGGCGGTGTCAGCTGCCGCCTGCGCCTCCACCAGCGAGCGCCGGATCAGCGCCAGGCGCTCGGCCACGGCAGCGGCCACCTCCTCCGGGTCCGCCGCCGGGCCGGTCATGACCGGTCGGCCGACGGCGTGCTGCCGCCGGGGCTCTTGCGAGTACGACGACGACGGCGCTGCGATCCCTCCCGCTCCGAGCGCTCGCCGCGCTGGTGACCGCTCGACGTACGCCGATCCGAAGCTGAGCGCCCTTCTCGCGCGGGCTTGTCGGACGTCTGGGGGCGCCGACCCGGCCGGTGACGTCGGTGGGAATGTTGAGCTGCTGGTACAGGTGCTCGGAGGAGGAGTAGGTCTCCTCCGGTTCGGGGACGCCCAGGTCGAGGGCTTTGTTGATCAACCCCCAGCGCGGCATATCGTCCCAGTCGATGAAGGTGACCGCGATACCGGTGTTGCCGGCGCGGCCGGTGCGACCGACGCGGTGCAGGTAGGTCTTCTCGTCCTCGGGACACTGGTAGTTGATCACGTGCGTGACGTTGTCGACGTCGATGCCGCGGGCGGCGACGTCGGTGGCGACCAGGATGTCGACGGTTCCTTTGCGGAAAGCGTTCATCGAGTGCTCGCGCGCACCCTGGCCGAGGTCGCCGTGCAGAGCGGCCGCGTTGAAACCGCGCTCCGTCAGCTCGTCGACGACCTTCGCGGCGGTGCGCTTGGTGCGGGAGAAGATGATCGTGCGGCCGCGGTCGCGGGCCTGCAGGATCCGGGCCAGCATCTCCACCTTGTCCATCGCGTGAGCGCGGTAGAAGAACTGCTCGATCGCCTTGACGGTGTGCTGGTTGTCGCCGTCCTCGTGCATAGCGCGGATATGCGTCGGCTGGGTCATGTAGCGCCGGGCCAGCGTGACCACCGCGCCGGGCATGGTGGCCGAGAAGAGCATCGTCTGACGCCCGGCCGGAGTGAGGGCCAGCAGCCGCTCGACGTCGGGCAGGAAGCCCAGGTCGAGCATCTCGTCGGCCTCGTCGAGCACGACGGTGCGCGCATAGCCCAGGTTGAGATGCTTCTGGCCGGCGAGGTCCAGCAGACGGCCGGGGGTACCCACCACGACCTCGACCCCGGTTTTCAGGGCGTCGATCTGCGGTTCGTAGGCCCGTCCGCCGTAGAGCGTGACGACCCGGATGCCGCGGCGCTTGGCGGCGGTCTCCACATCGCCGGCGACCTGCACCGCCAGCTCGCGGGTCGGGGCCACGATCAACGCCTGCGGCGCGCCGGGAGCCGGCAGATCGGCGTACCCCGGATCGCCGGGCGCGATCACGCGGTTCAGCACGGGGACCCCGAAGCCCAGGGTCTTGCCGGTGCCGGTCTTGGCCTGGCCGATGATGTCGTGCCCGGACAGCGCGACCGGCAGGGTCATCGCCTGGATGGGGAAGGGGTGCACGATGCCCGCGTCGGCGAGGGCGGCCACGATGTCCGGGTGGACGTCGAAGTCACCGAACGTGACGTCGTCGGCAGCAGCGGGATGTTCAGTTTGGGTGTTCTCAGTCAACAGATCCTCGATCGGTGGGGCCGCGGAAGCGACCGGGTAGGGAGCCGATCGGAGGTCTTCAGATGGTCTGCGTACCACTGACGGGGCGCTGACCTGCGGTGAAACAGGGGTGTCTATCGTCTGGGCCGACCGGGCACCGGTTTATGACCCAGCCATTCTATCGCGAGTCATACACTTCACTCATGATCGAACACTCCGGCACGGTCGCATCTGCGGGGACATCATCGGTGCCGGAGGCCGGGGTGGCCAGTTTGCTGGGTGTACTGGCCTACGGCGAGTTGATGGCCTTCTTCGACGTCGCCCGGGTCGCGGAGATGGCTCCGACCGTCAGGTCCCAGCAGGAGCTGGGGGCGCTGGCCGCGCGGGAGTACGCCGTGTACGAACAATTGTCCGGCCGGTTGCGGCAGATGGGCGTCGAGCCCGCCGAGGCCATGCAGCCGTTCCATGAACCGTTCGACAACTGGCACGCCCGGATCACGCCGGCGGACTGGCACGAAGGTCTGATGAAGATCTACGCCGGTGCGGCGATCGCCACGGACTTCTACCGCGAGTTGACCGACGTGCTGGATCCGCAAACCGCCGCCATGGTCCGCGAAGCGCTGCCGGACGACGAGCAGGCCGCGCTGGCCCGGACCGCGTTGCTGGAGGCCATCGAGCAGGACGACCGGCTCGCCGGACGGTTGGCTCTGCTCGGCCGCCGGATGATGGGGGAGGCGTTGTCTCAGGCGCAGCTGGTGGCGCTGGTCAACGACGACCTGCTGGACCTGATCATGGACCGCGGTACCGGGCAGGGTTTCGACCTGGTCGGATTCCAACAGTTGCTGGCCCGACTCGGCGAGAAGCACACGCGGCGGATGGCCGCACTAGGGCTGGACGCGTAACAGGCGACAGAAAAGGGCCGCAGGCGGATTGCCTGCGGCCCTTTCTCGTGATGCGTTGCTCAGGCCTTGGAGCGCCCGCGCAGTTGCTCGTAGACGGGGATGAGGATGACCGCAACGACAACGGACAGGACCCACGAGATCCAGGGGATACCGCCGTTGGAGTTCTTGTACGTCGTCAGGCCGAGGATCAGACCGACGACGAAAGCAGAAACCACACCGATGAGCACCGTCTCCAGCATGGACAGGTTCTGGGGGCCGGGCCGGACAAGCCTGGCGACGACACCCACGATGGCCCCGACGATGATGGATCCGAGGATGGACGCAAGCATGAGTTGACTCCGATCGATTGGGCGCGCTGGTGCGCACCTCTGACTCAACTGTCTGTGAATATCCTCGGCCGGGCAACGCGACGCGCCGACCCCTAGGGGTGAGGTGCCTGCTCAGCCGCCGAATCCGACCCGGCCGCGCGACTCGGCGCCGATGTCGACGTAGCCGATCTTGGCGCCGGGGATCAGCACGGTGTGACCGTGCTCGTCGGTCAGGCTGAGGGTGGCCGGGCCGGCGATCGCTTCCTCGACCAGCTTGCGCACTTCGACGCCGGTCAGTTCGGACTCGACGACGACTTCGCGGGCGACGTCCTGGACGCCGATGCGGATCTCCACGGAATTGCTCCTTCGACTTGCGGTGAATGCTGCGGGTGCGGTGGGAACCGCGCCCCTGGCGACAGCGTGCCACGCAGTCAGCTGGCCGTGACCTCCGACCCGACGGTGTCGAGGTCGTCGCCCACCTTGGGGAAGTCGGCCAGCCCCCGCCAACCCAGTGTGGCCACCAGGGAGACGGCTTCGTCGCGCGGAATGCTGCCGCCGCGTTGTACCCAGTAACGCGCCACGACCTGGGACATTCCCACCAGGGCCACGCCCAGCAGCTGGGACTGCTCGTTGGACAACCCGGTGTCCTCGGCGATGACTTCCGCGATCGCTGCCGAGCACTCGGTGCTGATCCGCTGCACCTGGTGGGCCACCGCGGGTTCGTTGATCAGATCGGACTCGAAGACGAGGCGGAACGCTGCGTCCTGGCGGTCGACGAATTCGAAGAACGCCGCGACGGCGGCGGCGAAGCGAGTGGGGTTGTCCGTGGTCGAGGCCAGTGCGGCTCGGACCAGGTTGATGACCTCGTCCGTGTGCTGGTCGATCAGCGCCAGGTAGAGGTCGAGCTTGCCCGGAAAATGTTGGTAGAGCACGGGTTTGCTGACCTTGGCACGGTCGGCGATCTCGTCCATCGCCGCGGCGTGGTAGCCCGACTCCACGAAGACGGCCTGTGCCGCCTCCAACAATTGCGCCCGGCGGGCCGATCTCGGCAACCGTCCGGAACGGCCCGGCTCCTGCACTCTGACTCCTTGCGCTCGGTCGGGGTCTAGCCCGGTGGGACCGGCCGACCCTGATGACATCCCTGCGATCCTATGCTGACAGGTGTGATCCACATCGCGTCGGACCGTGCCCGGTACGCCCGCCAACTGCGACTGCCCGGCGTGGGAGTGGCCGGTCAGGAGCGGCTCGCGGCGGCCCGGGTAGCCGTGGTGGGCGCGGGCGGACTGGGTTCCCCGGTGTTGAGCTATCTCGCGGCCGGCGGGGTCGGCGCCTTGACGGTCATCGATCCCGACGACGTCGAACTGAGCAACCTGCACCGGCAGCTGGTGCACGACGAGTCATCGGTGGGGCTGGCCAAAACGGAGTCGGCGGCCGCCGCGCTGCTGGCGCTGAACTCCGCGACCACGGTGCGCACCCACTCGGTGGCCATCGACGCGGACAACGCCGTCGAACTCCTCGCGGGCCACGACCTCGTGGTCGATGCGACCGATTCCTTCGACGCGCGGTACGCGACCAACGACGCGGCGGTGGCCCTGGGCATTCCGATGATCTGGGCGGCCATCGACCGCTTCGCCGGCCAGGTCGGGGTCTTCTGGGCCGGGCGCGGACCGTGCTATCGCTGCATCTTCCCGGCGGCTCCCGCCCCGGGCACGGTGGCGACCTGTGCTGAGGCAGGCGTGCTCGGAGCGCTGCCCGGGGTGGTCGGCTCGGTGCAGGCGCTGGAAACGCTGAAACTGCTGCTCGGCATCGGGGAGCCCCTGATCGGCCGGGTGCAGTGTTATGACGCCCTGAGCGCCGACTGGTCGGCGCTTCCCGTGCGTCGCGACCCGTTGTGCCCGATCTGCGCCGACGTGCCCGACGTTCCCTGGAGCGCTCACACGGACCCCGAGGTCGCGTTGGTGTCGCCGGCGGAGGTGGAAGGGCATGACGGCGTCCTGCTGGATGTGCGCACCGACGAGGAGTACGCCGCGGGGCACCTGCCCTCGTCGGTGCATCTGCCGCTGGATTCGCTCCTGGCCGAGGGTGTCCCTGCCGGACTCACGACCGCCCAGCCGTGGATCGTCTACTGCCAGGCGGGCACCCGGTCCGCGATCGCCGTACGTGCGCTGGCGGATCTGGGAATCTCCGCCCGCTCGCTCGAGGGCGGCTACGCCGCGTGGCAGGCGGCGCGTGACTGACGCCCTGCCGCCCCTGGTCGAAGCGGTGCTCGACGTCGTCGAGGCGATCCCGCCGAGCCGGGTGATGAGCTACGGACAGATCGGTGCGCTCGTGGGTGTGGGCCCGCGGCGGGTGGGCAATGTGATGTCGACGTACGGCGCGCTGATGCCCTGGTGGCGCGTCGTCCGGGCCGATGGGCGGCCGGCGACAGGTCACGAGCAACGTGCCCTGGAACTTCTGAGGTCGGAGCGAACGGTACTGGTATCCGGCGGTTCCCGGGTCGATATGGATGTGGCACGGTACCTACCGGCCTAGGCCCGGCGGAGGTTGTCGGTGGGGGATGTTGGGATGGTCTGGTGAGAACGCAGGACACGCCGTCGCAGGTCCGGTTGCTCGCACCTGCCGTCTCGGCGACACCCGAGCGGCCGTTGGATCCGGCGCAGGAGGCCGCGGCAGCGTTCGCCGCCGGGGGCGGGCAGGGCCGGGCCATGCTCGTGCTGGGCGCACCAGGAAGCGGGAAGTCGACGGCGGCCGTGGAGTCGGTCGTCCGCGCGGTGCGCGCCGGTGTGCCTGCCGACCACTGTGTGCTGCTGGCGCCGAGCCGGACGATGGCGGCGAGTCTGCGGGACCGGGTCACCACGCGACTCCAGGGGACCAGCACCGAACCACTGGCGCGCACGATGCAGGCGTTCGCGTGGGGCATCCTGCGCGCGGAGGCAGCGTTGCGCGGCGACCCGCCGCCGCGCTTGCTCAGCGGGCCGGAGCAGGACGTCGTGCTGCGGGATCTGCTGGCCGGTCACGCCGCGGGCGATCCGGCCGGGCCGGTGTGGCCGGAGTCCGTACGCGAGGCGTTGGGCACCCGCGGCTTCCGCAACGAGTTGCGTGACCTCTTGATGCGAGCGGTCGAATCATCACTGACGGCAGGCGATTTGGCGGATCTTGGCCGCGAGCACGACCGCCCGGAGTGGGTCGCTGCGGCACAAGTGCTGGACGAGTACGACCAGGTGACCGCGCTGTCGGCGCCGGGCGGGTACGACCCGTCGTGGATCCTGGGTGCTGCCACGGACCTGCTGATCGAGGACGAGGCAGCACGCCGGCGCCTGCATGACCGGCTCGCGCTGATCGTCGTCGACGACGCGCAGGAACTCTCGCCGGCCGGTGACCGGTTGCTGGCGGCTGCGGCGGGGCCGGGCGTTCGCAGCGTGCTGCTGGCCGATCCCGATGCCACCGTGCAGGGTTTCCGGGGTGCCGATCCTGCGGTGGCCTTCACTCTGGCGGGTCGCTGGGGGGCGGGGGAGGCACTCACGCTCGGCACGTCGTACCGGCAAGGAGCCGCTCTGCGCGAGGTGAGCGCACGGGTCAGTTCACGGATCGGGTCGGTGGGCAGCGTGCGGCACCGGCAGGTCGAGGCGGCCGACGATGATTCGGCCGCGTCGGTCGAGGTGTACCGCTCGGTCGCGGCCGAGTCGGGCGGGATCGCGGCAACGCTGCGTCAGGCGCACCTTCTTTCGGGCCTGCCGTGGGGCGAGATGGCCGTCGTCGTTCGCGGCCAGGCCCGCGCTGCCGCCCTGCGTCGATCGTTGAGCGTGGCCGGCGTCCCCGTGGCCACCGCTGCGGCCACGCTGCCGCTACGCGACGAACCCGCCGTCCGACCGTTCCTGCAGGCGTTGGAACTCATCACCGGCGACGCCCCGCCGTCCGATGACCTGCCCGGATTGGCGATCGATCTGCTGAGTTCCCCGATCGGCCGCGCTGACGCGATGGTTCTTCGCCGCTTGCGCCGGGCACTGCGGCAGGCTGAGTTGGTCGCCGGTGGCACGCGGACCAGTGACGAATTGCTGGTGGCGGCGACGCTCTCCCAGCAGGAGCTGACCCCGGATCTTCCGGGTGTCGGCGATCCGGTACGCCGGGTGCGGGCGGTGCTGGACGCCGGCCGATCAGCGCTCGCCACGGGGGTGACATCGGCTTCAGCCTCGGCGGAGAACGTGCTCTGGGCGATGTGGGCGGCCAGCGGACTGGCGCAGGAATGGGAGCGCGACGCGTTCTCCGGCGGGCCCGCGGGCACCCGCGCGGACCGGGATCTCGACGCGATGGTGGCCTTGTTCTCGGCGGCGGCGCTCTTCCAGGACCGGTTGCCGGCAGCACCGGCCGGCGCTTTCGCCGAACACCTTCGCGGTCAGGATGTGCCGGGCGACCGCCTGGTCAAGGCGGCCCCGGACACCGACCAGGTTGCGTTGCTGACCCCGCAGGCGGCCGCGGGGCGCAGTTGGTCGCTGGTGGTCGTGGCGGGGGTACAGGAAAGCGTCTGGCCCGATCTGCGGATGCGTGGCTCGCTGCTCGGCTCCTCGGAACTGGTCGACGTGGTGACCGGTCGCGGGCGGTCTGCCCAGGCGGCGGCCGCGGCGGTGCGATACGACGAGACCCGGCAGTTCCTGGTTGCGGTCAGCCGAGCTTCCCGGCGACTGATCGTGACCGCCGTGGACAACGACGAGGAGCAGCCCTCGGCGTTCCTCGACCTGATCGATGACTTCCCGTTGTTGGAGGACCGGCCCTACGCGCCGGTTCCCCGGCCGATGTCGCTGGCGGGGGTCATCGCCGGCCTTCGTCGGTCGGTGGCGGCGGGCCAGATGCAGGAGTCGGCGGCGATGGCTCTGGCGTGGCTGGCCGAAGCGAACGTCCGAGGAGCCGACCCACAGCAGTGGTGGCCGTTGCGCGGGCGCTCGGTCGACCTTCCGCGACGGCCCGCTCCGGCTCCGGTGCGAGTATCACCGTCGACGCTGGAGCGCTTCTCCACCTGCGCTTTGCAGTGGTTGCTGGTCAGTAGCGGCGGAGAACACGACTCGGCGCCGGCTGCGAGCATGGGCACGCTGATCCACGACATCGTCGAGACGCGCGGCGAGGACGGTCTGGCGGCGATGTTGCGATCGCTCGACGAGCGCTGGTCGAGTCTGGGTTTGCCGCGCGGTTGGTTCCAACGCGTCCAGCGGGAGTTGGCCGAGCTCATGCTGGCTCGGGCGGACAATTACCTGGAAGGCGAACGGACCAGGGGGACAAAGGTGCTCGGCACCGAAGTGCCCTTCGAGGTGACCTTGGAACGGGCCGAATTGCGGGGTCGAGTCGACCGCCTCGAGGACACTCCGGACGGCGTGCGAGTGATCGACTTCAAGACCGGTAGGACACCGGTCCGGGAGGATGAGGTGGCCGAGCACCTGCAACTCGCGGCGTATCAAGCGGCTCTCGTCGAAGGCGGGTTCGACGGCGTGCCCACGGAGAAATCGGCCGGCGCAGCTCTGGTGCAACTCGGGAAGGCTGCCGGCACGAAGGCGACGGCGAAGGTGCAGGCGCAGGCCCCGCTGGCCGAGCAGGAGGATCCGCAGTGGGCCCGGAAACGCATTGCCGAGTTGGCCGAGCAGATGGCTGACCGTGAGTTCGTGGCAACCGTCGGATCGATCTGTGAGGTGTGCGCAGTGAAGTCCAGCTGCCCGCTGCAGGACGAAGGGCGGATGGTGTGACCGGTCAGACCGCTGTGGCGACCGGGGTGGCCGCCCGCCGGATCTCCGAGGCGTTGGGGTCGCCCCCGCCGACGCCCGAGCAGGAGCGGATCATCGAGGCTGACCCGCTCGCTCCGCTGGTCGTGGTGGCCGGAGCAGGGTCCGGCAAGACCGAGACGATGGCGATGCGGGTGCTCTGGCTGGTCGCCAACCGGCACGTGACGCCGGATGAGGTGCTGGGCCTGACGTTCACGCGCAAGGCGGCGGCCGAGTTGGCCCACCGCCTGCAGATGCGGTTGAGGCGGCTCGACGCGGCCGGTCTGCTGCCGGCCGCGGATCACGACGATGTGGCAGCGGCACTGGCGGCGCCGACGGTCCAGACCTATCACTCGTACGCCGCTCGCCTGGTCGGTGAGCAGGGCCTGCGGCTGGGCATCGAACCGGACACCGAGTTGCTCTCCGAGGCCGCTGCGTGGCAACTAGCAAGTCAGGTGGTGCAGTCTTACGACGGCCCGATGGATGCGGTCGGCATCGCCCCCGCGAGTGTCACCAAGGCGGTGATCGGCCTCAGCGGCGAACTGGCGGAGCACCTGCTGACGATCGAGGAGATGGACGCCTACCTGGCGGATTTCGAGAGCCATCTGCGGTCGCTGTCCAAGGGCCGGATGAAGAACGTCCCGGAGGGGCTGGACGAGCAGTCGGCGAAACTGCGTCAACTGCTACCCATCGTGACGGCCTACCAGTGCGCCAAACGCGAGCGGGTGGCGATGGACTACGGCGACCAGGTCGCGATCGCCGCGCGGTTGGCGATGCGCTTTCCCCAGCTGGGCCGGGCGGAGCGCTCGCGCTACCGGGCCGTTCTGCTCGATGAGTTCCAGGACACCAGCGAGGCGCAGATGCGACTGCTGGAGTCGTTGTGGGTCGCCTCCGGCGAGCCGGTGGTCGTGACCGCGGTGGGCGATCCGCACCAGTCGATCTACGGATGGCGAGGTGCGAGTTCCCGCACGCTGGAGGACTTTCCGCGTCGTTTCGCCGGGCCCGGCGAAGACACCTCGGCACCGGGTGGACGGGACCCGCAGATCCTGGCGCCGGCCGCGCAGGCGCAGTTGAGCATCAGTTGGCGCAACGACCGCGGCATTCTCGCGGTCGCGAACCGCATCGCGAAACCGCTCGCGGCACAGGGCGATCTGGACGTAGCCCCGTTGTCCGCAGGCCCGGCCGCGAGCGACGGCGAGGTGGTGATCGGCCGTTTCGAGACGCTCGACGCGGAGGCTGCCCAGATCGCTGACTGGTTGAAGCAGCTGCGGCTGCAGGAGGCGGATCCATCACAGTTCTCCGCCGCGGTGCTGTGTCGCAAACGGTCGCTGTTCGTGCCGGTAGCGGCTGCTTTGGAACTCGCCGGTGTGCCCTACGAACTCGTCGGTGTCGGCGGGTTGCTGACGGTGGCCGAGGTCGGCGACGTGGTCAGCCTCTTGTGGACGGTGCACGATCCGTCGCGCGGCGATCGACTGATGCGTCTGCTGTCCGGGTCCGCAGTGCGCCTGGGGGCTGCCGATCTGGACGCGTTCGGCCAGTGGTCACGGCAGCTGGTGCCGCATCAACCGGCGAACGGTGATCTGGCACCGGACACCGTTGAGCGGGCGAGCATCGTGGAGGCGCTGGAGCAGCTGCCCGGCCCGGACTGGGTCGGTCCTGCGGGGGAGCGCCTGAGTGCCAAGGGTCTGCAGCGGCTGGCCCGGCTGGCCGGGGTGGTGCGCACGTTACGCGGGCTGACCAGCCTGCCACTGGGAGACCTGGTCGTCGAAGCGATTCACCGCCTCGGCCTCGACATCGAAGTGACTGCCCGTCCCGAATACGACACAGGCAGTGGGGGAGCCGCGCTGGACGCTTTCCTCGATGTCGCCGCGCAGTACTCCGGGTCGGCGGGCCGAGCGACGCTCGGCAGCTTCCTGGAGTGGCTGGAGGCCGCGGAGAAGGAGGAGGACGGACTGGACGCACCGGTCGTGCAAGCGTCTCCGGGTGTGGTGCAGGTGCTCACCGTGCACGCTGCCAAGGGACTCGAGTGGGACAACGTGGTCGTCGCAGGTCTGTCCGAGGGAATCTTCCCTGCCCATCTGCGGCCGGCCACGTGGAATGCGGACTGGGAGGGCTGGGCGATCGGGAAGCAGGCGGTCCCGCACGACCCCGGCACCTGGTTGATTCCCGACAAAGGGTGGACCAGTGGCGTGAAGGTACCCTTCGATCTGCGCGGCGACGTCGCGGGACTGCCCGCGTTGCCCTGGGCCGAGGTGACCAGTTACCAGGGCCTGAAGGATGAACTGGCGCAGTTCACAGCGGCGTACGGCGCACACGAGTTGGCTGCCGAGCGGCGCTTGGCCTACGTAGCGGTGACCCGCGCCAAACACCGGCTTCTCCTGACCAGTTCGGTGTGGGGGACGACCAAGACACCCCGCCTGGCGTCGCGGTTCTTGCTAGAGGCACGAGATCTGCTGGCAGACGGGCACGTGCCCGGTGGTCGCATCATGCACTGGGAGGAACTGCCCGCCGAGGGGACTGAGAATCCTCTTCTGGCACATCCACGAACCGCGAGCTGGCCTCCAGCGCAGCCGGATTCGCCGGCTCTTGAAGCGTTGCGGATAGCTGCCGGGCGCGTCGAGCAGTTGCGCCAGCAGTTGCAGTCCGATCGACCGAGCTGGCAGGAGTGGTCTGCGGATCTCGAGTCGCAGTTGCGCGACGACCTGACCGCGCTCCTCGCCGAGCGTGACCGGCACGGCTCCGCCGGTGAATCGTCGGTGGAGTTGCCGAGCCACCTGTCTGCGTCGCAGATCGTCGCGATGGCCCGTGATCCCGAGGAGTTCGCGCGTGCCCTGCGCCGGCCGATGCCGGTGCGTCCGCAGCCCGAGGCCCGCCAGGGCACTGCCTTCCATGCCTGGATCGAAAAGCATTACCAGTCGGCGGCATTGGTGGATGTCGACCAACTGCCGGGCGCTGACGACGAGGACGCTGATCATTTCGCGGACCTGGCTCAGTTGAAGGAGACGTTCCTCGCGTCGGAGTGGGCTGAACGCCAGCCGTTGGAGATCGAGGTGCCGGTGGAGACATGGATCGGTGCGGCCAGTATCCGCGGCCGCATCGACGCGGTTTTCCCGGCCACATCGAGCTCGTCCGTGTCGCAGTCATCGGATCCGGGCGCTGTGGTGATCGTGGACTGGAAGACCGGGGGCCAGCCCCACGGTCAGGAGGCGGCTACTCGGGCGCTGCAGCTCGCGGCGTACCGGCTGGCCTATGCCCGGCTGCGTGGGCTGGACCCGGACCAGGTGGCTGCGGCGTTCTACTACGCGGCGACGGGGACGACCGTGTATCCGGATCTGCCGCCGGATGACGCGATCGAGCAACTGCTGGCCGGGATCGTCGGGTCATGACGGGCTCTCGCGTCCGTCCCGTGGCCCGAAGACAGTCAAGGCCTCGGCGTCGGTGGCGGGCCGGCGTAGGTTCTCCTCTGCCCAGTCCGTCACTCCGGGCAGCGACGATCCGGCGGTGACTTCTGCGACCAGCTCGTCGGGATCGATCAGGGTGCGCCGCATCGTGACCGCGCCGTTGGCGAGCAGGGCCCAGTGGGCGCCGGGTCGACCGTAGGGCAGGCCGACGCTGCCCGGATTGACGATCAGCCGGCCGTGCGCGAGACGGACGAAGGGCATGTGGGTGTGTCCGCACACCACCGTGCTGACCTCGTCCGGTACGTCGTGCAGCACCTCGGCCCACCGCCCCAGCGTGGTGTCGACAAGGACGACCTCCTCGTCGTCGCGAGGGGTCGCGTGGCAGAAGAGGACAGGCCCGAAGCCCTGAATGTCGAGGGTGATCCGCTCCGGCATGTCGTCGAGTAGTTGTTGATGTCTCGGGGCGAGTTGCGTTGCGCCCCAGACGGATAACGCATCATGACCCAACCCGATATCAAGGCCGCGGGACATCTGCAGCAACTCCCGGTCGGCGTTGCCGCGGACAAGGAGCACCCGATCACCGAGGGAGGTGAGCCGGTCGAGGGTCTGCGCAGGTTGCGGACCCCAGGTGTGGTCGCCGGTCACGACGATCAGGTCGGCGGCAGCGACATCGGGTTCCTGCAGTACCCGGTCGAGGGCGGGCAGTACGCCGTGGATGTCGGACAGCACGGCAACGGTGGCGACCATGACTCCACGATGACGTGTTTGCCGCGGATGTCAGCCACGTGACCCGCTATTCCAACGGCCCCACCGGCGCCCACGACCTGCAATGGCTATGCCGCTACCATCACCGCGCCAAACACGGAGGCGGCTGGACCGTCACCATGACCCCCACGGCGACTGATTCGGGCCGCGGGGGACGGGCCGCGGCTATTCGTTGCTCGCGCGCGGCCGCTGCGGGACCGGCTGGGTGTCACCGTCGTCGTACATCGTGTCGTCGTAGGTCGACACAGGCCCCTCGCCCGAGGGCTCGTTGGCGATCGGCTCGGCCACGGGAGGCTCAGGCACGTGTTCGGGAATGGCCTGCCCCGACAGCGGGATCTCGACCGTCTCATCCTCGGCGGGGTAGTCCGCTGACTCGACCACCTCGATCTGGGTCGGATCAACCGGCTGCGCCGCCGCGTAATCATCACCGACGACGGTCAACCGATGACCGGCGACCTCCGGCGGCAACAAGCTCAGATCGTTCTGGGTGGCCTCATCCAGACGCCGCAGCGCGGCCGTCCGGCGATCGATCAAGATCTGGTCCCCGCTGCCCACCGCCTCCATCAAAGCAGTGATGCGCTGCAATTCGGCCACCAGCCGGATCCGACGTTCGAGATGCAGGTCGGCACTGTCCGGCGCGTTCGCGGCGTACGTCTCGAACACGGTGTCGAACGTGCCGGGGTCACCCAGCGCCCACAATGGCGCGAAGTCCACCGCGGGATCGCTCAACGCAGCTTCTTCCCATCCGGTGATCGCCGCGACGCCGTCCTCGTCGTAGAACACATGCGCGGCCTCGAGCGGGCCGTGCGTGACCCGGGTGGCGAACTTCCACAGACTGACTTCCTCCAGAGCGCGCTCCCAACGGGCCAGCAGCCCCGTGGGCACGAGTCCGGTCTCGGCGGCCCGGTCGAGCGCCGCGAGCCGCCGCGCACGATAGGCGTCCGCGTCGTACGACGGGAGGCCGGCTTCGTCGATCAGGCGGGGATCGAGGGTGTGGATCTGCGCGATCGCCCGGCCGACGGCGCGCGCGTGTTGGGAGTCCGGTTCCAGGTCGCGCCACAGCGCAGGTGCCCCGGGCAGCCGCGGGATCACAGCCACGAAGCATCCGTCGTCGGCGGTCAGTGAGCCCTCGATGTGCGGTACGGCGAACGGCAGCCGGCGCGCCAGCAGCCGCAGCAGCTGATCCGACAACTCCATCCCAGCGCCGGTCCCGGCCGTGAGCGCCACGCGCACGGTCCACTGCTTGTCGTCGCGTCCCGTGATGTGGGCGGTCTGGAACGGATCGCCAGGGCTTTCGGGTGCGGCTGCGTAGGCGATGGGCCGCAATCCGGGGACGGCGGCATCGGCGAGGGCGGCGAGGTGGCTGGCGGGACGAGGCACGCCCACCACGGTAGGCGCAGGGACCTCGATAACCTGGGAACGTGCCCGGGATGCCGCCGAAATTCGATCTGTTGCTCAACCGGCCCGGCGTCGACCGCCGGGCCAACGATCGCCGGGAAGTCGGTCTCGTGCCCCGGTTGCTCTCCGATCCGGGCACCAGAGTCCTGGACTGGTACGCCGGCCGGGCACCCATCGGCCCCGACGGCACCCTGGCCTTCCGGTCACCCCGCAGCACCGACCAACAGGCTTTCGTGATCTTCCTCGGCACCACGCACGACGGGCCGGCCGTGCTCGTCGTGCACCCCGAGCGGGCTGGCGACGACGTGCCGGTGGCCGACCTTCGCACCGTTGGCGAAACACTGGACGACGAACAGCGCAGCATCCTCACCATGGCCGCCGGCATCGCGAACTGGCATGCGACCCAGGGGTTCTGCCCACAGGACGGTTCTCCGACTGTGCCGGTCGAGGCCGGCTGGTGCCGCCGGTGCAGCGAAGGCCACCACCTTTATCCGCGCACCGACCCGGCCGTGATCATGGCCGTCATCGATCCCGACGACCGTTTGTTGCTGGCCCAAGGCACCCGGTTCGGCAACCGGGAGGGCGAAATTCCGAGGATGTCGGTGCTGGCTGGTTTCGTAGAACCCGGTGAATCCCTCGCCGCCGCCGTGGCGCGCGAGGTTCAGGAGGAGGTCGGGGTCAACGTGCGAGATGCGCAGTACCTGGGGGATCAGCCGTGGCCGTTCCCGGCATCGCTGATGATCGGCTACGTCGCCTACACCGATGCGCCCGCGCTGGACACCGACCCGCACGAAATCGTCGCGGCACGGTGGTTCACCCGCGACGAACTCACCGACGACCTGGTCGCGGGACGCATCGGCGTACCCCCGCGGCTGTCCATCGCCCGGCACCTGATCGAGCACTGGTACGGCGGCCCGCTGCCCGTCGCGACCCGATGGTGAGCGCCGCGCTCAGCCCGGACGCCTTACTGGCGGACCTGGACCCCGAGCAGCGTGAAGTGGCCAGTCGCCCCCTCGGCGCCATGTGCGTGCTGGCCGGCGCGGGCACGGGCAAGACCCGTGCGATCACCCATCGGCTGGCGTACGGCGTCGCGGCCGGCGAGTTGCGCGCCGACAAGGTGCTGGCGTTGACCTTCACCGCGCGCGCCGCAGGAGAGATGCGCACCCGGTTGCGCGGCCTCGGGCTACCGACCATGCAGGCCCGCACCTTCCACGCTGCCGCACTGCGCCAGCTGCAGTACTTCTGGCCGCGCGTGGTCGGCGGCGCACCACCGCAGATCCTCTCGCACAAGGCACCCGTCGTCGCCGAGGCGGCCTCCCGGGTGCGGTTGCAACTGGACCGGGTCGGGTTGCGGGATGCCGCGGCGGAGATCGAGTGGGGCAAGGTCAACATGCTGACCGCCGACGCCTACCCGGCGTCGGCCGCGCGGGCCAGCCGACAGGTTGCCGACCTGGACGCGACCGCGATGGCCCGGCTGTGGCGCACCTACGAGGAGGTCAAGACCGAGCGCGTCGCCATCGACTTCGAGGACGTGTTGCTCCTGATGAACGGCATCCTGGCCGAGCGGGAGGACGTCGCACGGGAAGTGCACGACCAATACCGGCACTTCGTCGTCGATGAGTACCAGGACGTCAACACCGTCCAGCAGGAGTTGCTGCACCAATGGCTCGGCGGGCGCGATGACTTGTGTGTCGTCGGCGACCCCGCACAGACCATCTACTCCTTCACCGGTGCCAGTCCACGCCATCTGCTGGAGTTCACCAAGCGCCACCCCGGAGCCGCGGTGGTGCGGCTTCAGCGCAACTACCGCTCCACGCCTCAGATCGTGACCCTGGCCAACCGGGTCATCGGCCGCGGGCAGGAGCACGTGCAGCTGCAGGCCCAGTCCGGCGACGGCCCGATGCCGCGGCTGCTCACCTATCCCGACGACCCCGCTGAAGCCGCAGGGGTCGCGCAGGAGATCAAAGGCCTTCTCGGCCAGGGGGTTCCGGCCAGCCAGATAGCCGTGCTCTACCGGATCAATGCTCAGAGCGAGCCCATCGAGCAGGCACTGACCGACGCCGACATCCCGTTCCTGGTGCGGGGCGGGGAGCGCTTCTTCAACCGCGATGAGGTACGCCGCGCGCTGGTCCTCCTGCGCGGCGCCGTGCGCTCGGACAACCCCGAGCGACCGTTGCCAGAGGTCGTGGGCGACGCCCTTGCCGGTGCCGGCCTGACCACGGTGCGACCGACCGGCGGTGCCGCCCTCGAGCGCTGGCAATCGTTGGATGCGCTCGTCCAGTTGAGCACCGACCTGTCCGTCGAACAGCCCGAAGCCCGTTTGCGCGACTTCGTGACCGAACTGGATCGGCGCGCCGGAGAGCAGCATCCGCCCACAGTGCAGGGGGTGACGCTGGCCTCGCTGCACGCCGCCAAGGGCCTGGAGTGGGATGCCGTGGTCATCATCGGTTGCAGCGACGGGATGCTGCCGCTGTCGATGGCCGAGGGCCCGGACGAAATCGCCGAGGAGCGGCGACTGGCCTATGTCGGCGTGACCCGCGCGAGGCGCCATCTGCTGCTGAGCTACGCCCTGGCCCGCAACCCCGGCGGCGCCCCGTCCAGATCCCGCTCCCGGTTCCTCTACGGCGCCGCGGGTGCCATCGACGGCGTCGCCGACCAACCGGTCCGGCCGGCTGCCAAGGACCGGCCGCGCAAGGCCGGCGCCCGCGCGGCCACCCGTTGCCGTTCCTGCGGCGAACCGCTGACGGTGGCCGCGCAACGCAAGATCGGCCGTTGCGCCGCCTGCCCGCCCACCTACGACGAAACCCTCTTCGAGCGGTTGCGCACCTGGCGTTCGTTGGCTGCGAACGGCAAACCGGCGTACATCGTCTTCACCGACGCCACCCTCATCGCCATCGCCCAGGACATGCCTGCCGATCTGGACTGCCTGGCCAGGATCAGCGGGGTGGGCGAGCGCAAACTGCGGATGTACGGCGACGCGGTGCTCGCTGTCCTCGACGGCGACGATCCGACCGAGGTTGCCGAAAAGCACTCTGCTGCAACGGAATAGCTAGAAAGTGAGCGGCTCCGAAAAATACTTCGATAAATAAGTTGCTGCGCTGCCGAGCGTCGCACTACTCTCGACAAAGTCATCCCGGACGCGCATCATGCGCGCGACGGGCCGCAACGAAGAGTCGAAGGAGGGTCGGAACATGGAGATCAACAAGCAGATGACGGGCACGCACGGCGCTGCCGCGACGTCCCGCTATGCCCTGTTGCCGACCTCGGATTCCTTCCTCATCGGTGCGGGTAGCGGAGTGTCTGCGACCGCAGTGGTGCGTGTGCGTGACGAGGCATGCGGCCGCATCGTCGGCGACGCCCCGTTCTTCACCACCCGTGTCATCCGTTCCGCGTCCGTGGAGCCGATCCTGACCTAGGTCCCAGGATCAGCCACCTCCAGGCCGCGGAACCCAGCCAGGGTCCGCGGCCTCTTTGTATGCCGTGACCACCGAACCGAACCAGGAACACACCCGATGTTCACGACAGATCCCCGAGCAACCACCGCCGCACCAGGCAGTGGCAGCACCACCGGAGCCCCGACCGGGGCACCGGCCGCGCAGGAGATGAAGGAGGTGGCCCCGATGACGTTGATCGACCTCATCGACCAGATCGGCCCCGCCGGCAGCGACGAGCCCGCGTTGCCGTGTCAGCAGCAGAACCCCGAACTGTGGTTCGCCGAGAGCCCGGCTGATGTCGAGCGCGCCAAGGCCATGTGCCTGGCCTGCCCGTTGCAGCAGGCCTGCCTCGCCGGCGCCATCGAGCGCTCCGAGCCGTGGGGCGTGTGGGGTGGCGAGCTGTTCGTCGCCGGCGCCATCGTCGCGCGGAAGCGGCCCAGGGGCCGTCCGCGCAAGCACCCGGTAGCCGCCTGATCCGGTTGCCGAAAACCATGATCTTCAAGGAGTTCCAGCATGTTCCAGCACTCGCAGGTCGAGATAGTCCGAGTCCGACAATCGCGCAGTGGCCGCGGGGAAGTTCCCCGCCGACCACCACGCGTCAGCCGTCGCCGTCGATCGGTGCGGCCGTAGAGCACACGAGGTGCGAATCCGTTTCCGGGTTCGCACCTCGTGGTCTGTGTGGGGGTCACACCGGCGGAAGGTCGGCTCCCGGCAGATAGTCGTCGATGATCTCGCGCACCGGAGCCACCCCGTTGATCTGGCACAGCACTGCGATACCGCCGAGCCAGGCGCGATGGATGAGCAGGTACTCCGGCGGCAGGTTGAGTTTGATCCCCACCGAGAAATTGGGACTGCGCGGATCGTTGATCCGGTTGAAGACCGACCGTAGCCATTCCCGGTTGAACTGAAAAGCGTTGTCCTGCAGGGGTTCGACGAAGACCGACAGGTAGTCCAGCACCGCCTCGGGAGCGACGTCGATGCCCTCCCGCACGAAGCCCTCCTCACGCAGACCGGTGATCAGACCCTCCGCGTCACCGTTCACGGCCGCCGTCAGGAGGCGTCCCATCGCCGGCGGCATCCCCTCCGGCAACCGGTTGACCGCACCGAAGTCGAGGACCCCGAGCCGCCCGTCCGACAACAACCGGAAGTTGCCGGGGTGCGGATCGGCGTGCAGCAGTCCCGCCCGGCCCGGAGCGGCCACCAGGAATTCCAGGTAGAGGGAGGCCGCCAGATCCCGCTGCTCGTCGGTGCCTTCGGCGATGATCTGCGACAGCGGCATGCCGTCGATCCACTCGCTCACGATGACCCCGGGGGTGTCGGCGAGAACGTTCGGCACGGCGTACCACTCGTCATCGGCGTACGCCGCGGCGAACTGCCGCTGCATCGTGGCCTCCAAGGTGTAGTCCAGCTCCTCGCGCATCCGCTCCCGGATTTCCTCCAGCAGCGGTCGCAACTCCAGACCCGGCACCCAGGACGTGGTCAGTCGCATCACCCGTGACAACTGGGCGATATCGCTCAGCAACGCCTCACCGGCGCCGGGGTACTGGATCTTGACCGCCACCGGGCGGCCGTCCTTCCACACGGCACGGTGCACCTGGCCGATCGAGGCGGCCGCGACCGGTGTGTCGTCGAAGTCGCGCAGATAGCTGCGCCACCGCGTGCCGAGTTGTTCCGCGAGCTGTTTGTGGACCAGCTTCACCGGCATCGCCGGGGCGGCCTCCTGCAGTTTGGTCAGCGCCGTGCGGTAGGGGCCGACCAGCTCCTCGGGCAACGCCGCTTCGAAGACCGACATCGACTGCCCGACCTTCATGGCACCGCCCTTGAGGGTGCCGAGCACTTTGAAGATCTGGGCCGCGGTCTGTTCCTGGATCTGTGCCGCCACGGCTTCGGCGGACGCACCACCCACCCGCTTGCCCAAGCCGATGGTCTGCCGCGCGCCGTACCCGATGGGCAGGGTGGCCAGACGCGCGGTCCGGGTTACCGAGTTGCGCGGGACACGAGCCATGGGCCCATTGTCACCCAGCTTCACGCAATGGCGGGGTGGTGGGTAGCACCTGGGGTGGTACAGCACAGTCACACGCCGGGTGCCGCGTCCAGCGGTGGTGCACCACCCACGGACCGGCGGTGGACACCGAGACGCTGAGCCCCGGGGGAGCGACGCGGACAGCGCCGCCCCGACCGCCAACGCGAGGACTCCGCTGCCTGTCGCCAGCAACTCGGCGGGAAGGACGTCGGGCAGCGTGCCCGGGTGCTCCGCACTTGCGGCCGCGACGATCCGCGGCCACGCCGGGTCACGGTCCGCGCGCCGCAGATCGACACATCGCAGGCACACCTGCCCGGTGCCGGCCAGCGGTCCGATGTGCAACCGCCGCGGCCCGACGACAACGGGCAGGTGGGGTACGCCGAGTCGTTGCCAGGGGCGGTACCGGTGCGGTGCGACCGCCCGGGACCCGAACAGGACGACAAGGTCCGGAGCGGTGGCCGCACTGCCCGCCAGTGCGGCGATCTGCCAGGGGTCGCCCACCGTGGCTACCTCCGGCGGCAGCAGCTGGGTCAGCGCATGCGGCAGGCGGCCGGCCCCGTCCAGAGCCACCACCCGCTCGCCGATCGACTGGTCGGCGGCGACCGCCTTCGTCGCAGCGTCCAGGACCCGCACCACCTGCGGCCACCTGCGGCTGACCGGCCGGCTGGTGCGGGCGCTGGCCCACTGGGCCGGGGTGAGCGCGCCCAGGGCGGTCACCTCTTCGGCCTCCTCGCGGGTCAGACCTGTGACGTCGACCGCGTGGGCGCCGCCGGCTCCGAAGCGCACCTGGGAGTCGCTGATCAGGTCGGCGCGCAGTGGCAAGGGCGGCGGCTTCGTCATGGGAGAGACCCTGCCAGGAGTGGGTATGCACACCCGTCCACTGTCCACAGGCGGGTCAGGGCGGCCGGGGTTGTCCACACCGTGCGCCCGGCATCGCGCGGACACGGCGTGTCCACGCGTACGGTCGGCCTCATGGCGATGAGCACACCGATCCGCGACGATGGACCCGTGAGTCCCGCCGCCCCCAAGACGCCCGTGCGCGGCGACCTGCTGATGGTGTCTGGTCAGGTGGTCGAGGTACGCCGATCGGCCCGGCGCCGCCGAACCATCAACGGGTACCGGGCGGACGGACGCATCATCGTGCTGGTGCCGGCCGGTCTGGGCGGTCGCGCGGAGGCCCAGGCAGTAGCGGACATGGTGCAGCGGGTACAGACCCCGCGCGGCCGCCGTCGTCGGGGCCGTCCCGACCAGGACCTGATGGAACGTGCGGCGGCGCTATCCCGCAAGTATTTGGCCGATCGGGCGCATCCGGAGTCGGTGCGTTGGGTCGGCAACCAACGCCGCCGGTGGGGTTCCTGCACACCGTCGGAGGGCACGATCCGACTTTCGACCAGCCTGCAGGGGATGCCGGCCTACGTGATCGACTCGGTGCTGTTGCACGAGTTGGCCCACCTGCTGCAGCCGGGTCACGGACGCGATTTCTGGGCGCTGCTGGCGGGGTATCCGGATCTGATCCGCGCCCAGGCCTACCTGGACGGGGTGGAGTTCGGCAGTGCGCTGCGGATGGACGAGTCGGATGTCGATGCTGCTGGCTCCGACGACGCCGACGGGTTACCTGCCTGACTCCTGTCGCGAAGCTGCCGAGCGACCTCGCGCAGCGCGAGCGGAAGTTGTGGATCGGTCACCGCGGGAAGGGCGTCGAGCCGCCACCAGCCCACGGCCTCGGACTCCGGCGAGTTCACCGGCGTCGCACCCGGGGGTGCGATCGCGGCGTACCGGACGTCCAGGTGCTCACGGCAGCGCCCGAATGCGTCGGCCAGCGCGTGCCGGTCCAGTTGGACCACGCCGGGCAGCAGCGTCAGGTCGGCGATCCCGGTCTCCTCAGTGGCCTCCCGCAGTGCGGCGGCCGGTAGATCGAAGTCGTCCGGCTCGAGATGGCCACCGGGTTGCAGCCACAGCTTGGCTTTGCCGTGCAGCACCAGCAGCGCCGAGTCCAGATCTGCCGAATAGACGAAGGTGCTGGTCGTCAGGTGGGTTGGCGGTCCTGTCTTCCACACTCCGTCGTCATGCCGGCGCAGGTGGGTCAGGAACTGCGTCCGCAACTGCTGTTGCCCGGCGCTGGACGGGTGGTACTCGCGCACCGCGGCCGTCGCCGCATCGTGCAAGGAGGTCACGATGAAGAGTCGGGCGCCTGGGGGTCGTCACCTTCTGCTTCCCACTCGGCCGTACCCTGCGCCAACAGCGCTTCCAGTGCGTCGTCGACGGCGTCGCGAGAGGGCTCGGTCCCGCCGGCGCGGCGGGCGAGATACCGTGCCGGGTCGGGCAGCTCGGCTGCCGTGGGGGCGAAGTCGGGGTGCTTCCACGTCTCGTCCCGTCCCGCGGCGCCCTCGGCCTGTTCGACGGCGGTGAACAAGGCGGCAGCCTCCCGCATGAGACGGGGCCGCAGTTCCAGGCCCACCAAGGAAGCGAAGACCCGTTCGGCCGGTCCACCCGAGGCGCGCCGACGGCGTACTGCCTCTGACAAGGCGGCGAGATTGGGCAGGTGGGGTTCGACCGCGCGTTCGCTCACCTCGTCGACCCAGCCTTCGACCAGGGCGAGCAACAGTTCCAGGTGGGCCAACGCCGCCTGCTGGGCCTCACTGGGCTCAGGGGCGAACAACGAGTTCTGCAGGACGCCCTGCAACTGCGCCGGATCGGTGGTGTCCGTCTCGCGCACCGCGCGCTCGATGGCCTCGGTGTCGATCCTGATGTCACCGGCGTACTTCTGCACCGCGGCGATCAGCGCGGGACCGACCCAGCCGACCGACTGGAACAGCCGCATGCGCGCGGCCTCGCGGACGGCGAGGTAGAGGTGCACCTCACCGGCGTCGACGTGCAGACCTTCGGCGAAGGCCGACACGTTCGCGGGCAGGATCATCACGGTGCCGTCCGGGATCAGGGGCAGACCGACTTCGGTGCCGGTGACCAGGTCGCCGGCCAACGCGCCGACCGCCTGGCCGACCTGCATCCCGAACATCGCAGCGCTCATCCGGCCCACGATGGGCTCCATCTGGCCCATCACCATGCTCGCGTCCAGACCCGGAGGGAGCCCGAGCTCACTGAGGTCCTGTGACCCGAGGGCGCGGAACTGCTCCTGCATGGCCGAGCGGATCGCGCCGGAGACGCCCTGTGCCACGGGTTCGACCAGACCACGCCAGGCGGGCATCGTCGTCTCGACCCATTCGGCGCGACTGGCGGCACTTGCCGGCCCGGACACGGGAAAATCGGTGACCTGGTCGAGCCACAGGTTGGCGACCTGGACGACCTGCTCCACGTCGCGCTGCGTGCCGGCCGTGACGGACGCGTCGCCGACCGATGACACCTGCTTGCGGGCGACGTCGGTGGCCAGCTCGACGTTGAAGCTGCCGTCGTCGGCCGAACCGGACATCATGGCCTGGATCTGCGCTCCGACCATCTGCATCATCGCCGGATCGACGTTCTCCAAGCCCATCTGTTTGAGGGCGTCGGCCATTTCGGGGTTGGCCCCGATATCGCCGTTCATCAACGATCGCAGGATCTCAGAAAGGTCCGGCGGCTCCTCCGGGCCGGAGGGTTCGAGCGGGCTGTTGCTCACCGTGGCTCCATCCGTAATGTTCGCAAGTGCGAGAATCCGTCGCGGGATCAGTCACTATCTCTACTTAGATAACCACGCCGACCCCCTCTCGCGTTCCCGGGTGGGTGCGACGGTCTTGCGCTCCTGGCGTAACCGGGTCGGTCACCACGTCGGTAACAGCAGGAGGAGACGCGCAGGTGGAACCCAGGGTGCGGCTGGCGGCGATCAGTGCCGAGCCGATCGACGTCGGGTCGGTCATCGAAGCGGTCGACGATCCACGGGCCGGGGGTACCGGTGTCTTCGTCGGGCACGTCCGGGCCCAGGACGGCGGACGCGACGTCTCCGGGCTGGAGTATGAGGCGCATCCGAGCGCGGCCGACGTGTTGGCGCAGGTGATCGAGAGCGTGCTCACCGAGCCGATCATCGCGGCCGCCGCCGTGCACCGCACCGGCCAGCTCGTGGTGGGAGACGTCGCGGTGGTGGTTGCGGTCAGCAGTGCCCACCGCGGGGACGCACTGAGCGTATGCACAGCTTTGATCGACACGATCAAGACCCAGGTGCCGATCTGGAAACGGCAGGCCTTCGACGACGGCGAGACGCAGTGGGTGGGTTTGTGACCGACGATCCCGGGCAGCAGCAGCCCCAGGACCCTGCCTCCGCGGTGCGGGCCGACCTGCAGACCACGCCGCCGGCGCCCGCGCCCCGGCGCAGTCCGACCAAGCGGACCTGGATTCTGCTGATCCTGAGCGCGCTGATCGTGGTCGGATTGTCCGTGGCGAGCCTGATCAAGGTGCCGGTCGCGATCCTGCGGCCCGGCCCTGCGACCGACACGCTGGGCACGGTCGACGGCAAGCCGGTGATCAACATCGAGGGCGCGACGACCTACCCCACCGACGGTCAGTTGCTCTTCACCACGGTGTCCCTGGCCGGCGGGCCGCAATACCCCGTCTCGGCGATCGAGTGGGCCTGGACCAAGCTCACCGACCGGGATGCGCAGTTCTATCCCGAATCGGCCTTCTTCCAAGAGGGTCAGACCGCCGATGAGGTGCAGCAGGAGAGTACGGCCGAGATGACCGGCTCCCAGGAGATCGCCCAGACCGTGGCGCTGCGTGCGGCCGGATTCACCGTGGGCGAGAAGATCGAGGTCGCGGCCGTCGCGTCCGACGCGCCGTCCGGCAAGGTCTTCCACGTCGGCGACATCCTGGTCACGATCAACGGCAAGGCGATCGCCCGTATCGACGACCCGATCAACGCGCTCGACGGCGTGAAGGCCGGCGCGACCGTGCCGGTGACCGTCGAACGGGACGGTCGCAGCGTCAGTCTCGAGGCCAGGACCGGGGCCCGCCCGGACAACGGCAAGGCGTATCTGGGCATCGTGCCCAATCCGAAGTACAGCTTCCCGGTGAAGGTCACCGTCAACGCCGGCGATGTCGGCGGCCCGTCGGCGGGCACGATGTTCTCCCTGGCCATCTACGACAAGTTGACCTCCGGGTCGCTCACCGGGGGCAAGAGCATCGCCGGCACGGGCACCATCAGCGAGGACGGCACGGTCGGCCCGATCGGCGGCGTACGGCAGAAGATGATCGGGGCCCGGGACGCCGGCGCGACCTACTTCCTGGCCCCTGAGTCCGACTGCGGCGAGGTGGTCGGACACGTGCCCGCGGGGCTGACGGTGGTGAGGATCGCGACGTTCGATGAGGCCAGAGCCGACGTACAGAAGCTCGCGGCCGGCCAGTCGCAGGGCCTACCGACGTGTACGGCGTCCTGACCTCTTACTCCAGCGTCGCCTGGAGGGCCGCGACCAGACCCGGTGCGATGTCCTGACCGATCGCGACCTTGTCGTCGCTGTCGTGGTCGCGTTGGCGCAACAGGCAGACCGACTGGCCGGAGCGCAGGACGGCGGCGGTCAGACGTACGTCGCGCCGATCGGGGTGGGCGGCCAGCGCGGCCGCCGCTCTGGACGGGTCCTGCGGCAGATCCGTCTCCGCCTCGGGCGGGACGACCAATCGCTCGACGACCAGGGCGACCCCCTCGACCTCATCGGGCCAGGTCATCCGCCGCAGCATCGACTCGATGTTCGCGGTCGGCGCGAGGGTCTCCTGCTCGATGGTGCTGTACGCCGCGGGGTCGGCGCCTGCCAACTGGGGCGCCAGAGCCGGCTCCCGGGCCAACAGTCCCGCATTACTGGCGATCGCGAAGAGGCGCGGCGGCTGATCCCAGCCGGCCCGCGCGACGTACCGTTCGGTGTCGACGGCGCACACCGTCAGCGGATCGAGGGCGGCGCGCATCACCTCCGCGGCGTCCTGGGATTCACTCACGTCGAAGCCTCACGAGCACGATTGTGCCGTAGCGGCTACCGCGCTCCGGTGGGCACCGCCGCGGATCCATAGCGTGGCAGGTTAGTTTGTAGGCCCCATGCCCGACTGAGCACGGCAGGAGACCTGACCGCGTGAGCGCAGACGACGACTTCGACGAGGCCGACCAATCGACCCGTCGGGCGCCCCTGATGCGGCGCTCGCGGCTGATCTGGGTGTGGATCCTCGCCGCGCTGTTGGTGCTGGTCATCCTGCTCAACGTCTGGTCGAACCTGTGGACGGACAAGCTGTGGTTCGACAGTGTCGGCTATTCCTCGGTGTTCCGCACCGAGCTGACCAGCAAAGTCCTGTTGTTCCTGCTCGGCGGCCTCATCGCCGGCGGACTGATCTACGGCAGCCAGCTGCTGGCGTACCGGCGACGGCCGATCTACGCGCCGAGCACCCCGGAACTGGAAACGATGGACCGCTACCGCGAGTTGCTGGAGCCGTTCCGCAAAGTCTCCTTCGTCGCCGTACCGGTCTTCTTCGGCCTGTTCGCCGGGTCGATCGCCAGTTCCCAATGGCAGACCGCGCTGCTGTGGTTGAACCGCACTCCCTTCGGCCAGACCGACCCGCAGTTCCACAAGGATCTCGGATTCTTCGTCTTCACGTTGCCGTGGCTGGAGTTCCTGGTCTCGTTCCTCACCCTTGCGCTGATCCTTGCGCTGATCGCGGCGCTGGTGACCCACTACATCTACGGCGGCATCTCGATCGGCCCCGGCGGCGTGCACGTCTCGCCCATCGCCCGGATCCAGCTCGGCGTCCTCTTCGCGGTGCTGATCCTGGTCCGGGGCGTCGCCTACTGGCTGGCCCGCTACGCCCAGACCACCGCTGACACGCGCAAATTCACCGGGATGGACTACACCGGTGAGCACGCCGTGCTGCCGACCAAGGCCATCCTGGCGTTCGCCTGTCTCCTGTGCGCAGCCTTGTTCATCGCGGCCATCTGGACCCGGACCTGGCGACTGCCGGTGATCGCGCTGGCGATGCTGGTCGTGGTCGCTGTCGGCCTGGGCGGGATCTACCCCGCGCTGATGGACAGCTTCCGGGTGCAACCGAACGCCCAGACGTTGCAGAGTCGCTTTATCAGCCAGAACATGGCCGCGACGCGGGCTGCCTACGGACTGACCGATGTGGCGACCACCCAGTACAACCCGGTGCAGACGACGCGCTCGGGCCAGCTCAGCAACGATTCCGCGACCGTCGGGAACATCCGGTTGATGGATCCCAGCGTCGTGTCCCCGACCTTCCAGCAGTTGCAGGGCAGCCTCAACTACTACCAATTCCAGGACTCGTTGGACGTCGACCGCTACCAGGTGGACGGTCAGAACCAGGACACGGTGGTCGGCGTACGTGAACTGGACCTGTCCAAGGTGCCTGCGGCCCAGCGCAACTGGGTCAACGAGCACACGGTCTACACCCACGGGTACGGCGTGGTGGCGGCCAAGGGCAACTCCCAGACGGTCAACGGTGAGCCGGTGTTCATCGAGAAGGACATGCCTTCGACGGGTGCGCTGAGCCCGTACGAGGCGCGCGTCTACTTCGGCGAATCCTCCCCGGAGTACTCCATCGTCAGCGCGACCGGGAACCGCGAACTGGACTACCCGACGGACGGAACGGGCAGCGGCGAGCAGCGCACGTCGTACAAGGGATCCGGTGGCGTCGACATCGGCAACCCGATCAACCGGTTCGCGTACGCGCTGAAGTACCGCGAGATCAACTTCCTGCTCACCGATGCGATCGGCTCCACCTCGAAACTGCTGGACAACCGCAACCCGGTGGACCGGGTCAAGAAGGTGGCGCCGTGGTTGACGGTAGACGGGGACCCGTATCCGGTGGTCGTCGACGGTCGCGTCAAGTGGATCGTCGATGGCTACACCACGACGGCGCGTTATCCGAACTCGGAGATGACATCACTGGGGGATGCGACCAGCGACTCGGTGACCGCCACCGCGAGCAACGTGCGCGGCATCAACGCCGGCCAGGTCAACTACATCCGCAACTCCGTCAAGGCGACGGTGGACGCGTACGACGGGTCGATCACGCTCTACGCCTGGGATGAGTCCGACCCGATCCTGAAGACGTGGAGCAAGGCGTTCGGCGGCACGGTCAAGCCGCTGTCGGCGATATCCGGGTCGCTGATGGCGCACATGCGATACCCCGAGGACCTGTTCAAGGTGCAGCGCGAGCTGATGGCGAAGTACCACGTCTCGACGGCGTCGGACTTCTTCTCCGGCGGGGACTTCTGGTCGGTGCCGGACGACCCGACCCAGGGCTCGACAAACGCTCAACAGCCGCCGTACTACCTGTCCATGGCGATGCCCGGGGAGTCCACGCCGACGTTCTCGTTGACAACGAACTTCGTGCCGGTGGGGGATACCAAGAACAACCTGACTGCGTTCATGGCAGTCGATGCGAACGCCGGATCGACTGCGGGACAGAAGAGTTCGACGTACGGCAAGTTCAAGATCCTCAAAATGCCGAGCAACGCGACGGTGACCGGGCCGCAGAACTTCCAGAACCAGTTGCGGAGTTCGTCGGCGTATTCGGCCTCCTACAAGCAGACGTTGTCGCAGTTCATCACCTCCAACACCCAGTCGAGCGCGTCGATCGTGCAGGGCAACCTGTTGACGGTGCCGGTGGGTGGCGGTGTGCTGTACGTCGAACCGCTCTACGTGAAGTCGACTTCGTCCACGCCCTACCCGTTGCTGCGGGCGGTCGTCGTGGGTTTCGGCAAGCAGGTGGCCTGGGGCGCAACCTTGCAGGAGGCGCTCAACACGTTGTTCGGCGGCTCGTCCGGAGCGACGGCCGGTGATGCGGCGATCGCAACCGACTCGACGGGCTCGACGTCCTCCGGCTCGGGGGACGGCGACGGCGGTTCGGGGTCGACCGCGACTCCCACGCCGACCCCCACTCCGTCCACGTCCGGGTCAAACCCGCCCGCAACGGGCAATCGCACGCTGCCGCAGGTCATCAACGAGATCCAACAGACCTACGACCAGTCCGAGGCGGCGCTGAAGGCCGGCGACTGGACGGCGTACGGCGCGGCGCAGGAGAAGCTGAAGACCCTGATCGCCGAGGCGGAGAAGTTGAGTACGTCGAGTGCCGCCCCCTCGACCAAGTAGTTTCGGGCGACCCTTTGCGCCACTACCGGGACACTCGACCCGGTGACAACCGCCGCGGTCGTCACACGCCCGCAATACCGGGACTCTCGACCCGCCGCTGGTCCCCTCGGTGCCGATTTGGTCGGCGCGCATCCGCTGACGTATGGTTATCAGGCCGACGCGGGGTGGAGCAGCTCGGTAGCTCGCCGGGCTCATAACCCGGAGGTCGCAGGTTCAAATCCTGCCCCCGCTACCAATCGAAACCGGTCCTGGCCAGCAAAACTGCGGTCAGGACCGGTTTTTTGTTGCGCTCCGATGCTCGCCCGCTTAGCGTCTCCCGTGTGATCCGAGCCACATGAGTGAAGGAGCCGCGGATGTATCCCGGAGCGTATGCAGACACCACGCCGGACAAACCCGCCATCATCCACGCGGACACCGGGGAAGTGCGCACCTTCGCTCAACTCGACGCCAACTCACGCAAACTCGCCCGGTACCTACGCGAGGCCGGAATCGAGCTCGGTGACGACATCGCGTTCCTGTCCGACAACATCCCGGCGGTGTTCGAGGTCTACTGGGCCGGCCTGCGCTCCGGCTACTACGTCACCGGGGTGAACCATCACCTGACTGCCGACGAAGCGGCGTACATCCTCACCGATTGCGACGCCAAGGCGCTTCTTGTCTCCGCGGCGCACCTGGCCAAGGCCCGTCAGGTCGTCGATCTCGTGCCCGGCCTGCAGGTCCTGATTGCGCTCGACGGGCAGGCCACGGACAAATTCCGTTCGTACGCCGAGGTGTTGGCCACCACGTCGGATGCACCTCTGGAGGACCAACCGCGCGGTGTCGACATGCTCTACTCATCGGGCACCACCGGTCGACCCAAAGGAATCAAGTCAGCGCTGCCCGATCGGCAGGTGGGCGACCCGGGCGACACCTTCACCGCCCTGTTCTCCCGCCTGTACGGCTTCGATGACAACACGGTGTACTACTCCGCGGCGCCCACCTACCACGCGGCACCGCTGCGGTTCGGCGGGGTCGTGAACGCTCTGGGTGGAACCATCGTGATGGCAACGCGATTCGATGCCGAACAGTCTCTCGCGGCTATCGAGAAGTACCGCGTGACGCACAGCCAGTGGGTGCCGACGATGTTCGTGCGGATGCTGAAACTCCCGGAGGAGACCCGTGCGAATTACGACGTGTCCAGCCAGCGGGTGGCGATCCACGCCGCCGCGCCCTGCCCGGTCGAGGTCAAGCAGCGAATGATCGACTGGTGGGGGCCGATCATCCACGAGTACTACTCCTCGACGGAGGCCAACGGTCTGACCTTCGTCGACTCGCAAACGTGGCTGGACAAACCGGGCACGGTGGGCAAACCGGCGCTGGGCATCATCCACGTCTGCGGTCCGGATGGCGCGGACCTGCCGGTGGGCGAGACCGGTGTCGTCTACTTCGAGCGCGACACCCTGCCCTTCGAGTATCACAACGACCCGGCCAAGACCCGGGCCGCGCAGCATCTGCAGCACCCGACGTGGACCACCACCGGCGACATCGGTCACGTCGACGAGGACGGCTACCTCTACCTGACCGACCGCGTGGCCTTCACGATCATCACCGGCGGCGTGAACATCTACCCGCAGGAGGTCGAAAGCGCACTCGCGCTGCACCCGGCGATCCTGGACGTGGCCGTTATCGGGGTGCCGGACGAAGAGTTGGGTGAGGTGGCGAAGGCGGTCGTCCAGCCCGCGCCCGGCGTGCAGCCGAGCGAGGAATTGGCGGTCGAGATCCTGGACAGCCTGCGTGGCCGGATCGCCGACTACAAGATCCCGCGGTCGCTGGACTTCACGCAGGACCTGCCGCGTTCGGCGACCGGGAAACTGGTGAAGGGGATCCTTGCGGCGCAATACCGCTGAGGATCAGGACGATTCGCTCTTCACGGCGACTTCGTAGTTCCAGACTTCGCTGGCGGTCCCGACCGGCTTGGCGCGCTCGTTGCTCTGGCCGTCGTGGCCGTGGCCGTGCCCGTCGCGGAACGCCGAGGACGTCACCCACGCCTGGAACGAGTCCTCATCGTCCCAGCGGGTCACGACCAGCCACTGTTCGCGGTCGTCGGTCGGCTTGAGCAGTTCGAACCCACCGAAGCCGGGCTGGCCGTCGACGGCGCCCAGTCGGGCCGCGAACCGATGGGCCAGTTCGTCGCCCGTCTCCTTGGGCACGGTGATGGCGTTGATCTTGATCACGGTCATGGCCCCATTGTGCGCGCCACGGCCCCCGCACCGAAGGTGCAGGGGCCGCGACGACGAGCGGGCCGGGCTACTTCCCGCCTTCCTTGAGCGTGACCGTCTCCGGTTTGAACGAGGCACCCATCACGTCCTGACCCTCCGACTTCAGCTGCGCCAAGGCTTTCTCGACGTAGACGTTGCTGTAGGCATCGCTCGGCGGTGCCTTGGTGATGATCGTCTTGCCGGTGTTGTCCTTGGTGTGCAGCGCGATATCGACGGTCTGGTCCCACGCCGACTTCTGGACGGTCCCGATCCCGCCGGTCGACGGCCAGATCAACTTGTTGACCTCGTTGACCATCCACAACTGGTGCCCCGCAGGCAGGGTCGAACCTGCTGCTGCCACGATGTCTGCGGCTTCCTGCGGGTGGTCCCGGGTGTAGATCCAGCCCTCGATCGACGCCTTGATGAACTTCGTGGTCGTGTCCTGGTAGTCCTTGTCACTGGCCAGCTTGTCCGCATTGGCCCAGATCGCGTCCTGCAGCATCGCCGTGCCCTCGTCGTTCCAGTTGATGACGTTGAGGTCGGAGGGCTGGTAGAGCTTGCCGGTCTTCGGATTGATGGTTTCCAGCACCTGGGCGTACTCGTTGTACGTCATAGCCTGGGCGGCGTCGATGTCGCCGTTGAGGAAGCCGTTCATGTCGAACGCCTGCTGCACCAACGAGATCTGGCTGTTGGTGTCGATGCCGGCCTTCTGCATCCCGGCGAACAGCTCCCACTGGTTGCCGTAGCCCCACGACCCGACCTTCTTGCCCTTCAGGTCGGCGGGACTGGTGATCCCCTTGTCCTTGAAGGAGATCTGAGTGGTCCCGCTGCGCTCGAAGATCTGGGCGACATCGGTGACCTTGGTGCCGCCCTCGATCGACCCGAGGACTTTGGGCACCCAGGAGATCGCGTAGTCCGCATCTCCGGAGGCGAGTACGTCGATCGGCACCGTGTCCGTGCCCGCCGGCTTGATCGTGACGTCCAGACCTTCCTTGGCGTAGAAGCCCTTCTTCTCCGCGACGTAGTAACCGGCGAACTGGCCTTGGGCAACCCACTGCAGCTGGAGGGTGACCTTCTTGGTGGCGCCGCCACCCGACGTACCCGTCCCCGCTGCGGAGCTCGGTGCACTTGCGGCGGGTGACGAACTGGAACTGCTGCTCATACCGCACCCGGCGAGGGTGAGGGCGCTGGCCGCTCCCAGGACGATGATCGTCCTGGTCCGGCGGATCGATGGGGTCACTGGTTCCTCCTGGTGGTTCTGTACTGCGTTGGGAGAGAGGGAAGTACGGCGCACCGTCGGGCCGTACCGGGGTCGGGTCAGGCGCGGTGGCGGGTGACCAGCGCTTCCAGCGCATAGGTGACGCAGTAGAAGAGCAGACCGATGATGACCGACCCGAGCACGAAGGCCCAGGCCAGCGAGTAGCGCGACGATGAGACGGCCGAGGTGATGGAGATGCCCAGGCCGTCCAACGGTCCGCCGAAGTATTCCGCGATCAGCGCCGAGATGACTGCTACCGACGAGGCGATGCGGATACCGGTGAAGATGAAGGGTACGGCGCCCGGAAGCGTGACCGCGCGCGTCGCCTGCCAGCCGGTGGCGGCGTAGGAGCGCATCAGATCCCGGTGCAACGGCGCAACGGTCCGAAGGCCCCTCAGCGAGTTGACGTAGACCGGCACGAACGCAGCGATGGCCGCAACCAGCACGCGCCCGGTCTGGGCCGCCGCGCCGAACATCGCGTAGAGCACCGGAGCCAGAGCGACGATCGGGATGACGGACAAGGCCACCACCAGGGGAGCGGCCATCTGTTCCACCGGCCGGATGGCGGCGGCCAGCGCCGCCCACACGACGCCGAAGAACGTCCCGATGACCAGGCCGAGCAACGCGTTCTTGGCGGTCGTGATCGCGGCATCGCGGATGATGTCGAGGCTGCCGGTGAACTGCTCCCAGATCGCGGACGGGCTGGGCAGCACGTAGGGCTGGATGTCGCGCGCGGTGACCAACCACTGCCACAGCAGGAGGGCGAGCACTCCGAAGACGAGCGGCGCCAGCACCGTCCGCAGCCGGGCGCTCATCGGTTCTCCACCCCGCGCACACCGGTCGGGCTACCTCCGTGGAGTGCTTCGCGAACGGCGCTGACGCGCTCGAAAAACGAGGTGTCCTCACGCAGCGCTTCGCCGCGGTCGACGCCGCGGCCGAGGTCTACCGAGACGATCTCGCGGATCCGACCCGGCCGGGGTGACATCACGACCACGCGATCGGACAGGAAGACCGCTTCGGGGATGGAGTGGGTCACGAAGACCACCGAGGCGCCGGATTCCGAGGCGAGCCGGACCAATTCGCCTTGCATGCGCTCGCGGGTCATCTCGTCCAGTGCGCCGAACGGCTCGTCCATGAGCAGCAGCTTGGGCTTCTCGGCGAACGCTCGCGCGATCGCTACCCGCTGTTGCATACCGCCGGACAACTCGTCGGGGTAGCGTCCGGCGAAATCGGACAGACCGACCATTTCGAGCAGTTCGTCCACTCGCGCTGTGCGCCCGTCGACCTTGTGCAGTTGCAGCGGCAACTCGATGTTGGCTCGCACCGTCCGCCAGGGGAGCAGCCCGGCCTGCTGGAAGGCGATTCCGTAGTCCTGGTCCAACCGGGCCTGATGGGGAGTCTTGCCGAAGACGCTCAGCGAGCCGGCCGTCGGTGAGTCCAGATCGGCGATCAGCCGCAACAGGGTGGACTTGCCGCACCCACTGGGGCCGATCAGCGACACGAAGTCGCCCGGCTCGACGGTGAGGTCGATGTCATCCAGCGCGACGACCTCGTCCGAACCCTTGCCGGGAAAGACCTTCGAAACACCCTGCACTACGACGCCAGTCACGCTTCAGCCCTCCGGTATCGCTTCAACAAGAGACCGATCAACGCCACCAGGCCGGCGCCCGCCAGACCCATCAGCACCGCACCACCGATCGGTGACCACTGCTTGGCGGGATCCGCACTACCGGTCTGCGCGAATTCGATGATCATCCGGCCGATACCGCCGTCCATGCCGATCGAGACCTCCGCGACGACGGTGCCGATCACCGCGGCGGCGATCGACAACCGCAGCGCCGGGATCAGGTAGGGGACCGCCGCTGGCATTCGCAGCCGGATAAGGCTCTGCCACCAGCCGGTCGCGTAGGAGCGCATCAGATCGGTCTGGGCCGCGACCGGCGAGTTGAGTCCGCGCACCATGCCCACGGTGACCGGGAAGAACGCCAGGTAGGCGGCGATGACCGCAACCGACATCCAGTCCTGCCAGGCGAATCCGCCGATGTGGAAGGCTGAGCTCCAGCGTTTCACCAATGGTGCCAGGGCGATGAGCGGCACGGTCTGGCTGAGCACGACCCACGGCAGGAGCGCGCTGTTGGCAATCTTGGAACGCTGCATCACCAGGGCCAGCAGCATGCCCACGACAAGGGCGATGGCCCAGCCGATGAGAGCAACTTTGAAACTGAGCCACGCTGCCGACAGTACGTAGGACCACAGCGGCGCCGCACCCGGTGCCGAGGTGACCGGCTGGCCAGCTCGCTGCACCATCGTCCACAGGTGCGGCATCGCCAGATCGTTGGTGCGCGGCAGCACGATGGTGTCGCCGATCCGCACACCGTCCGCCGGCCCGAGCGCTTTGTAGGCCTCCCACACCACCGCCAGCAGCACGATCCCCGCAGCACCCCACAGCCAGGCGCGCCATCGCTTCACAGCTTGGCGCTCACGTCGTCGCGCAGCGCGGGGATGATCGTCTCGCCGTAGGCGCGCAATGTCTCGTCCTTGTTGTCATGCTGCAGGTAGCCGGCGAACTGGTCGACGCCCAGTTCCTTCAGGGCCGTGAGCTTTTCGATGTGATCGGCTGCCGTGCCCAGCACGCAGAACCGGTCGATGATGTCGTCCGGCACGAAGTGGGTGTGGGTGTTGGACGAGCGGCCGTGGTGGTTGTAGTCGTAACCCTCGCGGCCCTTGATGTAGTCGGTCAACGCTGTGGGCACCGCGCCATCGGCCCCGTACTTCTCGACGATGTCGGCCACGTGGTTGCCCACCATCCCGCCGAACCACCGGCATTGGTCGCGCTGGTGGGCAAGGTCGTCCCCGACGTACATCGGAGCGGCCACGCAGAACTTGATCGCGGCCGGATCCCGGCCCGCTTCGGCCGCCGCGCGCCGTACGGTCCCGATCATCCACTCGGCGATGTCCAGGTCGGCCAGTTGCAGGATGAACCCGTCGCCCACCTCGCCGGTGAGCTTGAGGGCTAGCGGCCCGTACGCCGCGACCCAGACTTCCAGCGAACTGCCGGTGCTCCAGGGGAACCGGAGGGTTGATCCGTTGTACTCGACCGAGCGACTGTTGCCCAACTCCCGGATGACGTGGATGGATTCACGCAGTTCCTTCAGCGTGGTCGGCTTGCCGTTCGTGACTCGGACGGCAGAATCGCCGCGGCCGATGCCCACGATGGTCCGATTGCCGAACATGTCGTTGAGCGTCGCGAACACCGACGCGGTCACGGTCCAATCGCGGGTCGCGGGGTTGGTGACGAAGGGACCCACGGTGATGCGATGGGTCTGCGCGAGGATCTGGCTGTAGATGACGTAGGGCTCCTGCCACAGCAGGTGCGAGTCGAAGGTCCAGACGTGACTGAAGCCGTAGTTCTCCGCGGTCCTGGCCAGGTCGACGACCCGCCAGGCCGGGGGATTGGTTTGGAGGACGACACCGAAATCCATTGCGGCTCAGATCAGGTACTGCGACAGGCCGCGCTTGAGGTACTTGCCGTGACCCTTAGTGCCGATGTACCCGGTCTCATCGACGACGACGGTCCCGCGGGACATCACCAGATCGGCGTGGCCGTCGATCTCATACCCCTCCCAGGCGGAGTAGTCCATCTTCATGTGATGCGCCTTGCCCATGCCGATCGAGGTGTGCCCGGCCGGGTCGTAGACGACGATGTCGGCGTCGGCACCGGGCGCGATGATGCCCTTGGTGCCGTAGAGGCCGAACATCCGGGCCGGCGTGGTCGAGGTGATCTCCACCCAGCGCTCAAGGCTGATGTGCCCGCCCACGACGCCCTGGTACATCAGGTCCATGCGGTTCTCCACCGAGCCGATCCCGTTGGGGATCTTGGAGAAGTCGTCGATGCCCATCTCCTTCTGCTCCTTCATGCAGAAGGGGCAGTGGTCGGTGGAAACCATCTGAATGTCGTTGGTGCGCAGGGACTGCCACAGGTGGTCCTGGTGGCCCTCTGCGCGCGAACGCAGCGGGGTCGAGCAGACCCACTTGGCGCCCTCGAACTCTCCCCACTGCTCACTGACCGCGCCCAGCTGCTCCTCCAGGGACAGGTAGAGATATTGCGGACAGGTCTCACCGAAGACGTTCATCCCCCGGTCGCGGGCCGCGGCGATCTGCTCGACGGCCTGTTTGGCCGACACGTGCACCACGTAGAGCGGCGCCCCGGTGAGGTCGGCGATCATGATCGCGCGATGGGTGGCCTCCTCCTCGGCCTGCCAGGGCCGGGTGACGCCGTGGTAGTAGGGAGAGGTCTTGCCCGCCGACACCGACTGCTGGACCAACACATCGATGATGCTGCCGTTCTCGGCGTGCATCATCATCATGGCGCCGTTACTCGCCGCCTTCTGGAAAGCCCGCAGGATCTGACCGTCGTCGGACAGGAAGACGCCTTTGTAGGCCATGAAGAGTTTGAAACTCGTCACGCCTTCGTCGATCAGCTCGTCCATCGCCTTGAGCGAGTCGTCCTGGACATCGGACAGGATCTGGTGGAAGCCGTAGTCGATGGCGCAGTTGCCGGCGGCCTTCTCGTGCCAGGCGTGGTACTGGTCCATGATCCGCTGATCGGGGTACTGCACGACGAAGTCGATGATCGTAGTCGTGCCGCCCCAGGCGGCGGCCCGGGTGCCGGTCTCGAAGGTGTCGGAGGCGAAGGTGCCGCCGAAGGGCATCTCCATGTGGGTGTGCGCGTCGACACCGCCCGGAATGACGTATTTGCCTGTTGCGTCGATCTTTTCGGCCTGGACGCCAAGCGCGTCGGCGGCGCCGGGAGCCAGCAGGGCCGTGATCTTCTCACCCTCCACCAGGACGTCGGCCGTCGTGCGGCCGGTCGCGCTGACGACGGTTCCTCCGGTGATCAGAGTCGTCATCGGCTCACGCCTTCGGGATCGCGACGTAGGAGTCGGGCCGGCGGTCCCGGTAGAACTGCCAGTCGTTGCGGACTTCGCGGATGAGATCCAGATCCAGGTCGCGCACGACGATCTCCTCATCGGTAGCCGAACCCAGCTCACCGACGTAGTTGCCGCGCGGGTCCAGGAACTGGGAGCTGCCGTAGAAGGTCACGGCCAGGTCGCCGTACTCGTTGTCCTCGGTCCCGACCCGGTTGGGCGCGGCGACGAAGTAGCCGTTCGCGGCGGCAGCTGCGGCCTGTTCGATCTCCCACAGCCGGTTGGACAGGCCCGGTTTGGTGGCGTTGGGGTTGAAGACGATCTGCGCGCCGTTCAGGCCCAGTTCGCGCCAGCCCTCCGGGAAGTGCCGGTCGTAGCAGATGTAGACACCGACCTTGCCGACGGCGGTCTCGAAGACGGGGTAGCCCAGGTTGCCGGGTCGGAAGTAGAACTTCTCCCAGAACTTGTCGAGGTTGGGGATGTGGTGTTTGCGGTACTTGCCCAGGATCGTGCCGTCGGCGTCGACCACCACCGCGGTGTTGTAGTAGAGCCCGGGCATCTCCTCCTCGTAGATGGGCAGGATCATCACCATCTGCAGCTCCTTCGCCAGCGCCGCGAAACGCTGCACGATGGGACCGTCCGCCGGCTCCGCGTAGTCGTAGTACTTCGCGTCCTCGGTGATGCCGAAGTACGGTCCGTAAAACAACTCCTGGAAGCAGATCACCTGGGCCCCTTGGGTTTTCGCTTCTCTGGCGAATCCCTCGTGCTTGTCCAGCATCGAGGTTTTGTCCCCGGTCCAGGTGGTCTGTGTGATGGCGGCTCGTACGACGGTCATCCGGTGGTGTCCCTTCTGAAACATGCGTAAGTAGGCAGTCAACGCCTACCGCGTTTCTACCGCATTACCTCCGGTGACACCCCGGTAACGCTTCCAGAGATTTCAGAGGCGATTGATCCAGATCGGGTTGGTCAACGCAGCCATCGGTCCGAAGCCGGCGACCGGCCCCATGGTGGTGCCGCCGGCGCCTCCGCCGCTGACCGGGTGGCGCACCTCGGCGCGCACAAACGCGGCGGCTTGGGACGTCGTACGCCAGGTGATCGACCCCGACCCGTCCCCGGGCAGGCCGGTCTGGAACATCTGACCCTGGTCGGTTAACAGGCGCACAGTGCCGTTCGGCACACCGGCGACGGACAGTGTCACCGTGATCGGGTCGGTCGGGTGGGCACGCAGGCGTTCGCCGATCTCCGCCGTACGGCGACCCGCAGTTGCGTTGAGCGTGAGCTTGACCGCGGACGACTCCGCGATCCAACTACGGCCGGCCTTGATCGCCGCCAGCACCGCGTCACGGTCGAGACGATCGGCTCGAACCACGTTGTGCGGCAGGCCGATCACGTCACCGGGGCTGTGGGCGTCACTGTTGCCCATAGCCGGCAACCAGTCGCCACCGTGTCGCGCGGCGACAGCCAACCGGTTCGCCCACGTCGAGACGGCAGCCTCGTCATCCCAACCCCACGGTCCTGTCCACACTTCGGTCGCATCCAGACCGTCGAAACCGAACTTCCATTCGGCGCCGATCCAGGGACAGTACAAGTGGGCCGACACAGCCAACCCGCGCTGCGCGTGAACTGCGCGGATGGCGTCATCGATGCGGTCGTCCCGGGAGCGGTACCGCCAGTCGATCGTCCGGCCGGGCGTCAGCCCGAGCGCGAGCCAGTGACCGTTGCGAGTCGTGACCTCTTCGCCGGTCACGATCAGGAGGTCGTCGCCGGCCAACGGTCCCCACACGCCGTGCGAGGCACTGGTGTTGTGGTCGGTAGAGACGATGAAGTCCAGCCCGGCCGCGCGTGCACCGGCTGCTACTTCACTGGGTTGCCGCTTGCCGTCGGAGTAGACGGTGTGCAGATGACAGTCACCGCGATACCACGCGCGGCCCCCGGCAGCGCGGGTTGGGGGTACTGCGGCTGGTAGGCCTTCGCGTTAGGTCCTGGGATCAGCGTGACAGTGACCTCGTAGTCCAGACCCTGCGGTGCCACTTGGTACGGGCCGAGCACGATGTGCCAGCGACCGTGGCCGATCTTGCCGGGCAGGTAGGCCGGGGTCGCCTCTGCCGCACTGATCGAGAATTGCGTACGGAAACCTCCCGACCAGCCTCGAAAACCTCTGAGGTCAGGGGAGATTCCGCGTTCATCGAAGATTCCGATGTCGCAAGCGTTGCCTGGGGTTCCTGGTGGTACGGAGGGTTTGGTGTACGTGTAGCTGACCTCTAGGCGCTGGATGCCAGCCGGTACGTCGACCGGCAGGTACACGAAGTCGGCCGGTCCGGGATCGACGTGCCCCGAGACGGTGGTGGTCGCGGGCGACCCCGCCGCAGAGGCCGGTGCAATCGGGGTCAGGAAGGTCGCAGTGGTAGTGCCAGCGGCGGCGAGGATCGCGCGGCGGCTGATGTTGGCTTCGTTGCTCACCCAGCTATGCAACGCCGCGACGGGTGGCGTCCCGGTGGCACTGCGGCGAACGCTGGATGAACCCTGCCGCTCGGCCTGCTCAGTCCGGGACGGCCACCACGTCCAGACCCAGGTGCCGGGACAGGTACATCGCCGTCTGCACCCCACGCACGCTGTTGCCCGCCGCGTCCAGCGGCGCGGAGTACGTCGCGAGCGCTCCCTTCCCGGGGGACACGCTGACGATCCCGCCGCTGATCCCGGACTTGGCGGGTACTCCGACGTCCAGGAGCCAGTCGCCGGAATTCTCGTACATCCCCGCGATGGTCATGATCGCAAGCACGGCCTGGGCCGTGGCCGGCGACACGACACGCGCCTGCGTGACCGGGTTGATTCCACCGGTGGCAAGGGTTGCGCCCATCACCGCCAGATCGGCGGTGTTGACCTCGAGGCAGCACTGGCGGGTGTACAGGTCGAGCGCCGCCATGGCATCGCCGTTGATAGCGTCGTAGGAGCGCAGCAGGTAGGCGATCGAACGGTTGCGCATGTTGGTGGTACGCGCCGATTCGTACGTCGCTTGGTCCAGGGTGAGCGACCGCCCTGCGAAAGCGGACAGCGTCCGGGTCAGCAGAATCCAGCGCTCTTCGAAGGTGTCGCCGGGCACCAGGCTGCTGGTCGCGATCGCACCCGCATTGACCATCGGGTTGGTGCGACCGTCCGGAAAGCGTTCGATGGCCGCCAACGAGTTGAAGGGCAACCCGGTGGGGTTGACCCCGACCACTCGTCGTACGACGTCGAGCCCGACCTGCTCACAGACCAGGGCCAGGACGAACGCTTTCGACACGCTCATCAAGGTGAACTTCTCATCGAGGTCCCCGCGCGCGGAGGAGACGCCGCTGACGGAGGTCAGGCAGATTGCGAATTTGTCCGGATCTGCTTGCGCTAGAGCGGGGTACACCGTTGACAGGGCGCCGTCGGCGACTGGTGCGAACTCGTCGTACGCCCGCCCGACCCATGCGTCGGCTTCCTCGTGGTCGGGCAGTTCACCGGAGGAGACGTAGCGGTGCTCGTTGTCCACGCACCGATGGTAGGGCTGTCAGCAGCCCTCCGGCCCGCAGATCGGCCCAACCGGCTCGGCGACCACGAGCGGATGCGCGTCGCGCCACGCCTGCTCCAGAGCCCGGCTGAACACCTCCGGCGGCTGGGCGCCGGACACGCCGTACTTCTCGTCGAGCACGAAGAACGGCACCCCGCTGATGCCGTAGGCGCGGGCCTGCGCGAAGTCCTGTCCGATTTCGGCGGTCAGTTCCGGGTCGGTCAGTGCTTCCCGTACGTCGCTCGCGGACAGGCCGTGTGCCTCGCCGATGGCGATCAGCACGTGGTCGTCGCCGATGTCCTGGCCCTTCTCGAAGTGCGCGGACAGCAATGCTTCCTTCACCTGGTCGGCGACGCCGCGCCGGGCCGCCAGGTGCAGCAAATGATGACCGGGTAGGGAGTTGGCCACGACGAGGTGATCGAAGTCGTAGTGCAGTCCCTCCTCCGCGGCCTGCGCGCCGACCATGCTGATCATCTGCTCGACGTTCTCGCGGGGCATGCCCTTGCTGGCCACCAGATAATCGACCTCGCTACCGTCGTAGCGCTCGGGTAGGGCGGGGTCGAGCTGGTAGCTGTGCCAGTGGATCTCGACATCGTCACGGTGGGCGAAGGTAGCCAGTGCCTTCTCGAAGCGGCGTTTGCCGATGAAACACCATGGGCAGGCGATGTCGGACCAGATGTCGATCTTCATACCGACGGCAACGCGTGATGTCGGCGACAGATTCCCGGGCCCGACGCGTCCATGTACCCCCCAGGGGTATATTCCGGGTGTGCAACGAATTGCGCGATCTTTGGCTGTCACCCTGCCCGCTGCGGTGATCCTCGCGGCGTGCGGCTCCTCATCCGATGCCCAGCATGCAGAGCATGCGACCGCGATGGGCGGGATGAGCATGATGTCCACGTCCACCACTACGGCCTCGCCATCGTCGTCGGCGGGTCAGGTGTTCAACAACGCCGACGTGCAGTTCGCGACCCAGATGATCCCGCATCACGAGCAGGCGGTGACGATGGCCAAGCTAGCCGCGGCCCGGGCCTCCTCGACCCAGGTGAAGCAACTTGCCGCCGACATCGAGAAGGCGCAGGCTCCGGAGATCCAGCAGATGAGTGACTGGTTGCAGGCCTGGGGCAAACCGGTGCCGACGTCGATGAGCGGGCACGACATGGGCTCGGCGATGCCGGGCATGATGAGTTCGCAGGACATGCAGAAGTTGATGGACAGCACGGGCGCGGATTTCGACCGGATGTTCCTGACCATGATGATCAGTCATCACGAGGGCGCTCTCAGCATGGCCAGGACGGAGATCGCGCAGGGTCAGAACCCGGACGCCATAGCGCTCGCGCACCGGATTCAGAGCAGTCAGACCGCGCAGATTGCGACGATGAAGACGCTGTTGGGCTGAAGCTCGTCAGGAAGCAGGTACGGCAGCGTCCTTGTCGTGGCGGCCACCCCACAGGTTCAGATCGGTGCCGGTGCGTCGACGCCACAGAAAGACTGTCACGGCGCCGACCAGAAGTGGACCGAGGATGGTGAGAGCACGCCACACGGCGACGGCGGCGATGATCTCGGGTTCCCATGCTTCACCCGCACTCTCCACGTAGGTGCTGACCAGCACCGCATCGAGGATGCCGAAACCGAACAGCGGCATGGTGGTGAGCGGGTAGGCCATGAAGAAGGTCCCGATCACCAACAGCCCACCCACACTGCTACTGCTGATACCGACGAAGCGTAGGGCGAGTAGCAGAACCACAGCGTCGACGGCCACCATCGCGATCAAGGAGGCAACGGATTTGGCCGAGCGCTGCACGAACCCGGTAGCCATCCGGGCGCGGAAATCGGTCACGGCGGCCGACCATTTGTCGGGGTCGGCGGTTGCTTTGAAGCGCCGCGCTGACGCTGCAGCACTGCGGCCGAGGCGGTCGGCCCAGTCCTCGGCGCGCAGCACCATCGCCAGGATCAGGAGGAGCGCGACCGCCCCGAGGGCACACAACAGCGCCCAGACGGTGCGGTGCGCCTCGATGCCGGCCCCCACGAAGACGGCCAGACCGATCACCGGACACAGCAGCCGGACGGCGTAGAAGTTCAGCATGTTCATCGTCACCCCGGCCATCCCGTCGATCGGGTTGATGTTCCAGGAGTTGAACATCGCGACACGGATGACCATGTCTCCCGGGGGCGGGGTGATGGTACCGATGACGTTCGCGGCCAGGTCGTTGTCCAGCGACCGCATCACCCCCAGACCCGGCACGAACGTGGCCAAGGGGAGGGCATTGAATACCTGCCGGATGGCCACCAGAACAATAAGAATCGCGATCTGCCACCACGAGAACTTGGTGAACGCGTGGGCCACTTGCTGCCAGTCGACCTGCCCGACGAGTTCGACGACCAGGTATCCGGCGATGACGGACAGGGCAACGATGATGAGTGGTTTGGCAAAACTGCGCCCCTGCCGCGGCGGCTTCGTCGGCGCGTCCTCCGGTGTGCTCACCAGATCAGCCTAGGTGCGCCCGAGCAGCCGCGGCGACCGATCGACGAAGGTCAGACCCGCCCGCGAACCATGTCGATGAGCCGGCCGAGGATCTCATCGGGCATCACCCGCAGGCCGTTGTGCAGCACGGTGTTGGTGATGAACGGCCGGATCGTCGGCACCCGCTCGATCGTCTGCAGTGAATGCTCGCGCAGCACGTAGGGATCGTCGTAGTAGACGGCAGCCGCGGCCGGCACGTCCAGCCCGGCGAGCACCGACGGGTCGTACAGCTGCGGCCAATCCCTGCGCGCCAGGAGGTCGGCCGCTTCCTGGAACGGTGCGAGCAACGGGTCGGCGGTGACGTGAAAGGGGAAGACGTGCTCTCCGGTCAACAGTGTCGGGTCGTCGAGGTAGACGTCCGGGCGGACCCGCGCGCAGGACCAGTCGGTGATGCCGCCGTCGGCGTAACAGGCCTCGTGGACGAGCAGGTACAAGGGCGAATGGGCGTTGAACGACAGCAACGAGGCCAGTTCGTACCCGAATCCCAGCCCGTCCGGATCGCGCTCGAGCAAGTAGTGGATCTGTTCTGACCCGCCGGTCATTCCCAGCACGGACCCGATCCCGCGCAGGTGATCCGGGCTGACGACGGTGCCGTTCGGCAACCTCACGTTGCCGGCTGCGGCCCGGGCGGACAGCGCCCGCATTCGCTCACGGTCGCCGGGGAACGCGCGGTAGTGCCGGGCCGTGAGGTCGAGGGTGCGTTGGTAGGTGGCCGAATACACCGCGTCCACCGGTACGCCGATCGGCGGGACCCCGCCGGTGAACATCGCCTCCCGCACGGAGCCGGGATGCGCGGACAGATACCGCAGGGTGCAGAACCCGCCGAACGACTGGCCGAGCAGCGACCAGCGCTCGATGCCCAGCTGTGCTCTCAGCAGCTCGCAGTCCTCGACGATCGCGTCCGCCCGGAACAGCGCCAGGTAATCGGCCTGCTCCTGCGGGCTCTTGTCGGCCATCGCCGTGACGGGCGTCGAGCGCCCGGTCCCGCGCTGGTCGAGCAGGATCACGCGGTAGTCCTGCAGTGCCCTCTGCAACCAGGCGGGTGCCTCGGGAAGCCCTGTGGGGCGTGGACTTTCGCCACCCGGACCACCCTGCAAGAAGAGCAGCGCGTCCCGGTCGTCAGCATCGCCGGGCCGGCGGACCTCGCGGGCGAAGACGGTGATGGTCCCGCCCGACGCATCCGCATGATCCAGCGGGACCTCGATCTCGTGGTCGATGAGGTGCAAGCCGGGAACGCTGGTCGTGATAGCCATACCGGAAGACTACGAGCCCGGGTCAGCGACGTGCGCCATGATGAACCCGGGGCACTCGCCGCGAGAGCCCGGCCTCGAGAGAAAACATGAACGCTTCACGAGTCGTCGACGACATGGGAGTGACCACGCCGTTGCTCATGACGGCGGTCAGCGGCTGCATCGACGCGCACCTGTTCCTTCGGTACCAGTCGTTCGCGTTCGCCCAGACCGGCAACGTCGTCTTCCTCGCCGTCGCGGTGGTGCAGGGCGCCGCGTGGGCGCGTTACGTGTGGCCCCTCGCGGCGTACGTCGCGGGGCTGGCGGCGGCGGAGACGTTCCGGGCCGGCCGCCCGGTGCTGCCGAGGTCGGCCATCACCGCGATCCTGACCGCGCAGGTCGTCGTCTTCGCGGTCTTGGCCGTGATGCCGGGCAGGACGCCGGCCGCGGTCTTCCTGGTCGTCCTTTCCTTCGTCGGTGCGATCCGCCTCGACATCTTCCGCTCAGCCGGTGGGCTTCCGGTGGTCACGATCGCGACCACCGGGAATCTACTGCGATTGATGCAATCGGCCGCCTCGATGATCCGCGAACCATCGCGCGACCGCCGCTGGGGTCTGACGATCAGTGCGCTGGTGGTCCTCGCGTTCGCCGCCGGCGCTCTCGTGGGTGCTTATGCGACAACTCAGTTCGGTACGGCGGGGCTGTGGGCGGCGGTCCTCATGGAAGCGTTGGCGTTGGTCTGCTATCTGACGGCGGAAAGAAGGAGTATCACGTGAGCGGCTCGGGTCGACGAGGCGGTACTGACTGTTTCCGACGACGGTCGCGGGATGAGCGGCGTCGACATCGAGGACCGACTCGCTGAGGGGCATCTCGGGCTGGCGTCCCGGCGGGTTCGGATCGCCGCCGCGCGCGACAGCCTCGTGGTGCACCCGGGTACGCCACGCGGCACGGACCGAGGCGCGCCTGCCGCTGTGACTGCGGCTGGGTGCGGGCATCGCGAACGGCCCGCAGGAGCGGGCCGTTCGTCGATGGTGGGCGGTGTGCTGGGATCAGTTGGCGCCCATCACGTTGTTGCCGGAGATCAGCATCTTGTTCATCGCGTTGGTCGTGGCCTGGTTCATGACGCCGGTCTGGGGCAGGTGGGCGTCGCGCTGCAGGTACTTGATCGCGGCGGTGGTCTGCGGACCGGGGATCCCGTCGATCGGACCGTTGTAGTAGTTCAGGTCGCCGAGCTTCTGCTGCAGCGCCTTGATGCTGGCCGAAGGCTTCACCACGGTGGCTGCGGGAGTCGACTGCCCGGCGGTGCTGGCGTGTGAGCTCGGCGCGAAGGCGAAGACGGCCGCGCCGCAGATTCCGGCGATGGCCAGAGCCGCGCCGGTGGAGGCCGCGACAACCCGGCGGGACGACCGCTTCTGCGAGACCGGGGCGGTGGTGGTGTTGGAGGTGGTCTTCATGATCTTTCCTTTCGATGTGGGCCGCGGACCGTCCGTGGCGATGGCTCCACTGTGCTGCCGGATCCACGCCGAACCTGTCGACCGGTCGGACGGTGTACCGGGTGAATGCGGTGTCCCCCGATCGGGGGACACCGGTGGCCGTGCGCAGAAAAGGGGATGCCCGCCGGGCGCCAGGTGGGATACGGTTCCGGGCGTGAGCACGACGTACCTGCGCAAGCAACCCCAGCCGGAGGGCCCGGTGGGGTTCGCTGACGTACGTCCGCGATCGGAGTAGACCCGATCGCACGCACCGCGAGCCCCAGCCGTTCGGCTGGGGCTCTTTGTTGTCCAGAAACCATTCACACAGAGAGGAATCCGACATGGACCGGATTTCGGATCGGCTCCTGAACTGGGCGTCGATCCTTGATGAGAAGACGATGGAGCAGGCGAAGGTCACGGCCACGATGCCGTTCATCTACCCGCATCTGGCGTTGATGCCGGACGCCCATCTGGGAAAGGGTGCGACCGTGGGGTCGGTCATCCCGACGCTGGGCGCCCTCATCCCGGCGGCGGTCGGGGTCGACATCGGCTGCGGGATGATGGCGGTGCGCACGCCGTACTCCGTGGCCGACCTGCCGCAGGACAAGGGCAGGCTCCGGGTGTCCATCGAGCGGTCGATTCCGCTGTCGGCGGGGGCGTACAACCGGAAGGTGACCCGCGATCACACGCAGGATCGGATTGATGAGTTGCTTTCTCTGGCAGAGGGGTACGGGTTTGACCCGGGGTCGTACGCGAAGAACTGGCCGTTGCAGCTGGGTACGCTCGGCTCCGGCAACCACTTCATCGAGGTGAGCGCCGACGAGCAGGATCGCGTCTGGCTGTTCCTGCACTCGGGCTCGCGTGGCGTCGGGAACAAGATCGCCCAGCACCACATCAAGGTCGCCCAGCGACTGGCCAAGCAGTGGTGGATCTCGTTGCCGGACAATGATCTTGCCTACCTGGTGGAGGGCACGCCGGAGTTCACCACCTATGTGCGCCAACTGCGGTGGGCGCAGCGGTTCGCGTTCCTCAACCGGGCCGAGATGATGGACCGGGTGGTGCGGGAGTTCGCCTATTGGGTGAGCGGCGGAGCAGCGGAGACGTTCGAGCGGCAGCAGGAGGTCAACTGCCACCACAACTACACCGAGAGCGAGCGGCACTTCGGCAAGCAGGTGTGGTTGTCCCGTAAGGGTGCGATCGACGCCTCGGAGGGCACGTGGGGGCTCATTCCGGGCTCGATGGGGACCGCGTCCTACGTCGTCGTCGGCAAGGGCAACCCGGTGGCGCTGAACTCCAGCCCGCATGGTGCGGGCCGGGTGCACAGCCGTTCCTCGGCGCGGCGGACCTTCACCCAGGAGGATCTGCGGGCCGCGATGGGTGACATCGAGTACCGCGACACCGCAGCGTTCGTCGACGAGATCCCCGCGGCGTACAAGGACATCGACCAGGTGATGGCGGATGCCGCCGACCTGGTGCAGATCCGGCACACGCTGCGGCAGCTGGTCAACGTCAAGGGTGACTGAGCCGGCAGGTCGTTCTGCTGTGGGCAGAACGACCTGCCGGACGGGCCGCGTCGCTGCTTAGCATCGAGCATGGCCGACCTGATCCGCATGCCTCCGCATCCCGCCGAGCCGCTGTGGCGCGAACTGCTGGGCGATGTCCTACGCCGCCGACGTCACGATCGCGGCGAGACGCTGCACGAGACGTCCCGTCGCGCCGGAGTCTCACCGCAATACCTCTCGGAGATCGAGCGGGGCCGCAAGGACCCCAGCAGCGAGATGGTCGCGGCGCTCGCCGGCGCCTTGGGTACGACGCTGGTCGACCTGACCGCGGAGGTCACCCGGGCGGGGCGCCCGGCGCCGCCGTCGCTCAACGCACTCCTACTGGCTGCGTGAGCGCCCGTTCCTCGGGCCGCCGGCTGTCCAGGACGGCATCGATCAGGCCGTAGTCGCGGGCCTGACCGGCATCGAAGACCCGGTCGTGGTCGGTGTCCGCGCGCAGGGTCTTCGGGGACTGGCCGGTGTGCCGAGCCAGGACGTCCTCGAGTTCACTGCGCACCCGGACCACCTCGTCGGCTTGCAGGATCAGGTCGGGAATGGCGCCGCGACCCTGCGCGGCCGGCTGGTGCAGGACGACCCGGGTGTGCGGCAGGGCAGCCCGTTTCCCACTCGCACCCGCCGCCAGCAGCACCGCTCCCACGGACACCGCTTGGCCGACGCAGGTGGTCGCCACGTCCGGCTGGATGTACTGCATGGTGTCGTAGACGGCCAGCATCGCGCTCGGATCGCCGCCCTCGCAGTTGACGTACATCTGCACGTCGAGTTGCGGACCATCCGCTTCCAGGTGCAGCAGTTGCGCGACCAAGGCGTTGGCGACACCGGCGTCGATCGCCGTTCCGACGTAGACGATGCGTTCGGCCAGCAGATGGGAGTAGACGTCCATGACGCGATCACCGCGCGGGCTGCGGGCCACGACGTTCGGGATGAGGTAGTTGCCGCTCATCGGACGTCGTCCCGGACCGGCGGTGTCAGACCCATGATGCGCTGGGCCCGGGGCACCACGTGTTCGAAATCGTCGACGATCTCGTCGATGAAGCCGTAGTCCCTAGCCTGGGCAGCGGTGTACCACCGGTCGTGTAGCGAGTCCTCGAAGATCCGCTCGACCGGCTGGCCGGTGTCCTGCGCGATGAGACCGAGCACGGTATCCCGGGTGTATCGCAGGTCGTCGGCCTGCAGCTCGATGTCCGCCGCGCTGCCGCCGATACCCGCCGACCCCTGGTGCATCAGGATCCGGGCGTGCGGCATGGCCCGCCGCTTACCCTTGGTTCCGGCTGACAACAGGAACTGGCCTGCGCTGCAGGCGATTCCGAGCGCAACCGTCGCCACGTCACAGGGGATCAGGTGCATCACGTCGCGGATCGCCAGCATCGACGGCACGGAACCGCCCGGCGAGTGGATCCAGAATGCGACGTCGCGGACAGGGTCGGTGCTCGCGAGGCTGAGCAGTTGGGTCGCGAGTACCGCGCCGTTGTCGTCGTCCAACGGGCCGTCGAGGATGACGACCCGCTGGGCGAAGAGCTCGGTCCGCATCCGTTCGTTGAAGAGTCGGGGTTTGTTCTCATCGCTCATGTGACCAGCCTGCGCGGTTCGGCCTGTCACCGGAACGGATACTGCTATCGGCAGATCAACTCACAGCAGCAGCTGCGCGCGATCGGCACCCCGCCCGACTGACCGGTCGCCGCTGTCGGTGGTTCGTGGCACGGTGGGGGCATGTTGCTGGTCACGGGGGAGCCTGCCGGACGGGCGTTGCGCTGGAGCGCCTCCGATCTTTCGGTCGCGGCCGACTGCGAATACCAGTTGTTGTGCCGTCTCGATGTGCTGCTGGGCCGGGTCCCGGCCAACGACGCCGCCGAGGATCCATTGCTGGCCCACATCGCACGTCTCGGCGACCGCCACGAGCAGGAGGCGTTGGAGCGGCTTCGCGCCCGGCGTGAGGTGCGGTCGATGGCCCGGGTGCGGCCGCCGTACACCGACGTGTCATTGCGTGCGGCCGCCGACCACACCCGGCGCGCCTTGGCCGGGGACGCGGTGCTCTACCAACCGGCCTTCTACGACGGGGAGTTCTTCGGATACGCCGACTTCGTCGTGCGCGGGGACGACGGCTGGCAGGTGTGGGACGCCAAACTCGCTCGCGAAGCCAGGCCGCGCGCACTGCTGCAGTTGGGTGCTTACGTCGATCAGTTGCTGGCCATGGACGCGCCGGTGGCCCCGCGAGTGGGTCTGTTGCTCGGTGACCGGTCGCGCGAGGAGTTCCCGATCAGTGAGGTACTACCGGTCTTCAAGGAGCGCCGGGACCGCCTGCGGCAGCTCCTGATTCATCACCGTACGGCGAGCGGCCCGGTCCGGTGGGGCCGTTCCGACCTCGTCGCGTGCGGCCGTTGTGCCGATTGCACCGCAGCCATACAGGCACATGACGATCTCTGGGCGGTGGCAGGGGTCTACGCCGGGCAGCGGACGGCGTTACGTTCGGCGGGTGTGACCACGATGCCCCAACTGGCTGCGCTGCAGACAGCACCGGAGGGGTCAGCGGCGACGTCTTCGAGCGCCTCCGAGCGCAGGCGGATCTGCAGGTGCGGCAACGGGATCTGCCCGCCGAGGCGCCGATGCTCTACGAGTTCAAGCCGGGGGCTCAGCCGGCTCTGGCGATGCTGCCGGACCCGTCGCCGGGCGATTGGTTCTTCGATTTCGAGGGGGATCCGCTCTATGACGAGGGTGACCCCTCGGTGGTCGGTCTGGAGTACTTGTGGGGGATCCTCGACGCGCAGGAAATGTTCGATCCGTGGTGGGCGCTGGACCGGGGCGAGGAACGCCGGGTGTTCATCCGTTTCATCGAGACCCTCACCGCCCGTCGCGAGCAGTTTCCGGACATGCACGTCTACCACTACGCGCCGTACGAGACCTCCGCCCTCAAACGGCTCGCCATCCGCTACCAGACACACGAAGATGCACTCGATGACCTGCTGCGGGCGGGGGTCTTCGTCGACCTGTACGCCACCGTGCGGGCTGCGATCCGGATCGGAAAGGGCTCCTACAGCATCAAAAAGCTCGAGCCGCTCTACATGGGTGACCAGCTTCGCGATCCCGATGGCGTCACCGCGGGGGACGCCTCGATCGTGGCGTTCCACGAGTTCCTGCAGCTCACCCACGAGGGCAATAGCTCTGCGGCCGAGGGTATTCGGGCCGACCTGGCGGACTACAACGGCTATGACTGTCTGTCGACGTTGCGGTTGCGCGACTGGCTGCTGGCGCGGGCGGTCGAGGCCGGGGCCGGTTACGGCGCGGTGGTTCCCGCGGACGGCGCGGTGTCCGATCCCGGGCTCACACCGGACCAGGAAGCCAGAGCCCGACTGGTTGAGGAGCTCATTGCCGGCTCCGGGCCGATGGATCCGGCGCAACGAACTGCACACGAGCAGGCGCGTGCGTTGCTCGCGGCCGCGCTGACCTACTACCGCCGCGAGGAGAAGGTCGCGTGGTGGCACCACATCGACCTGCTCGGGCAACCGCGCGAAGAGCTCGAAAGCCAGCGCGACGTCTTCGTCGTCGACGATGCTGAAGTGCAGCAGGACTGGACACCGTCGTCGACCCGGGCCAACGCGGCCTTCCGGCGGGTGCTTCGCCTGACGGGCCGGTGGGGTCCGGGCAGTACTCCCGGCTCCGGCGTCTCGATTGCGTACGCCGCGCCCGGACCGCCCAAGGCGCAGTTCCCCGCCAGATCGGGGACACTCCTGCGCTCGGGTGAGGCAACGCTCGAGTTCACCGATGACCCCGACGTGGTGCTGGTGACCGAGAGCCGCCCCAGTGCCCTGATCTTCTCCGAGCGGCCGGTTGCGCTGCTGCCGCCGTCCCCGCCCCGGTCGAAGGTCATCGCCGACCGCATCGCCGTGGTTGCACAGCAGTCGCTGGGCGGTGCGCTGCCCGAGAACGCCGTCATCGATCTGTTGACCCGCCGGCCATCCCGCCTGGTGGGCGACAAGCCGTTGCCGCACACCGGCGAGGACATCACGGACATCGTCGCGGCACTCACCCTCATGCAGGACTCCTACGTCGCGGTGCAGGGGCCGCCCGGGACCGGCAAGACCCACACAGCCTGCGCAGTCATCAAAACCCTTGTCGAGCAGCACCATTGGCGGATAGGCGTGGTGGCTCAGTCGCATGCCGTCGTCGAGCATCTGCTGGCGGCTCTGCTGGCCGCCGGACTCGACGCCGAGGCGGTCGGCAAGATGGACAACCGCAGCGACCCCCGCCCTGGACCGACGTGACGAAGCCGAAAGACCGCGCTGCCTTCCTGGGACGCGAGGGCGGCTTGGTGTACGGGGGAACGACGTGGAAGTTCTGCAGTCAGGACGTGCCGCCCGGTCGGTTGGATCTGTTGGTCGTCGAGGAGGCGGGACAGTTCTCGCTGGCGGCGACCGTCGGCGCCGGGGTCGCGGCACGACGGCTCCTGCTCGTGGGAGATCCGCAGCAGCTGCCGCAGGTGAGCCAGGCCAGTCACCCCGAGGCCGTCGATGAGTCCGCTCTCGCCTGGCTGATGGAGGGGGCCGCCACGATCGGTGCGGAGCGGGGGTACTTCCTGGCCACGTCGTTCCGGATGCACCCGGCTTTGTGCGCGCGCGTTTCGCAGCTGTCCTACAGCGGACGGTTGCAGGCGGCGGGCGTCGCGGCGGATCGCGAGCTCACCGGGGTCGCGCCGGGATTGGGCGTGGTCACCGTGCCGCACGTCGGCAACAGTGTGCAGAGCCCGCAGGAAGCCGACGAAGTGGTCGCCCACGTGGTGCGGTTGTTGGGAACGCCCTGGCGCGGGCGCCTCAACCGGGCCCCGCGGCCACTGGAGGAAACCGACGTCCTGGTCGTCGCGCCGTACAACGCGCAGGTGGGATTGATCAAGGAGCGGCTTGCGGCTGCGGGACTGTCGGCGGTCAGTGTCGGCACGGTCGACAAGTTCCAAGGACGACAGGCGCCCGTGGTCATCATGTCGATGACCGCTTCGTCGCGGGGCGATGTGCCTCGGGGGATGGGATTCCTGCTGATGCGCAACCGGATCAACGTGGCGATCTCGCGAGCGATGTGGAGTGCGGTCATTATTCGGTCCGATGCGCTGACCGCCTACCTGCCAGCGACCGTTGATTCGTTCATGGAACTGGGCGCGTTCTTGTCGTTGTGCGACGGTGCAGCGTGGAAGAGGCTCATCACCCCGCCGACGACCAGTGTGATGACCACACCGATCGGCACGAGCCACTGAGGCGCGATGCTCGCCGTGGTTGCGACGCCGGCCTTGGTCACGTCGATCGAGATGTTGCGAACGATGTAAGTCATTGCGATCACCGTCGCAACGAACGCCACCAGCGCGTCGCGTTGGGTGGCGCGCGGGACGAGCCGGCCGAGCAGGAAGGCACCCAGCATGGCGCCGTAGGTGTAGCCCGCAATGGCCAGGCCGGTGAGGTAGACGTTGCCCGTCGTGCCCGAGAAGTGCATGGCGAACGCGGCCATCAGGACCGCCCAGACGATCGTCATGACCCGGCCGACCTTGAGTGCCACGTCGTCCGGCAATTGCTTGTTGGAGAAGGCGTGCACGATGTCGGCGACGGTCGAGTTGGCCATCGAGTTCAGGGCCGAGGACAGCGAGCCCATCGCTGCGCCCAGGATGCCGGCGACCATGAGGCCGGAGATGACGACGGGCAATCCGTGCAGGATGAAGTTGGGGTAGAGGTCGTCCGGGGTGGCCAGTCCCAGATCCTTGGGGCTGCGGCCGCCGTAGTAGGACCACAGCAGCGCCCCCACCAGGGAGAACGCCGCGAACTGGATGATGATGAAGACGCCGGAGCCGATCATCGCCTTCTGGCTGTCCCGCAGCGTCTTCGTCGACAGGATGCGCTGCACGATCAGCTGGTCCGAGCCGTGGGACGCCATCGCGAAGATCGCACCGCCGATGATCGCCGTGGGCAACGCGAACGGACTGGTGAGCACGTGCGAGAACGCGAAGTCGGTGTCGAAGATCTTGAACTGGCCGGCGTGGAAGGCATCCGTGACGCCGGTCCAGCCGACGTGCCCGGCCAGCACCACGATCGCCAGGATGGCCCCGCCGAGGTAGAGCAGCATCTGGATCGCGTCGGTCCAGATGACCGCCTTGATCCCGCCCAGGTAGGTGTAGGCCACGGTGATGACGGTCAGCACGATGATGATCACGCCGTAGTTCACGTTCGTCCCGAACTCATCGAGGAGCAACTTGATCGGGATAGCCGAAGCGAACAGTCGCACCCCTTCGGCCATCAGCCGGGTGACGACGAACGTCACCGACGCCAGCCCCTGGCTCCACCGGCCGAATCGCTGGCCGAGATACTGGTAGGCGCTGGTGAAACCCTCCTGGCGGTAGAGCGGGATCAACAACGTCGCGACGATGACCCGGCCGATCATGTACCCGAGCGCCAGCTCCACGTTGCCGAACCCCGCTCCCGCGTAAGTTCCACCCGGGACGCTGATCACCGTCAGGACGCTGGTTTCAGTCGCCACCACCGAGAAGCACACGGCCCACCACGGCATGCTGCGCTCGCCGACGAAGTAGTCGGAACCGGATTTCTGGCGCCCCGACAGGCGTAGCCCGATGACCGCGATCACGATCAGATAGACCACGATGACCGCAAGATTGAGGGCGTTGTCCACGAGCGCTCCTTGACTGGTGAAACTCATTTACCCAACAGACCATAGCTTGGCAATTGTTTCCGCTCATCCCGAGGAGGCGCCTTGAGCATCATTGTCGTGAATCACCTGAGTCTGGACGGGGTCCTGCAGTCGCCGGGTCGTCCTGATGAGGATCCGCGAGGCGGTTTCCGACACGGCGGGTGGGCGCAAGTCGACGACGATCCCAGCATGGGCGAGGTGATCAGCCAGCACCTCGGCCAGCGGTTCGCGTGGTTGTTCGGCCGGTTCAGTTACGAAGACATGCTCAGCCACTGGAACCGGGTCGGCGGCCCGTTCCGCAGTGGCCTGATCGATGCCGACAAGTACGTCGTCACCTCCGATCCGTCCTACGCGCCCCGGTGGCCCAACTCCCACGTGGTGACCGGCGACGTGCTGGGACAGCTGGATGCCCTGCGGCGCGATCGTGCTGGCAATCTGGTGGTCATGGGCAGCGGCGCGTTGATCAGGACGATGCTTCCGGCGGGTCTGATCGACCGGCTACTGCTGATGGTCCACCCGGTGGTGCTGGGGTCAGGGCAGCGGATGTTCGGCCCGGCCGAGAATGCGCAGGCCTTCCGCTTGATCAACGCGTCGAGCACCCCGACTGGCGTGGTCGTCGCCAGCTACGAGGCTCGGCGATGAGCGCTGTCCTGCTCCCGGTGGATGAGGGTGCCCAAGTGCGTGAGCGCCTGGGCAGCGTCGGGCTGGACTCGATGATCGACGTACACACGCACTTCATGCCCGAACGGGTGCTGGCCAAAGTACGCGCCTATTTCGACGCAGCCGGACCGTTGCTGGGGCGCACGTGGCCGATCGCCTACCGCGGTGATGATGACGATCGACTGGCGCGACTGCGGTCCTTCGGGGTCGCATGCTTCTCCTCATTGAACTACCCGCACAAGCCCGGTATGGCGGCGTGGCTCAACGACTGGTCCGCGCAGTTCGCAACGCAGGTCCCCGAGTGCCTCCAGTCGGCCACCTTCTATCCCGAGCCGGAGGCGCCGGCCTACGTGGTTGAGGCCATCGAAGCCGGTGCCCGCATCTTCAAAGTGCACGTCCAGGTCGGCAACTACGACCCGAACGAACCGTTGCTGGATCCGGTGTGGGCACAGTTGGAGGACAAGCAGATTCCCGCCGTCATCCATTCCGGCGATGGTCCGGTGCCCGGCGATCACACCGGGGTTGGGGGTGTGCGGCAGTTGCTCGAGCGCTTTCCGCGGCTGGTGTTGATCGTTGCCCACATGGGCATGCCCGAATACGACGCGTTCCTGGATCTGGCCGATGACTTCTCGAGCATCTATCTGGACACGACGATGGTTTTCACCCCGTTCACGGAGACGCTGATGCCCTTCCCGCCGGCGTCGAAGCCGCGGCTGCGAGATCTCGGGGACCGGATCCTCTTCGGCAGCGACTTCCCGAACATCCCGCATCCGTTCCTGACCCAGGTCGACGCGATCCTCGGTCTGGGGCTCGGCGCCACCTGGGAACGAAAAGTGCTGCGCGACAATGCAGCCCGCTTGTTCAAGGTTGACTTCCGCTAGGTGGTCGGTTGTCGCGATCCTCGGCTAGGCGGTGGTTCGCCATCACGAACCCGACAAAAGCGTCGGCGTCCTCGAACACCAACACCTCTTCTTCCGTGGTGAAACCGTCCGGCAGATGAGGCACGATCTCGCTACCGGCGGCGAGGAATGGTGAGTCCGGCATCATGATCAGCGCCCGGCATCGTCGCGCGACGTCGAAGATCACGTACCAGATGTCATACCCGGCCGGCCGGTTGAGGCTGAAGAGGCCGCCCTCGCCGAATCCGAAACAGAGGGCTCCTCCGTCGGCGGTCACCAGGTGCGTCGCGAATTCATCCGACGATTCGAGGGACACGAAAGGTGTCACGATCTCTCGCACCGCATCCCAATCGATGTCGGGACTGCTCCCGTGATCGAAACTGGCGAGGTAAACGTCGAGACTCATCGGGCGTGACCGGGCGACCTAGCCGTGCTCGGGCGGGAAACCGCCGGTGGCCACCGGGCCCCAGCGTCGGGGCGTGACCCGGATCAGCGACTTGTTCTGCCGGACCATCGCCGCGCGGTACTCGTCCCAGTCGGAGTGTTCGCCGGCGATGTTGCGGAAGTACTCCACGAAGGGTTCGACGTCGTCGACCGCGTCGATTACTTCGACGTCACCGTCGACCTGCACCCACGCGCCGTCCCATTCGTCGGACAGCACCAGCACGCTGACCTGCCGCCGACGTCGCGCGTTCTTGGTTTTCGCCCGCTCCGGGTAACTGGAAATCACGATCCGTCCCGAGTCGTCGACCCCGCCGGTCACCGGTGAGGCCTGGGGTGATCCGTCCTGGCGCTGGGTGATGAGCACGAGGTGGTGCCGGGGACGGACGAACTCCAGCAGCTCATCCAGTGAAACGTGAGTGTTGGTAGCCAGTTTCGGGCTCATGGTGCGACGTTATCGTCGGCCAGCCGGACACCCGACAGCGCCCAGCGTGCGCCCGGCGGGAAGAAGTTGCGGTACGACGCGCGCGCGTGGCCTGGCGGAGTGAAGGCGCAACCGCCGCGCAGCACCATCTGTGCCGACATGAACTTGCCGTTGTATTCGCCGATCGCACCCTCGCTGGCATGGAAACCGGGGTAGGGCAGGTAGGACGAGCGGGTCCACTCCCAGCAGTCCCCGAATAGTTGCCGCAACGACCCGTCCGGCTCGCCCGCAGCGCGCGGATGGAACGCCGACTTGTCGCCCAGGTTATCGGTGTCAGAGGGTGTTTCGTCCTGCAACCGCGCGGCATGCTCCCACTCGGCCTCGGTGGGCAGTCGCTTGCCGGCCCACGCGGCGTACGCATCGGCCTCGTAGTGGCTGACGTGGCAGACCGGCAGCGCCGGGTCGACCGGATAGGTGCCGTGCAGCGTGTGCTCAAGCCACACACCGTCCACCTGCTGCCAGTAGAACGGCGCTTGCCATCCCTCGGACTGCACGCGTCCCCACCCGTCCGATAGCCAGAACTCGGCGCGTCGGTAGCCGCCGTCGGCCATGAATTCCAGCCACTCACCGTTGGTGATCAACCGGTCGGCCAGACGGTAGGGCGCGAGGTACTCCTGGTGTTGCGGCAACTCGTTGTCGAAGCAGAACCCGTCCCCACCCGGGTGACCGATCTCCACCAGGCCGCCGGCAAAGTCGACCCAACCCAGCGGGCCAGGAGCCGACCCGGCGGCTCGCGGGCGCCCGGCGTACACCGGCTCGAGCGGATTCAGGGACAACACGTGCTTGATGTCCATCAACAGCAGCTCCTGGTGCTGCTGCTCGTGATGGAAGCCAAGCGTGATGGTCGGTGCGATCTTGGACAGCGCACCCTCGTCGAGCCCCGCGATCAGATCGCGCATTCGGTCGTCCACGTTGGCGCGGTAGCGCCCGACGTCGTGGGCGCCCGGCCGGGAGATCACCCCGCGCAGCGGGCGCGAATACCGCGGACCGACGGCCTCGTAGTAGGAGTTGAACAAGAACCAGTACTTGTCCTGGAAGGGCACGAACCGCTGCTCGTGCTCGGCTAGCAGGAAGGTCTCGAAGAACCACGTGACGTGCGCCCGGTGCCACTTGGTCGGGGACACGTCCGCCATCGACTGGACGGTCTGGTCCTCGGGGGACAACGGGCTCGCCAGTGATTCGGTATAGGCCCGCAACTCGTCGTACCGGGCGATGAAACCGGACGCGGACTCCAGCACAGGGGAGGTCATCCTGCGACGCTACCCAGCGGTCCGGACATATGGCTCCCCCTGTAGGGGGCGGCTGACTACAGTGATCATCCCCGGGCGGAGGAGCCGCAGATGAGCAGGATGGACAAACAGCTCTACGAGAAGGAGTTGAAGAAGCTGCAGGCGCAGCTGGTCACGATGCAGGCGTGGGTGCAGGAGACCGGCGCGCGGATCGTGATCATCTTCGAGGGCAGGGACGCCGCGGGGAAGGGCTCGACGATCAAGCGGGTCGCGGAATACCTCAACCCCCGCGTCACCCGGACCGTCGCGCTGCCCGCCCCGACCGAGCGGCAGCAGACCGAATGGTACTTCCAGCGCTACATCAGCCATCTGCCCGCGGCCGGCGAGATCGTCCTGATGGACCGGTCCTGGTACAACCGGGCCGGCGTCGAGCACGTGATGGGCTACTGCACCAGCGTGCAGTACCACCGCTTCCTGCGGCAGGTGCCGATCTTCGAGCGGCTGCTGGTCGAGGACGGGATTCTCTTGCTGAAGTACTGGTTCAGCGTCTCCGACGTGGAGCAGGAGAACCGGTTCCGCTCGCGCGCCGAGGATCCGATGCGGCGCTGGAAACTGAGTCCGAACGACGTCCTGTCGATCACCAAATGGGAGGACTACTCCCGGGCCAAGGACACGATGTTCGTGCACACGGACATTCCCGAGGCCCCCTGGTGGGAGGTCGACAACGAGGACAAGCGCCGCGGCCGGATCAACATGATCGCGCACCTGCTGTCCCAGGTGCCCTATGAGGAGATCCACCGCGAGGAGGTGGCGATCCCGCAGCGGCCGCCGTCCGGAGGGTACGAGCGACCGCCGCGGGAAATGTCCAACCACGTGCCCGACGTCGCCGCCGAGCTCGAGGCCCGCAAGCGTTAGTCGACCGCCATCTCACCCAGTTCGGACCACTGCTCACCGGGGACCTGGAAGTTGACGATTCGCGGTGTTTCCTCCAGGTGCGGCGGCAGGTCCCGCTGGGCCTGCTTGAAGTGGTCGGAGCCGACGTGCGCCTCCGCGCCGTCGTCCTTGAACGCTTCCAGCAGTACGTACTCCTGGGGATCCTCGGTGCTGCGCGCCCAGTCGAACCACAGGTTGCCCGGCTCGGCGCGGGTGGCCTCGGTGAAGGACCGGCTGATCTCCGGCCACCGGTCCGCGTCCTCAGCTTTGACGCGGAAGCGTGCTGTGATGAAAATCATTGCGACTCCTAGCAACTCAGGGGACAAGGATGGCGCGGCCGCGCACCCGACCATTGTCCAGATCGTCGATCGCGGTCTGGAAGTCGTCGAGCGCGTATTTCTGCGTGTGCAGGGTCACCGCCCCGCGCCGCGCCAACTCCATCAGATCGCACAGGTCGTTGTAAGACCCCACCAGGTTGCCGATGTAGTTGATCTCGGCCGAGATGATGTCGATGGTGGGGACGTCGATGTTCTCCCCGTAGCCGACCACGTGATAGTCACCGGCCTGCCGCAACATCGCCGTCCCCTCCGCTGTCGCGCCGTTCTCACCGACGAAGTCGACGACCACCTCGGCGCCGTTGCCGCCGGTGAGCTCCAGGACCTGATCAACCTGGCCGCCCTCGGCGACAACCCCGTGGTCGGCGCCGATCGACAGGGCCAACTTGACCGCGTCGGCGTTGCGGTCGACCACGATGATCTCGGCCGGGCTGAGGGCCTTGAGGACTTGAATCCCGATGTGCCCCAGGCCGCCTGCCCCGATCACGACCACCTTGTCGCGGGGGTGAGGCGCCGCGCGGCCTTGGCCGCCGCGTGGTACGCAGTGAGGCCGGCATCGGCCAGGGCCGCCACGTCTGCGGGCTGCAGCGAGGGGTCGATCTTGACCACGCTGCGCGCCGAGGTCTTGAGGTACTCGGCGTACCCGCCGTTGGTGTTGATGCCGGGGAAGGAGTTGGCCTCGCAGTGCACGTCGTCGCCGCTGCGGCAGGCGCGGCACAGACCGCAGGTGATCAGCGGATGCAGGATGACGGTGTCACCTTCCTGCACGTTGGTGACCGCACTCCCGACCGCCGACACCCAGCCGGCGTTCTCGTGACCGATCGTGTAGGGCAGTTCGACCTGCGACTTCTCGGCCCACTGGCCTTCGAGGATGTGCAGGTCGGTCCGGCAGACACCGGCACCGCCGATCTTGACGACGACATCCCACGGACCGGTGGGCTCGGGGACCGGAACCTGCTCCATCTGCAGGTTCTGGTGGTACCCGACGACCTGGACGGCTCGCATCGTGCTCATGACAGTGACTCCTTGAGGGTGCTGAGGGAAATGAAGGCGGCGTCGGCCGGCTCGAGGCCGTCGTGCCGCACGGTTTGGTCGTGCTCTGCCCCCGGATACCGGGTGCGTAGGAGGCCCCGGCAGAAATGCGCGTTGCCGTCGATGGAAATGCGGGTGGAACGCGCGCGGGCAACGGCGAGGGGCACATTGTCCGGGCGCCCGCCGTCGTGATCGACCAGGACGAAAGCCTCGGGCGCCGTGGGCAATCCGATCGCCGTACGCCGACGCATCAGCGCCGCTCGATGCTCGCCCTCGGGCAGATCGGCCAGGCGCACGCCGGCCAGTGATTCGACCGAGCGCGACGGGTCGGCCCGAAGGAGGTCGGTCAACGCGCGCTCCATGGCGGCGGTATGCGCCTTGCGGCGGAACGTCGTCCGCAACTCGTCCAGGCTGTCCAGCGCCTCGTGGCGGAAGGTGCCCCGGTAACCCAGGTCACCGGCCAAGCCGGCGTTGATGATGGGGGAGTCGTGGTGATCGTCGAGCTCCACGACCACCGTGTCCGTCCAGTCCAGCGCGACCAGCGCGTCCTTGGCGTCGGAGGCCATCAGGTAGGCGAAGTTGGGCGAGCAGAACGAGGTCGGCAGCCGTAGGTGAACGGTCACCGACGATCCGTCGATCGCGACGCTGCGCACGAAGCCCAGATCGGTGATCGGTTCGTCCAACTCGGGGTCGGTCACCACGGCCAGGGCGGCGGTGACCGCCTCCTGCCGAGTCAGCGTGAGCATCACTTGGCGCCCACCAGGTCCGCCGCCTCCGGCTGCCGCGGACCGGTCGCGGTCTCATCGGCCGTCGGCAACTGCAGCTCGGTCGGCACGTCCAGGTCGTAGAGCCGGGCCGCGTTCAGGCCGAGGATCTTCTTCTTCTGCTGCGTCGTGATCGGTGCGTACTCGGTCATGTCCTGCGGGATCTGGAAGTCGACGAATTGCTCGATCAGCCAGCGCGGGGTCCAGATGGCGTAGTCGGAGGAGAAGGTGATGCGGTCCTCGCCGATCCAGTAGAGCAACTCACCCAGGATCTGCGCGAAGTAGCGCGGCCGGGTGTGCATGAAGGGCATCGCGACCGCCAGGCCGCCCCACACGTTCGGCTCCTGGGTGGCAATCCAGCAGAAGTCCTCCAGCCGCGGAAGGCCGACGTGCTCGATGATGAAGTTCAGGTCGGTGAAGTCGGTCGCCACGTGGTCCACATCGGCGACGTCGAAGGCGTCGCGGTCCAGGGGCCGGATCGTCGGGCCCTTGTGGATGTGGATGTTCTTGATGCCGAGCTCACGGCACAGTTCGAAGTACCGGTAGGCCCACGGGTCGTCCAACTTCCAGCCGCGGCTCTCCCCGTGCCATTCGGCCGTGTAGAGCTTGACGCCCTTGAGGCCGAATCGCTCTGCGTCAGCCCGTAATTGGTCGAGGCCGGCCTCGCCGTTGCGCGGGTCGAAGTTGTGGTTGTACGTCAGTTTGTCCGGGTTGGCCCGGGTGAGGGCGAAGGCCTCTTCGGTCTGGCCGAAGCCGGTCTTGTAGAACTCACCGAGGTAGGCCGGCTGGAAGATGGCGTGGTCGACATAGCCGTCGGTGAACAGGTCCTTCATCAGCCGTTCGCCGCCCTGGTAGAGGTAGTCCTCGTAGGGCCACACCTCCGATTCCGGGGAGAGGTTGCGGTGGTAGTCGTAGAAGCAGTCGATGAACTGCTTGCCGTGGATATTGCGCTGGTTGCTCTCGCGGGCGTCCCACAGGGCGATGTGGGCGTCGACGATGAAGTACTTCTCGCCGTCCTTGGTGTACATGCGGGCCTCCTGATCGGTGCTGTGACTGATGTCACATCGCAGAACCTATGCGGCACCCCCGCCACCTGCTGCCCCCGCGCTGTCTCACTTTGAGACGGCGCGTCTGGGCGCCGTCCGGGCTGGCTTTGTAACGTGGGTCACACCAGGAGGTGAGGCATGGACGGACTGCCCGAGCGGGTGCACGGCGGTCGCCCGGCGTCGGCGCGGGTCCTGGCGTCGTGGCAACGCAGCCAGGAGTACGGCGTGTCCCTCGACCAGGTCCAGCCGGCCTTCACCGGTGCTCTCGACACCGAGTCGTTGTTCTTCCAGTGCGGCGATCAGGTGCTGCGTGACCTGAAGCAGACCCTGGCCGGTGAACCGATCAGCTTGATGCTCACCGACTCCGACGGCCTGGTGCTCAACCGGCACAGCGGCGATGACTCGTTGCTACGCGCGCTGGATGCGGTGCACCTGGCGCCCGGCTTCGGGTACTCCGAGCGGGAGGCGGGCACCAACGGCCTGGGTCTGGCGCTCGCCGACCGGTCGCCGACGGTCGTGCGGGCCAAGGAGCACTACGCGCAGAGCCTGACCGGATACACCTGTGCCGCCGCACCCGTTCTCGACCCGACCTCAGGACGGCTGCAGGGAGCGGTCAACCTGACCACCTGGTCGGACTCCTCCCATGACCTGCTCCTCGCACTCGCCCAGTCCGCGGCCAGCAACACGACTGCCCTGATGCTGACCCGGTCCCAGGGCCGTACGCCGCGACCCGCGCCGCGCGGCGAGGTCTTCCGCGTCGTGGCTCCGCACCTGGAGCCGGGCAGCGGGTCGACCTTCGCCCTGTCGACCGGGTGGGGTCAGGCACTGGATCAGGCCAGTGCCGCGCTCGCGGCCGGCCGGGTGGTGGCTGCCGTGGGCGAGGCCGGGGCGGGCCGGGTGACGCTGCTGTCGCAGGCCCTGCGCCGGGTGCGACCGCGAAGCCGGATCCTGTCCGCCTCCGCGCCCGCACCGCAGGATCTCGAACCCTGGTTGATGCTGTGGACTCCGGAGGTGGGTAAACCGGATACCGCGGTCATCGTGGGCGACGTCGACGTGCTGCCGCTGTGGGCGGCCGACCGGTTGGGCCAGTTGCTGGCGGCCGGTGAGGGTGTGCCGGTCGTGCTGACCGCGGAACGCCTCGAAGACGTGCCCGCACCGCTGTTGCCCCTGATCGAGACCGTGGTGCAGTTGCCGGCGCTGCGCGAGCGTCCCGAGGACGTCGTGCCGATCGCGTTGCACGTGGCTGCGCGGGCTCGGGGGCGCGAGGTCGAGATCACTGCCGCCGCCCGTCGCGCGTTGAGCGACCACTCGTGGCCGGGCAACGTCACCGAACTCGTGCGGGTGATCCGGCACGCTGCGATGCGGGCCGACGTGATCGACGTACGCCATCTGCCGCCCTCGGTGTTGTCCGCCGCCGCCCGGCGGTTGTCGCGGATCGAGCGGTTCGAGCGCGACGAGATCGTGCGCGCCCTGTCCCGCCCCGGCACGACGATGCAACAGGCTGCGGCCCACCTGGGGATGAGCCGGGCAACCCTCTACCGCAAGGTGTCGCAGTACGGCGTGCACGTGCCCCGCGCGTAGCCCACGTAGGGTCGGGGCGTGCGTATCGTGTCCCTCCTTCCATCGACCACGGAGATCCTCTTCGCGATCGGAGCCGGCGACGACGTGGTGGGGGTGACCTTCGAATGCGATACGCCACCGGAGGCGTTGGAGCGCACGATCATCTCGAATTCGGCCATGCCGCACGGTCTCTCGCCACGGGAGATCGACGATTACGTCGCGGCCGCGTTGGCGCGGGGCGAGGATCTCTACCACTTGGACGCCGACGCGCTGCGTTCGCTGGACGCCGACCTGGTGGTGACCCAGGACCTGTGCGCGGTGTGCGCGGTCGACGTTTCGGTGGTCGACGAGGCACTGGCCTACCTCGGCTGCACGGCGCAGGTCCTGACCATCGACCCGCACACGATGACCGAGGTGCTGGACTCGATCCGGATCCTCGGGGCGGCGACCGGGCATGATGATGCGGCGGCTGCGCTGGTGGCTGACCTGCAGGAGCGCCTCGCCGCCGTTGCGCGGCAGGTGGCGCAGCATCGCCGACCCCGCGTGCTGGTGTTGGAGTGGACCGACCCCCGTTCGCGCCCGGTCACTGGATCCCGGAGATGGTGACCATCGCCGGGGGCGAACCGGCCCTCGGTGTCGCCGGTGAGCGCTCGGAACGGGTGCAGTGGGCCGCGGTGCACGACTGCCGGCCCGACCTGATTGTCGTGGCGCCGTGCGGGTACGACGTGTCGGACTCCGCGCGCCTCGGTGGCCTGATCCTCGACCGGTTGCCCGACGTCCCGGTGTGGGCGGTCGACGCGAACGCGTCGTTCGCCCGCCCTGGCCCGCGGCTGGTGGATGGTGTGGAGGCGCTCGCTGCCTTGACGCACGACGTCGCGGTTCCGGATCTTTCGTGGAAACCGTTGCGGCTGCGATGAATTGGCGGATCCGGAGCTACCGAACCGGCGATGACGAGGCGCTGGCCGAGGTTTGCGTGCGCACCGGGGCGATGGGCGGCGACGCGACCGGTCTCTTCGAACCGGCCAGCCTCCTGCCGGACATCTTCCTCAATCCGTATCTGGCGCACTGCCCGGACCTTGCCTGGGTCGTCGCCGACGGAAAACAGCCGCCGGTCGGCTACCTGGTCGCCACCGCCGACACGTTGGAGTTTGACCAGTGGTTCGCCACGCAGTGGTGGCCGACCGTGGCCCACCGCTATCCGCGCGCCGATCGGCCGACGACGATGCAGGAGGTGGTGATCGAAACCGGGTACAGCCAGGGCACGGCTCGCAACCCGCTGGCCACCGAGTACCCGGCGCAGTTCCACGTCGATCTGCTACCGGTCCTGCAGGGCAAGGGTTTCGGCCGCCGGTTGATCGAGGTGCTGTGCGACGCGCTGAGGGCACGCGGCGTACCCGGGGTCCATTTGGGCGCAGGCAAGGACAACTCCGGAGCCATTGCGTTCTATCACCGGATCGGCTTCACCCCGTTGCCCTCTCCGGACGGGACGCAGTGGTTCGGCAAACGCCTGTGAGCGGCCCGATGCCGACACGCACCTGGGTGATCTGCCCCCGGCGCACCAGGACACCGGAGCCCGGCCCCTCGTCGTACGACGTGGGCAGATTGACGCCGAGCACCTCACCGTCGCGTGGACCGGGCTGCAGGATCACCCCGGTTCCAGCGCGTTTCACCAGGGGTAGTAAGCCGGTGAAGGCGTTGGCGGCGGCGGACAGCTGAGCGGCCACGATCACCCGCTGGCGAGCGGCGAGGTCGACCAGCAGGCCTTCCATCGGCGTACCGGCCAGGTGGTCGGCGTCGTCGACGTAGATCGCGCCGGTTGGCTGCTCGGCCGCCCACCGGGTGAGCTCGCCGCTCCGGGCCGGATCGGTCACCCAGAAGGCCGGGCCCGGGTCGGCGCGCGAGATGGCCCGCAGTGCGCTGGTGCGGCCGCTGCCCGGGGGTCCCACGACCAGGACCGTCCGGTCGTCGGCCCTCCAACGGATCGGGCCGTCGACGCCGACCGCGAACGCCCCGTCGGGTAGCGGATCTACCACCGCCGGAAGGGGATCGAAACGTACGGCGATCGGAGCGCGCGGTGCCGGCTCACCGGGGAGGGCGCACTGGATCTCCGATCCGTCGGGCATCAGCAGGCCTCGGCCGGGGGTCGCCAGCGAGGGTAGGTGCGTGGGTTTCACACCCAGCAGGATCAGATCGTCGGTGCCGCTGCCGGTGAGGCACAGCCGCCGTGCCGCGAGCCCGGACACCCGGCCGCTGACCACGGCACGGCCGCCGGCAACCGCCGTGATGACGCCGGCACGAGGGCCGTCGCGCATGATGGCCAGCAAGCGGTCGCCGAGCGTGAGGGACGCCGCGTCGGTCCGCGCCTGCAGGGTGTCCCAGTCGTCGACGAGTATCCGCACGGGCTCCCGCTGACCAGCAGCGATGCGCTCGTCCAACCAGGTGAGCAATCGGTGGATGCGGGCATGCTCGTCGAATGCGATGACGGCGCCGACGTGCGGATATCTCTCTAAGACAGTGGTTTTCGTTGCACCGAGGAGGTAGACCGGTTCGGAGCTTCCGGTGGCGATCGTCCGTAACACCGTGCTGCGGCCGCTGGCCGGACCGCCGGCGATCAGCAGGTTGCCGTCGTCCACCGACCAACCCGCCCATTCCTGCCGCTGCGCGTCTGGCAGATCGACCATCCCCAGCGGGGCCGTTCCCGGACTGCAGACCTGGGCAGTGAGGTGAGTCGCCAACGACGGTAACCAGGGGCGATGAGGCGCGCCGGAGCCCTGGCGTTCGTGGACGCGCCGGATCGCAGCCACGATGCGAGCAAGGTCCTCCTGCTCACCGTGCACCGGCCGTGGCTGCGGTGCGCCGGTCGCCGGGTCGACGCACAGCACTTCGGGAGCAGCGTCGTGAAGCGGGGTGCGGCCGCTCACCCTGGCCACCTGGACGACGTCGCGCCGCGTCCCGGACCGCTGGACGACGGCGCGCCCCGGCGCCGTGGGGTCGAGCCGGGCTGCGTCGTCGGCGTCGATGACGTCGCGTGAGTCGGTAACATCGTTGAGCCGCAGAGCGATTCGCAGGTCCATATTCGCCCGGATGTCGGCGGAGACCACGCCTGCGGGCCGCTGGGTGGCCAGGATCACGTGGATTCCGAGCGAGCGGCCGACCGCAGCCAGCCGGACCAGGCCGTGGACGAAATCGGGCAACTCATCGGCGAGGACCCGGAACTCGTCGATCACCAGCACCAGCCGTGCCATGGACCCGCCCCCGTCGCGGTGGGCGGCGAAGTCGGCGGCGCCGGCACGCGCCAGGAGTTGCTCGCGGCGGCGGATCTCGGCCTGCAGGGAGCGCAGCGCCCGGGCCGTGAGCGACACGTCGAGATCGGTCACCAGCCCCACGGTGTGCGGCAGGCTCGCGCACCCGGAGAACGCCGAACCGCCCTTGTAGTCGATCAGTACAAAGCTCAGCTCCTGGGGTGGCCGGCTCAACGCCCACGACACCAGCAACGTCTGCAGCAGACTGGATTTGCCGGCTCCGGTGGTGCCGGCGACCAGGGCGTGCGGTCCGTCCAGCGGAAGGTCGATCTCGCACACCGCGTCCGCGGCCCGTCCCAGCAGCACACGATCCGTGGCCCTGGACCATGCGCGCGCCACAGCGTCGGGGTCTGTGGGATCGATGCCCCGCTCGTCGCGCAGCAGGTCGATCAGCGAAACCTCGATGGGCAGGCCGACGCGTCCGACCGTGGATCTTCCGGCGGCGCCCAGAGCACGGGCGGCGGCCTCGGCCTGACCGGGTGCGGGCAGGTCGAGAACCAGATCCGGCGACGGCGCCAACCCGGCGGTGCCGCTGTGCTCGGTGGTCACGAGACGACCCGGGCGCGAGGTGTCGTCATCGCTGAGCACGATGATGATGGCCTCAGCCGGAGAATTCAGCTCCACCCCGTCGATCACCAGCAGCACTGCTCCGTGGGCCACGCCCAGAGGGTGCGGCCCGATGAACGGCGTGGCGTCCGGGGCGGGTAGCACGTGCGGCAGGAAGCGAAGCCATTGCCACGCGGGATGATCGGGCGTCGAACAACAGATCCGGATCTGCAGATCTCGGGGAGAGAACCAGGTAGCCACTTGGGTGATGAGGGACTGGGCCAGCAGGTACCGCTGGGGACCGGCGAGCTCTACACGACGGGCAGCGTGCAGATCCAGCTCGACCGGCGCCCGGGCCAGCATGACCGGTTGCGCGTCGTCGTCGCCGAATGCGTGCCCCTCCGGCCGCCGGGTCACCGCGGAGGTCACGGTGCCGCTCCCCAGGCGGACCCGCATCTCGACCGTGGGATCCCGCGACCAGCGCGCGGACGACCCGCAGCGGGCCACGCGCAGGGTGGTGCCGAGAGCGGGGGTCCGCACTCGGCGTACGGCGACCTCATGCTCCAGCGCGCGACGTACTGTCTCCTCGGCGTGCGCGCGGTCCTTGCGGTACGCGGCCGTCGTCCGGCGGTGGGAGCGGGAGCCGCCACGACGATCGGTGAGGTACTGGGCCAGCAGCATCACCGGTGACAGGATCGCGAACATCAGGAACATCGGATTGTGCAGCAGCAGCGCAGCACCGCCGGCCACCACCAGCGGCAGCAACGCCATCGCCAGCGGCCAGGGTCGCTTCTCCGGCGGGTGCGGGGCGGTGGGCATGCGGACCTGCACCGCTGCGGGCGGATCGGGCCAGGTCACCTCGGGCACCGGATCCCGCCGCGAGAGCTGCAGCACGCTGTCGCCGATGGCGATGCGGCTGCCGATGGTCACTTCTCGCGCGTCGCTCAGCGGCTGGTCATCGACAAGGGTGCCGTTGGTCGGGTCGTTCGAAGCCACCACGACGCGGCCAGAGTCCAGGCCGACGGTGAGGTGGTGGCGGCTGACGCAGCGGTCCGACACCCGCAGCACTGCGCCGCGACCCCGGCCGACCGTGACCTCGCTCGCACCCAGCGGCACCCACGCTCCGGCGCTCGGTCCCTCGACGACGTGCAACTCCAGCAGATGGCGCGGCGGCAGCGCAGTGGGTGCGGTGCTGAGCACGGCGGCGTGGACGAGGGGTTCCCGGCCCAGGACATCGGTGTCGGCCACCCGGCGTTCTCCGGCGAAGAGTGCTTCAGGCAGAGTCGGATTCGCTGCCGTCACGTCGCTCCACGTCGCTCCGGAGGGGAGCGCACCACGATGTCCCGGCTCACGGCGCCCTCGAAGATCGTCAACCGCACAAGCGTCATAGCCGAAGTCTGCGAGATCGGTTCGCACGGTGCAGGACACGCTGGGGATAACTCGCCACGGTGTAAAGGTTTCTTAAAGTCAGCTGTGGAAACCCCCACAGGGTGTCGCTGATCGGCTTTCATCGTGCTCGTCGCTCGGGGGAGCGATGCCGAACGAGGGGGTACTCGATGAACGGCGTCCAACTGGTCGAGGGCGAGGTCAGGGAACTGATCCGTCGCCAGCGATTGGACCCGGCGCGGGATCACGACGCGGTCGCCGACCTGGTCCGCGCCGCCGTGCGCGATTATGAGGAGCGGGCACTGCACGGCGGGCTGGACCCGCTGCCGGACAGTGCCTCGGCCCACCGGCAGGTGCTCGATGCGGTCGCCGGGTTCGGGCCGCTGCAGCCGTTCCTCGACGACCCCGAAGTCGAGGAGATCTGGGTCAACGAGCCCTCTCGCGTGTTCATCGCGCGGCGAGGACGCACCGAACTCACCAACACCATGCTCACGTCGGAGCAGGTCCGCGCTCTGGTCGAGCGGATGCTCAAACCCAGCGGGCGCCGGATCGATCTGAGCTCGCCGTTCGTCGATGCCACATTGCCGGACGGGTCGCGCCTCCACGTCACGATCCCGGATGTTTCCCGCACCCACTGGCTGATCAACATCCGCAAGTTCGTCGCCCGGGCGGACCGGCTCGACGACCTGGTCGCGCTAGGCACGATCGGTACTCCCGCGGCTCGTTTCCTGGCCGCTGCGGTCGCATCGGGTCTGAACGTCCTGGTCGCCGGCGGTACCCAGGCCGGGAAGACCACGATGCTGAACTGCCTGGCCTCGGCGATCCCTGCCAACGAACGTGTCGTGTCGTGTGAAGAGGTCTTCGAGCTGAAGCTTGGGCTACGTGACTGGGCGGCGATGCAGTGCCGCCAACCGAGCCTGGAGGGCACCGGAGAGATCCCGTTGCGGCGCCTGGTCAAAGAGGCGTTGCGAATGCGACCGTCGCGGATCATTGTCGGTGAGGTCCGGCAGGAGGAGAGCCTGGACCTGCTGATCGCACTGAACAGCGGATTGCCGGGAATGGCTACGCTGCATGCTAATTCGGCCCGTGAGGCCATTATGAAGATGTGCACTCTGCCGCTGTTGGCCGGCCCGAACGTCAGCTCCAGCTTCGTGGTGCCGACCGTGGCCAGCGCCATCGACATCGTCGTGCACGTGGCGTTGGAGCGCGACGGTCGCCGCCTCGTACGTGAGGTCTGCGCGGTGCCCGGTCGCGCCGAAGGTGACGTGATCGAGTTGGCCCCCTTGTTCGTACGTCGATCCGACACTTTGGTGCGCGCCGACGGCTTCCCGCCGCACCGCGAGCGGTTCGAGCGCGCCGGTTTCGACGTGGCCGCGATCCTGGCTGATGCGTCATGATCCCGGTCCTGTTGTTGGGAGCGGGTGTCTTCTGCCTGTGGTGGTCGTGGTGGCCGCGGACCGGTGTGTCCATCAGCACGCCGCGCGCGGGGTTGCTCACCCGGTTGCGAGATCTGCTCGGCCAAGCCGGGTACACCTCCATCGGTGCCGGTCAGTTGATCGCGATGTGCCTGATCGCAGGCACGGGCGTGTTCGTTCTGACGATGGCGGCCACGTCCGTCGCGCCGGTGAGTGCCGCGTTCGCCATCATCGCGGGGTACGCGCCGCTGGCGTTCGTCCGGATGCGGGCACGCCGTCGCCGCACGGTCCTGCGGGAGGTCTGGCCGGACGTCGTCGACAACATCGCGAGCGCCGTGCGCGCGGGCATGGCTCTTCCGGAGTCGTTGGCCCAGCTGGGCGTTCGCGGGCCGGAGGAATTGCGACCGGCGTTCGCCGACTTCGCCCACGACTACCGCGCCACCGGACAGTTCAACGAGGCACTGGACCGGTTGAAGGACAACCTGGCGGACCCGGTGTCCGACCGGCTGGTCGAGTCGCTGCGGATCGCCCGTGCTGTCGGCGGCACCGACCTGGGGCGCCTGCTGCGTACGCTGAGCTCCTTCCTGCGTGACGACGCGCGCACCCGCGCCGAACTCGAGGCCCGTCAGAGCTGGACGGTCAACGCCGCCCGCCTCGCGTTGTGTGCACCGTGGATCGTGCTGGCGTTGATGGCAACCCGCGGTGAGTCGTTGCAGGCGTACCAGAGTTCGACCGGTGTGGTCGTGCTCGCGATCGGGGCAGCGGTCTCGTTGATCGCCTATCGGGTGATGCGTCGCCTCGGGCAGTTGCCCGACGAAGAACGGGTCATGCGATGAACCCGCTATGGAGCGGACTGCTGTGCGGTGCGCTGCTCGGGACGGGACTGCTGCTGGTGTGGCGGGGTCTGCCGATGCGCCGGCAGGCGACGCTGGCCGACCGCATCGCGCCGTACGTCGTGACCGCGCCCCGGCCCTCGCATCTGCTGGCCGGGAGCGCCGACGAGATTTCCGTCAACGCCGTCCTCGCACCCCTGCTGCGCCGCGCCGGCACCCTGGTCGATCACTGGCTGGGTGGCACCACCTCGGTGCGCCGCCGTCTTGCCCGGGGCGGCCAACCCGACGACGTGGACGGCTTTCGTGCGCAACAGGCGATGTGGGGTCTGGTCGCGGGGGTGGCTGCCGCCGGCTACGCGACGCTCCAACTCCTGAACGGCGGGACGTCGATCACCGACGTCATCCTCATCCCGATCGCCGTGGCCGGCGGAGTGGTCCTGCGCGACCAGATGCTGAGTCGGTCGGCGGAGTCGCGCGAGCGAGCCATCCTGGGCGAATTCCCAGCAATCGCAGAGATGTTGGCGCTCGCAATCACTGCCGGAGAAGGGGCGGCCGCCGCGTTGGAGCGCATCGCCAACCTGTCCAGCGGGCACCTGTCCGCGGAACTGCAGCGCTGCCTGGTGGATGCCCGCGCCGGGGCATCGCTGCCGGAGGCGTTGCAGGGGCTCTCGGACCGCACGGGGCTGCCCGGGCTCGCCCGGTTCGTCGACGGCATCGTCGTCGCCGTCGAGCGTGGCACGCCATTGGCAGACGTCATGCGCGCCCAGGCCCAGGACGCGCGGGACGCCAGCAAGCAGCAACTGATCGAGTCGGGGGGCCGCCGGGAGATTTACATGATGATCCCCGTGGTTTTCCTGGTGCTGCCGGTGACGATCCTGTTCGCCATCTACCCGGGCCTTTCCATCCTGGACCTCAACATGTGAACCCGTCTCATCACCACACCGAAGAAACAACCGGAGGAAGACATGAAAACCGCACGACAGCTGAACGAGCGCATCCTGCGCGCCATGGTGGTCCGAACCCACCTGCCGGCCGAGGACCGGGAGCGAGGCGACGTTCCGGGATGGGTGCTCATCACCATCATGACGGCGGGTCTGGTGACCGCGCTGTGGAAGTTCGCCGGTCCCGCACTGACCGGCATGTTCAGTACGGCGATCCACAGTGTCACGGGTGGCTGACCGAATACATCGCGAAAGAGGTTCTGCAGCAGCAGAATTCGTGATGGTGGGCGCGCTGCTCATCCTGATGTTCCTCGCGGCCTTCCAGGTCGGCTTTGCGCTCTTCGTGCGCAACACGCTGATCTCCGACGCCACGGAGGGCGCCCGTTTCGGGGCTCGCGCCGACGCCACGGCGGATGCCGGGGCCAGCCGCGCCCGGGAGTTGATCACCCGCGGGCTCGCGGGACGCTTCGCCCGGGACGTGCGCGCGGATGTGGTGGACGAGGGCGGGGCACGCGTCGTACGCGTAACCGTCGTTGCGCCGCTGCCGGTCGTGGGTCCATTCGGTCCGTCGCAAACTCTCATCGTCAGCGGCCGCGCCTACCAGGAGGCCCAGTGATCACGCTGCGGCGACGCCTCGGAGACGGCGATCGCGGGTCGGCGGTGATCGAGTTCCTCGTCGTGGGGATCCTGCTCGCGCTGCCGGTGTTCTACCTGGTCATCACTCTGGCCCGGCTGCAAGCGGGCACCTATGCGGTGACGGCGGCCGCGCGGGAGAGTGCGCGCACGTTCGTCGCGGCGGACACCCCTGCGGTCGCGAGCCAGCGGGCGAGGGCGGCCGCCCGCCTAGCCTTCCAGGACCAGGGCTTCGGCGCCGCGGGAAACCTGGTCGCGCGCTGCGCAGGGGTGTGCCTGGCCCGGGGAAGCACCGTGACGACCCGGGCCGACCTGAGCGTCGACCTGCCGCTGATTCCCGACTTCCTGCGAGGAGTCGTGCCATCCAGCATCTCGGTGTCCGCGACGCACACCGAAGCGGTCGATCGGTTCAAACGGTGAACCGGTTCCAGCGGCTGCGGGCGGACGGCGAGCGAGGCAGAGTGCTGCTCCTGGGCGCCGGCCTGTTCGCGCTCCTCGGCCTGCTGGTGATGGGCGGGATCGACGTCACCGCCATCCAGCTGGCGCGGGTGCAGATGATCGACGCAGCCGACGCGGCCGCGCTGGATGCGGCCGACGCAGTGGACCCTGGTGCGATCTATCGCAGCGGAGTGGGTCAGCAGGTGGCTCTTTCCGACCGGAGCGTGCGCACCGATGCCGCCGCGAGCCTCGGCCGGCAACACCGGCCCGGCCAGGTGACCGGCTGGGCGGTGATCGACGGGACGGGCAGCTCCGATGGACGCACCGCGCGAGTGGTCCTGCGTGGCACCGTGCATCCGCCGCTGTCGGGCGGGTTGCTCGCGTTGATCGGCAAGGACGTCACCATCACGGTGCAATCGGACGCCCGATCCGACACCGAGTTGGTAACCGGGCCCCGCCCATGACTTGCACAGCCGGGCCGACTATCGTCAGCCGGTGCCCGAACCCGTTTCCCGCTCCGCGGCTCGCAGCCGCGCTCGCACCGCTGTTCTCCGCCGCCGCATCCTGGCCGCCGTCCTGGTGGTCCTGGTCGCGGCCGGTGTCACCGGTGGACTGCTCCTTCACCACCTGAACGGCAACATCCGCACCCAGAACCTGGTGGGCGTCGGCACCGCCAAGGAGAAGAAATCGGGTCCGATCAACATCCTGGTGATGGGTTCGGACACCCGCGACGGGCAGGCCAACTGCGCCCTGGGCGGAGCGTGTGCGAAAGAGACGACCACGTCGAACGCCGCCGCCGAGTCCGATGGCGCGAACGCCGATGTGATCATGGTGGTCCACGTCGCCGCCGACCGGTCGAACGCCTCGGTGCTGAGCATTCCGCGCGACACCGTGGTCAAGATCCCCGCCTGCACCAACGACGGCAAGACCATCCCGGCGCGCACCGACCGGATCAACGCCAGCCTGATGGGCGGACCCTCCTGTACCGCGCAAACCGTCGGTCAGCTGACCGGGATCACCATCAACCACTTCGTGGTTATCGACTTCGCCGGAGTCGTGACCATGTCCGATGCCGTCGGGGGAGTGCAGGTGTGCGTTGACAACAACGTCTACGACACCTACTCGCACCTGAAGCTGGCCAAGGGCACGCACACGCTGGAAGGCAAAGCGGCGCTGGAGTTCCTGCGGACCCGGCACGGCTTCGGAGACGGCGGAGACGTCGGCCGGACCGTCGCCCAGCACTTGTTCCTGTCCTCGATGATCCGCCAGGTCGAATCCGCCTCGACCCTGGCGAACCCGGTGAAGGTCTACAACCTGGCCGACGCCGCGACCAAGGCAGTGACCGTCGATGACGACCTCGGCTCCGTGACCGCGCTGAGTAGCTTGCTTCTGGAGATCAAGGACGTCCCAAGCAGCCGGATCACCTTCGTGACCACGCCGACCGACTACAACCCGGCGAACAAGAACGAACTGATCGTGGCGCCCAACGCCGCGGCGCTGTTCGCCAAGATCGCCGGCGACCAGGCGTTGTCGCAGAAAAAGACGTCGACCGCCAAGAGCCCGTCGACCTCCGCCTCCTCCTCTGCCTCCCGTACGCCGACCCCCACTCCCAGCGTATCGTCCAGTTCGCCGGCGCCGGACTACGCGACGACGGCGGACGCGGCTACCGGCTGCGCGCAGGTCAGCACCTACCGCACGGTGTCATTGCATGGGGTGCCGATGACCCCCATCCGCGCCTACGAGCTGGCCCAGGACGTGCCGGACTCAGCCAACTAGTTGCGGCGGGCGATGTCGGCGTTCAGCGCGAGCGCGAAGGCACCCCACGCGGCGTACGGCGTCAGCATCAGCGCCGAGGCACGGTCCACCGTGGCGCTGCGCCGGATCAGGTCCAGGGTGCTGACCTCCAGCACCGCCTGAACGGCCACGGAGGTCTTGACCTGCTCACCGACGAAGTACACCCAGGTGAATGCGGTGTTCAGGGCCAGGTTCGCGCCCAGCGCCACGGCGTAGTCGCGGCGTTCCTTGTCGCTGGGTAGCCGTTCCAGGGTCCGGGCCGAGGCCAGCGCGGTCAACGAGTAGATGGTGGTCCACGCCGGGGCGAACAGCCAGGCGGGCGGCTGCCAGGAGGGCTTCTTCAGGCCCTGGTACCACGGTGAGTCAGGCTTGGTTCCCAGTGTCCCGAGCGCGGCACAGGCGGCGACGGCGGGAGCGGTCCACTTCAGGTAGCGCATGGGTCCGATGCTGGCATCAGTCCTTGTCGGCAGAAAGCTTCCAACGGATACCCGCTTCGATGAACCCGTCGATGTCGCCGTCGAACACGGCGGTGGGATTGCCGACCTCGTGCTCGGTGCGCAGATCCTTGACCATCTGGTACGGGTTCAGCACGTAGGACCGCATCTGGTCACCCCAGCTGGCCTTGATGTCTCCGGCCAGTTCCTTCTTCTCGGCCGCCTCCTGCTCCTTGCGCAGCAACAGCAGGCGCGACTGCAGCACGCGCAGGGCCGCGGCGCGGTTCTGGATCTGGCTCTTCTCGTTCTGCATCGAGACCACGATGCCGGTGGGTATGTGCGTCATCCGGACCGCGGAGTCGGTGGTGTTGACGCTCTGACCGCCGGGGCCGGAGGAGCGGAACACATCGACCTTGATCTCGTTCTCGGGGATCTCGATCGAGTCGGTGGACTCGATCAGCGGCACAACCTCCACCGCCGCGAAGCTGGTCTGTCGCCGGCCCTGGTTGTCGAACGGGCTGATCCGCACCAACCGGTGCGTACCCGCCTCCACCTGTAGGTTCCCGTAGGCGTAGGGCACGTTGACCTCGAAGGTGGCACTCTTCAGGCCCGCCTCCTCGGCGTACGACGTGTCCATGACCTTCGTCGGATAGCCGTGCCGCTCGGCCCAGCGCAGGTACATCCGCATCAGCATCTCGGCGAAGTCGGCCGCGTCGACGCCGCCGGCGCCGGACCGGATGGTGATCACGGCTGCCCGCTCGTCGTACTCACCGGACAGCAGGGTGCGGACCTCGAGTTCGCCGACGTCCTTGGTCAAGGTCATCAGATCCGCCTCGGCCTCAGCCAGCGTGTCGGCGTCACCCTCCTCCTGACCCATCTCGACCAGGACCTCCAGGTCGTCGATGCGGCTGTCCATCGACTCGACGCGTTCGAGCTCGGAGTTGGCGCGCGACAGGGCCGAGGTCACTTCCTGGGCGTGCTCGGGGTCGTCCCACAGGTCCGGCGCCCCGGACTTGGCCTCCAGATCGCTGATCCGGGCGCGCAGCGAGTCCAGATCCGTCACCTCGCGGACCGAGTCCATCGTGGTGCGCAGTTTCTTGATCTCTTCGGGGAAGTCGACAGCCACGATTGTCCAGGTTACTTCGCCGGGCCGGGTCCGGCGGAATCGCGGGAGTTCGTCGACTCCCGGCGTGCCGTGTCAATCCGCGGCCGCGGGGAACGTAGGTTCGACCCGGACCTGTCCGCCATCGCGACCCGGAGCACTCCTACACACCGTGATTCTGCTCGACCATGTGACCAAGCGGTACGACACCTCCTCTGCTCCAGCGCTCGATGACGTCAGCGTGGAGATCGAGCGCGGTGAGTTCGCGTTCGTCGTCGGCGCCTCCGGGTCGGGTAAGTCGACCTTGTTGCGACTGGTGACCCGGGAGGTCGCGCCGACCCACGGCCGGATCCAGGTGGCCGGTCACAACTTGGCGGACATGCCCGAGCGGCGTATCCCGGCGCTGCGCCGGGAGGTCGGTGTGGTGTTCCAGGACTTCCGGCTGCTCGAGGGCAAGACGGTCCAGCAGAACGTCGCCTTCGTGCTGCAGGTGCTGGGTGCCAAACGGCGCCGGATCAAACAACAGGTGCCCGAGGCTCTGGAACTGGTGGGCCTGGCCGACAAGGCCAAGCGGTTGCCGCACGAACTGTCCGGTGGCGAGCAGCAGCGTGTCGCGATCGCGCGGGCGGTGGTCAAGGAGCCGCCGATCCTGTTGGCCGACGAGCCCACCGGCAACCTCGATCCGGAAACCAGCCAGGAGATCATGCGGCTACTGCAACGGATCAACAAGACCGGCACCACCGTCGTGGTGGCCACCCACGAGCGCGGCATCGTCGATGAGTCCCGTAAGCGGGTCATCGAGTTGCGCGACGGGGTCCTGGTCCGTGACGAGCAGGAGGGCGCGTACGACGCGAGTCAGCCGGGGAGGCCGATCGCTGATGCGGTTGCGATTCATCCTGGGCGAAGTGGGCAGCGGCCTGCGGCGCAACGCCTCGATGTTCGTCTCGGTCGTTCTGGTCGCGATGGTCTCGTTGTTCTTCCTCGGCGCCGGGCTGCTTGCCCAGCGCGAGGTGAACCTGGCCAAGGGGTACTGGTACGACAAGGTCCAGGTCTCGGTGTTCATGTGCACCGCGCAATCCAGCGACGTTCCTTCCTGCTCCGGCGGCGCGGTGACGCCCGCGCAGCAGGAGGCGATCAAGCACCAGTTGGAGTCCATGAAGCCACTGGTCGAGCAGGTGTACTACGAGAGCGCCCAGGACGCCTACGCGCGGTTCAAAGAACAGTTCGCCGGGTCGCCCTACCTGTCCCAGGTGACGGTTGACTCGATGCCCAGTTCGTTCCGGGTCAAACTCTCCGACCCGGCGCGCTACGACGACGTCGTCCAGGCCTTCGACGGGACGGCCGGCGTGGAGGCGGTCAGTGATCAGACCAAGGTGCTGGACTCGTTCTTCAAGTTGCTGAACGTGATCAGCATCGGCGCTGCGGTCCTGGCGGTCGTCATGGTGTTGTGTTCGATCCTGTTGATCAGCACCACCATCCGCCAGGTCGCGTTCACCCGTCGACGGCAGGTGAACATCATGCGGATGGTGGGTGCTTCCAAGGCGACGATCTCCTTGCCGTTCATCATCGAGACGACGACCGCTGCCCTCGTCGGTGCGGCGCTCGCAGTCGGATTGCTTTGGGCGATGGTGCATTTCGGGGTGAGCCAACTGGTGTCGTCCCCGACCGACGGGACGATCATCAGCATCATCACGACGCGCGACGTCTGGGTGATTGCACCGTGGTTGGTGGGCGGAGCGCTCATACTGGCTTTGGTGACGTCGTGGATCACGTTGCGACGGCAGGTGCAGGTATGAGAGGCAAGGGAGTCTTCCGGATGCGGGCGGTGCGAACAGGTCTGGTGACCGTGACGCTGTTGGGCACGCTCGCCCTGGGCACGCACGCGTACGCTGACGACCCTGACGCGCAGAAGCACAAGGTCGACCAGCACATCTCGCAGCTGCAGGACGATCTGGACGACACCAGCGCCGCACTGATCGCCGCCAACAACAAGCTGAACGCCACGAACGCGAAGGTGGCCGCGGCGACCAAGACGTTGCAGGACAAACAGGCTGAAGTGATCTCGGCCCAGAACCACCAACGCGACATTGCTGCACAGCTGCAGATCGCCGACGCCAATGAAGCGCAGGGCAAGGCCGATCTGTCCGCCAACGCCGCGGCCCAGACCAAGACCCGTGCTCTGGTCGGCGGGATCGCTCGCCAGAGTTACATGTCCGGCGGCCTCGGTTCGCTGGGACTGACCCTGAACCTGTTGACGTCCAACGACAACACCGACCTCACGGTGGCCGATGTCGTCATGCGCCAACAGGGTTCGGTGCTGTCGAACCTGACCAGCCAGCGCGCGGCCCAGCAAGCGGCGCAGGACCGGGTCAGCGCCGCCAAGCGCCGGGTCGCCCAGCTCAAGATCGACGCGGACAACGCGCTCACCCGGGCCAACGTGGCCCGCGACGCGGCGACGAAGGCCCGCAACGACCTGGTGGCGTTGCAGAAGACGCAGTCCCAGCAGAAGGCGGACCTGGAGAAGCAGAAGTCCGCCGAACTGGCCAACCTCAAGAAGGAGCAGGCTGAATCCGCCCGGCTGTCGAAGGTGCTGGCGCAGCGAGCGGCGGCTGCGAAGGCCGCTGCGGCCAAGAACGCGGCCCTGCGCGCGAAGGCGGCCGCGAACGCCCGGCAGCAGGCGGCTGCGCAGAGCAGTGGCGACACCTCGGGGCTCTTCCTGACCCCGCCCATGCCGGTCAGCACCATCCGCTCCGGCTTCGGCATGCGGCTGAATCCCGTGCTGCACATCTGGCTCATGCACGAAGGTGACGACTTCCCCTTCCCGTGCGGCACCCCGGTGTACGCCGCAGCGGCCGGGACCGTCATCAGCACCTCTTACGACCCGGTGGCGGGCAACCACGTCGTCATCGATCACGGTCTGGTCGGCAGCGTCGACCTGGGCACGTGGTATGCCCACCTGTCCCGGTTCGCAACCAAACCCGGCACCTCCGTGAAAAAGGGTCAGCTGATCGGCTACTCCGGTACGACGGGCCGCTCCACCGGATGCCACTTGCACTTCGCCGTGATGGAGGACGGGCGCGCGGTCAATCCGCTGACCTGGCTGACCTGACCGGGATATGAATTTGCGGCCGGTTCGTAGACTGGCCGGTATGGCCAAAGAGACCGGTCGCAAAGTGATCGCACAGAACAAGAAGGCCCGTCACGACTTCCTCATCGAGGGCACCGTCGAGGCGGGTCTGGTTCTGACCGGCACCGAGGTCAAGAGTCTGCGGATGGGCCGCGCGTCGCTGGTCGACGGATTCGCCAGCGAGCGCGACGGCGAACTGTGGCTGGAGAACGTCTACATCCCGGAGTACCTGCAAGGCACCTGGACCAATCACGCGGCCCGGCGGCGGCGCAAGCTGCTGCTGCACCGGCACCAGATCGACAAGCTGGTCGTCGCGTCGCGGGAGTCGGGTCACACGTTGATCCCGCTCGCGCTGTACTTCGTCGACGGCCGGGCCAAGGTCGAACTTGCGGTCGCCAAGGGTAAGAAGCTGCACGACAAGCGCCAGACGCTGCGCGAGCGGCAGGACAACCGGGAGGCCCAACGGGCCATGTCGGTGCGGCTGAAGCGCGGCGCGGGCGCCGGCTGAGGCGCTCAGGCGCTGACGAGCCACCCATCGCGCACCTCGAAGGTCGAGGCGCCGATACCGATCCGGTCGCCCTCGTGCAGACGCGTGGTCTGCACCCGGCGTCCGTTGACGAAGGTCCCGTTGCGGCTGCCGAGGTCCTCGATGATCAGGCCCTGGTCGTCCGCGCTGATGCGCGCATGATGGCGAGACACGAGCATGTCGTCCAGCACGATCGAATTGGAGCGGGCGCGGCCCAGCGTGAGGCTGTCGTCGTCGTCGGCGGCGGGCTCGGGCGGCGCAGCCGGGGCAGGTGCCGCCATCGCCGGTTCCGGCTCACCGGACAGTGCCTCGGGGCTGGTGTGGTGCTCGGCCCACACCTGGTGGACCTCCTCGGCGGTGTGCGCGGTGCCGCCTTGCACCCACGGCTGCGCGTAGTCAGCCGAGGGCGCATCCGGAGCGGGGGCGGGTTCGTCGAGGGCCGGGTCGTAGGCGGGCGCCGGCGACTCGACGTACGCCGCGTGCCTGGGTTCGGGGGTGGCCGACCCGGACCGGCGGGCGGGCGGGCCCTGCCAGGCAGGCTGGTCGGCCGATGCCGATGCATCCCCCCACGAGATCGGCGTCGCAGGACGGACTTCAGGCTGATTCATCGGTGCTCCATGCGGGAATCGTCACAGTGCTGGCCACTCTAGTGACGGTTACGGTCGCGGTGGCCGTACGGCAGACTAGTCTCTCCGCCCATTGTCGCCGGACCGGAGTGTTGAGGAACCATGCCCGATCAGATTGGCCCGACCCACAACGGCCGCCACCGAGTCGTCATCATCGGATCCGGCTTCGGGGGCTGTTCGCCGCCCGCAAGCTGGCTCGCCTCGATGTCGATGTCCTGCTGATCTCCAGCACGACGCACCACCTGTTCCAGCCGTTGCTCTACCAGGTGGCCACCGGCATCCTGTCCGAGGGAGTCATCGCGCCCTCGACCCGGGACGTCCTGTCGCGCAAGCGCAACGTCACCGTCCTCTTCGGTCACGTGCGGGACATCGATGTCGAGAAAAAGGTCGTCACCGCCGACGCACTGGACACGACCAACAGCTACGACTACGACACGCTGATCGTCGCAGCCGGTGCGGGACAGTCCTACTTCGGCCACGACGAGTTCTCCCGGTTCGCACCGGGCATGAAGAGCATCGACGACGCCCTCGAGCTGCGGGGCCGGATCTTCGGCTCCTTCGAACTGGCGGAGCTGGCGGCCAGCGGGGGCTATCACGACGACGTACCGCGCCTGATGACCTTCGTGGTCGTCGGTGCCGGTCCGACCGGGGTGGAGATGGCCGGGCAGATCGCCGAACTGTCGCGGCGCACGATCTCCAAGGACTTCCGGTACATCAATCCCAAGGACACCAAGGTGATCCTGCTGGATGCGGCGTCGCAGGTACTCCCGGCGTTCGGTGACCGCCTCGGCGGCAAGGCGCAGAAGAAGCTGGAGCAGCTCGGCGTCGATGTGCAGTTGGGCGCGAAGGTCATCGACGTGGACGCCAACGGGATCAACGTCGAGGACTCGGATGGCAACCGGCGCAGGATCATCGCGCTGTGCAAGGTGTGGGCGGCCGGTGTGCAGGCCAGCCCGTTGGGCAAGATCCTGGGCGATCAGACGGGGGCCGAGGTCGATCGGGCGGGCCGCATCTCGGTCAACCCCGATCTGACGCTGCCCGGTCACCCGGAGATCTTCGTGGTCGGCGACATGATGTCCCTGGACAAGTTGCCCGGTGTGGCGCAGGTAGCCATCCAGGGCGGTCACTTCGCCGCCAAGCAGGTGAAGAACCGGTTGCACGGCAAACCGACCGACCCGCAGTTCCACTACAAGGACAAGGGTTCGATGGCGACCATCTCCCGGTTCAGCGCGGTTGCCTCGGTCGGCAAGCTACGGCTGTCGGGGTTCCTGGCCTGGTTGATGTGGTTGGCCGTCCACCTGTTCTACATCATCGGCTTCAAGAGCCAGTTCACGACGTTCTTCCACTGGCTGGTGTCGTTCCTGGGGCGGGCCCGCGGCGAGCGGACCAGCACCGAGCAGCAGATCTACGGACGCCTGGCGATCCACAAACTGGGTGACAGTTTCACCCCGTCGGCGGATCTGCCCCGCCGGGCGACGACCGGGGACGGTCAACCGCTGGTCGATCCGGACGCCCCGGACGACGTCGTACCCCGGTCGTACGGCGCCCGTCCGGGGGTCTGACCGGGTCAGCCGGCGCGGCCCGCGAGGGCGACCAAGACTCCTGCCGTCGCGAAGTACTTGTTGGATCCCAGGTCGCGGATGGACTTGATGCCGAGCAGTTCCTGCAACGCCTCGGCGTGCTGGGGGTCAGGCCCGCGAGCGCGTCGACCGGGGCGTCGAGGATTTCTTCGAGCGTCTTGTCCTCGTACGCCTTGTCAAGGGCCTTGGTGAGGTCCACGGATACAGCCATCGGAGTGCTCCTTATCAGGTGAGCGTCGGAGGTTCCGACGCTGGTGCGCACCGTGGCGTAGGTAGCTGAACCATGCCTGAATGTCGTGTGGCGTGTCGGCGTGCCTAAGGTGTCCGCATGCCGCTGGACTATCCGATCGCCGTACGCGAACTGGCTAACGGGCTGCGCGTCGTCGTGAGCTCCGACCGGTCCGTACCCACCGTGTCCGTCAACCTGTGGGTGGGGGTCGGTTCCCGCCACGAGGAGCCGGGGCACACCGGGTTCGCCCATCTTTTCGAGCACTTGATGTTCCAGGGTTCGCGCAATGTCGCCGAGGGAGAACACTTCGCGACGCTGCTGGCCCAGGGCGCGCGACTGAACGCGACCACGTGGTTCGACCGCACCAACTACTTCGAGACGGTCCCGACCGGGGCCTATGAGTTGGCGCTCTGGCTGGAAGCTGACCGGCACGGCGGCCTGCTGGACGCCGTCACCCAGGAGTGCCTGGACAACCAGCGGGACGTGGTGAAGGAAGAGAAGCGGCAGCGATACGACAACCGGCCCTACGGCAACGCGCTGGTCGACATCTACGCGGCGGTGTTCCCGGACGGCCACCCCTACCAGCACCCCACGATCGGCTCGATGGCCGACCTGGACGCGGCGTCCCTGCAGGATGTGCACGACTTCTTCCGAGCGCATTACGCCCCCAACAACACCGTGCTGACCCTGGTCGGAGACCTGAGCGAGGAGGACGGTTTCGCAGCGGCGGACCGGTACTTCGGCGCATTGGAGCCGGTGGATCTGGCGGATCGTCCGGTCCCGGCGCTCGGACCCCTCCAAGCGCCGGTGCGGTTGGAACGGGTCGAGGACGTGCCCGAGGACCGGCTCTATGTCGCGTTCCGGCTGCCCGCCGCCGATGACCCGGATTTCCTGGCCGCCGAGTTGGCGTTCGATGTCCTGGCCGGTGGCGCGACCTCCCGCCTCTACCGGCGTCTGGTCCGCGGCAGCCAGCAGGCCACCCACGTCGGCCGCAGCGTGATGGGCCTGGCCGCGGGGGTTTCTCTCGGCTACTTCCTTTTCGACGCGGCCGACGGTGTATCGGTGGCCGCGCTGGAGGAGGCCCTGGTGGCGGAGCTGACCGGCCTGGCGGAGCGACCTCCGACCGAGGTGGAGATGGAGGTTGTACTGGCCGACACCGAGCGGTGGTGGCTGCAGTCCCTCGCTGCCCAGGACGAGCGGGCCGATCTGCTGAGCCACTACACCTTGCTGTACGACGACCCGGAGTTCATCAACACCTATCTGGATAGCGTGGCGCAGGTGACCTCCGCCGACATCGCCCGGGTCGCGAGGCGATGGCTGCATCCGGACTCCCGGGCGGTCGTGACCTACGAGGTGAAGCCGTGAGCGCCAGGCCGGCGGTGGCGCCGCCGCAGCCATGGACGTTCCCGGTCCCGGACAGTTTCCGGCTGCCCAACGGTATGCAGGTGTTGCTCTACCGACGCCCCGGGCAGAAAGTGATCTCGACGCGGCTTGTCGTTCCCGTGCCGTTGTCGGCGGAGCCGCGGGCTGTCGAAGGCGTGGCGACCATCGTGAGTCGAACCCTTGACGAGGGCACGTTGTCGCGCTCGGCGGACGAGACGGCTGAGCTCCTCGAACGGCACGGCATTGCCTACGGCGCTTCCTTCGGGCAGAACGGCCTGACATTGGACACCGAGTCGACGGCTCGTGGGTTGAACGTCGGCTGGGAGTTGCTAGCGGAGTTCTTGGGTCGACCGGCCTTCGATGAGACGGAGGTGGATCGCCACGTACGGCAGCGCCTTTCCGAGATCGACCACCAGCTGGCCAACCCGGGGAGCCGGGCGGCCGTGGAATGGGTGAAGACCTACTACACCCCGGGCAGTCGCGCCTCTCGTCCGACCGCGGGCAGCGCGGATACGGTCGCCGCCATCACCCCGGACGACTGCCGCGACTTCTACGGGTACCTGTCACCTCGACATTCGACGCTGATTGTCGCCGGTGATTTCGACGACCCTCGTGAGGCCTTGGCCGGGACGTTGGGAGCGTGGTCCCCGGTGACGACACCCGCGCCGTCGACCCACGATGAATTGGCCGACGACCGCGCGCGCATCGTGTTCGTCGACCGCCCAGGCTCGGTCCAGACCGAGTTGTACGTCGGTCAGGCGGGCCCCGCACGCCGCGTCGACTGGGCGCCCTACCCGGTCCTCGGTTTCGTCCTGGGCGGCGCTCCGACTGCACGTATCGATGCGGTGCTGCGGGAGGAGAAGGGCTACACCTACGGCATCCGGGCCGGATTCCGTCCCCGCAAGGACGACGGCACCTTCCTGGTGTCCGGGTCGGTGCGGGCCGACGTGACCGCTCCTGCACTCGACCTGCTACTCACAATCCTCGATGGCGCAACGGAATTCACGTCCGAGGAGGTCCGCAACGGGGCCGACTACGTTGCTCGTACCGCCCCCGGCCGCTACGCCACCGCCGACGTCGTGGCCGACGAGGCTGCCGGCCTTGCCCTGTTCGGTCTCGGCACGGACTACGTGACCGAATACCTGGCGCAGTTGCCCACGCTGACCGCGGACGACGTGAGTCAGGCGTGGTCGCTGTGGCGCGACACCCCCGCAGCATCGTGCTGGTGGGGGATGCCGCCGAGCACGCGGATGCGGTCCGCGCGCTCGGTCACGGTGACGTGAGCGTGGTCGGCTGAGCGTAGTCGGCTGATCGTGCTTGTTTCAGCGTCGCTCCGCGTCAGGCGGCAGCCCAGTGATAGTTGCGTTGCCATTGCAGCTCACCGGGTGGGTTGTCCGGCGCAAACAGGTCCCCGCCGTAGGCGGTGCGAGTGCCCTGCAGGTGCTGCGGTGGGACGAGGAACTCAAGGTGCCCGTCACGTTCCCGGATCTCGATGTCGCGTTCGTGGACCAGGTGATGGTGATAGGCGCACAACAAACAGCCGTTGGCGATGTCCGTGGGCCCGTGGGGACCGCCAAGACGTCGAGGTTTCCAGGCGTCGCGCCAGTGATGTCCCTCGCACCAGGCCGGCGGCCGATCACAGCCTGGATAGCAGCAACCTCGGTCGCGGACGGCCAGTGCTCGGCGTTGGGTGGCGTTGAACAACCGCTGCGTAGTACCGAGGTCCAACGGCAGCGACGCGCCGCCCAACACCTGCGGCAGGACGCCGGCACTACAGGCCAGTAGCCGGACCTGCGCGGCGCTGATGCGCGTCCCCGACGGCAGGGTGCCGTGGCCGAGGCCGACCAGGAACCCTGGGGCGTGTCCGGTTCCGGTCGACCCGTCCGGTCCGCCGGGGTCTTGGCCCTCGGTCGAGACAGCGCTCCCACCGGAGTCGGTCTCCGTGCTCGGGGCGGTCTGAGCCCCTGCCGCCAGGCGGGCCACTGCCGCGCGCGTGGCCTCATAGTCGACGTTCACGGTGAGCAATGAGCTGATCCCGCCCGCGTTGGGCAGAGCGTCAATGGGTAGGTGGGTACAAACCGCGGCGAACGCCCGCCCGTCCCGGTGCCGTTTGTCCATCGGCCACCAATCAGGCTCGGCCTCATCGACGTGGTCGGCTGACTCGTCCAGGTGATAGCGCCGGGGCGCGGCCAGCGCCTCCACAGCCGTCCGCAGTGACTCAGCTTCCAGATCGGGGACGGTGAAGTACCCGCGCCAGGTCCCATCCCGGTTGTCACGCATCCAGAACGAACTGGACCGCCGCGCCCTGCGCTCTCTGGCCTGTAGCTGATCTTCTTCGTGCGCATCGGCCTGCGCCCGGGTCTTGAATGCCTCTGCAGCGCGCGTCGCGGCCCTACCCAGATCCTGGATGCTCGCCTCGCCGGCGATCGTCAGCAGCGACCGCTGGGCCTCCTGTCGCTCGACCTGCGGAACCGCCGCCGGCAGGTTGTTCATCGCCCGGGTGATGATCGCCGCCTGGTCGCGGTTGATGGACCCGCTGGCCAACGCCTCCTCGATCATCGGGGTGTTGGTGATCTGCCGAGCGGTGGTCACCAATCGGCTCGTATCCGCGCGATCCCCACCGAAGTCGGTGGCCAGCAGCTGCCCGGTGCTCACCGCTCCCGCAGCCCTCGCCGCATCCCGCTCGCTCAGGTCCCGGGCGATCACCATCAGCACCGCATCGATGCGCGCCTTGGCCCGCGCCAACGCCGCGGACACCGCGCGCAGCCGTTCGTCACTGATCGCCGCATCGGTGCTGCGGGAGGCGGTCAGGCCGTCAAGGGCCGTGTGGAGCGCGGTCACTCCTTCGACCAGGTCCGTTTCGGGGAGGGAACTGGACGCCGCCGCGTCCGTCAGCGTCAGACTCACCCCCGCCCCCTCCCCGAAGCGCCCGAACCGGCCGAGCAGCCCGCCCCTCGCAGACCGCTCCAACCGATGTCAATGACGCTAGCCGCACTGCGACTCCCGTGCCGCGAACTCGATGGGACCCTGGGGATAACCCGAAGCCGGGGTCAGCGCGCGAGTCGGTGCGCGATGGACCGCGCCAACGTAGTCGGGTCGGCGTTGGTGGTGTCGACGGTGAAGTCGTACTCAATACCCTCATGGACGATAAGCGCCTGCCGCGCGGCCATTCCGGCGATACGGTCGCCGCGGCGCGCCTCGCGCTCGGCCGCGACGACCGGCGTGCAGCGCACGCCGATCCACGCGGTCGTCACACCCTCCAACGCTTTCCGCCAACGCTTCTGCGCCGCAACGCCGCTCACGAAGTTGTCCTCGATGATGAGGTGCGCGCCATGCCGGGCCATCGCACCGACACCAGCCTGCCACTGCTGCTCCAGGGCCGTGAACGCCGGGCCGATCGTGACCGCACCGTCGGCTTCGACCTCGAACCCGCCGGCGCCGACGAGCCGGGGCGGAAGCGCGTCGATGAAGTCATCGATCCCCAGGCGTAACCACGAGCCCGGCAGCTCCGACTGCAGGGCTAACGCCAAAGACGACTTGCCCGAGCTCGACCCACCGTTGAGAACAATGGCGCTCGGGCCCGTGGCCCCGGTCTCGAGCACCCTCGCGGCTCAGGCGAGCTCGTCGAACGCTTCAGCCAGAACGCCGAGGCCCTCCAGCAGCAGCTCGTCGCCGATCACCAGCGGCGGCAGCAACCGGATGACGTTGCCGAACGTGCCACAGGTCAACACCACGACGCCGCGCTCGTGGCAGTACTTCGCGACCGCACCGGTGAGCGCAGCATCCGGCTCGATCCCGCCCGGCTGCACGATCTCGATCGCCAGCATCGCGCCGCGGCCGCGGATGTCGCCGAGCTGCGGGTGCGCCGACTGGATCTCGCGCAACCGTGCGGTGGCGATGTCCTCGATGTGTGCGGCCCGCTCCAGTAATCCGTCGGCCGCCATCGTCTCGATCGCGCCCAGAGCAGCTGCGCACGCGACCGGGTTACCACCGTACGTACCACCGAGTCCACCGGCGTGTACGGCGTCCATCATCTCCGCGCGTCCGGTCACCGCGGCCAGGGGCAAGCCGCCGGCGATTCCCTTGGCGGTCGTCACCAGGTCCGGGACGACGCCCTCCTGCTCGCTCATGAACCAGGTTCCGGTGCGGGCGAATCCGCTCTGCACCTCATCGGCGATGAAGACGATCCCGTTGTCCTTGCACCACGCAGCCATCGCCGCCAGGTAACCCGGTGCCGGCACGATGAACCCGCCCTCGCCTTGCAGCGGCTCGATGATGAACGCAGCGATCTGGTCCGCACCGACCGTCTTCTCCGCGATCGCGATACTGCGGGCGGCAGCCTCGGCCCCGGTCATCCCATCGGGGTCGCGTAGCGGGTAGGAGGCGGGCACCCGGTAGATATCGGAGGCGAACGGCCCGAAGCCCTTCTTGTAGGGCATGGCCTTCGCGGTCAGGGCCATCGTCAGGTTGGTACGGCCGTGGTAGGCGTGATCGGCCGCGACCACCGCGGTGCGCCCGGTGGCGTGCCGGGCGATCTTGATCGCGTTCTCGACGGCTTCAGCGCCGGAGTTGAACAGCGCCGACTTCTTGGCGTGGTCGCCCGGAGTCAGTTCGGCCAGTTTCTCCGCGACCGCGACGTACCCCTCGTAGGGGCTGATCATGAAGCAGGTATGGGTGAAGTCAGCCACCTGTTGCTGGACACCGGCGACCACCCGGGGGTCGCTGTTGCCCACGGTGGTGACCGCGATGCCCGAGCCGAGGTCGATCAGCAGGTTGCCGTCGACGTCCTCGATCACTCCGCCGCCCGCCCGGGCGACGAATACCGGCATGGTCGAACTCACGCCGGCGGCAACGGCCGCAGTACGGCGCTGCGCCAGCTCCAGCGAGCGTGGGCCGGGCAGCGTCGTACGCAATTCGCAACGCTGGGGCAGGTCGGTGCTGACGGTCGTGCTCATGGCGGCTCCTGTCGTGCCAGATCCGGGCCCGGGATGGTCGGGGTGCTACCAGTCTGCCACCGGAGCCATTTCGATTTCGAACTAGCTCGTAACCTCCGTGCCCAGGGTCCGCAGCACTTCGTCGTGCAACAGCCCGTTGCTCGCGACCGCATTGCCGCTCCAACACCCGTCGACCCCGTCCAGTCCGGTGAACCGGCCGCCGGCCTCGCGCACGATCGGCACGAGGGCGGCCATGTCGTGCACCGCCAGTTCCGGCTCGGCGGCGACGTCGGCCGCACCCTCGGCGACCAACATGTAGGACCAGAAGTCGCCGTACCCGCGGGTGCGCCAGCACACGTCCATCAGGTCCGCGAACTGGTCCTGGCGGCCCAGCTGGGCCCAGCCGTGCAGGCTCGAGTAGGACAAGGATGCGTCGGTCAGCGACGAGACCTCGGATACGTGGATGGGCCGGGAGGAGGACAGTGAGCGTCCGGCCCGCGCGCCGGTGCCTGCCGCCGCCCACCAGCGGGAGCCGAGAGCCGGAGCGGCGACCACGCCCACCACCGGCACGCCGTCCTCGACCAGCGCGATCAGCGTGGCCCATACCGGCACCCCGCGCACGTAGTTCTTGGTGCCGTCGATCGGGTCGATGATCCACTGCCGCGCGGCGCTCCCTCGGTGCCGAACTCCTCGCCGCGGACGGAGTCGCGACCGCGCACCCGCCCGAGTTGGGCGCGGATCACCCGTTCGACCTCCAGGTCGGCGTCGCTGACCGGCGACAGGTCGGGTTTGGTCTCGACCTTCAGGTCCTGCGCGCGGAACCTGTCCAGCGTGATGGGCTCGACCGCGTCGGCGAGGACGTGGGCCAGGCGCAGATCATCGTCGTACGTCGTCACGCACCGACCGTAGCGGCCCGCACCTCACCGCGCGGGCCGGGACAGGCCGATCCGCAACATTGCCCGCAACCGGTCCGCGAGCGCCACGGCGTCGATCTGGCGGGTGTTGATCGGCGGGAGGTCGGCGAAGATCTGCTGGAGCGCGGCCGCCATCCGTTCCAGGCGCAGGTACCGGCGCGGGTCGTCGGTCCAGCACGCGGCGAGCACCAGATAGGTCGCTTCGTTGAACTGCCGCTCCACCAGGTCCCAGTCCTTCATCTGGGTGGGCAGGTCGGTCTGCGCCAGGGACAGGATGTGCGCGCACTGCAACTGCTCGAAGGCCAGATCACGCCGGGCCTCGAAGCCGGCGTCGGTGGCCCACCGGCCTGAGGCGGCCAGCACCAGCACCCGCTCGAGCGAGCGCAGACCACGCCGGAACTGCCTGCGCGCCAACATGATCGGCGCGCGCCGTCCGGTCAGCCAGATGATCACGATCGAGGCGAAGGCGCCGATCGCGGTGTCCACGATCCGGTCACGGACCAGGGTGTCGATATTCGCGGTCGGCCGGGACGTGCTGGTGATCAGCAGCGCCATCGGTGTCACGAACATGGCCGCGATCGCGTAGTTGATCGCCGCGGTCCACTGGACCAGGAAGACGCACAACATCACGATCGCGAAGGTGACGTATTCGTTCGGATGCAGTGAATGCACCGCGAAGAAGAGCAGGATGCCGACGATCGTGCCGGCCAGACGCTGGGCAGCGCGGTGGGTCAGGGACAGCCGGTCGGTGTTCAGCGACATCACCAGGGCGGTCGTCATCACCGCCCAGTAGGGCTGCTCCACCTGCAGGCCGTACGCGATGACGCAGGTCAGCAGGATGGCGGCCCCGATGCGCCGAGCAGCCAGCCATGGCAGCGATGAGCGGGAGAAGCCCCATCGCACCAGGTACTGCGTCTTGGGGCGCCCGAGATAGCGACGCTGCTCCATGGTGCGGACCGCGACCTTCGCGTGCGGGATGGAGCGTTGCAGGATCTGGCGGACCAGGGCCACGTGCAGTCGGCGCAGTCGCGCGTTCAGGCGGCGCCATTCCTTGCGACGCGGTTCGCGCCCCACCGCATCCTCCAAGACGATGCCCCCACTGATCACCGCGGTATACGCCTCGTCCCGCAGCGCCCCCAGCTCGCGAGCGCTGGTCTCGGGACCGGCCGCGAGATACGCATCGACGGACTCCTGCGCCACCTCGACGGCGTCCCGTTCGGGGTGGACACCGCGAATCACCGTGATCAGCAAGGACACCACGCAGGCCACCACTGCGGCGCAACCGCACACGAGCACGATTTCGTGCAGGGGCAGGCGCTGCCCGACGTACGACGCGATGGCCGGTCCGAGGATCAGGAACATCGCACCGGGCGGGTCGGCGACCAGCGTGTTGTAGCCCAGGACGGCGATCATGGCGATCACCGTCAGGCTGATCGTCAGCAGGACCGGCATCCCGCCGGTGAGCGCTCCGATGGCGATCGCGACGATGTAGAAGGCGATCATGCCGGTCAGGATCGGGATGCGGGCGCGGGGCGGGCGGTCGGGTGCGACCAGCCCGATGAAGGCGCCGGTCGTGCCGAGCAGACCCACCTTGAGCCCGGCGAAACTCGAGACCGTGAGCACCGCGACCGCGGTGCAGATGGTCGCCGACAGCGCGAACTTCCAGCGCCCAGGTGCCTTCTTCACCTGGGTGAAGGTCATCAGGTTCCGGCTGACGCCGTCGGGAAGCGCCCAGGGCATCGGTCAGTTCTCCGCCGGCGCGTCGTCGGGATCCGGCGTGCCGAGACGGGACCTGAGCAACCGCCGCAAGGATCTCAACCGGGCTGGACCGGAAGGCCCCGCGTGACCGTCGGCGACCCAGGCGTCCAGGGCGCAGTCGGGTTCGTCGTGCGTGCAGCCGCGCGGACACTCGGCGGTGCCGGCGGCCAGATCGGGGAAGTGTTCGATGATCCGGGCGGGGTCGACGTGCGCCAACCCGAAGGACCGCACGCCCGGGGTGTCGATGACCCAACCCCCGCCGGGCAACGGCAGCGCGGACGTCGACGTGGAGGTGTGCCGGCCGCGACCGGTGACCTCGTTGACGTGGCCGGTGGCCCGATCGGCCTGCGGCACGAGGTCATTCACCAGAGTTGACTTCCCCACGCCGGAGTGGCCGACCAGCACGGTCATCCGGCCGCCGAGGCGAGAACGCAACTGATCGAGCCCGGCCGGAGGGTCCGAGCGCAGGTTGGTCACGACGTACGGGACATCCAGGGCGACGTACTCCTGCAGGAATGCGGTCGGGTCGCCCAGGTCGGCCTTGGTAAGCACGAGCAACGGATCCATCCCCGCGTCGTACGCCGCGACCAGACAACGGTCGATCATCCGTGGCCGTGGGGTCGGGTCCGCGATCGCCGTCACGATGGCCAACTGATCGGCATTCGCGACGATGGCCCGCTCCACCGGGTCGGTGTCGTCGGCGGTGCGGCGCAGCATCGTGGTGCGGGGTTCGACCCGCACGATGCGTGCCAGGGTCCCCGGATCGCCGCTGGTGTCACCGACGAGGGCGACCCGGTCGCCGACGACGATGCTGGTGCGGCCCAGTTCGCGAGCGCGCATCGCGATGACGGTGCGGTCGTCGTACAGACAGGTCCAACGGCCGCGGTCGACGCCCACGACCATCGCGATCACTGCATCGAGGTGGGCCGGCCGATCCTTGGTGCGCGGCCGGCTTCCGCGGCGCCCGGGGCGCACACGGATGTCGCTCTCGTCGTAGTCGTAGCGCGCCGGCACCGGCTCAGGCCACCCCGAGCATCTGCGTCCACAGGGCCGGGAACTCCGGCATCGTCTTACCGACGGTGGCGATGTTCTCGACCACCACACCGGGCACCGCCAGACCGATCACGGCGGCTGCCATGACCATCCGGTGATCGGCGTACGTGCGAAACAGGCCGCCGTGCAACGGAGTCGGCCGGATGACCAGGCCGTCCTCGGTCTCGGTGGCGCTGCCGCCGAGGCGGTTGATCTCGGTGCTCAACGCCGCCAGCCGGTCGGTCTCGTGCCCCCGGATGTGGGCGACCCCGCGCAGGTGGGTGGGGGAGTCGGCCAAGGTCGCGAGTGCGGCGATGACCGGGGTCAGCTCGCTGGCATCGTGCAGGTCGAGGTCGACCCCCAGGATCTCGCCGGTGCCGGCGACGGTGAGTCCCTCACGGGTGTGTTGCACCTCGGCGCCCATCATGTCCAGGATGTCGCGCAGGTGGTCCCCGCCCTGGGTCGTCACGTGCGGCCAGCCCGGGATGGTCACGCTGCCACCGGCCACCATCGCGGCCGCGAGGAACGGCGCCGCGTTGGACAGGTCCGGCTCGATCTCGACGTCGAGCGCACTGATCTCGGTGGGTTCGATCCGCCACGTGTTGGCGTCGCTGTCATCGACCAGCACGCCGGCGTCGCGCAGCACCTCGACGGTCATCGCGATGTGCGGCAGCGACGGCAGCGGTTTGCCCTCGTGCACCACGGTGATGCCCTCGTCGTAACGGGCGCCCGCCAGCAGCAGCGCGGACACGAATTGCGACGAGCCGGAGGCGTCGATGCGCACGGTCCCGCCACGCACAGCACCCCTGCCGTGCAACGTGATCGGCAGATTGTCGCCCTCGACGTCGACACCGAGGTCGCGCAGCGCCTGCACGACAGGACGCATCGGGCGGCGTCGGGCAGCCTCGTCCCCATCGAAGCGCACCGTCCCGTCGGCCAGCGCGGCGACCGGTGGCACGAACCGCATCACGGTGCCGGCCAGCCCGCAGTCGATCTGAGTCGCGCCGGTGATCGGACCCGGCTGCACCAGCCACGCGTCGTGGCCGTAGTCCTCGGGGGCGTCGGTGATGTGCGCACCGAGCGAACGCAGCGCGTCGACCATCAGCACGGTGTCCCGGGAGCGCAACGGGTGCCGCAGCACCGACTCGTCACCGGCCAGGGCGGCCAGCACCAGGAAACGGTTGGTGAGGGATTTGCTGCCGGGCACCCGCACCCGCGCGTCCAACGGGCCGCCGGCGCGCGGCGCGGCCCAGTCACCGTCGGTGAGCAGATCCGTCGCGTTCACCCGCCCCACGGTAGTCGCGTGCGCCGACAGCGGCATTCTTGTCCTATGTGCGGGCGCTATGCGGCGAGTTTCCATCCCGAGGATCTGGTGGAGCGGATGGAGATCGAGGCCGATCTCAGTGCCGAGCACACTCGTTCCATCCTCAGCCGCCCGCAGGAGCCACCGGTGGGCGCGCCCGACTACAACATGGCCCCGACCAAGCAGGCGGCCGTCGTCCTGACCCGCCGGGTCGAGCAGGAGCCCTTGCGGCAGCTGCGGATGCTCACGTGGGGGTTGGTGCCGAGCTGGGCCAAGGACACCAAGACCGCCTACCGGATGATCAACGCCCGGGCCGAGACGCTCTTCGACAAGGGTGCCTACGCCAAAGCGGCCGGCGCGCGCCGGTGTCTGGTGCCCGCCTCGGGTTGGTATGAGTGGCAGGCAAGTCCGACGCAGACCGACGCCAAGGGCAAACCGCGTAAGCAGCCGTTCTATACGCGCCGGGCCGATGAGGACCTGCTGGCCTTCGCCGGGCTCTACGAGTTCTGGCGGGACCGCACCCTGGCCGACGACGACCCCGACGCGTGGCTGGTCACCTTCACGATCATCACCACCGCCGCCGAGCCCGGCCTGGACCGGATCCACGACCGCCAGCCCGTAGTGCTGGATCGCGCCGACTGGAGCACCTGGCTGGATCCTGCGGTGACCGATCCCGATGACGTACGCCGAGTGCTCACCGCCCAGCCCGCCGGCCGGTTCGAGGCGTGGCCGGTGAGCACCGCGGTGTCCTCATCCCGCAGCAACGGGCCCGGCTTGCTGGACCCGGTTCCGCGCTCTGAACTGCACGGCGTCGTGGACCCGGAGACCGGGGAGATCCTGGCGTGAGCCTCACCCGGATCGAGACTCCGGTCGGACCGGCCCGGGCGCACATCCGGCGGGCGGCGGATCCGCGCGGCACGGTGGTCCTCAGCCACGGCGCCGGCGGTGGCATCGACGCACCCGATCTGGTCGCGTTGACGGCCCTGGTCGGCGACGGCTGGAACTACGTGCTGGTCGAACAACCGTGGCGCGTCGCCGGTAAGAAGATCGCTCCCGCGCCGAAAACCCTTGATGCAGCGTGGATCCCGATCATCGCCGCACTGTACGACGGCCGGCGGCGTCTCACCGGGCCGTGGATCACCGGAGGCCGGTCGGCGGGAGCGCGGGTCGCGTGTCGCACCGCGGCCGCCGTCGGCGCGGACGGTGTGCTGGCGCTCGCGTTCCCGCTGCATCCACCCGGCCACCCCGAGAAGTCAAGGGCCGACGAAGGGCGGCAGGTCGGCGTGCCGCTGTTGGTCGTACAGGGGCAGCGTGATCCGTTCGGCACACCGCAGGAGGTGAGCGCGGCGGTACCCACCGCGACGGTCCGCCCCGCCCGCGGCGACCACGGCTTCACCAAGGACCCGCAGGACGTGGTGGCCGCTGTGCGGGACTGGTTAGAGTGCGCCCCCGGCGGCCTCGGGCGCTGAGGCGTCCCCGCCGCCGTCACCGACGGTCTCGCGCGCGAGGTGTTCTTCGATCTGGAACCAGTCGGATTCGTCCTTGCAGCGCTCGGCGACGGTCAGCAGCGTGTTCATCGAAGCGACCTCTTCGACCTGCTCCTTGAGGAACCACAGCATGAACTGCTCGCCGAGTACGTCACCTGCGTCGCGTGCCGCGCGAAAGATCGCCTCGATCTGGTCGGTGACCGTCTTCTCCTGGGCCAGGGCCAGCGCGATGGGCTCGGTGATCGAGGTGAAGTCGTTCCGGACCTCATCGACACCGGGGATGCTGACCGGCCAGTCACGGTCGAGCACGTACTGCACGATCATCATCGCGTGGTTGCGTTCCTCGACCGACTGCGCGTAGAAGTGGGCCGCCAGGCGGGGCAGGTCCTTGTCGTCGAACCAGACGGCGATCGCGACGTACTGCTGGCTGGCGGTGAATTCATGGCGGATCTGTTCGGTCAGCAGGTCGCGGAAACGGGAGGTCGTCTCAGAGGTCATAGCGGCGAGAGTATCCGTAGGGGTGGGCTGCTGCACTCCTGAACGCAGCGGCTACGGCGCGGAATGCAGGCCCGCCGCCGGGCGTTACCCCTCACATGCTGGTTGCCACCCGAACGCCCGAGTTGGCCCGTCGAGGGACCCGACTACCCTGGAAGGTAATGACTCACACGGATCAGCAGCCGGCGCAAGCGCCGCAGGAGGATGTACCGGACGAGGCCGTCGTGCGCGACCCGGCCGGGCTGGACGTTGCCGCGGAGACCCCCGCAGAGCGCATCGAGCGGTTCGAACGCGATGCGATGCCCTACCTGGACCAGCTTTACAGCGCCGCCTTGCGCACGACGCGCAACCCCACCGACGCCGAGGACCTGGTGCAGGAGACGTTCGCCAAGGCGTTCGCCGCGTTCCACCAGTACAAGCCGGGCACGAACCTCAAGGCCTGGCTCTACCGGATCCTGACCAACACCTACATCAACACCTACCGCAAGAAGCAGCGTGAGCCGCAGCAGTCCGATGCCTCGGAGGTGGAGGACTACCAGCTGCACCGTGCCGCGTCGCACTCCTCGTCCGGATTGCGCTCGGCCGAGACCGAGGCTCTGGACCACCTCCCGGACAGCGACGTGAAGGCGGCGCTGCAGCAGGTGCCTGAGGACTTCCGTTTGGCGGTCTACCTCGCCGACGTCGAAGGCTTCTCCTACAAGGAGATCGCCGAGATCATGGACACCCCGATCGGCACGGTGATGTCCCGGTTGCACCGTGGCCGGCGTCAGTTGCGCGAACTACTGGAGGATTACGCGCGCGAGCGCGGCTTCGTGCGCGACGAGGAGGCTGGGTCGTGAGCCGAGAGTGCGCAGAGCTGTACGAATTGCTCGACGCCTACGTGGACGGCGAGCTGTCCGCGGGCGAGTGCGAGCGTCTCAAATCACACCTGGTGCAATGCCCGTCCTGCCTGAGTGAGTACGAGCGCGATGCGCTGCTGAAGGCTCTGGTACGTCGATCGTGCCAGTGCGAGCAGGCGCCCAGCACGCTCCGGGCCCAGATCCTCACCCGGATCAGCACCTTCGCAACCGACGGTCAGTCGTTACGGGCGACTACGGTCACGACGGTCACCGACGTCGAGTAAGAGCTGATGACAGAAAGAAGCCCCGGCCACGGCCGGGGGCTTCTTTCTGCTGCTGGGTCTCAGGCGTTGGGCTTGTGGCCGTGGTTGGCGGCCTTGCCCTTGCGGCTGCGACGCTTGCGGGCGCGCTTGCTCATACCGGTCTCCTTCAAAGGTTCTGATCCACCATCGTGACATAGGGGTGGCGTCTGAGCCGAATCGGGCCGGTTTGGGCGGATGATAGTGGAATCTTGGTATAGGGGGTGAACTTTCCTGTAGTGACCACACCCGCAAAGGGTCAAGTTCTGTCACTATAGGCGTAGTGGTGTTCGCAGTCCGCGCGGACATCGAACCCGCGATTCGCGGGTAGGCCGGTGCTGGGGGCGCCGCCTCGAGTAGCAAGGAAGGAAGATCGATATGGGTCGGAATCTCGCCTCGTGGTTCTCAATTTGGTCCGGATGGTTCGGCGGTGGCGCAGCGACCGTGAGCCCGCACGTGATCACGTGGGACCCTGACGCCTGAGGACTGCCCTGACATCGGGTAAAACCTCAGCCGCACGGACCAGTCCTTCGGGCTGGTCCGTGCCCTTTTCACGCCCCGGCGCACCTACGTCACCGGGATCTACCTGACCCTTGCCGCTGTCGTGGCCGTCTTGGCGGTCGGCCGTATCGATCCGCCCGATCCGCTGCCCACCATCACCTTCCTGGCGCTGGCCCTGCTGGCGCAATGGAACACGTCCAAATGGCGCAGCGCATCGACCATCTCGGTGACGTCCATCCTCATCGCTGCTGCGATCGCGCTGCTCGGTCCGTGGGGCGCGCTGGTCGTCGGCGGCCTGGGCACCCTGCTCAGCCCGGTGCACTGGCGTCCGATCGCCCGGGCGTTCAACGGGGGCTCGACGGGATTGGCCAGCGTGATCGCGGCGTGTGCCTACGGCCTCGTCGGGGGCCGGATTCTGGTCAGTCAACAGCAGTCGCCCTTGTGGCTCCTGGTGCACGGCCTTGGGCCGCTCATCGTGGCCATCGTCGTGCTCTTCGTCTTCAACGTGGCGCTCGTGGCGGGGATGATCGTCCTGACCTCGCCGGCCAACCTGCGTCGCACGCTGACGGACATGATTCGCGGGTCGTGGTTGCGTTACCTGGGTTACGGCCTGGTCGGCTTCGTGATTGCGGTGCTCTGGGCGCCGGTGAGGCTCGGGGGCGCGACGGTCGTTTTGATGGCGGCACCACTCCTGCTGGCCCAATGGTCGTTCCGGGAGCAAGCGGCCGAGCAGAGTACCCAGCAGCGAACGGTGGAGACGCTGGTGGCGGCGCTCGAAGCGCGCGATCCGGTGCTGGAGGGCCGCGGCGCACAGATCGCCGCCATCGCCATCGCCATGGGCGAGAGTTTCGGACTATCCGACGAAGAGCTCGAGTCGCTGCGGTTCGCAGCCTGGTTGCACGATGTCGGACTGGCCAGTCCCGATCAGGTCAGGCCCGCGCCACACCGCTTCGTGGTCGGTGCGGGGGGCATCGACCTGGCCGGCTCGGATATGGAGCGGTTGCTGTCCCACCCCGAGCGGGGGTGCGGATGGTGGAGGGAATCGACTTCCTCAACCGGTCGGCGACGGCGATCCTGCATCACCACGAACGGTGGGACGGTCGCGGGTATCCCGACCGGTTGGCGGGTGCGGCGATCCCGCTGCTCGCCCGTATCGTCGCGGTCGCCGCGACCGGTTATGCCGTATCCGTGGAGTTGGGCGGCGAGCCGGCAGCAGCGGTACCCGTCTTGTGGGAGCACGCCGGGTCCCAGCTCGACCCGGCCTGTGTGCACGCCTTCGAGTCGGTGGTGAGCACGTTGCCGACGGTCGAGGGCCGCATCGTGGTCCAATCCGGATTCGACCACGATCTGCCGGCCGCCTCCGACGCCATCGCCGCCGCCCAGGACCGCGCCGCGCATCGGCCGCGTGAGGGATCGGAGCCGCTCGGACGATGAGGCGTATGGTGCGATCGCGGGACCTCGCCCTGAGGGCAGTCCTGCTCACCGCGGTCGCGGTGATTCTGGTGTGGTCGGTGATCTCGGCCATGCACCACATCGAAGCTCTCTCGGTGACCGACCTGGAACTGCTGGGCGGGTTCGCCCTCTGGATGACGCTCAGCAGTCTGCTCGACGTACGACTGCCGGGAGCCGGCGTCGTGGTGGCACCGGCGAGCATCGCCGTGGCGTTGGCCATGGGGATGGTGGTCACCTGGCCATCCCTCGGTCCGCTCGAGCACGCGACGTTCTACCAGGTCGGATTCGGCAACGGTGTGATCCTGTTGACGGTTGCGATCGGCCTCGCAGCCGGTGGTCTGCTGGCTCGTGCGGCGGGTGTCGTGCGGGTGCGCTGGCCCGTGCGCTGCGCGATCCTGATCTCGGCGGCGATCACGGCGCTGTTGTTCAACGCGGTCCCGCATCACGGCACCTACACGTGGCAGACGATGCTGATCATGCTCGGCTGCGCAGCTGCCCCGGGCCTTCTGTGGCTGGTGGTGTTGCTGCTGAACGCCCTGCCGACCCAGGCGACGATGGTGCTGACGGAAACGGTGCTGGTGCAGGTGCCCGTCGGTGCCGCGTGTATCGGCTCCGCGGTAGCCATCGCGCTCGGCACCAGCGCGCTGGGCGTGCTCGCGGTGCCGCTGATCGCCTTTCCCCTGGTGCTCATGCGCTTTGCCATCCACCAGCAGGAACGCCAACGAACCACCCGCCGGCAGACCGTCGCGGCACTGGCCCGGCTGACCGAAGTCGCCGGCTACACCCGCCCCGGCCATTCGCGACAGGTCGCGCAACTGTGCCGATCGGTCGGGATGCGATTGGACCTGAGCCCCCGGCAGCTGAGCGTCCTCGAAGACGCGGCCCTCCTGCACGACATAGGTCAGGTGTCGCTGGACCGGCCCATTCCGGACGGTGCGACCACCGAAGCAGCGCCGCTTGACCAACGTGCGATCGCCGAAGCCGGCGCTGGCATCGTCCGGCGCACAGGCCGGATGGAGTCGGTGGCGACCCTCCTGGACGCCCAGGCCACGCCGTACCACATGGAAGTGATCGAAGGCGCGCAGATCCCGCTGGGCAGCCGGATCATCAAGGTCTGCAACGCCTACGTCGATCACCTGGCGGGGGAGCCCGGTCGACACTCGCTGGCTGTCGAGCGGCTCTACCTCGGGCTGGGGTATGAGTACGACCCCCGGGTCATCGACGCGTTGATGGCCGAACTCGGCGGCGAGGTGTCGAAGAACTGAGGTGGGTACGCCGTGGCGTACCCACCTCAGGTCAGGCCCGGTCGGGTTCGGCTTCGTCGGCGAACGGGTCCGGGTTGTAGGCGCGCACCTTGGGATCGTCGCTGTCGGCGAAGTAGTCCGCCGGCACCGTCGAGTCCTTACCGTCAGGCACGTTGGTAGCGCGGAAGATGAGCGTGAGTACGGCTGCGACCACGAAGTTCAGAACGATCGCGGTCATCCCGATGTAGCCCAGTTTGCCGATGATCGGCATGATCGCGGTCGACCCGCCGAAGTGGGAGGTAGCCGCGCTCGCCACGCCGTACGCCTTCCACGTGCCGTAGATCATCCCGACGGCCCAGCCGGCCAGTAGCGCCCACCGATGGAACCACCGGGTGAACAGTCCGGCCACGATGGTCGGGAAGGTCTGCAGGATCCAGATACCGCCCAACAGCTGCAGGTTGATCGCGTTCTGCTTGTCCATGCCCAGGACGAAGGCCACCGCGAAGACCTTGACGATCAGCGACACCAGCTTGGATACCTTCGCCTCCTGTACGGCCGTGGCGTCGGGTTTGATCCACTCCTTGTAGATGTTGCGGGTGAAGGTGTTGGCGGCGGCGATCGACATGATCGCCGCGGGCACCAGCGCGCCGATAGCGATGGCGGCGAAGGCGACTCCGGCGAACCAGCTGGGGAACTGGTCCTCGAACAGCTGGGGGATCGCCAACTGCGGGTTGGCCTTGCCGTCCAGGCCGATCGGCTTGGTCTTGGCCGCGATGGCAACCCAGCCGAGCAGCGCCAGTAGCGCCAGCACGAAGGAGTACGCCGGCAGGATCGCCGCGTTCTTTCGAATCGTGTTGCGGCTCTTGGAAGACAGCGCAGCGGTGACCGAGTGGGGGTACATGAACAGCGCCATCGCCGAGCCGAAGGCCAGCGTCACGTAGGCCCAGTTCTGCGCCGGTGGCACCAGGAACGTTCCGGTGGGTTTGCTCGGGTCCGCCTTGCTCGGAGCGTTCATCTTGGTCTCGGCTGAGGAGAAGATGTGGTCCCAGCCGCCGATCTTGCTGGGCAACCAGATGATCGCGACGATCACGACCAGGTAGATCAGGATGTCCTTGACGAACGCGATGATCGCCGGCGCTCGCAGACCGCTGGAGTAGGTGTATGCCGCCAGCACGATGAAGGCGATGAACAACGGCAGGTCCCGCACGAACCAGTTGCCGCCGCCGCCGACACCGAGGACCTCCAGGACCGCCTGGATGCCGACCAGTTGCAGCGCGATGTAGGGCATGGTCGCCACGAACCCGGTGATGGCGATCGCCAGCGACAACCCGCGCGATCCGTAACGTCCGCGGACGAAGTCGGCGGAGGTGACGTAACCGTGGCGGTGGCTGACCGACCACAGTCGCGACATGAACCAGAAGATCATCGGGTAGAGGACGATCGTGTACGGGATCGAGAAGAAGCCGCCGACGACGCCCGTGGCGAACATGGCGGCCGGGACCGCGATGAAGGTGTACGCCGTGTAGATGTCTCCGCCGATCAGGAACCACGTGATCCAGGTGCCGAACGACCTTCCGCCCAGGCCCCATTCGTCCAGGGAGTCCAGGTGGTCACCGCGCCGCCAGCGTGCGGCCAGGAAGCCCAGCACGGTCACGATCAGGAAGAAGATGATCAGGATGGCCAGGGCAACACCGTTGACTCCGGTGTTTGGTGCAGACGGATTCGCTGCTGCGACAAGGGTGTTCACAGCTCACCCGCCTGGTGGTCGTCCGCGCCCAGGGTGCGTTCGGCGATCGGCTGCCGCGGTCTCGCCTTCTTGGACAACACGTAGGCGATCGAGGTGCAGATGGCGGTCAGGAAGACCCAGAGCATCTGGTACCAGAAGAAGAACGGGAAGCTGCCGAGTTTGGGATCCTCCCGCGAGTACCAGCCCACGGGGATGAGGGCGAGCAACGGGATGATCAGGAAGATGGCCATCAGGATCTGCAGATCGCGCCGGGCCGGTGGTGCGGCATTCGGATCCGGTGTGGTTGTCAATGGTTCGGATTCAGACATGAATGGGCACCCTCCGACATCGATGCTGGCTCTCGGCCGCGCTGACGTCCGCGGCCATCGATCAACGTAGCGCGTGACCGCCGTCACGTGGTTCAACTCGATCGGCGTGTTAGATAGCGTGCCGAAGGATGGTGCGAACGATGAAAAACCGCCGCCGATCCACGGGATCGGCGGCGGTTTCGAAGCGACTGCGTCAGGCCTTCTTGGTCTCCCAGAAGATGTCGGCGATCTCGTCGATTTTGGCCAGCAACTTGTCGGCCGTCTCGACGTCCAGCGCGCCCTTGGTGCCGGTGGCGCCGGCCAGCTTGGTGGCCTCGTTGACCAGGGTGTGCAGCTGGGGGTACTTCTCGAAGTGCGGCGGCTTGAAGTAGTCGGTCCACAGCACCCACAGGTGGTGCTTGACCAACTCGGAGCGCTGCTCCTTGATGATCAGGGCGCGGGTGCGGAAGTCGGGGTCGTCGTTGCCGGCGACCTTCTCGCAGATGCCCTTGATGGACTCGGCCTCGATCTTGGCCTGGGCCGGGTCGTACACCCCGCACGGCAGGTCGCAGTGCGCACTGACCTCGATGGTGGGGGCGAACAGCTTGCGAAGCATGTGGCGTCCTTTCGTTGGCTCGGGTTGCCGGACCCCGCGTTGAGCGGGTCCGCTACGTCGAAACTACCCCCGCGCCCGCGAGCTTCGTAAGGCGCACCTACACCCGGGCGTCAGATGCGACGGCGTCGCGGCAGGCGTCCTAGCACCACACCGATCACCGATCCGGCCGGTACCGCACCGAACTGCCGGGAGTCGGTGCCGGCCGGATTGTCCGCGCTCAGCCACCACCGTCCGTCCGGCTCCCGCCGGGTGATCCGTTTGACTGCGACAGGGCGCGGCCCGTCCGGGCCCTCCGGCAGGCGTACGACGTGGGGCCGGCCAGGGTGCACCCGCTGGCCGTAGTGCACCACCAGACGGTCGCCCTCGACGTACGTCGGCTCCATGGAGGTGCCGCGCACGACGGCGATGCCGAACGGCAGGCTCACCCGTCGGCGGGGTCGGCCACCGGCACGGGGGTCTCGTGCTGCTCGGCCAGGATCCGGCGCAGGAAGGTCTTGGTCCGCTCATGCTGCGGACGGGCGATGACCTCCTTGGACGGTCCTTCCTCGACGACCACACCACCGTCCATGAAGACAACCCGGTCGGCGACGTCGCGGGCGAACGAGATCTCGTGGGTGACCACGATCATCGTCATCCCGGCGTCGGCCAGCTCGCGCATCACGTCCAGCACTTCGCCGACCAACTCGGGGTCGAGGGCCGAGGTGGGTTCGTCGAAAAGCATGAGCTTGGGCTTCATCGCCAGTGCTCGCGCGATCGCGACCCGCTGCTGCTGGCCGCCGGACAGTTGCGCGGGGTAGTGGTCGGCGCGGTCGGCGAGCCCGACGCGATCCAGCAACTCACGGGCTTCCTTGAGCGCTTCGGCCTTCGGCCGCTTCTGCACGTGGATCGGCCCCTCCGCGACGTTCTGCAACGCCGTCTTGTGCGGGAAGAGGTTGAAGCGTTGGAAGACCATCCCGATCTCGCCGCGCTGCTGGGCAATCCGCTTGTCGTTCAAGCGGAACAGCGTGCCGTCGCGGTCGTCGTACCCCATGAGTTCGCCGTCGACCCAGATGCGTCCGCCGTTGATGGTCTCCAGCTGGTTGATGCACCGCAGGAAGGTGGTCTTGCCCGACCCGGACGGGCCGAGCAAGCAGACCACCTCGCCGGAGTGCACGTCCATGTCGATGCCCTTGAGCACTTCGGTGTGGTGGAACGACTTGGTGACATTGAGCGCTTTCACCAGCGGTGCGTCGGTCGTCGTCGTCATCTCAGTGGTCGCCTCCGATGAAGTTCAACCGCAAGCGGCTCTTGGTGGCCCCAGCCGCTGGGCCGGTGCCGAAGCCCCGGCCGAAGTAGCGCTCCAGGTAGGACTGGCCGATCATCAGGATCGAGCAGACGATGAGGTACCAGATGACGCCCGCGACGTACGCCGGCATGATCCGGTAGGTGTTACTGGCCACCTGGGTGACCTGGAACCACAACTCGACGATGATCGGCACCGCCGACAACAGCGAGGTGTCCTTCACCATGGCGATGGTCTCGTTGCCGGTCGGCGGCACGATGACCCGCATCGCCTGCGGCAGGGTGATCCGGCGCATGGTCTTTGCGTTGCTCATGCCGATCGCTTTGGCGGCCTCCGCTTGGCCGGGGTCGACCGACTGGATCCCGGCACGAGCGATCTCGGCCATGTACGCCGCCTCGGAGAGGCCCAGACCGATGATGCCGATGATGATGGTGTTGGAGATCTTGTTGACCTGGATGGTCCCGACCATCAACGGGTTGTCGGTGCCGAACAGCTGCTGGGCGAACGGGAAGCCGATGTCCAGATGCGGATAGAGGACTGCCAGTCCACTACCCAGCATCACCAGGAGCACCAGGCGGGGGATGGCCCGGAAGAACCAGGTATAGACGAAGGCGACGCCGCGCAGCACCGGGTTGTCCGACAGTCGCATGATCGCCAGCAGCACCCCGCCGACGATGCCCAGGATCATGGCGCCGATCGTGCCGACGATGGTTCCGCGCAGCAGGCCCTGCAAGACGGGACGGTAGTTCATCACCGTGGCGACGAATCCCCAGTCCCAGGCGGGGTTGGTGACGAAGGAGGAGATCATCATCGCCACCAGCACGGCGATGACGGCGAGCGCCACCCAGCGCCACGGATGCCGGACCGGCCGGGCGTTGATCTCGCCCGGCCGGTCGGTGGTGTTCACAGGGTCAACTGACACTGGGGTTGACCTCGAAGGTGGTGATCGCACCGGACTCCTGGCCCCACTTGGCCAGGATCTGCTTGTAGCTGCCGTCCTTCTCCATCGCGGTGAAGGCCGCGGCGATCGCCTTGGCGAAGTCCGTGGCGTCCTTCTTCACCACGATGCCGTAGGGCGCGGAGTCGTAGATCTTGCCGACTGCTTCCAGCTTGTCGCCGGTCTGCTTCACCGCATAGAGCGCGACAGGGGAGTCGGCCACCATCGCCTGCACCTTGCCGCTGACCAGGTCCGCGGTCACCTTGGACTGGTCCTGCTCGACGACCTGGGTGATGACCTCCTTGCCCGACTCCCGGCACTTCTTGCTGCGGGCGGTCAGGTCATCGACCTGCACCGTGCCCTTCTGTACACCCACGGTCAGACCGCAGGCGTTGTCCGGGTCGACCTTGTTGGGGTTGCCCTTGGTGGTGACCCACTGGCTGCCGGCGGTGAAATAGCTGATCATGTTGACCTGCTTCATCCGGTCGGCGTTGATGGTGAAGGACGAGGCCGCGGCGTCGTACTTGCCGGACGTGACGCCCAGGATCAGCGTGTCGAAGTTGCCGTTCTGCCAGTTGGCTTTCAGGCCCAGCTTGGCCAGGGCGGCGTTGAAGAGGTCGACATCCATCCCGACGACGGTGGTGCCGCCCTGGAGGTACTCGTTCGGGGCGTAGCTGGCGTCCGAACCCACGGTCAGCGTGCCCTTGGCCTTGATGTCGGCGGGGACCATCGAGGCCAGGCTCGCGTCAGCGCCGCCGGTGGTCACGCTGGCCGTCGGCGAGTTGGTGCCGGTCGAGCCGGTGTTCAGGCTGTCGGACCCACACGCGGACAGCGCGGTCATGAGTGCGACCGCGGTAACGGCCCCTAGGCCCGAGGCTTTGGTGATGCTGCGCATTGCTGCTCCTTGACTATCGGCACATCGACCGTGACGGTCGTTCCCCGATCCTGACATCCTGCCGTGCCGGTGGAGGGTCGCCGCGCTGGTTTGTGATCTGCCCGTAACACCTTCCCGGCGACTTCCCATCCTTGTCCCAGCCTCCCACCGACGATTCTGAGGAATTCGACATTGTGGAGGACCTGGCCCGGGCGTGGATCCCTCAGAATCCGCGATCTCCTCAGAAACCTCTCCTTCACAACGGTGGCGCAGGTCAAGCGGCGAGATGGAGCCGCTGTGCGATGGCCCGCATGATTCGGTGCTGCACCGCCGGCCAGTCGTTGACCATCTGGTCGTAACTGACGCGGATGACGGTGTAACCCATCGTCGTGAGCAGAGCATCGTGCGCGATGTCCCTGCTGCGTTGATCACCGACGTGATGGCCTCCATCGATCTGGAATACCAGCCGGTCCCCGATGAGGAAGTCGACGGGTTTGCCCGCGATCACGATCTGCTGCCGTACGGCCACCCTCAGGAACCGCAGGCGACTCATCGCAAACGACTCGAGGCCTGAGTCGGACCACGGCCGGACGACATCCAGGATGGCCCGAGTCCGCGCAGTCATCGGCAGGCGGCTCATGACCTCTGGAGTGGTCAGACCCTTCCGGATCGCGGATTCCCAGGCAGCGACGGCATTTTCGTGGGTCTGGCACCCTGCGATCAACAGCAGACTGTTCTCCAGGGAGTCCACAGCAGCATCGGGATGACGCGGCAGCGCGGCTGCACCCCAATGGACGACGCAGCCGTCGGATCGAATCCCGCCGGCGTGCGGAGCAGCGGCAACGTGCACCCGGCCATCGGACATCACCCACAGCCCGCGACGCGCAGCTTCGCTGATGCAGGTGAGGACACCGTGCGCCCGGACGGCAACGACCACGGCGCGATCGACCTCGGGCAGCGCGACCCAGCCCTTGCGAACCCGGTAGATCTGGTGGTCGGCCAATGCGCGGCGGATGGCGTGATCGCTGAAGCCGGCCGCCCGCAACGCGCGGGTGGGCAGGATGCCGCCGTGTCGATAGATCTCTTCGCGCACGTGCATGGGTTCACCATCGCGGCTTCGGCCGTGATGGAGCTCGCGCAGGGACGGCGCGCTGTGGATATCTCCCGCACGGCCAGGTTCACGACGACCGATTCTGAGGCAATCGCGCGTTCTGAGGTCCCTTTTCCCCTACACCACCTCAGCAACCTCCATCACCTCAGAATCGGTGGGCAGGCGGGCAAGGGCGGGCTTGGGGCTGTGACCTGCGCAAATGACATTCATGTCATTCGACACGCCGAAACACAGCATCTAGGGGTTGCCAGCGCTGTAACCCCTAGATAGTGTGGCGCACGCAGTGGTCCTCCCCGGCGAACACCGGGGAGGGGCAAGAGGGAAGCCGGTGTGATTCCGGCACTGCCCCGCAGCGGTGAGTGAGGACGAAAGCCGTCATCAGCACTGGGTCCAGGACCTGGGAAGCGACGGCCGGTAGGCGCTCTGTCAAGAGCACAGTCACAAGTCCGAAGACCTGCCATTGCCCTTGCCGCAGCCTGCGGTGGGGTGCTCGCGGCTCTCGTGGGACGAGCCGGTGAGGTACGCCGATGCCCTGGGTGTCGCCGTACCTTCCCCTCTCCCTGTGCGCCGGTGAGTGACTTCGAGGGAAGGGATCCAGCCTGTGACACTTCACGTCACCAAACGCGACGGCACACGCGAGCCGTACGACGCCGATCGCATCAACCGGGCGATCGAGCGGGCGGCCGATGGGCTGCCCGACGCGATGGCCAAGACCATGCAGATCGCCTCGGAGCTGGCGATCACGCTCTTCGACGGCATCACCACCCAGCAGCTGGACGAGGCTGCCATCAACGTGGCGGTGCAGAACGTCAAGGACGATCCCGACTTCGACGTGATCGCGAGCCGGCTGCTGCTGAAGACGATCTACAAGAAGGTGCTCGGCGACTTCGAGACCGGTACGGAGCTGGCCCTCCTGCACCAGGCGCGTTTCCCGGGCTATATCCGGGAAGGGGTCGAGGACGGTCTGTTCGACAAGCGCCTCGCCAGCACCTACGACCTGGAATCCCTTGCCGCAGCGCTGGACCCGAGCCTCGATGAGGGCCTGCGTTACATCGGCATCGTGACTCTTCGCAACCGTTACATGGCCACCGACGCGCGCCGCAGCCCGATGGAGGTGCCGGCCTACTTCTGGATGCGCGTGGCCATGGGTCTGTCGGTGAACGAAGCCGAACCCACCAAGGCGGCCATCGGCTTCTACCGCAAGATGGCCTCACTGGATTACTTGGCCGCCGGATCGACGCTGGTGAACGCAGGTACGCAGACCCCGCAGCTGAGCAACTGCTTCGTGATGCAGATGGACGACGACATCGAGCACATCGCCACGTCGATGCGTGACGTGATGTGGCTGACCAAAGGTACTGGTGGCATTGGTCTTTCGGTCACAAAGCTGCGCTCCGAAGGTAGTCCGATCCGGTCCAACAACACCGCGTCCACCGGGCCTATCCCCTTCATGCACACCATTGATTCGATCCTGCGTGCGGTGTCCCGTGGCGGCAAGAAGTTCGGCGCACTGTGCTTTTACATGGAGAACTGGCACCTGGACTTCCCGCAGTTCCTCGATCTACGACAGAACGCCGGCGACCCCTACCGGCGCACGCGCACCGCCAACACCGCGGTCTGGATCAGTGATGAGTTCATGAAACGCGTTGTCGCCGATGACGATTGGTATCTCTTCGACCCGTTGGAGACCCCTGATCTGGTCGAGTTGGTCGGCGATGACTTCTCCCGTCGGTACGCCGAGTACGTGGCTCTCGCCGAGCGAGGCGGCCTGCGATCCTTCCGCAAGATCCGTGCGAAGGAGCAGTGGAAGGCCATCCTGGTGTCTCTGCAGACGACCTCCCACCCGTGGCTGACGTGGAAGGACACCATCAACCAGCGCGCCCTGAATGACAACACCGGCACCATCCACCTGAGCAACCTGTGCACCGAGATCACCTTGCCGCAGGACCGGGACAACGTGTCCGTGTGCAACCTGGCCTCGATCAACCTGTCGCGGCACCTCATCGACGGTGAGTGGGATTGGGACCGGCTCGCCGAGTCGACGCGACTAGCCGTGCGGCAGTTGGACAACCTGATCGACATCACCAAATCCTCTGTGTCGCAGTCGGAACACTCCAACAGCCAGAACCGCGCGATCGGCCTGGGTCTGATGGGCTTTACCGACGTGGTGGAGCGGCTGGGGCTGTCCTACGCGTCACCGCAGGCGGCCGAGCTGATCGACGAGGTGACCGAGTTCATCTCCTGGCACGCCATCGACGCCTCCTGCGACCTGGCCGCCGAGCGCGGTGCCTACGCCAACTTCGAAGGCTCCGGTTGGTCGAAAGGACTGGTGCCGTTCGACACCCTTGCGGTCCTCGAGCAGCGTCGCGGGGTTGAGGTCGAGGTCGACCGTACGGCGCGCCTGGACTGGGACGCCCTGCGCAGCAAAGTGAAAGGCGGCATCCGCAACGCCACCTTGATGGCCATCGCACCGACTGCATCCATTGGTCTGGTCGCCGGCACGACTCCCGGTCTTGACCCGCAGTTCTCTCAATTGTTCTCGCGGGCCACGTCGGCCGGGAAGTTCCTGGAGGTCAACCGCAACCTGGTGGCCGCCCTGCAGGAGCGCGGTCTGTGGGAGCAGGTTCGTGAGGAGTTGCTGCGCGCCCAGGGCGACCTGGCCGCCGTACCCGGTATCCCGGAGGATCTGTTAGAAACCTATCAGACGTCGTTCCAGCTGCCGCCGGACGCCTACCTGGTCATCGCCTCGCGAGCGCAGAAATGGATTGACCAGGCCATCAGCCGCAACATCTACCTCGAGTCGCGGGATATCGGGGTGATGGCCGACCTCTACCTCGACGCGTGGCGCAAGGGTGTGAAGACCACCTACTACCTGCACATGAAGCCGCGGCACACCGCCGAGCAGTCGACCGTGAAGGTCAATAAGGCCGAGAGCACAGGGCGCACCGGCGGCGGCTTCGGCTTCGCCAAGCGAAGCGCCGCGAGCCCCGCGGCCCCGGCCGCCGTCGTCCTGGACCCGCCCCCGCGGTGGTGGCGGTGGCCGACGAGCCGGCGATCGACGCACCCGAATTGATCGAAGGGTTGGTCTGCCCGACCGACCCGCAAGAACTCTTGAACTGCGAGGCATGCCAATGACAATTCTTGGAACCGGTATCCAGGACGGCTTGCTACTCAAGCCGATCCGCTATCAGTGGGCCTACGACCTGTACAACCAGGCGGTCGCCAACACGTGGTTCCCGCATGAGGTCCAGCTGGGGGAGGACCTGGCCGACTTCGAGCGGATGACCGCCGAGGAGCGTCACGCGGTCACCTTCTTAATGAGCTACTTCAACCCCAACGAGCTGCTGGTCAACAAGGCGCTGGCCTTCGGGGTCTACCCCTACATCAATGCGCCGGAGGGTCACCTCTACCTGGCCAAACAGATGTGGGAGGAGGCCAACCACTGCATGGCGTTCGAGTACGTGCTGGAGACGTTCCCCATCGATCGCGACGAGGCGTATGCCGCTCACGTGGACATCCCGTCGATGGCCGCGAAGGAGGCCTTCGAGGTGAAGTTCATCGAGCGGATGGCCTCGACGCAGCTGGACATCACGACCACCGAGGGCAAGCGGGACTTCGTGCGCAACCTGGTGGCGTACAACGTTGTGCTGGAGGGGATCTGGTTCTACAGCGGGTTCATGGTGGCGCTGAGCTTCCGGCAGCGCAACCTGCTGCGCAATTTCGGTTCGTTGATCGACTGGATCGTGCGGGATGAGTCCCTGCACCTGAAGTTCGGGATCAATCTCATCCTGACCGTGCTGGATGAGAACCCGGACCTGCAGACCGAGGAGTTCGCCGAGGAGATCCGCCAGATGATCCTGGACGGGGTCGAGATGGAGTCGGCCTACAACCGGGACCTGTTGCCGCGCGGCATCCTCGGGCTGAACGCCGACTACATCAACACCTACGTGCAGTACCTCGCCGACCGGCGGTTGGAGGAGCTGGGCTTCGAACCCCATTGGGGCGTCAGCAATCCGGCCAAATGGATGGCAACGGCGAACGACACGCTGCAGTTGGTCAACTTCTTCGAGTCGATCAACACCAGCTACGAGGTGGACGCGAAGGTCGGCTCATGACCGTGCTGCCCCTGCGCCTTCCGCGCAGGGGCAGCCTCACCCTCGGACCGGCGTTCGTCGCCGCCATTGCGTACGTCGATCCGGGCAACATCGCAGCCAACACCTCCGCGGGGGCTCGGTTCGGGTACGCCCTGCTGTGGGTTGTCGTCTGCGCGAGCGCGGTCGCTGCGCCGATGCAGTATCTATCGGGGAAGCTGGGCAGCGTCACCGGGCACTCCCTGCCGGAGTTGATGCGCGACCGGCTCGGTCGCACCGGCCGGGGAGCTTATTGGGCGCAGGCCGAAATGGTAGCGATGGCAACGGATCTCGCCGAGGTCATCGGAGCTGCCGTAGCGCTGCATCTGCTCTTCGGGCTGCCCATGCTCCCCGCGGCGGTCCTCGCCGGCGGTCTGGGACTGGTGATCCTCGCCGTACGTGACCGGCAGGGCCCGGCATCCCTGGAGCGGCTCGCGGTCCTTTCGATGCTGATCATCGGCGGCGCGTTCGTCCTCGGGATGGCCGCCGCGCCACCGTCGGTCGGGTCCGCGATGGAGGGGTTGGTGCCGCGTCTTCAGCAAACCGACGAGGTGCTGATCGCGGCCGCTATCGTCGGCGCGACGATCATGCCGCACGCGATCTATCTGCATTCCGGCCTGAGCGCCCGGCAGCGGGAGTCGCCGAGCACGCAACGCAGCCAGGTCGCCAAGGCGATGGTTCTCGCCGGTGGCGTGAACGTGTCGATGCTGCTCTTCGGTGCGGGTGCTCTGCACGGGCAGCAGGACGGTGACTTCGGCAGTATCGCCGCGGCCGTCTCCGACCGGGTCGGGCGGGGTGCGATGTGGGCGTTCCTCGTGGCTCTGCTGCTCTCGGGACTGACCTCGACCGCGGTGGGCACGGCCGCTGGCGAGATCATCATGACGGGGCTCCTTCGCAAACGGATCTCGCCCTATCTACGACGAGCGGTGACCCTCGTCCCGGCTGTCGCCCTGATCGTCCTGGGTGTCTCACCGGTCACCGGTCTGTTGTGCTCCCAGGTGGTTCTGTCCCTGGGGATCCTGGCCGCGCTGATCCCGTTGGTGCGGCTGACGTCGGACCGGCGGCTGATGGGGGACCGGGTGAACGGGCCGGCGATGAAGGTCTTCGCGTGGGGCGTCGCGGCGGCGGTCGGAACGCTCAACGTCGTCCTGGTGGCCGTAACCTTCGGATCGTAAACAAGGCAGCATGCGGGAGAGGCGCTGCGTGGGGATAGGACCTGCGGCACAATCATCTGCGCTATGGGTCGCAGGCGCCAGGCGCGCGAGATGGTGCTCTATCTCCTGATTCCGGCAGCAGGGTTCCTGTCGCCGCTGCTCGTCATCCCCGCCGTCACCGCCCGGTTCGGCGCCTCAGGCTGGACCGCAATGGCGTTGGCCCAGTCGCTCGGCGGCGCCATTGCCGTCGCGACGGAGATGGGTTGGGGAGTGGTCGGCCCTCAGCGAGTGGCGGGGATGTCCCGGCACGATGCCGACGAGCAGTACCGGCTCTCACTGACGTCGCGACCCATCACTGTCATCCCCGGAGTGATCCTGGCCAGTGCCCTGACCTGGCTGCTGGTTGGTGACTACGCCGGTCCGGCAGCGGTGCTGGCGGGAGCGGCGGCGGCACAGGCGATGACACCGCAGTGGTACTTCGTGGGCGTCGGCCGGCCGGTGGCAGTGTTGTGGTCGGAATCGCTGCCGAGGATCGTGATCTCAGTCGTCGCTGCGGTGGCTATCTCACACGGCGCTCCGTTCATTGCTTACAGCCTGCTGATGTGGCTGTCCATGCCGGCCACGCTGGTCATTGCCGGACGCATCATCGGTCCGAGCTCGCGACTGACCAGAGCGGACTGGCTGGCCGGTCCTGCTGCGGCGCGCGGGCAGCTGATCATGGGGTCCGGCCGGGCCATCAGCGCCATCTACACCGGCCTGCCCGTCACGCTGGTTCAACTGGTCGCCCCCGGATCAACGGCGGTTTTCGCGGCAACCGAGCGACTGATGCGGATGGGCGTCCTCGTGTTGTACTCGGTGCCCGCGCGGTTGCAGAGCTGGATCGGCGGTGCCCCCGCCGTTGAGCGCGCGCACCGAATCCGGACCGCCCAGCGACTCTGCCTGCTGATGGGCGTGGTCAGCGGTCTGCTCTACGCCGCACTGGCCCCCAGCGTCAGCCGACTGATGTTCTCCGGCGCGGTGGACATCCCGTACCCGGTCGCCGCATGGTCGGGACTGCTTCTGGCCATCATCTGCACCTCGATGGGTCTGGGATTGAGCATGGTCGCGACCGGGCAAGCCAACTACCTGACCGCCGCGATCGTTCCGGCGGCCGTCATTGTCTTGTCGACCATTGGTTTCGCGGCGCTGCGATTCGGCCCCAGCGGGGCTGTCGCAATCGAAGCAGCTGCGGAGGCGGTCGGGGTCGTGATTCAGTGGTGCTGGCTGCGGCGCTCGGCCCGGCGCGCACCCTCTGCTGTGGAAACCCGATACTGAGGCGCCGCAAGCGGAGTTCAACCCCCTACGATGCGTCCATGTCCTTCGCAACTTACCGATTCGTAGGGATTCGTTCAGTCCGAGGCTGGTTAGCTCCTCACGCCCTCGACGTCCTCGCGATGGTGCTGGACGGAGAACCCGCGGATGGCGGTGGCGTGGCGGAGATCGGCGTTCACCACGGAAAGCTCTTCATCGCACTGCAACTGTTGTCGCCCACGGGTCCATCCCTGGCAGTGGATGTCTTCGGTGCTCAGGATCTCAACATCGATCGGTCGGGTTCGGGGGACCGCGAACGGTTCGTCGCGAACGTGAAGCGGTGGGGCATGCCGCAGACCCTCGTTGTCCGTGAGGCTGATTCCACCACGATCACCCGCGACCAACTCGCTGCCGATTTACCTGCGGGAGCTCGCCTGTTCAGTGTCGACGGTGGCCACACCAAAGAGATCGTGCATTCGGACCTGAAGTTGGCCGAGGCGGCGTGCACGGAGCGCGGTATCGTCATCGCCGACGACGTGTTCAACGGCTCGTGGCCCGGAGTCGCCGAGGGGACTCTTTCCTATCTGGCCGATGGTTCCGGCCTTCGTCCATTTGCGATCGCCTTCAACAAGGTGCTGCTCGCGCGGGAGCCCGCCGCCCAGGAGTACTACGCAAGGCTGCTCGAGCGCGCCACCCCGCGACGGCGGTGGTTGGTGCGTGAGCAGGAGTTTGTGTCCTCTCCGGTGGTCTCCATTGCTACACGTCCCAAGAACATGCGAGGCCTTGCCGAACGCAGCGCACTCATCACGAAGGCGTATCAAAGGCTTAGCTAGTCCTTCCGCCGGGAGTCGATTCGGGCGTGATCCGCAGAAGGGTCGAGGGCTGGTCCCTCCAAGGGGTCAACGCATTGGCGTCAACCAGGATCCATGCCGCATCACCCGTGCGACCTCAAGGGTTTCGTCCAACTCCACCAGGTCGGCAAAGTTGCCGGGCGCGAGCGAACCCACCCTCTCCAGCCCCAGGTGTTCCGCCGGCCTCGAGGTCGCGGCGGGTAGCACGACGTCCAGCGGCAACCCGACGACGGAAACGCAGAACTGCACTGCTCGAGCCATTGTCAGGGTCGAACCGGCGATCGTGCCGTCGGCCAGTCGCGCGACCCCGTCGCGCACGAAGACATCGAGCGGGCCGAGGCGGTAGTCCCCATCGGCGCTCGCTGCCGCCGCCATCGCGTCGGTGACCAGCACGAACCGTTCCTGCGCGACGTCGGCGGCGATGCGGATCGTGGCCGGGTGCAGGTGCACCCCGTCGCAGATCAACTCCACGACCGCATCCGAATCCAGCAGCGCGCCAACGGCACCCGGTGCGCGGTGGTTCAGCGGAGTCATCGCATTGAACAGGTGGGTGCCTGCCGTCGCCCCGGACGTCAGTGCCAGAGCTGCCTGCTCGTACGTCGCGTCGGTGTGTCCGACGGCGGCGACGACCCCCGAGGACGCCAGGTGCGCGACGGCTTCCAAACCACCGGGCAGTTCGGGGGCGACCGTGACCATCCGGATCGCTGTGTCGCCGAGTTCAAGAACCCGCGAAATACGTTGCGGTGTGGGGTTTTCCAGCAGCGTCGGGTCGTGCGCTCCGCGATGCAGCGGTGACAGCCACGGACCTTCCAGATGGATGCCCGCAAGGCGTCCGTCGCTCGTGAGCAACGCCAGCTCGCGCACCGCCCGGTCCATGTCCTCGTGGGACATCGTGACCAGCGAAGCGATCATCGAGGTCGTGCCGTGGGCCAGGTGCGCGGACGTGACCGTCTCGGCAGCCTCCGCTGTGCCGGCGTCGAAGGAGGCGCCGCCGCCACCGTGCACGTGGGTGTCCACGAAGCCGGGCACGAGTGTGCCGGTGAGGGGTACGTCGACCCGGCCGGCCGGCGTACCCTCACCGATCGCGACGATCGAGTCGCCGGAGACCTCGACCCACCCCGGCGCGAGGGTCCGCGCCGGGGTGAGCACCTGCGGTGCGGTGATGATCACGCGCTGGTGTCTGCTTCCGCCATCGAGGCTTCGTCGTCGTCCTCGCGACCAGGGGTCTTCAGGTTCATCTTGCGGATGACGAAGCGGAACAGGAAGTAGTACACGACTGCGTAGCCCAGGCCGATGGGTATCAACAGCAGCGGCTTCGTTGCGATGTTGAAGTTGAGCACGTAGTCGAAAAGTCCTGCGCTGAAAGAGAACCCGTCCTTGATGCCCAACGCGTTGACCAGTGCCAACGAAGTACCGGTCAGGACAGCGTGGATGACGTAGAGCGGCCACGCGACGAACATGAAGGCGAACTCCAGCGGCTCGGTGACACCGGTGAGGAAGGCGGTCAGCGCGACCGAGAGCATGACGCCACCGACGGCCTTCTTGTGCTTGAACTTGGCCTCCTGGTAGATCGCCAGGGCGGCGGCCGGGAGGGCGAACATCATGATCGGGAAGAAGCCGGTCATGAAGGCACCTGCCGTCGGGTCGCCGGACAGGAACCGCGCGATGTCACCGTGGACCGGCTGGCCGCCGGCGGGGGTGTAGGTGCCGAAGATGAACCACGGCGGGTTGTTGAGGATGTGGTGCAGGCCCAGCGGGATGAGCAACCGGTTCGCGGTGCCGTAGACGAATCCGCCGATGACGTCGTTGTGCGCTACCCAGTTGCCCAGGTCGGTGAGGCCGGTGTTGAACGGCTGGTAGATGAAGGACATCAGCACCGAGATGATCAGCATCGCGAACGCCGTAATGATCGGCACGAACCGCCGTCCGCCGAAGAACGCGAGATACGGAGGCAGTTTGATCCGGTGGTACTTCTGCCATAGGAAGGCCGAGACCAGACCCGCGATGATGCCGCCGAGCACACCGAAATTGATCAGGTCCTGGGTGGCTCCCTCTTTGGGTTCGCCGAGGATGTAGGGCGACATCGCATCGCCGACACTCTTGAAGACCAGGTAGCCCACGACAGCGGCCAAAGCCGTTGAGCCGTCGGCCTTTTTGGCCATGCCGATGGCGATACCGACGGCGAACAGCAGCGGCAGGTTGTTGAACAGGGCGCTACCGGCAGCGCCGACGACCGCCGCCACCTTGTCCCAGCCCAGACCGTCCTTGCCGAGGAGGTCGGGCTGGCCGAGGCGCAGCATCAGACCGGCCACCGGCAAAGCGGCGATCGGCAGCATCAGACTGCGGCCGAACTTCTGGATGGGGGCCAGGTTGAAGCGTTTCTTGTTGGTGGCGGGTGGCGAACTCGCCGGCACGTCTGCGGTACTCATCAGTGCTCCTTCGGGGTGGGTTGGGGTTGGTCGAGGCTCATGTGGATCGAGTAGCGGTCGCCGCGGTAGCGGGATACGACGTACTCGACGGGGACGCCGCGTGCCGTGCTGAGACGCTGGAATACCAGCAGGGCGGCGTTGGCGGGGGTCTTCAGGCGACGCGCGGTCTGTGGATCGGCGGTTTCGCCCCACAGGGTCTGCTCGGCGCGGTCGATCACCAGGCCGTACTCCTGGGCGAGCACCTTGTACAGCGACCCGGTCAGATCGCGTTGGTCGAGATCGGGCAACAGATGGGCCGGGTACCAGCCATCCTCCAAGGCGATGGGCACCTCATCGGCGAACCGGATGCGCTCGAGCCGCCAGGCACGGCCCCGGCGCGGCAGTTCGAGTTGTTGGGCGACTTCCGGCGGGGGAGTGCCGATTTCGAGAGTGAGGATGGCTGTCGAGGGTGCGAATCCGCGTCGGGCCATGTCCTGGCTGAACGAGGCCAGGTGCAGGTCGGACTCCAACCGGGGCCGTGCGACGAACGTGCCCTTTCCATGGATGCGGTGCAGCAATCCGTCCGCGGTCAGGCTCTCGATGGCGCGGCGCACGGTCGCCCGGGACACGCCGTACCGGCGCATCAACTCCCGCTCGGAGGGAAGGGCGTCGTCCGGCTGGAGCTCGCGAGTGGCCATGACCGTGAGGGCTTCGCGCAGCTGCGCGTATTTCGGCTCCGGCCCGTCGGTGATGTGGCGTATGGGCACGGAATCCTCCCTCTCCTGACGCTGGTCTCAGGCGGTGTTGAACTGGTACGGTCTGGTCCGGACCAGTTCGCATATCATGCTGCGAGCGACGGAATGCGTCAAGGAACGATCGGAGGCCACCTGACGTGGAAGATGTGCGAGAGACACAGATGGGGCGGGAGATCGCTCAACAGCCGCAGGCGGTTCGGGACACGCTGGATGCGCTCATCCCGCTGCGGGACCGAATTGCTGCGACGTATGCCGGGCGCCGGCAGGTGCTCTTCGTAGCCCGGGGCAGCAGTGACAACGCCGCCATCTACGGTCGCTACCTGCTGGAGACCCACTCCGGTGTGCTGGCCGGCCTCGTGTCGCCGAGTGTGGCCACCCACTACGGCGCCAAGCTCGACCTGTCCGATGCGCTGGTGGTGAGCGTCTCCCAGTCGGGACAGACCGAGGAGATCGTGCAGACCCAGCAGTGGGCCAAGGATTGCGGTGCGGCGACGATCGCCGTGGCCAACGTGCCGGACTCACCGTTGCTGGCCGCCGCCGACCTCGGTCTGCTGACGCAGGCCGGCCCGGAGCTTGCCGTTCCGGCTACCAAGACCTACGTCTCCCAGACGGTGGCCATGGCGGTGCTGGGCACCGCGCTATCAGGCGACCCATCGGCGTACGACGATGAGCTGGCGACCATCCCCGATGAGATCCAGCGGTTGCTGGCCGAGCGGGCCGGGGTCCCCGAAGCCGTTGCGGCACTGAGGGACTCGGCGTACGCCGTGGTCAGCGGTAGGGGGTTGCTGATGGGCACGGCGCTGGAGACGGCGCTCAAACTGGAGGAGACCTGCCTACGCCCGGTGCGCGGCTACTCCTACGCCGATCTGCGGCACGGTCCGATCTCGGTGGTGACCGGCGGTATGTCGGCGGTGCTGGTGTCCGCTGCCGACGGTCCGATGAGTACGCCGATGATCGAGTTGGCGCAGGACCTGGACGCCCGCGGTGCGACGACCGTCGGTATCGGAGGCAACGCGCAATTCGCCGACGCCGTCGACGTAGCGGTCGCGGGCCCGCGGTTGACCGAAGCGCTTTCGCCGATCGCATCGATCGTTCCGGCCCAGTTGATCGTGGAGTCGCTGGCCCTGTCGCTGGGGCTGGATCCGGACAATCCGCGAGGTCTGGCCAAAGTGACCGCCACGGATCCAGACTGATCCCCACTACGAACCCGGGATTTGACCGAGAAGGAGCACATCATGGGAAAAGCTGAAGACATCCTGGCCGGCCTCGGTGGCGCCGACAACATCGTCGAGATCGAGCCGTGCATCACGCGTCTGCGCACGGAGGTCGAGGACGGTTCGCTGGTCGACGAAGCCGCGCTGAAGGCGGCTGGAGCGCACGGGGTCGTCGTGTCCGGCAACGTCGTGCAGGTCGTCGTCGGGCCGGAGGCCGACACCCTGGCCGACGACATCGAGGACCTGATGTGAAGCTGCTCGCACCCTGCGCGGGTCGGGTCATTCCCATCACCGAGGTCGAGGACCCCGTCTTCGCCGGCGAGATGGTGGGGCCGGGCGTGGCCATCGAGCCGCTCCTCGAGCCGGCCACGGTGGTATCACCGATCGCCGGAAAGGTCGTCAAGGTCCATCCCCACGCGTTCGTGGTCCTGAACGAGCAGGACAAGCTCGGGGTTCTCGTCCACCTCGGGATCAACACGGTGAAGCTGGAGGGAAAGGGCTTCGAAGTGCTGGCGGCCCAGGGTGACTACGTCGAAGCGGGGGATCAGATGGTCCGGTGGAACCCGGCCGACATCACCGGCGAGGGCGAGACGGCAGGTATGTTGCGCACCGTCCCCGTCGTCCTGCTGGACCGACCGGCCGGTTCGGTGGATGCGGGTCCGGCGCGCGAGGTGCACGCCGGGGACACGTTGTTCGACTCAGGTGGCGAGTGAGGCCTGCAGGGACAGGTACTGCTCGTACGTCGGCAACAGCCCCGATGACTCGGCCTCGCTGAGCGTCGGGGCCGCCGCGTCTTTGGGCGACAGGAGCGGCTCGATGTCTTCGGGGAAGGTGAGGGCCAGCCGCGGATCCAGCGGGTGGACACCGTGCTCGCGTTCGGGGTTATAGGCGGCAGTGCACAGGTAGACGGCGGTCGTGTCGTCCTCGAGAGCGCAGAAGGCATGCCCGAGGCCCTCACCGACGTACACCGCCCGGCGGTCGACGGTGTCCAGCTGCACGGCGGCCCATTGACCGAACGTCGGCGAGCCCGTGCGGATGTCGACGATGTAGTCGATCAGGGAGCCGGACACCGCGGTGACGTACTTGGCCTGCCCGGGGGCAGGTCGGCGAAGTGGATCCCGCGCACGGTGCCGCGGCCGGACACCGAGATGTTGGTTTGCACGATGTCCGGGCGATGGCCGAGGTGCTCGCCGAGCAGGTCGCCCCGGAATCCCTCGAGGAAGACGCCTCGATCGTCGGGGAATTGTCGCGGGGTGACGACGAAGGCACCCTCGATCGGCAGTGGTTCGAACTTCACGATCGCACCACTTCGTATTCCTCTTCCAGTAGTTGCAGCAGGTACTGGCCGTACCCACTCTTGACCAGCGGTCGCGCGAGGTCGGCCAACTGCTCGTCGGACAACCAGCCGTTGCGCCAGCAGACTTCTTCGACGCAGCCGATCTTGTCGCCCTGGCGTTCCTCGATCGCCTGCACGAACTGGGCGGCTGCCATCATGCCCTGGAATGTCCCGGTGTCGAACCACGCGGTGCCGCGCGGAAGCACAGTGACGGTCAGATCGCCGCGCTGCAGGTAGGTCTCGTTGACACCGGTGATCTCCAGTTCGCCGCGTTCCGAAGGCCGAAGAGACTTGGCGATCGAGACCACGTCGTTGTCATAGAAGTACAGTCCGGGCACCGCGTACCGGCTGCGCGGCTCGGCCGGCTTTTCCTCGATCGAGAGCACCTTGCCGTCCGGGTCGAACTCCACCACGCCGTACGCCGAGGGGTCGGCCACCCGGTAGGCGAAGATGTTGCCGCCCGTGACGGAACGGTTTGCCGTCAACGCCGTACCCAGGCCGGGGCCATAGAAGATGTTGTCGCCCAGCACCAGGGCCACGCTGTCGGACCCGATGAAGTCCTCGCCGATGAGGAACGCCTGGCCGAGACCGTCGGGCGAGGCCTGCACCGCGTACTGCAGGTCGATACCCCACTCGGCCCCGTCGCCGAGCAGTCGGCGGAACTGGTCGGCGTCGTGCGGCGTGGTGATGACCAGCACTTCGCGGATCCCCGCGGTCAGCAGCGTGGACAGCGGGTAGTAGATCATCGGTTTGTCGTAGATCGGCATGAGCTGCTTGCTGATGCCGCGGGTGATCGGGTGCAGTCGCGTCCCCGAACCACCGGCCAGGATGATCCCTTTCATGGCCCCGAGCCTACGGGTACGGCGAGTGGTCGATGAGCGCTTCAGCTGGCCGTGGCATGCCGCTGAGCGCCCACCGGGGTGGGGATGTTGCGTGCGAACGCCCGTGACGCGGGCTGCGGGGCCACCAGGTGGCTGGCGTCGTTGACCAGGTTCCACCAATTAGTGGCGTACCGCTCACTGGTGAAGCGAGTCTCGAAGGTCGAGCGTGCGGCCGCGCTGGCGCGAGTCACTTCGGCCCGGTCGATGCGCTTGAGTAGATCGGCCAGGGCAGCGGCGTCGCCGGGCGGGAAGAACCAACCGTCGTGCTCAGCGGTGACGATGTCCAGCAGGCCGCCGGCGGCGGAAGCAAGAACCGGTCGTGATCGGGCGAACGCCTCGATGGCGACCAATCCGAACGGCTCCGGCTGCTCCGAGGGCACGATCATGACATCGGCACGCTCCAGGTAGGGGGAGATGTCCTCGACCTCGCCGACGATCTCGATGGTGTCGGGATGGTCGACCTGCGCAGCCAGAGCCCGCACGTCGGTGGCTACACCGCTCGGCGGGGCTGCGCCGAGCACGATGAGGCGGGCGTCAGACACATGACGCCAGGCCTCCAGAAGCGTGCCGTGGCCTTTCCAGGCGTTCCATCGGCTCGCGACGAGATAGGTCAAACCGCCGCTGCGCTCGTCCAGCGGCTGGGACCGTCCCGGATCGCTGGTGCCGTTGGGCACGATGGCCGTGCGGCTGCGAAGTGCGTCCGGCAGGCTGTCGACGACCGCGTTGGAGATCGCAAGGAGCTGATCGCAGCCGCGGGCCAGCGGGCCGAGGATCCGGCGGTCAGTGCCACTCCAGATCTCGTGGACGTGACCGATGACGTGGGGCACCTGTGCGAGTTGTGCGGCGGGCGCGGCGAGGAAGGTGGCGCTGGTCGTGCAGTAGACAACGTCCGGCTGGTGGGCGCGCAGGCGACGTACCAGACTGACGCTGCGGCCGCCGAGGCCCAGAAAACCGGTCGGGGTCTGATAGGCGCGTCGCATGATGGGCAGCGGAAGGTGACGCACGGTCACCCCGAGCTGTTCCAGGCGGTGACACAACGGAAAGCTTCCGTGCTCAAGATCGTCGGGTAGCCACACCTCGACGTCGACGCCTGCCGGAATCGCAAGGATCTGATCGAGCAGGACGCGGTCCGCGCCGTACAACTCATCGGAGGAGTGAATGAACAGCAGTCGCCGCCGTTGTGTGGACATGTGTGTTTTGAGCTCCTAATACCTGCGAGCGACCCCGATGTCAACCCAACGGAAGGTAAATAAAACGTCTAGGGAAGGCTAGCAGTTCGTCACGGAATTGCATGCTGAACGCCAGATTTCCGTAAGGTTGGCTTTCCGCTTGGTTCCTAGGAGACGGTGAGAGGCCTTCCAGAGACGATGTCCACCATGGAGAATCGGCAGCAGGCTGTGCAGCGGCTCGCGTCAGCCCAGAAGAGTGCCCGAGGTGCCGGTGGCTACTCGCGCTGGGTCAACCGCCCGGTCGGGCGCCAGTTGGCGGCTCTGGCCTATGTGTGGGGGTGGACGCCGAACAGGGTGACGGCGCTCAGTGCGCTGTGTAGTGCGGCCGGGATCCTGGTTTTGGCGTTGGTGCATCCCGGAATTGGCATGGCCGTGGCGGTAGCGGTGCTTTTGGCGTTGGGTTACGCGCTGGATTCCGCTGACGGGCAACTGGCCCGTCTGCGCGGCGGCGGATCGGCCGGCGGTGAGTGGCTGGACCACGTGGTGGACGCCGTTAAGGTCTCGAGCCTGCATGCCGCCGTACTGATCTCGTGGTATCGGTTCTTCGACCTGCCTCGCGAAGCGCTGCTACTGGTGCCCTTGGTGTTCGGTGTGGTGCAGGCCTCGTCGTACTTCGCTCTCACGCTCACCGATCAACTGCGTAGGGTGACGGCTGCAAAAGCTGGACAGTCGGCGGTAGCGACGCCGCTGGTGAACCCTCATGAGCATGCGCCGGTCCTCGCATCGCTGCTGGTGTTGCCTGTCGACTACGGACTACTTTGCGTAGTCATGTTGCTACTCGCTGCACCGCCAGTATTCGTGGTCGTGTACACCCTGGTGATGCTGGCCAACCTTGCTTACTTCTTGCTTGGGTGTGCCCGGTGGTACCGAGAAATGTCCGCTCTGTAGGACGGCTATTCGCCGGCGAGCCGGGAGTGCAATGCCTGGCGCAGCATGGTGCTCGAGGTGACCATGGTGTAAGGCAGGTAGACCACCTGAACGCCCACGCTGGCGAAGTCCGCTTCGAGCTTGCGGCCCTTGTCGGTTCCTCGCCAGTCGTCGCCCTTGATGATGACGTCGAACTTCAGCCGCTCCCACATCTGCAACTTCTCCGGGACGTCTTCGACAACGGCCTCGTCGACGTAGCGAATGCTTTGGACGATTTCGAGTCGCTCGATCAACGGCACGACGGGGGTTTTGCCCTTGGCAGTCAGCGATCGCTCGTCGCTGACGACGCCAGCGATGAGGTAGTCGCAGCTGAGCCTGGCGTTCCGCAGCACGTTGAGATGTCCGATGTGGAACATGTCGAACACGCCGGGTAGGTATCCCACGAGCGGTTTGGTCATTGTCGTCGACCTCACTAGTCGATCCGCGCGGCGACGACGACGCGCTTTCCTTTAGAGTTTCTTGACCTGGAGTTTACTCACCTTAGGTCTACTTGTTCCAGCTGTCTGATGCGCCGCTGAGGTAGGGGCCGACTTGTTTGGTGCCGGTGGTGGCGCCGATGGTGGTGGCGATGGTGGCGGGGAGGGGGATAGCGGCGGCGTTGCCTGCGGTGGTGGGGCTGGTGGTAGGGGGTTGACCTGGGTGTTGCGCCAGGTGGTGTTCTTGGCGGTGGCCAGGGCTGCTGGGGTGGTGTATTTGGTGACGGTGACGTTGTCGGAGCCGCCCCAGCCGACCATGGTGGGGGTGGGTGCGAATTGGTTGCCGTTGATGGTGAGGTTCATTTTGTCGGCGGGGATTTTTGTTTCTTTGTCCAGGGCGTAGACCTGGAACAGTCCCTGGCTGGCGCCGAAGGTGTTGTTGGCTACGGTGATGTTGCGGGTCAGCCAGGGGTTGGTGGGGTCACCGGCGGGGTATCGGGGGTCGTGTCCGGGGTCGTCGGGGTTGGCTTGGCGTCGGTGGTCTTGGGACATGAATACTCCGCCGACGGTGTAGTTGGCGAAGGAGTTGTTGTAGACCTGTACGTTGCCGGTGTTGTAGATGTACAGCGCTTGCTTGCCGCCGGTGATCGCGTTATTCGCGAAGATCCCGGTGTCGGAGAGTTCGAGTTCGGCTCCGACGGTGTTTCCGGTGAACCGGCTGTCGACAACGGTGAAGCCGACGACTGCCTCGTCGAACCAGAGGCCGTTGGCTTGATTGGCAGTGAACTCGCTGTTTTCGACGGTGACTCCGCGGGTTCGCCCGATCTTCATGCCTGCGGCGGAGGGTGAAGGGTTGAATTGTTGGGCATTGTTGCCTTGGGCAAGGCAGTCGCGCACGATCAAGCCGTCGGCGTTGTTGCCGTGGATCCCGGTCATGCCGTTATTCGTGGAGCTGATGCGTTCAAGGAGGACCTTGCTGGTGATGATGCTCAGGCCTTGCGTGGAGTTCTCGGTGATGACCAGGTCACGTAGGGAGGAACCGGTTCCTTGGATTCGGACTGTTCCCAATTGGTCCAGCGTTGTGGCGTAACGGCGTACGCCGAAGCCCTGGAGTTTCACAGACGGTGCGAGACTGATGATGGCTTGCTGCAGGTCACTGGCGCGGACGGAGTGCCCGGAGGGGTTGGTGCCCAGAACAAGTTGTTTAGTGGTGTAGTCCACGAAAAAGGTGCCGGGTACGACTTGTGCTTTGGTGGCAACTTGGCGTTGCTGGACGTCGTCGATCCATACTGCGTCGGGCCAAGCAGCCATGGGGTTTTGTGATCCGACGAACGGAGACTGACCGCTCGGATACTGGCCGCTGATAAAGCTCGCGTTGTGGCTGAACAGGGCGGTCCAGTTCGAGCGAACGTAGACGCTGCCTTGCTGGGCCCAGCCGGTGACTGCGCTGGTGCCATCGAACCAGACCGTCTCATGGGGATAGGCCTGGATAGTGACCCCGTTTTTCGCAGCAGGGATGGTCACCGACTCGTGGTAGGTGCCGGCACGTAGCACGATGGTCTGGCCAGCGGTCGCCCGGTTGACGGCCGCAGTCACTGTCCGTAAAGGCGCTGCGACCAGGCCAGAGGCTTGGTCATTGCCACCAGGCGAGACGAACAACGCGCCCGCCGGAGCTGCATACGCCGCCGACCCCACCGAAACCGACCCCGTGTACGAGGAGTCACTGGTCCGTGGGAGCATCACCAGCATCAGTGTGCAGATGGCCGCGCCGAGAACTGCGGCGGCGACCGTCTTGGTCGGAAAGCCCATGGGTTGCGAACCCGACACCGGCCATTGCCCCCTCGACGTTCAACCTGATCCACCGCGTGTCTGGTCGATCCTGCCATCGCCAGGCACCGCTTGTCCGGGGTTTGCGTCAGGCCGGCTGCACAAGCAGGTCGTTGTAGGTGAAGGTCACCGCGCCACTGTTCGCAGCGCTGGACACATACGACTGAAGGCCCACTGATCCCGGTGACTGAAGGGCTGGTGTGTTGTCCGTCGTCGAGAGCTGCGGCGAGCGTGGCTCGGCGCCTGAGGTAGACCACACTGAGCCGCTGAGAGTGGCACCGTTAAGCACGAATCTCGCTCGCAGAGCGCTTCCGCCTGTGTAGTTGACACCATTGACAGCGACCGTCTGCAGAGCCGTCTCTGAATTGGCGACGAGCTTTGAGACCTGAAGGCGGATGGTGCCAGCGCTGCCAAAAATCAGCTTGAGCCGGTAATCACCGCTGGTCGTGTGTCGGCCTATGAGCGTGGCGTAGTACCCGCTACCACTGGACTGCCTGGGAACGGTGACCTCCAGCGAATAGTTGATGTCCTTGGCCGAAACCCCAGGCAGGTAGGAGGCACTTCCGTTGCCTGGTCCGGTGGCAGTCATCGCGCCGACCGAACCGTTTGTTGCGAACTGCGTGTTCACTCCCGACAACGTCCACGCGCCGCCCTTGTCGGCATTGCCCCATCCGCTCTTGGTCACCCGAGTGAACGTGTCTTTCGCGATGACGACGGGAGCCACAGTTTGTTCGGATGCGCCGCTGAGGTAGGGGCCGACTTGTTTGGTGCCGGTGGTGGCGCCGATGGTGGTGGCGATGGTGGCGGGGAGGGGGATAGCGGCGGCGTTGCCTGCGGTGGTGGGGCTGGTGGTAGGGGGTTGACCTGGGTGTTGCGCCAGGTGGTGTTCTTGGCGGTGGCCAGGGCTGCTGGGGTGGTGTATTTGGTGACGGTGACGTTGTCGGAGCCGCCCCAGCCGACCATGGTGGGGGTGGGTGCGAATTGGTTGCCGTTGATGGTGAGGTTCATTTTGTCGGCGGGGATTTTTGTTTCTTTGTCCAGGGCGTAGACCTGGAACAGTCCCTGGCTGGCGCCGAAGGTGTTGTTGGCTACGGTGATGTTGCGGGTCAGCCAGGGGTTGGTGGGGTCACCGGCGGGGTATCGGGGGTCGTGTCCGGGGTCGTCGGGGTTGGCTTGGCGTCGGTGGTCTTGGGACATGAATACTCCGCCGACGGTGTAGTTGGCGAAGGAGTTGTTGTAGACCTGTACGTTGCCGGTGTTGTAGATGTACAGCGCTTGCTTGCCGCCGGTGATCGCGTTATTCGCGAAGATCCCGGTGTCGGAGAGTTCGAGTTCGGCTCCGACGGTGTTTCCGGTGAACCGGCTGTCGACAACGGTGAAGCCGACGACTGCCTCGTCGAACCAGAGGCCGTTGGCTTGATTGGCAGTGAACTCGCTGTTTTCGACGGTGACTCCGCGGGTTCGCCCGATCTTCATGCCTGCGGCGGAGGGTGAAGGGTTGAATTGTTGGGCATTGTTGCCTTGGGCAAGGCAGTCGCGCACGATCAAGCCGTCGGCGTTGTTGCCGTGGATCCCGGTCATGCCGTTATTCGTGGAGCTGATGCGTTCAAGGAGGACCTTGCTGGTGATGATGCTCAGGCCTTGCGTGGAGTTCTCGGTGATGACCAGGTCACGTAGGGAGGAACCGGTTCCTTGGATTCGGACTGTTCCCAATTGGTCCAGCGTTGTGGCGTAACGGCGTACGCCGAAGCCCTGGAGTTTCACAGACGGTGCGAGACTGATGATGGCTTGCTGCAGGTCACTGGCGCGGACGGAGTGCCCGGAGGGGTTGGTGCCCAGAACAAGTTGTTTAGTGGTGTAGTCCACGAAAAAGGTGCCGGGTACGACTTGTGCTTTGGTGGCAACTTGGCGTTGCTGGACGTCGTCGATCCATACTGCGTCGGGCCAAGCAGCCATGGGGTTTTGTGATCCGACGAACGGAGACTGACCGCTCGGATACTGGCCGCTGATAAAGCTCGCGTTGTGGCTGAACAGGGCGGTCCAGTTCGAGCGAACGTAGACGCTGCCTTGCTGGGCCCAGCCGGTGACTGCGCTGGTGCCATCGAACCAGACCGTCTCATGGGGATAGGCCTGGATAGTGACCCCGTTTTTCGCAGCAGGGATGGTCACCGACTCGTGGTAGGTGCCGGCACGTAGCACGATGGTCTGGCCAGCGGTCGCCCGGTTGACGGCCGCAGTCACTGTCCGTAAAGGCGCTGCGACCAGGCCAGAGGCTTGGTCATTGCCACCAGGCGAGACGAACAACGCGCCCGCCGGAGCTGCATACGCCGCCGACCCCACCGAAACCGACCCGGCAGTGCCCGCCGAATCCAAGGTTGCTTCCGCTGGCGGTACGACCAATGGTGAGAAGGGTGCCAACATCATGAACAGCACCATTGCAAGGAGCCTTCGTGCTCGCGCACGTGCAGTTGAGCGGGAAGGGGCGGCCGGCGTCGCGGTCAAGACAATCGTTCTTTCCTCGGGGAAACCCGGCCGGCGCATCCTACGACCGACCGTTCGCGGAAGCTCATCCCCCGAGATGAATTGCTGTTGTGCCCGCGGTGGTTTGCCCAGGCTAGTAGACCCGACGGGGCCGATTGTGAGGAGCGGCCTGTGTGATGTTCGACGCACACCAATGCCTCGTAGGTGGTCGGGCGCGGCTATGCGCTCTCGCACGGTCAGCAGTCACTGCCTGCGACGTTCCGACCCAAACGTGAATGCGCGGCCGGATATACCGGCCGCGCATTCAGCGGGGTGTTTATCTACAGGTACTAACCTAGTTGGGTTTGACGGACAGGTTGTCGTAACTGAACATCACTGGCGCGTTGGTTACTGAGCCTGACAGATAAGACTGCAGCGCGATGGAGCCGGCCGGCTGCAGCGCCGCAGTGGAATCGCTGGCGGTCAGTTGCGGTGACGTCGGCTCGGTGCCCGTCGCTTTCCATACTGTCCCAGTCAAAGCAGAGCCCTTGATGGTGAACCGGATGCGCAGCACGTCTCCACCGGTGTAGGTCAAACCGGCCACCGACACTGTCTTGATCGATGTCTCCGTGCCGGACACGACCTTGGTCAACAGCAGCTGAACCGAGCCCGTGCTCTGGTACAGCAGCTTCAGCCGGTACTCGCCGGTGCTCGTGTGGCGTCCCATAAGAGTTATGTAATAACCGCCGCCGGTTGCCACCGTGGGCACCGAAGTATCCAAGACCCAGTTGATGTCGGCCGCGGACACCCCGTTCAAGTAGGCAGTCTGACCATTTCCGGGACCCGTCGCGGTCATAGTGCCGATGTTGCCGTTGGTGGCGAACTTGGATGCAGTTCCGGACAACGTCCAGGCACCGCCCTTGTCCGCCGTTCCCCAACCATTCGTGGTGGTCCGCGTGAACGTGTCCGTGGCGATGTCGGCGGGAACCGCGCTCACGGTGAGCTGCCGCGACGTCGACGCCGAGTTCCCATGCCCGTCGTTCACTGTGAGCTTCACGGTGTAGGTGCCCGCCGTCCCGTACGTGTAGTTCGGGTTAGCGGCCGTGCTCGTACCCGACCCGTCTCCGAAGTCCCACGCGTACGTGAGCGAGTCGTTCTCCGGGTCACTGGAAGCCGAGGAATCGAACGCCACGGCCAACTGGTTCGCCGTGGCCTTGAACGAGGCCGTCGGCGGCTGGTTGGCGATGGTGACGGCGTGGGTGACCGAGGTCTTCGCGCCGTCGTTGTCGGTTGCCGTGAGCGTGACCTGGTACGTACCGCTGCGGGTGTAGGTGTACGACGGGTTCGCCGACGTGCTCGTTCCCGAACCATCCCCGAAGTCCCAGGACAGACCGGCCACTGTTCCATCCGCGTCGGTTGTTCCGGCCGACGAGAACGTGGCAACGAGGCCACTCACACTCGAAGACCAGACGACCGTCGGCGGTTGGTTGGCTCCGCCCACCGTGACCGTTTTGGTCAGGGCGTTGGTGCCACCGTCGTTGTCGGTGACGGTCAGCGTGACGTTGTAGCTGCCGGCCGACGTGTAGGTGTGGTTGGGCTTGGCGGTGGTGGCGTGGGTGCTTCCGTCTCCGAAGTCCCAGTCGTAGGAAGCCACGGTGCCGTCGCTGTCGCTCGACCCCGTGCCGTCGAAGCTCGCGACGTTGTGCGCCACGCTGGAGGTGAACGCCGCTGTCGGGGGCTGGTTCACCACCGTCACCGAGTGCGTGACCGAACCGGTCGCACCATCGTTGTCGGTGACGGTCAGCGTGACGTTGTAGCTGCCGGCCGACGTGTAGGTGTGGTTGGGCTTGGCGGTGGTGGCGTGGGTGCTGCCGTCTCCGAAGTCCCAGTCGTAGGAAGCTACGGTGCCGTCGCTGTCGCTCGACCCCGTGCCGTCGAAGGACGCCACGCGGCCGGCCACGCTCGAGGTGAACGCTGCTGCCGGTGCCTGGTTGGAGCCGCCGACGGTGATCGACTTGGTCACCGAGTTCGTCGCGCCCTGGTTGTCGGTGACGGTCAGCGTGACGTTGTAGCTGCCGGCCGACGTGTAGGTGTGGTTGGGCTTGGCGGTGGTGGCGTGGGTGCTGCCGTCTCCGAAGTCCCAGTCGTAGGAAGCTACGGTGCCGTCGCTGTCGCTCGAACCCGAGCCGTCGAAGCTCGCGACGTTGTGCGCCACGCTGGAGGTGAACGCCGCTACGGGGGGCACGTTCGCCGGCGGTGCGGCCACCGTCACAGCGTGGGTGGTGGCGGTGGAAGCCGTACCCGAGCTGTCCTTGACCGTCAGCGTGATCGTGTAGCTCCCGCCCGCACTGTAGGTGTGGGACGTCGTCGGGGTGGTGGTGGTCACCGGCTGCGAGCCGTCTCCGAAGTCCCAGACGTAGGACGCTACCGAGTCACCGGTGTCGGGATCCGAGGATGCCGAGCCGTCGACAGAAGCTGTCAGACCGCTGGCCGTCGCCGTGAAGGAAGCCGTCGGGGCGTGGTTCACGGTGGCCGCGTTGTAATGAGCAGCGATCTGCCGCGGGCTCAACTCGCTGCTGTAGAAAGCAGCCTCATCGATGGTGCCGGCGAAGTAGTTGCTGCCGGCCCAGGAGGAGTCACCCCCGACGCGCCAGTATCCGTTGTAGGCCTGCTGGCTCGTCTGCGCGTTCGTAGCGACCACAACACCGTCGACATACAGGGTCATCCCGTCCGAACCCTGGGTCGCGACGACGTAGTGCCAGTTCCCGTCGTTGTAGGCCGCGCTGCTGGTAGCCAAGTTGGTTTGGCCGGTCCAGGTGCCGAAGACGAGCTGGCCCGAGGGCAGCATGTAGACGTGGCGGTCGTAGTTGCCACTGTTACCGGTCTGCTGGTCGCCGAAGCCCATGATCTTGCCACCGGCAGTGGTGGTGGTCTTGAACCATGACTCCTCGGTGTACGTCGAAGGACCGACGACCGGGCCGGCGGAGCCCAACGTGCCACTCGAACCATCGAACGTGACGCCAGAACCGCCGCCGGTGGGGGAGCCAGCGGCGCCCTGAGTGTAGCCGCCGCTGTACAGGCCGTCGTTCCCGTTGCCGGAGACGTCCGTCGCCTTGGTGGTTGTGTCCGTCATTCGGTAGTAGACATCCGGTTGATCGTTGAACACAGCCTTGCCGTAGGCGTCGGCCGGCGCGGTGACGGTCGGGACCGTGCGACCACTGTCGGTGTAGTGCTGCTGGATCTGCGTCGGAGTCAGCGCGGTCGGATAGATGGCCGCCTCGTCGATGGCGCCGGCGAAGTAGCCGTTGCTGCTACCCGGCCAGCCACCGAGGTTGTCGCCACCGAGACGCCAGTAGCCCGAGAAGGGCTGGCCGGCGGTCGCCGTGGTGTTGGTACCGACCTTCTTGCCGTCCAGGTACAGGACCATTCCTGCAGACGACAGCGATGCGACCGCGTAGTGCCATTTGCCGTCGTTGTAGGTCTTCGGTGAGGTCACCGTCGACACCGCGTTGTTATACACACCGAAGACCACTTGACCACTTGGGGTCATGTAGAGATGACGGTCGTAGCTACTGCTGTTGCCCGTGTTCGAGCTGCCGAAGCCGAGGATCTTTCCGCCGCTGGTACTCGTCGTTTGGAACCAGACCTCGGAGGTGAACAGGTTCGGTCCGACGACCGGCGTCTGTGTTGAGGCGAACGAGCTGCTTGATCCGGCGAAGCTGTAGGCCGTGTTGCTGTCGTTCAACAGAGCGCCCGCCGCGCCCTGGGTTGCACCGCTGGCGGTCATGGGCGAGGAGCCAGCAATGTCCGTAGCGGTCGTGCCGCTGGTCTCGCCCAAGCGCCAGTAGTTGGATGCGCCGTCGTTCAGGACATCCATTAGGTAAGCACTGGTGGCCAGATTGGTCGGCATCGTGACAGAAACGGTTTGAGAGTAGTTGGCGTTTCCGTCTGCATCCGTGGCTTTGACGTAGTAGTTGTACGTCTGGCCGGCGGTGAGACCGGTGTCCATGAAGCTGATGGTCGGCGTGTTCCAGAATTGCGACGTAGCCGTGGTCGTGTAGACGACCTTGCCTCCGCGAACCACGGAGTAGGTCAGGTTGGAATTGTCGCGATCCCAGTTAGCCGGGATTGACACACGGCCTACGGTGTTGGACAACGCTGTCACCGTAGGGACCCAATTTGTTCCGCCAAGCCGGGGGCCCTGCTTGTTGGTGGACTTGGAGGGCACGGCAAATCGACCTAGACCGGCCTGGGCTCCGCCGTTGATGGTGGGGAACTCGCCCCCGACCACAACGTAGTTTGAGTTGCCGTTGATTGCCCAAGCGGCCTGGCTTTGGCCCGACAGTGTCCCCACAGCGATGTCCGGGAACCAGTTGATCAGCGACGGCGAGGCGGTTCCGTACCAGTCGTGGTAGCCCATCGTGTCGTGGGCGATCGTTCCGGTCGCTTGCTTGGTGAACGCCAGCGCGTGGCGCATGTTGGTCGACCAGGGGTCGCTCTGCGGGAAGCCGCCGATATTGGCGCAGTAGTGGGCGTGGCTCACCGTATAGACGGCCGCATCGTTGGCAAACACCCCGTAGGTGTCACCGTGGCAGTCCTCCACCCAGTTGATAGCACCAGTGTTGCCGTCAGCAGAGAACGTTCCTTCGAGATTGCCGTACCCGTAGTAGTTGTAAGCCGTGCCGTAGACATTCGAGCCGTCGGTGCTCAGGCTGTAGATCGCCGCGCCACCCTGAGAGGTCACACCCCAGGCGGTCACGGTGTCAGTCGCTGCCCAGTACACCCGAGCACCGGTGGTCGGGTCCAGGGCTCCCAAGCCGGTCGCGCTTTGGCCGCCAATCTGGTCGAACGAGCCGCCCACGATGACCAGGCTCTTGCTCGGGTTCATCGTCATCGAGTAGACCTTGGCGTCTGCGCCCGGATTCCAGGGCAGAAGTGCGCCGGTGGTCGCGGACACCGCGGCAACCCGGCTGCGCGCCGTGTTATTGACCGTCGAGAAGATCCCACCGAAGTAGACCGCTGAGTTGGTAACAGCCAGAGAGGTCACCTGGGAATCCGCTGTGACGTTGAACGAGGAGATGAGAGCACCGGTGGCCGGATCAAGTGCGGCGATCCGATTGGCGGTTCGGCCGCCGATCGTCGTAAAGCTGCCCGCCACGTAAAGTCGGCTGCCATCGGGAGACAGCGCCATGGCAAGGATTTGGCCGTTGGCGTTGGGGTTCCAGGAGGTCATAACGCCAGTGCTGATGGAGTAGGCCATCAGATTGTTCCGGGAAGTTTCATTCGTGCCGGCAGCCGCGCCTGCTGGTCGCGCACTGGTGAACTTGCCGCCGACGAACACTGTGTCCCCTGAGACCGCCTGCGCCCAGGCGATCCCGTTGATCTGGGCCGTGGGAAGTGAGTCGGCGGTGACCAAGCCCGTGGGACGGTCGGCGATCGGAGACGTATCAGCGCGGGCCGCCGTTAACGGCGTGAGCAGCGCAGCCACCAGGATTGCCACGGTCAGCGCCGCGATACGCGCGAGAGTGCGTCGGACGGTGTGACTGGAAGAGCTAGCAGACTTGGTTGCAGGTCCGGGGACACCGAACGAACGAAGCACGAGGGCCCCCTGGTTCAAGGAAGAGTAAAGACAGCGCATGGCAATGGTAAGGAGTTGCCAAGGGCGAGTTTAGGACGTCGCGTGGGCCGATCCGACCAAATTGGCGAAATTGGTGGAAAGTGATTGGGCCAGTTCCTTGAACGGCGACCGGAAGGACGATATAGGGAGGTGTTGCGGCGCCGAGCCCGTCGTGCAACACCGTGCTTCGGGCAGAAAGATCAGGCCTTCGATCCGGTGAAGGTCACCGCTGGGGCAACCGGGGAGTAGCTGACGGTCACCAGGAGGGCGCCGTGGGTTTGGTCGACCCGGAACACATAGACCGCCGTGGCAGACTCGCCGGACTTCACGGAACCTTTGAAGGGTCTTGCGGGAGGTCCGTCAGCCGGATCCCCAGGGGTCTTTGCCGCACCGATGGCGAGGTTGACCACCGCGGAACTGAGGTCGATCGGCGCTGAAGATGCGTTCTTGATGGTGATCGTTAGCGCTAAGCCCGGCCCCTTGGTCTGACCGGCACCAGTGCCCGACGCGGTGACGTCAGCAATTTTGTCGATCTGGCCGGTCACCTTGCCGTCGAATGTAGCGACGCTGGTGATCGGTACGGTCGGGCCGCTGGCAGGCTGCGTGCCAGATGGCGCCGGCACGCTGGTCGGCTCGCTAGATGGCGAGGTGCTCGTCGGGGAAGCCGTCGGCCCTGAGGTGCCCCCAACGTTCGTTGCCGGGTCCCCGCTCGACGTGCTCGAGGTCGGGTTTGAAACGGTCGCTGCCGGGGACGTCGGCGAGGAGGTGCCGTCGCCACCCGACGAGCAAGCGGCTAAGCCGCTGAGGGCCACTGCAATGACTCCCGCCAGCACGGCCTCATACGACGAGCGACGGTGGCGGAACGTGCGCAGAACCATGAACGCAACTGTAAGCGGCGAGCGACACGCTTACCGTCCGTTTACTTCTTTCTGGAACCGGTCTTCGACGCTTCCGCGAGGGAGTCGTCAGTCTTCACGGAAGATCCCATCGTGGACGGCGAGGCTGCAGATTGGTAGGAGTAGTAGCTTCGATCCCGGCGGGTACGCGGGACCTGGTTCAGGATCCAGCCCAGGCATTGCGCCCTCACTGCGTTGACAGCGGCCGTCGCCTCCTCGACCTGGGCGCGTTTGGTCACTCCGTGACGGGCTACCAGAATCACCCCATCCGATTTACTGGCAACCACAGCGCCGTCGGTCACCGGGAGCACCGGCGGGGTGTCCACGATGACGATGTCGAAGCGCTCCGACATCTCATTGAGCAACGTGCTCATGTGCCTACTGTCCAGCAGCTCGACGGGGTTGGGCGGCACGGTGCCCGACGGGATCACCCACAAGTGGGGCTGCTTCTCGATGATCACATCGTCGAGTTCGACCCGGTTGGCCAGGATGTCAGAAAGCCCGACCGTGCCATCGAGATCCAGGTAGCGCGCAACCTGTCCACGGCGAAGGTCGGCGTCTACGAGCAGAACCTGTTGTCCGCCCTCAGAGAATGCTGCTGCAAGATCAATAGACATGGTCGTCTTGCCGTCGCCGCTGACGGCTGACGAGACCGCAATAACCTTGGGTGGCCGGTCGACATTGACGAACTGCAGATTAGTCCGGATCTGCCGGATCTCCTCGGCGAGCGGGTTGTAGCCGTCATCGCGCGGCATCAACGGGTTCGAGCCTCGCGACGCGAGGCTCGCCGTTCCCAGCACCGGCTGGCCCGAGACGTCTCCCAGCTGGTCCACAGCCTTGACGGACGTGTCGGTCATTTCTCGCAGCAGCGCCCACGCCAGTCCCGCCAGCAGCCCAAGAAGGAGCCCAACAGACAGATTGAGCTTGCGCTTGGGATCTGTCTGAACGGCTTCTGTCGGTCCTGTCACCACACTCAGCTCGACGGCTGGTGTTTTCGATGCGGGAGTGACGTCCAGTTCTTGGACGAGCGGACCCAACTGGGTCTGGATTCCACGTGCCAACGACTCAGCCATGCTTGGGGTGGGACCGGTGGCAGTGGCGGTGAGGAGGACGGTGTTCAGATCAGCGGTCGCCGACAGCTGAGAAGCGACGTGGTGGGGGTCGTCGCCGAGATGCTGAGCCTTGACGATTCTGCGCGCCAGCTCGTCGCTACCGACCAATTTCACGTAGGAATTGACACGGTCTGCGCCGAACTGGCTGGCGTTGAACAATTGCGATGTCGAAGAAACGGGCGTCGACACGAAAAACGTGACCCGGCTCGCATACTGGGCGGGGATGCGGGAGGTGACGATCGCCGCGAGAACGACGCCGAGGAAAGCCAGAGCAACCACTGCAAGCCAGCGCTTCCGTATACTACGGAGTACAGCTGGAAGCTTCACGAAACACCCATTCCTGGTTATGGCGGCACGTTCGACCGAGTCGGTCTCGACCGAGTCGGCGACGACACGAGCGTGGAAAATCCTGTTGATGATACCGCCCGTCAGCGCTTCGGTCGTGGTGATCCTCACCACGACCGAATCATCACAAGGCGCAGACCCGATTTCGGCCCTGGGAAGAGCTCCGTCTACTTGCTGCGGCGGCGGTTGCCTACCGGCCCTCGTCGGCCCACCCGTGAGCGCGAGCCGCTCGCCCTCGCGAGCCAGTAGGTCCAGCTAGGCGTGACCAGCGGGGAGCCACCCTTGGGGTGGGGCGCGCCGCGAGTCCATCAGCCCTCACGTTCGTTGAGACAGCTGAGAGGGCAACGTAAACTAACTGCGGTTCAGTCGGGCGTAACACAGATAATTGTATTGTGTTCGCTCCTGGTAGAGCTCAGGAAATCGAGCAGCCCACGACTCGTCAAAGAGGGGCTCTACCGTGTCGGCTCCCGTGTCGAACAGCGGTGGGAATTCAAGGTAGGTCTGTAGTCGCTGACGTAGGTACTTCGAGTCAATATCATTCGGGGCAACGCTCTTGCGTGAGTACTGCGGAATCACCGATAGTTCAGTGGCGCCGAATCGTTGAGCAATGACGCCAGCTTTACGGACAAGGCGGGCTGGAAGACTGCTGTAGCGCCTACTTGCGTCCTCGGCGGACGTTTTTCCGAAACCACTTCCCGCGAATGCCTTCTTTAGCGAGTAGAAATCGCCTTGCCGAGGGGGTAATTATCTTCGAAAATAACATGTTCGAACCCGAACCAGTAAGATTGCATCAGTCGGTTGTAGGCGTCTTGATGGTCGTCGAAGAACACCAGTGCACGAGGGCCCGCAATATCAGTCCAGTCTATCTCAGTAAAGTCTGAGTCGTGGTAATGAACTCTGGGGGAGATGTATATTCGTTTGTCGAGATAGAGATCGATAGAATGAATTTCTGCGTCCGGACACGCCTGCTCGAGCAGCCACGTGCTCTGGCCACGCCAAATGCCGCTCTCAACGATGAATTCTGGCGCAAGTCGACGAGCGATGAACCATGTTGCGAACATATGAGGAGCGCCCATGCCACCGGTATTTTGCTGCAACGGTCGCTTTGAGTACAACTCAGCGAATTCTTGAACGTCCGCGGTCATCTGCTCGCGCGTCCACGGGTTCTGACCAATCTCATTCGCCTTCACCGTCGAGAGTCTACCGGAGACGGCATGCGCGAGCTTGCGGAATGGGGAGCGCAGAAGTCTGTCGACGGTCAGCGGGCAAGGCGGCTGGCGCCGTGAGAGACTTGCCCGTGCGTTACCAGCTGAGGAGGAGTTTCTGCCCGTGTCGGACCCGAGAGTCGCGTTGGCCGACTCCAATGTGATTGCTGAACGTTTTGTGGTCGCGGTCCTGACGTATCAGCGTCCCGACGGCCTCGCCCGAGTGCTTCCTCCCGTGGTGGAACAGGTTCGGGGTGCGAGTCATAACGCCAGCGTATTGGTCATCGACAATGATCCTGGTGCGTCCGCTCGATTGGCCGTCGCTGCGTGGCCATCTCCCCTAGTGCGGTATGTGCATGAGCCGCAACCGGGCATAGCCGCCGCCCGAAATCGTGCGCTCGCCGCTGCACACGATGCCGACCTTCTGGTGTTCATCGATGATGATGAGGTTCCGGGGGAAGATTGGCTGGTAGCCCTCCTCAGGGCGTGGGATGCTTACCGTTGCGCCGCGGTCACCGGTCCCGTGGTGTCACATTTTGAAGCCCCGGTCAGCCCATGGGTTCGCGCGTCTGGGCATTTTGATCGTCGTCATCTGCCTAGCGGGGAGATTATGCGCGGTGCGGCGACGAATAACCTCCTGCTCGATTTAAGGGTGCTGCGGCGGCTGAATCTGAAGTTCAGTACCGGAACGTTTGATCTAACTCTCGGTGAGGATACGAGACTTACGTATGAGCTCGTCCGTAGAGGTGAACAGATTCGCTGGGAAGATGGCGCGGAAGTTACAGAGTTTGTCCCTGCCGATCGGGCGACCCCCATGTGGGTACGGCGTAGAATACGAAGCGCGGCGAACACGTGGGGTCGAATTCATTTGGATATGGCGGGCTCAGCGCTCGTTCGGTCTGTTGTGCGCCTGACGCTTAGTTCCAGGGCTGTGGGCATCCTGCTGCGAGCCGGGGTAAGTGCCGCTCGGGCGGCGGTCGCCAAGGACTTCGTCCTGCGGGTACATGCTCAGTGCGAAGCTGCTCGAGGTGTTGGACTCTTGAGTGGCCTCTGGGGGTTGCGAATCCAGGAGTACCAACGAGCCCCCGGGCGACGTTTCATGCGTAGGGTCAGTCGCGCTCGATCGACGTAGCCGGCGTCGGATGCCCAGCCGGTCGAGGATCATCATGACGTTGCGGTGCTCCGTCGGTAGCAGTCGCGTAATGATCAAGAGGTACGCCGCGGTGAACGCCAGCCCAAGCCCGATTTGAGCGAGAGGCGTGTGGACGATCAACTGACCGGCCGCCGCGGCCAGGCCAGCCGGCCCGGATACGACGAAAATCGAACGGGTGGCTTGCCAGAACAACGGAGCACGGGGAACGCCGACGACCTTCCCCGCTCGCCAGAGCGACAGGAGCCAATAGGTCAAGTGGCCGACAGAGTGTCCGATTGCCACTCCGATCGGACCCCACGGAAGCCCCGCGATCAGCATGACGATCATGAGCGGTCCCGTTACCAAGAAGAGTCGCAGCTGCTCACCGGTCTTGCCGCGTGATAAAAACATCCAGTAAGAAACTTGTCCGATTCCACGAAACATCCCGCCTATTGCGATCGCAATAAAGATGGGGGTAACCGCCTCCCAGGGTTTACCAAATAACGTAAGGACCAAGGGGTGAGCCATTCCTGCGGCCATGGCGAAGCAAGTTGCAAGGAAATAGCAGCCAATGAGCTGAGACCCCTGAACGTATCGAACGTATGTGCGCTGGTCCTCATGGACACGCGACAAAACAGGCAGAGTGACTCGAGCCATTGTATCGTTGATCTGCTGCATCGGCACCATCATCAATTGAAAGGCTCGACTATATAGACCCACGGGCTGCGCTCCCCACACAGCACCCAAAGCAATGTTGTCGACGTTGTTGGTGGCGTAGCCGAGCAGTTGAACACCAAGAACCCCACCGCCGAAACGGAAAAAACGCCGAACTGACACCGAGCGACGGTATCGGCCGGGCCACCATCCAGATTGGAGTACGTTCATCACGCAGGTCGTAATCACGAGAGCCGCTTGCTGGCCGACAATCGACCAATATCCGAAACCCAGCACAGCCATTGTGATCGACGTCGCCACGGCAACGGCTTGAGCGGTGACCCCCGTTACCGCTAGCGCGTTAAACCGAAGACTACGACTTAGATTTGCCCAGAACTGCGTATTGAAGGCGCTGACGACAAACAAGCTGGAGAGCACAAGGACGATCGGCCCGACCTTCTCGTTCCCATAGAGGGAGACAAATAACGGAGCCGAGCTTGCCGCGATAATCGCGCAAACTAACCCTATGCCTGTGTTGATCCACAGCAGATTCGTGCGCTCATCGTCGCTGAGTTCTTTGGCTTGAATTGCAGCCGAAGACAGGCCGAAGTCCCTAAGCAGCTCCGCGACGCCGGTAATGGCCGTCACCATCGCCACCAAGCCAAAGTCCTCCGGGGAGAGGAGGCGAGCTAGAACAGTCAGGGAGCCCACCTGTAACAGGAGTCGCACCAGTTGTCCCGCCAAGGAGACGCCGGCACCACGGACAGCCACCGTCGCGAGGCTCATCGCTTCGGCTCCAGCGACGTTCTGTACTGAGCGCGCACAGGCATTGGGGAAGTCCCTGCCGTTGCCGTGGTAGCGAGCGGGGTATCGAGGTCTCTCGTAAAGAGAATTGTCGCCAACGGCAGAACCACGACTGGGAAAAGTAGCCGGTTATCCACAATGACCAATGACACTTCGAAAACGCACACACCCGCAAGGGCCGCTAAAAACCCGGTGGGTGACAGGCTGCCATGGCCGGCGAGGCGCCCAGCGCATACACATGCCGCAACCAGCATCATGCCGACCAAAACCGCGTAGATAATTCCGCCGGTGACCAAGAGTTGAAGGAACTGGTTGTGCGCGTGAAAGACGTTGGGACCTAGGGACGCGGTTGATGACCCGATGACGGTGAACCAGTTTGCTCCAAGCCCGAAAAGCGGAGCTGATTGCCAGGCATCAATGGACTGCATCCAGATCACCCCGCGGTTGGTGAATGCCGTTGGCTCGTGTACTAGAAAGGGCAGTATCGCACCGAACACAAACAGCAAAATGCAGCCGGTGGTCGCGACCGCCGCCTTCCGCTTTTGGTGACATCGTGCAACTACGGCGGTCAGTGCGGCACTCACCACCACTGCCTCCATTGATCCGCGAGACGCCGTCCAAACCAACGCGAACAAACTGACCGCGAGCACGAACCATCTGGTCCGCCGCCGCCGGATGAGTAAGACCGATGGCAATCCTGTGGCGATGAACTGACCGAAGTTGTTGCTGTCGGTAAAGATGCCCACCAATAGGCCCCAAGGGAGTATCTCTTTGTCGCTCACGATCGCGTTATTCGTGTAACTCGACCGGAGGATGGCGTGATCGGGTAGTACGAATCCGAGGATGACGCTGACCATACAAACCACCCCGACCAGGTATCCGAGGATAGCCAGGTCCTGGATCCGCGGGCGGAGAACCCAGAGCGCAATGATTGTCAATGGCACCGCGAACGCGGCGTTATCCACCCCCACCCCAACGTATTCACCTTGGATCAACATGTAGGCGCCTGGCGCGAGAGACAACACGAGAGCGGTGCCGCGCGAGGCGGGCGACGCGGTCCAGCGGAATGCGATCACCCATAGACAGACCAAAATGGTGGCATAGAAGAGTGCTCGCTGGCTGAGGTCGGTGAGCGGCGTGATCACCAGGTTCGACTCGCCCAGCATGTTGCGGGTCTTGGCTGCCTGTAGGGTCTGAATGAACCGCGGTACGAAGAACCACGCACTGACCGTGAAGAACAAGGCCAGGGTTAAGAAGCGTCGAGACCGCAGCCACCCCAAATCGTCCTCGACGTGATTCTGCACGGTTGCTTCCTTCATCTGCCCGGTCGGTGTTCTTTAAGTGTCCGCCACACGCCGTGAGACGGCTGCTTAGCGTCGGTATTCTTGGTAGACGTAACCCGCCGCTGCGCTGACCAATCCAACGCCCCGCGCCGCGGTGCGCAATCCCCCGGCTCGCTGGCGCACCGAGCCCGAGCACACCCCGGCCGCAGCAGTGGCCAGACCGCCGGCGACGCGGATGAGGCCTGACGTACCTGCAACAGCGCGGGCCTTCGAACGCTCTAGCCAGCTTGAGGATTGGTACACCTGAACGCGACCCAACGAATTACCAAGGCTCATCGCACGCAGGAGTACCCACCGCCGGGTGGCGCGGTCGGTGGGTACGACGTCGGTCACCATCGCCTCGTTACACCACGCAATCGTGGAACCCGAAGCCGTCAGTGCGCGGGTGAACAAGGTGTCCTCACCCCCGTCAGCCCAAATTTTTCATCGAAGGTCAGTCCCAGGTCTCGCACTCGGCGCAGGTCCAGCAGCAGATTGTTGGTGGCAGCCACCTCGACGATGGTGCCAGTGGGCAGGCGGCGGCGAGTAAAGAACCCGCCTGCCTCGATCCAGGGATCCAGCGGCGGGTCGAAGGTGGATTGCACCGCCCCGGCGACCGCTGCCGACCCGCTCTCGAGCCAGGTGCGCACCATGAGCGGCAGCCAATCGGTGCTGGGGCGCTCGTCGTCGTCGATGAAGATCAGAAGGTCGGATTGCGCGCTCTCACTCAGCGCCCGGTTCCGGGCCGCGGAGATGCCCGGTCGCGGTTCCACGACGTAGCGGAAGTCGGAGCGATCCGCGTAGGCATCGGCGACCGGCCCGGCCGAGGCGTCCGGGTCGTTGTCGACCACGAGAACGCCGATTTCGAAACGCCCCGGGTAGGCGGCTTCCAGCCGTTCTGCCTGCTCGAACAGCAAGGGGAGCAGCTCGGTCAGTTGCTCCGGGCGCCGGAAGGTGAGCACGCTGATCGAGAGGATCAGGGGAGATTCGGCAGACATGTCGTGGGGCAGTTTACGGCGACAAGGCCGGTACGACGGCGTGACTGTGGCCATATCACACGGAACCGGGAGGTTGCCGAGTCAGGGTGACGTATTCTTGCGGGGCCCCAAAAAATCCACCAGGAGTTATGTGCATGCGCCTGCTCGTCACCGGCGGTGCCGGGTTCATCGGCAGCAACTTCGTCCATCTGACCCGGCAGATGTTCCCTGAGGTTCGTCTGACCGTCCTTGATGCCCTCACCTACGCGGGAACGCTGCGGTCCCTCCAGGGCGTCGAGGACGACATCCGCTTCGTCAAGGGCGATATCGCGGACCGCGAACTGGTCAACCGTCTGGTCGGTGAGCACGACGTGGTCGTGCATTTCGCAGCGGAGTCGCACAACGACAACTCACTCCGTGAACCCTGGCCCTTCGTCGCCACCAACATCGTGGGCACCTTCAATTTGTTGGAGGCCGTCCGGGACCACGACGTGCGCTATCACCACATCTCCACTGACGAGGTGTACGGCGACCTGGAGCTTGACGACCCTGCTCGCTTCACCGAGACCACGGCCTACAACCCCTCGAGCCCGTACTCATCCACCAAAGGCGCCAGTGACTTGCTGGTGCGTGCTTGGGTGCGGTCGTTCGGCGTACGCGCCACTATCTCCAACTGCTCGAACAACTACGGCCCCCGCCAGCACGTGGAAAAGTTCATCCCGCGCCAGATCACCAATGTGATCGACGGCCAGCGGCCCAAGCTCTACGGCGACGGACTGAACGTGCGCGACTGGATCCACGTCGATGACCACAACAGTGCGGTGTGGACCATTATCGAGCGCGGCCAGATCGGGCAGACCTACCTGATCGGTGCCGACGGCGAGAAGAACAACCTCGATGTCGTGCGGTTGATCCTGGCCGGCATGGGCAAGGATCCGCAGGACTTCGACCATGTGGTGGACCGCCCGGGCCACGACCGGCGTTACGCCATCGATTCGACACGGCTGCGCACCGAGCTGGGCTGGCGTCCTCAGTACTCCGACTTCGAGTCGGGACTGGCCGCCACCATCGACTGGTACCGCTCCAACGAGGCGTGGTGGCGACCTGAGAAGGACGCCACCGAGTACCGGTATGCGACGGCGGGCGCGATCTGATGGCACATTGGCTCGTGGTCGGCGCCAGCGGGATGCTGGGCACCGACCTCGTCACGACGTTGAAGGATTCTCCGCACGACGTCACCGCCTGGTCGCACGCCGACCTGGACATCACCGATCACCAGCAGGTCATGGACCGGGTAACCGGATTCGACGTCGTCGTCAACGCGGCTGCATGGACGGCGGTCGACGCGGCGGAAACCCATGAGGCAGAAGCGTTCACGATCAACGCGGTCGGAGCCGCGAATCTCGCGACAGCCTGCGAAGCGTCCGGCAGCACACTGGTGCAGGTCTCGACCGACTACGTCCTGGACGGGTCCTGCCACACGCCCGCACCCGTCGATGCGCCGATCGCGCCACGAACGGCGTACGGGCGGACGAAGGCGGCAGGGGAGTGGGCGGTCCGCGCCTGCTGCACCCAGCACTACGTCGTGCGAACCGCCTACCTCTACGGCGAGCACGGACCCAATTTGGTCAAGACGATGGCACGGCTGGCGCGGGAGCGCGACACTGTACAGGTTGTGAATGACCAATGGATCCAACCGACGTGGACGATTGACCTGGCCCAGGCGATCGTCCGGCTGGTGGACGCCGATGCGCCGTACGGCGTGTGGCACGGCACGTCCAGTGGAGAGACGACCGTGTGGGAATTCGCCCGCGCCATTTTCAACAAACTCGGGCACGATCCGGCCCGGGTCCGGCCGACCACGCTCGCCGAGTATGCAAGCGCAACGGCGCGACCGTCGTACAGCGTGCTGTCGCACGACCGGTGGACCGTAACCGATCTGGCTCCGTTGCCGACCTGGGAGGACGCGCTCACGCGCTTTCTGGCCCACGTCGACCTCGCGGCGACACGATGAGCGCCGCCGAGCGCCGCCCGAAAGTGGCCATCATCGGCACTCGCGGCTACCCCAGCTACTACGGCGGGTTCGAGACGCTGGTGCGTCACCTCGCGCCGTACCTGTGGGAGCGCGGTTGGGATGTCGAGGTGTACTCGCGCCCGGGTCAGACTGTCCCCGCCGAGGCAGACCCGCGCATCACCGTCCGCTTCACCCCGGGGGTGGAGACCACCTCACTCAGCACCCTCTCCTACGGCATGACCGCCACGGCGGCGGCCGCAGCTCGCAAACCGGATGTCGCCCTGGTGATGAACGTCGCGAACGGGTTCTTCCTGCCCGCGCTCAAAGCCCGCGGCGTCCCCGTGGTGATGAACGTCGACGGCCTGGAATGGGAACGCGAGAAATGGGGACCCAAGGCCAAGCGGGTGTTCCTCGCCGGTGCCCGGGCGTCGGCCCGGTGGGCCGACCAGTTGATTGCGGACTCCACCAACATCGCGGCGTACTGGAAGCGGGTGTTCGAGCGGGAGTCCACCTTCATCCCTTATGGCGGTGAATGCGACATGTCGTCGCTCGACAGCGCGCCGGCTGCCGCGGTGGAAGGCCTGCAACCCGGCAACTTTGTGATGGTCGCAGCTCGGTTGGTGCCCGAGAACTCGATCGATCTGTTCCTGCAAGCGGTCCGGGAGCTGCCCCCGAGGCGCACGTCGTGATCGTGGGCGGTGGAGATGTGACCAACCCGCTGTGGAACGCGGCGCTCGCTTTGCGGGCAGAGCGCCCCCACGTACACCTTCTCGGTCAGGTCAAGAACGACAACTTCCTGAATTGGCTCTGGGCCAATGCGGGCGTCTACTTCCACGGGCACTCGGTGGGCGGAACCAATCCGTCGCTGGTCCAAGCCATGTCCTGCGGTGCGGTCATCGTGGCGCGCAACTCGGTCTTCAACCGGGAAGTGCTCGGCCCGGAGGGACATTTCGTGGCACCGGACGCGACGGCGATCGCGCAAGAGATCACCGCCGTGTTGTCCGAACCCGAACTGCGTGCGCAGATGTCCAAGCAGGCCCGCGAGCGGGCCAACGACTTCTACAGTTGGGGACCGGTGCTGGCCCAGTACGAAGATCTCCTGCGGGTAGAGCTCAGTCAAGAATCAGTGGAGGAGTCCGTTACGGAGTTCGCCTAGTCACTGGCCGATGTCCGGCAGCGTCCCCCTGCGGCTCCTTGGGAGAGGCGCTCTATTCGGTCAAGTTCTAGGTGTAGCGATGAACGGGGACTTACGATTGCGTAACCAAGTCGGGGAAAGGACTGTCGTGGAGGCACAAGTGTCCACCGCCGCGGTTGCCGGGGCATTTACTACCAGCAGAGTGAAGGCCCCGAGCCCGTGGCGTTCCGTGGTGCGCAGCCGCCTCGTGGCATTGGACCTGGTGCTTGTCTCCGTGGCCGTCGCCTGCGCCTTCGTGCTGCGGTTCGGTCAGCCGACGGTCGCCGCCGCCAGCACGCTGGACTACCTATGGGTCTCGGTCGCGCTGATCGTGTGCTGGATGGTGGGCCTGTGGGGCGCCCAGACCTACCGAGCCGAGTACCTCGCGCTCGGTTCGGAGGAATTCCGTCGCGTCATCCGCGCAACCTTCTCGGTCTTCGGGCTGTTCGCCATTGTCTCCATGGTTTTCAAGTTGGATATTTCGCGCAGCTTCCTCGCGGTCGCCTTCCCCCTCGGGCTCTGTCTGCTGCTGGTCGGCCGCGCGACCGCCCGGATGTTGCTGAACCGGCAACGCGGGCGCGGTCGGTTCGTCGATCCGGTGCTGGTCATCGGTGCACCGCAGGAGGTGCGGTACGTCGCCTCGCGTGTAGGCGGCCACCCGGCCGCCGGTTATCGGGTGGCGGGAGTGGCCACTGGCGCGGAGGACGCCGACCGATTCGAGCTGAGTACCGGTGAGATCGTGCCCGAGGTCGGCGCAATGGATACAGCACTTGCTTCCGCCAAGCGCCTGGGGGCCAGCGGGATCATCGTCGCCGGCCAGTCGCGGGTGGACCGCGACTCGTTGCGGCAACTGTCCTGGAGCATGGAGGGCAGCGGGATCAGCCTGGCGCTCGCGAGCCGGATGACCGACGTTGCCGGCCCGCGGATCCACTGGCGTCCCATCGAGGGTCTGCCGCTGATGAGTGTGGAGATGCCGCGTTACAGCGGGGTGCGGTTCGCCGCGAAGCGAGCCTTCGACCTGGTGGCCTCGGTCATCGGCCTGCTCATCCTGTCGCCCCTGATGCTGCTGATCGCTCTGATCATCAGATTGGACAGCCCCGGCCCCGTCTTCTTCCGGCAGACCCGCGTCGGGGTCAATGAGAGCTTCTTCCAGATGGTCAAATTCCGCTCGATGGTGGTCGACGCAGAGGAACGTCTCGCCGATCTCCAGGATCTCAACGAGGGTCACGGCGCGCTGTTCAAACTGCGCGACGACCCGCGGATCACCCGGGTCGGGGCCTTCCTGCGGAAGTACTCACTGGACGAACTTCCCCAGCTCTTCAACGTCGTATCCGGTGACATGTCCCTGGTGGGCCCGCGGCCGCCGCTGCCGTCCGAGGTCGAGTCCTACGAGGCGCACGTCAAACGCCGACTCAACGTCAAGCCGGGTATCACCGGGCCGTGGCAGGTGGGTGGCCGCTCGAACCTGACGTGGGAAGAAACGGTCCGCAAGGATCTGTACTACGTCGAGAACTGGTCGCTGGCCGGGGACATCCTCATCCTGATCAAGACCGTTCGCGCGGTGCTGATGCGCGACGGCGCCTACTAGGCGGCCACAGGCTCAGTCGAGGTGCAGCCAATGCTGCCACCCGGCGTGCAGCACCAACCAGGCAATCAGGCCGTAGCCCGCTTGGCCGGGGTGGATGCCGTCGGTGGCAGCCAGATCGGCGTTCCATTGCTCATGCTGCAGCAGCGGCCGGAAACAGTCGACGTAGGTCACCCGTCGGCGTGAGCAGACATCGGCCTGGGCGTCGACCAGCGTCTGCAGGCGCGCGTTGGTCTCGGCGTCGACCGTGGGCGGCGGCCCCACCACAAAGGTCGAGATCGCGCTGCTCGATGCGTCGTCGAGGATGTTGGCCAGGTTCAGGCGCGAGCGTGCCGTTGACAAACCGGCCCGAAGGTCGTTCAGGCCTACACCGATCACCAGGCGTCGTTCGTTGGAATCGCGCCAGCGAACCGCGGCCTCACCCTGCCACCGGCCCAACACGTCGGTCGAGTTCTCCCCGGCCACGCCGAGGTTGTAGGCGTGCAGGTCGACGCCGGAGTGCGGGTGCGAGCCAGGACCCGGCCGACCCAGCCGAGTGCCTTGGGGTCGGCGTAACCGGCGACCAACGAGTCGCCGACGAAGCAGATCGTGGCGCGGCGATCCTCGCCGGAAACCTCGAAATGCTGCGAGGGAGCGAAATCGGGTTCGTGAGTGGTGTCAGTCACGGAAGGGTCCTCCGAGTGTTCATTCGTCGTCGTCGAGTCGGGCGAGCCAGGATGCGAGGCGTTCGACGGGTACCTCGAATTCGGGGTTGAGGTCGACGAACGTGCGCAACTGGTCCGCGAGCCACTCCAGGCTCACTTCGTCCTCGCCACGGCGGGCAGCAAGTTCCTCGATGCCACGGTCCGTGAAGTACATGCTCTGAACCTATCGCGAGAGTGGCCGGCCTCCCCGCAGGGAAGCCGGCCACGCGCCGTACGGAAATCAGCGGTCGAACGCCTGCTTGAGCAGCTCGGCCAACTGGGCGCGGTGTTTCGCGCCGGAGCCCGTCGCCGGTGAGGCCGCCGCGGGACGGGACACCACCCGGATCGGCCGGGACTGACCCAGCGGCTCCAACTGCTCGGGCAGGTTCAGCGCCAGGAAGGGCCAGGCCCCCTGGTTCTTCGGCTCGTCCTGCACCCAGACGATCTCCGCGTGCGGGTACTCCTCCAGGGCCGCCGCGATCTCCTTGGCGGGGATCGGCGCCAGCTGCTCCAGGCGGATGATGGCGGTGGTGTCGTCACCGCGGTTCTCACGCTCGGCCTCGAGGTCGTAGACGATCCGGCTGGAGGCGATCAGCACCCGGGTCACCTTGCCGGCGTCCAGCTTCTTCTGGTCCCGTAGCACCGGCTCGAAGCGGCCCTTGGTGAAGTCCTCGGGGTTGGACGTCGCCGCCTTCAACCGCAGCAGTTGCTTGGGCGTGAACACGATCAGCGGCTTGCGCGGCCGGGCCGAGGCCTGACGACGCAACAGGTGGAAGTACGACGCGGGAGTGCTCGGGTGCGCAATCGTCATGTTGTTCTCGGCGAACATCTGCAGGTAGCGCTCGATGCGCGCCGAGCTGTGGTCCGGTCCCTGGCCCTCGTAACCGTGGGGGAGCAGCAACACCACGGAGGAGCGTTGCGCCCACTTCTGCTCGGAGGAGGAGATGAACTCATCGACGATCGACTGAGCGCCGTTGGCGAAGTCACCGAACTGGGCCTCCCACAACACGAGCGCGTCCGGGCGCTCCACGGAGTAGCCGTATTCGAAGCCCATGGCGGCGTACTCGCTCAGCAGCGAGTCGTAGATCCACAACCACGCCTGGTCATCGGTCAGGTAACGCAGCGGGGTCCACTCGTTGCCGTTCTCGTGGTCGATCAGGACCGCGTGCCGCTGCACGAACGTGCCGCGACGGCTGTCCTGACCGGCCAACCGCACGGGCGTGCCGTCCATCAGCAAGGAGCCCAGCGCCATGAGTTCGCCCATGGCCCAGTCGATCCCGCCCTGGGAGACCATCGCCGAACGACGCTCCATCAGCTTCTGCAGCTTGGGGTGGATGGTGAAGCCTTCCGGCGGGTTGACCCACGTGTCACCGAGCTTCTTCAACGCCTCGACGCTGATCGCGGTCGAACGACCGCTCTGGTCCTCGCGGGCGTCGTCCTCCTGCTGGGCGCGCGGACGTTCGAGGCCGCCGTGCCCGGCCGCGTCGGTCGACTGGGAGCTGTCGGACGGGGCCGCGGCCAGTTCCGCCTTGGCCGCCTTGGTCTCGGCGAATACCCGCTCCAGCTGCTGCTGGTAGTCGCGCAGCGCCTCGTCGGCTTCCTCCTTGGTGATGTCACCGCGGCCCACGAGGGCCTCGGTGTACAGCTTGCGCACACTGCGCTTGGCCTCGATGAGTTCGTACATCATCGGCTGCGTCATCGAGGGGTCATCACCCTCGTTGTGACCGCGGCGGCGGTAGCAGACCATGTCGATGACGACGTCCTTGTGGAACTTCTGCCGGAACTCATAGGCCAGCTCGGCCACCGACACGCACGCTTCGGGGTCATCGCCGTTGACGTGGAAGATGGGCGCCTGGATCATCCGGGCCACGTCACTGGAGTAGGTCGAGGACCGCGACTGGCTCGGTGCGGTCGTGAAGCCGACCTGGTTGTTCACGATGATGTGGATCGTGCCGCCGGTGCGGTAGCCGCGCAGCTGGGACAGGTTCAGGGTCTCGGCCACGACGCCCTGGCCGGCGAATGCTGCGTCGCCGTGCATCAGCACGGGCAGCACCGTGAACGCCGTACCGGCCAGGTTGATGCGGTCCTGCTTGGCCCGCGCGATGCCCTCCAGGACGGGGTTGACCGCCTCCAGGTGCGAGGGGTTGGCCGCCAGGTAGACCTTGGTCTTGCTGCCGGCGTCGGAGACGAACTCACCCTCGGTGCCCAGGTGGTACTTCACGTCACCAGAGCCCTGGACCGACTTGGGGTCCTGGGTGCCGTCGAACTCCTGGAAGATCTGCTTGTACGACTTGCCCGCGATGTTGGCCAGTACGTTGAGGCGGCCACGGTGCGGCATGCCGATGCACACCTCGTCCATGCCGTCATCGGCCGCGGCCGACAGCACGCGGTCCAAGAGCGCGATGGCGGTCTCGCCGCCCTCGAGGGAGAACCGCTTCTGCCCGACGTACTTGGTCTGCAGGAAGGTCTCGAAGGCCTCGGCGGCGTTCAGCTTGCGCAGGATCCGCAGCTGCTCGTCAGGAGACTGCTTCTCGTAGCCGCGCTCGACCTTGGCCTGGATCCAGGCTCGCTGCTCGGGGTCCTGGATGTGCATGTATTCGATGCCGACGCTGCGGCAGTAGGCATCGCGCAGGATGCCCAGGATCTCGCGCAGCTTCAGGAACGGCTTACCGCCGAATCCGCCGGTCGGGAAGGCCCGGTCCAGATCCCACAGGGTCAGGCCGTGCTGGGTGATGTCCAGGTCGGGGTGCCGGCGCTGCTTGTACTCCAGCGGGTCGGTGTCGGCCATCAGGTGACCGCGCACGCGGTAGGCGTGGATGACTTCCTGCACCCGCGCGACCTTGGAGATGTCGTCGTCGTGGCTGGTGTCGATGTCGCGGACCCAGCGGATGGGTTCGTAGGGGATCTTGAGAGCGGCGAAGATCTCGTCGTAGAAGTCCTCCGCGCCGAGGAGCAAGTCGCTGACCACGCGCAGGAACTCACCGGACACCGCGCCCTGGATGATGCGGTGGTCGTAGGTCGAGGTCAGCGTCAGGATCTTGCTCACGCCATTCTTGTTCAGCGTGTTGGCCGACGCCCCCGCCCATTCGGCGGGGTACTCCAACGCCCCCACACCGATGATCGCGCCGGCACCCTTCATCAGCCGCGGCACCGAGTGCACCGTGCCGATCCCGCCGGGGTTGGTCAGCGAGATCGTGGTCCCGGCGTAGTCGTCGAGCGTGAGCTTGTTGTCCCGGGCCCGCTTGACCATCGCTTCGTAGGACGCCCAGAACTGAGCGAAGTCCATTTCGTCCGCGCCCTTGATGTTGGGTACGACGAGGGTCCGGGAGCCGTCGTCCTTGGTCAGATCGATGGCCAGGCCGAAGTTCACGTGGCCCGGCTTGACCAGGATCGGCTTGCCCTTGTCGTCCTCGCCCAGCGCGGAGTTCATGTCCGGCACGACCTTGAGGGCCTTGACGATGGCGTAGCCGATGAGGTGGGTGAAGGACACCTTCCCGCCGCGACTGCGGGACAGGTGGTTGTTGATGACGATGCGATTGTCGATCAGCAGCTTCGCCGGCACCGCGCGCACACTGGTGGCCGTCGGGACCTCGAGGCTGGCCTCCATGTTGCTGACGATGCGCGCGGCAACGCCACGCAACGGCACCCGCTCGTCGGCGGCCGGCTCGATCTCCTCAGGGGAGGCGATCCCGTCGCGGGCGACGGGAAGTTCCGTGCTGATCTCGGCCTCGGAGGGGTCGAGAACCTGCGTGCTGACCGCGTCGGCACGCTGTTCGGTCTCGCGAGGGTCGTCCTCGGTGCCGTCGACGGGCTGGACCGAGGGGTCCAGATCTTCATCCGGCGTCGTCTTCTCCACGACCTCGACCGGCTCCGGGGTCTTCACCGCGGCATCGGGCGCGGGGGTTGCAGTGGCGGTGCGCCCTGCGGCGTTGCCGTGGCCGTTGCTACTTCCGTTGGTGCTCGTCGCGTGCCCGTTGGTGCTCGTCGCGTGCCCGTTGGTGCTGCCGCCGCCCGCGGTGTTCGTGCCGCCGGCACCCGGGGTGTAGTCGGCGAAGAATCCCCACCACGCCTTGTCCACGGAGTTCTTGTCTTCTTTGTACTGCTCGTACAGCTCATCGACCAGCCACTCGTTGCCTGCGAATGCGGCGAGGGGGTCAGAGGACTGTGATGACACGCGAATGCGCCTCTTCCATCATGTGAATTCGTGCGGGTTCGAGCCCGACAACTGCCTTCCCCACCCTAGCGGTTGGGCGCCGGAGGGTCACACACCACGTGCGGGTGTGCTATACGGGCAACGCACAGGCAGGCCCCCGGTGTTCCGCGACGTCCAGTGTCCGGACAACCGATGAATGGCTGGTCGCGCTGCTAGCCTGAGCCGGTTATCGGCGACGCTGCGATTCCGGGGTTTCCGCGGCCCGTTTCCACCGAGGTGACCTGCTTGACGACGACAACCTTGCCCCTGGCGGCAGCGGTGTCACTGGGTCATGCCCTCGTCGCCGACGTCGCCGAGGAACTCCAGTTGCCGGCCCTGTTCATCAAAGGGGTCGTCGCGGTCTCGCAAGGGCTGCGGGCCGAGGACTACGTGCCCGGCGACGTGGACGTGCTGTGCACCGCCGACCGGGCGCCGGAGCTGATCGCGGGGCTCGCGGCACGCGGCTGGCAGCCCCGCCCGGAGTCCGCGGCGCACGCCCGGTTCGTCACCCACTCGACGACGTTGCTGCATCCCGAGTGGCCCTGCGACATCGACATACACACGAGTTTCCCGGGATTCTTCGCCGACCCGGACACGGTCTTCGAGGCCCTATGGCAGCATCGCGAACGCCACCACGTCGCAGGCGTCGGGCTGTGGGCACCGGACTACCCGGCCCACGCCCTGATCGTCCTGCTGCACGGGCTGCGCTCGCCCGACCTGTCCAAGAACGCCGAGGAGGTCGCCCGTTCGACCGACCGGTTCGCGGCCATGTCCGAGGCCGATCGGGCTTCGACCAGGGAGTTGATCCGCCGCACGGGTGCCTCGGAGGTGGTGGCCGAGGTGTTGAATCCGCTGGGCTGGCAGATCGAGGTCCCCGCGCAACCCTCCGCGCAGTTCGTGCTCTGGAGGATCAACTCCGGGCCCACCAACGCCGAGGGCTGGCTGGTGGCCATCGCGGAAGCTCGCGGCCTCGACCGGCTCCGGTTGATCTACCGGGCAGTGCTGCCCTCGCGCGAGGACCTTCTGATCGACTATCCGCAGGTCGCCGACGCTGCCCTGCCCACGGCGAAGGCGTACGTGCAGCGCCTGGTGCGCGCAGCCTCCCGCGTGCCGCACGCAGTGCGCCACGTCGCGAGCACGGGGTGGCTGGCGGCTCGTCGTACGCCGAACCCGGACCTCAGCGCCGATCCGAAGGTCCCCGCGCGGGCCGTGGACCAGGTGCCGGTGCCTGCGTACCCGGCTTCCTCGTCACACGCCGAGTCGCGGTCGACGCCGACCGCTTCACCCCCGGGTGAGCGCTGGGCGGTCTACGAGCCGGCGACGGACGACGAGTCGTTCGTGTTGCGCCTCTCCGAGCGTGGCTCGACCTCACCGATGCGGTTGAACGGGGTGGGCCTGGCGATCCTCACGCTGCTGGACGACACCGGCGGCGACGTCGACCAGGCAGTGCGGGAGGCGGCCCGGTTGTGGCCGCAACCGGTGGACGAGCTGCGCACGGTCATCACCGGGTTCCAGCAGGAGATGTCCCGCCTCGGCGTCCTGCCCTGACCGGCGGTCGACAACCTCGGCCGCAGACCTACTTCAGACCACGCATGACGTGCGGCAGTCGGTGCTCCAGGCGTTCGGCTTCCAACTGATCACGCTGCCACAGGAGGCCGTAGGTGAAGGTGTCCTCCCCGGCCGCGGCCGCTTTGTCGGCCACCTGCAGCAGGTGAGCGCGGCTGACGACGCTGTCCTGATGGTCCCCGAGCACGGTCTGGACGGCCTTGGCCCGCTTGGCCACCTTGTGTTTGCCCGCGGCCTCCGCGACGTAGCGCAACTGCTTGGCCTTCTTGCGCACCGAATGGAAATGCTCATCGGACGGTTCGCGGCGAGCCTTCCTCGCGGCCTTGCGCAGTGTGTGCCGGGCGTGGGCCACGGATGCGGCCGCGCTGAAGTCGCCGTCGACCGCCGCGGCGGCCAAGTCGTCCAGGCCGTCGAGCAGCCGGAAGTATCGCTCGCTGTCGAGGGCCAGGATCACCCGGCGCAGCCCACGGGTGTACGCCGCTTCGGTGTTCGAGATCAACCGGTCGTGGGCGCGACCGCGGATCAATTCCTCGGGCAGGTCCTCGAGCGCCTTCCGGTATCGCTTCGTCAGCACCTCTGCGTCCCTGGCGACCCCGAGAGTCGCTGCCAACTCTCGCAATTCGCGTTCCAGATGCTCACCGCCGGGTAGCGCGAGCAACGCCGGGTGGCTGCGCAGCAGGGACCGTATCCGCCGACTGGTCACCCGCATCTGGTGTACGCCGTCCGGCCGGTGCTCCCGCACCCACCTGTCCCGTTCGACCAGGTCGTCGGTCAACCGGACGAGCGCGCGCACGGTCGGATCGGCGTACGTCGATCGGTGCGGTGGGGGCCCACCACGTGCACCAGCTTGGCCGGGTAGGTGGACGGCTCGGCGCCGGCATCGATGAGGCGCCGGCACAGCCGGTCCAGCAGATCCTGGTCGCTGGTGCCCACGAGCTCGAGTTCCCATTCGTGCCACAGTATTTCGGCGTCGGGAGCGGTGCGCAGATCGATGCCCTTGACCTCGTCATCGGCGAACTCGGCAACCACGGCATCGTTGTCGTCGACGATGCGGGTGATGCTGCGGCTGGTCCGCAATGTCGCCAGCGGCGTCACCTCGCGGTCGCGCACGATCGCGGCGACCAGGGAACGCAGCTGTGCCGGAAGCTCCTGGGAGAGCGGTGCGTGGACTTCCGAGCGAGAATCGGTTGCTACCGGCAGCTTGAGGTGCCACCCCTCGTCGGCGCCGCCGGCCCTGCGGCGCAACGTGATCCGATGCTGCAGCAGATCCAGGTCGGGTGTGTCGAAGTACTTCGCCTCCAACGTGACCGGTTCGTCGCGCTCGGCGCGCGCGATGCCGGCCAGGCCTTCGAAGGACGGTTCAGCGCCCGGCGAAGCGACCGAGAACTTGCGTTCGATCTCGGTGAGCTTCGTCAGCCGCGGCTTAGAGGACATCTTTACGCTGGTTGATGATCGAGCCGATCACGGCCAACCCGAGACCGTAGGCGGTCAACACGATCGCGGCGGCCCACCAGGACAGGAAGTGTTGCTCCGGCATGTCGGCCAGATGGGGGTTCAGGGTGGCGCTGGTCAGCGAGGACGGTAGGTAGGCCGTGGCGCCTTCCCAGTGCAGCAACCGGAAGATCACGTTGAACACGATGTCGCCGATGAAAGCCAGGCCGATCGCGACGAACACCGCGGCGATCTGGTTGCGCAACAGCAGACCGAAACCCATGCCCAGCAGCACCCAGATGACGAAGACGAGCAACATCAACGCCAGGGTCTGCCACACGTCGCCGGAGTGGAGATAGAAGGAACCGTTCTTGGCCAGCTTCATGACCAGGCCGCCGCCGACGACGGCGGCGATGTCGCAGGCGACGCCGTAGACGACGCCCACGACCACGGCCGCCCCCATCTTCGCGACGGAGATCTGCCAGCGCCTGGGAGTGGCCAGAACCGTTGCGGTCCAGGTCTTGTGGCGGAACTCGGCGGTGACGATCAAGACGCCGAGAGCCAGCGGGAACAGTTGCAGCAACGTGGCTTGGAAACCGGCGGAGTAGACGCTCTGGGCGGCCGCCGGGCTGATCCGGCTCAGCTCGCTGCCGGTGTCGCGCATCTGGTCGGTGCCGATCTGCGCCGCGAACAGGGCCGAGATGCCGCCGGCGACGATGATGGCGCCGATCAGCAGACCCCACCACAACTTGGTCGTGAAGATCTTCAGGATCTCCGACTTCAGGGCGTTCACGATGCCGCCCCCAGATTGCGGTTGGCGTTCTCGGGAGCCTCGGTCAGTTCGAAGAACAAGGCTTCGAGGTCGGCCTGCTCCCTGTGAAGTTCGTGCACCGCAACCCCCGCCGCCAGAGCGGTGTCGCCGATGAGGGCGAGATCGGCGGTCACCGCATGGATCGTGCCGTCGGGGTCCGTCGCCGACTGGACCCCACGAGCGGCCAACGCCTCGACGAGGGTCCGGGATCCGGCGTACGCACCAGCACCTTGGGCTCACCGCGGATCTCCTCCATCGGACCGGAGCGCACCGCCTTGCCGTTGGCGATGATGACGACGTCGTCGACGGTGTGCTCGACCTCGGACAGAAGGTGGCTGGAGATCAGGATGGTGCGGCCCTCGCCCGCGAGGTGGCGCAGGAACTGCCGCAACCACCGGATGCCTTCGGGGTCAAGGCCGTTGGCGGGTTCGTCGAGGACGAGGACCTGTGGATCGCCCAGCATGGCACCGGCCAGGCCGAGGCGCTGGCGCATCCCCATCGAGTAACCGCCGGCCACTTTGTCGGCGGCAGCGGGGATACCGACAAGGTGCAACATCTCATCGACCCGTGAATCCGGGATGCCGCCGGCGGCCGCCAGGACGCGCAGGTGGTTACGTCCGGTCCGCCCGGGGTGGAAGTTGGCCTCCAGTGACGCGCCGACGGTCCGGGTGGGGTGCGGCAGATCGACGTACCGGGATCCGCCGATGGTCGCCGTGCCATGGGTGGGATGCACCAACCCCAGCAGCATCCGCAACGTCGTCGTCTTGCCGGCACCGTTCGGGCCCAGGAAGCCGGTGATCCGGCCCGGTTCGACGGTGAAGCTCAGATCCTTCACCGCCTCGAAACGTCCGAAGGTCTTGCCCAGCCCCGAAACGACGATGCGTCCGGGGACGGCGTCGTCGGTCATACGCGACACCTCTCGCAGGTGGGGGTTGCTGACCTGTCCATCCAACCATCCGCCTCGACATCCCTGCGGGTCTGGGACGATGGGCGGCGATGATCGAATGGCTTCTCGTCCTCGCCGGGGTGGCGCTGACCGCTGGCACCGCACTCTTCGTGAGTGCGGAGTTCTCCCTCGTCGCCCTCGACCGGCCGACCGTGCAACGCGCCATCGACGGCGGCGATCTGCGCGCCGGCACCGTCCTGCCGTCGCTGAAAACGCTGTCGACCCAACTGTCCGCCGCCCAGGTCGGCATCACACTGACCACGCTGGTCCTGGGTTATCTGGTCCAACCGTCGCTGGGCAAACTGCTGGAAGCACCGCTGCACTCCTCGGAATGTCCGACACGTCGGTGGTGGCGCTGTCGACGTTGCTGGCGCTGATCATCGCCACCCTCTTCTCGATGATCTTCGGAGAACTCGTGCCGCAGTTCCTGGGGATTTCGACCCCGCTGCGGGTTGCCAAGGTCGTCGCGCCGCCGGTGCGCCTGTTCGCCACGATGGTGCGGCCGGTCATCAGCGTTCTCAACGGCTCGGCCAATCTGGTCCTGCGCGCTCTGGGCGTCGAACCGCAGGAGGAACTCTCCGGTGCCCGCACACCGCAGGAACTGGCTTCGCTGGTACGCCGCTCGGCCGAGGCCGGAACCCTGGAGGAGGGCACCGCCCGGCTGCTCGCGCGATCGCTGGACTTCGGTGAGCGATCGGCCGCCGACGTGATGAGCCCCCGGGTGCGGTGCACGGCGATCGAACGTACGGCGTCCGCGGCCGACGTGGTCGCCACCGCCCGGCACTCGGGCCATTCCCGGTTCCCCGTGCTGGGGCAGGACTGGGACGACGTGGTCGGGGTGGTGCACGTCAAGCGCGCGATCGCCGTACCTCCTGAGGAACGAGCCTCGGTGCCGGTGACGGACCTGATGATCCCGCCGGTGATGGTGCCGGAAACGGTCGGCCTGGATCCCCTGCTGCTGTTGCTGCGCGCCTCCGGCCTGCAGCTGGCGATCGTGGTCGATGAATACTCAGGCACCAGCGGGGTCGTCACCCTGGAGGACGTCATCGAGGAGATCGTCGGTGAAGTCGTCGATGAGCACGACCATCTGCGCGACGCCGGCCGGATGCTGCCCGACGGGACCTGGACGGTGTCCGGCTTGTGGCGCCCCGACGAGGTGGTCGATCGCATCGGAGCGCCCATCCCTGAAGGTCCCAACTACGAGACGGTCGGCGGATTCGTGATGGCTTCGGTGGGCCGGGTGCCGCGGGTGGGCGATGAGGTCTCCGTCGACGGATGGACGGTCCGGGTGCTGTCGATGGATCACCGTCGGGTTGACCGGGTGCAGGTGTCGCAGTCGTCCTCGGGTGCGCCGTCATGATCTGGCTATCGCTGCTCTTCCTGGCCGGCAACGCATTCTTCGTCGGGGCCGAGTTCGCGGTCATGGCGGCCCGGCGCTCGCAGATCGAGCCCCTCGCTGCGGCGGGCTCCGCGCGGGCGAAGATGGCGCTGGAGGCGTTCGAGAACGTCGCCTCGATGCTCACGTGCGCCCAGCTGGGGATCACCATCTGCTCGGTGTTGTTGGGTGCTGTGGCCGAGGATGCGATCCACCACTGGCTGGAAGCCCCGTTGCATGCCCTCGGTCTCGGGGATGCGTGGGCCAGTGGCATCGCGTTGCTGCTGGCGTTGCTTCTCGTGATGTACCTGCACGTCGTGCTCGGTGAGATGGTCCCCAAGAACCTGGCCATCGCCGGACCGGACCGGGCGGCGTTGCTGCTCGCACCGCCGCTGCTGTGGATCACGCGGCTCCTTCGTCCGGTCATTGCTCTGGTCGAGTGGATCGCCAAGTTCTTCGTGCGGCGGCTCGGAGTGGAACCCAAGGACGAGGTGGCCTCGACCTTCTCTGCCGAGGAAGTCGGCACGATCGTGGAGGAGTCGACGCGCGAGGGTCTGCTGCAGTCGGCCGAACACGAACGCTTCGTCGACGCACTGGAATTCAGCGATCACGTGGCTTCGGACGTGGCAGTGCCCGTGTCGGAACTGGTGACGGTGCCCTTGGGCGCCACGCCGGCTGACGTCGAGCGGTTGGTGGCGGAGTACGGTTTCTCGCGCTACCCCGTGGTCGGCAGCGACGGTTTGCTGGTGGGCTATCTGCACCTGAAGGACGTGCTCTACGCCACCGATGAGGCGTACGACGAGCCGGTGCCCCCAAGCGGATCCGCAGCCTGGCCACGGTCACGCCGTCCGCCGAGGTCGAGGACGTGCTGCTCACCATGCAGCGGACCGGTCTGCACCTGGCGCGGGTCGTCTCGTCGACCGGGGAGACGACCGGTGTGGTGTTCCTGGAGGACGTGTTGGAGGAACTGGTCGGCGAAGTGGCGGACGCGACGCAGGCGTAGCTTGTCCCGGCGCGGCGGGTGGTGGTCATCTCGTGTCGAGTGATCACGAATTGCGGCGGCTGGGGCCGTGCTGGCGGTCATCTCGTGTCGAGTGTTCGCGTATTGCGGCGTCGCGGTGGTGGTGGTCATTTCATGACCAGGAAATGTCGCTGCCAAGCGATGCTCTTGACGCGCGCAGATCCGCCGTTCGCCCGGATAGCCGCTTCGATCCTCGCCAGAACGCCGGTGGGATCGTTGAAGAGATCCCTGGCGTAGATCGTCACGCATTGCCAGCCGTTCCGGGCCAGCCACTCGCGTTGGACGTTGTCCTTCTGCCGCTGCTGGGTCGAGTCGAAGTGCGTGTCGCCGTCGTAGTAGATGGCGATTTTCCATTCGGGATACGCCAGATCAGGTCGTGTACGGACCGCTCCGGTTTCATCGCGGATCCGGAGTTGCCGCACCGGTTCAGGTAGGCCGGCGAGGACGATGAGCAACCGGGTTCGGGTCTCCCGCACGGACTCGCTGCCGGCGCGAACAAGTTCTGCGGCCATCCGGGCTCGACGCGCGCCCCGACCGGTAGCGACTGCCGCAGCGGCGCGCAGCTGCTCGACCGTCACCTGATTCTTGTGGACCAAGGTGTCGCCGAAGATGACCAGATCCACCAACTCCAGGTTGACCGCGAGATCGACGAAGGTTCGCATGGGTGCGGTGACGCGTCGTCGGTTCAGCATGACGTGTGTGCGGTCCTTCACGCGGTGGGCGGTGACACCGGCCATTCGAAGGAGGGTCGCGGGTCCGACCGTCAGGTGAATCGTGCTGCTGGAAGGGACGATCCCACCCCACAGCATCGCCGCTGTGTGATGCGAGACAATTGCATCGGCAGGGGCGAGGTGCAGTGCCGCGTCGACGAGCGTGTAGAAGTCCGTCCGATCTTCGCGGACGTACAAGTTGTGCAGAACGCGCTGGAAGGTGCCACCCGGCCGAAGTTGATTAGCCGGTACGCCTGCGGCCAGGAGTTCTTGTCTGGTGAAGAAGCGTGGTGGCATCCAGCGAGTGTGGCGATATCCGGGACGAGGCCGCAGAACCTGTCCACAGGGTCTGGTTGGTGTCGAGTGATCGCGAATTGCTGCGGGTGGGGGCGTGGGCGCGGCCGTTTAATGTCGAATGATCACGAATTGCTGTGGGTGGGGGCGTGGGCGCGGCCGTTTGGTGTCGAGTGATCGCGAATTGCTGCGGCCGCGTCGTTCAGGGCTCGAAGCGGTAGCCCATGCCTTGCTCTGTCAGCAGGTGTTCGGGGTGTGCCGGGTCGTCCTCGAGCTTCTTGCGCAGTTGCGACATGTACAGCCTCAGGTAGCCGGTGTCCGTGACGTGTTCGGAGCCCCACACCTGCGTCAGGATCGTCTGTCGGGTGACGAGACGACCGGCGTTGCGGATCAGGATCTCCAGCAGCTGCCACTCGGTCGGCGTCAGGTGCACCGGCACGCCATCGCGCCGGACGGTGTGGGCGACCAGGTCGACGGTGACCGGGCCGAAGTCGACGACCGCGGACTCACCGGTGCTTGCTTCCAGCGGTGCGCCGCGGCGGCCGAGAGCGCGGATCCGGGCCAGCAGTTCATCGATCGCGAACGGCTTGGTCACGTAGTCATCGGCCCCGGCATCTAGCGCCTCGACCTTGTCGGCGGAACCGGTGCGCCCCGAGACCACCAGGATCGGCGCCGTCGACCAGCCCCGGACGGCGGTGATGACCTCCACGCCGTCGAGATTCGGCATCCCCAGATCGATCATGTACAGGTCGGGCTTCTGCTCGATCGCGGCCTGGATCGCGGTGGCGCCGTCCGCGGCAGCGATCACCTCATATCCGCTGGCCCGCAGAGTGATACGCAGCGCCCGGACGATCTGCGGGTCATCGTCGGCGATCAGGATCTTCATGCCGACACCAGCGACCGCGCGGTCGGCAGCGAAACCACCATGGTCAGGCCGCCGCCGGGAGTGTCCTCGGCCGTGAGTGTCCCGGACATACCTTCGGTGAATCCTTTCGAGAGCGCGAGTCCGAGGCCGATGCCCCGGTCGTTGTCGGTGTCCCCGAGCCGCTGGAACGGGGTGAAGATCAGCTCTTTCCGGTCGTCCGGCACCCCGGGGCCGTGATCGACGACCCGCAGCTCCACGACGTCGCCGAGGCTGGAGGCAGCCAGCCGAACGGGGATCCCGGCCGGGTTGAAGCGGGTGGCGTTGGTCAGCAGGTTGACCAGAACCCGTTGCAGCAGAACGGGATCGGCCTGCATCGGCGGTACGTCGGTCGGAAGGTCGAGGGTGACGCGTGAGGGGCCGAGCCCCAACTCGTCCAGCGCCGGCAGGACGACCTCGGCCGCCGACACCGGCCGGGCCGCGACCGCCAGGATGCCCGCCTCCAGGCGACTTGCATCGAGCAGATCGGTCACCAACGAGGACAGTGTCTGCAGGCTTTCATCCGCCGTCGCCAACAGCTCCGAACGGTCCTGGGCGGACAGATCCTCCGGCATCGACCTCAGCGCACCGACGGATGCCATGGCCGCCGCCAGCGGTCTGCGTAGATCGTGGCTGACCGCCGACAGCAACGCGCTGCGGACCCTGTCGCTGACCGCGAGCGGGCCGGCGGTGGCTGCGGTCTTCTCCAGCGCCGAGTGCTCCAGAGCGGCGGCAACCTGGGTGGCGATGACCTCCAGCAGCCGGCGCTCGGAAGCATCGACCGCGGGCCCGAAGGCCTCCAACCCGGCTGTCGGACCCACCGGCAGGTGCACGGAAGGCTCGCCGCTCGGCGTACCGTCGTGCGCCACCTCAGCGCCGTCGGACACGACGCGAACGGCATTGAACCCGAATGCTTCCCGGGTCCGCGAGAGCAATGCGGCCAGCGCATCCTGACCGCGCAGCACGCTGCCGGCGACAGTGGCCAGCAGTTCGGACTCGGCCGCCGAGCGCTGTGCCATGCGGGTACGCCGTGCGGCCTGGTCCACGACGTACGACACCAGGAGGGCGTTCACCACGTACAGGCCAAGGCCCAGGGCGTGCAGCGGTTGGTTGATGGTGATCGTGTAGTACGGCGAGATGAAGAAGTAGTCCAGGGTCAGCCCGGACATCAGAGCAGTGAACAACGCGGGTCCGAACCCGCCGACCAACGCAACCACGATGACCAGCAGTTGGTAGGCAAGGACATTCGCGGTCATGGCGTCGTCGGAGCGAATCGTCTTGAGCAGCAACGTCAACAGCGGTCCGAGCACGAGGGCCAGCGCGAAGCCGATGATCCGGCGACGAGCGGTCAGGCCGCCGGAGACCGACGGCAGCGTGAACCGGCGCCCGGCCTCGGCGTGCGTGACGATGTGTACGTCGATCGTGCCGGACTGGCGAACCACCCCGTTGCCGATGCCCGGGCCGGTGAGCAGGGTCTGCAACCAGCTGCGCCGGCTGACGCCGATCACCAACTGGGTCGCGTTGACCCCTTTGGCGAAGGAGATCAGCGAGGCGGGGACGTCCTGCCCGACGATCTCGTGGAACGTGCCGCCGAGTTCCTCGACCAGCGCACGCTGCGCCGCGAGGTTCTGTTGGTTGGTCGCCGACAACCCATCGGGGGAGCTGACGTGGACCGCGAGCAGGTCGCCGCCGGAGCTACGGGAGGCGATCCGGGCGCCACGCCGCAGCAGTGTCTCACCCTCGGTGCCGCCGGTGAGCGCCACGACGACGCGCTCGCGCGCTTCCCAGGTGCCGTCGATGCCCTGCTGGGCCCGGTAGTTCTGCAGCGCAGAGTCCACTTCGTCGGCCAGCCACAGCAGCGCCAACTCTCGCAGGGCCGTGAGGTTGCCGAGCCGGAAGTAGTGCGACAGTGCCGCGTCGATCCGTTCGGCGGGGTAGACGTGGCCGTCCGAGAGCCGGTTGCGCAACGCCTGCGGGGTGAGGTCGACCAGTTCGATCTGATCGGCCGCTCGCAGCACCTCGTCCGGAACCGTCTCTCGCTGAGGAACTTTCGTGATCCTCTCGACCACGTCGTTCAGCGAGGCGATGTGCTGGATGTTGACCGTCGACATGACGTCGATGCCGGCGTCGAGCAGCGCTTCGACGTCCTGCCACCGCTTGGTGTGTGCACTGCCCGGTGCATTGCTGTGCGCCAGCTCATCGACCAGTGCCACGTCCGGGTGACGCGCCAGCACGGCGTCGAGGTCCAGCTCGGACAACTCGACGCCGCGGTGGTGCATCGTGCGGCGGGGGATCTGCTCCAGCGGTGCCGCCATGGCCGCGGTCGCCGCCCGGCCGTGGGTGTCCACCCAGGCCACGACCACATCCGCGCCGAGGCCGGCGAGGCGCTGACCCTCCTCGAGCATCGCGTAGGTCTTGCCGACCCCCGGTGCGGCGCCGAGGAAGACGCGCAGCCTGCCTCGGCTCACCGGCTCACCCCTTCAGTGCGTTCAACGCCACGTTGAGTTCCAGGACGTCGACCCGCGGTTCACCGAGAACCCCGAGCGTGCGTCCCTTCGTCATAGTCTCCACCAGGTGCTGCACGGTGGCAGGGGACAGGCCCCGGGCCTGTGCCACGCGACGTACCTGGAGGTCGGCGTAGGCCACGCTGATGTCCGGGTCCAGACCCGATCCGGAGGCGGTCAGGGCATCGGCCGGCACGGCGCTGGGCGCCACGTGGTTGAACGCAGCCACCTGTGCGCGGCGGTCCTTGATCGCCTTGATCAGATCGGGGTTGTTCGGCCCCAGGTTGGAACCGGAGGAAGCGTTCGCGTCGTACCCGTCACCGGCGGCCGAGGGCCGGGGCTGGAAGTACTGCGGAAGCGGATTTCCCTTGGCGTCGGCGAAGTTCTGCCCGATCAGGCTCGATCCGACGGTCTTGTCGCCGACCTTCACCACTGAGCCGTTCGCCTGGGCGCCGAACGCGAGCTGCCCGACACCGGTCATGGCCAGCGGGTAGGCGATGCCCAGGATCACGGTGAGGACCAGCAGTGCGCGGAGGGCGACACCGTATTGCTTTGCTACGAGAGTCATGTCTGTTGTTCTTCCTAGAATCCCGGGATCAGGCTGACCAGCAGGTCGATCAGCTTGATACCCACGAAGGGGACGATCACGCCGCCGAGGCCATAGATCAGCAGGTTGCGCGACAGGATCTGGCTGGCCGACGCGGCGCGGTATTTCACGCCCTTGAGGGACAGCGGGATCAACGCGATGATGACGACCGCGTTGAAGATGATCGCCGAGACGACCGCCGAGCTCGGACTGTGCAGGTGCATGATGTTCAGCGCCTGCAGGGCCGGGAAGACCCCCGCGAACATCGCCGGGATGATCGCGAAGTACTTGGCGATGTCGTTGGCGATCGAGAACGTCGTCAGCGCGCCCCGGGTGATCAGCAACTGTTTGCCGATGGCGACGATCTCGATGAGTTTCGTCGGGTCGGAGTCGAGGTCGACCATGTTGCCGGCCTCCTTGGCGGCCGAGGTGCCGGTGTTCATCGCCACTCCCACGTCGGCTTGTGCGAGGGCCGGTGCGTCGTTGGTGCCGTCGCCGGTCATGGCCACCAGGCGACCGCCGTCCTGCTCGCGGCGGATCAGCGCCAGCTTGTCCTCCGGAGTCGCTTCCGCCAGGAAGTCATCGACGCCTGCCTCGTCGGCAATCGCCCTGGCGGTCAACGGGTTGTCACCGGTGATCATCACCGTGCGGATACCCATCGAGCGCAGTTGGGCGAACCGCTCGACCAGGCCGTCCTTGACGACGTCCTTGAGGTAGACGACCCCGAGCACCTTGCCGTGCCCGTGTGTGTCCTTGGCCGCTACCACCAGGGGAGTACCGCCCTTGGTCGAGATGTCCTCGACGATGCGGGTCAGCTCGTCGGTGCCGTGGGCCCCCGTCAGCCAGGCACGTACGGCGGAGCCGGCACCTTTGCGGATCTGCGTCCCGTCCGCGCGGTCCACGCCGCTCATCCGCGTCTGAGCGGTGAACGGCACGACGACGTCGCCATCGCGGGCTTCCTCGTGGATGCCCCGTTCCAGGGCCAGATCGACGATGGACGTTCCTTCCGGGGTCGCGTCTCCTGCGCTGGAAAGCGCTGCGGCACGGGCCAGTTCGTCCTGGTCCACCCCTTTCAAGGGGTAGAACTCGGTTGCACGTCGGTTGCCGTAGGTGATCGTTCCTGTCTTGTCCATCAGGAGCGTCGTGACGTCCCCGGCCGCTTCGACCGCACGCCCGGACACCGCCAAGACGTTGCGTTGGACGAGCCGGTCCATACCCGCGATACCGATCGCTGAGAGCAGTGCTCCGATGGTGGTGGGGATCAGGCAGACCAGCAGCGCGACCAGGACGGGAACGCTGACCGCGGCGCCGGCGTACGACGCGATCGGGTTGATCGTGAGCACCACGACCACGAAGACGATCGACAGGCTCGCCAGCAGGATGTTCAGGGCGATCTCGTTGGGCGTCTTCTGTCGCGAGGCGCCCTCGACCAGGGCGATCATCCGGTCCACGAACGTCTCACCCGGTTTGGAGGTGATCCGCACGACGATCCGGTCCGACAGCAGTCGCGTGCCGCCGGTCACCGCGCTGCGGTCACCACCGGATTCCCGCACCACCGGGGCGGATTCACCGGTGATGGCCGATTCGTCGACTGAACCGATACCCCACACGATGTCGCCGTCGCCGGGGATGACCTCACCGGCGACCACGTCGACGTAGTCCCCGAGCCGCAGGTCCGCGGAGCTGACCACGTGCGTCTCGTCGCTGTCGCTGGGAGTCGACCCTCGGCGTACCCGAGGATCACCCGGGCGGTCGTCTCGGTGCGGGTCTTGCGCAGGCTGTCCGCCTGCGCCTTGCCGCGGCCCTCGGCGACGGCCTCGGCGAGGTTGGCGAAGATCACCGTCAACCACAACCAGATGGCGATGGTCCACGAGAAGATCCCGGGCACGGTCGCTCCGCCGGACTTCTGCGCACCGGTGAAGATCTCGGCGATGGCGATGGCCGTGATCAGCACGGCACCGACCTCGACGATGAACATCACCGGGTTGTGCCACATCTGGCGGGGGTCCAGTTTGCGCAGCGCTTCGGGGAGGGCGTTGATCAACTGGCGCGGCCCGAATGCCGATGTCTTCGGGGCGTATTCGTGTTTCTGCTCGACGATGGGTTCGTCGGTCATGGTCGACATGTCAGTGCAGTCCTTCAGCGAGCGGGCCCAGCGCGAGCGCGGGCAGATATGTCATGGCGACCAGGACGATCGTCACGCCACCGAGCAACCCGACGAACTGCGGGCGGTAGGTGGGGAGGGTGCCGGCGGTCTCGGGGACCTTGTCCTGCCCCGCCAGCGAGCCGGCCAGGGCGAGGACGAACACCATCGGGATGAACCGGCCGAGCAGCATCGCCAGGCCCAGTGCGGTGTTGAACCAGGGTGTGTTGGCGGTGAGGCCGGCAAACGCCGACCCGTTGTTGTTCGCGGCCGAGGTGAAGGCGTACAGCACCTCGGACAGGCCGTGCACGCCCGGGTTCAGGATCGAGGTGCCGGTCACGGAGGCACGCACGCCCGGGATCGCGAAGCTGAGCGCCGTCCCGGCCAACACCAGGGTCGGAGTGACCAGGATGTAGAGACTGGCCAGCTTGATCTCGCGCGGGCCGATCTTCTTGCCCAGGTACTCCGGGGTACGGCCGACCAGCAGGCCGGCGATGAAGACGGTGATGATCGCCAGGATCAACATGCCGTAGAGGCCGGAACCGACACCGCCGGGAGCGACCTCGCCGATCATCATGTTGAGCATCGGGAAGATCCCGCCCAAGGCAGTGAACGAGTCGTGCATGGAGTTCACCGCACCGGTGGAGGTCAGTGTGCTGGCCGTGCCGAACAGGGTCGACCCGTTGATGCCGAAGCGCTGCTCCTTGCCCTCCATGGCCGCACCGGCCAGTTGGGTGGCGCTGCCCCAGCCCTTGGCCTCGATCCAGGTCAGCCCGATCAGGGACAGGATCGCCAGGGTGCTCATCGCCGCGAGGATCGCGTAACCCTGCTTGTGCGAGCCGACCATCTTGCCGAAGGTGCGGGGGAGGGAGAACGGGATCACCAGCAGCAGGAAGATCTCGAAGATGTTGCTGAGGGCGTTCGGGTTCTCGAACGGGTGCGCCGAGTTGGCGTTGAAGAAGCCACCGCCGTTGGTGCCCAGGAGTTTGATGACCTCCTGGCTGGCGACCGGGCCTCCCGGCAGGTTTTGCACCCCGCCGGCCAGCGTCGTGATGTCGGTGAGACCGTGCAGGTTCTGGATGACCCCCGTCGCGATGAGGACAGTCGCGCCGATCACACTGATGGGCAGCAGGATTCGCAGGCAGGTCCGGATCAGGTCGACCCAGAAATTGCCGAGCATCCCGGTCTTGCGCCGGGCCAGTCCGCGCACCAGGGCGATCGCGACGGCGATGCCCACGGCGGCGGACACGAAGTTCTGCACCGCCAGCCCGGCAGCTTGCACGGTGAAGCCCATGGTGGCCTCAGGCGAGTAGCTCTGCCAGTTGGTGTTCGACACGAAGGATGCAGCCGTGTTGAAGGACAGGCCCTGAGGCACGTTCGGCAATCCGAGGCTGTAGGGCAGCCAGTGCTGGATGCGCTGCAGCAGGTAGAGGAAGGCCACGCTGCTCAACGAGAAGGCCAGGACGCTACGCAGGTAGGCCTGCCAGGTCTGTTCCCGTTTGCTGTCGACACCAAGGACCTTGTAGGTCGCCTTCTCGACCCGCCAGTCCTTGTCGGTCGTGAACACCCGGGCCATGTAGTCCCCGAGCGGGCGGTAGCAGACCGCCAGCATCAGGATCAGCACCGCGGCCTGGGCGACCGCGAGCCACGCGGTCATCAGAACCGCTCCGGTTTCACTAGGGCGATCACCAGGTAGACGATCGCCAGCACGCCGAGGACGGCGGCGATGGCGTTGAAAACCATCACAGCTTCTCGACCCCCCACGCAATCACCGCGACGAGCGCGAAGACCGCGATCATCAAGGCGATGTAAGCCACGTCAAGCACGAAGAACCCCACGTCTGAGCAGTTACCCGACCGCCGTCGTCGGCAGGTGCGGGGGCCGCGCGTCTGCGGGCCGTTTCCGATCAGACTCCGGTGAGCACGTGGGGTCCTAACGCCCTAACGGTTTCCGTACGGCTCCCTAACGGTGTGCCCGGCGTCCGTTCTTCGTCGAGTGGTGGCTAACGGTCACCGAAAGGACCGGCTGGCGGTCTTTTTCTCGTCGAGTGGTGGCTCGTGGTCGCCAGAAACCTCAGACGATGCCGTCCAACGGCTCGTTGCTGCGCCGGCGAGCGCTGACGTACTTCTTGCTGATCAACCACAACAGCAGCCAACCGCCGAGCGCGGTGATGACCCACACGATCAGCGCCGCGAGCACCCACGTGCCCGCGCCGTTGATCCGGATTCCATCGCTGAACAGCGTGGCCACCCACAGGGCCAACAACGTCGAGACGATGCCGATGCCGCCGAGTACCGGCGAGGCGTATTTGCGGGCAACGTTGAAGACGAAGGGAGAAAGGAGCGCCTGGGCCAGCACGAAGACGACCACCGCGACGATGAAGCCGCCCCAGGACAGGTGGAAATCGCTCAACAACAACGAGGCCACCAAGAACGCGATCGCGGACGACACCAGCGAAACGCCGACATTCCACAGAAACCGGACCATGAGCTGCCTCCACTCGAACGACGCGTTGTGACTTGATGTCAACCTACTCACAGGTGCCACTCGCGTTGCGCAGATCGCGCGGGCGTTATGGAAAGTTCACGCAGCGCACCCCGAGTCCGGTCACCCGCTGCGCTGAGGCCGATCGACCGACCGGCGTCAGCGCGGCTCGACTTCGAAGCCGGTCTCGCCGGTGGCCGGCAGTTCCACGACCTCCACGTGGCTGACCGACGCCGACGGCGGCCCCTTGCGCAGCCACGCGAGCATCGAATCCACCGCGTGCGGAGTGCCTTCCAGCTCCGCCTCGACCGCTCCGTCGCTACGGTTGCGGACCCAGCCGGAGAGGTCGTACTTGTCGGCGAGGGTCCGCGTGCTCCATCGGAAGCCGACTCCTTGGACCATTCCGGTCACGACCACTCCAACCCGACGCATGGATCCATCGTGCCCCAGACCATCGCGCCGAGCCGGTCCGCGTGCGGCTGCCAGGCAGTCCGAACCGTAGAAACGAATAGTCCGAACCTACAAATCGTAGGTTCGGACTATTCCGATGTCCCGAGACATCACAACGGTGCCCCCGGCAGGATTCGAACCTGCGCTCCCGCCTCCGGAGGGCGGTGCTCTATCCCCTGAGCTACGGGGGCGCGCATGCACCGCGAGCGGTGACTGCGACACGCAAGGCTAACACCGACCGGGTGATGCTCCCGACCACCGCCCGGCGTCCACGGACCAGACGGGATGCGCTGCGATCACCGGGACGCCGGTATTTTGGCCGGTGATGGACGCCTCACCTGCCGCCACCCTGTCCGCCGTCTGGCCGATGGGCGCCGAGCGCACCCCGGATGGCGCCCTGCGGGTCGCCGGACACGACCTGCGGGATGTCGCCGCGCAGTACGGCACCCCGGCGTACCTCTTGGACGAGGCGGACATCCGGACCCGGGCACGCGCCTTCAAAGAGGCGTTCACCGAGGCCTTCGGCGCGATCGGCACCCAGGCCGACGTCTTCTACGCGGGCAAAGCGTTCCTGTGTACGCCGATGGCCCGCCTCCTGCTCGATGAAGGACTGAGTCTGGACGTCTGCACCGGCGGTGAGCTGGCGGTCGCCCGCAAAGCGGGTTTCCCCGGCGACAGGATCGGGATGCACGGCAACAACAAGTCGGTGGCGGAGATCGAGGATGCGATCACGTACGGCGTGGGGCGGCTGATCGTCGACTCCTTCGAGGAGATCGAGCGGGTGGCCCATGTGGCGGCGGCGCACGGCGTCGTCCAGGGGGTGATGCTGCGGGTGAAGACCGGTGTCGAGGCACACACCCACGAGTTCATCGCCACCGCGCACGAGGACCAGAAGTTCGGTTTCAGCCTGGCCGACGGGCAGTTGATGGACGCCGTCGGGCGGATCTTGGAACACCCGGATTCCCTGCGCCTGTTGGGATTTCACTCGCACATCGGCTCGCAGATCTTCGAGTCCGAGGGCTTCGCCGTCGCCGCCGAGCGGCTCATCAACGTGCAGTTGCAGGTGGCCCGCGAGCACGGCATCGTGCTGCCCGAGCTCGATCTCGGCGGTGGTTTCGGCATCGCCTACACCGATCGGGACACCCCGCTGTCCGCACCTCAGATGGCCGGGCAACTGGCGCAGATCGTGCAGCGCGCCTGTGACGCGGTGGGCCACCCGGTCCCACACATCAGCATTGAGCCCGGCCGCGCGATCGTCGGGCCCTCGGGCGTCACGCTCTACGAGGTGGGGACGGTCAAGCCGGTGCAGGTAAGAGATGAACTGACCCGCTACTACGTCTCGGTCGACGGCGGCATGAGCGACAACCCGCGCCCGGCGCTGTACGAAGCCGACTACACCGCGCAGCTGGCAGGTCGCGCGAGCGAGGCGGCACCCGTCACCGCCCGCGTCGTCGGGAAGCACTGCGAGAGCGGCGATATCGTCGTCCGCGACGTGCAACTTCCCGGTGACGTCCGGGCCGGTGACCTGCTGGCCGTGCCGGCGACCGGTGCCTACTGTCGTTCGCTGTCCTCCCAGTACAACCACGTGCCGCGGCCGCCGGTGATCGCCCTGCGCGACGGCGGCAGCAGCGTGTGGATCCGGCGGGAGACCATCGGCGATCTACTGGCCCTGGAGGGGAGGAATGAGCGTGCGAATTGCCCTGTTGGGCTGCGGCGTGGTCGGTTCGGCGGTTGCGAAGCGGCTGATGGAGCACTCCGATGAGTTGGCCGAGCGAGTGGGTGACCGGCTCGAGCTGGTGGGGGTCGCCGTACGCGACGTTTCCAAGCCCCGGCCCGAATCCGGCGTTCCCGCAGAGCTTTTCACCGACAACGCCGACGACCTGGTCACTCGGGCCGACGTCGTCGTGGAGTTGATGGGCGGCATCGAACCGGCCCGCACCCTGCTCCTCGGGGCAATCGAACACGGCGCCAGCGTCGTCACCGCCAACAAGGCGCTCCTGGGCGAGGACGGCCCTTCGCTCTACGCTGCCGCGGCCGAGGCGAACGTCGATTTCTCCTTCGAAGCCGCGGTCGCCGGTGCCATTCCGCTGATCCGCCCGTTGCGGGTCTCGCTGGCCGGTGACGATGTGCACCGGGTCATGGGCATCGTCAACGGCACCACCAACTTCATCCTCGACAAGATGGACCGCACCGGCGCCGACTTCGCCAGCGTGCTGGCCGAGGCCCAGGAGTTGGGGTACGCCGAGGCCGACCCGACCGCCGACGTCGAGGGATACGACGCCCGCGCCAAGGCGGCGATCCTGGCCTCGCTGGCCTTTCACACCCGAGTCTCTTCGGCGGAGGTCTACTGTCAGGGCATCTCCGCCATTACGGCCGACGACATCCGCGCGGCGCGCAAGGCCGGCATGGTCATCAAGCTGCTGGCGATCTGTGAGCGGGTCACCGACGAAGAGGGCGGCGCGGCCATCAGTGCCCGGGTCCACCCCGCTCTGCTGCCGCGCTCGCATCCGCTGGCCAGCGTCCGCGAGGCGTTCAACGCGGTCTTCGTGGAGACTCAGTTGGCCGGTGAGTTGATGTTCTACGGTCGTGGCGCCGGTGGCGAGCCGACGGCCTCGGCGGTGCTGGGCGACCTGGTCCAGGCCGCCCGCAACCGGCTGGTCGGACGGGCCGGCCCGGGGAGCTGGCCTACGCCGCGCTCCCGGTTCAGACCATCGCAGCGGCGCACACGGCGTACTTCATCCGCCTGCGCGTAAGGGACCGTCCCGGTGTCCTCGCTGCAGTGTCCAATGCCTTTGCGGCGCAGGGTGTTTCGATCGAGAGTATGCGCCAGAACAAGGACCGCGCTGACCCGGAGCTTGCCTCCTTGCACCTGGTCACGCATCGGGCGCAGGAGGGCGCGTTGGCTGAAACGGTCGAGCAATTGCAAGGTCTGGACGAAGTCGACTCGGTCGACTCCGTCATGCGAGTGGAAGGGCTGTGAGCGTGGCTCACCAATGGCGCGGGGTCATCCGCGAGTACGCCGATCGGTTGCCGATGCTGGACGGCGCCCCCGTGATCACCCTGGGCGAGGGCGGCACCCCGCTGATCCCGGCGGAGAAGCTGAGTGACCTGGTGGGCGCGAACGTCTACGTGAAGTTCGAGGGCCTCAACCCCACCGGCTCTTTCAAGGATCGCGGCATGACGACTGCCATCTCGATGGCTGCCAAGAACGGCGCCAAAGCGGTCATCTGCGCCTCGACCGGCAACACCTCGGCCTCGGCCGCGGCGTACGCGACCAAGGCGGGGATGACCTGCGGGGTGCTGGTGCCCGACGGCAAGATCGCGATGAGCAAGCTGTCCCAGGCGATCGCGCACGGCGCCCAACTGCTGCAGGTGGAGGGCAACTTCGACGACTGTCTCACCCTGGCTCGCAAACTCGGCGAGGCCTACCCGGTGGAATTGGTGAACTCGGTCAACCCGGCCCGCATCGAGGGTCAGAAGACGGCGTCCTTCGAGATCGTCGACGTCCTGGGCGACGCCCCGGACATCCACTGCTTGCCGGTCGGCAACGCCGGCAACATCACGGCGTATTGGAAGGGCTACCGTGAGGCCGCCGACGGCGCCGACGCGATAGCCACCAAACGGCCCGCGATGTGGGGCTTCCAGGCGGCCGGCGCCGCGCCGATCGTGCTCGGCCACCCGGTCGACCAGCCCGAGACCGTCGCCACGGCGATCCGGATCGGTAATCCCGCCTCCTGGAGGCAGGCGATCGCGGCCCGTGAGGAATCCGGCGGCATCATCGACTCGGTCACCGACGAGCGAATCCTGGCTGCGCACCGGTTGCTGTCGTCCACTGAGGGGATCTTCGTCGAACCGGGCAGCGCGGCCTCCATCGCGGGTCTGCTGCAGCAGCACGAGCGGGGCGCGATCCCGGCCGGCGCGACCATCGTGTGTACCGTCACCGGCCACGGCCTGAAGGACCCCGACTGGGCGCTGAAGGAAGCCGACGGCTCGGGCGTGAACCCCACGCGCGTCCCGGTCGATGCCTTCACCGTCGCCAGCGCCCTCGGCCTCGAGGGCTGAGATGACGTCGCTCGTACCCGGCGAGTCGGTCACGGTCCGGGTTCCGGCGTCCTCGGCCAACCTCGGCCCCGGTTTCGACTCGCTGGGGCTGGCGCTGGGCATCTACGACGAGGTCACCGCAACCGTCACCGACGCTGACCTGGTCATCGATATCGAGGGTGAAGGCTCGGACTCCGTACGCCGCGACGAGGGCCACCTGGTCGTGCAATCGATGCATGCGCTCTGGAAGCGGCTCGGGGTCCTGCCGCCGCCCGGTCTGCGGCTTCATGCTCGCAACGAGATCCCGCACGCCCGCGGCGTGGGGTCCTCCGCCGCCGCCATCGTCGCCGGTGTCGCGGTTGCCCTTGCGTTGACCGGTGTGCCGTTGAGCGACCCGCAGGCTCTGGCCCTGGTCAACGACGTCGCCGGCGACCTCGAGGGACACCCGGACAACGCATCGGCCAGTGTGTACGGCGGTGCCACCGTTTCGTGGCGCGCGTCCGGTCGCGAAGGCTGGGACACCGCGTCGATCCCGTTGCACGACAACGTGATTCCGGTGATCTTCATCCCGGAGGCGACGTTGTCGACGCAGAAGGCGCGGGCCGCTCTCGCACCGACCGTGCCGCTCGCCGATGCCGCCAGCGGGGCCGGCCGGACAGCGCTCCTCACACTTGCTCTGTCGCAGCGACCGGACCTGTTGCTACCGGCGACCCGCGACTGGCTGCACCAGGAAGCGCGCCGCCCGGCCTACCCGGAATCGATGGCACTGGTCGACACGCTGCGCGCCGGTGGGCATGCCGCCGTGATCTCCGGGGCCGGCCCGACGGTGCTGGTGCTGGCCACGGACGCCGCGACGACCTTCAGCCCGCCCGCCGGGTGGGAGCAGGTCCGCCCTGGCATCGCCGCGATCGGCGTACACCGGATCTGACGCGCGACATGTCGCCGATTTCACGTTTTCGCGGGCCGTCGGTGTACGGTTGTCCCAGCACCGAGATCTCGGTGGCCGCGCCGACGGAAGCGCTCTGTGAATCACTCGCTCAGCGATTTCTCCCTGACGCTTGATCGGAAACCCCCGACGGCTGCCCAGCGGTGCCACCCTTTGACTGTTCTTGCTCTACCTGCTCGCGGGTGGTCAGCACGGCGGTCGTGACTCCAGGCAGTATGCCGGGGTCGTACCTCACAAGGACGCCTCATTCGCAGAGCCGATCGGCTGGATGAGGGGAAGGAAAAATTCTTCGTGACTGAAACCTCCGAGCGGGTCACGGCTCGCGGTTCGCTGAGCACTTTGAAGCTCGACGAACTCAAGCAACTCGCGTCGACCATGGGCATCAGCGGCACCTCCAAAATGCGCAAGAGCGATCTGCTCGAGGCCATTCGTGCCGGTCGTGACGGCGGCTCGCGCCGGGCGACTGCCCCCACCACCGCTCCCGCCGCCGAGCCGGCTGCGCAGGCGCCGAGCGCCCCGGCCGTTCAGGCGCCGCCGGCCGCGTCCGAGCGCTCTGCCGAGCAGCCGAACGAGTCTGCGGTGAGCACCACGGAGACGGGCGCGCAGCAGCGCGACCGGCGCTCCGAGTCCACTCCGGCGCGGCACTCCGACGCCCGCGGCGAGGACCGTGGCAACGGCGAGGACCGCAGCAACGGCGATGACCGGGGCAACGGCGATGACCGGGGCAACGGCGACGACCGCAGCAACGGCGACGACCGCAGCAACACCGAGCGCAGCAACACCGAGCGCGGTCAGCGCCGGGACCGCAACACTGGGGACCGCCAGAACACCGGCAACCAGAACAACGGCAACCAGGGCGACGGAAACCGCAACAACCGCGGCAATCGCCAGCAGAACAACAACCGGGGCGATCGCGCCCAGGGCGGTAACGACCGGTCGCAGAACACCAACGACCGGGGCAGCAACGACCGCAACAACAACGACCGCGGCAACAACACCGACCGCAACAACGACAACTGGAACAACGAGGGTCCCAACTCCCGTCGTCGCCAGCGGGGCCGCGACCGCAAGCGCGGCCGGGGTGGACGCGAGGATTTCGGTGACGTCGACACCCAGATCCGCGAGGACGACGTCCTGATTCCCGTCGCGGGGATTGTTGACGTGTTCGACAACTACGCGTTCGTGCGCACCAGCGGATACCTGCCGGGCCCGAACGACGTGTACGTGCCGATGGGCATGATCAAGCGCAACGGCCTGCGCAAGGGTGACGCGGTCACCGGCGCGGTGCGGGCGCCGCGTGACAACGACCAGCAGCAACAGTCCAACCGCCAGAAGTTCAACGCGCTGGTGCGACTGGACACGGTCAACGGGCTGGACCCGGAGAAGGCCAAGCAGCGTCCGGAATTCGGCAAGCTCACGCCGCTCTACCCGCAGGAGCGCCTGCGGTTGGAGACCGAGCCGAACGTGCTGACGACCCGGATGATCGACCTGGTCGCGCCGATCGGCAAGGGCCAGCGCGGTCTGATCGTGGCGCCGGCCAAGGCCGGTAAGACGATGATCATGCAGGCCATCGCCAACGCGATCAGCACTAACAACCCCGAATGCCACCTCATGGTCGTGCTCGTCGACGAGCGCCCTGAGGAGGTCACCGACATGCAGCGCGCGGTCAAGGGTGAGGTCATCGCCTCCACCTTCGACCGGCCGGCCGACGACCACACCACGGTCGCCGAGCTCGCGGTCGAGCGCGCCAAGCGACTCGTCGAGGCCGGCTCCGACGTCGTGATCCTGCTGGATTCGATCACCAAGCTGGGCCGCGCCTACAACCTGGCGGCCCCCGCCAGCGGCCGGATCATGTCCGGTGGTGTCGACTCCAGCGCGCTCTACCCGCCGAAGAAGTTCTTCGGTGCGGCGCGCAACATCGAGCACGGCGGTTCGCTGACCATCCTCGCGACGGCCCTCATCGAGACCGGCTCGCGGATGGACGAGGTCATCTTCGAGGAGTTCAAGGGCACCGGCAACATGGAGCTGCGTCTCTCGCGCCAGCTCGCCGAGCGCCGGATCTTCCCGGCGGTCGACGTCAACGCCTCGGGTACCCGCCGTGAGGAGATCCTCCTGGGCGCCGACGAGTTGAAGATCATGTGGAAGCTGCGCCGCGTGTTGGCCGCCCTGGACCAGCAGCAGTCCCTGGAACTCCTGCTCGACCGGTTGAAGAAGACCAAGTCGAACGTCGAGTTCCTGATGCAGGTCCAGCAGACCAGCTCGATCAAGCTGGACGACGAAGACTGATCAGTCAGTGGGAAGGGCCGGGGGACGATGTCTCCCGGCCCTTCCCGTACCCGCGCCCACGGCGAGAACCGCTGCACCGCACGCGTTCCTAGTTGAAACGATCAGAGCCTGCGACGACCAGTTGCAGTGCGCGGACCGGCGGCAGATACGGCAGGCGATAGAACTCGTTGGCCACCCGCAGTTGCTGCGAGGAATCCACGACATCGATGAGGGCGCCGGTGCCGAATGCCCCGAGATCGATGAATTCGCCGGCGGCCAATCGATCGCCGTGCGCCGCGACGCCGTGTCCGAGGTGGTTCAAGACGGCGACACTGTCGCCGCAGACCAGTCCGACGACCAGCAACTCCGGATGGCCTCGCTCGGTCAGGCCGATCGTGTACGCGAACTGCTCCGGGACCGGCGAATGCGGCTCGGTGCACGTCGGATCATCGCACCCCCACCGATATGCAGCACCGTGAAACCCGAACGTGCGGATCTTGGCTCGCAGGTCCGAGTCACGCCGCCTGCGCCACGACTCACGTGTCATCCTCGCCATGCCGGGCACGGTAGGACGATCCGGTGCCCACGCGCCGTACCGGACGGGCCCACCTGTGGACAACGGCGGGAGGCAGCAGATCCCGCCACCGGCGGACCGGCGACGGGATCTGCGCAGCGCTACCTCAGATCACCAGGCGCGTGAGGCCTGGACGTCGTCGGCGAGGACGAAACCGATCCGGTGGCCGACGCTGATCATGTAGTACTTCGTCTTGCCCTTGATGTCGACGTGATCGCCGGGGGTGTCGATGTCGTACGTGTTGGCCTTGTAGTAGTCCGTCGGGGGCTTCTCGTCGACCAGCGCGTAGGACTGCGCCGAACCCAGCTGATAGGTCAGCGGCGCCCAGGCGACCACATCGGCCGGGTCGGAGTACGCCGACGGCTCCGGCAGTGCTCGACCGTAGACCGGGATGGTGGTCTTGCCGGCCTTCGGGGTGACCACCCTGGCGCCCAGCAGCACGCGGGCCGTGGGGTTCTTGCGCGGGTTGTAGAACCACACCTTGTCACCGAGGAACCAGATGGCCGTCCAGTCGCCGATCACTTCGGCCACGACGTAATCGCAGCCGGCGGCCGCGCGGGCACCCATGTCCGAGACGTACGTCGAGCCGGGTGTGCCGTTCTGGTGCAGACCCTTGTCGGTGTAGACCGGGGCACCCCAGTCCGGCTGCGTGCGCAGCGTGACGAAGTTGGTCGGCAGGTCGGGGTACGGCGTGCTCGAGCTGTTCTGGTAGCCGGTCAGCGGCTGGAAGTTGTTCTCGAACCCCGGCAGGATCCGCACCACCTGACCGGACTTGGGCCGCGCCGTGGACGTGCCCTTGCGCAGGTTGGCGCCCAGCAGCGTGAAGTAGTGCTCCCAGTCCCAGAACGGACCCGGATCCCAGTGCATCGACGGGATACCGGCCGCGGTCGTCGCCGGCACCTGGTCGTGGCCGAGGATGTGGCTGCGGTCCACCGGAATGTCGTACTTGCGGGCCAGGTACTTCACCAGCTTGGCCGAGGTGCGGTACATCACCTCGGTGTACCAACTTCCGTCGGCGGCGAAGCCTTCGTGCTCGATACCCAGCGCGTGCCCGTTGATGTACCAGTTGCCGGCGTGCCAGCCGATGTCCTTGGTCTCCAGGTGCTGGGCGATGTGGCCGTCCGCCGAGCGGATCGAGTAGTTCCAGGCCAGGTAGGTCGGGTCCTTTACCAAGGTGATGGACGCGTCGTAATAGCCGTCCATGTCGTGAATCACGATCTGGTTCAGGGCGGGCGACTTCGGCCGGAAGCCGAGGTCGTGGTTGCCGTAATCACCCGGGTTGGGCCCGTACTGCTCGTACGGCGCGGGGATCCACTCGACGTCCAGGCCGGCCGGAGCGTCGACGGGACCGCGCGGTCGTGCCGCCTTGGCCACGGCAACGCGATCGGCGATGACCTGCCGTTGCGCACCCGGCGAGCCCACTGCGCGGGCCTTCATGCTCAGCGTGCCTCCGGCGGTTGCCTTCACGGCACCGGACTGAAGGTCGGCCAGCACCCCGTCGGCGAAGGTCTGCTGGCCGGAGGCGGACGTGAGACCGCTGACGGCGGCGATCGCTTCGTACCAGGTGGCCGGGTCGGTGCTGGTGCCCACCGGGTGACCCAGGGACTTCTGCGTGCTGGCCAGGATTGCGGCCGCACCCATGATGTTGGCGGCCGGGTCGTTCTTCAGTGCGCTGGGGGAGTAGCCGCTGAGTTGCGCGGCCTGACCCAGTGTGTCGATGACCGGCGCGCTGTCCGGCTTGCCGGCGCGGTTGGCGCGGACGGCGGCCACGGCGGCACCGTCGATGAGGTGCATCGGGCCGTAACCGCCGCTGGTTGACGGGCGGCCGGCGTGGTCCTCCCAGCGGGTCTGGCCGTAGGAGACGGCCGCGAGGACGGCCACCGGCACGGCGTACTTCTGGGCGGCAGCGGTGAACTGGTCGGTGCTTTCGACGGCGAGGGCCGGGGAGGCGGCCGCCGCGAGCGGCACGGTGAGGGAGGCGATGAGGAAGTTGCGCCGTGAAACGGATGGCATACGACTCTCCGAGGGTGAGCAGAAATCGGACAATCGTTACCGTGTCACAGCTGCGGAACGAAAAGTGTTTACGCAATGTAAAACTTTCTCCGCAGGATTTGCGTCACCGCCCGGAATGCGCGGACGGCTGCGGGCGTTGGTGCTGGTGCAGCCGATTCGGTCTCAGGTCGCGGATCTGGCAGAATTGGCTGCTGGCTTCCGGTTCACGCCCGTTGCATCCGCGCAGGCGACCCGGACCCTTCGATACCAAGGAGATCCCGCAGTGAAGAAGAACCTGCACCCGGAGTACGTCAACACCCTGGTGACGTGCACGTGCGGCGCCCAGTTCGAGACCCGCAGCACCAAGACCGACGGCAAGATCAACGCCGAGGTCTGCTCGCAATGCCACCCGTTCTACACGGGCAAGCAGAAGATCCTCGACACCGGTGGTCGCGTGGCCCGCTTCCAGGAGCGTTACGGCAAGAAGGCCGACGCCAAGTAACTTTCCCGCCGCCGCCCCGCACCCTGACCAGGGTGCGGGGCGGCGGTTTCTTTGTGCCGCAGGAGGCAACCGCATGTTGGAGTCCGCTGAACCGATCGTGGCGGAGTACGCCGATCTGGAGCGGCAACTGGCCGACCCCGCGACGCTGGGCGACCAGAAACTGTCCCGCAAACTCAACAAGCGGTACGCCGCGTTGGCGCCGACCGTCGCCGCCTACCACGGGCTGAAGCAGGCCGCCGAGGATCTCGCGGCCGGTGAGGAACTGGCCGGGGAGGACGCGGCCTTCGCGGCGGAGCTGCCCGCGTTGCGGGAGGCCGTCGAGCGCGCCGAAGGCACGTTGCGCACGCTCCTGCTACCCCGCGACGAGGACGACGACCGGGACGTGATCCTGGAGGTCAAGGCGGGTGAGGGCGGCGAGGAATCGGCGTTGTTCGCCGGTGACCTGGTGCGGATGTACCTGCGCTACGCCGAGAAGCATCACTGGAAGGCGGAGATCACCGACGCCACCGAGTCCGACCTGGGTGGATACAAGGACGTCCGGCTGCAGTTGCGGGCCAAGGGAACCCCCGAGCCCGGCAGCGCCCCCTGGGCGCGGCTGAAGTACGAGGGCGGGGTGCACCGCGTGCAGCGGGTACCCGTCACCGAGAGCCAGGGTCGCATCCACACGTCCGCGGCCGGCGTACTGGTCATGCCCGATCTCGACGACGGCGACGACGAGGAGATCACCTTCGGGCCCAACGACCTGAAGATCGACGTCTACCGGTCCTCCGGCCCCGGCGGGCAGAGCGTCAACACCACCGACTCGGCGGTCCGCATCACCCACCTGCCGACCGGTCTGGTCGTCTCGTGCCAGAACGAGAAGTCCCAGCTGCAGAACAAAGAGGCTGCGCTGCGCGTCCTCAAGGCACGCCTGCGTCAGCAGCAACAGGAGGAGCGCGACGCCGAGGCCAGTGCGGCGCGGCGCTCGCAGGTGCGTACCGTGGACCGGAGCGAACGCATCCGCACCTACAACTTCCCCGAGAACCGGATCGCCGACCACCGCACCGGGTTCAAGTCCTACAACCTCGACGCCGTGCTCAACGGCGACCTCGACCCCGTCATCGACTCCGCCGTGACGATGGACGAAGCAGCCCGGATGGCGGCCGCGGGGCAGTGAGCGCGCCCCGGAGTGCGGACCTGTTGCGGACGGTCACCGAACGTCTGGCGCAGGCCGGCGTGCCCTCGGCGTACGCCGATGGGTTGGCTCTGGTCGCCCACGTCTGGGGTCGTAGCCCCTCCGAGGCCCGACGTGACCTGCTGCTGGGCCGGCAACCGGACCAGCAGCAACTCGCGGCGTTGGACGAACTCGTCGGCGAACGCAGTCGCCGGGTCCCGCTGCAGCACCTCACCGGCCGCGCACCCTTCCGGCACCTCGAACTGTCCGTGGGGCCAGGGGTTTTCATTCCGCGCCCCGAGACCGAGATGCTCGTCGACCTGGTCATCGAGTCCGCGGGGCAGAACGCCGCGGTGGTCGATCTGTGCACCGGATCCGGGGCCATCGCCCTTGCGATCAAGGGGAGCGACCCGACCTGCAGGTGTCGGCCGTCGAAGTGGACGAGCTGGCGTTCGCCTGGGCGGCCCGCAATGCGCAAACCCTCGGCCTCGAGGTGAACCTGAGCCTCGCGGACGCCACCGTGGCCCTTCCCGAGCTGGACGGCGAGGTCGACGTGGTGGTCAGCAACCCGCCGTACATTCCGGTCGGCATGGAGCCGGTCGACCCCGAGGTGCGCGACCACGATCCCCGGATCGCCCTCTACGGCGGGAGCGCGGATGGCCTGCGCATCCCGCTGGCCGTCGCTGCCCGGGCCGCCGCGCTCTTGCGCGACGGGGGAATGCTGATCATGGAGCACGCCGACAGCCAGGGCGACTCACTGCCGGTTGCGTTACAAGACGACGGTCGGTGGCGCGACGTCGTCGACCAGGTCGACCTGACCGGCCGTCCGCGCGCGGTCCGGGCCGTGCGCTGCGACCGATAGGATCGCGAGCGTGAGTGAGATCTTCGATTGCTCCGACGCGGATCAGCGCTCCGAGGGTCTGACTGCAGCCCGCACCGCCATCGAGAACGGCGAATGCATCGTGCTGCCGACCGACACCGTCTACGGCATCGGCGCGGACGCGTTCAGCCCGGTCGCCGTCCAGACACTGTTGTCGGCCAAGGGCCGCGGCCGCGAGATGCCGCCACCGGTCCTGATCCCCGGCCGCGACACCGTCCCGGGCCTGGCCATGGACGTTCCGTCCTACGCGGGCCGGTTGATGGATGCGTTCTGGCCCGGCGGTCTGACGCTGATCTTCCGGTCGCAGCCGTCGTTGGCCTGGGACCTGGGAGACACCAACGGCACCGTCGGCCTGCGGGTTCCCGACGACGAGATCGCCCGTGAGCTGTTGTCGTTGACCGGGCCGCTTGCGGTGAGTTCGGCGAACAAGACGGGCCGGCCCGCGGCCACCACGATCACCGAGGCCGGGTTCGCTCTGGGCGGCTTCGTCGAGGTGTTCCTCGACGGCGGCACCCGGTCCGACACGCAACCCTCTACGATCCTGGACTGCACCAAGGCCGACCCCGTCGTACTGCGCGAAGGTGCGGTGAGCCTGGATGCGTTGCGCGAGGTTCTCGGCCCGGTCGAGTTGATCACCGGACTCGGCGTCAGCGTCGACCCCGGCGATCCGGAGCCGATGGGCGAGACTTTCGCCGTCGCTCCCGGTGACGAGGAGCCGCACCCGGACCAGACGCCGCCCCATCTCCCGGATGACGAAACCGTCTTCGATTCCGCCGACGCCCCACCGGCGCCGGAGTCGATCGGTGAGCACTGGGACGTCGAAAACACATCCGTTACCGATGAAGCCGCCACCGACCGACCCGAGGTGAACCCGTGAGCACTACCCCCTTCTACGGCTCCGACTACGACGCACTCGCCGCCTTCGACCCGGACATCGCCGGTGTCCTGCTCTCGGAGTTGGAGCGTCTGCGCGGGGGTCTGCAGCTGATCGCCAGCGAAAACATGTCCTCCCCGGCGGTGCTGACCGCGCTGGGTTCGACGCTGTCCAACAAGTACGCCGAGGGATACCCCGGCCGGCGCTACTACGGCGGCTGCTCCGAGGTCGACAAGGCCGAGAACCTCGCGATCGAACGTTGCAAGGACCTGTTCGGCGCCGACCACGCCAACGTGCAACCGCATTCCGGCGCCAGCGCCAACCAGGCCGTCTACGGCGCGTTCATGTCACCGGGCGACACGATCCTGGGGATGGCGCTGCCGATGGGCGGGCACCTCACCCACGGCACCAAGGTGTCCTTCTCCGGCAAGTGGTTCAACGCGGTCCACTACGGCGTGGACAAGCGAAGCGAGGACATCGATTACGACCAGGTCGCCGAACTGGCCCGGGAGCACAAGCCGAAGGTCATCCTGGCCGGCGGCTCGGCGATCCCGCGGTTGATCGACTTCGAGTTCTTCCGCAACCTGGCCGATGAGATCGGGGCGATCTTCTGGGTCGACGCGGCGCACTTCATCGGCCTGGTCGCCGGCAAGGCGATCCCGTCGCCGGTGCCCTACGCCGACGTGGTCACCTTCACCACCCACAAGGTGCTGCGCGGTCCCCGGTCCGGGGCGCTGGTCTGCAAGGCCGAGCACGCCGCCAAGCTGGACAAGGCGGTCTTCCCGATGATGCAGGGCGGCCCGCAGATGCACACCATCGCCGCCAAGGCGGTCAACTTCAAGGAGTGCGCGACACCCGAGTACGCGGCGTACGTCAAGCAGGTCATCGTCAACTCCCAGGCGCTGGCTGCCGGACTCGATGCGCACGGCATCCGTCCGACCACCGGCGGCACCGACACCCACCTGTCGCTGCACGACCTGCAGGCCGTGGGCGTCACCGGCGCCGACGCCGAGGCCCGCGCCGACGCGGCGGGAATCGTGTTGAACAAGAACGCCATTCCCTTCGACCCGGCCAAGCCGAACATCGCCTCCGGCATCCGGGTGGGTACGCCGAGTGTCACCACCCAGGGCATGGGGCCCGAGCAGATGAAGACCATCGCCGACCTCATCGCGACGGCTGTGACCAAGGGTGACGCCGATCCGGACAATGCGGTCTCGAAGGAAGTCCGCGCCCAGGTGCACGAGCTGGTCGGGCAGTTCCCGGCCTACCCGCGTTGATCCGCGCCATCGCCTGATCTGTGCGCGAATACGTCCTAGTCGCCGTCATCGCCGGGGTGATCACCTTCGTGATCACCCCGGCGGTGCGTTGGCTGGCGATCCGCTTCGGGGCGTTCACACCCGTGCGCGGACGCGACGTGCACACGACCCCCGTGCCCCGGCTCGGTGGTGTCGGGATGCTGGTGGGTTTCGCGGCAGCGCTGCTCGTCGCTGACCACCTGCCCTATCTGTCCCAAACGGTTTCGGGGAATTTCGGCCAACTGATCGGCGTCCTGGTCGCTGCGACGCTCATCACGGCACTGGGCGCGATCGACGACTTCCGGGAGTTGGACCCGATCACGAAATTCGCCGGGCAGATGATCGCGGCCGGTGTGATGGCCTACGCCGGGGTGACGATGGTCAACATCCCGCTGGGCGGGCAGACCATCCTGCCCACGCCGATCCTGGCCGCGATCACCGTGCTGATCGTGGTGGCCACGACGACTGCCGTGAACTTCGTGGACGGTCTGGACGGTTTGGCGGCCGGGATCGTCGCGATCGCCGGGACGACGTTCTTCCTGTGGACCTACTCGTTGGCCTCACGCGACGTACCGCGCAGCGTGTTCTCCTCGGCCGCCTTCATCGCGGCGGCCCTGGTGGGAGTCTGCCTGGGGTTCCTACCGCACAACTTCCACCCGGCCCGGCTCTTCATGGGGGACGCGGGGGCATTGCTGCTGGGGCTGCTGCTGTCGGCCGCGACCATCTCCTTCACCGGCAACTTCGACCCCGCCGGATCGACGGGGCAGTCGGCTACCTACGCCTCGTGGCTGCCGATCGCGCTGCCGATGCTGATCCTGGCGCTGCCGATCATCGACGTGGTGTGGGCGGTGGTGCGACGACGCGGGAAGTTCTGGGCCGCCGATTCGAAACACTTGCATCACCGCATGCTGCAGATGGGCCACCCGCATCGCGAAGCGGTGTTGCTGCTCTATCTGTGGTCGGCGGCTGGTGCGCTGGGCATTCTCGCCCTTGCGTATCTGCCCGCCGCGGTGGCACTCGCACTGCTCGCGGTCATGCTGACCGCGTCGCTGGCGCTCACCTGGGGACTGCCCAAGTGGAGGCGCACCCGGAGCTTGTGATAGTTTTCACAAGCGCTCGCGCGACGCCCGAAAGACGCCCACGACCGGCCTGGAGAGAGTCAATGACCGACTCACGCGACACCGAGGTGAGCACACCCGTGCCGCTGGCGCAGTCGCCTTTCGCGCCCCTTCTGCGAGCTGCCTTCGTCCCCGCGGCCGTCTGCGGAGTGATCACCGCGATCGTGTTGTGGATCGCGCGCGGACCTGCCGGCGGCCTGTCGGGCCTGTTCGGAGCGGCGCTGGCCCTGGCCTTCTTCATGAGCGGCCTGCTGGTACTGATGCGTCTGCGCAATCTCGATCCGGCGCTGCTGATGGCCGCCGGACTCGCGGTGTTCTTCGGCCAGGTGCTCGTGCTGGGACTGATCCTGGCCGGTGCCGTACAGATCGAATCGCTCGACGGTCCGGCAACCGCGATCGCCGTGGTCGTGGTCGTCATCGCCTGGCAGGTGTTCCAGGTGATCGGTTTCCGTCGCTCCCGCCAACCGATCTATGACCCCGCGGTCTCCGATACCGTCGGGACGGACCGGAATGAGGCGGCATGAGGCGCCTGCGGCGCTCGTCCCGTGGCCGGGAGAGCGTCCTCTGTCGGGTAGAGTTCGCAGTGACTTCACCGGAATCCGGTGCCTTCCCCGCAGTCTCGGCACAGTCTTTTCTGTCCCGGCGGTGCGTGATGGGTAGGGGCGCCCGATCCCAGGTTCGACCGTCAAACTGGATGTTGACTGAGGAGTTTGTGTGAGTTTGCTTGCGGCCCTGCCCAGCGATGAATTCGTGTCGCCCGGCACCGGTGACTTCTGGTGGCCGATCATCCCGTTCCACAGCGACAGCCCGTGGGCACTCACCCGCCCGGCTCTGGTCATGCTGGTGTCCGTTGCGGTGCTGGCCTGGGTCTACCTGGCCGGCACCAAGAACCTCAAGCTGGTCCCGAGCAAGGGGCAGTTCCTGCTGGAGCAGTCCTACGACTTCGTACGCAACACCATCGCTCGTGACGTCATCGGTACCAAGAACTTCAAGCCGTTCCTGCCGCTGCTGTTCACGCTGTTCACGCTGATCTTCCTGAACAACTTCGCCGGCTTCATCCCGTTCATCCAGTTCCCCTCGACCAGCCGCATCGGAATCCCGATCGTGCTGACGTTGGTGGTCTACCTCGTCTACCACGTGACGGCGGTGCGGCATAAGGGTGGCTTCGGCAAGTACCTCGGTTCTCTGACGCCCCCGGTCTGCCCGGCTGGCTGGTCCCCATCATGTGGGTGTTGGAGTTCCTGACTTACTTCTTCATCCGGCCGCTGACGCTGGCCCTGCGACTCTTCGGCAACATGATGGCCGGCCACCTGATGCTGCTGGTGTTCATCGTGGGCGGTCAGTACCTCCTGCTGCACGTGGACAACTTCGGCATCAAGGGTGCCGGTGTCCTGTCGCTGCTCTTCGCCGTGGTCATGAGCTTCTTCGAGCTGCTGATCCAGTTCCTGCAGGCCTTCATCTTCACCTTGCTGGCCGCTCTCTACATCGCCGACGCGGTCTCCGACGGCCACTGATTTGTAAACCCGCCCATTGCACGACCCCTGGGGCGACCGCACCGGGGAACACACAGAAGGAAAGTTAAAAATGACTGGCTCCATCGCATTCCTCGGCTACGGTCTCGCCGCCATCGGCCCCGGCATCGGTATCGGCCTGATCTTCGCCGCCTACATCAACGGTGTCGCCCGCCAGCCGGAGACCCGCGGCATGCTGCAGACCATCGCCTTCACCGGTATGGCCCTCACCGAGGCCCTCGCCATCCTGGGTCTGGTGTTCGCGTTCGTCTTCAAGGGCTGACCCAGCCCCTCCGCGAAACCCCATTCCCTGCAAGAGATAAGGAAGCACCGTGACGGTTGCATCCCTAGCCGCCGCTGACGAGGTCGGTTTCCCCTCGGGATTCCCGCTGCTGCCGCACCCGATGGAGATGATCGTCGGACTGGTGTCCTTCGCCATCCTCTACTGGGTCTACTCCAAGTACGTCGTGCCTCGCCTCGAGACGCTGTACGACAAGCGCCGTGCCGCGATCGAAGGCGGCATCGAGCACGCCGCCCAGGCGCAGCACGAAGCCGACGAGGCCAAGGCGAAGTACGAGGCCCAGTTGCAGGACGCGCGCGCCGAAGCGGCTCAGATCCGTGAAGAAGCTCGCGGTCAGGGTGCGCAGATCGTCGAAGAGGCGCGCGCCAGGGCCAACGAGGAAGGTGCCCGTCTGATTGATTCGGCACACAAGCAGATCGAGGCCGAGCGTCAGCAGGCCAGCGTGCAGCTGCGCGGTGAAGTCGGGCGCCTGTCGACCGACCTGGCCGGCAAGATCGTCGGTGAGTCGCTGGAGGACGAGGCCCGCCAGCGTGGCATCGTCGAGCGGTTCCTGGCTGACCTGGAGTCCGGTGACGTCACCCCGACCTCGGTCGGGACCGAGGCAGGCGCCTGATGCTCGGATCCTCACGCGACGCACTGGCACAGGGCCGCACGGTCCTGCGGCAGCAGCTGAGCGCGGGTGCCGACCCGGCCGTCCTGGGCAGCGAGTTGTTCGCGGTGGCCAACCTGTTGGACGACGCGCACTCGTTGCGTCGAGCGCTGGCCGATCCGTCGGCGATCGACGCGAGCAAGCGCGGCCTGGCCGCAAGCCTGTTGCGCGGCAAGGTCAGTGACCCGACGCTGAGCGTGGTCGAATCATTGGCCGGTTCGCGCTGGTCCAGCGAGAACGACCTCGTCGACGGCGCCGAGCAGCTCGGTGTCGAGGCGACCCTGTTGGCCGCCGAGCGCGACGGAGCCCTGGACCGCGTGGAGGACGAGCTCTTCCGCGTGGAGCGCGTGGTCTCCGGCTCGCCCGAGTTGCAGAACGCACTGGCCGATCCGCAGCGCAGCGGTGCGGACAAGGCCGCTCTGCTGCGCGGACTGTTGGAAGGCAAAGCCGCACAGCAGACGATCGATCTGGTCTCGCAGGCGGTGGCCCACCCTCGCGGACAGCGGCTGATCCGGGTCCTGTCGGGGTACGGCGACGTGGCGGCTCGACTGCGCGAGCAGCTGACCGCGACGGTGACCTCGGCGTTCCCGTTGGACGACGCGCTGCAGCAGCGGCTGGGTCAGGCGCTGGCCCAGATGTACGGCCGCACCGTGCGTACCGATCTGGTCGTGGACCCCTCCGTTGTGGGCGGGTTGCGAATCCAGGTCGGCGACGAGGTCATCGACGGCACGATTCTGTCCCGCCTGTCCCAGGCCCAACGAGCGTTGGCCGGCTAGTCCGGCGGATGTGACGACCGGTTCGCCGGTCACCGGCCGCTAGGCGGTCAGCCGGCCAGCCGGCGTACGACGAAGAAGACTCGAAGCAGACTTGCAGGACCGGCCACCCGAGGCCGAGCCAGAAGGAGAAGACAATGACGGAGCTCTCGATCCGTCCGGATGAGATCCGCGACGCGCTGGCTGGATACGTCCAGTCGTTCGAGCCCGATGCCGCTGCCCGCGAAGAGGTCGGCCGCGTGGTCGACGCTGCGGACGGTATCGCGCACGTCGAGGGTTTGCCCTCGGCCATGACCAACGAGCTGCTGCAGTTCGCCGATGGCACCTTGGGCATCGCGCTGAACCTGGACGTGCACGACATCGGTGTCGTCGTCCTGGGTGAGTTCGCCGGCATCGAGGAGGACCAGGAAGTCAAGCGCACCGGCGAGGTGCTCTCCGTGCCGGTCGGCGACGCGTTCCTGGGGCGGGTCGTGAACCCGCTGGGTGAGCCCATCGACGGTCTGGGCGACATCGCCTCCGACACCCGTCGTGAGCTGGAGCTGCAGGCACCGAACGTGGTGCAGCGCAAGTCGGTGCACGAGCCGCTGATGACCGGGATCAAGGCCATCGACTCGATGACCCCGATCGGTCGCGGTCAGCGTCAGCTGATCATCGGTGACCGCAAGACCGGCAAGACCACGATCGCCACCGACACGATCATCAACCAGCGGGCCAACTGGGAGTCCGGTGACCCGGCCAAGCAGGTCCGCTGCATCTACGTCGCGGTCGGCCAGAAGAACTCCACCGTCGCCGAGGTGCGCGGCACCCTCGAAGAGGCCGGCGCCCTGGAATACACCACCATCGTCAACGCTCCGGCGGGCGACCCGGCGGGCTTCAAGTACCTCGCCCCGTTCACCGGCTCGGCCATCGGCCAGCACTGGATGTACGCAGGCAAGCACGTCCTGATCGTCTTCGACGACCTGTCCAAGCAGGCCGAGGCCTACCGCGCCATGTCGCTGCTGCTGCGCCGTCCGCCGGGTCGTGAGGCCTACCCGGGCGACGTCTTCTACCTGCACTCCCGGTTGCTCGAGCGCTGCGCGAAGCTGTCCGATGAGCTCGGCGCGGGCTCGATGACCGGTCTGCCGATCATCGAGACCAAGGCCGGTGACGTCTCGGCGTACATCCCGACCAACGTCATCTCCATCACCGACGGTCAGATCTTCCTGCAGGCAGACCTGTTCAACTCCAACCAGCGTCCCGCGGTCGACGTCGGTATCTCCGTCTCCCGTGTGGGTGGCGCGGCGATGACGAAGGCCATGAAGGCGGTCACCGGTTCGATCAAGGTCGAGTTGGCTCAGTTCCGCGAGATGCAGGCGTTCGCCATGTTCGCCTCGGACCTGGACGCCGCCTCCCGTCGCCAGCTGGCCCGCGGTGAGCGTCTGATGACGTTGTTCCGTCAGCCGCAGAACAGCCCGTACGCCCTGGAAGACCAGGTCGCGGCGCTGTGGGCCGGCACCACCGGCAAGCTGGACGACGTCAAGGTCGAGGACATTCCCCGCTTCGAGCGGGAGTTCCTGGACTACCTGCACTCCGCGGCCAAGCCCACCATGGACGCCATCCGCGAGACCACCAAGCTGGACGACGATGGCAAGGCGGCGTTCGAGTCGGCGATGACCGAGTTCAAGAAGCAGTTCGTGGCCAGCGAAGACGGCGGCGGCGAGGGCTCGGAGCAGCACGACGAGATCACCCAGGACCAGATCGACCAGGCCAAGATCGTCAAGCACTGATGTCCTTTTCTGAGAACGCCCGCAACGGAAGGAGTTACTGATGGCCGGACAGCAACGGGTCTACCGTCAGCGGATCCGCTCGGTGCAGGCCACCAAGAAGATCACCCGTGCCATGGAGCTGATCGCCGCCAGCCGGGTCGTGAAGGCACGCCAGCGGGTCACCGAGTCCACGCCGTACGCGCTGGCTCTGACCCGCGCCTGCTCGGCGGTGGCCACGCACACCAACGAGGTGCATCCGCTCACCACCGAGCGGGAGAACCCCCGCCGCGCCGCGGTGCTGATCATTACCAGCGACCGCGGCTTGGCCGGCTCCTACTCGGTCAGCGCGGTCAAGAAGAGCGCCGAGCTCATCGAGAAGCTGACCGGCGAGGGCAAGGAAGTCCTGCCCTACCTGGTCGGCCGCAAGGCGGTCAGCTACTACCGGTTCCGGCGGCGCGAATTCGTCCAGGAGTGGACCGGATTCACCGACGCACCGCCGTTCGAGGTCGCGCGGGAAATCGGCGAGGTCCTGACCGACCAGTTCGTGAAGGGCTCCGACGACGGCGGGGTCGATGAGGTGCACATCGTCTACACGCGCTTCGTCAACATGGTCACCCAGGAGCCGCAGGTCGTGCGCCTGCTGCCGCTGGAGGTCGTGAGCGCCGATGAGCTCGGTGAGGACGAGCAGCACCACGTCCCCGACGGCCCGCTGCCGCTCTACGACTTCGAGCCGAGCACCTCCGAGGTACTGGACGCGCTGCTGCCGCGGTACGTCACGGCCCGCATCTACAACGCGTTGCTGCAGTCGGCGGCCTCTGAGCTGGCGGCTCGCCAGCGCGCGATGAAGTCGGCGACCGATAACGCCGAGGATCTGATCAAGACCTACACGCGACTGGCCAACCAGGCGCGGCAGGCCGAGATCACCCAGGAGATCAGCGAGATCGTTGGCGGCGCCAGCGCGCTCGCGGATGCCAGCTGAGCCCACGACACGCAGCACGAAACAACGAAGGAATCGCAACAGATGACCACCATTGAGAGCACGGAGCAGACCGCTCCGACCGCTGGCGGCGTGGGCCGGATCGCCCGCGTCATCGGCCCGGTCGTGGACGTGGAGTTCCCGGCGGACCAGATCCCCGAGATCTACAACCTGCTGACCCTGGAGATCGACCTGAGCGGTCAGGGCGAGACCGAGGGCAAGAAGAACATCAACCTCGAGGTCAGCCAGCACATCGGCGACAACATGGTGCGCGCCGTGTCGCTGCAGCCGACCGACGGCATCGTCCGCGGCCAGGCCGTGCAGGACACCGGCGGCCCGATCACCGTCCCGGTCGGCGACGTCACCCTCGGCAAGGTGTTCAACACCACGGGTGACTGCCTCAACCTGGAGCCGGGGGAGACCCTCGAGGTCACGGAGCGTTGGGGCATCCACCGCAAGTCCCCGAGCTTCGACTCCCTGGAGTCCAAGACCCAGATGTTCGAGACGGGCATCAAGGTCATCGACCTGCTGACCCCGTACGTACAGGGTGGCAAGATCGGCCTCTTCGGCGGTGCCGGTGTGGGCAAGACGGTGCTGATCCAGGAGATGATCGCCCGTGTGGCCCGCGACCACGGTGGTGTGTCGGTGTTCGCCGGTGTCGGTGAGCGCACCCGTGAGGGCAACGACCTGATGGTCGAGATGGACGAGGCCGGCGTGCTGGGGCAGACCGCTCTGGTCTTCGGTCAGATGGACGAGCCGCCGGGCACCCGTCTGCGGGTGGCCCTGTCCGCGCTGACCATGGCGGAGTACTTCCGCGATGTGCAGAACCAGGACGTGCTGCTGTTCATCGACAACATCTTCCGCTTCACCCAGGCCGGTTCGGAGGTGTCGACCCTGCTGGGCCGGATGCCCTCCGCGGTGGGTTACCAGCCGACGCTGGCCGACGAGATGGGTGTGTTGCAGGAGCGCATCACCTCCACCCGTGGTCACTCGATCACCTCGATGCAGGCCATCTACGTGCCGGCCGACGACTACACCGACCCGGCGCCGGCGACCACCTTCGCCCACCTGGACGCGACCACCGAGCTGTCCCGCGACATCGCCTCGATGGGTATCTACCCCGCGGTGGACCCGCTGACCTCGACCAGCCGCATCCTGGACCCGCGCTACATCTCGGCGGATCACTACAACACCGCCGTGCGGATCAAGTCGATCCTGCAGCGCAACAAGGAACTGCAGGACATCATCGCGATCCTCGGTATCGACGAGCTGTCCGAAGAGGACAAGGTGCTGGTCAACCGGGCCCGCCGGATCCAGCGCTTCCTGTCGCAGAACACCTACGTGGCCAAGCAGTTCACCGGCATCGAGGGTTCGACCGTCCCGCTGTCGGAGACGATCGAGGCCTTCACCAAGATCGCCGACGGCGAGTACGACCACGTGGCCGAGCAGGCGTTCTTCATGTGCGGTGGCCTCGACGACGTCGAGAAGGCCTGGGACCGCATCCAGAAGGAAGGCTGACCCTTCCTGGTTTCATCCCGGCGGCTCCTCACCTCACGGTGGGGAGCCGCCGGCGTTGCCGGTAGATTCGCGTCCGTGACCGACACACCGGAGAGTGCCGAGGACTTCTACGCGCGCGTCGAGGCGGCCCTGGACGGCGAGCGGCGGCTACCGGTGGCGATCGAGGAAATGCCCGGGTGGGACATCTTCCCGTTCGAAACGGAATCGCTGCGGATCAAACCGCTCGAGCCGCTGGCGGAGGCTGAACCGCCGCGGCGCGGGGAGGATCCGGCCGACTGCTGGTGTGCTCGACCCCTGGACACCACTGATCCGGGCCTGGTCTGGTATTCCGATCGCTGGAAGCTCTCGTTGGCGATCGAGGGCAGTGGATTGCCGATCATGCTGTGGCTCAGCCCCTGGAGCACATGGACATCAGCAGCATGAAGCCCGCATGGGCCGCCGAGTTCGGCGTTCTGACCGCGTCCATCGCTGCTCAGGTCGAAGCGTTGCCCTCGGTGGGGCGTGCGCAGATCGCCAAGTACGGCGATGGCGGAGCCCACCTGCATCTGCTGTTGATGGGGCGCCCGGCTCGCATGCTGCAGTTGCGCGGTTCTCCGCTGCTGGACTGGGAGGAGAACCTGCCCCGGGTGCCCGAGGCGGTGTTGCGCGCCAACGCCCGGCCCATCGTGGAGGAGTTGGTCCTGGAGTACGGCGGGACCGGCCGGCTGGGCTAGCCGACTTATTCGACCTCGGCGCGCGAGGCCAACACGAAGCAGGCGGCCAGTGTCAGCACGAAGCCGGTGATGGCGACCAGCACGAAACCGGAGCGGAATTCGTCGCCCAGGACGATCAGTCCGACCCCCGCGGGAATGATGGTCTCGACTGCTGAGGTGATCGCGGCAACGGTGGTGGCCCGGCCCCGGTCGAGAGCGAACCCGTAGGCGACCAGAGCCACCGCGCCAGCGGCAACGATCGCCCACAGGGCCGGGGAGGCAACCGTGCTCCACCACGGATCGCGCACGTGCAGTACCCGCGCGGCCAGCGCCACCACCCCGAAGCCCAGGCCGGACGAGGTCGCCAAAATGATGCATGACCTCTGCGCGGACCGGTCCGCCAGCCCTACCGCCAACAACGCGGCCAGCGCGATACCGCAGCCGAGCAGGGTCCACTCGAACATGCTCGACACCTTGCGCGCCTCGCCCTCCGCCGCGCTCACCGCCAGCAGGACGAGACCGGTCGCAATGGCACCGATGGCCGCAATCTCCCTGCGGGACAACCTGATACCCAGCGCCGGGACAGCCAGAGCAGCGGTCACCGCCACCGCCGAAGCGACGAACGCCTGGACCAGGAAGAGCGGCAATTTCTGCAGCGCCACGATCGAGGCGAGGAAGCCGATGCCGTCGACCGCTAGACCGGCTGCGTACAGCCAGCCCGCCCGGGCGCGCTGCACCCAGGCGACGTCCGACGGCAAGGCGGACATCCGGCGTACGGCGAGGGCTTGCAGGACGGTCGCCGAACCGTAGGCGAGCGCACAGAGCACGCAGGCCAGCAGCGACAGCCCGGTCCCTACCGCGGCAGCCTCCGGGCGATTTCGCGGGCTCGCACGGCGAGTGTGTCGTCCAGGGGGCGCGGAGTGAAGGAGCCGAACCGCCGGGTGGCCGCGGTGGCGATCAGGTGATCGGCGATCGCGGGGTTCTTCGGCAGCAGCGAACCGTGCAGGTAGGAACCGATGACTTCGCGAGAGCGGGCACCCTCCGTGGCGTCCTTCTCGTTGTTGCCCGCACCGGCGACCACAGTGCCCAGGGGTTGCACCTGCGGGCCGAGGAACGTCTGGCCCGAGTGGTTTTCGTAACCGATGATGTCACCGAACTGATCCGAAGTGGTCACCACGTTGCCGATCAGCCGGGTCTCGCCGGCGTGGGTCTCCAGGTCGAGCACCCCGATGCCTTTGATGGTGTGCCCGTCCTGGGTGCGGAAGAAGTGCCCGAAGAGTTGGTAGAGGCCGCAGATCACCAGCATGGGTACGTCGTCGGCGGCCAGATCGCGCAGCTGCCCGCCGATGCCCAACAGGTCGTCCTGGATGACGTCCTGGCCGCTGTCCTGCCCACCGCCACCGACAATGAGGTCGACGTCGCTGGGAAAGCTGTCGCCTTCGTTGTAGCTGAGCAACTCCACGGGCAGACCGTGCTCCTGCGCACGGCGGGCCAGCACCAGGGTGTTGCCCCAGTCGCCGTAGATGTTCATGGCGCGCGGGTACAGCTGCAGGATCCGCAAGCACTCACTCAAGAGACTCTCGCCTCCACATAAGCGCGCTGCCCGAGCAGATCCCGGATCTGCAGCATCGCGGTGTACGTGACGAAGATCCGCTTGCGACCGTCCGGGTGCGCGGCCAGGAAGGCGTCCAGCGCCGGCCCGCGCTCCTCTTCGACAGCGTCGAATCCGACCTGGTCGTAATGCAATCGCAGGCCCATATCCCAGCAGCGGTGACCGCTGACCATCGCCACACCCGTGTGCCGGAGTCGTTCGAAGCTGACGTCCCACAGCCAACTCACGTCGCGGCCGTCGGCGTAGTCGTCGTTGATGACGATCATCGTGGCAACACCCGTGGGATCGAACGAGGCGAGACTGAGGCGGAAACCCGCCGGGTTCTTGACCAGCACGAGCTCGACCGGTTGGCCGTCGACCATGATCGTCTCGCCGCGCCCGAAGGCCGGTTTGACCGCGGCCAGAGCACGCAGCAGCGCGGGCGTATCCAACCGGTCGCCGACGACGGCGCGGGTCAGCGCGATCGCGGCGGCGGCGTTGAGGAAATTGTGGACGCCCTCCAGTTGCAACTGGACCGTATGCGCCTGTCCGGCGAAGCCGAAGACGGCCGTGTGGTCCTCGATGCTGATCAGGCGCGTGTCGTCGGCGTTGATCGGGGGACCGGTCGGCGCGGTGGGGATGTCCTGCGCGGTGTCGGAGTAGAGCGCATCGTCGCTGGGGAAGAGCCGGTGCAGAGAAGGGTCGGTGTCGAAGGTGCGGACCCTGGCGCTCAGGTCGGCGGCGAATGCGGGTACGCCGATGCGCGGGTCATCGCCGTTGACCACCACCGTGTCCTGGGTCGCGGCCGCGATCTTGTGCAAAAGCCTTGCGGTGTGGTCGATTTCGCCGAACCGGTCCAACTGGTCGCGCATCACGTTCAGCAGCAGGCAGTACCGCGGCGGCACCGCAGCGATGAACGAGATGGCGTGGGCTTCGTCCAACTCCAACACGGCAATGTCCGCGGCGAGGCGGCCGCGCAGGTCGATCTCGCCCAGCAAGGACGCGACCACGCCCCGGGAGAAGTTGCTGCCCGTGCGGTTGGTGAAGACCCGCAGGCCCTGGCTCTGCAGCAGTTCGACGACGATCTTGGTGGTCGTGGTCTTGCCGTTGGTGCCGCTGACCACCACCACGCCGTACGGCAGATCGCCCAGGGTTGCTCGCAGGAAGCCCGGATCGATCCGCTCCGCCAACAGGCCCGGTGCCGCTGAGCCGCCGCCGCGGCGCATGGCCGCCCAGCGGGCCGCCTTGCCGACGCTGATGGCGAGGGCATGACGCATGCCGGTCATCCTAAGCGGTCAGCCCGCGTCCTCTTCGTATTTGCTGATCAGGTGCACCGCTTCGGGACGGCGGACGGAGCGGCGCTTGGCCACGTTGCGCGCGTAGATCAGGTTCAGCGATTCGACGCCGATGGCGAAGGCGATCGGTCCGTAGATCAGCGGCTTGCTGATGTGATAGTCGAAGCCCTCGGCGATCAGGGTCGTGCCGATCAGGACCAGGAACGCCAAGGCCAACATCTTCACCGTCGGATGGGCGTTGACGAAGTCGCTGATCCGCCCGGCGATCACCATCATCAGACCGATCGACAAGACGACGGCGGCGACCATGATCGCCAGTTCATCGACCATGCCGACGGCGGTGATCACCGAGTCCAGGGAGAAGACCGCGTCGATCAGCAGGATCTGGACGATGACCCGCCCGAAGGTCGACGTAACCCCTGAGGTGACGGACTCGTCCTCGAATTCGCCCTCCAGCTTGTGATGGATCTCACTGACCGCTTTGTAGACCAGGAACAGGCCGCCGGCGATCAGGATCAGGTCCCGGCCGCTGAACTCGAAGCGGCCGTCACCGGGGGACCAGATCGGGTCGGTGAGTCCGACGATCCACGACGCGAAGAACAACAGGACGATCCGCATGATCATCGCCAGTGACAACCCGACGATGCGGGCGCGCTGCCGCTGGCTCTCCGGGAGCCGGTTGGTCAGGATCGAGATGAACACGACATTGTCGATGCCGAGTACCAGTTCGAGGGCGAAAAGGGTCGCGAAGGCCAGCCAGGCGTCTGGGCTTGTCAGCAAGTCCATGATGTCTGCCTAACGTCCGCTAAGGCGTGTCGGTTCCGCCCCTGACCTGCCGGTAGACTGGCAGCCACATCGATGCGAGGAGTAGCCCTGTGAGTATGAAGGTCGAGGTCGTCGCCGCGGACCGCGAGGTCTGGAAGGGCGAAGCGACCCAAATCTCGGCCCGCACCACCGAAGGTGAAGTGGGCATCCTGTCCGGTCACGCACCGCTGCTGGCTGTGCTCGTGGACGGTGAGGTCCGCATCGACCCCGTCGAGGGTGAGCGCGCAACGATCCACATCGACGGCGGTTTCCTGTCGGTCGACTCCGACGTCGTGACCCTGGTCGCCGAAGAGGTCGACGCCGAGGCGCTGACCCAACGCGCCACCGCCGCACAGTCCGCGTAGCTCTGGCGCGTGACTCACGACCTGCTGGTCTCGGCTGAGGTCGCGGTCGGGCTGGTCGTTCTGGTCGTCGTCGCGACGATCGCCTACTTCCTGCTACGCCGCCGGTTCATCGGCCGGGGAAACCCGCTGATGCTGGTGTATTTGAAGAACAGCATGCGCGCTCGCACCGGTTTCCTGGCGGTAGCACCTGATGAGGTGCAGTGGTTCCCGTTCCTGTCGCTGCGGCTGCGCCCGCGGTATCGCTGGCGGCGCGGCGACGTCACGCTGGGTGCACCGGCGCCGGTCACCGGCCAGCGCTTCACCACCCTGGCCGAACCGATGGCGGTCGACTGCACGGTCGGCCTGGCGACCTACCGCCTCGTGCTGTCCGCGTCGGACTACACCGCGCTTCGGTCCTGGTCCGAATCCGCGCCGCCCGGCCTCAACGCGAACGTAGCCTGAGCCGGGGCGGGCGCAGCCGGCTCAGGGCTGGGCTTTGCGGCCGCCGCCCGGCTGCCAGAGCACGTCGCCGCCGGCGCCCAGGTTGGCCACCCGTGCAGCCAGGAACAACAGGTCGGACAGCCGGTTGAGGTAGCGCGCGGTCAGCGGGTTGATCCCGCCGGGCTCGCCGGGTTGGTCGCCGTAGGTCTCCAGCGCCAGCCAGGCCGATCGTTCCGCCCGCCGGGCGATCGTGCGGGCCAGATGCAGGTACGCCGAGCCGGGGTCCCGCCGGGCAGGATGAACGACCGCAACGTCTCGACCTGTTCATTGAGCCGGTCACAGTCGGCCTCGAGATCGTCGATCCAGGGCTGCTCGACACGCAACGGGGGATACGTCGGGTCCGGCACGATCGGCGTACACAGGTCAGCGCCCACGTCGAACAGCTCGTTCTGCACGCGCAGCAGGACCGTGCGCAACGCCTCGGGCAGGTCGCCGGCGGCCAGGGCCACACCGATCGCACTGTTGGTTTCGTCGGTGTCGGCGTAGGCGATCAGGCGCGGATCGTTCTTGCTGGTGCGGCTCATGTCGCCGAGGGCGGTCTGCCCGTCGTCGCCGGTGCGGGTGTAGATGCGGCTGAGGATGACCATGCCCTGATCCTGCCATCGGCGCGCCTCCGGTCGGTCAGCCGCCGGGTGTGGCTCAATGCTGGCACCCGGAATACCCCCGACCCGCTGTGCCGAGTATCTGGCCGACCCGGCTGCCCTCCTTGGCGCATGACCCTTCCACAGGCCATCCCCTGCGGCGACACAGTCGCCGGGTCGTGGATAGGAACCCCACCCACTGTCTTTGCTCCGCCGGAGGTGCGAGATGTCCGCTCGGAATCGACGCGTGGCCGATGCCGGCTTCACCGGCTGGTGGCAGGCACAGGTCGAGGAGATCGTGCCCGGTGTGGAGATGCTGATCCGCGGACCGCTCAACGTGCACACCGTCGGCGAGGTGCGCACCGCCCTGGTGCGCTCGATCGACGGCGGGGTCGGCGACTTCCTGTTGCATCTCGGTTTCGCCGACATCGGAGACGCTACCGGTCTCGGAGTGCTCGTCGGCGCGCACCACCGCGCCGAACGCTCCGGCCGCCGACTGGTCCTGACCGCGGTGTCGCCGCGGATCGACCGGTTGCTGCGCGGATCCCGGTTGGACCGTGTCCTGACCCGGACAGCCTGACCCCGCTGCCATGATGTCGGGATGACAGCGACGTCATTGCCGATCCCGGCGTTCCCCAAGAGCTTCCTGTTCGGCGCCGCAACCGCCAGCTACCAGATCGAGGGCGCTGCACGCGAGGACGGTCGGGGACCCTCCATCTGGGACACCTACTCCCATACCCCGGGGAAGGTGCTGGGCGGCGACACCGGAGACGTCGCGGACGACCACTACCACCGCATGCCGGGTGATGTGGCGTTGATGAAACGCCTCGGGCTGCAGTCCTACCGGTTCTCGATCGCCTGGCCGCGGATCGTCCCGAACGGCTCCGGTGCGGTGAATCCCGCTGGAGTGGATTTCTATTCGCGCTTGGTCGATGAGTTGCTCGGTGCCGGGATCACCCCGATCGCCACCCTCTACCACTGGGATCTGCCACAAGGGCTGCAGGATGCCGGCGGCTGGCCCGAACGCGACACGGCCTACCGCTTCGCCGAGTACGCCGGGCGGATGGCCGAGGCGCTCGGTGACCGGATCGCGATCTGGACGACGCTCAACGAACCCTGGTGCGCGGCGTACCTGGGCTATTCGGCGGGCGTCCACGCGCCGGGCCACACCGATCAGGTAGAGGCGCTGGCCGCCGTACATCACCTGAACCTGGCCCACGGTCTGGGGTTGCAGGCGATCCGGGCAGTGCTGCCCGGCGCGATGGGGTCGGTGACGCACAACCTGCACGTGATCCGGGCCGCCGATCAGGACGATCCGCGCGATGTCGACGTGGTGCGGCGAATGCGCAACCTGGGCAACGAGGTCTGGCTCGGGCCGCAGTTGGGCGAGGGGTACCCGGCCGACCTGATCGCCGACACGTCGTCGATCACCGACTGGTCCTTCGTCCGCGACGGCGACCTCACGCAGATCCGCCAGCCGATCGACATACTCGGAATCAACTACTACACAACCTCATTGGCGAGGTACTGGGACGGCAGCACGCCGCGGGAGATGGACGACGGGCACGGCGACACCGACGCCACGGCGTGGCCCGGCGAGCAGGACTTCGAGGTGCTGCACGTCGAGGGGGAGCACACCGCGATGGGTTGGCTGGTCGAACCGGCGGGGCTGACCCAGTTGTTGACGCAGGTCAGTGCCCGGTTCCCCGACGTGCCGCTGATGGTGACCGAGAACGGCGCGGCGTACGACGATCGCGTGGCACCCGACGGCAGCATCCCGGACCGCGATCGGGCGGCGTACGTCGCTGCGCACCTGCAGGCCGCTGCCGACGCCATCGCGGCGGGTGCGGACGTGCGCGGCTACCAACTGTGGTCACTGATGGACAACTTCGAGTGGGCGTACGGCTACAGCAAGCGGTTCGGGATCATCCGGGTCGACTACGACACGCTGGAGCGCACGATCAAGGACTCCGGGCACTATTACGCGTCGGTCATCGCGGCCCACCGCGCCCGTTGGGAGCGGGGCTCAGAACAGGCGTGATTCGGAGTCGTCGACACCCTTGAGGGCGTCGTAATCCAAGGTGACACAACGGATCCCGCGGTCCTGCGCCAAGGTGCGGGCCTGCGGTTTGATCTGCTGGGCGGCGAAGATGCCGGTGACCGGGGCCAGCGAGGTGTCCCGGTTGAGCAGTTCCAGGTAGCGGGTCAACTGCTCGACCCCGTCGATGTCGCCGCGGCGCTTGATCTCCACAGCGACGGTGTTGCCGTCTGCGTCGCGGCACATGATGTCCACCGGGCCGATGGCGGTGAAGTACTCGCGGCGGATGAGGGAGTACCCCTCGCCCAGGGTCTGGATGTGCTCGGCGAGCAGGGCCTGCAACTGCGCCTCGACCCCGTCCTTGATCAGTCCTGGGTCAACGCCGAGGGCGTGCTCGCTGTCGTGCAGCACCCGGTGCAGGCGGACCCGCAGCTGGTCCTCGTTCTTGGTGTGCTGCACGATCCACACCGCGGTGACCCCCTCCTCGGCCTCATCCTCGCTGGGGGAGACCTCGCTGAGGGTGCACGGCGGGGACATCCAGTTCAGCGGTTTGTAGGAGCCGCCGTCGCTGTGCACCAACACCGAGCCGTCCGCCTTGACCACCAACAGACGGGTCGCCAGGGGGAGATGGGCGGTCAGCCGGCCCAGGTAGTCGACGCTGCATTCGGCGATCACGATCCGCACGGGCGTCAGCGTATCCGGCCGGTTGGCGGCCCGGCGCCGGGCTCTGGGAGACTTCCGGCATGGTGCCAAGCAACGGACGACGTAATGGATCGAGCCGGATCGCGACGGTCGGTGTCGTCGGCCTGGGCACGATGGGGGCCGGCATCGTGGAGGTCTTCGCCAAGGCCGGGTTGCGGGTCGTCGGCGTCGACGGAACGCCCGAACTGGCCGAGCGCGGTAAAGGGTTCCTGACGAAATCGACCGGCAAAGCCGTTGCCCGCGGCCGGTTGTCCGAGGAGGACCAGCAGGCGCTGCTCGAACGGGTCACGTGGACCGCGTCGCTGACCGACCTGGCCGACGTGGATCTGGTGGTCGAGGCCATCCCCGAGCGTCTGGAGTTCAAGACCGATCTGTTCACCAAGCTGGACGACATCGTGCGGCCGGACACGATCCTGGCCTCGAACACCTCCAGCCTCTCGCTGACCACCATTGCGGCCGCGACCAAGCACCCCGAGCGGGTCATCGGGATGCACTTCTTCAACCCGGCGCCGGTGCTGGCCCTTGTCGAGGTCATCAGCACGCTGTTCACCGACAACAAACTGGTGCGCGAAGTGCGCGACCTGGCGACCAGACTGGGGAAGAAGCCGGTGGTCGTGGGCGACCGGGCCGGTTTCGTCGCCAATGCGCTACTGATCACCTACCTGGCCCGGGCGATCCGGCTGTACGAGACCGGGACCGTGTCGCGGGAGGACCTGGACAACGCGATGCGCGTTGGAGCGGGCTTTCCGATGGGGCCGCTGACGTTGTCCGACCTGATCGGCCTCGACGTGGTCAAAGAGGTGTGCGACGTGCTGTACGACGCCACCAAGGACCCTCGGCCGCGCCGCCCGCGTTGCTGCAGCAGATGGTCACGGCCGGCCGGCTGGGCCGCAAGACCGGTCAGGGCTTCTACGACTACACCGCGTCCGACGATGCGGTAGAGCAAACCAGCAGCGGTCGGGCGCTCGCAGTCGACACCGTCGGCCTGCTCGGGACCGGTGAGGCGCTGGTGCAACTCGGCGAGAAGTTGGAGTCCGGTGGGCTGCGGGTGGTCCATGCGGTCTCGTCCCCGACAGATCTGGGGGCAGCGCAGGTTGTCTTCGTCGGTACCGACGCCGGTTGTGCCACCGGCGAATGCGCGGCCGGCGCGTGTGAGTGTGACCAGATGGGTCCCGCGCAGGAGGCCGTTTCGGCTGGCCTGGGCAAGATCGGCAAGAACGCGATCCTGGCCCCGATGGACGGTCTGGCGGAATGGGCCATCGGGACGCCCGACGAGCACGGGCGGGTTGTCGTACCCGTGCGACTGCACGAGCCCACCAAGGGCGGTCAGGTGCTGGAGATCGGCACCGGTCTGGACAGTGGCTCCCGGGAGATTGCCGCGGTCCGCGCCGCGGCGGAGCGTGCGGGTCTGGTCCCCGTGGTCGGCCGGGCTCGCTCCGGTCTGGTGGTCGACGCACTGCTCTTCCCGCACCTCAACGACGCCGTCGCGATGCTCGACTCCGGCTATGCCAGCGCACAGGACATCGATACCGCGATGACCGCCGGCTGCGGGTACCCGGAGGGTCCGTTCGCGATGATCGACCGCCTGGGTGCGGATCAGGTGACCGAGGGCCTAGCCGTGATGGCCACGACGGTCGGCAGCGCGGGACCCTCACCGCTCCTCGTCGAGCACGCTGTGCGCGGCCGGAAGTTCCTGGGCTGAGAGGCCGATGCCCCGGCGTAAACCGCCCCGTAAACCGTCCAGCCGCCCCCTCTCGGAGGTGCTGGGCGGCGGGACGTCCAGTGCGTCGTACGCCGGGCAGGTCTGGACCGTGCGAAGTCTGCGCGGCAACTCCTCGGGCAAGAGCTACACCTGCCCGGGATGCCAGCAGCAGGTGTCGGCCGCCCAGGCGCATGTCGTCGTGTGGCCCGCGGAGGGGCTGGGCGATGTGACCGACCGGCGGCACTGGCACACGCCGTGCTGGCAGGCGCGCGACCGGCGTCCGCCGCGCGGATCGTGGCGCTAGTTCTGCGGGGGCTCCACGAGTTCGACGAGAACTCCGCCGGCGTCCTTGGGGTGCACGAAGTTGATCCGGGAGCCGTACGTGCCCGGGCGCGGTTCGTCGTACAGCAGGCGTAAGCCCCTGTCCCGCAACGCTTTCGAGACGTCATCGACGTTCTTGACCCGGTAGGCGACCTGCTGGACTCCCGGACCCGAGCGGTCGAGGAACTTGGCGATGGACGACTGCTCATTGAGGGGGCGAGCAGTTGCAGCTGCGTGCCGCCGGGGGCGACCTCGACCATCGCCTCGCGCACGCCCTGGGCCTCGTTGGTCTCCTCGTGGACCACCCGCATGCCGAGAGTGTCGGTGTAGAAGGTGATCGCCTCGTCGAGGTCGGGGACGGCGATGCCCACGTGGTCGACGGCTTCGAAGAGCGGGTCCATACGGCAACACTAGACTTGTGAGCATGGCCACTGTTGTTGATCCCGACCGTCAGCCCGTCCTCGTTGCGGGAGCCCGAACGCCGATGGGCAAGCTCCTTGGCTCGCTCGCCGGGTTCTCGGCGACCGACCTGGGCGGTTTCGCCATCGAAGGTGCGCTGTCGCGGGCCGGTGTCGCGGGCGACCAGGTGGACTACGTGATCATGGGTCAGGTGCTGCCCGCCGGGGATGGTCAGATCCCGGCCCGCCAGGCGGCGGTCAAGGGCGGCATCCCGATGACCGTGCCGGCGCTGACGATCAACAAGGTCTGTCTGTCGGGCCTGGACGCCATCGCGCTCGCCGCGCAGCTGATCCGGGCGGGAGAGTTCGAGGTCGTGGTCGCCGGCGGTCAGGAATCGATGACCAACGCGCCGCACCTGCTGATGAACAGCCGCAAGGGGTACAAGTACGGCGACGTCACGATGAAGGACCACATGGACCTGGACGGCCTGTGGGATGCCTTCACCGACCAGCCGATGGGCGCGCTGACCGAGCAGGCCAACGTGGGTGACCTCGCCTACACCCGCGAGCAGCAGGACGCCTTCGGCGCTCGCTCCCACCAGTTGGCGGCGAAGGCGTGGAAGGACGGGCTGTTCGCCGACGAGGTGGTGCCGGTGACCATCCCGCAACGACGCGGCGAGCCGATCGTCTTCGCCGAGGATGAGGGCATCCGGCCGGACACGACCTCGGAGTCCCTGGCCGGGCTGCGACCGGCGTTCAGCAAGGACGGGACGATCACCGCGGGTACGGCGTCGCCGATCTCGGACGGAGCGGCGGCCGTGGTGGTGACCTCTGCGGCGTACGCAGCCGAGCACGGTTTGCCGGTGCTGGCGTCCATTGGTGCGCACGGGGTGGTCGCCGGTCCGGACTCGTCCTTGCAGTTGCAGCCGGCGAACGCGATCCGGGCGGCGTGTGCCAAGGAGGGTATCTCCGTCTCGGACGTGTCGCTGTTCGAGTTGAACGAGGCGTTCGCGCTGGTCGGGTTGGCTTCGACCGACTCGCTGGGGGTGTCGCCTGATCTGGTCAACGTCAACGGTGGCGCGATTGCGATGGGGCACCCGATCGGGATGTCCGGGGCCCGGCTGGTTCTGCACCTGGCGTTGGAACTGCAGCGTCGCGGTGGCGGTGTCGGGGCGGCCGCGTTGTGCGGTGGCGGCGGACAGGGTGATGCGTTGATCGTGCGCGTTCCGGCGGGATCGTGAGCCACGCCGGCGGCCAGGTGAGTTGGTGAGCAGGTCGGCGATCGACGTACCCGCGCTGGTCGACGCGGCACGATCGGGCTCGCATCGTGCGGTCGCGCGGCTGATCACCTTGGTGGAGAACGGATCCGACCTGCTGCGGCCGGCGATGAAAGCGCTGGCTCCGTACGCCGGAAACGCGCGGATCATCGGCCTGACGGGCTCGCCGGGGGTGGGAAAGTCGACCACCACCTCGGCGTTGGTCGGGGCCTTCCGTGCGCGCGACCTGCGGGTTGGGGTGCTCGCGGTCGATCCGTCGTCGCCGTTCTCCGGGGTGCGCTGCTCGGCGACCGGATCCGGTTGTCCGACCACGCGTTGGATCCGGGCGTCTACGTGCGTTCGATGGCGACCCGGGGGCACCTGGGCGGTCTGTCGTGGGCGGCGCCCCAGGCGCTGCGGGTGCTGGACGCCGCCGGGTGCGACGTGATCCTGATCGAGACGGTAGGTGTCGGCCAGTCGGAGGTCGAGATCGCCGGGTTGGCCGACACCACCGTGGTGTTGCTGGCGCCCGGCATGGGCGATGGAGTGCAGGCGGCGAAGGCGGGGATCCTCGAAGTGGGCGACGTCTTCGTGGTCAACAAGGCCGATCGCGACGGCGCCGATGCCACGGTTCGCGAGTTGCGGCAGATGTTGACGTTGGGCGCGGCGCCGGCGGCGGGGAATGGCGGGCGCCGGTGGAGAAGCTGGTCGCCGCCGCGGGCGACGGGCTGTCCGACGTGCTGGCCGCGCTGGACAAGCATTGGGAGTGGTTGTCGTCCTCTGGTGAGCTCGACACGCGTCGTCGCCGGCGGGCTTCGGATGAGGTCCTTGCCCTGGCGTTGGGCGAATTGCGCTCGCGGATGGGCACATTGGAGGATCACGCATTGCTGGCGTCTCTGGCTGCCTCGGTGGTTTCGGGGTCATCGGACCCCTATTCCGCGGCCGATGAGTTGGTCGCCTCGGTGTCCTGACGCCGGTTCTTTCCACAGGTACCGTCGGGCCCGGGCAGGTTTTCCACACCGGCATATGTCGGACTTCCCTCGGTCGCGCGGCCTCTTCTAGCGTGGCGTCCAGGACCTGAGGAGGGACTGGATGTCTTCGATCGCCGAGGCTGCCGCGGTGCCGGCTACGGGTGCGCCTGCGGCGGTGCTGGGGCGATTGCATGCGGTGCTGGATGAGTTCGCGGCCCGCCCCGACGCAGAGCACGGTGTGACGGATATCGACAACGGATGCTTGTTGTGCGCGGTGCACCATCGGCTCGTTCACGAACGCACCATCCCCATCCGGGAACGCAACGGGTACCTAGAATTCCTGATCCCGCCGTTGCGTCCGTTGCAAATCTACGACTCGGATCTGCTCACGGGTTCCGACTCGGAGGATGACCCTCAGGTTGTGTCGTCGGGTGCGAGCAGGTCGGCGCGCCCGACCAGGGTCGACACCGGCACGTTGCTCCTGCCTTTGTGCGGGGCGCCGGTCGATAACCTTCGGGCATGGCTCTTTTCGCGTTCTCCGTTGCCCCCGCCAGCACCGATGATCCGGACGGTTCGTTCAGTGAAGCTGTCGCCGAGGCGATTCGCGTGGTGCGCGAGTCCGGGTTGCCGAACGAAACGACCGCCATGTTCACGACGCTCGAGGGCGACTGGGATGAGTGCCTTGCCGTCATCAAGGCCGCGACCGAGGCGGTGCAGAAGTTGTCCTCCCGAGTCTCGCTGGTGATCAAGGCGGACATCCGTCCTGGTTTCACAGGTCAGCTGAGCGAGAAGGTGCAACGGGTCGAGGAGCGGCTCGCCGATGGCTGACTTTCTGATCCGCCCCATCGTCGATACGGATGCCGAGGAGGTCGGCACTGCACACACGCGCATCTGGCAGCTGACCTACGCCGGGATGATGGATCAGGCCAAACTCGACGCCATGGTGCCGCAGGATCGCATCGACCGATGGCGTGAGCAGATCATCCCAGGTCAGGCCGCGCGCGAGGCAGCGGGCGAGAGCATCACTCGCTGCGCTGTCGACGTGACGACCGGTCGGATCGCCGGCTTCGGTACTGGCGGCCAGCCACGGGTCGAGGACCCGCCCCGAGCAACGGAGTTGTGGAGCCTCAACGTCCTGCCCGAGTTCCACGGCACCGGTGTTGCGGCGCAACTGCTGGACGCGCTCATCGGTGACCGGCCGGCGTACCTCTGGGTTGCCACGCAGAACGCCCGCGCTGTCGCGTTCTACCGCAAGCACGGGTTCGAGCTGGACGGCACCAGCAAGTACGACGCGGACTGGGCGTGCCACGAGTCCCGGATGGTCCGCGGGTGAACACGAAGCTGCCCTTCGACCCGATCGAGCGGGCACGTGAACTCTGGCGTGAACGATGGGGTGACGACGCGCCGTACGACGCGATGGCCACTGCCACCTCGATCATGCGGGTCCAGCAGCGGTTGCTGGCGGATCTGGACGCCGCGGTCGCGCCGTACGGGCTCACGTTCGCCCGCTACGAGGCGCTCGTGCTGCTGGCGTTCTCCCGCGAGGGCCGGCTTCCGATGAGCAAGGTGGGGGAGCGGCTGATGATCCACCCCACCAGCGCTACCAACATCGTGCAGCGGCTGGCTGCGGATGGCCTGGTCGAGCGGGTGCCGAACCCGCGTGACGGCCGCGGCACCCTGGCCTGCCTCACGCCGGAGGGGAACGCCGCATGGAGCAAGCGACGGAGGCGTTGCACGCGATTGACTTCGGTCTCGAGGGTGTCCCTGAGCGGGAGCGCAGGCAGCTCTGGCGCCTCCTTCGCGGGATGCGCGAGCGCTCCGGAGACTTCTGACCAGCTATACGAGTGGGTAATTACTAGGGCTTCCTAGTAAATTGCTCTCATGACACGAGTGCAGTGGGAGCGCGAGTACGCGGCGGCCGAGGCGAGTGGCAAGGTCCGGGACGCCGACTTCACGACCCTGTCGGGGGACGAGGTCGACCCGGCCTACGGCACGGACGGCGGCGAGTGGCCGGGCCAATTCCCCTACACCCGAGGCCTTTACGCGACCGGATACCGCGGTCGCCCGTGGACGATCCGGCAGTTCGCCGGGTTCGGAAACGCCCAACAGACCAACGAGCGCTACCGGATGATCCTGGGTCGCGGCGGGGGTGGTTTGAGCGTCGCCTTCGACATGCCCACGCTGATGGGCCGCGACTCGGACGACCCGATGTCTCTCGGTGAGGTTGGGCACTGCGGTGTGGCCATCGACTCCGCCGCCGACATGGAGGTGCTCTTCGACGGCATCCGGCTGGATGAGGTCACCACTTCGATGACGATCAGCGGCCCGGCCGTCCCGGTGTTCTGCATGTACCTCGTCGCCGCGGAGCGCCAAGGGTCGACATCGGCAGACTGAACGGCACCTTGCAGACCGACATCTACAAGGAGTACATCGCGCAGAAAGAATGGCTCTTCGGGCCTGAGCCGCATCTGCGACTGATCGGTGACCTGATGGAGTACACCAGCGCAAAAATCCCTGCCTACAAACCGCTTTCGGTCTCCGGCTACCACATCCGTGAGGCTGGGTCGACCGCGGCGCAGGAGTTGGCCTACACGCTCGCCGACGGCTTCGGGTACGTCGAGCTGGGCCTTTCGCGCGGACTGGACGTCGACGTGTTCGCGCCTGGGTTGTCCTTCTTCTTCGACGCCCACATCGACTTCTTCGAGGAGATCGCCAAATTCCGCGCAGCGCGACGGATCTGGGCACGCTGGATGCGCGACGTCTACGGCGCCAAGACCCCCAAGGCGCAATGGCTGCGGTTCCACACGCAGACCGCCGGCGTCTCCCTGACCGCCCAGCAGCCGATGAACAACGTCGTCCGCACCGCCGTTGAGGCGCTCGCTGCGGTGCTGGGTGGCACCAACTCGCTGCACACCAATGCCCTCGACGAGACCCTGGCGCTTCCGACGGAGGAGTCGGCGGAGGTCGCACTGCGCACCCAGCAGGTCCTGATGGAAGAGACCGGGGTGACCAACGTCGCTGATCCACTAGGCGGTTCGCATTACATCGAGGCGCTGACCGACCGGATGGAGCAGGAAGCCGAGGCCATTTTCGAGCAGATCCGAGCTATGGGCCAGCGCGGGAAGCCGGAGGGTTATGAGCATCCCATCGGCCCCATTACCAGCGGCTTGTTGCGCGGGGTCGAAGACGGCTGGTTCATGTCCGAGATTGCGGAGGCGGCCTTCCAGTACCAAACCGCGGTCGAAAAGGGCGACAAGCGCGTCGTCGGGGTCAACGTGCACACCGAGTCGTCAGCGAAGGAGTTGGAGATCCTGCGCGTCTCGCACGAGGTCGAAAGAGACCAGGTACAGGTGCTCGCAGCGCGCAAGGCAGGCCGCGATGACGCGGCGGTGCGATCCGCGCTGTCGGAGATGATGCGGGTGGCCCAGGGCGACGGAAACCTGATCGAGCCGATGCTCACGGCCGTGCGCGCCGAAGCCACTCTCGGCGAGATCTGCGGCGCGATGAAGGAGCTGTGGGGCAGCTATCGGGAGCCCGCCAGATTCTGACTGGGGACACGCGAGGCGTCCCGTTCTCGGCGTACCAGCGCCAGAAAGCCCACCCAGCACACGGTGCACACCACAGCGCAGGCCAGCACGGTCGGTGCGAAGGCGGCGTAGAACGCGCCTCGCGGTCGACAGAGCCCAGCGGAATCCCGAAGCCCAGCCCGTGTAGCACCGTCGGCGTCGCGAAGACCTCGACGCGGCCTTCCCTGGGCTGCTGGATCGATTGCCCAGGAGGAGTAGCCCGGCTGCCACCGTGACGAGCAGGTGAGGGTCCGCCTGCCCTCTCCACCGTCCTCAGGACGGACCGGTGAAGGACCGAAAGCAGCACCTTCGACACGACACGTATCCACGTCGGTCGTCGATGGCAACGGAGAGCCCATCAAGAACGGCCGACGGAACGGATCGTCATGTCGGACTACAAGCAACTTGCCAGCCGCCTTCGCGCCGCGCTCGCTACAGACGGGGTCGAGGTCTCCCACAGCCGGGCGCTGGAGTTGGTGGCCGCACAGCACGGATATCGCGACTGGAACACGCTGGTGGCCGCGCCGGACGCGGCCGGCCACGCGGTCGTCGTACCTATCCTGAGGGTGTTCCCCGGTGGTGAGGCCACGCGCTTCTATCGCGACTTTCTGGGCTTCACGATCGACTGGGAGCACCGCTTCGAGCCCGGACTACCGCTCTACCTACAGGTTTCCCGGGCCGGATGCGTCCTACACCTCAGTGAGCACCACGGTGACGCGGCCCCGGGATCCGCGCTCCGCATTGAGGTCGACGATGTCGATGCCCTACAGCGGCAAGTGCGCGACAGCGATGTCTATCCGCTGCGGATCGGTCTCGACCGCCAACCCTGGGGCGACGATCTGCAGATACCTGACCCCTTTGGTAACCGGTTGATCTTCCACACCCCGCGTCGGTCAGAATGAGGACATGCCTGAGAAGCCGCTGACCGCCGCATCGCTGCGGGGTGCCGTAGATCTGTCCGCGCTCGCCAAGCCGGCGTCCACCCGATCCGCGCCGACAGCGGGAGCTGCTGGCCCGGGTATCGCCCCGTCAGGCCTGGTCCAGCAGGTCGACGACAGTTCGTTCGGCGCCGCCGTGGAGATGTCGCTGGACGTGCCCGTCATCCTCGCCGTCTACTCCGGCGCCCGCGCGGCCAGCAAGCAGCACGTCGACGAGTTGGCTGGCCTCGTGGGCGAGTACGGCGGCCGGCTGGTCCTGGCCACCGCCGACATCGACACTGCGATGCAGATCCGTCAGGCGCTTCAGGTCCAACAGGTGCCGATGGTGCTGGCCCTGATCAAGGGTCAGCCGCTGCCCCTCTACATGGGTCCGCAGCCGGCCGACGCCGTCCGTGGTGTTTTCGACCAAGTGCTGCAAGCCGCCCAGCAGGCGGGCGTCACCGGCACCGTGCCGGTTGAAGGAGCGCCGGCCGCTGCCGAGGAGCCCGAACCCGACGAGGATCCGCTGCTGACCCAGGCGTACGACGCGATCGAGGCCGGGGACTACGACGCCGCCATTGCCGCGTACGACCAGATCCTGGCGGCCACGCCCGACGACGAGGGCGCCCGGTTGGGCAAGGGCCAGGTCCTGCTGCTCCAGCGGACCGCGGACCTGGACGCCGCTGCAGTCCGGGAAGCTGCTGCGCAGAACCCCACCGACGTGGCGGCGCAGACCCAGGTCGCCGACCTCGACCTGCTGGGTGGGCACGTCGAGGACGCGTTCTCCCGACTGATCGACCTGGTGCGAGCCACCTCCGGGGACGAGCGCACGGCGGCTCGCGAGCACCTGATCGGTCTGTTCGACATCATCGGACCAACCGACGAGCGGGTGAAAAAGGCGCGTACGGCGCTGATGTCCGCGCTCTATTAACCGCCCAGGGCCGCATCGACGATCTGTTTGGCCTCGGTCTGCACCTGCTTGAGGTGGTCCTCCCCGAGGAACGACTCGGCGTAGATCTTGTAGACGTCCTCAGTACCTGAGGGTCGCGCCGCGAACCACGCGTTCTGTGTCGTGACCTTGAGGCCCCCGATGGCTGCGCCGTTCCCGGGCGCTTCGGTCATGGTGGCCGTGATGTCTTCTCCCGCAAGGGTTTTGGAGGTCACATCTGAGGGACTGAGTGCTGCCAGCTTGGCCTTCTGCTCCCGTGAAGCTGGCGCGTCCACACGGGCGTACGCCGACGATCCGTACTTCGCCGTCAGTTGCGTGAAGTGCTCCGAGGGGGTGTTACCCGTCGCAGCCGTGATCTCCGAAGCCAGCAACGCCAGCAGGATGCCGTCCTTGTCGGTCGTCCACGCCGACCCGTCGAACCGCAGGAACGACGCGCCTGCCGATTCCTCGCCGCCGAACCCGACCGAGCCGTCCAGTAAGCCCGGCACGAACCACTTGAAGCCGACCGGAACCTCCCACAGTTCGGCGCCGATGCCGGCCACCACCCGGTCGATCAGCGACGAGGAGACCAGGGTCTTGCCGACCCGGTGCGAGGTCCAGTCCGGCCGTGCGCCGCCGTACAGATACGAGATGGCCACGGCCAGATAGTGATTGGGGTTCATCAACCCCTCTTTGGTCACGATGCCGTGCCGGTCGCTGTCCGCGTCGTTTCCCGTGGCGATGTCGTAGTGATCGCGCTGCTTGATCAGCGACGCCATGGCGTACGGGGACGAGCAATCCATCCGGATCTTCCCGTCCCAGTCCAGGGTCATGAACCGCCACGTCGGGTCCACCAGGGGGTTGACCACGGTCAGGTCCAGTCCGTAGCGCGACCCGATCTCGCCCCAGTAGGCAACCGACGCACCGCCCAGCGGGTCGGCACCGATCGTGACCCCGGCGTCCTTGATCCGGGACAGATCGATGACGTTCGGCAGGTCTGTGACGTACTCGGCCAGGAAGTCGTACGAGCCTGCGCTCGAGCGGGCCTGGGAGAAGGGCACCCGACGTACGCCGTCCAGGCCGGCCCGCAGGTATTCGTTGGCCGCCGCTGCGATCACCTTCGTCGCATCGCTGTCGGCGGGACCGCCGTGTGGCGGGTTGTACTTGAACCCTCCGTCGCGCGGCGGGTTGTGTGAGGGCGTCACCACGATGCCGTCGGCCAGACCCGGTCCGGTGGTCCGCCCGGCGTTGGCTTTCAAGATTGCGTGGGACACGGCTGGGGTCGGGGTGTACCCGTCACGACTGTCGACCAGCACGGTGACGTCGTTGGCAATCAAGACCTCCAGCGCACTGGCCCACGCCGGCTCGGACAACCCGTGGGTGTCCCGGCCGATGAAGAGCGGTCCGTCGAAGCCCTGTTGCCGCCGGTAGTCCGCGATCGCCTGCGTGGTTGCCAGGATGTGTGCCTCGTTGAACGCGCTGTCGAACGATGAGCCACGATGCCCCGACGTGCCGAAAACAACCTGCTGGTCGGGGTTCTCGGGATCCGGGGTGAGCGTGTAATAAGCCGTGATCAACGCAGGTACGTCGACCAGGTCGCTGGGCTGAGCCGGTTGACCGGCCCGGGAAGCGACGTCGTTCATCGTGGAACTCCTACTCCTGGACGGGGATGAGCCAGATCATGGACAAGGGTGGGAGCGTCATCCGGGCGGACGCGGGCTGACCGTTGGCTTCGCCGGGCACGGCGGTGACCGAGCCCAGGTTGCCTCGGCCGGCACCGCCGTACGCCTCTGCATCCGTGTTGAGCACCTCGGCCCATTCACCGGTGAACGGCAACCCGACGGTGATGTCGCGGTGCTCGGTCCCGGAGGCATTCAGGATGGCGGCCACCACGTTGTCCGGTCCCCGCTCGCCGGCTCCCCACCGCAGGTAACTGAACGTGTTGCCGCCGGCGTCGTCACCGTTGATCCACTGGAATCCATCGCCTTGGTGGTCCAGTGACCACAGGGCGGGAGTATCGGTGTAGATCCGGTTGAGATCCTTGACCAGCGCGTGGATGCCGTAGTGCTCCGGGTGACGAAGCAGCCACCAATCCAGGCTTCGACCGTCGGCCCATTCGGCCTCCTGGGCGAACTCACAGCCCATGAAGAGCAACTGCTTGCCCGGGTGTGACCACTGGTGACCGAGGAACGCCCGGACGTTGGCCAACTGATTCCACCGGTCGCCGGGCATCTTGCGCATCAACGAGCCCTTGCCGTGCACGACCTCGTCGTGGCTGATCGGTAGCACGAACCGCTCACTCCACGCGTAGACGAAACCGAAGGTGATCTTGTTGTGGTGGTACTGGCGGTGGATGGGTTCCTCGTGGAAGTAGTCGAGGGTGTCGTGCATCCAGCCCATGTTCCACTTCAACCCGAACCCGAGACCACCGGCGTCGGTGGGTTGGGTGACCCCCGGCCAGGAGGTGGACTCCTCGGCGATCATCACGCTTCCGGGAGAACGTCGGTACGCCGTCGCGTTGGCTTCCTGCAACAGCTCTACTGCTTCGAGGTTTTCCCGGCCGCCGTACCGGTTGGGCAGCCACTGGCCCTCGCTGCGGGCGTAGTCGAGGTAGAGCATCGAGGCCACCCCGTCGACCCGCAGCCCGTCGGCGTGGAACTCCTCCAGCCAGTAGCTGGCGTTGGCCACGAGGAAGTTGCGCACCTCGGTGCGACCGAAATTGAAGATGTACGAACCCCATTCAGGGTGCCAGCCGCGCCGCCTGTCCGGGTGCTCGTAGAGCGCCGTGCCGTCGAAGCGCACCAGCGCCCACTCGTCCGTCGCGAAGTGACCCGGCACCCAGTCCAGGATCACGCCGATCCCGTTCTGATGCAGCGTGTCGATCAAGTAGCGCAGGTCATCGGGGTTCCCGAGCCGGGAGTTGGGTGCGTAGTACCCCGTCACGTGATAGCCCCACGACGGGGGGTAGGGGTGCTCCATCACCGGCATGAACTCCACGTGTGTGAAGCCCAGATCCTTGACGTAGTTGACCAGGTGCTCGGCCAGATCACGGTACGACTGGCCCTCGCGCCACGAACCCAGGTGCACCTCGTAGGTGCTCATCGGGCCGGTGTGCGGATCGGTACTTGCCCGCTCGGCCAACCAGTCCGCATCGCCCCATTCGTAGTGGGATTCGGTCACGATGGCGGCCGTCTTGGGGGACGTCTCGGTGAACCGGGCCATCGGGTCGGTCTTCTCCCGCCACACCCGGTCGGCGCCCAGCACTTGGAACTTGTAGCGGGTGCCCGCACCGACATCCGGCACGAACAGTTCCCAGACGCCGGAGCCGCCGAGCAGTCGCATCGGGTGGGTGGTGCCGTTCCAGCCGTTGAACTCCCCGATGACCCGCACGCCCTTGGCGTTCGGCGCCCACACCGCGAACGCCGTACCGGTCACCTCACCCAACGGTCCGTCGTAGCGATGCACCCGCGCGCCCAGCGCGTTCCACAGTTCTTCGTGCCGACCCTGGCCGATCAGGAACAGGTCCATCTCGCCGAGGGAGGGCAGGAACCGGTAGGGGTCGTCCGCGACGTGCTCGACCCCATCGCCGTACGTCGTGATGATCCGGTAGTCGGGCACCTCACTACCCGGGACCCGGGCTGACCAGATGCCTTCGTACTCGTGCTGCAACGGCACCCGCTCTCCGCCCGGGAGTGCGACCTGTACGGTCGTCGCGAGTGGCCGTAGGGCACGGATATACGGTCCCGCAGCGTCCTTCTGGCCGCCGAGCACGCTGTGCGGATCGCGGTGCAACCCGGCCAGCAGGGCGTCGGCCTCGTGTTCGGGGACCGGCGGTGCCGGTTGGGCGGTCTCAAGTCGTTGCGGCGAACCCAGCAGACGGTTTATCGCCGCTAAGGGAATGTGCTTCCAGGCCGGGCGGTTGCGCACCTCGTAACTGACTTCGTAGATCGCTTTGTCGATCTCGTAAGCGGTCAGCACGTCACGGTCGACCGGGCTACCTGCGGTGTACCCCTCGAGGAATGCTCGCTGACACGCCTCCGACCACTCGCGTCGTGAGCCGCTGCCCCGGACCTCGGCGGAACCCGCCGCGTAGTCGAAGGATCGCAGCATTCCGGCGACGTCCCGCACCGGGCTGTCGGGCAGGCTTCGCTCGGCCAGGGGACGCAACGGCTCACCCTCGAAGTCGAGCATCACCCAACCGCGGTCGGGCACCTGGAGCACCTGGCCGAGATGGAAGTCTCCGTGGATTCGTTGCAGTGCAGGCCAATCGGCTACCTCTGCCCTGGCCAGCACCGCTTCGTAGCTGTCCCGGAGCTCAGCCAGCGCCGGCTCGTCGGCGACTGCGCGATCCAACCGCGCGCGCATCTGCCCGATCAGGTGGGAGACGTCGGCCGGCGTGGGATCGGTGCAGCCCATCGCCTCGGCCAGGGTGGCGTGCATCGCGGCGGTGGCCGCGCCCAGCGAACGGGCGGCAGCGGAGTAGTCCTGGTCGGCTTCGGCAGCCGCGCTTGCGTGCCGCCAGGCATCCAGTACGCCGGGCAGGAACTCCTCGGCGAACGCCAGATCTCCATGTGCGGCGGAGCCGTCCGGTTGCGACCAGGATCCGCTCAGGGAACCGATGGCGTGGGGAACGACCTCGCTGCCCGCGGCTGACAACGCCGTCTGCAGTTCGACGTCGGGATTGTGTCCGTCGTGCAGGACCCGGAAGATCTTGACGATGACCGGCGGCGCGTCGACCAGGTGGATGATCACCGAGGTGTTCGACTGCTCTCCGCTGAGCACCTGGCACGAAGCGACCTCGCTGACGTGCGCACCGGGGCGACCGCTGCCGGACACCGTCACCTTGGCCGGTAGTGCGTCGCCGGCCGGGGTGGTCAGGTCGGCCTGCTGGGCCCCGGTCTGGATCGTGCGCAGCAGTTCGGTCACGAACACCGAGTCGTGGCAGGCGTCGTACACATAACGGGTGCCCAGTTCACTGTGCTGCATCGTCCCGATCAACGCCTGTTCGGCAAGTTCGAGCGGATCGGCACGGTAGGTGACCGGCACCTGGTAGACCGTGGGAGTCACGGCGGCGTCGTCACTGAGCAACAGCACCTCGATACCGACCTCAGCGGCCGGGTCGTCGAAGCGATAGGAGCCCAGGTCTCGCAACCGGGGGTGCGGGATTTGTCGGCGTACCAACGCTGTTGCTCGACCCACGGGGTCAGCAGGTCGACTTTGCTGGGGGTCAGTGTCGCGTTGCGGTGAATCGTGGCCATGTCACGCTCCTACAGGGTCGGCGGTGGTCACGGCGAGCCAGAAGAAGTCTCGCGAACCCAGGGTCAAGGTGATCGAGCCGGATTCCTGCACGGCCGGGAAGTAGGCGCCGCCGAAGACGTCCCGTAACCGGGCGCCCGCGTACTGCGGGGGCAGCGTCACGGTGACCGACTGGGGTCGGCTCGACAGGTTGTTGACGCACAGCACGGCGGTAACGTCCAGTTCCTCGCGGGCGGCGTCCTCGGGGCTGGCTACCCGCATGAAGGCCAGGATGGCGTCGTTGGTGCTCTCGCACGGGACGTAGCTGCCCAAGCCGAAGACCGGGAACTGCTTGCGCACGCCCAGCATCGAGCGCAGCCAATGCAGCAGCGACGACGACGTCGCGTGCGCCGCCTCGACGTTCACCGTCGAGTAGTTGTGCACCAGGCTGGTGACCAGCGGCAGGTAGAGCTTGCCCGGGTCGGCAGTGGAGAACCCGGCGTTGCGATCCGGCGACCATTGCATCGGCGTACGGACCGCATCCCGGTCGGGCAGCCAGATGTTGTCACCCATCTGGATCTCGTCGCCGTAGTACAGACACGGCGAGCCGGGCAGCGAGAACAACAGGGCGTGGATCAGTTCCAGCTCCGGGCGGCTGTTGTCCAGCAGCGGGGACAGCCGCCGCCGGATACCGACGTTGGCGCGCATCCGCGGGTCCGGCGCGTACCAGCCGTACATCGCCACCCGTTCCTCCGGCGTGACCATCTCGAGGGTCAGCTCGTCGTGGTTGCGCAGGAAGGTGCCCCACTGGGTCCCCGCCGGGATGTCCGGTGTCTCGGCCATCACCTTCTCGATGCTGGTGGCCTTCTCATCGCGCAGCGCGTAGTACAGCCGCGGCATCACCGGGAAGTGGAAGCACATGTGGCATTCGGGCTCCTGCACGGTCCCGAAATAGTCCACCACCTCGTGCGGCATCTGGTTGGCCTCGGCCAGCAGGATCCGCCCCGGGAACTCCTCGTCGACGAATCGCCTGAGTTCGGCGAGGAACTCGTGGGTCTTGGGGTGGTTCTCGCCGTTGTGACCCTCTTCCTCGAAGAGGTAGGGCACCGCATCGAGCCGGAAGCCGTCGATGCCCAGCCCGAGCCAGAAACGCACGATGTCGTACATCTCCTCCTTCACCTTCGGGTTCTCGAAGTTGAGATCCGGCTGGTGGGAGAAGAACCGGTGCCAGAAGAACTGCCGCCGGACGGGGTCGAAGGTCCAGTTCGACACTTCGGTGTCGATGAAGATGATCCGGGCGTCCGGGTACTTCTCGTCGGTGTCCGACCAGACGTAGTAGTCGCCGTACGGACCGTCAGGGTCCGATCGTGAGGCCTGGAACCACGGGTGCTGGTCACTGGTGTGGTTCATGACCAGGTCGATGATCACCCGGATGCCGCGGGCGTGCGCCTGCGACACCAACTCGATGAATTCCGGCAGCGTGCCGAACTCCGGCAGGACCGCTTTGTAATCGGAGATGTCGTAACCGCCGTCGCGCAACGGTGAGGCGAAGAACGGCGGTAGCCACAGGCAGTCGACGCCCAGCCACTGCAGGTAGTCCAGGCGGTTGATCAGACCGCTGAAGTCCCCGGACCCGCTGCCGTTGCTGTCGCCGAAGCCGCGGGTCAGCACTTCGTAGAAGACCGCCTTGCGGAACCAGTTGGGGTCGTGGCGCAAGCCGGGCTGCTGGAGGTTGAATGCGGGATTCGGCACGATCAAACCTTCACCTGGAAAATGTGCACGGGGGCGGTGGCCGGCCCGAGCCTGACGAAATTCTCTGAGCCCCAGTCATATTCGGTGCCCGACAGTAGGTCCAGCGCTTTGAACCGGTCGCCGGCTCGCAGGCCGAGCGCGCCCATGTCCAGACGAACCGTCGACTCGCGGGTGGCGTGCGGGTCGAAGGCCGCGACCACCAGAATGACGTCGTCACCGCGCTTCTTGGAGTAGGCCAGCATCGTCTCGTCGTCGACGTGATGGAAGCGCAGGTTGCGCAACCAGTGCAGTGCCGGGTGCTCGTGCCGGATCTTGTTCAGCAGACCCAGGAACTGCGCGAGGGATTGCCCCTCCTTGGGGCCGCCGAGTTCGTAGTCCGCCCAGTGGCGATCCTTGTACTGGTACTTCTCGTTGTCGATCTGTTCCTCGGCGCCGGGCCGGGGGACGTCCTCGATCAGCTCGTACCCCGTGTAGATGCCGTACGTGGGGGACAGCGTGGCCGCGATCGCCGCCCGCATCGTCCAGCCGGTGGGCCCCGCGAATTGCATGTACGGCGTGAGGATGTCGTGCGTCGTCGGCCAGAACGAGGGGCGCATGTAGTGCGCGGATTCGGTGGCCAGCGATTCGCAGTACTCACGCATCGTCGACGGTTCGTTGCGCCAGGTGAAGTAGGTGTAACTCTGCTGGAAGCCGACCTTGCCCAGGGTATGCATCATCGCCGGACGGGTGAAAGCCTCTGCGAGCCAGATGATTTCGGGATGGTCCTTGGCGACGTCGGCGATCAGCCACTGCCAGAAGTCCAGCGGTTTGGTGTGCGGGTTGTCGACCCGGAAAAGGGTGACGCCGTGGTCGATCCAAACCTGCACGACCTCGCGCACCGCCCGGTAGATGCCTTCGGGGTCGTTGTCGAAGTTGAGCGGGTAGATGTCCTGGTACTTCTTCGGCGGGTTCTCCGCGTAGGCGATCGTTCCGTCGGCGCGGGTCGTGAACCACTCGGGATGCTCGGTCACCCATGGGTGGTCCGGTGCACACTGCAGCGCCAGGTCCATCGCCACCTCCAGCCCCAGGTCGCGGGCGTGGGCCACGAAGGCGTCGAAGTCATCGAACGTGCCCAGATCGGGATGTATCGCGTCGTGGCCGCCGTCCTTGCTGCCGATGGCGTACGGCGATCCCGGGTCCAGCGGGCCGGCGTTGAGGGTGTTGTTCGGACCCTTGCGGTTCACCTCGCCGATCGGATGGATCGGGGTCAGATAGACCACGTCGAAGCCCATCGCGGCGATGGCGTCCAATCGCCGGGCCGCGGTGCGCAACGTGCCTGACACCCAGTGGCCGTCCTCGTCCAGGTGAGCGCCCTCGGAGCGGGGGAAGATCTCGTACCACGCTCCGGTCAGGGCGAGTTCGCGCTCCACAAGCCACGGGTAGTCCGGTGTGCCGCTGACGAATTCGCGCAGCGGATGTGCCGCGTGCACGACTGCCACCGGCTCCTGCGTGCCACCCGCGAGACGGTCGGCTACCGACTTGTCCGCGTCGCGCAGCTGGGCCGCTCCCGCCGTGAGCGTCGCTCGCTCCGCGTCGGTCACCGCCGCATCCTCGGCCCACCGATCCAGCACCAGCGCACCCTCGGCCAGCATCAGTTCGACGTCGACGCCGGCCTCGATCTTGATGATCGCGTCGTGTCGCCAGGTCTCGTACGGATCGGACCAACCTTCGACCCGCAGGCTCCACTTACCTGGGGTCGGTGCGCTGATCACGCACTCCCAGGCGTCCAGCCCTCGGTTGACGCACGTCATGGGGACCAGCGTGACGTCCCCGGACGGATCGGTGAGGGCGACGGAGGCGTTCACCGCATCGTGGCCTTCGCGGAACACCGTTGCCGTGACGGTGAATTCCTCGTCGACCACCGATTTGGCGGGAAAGGCCCCACCGTCGACGAGCGGGCCCACTCCGAGCGCGGGGATACGACCGATCTGCAGGGATTGGCTCACGCTCCGACGCTACAAGGTTGCGCCGGAGCGTGCACGGGCGCGGCCACGCCTACTGGGTGATCGCCGGCGTGTGCCAGATCCGGTCGATGTAATCGACCATCGAACGGTCCGAGGAGAAGAACCCGCAGCGAGCCACATTGAGGATGGCCTTGCGCGACCAGTCGTCCGGATCGGCGTACGCCGCCTCGACCCGTTTCTGGGCTTCCAGGTACGCCGCGTAGTCCGCCAGCGTGAGGAACCGGTCCTCGCCGAGCAGGTTGGACACCACCGGCTCGAAGCGATTGCGGTCACCGTCGGAGAAGTGGCCAGACGCGATCAGGTCGATCGTCGCCTTCAACTGTGGATCGCTCTCGTACACCGAAACCGGTGAATAGCCTTTGGCGATGGTCGCTTCGACCTCCGGCTCCAGCATCCCGAACAGGAAGAAGTTGTCGTCCCCGACCAACTCGCGGATCTCGACGTTCGCGCCGTCGTCGGTACCGATCGTCAAGGCGCCGTTCAAGGCGAACTTCATGTTGCCGGTGCCGGACGCCTCCTTGCCGGCCAGCGAGATCTGTTCGGACAGGTCAGCCGCCGGGATGAGTCGTTCGGCCAGGGTGACGTTGTAGTTGGCCGGGAAGGCCACGGTCAGGCGGCCCTGCACCTGCGGGTCGTTGTTGATCGTCTTTCCGACCGCGTTGATCAGGGCGATGATCTCCTTGGCGATGCGATAGCCCGGCGCTGCCTTCGCGCCGAAGAGGAAGGCCCGTGGCATGACGTCCTCGACCGCGATCTTGCCGCTGATGATCTGCTCGTACAGCGTCACGATATGCAGCAGTTTCAGGGTCTGGCGTTTGTACTCGTGCAACCGCTTGACCATGACGTCGTACATCACGTCGGTCGGCAGGGTGATGCTGTCGCGGGTCACGAGCACCTGGGCCAGGGTCTGTTTGTTGGCCGCCTTCACTGCCCGGAAGCGCTCCCGGAACGCCGGATCGTCGGCATGCGGTTCCAGTTCCCGCAGCCGGTCCAGATCGGTCACCCACCCCTCGTCGCCCAGTGTCTCGGTGATCAACTCCGACAGACCGGGATTGGATAGGCGCAGGAAGCGGCGCGGTGTGATGCCGTTGGTGACGTTGGTGAACTTGTCCGGCCAGTACGCGCTGAACTCCGGAAACACCTTGTCCCGCAACAGTTGTGAATGCAGGGCCGCGACGCCGTTGACCTTGGATCCGGCGATCGTGGCCAGGTAGGCCATGCGTACCGATCGCTCCGGGTGGTCGGTGATGATCGACATGCGACGCAGCTTGATCTCGTCGCCGGGATAGGCGGCCCGGATCTCGTCGAGGAAGATCTCGTTGATCTTGTAGATGATCTCCAGGTGTCGCGGCAGCAACTTGCCGAGCAACTCCGCCGACCACACTTCCAACGCCTCGGGCAGCAGCGTGTGGCAGGTGTAGGCGAAACACTTCTGGGTGATCGCCCACGCGTCGTCCCACTCCATGCCCTTCTCGTCCACCAGAAGCCGCATCAGCTCGGGGACGGCGATGACCGGGTGGGTGTCGTTGAGCTGGAAGATGACCCGATCGGGCAGCTTGGTCAGATCGAACTGCTTGGGCAGCACGTTCTCCAACTGGTCACGCAGCGAGCACGCCACGAAGAAATACTGCTGCTGCAGCCGCAGTTCCTTGCCCTGCGGAGTGGAATCTTCCGGGTAGAGCACCTTGGAGATGTTCTCGGCGAAGGTCTGGGCCCGCACCGCCTCCACGTAGTCACCGGCGTTGAAGATCCGCAGGTCGAATGCGCGCGTGGCCCGAGCACTCCACAGCCGCAACGTGTTGACGCGACCGTTGCGATAGCCCGGGACCATGTAGTTGTAGGGCACGCCCTGCACGTCCCACGCCGGCAGCCACCGCGTCCGCTCGCGGCCGTTCTCGTCGGTGTAGGTCTGCGTGCTGCCGCCGAAGTGCACCGTCACGGCGTGTTCGGGGTGCGGGAACTCCCACGGGTTGCCCAGCGCGAGCCACCGGTCGGAATGCTCGACCTGCCAGCCGTCCTCGAACTCCTGGCGGAAGATGCCGTACTCGTAGCGGATGCCGTACCCGATACACGGCACGCTCATCGTCGCCAGCGAATCCACGAAACACGCGGCCAGGCGTCCCAGACCGCCGTTGCCAAGGCCAGGCTCGGTCTCCTGGCCGCGCAGGTCGTCCAGGGTGAGCCCCAGTGCACCCAGGCCCTCCTCGACGACCTCCGTCATGCCGGTCGCCAAGAGCGCGTTGTCCAACTGCCGGCCCAGCAGATACTCCGCCGACAGGTAGGCCACCGATTTGGCCTGCTGTTCGTACTGGCGGGCGAGCGTCTTCATCCAGCGCGCCTGCAGGTTCTGCCGGACCGCCTTGCTCAGGGCGATGTACCGGTCGTTGCGCGAACTGCGGGCCAGGCTGACGCCCCGACCGAAGTTGAGCTCGTCCATGAACCCGTTGATGAATTCGTCGACGGTGTGGATGGGAGCGTCCTTGTCGTACGGCGATAGGCCGCCGGGGCTCGTCGGCCGGGGGAGGGGTAGCTGGACTGCGGCTTCGCATCGGTCACGGAGGAAACGCTAACGACATCGGCCCCTCGGTGGACACCCGCAGCGAAAGTCCGTCCTCTGTGGCGTATGCCACAACGGATCCTCACCTGCCGTTGTGGATCGGAACGGAACGTGGCCGATGCGGCCCAAAGTCGCCGCTCCGGCGCGCGCAAGCGCCCGTCAGCGACTCGAACGCACCGCATACGATGGCGCGGTGCTGATGCCCTTGACCGTCGTGCTGTTCGGGCTGCTCGGCGCGCTCGCGGCGTACGTCGGGTATCTCACGCTGCGGGGGCGCCCGATGGACGATCCCACGCTCTATCTGGCGCTCGCGACCGAGGTCGTTCTGCTGGTGCAACTGGTCGTCGGGATCATCCGCGCGGGCGACGGCGCCGCAAGCATGTCGCGCCCGGTGTTCATCGCCTACCTGGTCGGCCTGATCTTCGTCCTACCCGCCGCAGGCGCCTGGGCCATCGCCGAGCGCACCACCCGGTGGGGGACCGGCGTGTTGCTGGTGGGAGTACTCGGACTGCTCGTGATGGTGGTGCGACTGGTGCAGTTGTGGAACGGAGCCGGTTGAGTGGCAAACAGGACATCGCAGGGGTTCGGCCGCATCCTGATCGCGGTCTACGGGCTGCTGGCACTGGCGGCCACCGGCCGTTCGGTGCTGCAACTGACCACGCAGTTCCACAAGGCGCCGCTGGCCTACGTCCTGTCGGCGGTGGCCGCGGTGATCTACATCGTGGCGACGGTCGCCCTGGTCCGCGGTGACCGCACCTCGGTGCGGGTGGCCCGGGTGACCATCACCATCGAACTGATCGGTGTGCTGGCCGTGGGTTTGTGGAGTTACCTCGACACGGCAGCGTTCCCCGACAAGACCGTCTGGTCGCACTTCGGCCAGGGTTACGGGTACCTGCCGTTGGTGCTTCCGGTGGTGGGTCTGTGGTGGTTGGCCCGTACGGCGTCAGCGGGCGCCCGCGAAGACGGTGAATGACGCGGCAGGCGCCTTCCACGTATCGCCGGGTGCGAGGTTGACGTCAGGCACCCAGGACGGGTGCTCTGCGGTGCTGCTCCACAGCAGGTCCCAGGTCGTGATGCCGTCGTGTGCCGGGACCGTCACCGGACCGTTGTGCGAGCTGCCGTGCAGGACGAACAGCAACGTCGTGTCGCCCACGGGGGAGCCGTCGAAGATGGCCTGCACGGTCGAGGTCTCCGGCGACTGCCAGTGCGCAGAGTCCATGAACTGGCCGTCGGCGTTGCACCACCGCAGCGACACTTCCGACAGGTCACCGGAGGGCACGTCCGGGGTGAAGAACCGGCGCCGGCGCAACACCGGGTGAGCCTGCCGTAGCGCGATCAGAAAGCCCGTGGTGTCGATCAGATCGTCCTGGGTGTAGTCCAGATCCCAGTTGTACCAGGAGATTTCGTTGTTCTGGCAGTAGGCGTTGTTGTTGCCGCGCTGGCTGCGAGCCAACTCGTCGCCGCCCAACAGCATCGGGGTGCCGCTGGACAGCAACAGTGTGGCCAGCAGGTTGCGGATCGCGCGCCGGCGCAACCGCTGCACCGGCGGATCCCCGAACTCCCAGCCTTCGACCCCGAAGTTCCACGAGCGGTTGTTCTCGGTGCCGTCCCGGTTGCCCTCGGCGTTGGCCCCGTTGTGTTTGTTGTTGTAGGCCGTCAGGTCGGCCATCGTGAAGCCGTCGTGGGCGGTCACGTAGTTGATCGCCGCCTGCGGGCTGCGGTGTCCGAACAGGTCGGGGGAGCCGGCGATCCGGGCGCCGAGATCGGCCAGCGCGTGCCGGGGGTGGCCGGCGTGATCGGCCGCCAGGTCGCCCAGCCAGAAGTTGCGCACGGTGTCCCGGAACCTGTCGTTCCAGTCCCCGAACGGTGCCGGGAACTGGCCGGTGCGCCACCCGTGGGAGCCCAGATCCCATGGTTCGGCGATCAGTTTGACCCTGGAGAGCACCGGATCGGTGCGCAGCCCCACGAGGAACGGATGGTCGGGGCTGAATCCGTCGTCCTGCCCGCGGCCCAGCGCCACGGCAAGGTCGAAGCGGAAACCGTCCACATGCATCTCGCTGACCCAGTACCGCAATGAGTCCAGCACCATCCGGACCGTGGTGGGATGCCGCATGTCGAGGGTGTTGCCGCATCCGGTCACGTCCACGTCGTGGCCGCGTTCATCGAGCCGGTAGTAGTCGTGCCCGGCCAGGCCGCGCCATGACAGCGTCGCGCCACTGGACGCGCCCTGTTCGCAGGTGTGGTTGTAGACCACGTCGAGGATCACCTCGAACCCGGCGGCGTGCAGGAGTTTGACCATGCCCTTGAACTCATCGACCACCTGCCGCGGATCGCGGGAACTGGCGTACGCCGCGTGCGGAGCGAAGAACCCCAGCGTGTTGTAGCCCCAGTAGTTCTCCAGGCCGACTTGGACCAGGTGCGGTTCGGAGGTGAAGGCGTGCACCGGCAGCAGTTCGATCGTGGTGACTCCCAGGCGGCGCAGGTGCGCGATCACGCACGGGTGCGCCACCCCGGCGTACGTGCCGCGCAACTCCTCCGGGATGCCCGGGTGCGTCATCGTCAGGCCCCGCACGTGGGTCTCGTAGATCACCGTCCGATCCCACGGCACCCGCGGGGACGGTCATCACCCCAGTCGAACCGGTCGTCGATCACCACACTGCGCGGGACGTACGGCGCGCTGTCGCGGTCGTCGCGCTGATAACCGTCACCGTCGAAGTAGGAACCCACCTGGTGTCCGAAAACCTCCGGCTGCCAACGCACTTCGCCTTCCAGTGCGCGGGAGTACGGATCCGTTAACAGTTTCTGGACGTTGTAGCGCTGTCCGGCCCACGGATCCCACGGGCCGCTCGCCCGCAGCCCGTAACGCTGCCCGGCCCGCACTCCGGGGACGAAACCCGCCCAGACGCCGCCGACGTACGGATCCAGGGCGATCCGCTGCTCGGCACCGGCGTCGTCGAACAGGCACAGCCACACCTGCTCGGCCTGTCCGGCGTAGACGCTGAACTCGCAGCCCCCGTCGCGTAGGTGCGCGCCGAAGGGCGGGGGAAGTCGACGCCGGACGGCTGCATGAAGGTCAGCGTAGTTCCCGGGTCAGCAGCGGACCCCGGCCAACACCCGCACCGGGGCGCCTCCCACCCGGCACCGGTGCGGTCACGATCCGTCCACGCGCTAGTTTTGGACTATGACTGATCCCACATCGCTGCCCAACTTCGCGCAGGCGGGTCCCCCGCAATCACCGGCCGCGCCCCCTCAGGGCGGTGGGTCGTTGCGCGAGAAGGCGCTGGCGGCGCTGGCGGCCGACAACATCCCCGCGCAGGTCGATGACGACGGCGACATCGTGTTTTCACTGCAAGAGCAGCAGCTCCTGGTCCGGTGCGTCGACAGCGAGCCGGGCCTGGCCCTGCTGCGCATCTTCGGCCAGTGGCAGATCACCGATGACCTGCCCAGCGAGCCCGCCAAGCGCCTGAACGCCGCGAACGACGTCAACCTGGCCATCAACTTCGTCAAGCTCGGGATCGCCGGGGACAACCTGGTGGTCGCGGGTGACCACCTCGTCGGCCCGTACGACGACGTCGCCGAGCTCATCAAGGGCACCTCCGGCATGTTGCTGCAGGCCGTCCAGGCGTGGCACCAGGCCGTGACCGGGCCAGGTCCGCACGTCGCGGAGGCCACCCCGGAGCAGTTGCAGGCCAGCGCCGACGCGTTCGCCGAGCAGGCCCGGGCTGCGCAGGAGGGCGGGGAGTTCGCGTGAGCGACCGCTTCGGGGAGTTCGTCACCGTCGAGGTGGACGACGCGATCGCCGTCATCCGGATCGACCGGCCGAAGATGAACGCGCTCAACGGTGCGATCCGGGACGGCCTGCGCGACGCCGCGCGTTTCGTCACCGCCGACGATCAGGTGCGGGCCGTCATCGTGTGGGGCGGTGATCGTGTCTTCGCCGCCGGCGCGGACATCAAGGAGATGGAGCAGTACGGCTACGCCGAGATCGCAGTGTGGGGTCGGCGGCTGCAGGATGCGTTCCGCGAGCTCGCAGCCATCCCGAAGCCGACTGTGGCCGCGGTCGAGGGCTACGCGCTCGGCGGCGGCATGGAACTGTCGATGACCTGTGACTTCCGGATCGCCGCCGACAACGCGACCTTCGGTCAGCCGGAGATCCTGCTGGGAATCATCCCCGGTGCGGGCGGTACCCAGCGCCTCGCACGACTGGTGGGGCCGGCCAAAGCCAAGGACCTGGTCTTCTCCGGCCGGTTCGTGCCGGCCAAGGAGGCCCTGGAGATCGGGCTGGTCGACGAACTCGTCGAGCCCGGGGAGGTCCTGGGGGCGGCCAAAGCCAAGCTCGCGCCGTACGTCAACGGTCCGGCCCTGGCGCTGCGCGCGGCCAAGGAAGCCATCGATCGGGGTCTCGACGTGGACCTGGACACGGGTCTGTCCATCGAGACCGCGCTGTTCGCAGGATTGTTCGGCAGTGACGACCAGCGTGCCGGGATGGCATCATTCGTGGCCAACGGGCCGGGTAAAGCCACGTTCACCGGACGCTGAGCGTCCTTAGCGAAGGATTGACCATGAACGACGCAGCCGCCGCGGAACAGCCGTTGTCCACCGGCGCCGCCAAGGACAGCCGGGTCATCGCCCTGGCGTTGCTGGTGGCCGGTCTGCTGGGCACCTTCTTGACACTGTGGGGCTGGACCGGCGTCCGCAAGAACGCCGTCACCTGGTGGGAGCACTACACCACCGCTGGGATGTCTCCGTGGATCCTGTTCGGGGTAGGCCTGGCCCTGGTGGTCCTGGCCGCCATCGCCGACGCGATCCTCGGGCGGCGTTCCGATGTGTTCCAGGTCGCCGACGGTGCGGAGCCGACCCCGACGCAAACCCTGGCCAACCGGTTGGCACCCTGGCTGTTGGTGCTGATCACGGCCCTGGGGATCCTGCTGATCTGGCTGCGCTACCGCTGAGCGGGCGCGCTGTCAGCTGACTACTACTCACGGGTAACATAGAGCCCGGCGTGCGGTGCCCCGGCACCCGCGCGGATGCCATCACTACGTACAGGAGAGGCCGAGCGACACATGAACATCGTCGTCTGTGTCAAGTACGTGCCCGACGCCCAAGGCGCGCGCACGTTCACCGAAGACAACACCACCGATCGTGAGAACGTCGATGGCCTGCTGTCCGAACTCGATGAGTACGCCGTCGAGGAAGCGCTGAAGCTGGTCGAAGCCGGTGAGGGCGAGGTCACCGTGCTCACCGTCGGCCCGGCCGGCGCCGCCGAAGCGATCAAGAAAGCCCTGCAGATGGGTGCCGACAAGGGCGTCCACGTGCTGGACGACGCGATCGCCGGTTCGGACGCCCCCGCCACCTCGCTGGTGCTGGCCGAAGCCGTCAAGAAGATCGGCACCCCGGATGTCGTGCTGACCGGTCTGGCCTCCACGGACGGCACGATGAGTGTCGTCCCGGCGATGCTCGCCGAGCGCCTGGGCCTGCCGCAGGTCACGCAGGTGTCCCAGCTCGAGGTGTCCGGCAGCAGCGTGACCGGCCGCCGGGACAGCGACAGCGCATCGGAGACCATCGAGGCCACCCTGCCGGCCCTGATCGGGGTCACCGACCAGATCAACGAGCCGCGTTACCCCTCGTTCAAGGGGATCATGGCCGCCAAGAAGAAGCCGGTGGAGACCTGGTCCCTGGCCGACCTCGGTCTGGACGCCTCCGCGGTCGGCCTCGAGAGTGCGTGGACCAAGGTCGACTCCTTCGCCCAGCGCCCGCCGCGTGAGCAGGGCGAGATCGTCAAGGACGAGGGCGACGGCGGCGTGAAGCTGGCCGAGTTCCTGGCCGCCAAGAAGTTCGTCTGACCGGCCCTGCGAGACAAGGAGATTTACCATGGCTGAAGTACTCGTGCTGGTCGACCACACCGACGGCACCGTCAAGAAGACCACCGCCGAACTGCTGACCATTGCCCGGCAGATCGGTACCCCGTCCGCGGTGTTCGTGGGCAGCAACGTCGAGGCCGCTCGTCCGCGGCTGGCCCAGTTCGGTGCCGAGAAGGTGTACGTCGTGGACAACCCCGACGTGACCGGTTACCTCGTCGCCCCGCTGGCCGAGGCGCTGGCCGCCGTGGTCGCGCAGGCGTCCCCGGCCGCCGTCCTCATCCCGTCCTCGGGCACCAACAAGGAAGCCGCCGCGCGGTTGGCGATCAAGACCGATTCGGGCCTGATCACCGATGCCACGGGTGTCTCGGTGACCGACGGCAAGATCGTCACCACGCAGTCGGTGTTCGCGGGCGGGTTCACCGTCCAGGCGGAGGTGACGAAAGGTACGCCGATCATCACCGTGAAGCCGAACGTCGCTCCGCCGCAGGCCAGCCAGGCCTCCGCGACGGTGGTGCCGGTCGAGCTGACCGTCTCCGACGCCGCCAAGGGCACCAAGATCGTCAAGGTCGAGCCCAAGGCCAAGTCGGGTCGTCCGGAGCTGACCGAGGCCGCGATCGTGGTCTCCGGCGGCCGGGGAACCGGCGGCGACTTCGCTCCCGTCGAGGCCTTCGCCGACGTGCTCGGTGCCGCCGTTGGCGCATCCCGTGCGGCGGTGGACGCCGGCTGGTACCCGCACAGCAACCAGGTGGGTCAGACCGGCAAGCAGGTCTCGCCCCAGCTGTACGTCGCGGCCGGGATTTCCGGTGCGATCCAGCACCGCGCCGGGATGCAGACGTCCAAAACCATCGTCGCGATCAACAAGGACGATGAGGCGCCGATCTTCGAGCTGGTCGACTTCGGTGTCGTCGGCGACCTGTTCGACGTGCTGCCCCAGGCGACCGAGAAGGTCAAGGAAGCCAAGGGCTGAGCCCCCGTAACACCTCGGCAGCGGCCGGTCAGCCCTTCGTGGGCTGGCCGGCCGTGGTCGTCGTCGTGGTCGATGGAGCGGAGGCGGTGGGCACCGTGCGCCCGCTCCACGCCGCACTCACGGTCCTGCCGGTGGGGTCCTTGACGTACAGCAGTTGCCACGAGTTCATCGCACTGCCCCGCGGCAGCCAGAAGATCACGGTGTAGGTCTTCTCCGTCCCGGCCGGCACCAGGTCACTCGAAAGTGTTTCGCCGGTGCTACCCAGCGGACTGTAACGGCACACCATCCCGTGGCTGTCCACCAGCTGGAACTGGCCGCGTTCGACGAAACCCACCGACCCTTCGGCCTTGACGGTGACCTTGATCTCCACCCCGTCGACGTCACGGGGCTGCTGGTCGCCCGGCGGCAGATCGCGCATCACCGGAGCCTGCGGGTCGAGCTCGAGCGATCCTGCGCCCGATCGGGTTCGCTGCGCCGAGCCGAAGGGTTTGCTGGTGACCTTCCCCGCGTCGTACGTCGATTTCTTGCCGTCGCAGCCGGCGGCTGCGGTGGACGACGGTGTCGGCGCGTCCGCCGTCCACTGGGCGCTGGCCACTTTGCCGCCCGCCTGTTCGGTGTACATGACCGAGTAGCCCGACAGGTCAGCGCCGTGCGGGACAAGGAAGGCGACCTCGCCCGAGCCGGGGTGGCTCTGGTCGGCCTGCATGATTGCGAAGGCACCGCCGAGCGGATTGGTGGCCGGCTGGGCGCAGCGCTGGCCGGCCGGGGAGATCAACGCGAACGAGGCCGGCGCCACGGCGAAGCTGCCGTTGGTGCGCACTTGGACGTTGACGGCGACACCGGCCAGGTCCCAGCCGGCCACCCCGCTCGGCATCGTGCTCAGCGTGGGTTGCCCGACCTGCCCCACGAGTGCGTGGGTGGATTCCAGGTCGGTGGCGGTGGAGTACGCCGTTCGTGCTCCATTGAGGGTGGGCGCGCTACCGGCCGAGCAGGCGGGCGCCGGGGAGGAGGTCGCAGAGGACTTCGCGGAGGAGGTCGGGGCCGGGGAACTCGGCCCCTGGGCGCTGGTGCTGCTGCAGGCTCCGACGAGGATGGCCAGGGCCGCTGCGGTCGCCCCGGTTGCGGTCCACCGCGTGCGACTGTTCCCGATCCTCATTTGCGACCAGTGTCGCAAAGCCGCCCACGCCGAACGGGTACCGTCCGTGAGAGCGTTGAGCGTTCAAGCATCCGCGCTTCGGCGCCTACACTGTTTTGGTTATGAATACGTCCGCGGTGTACCTCGATCACGCGGCGACCACCCCGATGCGCGAACCGGTCGCGGCGGCCGTCGCCGATCAGTTCCGTACTCCCGGCAACCCGTCGTCCCTGCACACCGCCGGTCGCAACGCCCGGCGAATCGTCGAAGAGGCCCGCGAGCAGATCGCGGCCGGGTTGGGCGCTCGACCCTCTGAAATCGTGTTCACCAGCGGCGGCACCGAAGCCGACAACCTCGCGGTCATCGGCACCTTCGAGGCACGCCGGGCAGCCGATCCGCGGCGTACCCGGTTGATCGTGGGCGCCACCGAGCACCACGCGGTCCTGGACGCCGTCGAGTTCCTGGTGACCCACCACGGTGCGAGCGTCGACTGGATCGAGGTCGACGGACAGGGCCGGCACGACCCGGCCGTCGTCGCCGCTCTGATCGATCGCAACCCCGAGGACGTCGCGCTGGTCTCGATGATGTGGGCCAACAACGAAGTCGGCACAGTCCAGCCGGTGGCGCAGGTCGCGGCCGTCGCGCGATCGGCCGGGGTTCCCTTCCACACCGACGCGGTGCAGGCAGCCGGTCAGTTGCCGATCGACTTCGCGGCCAGCGGCGCCGATCTGATGGCAATCGCCGCGCACAAGATCGGCGGCCCCACCGGGATCGGCGCCTTGGTGGCCCGCCGCGACGCGGTGCTGCAGCCCGGCACGTTCGGTGGCGGGCAGGAACGCGGTCTGCGCAGCGGAACCCTGGATGTTGCGGGCATCCGCGGCTTCGGGGTCGCGGTGGCCGAGACCGTCGCCACCCTCGACACCCATCGCAAGCATCTGGTCGATCTGCGTGACCGGCTCATCGAGGAAGCGCTCGCGCTCGACCTCGGGATCGAGGTCAGCGGCATCCACGTTGTCGGTGACGCCGACCAGCGACTCGCCGGCAACGCCCACCTGCGGGTGCCCGGTTGCGACGGCGACTCGCTGCTCTATCTGCTCGACGCCGCGGGAGTCCAGTGCTCGACCGGCTCTGCCTGTCAGGCCGGTGTGCCGCGGCCCAGCCACGTGCTCCTGGCGATGGGCATCCCGGACAGCGGCGCTCGCGGTGCGCTGCGACTGACTCTGGGTCACACCTCGACCGACGCCGATGTGGACCGATTCCTCGCCGTGCTTCCGTCCTGCGTCGAGCGGGCCCAACGAGCCGGGCAGGTGGCCTGATGCGCGTCGTCGCCGCGATGAGCGGGGAGTCGACTCGGCGGTCGCCGCCGCCCGGATGCTGGACGCCGGGCATGAGGTTGTGGGGGTGCATCTGGCGTTGTCGCAATCAGCGGCGACGCTGCGCGAGTCCGCCCGCGGCTGTTGCACCATCGAGGACGCCGGGGATGCGCGGCGGGTTGCCGACATGCTGGGGATCCCGTTCTACGTGTGGGACATGGCCGCGCGCTTCCGTGAGGACGTCATGGAGGACTTCGTCGCCGAGTACGCAGCGGGTCGCACCCCCAACCCCTGTTTGCGCTGCAACGAGCGGATCAAGTTCGCAGCCCTGCTGGACAAGGCGCTCGCGCTCGGCTTCGATGCGGTCGCCACCGGCCACTACGCCCAGATCGTCGACGGTCCAGGCGGTCGCGAGTTGCACCGTGCCGTCGACATGGCCAAGGACCAGAGCTATGTCCTCGGGGTGCTGGACGCCGACCAGTTGGCCCGGTCGTTCTTCCCGCTGGGCGACACCGTCAAGTCCGACATCCGGGCGGAGGCGGAGCGCCGCGGCTTCTACATCGCCCGCAAGCCGGACAGTCACGACATCTGCTTCATCCCGGACGGTGACACCGCCGGGTTCCTGTCCCGGCGCCTGGGTTCGGAGCCGGGGCCGATCGTCGACGACTCCGGTGCCGTGGTCGGCCAGCACGAGGGTGCCTTCGCCTACACCGTCGGGCAACGTCGGGGCCTGGGCCTGAAGGAGCCCCGGGCCGACGGCGCACGGCGCTACGTGGTCGATGTGCAGGTCGCGAGCAACACCGTGGTCGTGGGCACCGAAGACCTGCTGGGAGTGGACGTCATCGACGGCGACCACCTGCGCTGGTGCGGTCCACCGCCGGACGGCCGGATCCGTGTGGGTGCTCAACTGCGCGCTCACGGCGAGGAGTTCCCGGCCCTGGCCACCGTCCACGAAAATCGGGTGAGCGTGCTTCTCGATCGGCGTACCCGCGGGGTCGCCACCGGGCAGTCCGTGGTGCTCTACGAGGGCACCCGGGTCATCGGCTCGGCAACCATCAGCGCCACCGGCCGCTCGTGACCCAGCCCTCCGGTGTCGGCTCCTGGCCCGGCACCGATCCGCTGACGGCCGCCCGGCAGGTCCGGGATCTGCTGAGCGACAACGGGATTCCCTATGTGGTCGAGTTACCGGACCGAGGGCCGGGTGCCGACATGATTGGCCGCACCGCCGCTGCGCTCGTCGATCTCGAGGTGGATCTGCAACCGTCCGGATGGCGGTTGGCCCCGACCGCGGATCGCAACGTACGCCGCGGCCGGGCCTTCCTGCGCGACGATCTGGAGGTGCTGTCCGAGACGTACGACGGGTGGCAGGGACCGCTGAAAGTGGCCCTGACCGGGCCGTGGACCCTAGCTGGTTCCCTGCGGCTACCGCGCGGCGAACGCGTCGTCACGGACGCCGGGGCGTGCCGTGACCTCGTGCAATCCCTGGGCGAGGCGGTCCGGGTGCTGGCCGCGCAGGTGCAGGACGCCGTACCCGGTGCGCAGGTCATCGTCCAACTAGACGAGCCGGGGCTGCCCGCGGTGCTCGATGGATCCTTGCGCTCGGCGTCCGGCTTGAATCAGCTGCGTCCGGTGGATCAACCCGTCGTCCGCGACGCATTGGCCGCCATCCGCGACGCGCACGACGGCCGGGTCGTCCTGCACTGCTGCGCCCCCGGGGTGCCCACGGCCCTGCTGCGCTCGATGGACGTCGAGGTCAGTCTGGACACCGCGTTGCTCACACCGGCAGCTTGGGAGGGCGTGGCGGAACTCGTCGAATCCGGGCGCACCCTGTGGGCCGGCGCTGTGCCCACCGATGCCGCCGGAAGCCACCCGGGCCCGTTCGTCGACGCATTGGCCCGGGCCTGGCACCGGGTCGGCCTGCCGGATGCGGCATTGGCGGATCTGATGGTCACCCCCGCCTGCGGGCTGGCGACCCGGCGCGACCCGGTCCGCATCCAGCGGCTGGCCGTCGATGCGGCGTCGGCGCTGGCCGAACGCGCGGACGCCTGACCGGACGGTCCGGGCTGTCGGAGGTCTGCGGCACGATGGTCCGGTGAGCGAACGCACCGACAGCCCGATCGAGACGACGGCCGGGATGGACGTCGACGAGGCGACCCGGCACGAGTGGACCGACCTGGCCGAGAAGATCCGCGGATACCAGTTCGAGTACTACCTCAAGGACGCGCCCACCGTCAGCGACGCCGAGTACGACGCGGATATGCGGCGCCTGCAAGCGCTCGAAGAGGCCCATCCCGCGCTGCGCACCCCGGACTCACCGACCCAGCAGGTCGGGGGCTCGTTCAGCACTGAGTTCGCGCCCGTCGAGCACCGCGAGCGGATGCTCAGCCTGGACAACGTCTTCTCCCTGGAAGAGTTGGACGCGTGGCTGGAGCGCGCGCAGCGGGAGGCTCCCGGGGAGCCGAAGTGGCTGTGCGAGTTGAAGATCGACGGCCTGGCGGTCAACCTCACCTATGAGAAGGGCCGGCTGACCCGGGGAGCTACGCGCGGCGACGGGCGTACCGGTGAAGACGTCACGCTCAACGTGCGCACCATCAAGGGCGTGCCGCTGCAACTGGTCGGCGACAACGTGCCCGAGCTGGTCGAAGTACGCGGGGAGGTGTTCTTTCCAGTCGCCGCCTTCGAGGAGCTGAACGCCTCCTTGGTCGAGCAGGGCAAGGCGCCGTTCGCCAATCCGCGCAACAGCGCTGCCGGCTCGTTGCGGCAGAAGGATCCGAAGGTGACCGCGTCGCGACCGCTGCGGATGCTGGTGCACGGCATCGGGGCGCGGCGCGGCTTCGATATCGACAGCCAATCGCACGCCTACGAATTGCTGCACGGGTGGGGGCTACCGACATCCAGCCACACCAAGGTCGTGACCACTGCCGCCGAGGTGCGCCGCTACGTCGAGTACTACGGACAGCACCGTCACTCGGTCGAGCACGAGCTGGACGGCGTCGTGGTGAAGGTCGACCAGGTCGCGCTGCAGCGGGCCCTGGGTGCGACCTCGCGGGCACCGCGCTGGGCGATCGCCTTCAAATACCCGCCGGAGGAGGTCAACACCAAGCTGCTGGACATCCAGGTCAACGTGGGCCGTACTGGCCGGGTGACGCCGTTCGGGGTCATGCAGCCGGTCAAGGTCGCCGGGTCGACGGTCGAAATGGCCACTTTGCACAACGCGTTCGAGGTGGAGCGCAAGGGCGTGCTGATCGGCGACACCGTGGTGCTGCGCAAGGCCGGTGACGTGATCCCGGAGATCGTCGGGCCGGTCGTGGCGCTGAGGGACGGCTCCGAACGAGCTTTCGTGATGCCGACACACTGCCCCTCCTGCGGAACCCAGCTGGCCTACGAGAAAGACGGCGACAAGGACATCCGCTGCCCGAATGCCCGTAGTTGCCCGTCGCAGTTGCGTGAGCGGCTCTTCGGCCTGGCCTCGCGGGGTGCTCTCGACATCGAGGCGCTCGGCTGGGAGGGCGCCACGGCATTGCTGGACAACAAGGTGCTGGAGGACGAGTCCACGCTCTTCCGGCTCACCGCCGAGGATCTGGTGCGGGTTCCGCTCTACACACGGGCGGCCAAGAAGAGTGATGACCCGGCCACCGTTGTCGACGGAAAAGTATTGTCCGCCAACGGCATTCGGCTACTCGAGAACCTTCGATCGGCCAAGGACCAGCCGCTGTGGCGGGTGATCGTGGCGTTGTCCATCCGGCACGTCGGACCCACCGCGGCCCGGGCACTGGCTACCCACTTCGGCTCGATGGACGCGATCCGTGCCGCCTCGGCCGAGGAACTGGCTGCCGTCGACGGCGTCGGCGGGGTCATCGCGGACGCAGTGATCGAGTGGTTCACGCTCGACTGGCACGTCGCGATCGTCGACACCTGGGCCGCCGACGGGGTGCGCATGGCCGATGAGCGGGATGAGTCGGTGCCCCGCACCCTGGAGGGGCTGACGGTCGTGGTCACCGGATCCTTGGAGGAGTTCAGCCGCGACGAGGCCAAGGAAGCGATCATCGCCCGCGGTGGCAAAGCGGCCGGTTCGGTCAGCAAGAAGACCGACTTCGTCGTGATCGGTCCCGGCGCGGGATCGAAGGCGGCCAAGGCCGAGGAGCTGGGAGTGCCGATCCTCGATGAAGCCGGCTTCGTGACGTTGCTCGAAGAGGGCCGCCGCCGGCCGACCCCGTCGAGGAGGACGCGGAGGCCTAACCGGCGGCCGGTGCGGTGGAGGTTTCGCGCAGGGCGCCGTACGCCGCGACGATGATGCCGACGCACTCGTCCACCGACAACGCGGGGCCGTTGATCATGAGGTGGTAGAGCGAACGGTCGGTGATGTCGCGCTCATAGAGGTGCTGCATGTATTTCGCCCGGCCGCCGTCGACCGAGGCGATGTCGGCGCGAGCACGCTCCTCGCTGACCGATGCGGTCCGCATGAGGTATGCGACGCGGTGCTCGAGTTCGCCGTAGAGGCGCACCCGCAGCACATTCGGCTCCTCGGCCAGGGCCGCGGCACCGGCCCGACCGAAGACCACTGCGCCGTCGGCGATGGCCGAACGCATGATGTCCTCGGCCTGGTCGCGGAACTCGTTGGGCGCGTGACTGTACTGCTCGGTGTCCCCGAAGACCGTGTCGGCGACCGGTGCGATCGCGCAGAAAAAGCGGTCGGCCCAGGTGCCCTTGCGCTCGCCTTCGTGCGCTTCGGCTTCGCTGACGTCGAGGGATCGGGCGATGTCGGCGTCGATCGCTTTGTCGAGGAGCGGCAGACCCAGCTTCTCGGCCACCTTCGGTGCTACGAGGGCGCCGCCTGCGCCGTACTCCGATGAGATGGTGATGCCGGGCATGATGTCCTCCGCAGTGAGTCTTGTGTGTATCGCTGGACTATGAATCAAGCATAGAGCCGGCGTGTTGACGGCCACGATGACCGCAGCCTGGATCGCTCGGAATGTGGTCAGGGATGACGCAGTTGTCTACGCCATGAGCGACGTGACGATTTACTGGCGCCCCGGCTGCGGCTTCTGCGCCCGCCTTGAGGACACCATCAGTGCCGTGCGTGAGCGGGCGACCTGGCGCAACATCTGGGAGGACGACGAAGCCGCCGCCTTCGTGCGCAGCGTGAACAACGGCAACGAGGTCGTTCCGACGGTCGTCGTCGACGGCCAGGCGCACACCAACCCCGATCCGGGTCTGGTTCTGGCGGCGCTCGCGGACTCCTAGACTGGAGGCTATGTCCTCGATCTCGCGCGACGATGTCGCGCACGTCGCCATGCTGGCGCGGATTCAACTCTCCGATGCGGAGTTGGACAAGCTGGCGGGCCAGTTGGAAACCATCGTCGGTTACGTCGGTCAGGTGGGTGACATCGCCTCCGATGACATCCCGCCGATGTCGCACCCGCTGCCTTTGACCAACGTCACGCGCCCCGACGTCGTGCGCCCGAGCCTGACGGCCCAAGAGGCACTCTCCGGTGCGCCGCAGGCCGAGGCGCAGCGCTTCGAGGTTCCGCGCATTCTGGACGAGGAGTGAGCGTGTCCGACCCCACCCGCCTTTCTGCTGCCACGCTCGCGGACGCCCTGGCCTCCGGCGAACTCAGTGCCGCCGATGCCACCCAAGCTCACCTGGACCGCATCGCCGCCGTCGATGGCGAGGTCCATGCGTTCCTCCAGGTCGACGCCGAGGGCGCCCTCGCGGCGGCCCGGCAGGTCGATGAGCAGCGGGCTGCCGGCGCCCCGCTCGGCCCGTTGGCCGGGGTGCCGATCGCGGTCAAGGACGTGGTGACAACCAAAGGCCTGCCCACCACCGCGGGGTCGAAGATCCTGCAGGGCTGGGTGCCGCCGTACGACGCAACGCTGGTCACCCGGTTGCGCGCGGCCGGCCTGCCGATCCTGGGTAAAACCAACATGGATGAGTTCGCGATGGGCTCCTCGACGGAGCACTCCGCCTACGGCCCCACCCACAACCCGTGGGCGCTGGACCGCATCCCCGGCGGTTCGGGGGTGGTTCGGCGGCTGCCGTCGCGGCGTACGAGGCGCCCCTGGCTATCGGCACCGACACGGGCGGCTCGATCCGCCAGCCCGCCTCGGTGACGGGCACGGTCGGGGTCAAGCCGACGTACGGCGGGGTGTCCCGTTACGGGCTCATCGCCCTGGCCAGCTCGCTGGACCAGGCGGGACCGTGCACCCGCTCGGTGCTCGACGCAGCCCTGCTGCACACCGTCATCGGCGGCCACGACCTGATGGACTCCACGTCGATCGATGCCCCGGTGCCGCCGGTCGTCGACGCCGCGCGGCGCGGTGACGTCAGCGGTCTGCGCATCGGCGTCATCAAGGAGATATCCGGTGAGGGTTTCGCTCCGCAGGTGCGCGCCCGCTTCACCGAGTCACTCGATCTGCTCGAGAAGGCCGGCGCGGAGATCGTCGAGGTGTCCTGCCCCAGCTTCGAGAAGGGCTTGGCCGCCTACTACTTGATCCTGCCGAGTGAGGCTTCCTCCAACCTGGCCAAGTTCGACGCGATGCGGTACGGCCTGCGGGTGGCACCGAAGGGGGTCGAGTCCCCGTCGGCCGAGCAGGTGATGGCTGCGACCCGTGACGCCGGCTTCGGTGATGAGGTCAAACGCCGCATCATCCTGGGCACCTACGCGCTGTCCTCCGGCTACTACGACGCGTACTACGGCCAGGCACAGAAGGTGCGCACGCTGATCGCGCGGGACTTCGCCGCGGCCTTCGAGCAGGCCGACGTGCTGGTCACGCCGACCGCGCCGACGGTGGCCTTCAAACTGGGTGAGAAGCTCGACGACCCGATGGCGATGTACCTCAACGACATCGCCACCATTCCAGCGAATCTTGCTGGAGTTCCTGGTCTTTCGCTGCCCAACGGCTTGGCCGAGGACGGTTTGCCCAGCGGCTTCCAGGTGCTCGCGCCGATCCAGGCTGACGACCGGCTGTACAACGTCGGTGCGGCGCTGGAGCGGTTGTTGGAGGAACAGTGGGGTGGGCCGTTGCTCGCCCAGGCTCCGGAACTCGACGTGAAGGAAGGTGTGCGATGAGCGCGGTGCTGGAGGACGTCGTCGACTACGACGACGCCGTGGCTCGTTTCGACCCGGTGCTCGGTTTCGAGGTTCACGTCGAGCTGGGCACCGCGACCAAGATGTTCTGCGGGTGCGCGACCGAGTTCGGCGCCGAGCCCAACACGCAGGTCTGCCCGGTGTGCCTGGGTCTGCCCGGTGCCTTGCCGGTGGTGAATGCGGTGGGGGTCGAGTCGGCGATCCGGATCGGTCTGGCGCTGAACTGCTCGATCGCTTCGTGGTGCCGGTTCGCGCGGAAGAACTACTTCTACCCGGACATGCCGAAGAACTTCCAGACCTCGCAGTACGACGAGCCGATCGCCTATGACGGGTACCTGGACGTCGAACTCGACGACGGTTCGGTCTTCCGGGTCGATATCGAACGCGCGCACATGGAGGAAGACACCGGCAAGTCACTGCACATCGGTGGCTCCACCGGGCGGATCCAGGGTGCTGAGTACTCGCTGGTCGACTACAACCGCGCCGGGATCCCGTTGATCGAGATCGTGACGAAACCCATTGTCGGAGCGGGGGAGCGAGCGCCGGAGATCGCCCGTGCCTACGTCGCAGCGGTCCGCGATCTGCTGAAGGCGCTGAAGGTGTCCGACGTGAAGATGGAGCAGGGTTCTCTGCGCTGCGACGCCAACGTCTCGCTCAAGCCGTCCGGTGCGGAGAAACTCGGCACTCGCACGGAGACCAAGAACGTCAACTCGCTGCGCTCGGTCGAGCGCGCGGTGCGTTACGAGATCAGCCGGCAGGCCGCCGTACTCGACTCGGGTGAGTCGGTCCTGCAGGAGACCAGGCACTGGCACGAGGACACCGGCGTGACCACGTCCGGCCGCCCCAAGTCGGATGCGGACGACTACCGGTACTTCCCGGAGCCGGACCTGGTGCCGATCGCGCCCGACCCGGCGTGGGTGGAGGAGTTGCGCGCCACGCTGCCGGAGCCGCCGAACCTGCGTCGGCGCCGGCTCCAGTCCGACTGGGGTTATAGCGATCTGGAGATGCGTGACGTCATCAACGCCGGAGCCGTCGAACTGATCGAGGAGACGGTTGCCGCCGGCGCGACCCCTGTGGCCGCCCGGAAGTGGTGGACCGGCGAGATCGCCCGCCGAGCGAGTGCGGAAGCCAAGCCGCTGGATGCCTTCGGGGTGACCCCGGCGCACGTCGCCGAGCTGGACGCAATGGTCCAGGCCGGCCGGCTCAACGACGCGATGGCCCGTCAGGTGTTCGAAGGCGTCCTGGACGGCGAGGGCACTCCGGCGGCGGTTGCCGACGCCCGTGGTCTGCAACTGGTCCAGGACGACGGCGCGCTGGAATCGGCGGTCGATGAGGTCATCGCCGCGAATCCCGATGTCGCGCAGAAGGTTCGCGACGGCAAGGTGCAGGCGGCCGGTGCCCTCATCGGTCAGGTGATGAAGGCGATGAAGGGGCAGGCCGACGCAGCGAAAGTCCGTGAACTGTTGCTTTCCCGACTGACCTGAGCGCTGCTAGCCCGGGCAGGTGGCGACCCGCGCAGACCTGATCGTTCCCATCCCGGTGTCGGTGCGTTGATCCGCACGTGCTGACATAGGTCTGTGACAGTCGTATCGGTGGGTAACCAGGAACTGCTCGGCACCGTCAGCGCGGTACCCGGCGTCGAAGCAGTGTTGTTCGACGGGTCCGGTACGCCGCCGCGGGACGACATCGAGATCTTCATCGGCCCTTACGAGGCGCGATCGGGTGCTTTCGACAGTCTGCGAGATCTTCGCTCGCTCAAGGCAGTTCAGCTGGTCACGGCTGGCTATGAACACGTCCTGCCCGTCCTGCCGCCGGGTGTCGTACTGGCCAACGGCGCGGGGATCCACAACACGTCGACCTCCGAGCTGGCGTTGGCGCTCACCCTGGCGTCACAGCGTGGGATCCCGGACTTCGTGCGAGCCGCGCAGACCGGCACCTGGCGGCACGCCGCCGGATATCCGTCCCTGGCCGACCGCAACGTGCTCATCCTCGGGTACGGCGCGATCGGCCGGGCCGTTGCGCGTCGGGTCCTCGCGTTCGAGGCGTCGGTAACGGCCGTCGCGTCACGCGCTCGGACCGGTGACGACCTGGTGGATGTCGTGCACGGCACGCAGGAATTGGGTGCTCTCCTGCCGGAACACGAGGTGGTGATCATCGTCGTACCGCTGACTGATTCAACCCGGGGCATGGTCGACGCACAGTTCCTGGCTGCGTTGCCCGACAACGCGTTGCTGGTCAACGTGGCCCGCGGAAAGGTCGTGGACACTGACGCCCTGCTTGCGGAGTGCCGGTCCGGCCGGCTGCGCGCTGCGCTGGATGTCACCGACCCGGAGCCGTTGCCGTCCGATCACCCGCTGTGGACGTTGCCGAACGTGTTGATCAGCCCGCACGTGGGCGGTGCCAGTTCGGCGTTCTGGCCGCGCGCCCGGCGCTTCGTGGACGAGCAGCTGCGCGGGTATGTCGCAGGCGCCGGTCTCCAGCACGTCGTGTCATCCTGAGCCCATGGCTCGGGCTCGCAGACTGACGCTGATCCGGCACGCGAAGGCGGAAGACCCGCGGTCGGCCGAGGACCACGAGCGATCCCTCACCCAGGCCGGTGCCGCGGACGCGCGCTCGCTGGGGCATTGGATGAAGGCGCAGGGTATTTCGCCGTCCCAGGTGTTCTGCTCGACGTCGGTGCGCACTCGCGAAACGTGGGCCGGTGTAGTGGACGCCAGCGGCATCGGAGGGCTGGTGGAGAACGACCGACGGATCTACCTGGCGCATCCGCAGACGCTTCTCGAGGTGCTGCGGGAGGCCAGCGAGCACACCAGTGATCTCGTGCTGGTCGGGCACTCGCCCGGGGTTCCGCTTCTTGCGGCGCTGTTGGCCGATGGTCACGGTGAGGATTCTGCGCTCGCTGCTCTGGCGGAGGGATTTCCCACCTGCACGGCCGCCGTCTTGGCGGTCGAGGTGGATTGGATTGACCTGGCGCCGGGGACGGCCCGACTGACGGCGCTGCACACCGCAAGGGCTTAGCGCTTTACGAATTCTTTACTGTGGATAACCCCAAACGGCTCGTCTGCCGCCAGCAGAATGGCGGGACCTGGACGACTGCAGGGAGGGGATGTCGTGCTTGGGACGGGGAATGGTCGTTGCGTACGTGCGCTCACGTGCTCGGCGATCATGCTCACGGTGGTCACCGGCGTTGCTGGTTGCGGGGGAAGACGGGCGCAGGGGGCTCGTCCGTGGCAACCAGCACGCCGGCGACTGCGTCAAGCACACCAGCGGCATCGCCGACATCGACTGTGTCATCTGCTTCCAGTACGCCGACCGTTGCGTCCACGGGGAACCCCGCGTTGGGGATCAACGGCTTGCCGGATGCTGCGAAGCAGAAGACAACCGACGGTGCGATCGCGTTCGTGAAGTACTACGTGTCAGTGATCAATCAGGCCTATCAGCATCCGCAGACCGGTCTCTTGGAGCCGTTTGCGCTTGAGTCGTGCAAAACCTGCGACCGCTGGGAACAGAGCGTCGCTCAGCTAGTTCGTAACAACCAACATGCGGACGCTGCGATCTTTCCTGAAGTGGACGGGACGGAGATCGTGGCCGACCTACTCGACCTTCAGCCCCCTCGGTCCACGTGCAAGTTGCATTTGGTCCTGGTTCCTTCAGTTATGTCGACAGTTCAGGCAAGAAGTTGAGGTCAGTGTCTGGTGACGCCACGAAGATGGTGTTTCCCGTCGCTTGGTCCGAGTCCGGTTGGCGCGTTCAAAAGGCGCAGGATGCGGCCCAGTAACCGGGCCCTTCCGGCCCTCGCGGTAGCAATCACGGTGCTATTGGGGAGTACTGGTTTTGCTAGCGCAGAGGGCCCTCCGCCACCGTGTGACCGAGGATGTAGCGACCTGTATGGCGACAGCGCCTACACAGGGATGACGGCAGCGCAGACCAAGGGCCAACCGGCAGACGTTGAGAAAGACGTCGTCGAGAACGGCACGAAGGTCCGCAAACGGGTGCCTCTGGTCTACTCCGTTCCGCTGAACTGCCCGGGCAATGGCCCGGAGGACAACGACGGCGGCAGTGCGTGCGGGTCGGCGATCAGCGGCTGCCTTTACGTGCCCGACGCCAGCGGTCCCTACGTCAAGATCTACCGGCATCCCGCGGACGAGACCGCGCCCGTCAACTGGGAGTACGTCGGCACCACCTGCTACACCTCACTGCTACCCGGGGAGCCGACCGGCCACAACTGACGATGGCGATGATCGTCAAGGAGTGGAAGCAGACCCCGTTCGCCAAGCCCGGCCTGTCCATCCAACCGGTCAACAACCGCACCCTGGTGACGCTGCCGACCTACTTCTCGCTCGTGTGGCCGCAAGCGGGGTATCAGCCCGGGGAGGTCCGCGCCACCACCTTGCTCGGTCACCGTGTCGAGATTCGTCCCACGTTCAAGGCCAACAACTTCCGGTTCGGTGATGGCGCAGCCAGCGGCCCGACGCAGAGCTTCGGCGGGGCCTACCCGAGCGGCGACATCACCCACGCCTACGACGATCCGGGCACCTTCACGGTCGGCGTGAGCACGACGTACGGCGGCCAGTTCCGGGTCGACGGCGGCGACTGGGCGGACATACCCGGAACCGCCACCATCGCCGGTCCGACGCAGCAGGTGCAGGTCCTGACATCGACCAACCGGCTGGTTCGCTAGGCGCGTGCTGCGAGGTACTCGTGCTCGCTCGGATAGAGCACCTGCGCATCCAGCACGCGCCTGGCCTGTTCGCGGTCACCGGTGACCGCCCGGAACGCGTCGAGCAAGGTGATGTCGTGGGATGGCCGGGACACCGTCACGACGTCCCCGGCAGTGATTCGTCCGGGTGCCTGCACCGACAGGTAGGCGCCGGTGCGCCCGGCCTCGGTGAATCGGCGTACCCACTGCTTCTCGCCCATCCGCGCCGCGAAGGTGGCGCACGGGATCCGCGGTACTTCCACACGCAGCACCACCGGCCCGATCGTCCACTCTTCACCGATCAGCGCGTTGGTGAGGTCCAGCCCGCGGGTCGTCAGGTTCTCGCCGAACAACCCTGGCCCGAGCGAGCGACCCAGTTGCGCCGCCCACCAGTCGTAATCCTCTAGGGCATAGGCGTATACGGCCTGTGCGTAACCACCGTGGTGTTTGCGACTTCCGATGCCGTCGTCGACCACCCCGCTGCCCAGACCGCCCTTCTTGGGTCCCGGGTCGCGTACGTCGATGTGCCGGGCCGGGTGCTTGTCGATGGCGGTGCGTCCGCGCACCCCGGGCAACGTCGTGACGACGCCGAGATTGACCGAGAGGATTTCGCCGTGCAGCACCCTTCGAGGGTAGCTGCGGATGCCTAGACTCACGACATGAGCGACGAAACACCGGACATCAAGCCCCGCAGCCGGGACGTCACGGACGGTCTGGAGAAGACCGCGGCTCGGGGGATGTTGCGAGCAGTGGGTCTGACCGACGACGACTTCGCCAAACCCCAAGTGGGAGTGGGGAGTTCGTGGAACGAGATTACCCCGTGCAACCTGTCGCTCGACCGTTTGGCGAAAGCCGTGAAGGACGGTGTGTTCGCCGCCGGCGGCTATCCGCTCGAGTTCGGGACGATCAGCGTCTCCGACGGCATCTCGATGGGCCATGAAGGAATGCACTTCTCGCTCGTCAGTCGCGAGATCATCGCCGACTCCGTCGAGACGGTCATGAGCGCCGAACGCCTCGACGGCTCAGTGCTTCTCGCCGGTTGTGACAAGTCGTTGCCCGGCATGCTGATGGCTGCCGCTCGTCTGGACCTGGCCAGCGTCTTCCTGTACGCCGGTTCCATCCTGCCCGGCATCGCCACACTCTCCGACGGCTCCGAGAAGCAGGTCACCATCATCGACGCCTTCGAAGCGGTCGGTGCGTGTGCGGCCGGGCTGATGTCGCGCGACGACGTCGACGCTATCGAGCGGGCCATCTGCCCGGGCGAAGGTGCCTGCGGCGGCATGTACACCGCCAACACGATGGCTTCAGTGGCCGAAGCGATCGGCATGTCGCTCCCCGGCAGTGCCGCACCGCCGGCGACCGACCGGCGACGCGACGGGTTCGCCCGCAAGTCGGGCGAGGCGGTCGTCGAGCTCCTGCGCAAGGGCATCACCGCTCGCGACATCATGACCAAGGAAGCCTTCGAGAACGCCATCGCCGTCGTGATGGCGTTCGGCGGATCCACCAACGCCGTGCTGCACCTGCTGGCCATTGCCCACGAGGCGGACGTCGACCTGGCGATCGACGACTTCGCCCGCATCGGCGCCAAGGTCCCGCATCTGGCCGATGTGAAGCCGTTCGGCGCGTTCGTGATGACCGATATCGACCGGGTCGGAGGAGTGCCCGTCGTGATGCGGGCACTGCTCGATGCGGGCCTCCTGCACGGTGACTGCCTCACCGTGACCGGCAGGACGATGGCCGAGAACCTCGCGGACATCGCTCCACCGGACGTCGATGGCAAAGTCCTGCGGGCCATGGCTTCGCCGATCCACCCCAGTGGCGGCATTACGATTCTCAAAGGCTCCCTCGCACCCGAAGGTGCCGTGGTGAAGTCGGCCGGTTTCGACAACGATGTATTCGAAGGCACCGCACGGGTTTTCGACGGTGAGCGCGCTGCAATGGATGCCGTGGAGGACGGTTCGCTGAAGTCCGGGGACGTGGTCGTCATCCGCTACGAAGGTCCGAAGGGCGGCCCGGGGATGCGCGAGATGCTTGCCGTCACCGGTGCGATCAAGGGCGCCGGGCTGGGCAAGGACGTGCTGTTGCTGACCGACGGCCGCTTCTCCGGAGGTACGACGGGCCTGTGCGTGGGTCACGTGGCTCCCGAGGCCGTTGACGAGGGCCCTATCGCCTTCGTGCGGGACGGCGACCGCATCCGCCTCGACGTCGCCCAGGGAACCCTCGACCTGCTGGTCGACGAGGCAGAACTGGCCGATCGGCGTACGTCGGGTGTCCGGCACCCGGAGGCCAAGTACACCCGCGGGGTGTTGGCCAAGTACCGGAAGTTGGTGGGCAGCGCGAGCGGTGGGGCTGTCTGCGACTGACGAGGAGCGAGCGCGCAGGTGTCGCGAGCGCAGCGAGGGGCGCCGGAGTGCGAGGTCGAGGAGGTGCAGCGAGGGTTCTGCGACTGACGAGGAGCGAGCGCGCAGGTGTCGCGAGCGCAGCGAGGGGCGCCGGAGTGCGAGGTCGAGGAGGTGCGGCGAGGGTTCTGCGCCTGACGGGAGCGAGCGTGCAGGTGGCTCCGATTCTTGGATCGGGATGCACCGTGAAAGGTGCTTGTGAGGTGAAATGCGTTCCAAAAGGTGTCGAGGCAACTGGGGGGCAAGCACGGTTTCCCGGATGGTGAGATGGTCGTCTCATCATGTTGACCCCGAAGCGGGCCGGGGATCACACTTACGAACATGGCACGCATTCTCGTACTCCGCAGGCGCGCAAGCTGATCCGATCAGCAAGCGCGCCTACCCTCACTGCCCCAGCGGCTGAGGGTTTTTTTATGCCCCGCGAGCGCCATACCGACCTAGAAGCCCAAGAACAGGTGACCACCGTGACGAATGTGCAGGCCCCCAAGGCGGCGACCCGCATCCCGAGCCCGGCGCAGGTGACGCCCTTGCAGCACAAGGCGCGCGACCGTAGCGCCAGCGATGTCAACCAGCAGCAGCCGGACACCGCGCCCACCCCGCCCATCGAGGTGACGGGCGCCCAGAGTCTGGTCCTGTCGCTGGAATCGGTCGGTGTCGACACCGTATTCGGCATCCCGGGCGGCGCGATCCTGCCGGCGTACGACCCGCTGCTGGACTCGGTGAAGGTCCGCCACATCCTGGTCCGTCACGAGCAGGGCGCCGGCCACGCGGCGGAGGGGTACGCCGCTGCCACCGGCAAGGTCGGTGTCTGCATGGCCACCTCCGGCCCGGGTGCCACGAACCTGGTCACCGCGATCGCCGACGCGTTCCTGGACTCGGTGCCGATCGTGGCCATCACCGGCCAGGTGAACTCCAAGACCATCGGGACCGACGCCTTCCAGGAGGCCGACATCCGCGGCATCACAATGCCGGTCACCAAACACAACTTCCTGATCACCAACGCCGACGAGATCCCATCCGCGATCGCCGCGGCGTTCCACATCGCATCGACCGGCCGACCCGGCCCGGTCCTGGTGGACATCAGCAAGGACGCCCTGACGGCCAAGACCACCTTCTCCTGGCCGCCGCAGGTGGATCTGCCGGGCTACCGCCCGGTGACGCGTCCGCACCCCAAGCAGATCAAGGCGGCCGCGGAGATGATCCGTGCCGCGAAGAAGCCGGTCCTCTACATCGGGGGAGGAGCGATCCGCTCGGGGGCCAGCGAGTCTCTGAAGGAGCTCGTGGAGCTCACCCAGATCCCGCTGGTGACGACGCTGATGGCGCGCGGCGCCGTGCCGGACACCCACCCGTTGCATCTCGGGATGCCCGGGATGCACGGGTCGGTTCCGGCGGTGACCGCATTGCAGAAGGCGGACCTGCTGATCACTCTCGGTGCCCGGTTCGATGACCGGGTGACCGGTGACCTCGCGTCCTTCGCGCCCGGGGCGAAGGTGATCCACGCCGACATCGACCCGGCCGAGATCAGTAAGAACCGCCAGGCCGACGTGCCGATCGTCGGTGACATCGACGAGGTCGTGCGGGAGCTGATCGCTGCGCTCAAGGATGACGTCGACCCCGCCCGCTACACCGCCTGGCGGGAGCGGACCACGGGATGGAAGCGCGACTTCCCGGTGGGTTACACCACACCGGAGGAAGGTCTGTCACCCCAGTACGTCATCGAACGCATCGGCGCCCTCACCGGCCCGGACGCGACGTACGTTGCGGGTGTCGGTCAGCATCAGATGTGGGCCGCCCAGTTCGTCGACTACGAACGACCCAACTCGTGGTTGAACTCCGGCGGAGCGGGCACCATGGGCTACTCGGTGCCCGCCGCGATGGGCGCCAAGACCGCTGAACCGGACCGCACGGTCTGGGCGATCGACGGTGACGGCTGCTTCCAGATGACCAACCAGGAGCTCGCGACCTGCGTCATCAACAACATCCCGATCAAGGTCGCGATCATCAACAACTCCAGCCTCGGCATGGTGCGCCAGTGGCAGACGCTGTTCTACAACGAGCGCTACTCCAACACCGACCTGCACACCGCGATCGGTGCCCGGGTCCCGGACTTCGTGAAGCTGGCCGATGCGTACGGTTGTGTCGGGCTGAGGTGCGAACGTCCCGAGGACGTCGATGCCACGATCCAGAAGGCGTTGGAGATCAACGACGTCCCGGTCGTCATCGACTTCGTCGTCGAGCGCGACGCCATGGTGTGGCCGATGGTGCCGGCCGGCGTCAGCAACGACATGGTCACCGTGGCCCGCTCGATGGCCCCGGTGTGGGACCGCGAATCCGAAGGTGAGGACGACTGATGGCCAAGCACACGCTCTCGGTGCTGGTGGAGAACAAACCCGGTGTGCTCGCCCGGATCGCCGGGCTGATCTCCCGCCGTGGCTTCAACATCGACTCGCTCGCGGTGGGCGAGACCGAGCACACCGAGATCTCCCGGATGACAATCGTCGTGGACGTCGACGAGCTGGTCCTGGAGCAGGTCATCAAACAGCTCAACAAGCTGGTCGAGGTCCTCAAGGTCGTCGAGCTGGAACCCGACGCCGCCGTGCAACGCCAGATCGTGTTGATCAAGGTGCGCGCCGACGGTACGACGCGTGGCCAGATCCTGGAGTTGACCCAGATGTTCCGTTGCAACGTCGTCGACGTCACCGCCGACTCGGTCGTCATCGAAGCGACCGGGGCGCCGAACAAGCTGATCGCATTGCTTGAGGTCCTCGAGCCGTACGGCGTGAAGGAACTCGTCCAGTCCGGCCTGGTGGCCGTCGGGCGAGGCACGCGATCCATCACCGACCGCGCTCGCAAGAGCGCGTGAACCACCTAACCAACACCAAGGAGTACCAAGCTGTGGCTGAAATGTTCTACGACGACGACGCCGATCTGTCGGTGATCCAGGGCCGCAAGGTCGCGATCATCGGTTACGGCAGCCAGGGCCACGCGCACGCCCTCAACCTGCGCGACTCGGGCGTCGACGTCCGGGTCGGTCTGCGGGAGGGCTCCAAATCTGCCGAGAAGGCGCAGGCCGAGGGGCTGCGCGTCGTACCCGTCGCCCAGGCGGCGCAGGAAGCCGATGTCATCATGATCCTGGCCCCCGACCAGGTGCAGCGGATCCTGTACAAGGAGGACATCGAGCCCAACCTGCAGCCGGGTGACGCGCTGTTCTTCGCGCACGGCTTCAACATCCGTTTCGGCTACATCACCCCGCCCGAGGGTGTCGACGTCGCGATGGTCGCGCCCAAGGCTCCGGGCCACACCGTTCGCCGCGAATTCGTCGACGGCCGAGGTATTCCCGACATCGTGGCCGTGGAGCAGGACGCCTCCGGCAAGGCCTGGGACCTCGCGTTGTCCTACGCCAAGGCGATCGGCGGCACCCGCGCCGGCGTCATCAAGACCACCTTCACCGAGGAGACCGAGACCGACCTGTTCGGTGAGCAGTCGGTCCTCTGCGGTGGCGTGTCGCACCTGGTCCAGGCCGGGTTCGAGGTGCTCACGGAGGCCGGTTACCAGCCGGAGATCGCCTACTTCGAGGTGCTGCACGAGCTCAAGCTGATCGTCGACCTGATGTGGGAGGGCGGTATCGCCAAGCAGCGCTGGTCGATCTCCGATACGGCCGAGTACGGCGACTACGTCTCCGGTCCCCGCGTCATCGACGCCGGCGTGAAGGAGCGGATGGAGGGCGTGCTCGCCGACATCCGCAGCGGTGCCTTCGCCGAACGGTTCATCGCCGATCAGGATGCCGGTGCGCCGGAGTTCCTGAAGCTGCGTGAAGCCGAGGCCGGTCACCCGATCGAGGCCACCGGTAAGAAGCTGCGCTCGCACTTCTCCTGGTCCGGCAGCCGCGACGAGGACTACGTCGAAGGCTCGGCAGCTCGCTGAGCCACCGCTCGTAGCGGCCGTCTGCCACCCTCCGCGGTGGCAGACGGCCGCACTGCGTTGAGGTGCCTGACGGCGGGCAGGGCGACGATCGGGGTCGCGGCGATGCCGTTGAACCCGTTGGCCGTGACGGCGGTGTACGCGCCCATCGTCGGGCTGACGATACGGTCGCCGGGTTCAAGGGGCGGCAGCATGATGCCGGCGGCGACGACATCGATGGAGTCGCACGTCGGGCCGGCGAGGACCGAGGTCGCCATACTGCCCCATACCGGCGGGCGCATCGGCGGTCGCAGGCCTTCCTGCAGGACGTTGCTGTACGAGCCGTGCACCCCGTCGTCGAGGTAGTACCACGGCTGTCCGTTCCGTTCCGCGGAGCCGACGACGCCGCAGACCAGGGTCATGGCCTCGGCGGCCAGGAAGCGCCCCGGCTCCGCGATGACGCGCAACCCGGGCAGGTGCGGCGCGAGCAACGGGGTGATCGTCGCCGCTATCGCGTCGATCGAGGGCACCGGCCGGTCGTAGGCGACCGGGAAACCGCCGCCGATGTCCAGGGTGGTCATCGGCACCCGGTCGGACAATTCCTCCATCAGGTCGAGTGCAGCGGTGACGGCCGCGGCGTACGCAGCGACATCGCACTGCTGGCTGCCGACGTGGAAGGTGAGTCCATCGACCGTCAGACCGGCTTCGTGGGCGGCGAGTACGAGGTCGCGGGCAAGGGCTCGGGAGGCGCCGAACTTCGCCGACAGGTCGATCTGCGCCGCACTGCTGTCCACGGCTAGCCGGATCAGGACGGACACGTCGTACTGCGCGAGCTTGTCCACTTCTCCGGCTGCGTCGACCACGAAGGTGCGCACTCCGCACCCGACGGCGTACCGGATGTCCGCCGGCGATTTGACCGGGTGGGTGTAGAGGATCCGTGAGGCATCCACATGCCGGTCGAGCAGGGCGTCCAGTTCGCGCACGCTCGCCACCTCGAACGATGCGCCGCAACCGATCAGGGTTTCGATGATCGCCTCGTGCGGATTGGCCTTCAACGCGTAGTGGATGTCGGCGTACGGCAGCGCGCGGCGCAGCTCGCCGTAACGACGGGCGACCGCATCCGGCTCGAGGAACAAGACGGGAGTCCCCTGCAGCGCAAGGGCTTTCGCGACCGCCGGCCGCGCCAGGAACGCGTCCGGCGACAGGTCGGACGGAGCTTGAGCAGGATGGACGGCCCGCACCAACTCCACGCGGCGGTGCCGCCAGCCGAACTTCACGGTCAGCAGGTACGACGCCCCGGCCACGCTCCAGAACACCGCATCCGCGGCGTAACTACCGGTAAGGACGCCCCACCCGGTGCTGTGCAGCCCCAGGATCGCTGCCGTCATGAGAGCCGGCCGGATCAGCAGGCTGTCGAAGACCTCCGCCGGGCCGAACTCGGCGCCCAGCAGCAGGACGGTGCGCTGCGCCCGCCGCAGCAGGTTCGGATTCTGCGGAGTCTGCTCGCGCCAGACCGACACGGTGAGGTAGCCATAGAAGCCGAGGTTCTCCGCGACGGTGACGATGCCTGCGAGGAGCCATGGTGACTGCGTCCATTGGGTGCCGAGCCACCATCCGGCGAACATGCCCGCCAACGCGAGCAGTTCGGCTGGCAGGTAACGCCGGACGATTGTCCTGATGCGATGCGTGGTCACACCTGCAGGAGGCGCGATCAGCTCACCGAAATACCAGTGACCTTCTCCAGCGTGGGCATGATCCAGTTCCAAAAGAGCCTGGCGCCGTCGATCGTGTAGTGCACCCCGTCGCTTCGGACCTGCACACCGTCGACCTTCAACGTGGGAGTGCCGTCGGGACACAACGTGCTGGCGACATCGAAGATGTGGACCTGTTGCGGATGCTGCGCGGCGAAGTCGTCGAGGATCTTGTTGACCGCCGTCGCGCGGGCGGGATCGTTGCGGTTGGGGGCCATGTTCTGGCCGTTGACGACGTAGCTGGGCTGGGCGTAGCAGGGCACGTTGGGGATGACGACCTTGGTCGAGCCCAGTTTGCTCAGGCCCAGGTTCAGTCGCGAGGTCAGATAGCTGGCGTATTCCGGCGAGCCGACCTTGAGGGTCTTGCCGTCGACCACGTGGTCGAAGACTTCCCACCCGCCCAGTGACCACAGGATCACGTTGGGTTGTTTGCTCGCGACGTCGGCGGGCCACTTGGCGAACACGTCCTGGCACTGGCTCGGGTCGGGTTTCTGGTCGACGCCGTTGACCGCGATGTGCTGCTGCGCCGTCCCGCAGCCGAAGATGACGTCACCGGTGACCTGGACGCGGGGCCACTCCTTCTGATCGAAGGCATACCCCAGGGAGAACCCCACGGAGTCACCGAGCACAAGCACCTTGATCGCCGCGTCGGGGTTGGTCGTGCCCATATCCGATCGTTGCCCGGCTTTGGCGGTCCCGATCAGGCTGGCGGTGGCCGCGGGCGTCAGGGCGAGCGTGATCGCGGCGGCGACCGGCAGGCACAGCCAGCCCACCGTGATCGCTGCCTTGCGCCCGATCAGCGGCTTCAGGCCACGGCGGCGGATCGGTTGCTCGAGTGCGTAGAACGACAGCGCACCGAGCGCGAACGAGATCGCGAACTCGGTGACGAACAGCACCGGACCGGTGAGGGCGGTGTGCTTCATGAGCAGGAATACCGGCCAGTGGTACAGGTAGAGACCGTAGGAGATCTTGCCGATCCAGGCCCACGGTGCGAAGCCGAACAGCCTGGCGAACGGGCCGTCCTGGTTCAGCTCGACGCTGGCGATCAACGCGCAGGTGCCCAGCACGAACACGAAGAACCCGCCGCCGTAGGTGAAGAACTGATCCTCGCCGAAGGTGAGGAACCACACCACCATCACGGCAAAGCCGACCCCGCCGATGAGGGTCATCAAGCGGGTCCGTTGTTGCGCCGTACGTCGGCTGATCAGGGTCATCCCGCAGGCCAGCGCCGAGCCCAGCAGAAGGTCCTGCGCGCGTGTGTCCGTGCCGTAGTACACCCGGGACGGGTCCTCGCCGGGCACGTACAGAACCCACATCCACAGTGCGGACAGAACGGCCAGCCCCACCAGGGCACCGGTGATGTACCGCAGGTTGGCGCGGGTCAGGGCGATCAGGCCGATCAGGAGCATGGGCAGGATCAGGTAGAACTGTTCCTCGATCGCCAGCGTCCACATGTGCCGGTACGGCGAGGGGTCACCGAACTGCGCGAAGTAGGAATCCCCGGTGGCGATGAACCGCCAGTTCGCGACATAGAAGATCGTCGCCAGACCGTCGCCACGCATACTGGCGACCGCTTCGTCGGACAGGACCCGCGGGCAGACCGCCGCGATCGCGATGACGGCGGCGATCAGTCCGGGCAGCAGCCGGCGGGCGCGGCGTACGTAGAAGGCGACGAGGTCGATCGAGCCCCAGGTCCAGTCCTCCTTGATCAGCAGCCCGGCGATCAGGTAACCGGACAGCACGAAGAAGACGTCGACCGAGAAGAATCCGCCACGCGGCTGCTGGCTGGTGGCGTGGTAGATCATCACCAGCACGATGGCCAGCGCGCGAATGCCGTCCAGGGCGGGGCGGTGGTTGCGTACCGGCCGCTCGGCGGCCGCTCGATGGGCGCCGGGCGTCGAAGACACGTCACCTGTCACGGGTGAGGTCGGCGCTGTGCTGGTCATAGCTACACCATGGTAAGTGGCGCAGGCCACAACCGGCGCCCGGTGCGGGACACTGCCGCCGGCACGTTCGGGAGGTCAGCACGTGTCTCTTATGACGAGACCTGAATATCGAATGGCAAGACGGAGTCCTAGGCTGGAAGCATGTCGAATCCTGCCGAAACCGTGAATCTGGCCGTCATCGCTGGCGATGGGATCGGCCCGGAGGTAGTCGCCGAAGGGTTGAAGGTGCTCGACGCGGTCACCACCGCAAAGGTCGCCCGCACCGAGTACGACCTGGGCGCGCGGCGCTGGCACGCCACGGGGGAGACGCTGCCGGACTCCGTGCTGGAGGAACTGCGCGATCACGACGCGATCCTGCTCGGAGCCATCGGTGATCCCACCGTGCCCAGCGGCGTTCTCGAGCGGCAGTTGCTGCTGCGGATCCGGTTCGAGCTGGACCACTACATCAACCTGCGTCCGGCCAAGCTGTTCCCCGGCGTCGCCTCGCCGCTGGACGTGCAGCGGGTGGCCCCGGACGGTATCGACTTCGTCGTGGTCCGCGAGGGAACCGAGGGTCCGTACACCGGCAACGGCGGCGCCCTGCGCGTCGGCACGCCGCAGGAGCTGGCTACCGAGGTCAGCGTGAACACCCGCTTCGGCGTGGAGCGCACGGTCCGCGACGCGTTCGCCCGTGCGCAGGCCCGCGAGCGCAAACACCTGACGCTGTTGCACAAACACAACGTGCTGTCCTACGCGGGTCACCTGTGGCGGCGCACCGTCGAGGAAGTCGGGCAGGAGTTCCCCGAGGTCACCACGGCGTACGCCCACGTGGATGCGGCGACCATCTATCTGGCCACCGACCCCGGCCGCTTCGATGTGATCGTCACCGACAATCTCTTCGGCGACATCGTCACCGACCTGGCCGCCGCCGTCACCGGGGGCATCGGCCTGGCCGCCTCGGGCAACATCAACCCCGACCGCACCGCGCCCAGCATGTTCGAGCCGGTGCACGGTTCCGCGCCCGATATCGCCGGTCAAGGCAAGGCCGACCCGACCGCGACCATCCTGTCGGTCGCCATGCTTCTGGAGCATCTGGGCCGCATCGACGAGGCTCGACGGATCGAGAACGCCGTGGCCGCGGACCTGGCCAGCCGTTCGGACACGGTCCGCAGCACCAGCGAGGTCGGTGACGCCATCGCCGCTGCCGCGACGCAGGGCTAGTCTTTCGTCATGGCACAGCAGCAGTTCACCGTGACGGAGCGACCCGACCGACTCGCCGAGATGGAGCGGCTCGCGGTGCTCGCCGACCCGGGTTTCGGCAAGACCTTCACCGACCACATGGTGGTCGCTAGCTGGGATCCCGAAAACGGCTGGCACGACTGGCAGGTCAAGCCCTACGGTCCGCTGGAGCTCGACCCGAGCGCGGCGGTGCTGCATTACGCCCAGGAGATCTTCGAGGGACTGAAGGCGTACCGCCACTCCGACGGCTCGGTGTGGACCTTCCGGCCCCAGTCCAACGCTGCGCGCTTCGCGCGTAGTGCCGCGCGTCTGGCCCTTCCGGTCCTTCCCGAGGCGGACTTCATCGAGTCGCTGAAGCAACTGGTCACGATCGACGAGCCCTGGGTGCCCGGCGCCGATGCAGGCGAGTCCAGCCTCTACCTGCGGCCGTTCATGTTCGCCTCGGAATCCTTCCTGGGTGTGCGCCCGGCGCTCGGCGTCACCTACGCGGTGATCGCCTCGCCGGCTGGCGCGTACTTCTCCGGTGGCGTGAAGCCGGTCTCGCTGTGGATCTCCCAGCACTACTCGCGCGCCGGTGTCGGTGGGACCGGCGCGGCCAAGTGCGGCGGCAACTACGCCGCATCTCTGGCTGCCCAGATCGAGGCGAGCGAGCACGGGTGCGACCAGAGCGTCTTCCTGGACTCGGTCGAGCAGAAGTGGATCGAGGAACTCGGCGGGATGAACCTCTTCCTGGTGTACGCCGACGGGCGGCTGGTGACCCCGGCGCTGACCGGATCGATCCTCGAAGGCGTGACCCGCGACTCCATCCTGGAGCTGGCCAAGGACCTCGATCTGCAGCCGGAGGAACGCCGGATCAGCATCGACGAGTGGCGCGAAGGCATCGAATCCGGCCAGGTCACTGAGGCATTCGCCTGCGGGACCGCCGCCGTCGTCACACCGGTCGGCCGGTTGGTCTGGGAGGGCGGCGAGATCTCGATGGGCCCGGAGGGCACCGCTGGCCCGGTTGCCGATCGGATCCGCAGCACGCTGCTGGGCATCCAGAAGGGTCAGTTGGCGGACACCCACGGTTGGTTGACCCGACTGATCTGAGGGTGCTTGGTCACTCCCAGCGAATATGCGCGGGTTGTCGACAGATGCGCGGGCTGTAGAGCGCGCAAACGTTGGTAACCCGCGCGTATCCATTTGTCTTGATTACTGAGACAGCAGGTGCAACTCGTGGACGGCCCTCGACCGGCCGTGCCATGGTGTGAGCGTGTTGACGACCACCGTCATTATCGCGTAGCGCGTCGGATCCTCTCCGGCGCGCAACCTCCCGTTACCCCGGGAGGTTTTTTCATGTCCACCGACACCCCGGGTGGCATGAGGCGACCGGGAGGATCCGACGACACGTGACACATCTGCGACCACCGAAGAAGACAACCAGCATGAGCGACCTGCACGTCTACGACACGACCCTGCGCGACGGGGCCCAGCAAGAAGGTCTGAACCTCACCGCGAGCGACAAGCTGGCCATTGCGACGCATCTGGACGCCATGGGTTTCGGGTTCATCGAGGGCGGCTGGCCCAGTGCCAACCCCACGGACACCGAGTTTTTCGCCCGCGCCCGTGCGGAGCTGACGCTGCACAGCGCCGTACTCGCCGCATTCGGTGCCACCCGGCGAGCCGGCGGACGAGCCAGCGAAGATCCGCAGGTGCTGGCCCTACTGGACGCACAGACGCCTGTGATCACCCTGGTGGCCAAGTCCCACGTACGGCATGTCACGGATGCGCTGCGCACCACCCTCGAGGAGAACCTGGCCATGATCCAGGACACGGTGAGCTTCCTGGCCGCTCAGGGCAGGCGCGTCTTCCTCGACGCCGAGCACTTCTTCGACGGGTACTACCTGGACCGGGACTACGCCCTCAGCGTCGTGCGGACCGCGGCGCAGGCCGGCGCCGAGGTCGTTGCTTTGTGCGACACCAACGGCGGCATGCTGCCGCACCAGGTCGAGGCCGTGGTGGCCGACGTACGGGCGACGACCGGAGCCCGGCTCGGCATCCACGCGCACAACGACACCGGCTGCGCAGTGGCCAATTCCGTGGCCGCGGTGCGGGCCGGCGCCACCCATGTCCAGGGGACGGTCAACGGGTACGGCGAGCGGACCGGTAACGCCGACCTGGTCACCACCGCGGCCGACCTGCAACTCAAACTCGGCTACGACCTGATCGCGCCCGAGGCTCTGTCCCAGGCATTGCACCTCTCGCACGCGATCGCCGAGGTCACCAACATCGCGCCGGCGGGTCGCCAGCCCTACGTGGGCGCTAGCGCGTTCGCGCACAAGGCCGGTCTGCACGCCAGCGCTCTGAAAGTCGATCCCGACCTGTACCAGCACATCGATCCCGCCCTGGTCGGCAACTCGATGCGCACCCTCGTGTCCGACATGGCCGGCCGGGCCAGCATCGAGCTCAAGGGTCGCGAGCTCGGATACGACCTCAGTGACGACCCGGCGCTGCTGGCGCGTGTGGTGGCGCGAGTCAAAGAGCTCGAGCAGCAGGGCTGGACGTTCGATGCCGCGGACGCCTCGTTCGAATTGCTCCTGAGGACCGAAGCCAGCGGTGAGATCCTGCGCTACTTCGAAGAAGAGTCATGGCGGATCCTGATCGACTCGGCCTCGGGTGAGCACGAATCCCTTTCGGAGGCAACGGTCAAGCTGCACGCCGCAGGCCGTCGGCGGGTCGCGACCGGCGAGGGCAACGGCCCGGTGAATGCCCTCGACCATGCACTGCGCGAGGCCCTGGCCGACGCCTACCCGGAGCTGGCGAAGTTCGAGCTGACCGACTTCCGGGTGCGCATCCTGGACGCCGATCGGGGCACCGACGCAACGACGCGCGTCCTGATCACGACCAGTGACGCGCAGAACACCTGGACGACGGTGGGCGTGGCACCCAACATCGTGCACGCCAGTTGGGTCGCCCTGGTCGATTCGTTCAGTTACGGACTGCTGAAGGCCGGGGTCGAGCCGCGGTGAGCGCATCGTCGATGTGCTCGATGAGCCGGTGACGTAGCCGGGTGCTGCGCTGCGCGAAGGCCCTCTGCCGGCGGATGTATTCGGCCTTGCCGTTCGGGGTCTCGATGCACACCGGGTCGTAGCCGAGATCGCGCAGATCGTACGGCGATGCCTCCATGTCCAGGACCCGCACCTCGGTCGCGAGCTCGAAACAGTCGGCGACCAACTCGCTGGGTAGCAGCGGGGTGAGCTTGTAGGCCCACTTGTACAGATCCATCGCCGCATGCAGGCATCCGGGCTGCTCGAGACTGGTCTGTGAATCCCGTTGCAGAACAGTCAGATTCAGGGGTCGTGCAGGTGCGGTGAAGAATCGATACGCGTCGTAGTGCGTGCACCTGAGTTGATGGCTGCGCACCACCTCGTCGGTGCCTTCGCCGCCCAGGCGCAAGGGCCAGTCGGTGTGCCGGATCCCGTCGCGTCCGGCGCGGTACACCATCGCCCACTCGTGCAACCCGAAGCAACCGAATTGCGCCGCCCGGTCCGCAGTGCCGGCCAGCAACTCCCGGACGAACTGCGCGCTCGAGCCGCGGTGGGTCAGGAAGTCCGGCAGGTCGACATACGCCGAGTGCTCACCCTTGGTGTAGAAGCGCCACTGCGCGTGGGGTGCGGCCAGGGGAACTTCGACTCCGGCGCCCGGATGCCACCGGCGCAGTTGGGCCGGCCGGAAGGAGTAGTAGGTGAACAGGAAGTCCGCGACGGGGTGCTTGACCCCTTCCTCACGGCGGGAGAGGTGCTGTGCCACCAGCGCATCGACACGCGCATGGTGGGCCGCCTGTCGTTGCTGCCAGCTGTCCATGGTGATCGGCGCCCATTCTACGGAAGCCGGCTGGCCGGGTTCGGACACGCCACGAGTTGCGGTGACTTACTGTGAGGTAGGCCACAGTGGGTGGCCGATGACTGGAAGGACCGTTGATCCGGTGCGTACTCGCGTGACTTTGATTCTCCTGAGCATCATGGCTCTCGTTCTCGGCACGGCGCTGGTGGCTCCCGGCGCTGCCAACGCCTCGACGCCGAAGGCGGGTTGGTATCTCGCACTGGGTGATTCGCTGGCAGCCGGTTACCAGCCCGGGCAGGGTGACGACAAGACCGGCGGTTACGTGGGCCAGGTCGCTGCCTCACTGCAGGCACCGCTGACCAACCTGGCCTGCTCGGGCGAGACGACCAGCAGCTACCTGGGTAAGACCGCCAACCGCTGCTACCCCGGCAGCAGCCAGGAAGCGGCCGCCGTGGCGTTCCTGGACGCTCACGCGGGAACGGCCGGTGTCATCACCATCGATGTCGGCGCCAACGACGTCGACGGCTGTGTCCCCGGCGGCCAGCTGGACCTGAAATGCATCGGGAACGGCTTGGGCACCGTCGGCACGAACCTGCCGGCGATCCTGTCCACGCTGCGTCAGCACGCCCCGACCTCGCGGATCGTGGTGCTGAACTACTACAACCCGTTCCTGGCGGCGTACCTGCAGTCCTCCACACGGACCGTCGCGATTCTCTCGATGCCGCTGGCCAACGTCCTGAACGGCATCATCGGCATCTCGGCTGCCAGTGTGGGCGGCCGCACCGCAAACGTCGCAGGAATCTTCCAGAGCGACAACATCTGGACCCGCACGACGCTGCCCGGTGTGGGCAGCGTGCCGACCAACGTCGCCCTGATCTGTTCCTGGACCTGGATGTGCGTGCGCGGAGACATTCACGCCAACGACACGGGATACACCAAGCTGGCCACGGCAGTGCAGCAGCAACTGCGCTGATGGGTGTCGGTCCGGCCGGTTCGCACCGGCCGGACTGCGCAGTCGCACCGCGGGGCTCGTAGGCTGCTCACATGCGAATCGCGCGGTACACCGATGGCGGCGACCCGACGTACGGACTGGTCGACGGGGCAGGGGAGAAGATCGCCCAGATCAGCGGCGACCCGCTCTACACCAAGATCGAGCTGACCGGCGTGACGACAACCGTCGAGGAGGTGCGGTTGCTGGCGCCGGTGATCCCGCGCTCGAAGGTGATCGGGATCGGTAAGAACTACGCCGAACATGCCCGCGAAATGGGCGGCGAGGCGCCCGCGCAGCCGTTGATGTTCCTGGTCCCCAACACCGCGGTGATCGGCCCGGACGACCCGGTTGTCATGCCCCCGGCCAGCGAACGCGTCGATTACGAGGGCGAACTGGCCGTTGTGATCGGTCGGCTCTGCAAGGACATCGAGCCCGATGAGGCCGCGAAGGTCATCTACGGATACACCTGCGGCAACGACGTCACCGCCCGGGATCTGCAGAAGTCCGACGGCCAATGGTCCCGGGCCAAGGGTTTCGACACGTTCTGCCCGCTCGGCCCGTGGATCGAGACCGATCTGGACGCCAGCGACCTGCGCGTGGTCACCCGCCTGGATGGTGAGGTCGTCCAGGACGGCACCACCGCCGACATGATCCATGACATTCCCACGCTGATCTCCTACGCATCGAAGGCATTCACCCTGTTGCCCGGTGACGTGATCCTCACCGGCACACCCGAGGGCGTCGGCCCGGTCCAGCCCGGTCAGCGGGTGGAGGTCGAGATCGAGGGCGTGGGCACGCTGGGCAACCCGTTCGTCCGGCACGACTGACCGATGGACCAGGAGCTGGCGACCGCACCGATCGGCATCTTCGACAGCGGGTACGGCGGGCTGACCGTGGCCCGCGGTGTGCTGGACCAGATGCCGCACGAGTCGATCGTCTACCTCGGCGACACCGCGCACGCACCGTACGGCCCGCGCCCGATCGCACAGACCCGGCAGTTGGCGCTCGGCTGCTTGGACCGGTTGGTCGACCACGGCGTCAAAGCCCTGGTGATCGCGTGCAACACCGCCTCGGCGGCGATGTTGCACGACGCCCGCGAGCGGTACGACGTGCCGGTCGTCGAGGTCATCCGGCCCGCCGTACGCCGCGCGGTCCGGGCCACCCGCAGCGGTTCGATCGGTGTGATTTCCACCACGGGCACCCATCAGTCGGGTGCCTACCTGGACGCGTTCGCGGCCGCCCCGCATCTGCAGGTGCAATCGCGGCCTTGCCCGCGATTCGTGGAGTTCGTGGAGGCCGGGGTCACCAGCGGCCCGGAGCTGTTGGAGCACGCGCACACGTATCTGGAGCCGCTGCGAGAATCCGGCATCGACACCCTCATTCTGGGTTGTACGCATTACCCTCTGCTCACCGGCGTGATCTCGTACGTGATGGGGGACGGTGTCACGTTGGTCTCATCCGCCGACGAGACAGCCAAGGAGTTGTACCGAGTGCTGGCCGACGCCCAGATGCTGCGACCCGATTATCTTCCGGCGCCGAGTCATTCGTTCACCACCACCGGTGACCCGGAAGTGTTCCGCCGGTTGTCGACCCGATTCCTGGGCTTTGGTGGGGCTCCCGACGAGGTGTACCGGGGCGCGTTCCACCAAGTGGTCGTCTCCTGATGCGCCTGACCGTCGTCGGCTGCGCCGGCTCCTTCGCCGGGCCCGCCTCGCCCGCGTCCTGCTATCTCGTGCAGGCCGAGCACAAAGGCCGCACCTGGAACCTGGTGCTCGACCTCGGCAACGGTTCGCTCGGCCCGCTCCAGGGTCTGATCGACCTGCATGACATCGACGCGCTGGTCCTTTCGCACCTGCACCCGGACCACTGCATGGATGTCACCGGGCTGTTCGTCGTGCAGAAGTACCACCCGTCGCGGCCCCCGGAGGACACCCGCCGGCTGCCCATCTACGGCCCGCAGGACACCGCCGCACGTCTGGTGCGTGCCAACGCCGTCACCTTGTCCGAGTCCAAGGATCCGCACGGGATGGACCCGGAGTTCGACTTCCGGGTGCTCACCCACAAGGAACCCTTCACGGTCGGTCCGTTCCGGATCACACCGTTCCGGGTGAACCACCCGGTCGAGGCGTACGGCGTGCGCGTGGCGGCCGGCGACCGCGTGCTGGTCTACACCGGCGACACCGACGACACCCCGGTCCTCGACGAACTGATGGCCGGCGCCCACCTGGCGCTGACCGATTCGGCCTACCAGGAAGAACGCGACACCATTGTCGGGATCCACCTGTCCGGTCGGCGCGCGGCGACGGCCGCCGTACGCGCCGGAGGCGTCCAGCGTTTGATGCTGACCCACATCCCGGTCTGGAACGACCCTGCGGACTGCGTCGCCGAAGCGGCGCAGGTCTGGCCCGGCGAGGTCGAACTGGCGCAAGCGGGTCAGACCTACGAAGTCTGACGGGCCCGTCCGACCTACCCTGGGAGCCATGACGGTTACCCCACGACACGACGGCCGCGCCCCCGACCAACTGCGCGACATCCGCATCACCCGCAACTGGCTGGACCACGCCGAGGGCAGCGCACTCATCGAGTTCGGCCGCACCCGGGTGCTGGTGGCCGCGAGTTTCACCGAAGGCGTGCCGCGCTGGCTGAAGGGTCAGGGCACCGGGTGGGTGACCAGCGAGTACGAGATGCTGCCGCGCTCGACCAACACCCGCAGTGATCGCGAGTCCCGCAAGGGCAAGGTGGGCGGGCGCACCCACGAGATCTCCCGGCTCATCGGCCGCAGCCTGCGCGCCATCATCGACACCAGCGCGCTGGGTGAGAACACCATCGTGGTCGACTGCGACGTGCTGCAGGCGGACGGGGGCACGCGTACGGCGTCCATCACCGGTGCGTACGTGGCCCTCGCCGACGCGGTGGCCGACGCCCGGGCGCGGGGATTGATCGCCAAGAACGCCAAGCCGCTGACCGACTCGGTTGCGGCGATCAGCGTGGGCATCGTCGGCGGGGTACCGGTGCTGGACCTTGATTACCCCGAGGATTCGACCGCCGAGACCGACATGAACGTGGTGATGACCGGCTCCGGCGGATTCGTGGAGGTGCAGGGCACCGCGGAGGGTGCGCCCTTCGATCGGGACGAATTGAACGCGTTGCTCGACCTGGCCGCCGGGGGAATCGCGACCTTGACGTCGCTGCAACACGAGGCGCTCTCCGGCGAGGCCCGCGAGAGGGCCCTGTGACTCGCCTGGTCCTGGCCACCCGCAACCCAGGGAAGTTGCGCGAGCTGCGGCAACTGGTAGCGCAGGTGCCGCAGCTCGCCGGTCTCGACGTCGTCAGTGTGGGGGAGTCCTACCCGCAGATCGAGGAGACCGTCGAGAGCGGTGTGACCTTCGAGCAGAACGCCACGTTGAAGGCCCGCGCCGTCGCGCAGGCGACCAATCTTCCTGCTATTGCTGACGATTCGGGGTTGTGCGTCGACATTCTCGGGGACTGTCCGGGAGTCTTCTCTGCGTTGTGGTCCGGCACGCACGGGGCGGACCAGGCCAACATCGACCTGCTGCTGGCCCAGACGATCGACGTACCCGTCGAGCAACTCACTGCGCGCTTCGTCAGTTGTGTCGTACTGGCTCTGCCCGACGGCACCCAGCGAGCGCACTTCGGTGAGGTGCGCGGCCGGTTGACCCGAGACCAGCGGGGCACCAACGGGTTCGGCTACGACCCGATCTTCGAGCTGCCGGACGGTCGCACCCTGGCCGAATTCACCGACGGGGAGAAGAACGCCATCTCCCATCGAGGCAACGCGTTCCGTGCCGTCCTGCCCGATCTGGTCACACTGCTCACATGACCACGCGCACCGATCCGAAGCCCACCACCGAGGCTGACCGCGATCGCGGCTGGTTCGGCTGGGCACTGGTCGGTTTCGCATCGGGAGCGCTCACGCTCGGTGCCGCTGAACTCATGGCCGGCATCATGGTCCGCTTCGGTTGGATCGGCGGGACGGGATCCCCGGTGCTCGCGGTCGGTGAAACCTTCATCGACCACACACCTGCGTGGCTGAAGACCTTTGCGGTCAACGTATTCGGAACCGCCGACAAGGTCGCGCTGCTGACGGGGATGGGCATCGTTCTCACGGTGCTCGCAGCAGGTGTCGGGCTCCTATTGGCGCGTCGACCCACCGCCGCATACGTCGCGTTCGTGCTGCTGCTGGCCCTCGCCCTGGCCGCGATCCTCATCCGGCCGGGCGCCTCGGCGACCGATGTCGTGCCGACGCTGTTGGGCGGGGCCGCGGGATTGGCCCTGCTCAACGCGTGCCGTTCCCGGTTGCGGCCCACCGCGCAGTGGGTGGCGCCGGACCGTCGGACCGTGCTGCAACTGAGTGCGGCGTCGCTGGTGGGGGCGGGTATTGCCGCGCTGGCCGGACAAGCGGTCAGTGGCACGACCCGCGCCGTCGCGGCGGCGCGATCGGCCTTCCGGGTGCCGACCCCGGTGTCGAAGGTGCGGATCCCCTCCGGCGCCTCGGTGGGGGTCGCGGGGGTGGTGCCGTTCGTCGTACCGGCGGACCAGTTCTACCGGATCGACACCGCGCTCAGCCCGCCCGAGGTCGATCCGGCGACGTGGTCACTGAAGGTGACCGGCATGGTCGAGCGGGAGATCACCCTGAGCTGGGCGGAGTTGATCGCCAAGCCGCTGCAGGAGGCCGTGGTGACCCTCATGTGTGTCTCCAACGAGGTGGGCGGTGATCTGACCGGCAACGCAGTGTGGACCGGTTGGCCGGTTCGCGATCTGCTTGCCCTGGCCGGGCCGAAGGCCGGGGCGGACATGGTGTTGTCCACCAGCGCCGACGGCTGGACGGCCGGCACGCCGCTGACGGCGCTCACCGACGGCCGCAACGCGCTGCTCGCGGTGGGGATGAACGGTGAGCCGCTGCCGGTCGAGCACGGCTTCCCGGTGCGGATGGTGGTACCCGGGTTGTATGGGTACGTCAGCGCCACCAAGTGGGTCACGGAGCTGAAGGTAACCACGTACGCCGACGACGAGGGTTACTGGACACCCCGAGGTTGGTCGGCCAAGGGCCCGGTCAAGACCGGATCGCGGATCGACGTACCCGCTGATGGGGCAACGGTTTCCGCCGGCAAAGTGGCCGTCGCCGGCATCGCATGGCGCCAGCACGTCGGCATCGACGGCGTGCAGGTGCGCATCGACGATGGGGACTGGCAGACCGCCCGCCTCGGAGCGGACGTGACGGTCGATGCGTGGCGACAGTGGGTCTACGAGTGGGACGCACGGGCGGGTTCGCACTCCATCGCGGTCCGGGCGGTCGACCACACCGGAGCGGTCCAGACCAGCGCCTCGGCTGCTCCGGCTCCTGACGGTGCGACCGGCTGGCACACCGTCAACGTCACGGTGACCTGAAAGCGCCCTGTCACCGCGCGGTGACAGGGCGCTTGCTCAGCTGAGGATCAGTCGCCGACCTTGTCGGCGGTCGCGGCAGCAGCCTTGCGGGCGCTGGCAGCGGTCTTGCGAGCGCTGGTGGTCGCACCCTTGGTGGCGGACGCGGTGCGCTTGGTGGCGCGCTTGGTCGTGGTCGCGGTGCGCTTGGCGGCCGTACGGGTCTTCTTGACGGCGGTCTCGGCCTCGGCCTTGATGACTTCGGCCTCCTCCTCGTTCACGGAGCGGACGACGTCGACGAGCTTCTCGGCCTGGTGGCGACCGGTGGTCACCGTCGCCTTGGCGGAGCGCTCAATCTGCTCGGCGGCACCCTTGGCCGTGGTCACGGCACCCTTGGCCTGCGAGATGGTGGAACCGGCCTGGTCGAGCAATTCCTGGGTAGCGCGCTGGGTGCGCACCCGGTCGATGAGCTTCTCGCCGCGAGCAGTCAGGTCCTCGTAACCTCCGGCGAACGCGCCCGTGACCGTGGCGGCCTGGTCGGCAACGCCTGCCGGAAGGCCCTTGACGAAGCCCAGCACTTTGATCGGCAGGTCGCTGGCCTGGTCGGCGAACTCCTCGACCTTGGTCTGCAGCTTGGCCGGCGCCAGGTCGGCGCGTGCCTTGTCGGCGCGAGCGCTGAGGTCGTCGGCGACCTCGCGGACCTTGGCGGCAGCCAGGTCACCGGCGCCGACGACGGCGTACAACGGGCTCGGGTCGATCTTCAGGGTGTCCAGAACGGGCATGGTGATCTCCTTTGGGTGGTTTCAGGCGGAGTCGTCCACGAACGACTCATACACATCGATCAAGGTCTTGCGCTGTTTGGCGGTCAGGGCCGGGTCGGCGGCGATCGCAGCCCGGACGTCGATCTCGTGCGCGGTCGTGACGGATCGCTCTTCGTCGAGGATCCCGGCGTGCACGTACAGGGTTTCCGCCGAAACCTGTAGGGCTTTGGCAATCTGCTGCAGGATCTCGGCACTGGGTTTCTTGACCCCGCGTTCGATCTGCGACAGATACGGATTAGACACCCCGGCCAGCTCGGACAGTTGCCGCAGCGACATCTGCGCGGACTGCCGCTGCTCCTTCAGGAACTCACCGAGAGTCCCTGGCAGTTGCAGCGGGTTGGGGGCCATGACTCCATTATGCTTGCTGTAGTTAGCAAACGCAAACTGGAGCAAGCGCCCGTCCCGGTACGACATGCGTGCGAGCTCAGCTCTGGTGGTAACGGATCAAGTACGGCGCAGCCAACGCGGGGACCATGAGCAGAACAACCGGCAGCACGCTCTCGGTCGTGAGCTGACTGACCACGGCGACTCGGGCTAGCAGCTCGATGTCAAACGCCAGCGTATTGGACTAGTTTTTAGAGCCCTCATCGCCGCCGAAACACTCGTCACGCACTTTGCGTCGGTAACGGCTCGCCGAAAAAGATGAACTCCTCGATCGCGCTGCGGAACCAATCATAGAAAGTCGGATACTCGCCGCGCTGCTCGTAGCCTGGCTGAGCGTAGTCGTGAATGATAACAACCACCTCATTCCCTAAATTAAAGTCCCAGCAGGCTATGTCATCGTTGTCTTGGCGGAGGGCAAATGGAAGAACATTTCGATGCGGGTACCTCCTTTTGAGACCGTCCCACCGATCCATCATGGCTTTGCCATCGATGATCCACCACGGCTCGAGGGCGACCAGGTCGTTTTCCACAACACGTATATATCCCAGTGGAAACCAGAAGTTCGCAGGAAGGTCTACTGCTGGCAAAATCATGAGCTGATTCCGTTCCGTGCAATCATCGTGTTGCCGTACGGATATTCACTGTGCCACGCTGCTGCTTGATTCGCCACTGCGGAGCGGCATCGCATTCCCCCATGGTCTTGGGTGGCGGCGTATTCTGAGGTGAATGCTTGACCTCGGCGGCCATGGGCAAGTCGCCGAAATTCCGCACGTAGACTGGCAGGTAGTAGCCGGTCAGTTTGGCGGCGAGAAGCCGATGGTTGTCGCTTGACGTGAGGCCACCGCCCGGCATGCGCACTACGTGGATTGGGTCGCCTCTTCAGGCGGGCTCCTTTCGTGCGGGTTCGCGTAAGGAGGTCTTGGTGCGGAAGGCGGGACTCGAACCCGCACGCCGGAGCACTGGTACCTAAAACCAGCGTGTCTGCCAATTCCACCACTTCCGCGTCGCGGCCCATCCTAAGCGCCGCGGGGGCGCGGTTCAGACGCCGAGCAGCTTGCGCAGCGAGGCGACATGGCCGGTGGCCTTCACGTTGTAGCGCGCGGCCTCGATCAGGCCCTGCTCGTCGATGACGAAGGTCGAGCGGATGACCCCGGTGACCGTCTTGCCGTAGAGCTTCTTCTCGCCGTACGCGCCGTAGGCAGTCAGCACGCTCTTGTCCGGGTCGGACAACAGCGGGTAGCTCAGCGACTCCTTCTCGGCGAACTTGGCCAGCTTTGCGACCGGGTCGGGGGAGAGGCCGATCACGGCGTACCCGGCGGCCCGCAGCGGGGCAATGGAGTCGCGGAAGTCGCACGCCTCCTTCGTGCATCCGGGGGTCATCGCGGCCGGGTAACAGAACACGATCAGCTTGCGGCCGCGGAAGTCCGACAGCGACACCGTCTCGTCATTCTGGTCCGACAACGAAAATTCGGGTGCGGCGTCGCCGGCTTCGAGGCGGGTCATTGCTGTCCTTCCGGATGCAGGGGTGAGGTCCTGCGTTATCGTCTCAGGCGAGTCAGACATGCAGGTAGGCCCGTCCCCGGGGTTGCCGTCCTCAAAGGAGAACTGATGGCCAGCAAGGCACCGTCCCGCCGCAGCGACCCGACCCAGGCCGAGTTGGAGGCGCAGATTGCCGCGAGCCGCGCCCGGTTGGCGGGTAACGTCGATCAGCTCACCAACCGGCTACAGCCCAAGGCACTGCTGGCCAGTACGACGGACGCGGCCAAGGCGCGCGCGTTCGCCACGGTCAGTGATTCCGACGGCAGCCTTGACCTGGAGAAGGTCGGAAAGCTGGTCGGTGGCGTCTCCGCCGGTGTGCTGGCCCTTGGCGTTCTGCGCCGCATCTTCCGCTGACCGTTGCACCCGTCGTGACGTCTGGAGCCAGCACCGGGCTGCCGATCCGGATGCTGCATGATCGGCTGCTGATCAGTACCGAGAACGAACCGGGGGAGCGCACCTCGGGCGGCGGCATCCTCATCCCGGCCACGGCGAGTGTGGGCAAACGTCTCGCGTGGGGCAACGTGGTGGCCGTCGGTAGCCACGTGCGGCAGGTGGCGCTAGGGGATCGGGTGTTGTTCGACCCCGAGGACCGCGCCGAGGTGGAAATGGGCTCACGCACCTATCTGCTCCTGCGGGAGCGCGATCTGCACGCCGTGGCCAGTGAGCCCGAAGGCTCGGACCCGACCGGTCTCTACCTCTAAGTCGCGAGTACTTCGTCACGGGCCGCGACGAAGGCCGCGACGCAGGTGCGGATGTCTTCATCGGAATGAGCGGCTGACAACTGCACCCGGATCCGCGCTTTACCTTGCGGCACAACCGGATACGAGAATGCAATGACGTAGACGCCATGTGCGAGCATTGCGTCGGCGATCTGCCCGGCCTGGCGTGCTCCGTCCGGGCCGGGGAACATCACCGGTGTGATCGGGTGGCTGCCCGGCAAAAGGTCGAACCCCGCGTCCGTCATCAGCTCGCGGAAGAGCTGGGTGTTGTGGCCCAGTTTCGCGCGTTGCTCCGGTGCCCGCGTCGCAGTCAGGATCGCGGTCAATGACCCGGCGACCACACTCGGCGCGACGGCGTTGGAGAACAGATACGGGCGGGCCCGCTGGCGTAGGAGGTCGACGATCTCCTGGTGCGCCGCGACGTACCCGCCGGAGGCTCCGCCCAGAGCCTTGCCCAGCGTGCCGGTGACGATGTCGACGCGGTCGATGACATCGAAGAGTTCCGGTGTGCCCCGGCCGTTCTCCCCGACGAAACCCACCGCGTGCGAGTCGTCCACGAGGACCATCGCACCGAATTCGTCGGCCAGATCGCAGATCTCGGCCAGCGGTGCGTAGTAGCCGTCCATCGAGAACACCCCATCGGTGACAACCACCATCCGGTGCGCACCGGCCTGTTGTGCCTCCTGGAGTCGGTCGCGCAGGTCGGCCATGTCGGCGTTCTTGTAGCGGTATCGCGCGGCCTTGCTCAGCCGGATGCCGTCGATCAGCGAGGCGTGATTCAGCTCATCGGAGATGATCGCGTCACCGGCGCCGAAGAGGACCTCGAACACGCCGCCGTTGGCATCGAAGCAGGAGGAGAACAGGATGGCGTCCTGCGTGCCGACCAGGGCTGCGATCGCGTGTTCCAGATCGCGATGCTGAGCCTGCGTGCCGCAGATGAAACGCACACTGGCCATCCCGAAGCCCCACTGGTCCAGCGCCGCGCGAGCCGATGCGATGACGTCCGGGTGATCGGCCAGGCCCAGGTAGTTGTTGGCACAGAAGTTGAGCGCGGGGCCCGATTGCGTTGCGATATGGGCAGATTGGGGAGTCGAAAGCTCCCGCTCGTGTTTGGTCAGACCGGCATCGTCGATCTCACGCAAGGTGGCGGCGAGTTCATCCTTGATCAGGTACATGGCTCCTCCTTCAGGACCAGTCCATGAGCACTTTGCCGCAGCGGCCGGACCGGGCGGTGTCGAACGCCGTCTGCCAGTCCTCGGCGGGGAAGGTGTGAGTGATGACGGAGCGTACGGCGTCCAGCAGCGTGCTCGAGGACTGCAGCAAGGCGCTCATGGCGTACCAGGTGTCGTACATCTCCCGACCGTAGATGCCGCGGATGGTCAGCATCCTGGTGATGACCGGGCCCCAGTCGATCGCGTACTCCCCGCTGGGCAGGCCGAGCATTGCGATACGGCCGCCGTGGTTCATGTTGGCGATCATCTCCCGCACCGCGCTCGGGTTGCCCGACATCTCCAGGCCGATGTCGAAACCCTCCCGCATCCCGAGGTCGCGTTGCACGTCGGCGACCCGGCGGGTGGAGACGTTCACCACGGCGTCGGCACCGGCCCGGCGGGCCAGGCCCAGGCGGTAGTCGCTGACGTCGGTGACCACGACGTACCGTGCGCCGATGTGCTGGGCGATCGCCGCCGACATGATGCCGATGGGGCCGGCCCCGGTGATCAGCACATCCTCCCCCGGCATGGGGAAGGCGAGCGTCGTGTGGGTCGCATTGCCCAGCGGATCGAACACCGCGCACACCGACAGGTCCAGATCATCCGGTTGTACCCAGACGTTGGTGGCCGGCAGCACGACGTAGTCGGCGAAGGCACCGTTGCGATTGACTCCCAGGCTGCTGGTGCGAATGCACAACTGCCGCCGGCCGGCCCGGCAATTGCGGCACACCCCGCAGATCACGTGGCCTTCGCCCGAAACCCGTTTACCTACAGACACATTGGTCACGTTGGCGCCGACCGCGGCGACCTCGCCGCTGAACTCGTGGCCGATGATCAGCGGCGGCCGCACGGTCGCGGCGGCCCAGTCATCCCACTGCTCCAGGTGCAGATCGGTGCCGCACAGACCAGCACGAAGGACCCGGACCAGCACGTCGTCGGGGCCGGGTACCGGCTCGGGAACCTCCTGCAGTCGTAGCCCCGGTCCTGATTCGGTTTTCACCAACGCCCGCACGCCCACAGTCTGCCTGATGCAGATGATCCGGAAGTGGTTGAGTGAGGGTATGGCCACGTGGGACACACCGCCGGACCGGCGCACCGAGCGCGCCGCCTTCGGTAAGAGCTACCGGCGGGAGGTCCCGCTGGGCGCCCACGCCGAGGTGCCCCCTCTCGCCGATCGCGCGGACCCTGTAGACCTGCTCGAGCAACAGGCCCAAGACCGGGTCGCCTCGCTGGTGCCGATCAGGTACGGGCGGATGCTGGTGTCGCCGTTCACGTTCTACCGTGGGGCCGCGCTGATCATGGCCACGGACCTGGCCGCCGTACCGCGCACCGCGTTGACCGCCCAACTGTGCGGAGACGCGCACGTGTCCAACTTCGGCTTGTTCGCCTCGACCGAGCGGCGGCTGGTCTTCGACCTCAACGATTTCGACGAGACCCTGCCCGGACCCTTCGAATGGGATGTCAAACGGTTGGCCGCGAGTGTCGAGTTGGCCGGCCGGGACAACGGGGTGAAGGACAAGGCCCGGCGCAAGATCGTCCGCGAGTGCGTCAGGAACTACCGGCGAACGATGCGCAGTTTCGCCAAGGACGGCACGCTCAACGTGTGGTACGCCCGCCTCGACGTCGATGACTTGTTGGCCTCGGGGAAGGGATTGGACACCAAACGCGCCCGCCGCACCGCTACGGAGCAGGCGGACAAGGCCCGCGCGCGGGACCGCACCCAGGCCTTGCGGAAGTTCACCACGGTGCAGGACGGGCAGGTGCGCATCGTGCACGATCCGCCGTTGGTCGTCCCCATTGCGGAGCTGCCCGAGGTGACCGACCCGCAGGCCGTACTCGACGAGCTGAACGACCAGTTGCGGGCCTACCTGCAGACCCTGACACCCGAGCGGCGCCGGGTGATGAGCCAGTTCCACGCCATCGATGCCGCGCACAAGGTGGTCGGCGTCGGCAGTGTCGGAACCCGCGCCTGGATCGTGCTGATGGAGGGCGCTGCGCGCGACGACGCGTTCCTTTTGCAGGTCAAGCAGGCGCAGTCCTCGGTTCTGGAGACAGTGCTGGGCCCGGCGGCCCAGGAGGAGCACGGCGAGCGCGTCGTGGTCGGTCAACGCCTGATGCAGGTGGCCGGTGACCCCTTCCTGGGTTGGAAGCGGATGCAGGTCATCATCGGGCAGGAATCGAGCGTGGACTACTACCTGCGACAGTTGCGCGACTGGAAGGGCTCAATGCCCATCGACCAGCTGACCCCGCGCGGCCTGGGCACCTATGCCAGAGCCTGTGCGTGGACGCTGGCCAGGGCGCACGCCCGCACCGGCGACCGCTTCGCCATCGCGGGATACCTGGGCAAGAGCGAGGAGTTCGACCACTCAGTCGCGGACTTCGCCGCGGCGTACGCCGACCTGAACGACGCCGACTATCGCGCGCTGGAGGATGCCGTGCAGAGCGGCCGGGTGCGCGCGCAGACCGGCGTCTGAGCAACGACCCCATCGATTTCTGGTCTGGCGCCTTGCTTTGCTAGAGTCCTCATTCGTTGCGCCGTTAGCTCAATTGGCAGAGCAGCTGACTCTTAATCAGCGGGTTCGGGGTTCGAGTCCCTGACGGCGCACTTTTCTTTGCCTCCAGACGGGCCGGTCGCGGTCGCCGTTCGGGTGGGGCCCGCCCCTAGGGTTGAGCCAACCCCCAGCGAGCGGAGAGTTGCGATGAGTGCAGAGTCGCCGACGACGTACGTCGGTCCCTCCTCCACGTCGATCCTGGCGACCGCCAAGCGTGCGTTCGCGAAGTTCACCAAGGACGCCGGCACCGACGTTGCCGCCGGATTGACCTATTACTCGGTGCTGGCGATCTTCCCGGCGCTGATCGCTTTGCTGTCGTTGATCGGGTTGTTCGCCAACCGCGAGTCGACGGTCGATTCGTTGATCAACATCGTGGCCGGTGTCGCGGGCAAATCGAGCAACGACCCGGCCCTGGACGGCGTGCGGACCTTCCTGAACAACATCCATACGACCGGTGGCGCGGGCATCGCGTTGATCGTCGGCATCGTGCTGGCCCTGTGGTCGGCCAGTGGCTACGTCAACGCGTTCTCGCGGTCGATGAACCGGGTGTGGGGTGTGCAGGAGGGGCGGCCGGTCTGGGTGCTGCGGCCGGTGATGCTGGCCATCACGATCGCGATCACGATCATGTTGCTGCTCATCGTGGTCGCGCTGGTCACCTCGGGCAGCATCGCGCGATCGATCGGGGAGGAGTTGGGGATCTCCGAGGCAACGGTGACCGTCTGGAACATCGCCAAGTGGCCGGTCGTGCTCATCCTGATGGTGCTGGTCATCGGCCTGCTGTACTGGGGCACGCCCAACGTCGTGCAGCCGGCGCGGCGGGTCGTGTCCTGGGGTGCCGGGTGCGCCCTGCTCATCTGCCTGATCGCCACTGCCGCGTTGCTGATCTACCTGGCGCTCACCGCGGGCGCGAGTTACTACAAGACGTACGGCGCGTTCGCGACCTCGATCATCTTCCTGTTGTGGCTGTGGCTGATGAACGTCGGCCTGTTGCTCGGGGCGGAGGTCGATGCCGAGATCGCCCGCGATCGGCAGCTGCGCGCGGGCGTGGCCGCCGAGTCCGAGCTGCCGGTCACGCTGCGTTCGGACAAGCAGGTGAAGAAGGCAGCGGAGAAGCAGGCGAAGCTGGATTCCGAGGCGGCCAGGATCCGGGACGAGGCCCGGGCCGAAGCATCGTCGACCGGTGACGACGGCAGCTGATCTGATACCCCAGGGGGTATATAGTGGACGACATGGACACGGACCAGCACCCGCACGCCGGCCACCATGCCGACGACATGAGCCACCTGGATCACCAGGGCCACATGGGCGGTCAGATGGGTTCGATGGGCCACGGCGGACACGGCGATCACGTCGCGATGTTCCGCCGACTCTTCTGGATCATGGTGCTCCTGGCGATCCCAACGGTCCTGTGCAGCAACATGTTTGCCGACCTGCTCGGCTACTCCTTGCCCGACGCCGAGTGGGTCCGCTGGGTGTCACCGATCCTGGGCACCGTCATGTACTTCTGGGGCGGCCAGCCCTTCCTGACCGGTGCCGTCAGCGAAATCCGCTCCCGCAAGCCGGGCATGATGCTGCTGATCGCGCTCGCTCTGACGATGGCGCTGATCTCCTCCTGGGGATCGACGCTGCACGTGCTGGGTCACGACCTGGACTTCTGGTGGGAGCTCGCGCTCCTGGTCGTGATCATGCTGCTGGGTCACTGGATCGAGATGCGCTCGCTGGCCCAGACCAGCTCCGCCCTGGACTCCTTGGCCGCGTTGCTGCCCGACGAAGCCGAGAAGGTTGACGGCGACCGCATCGTCACCGTCGCGCCGGCCGATCTTCAGGTCGGTGACGTCGTCGTGGTCCGGCCCGGAGCGTCGGTACCTGCCGACGGTGAGGTCGTCGACGGCTCGGCCCACGTGGACGAATCGATGGTCACGGGGGAGTCGGCCGCCGTACGTCGATCGGTTGGCGACCGGGTCGTGGCCGGCACCGTAGCCACCGATTCGGGCCTGCGGGTCCGAGTCACCGCGACCGGCGACGACACCACCCTGGCCGGTATCCAGCAACTGGTTGCCGACGCGCAGTCGTCCTCATCGCGTGCCCAGCGCCTCGCGGACCGGGCGGCGGGCTGGCTGTTCTGGTACGCCGTGGGCGCAGGCGTCCTGACGGCGATCGTGTGGACGCTACTCGGTCATCCCGACGAGGCCGTGGTGCGCACCATCACGGTGCTGGTCATCGCCTGCCCGCACGCCCTGGGTCTGGCGATCCCGCTGGTGGTGTCGATTGCGACCGAGCGGGCGGCCCGCGCAGGAGTCCTGATCAAGGACCGTCTCGCGCTGGAGACGATGCGGACCGTCAACACGGTGCTCTTCGACAAGACCGGTACCCTGACCCGCGGCGAGCCCGCGGTCACCGAGATCGAGCCCGCAGCGGGATGGTCCCAGGACGACGTGCTGGCGCTCGCGGCCGGCGCGGAAGCAGACAGCGAGCACCCGTTGGCCAAAGCCATCGTGCACACAGCGCAGCAGCACGACCTGCGGGTGCCGCCTGCTACCGACTTCAGCTCGGAACCGGCGACCGGAGTCCGCGCCAACGTCGGCGGCCGGATCGTGGAGGTGGGCGGGCCGGCCCTCCTGGAAGCGCACGAGGCGCAGGAACTGCCGGTCGCGCAGCAGTGGCGCGACGAGGGCGCCATCATCCTGCACGTTCTGGCCGACGGCGAGGTGATCGCCGCACTGCGGCTGGCCGATGAGATCCGCCCTGAGTCCCGTCAAGCCGTCGATGCCCTGCACGCCAGGGGTATTCAGGTCGTGATGATCACCGGGGACGCGTCGGCCGTGGCCAACGCTGTCGGAAAGGAGCTGGGGATCGACCGGGTCTATGCGCAGGTTCGCCCCGAGGACAAGGCTCACCGGGTCGCCGAACTGCAGCAGGAGGGCCGCACCGTGGCGATGGTCGGGGACGGGGTCAATGACGCCCCTGCTCTCGCCCAGGCCGATGTCGGCATCGCCATCGGGGCCGGGACGGACGTGGCGATCGCGTCCGCCGGTGTGATCCTGGCCTCGTCCGACCCTCGGTCGGTGCTGTCGGTCATCGAACTGTCCCACGCGACGTACCGCAAGATGCAGCAGAACCTCTGGTGGGCAGCCGGATACAACCTGATCGCCGTGCCTTTGGCGGCCGGGGTGCTGGCGCCTGTCGGGTTCGTTCTGCCGATGAGTGTCGGTGCCATCCTGATGTCGGCCTCGACCGTCATCGTCGCACTGAACGCCCAACTGTTGCGACGCGTCGACCTGGACCCGGCACGACTGGCGGCCCGGACATGAGTGAGCGCCGCCCTCTGACGAGGCGGCGCTGCCGGGGTGAGTGACGGGGCTCGAACCCGCGACATCCGCGACCACAACGCGACGCTCTACCAGCTGAGCTACACCCACCATGTGCCTGCCCGTGGTGAAGCAGGCAGCGCGGACTATCGTACCTGCCCGCCGGAGTGCTCCTGACCACGGTCCCGCTCAGTGGCCGCAGGTACGCCGAACTGCTCGGCCAGCGCGCGCGCCTGGTTGGTGTCGGGGCCAGGGGGCGGTACGAAGACGGCCTCGCGGTAGTAGCGCAGTTCCGCGATCGACTCCGTGATGTCGGCAAGAGCGCGGTGGCCACCGTGTTTGGCCGGAGCAGCGAAGTAGCTGCGGGGGTACCAGCGCCGCGACAGTTCCTTGATCGAGGAGACGTCGATGACGCGGTAGTGCAACTGGCGGATGACCTGGGGCATATCCCGGGCCAGGAACGCGCGGTCGGTGCCGATGGTGTTGCCGGCCAGCGGCCATTTGCCCGGTTCGGGCGCGTAGTGCAGCAGGTGCTCCATCACCTGCTGCTCGGCCTCGGCCAACTCGATCCCGTCGTCCAACTCATCCAGCAGCCCGCTGTCGGTGTGCATCGCCCGGACGAACTCGCCCATCTGCGCCAGCGCTGACGCGGGCGGACGGATCACGATGTCCAGCCCCGGTCCGATGGGTTCGAGGTAGAAGTCTGTTACCTGGACAGCGATTTCGATCAACGCGTCCGCGACCAGGTCCAAGCCGGTCATCTCACAGTCGATCCAGATGATCCGATCGGTTGCGGCGCGGTCGTTGGGCACATCTCCACGATAGGGCCCCTAAGGTGGCGGCCGTGGATCATCACCTTTCCGACGTCCTGAGCCCACCGGCATCGGTGCGCCGCAACCGGCTCGTCCGCCGAATCCTGCTGTGGTCACTGGTCGCGGTCCTCATCGGTGCCTGCGGGGTGACCATCCTGTCGTTGATCAACGCTCAATCCGGCGCCACCGCGACCGGTTTGGGCATCCTGCTGTCCGCCGTCGTGGTGGGCATCGTGGTGCCGGCGTTCTTGTGGGTCGACCGGCTCGAGCGGGAGCCGATCCACCTGCTGCTGTTCGCCTTCGGGTGGGGCGCCTGTGTCGCCACCCTCGGGGCGGCCTTCCTCAACGACGCCGGCGGGTATCTGCTCGGCGCGACCAGTGACAACAACAGTGCGGTCGCGGTCTTCGTCGCGCCGGTGGTCGAGGAAACGCTGAAAGGTGCTCCGGTACTGCTGATCTGGCTGGTTGCCCGGCGGGAGTTGGACGGGATCGTCGACGGCATCGTCTACGCTGGACTGTCGGCCGCCGGTTTCGCGATGGTCGAGGACGTCATCTACCTGTCCAACGGGTATGCCGAGCAGGGTGATGCCGGGCTTTTCCACACCTTCTTCGTGCGGGTGATCATGAGTCCTTTCGTGCACCCGATGTTCACCATCTGCACGGGGGTCGGCATCGGGATCGCCGCGACCGCTCGAACCTGGGGTCCGCGGATCGTCGCGCCGCTGGTCGGATGGCTGTGCGCGGTGGGGCTGCACGCGCTCTGGAACGCCGGCGCCGTCCTCGCCGAGAGTGGCTGGCTGGCCTTCTACATCTTCCTGCAGGTGCCGCTGTTCGCCGGCTTCATCGCGATCCTCATCGCCGCGCGGCACTCAGAGGCGCACACGATCCGGGTCAACCTCACGCCGTACGTCGACCAGGGGTGGCTGTCCACGCCCGAGGTGCGCATGCTCAGCTCGGTGCGCGAGCGGCAGTACGCCCGTGCGTGGGCGAAGTCGCACGGGGCTGAACGGGAGATGCGCGAGTTCCAGGACGCGGCAAGCGAACTGGCGATGCACCGCGCCCGGATCGAGCGCGGTGCAACGGATGCGCGGACGGTGCGCGAGGAGCGTGCGCTCCTCGACCTGGTCACCCAGAGGCGACAACAGTTCCTGGGTACGGCGCTCTACCGCTGGCCGGAACTGGTCGCCTGAGAGTCACTGGACGACGGTGGTCGCCGCAGGGATCGGGCTCTCCTTGCGGATCTCCTGACGGGCGATCGTTTCGCGGTGCACGGCGTCCGGACCGTCGGCGATCTGCAGGACGCGCGCCCAGGAGTAGAAGTAGGCCAACGGCGTCACGTCACTGACACCGGCCCCACCGAAGATCTCGATGGCGCGGTCGATGACCGCTTTGGCCACGGCGGGTGCGGCGACCTTGATCTGGGCGACCTCGCTGCGGGCGTTGCGCGCCCCGCCCTGGTCGATCAGCCACGCGCACTTGTAGACCAGCAGCCGGGCCGAGTCGATCTCGATCCGCGAGTTGGCGATGTGCTCGCGCACGACGCCCTGCTCGATGAGCGGTTTGCCGAAGGCGACGCGGTTCTTGGCCCGCTCGACCATCAGCGCCAGGGCGCGCTCGGCCATACCGATGGCGCGCATCGCGTGGTGGATCCGACCCGGTCCCAGGCGGGCCTGGGCGATCGCAAACCCCTCGCCCTCGCCGGCGATGATGTTGCTGACCGGGACCCGGACGTCGTTGAACTCCATCAGCGAATGCCCGTGCTGGTCCTGGAACCCGAAGACGGGCAGGTGCCGCACGATGTTCAGGCCCGCAGCGTCGCGGGGAATCAGCACCATCGACTGCTGGCGGTGCGTCGCCGCCGAGGGATCCGTCTTGCCCATGGTGATGAAGATCTGACAGCGCTCGTCCGCCGCGCCGGAGATCCACCACTTGCGGCCGTTGATGACGTATTCGTCACCGTCGCGCACGATCGAGGTCTCGATGTTGGTCGCATCGGAACTGGCCACGTCGGGTTCGGTCATCGCGAACGCCGAACGGATGGTGCCGTCCAGCAGCGGTTCCAGCCACTGTTTCTTCTGCTCGTCGGTGCCGAAGATTTCGAGCACCTCCATGTTGCCGGTGTCGGGCGCCTGGCAGTTGATGGCCTCGGGGGCGATGACCGGTGACCACCCGGAAATCTCTGCGATAGAGGCGTATTCGAGGTTGGTGATACCGGAGACGCTGGGCAGGAAGAGGTTCCAGAGGCCGCGCTCGCGAGCCTTCTTCTTGAGCTCCTCGACCACGGGCGGGTGGGCGTGCGGGCCGTGCTCAACCCGCCACTGGTCGTAGACCGGCTCGGCCGGTATGACCTCCTCGCGCATGAACTCCCACATCGAATCGCACAATTCCTGTGCCTTCGGGGATAACGCGAAATCCATTGCTACTCCTCGTGTTTCATTGATTGTTGCGCAAACGGTCCAGGCCGCGCTCGGCGACCATGCGCACGGTCCCGGAGAGATCCCCGAAGTCCTGACCGCCCATCACGCCGGCCTTGACCCGGACGTCGATGCCCTGGGCGATGGCGGCCGACTTGAAGTGTGCGAAGGCCTCGTAGAACGGCAGGTGACTGATGTCGCGCCCGCTCACCTCGGCGTACCGGTCGCGCAGTTGTGCACGGGTCGGGAAGCCGGGCAGGTCGACAACGGTCGGGGTGAGGTCGGACTGGCCCTCTCCGGGTTCGACCCAGTAGAAGAGCAACAGCCCCAGGTCGCTCAGCGGGTCGCCGATAGTGGACATCTCCCAGTCCAGGACTGCAGCCACCCGACCCGGATCGGTGGCATCCATCACGCAGTTGTCGAGACGGAAATCGCCGTGCACGATCGTCGCATCACTTTGCGGGGAAGCGCCTGCGCCAACCGGGCGCGCAACTCCTCCACCGGATGGTCGGTGCTGGAGCGGGTGGCTTCCCACTGTTTGCCCCAGCGCGCCAACTGCCGCTCCATGTAGCCATCGGGCCGGCCGTGCTGGTCGAGACCGACCGCTCGGTAGTCGACGGCGTGCAACGCTGCGAGGGTGTCGACGAGGGCCATGCCCATCTGCTGTCGCTCGGCCTCCGTCGTTGCGTATCCGTCCGGCAACCGGTCGCGAATCACATGTCCCGCAACGCGATTCATCACGTAGAACGGGTAGCCGAGCAGGTCTCCCTCATCGGCCAGGATGATGGTCGGCACCGGGATCGGGGTGTCGGCCAGGGCACGTTGGACTCGCACCTCCCGGCCCATGTCGTGCGCGGTCGCCAGCACGTTGCCGGACGGCGGCCGCCGGAAGACCAGCTCGCCGGCCGGGCTGGTCAGCAGGTAGGTCAGGTTGGACTTGCCGCCGGAAATCAGCGACGGCGACGGCTGCGCCCAGCGCTCGTCACCGGTGGCGGTGACGAGCGCCGGACCCAGCCTGGCGACATCAACGAGTGCATCAGCCATGTCAGTCCCGCAGCTCCCGCCGCAGGATCTTTCCGGTGACGGTTTTGGGCAATTCGTCCAGGATCCGGACCTCTCGCGGGTACTTGTAGGCCGCCATCTGCGATTTGGCGAACTCGATGAGTTCCTCGGGCGTGACGCTCTCTCCTCGACGAGCGACACGAAGGCCCGCACCGTCTCTCCGCGGTAGTCGTCGGCGACACCGACGACCGCGGCCTCACGCACCGCCGGATGGGTGTAGAGCACGTCCTCGACCTCACGCGGCCACACCTTGTAGCCCGAGGCGTTGATCATGTCCTTCTTGCGGTCGACCAGGAAGAACCAACCGTCCTCGGTCATGAAACCCACGTCGCCCGTGCGAAGTTCGCCGCCGGGCAGTGAGGCCGCCGTTGCGTCGGGGCGGTTCCAGTAGCCCGGAACGACCTGCGGTCCGCTGGTGGCGAACTCGCCGATCTCGCCGAAAGGTACGTCGTTGCCCGCATCGTCGATGACCCGCACCACGGTGTTGTAGACCGGGACCCCGACCGACAACGCTCCCGATGCGGGGTCGACCGGTGCCCGGACTCCGCGTGGCACACCGTGCGAAGGGGAGTTGGTCTCCGTGAGCCCGTAGAAGTTGTGGATGTAGGAACCGAACACCTTCTCCAGTCGGTCCGCCACCGCCGGCGCAACCGGGGCTCCGCCGGTGTAGAGCACCTTGAACGAGGCGAAGTCCTCCGGGGTGGCGCCCGGAGCGGCCGCCAGCGCCAGGAAGGCGGTGATGGCCGCGATGGTGAACGCCGGTCGGTGTTCCTTGATCGCATCGAGCATCACACTGGGCTCGAAGCGATGGGCCAACACCAGCGGGCCGGGCAGCAGGAACGCGATCATGACTGCGCCGACCAGTCCTGTGATGTGGAACAGCGGCGCAATCGCCAGCACCGGGTCACCCTGCTCCAGATGCATCCAGTCCCGGTAGGTCTGAGCATTGAAGGCCAGGTTGCCGTGGGTGTTCATCGCGCCCTTGGGCTGGCCGGTGGTGCCCGAGGTGTAGGTCAGTACGGCGAGGTCCCCGGCCGCCAGGCCGGGATCGGGCAGCTGCCGACCGGAGTACTGGGCCACCAGCGAGTCCAGGTCGAGGGTGTCCTCCGGTGTGTGCTTGGTCGTCCCGCCGAGAACGCGCTCGTCGTTGCGGCTCTGGTGATCCAGGGACGAACAGGTGATGACTGTACGGATCGTGCTGTCCGGGCCGGCGATCACGTCCTTGACCACCTGGTCGTACAGATCATCGAGGCACAGCAGTGCGGTTGCTCCGGAGTCGCTGAGCAGGTAGGTCAACTCGCGGACCTTGTTCATCGGATTGATCGCGACGGCGGCACCGCCGGCCTTCCAGGTTCCCACCAGGCCGATGACGAAGGCGGGGTCGTTCTGCACATAGATCCCTACCCGGTCGCCACGTTGCAACCCGTGGTCCAACAACGCAGCCGCGAATGCGGTACTCGCAGCGTCGAGTTCGGCGTAGGTCATGGACTGGTCGAAGTACTGGACGGCGTCCATCTGCGGTGCCCGCCGCACGGCGGCGTCGAAGATGGCCAGCCCGGTGTCGAAGTCCTGGGCGATGTCACCCGGCTGCCCCTCCTCGTACAGGGGCAGCCAGGGACGGTCGGCGTAGCTCACCATCAGTCGCGGCCTACTTGATGGCCAGCGGGTTGACCGGGGAGCCGGCGGCCTTGGCCACGTTGAGCGGCGCAGCGGCGTACATGAAGGTGTAGCGCTTGTCGCCGGCGCAGTCGTCGGCCAGGCCCTCCAGGTCGGCGATCTCGGTGAGGGTGACTCCGAGGTTGCGCATCAGCGCGCTGTGCAGCACCAGCGCCACTCCGTTGTTGGGGTCGGTGGTGACCTCGTTGGCGATGGTGTCGGTGACCAGGTTGGGGATCTCCATGTCCTGGAACCACTGCACCAACTCGGGGGAGTAGACCAGGCCGGGCTCGTTGAAGCCCTCGTAGAACGATTCGCCCTCGTCGAAGAACAGCTGCAGGAAGTTGGTCCGGATGACCAGGATGTCGCGCGGCTTGATCTCGGTGCCTTGTGCCGCGGCGCAGGCGATCAGGTCCTCGTGGGTGAAGGTCTCACCCTTGTCCAGGGTCTTCTTGCCCCGGAAGCGGGCCATGTCCAGCAGGATGCCGCGCCCCACGACGCCGCGCTCGGCGATCGGCTGCACGCTGGCCTTGTCCAGCCCGCCGACCGTGGTCCGCGCGTCGTAGCCGTTCCAGATCTTCCCGTCGTACCAGAGGTGGCCCAGCGCGTCGTACTGGGTGGAACCCTGCAGGAACGCGTTGATCTTGTCGTCGGCGTAGTGCAGGCCGCCGGGGTAGTCCGGCGCCCCGTCCCCGTCCCAGCTCGACTCGTCCAGGATCTGGGTGCGCTCGGCGGGCGTGCGGCCCGGCCACACCGGGTCCCCCTTGGGGTCGCCGATGATGCGCTGCAGGGTGAAGACCTTGCCGTCCTTGACCTCGGCGACGCCGCGCAGGACCTCCGCGGCGGTCAGGTAGTTCAACGCGCCGACCTCGTCGTCCGCACCCCACTTTCCCCAGTTCGTCGGGGCGTCGGCGAGAAGTTCGGTGAGTTCGGGAACGGTTTCCGGTGCCTGCGTCATTGCGTGCCTCCATCGGCAAGTCGTGAACGTCTCACTCAGCCAGTCAATCACCACATGATGAACATGGTGAGTGATCGTTCGGTTTGTTCAGGTGTGATCAGTGTCACGAGGACGAGAGGTCATTGTCAACGTAGGTGGCGAATCTTCTCAGTCACGGCGTAGGATTGTTCACCATGGCTGAACACCACGGGCGCGTGGCCGACGTTGCGGCGGCGCCGTCCGGCGTGGGCGCAGCGATCCGTCGGGCGCGGCGCAGTGCGAGCCTGTCGCTGCGTGGGCTGGCCGCCGAGCTGGGCGTCAGCCCGGCCACCATGAGCGCCCTGGAGAACGACCTGACGCCGGTGACCGTTCAACGGCTCATCGCCATTGCCGATGCGCTCGGCGTCGATCCGGCGGGCATTGTGGCCGACGCCGGTCCTGACACGGTGGAGACACCGCAGCCGGCCTTCGCGGTGGTCGCCTCCGGGCGCGATGTCGCTGACTGGAGGCACTTCGGTCCGCTCGCCGTGGATCCCGTGCTCGCCGCGGCCATCCGGGTGTTCGTGCGCACCGGTTACCACGGCGCCACGATGCGGATGATCGCACTGGAGGCCGGCATGAGCGTGGCGGGGGTGTACCACCACTACGACAGCAAGTACGCCCTCCTGGTGACCGGCCTGGACCGCACCATGGGCGAGTTGCGCCCCCGGGTCGAAGCGGCCCGGGACAGCGGGGCTGACCCGGTGGAGCGGTTCAGCAACATTGTGGAGGCATTGGCTCTCTTCCACACCTACTACGGCGATCTGGCGTTGATCGGAGCCAGCGAGATGCGCAGCCTCGATCCCACGCATCGTGCTCGAATCGCTAGGCTGCGCAACGAGATTCAGTACCTGATGGATGAACAGGTCCAGCAGGCAAGGAAACTGGGCCTACTGAAGGCCAGGGACTGGCACGACGCCGGCCGGGCGGTCTCCACCATGTGCACCTCGCTGCCGCAGTGGTTCAAGCTGGGCGGAGCGTCCAGTCCGGAACAGATCGCCCGGGAGTACGCGAGGTTCGCCCTGGGAATGATGCAGTACGACGCGGCCGCGCATGCGGCGTATCGCGCGAAAATATCTGACGAGCAAGGAGATTGACGTGCACATAGATGGTTCGGTTGCGATCGTGACGGGAGCCGGCGGCGGGATCGGTGCTGCCCTGGTCAAGGAGTTGGTGGCTCGCGGAGCGCGGGTGGTGGCGACCGACCTGGACCCCGATGCACTGGCCGCGGCCGTTCCGGCCGCGGACGCGGTGCGGACGCTACCGGGGGATGCGAGCAGTACCAACGACATCCGTGCCGCCATCGACGTGGCCGAGCGGGAGTTCGGGCCGGTTGATCTGTACGCCGCGAACGCCGGAGTGCTGCGCGGGTTCGAGCCCGATGTGAAGCCCACCGACTGGGATCTGTCCTGGCAGGTCAACGTGATGGCTCACGTCCGGGCGGCGGAGTTGCTGCTGCCGGGCTGGCTCGAACGCGGCAACGGGCATTTCCTGTCCACCGCATCTGCGGCGGGACTACTGACCCAACTGGGCAGCCCGACGTACTCCGTGACCAAACACGCCGCGGTGGCGCACGCCGAGTGGTTGGCCGCGACGTACGGCGATCGGGGCGTCGGGGTGACCTGCTTGTGTCCCATGGGCGTGGACACCGCCATGGTTCGTGACGGGCTGGCTTCGGACGACCCAGTCGTGCAGGCAGGTACCGCGGCCGTGACGTCCGCGGGCGACGTATTGAGTCCGGAAGTCGTTGCGCGAGAGGCGATCCAGGGCGTCATCGACGGCGGATTCCTGGTGCTCCCGCATCCGGAGGTCGGGACATACCGGGAACGCAAGGCGGCGGACATCGACCGGTGGATCGCCGGCATGCAGCGCTACCGGCGTGATCTGGAGGGCCGGGCGGGCTAGCTCAGGGACTTGGCGACGGTCAGCAGCACCACCGAGTCCTCCAGCGCGGTCAGCGAGTGTCGCGTCGGCGGGATGGTGAGATGATCACCGGTCGCACCGTCCCACCTGGTGTCGGCGGTGGCGAGTCGCACCCGACCGGACAGGACGATCAGGGTGGCCTCGCCGGGACTGTCGTGCTCGTCCAGGGCACTGTCGGCAGTCAGGGCCAGCACCGTCTGGCGCAGCATGTGCTCGTGACCGCCGTAGACCGTCCGCGCACTGCGACCACTGCGGGCGGCTTCGGCATCGGCCAGCAGCTCCCGGCCGAGTGCAGTGAGCGATCTCTTCTCCACGGGGATCTCCTTCGGTTTCGATCAGCCGTGTCGAGTCTAGGAGAGCGTGATCATCGCGGCGGGTCATGCAGCGCCCCCGGCAGGACTCGAACCTGCGACCTAGGGATTAGAAGGCCCTTGCTCTATCCAGCTGAGCTACGGGGGCTGGGCGCGTTCAGTGTAGAGGCGCGGTCAGGTGAACAGCGCTTCGCCCACGTAGTGCCCGGCGGCAGGGGCAGGTGGTACCGCGAACAGTCCGGAGCCGATGTGCGAGATGTACTCGTTCAGCCGGTCCGAGGAGCCCAGCTTGCGCTGCAGCGTCACGAAATGGTCGGGGTCGTTCATGTACGCGATGAACAGAAGGCCAGCGTCCAGCTGTCCGTACTGGTTGATGCCGTCGGTGTAGTTGTAGCCCCGGCGCAGAATCTTGACCCCACCGTTGTTCTCGTGAGCGGCGAGGGCGATGTGGGAGGTGGCCGGGATGGCCAGGCCGTCGACGGTTCCGGTCTTGTGGAAGTCGGGGGTGTCGAACTCCTTGGTGCCCGACAGCGGTGCACCCTCGTCCTTGGTACGCCCGAAGACGTGCTGCTGGTCGCTTACAGGGTCTGCGTCCCAGATCTCGATGTCCATCTCGATCTTGCGCACCACCTGATAGGTCCCGCCCTCCAGCCATTTCTGGTCGGCGCCCGCGATGGTGACGAATTTCGCGCGGTCCGCCTCTTCGGTGATGTTGCGGGTGCCGTCCTTGAACCCCATCAGGTTGCGCGGGGTGTACTGACCGGCACCGGCCGACGCGCGGCCGAATCCCATCACGCTCCAATGGGTTTCGGCGGTTCCGCGGACCATGCGGGCCAGGTTCCGGATCGCGTGGTAGGCGACCTGGGGGTCGTCGGCGCACGCTTGGAGCGAGAGGTCACCGTCGGTCAGGGCCGGCTGCAGCGAATCCGAGGGCAGGTCGGGTAGATCGGTCAGCAGGGCCGGCCGCTTGTCCTTCAGGCCGAAGCGATCATCGAACAATGACGGACCCAGACCGATCGTGACCGTCAGACTGGCCGGGTCGAGGTTGAAGGCCTCGCCGGTGTCGGGTGCCACCGCTCCGGCCCGGGTGGGCTCGACGGCCCCGATCGATTTGCCCTGCGTCAGTTGGGCGATGGCCGCCGACCAGCGTGCAAGCAGGGTCTGCAGATCCGTGGCCGTGGTGCCGGCGACCATCGTGAAGGTCATGAAGAGAGCGTGCCGCTGCGGCGCAGTGAAGACCCCGGCCTGCATACCTGATCCGTAGAAGGGGTGCGACTGGGACAGGTCGACGGTGTCGCGGTCAACTTCCTGGTCGGACTCGCCGATGGTGTTCGGCCGCCCGGTCATGGCCCATGCGCTCCCGCCAACCGCCAGGGCACCGACGGCCGCGCCGCCGGCGGCGCCCTGCACCAACCGGCGACGCGACAGGCCGCGGTCCTCGCCCGGGGGTGTCTGCGGGTCAGGGGGTTACTCATAGCTCCATTGTCCTACTGTGCGGTCATCGCTTCGCACGCATCTACTGCGCGGTGGCGACCTTTTCGGCAATCCGGGACAGCGGGTCCTGCAGCCCCTGCACGGTCTTGCTCAAGGAAGGGGCGTCGGTTGCCCGCAGCTGCGGCGTCCACGCCTTGAACCCGCCCAGTGCACTGTCGTCGCGGTACTTCTCCAACGCCGCCTCGACGTTCTTGAACTGGGTCGCCACCTGTGTCGACAACGTGGGATCGATCTTGTCCAGACCCGGCTTGAGGTAGGCGAACGCCTGTTGGGCACCCTCCACGTTGGAGGCGAAGTCGACCAGGTCCAGGTGACTGAACGACTCCTCCTCACCCTTGATCTTGTTGCTCTGCACCTCTTCTAGGAGGCTGGCGGCGCCGTTGGCCAGATCCTCCGGCTTGTAGGTCAGCGACTTGGCCAATTGCGCAAGGGTGCCGACGTTCTTCTGCAGGTTGGCCGCGTAGGTCTTGGTCTGGTCGGTGATCTTGCCGCCCTGCCACAGGTCGCGCTCGATGGCGTGGAAACCGGACCAGCCGACGGCCGGGTCCAGGTTGGAGGCGCGCATGTCGATCAGGTAGTCGAGGTTGAACTTGTTGTCGGTGGCGTTCTTACCCGGCAGCACGAAGCCCTCGACGTCGGATTCGATTTTCTCGTAGAAGGGCCGAGCCTTGGCGTACGCCTCCTTGGCCTTGGCGAGATCCCCGGAGTCGACCGCGGCTTTGAGGTTGTCGACGGCCACGATCATGTCGGCGAGCGTGTTGGCGACGTAGGTCCCGTAGCCCTTGGTGCCGTCGGCCAGCAACTGCTGGGTGGTGCTGGCGCCGGTGCTGGCGGCCGTCCCGGTCACGGTGAAGGTCTTGTTCTCCGTGGTCGCCCCCGGGCAGTAGATCTGGTACTGCCCGCCGGTGAGGGTCAACGTGAAGCTGGTCGCAGCCAGTCCGGGTGCCAGATTCTCCTTCTCCCCGAGGATCCGCTCCTGGCTGAGCAACTCGACCTCGCTGATGCCGGGCGCGCTCTCGTTCTTGACCGTGAAGGTGATCGGACCGGCCGCCGCCGACGCGTGGTCGACCGCGCAGTCGTTGTCCTTGAGCGTGATCGCGATCTGTGCCGCTCCGTTCTTCACCGGTGCCCCGGTCGCGGCGCTGCCGGAGGATGCCGGGGTGTCGCTCGTGTCGGAGCCGCCCCCGGTGGAACCAGCCGAACCGCAGGCAGCCAACGCGGTGCACAGGGCGGCGCCTGCCACGGCCACGGTTGCTGAACGGGGGAACGAGGACATGCGTTTACTCCTTGGTGATGGCGGCAGGTCGTGCCGTCGGCTGGTGCGTCATGGAGTGCCGACCGGCACTCCCACGGGGGATGTAGAGGGACGGATGGTTTCGGTGCGGCCGGACCGCCACGCGGCTGCGAGCAGGGCGGCGGCGCCGAGGAGCAGCACGCCCGGGACGACCCATCGCCAGAACCGGTGTTCGGCTTGCGCCGACGCGAAGTCGTTGAGCGCGGCGGTGGCCGTTGCGACGTACGTCGGAGCCACCACCCAGGTGTTACCGGGCAGCGTGAACGTGCGCGCCGTGTCCAACCCTCCGCCGGAGATCGTGTCGATGACGCGACGATCGTCGGAGGCATCGAGCAACTGCCCGTCGACGGAGTATGCGGTCACCTGGCCGCTCAGCGACTCGGTCAGCGCGAACGGGCCGGGATTGCGCTCGGCGACGACGCCGACCGGGAGGCGCCCACCGTTGAGAAGCGCCACCTCGCTGAGGGTCGCGGTGCGTTTGATGTCCGAGGGCGTGGCATCGCTGCGCAGGACGCGGGCGGTCACCCCGTCGTGGACGACGCTGCCGGCGTCCGCCACGGCGACCTGCGTGGGATGGCCGTCGATGACCATTCGCATGGTGGTCCCGTGTAGTTCCGCGGTGCCGATCCGATCCCCACTCGCCCCCACGATCGGTGCCGATGCCGGCAGGCTGACGGTCGGCGTACGCACCCCGATCATCAACGCGACGGAGGCGATGGCGCACCCGGCCGCGGCCGCCACCTTGATCCGGCGGCTGGCAGCAGCGCCTGGGCGGTGGGCCTGCGGCCAGAAGATGATCAGGAGCATGGGTACGACGTACGCCGTCCAGGCGAGCACCTCGATGAGCCGCGGATCGGCCGGGATTCCGAGAACCCCGGTGAGTACGGCGCCCCGCACCGAACCGTTCGGAGCCAGCCAGGCCAGATCGAGGGTGCGTTGCTGTCCTGCGTTGAGCCACCCGGCTTCGTGGGCGGTGCGCAGTGCGGACACCAGCAGGCCGGCGGCCACGAGCACGAGGAAGACGCTGGTGTACTTGAAGAACTTGGCCAGGTTCAGCTTCACGCCGCCGGTGTACAGCCCGTAGCCGAGCCCGACGGCCGCGAGGATGCCCAGCACGGCGCCGGCCGCGGCGAACCAGGTGTTGCTGGCCGCGGAGAAGGTCGCCAGGAGGAAGACGGAGGTCTCGAAACCCTCTTTGAGGACCGCGAGGAAGGCCATCAGCACCAGCGCGCGGGAGGTCCCTGAGGCCAGCGCGTCGCTGGCGGCCGTCTCCAGTTCACGCTTCATCCCCCGGGCGTGTTTGGCCATCCACAGGATCATCGTCGTGACCAACACCACGGCGATGGCGTTGATGATCGACTCCATGCCCTCCTGGGCGGCCTGCGGCAGGCTGCTCTCGATCACGCTCAGCACGACGCCGACCAGGATGCTGAGGGTGACCGCGGCTCCGACGCCGATCCACATCGGGCGCAACGGCTGACCGTTGCGCTTCAGGAAGGTGGCCACGATGCTGACGATCAGCGCTGCTTCGAGCCCCTCGCGGAGGCCGATGATGAACGTCGCCAGCACGTCGACCCGACTCCTACCGTTCGCCTTCTGAGGGTTGCCTAACCGATCTGAGGTTAGCCGTACCTGACTGCGGCGTCCAATGAACCCAAGAACCAACACGAAGTTGGTCCGAAGGCCTGCGACAGGCGATGCTTGACCCGTGAACGATGCGGCCCCCTCCACGTTGCTGGAGTCCCTGGTCGGGTTGCGTCGTGCCGTCGTGGAGGTGCGGTTGCCGCTGCAGATCGACGGGGTGCAGGAGGCGCGGCGGCAGTCCGAGGAATTGACCGCCCAACTCGACGACTACCTGATCCCACGCGCGAGCGCATTGGACGCCCCCTGCTGGCCGTTGTCGGCGGTTCCACCGGTGCCGGCAAGTCGACGCTGGTCAACTCGATCCTGGGCCACCAGGTCGCCGCGGCCGGGGTGCTGCGGCCTACGACCCGGGCTTCCACGCTGATCCACCATCCCGGGGATGTCGAATGGTTCTCCGGCACCCGGGTGCTCCCCGGCCTGGCGAGAACGACCGGGGGTTCGGCCGAATCGGCGGACCCGCGCACGGTCCGACTGGTGGCGGACGATTCGCTGCCGCAGGGGCTGGCCATTCTCGATGCGCCGGATATCGATTCCGTGGTGGAAGCCAACCGCGACCTGGCCCGGCAGTTGTTGGGCGCTGCCGATCTGTGGATCTTCGTGACGACCGCCGCGCGCTACGCGGACGCCGTGCCGTGGCAGTTGTTGCACCAGGCGGTGGCTCGCGGCACGTCGGTTGCCGTTGTGCTCAACCGGGTTCCCAACGGTGCCATGGCCGAGGTGCGCGCCGATCTGGCCGGGATGTTGCGGGACAACGGTCTGGGACAGTCGCCGGTTTTCGCGGTCGGGGAGGTGCCCTTGATCGACGGGCTGCTGCCCGCCTCGGAGATCTCCCGGATCCAAAGCTGGCTGCAGTCACTGGCCGCCGACGCCTTCGCCCGCAACGTGGTGATCCGGCGAACCCTGGACGGCGCTCTGGATTCCCTCGGCGGCCGGATCGAGCAGCTGGACCTGGCGCTGGCCGCCCAGGAGGTAGCCACGGGGAGTCTGCGCGGGGCGGTCGACACGGCGTACGACACCGCTCTTACCCAGGTGGGCGAAGGCATGCGGGACGGGACGTTGCTGCGTGGCGAGGTGCTCGCGCGCTGGCAGGAGTTCGTCGGAACGGGGGAGTTGCTGCGGCAACTGGACGCCGGTGTCAGCCGCATGCGTGATCGGGTGGGTGGTTTTCTGCGCGGCAAATCGACCCCGCCGGCCACCGAACAACTGGGCGAGGCACTCCAGGACGGTGTCGCCGCGCTGATCCTGTCCGGTGGAACATCGGCGCCGGCCACGGCGGTCCGCGCGTGGCGACTGATTCCGGGCGGTGCCGCCCTGGCCGACGCCAACCCCGCCCTGGCGCACCCTTCCGAGCAGTTCACCGCCGCCACCCAGCGGCTGGTGCGCGACTGGCAGAACGGGCTGTTGGACCTGGTGCGCTCGCAGGCCGGCAACAAACGCATGACGGCTCGGTTCCTGGCCTTCGGGGTCAACGGCATCGCGGTCCTTCTGATGCTGGTGACCTTTTCCGCGACAGCCGGCCTGACGGGCGCCGAGGTGGGTATCGCCGGCGGCTCGGCGGTGGTTGCCCAACGGCTCCTGGAGGCCGTCTTCGGCGACCAAGCAGTCCGCAACCTGTCCGAGATGGCGCGCAAGGACCTGCTGGAACGCGTCGGGGCTCTCTACGACAGCGAGGCGGCCCGGTTGATCGCCCCCGTCCAGGACGAGGACATCACGACCGTGCGACACGACCTCACCGCAGCGACCAAGGCAGTGCAAGCGAGCAGATGACTACTACGGATCAACTGAACCGGCGCGGGTTCGCAGCGATGGACGACACGCAGGTCCGCGATCGCAGCAACGCCCTGCGTCAGGCCGTCACCGCCAGCGCCGGCATTCTGCCCGACGCCGATCTGGAGTCCGCCCGCGCGGTACTGGACAAGGTCGGTCAGCGGACCGCCATCGGAGGCTCGCGGACCGTCGTCGCATTGGCCGGCGCTACCGGCAGTGGCAAGTCATCGTTGTTCAATGCCCTTGCAGCAGAGCCGGTTTCGCGGATCGGAGCTCGTCGTCCGACGACGTCGCGACCCACCGCCGCAGTGTGGGGCGACGACTCGGCAGGACCGTTGCTGGACTGGCTCGGAGTAGCCGCCCGGCACCGGGTACCGGCCGACGACCGGTTCGCCGACCTGCTCGACGGGCTGGTGCTGCTGGACCTGCCCGATTTCGACTCCCGGGTGCCGGCTCACCGCCGCGAGGCCGACCGGGTGCTCGAGCGGGCGGACGTTTTCGTGTGGGTGACCGATCCGCAGAAGTACGCCGACGCACTGTTACACGACGAGTACGTGCGCACCCTGGCCGCCCGGCGGGCGCGCACGGTGGCCGTGCTGAATCAGGTCGACCGGTTGGACGTCGAGAGCGCTGAGGCGTGCGCCGAGGACCTGCACCGCCTGCTGGTCGCCGACGGCATCGGTTCCGTGGAGGTCGTTCAGACCTCGGCCGTGGAAGGTCGCGGCATCGACGACCTCGCCGCTCGCATCGGAGCAGTCGTCCAGGAGCACAATGCGGCCGAACGCCGACTGGTCGGTGACCTGGCCAGTGCGGCGGCCCGGTTGCAGCCCCTGGTCGGCGGCCAAGAACCCGAGTTGTCCCAGGGCAGCACGGAACTGGTGTCTGCCCTGTCCAAAGCAGCGGGAGTGCCCGCAGTGGTGGATGCGGTCCGTCGGGACTACCAACGCGAAGCGAGCAAATCGGGGGCTGGCCGCTGACCCGGTGGGTCGCGCGCCTGCGCCGCTCGCCACTGGACCGGCTGCACCTGCAGGATGTGGTGTCCGACCGGATCGGTCGCACCGAGGCCAAACGACTGCTCGGCCGTACCTCGCTGCCGGAACCGACGGCGGCGGCCAAAGCCGAGGTCGACCTGGCGGCGCATCACCTGGTCCACGAGGCCAGCGCGGGCCTTCCGGCAGCCTGGGCGCAGCGGATCGCCGATGAGGCGGATCCGCGATCGGCCGATCTGCGCGATGCGTTGGACCAGGCCGTTCTTGGCACGGACATCAGCGCCCGCCGCCCGAATTGGTGGGCCATCGTCTCGGCGGTCCAGTGGGCGGCCTTCGCCGTGTTGGTCGCCGCAGTGGTGTGGCTGCTGGCCGTAGCCGTGCTGGGATTGATCAACCTGAGCATCGACGTACCCCGATGGTTGGGTGTCCCTGCTCCGTTCTGGCTGGCCGGCGGGGGAGCCCTCGTCGGGATGATCACCGCCGTGTTGTCGCGCTGGCTGGCCGGCATCGGCGCCCGGCGCCGTGCCGCGGCCACCGACCGCCGCCTGCGCGCCGCGATCGAGCAGGTTGCCGAGCAGGAGGTTCTCGCCCCGGTTCGCGAGGTCCTGGACACCCATCGCACGGTGCGCGAGAACCTCGCCAGAGCCGCGAGCGAATAGCCCCCGTCGTTATCCACAAGCCGTCGCGCGTTGTCCACACAGCGCGTGACGGCTCTGGTTCGGCCCGGTCCACGGACACACGCTGGACCCCATCGCGCGCACCGGCGCGCAACAGAGGAGTCAGCGATGAACAAGACAACAGTGACGATCTGCGGCCGCCTGGTCGCCGACCCGGAGCTGCGCCAGACGAGCAAGGGCGACGTCGCCAACATGCGGATCGCGGTCAACGAACGCAGACGTGAGGCCGATGGCGGGTACGCCGACGGGAAGTCCAGCTTCTACTCCGTGTCCGCCTGGGGCGAGTTGGGCGGTGAAGTGATGCAGTGCCTGCGCAAGGGCAATTGCGTCGTCGTCCACGGCACCCTTCGGGTGAACACCTTCCCATCGGACGGCCGCAACCTCGAGCGGGTCGAAGTGACCGCCGAGCACATCGGACCAGACCTGCGGTTCGGCACGGCGTTCTACCGACCGCGTCCGCGTAGCGGCCGTACCGCCGACAACCCGGCGGCGGGGCAGCAGGCTGCCGGTGCCTGGCAAGGTCGGCAGGTCACCGAGCGGGCGCACGAGGAGGAGTACACCGGCGCGTACGACGTGGTGGACGGAGCCGCGGACCCTGCCGACGGGCGCGAACCGGCGAGCATCGGCACCTGACCGAGCTGGCTCCGGGCGGCTGCGCGCCGCCCGGAGCCAGCTGCCGGTTGCGCCCGGCCGACCGATGAGCCCGACGCGTCCGGCCGTGTGAATGCGGAAATGGTCAGGTCGACCGGCCGCCCGTTGGCGGCACCGGCGGTACGCCGATGCTGGACGCCGACGACCGCTGATTCTCGATTGGGTGAGCGCGTGGCGGCCCGATAGCCTTGCGGCATGGCCGAGTTCATCTACACCATGACCAAGGCGCGTAAGGCCGTTGGCGACAAGCTGATCCTCGACGACGTCAGCATGTCGTTCTACCCCGGCGCCAAGATCGGCGTCGTGGGGCCGAACGGCGCCGGTAAGTCCACCATCCTGAAGATCATGGCCGGCCTGGACCAGCCCTCCAACGGTGAAGCCCGCCTGAGCCCCGGCTACAGCGTCGGGATCCTGTTGCAGGAGCCGCCGCTGAACGAGGAGAAGGACGTTCGCGGCAACGTCGAGGAGGGGATGGGCCAGATCAAGGCCGACCTCGACCGTTTCAACGAGATCTCAGCACTGATGGCCGATCCGGACGCCGACTTCGACGCGCTGATGGCCGAGATGGGAACGCTGCAGGAGAAGATCGACGCCGCCGACGCCTGGGACCTGGATTCCCAGATCGAGCAGGCCATGGATGCGTTGCAGTGCCCGCCCGGAGATGCCGACGTCACGGTGCTGTCCGGTGGTGAACGCCGCCGCGTGGCTCTGGCCAAGCTGCTGCTGTCCAAGCCGGACCTGCTCCTGCTGGACGAGCCCACCAACCACCTGGACGCCGAGTCGGTGAACTGGCTGGAACAACACCTGGCCGCCTACCCGGGCACCGTGTTGGCCGTGACCCACGACCGGTACTTCCTGGACCACGTCGCGCAATGGATCGCCGAGGTGGACCGCGGCCGGCTGTACCCCTACGAAGGCAACTACTCCACGTACCTGCAGAAGAAGGAAGAACGCCTTCAGGTGCAGGGTAAGAAGGACGCCAAACTGGCCAAGCGCCTGCGGGATGAGCTGGAGTGGGTGCGCTCCAACGCCAAGGCCCGCCAGACCAAGAGCAAGGCCCGGCTGGCCCGCTACGAGGAGATGGCCGCCGAAGCCGACCGGACCCGCAAACTGGACTTCGAGGAGATCCAGATCCCGCCGGGTCCGCGCCTGGGCTCCCAGGTCATCGAGGTTGACGACTTGCGCAAGGGCTTCGGCGAGCGGGTCCTGATCGACGGGTTGTCCTTCAGCCTGCCGCGCAACGGCATCGTCGGTGTGATCGGTCCGAACGGTGTCGGTAAGACCACGCTGTTCAAGACCATCGTCGGCCTGGAAGAACCGGACTCCGGCACCGTCAAGGTCGGTGACACGGTGCAGATCAGTTACGTCGACCAGAACCGCGCCGGCATCGATCCGGACAAGTCGCTGTGGGAGGTCGTGTCCGACGGACTGGACCACATCGTCGTCGGTAAGGTCGAAATCCCCTCTCGTGCTTACGTTTCGCAGTTCGGCTTCAAGGGTCCGGATCAGCAGAAGAAGGCCGGGGTGCTGTCCGGTGGCGAGCGCAACCGGCTCAACCTCGCACTGACGCTGAAGCAGGGCGGCAACCTGTTGCTGTTGGACGAGCCCACCAACGACCTGGACGTCGAGACCCTCGGGTCATTGGAGAACGCACTTCTGGCGTTCCCCGGTTGCGCGGTCGTGATCAGCCACGACCGGTGGTTCCTCGACCGCGTGGCCACGCACATCCTGGCCTACGAGGGCACCGATGAGGACCCGTCGAAGTGGTACTGGTTCGAGGGCAACTTCGAGGCGTACGAGGAGAACAAGATCGAGCGCCTGGGTCCGGAGGCAGCGCGCCCGCACCGGGTGACGCACCGCAAGCTCACGCGCGACTGACGATGGCCGGCTAAAGGTCGTAGCGGCTCTTGGCGGTGTCCTGCTTGATGCGCACCATCCCCTCCTGCGCCACGGTGCACGCCAGGGTGCCGTCCTGGGCGAAGATCTTGCCGATCCCCAGCCCACGGCCACCGGAGGCGGAGGGTGACTCCTGGGTGTAGAGCACCCACTCGTCGATCCGGGCCGGGCGATGGAACCACATCGAATGGTCAAGGCTCGCGGGTCGCAGCCGCTTGTCGGCCCAGACCAGACCGTGGCGGCGCAGCACTGGCTCCAGCAGCGTGTAGTCGCTGGCGTAGGCCAGGACCGCGGCGTGGATCAGCGGATCGTCCGGCAACGGTTCGACGGCTTTCATCCACACGTTCTGGCCGGCGTAGTGCTGCCGACCGGGTTTGAAGTACAACGCTCCCTCGACCGTTCGCACGTCGACGGCTCGGTTGATCCAATGGTCGACGGCGGGGTGCATGCCGGCCAGCCCGTCGAGTTCCTCCTTGGCGGTCCACACCCGCTCGGGGTCCGGCACCGCGGGCATCGGCGCTTGGTGGTCCAGGCCCTCTGCCGGTTCCTGGAACGACAACGTCCCGGACAGGATGGTCTGGCCGCCCTGGAGAGCGTGAACCCGCCGTTGGGAGAAGGAATTGCCGTCGCGCAGGTTCTCCACGGCGAAGTTGATCGGAGCCGATGAGTCACCGGGCCGGATGAAATACGCGTGCAGGCTGTGGATCCGCCGATCGGGCAGCCCGGCCCCTCGCACGCTGAGGCCACCGGCCATCACGGTTTGAGCCAGCACCTGGCCGCCGAACGCGCGCCGTTGCGGGGTGGGTTGGCTGGTGCCTACGAACAGTTCCATGTCGCGTTGCGACCCGTCGCTGAAGGCGCCGGTGGTGTCGCTGACCTCCAGCGACCAGCTGCCGGCCGGTTTGAGGTCGAGGACCTCGAGCAACTGCCGGAAGGTGTCGGCCGCGCTCGGGGCAGCGTCATCGGAAGGCGGTAGCGAACTCACAGTCGCTGACTCTATCCAGGTCCAGGTCGACGCTTTGCAAGGATGGACCCATGCCTGACACACCGACCGTCGTGACCGTTGACCTGCGTTGGTCGGATCTGGACGCGTTGCGCCATGTCAACAACGTGCAATTCCTCAGGCTGCTCGAAGAAGCGCGGATCAAGGCCTTTCACGACTGGTTGGGCCCGGTGCGCCGATCGAACGGCCTGCTGGTCGCGCACGCGGAGATCGACTATCTGGATCAACTGCATTTCCGGGGTCAGGCGGTGGCGGTGCACTTGTGGGTCTCCCGGGTGGCCGGCGCGTCGTTCGACACCAGTTACGAGCTCTACGACTCGCCGGAACCGGAGGCGCGCCTGTGTGCCCGGGCGCTGACGACCCAGGTCGCCTTCGACATGACCGATCAGAAGCCGGTCCGGATCCCCGATGATCTGCGCGAGATTCTGAACTCCCGCAGCGGGGCGCCCGTGCCGATGAAGCGGCGCGGGGCATGAGCAGTCTCCACTTGGTCGATCAGGAGACCTGGGCGGACCTGAGCACGTACGTCGCTCGTGCCCGCCGGTTGGAGGAAGACGGTGCGATCCGTCTGCAGGCGTCCGGTACGGCGCTCGCTGCCTGGGTGGGCGTCGTCAAGGGCCGGGGGCTGCTGGGTGAGGGGACGACGGTGGGCCTTCGGGTCCTCGAACTGGCGCAGCCGGCGAATCTCGATGTCGTGGTAGGTCTTTCCGCAGTTGCGGACCGGCTGGCCAGACCGACCGATGACCACGAATTGCCGGTCCCGCCGATGACGGTGCAGACGACGTGGGCTGCGGTCTCGCCGCCGCGCAGCGGTTGGCGGCCGGTGGCACAGGTGCCGGTCGAGACGCTGCGCCGGACCGCGACGGAGGGTCTCGAAGCATTGGCGGTGTCGGCTCGGGCGCCCCTGAGCGCCGTACGCCAGGAGACCGAACGTCAGCGGGTGTGGTCGGCCAGCATTCCGCTGCCCGCCGCTGCGGACGGGCTCAGCGCCAGCGTGGCACTCGGAGCACACGCGCTGGGCTTCCTGGTGGGCGAGGAGGCGACGGTCTTCACCGCTGGTCGGTGGTACCGGTTGACCACTCCGGCCGGCCACGTCCTGGTGCGTTGACCGGTCCCGTCCTCCGGCCGATCACGGCCGGAGTCGTTTGTGCGCTGGTCGGATTCACCAGTTCCTTCGTGGTGATCCTCACCGGTCTTGCCGCAGTCGGGGCCACAGCGAGTCAGGCGGCCAGCGGGTTGCTCGCGGTCAGCGTCACGATGGGCGCCGGGTCGATCCTGCTCGCCGCCTGGACCCGGATTCCCATCACCGTCGCCTGGTCGACGCCCGGCGCGGCGCTACTGGCCGCCACCGGGATGGTCTCGGGCGGATGGCCTGCGGCCGTCGGCGCCTTCTTACTCACCGGTGTGCTCATCGTGCTCACCGGTCTGATCTCGCGGCTGGGTGCGTTGATCTCGGCCATTCCAGGGGCTATCGCTCAGGCGATGCTGGCCGGGATCTTGTTCCAGCTGTGCCTCGGTCCGGTCACCGGTCTGGCTCGCGATCCGCTCGCCGTGGCGCCGGTCGTGATCGTCTGGTTGCTGGCGCTGCGGTTCTGGCCGCGCTGGGCCTCACCGTTGGCCTTCTGCGCGGCAGCGGTCGTGATCGCGGTGCACCTGGTGCGCACCGGCACTTCGATCCGCACGGACCAGTTCCTGCCCCAGATCAGTCTGACCGCCCCGCACCTCACCTTCGGTGCCGTGATCGGGATCGCGTTGCCGTTGTACCTGGTGACTATGGCCTCGCAGAACGTTCCCGGGGTCGCGGTGATGAAAAGCCTTGGCTATCAGGTGCCGTGGCGTCGATCCATGCTCGTCACCGGCGCAGGCACCGTGCTGGGAGCGCCGGCCGGGGGTCACGCCATCAACCTGGCCGCCATCAGCGCAGCCCTGGCAGCCGGGCCCGAGGCCGGCCCGGATCGCTCCCGTCGCTGGATCGCCAGCGTCACGTCGGGACTGGTCGTCATCGGTCTCGGGTTGGCCGCAGGAGCGTTCGGCCAACTCGTGGTGCTGGCGCCCGCTGGCGTGATCGCCGCCGTCGCCGGCCTCGCGTTGATGTCCACGTTGGCCGGTAGTCTCACGGCGGCGCTGGCGGCGCCCGAGAACCATCTGCCCGCGGTGCTCACCTTCGTCACGGCAGCATCCGGGGTTGCCGTCGCCGGCGTGAGCGCCGCCTTCTGGGCGCTGGTGGTCGGTCTCGTGGTCAGGGCGGTGCTGGGCCGGCCGAAGGAGAACCTGCCGGCCGGCGCAACCCGCTAGGACGTACGCCGCAACCAGACCGCCGTATCGGGCGCCACCCGGGCGCCGTCCCCGGCCGGGTCGGAGTCGACCAGCACCTGATGTCCCGGCGGGACGTTCACCGGTTCCGCGGACAGATTGGCCAGCAGCGTGGTCTGCTCACCCGTCGCTCCGCGCACCGTGAAGCTCAGCACGTCCGCACCGGCGTCGACCCAGGACAACGTGCCGGAGCCGATGCCCCGGTCGCGGCGGGTGGTGAGCAGGGTCCGGTAGAGCTCCAGGGAGGAGTCGGTGACGCCTACTTGCTGATCCGCGGCGAGGTCGGCGAACTCTGCGGGCTGCGGTAGCCAGGTGTTCCCGGTGTCGTTGAATCCATAAGCAGGAGAGTCTTTCTCCCATGCCATCGGGATCCGGCAGCCGTCCCTTCCCAACTCGGCACCCGCCGTACGCGCAAACGTCGGATCCTGGCGGACCTCATCTGGCAGCGCCGTGTGCTCGGGCAGGCCGAGCTCCTCGCCCTGGTAGATGTACGCACCGCCGGGCAGCGCCAACATGATCGTGGTGGCCGCGCGGGCACGACGAGCGCCCACCTCCTGATCGGGCTGGGTATCCTCGGCGCCGATGCCGTTGGGTCGCGGCGTACCCACCGGCAGACCCAGGCGACTGACGTGCCGCACGACGTCGTGATTGGACAGCACCCACGTCGTCGGCGCCCCGACGGCGTCGTCCGCGGCCAGCGAGGCGGTAATCGTCGCGCGCAGGGAGTCGGCCTGCCATGGCGCGTTGAGGTAGTCGAAGTTGAACGCCTGGTGGAACTCATCGGGTCGCACGTAGCGGGCCAGCCGCTCGGGCGGATCGACCCATGCCTCGGCGCACATCGCCCGGTCCCGGGAGGGGTCGTGGTCCGCCGCGGAAGGCGGGTTGTAGCTGTCCAGGATCGCCCGCCACGAGCGGTAGATCTCGTGCACACCGTCCTGGTCCCACATGGGCGGCCGCTGGGTCGGGTCGGGTAGGTCGAGCATGTTCATCGGACCCGACCAGTCCGGCAGGCCCTGGGCCTTGACCAGTCCGTGCGCCACGTCGACCCGGAAACCGTCGACACCCCGGTCCAGCCAGAAGCGTAGGATGTCCTCGAATTCGCTTCGTACCTGGGGGTTTTCCCAGTTCAGGTCCGGCTGCTTCACATCGAACAGATGCAGGTACCACTGGCCGGGGGAACCATCGGAGTCGGTGACCCGCGTCCAGGCGCTTCCGCCGAAGACGCTGGACCAGTTGTTCGGCGGCTCGTCGCCGCTGCCGTCTCGGAAGATGTAGCGATCCCGTTCAGGCGAGCCGGGACCCGCCGCCAGGGCCGCGCGGAACCACGCGTGTTCGTCCGAGGTGTGATTGGGCACCAGGTCGACGATCACCCGCAGACCCAATTCGTGAGCCCGCGCGATCAGCGCGTCGGCATCGGACAACGCACCGAAGACCGGGTCGATGTCGCGGTAGTCGGCGACGTCGTAGCCGGCGTCGGCCTGCGGCGAGACATAGAACGGCGACAGCCACACCGCGTCGACCCCCAGGTCTGCGAGGTAGGGCAGCCGCGCGGTGATGCCGGGCAGGTCACCGACCCCGTCCCCATCGGCGTCCGCCCACGAGCGGGGGTAGATCTGGTAGATGACGGCTTCGCGCCACCAGGGGGCCGAACTGGTCACTGCTGGGTCTCCTGCTCGTCGTCGAGAGTATTCACCAAGGAGTACGCCGCGCGGGTGAGATAGTCGCGCAGGATCAGGTCATGCGCCGGGTCGAGGTCGAGGCTGTCGACCGCGTTCATCATGTGCAGCAGCCACCGGTCGCGCATATCCGGCGTCACGGCGAACGGCATGTGCCGCATGCGCAGCCGGGGATGGCCGCGTTCCTCGGAGTAGGTCGTCGGACCGCCCCAATATTGCTCGAGGAACATCCGCAAACGACGCTCGGCGGGTTGCAGATCCTCTTCGGGGTAGAGCGCACGCAGCGGCTCATCGGAGCGCACTCCCGCATAAAAGGCAGCGACCAGCTTGTGGAAGGTCTCCGCGCCACCGATCTGGTCGTAGAACGTGTCCGTCACTGGTCCAGTCTCCTAGGTCTGCCGGTCACGACCCGGCGGGGGTACCACGGCACCGGCCGCCGGCGGAGCGGCCGCCATCACGATGCCGGCGTTGTCCATCGCCACCTTCACCCGGGCCCGGAACTCCCGAGCCGCGGGCAGTTGCTGCCCCGGCAGGCAGGACAGGATCGTCGTGAGGGTCACGGCTCCGCCGGCGACCGAGTCGACACCGACCACGTCGGGCTCTTCGACCAACACCGCGTTCCAGGTGTCGTCGTCGGCGAAGTCCTTCGCGACCTTACGTAGAACGTTCAGCGCCTTCTCCACGTCCTGGTCATAGCGGATCGGCACGTCCACCCGGGCGTTGGCCCAGCCCTGTGACTTGTTGCCCAGTCGCAGGATCTCCCCGTTGCGGACGTACCAGACGACGCCCTGGGCGTCCCGGATCCGGGTGATCCGCAAGGTCACCTCCTCGACCGTCCCGATGGCTTGGCCGGTGTCGATCACGTCGCCCACGCCGTACTGGTCCTCGATGATCATGCTGATGCCCGACAAGTAGTCCTTGACCAGGCTTTGCGCGCCGAAGCCGAGCGCGACACCACCGACACCGGCGGTCGTCACCAGCGGCGCCAACGGCACGCCGAGCATGGCCATGACGGTCAAGGCGATGACGATCGCGGTGACGACCGTCGTGATCGACTTCAGCAAAGCGCCCACGGTGAGCGCCCGTTGCTTGCGCCGCTCGGTCTCCAGTTCGTCCGCCGGACGCACGATCCGCTGCCCGCCCGGGCTGCCGCGGCGTTCCTGGTTGCGCTGCATCACGGTGACTCCCCGGTTGATCGCGCGGAAGATCAGCCACCGGACCGCAAGACCGAAAACGATGACGATGACGATCAGTAGCGGAGTACCGAGCAACCAGTCACGAAGCGATTCACCGCTCATCTGTGGTGCGTCGAAGTGCCAGAGCCAGTCCAAGGCGTGCATGGCTCCCATCTTGGGCCCTTGGCTCTGACAAACTTGAATCATGCCGGCGGAATCCACGACAACTGACCCGCAACCCTCCGCGACGCTGCTGGAACTGGCCGGTGTCTTCGGTGTCGCTACCGAATATCACGATTGGTCCGGCAAACACGTCCGGGTCAGTGCCGACACGATCCGAGCCGTGCTGTCGGCACTCGGGGTCGAGGTCACGGATGACGACTCGGCCGAGGCGGCGGTGCAGGAGCAGCGCTCCGCTGCGTGGCGGCGTACGTTGCCCCCGGTGGTCGTCGCCCGTGAAGGCTGGACGCCGACGGTCCTGATCCACCTGCCGCACGGGCAGGAGTTCACCGCTTCGCTGCGGCTGGAGGACGGCAGTACGGCGCCCGCACCCGCAGGCGAGCACGTCGTCGAGCCGCGCACCATCGACGGGGAACTCATCGGGGAAGCCGCCGTGGTCCTACCCGGTGACCTGCCGACCGGGTATCACCGCCTGGAGGTGAGTATCGCCGGGAAGGACACGCACAGCGTCGAGGTGATCGTCGCGCCGAACACGCTGGAACTGCCCGATTCCCTGAGCCGGCAACGGGCTTGGGGTCTAGCCGCCCAGGTGTACTCGGTGCGCTCCGAGCGGTCGTGGGGCCTGGGTGACGCGGCCGATCTGGCGGAGATGGCGACCTGGGCGGCCGGTAACGGAGCCGATTTCGTGCTGGCCAACCCGGTGCATGCGGCCGAGCCGATCCCGCCGATGGAGCCGTCGCCGTATCTGCCGACCTCGCGCCGGTTCGTCAATCCCCTCTACATCCGGGTCGAGGAAGTCGCCGACATCGGCTACCTCGGGGCCGCCGAACGACAGCTGATCGAATGGCACGCCGACGACGCGCGCCGGCTGAACGAGTTCGACTTCCTGGACCGCGACGCGGCGTGGGCGGCCAAGCGGGCGGCGTTGCGCGTGCTGCATCGCGGTCAGCGCAGCGGGCGGCACTCCCGTGACTTCGCCGCGTTCTGCGCCCGCGAGGGGCAGTCGCTGAGCGACTTCGCCACCTGGTGCGCGCTGGCCGAGAAGTACGGTCTGCCCGCCGAGCAATGGCCCGCCCGGTTGCAGGATCCGCGTAGCGATGCGGTGGCCTCCGCGCGCCGCGAACTGGCCGACGAGATCGACTTCCACTGCTGGCTGCAGTGGGTCGTGCAGGACCAGTTGGCCGGTGCGCATCGCGAGGCCCGGGCCGCTGGCATGCGGGTCGGCGTGGTCCACGACATCGCCGTGGGTGTGCACCCCGGCGGAGCGGAGGTGTGGGCCGGTCCGGAGATCTTCGCCGCCGGGGTGTCGGTGGGGGCGCCGCCCGACGATTACAACCAGCTCGGGCAGGACTGGAGTCAACCGCCGTGGCGACCCGATCGCCTTGAGCAGCAGGCGTATCGGCCACTGCGCGACATGCTGCGCACCACCCTGGCCATGGCCGGCGGGTTGCGCATCGACCACATTCTCGGCCTCTTCCGGCTGTGGTGGATCCCCCGGGGGATGAAGCCGACCGACGGTACCTACGTGCGCTACGACCACGAGGCGATGATCAGCGTGCTGGTGCTGGAAGCCCAGCGTGCGGGCGCCGTGGTCGTGGGGAGGACCTGGGCACCGTGGCGCCCAACGTGCGCGACTACCTCACGGACAGAGGACTACTGGGTACGTCGGTGCTGTGGTTCGAGCGGCAGGAGGACGGCCGTACACCGCGACCGCCGTCCTCGTATCGACCGCTGGCGCTCGCGACGGTCACGGTGCACGATCTGCCGCCCACCGCCGGTTACCTGCAGGGCGAGCATCTGCAGGTGCGTCGACGGCTGGGTCTGCTGACGCGCGATTGGTCGGAGGAGGTCGCCGAGGACAGTGCCCAGCGCGACGCCATGGTCAACGCCTTACGCGACGCCGGGCTGATCGGTCAGGACGCCTCGATCGAGGACATCGTCGAAGCGCTGTACGTGTACCTGGCCGCGGCGCCCAGTCGGCTGCTGGGTGTCTCGGTCAACGATCTGGTCGGCGACGTGCGGACCATCAACCAGCCCGGCACCAACGACGAATACCCGAACTGGCGTCTTCCGATCGGCGGTCCGGACCGTACGCCGCTCCTGCTCGGTGACGTCACGCGGTCCCGGCGCGGGAAGAAGCTGCTGCGTGCGTTCAACGACGCGGTCCGCGCCGCCGACGGTGACTGACCGCGCTCAGGCGGACGCGTCGTACGCCTGGGCGGTGAGTGCCCGCTTCAGGCCGTCCCGGTGGTCGGCGACCGCCCGGCGGGCGCCGGAGGACGCCTGCGGATGCTCGTCGAGCCAGGCGTTGGTGGCGTCCAGCAGGTCCTGATCGGCCAGCGCCGCGGGGAACGACAAGGACGTGATCGCCTGGGCGATCGCGAATGTCCTTGTCTTCCAGATGTTTTCGAGTTGCCCGAAATACGGCTGCACGAACGGTCGCAGAAGCTCGGGGTCGTGCGGGGTGCTGAACCCCAACGCGATGGCGTTGATCGTCTGGTTGGGCACCGTGGGGTCGTTGACCAAGGTGTTCCAGGCGGCCTGCTTCGCCGCCGGGGTCGGAATGGACGCCCGCGCCCGGGCCGCACGCTCGTGGCCGGTGGAAGAGGGGTCGCGTTGCAGTTCCGCCGCGATCTGCTCCTCGCCCGCGGCACCGGCCGAGCACAGCCCGGTCAGCAGGGTCCACCGCATCTCGGTGTCGACCGCGAGCCCCGGTAGGTCGGCCGTGCCCTCCAGCAGCGCACCGACCCACGCTACGTCATCGGGATCGGTCGCTGCGGCAGCGAAGGCGCTGACCAGTTGCAGTTGGGCATCGCTGCCGGCCGGCGCCTGTTGCGCCGCGGTCCGCAGGTCCCGGGCGATCTGCACGTCGACCTGGGGCCGATGCTGCGCGGCGACGAAGAAGCGGGCGGCGTACGACATCTGGCGCAGCACGGTGCGCAGCATCATCGAACTCATCGGATCGGTGATGCTGGCCAGCACCATGGTGATGAAGTCACGACCGGACATGGCGGCGTCCCGGGTCATGTCCCACGCTGCGCCCAGGACGACCGCCTGGGCCAGGGAGTCCTTCAGCGCCAACGGATGTGCGACCACCGTTTGCAACGACCGCGCGTCAAGCCGGGTCTTGGTGTAGCCCAGATCCTCGTCGTTGACCAGCAGCAGGTCGGCCTGCGGCTGGCCGACCAGATCGGCGACGACGCTGCGCGGACCGTCGACGTCGAGGCGCACCTGCAGACGCTGGTGCAGCGTGCCGTCGATCAGATCGAAGAGGCCGACCGCGATGGCCTGCGGGCGCAGCGTCGGGTGCTCGGCCGGCGCGGTCTGCTCCAGGACCACCTGCGAGTAACGGCCCTCGTCGTCGACCGTGACGATCGGGGTCAGCGTGTTCACACCGGCCGTCTCCAGCCACAGGGCGCTCCAGGCTCGCAGATCGCGACCTGAGGTTGCCTCGAGTTCGGTGAGCAGATCGTCCAACCGGGTGTTGCCGAAGGCATGCTTTCGGAAGTAATTGCGCAGTCCGGCAACGAAATTGTCCCGACCGACGTACGCCACCAACTGCTTGAGCACGGAGGCGCCCTTGGCGTAGGTGATGCCGTCGAAGTTGCTCTCCACGGCCTCCAGATCGGGGATGTCCGCCACGATCGGGTGGGTCGAGGCCAACTGGTCCTGGTTGTAGGCCCACGCCTTGTCGGCGACCGCGAAGGAGGTCCACACGGCGGACCACTGGGTGGCTTCCGCGGCGCAGGTGGTCGCCGACCATTCGGCAAAGGACTCGTTGAGCCACAGGTCGTCCCACCAGCGCATGGTCACCAGGTCGCCGAACCACATGTGAGCCATCTCGTGCAGGATCGTCTGCGCCCGGGCCTCCACGATGGCCTCGGTGACGGCGCCGCGGAAGACGTACGCCTCGGCGAAGGTCACGCATCCGGCGTTCTCCATCGCGCCCGCGTTGAACTCCGGCACGAGAATCTGGTCGTACTTCGCGAACGGGTAGGGGTAGTCGAACATGTCCTCGTAGTAGGCGAATCCGCGCCGCGTGACGTCGAGGATGTTGTCCGCGTCGAGGTACTGCGCGAGCGACTGGCGACAGCCCACCGCCAGGGGCAGATCGCCGTTGCGGGTCTGAGCCGTCGAGCGGACCAGGTGGTAGGGCCCGGCGACGAGGGCGGTCACGTAGGACGACAGGCGCGGCGTCGGGTCGAAGCGCCACGTCGCCACCGGCTCGACCGTTCCGCCCGGTCCGGTGTAGCTGCCCTCGGCCGGCACGGGCTCCGGCGTCGGCTGGTTGGACAGCACCTCCCAGCGGGCCGGTGCGGTGACGGTGAAGGTGAAGGTGGCCTTCAGGTCCGGCTGCTCGAAGACGGCGAACATCCGGCGTGCGTCGGCGACCTCGAACTGGGTGTAGAGGTAGACCTCCTGGTCGGCGGGGTCGACGAACCGGTGCAACCCCTCACCGGTGTTCATGAAGCGGCCCGTGGCGCGCACCTCGACGACGTTGTCCACTCCGAGCTGCGGAAGCTCGATGCGTGAGCCGTCGTACAGCGCTGCAGGCACGAGGGATTCGCCGTTCAGCACAATGGATTCGACGGATTCCCCGATGAAGTCGAGGAAGGTCGACGCCCCGGGTTCGGAGCAGTGGAAGGCGATCGTCGTGTGCGTCGAGAAGAACTCGGCGCTCTGGGTGACGTCGATATGGACGTCGTAGTTGACGACGTCCACCAGCAGTGACCGAGCGTGGGCCTCGGCATGGGTCAAGTTGGTCCCCGGCATGCTGATCATCCTTACACGCACCCGGGCCGCCACCCGGCCTTGCGCTCCGGTGGTGCGGACGCGAGGCGGGTGCGGCACGATGGGGCGGTGACTACCGAGAACGTGGAAATGTGGTTCGACCCGTTGTGTCCGTGGGCGTGGATGACCTCGCGTTGGCTGATGGAAGTCGAGAAGGTCCGCGACATCCAGGTGACCTGGTCGGTCATGAGTCTGTCCGTGCTGAACGAGGGACGCGACCTGCCCGAGGACTACCGGGCCATGCTCGACCGGGGCTGGGGTCCGGTGCGTGTGGTCACGGCGGCCGCGCTGGCGCACGGCGACGAGGTCAAGAAGCCGATGTACGACGCGATCGGTACCCGCCTTCACCCCGGCGGCCGGGGCAAGGACGCCGACGACCTGCGCGCCGTGGTGGTCGAGTCCCTCGCCGAGGTGGGCCTACCGCCCGACCTCATCGACGCCTTCGACACCGTGCCCGGTGACAAGGTGGACACCGCGCTGCGCGCCTCCCACGACCGGGCGATCTCGCTGGTCGGCGAGGACGTGGGAACCCCCGTCATCACCGTTGCGGGTACGTCGTTCTTCGGCCCCGTGGTCACCCCGGCTCCCAAGGGTGAAGCAGCCGGCAAGCTCTGGGACGGCTGCGTCCTGGTGGCAGGTACCCCCGGTTTCTATGAGTTGAAGCGGACCCGGACCAAGGGTCCGGACTTCTCCTGACCCATCCCCCTCACAAGGAGCGAACGATGCGAGTTCATCTGGGCGGCGATCACGCGGCGTACGAATTGCAACGGGCCCTGGTGGCCTGGTTGCCGGGGAGGGCTACGAGGTCGTCGACCACGGGCCGGTGGAATACGACGCGGAGGACGATTACCCGGTGTGCGTGCTGCGGGCGGCGGAAGCGGTGGCGGCCGACCCGGGGTCGCTGGGCGTCGTACTCGGCGGTTCCGGCAACGGCGAGCAGATGGCGGCGAACAAGGTCAAAGGCATCAGGGCGGCGCTGTGCTACACCACCGAACTGGCGCAGCTGGCCCGGGAGCACAACGACGCGCAGATCATTTCCTTCGGCGGACGGTTCACGACGCTGGAGCAGGCCAAGGCGATGACCAAGATCTTCCTGGAGACGCCGTTCTCCGGTGTCGAACGCCATGCTCGGCGCCTCGCCGAGGTGGCGGCCTACGAGGAGACGGGCGCGCTGCCTCCGCAGGGGTGAATGCTGCGCCCGGGCCGGTTCCAGATTGTGTCTTGACGAGTTAAGAACACGGTAAAGAAACTACTCTCAGACGCTCACACATCGTAGTTTCCGAACATGGTTATCGACGCGGCGCTCGCGCCACGCCGTCTGCTGAGTCGTGACACATCGACGGCACGCCCCACTCGCGATTGGGCGATGGCAGCGGTCATCGTGGCTCTCACGGCTTCGATCACAGCTCTCGTGGTTCGCTTTCCCCACTCCGTGTCATACGCGGCGTTCGTGTTCGTCGCTGTCGCGGCGGCAACCCTTTTGCACGGCACCCAGTTGCTGGCCAGCTACGTCACACTCGCCGTGGCGGGAGTGATCAGCAGTCTGTTGCCGCAGACCCCGAAACACACCGTCGGAAGTTTCCTGGCGGTCCTTGCGGTCACGATGGGAGTCCTGCTGGTCGCCGACCGTCGGCGCAGCGAGGTGGGTATTCCGCCAGCGGTCGGCACGTCCATGCTGGTCGACCTGCGCGAGCGGCTGCGCGCCCAGGGCCGGCTACCCGTCCTGCCAGCAGGCTGGAATCTGGACTCCTGCATCGCCCCGGCGCACGGTGACAGCTTCTCGGGTGACTTCGTCGTGGCGGATTGCCCGACGAACAGCACGTTGGAAATCGCGGTGGTGGACGTCTCCGGCAAGGGTTGCACCGCCGGCAGCCGTTCGCTCCTGCTCGGTGGTGCGCTGTCGGGGCTTCTCGGCGCGGTCGAACCGGACCGTTTCCTTCCTCCGCCAACCAGCACCTCGTGCGGCAGGGCTGGTCCGAGGGTTTCGCCACCGCGATCCACGCGGCCATCGACCTCGAGACCGGGCGGTTCAGTGTGGGCTCTGCGGGGCACCCGGCCGCTGTGCACTTCCAGGCCGGCCGGGGTCGGTGGCAACCGGTCTCGGGCGCCAGTGGCGTGCTGTTGGGTGTCCTGGATCAGCAGAGTCCGGAGGACTACCCCCGCGCTCACGGCGTGATGGAACGCGGTGACGCTCTGCTGCTGTTCACCGACGGCGTGATCGAAGCCCCTGGATTCGACTTGTTCCAGGGTCTTGACCGCCTGCTCGGTCAGGCGGATCGCGCCGCCGCGACCGGGTTCAGCGGCGCTGCCGGCCGCCTCTGCGCGGCGGCCCGGTCGGGAGAGACCGATGACCGCGCGATCGTTCTGCTCTGGCGGACCTGAGCCGACGCGCAGGACGTCGACCCGCGGATAACGCAGCAGGGCCGGGACGATGTCCCGGCCCTGCTGCGTGACGTCAACGGCTCACTTGGCGCCGTCGACCTTGTCCACCTGCTCCTTGGCGAAGGACTGCGCCTGGTCGACCTTGTCGGCGTACTTGCCGCCGGTCTTCTCGTCGACGAAGTCGCCCGCCTTGTTGATGGCGCCCTCGGCGTCGTCCTTGTGCTCGTGGATGAACTCTTCGACCTTGTCCTTGGCCTCTTCGAGCTTTTCCTTCGCGTCGTCAAGCAATCCCATGGTGTTCTCCTTCGTTGCTCTCCGCCCCGAACGGCGGTCTCGTTGCCTCCAGATGGAGTTGATTCAAGTCAACCCCACAAAGGGTGCGGGCGGAAGGTAATGCTCGAATGTGGTGAATTGAACGTGGGAAAGCCATGAACGGTGGAGCGGGTGACGAGAATCGAACTCGCGTAGCCAGTTTGGAAGACTGGGGCTCTACCATTGAGCTACACCCGCGTTGGCGGTCCTGCGGTGTTGTCCGGCCCCCGCGATGGAGCCCGGCCAACGGCTGGATCCGCCGAGCGGTTAGCCTACTGCCCGCAGGTCGTACCGCCCAAAACGGACGATCCGTTGCGGGGTATGGCGCAGCTTGGTAGCGCGTCCGCTTTGGGAGCGGAAGGCCGCCGGTTCGAATCCGGCTACCCCGACCGTTAGCATGGGCTCTTGGTGTGGCGGCATGTGAAGGCCGTCCGGATCGATGTCAGAGCAACCTCTGATGACCACCCCGAACTCAGCTTGGAGATCGCAGCAGTGAAGAGTGCCGTAGAACATGTCGGCCCCACCCGGGTCAAGCTCACCGTCGACGTACCGTTCGAGGAACTGAAGCCAAGTCTGGACGCGGCGTACGCGACGATCGCCAGCCAGGTGCAGGTGCCCGGATTCCGGCAGGGCAAGGTTCCTGCGCGGATCATCGACCAGCGTGTCGGTCGCGGTGCGGTCGTGCAGGAGGCGGTCAACGAGGCGCTGCCGCAGTTCTACAGCGAGGCGGTCGACCAGCAGGAGATTCAGCCCATCGGTCAGCCGGAGGTCGACGTCACCGCGGTCCCGGCGGCTGACGGGGACGACCTGAGCTTCACCGTCGAGGTCGACGTGGTTCCCGACTTCGAGCTGCCCGCCTTCGAGGAGGTGACGGTCGAGGTCGACCCCGTGTCGGTCACCGACGACGACGTCAACGCAGAGCTGGACGCGCTGCGCGAGCGCTTCGGCACCGTTGCCGCCGTCGACCGCGCCGCCCAGGACGGCGACACGGTCAACATCGGTCTGCGCGCCGAAATCGACGGCGAGGAGATCGACGATGTCGCGGCGGTCGACTACCTGATCGGTGCGGGCAACATGCTCGACGGTCTGGACGAGGCCGTCGTCGGTCTGTCGGCCGGGGAGACCAAGGACTTCACCTCCCCGCTGATCGGTGGCGAGCACGAGGGCGAGGATGCCGACATCACGGTCACCGTCAACTCCGTCTCCGAGCGCACGCTGCCGGAGTTGGACGACGACTTCGCGACCACCGTCTCCGGTGACTACGAGAACCTCGAGGAACTGCGCTCGGCGATCACCGAGCAGGTCGAGCGCGGCAAGAAGATGGAGCAGGGGATCCAGGCTCGAGACAAGGTGCTCGATCACCTGCTGGAGACGCTGGACCTGCCGGTCCCGGACGCCCTGGTCGAGGCCGAGGTGCACTCCCACCTCGAGGGCGAGGAGCGCCTGGACGACGACGAGCACCGCGCCGAGGTCACCGAGTCCACCCGCAAGCAGTTGCAGACCCAGTTCGTCCTGGACCGGATCGCCCGGGACGAGAAGGTCGAGGTCGGCCAGCAGGACCTGATCGAGTTCATCATCGCCAGCGCCGGCCAGTACGGTCTGGACCCCAACCAGTTCGCGCAGATGCTGGACCAGCAGGGCCAGATCCCGGCCATCATGGGCGAGGTCGGCCGCCGCAAGGCGTTGGCCGCGGTCCTGGAGAAGGTGACCATCAAGGACACCAACGGCGAGGTCGTCGACCTGAACGCACTGGACACCGAGCTCGAGGACGAACTGGACGACGAGGTCGAGGACGTCGAGCTGGACGAGGCTGACGCCGAGGACGCCGACGACATCGTCGCCGAGGAGATCGTCGCCGAGGCGGACGAGCAGGACGAGCCCACGCCGACTGCCTGAACCGCTCCTCGCGCCCCGAGCCCGCCACCTGCCCCTCAGGTGGCGGGCTCGGGTGTTGCCGGGGTGCTCTTGCGCTGCTGGCGAACACCACCCGTAACCGGGACGAACGCGTCCGCGGCTGGCGTTAGGGTCCAATGAAAGCGCACCGAGAGCACCCGAGAAGGTGCCTTGATCGAAGAGGGATGACGTGAGCAACGCCGTTAACCAGGCACACCTGCCGCAGCCCACTGCGGCCACCCAGCCGGCCGGAGGACTGGATGACCAGATCTACAACCGGCTGCTGAAGGAACGAATCATTTTTCTGGGCTCCGACGTCCGCGACGACAACGCGAACGCGATTTGCGCGCAGTTGCTACTGCTGGCCGCGGAGGACCCGGACAAGGACATCTGGCTGTACATCAACTCCCCGGGCGGTTCGATCTCCGCGGGAATGGCCATCTTCGACACCATGAACTGGATTCCCAACGACGTCGCGACGGTCGCGATGGGTATGGCCGCCAGCATGGGTCAGTTCCTGCTGTCCGCGGGCACCCCGGGCAAGCGGTACGCGACGCCGCACGCCCGCGTGATGATGCACCAGCCGTCCGGAGGCATCGGCGGTACGGCCTCGGACATCAAGATCCAGGCCGAGCAGTTGGTCTTCATCAAGCGGCAGATGGCCGAGCTGATCGCCGAGCACACCGGCCAGACCGTCGAGCAGATCACCGCGGACTCCGAGCGGGACCGCTGGTTCTCCGCCGAGGAGGCCAAGGAGTACGGCTTCGTCGACCACGTCTTCGAGCGTTCGACCGACGCACCGGACAGCAACGCGGGCGGGGTGGCGGAATGACCGGCCAGTTGCCCGACGCCTACGGTTCCGCCGTTCACCTGCCAGGAGGAGTCTCCATGAACAACCTCAGCGCGCCGACCTCGCGCTACATCCTGCCCCAGTTCGAGGAGCGCACGTCCTACGGGATGAAGCGGTCCGACCCCTACAACAAGCTCTTCGAGGACCGCATCATCTTCCTCGGGGTGCAGGTCGACGACGCGTCCGCGGACGACATCATCGCCCAGCTGATCGTGCTGGAGAGCCAGGACCCCGATCGGGACATCCTGATGTACATCAACTCACCGGGCGGCTCGTTCACCGCGTTGACCGCGATCTACGACACGATGCAGTACATCCAGCCGGATGTGCAGACCTTCGTGATCGGTCAGGCAGCCTCGGCCGCTGCGATCTTGTTGGGCGCTGGCGCCAAGGGCAAGCGGTTCGCGCTGCCCAACGCCCGGATCCTGATCCACCAGCCGGCCATGGAAGGCACCGGCGGTACCGCGACGGACCTGGAGATCACCGCCAACGAGATCTTCCGGATGCGTGAATGGCTGGAGAAGACCCTGGCCCACCACACCGGTCGCAGTGAGGAGGACGTCCGCAACGACATCGAGCGCGACAAGATCCTGACCGCCGAGCAGGCCGTGGAGTACGGCCTGATCGACCAGGTGTTGTCCAGCCGCAAGGCGTCTTTGCAGCCCTGATGGACCTCAGCCGGGTCGCCGGCCGGTTGCGCCCTGAGCAAACACGCTCGACGCGCTGGCCGGCCACCCGGTCACAATGGGGTCGGGATAGTTCAATGGGACGAACAACCGCAGCACGATGATCACAGCAGGGGAAGGAGCCCGCCCGTGGCACGCATAGGTGAAGGTGGCGACCTGCTGAAGTGCAACTTCTGCGGCAAGAGCCAAAAGCAGGTCAAGAAGCTCATCGCCGGCCCGGGGGTCTACATCTGCGACGAGTGCATCGAGCTGTGCAACGAGATCATCGAGGAGGAGTTGTCCGAGACCTCCGAGTTGGGCCTTGAGTACCTACCCAAGCCGAAGGAGATCTTCGACTTCCTCGAGCAGTACGTCGTGGGCCAGGAGACCGCCAAACGTGCGCTCGCGGTCGCGGTCTACAACCACTACAAGCGGATCCGGGTCGCCGAGGAGATCGGCAAACACGGTGACGCCGTCGAGGTGGCCAAGTCCAACATCCTGCTGATCGGGCCGACCGGTTGCGGCAAGACCTATCTGGCGCAGACCCTGGCGCGGATGCTGAACGTGCCGTTCGCGATCGCCGACGCCACCGCACTGACCGAGGCGGGGTACGTCGGTGAAGACGTCGAGAACATCCTGCTGAAGCTGATCCAGGCTGCGGACTTCGATGTGAAGAAGGCCGAGACCGGCATCATCTACATCGACGAGATCGACAAGGTCGCCCGCAAGAGCGAGAACCCCTCCATCACCCGGGACGTCTCCGGTGAGGGAGTCCAGCAGGCGCTGCTGAAGATCCTGGAAGGGACTTCCGCCTCGGTGCCGCCGCAGGGTGGCCGCAAACACCCGCACCAGGAGTTCATCCAGATCGACACCACGAACGTGCTGTTCATCGTGGGTGGTGCGTTCGCCGGGCTGGAGACGATCATCAAGGACCGCATCGGCCGTCAGGGTCTGGGTTTCGGTGCGCAACTGCGCAGCAAGAAGAACGAGTTGGAGAGCTTCACCGACGTCCTGCCCGAGGACCTGGTCAAGTTCGGCCTGATCCCCGAATTCATCGGCCGGTTGCCGATGATCACCACCGTGGAGCCCCTGGACCGCGAGGCCCTGGTGTCGATCCTCACCGAGCCGCGCAACGCCCTGGTCAAGCAGTACCAGCGGATGTTCGAGATCGACGGCGTGGAGTTGGAGTTCACCGACGACGCGGTCGAGGCGATCGCCGACCAGGCGATGTTGCGCGGGACCGGCGCACGCGGCGTACGGGCGATCATGGAGGAAGTCCTCCTGCCGGTGATGTTCGACGTGCCCAGCGACGACGACATCGCCCGCGTCGTGGTGACCCGGGAAGTCGTCCTGGACAACGTGAACCCGACGATCGTGCGCAAACAGGCGCCGATCCGCAAGCGCGCACCCCGCAAGGAATCCGCCTGACCGGCGGCCTACTCAGTCGGCGCCGCGGACCGAGAACCACACGGCCGCACCGGCTATCGCCAGCAGAGCCAGCGCGGCCAGCCCCGGGGACCCCACGCTGATCCGGCCGGTAGCGGCCAGCACGAGCGCACCCAGCAGGCAACATCCTGCTGCCAGCCACGCGGTACGGATGAGCCAGACCCGCACCAGTCCGGGCGGCAGCGCGGCGGCATGCGGGCCCGCCCCGGCCAGCACGCAGACCGACCAGATCAGCGCCAGCAGGGCTGCAGCCGGCAGCGCCCACCAGGTGGTCGGGGGCGTGTCGCTCACGATCCAGTCCAGGACGAGCGCGCCCGTGAAGAGGACGAGCCCGGCCGCCGATCCGTCGACCAGCGCCCCGAGCCAGCCCAGCATGACCAACAGCGCACCCCAGAAGACCACATGCCCTGCTGCAGTAGCGCATCCGATGAAGGCCAGGGCAGCCGCCGCGGCCGACAGATAGGCAACGATCCGGGTGCGGTCCAGGACCGCCAGGCGGGGCCACCAGGTCATGCGCGCACCCGGAGCGGTGGCCGGCGCACGAGCCGGCGCATCGGCAGTTCCAGACTTCCCGGACCGTCCCAGGCGGTGACTTGGGCACCGGCCTGGGTGAGCCGGTCGATCACGCGGCGCCGCTCGAGCAGCCGCAGCCGCATGGTCAGTTGGTCCACCGGCTCGGCGATACCGCCGGCGTCGGGGACGGTGTCCAGCACGATCACCGGGAGCCCGCGCTGGGCCAATCCCACCGCGACTGCTGGGGCGACCTGCGTGAGGACGGAGGAGACCACGAATACGGTGCAGCCGGCCTGGACCGGCAACCGCACCTGACGTGGCGGCTCGCTGGCCGCCGGTTCGCGGGCGGTGCTGAGCACATCGGCGATGCGATGGTAGTGACGCTGGCCGGCACCGTAGGGCAGGTACGCCGGGCGGCCGGCCCCGAGGACCACCAGGGCGACCCGATCGCCGTGCCGGATGAAGAACTCGGCGACGGTGGCCGCTGCCTGCAGGCCGCGCTGCCAACTCTGCCCGCCGCCGGATCCGTCGACGACCACCAGGACGGCAGCGTCCTGCTCGGCGTAGTTGTCCCGGACGTGCAACTGCCCGGTGCGCGCCGTCCGCGGCCAGTGGATGGCGCGGAGCCGATCGCCGGGCCGGTAGGCGCGCACGTCGGCGAACTCGGATCCGGAACCGCGCGACGTACTGCGATTGACGCCGACCAATCCGATCGGGTGGGGTAGCTGCAGCTGGCTGCCGATGGGGGAGGGGCGGGGTCGCACCCGGACCTCGGTGGCCGGGATCCGGATCGGCCCGACCCGGTAGGCGGCCCAGGGTGAGATGAGTTCGGTGACCGCGGCGCCGACGCTGGCCGCGCCTATCCTCTCGGCGGTCCACCGGCCCTCGAGCCGTGCCGCCGCGGTGTGCGTGTAGCCGCCGAGAATGTCCTGCTCCCAACGAATTCCGCTGATGGGCGCACACTGGGTCCACCATTGTTCGGCCTGGCCGAGATGCCGGCCGTGCAAGGACCAAACGCTCTGCTGCCCGGTGGCGGTCGTCGGCGAGGTTCCGGCGGGGTCGATCTCGGGAGTCACCGCGGGGCGGGTGACCAACGACCACAGCGCCACTCCGGCGGGCACGAAGGACAAGATGAGCAGGTCGGGGCGGCGCAACAGGACAGCCAGCGCCAATCCCGTGATGCCGGCGACGACGGCGCCGACCAGCCACGACGTGGGTCGCCAGTCTTGTGCCACGCGGTCAGTCCTCGTCGGAGGTGCCGCCGACCGCCCCGTGCGTGGGCGGGGTGGGCACGGTCGCGATGATGTCCCGGACGACGCTCGTGCCGTCCACCTGGGTCATCCACAACTCCGGTCGGACCGTGACCCGGTGGGCGAGGACCGGGATCGCGACGTGTTTGACGTCCTCCGGGGTCACGTAGTTGCGTCCACGAAGTACGGCGAGTGCGCGCGCCAGCAGCAGGAGGCCGAGGGACCCGCGTGGTGAGGATCCGATGGCCAGCCGTTCGTCGCCGCGGGTCGCTCCGGCCAGGTCGACGCAATAGCTCATTACGGTTTGCTCGACCGGGAGGCTTTCGACGACCCGCTGCATGGCCGGCAATCCCTCGGCATCGATCACCGGGTCCAGGTCGACCTGCTCGCTGCGGCGGCCGACGCGGCGGGCCAGCACGTCGAACTCTTCGGCCGGGGTGGGGTAACCAAAGCTGACCCGGGTCAGGAACCGGTCGAGCTGGGCTTCGGGGAGAGGGTAGGTGCCTTCGTACTCAACGGGATTCGCGGTGGCGATGACGTGGAAGGGGCGGGGGAGCGGGAAGGTTTCGCCCTCGATGGTGACCTGTCCCTCCTGCATGGCTTCCAGGAGCGCCGCCTGGGTCTTCGGCGGGGTCCGGTTGATCTCGTCGGCCAGGAGCAGCCCGGTGAAGATCGGGCCCCGGCGGAACTCGAACTCACCGCTGCGCTGGTTGAACAGGAACGAGCCCGTGAGGTCTGCCGGCAGCAGGTCGGGGGTGAACTGGGCCCGGGTGAATTCCAGCCCCAGGGACTGCGCCAGGCTGCGGGCGGCAAGCGTCTTGCCCAGTCCCGGGTTGTCCTCGATGAGCACGTGCCCGCCGGCCAGGACGGTGGCCAGGACCAGCTCCAGGGCGTTCCGTTTGCCGACGACGACCTGTTCGACCTGGTCCAGCACCCGCCCGGCGAGGGCCGCGGTGGTCGGAACGTCGTGCGCGATGAGTGGTGTGCTCATGTCTCCTCGATCAATGTCACGATGCGGGCCAGGGAGGCGGTGTCGATGCGGCGTACGTCGGGTACCGGCCGCCCCGGGGCAAGGTCAGCGAGCACGTGGGCTAGCTCCGCCGCTTCGGCGTCGGTGGCCGCACCGCTGGTCACCTGGGCGCACAACCGCCGTAGCCGCCGGGTCCGGGCATCGCCGGGTAGTGCCGCGGCTGCAGCGGGATCTTCTGCTGTCTCGATCGGCCATCGGTCCTCGATCCACGCCGGCCCGGCGTCCCGGATCATTCCCGCGATCGCCACCACGGCGAGCGCGACGGCAAGGATCCCGGGCAACCAGGGGCCGAGGTAGAAGTAGGACATGACCAGCCACGCCACGGTGCCGACGAAGACGGTGGCAAGCCCGCGGCGTACCCAGCGCCGGGTCTGGGTGCTCATCGCGCCGGCACCCGGGTGTCCAGGTCACTGCGGATGCGTTCCAGGTAGCGCGCAGCCAGCTCACGGTCGGCCTCGCCGATCGGATCGGAGCCGAACCGGGCACGCCGGTAGAGCAACGAAAGCTGTTGCAGCGCTTCGGAATCCACGTCGAGGGAGTCCAGGAGGCGCAGCGTGAACTCGGACGAGGTGTCGCTGGCCAACGGGGGACACCACTGCGGGCAGCCGACTCCTCGACGGCCATCCAACAGGCGACGATGGCGTTGGCCGGGCGGCCCCCGAGCAGTCGGCGCTGAGCTTCGTTCACGCCGGCCAGGAGTTCCGGCACCGGCTCGGCGACCCGTGCCCGGGTCTCGGGTCGACGAGGACGGCGATCCCACCACGCAAGCACGAGCCAACCGAGGCCGAAGATCATCACGAAGAGCAGGATCAGCGCCGCCAGAATGACCACGCCGGAGACGGCGTCGGGAACCAGGTCGCTGCCGGCGTGACGCCTCTCGGAGATGGTTTGGCTGCGGATGCTGTAGCTGGGTTGGTAGTGGAACAGGGCGAAGTCGCGATCCTTGCTGGGCGCATGGATCATCGCAGGTGACCCGACGACGACGGCCGCGATCGTGATCAGTGCCAGTGCCGCCCCTGCGGCGAGAACGACGCCGCGGCCCTGAGGTCGTTGAAGGCTGCGCGGCACAGGATGAGCGTAGTTCGCCTCAGGCGCCGCCGGGTGGAACGCTGCGCAGGTCATCGGGCGCTCCGCGGCGGGCTAGTTCCAAGAGGTGCCCGGCGGGTAGGTGCTGCTCGATGAGATCGGCCAGGAGGTCGAGCCTGCTCTCACGGGCCTCGGCGAAAGAGACACCGGACGGGGGTGCCCCGAGGACCTGTTCGAGGAAAGCGGCCCGGAAGGCGTCGCTGTCGAAGATGCCGTGCCACATGGTGCCGAAAACCCGACCTTGTCGAACCCCGCCCGGGAACGGTTCAGCGCCATCGATTTCGACCCGGCCATGATGGATCTCGTAGCCCTCGACGGGGACGCCCCACACGGTTCCGACCGGCAGGCCCAAGGTTTTCCCGGTGCTGAAAACCGTTCGTGCATCGAGCAATCCGAGCCCTCGAACGGTCGGTCTGTCGCTCTCGACCTCCGCGGGATCGCTGATCTGTTCACCCAGCATCTGGAACCCACCGCAGATGCCGAGCACCGCGCCGCCGGACCGGGCGTGGGCGACGACCGCATGGTCCAGGCCGCGCTGACGCAACCAGTCCAGGTCGGCGACCGTTGCCCGCGAGCCCGGGATCACGATCAGATCGGCGCCGGCCAGATCGGCCGGCGTGGACACGAACTGCACGTCGAGGGCAGGCTCCAACCGCAACGCGTCGACATCGGTGAAATTGCTGATCCGCGGTAGCCGGATGACAGCCACCCGCCGGATGGCGGTAGTGGAATCGCCCACGTGAGCGGGCACCGCAAGCGTGTCCTCGGAGTCCAGCCAGACCTGCGGATGCCAGGGCAGCACGCCGTACACCCGGCGTCCGGTGAGTTGTTGCAGGGAGTCCAGGCCGGGGGTGAGCAGCCGTAGGTCGCCGCGGAACTTGTTGATGACGAATCCGGTGATCAACGCCTGATCCGCGGCACGCAGCAGCGCCAGCGTGCCGAAGAGGGCCGCGAAGACGCCACCGCGGTCGATGTCGCCGACCACGAGCGTCGGCAGCGATGCGTGCTGCGCCAGGCCCATGTTGACGTAGTCGCTGTCCCGCAGATTGATCTCAGTGGGGCTGCCCGCACCTTCAGCCACGACCACGTCGTACCGCTGCGCCAGGTCGTCGAACGCGTCGTAGGCAATCGCCGCCCACGGCGCTCGGTCCTCCCGCCAGGTGGCAGCGGATACGGTTCCCGCCGGCTGACCCATCACCACGGCGTGGCTGCCGATATCCGAACCGGGTTTCAGCAGAACCGGATTCATGGCCGGTTCCGGCACCGCGCGTGCGGCAACTGCCTGGATCCATTGGGCTCGGCCGATCTCCGCGAACGTGCCGTCGAGAGCACGCACGACCATGGAGTTGTTCGACATGTTCTGCGCCTTGAACGGCGCAACGCGCACACCCCGGCGAGCAAACGCACGGCAGAGCCCGGCGGTGACCGTGCTCTTACCCGCGTCCGAGGTCGTCCCAGCGACGAGCAGGCCAGCCATGCGGGCTCAGTTGCGCGGCGGCGGGGGCACCAACTCCACGTCACGCACCTCGAGGACCTGACCGTCGGCGTACGTCAGATCCTCGACCTTGCCGGCCGCGCGCAGGTCCGCCTCGGCGGCACGGACCAGGTCCTGCACCGAAGCCGGTGCCGCCAAGGTCATCGCGGTCACCTGGGCGCGCATGCCCAGCTTGGCGTCCGACTTGGCCTTGCGGATACCGGCCAGCGCCGCGCCGAGCGCCTCCAGGGCAGCCGGGTCACCCCCGGCGCCGCACTCCTGCGGCAGCGGCCACGGCGCGCGGTGCACCGAGCCCGCCTGCCACCACGACCACACTTCCTCGGTGGCATAGGGCAGGAACGGCGCGAACAGCCGCAACTGGACGTCGAGCGCGATCCGCAGGGCGGCCTGCGCGCTCGCGGCGGCCTCGGGACCCTGCGCCCCGTAGGCGCGGTCCTTGACCAGCTCGATGTAGTCGTCGCAGAACGTCCAGAAGAAGTGCTCGGTCAGTTCCAGGGACCGCGTGTAGTCCCAGGACTCGAAGCCGCGGGTGGCGTCTTCGACGACCGTACGCAGGTTGGCCAGCATCCCCAGATCCAGCGGGTGGGTCACCAACGCGGTCAGGTCGCCCTCCGGCTGGCCCATGGTCAGAGCGAACTTGCTGGCGTTCAGCAGCTTCATCGCCAGTCGCCGGCCGACCTTCATCTGACCGGTGTCGTACGCCGCGTCGGTGCCCAGGCGGCCGGAGGCGGCCCAGTAGCGCACAGCGTCCGCGCCGTGCTGTTGCACCACGTCCTCGGGGGTCTCGGCGTTGCCCTTGGACTTGGACATCTTCTTGCGATCCGGGTCCAGGATCCAGCCGCTGATCGCCGCGTTGGTCCACGGCACGTTGTCATGCTCGAAGTGGCTGCGCACGATCGTCGAGAACAACCAGGTCCGGATGATGTCGTGGGCCTGCGGGCGCATGTCGGCGGGGAAGGCGACCCCGAAGAACTCCGCGTCGTTGCGGCCGCCGGCGTTGCTGCCGACCGGCCAGCCGAGTGCGATCTGCGGGGTCAGCGACGAGGTGGCCCAGGTGTCCATGACGTCCGGGTCGCCGATGAATCCGCCTGCTGCGCCTCGTTGTTCGGCGGTGAAGCCGGGCGGTACGTCGGTCGCCGGGTCCACCGGCAAGGTGTCCTCGGCCGCGAGGATCGGGTGCTCGTAGTCGGTCTCGCCCTCCGCGTCGACGGGATACCAGACCGGGAAGGGCACACCGAAGAAGCGCTGCCGGCTGATCAGCCAGTCGCCGTTGAGGCCGGCGACCCAGTTGGCGTAGCGGCTGCGCATGAAGGCCGGGTGGAAGTCGATCTGCTCACCGCGCTTGATCAGGGCATCGCGCAGGTCGGCTTCGCGGCCGCCGTTGCGGATGTACCACTGGCGGCTGGTCACGATCTCCAGCGGCTTGTCGCCCTTCTCGAAGAAGTTCGCCTTGCGCTGGGTGGCCTTCGGCTCGCCGTCCAGGTCACCGGACTCGCGCAGCGCGGTCACGACGGCCTCGCGGGCCGAGAACATCGTCTTGCCCGCGAGTTGCTCGGCGTACAGGGCATCACCCGGGCCGCCCGCGATCCATGACGGCGTCTCGGACTGCATCCGACCGGAGCGGGTCACCAGGGACCGCGTCGGCAACTGCAGCTCACGCCACCACAGCACGTCGGTGAGGTCACCGAAGGTGCAGCACATCGCGATACCGGCACCCTTGTCCGGCTCCGCCGCCGGGTGCGCGAGGATCGGCACCTGCACTCCGAACAAAGGTGAGGTCACCGACGTACCGAACAGATCGGCGTACCGCTCATCGTCCGGGTGGGCTATCAGGGCCACCACGGAGGGGATCAACTCCGGGCGCGTCGTCTCGATGTAGATCGGCGCACCGTCGGGCACGTGGTGGAACGCGACCCGGTGGTAGGCGCCCGGGTAGTCCCGCGCCTCCAACTCGGCCTGCGCGACCGCGGTTTGGAAGGTCACGTCCCACAGACCCGGCGCCTCGGCCTGGTAGGCCTCACCGCGCTGCACGTTGTGCAGAAAGGCCTGCTGCGCCACCGCGCGCGATCGTTCGTCGATGGTCCGGTAGCTCTGGCTCCAGTCGAAGGAGACGCCGAGGCGGCGGAAAAGCGACTCGAAGGTCTCCTCGTCCTTGACGGTCAACTCGTCACACAACTCGATGAAGTTGGCGCGGCTGATCGGCTGCTGGTCGGCAGCCTTCACCGACTTGCCCTGCGCGCCCTGCAGCGGCGGGGTGTAGTCCGCGATGTACTCCTTGGTCGAGTCGCCGCGCACCCCGTAGTAGTTCTGCACCCGGCGCTCGGTGGGCAGGCCGTTGTCGTCCCAGCCGATCGGGTAGAACACCTCTTTACCGCGCATGCGCTGGTAGCGGGCCATGCAGTCGGTGTGGGTGTAGGAGAAGACGTGGCCCACGTGCAGACTGCCGCTCGCGGTGGGCGGGGGAGTGTCGATCACGAAGAGCTGCTCGCGAGGGCCGGCCAGCGCGCGCGAGCGATCAAAGGCGTAGGTGTTCTGCTCCTGCCATACCGCGCCCCAGCGCTCCTCGAGGCCGTCGACGGTCGGCTTGTCGGGGATGCCCTGCGGTGCGGCGTGGGTGGGATCAGTCATACCCCGTATCGTCCCATCCGCACCGCGACGCGGGCGAATCGGATTCCCGGCGTCGCGATGCGCCCCCGGCTACATTGACGTCGTGACCCAGTTTGATCAGCCCGCAGAGCCGATCGCGCTCGAACCGTTCGTCGCCGCCCTGCCGCCGGACCCGGACGTCGAAGTCCCGGACGAGGATTTCCTGACGTACGCCGAGGGCCGGCTGCCGCACGAGATCGTCCAGTTGTGGCGCACCCACGGCCTGGGGTTCTACGGCGAGCAGCGGATCGCGATCATCGACCCGGGAGTGTGGCTGCCGGCGTTGCAGGCCTGGTTCGGCTCCGGCGTCACCAGCGTGCCGGTCGCTGTCAGCAGCTTCGGGCACCTCTACCACGTGACGCCCGAAGGGACCGTGGAGTGCCTCGACCCGCACTTCCAGACCAACACGGTCGTCGCCGGATCCGTCACCGAGTTCTTCAACGAGCATCTACCCGGGCCGTCGTCGCACCTGGCGGATCTGGCCGGCCCGAGGGATGGCGCTCGCGCGAAGCTGGGTCCGCTGGAACCCGGCGAGACCTATTACTTCACGCCGGCCCTGGTCGACGGGGGGCATGTGTCGCCGGATTCGCTGGACAAGGGCGACGGGGTGGCGCAACTGGTCGCGATTCACACCTCAGCCGCTCGGCTGCACACCTGATCCGGGCAGGGTGCGGCCCGATTCACGCGGGTTAGCAACGTTTGCGCCGGCTATAACCCGCGCAAACGTTGCTAACCCGCGCGTCTGCGGACGTAACGCATTCGCGGCGGGCGGTGGACGCGCCGTACACTGATGCGCAACAGCATTCGAGCCGTCATCAGCGGCGAGCTTCCGGAAGAACAGCGGCCCACCGCCTACTAGACCCGGACGGGACGAGCCCGTCATCGCTCAGGAGCAAGAGGCCGGGGTGACCCGGCAAGCGGGGTGGTACCGCGGAGGCAATGCTTTCGTCCTCGCACCAGGTTGAGCGACGAGCTAGCGAAGGTGCCACCCGATGTCCGGCAATGTGTATCCCAAGGTCGATCTGACCGCGTCCGATGGTGCCGGTCGCGGTGTTGCGGCCACCCCGAAGTTCCCGGCCATCGAGCAGGCCGTCCTCGACTACTGGCAGCGCGACGACACCTTCCGCGCGTCGGTCGAAGCCCGCGATCCCGGAACGGACGGCGACAACGAATTCGTCTTCTACGACGGGCCGCCCTTCGCCAACGGCCTGCCGCACTACGGCCACCTGCTGACCGGCTACGTCAAGGACCTGGTGCCGCGCTACCAGACGATGCGCGGCAAGCGCGTCGAACGCCGCTTCGGTTGGGACACCCACGGACTGCCCGCCGAGTTGGAGGCGATGCGCCAGCTGGGTCTGAAGACCAAGGACGAGATCCTCGAGATGGGCGTCGACAAGTTCAACGACGCCGCCCGCGCCTCGGTCCTGCGCTACACCGGGGAGTGGGAGGAGTACGTCCACCGGATGGGCCGCTGGGTCGACTTCGAGAACGACTACAAAACGCTCAACCTGTCCTTCATGGAGTCGGTGCTCTGGGTCTTCAAGAGCCTGTACGACAAGGGTCTGATCTACGAGGGCTTCCGGGTACTGCCCTACTGCTGGAACGACGAGACGCCGCTGTCCAACCACGAGTTGCGGATGGACGAGGACGTCTATCAGATGCGCCAGGACCCAGCCGTCACCGTGGGCTACCGGTTGGAGACCGGCGAGCTCGCGCTGATCTGGACCACCACGCCCTGGACGCTGCCCTCCAACCTCGCGATGGCCGTGCACCCCGACGTCGACTACGTCGTGGTCGAGTCCGACTTCACGGGTACGACGGAGCGTTACGTGCTCGCCGAAGCCCGCCTCGCGGCGTACACGCGGGAGCTGGGCGACGACGTCGGCGACCGGATCGTGCAGCGGCTCAAAGGAACTGAGCTGGTCGGACGCCATTACACCCCGCCGTTCGATTACTACGTCGGCCACCCCAACAGTCACGTCGTGCTGGCGGCCGACTACGTCACCACCGAGGACGGCACCGGCATCGTGCACCTGGCTCCCGCCTTCGGTGAGGAGGACAAGGTGTTGGCCGATGCGCATGGCATCGAGTCCGTGGTGCCGGTCGGTCCGGACGGCAGGTTCACGTTCCCGGTGCAGGAGTACGCCGGGATGCAGGTTTTCGACGCCAGCCCGCACATCATCGACGACCTGAAATCCCAAACCAAAGGCCTGGGCGGCGGCCGCACCACCGAGGGCACGGTGCTGCTGCGCCGCGAGACCTATGACCACTCCTACCCGCACTGCTGGCGGTGCCGGAACCCGCTGATCTACATGGCGGTGAGCTCGTGGTTCGTGGAGGTCACGAAGTTCAAGGATCGGATGCTGGCCAACAACCAGCAGATCAACTGGGTGCCGGACAACGTCCGGGACGGGCAGTTCGGCAAGTGGCTGGAGAATGCCCGCGACTGGTCGATCACCCGGAACCGCTTCTGGGGCAGTCCTGTTCCGGTGTGGCGCTCGGACGATCCGGCCTATCCGCGCATCGACGTCTACGGCTCGCTGGCGGAGTTGCAGCGCGACTTCGGGGTCGAGGTCACCGACCTGCACCGGCCCTACATCGATGAGTTGACCCGTCGCAACCCCGATGACCCGACCGGCCAGTCGGTGATGCGCCGGGTGCCCGACGTGCTCGACGTGTGGTTCGACTCCGGCTCGATGCCCTACGGCCAGGTGCACTACCCGTTCGAGAACGCGCAGTGGTTCGAGCACCACTACCCGGCCGACTTCATCGTCGAATACATCGGCCAGACGCGCGGCTGGTTCTACACGCTGCACATCCTGGCCTCGGCGCTCTTCGACAAACCGGCCTTCGAGAACGTCATCTGCCACGGCATCGTGCTGGGCAGTGACGGGCAGAAGATGTCCAAATCGCTGCGCAACTACCCCGACGTCAACGAGGTGTTCGACCGCGATGGCGCCGACGCGATGCGCTGGTTCCTGATGGCCAGCCCCATCCTGCGCGGCGGCAACCTGGCCGTCACGGAGCAGGGCATCCGCGACGGTGTCCGCCAGGTGATGATCCCGCTGTGGAGCAGTTGGTACTTCTTCTCCCTCTACGCCAACTCCTTCGGGCAGAGCGGTTACGAGGCGACCTGGCGGACCGACAGCAGTGACCTGCTGGACCGGTACCTGCTGGCCAAGACCCACGACCTGGTGGCGGACCTGACCACGCGCATGGACGAGTACGACATCGCCGGTGCCTGCGAGGCGGTCGCCGGTTTCGTCGACGTCCTGACCAACTGGTACATCCGTCGCTCTCGCGACCGCTTCTGGGCGACCGGTGCCGCTGCTGACACCGCGGCCTTCGACACGCTCTACACAGTGCTCGAAGTCGTGAACCGCGCTGCGGCCCCGCTGCTCCCGTTCACCACCGAGCAGGTGTGGCGCGGCCTGACCGGCGGCCGCTCGGTGCATCTGACCGACTGGCCGGACGCAGACGACCTGCCCGCCGACCCGCAGCTGGTCGCCGCGATGGACCGGGTGCGGCAGATCTGCTCCACCGCCTCTGCGCTGCGCAAAGCGCGGGGCCTGCGGGTGCGGTTGCCGCTCAGCGAACTCACCGTGGTGAGTGCTGATCCCGCTGCGTTGCAACCGTTCTCGGCGCTCATTGCGGATGAGGTCAACGTCAAGAAGGTCACCTTCGTCGACCTTGCCAGTGCCGGCGCCCAGGAGTACGGCGTGGCGCAGCGACTCACCGTCAACGCCCGGGCCGCCGGGCCGCGGCTGGGCAAAGACGTGCAAGCGGCCATCAGGGGCAGCAAGTCCGGTGACTGGTCCGTGGCACCGGACGGCACCGTCACCAGCGGCGGCCTCACGCTGCAGGAGGGCGAGTACACCCTGGAGACAGTGGTTTCCGAGGATTCCGGTGCTGGTGCGCCCGCGATGCTGCCCGGCGGCGGGTTCGTGGTGCTCGACACGCAGATCACCGACGAGTTGCGCGGTGAAGGTCTCGCGCGGGACTTGGTTCGCGCCGTTCAGCAGGCCCGGCGTGACGCCGGCCTGGACATCGGCGACCGGATCTCCTTGACCGTTGTCGGGGATAGCGATGTGCTGGCGGCGCTGGCGGCGCACCAGGCGCTGGTGATGGGTGAGACGCTGGCAGTCAGCGTCGGTGCGGCACCGAGCGGGACACCGGTCGACGCCGAGTCGGTGGACCTCGCAGATGGGAAGAAGGCGCAGATCGTGGTCGCAAAGGTGACATCGTGAGCGGGGCGCCCGACGCCGCGCGCCGCGAGGCAGAGCGCAAGCTGGAGCTGCGCAAGCGGCTGGCTGAGATCGAGCGGGACCTGAACTCCCGAGCTCCGGAGAACATGCCGGAGCCGTCGCTGGAGCGGGTCCGCCAGGTGATGGAACTGCTGGGAGACCCGCAGAACGCCTACCCGGTCATCCATCTGACCGGGACCAACGGCAAGACCACCACGACCCGGGTGATCGAGCGCATCCTGCGTGAGATCGGGCTGAACACCGGACGGATGACTTCCCCGCACCTGCACGACGTCCGGGAGCGAATCGCCTTCAACGGTCAGCCGATCGAGCCCGAGAGGTTCGTGGCGACGTACGACGATGTGTTGCCCTACGTGCACATCGTCGACGAGCGTTCGGTCGCCGAGGGCGGCCCCCGGACCACCTACTTCGAGCTGCTGGTGATCATCGCCTACGCAGCCTTCGCCGACGCACCGGTCGACGTGGCCGTCGTCGAGGTGGGGTTGGGCGGACTCTGGGACGCGACGAACGTCGCCGACGGCAAGGTCGCCGTCGTCACACCGATCTCGCTGGATCACACCCGGTTGCTCGGCGACACGGTCGAGGAGATCGCGACGGAGAAGCGGGCCATCATCAAACCGGGTGCGCTGGCCGTCATCGGGCGGCAACTGCCCGAAGTCGACGAGGTGATCCGCGAGCACGTCGTCGAGGTCGAGGCCACCATGCTGCGCGAGGACGAGGCCTTCGCAGTCACCGAACGGGATCAGGCCATCGGCGGCCAGCAGATCACCGTGCAGGGGCTGGCTGCGGTCTATCCGGACCTGTTCGTGCCGTTGTTCGGTGACTACCAGGCGCACAACGTGGCCACGGCCATCGCCGCGGTCGAGGCGTTCATCGGCGGCGGGGAGCAGCCCTTGGATCTTGAGCTCCTGCAGTCGGCGCTGGCGCAGGTCACCTCACCGGGCCGCCTCGAGATCGTCCGGCGCAGCCCCACGGTGCTGGTGGACGCTGCGCACAACGCCGGCGGCGCGATCGCCCTCGCCGAGGCGCTGACCGACTCCTTCGCCTTCACCCACCTTGTCGGAGTGCTCGCGGTGCTGGCGGACAAGGACGCGGAGTCGATGCTGACGACCCTCGAGCCGGTGCTGGACGAGGTCGTCGTGACCCGCAACTCCTCCCCGCGCTCGCTGTCGGCCCAGTCACTGGGTGAGTTGGCGGTCGAGATCTTCGGCGAGGACCGGGTACGGATCGAACCGGTCCTGGTGGATGCGTTGGACCGGGCCGCGGCCCTGGCCGACGACGCCGGGGTCGGTGCCGGAGTGATCGCGACCGGATCGATCATGACGGCAGCCGATGTCAGGGCGCTCCTGGGGAAGTCCGACGAGACGTGAGGTACGTCGGCTCGATGCTGGTCTACGGCGTCGGCGAGAAGATGACCCGGCGCCTGGCCGCGGTCGTCATCGGCTGTCAGTCCCTGGTCGTGTTCTTCGGAACCCTGGTCGCCTTCCAACTGGGACGCACCAACGGGGAAACCGGCCACTCGGCGTACCTGATCGTCGGTCTTGTCCTGATGATCGCGTGCATCGTCGCGGCGGGCAGTTTGCGACGACCCTGGGGTGTCACGCTGGGTTGGCTGCTGCAACTGGCTACGCTCGCCTCGGCCCTGATCGTGCCGATGATGCTCGTGGTCGGGGTGATCTTTCTGGCGTTGTGGATGACAGCGCTGGTGCAGGGCCGCAAGATGGACCGGCTGAGCGCCGATTGGGCGGCCGCCCACCCGAACGAACAGGAGCGCGCGTGAGCTGGTTGCAGTCGATCGTCCTGGGGATCGTGCAGGGTCTGACCGAATTCCTGCCGATCTCCTCCTCGGCCCACCAACTGATCGTCTCCCGGTTGTTCTTCCGCAACGACGGCGGCGGCGCTGCCTTCACCGCCGTCACCCAGCTGGGCACCGAGGCAGCCGTCATCGTCTACTTCGCCCGCGACATCGGCACGATCCTCAAACACTGGTTCTTCTCCCTGACCGGCAAACTGCCCCGCGGCGACCCGAAGGCCCGTGAGGGCTGGTACGTCATCCTGGGCACCATTCCGATCGGCATCCTGGGCCTGGTGTTCAAGGACGCCATCGAAGGGCCGGCACGCAACCTGTGGCTGACCGCCAGCATGCTGCTGATTTTCGCGCTGGTGATCGCGGTCGCCGACAGCACCGCTCGCCAGGACAAGACGTTGGCCGACCTCAACGTCAAGGACGGCCTCTTCTTCGGTCTGTGGCAGGCGCTGTCGCTGATCCCGGGCGTCTCCCGCTCCGGCGGCACCATCTCCGGTGGTCTGTTCATGGGGTACGACCGGCCGTCGGCGGCCCGATACTCCTTCCTGCTGGCGATCCCAGCGGTTCTCACCAGCGGTCTGTTCGAGCTCAAGGGCGCGCACGCCGGCGACGACGGCGGCTGGGGGCCGATCATTCTGGCCACCGTCATCTCCTTCGTCATCGGGTACGCCGTGATCGCCTGGTTCCTGCGGTGGATCTCCAGTCACGACTTCCGGCCGTTCGTCTACTACCGGATCCTGCTGGCGGTCCTGCTGTTCGTGCTGCTGGGCGTCGGGGCGTTGTCGCCGACCTGATCGACCGGTCAGGGATACTCGGGCGGGTGGACAACACTTCGCGTTGGCGTGCCCGGGTCGTCGATGGCCTGTCCACGCGGCTCTGGCCGCTTCCTGCTCTCGGTGTCCTGCTGGGGACCATCGCCGGAGTGTTGCTTCCGACGGTCGACTCCGGCCAACTGTCCGGCTGGCCGCGAACACTGATCTTCGAAGGTGACGCCAGCGCCGCCCGGTCGGTCCTGTCGGCGATTGCCAGTTCGTTGGTGTCTGCGGCCACGCTGACCTTCTCGCTGACCGTGGTCGCCTTCCAGCTGGCCAGCAGCCAGGCCTCGCCGCGGTTGTTGCGGCAGTTCTCGCAGGATCGCGCGGTGCAGCTCACGCTGGCCATCTTCCTCGGGACGTTCGCCTTCGCCCTGACCTTGTTGCGGTCGGTCCACGGAGATGTGGTTCCGCGCTTCTCCGTCACGGTCGCCTGCCTGATGACGTTGATCTGCGTCGTAGTGCTGGTGATGTTCCTCGGCCACGTCGCGAGCCTGCTGCGGCTCGAGACGATGATGCGTGATGTCCACGAGACCACGAACCGCACCATCGACGTCGTGTGTTCGCAGGCGAAGGACGCGGATCCGCGTGAGGTCCCCCACCCGCAGGACGGTCAGTTCGTCGCGGTCGTCGAGGCCGAGGACAGCGGCTTCGTGACCGAGATGCGGCGCAGCGCTCTCATCGAGCGCGCCAAGGAGCTCGGCGTCGTCTTCCGGGAGCTGCACCCGGTGGGCGACAGCGTCATCGCCGGTACCCCGTTGCTGCAGTGGTGGTCCACGCAGCCGCACACCCCGGCCGATCCGGACCGTGCTGCCCGGGTCGCGGAGGCCGGACGTGCCGCGGTGGTCCTCGGGTACGAGCGGACCGGCGTCGCCGACGTCGGCTTCGGCCTGCGGCAACTCGTGGACGTCTGCATCAGGGCGCTGTCGCCCGGGGTCAACGATCCGACCACGGCGGTGCACGCTCTCAGCCACATCACGGCCGTTCTCGGCTCGTTGGTCGTCCTTCCGGAGCAGCCGGCGGTCCTCGCCGACGAGGACGGCCGGCCCCGGCTCGTCGTACGCGTCCATGACATCCGCGATCTGCTGCGGCTGGGCTTCGAGCAGCCGCGCCACTACGGCTCCGGCGACCCGCAGGTCGCCGAGCGGCTGCTCACCGCCTGCTGGGAACTGGCCTGGATCGCCCAGGACACCCATCACCTGCCGGCGATCCAGGAGGAGACGCGGCGCACGCTGGACGCCGTCCGCGCGCAGCAGCCGGGACCGGAGCGGTCACGGGAGTACGACGAGCTCGCCGGGCGGGTGTTCGCCCTCGCCGAGGCTGCGGGCGGACCGCCCGCGCTGCGTGGCTAGGGTTGCACCGTGAGTGAACGCACGCTGGTCATTGTCAAACCCGACGGCTACCGCCGCGGCCTGACCGGGGAGGTGCTGCGTCGCATCGAAGCCAAGGGCTACACCCTGGCCGCGCTGACCGTGCAGACCCCGGATCGAGAGCGCCTCGCGCAGCACTACGCCGAGCACGAGGGCAAGCCGTTCTACGAGCCGCTGATCGACTTCATGTCCTCGGGCCCGGCCACGTTCGCCATCGTCGAAGGCCACCGCTGCATCGAGGGTTTCCGGGCGCTCGCCGGCGCCACCGACCCCACGGCTGCCCTGCCGGGCACCATCCGCGGTGACCTCGGTCGTGACTGGGGCGAGAAGGTGCAGGCCAACATCGTGCACGGTTCGGACGCACCGGAGTCCGCAGAGCGCGAGATCGCGATCTGGTTCTGACCGGCTGAGGTCAGCTGCCCAGCGCGTCGTCCAGTCCGGCGATCGCGCGTTCCAGCAGATCGGCCAGCGTCTCCCGCTCGGTCTCGCTGAGCTGCGCGAGCACATCGGACTCGACGACATCGCCGGCCTGGATGGTCTTGCGGAACATCTCCCAGCCCGCCGACGTGAGGGTGACGATCATCCGGGTCCGGTTGGTGGTGTCGGGTGTACGCAGGATCAGCCCCCGCTCGGACATCTTGTCCAACCGGTGGGTCATTGACGACGGTGCGATCGCCAGCGCGGCGGCCAGCGACGACGGCGTGCTGATCGCGTCCTTGGGTGTCGTCGCCAAGCGGGAAATAACCCCCATTCGCCCGCGGACACGTCGAGGTCGACCAATTGGGCGGTGTAGAACTGTGACAGGCGCCGCGTGAGTCCGTGGACCGCCGTGATGACGCGTTGGGTCTGCTCGTTGCCGCCGGCCGCGATGTAGGCGGCGACCTCGGCTTCGTACACCGCCGTGGCGCTGGCGCGCGGCGGTCTGCGCGGGCTCATGGCGCACCATCTTGCCAGTCCCCTCGGGATCCATCGTCGGGCGGTTAGCATTCACCAGTGGCGACGCGGTGGGGATTCGGTGCGGATCTGGCCATCGACCTCGGCACCGCGACCACCGTCATCTACCAGCGCGGCGCAGGAGTGATGCTCGACGAACCCTCGTTGATCGCCACCGATCCCCGCACCGGCGCGCTCCTGGCCGTGGGCCGGGACGGGTACGAGATGCTCGGCCGCGCTCCCGGTCAGGTGCAACTGGTGCGCCCGTTGGTCGGCGGGGTCATCCGGGATCCGGTGGCCGCTGAGCGGATGGTGCGCCACTTGGTGACCTCGCTGCGGCCCTCCCGGATCGTGCGACCGCGGATGGCGGTGGCGTTGCCCGGTCACGTCAGCCCGTTGGAGCGGGCCGCCGTCGAGGACGCGGTCCTGCGCAGCGGTGCCCGGTCGGTCTTCACCGTCGACGGCACGCTGGCTGCGGCCATCGGTGCCGAGGAACAGGTCAGCGGACCGTCGGCGTGCCTCATCGCCGACATCGGCGCCGGCAAGACCGACCTGGCGTTGATCAGCCTGGGCGGGACGGTCGTGGCGCGCACCCTGCCGATCGGCGGCGACACGCTCGACCACGCGATCGTGGAATGGATGACCCGGCAACACCGACTGCTCCTGGGCACCCGGACGGCGGAGGACATCAAGGTCCGGATCGGTTCGGCAGGCGCGAGAGGCCCCGCCGGTCCGATGCGGGTGCGCGGTCGCGACATCGACTCCGGGCTGCCGCGCACCGTGGTCGTCAGCCCGGACGACGTGCGGGAGGCGCTGGCTGCTGCGGTCGCCGAACTGCGCGAGGCGCTCGCGGCGCTGATCGGGCAGGCACCCCCGGAACTCGCCGGCGATCTCGTGGGCGGTGGCCTGACGTTGACCGGGGGAGGCGCGCTCCTGCACGGACTGGCGCAGCACTTGTCCGAGTCGCTGCAGGTCCCGGTCCGGGTCGCCGACAACCCCCGATGGAGTACGGCGCTGGGCGTCGGCCGCTGCGTCGAGGACTTCCGGGGATGCGCTCCATGCTGACCGAAAGTGTGCGCTGAGCGGTGCGACGACCGTCGGCGAGGGCGTGGGTGGGGGTGGCCGCGGCGGCGACCCTGGGTATCGCGGTCGTCGACCAGGCCAGCCCGCACCTGCTCGCACCGGTGCGTGACGTGGCCGCCGACGTGTGGTCGCCGCTGCAACGGGCCGTGGGCACGACCGACGAGCGGGTGCGGACGCTGACCGCCGAGCGGGATGCCGCAACCCGGCAACTGGCCGACGCCCGGCAATGGAGCAGTGACCGCGCTGCGGTCGAGAGGCTGCTCGGCTCGGCTGCCGCCGCCGGTCACACGGTGCGCGCCGCTCAGGTCATCGCGTTCGAAACCAATGCCAGAACCGCTGTCGTGCAACGGATCACGCTGGACGTGGGCAGTAACGACGGAATTCACAGCGACCGCGCCGTGATCAGTGCGGACGGGTTGGTGGGGCGGGTGAGTTCGGTCGCGAAGACCAGTTGCGAAGTCACGTTGGTGACCGACCCCTCGAGTGTGGTGGCCGCACGGGTGGGAAGCGGCGTACTGGCAACGGTGACGGGCAGGTCGCCCACCGGTGTGGCGGCGCACCCGCCCGGCGACGTCAGCGTGGTGGTCGTCGGCGGGGGACAGGTCGCACGCGGCGACCGGGTGACGACGCTCGGCAGCCTCGGTGGCACGCCGTACCCGGCGGGTCTGTCGATCGGAACGGTCACCGGAGTCGACCCGGCGAGTGATACCCGGCCGCCCTCGGCGACCGTTCGGCCTGCAATCGATCTCAGCAGTCTCGACATCGTGGGGGTGCTGACCTCATGAGGCTGTGGCCGCCGGGGTTACGGGCCTGGCGCGTGGCTTTCGCCCTGGTCGGCGTCCTCCTGGCCGGGACGGTGCTGCCCCGCTTCCCGCTGGCACCGGACCTGCTGGCGGTGCTCGTGGTGTCCGTCGGGCTGAGTGCGGGGCCGGTGACCGGTGCCGCGGCGGGCCTGGCTGTCGGTTGGCTGCTGGACCTGGTGCCTCCGGGCGGTCAACCTCTCGGAGCGGGGGCGATCAGCTACCTGCTGGTGGGTCTGCTGGGTGCGGCGTGCGCGCGATGGTGGCGTACGTCGGCACTGGCGCCCGCGCTCATCGCTGCGGCGGCGGCAACCGTGGTCCAGGTGATCCGGCTCCTTGGCCGGGCGGCGCTCGGAGCGCCGTTGCCGATCGGTGCAGCCCTCGGCATCGTCGTGCTGACTGCGCTGCTGGGTGCGCTGCTGCTGCCGCCGCTGGTGGTGTGGCAGCGCCGGCTCGCGGTGCGGCGGTGGGCATGAGGCGAGGATCGGCGGCGCGTCTGGTAGCTGTACTCGCCGTCACTGTCCTGGTCTGTGTGGGCCTGATCCTGCGGCTGGGGCAGGTGCAACTGACCGACGCGACACCGGGCTCGGCGCTGCTCGGGCAGAACGCGACTCGCTCCATCCCGGTGACCGCGCCCCGCGGGCAGATCCAGGCGGCCGACGGCACGGTTCTGGTCGGCAACACCCTGCACCCGGTGCTCACGATCAGCCCCACGGTCCTCGCCGACCAGAGCGACGGCGGGACCGGGCTGCTGAGCCGCGTCGCCGCCCAGCTGCGGGTGCCGGCCACCGATCTGATCGGGCGCAGCAAGGTCTGCGGGACCAAGGGCGCCGCGCCTGTGCCGCGGTGCTTCAGCGCAAGCCCGGTGGCGCCGGTCCCGATCATGGATGACCCGCCGATGACCCAGGTCCTGGGGATGCTCGAGCAACCGGCCACGTTCCCCGGCCTGGCGCTGCAGCAGGTGCCGCAGCGCGATTACCCGCAGGATCACCCGGGCGGTCTGAACGTCGCGCAGGTGCTGGGATACCTGGGTTCGGTGGACCGGGAGGAGCTGGCGGCAGACCCCCGCTTGACCGCGCAGGACGTGGTGGGTCGCGCCGGTCTGGAGCGCACCTACAACGCCGCACTGCAGGGCACACCGGGCACGATCACCTACGCCGTCGACGACCGGGGACTGCCGATTTCCGTTGCGGCACAGACCGCCCCGGTGCAGGGCGATACCGTGCGCACCCATCTGATCCCCGCCGTCCAGCAGCGGTCGGAGGCAGCATTGGCTGCGGGTCTGGCCAAGGCCAAGGCGCCCGCCGGCGCTGTCGTGGTGCTCGACGCCACCGACGGCGGCGTCGTGGCGATGAGCAGCCAGCCGACGTACGACCCGGCGGTATGGACCGGCGGTATCTCCCAGGCGGAGTACACCAAGATCAGCAACGCCCTGCCCAACCGGGCGATCTCGCAGGTGCAGCCGCCGGGATCGACGTTCAAGGCGGTCACCTTGCCCGGGGCGATCGCGGCGGGTGTCGACCCTTCAGGGACCTATTCGTGTCCATCGTCGGTGCGCATCGGCAACCGCGACTTCACCAACTTCGAGTCGGAGTCCTACGGCTCGATCTCGATGACGACGGCGCTGGAGGTGTCCTGCGACACCGTGTTCTACCGGTGGGCCTATCAGCAATGGCAGAAGGAGGGTGGTCTGGCCGCATCCGCTTCGACAACAAGTCCGTTCGCGGTTTCGGCCCGGGACTTCCGCCTCGGGCAACAGACCGGTGTCGACCTCCCGGCCGAGGCGGCCGGTCTGATCCCGGACCGGGCGTGGAAGGTGGCGCAGTGGGAGCAGACCAAGACTCAGGTCTGCGAGCGGGCGGCCAAGGGGTACCCGGAAATCACCGACAAGGCCCGCGCGGCCTACCTGACCGCGGTGGCGAAGGAGAACTGCGCGGCGGGCTACCAGTGGCAGCCAGGTGACGCGGTCAACTTCGTGATCGGGCAGGGCTCGGTGTCGGTGACGCCGTTGCAGATGGCCGTGGCCTACGGCGCGATCGCGAACGGTGGCACGCTGTGGCAGCCGCATGTGGCCGCCGCCACGATCTCGGCGGCCGGTAAGACCCGGCCGGTGGCCGCGGTGAAGACCGGCTCGGTGGGATTGACAGCACCCGCTCGGACCACCCTGGAGACCGGGCTGTGCGAGGTGACCGGCGGCAGCCGGGGTACGGCGTTCGCGGCCTTCCGGGGGTTCGACCTGGAAAGCTACCGGGTGTGCGGGAAGACCGGCACCGCAGAGGTTTTCGGCAAGCAGCCCACGTCCTGGTTCGTGTCCTACGGGCCGAAGACCGCCGACGGTCGCCAGTATGTCGTGGCGGTGATGCTGGAGCAGGCGGGTACCGGTGCGGACGCCGCGGCCCCTGTGGCGCGGCAGATCTGGGACGTGCTGCGCACGCTGGGTTGATGGTCGCCAACTGTTCACGCGGCGTACGTCAATCCCTCTTTTGAGGGCGCACCCGCACGGTGGTGTCGGGCTACGTTGGGTTTGCACGAACACATGGGTTCATCCTTCAGGGCCGGGAGGCACAGATGACTGACACCAGCACCGCACCGCTGAGCGACGAACAACTGCAGTTGATCGATGCGTATTGGCGGGCAGCCAACTATCTGTCGGTGGGGCAGATCTACCTGCTGGACAATCCGTTGCTGCGCGAGCCCTTGAAGCCCGAACACGTCAAGCCGCGCCTGCTCGGCCACTGGGGAACGACGCCGGGTCTGAACATCATCTACGCGCACATGAACCGGTTGATCAAGGAGCGCGACCTCGACGTCATCTATCTGGCCGGTCCGGGTCACGGCGGACCCGGCCTGGTGGCCAACACCTACCTCGAGGGGACTTACTCGGAGTTCTACTCGGCGATCGGGAAGTCAGAGGATGGCATCCGAAAACTGTTCCGGCAGTTCAGTTTTCCCGGCGGCATCCCCAGCCACGTCGCTCCGGAGACCCCCGGCTCCATCCACGAGGGCGGCGAGTTGGGCTACTCGCTGGTGCACGCCTACGGCGCAGCCTTCGACAACCCGGACCTGATCGCACTGTGCGTCATCGGCGACGGGGAAGCAGAGACCGGCCCGCTGGCCGCGAGCTGGCACTCCAACAAGTTCCTGGATCCCGCCCAGGACGGCGCGGTGCTGCCGATCCTGCACCTGAACGGCTACAAGATCGCCAACCCGACGGTGCTGGCGCGCATCCCGGAGTCGGAGCTGACCGAGCTGCTGAAGGGGTATGGCTACGAGCCCATCTTCGTCACCGGCGACGAACCGGCATCGGTACACCAGCAGTTGGCCGCGGCCCTGGAGAAGTCGGTCGATCAGATCCACGCCATCCAGGCCCATGCCCGTGAGGGCCACGAGGGGAGCGTCCCGCCTGGCCGGCGATCGTGATGAACACCCCGAAGGGCTGGACCGGTCCGAAGGTGGTCGACGGCCTGCCGGTCGAGGGCACCTGGCGTGCGCACCAGGTGCCGCTGGCCGAGACCCGCACGAACGCGGAGCACCGTGCCCAGCTCGAGGAGTGGATGCGCTCCTACAAGCCTGAAGAATTGTTCACCGAAGACGGTGCGCTGATCGAATCCCTCGCCGCGCTGGCGCCGGAGGGGGACCGACGCATGGGTGCCAACCCGCACGCCAACGGCGGCGAGCTGTTGCGGGACCTGGTGCTGCCGGACTTCCGGGACTACGGCGTCCAGGTCGAGCGGCCGGGAGTGACCATCAGCGAGGCGACCAAGGTGCTCGGCACCTGGTTGCGCGACGTGATCCGGATGAACCCGGACAACTTCCGCATCATGGGGCCGGACGAAACCGCATCCAACCGCTTGCAGGCGGTGTTCGAAGCGACCGACCGGGCCTGGGAAGCATCCACCCTGCCCACCGATGAGCATCTCGCGCCGAACGGCCGCGTGATGGAGGTCTTGTCCGAGCACCTGTGCCAGGGCTGGCTGGAGGGGTACCTGCTGACCGGCAGGCACGGACTCTTCAACTGCTACGAGGCGTTCATCCACATCGTCGACGCGATGTTCAACCAACACGCGAAGTGGCTCAAGACCACCGACTCGATCCCCTGGCGACGGCCCATCGCGTCGCTCAACTACCTTCTCTCCTCACACGTCTGGCGCCAGGACCACAACGGCTTCAGTCACCAGGACCCCGGTTTCATCGACCACGTCGTCAACAAGAAGGCGGAGGTCGTGCGGGTCTACCTCCCGCCGGACACCAACACGTTGCTGTCGGTTGCCGACCACTGCCTGCGGTCCCGGCAGTACGTCAATGTGGTCGTCGCCGGCAAGCAACCCGCGCTGACCTACCTGTCGATGGACGAGGCCATCGCGCACTGCACCCGCGGACTGGGCATCTGGGAGTGGGCGTGCAACACCCGCGAAGAGCCCGACGTGGTGATCGCCAGCGCCGGGGACATTCCGACGCTGGAGGCGCTCGCGGCCGTGGACCTGCTGCGGCAGCACCTGCCTGATCTCAAGGTCCGTTTCATCAACGTCGTGGACATGATGCGGCTCCAACCGGACACCGAGCACCCGCACGGCATGAACGACCGCGATTTCGATGCTCTTTTCACCAAGGACAAGCCGGTTATCTTCGCCTACCACGGCTACCCGTGGCTGGTGCACCGCCTGACCTATCGGCGTACGAACCACAACAACATCCACGTGCGGGGCTACAAGGAGGAGGGGACCACGACCACGCCGTTCGACATGGTGATGTTGAACGACCTGGATCGCTTCCACCTGGTGATGGACGTGATCGACCGGACCCCCGGCTTGGGATCGACGCAGGCGGTGCTGCGTCAGGAGATGTCCGATGCGCGGTTGGCGGCGCGCGCCTACACCCGGGAGCACGGCGAGGACGACCCCGAGATCAGCGGGTGGTCCTGGCCCGGCTGATCAGGTCTGGTTGGTCCTTGAACTCAGGTTTGCGCGGGTTGTCGACAGACGCGCGGGTTACAGCCCGCGCGAACGTGGACAACCCGCGCGAACGTGGACAACCCGCGCGGATCGGGTCTCCGCCGCCGATTCGGTCGGTGCGCGCGCCGCTGGTAGCCTGGTATCGCCGTACAACCGGCCGCGGATCAAGAGCGCCCTGGTGGACATGCCCAGGTGCACCGCGCAACCGAGCACAGAAGGAGTCGCCCGACCATGCCGTTGGACACCGCCACCAAGGCCAGGATCATTTCCGAATACGGGACCAAAGAGGGCGACACCGGTTCGCCCGAGGTGCAGATCGCGATGCTCACGCAGCGCATCTCCGACCTGACCGAGCACTCCCGTCAGCACCCGCACGACCACCACAGCCGCCGCGGCCTGCTGCTGCTGGTCGGCCAGCGCAAGCGTCTGCTGCGCTACCTGGAGTCCGTTGACGTCGAGCGTTACCGCTCGCTCATCAAGCGACTGGGTCTGCGTCGCTGAATTCACAGAGTTACGACCGAGAGGCGGTCACCCACCGGGTGGCCGTCTCTTCGGCGTATGTAGGAAGCCCGCGCACAACGATGATGTGCGGTCTGAGCAGAGAAACAAGAAGAGGAGGGCCCATGGAGGGTCCAGAAATCACGTTCGCTGAAGCCGTCATCGACAATGGCGACTTCGGCACCCGCACGGTGCGGTTCGAGACCGGCCGTCTGGCCAAGCAGGCCGCTGGTGCGGTCCTGTGCTACTTGGACGATGAGACGTCCTTGCTGTCGACGACGGCCGCGGGCAAGCAGCCCAAGGACCAGTTCGACTTTTTCCCCCTGACCGTCGACGTCGAGGAGCGGATGTACGCCGCGGGCAAGATCCCGGGCAGCTTCTTCCGTCGTGAGGGTCGCCCCTCGACCGACGCGATCCTGACCTGCCGGTTGATCGACCGGCCGCTGCGCCCGGCCTTCGTGAAGGGTCTGCGCAACGAGGTCCAGGTCGTCATCACCGTCTTGTCGCTGAACCCCGACCACCAGTACGACGTGCTGGCCATCAACGGCGCTTCGGCGTCGACGCAGATCTCGGGTCTGCCGTTCTCCGGCCCGATTGGTGCGACCCGGGTGTCGCTCATCGACGGCCAGTGGGTGGCGTTCCCGAACTTCTCCGACATCGAGCGCTCGACCTTCGACATGGTCGTGGCCGGTCGCATCGTCGGTGACGACGTCGCGATCATGATGGTCGAGGCCGAGTCCACGGAGTCGACCTGGGACCTGGTCAAGAACCAGGGCAAGCAGGCTCCGACCGAGGAGATCGTTGCGCAGGGTCTGGAAGCAGCCAAGAAGTTCATCCGCGTGCTGTGCGAGGCGCAGCAGCAGCTGGCGTCGCAGGCCGCGAAGCCGGTGCAGGAGTTCCCGCTGTTCCTGGACTACCAGGACGACGTCTACGAGGCCGTCGAGAAGGACGCCTCCGAGCAGGTCGCCGCTGCGCTCACCATCGCCGGCAAGCAGGACCGCGAGGAGAAGCTGGACGAGCTGAAGGACGCCCTGAAGGCTGAACTGGCCGGTGAGGGCAAGCGTTTCGAGGGCCGGGAGAAGGAAGTTTCTGCGGCCTACCGTTCGGTGCAGAAGAAGCTGGTCCGCGAGCGCATCCTGCGCGACAAGGTCCGCATCGACGGTCGTGGGCTGGCGGACATCCGCGCCCTGTCCGCCGAGGTCGAGGTGCTCCCGCGGGTGCACGGTTCGGCGATCTTCGAGCGCGGGGAGACCCAGATCCTGGGTGTCACCACGCTGAACATGCTGCGCATGGAGCAGCAGCTGGACACGTTGTCGCCGGTGACGCGCAAGCGCTACATGCACAACTACAACTTCCCGCCGTACTCCACCGGTGAGACCGGCCGCGTGGGCTCGCCCAAGCGCCGCGAGATCGGCCACGGTGCACTTGCCGAGCGTGCTCTGGTGCCGGTGCTGCCGACGCGTGAGGAGTTCCCCTACGCGATCCGTCAGGTGTCCGAGGCGCTGAGCTCCAACGGCTCGACCTCGATGGGTTCGGTGTGTGCCTCGACGCTGTCGCTGCTGAACGCGGGTGTGCCGCTGCGCGCACCGGTCGCCGGTATCGCGATGGGTCTGGTCTCGGCGCAGCTCGACGGCCAGACGCAGTACGCCGCGTTGACCGACATCCTGGGCGCCGAAGATGCCTTCGGCGACATGGACTTCAAGGTGGCCGGCACCCGCGAGTTCGTCACCGCGATCCAGTTGGACACCAAGCTCGACGGCATCCCCGCCGACGTGCTGGCCGGTGCTCTGACCCAGGCGCGCACCGCGCGTCTGCACATCCTGGACGTGATGAACGAGGCCATCGACGCACCCGATGAGATGTCGCCGTACGCCCCGCGCGTCATCAGCGTCACCGTCCCGGTCGACAAGATCGGTGAGGTCATCGGCCCGAAGGGCAAGATGATCAACCAGATCCAGGACGACACCGGCGCGGACATCTCGATCGAGGACGACGGCACCATCTACATCGGTGCGACCGACGGTCCCTCGGCCGAGGCGGCGCGGGCCGCGATCAACGCGATCGCCAACCCGCAGATGCCGGAGATCGGCGAGCGCTTCCTGGGCACCGTGGTCAAGACCACGACGTTCGGCGCGTTCGTCTCGTTGCTGCCCGGCAAGGACGGTCTGCTGCACATCTCCGAGGTGCGCAAGTTGGTCGGCGGCAAGCGGATCGACGCCGTCGAGGATGTCCTCAAGGTCGGCCAGAAGGTCCAGGTCGAGCTCAAGGAGATCGACCCGCGCGGCAAGCTATCGCTGGGTGTCGTGGAGGAGAACGCTCCGGCCGCTGACGCGCCTGCGCAGGCTGCTCCCGCCGAGGAGCCCGAGACCGGCGAAGCGTCCAATGACGTTGCGCCGGAGGACGCTTCGGACTCCTCTGACGAGCGAGGCGAGCGTCGCCCGCGTAACCGTCGCCGTCGCGGCGGTGGCAACCGCAACCGCGGTGAAGGTGAGCAGTCCGGCGATGCGCCGGTGAGCGCCGACGCCGAGTAACTGATCGACGTACGCCGAGTGGCCCGGTTCCCCCTCAGGGGAGCCGGGCCTCTTCGGTCAGGGCGCGGGCGTCGCGCACGCGGTGACCGCCCAGCCCGGGCAGGCCGCTGTGGTCTCCGCGCCAGATGGCAACGACGCAAACCAGTGCGAACACGACACCCAGCAGCGGGCCGTAGGGCAGCAGGGTCAACACCAGATATCCGCCGATACCGCCGAAGAACCGGATGAGCCGCTGGCCGACGCCGAGTTCGCCGAAACGGATCTCCACGGCGTAGTCGCCCACCGTGCGCCCGGTCATCAGCACGAGGATCACGAAGAGGGCTACGGTCCCGAAATCGCCGATGGTACTGGCCACTTCACCCGAGCGAACTGCCGATTCGGCATGCATCGCGTACCGCAGCACCAGCTGGGTCGCGACGGAGAGCAGGATGCTGGCGATCGTGACCGTCATCAGATCGCAGACCATGCCGACCAGACGGCGCCCGCGCGTGACCGGGCGCGGCTGATGCACCACCGCGGGATCGATCAGGCGGCGATGGAAGGGCAGCGCGAGCAGCGAACCGATTACGGCACCAGTGGTATTCGTCAACATGTCGTCGACGTCGAACACCCGGTAGGCGCAGGGATATAGCCCCCAGACCCCGGTGCCCTGGGTGCACTCGATGAAGACGGAGGTGCCGAGCCCGATCAGGAAGGCGACCACCACGCCTCGGCGTGCGACGAACCGCACGAAGAAGCCCAGCGGCACGAAGAGGGCCACGTTGAACACCAGTTGCAGCACGGCAGGATCGGTCAGCGGATGACCGCGAGACACTGCTCCACGGATGTCGTCGACGAACGCGGTGATGCGCAGGTTGCGGCCGGCGCATTGCAGCGTGTCGGGGTCCGGCAGTGGCAGCAGGGTGAACACCCAGATGGCGAAGAAGTAGACCAGTACGGCCAGATAAATCAGAACCGTCCGAAGACTCAGCGTCCCCAGCCGGCGGTAACTGAACCACACGAACGGCACGAACAGTGCGACCGAGACCACAACTCCAAGTGCGATAGCGATCGCTGCGAGCGCGGCCTGGTCGTGCACGTCGGCGAGTTTACGGGCGGGGCTTAGGCTGAACGGGTGCCTGAGGACAACCGTGCGATTCTGACGTGCGCGGTGGGTTTCGAGGATCTGCTGCGCGGCGACCTGATGGAGCAGTACGCCGTCCGGTCCCGTCAGATGAGCCCCGGTGAAGTGTCCGCCGAGCAGCTTCCGCCCCGGCTCAACACGATGATCGACACCGTGGCTGTGCCCTGGGACGGTGACCCGGCGAACTTGCCGTCCATCGTGTCGCCGCACGTGCCCACCGTGTCCGGGTTCCGGGTGCAGTCCGCCGACCCAGCCGCGCGCGACGAACTGATCGACTCGGTCGCCGCAGCTACGGGGTGGGTCAACCGGCCCGGCGCGTGGCAGGTCAATCTGGATCCGGCTCGCGGCAGGGTCGAGATCGGGCCGCTGGCGTGGGCGGCCCGGTTCGGCCGCATGCGTCGACTTCCGGCCACCACCCCGCCGCCCGTCGCCGCCGGATTGTTGCGCCTGGCGAAGCTCAAACCCGGGATGACGTTGCTGGATCCGTGCGGGGGAGTGGCGACCGTGCCGATCGTCGACGCGATCGAGCGCCCCGATGGGCACGGCTGGTCGATTGATGCCGACCCGGCCGCTGTCGCCGACGCGGCCGCCAACGTCGCCGAGCGCGACCTGATCGATCGGATCGACGTACGCCGAGGGGACGCCGCCGCACTCGACCTGCCTGATCTGTCGGTGGACCGAGTGGTGTGCGACCTGCCGTTCGGAAAGAAGGTCGGCTCCAACCAGGAGAACCGGGTGTTGTATCCCGCGATCCTGCGCGAAGTGGAGCGGGTGCTCACCCCCGACGGTCGCGCGGTCCTGCTGACCGACGACAAACGCTTCTTCGAGCAAGCGGTGCAGCGCGCTCGAGGGTTGAAGGTCGTGGCCGAGCGGGTCGTGCGCTACAACAAGGTCACCCCCACCGCCTATGTCGTGCGCCGCAGCCGGAGGCCGAAACGATGACGCCTCCGGTGCTGGTCCTGTGCGCGCACGGGACCGCCAATCCTCAGGGGCAACAGGTGTTTTCGGCCCTGTATGCCGCGGTCCGCGACCTACGGCCGGATCTGCGGGTCGAATTGGCCTTCGTTGACGTGCAACAACCCTCGGTGGTGGACGTCGTGGCGCACTGGGCGCCGGTGGCGCCCGAAGTGGTAGTGGTCCCCGTCCTGCTCGCAACCGGCTATCACGTACAGGTGGACATCGCAGAGGCGGTCGCTCCGTTCGGAAACACCCGCAGCACAGCCCCGCTCGGCCCCGACCCGGTCCTGTCGGACATCCTGGCCGAGCGCGTCGAGCAAGCCGGAGTCGCGCCAGGAGACGTTCTGGTCGTGGCGGCGGCCGGATCGAGCCGGCCGGAGGCACGGGAAGCACCCGAGCAGGCGGCTCGCGAATTGGCGCAGCGCCTGCGCCGAACGGTCACCGTGGGCTATGGCGCCTCCGCCCAGCCGACGGTGCCCGACGCGGTTCGAGCAGCCCGCCCGCAGGCCGGGCGCGTGGTCCTGGCGTCATACCTGTTGGCACCAGGGCATTTCCACGACAAGCTGCACGATGCTGGCGCCGACCTGGTCACCGACCCGCTGGGAGCGGACCCGCGGTTGGCTCAGCTGATCGTGCGCCGCTTCGAGGAAGCCCGGTGAAACCGTTCCTGCTGCTCGGTGTCCGACCCGAACAAGCCGCTGCGGACGACGAATACGCCGCGTTTGCCCGGTTCACCGGTTTGGGCACCGACCTACAGCGGCACCCCGTCGATCGGGAACCGTTCAGCCGCGACCCGCGGGACTACGCCGGAATCATCATCGGCGGCAGCCCATTCAACGTCAGCGACACGGACAAGTCACCGAACCAGCAGCGTGTCGAAGACGATCTGAACCGGGTCGTCGATGTCGCTCTCGAGCAACGGATTCCGCTCCTTGGCGCGTGCTACGGGCTGGGCCTGATCGCCCGTCACGAGGGCGGGGCGGTCGACGCCGAGTTCGGGGAGCAGATCGCCGCGGTGCCGGTATCACTGACCGATGCCGGCCGTGCGGACCCGGTCTTCGGCGGTCTACCCGAGGTATTCAACGCCATCGTCGGGCACAAGGAAGCGGTGTCCACGCCGCCCCCGGACAGCGTCGTTCTCGCGGGCTCGCCGGGCGCGCCCGTCCAGGCGCTACGAGTCGGCCGCGCCGCCTACGCGACGCAGTTCCACCCCGAACTCGACGCTGACGGTTTGCTGGTGCGGATGACGACGTATCGCGACGCCGGCCACTTCGATCCGCAGGAGGCGGACGCGATCATGGCGCTGGCCCGAAACACCGACGTCACCCATCCGCCGCAGATCCTGCGCCGGTTCGTCGCGTTCGCCAGGAGTTTCAGTCCTGCTTGAACCGGTGCGCGAAGCGCGGGTCGTCCAGCCACCACGGCCGGTCGGTCTCCGGTTCGTCGGGGTCGTCGCTGACCGGTCGGATCGCATCCAGCACCAGATCGACCCGCGCTGCCTGCCGCTCGTCGTGTCGCATCCACTGCGCGAACAGGATTGCGATCATGGGCAGTCCGATGGATTCAGCGGTCGCCAGCAGTGCGCCGCCGGCCCACCTCTGTTGCAGGTGCGGGTCGGCGCCCGCACGTGAGAAGCCGGGGAATCGCGGCATCAGCAGGGTCGTCGTGGTCATGACGACGATGCCGGGGATGGCGTCGACGAGACCGTCGCCGAGAGCGATCAGCGTCCGCACCGGCGGCGTCGCCCATTGCGGCAGCACGCCCTCCTCGAGTAGCGGCAGTGAGAAGACCAGACCCACGATGAGCATGTGCAACACGAGGATGACGCCGACCGCCCCGGAGTCCAACGCCGCCTGCCCGTACCCGGTCAGGAAGACCGCGAGAATGCCTGCAGCATCAACGATCACGGCGAGCAGCGGAAAGGTCACCAGCCGCGCGAGACGTCCGGTGAACAGGCGTTGCCAGCCCATCAACCGCACCGGGTCGCCCAGCGCCAGCGCCACGGGGGTGACCGTCCCCAGCACCGACACGTGCAGGGCGAACATCCACAGGTACGCCGATCGCAGACTTCCGATCGGACCGCACGTCGCGTAGAGCAGACTGCCGATCCCGAGCAGCAGATAGGCCGCGGTGCGCCACGCCGGCCACGCGGTCCCGGCCCGGTGGGCACGGACCAGGCCCACGGCGTACGTGATGCTCAGCGCCAGGGCCAGCACGACGCCGACGGCCCCCACCGCGTCGAATGACCACGAGGTCAGCCAGGCGGAGGGGGCCGGTGCGTTCACGGCGGTGATTATCACCCAGCCAGCTGGGATTCCTTCTCAGAAGAGGTCGCATCGGGCGAGGAGTCGTCGTGCACGTACTTCTTGCCGCGCATCAGGCTGGCCCCGGCGGCGATCAGCATCATGATCGCGGCCGCGACGAAGACGACCACCAGGCCGTCGTGGAACGGCCCGGACATCAGGTGCGGGAAGAACTCCTTGCCGGTCAGCGTGTCTGCATTGCCGGCCGGCAGCCGGTGCAGCACGCCGGATGGGCCGAGCAGCGACTCGATCGGGTTGTACCCCAGGAAAGCCGCGAAGAGCATCGCCACCGGCGGCAACGCGGCGATACCGGTCGCAATGGCCTCCGGCACGCCCTGCCCGGTGAGGCCGGAGTGCATCGCGTCGGGCAGCGAGCCGGACAGGCCGACGATCATCAGGGAGAAGAAGATGCCGATCGACAAGGAGGTGCCGGCGTTGAAGAACGTGGCGCGCATCCCGGAGGCGACGCCGCGCTGACCCGCCGGGACGCTGTTCATGATGGCGGTCGTGTTGGGCGCCGAGAACATCCCAGAGCCGATGCCGTTGAGGAAGAGCAGCAGCGCGAACACCGGGTAGGAGAAGTTGACGGGGATCAGGATCAGGCCGATGAAGGTCACCGCGTTCAGCAGCAGACCGCCGCTGGCGAAGGCCCGGGCGCCGAAGCGGTCGGACAGGAAGCCGGAGGCGGGCCCGGCGATCAAGAAGCCGATCGTCAACGGCAGCAGGTAGATTCCGGCCCACAACGGCGTCGACTCGTAGTCGTAACCGTGCAGCGGCAGCCAGATACCTTGCAGCCAGATGATCAGCATGAACTGCATGCCGCCGCGGCCGATGGAGGCCAGCAGCCCCGCGAGGTTGCCGGCGCTGAACGCCTTGATCTTGAACAGCGACATCGAGAACATCGGGTCGCTGCTCTTGGACTCGATGATGCAGAACGCCACCAGCAGCACCGCGCCGCCGATCAGTCCGGCCAGCACCCAGGGGTTGGTCCATCCCATCAGGTGACCGCCGTAGGGCTGGATGCCGTAGGTGATCGCGACCAGGATCGCGGTCAGTCCGATGCCGAAGGTCAGGTTGCCGGGGACGTCCAGCTTGCCGCGGCGCGTGGTGCCCAGCTCGTGCAGTGACGCATAGGCCCAGATGGTGCCGGCGATCCCGATCGGGACGCTGACCAGGAAGATCGCGCGCCAGTGCCATTCGGACAGCACACCACCGATGATCAGACCGAGGAATGATCCGGCGATGGCCGAGACCTGGTTGATGCCGAGGGCCATCCCGCGCTGGTGGGCGGGGAAGGCGTCGGTCAGGATCGCGGCCGAGTTGGCCATCAGCATCGCGCCGCCGATGCCCTGGATGATGCGCCCGAAGATCAACCACAACGCGCCGGCGCTGCCGTCGAAGGGACACAGGAACAGAGCGAGGGACGCGACGGTGAAGACGACGAAACCGAGGTTGTAGATCTTCACCCGGCCGTACATGTCGCCGAGGCGGCCGAGGGTGACCACGAGCACGGCGGACACGACCAGGAAGCCCATTAGCATCCACAGCAGATAGCTGACGTTGCCCTGGTCCAGCGGGTCGAGGTTGATGCCGCGGAAGATGGCCGGCAAGGAGATGATCACGATCGAGGAGTTGATCGTGGCCATGAGGATGCCCAGGGTGGTGTTGGACAGGGCGATCCACTTGTACCGCGGGTGACCGGCCTCGTAACGACGCCGACGGACGCGTTGCTGCGCGTCGGTGGCGGTCTCGCCGGGCTCGGTGACGGGTTCTGGGGGAACGGAACTCACAAAAAGTCTCTTGTCGTTGATCGTTGGTTACGTGTGCTGCGCGGGACGCCGGTGTCACGTCGCGAGAAAGTTAACTTAGGTAATCAATATAGAACGGATGGTCCGCGCCGGGCAACCCGGCCCCCGTAGGCTGACGCCTGTGACCAGGACCAAGGTGGCAGTGATCGGTGCGCAAGGCCGGATGGGCACACAGGCCGCCGGGGCGGTGGATTCGGCGGACGACCTGGAACTGGTCGGTGCCTTCGACAAGGACGACGCCCTGGGCGACCTCGGCGGTGCCGACGTCTCGGTCATCCTGTCGGTGCCCGACGCCGCGCCGGGCAACGTCGCGCACTGCATCGACCGCGGTGTGCACTGCGTGGTCGGCACGACGGGCTGGACCGACGAGCGGCTGGACGCCGTACGCACCCGGTTGGCCGGCAAGCCCTCGGTCGGCGTACTCATCGCCCCCAATTTCGCCATCGGTGCGCTGCTCGCGCTGGAGTTCGCCCGGAAGGCGGCGCCGTACTTCGAGTCGGTGGAGGTCATCGAGCAGCACCATCCGGACAAGGTGGACGCTCCTTCGGGTACGGCGGGCCGCACCGCCCGCGTTCTGGCGCAGGCTCGCTCCGAGGCCGGGCTGGGCGACGTCCCGGACGCCACGACCTCGGACCCGCTGGGTGCGCGGGGAGCCCGCGTCGAGGGGATCCCGGTGCACGCGGTACGGCTACGCGGCCGGGTCGCCCACGAGGAGATCCTCTTCGGCGGTCCGGGGGAGGCGCTGACGATCCGGCACGACTCGTTCGACCGGGCGTCCTTCATGCCCGGGGTGCTCGCCGGCGTCCGAGCCGTCGCCGACCATCCGGGTCTGACGGTGGGGCTCGAGCATTACCTGAACATCTGAGTCGTGGCCACGATCGAGGACGTACGCCGGGTGCTGGCCGACCTGCCGGGCGTCACCGAGGAGAGAACGGCTGGGGCGCCCACAACTGGCGCACCAAGGCGGGCCAGATCGCGTGGGTGCGTTCGGCGAACCAGTCCGACATCGACCAACTCGCCGATGAGGGGCGCAGCTGGCCCGAGGGGACCACCATCGCTGTCCGGGTGGCCTCCATCGACGAGCGGGCGGCCCTCATCGACGAGGACCCGGCGGTGTTCTTCACCATCCCGCATTTCCGGTCGTGGCCCTCGGTCCTGCTGGTGCTGGACCGGATCGACCCCGAGCGGTTGGAGGAAGTGCTACTCGACGGCTGGATCCTGCGCGTGCCCAAGAAGGTTTCGGCGGCGTGGCTGAGCGAGCATGGGTACGACGCGTGAGGCTCGCGCTGATCGAGAACGACCCGGACAGTGGACCGGGTCGGCTCATGGCGTGGTGTCCCACAGCGACGGTGGTGCACGCGCACGCCGGCGAAAGCCTCCCGGCGGCAACGGATTTCGACGGTTTCGTGTTGCTCGGCGGTGGCTTCATGCCGGACGCCGACGACCTCGCGCCGTGGCTGCCGGCCGAGCGGGCATTGATCGAGGCGGCCGTGGACTCGCAGACACCGCTACTGGGGATCTGCCTGGGCGCGCAGCTGCTCGCGTACACGTGCGGCGGACAGGTCACACCGGCGTACGGGCTGCCGGAGAAGGGGTCACGCAGCTGCGGGTCAGTCCCGCCGCGGCCGGTGATCCGGTTTTCGCGGAACTGCCCGGGCAGGTACGGGCCGTCGAGAGTCATCGGGACCAGATCACCGCGCTGCCGCCGGGAGCGGCCTGGTTGATGTCCTCACAGCGCGTGCCCCACCAGGCGTTCCGCGTCGGGTCGGCAGCCTGGGGGTGCAGTTCCACCCCGAAGCCTCGGGCGAGCGGGTGCAGAGTTGGTCGGACGAATCGATCCGGACCGGAGGGTTCGATCCCACGCAGGTACGAGCCGAGGCCGCCACTGCCGCAGGTGAACTCGAGCAAACGTGGTCGACCTGGTTCGCCCGGTTCGCCGACCTGTGCGTCAGTCGCCGAGCGTCGCGGTAAGGCGGACTTCGCGTGTCGTGCGCCCGTCGGCGTCGACCTCGCGATCACGCCAGGCACCGTCCGGGGCAAGCCCCGCCGCGGTCAGGAACGCACGCAACTGCTCGTCGGCAGCCGGGATCCAGACCTGGACCGCGGTGGCGTTGCCCTCCTTCAGCAGATCGGCGACCGCGTTCAACAATCGTGAACCGTGGCCCTGCTCGCGAGCATCCGGTCGCACACCGAACAGACTCAGCTCGGCAACGCCGTGCTCGGTGCTGGGAACCACCGCCGCCAGCCCGACGACCTCCGCGCGCTCGTCCGAGGCCAGCAGCAGGAAATGCTCGTTGCTCGGCGGACTGGTCAGCGACGCCCGCCAGCCGTCGGCGAACGCCTGCGGGGTCATCGCGGCCAGCACTTCCGGGGCCAACACCTCGGCGTACGCCGACCGGAACAGGTCCGCTTGCGCCGCGCCGATCGCGGCGGCGTCCTGGGGTCCGGCCAACCGGACGGATGCGTCAGCCATCAGGTGAACACCGTTGGTGTGTCGAGGGGTTCGAAGGCGGCATCGACCAACGGGCGATGCGTGATCACGATCGGCAGACGCAGCGTCTCCGAGCGGGTGAACCAGCCGACCTGGGTGACCTCGTCGGACAGGCCCGCCTCGTCCTCGGTGCTGGCCCGGAAGCACACGCCGAAGACCTGGTTGCGCCGGCCGTCGGCGTAGACGATCACGGCATCGGGGTCGGCGTAGACAGCCAGCACCGAGTCGATCCGCACCTGCAGACCGGTCTCCTCCGCCGCCTCCCGGGCCGCGGCCTGCGCCCAGGTCTCGCCGGCCTCGACACCCCCGCCGGGCAGACACCACAGACCGTTGTCCTCGCGGCGGGTGAGCAGCAACCGGCCATCGCGCATGATGGCGCAGCTGGCCCCGACCTTCTTGTCGGCACCGGAAGCGGCCCACGGAGCGCGGAAGACCTGCGTGCGCGGTCGCGCACGCTCGTAGGTCAGCACGCTGAAACCCGGATGATCTTCCTTCGAAACCCGTTGCCACGCGGGGTCTTTGGCGATCGGCCAGCCGGGGAACGAGGTGTCTCCCTCGGCGTCGAACGGGATGTCGGTGATCACCAGGCGATCGGCGTACGGGAGGAACTCCTTGTAGACCTTCGACCCGCCGGCGACGAAGATGTCCTTCTCCTGGCTCAGCAGCAGGACGTCGTCGATGCTGTGCGCGACCGTTACACCCCGAGCCGACCACTGCGGGTCGGAGGTCAGGACCACGATCTTGCGGCCGGGCAGGACACCGACCGATTCGAAGGTGGTGCGGCCCATGACCAGCGGGTGCCCCATGGTCGTCTTCTTGAAGTGCGCCATCTCGCCCGGCACCTTCCACGGCATTGCGCCGGCGCGACCTATGATGCCGTTGCGAGCAACGGCGGCAATCAACGAGATCGTCATCAGACTGCGATCGGGGCCTTGATCGTCGGGGCGGCGACGTAGCCCTCCAAGGTGATGTCCGCCAGGTCGAACTCGTCGATCGCCTGACGGGCCGGGTTCAGCCGCAGGGTGGGCAGCGGGCCCGGCTCGCGGGTCAGCTGCAACCGGGCCTGCTCGATGTGGTTGCTGTACAAGTGGGCGTCGCCCAGGGTGTGCACGAACTCGCCGGGGACCAATCCGGTCACCTGGGCGACCATGTGCGTCAACAGGGCGTAGGAGGCGATGTTGAACGGCACGCCCAGGAACACGTCGGCCGAACGCTGGTAGAGCTGGCAGGACAACCGCCGCTGGCCCCGCGCGTCGGCGGGGGCGACGTAGAACTGGAACATCGTGTGACACGGCGGGAGCGCCATCTCGTCCACCTCGGCGACGTTCCAGGCCGACACGATCAGCCGCCGGGAATCCGGATTGGTGCGGATCGCCTCGATCACGTTGGCGATCTGGTCGACGGTCTCGCCGGACGGCGTCGGCCACGAACGCCACTGGTGGCCGTAGACCGGCCCCAGGTCGCCGTTCTCATCCGCCCACTCGTCCCAGATGCTGATTCCCCGCTCGTGAAGCCACGCCACGTTGGTGTCGCCGCGCAGGAACCACAGCAGCTCACCGATGATCGAGCGCAGGTGCAGCTTCTTGGTCGTCAGCGCCGGGAAGCCGTCCGCGAGATCGAACCGCATCTGGTAGCCGAAGGTGGACAGCGTGCCGGTGCCGGTCCGATCCTGCTTGGCCTGGCCGTGCTCGAGGACGTGATTGAGCAGATCGAGGTATTGCCGCACGAGGCCAACCCTAGCGGCGCTGCCTGACATCGCGGGCGGCCGCACGGGGTCTGTCCCCGCAGCTGTCGGCTTGTTCCGGAGATTGTTTGAAACTTTGAGTAACACTGCGTGGACTCCCCACGATGTACCTGGTGATCGCGTTGTCACCCGGACCCCCGAGCGGGTGACAACGCGATTTCATTCTTCCCGGGCCCGACGCGGCCGCACGCGGATCGATTTCTTCCGATTTGGACCCGTCGCCGCGGCAGGATCCGGCCCTGGAGGCACCTGCTCCGCATGACTTGCGGCAAACCCCGGGAACGGCGGGATGGCGCGGATTCCTGGAGTCCGGTGCACCTGCCACGGCGGATTAACCTGACGTCATGACAGACACTCCGTTCGGGCGCATGATCACCGCGATGGTCACGCCCATGACCGACGACGGCGACCTGGATCTCGACGGAGTGCAGAAGCTGGCCAGTTACCTGGCCGACAACGGACATGACGGCCTGGTGGTCAACGGCACGACGGGGAGTCCGCGACCACCACCGACGACGAGAATGTGGAGACCGTCCGGGCGGTCGTCGAGGCCGTCGGCGACCGGGTCCGGATCACCGCCGGTGTCGGCACCAACGACACGCGGCATTCGGTCGCGGCGGCCAAGGCCCTCGTCGCCGCCGGCGCCCACAACGCGCTGGTCGTCACGCCGTACTACAACAAGCCGCCGCAGGCCGGCATCGTCGAGCACGTCCGGGCCGTGGCCCAGGCCGCTGACGTGCCCGTCATGCTCTACGACATTCCCGGTCGCACCGGGGTGCCGCTGGCCAGTGACACGATCCGGGCGCTGGCGCAGATCCCGCAGGTGCTCGCCCTCAAGGACGCCAAAGCCGATCTCTATGCGGCCAGCCAGTTGATGGCCGAGACCGACCTGCTGTGGTACTCCGGCGACGATGTCCTGGCCCTGCCCTGGCTGGCGATCGGCGCCGTGGGACACGTAGCCGTGACCGGTCACGTCGCGGGCAACCAGTTCCGGGCGATGATCGAAGCCGTCGACCGCGGCGACCTGGCCACGGCCCGGGCGATCCACACCGCCCTGATCCCGGCGATGAACGCGATCATGACGGTGACCCAGGGAGCGATCATGGCCAAGGCCGCCCTCAAGCAGCTCGGCGTGATCAACTCCGACTTCTGCCGGCTGCCGCTGCTGCCCGCCACCGACGAACAGCACGACCTGCTGCGTACGGCGCTCGCGGCCTCCGGATTGTCCTGACCGTCGGTCGTCACCGGGGATAGGGCACGATAGAGCGGTGAGTCATCCGCACCCCGATCTGACCCTGCCGCCCCCACTCGCCCGCGACGGCGTCCGGGTCGTCGCCCTCGGCGGACTGGGCGAGGTCGGCCGCAATATGACGGTCGTCGAGTACGACGGCCGGCTGCTGATCGTCGACTGCGGCGTGCTCTTCCCCGAGGACCACCCCGGCGTCGACCTGATCCTGCCCGACTTCGAATACATCGAGGGTCGCCTCGACGACGTCGAGGCGATTGTTCTTACCCACGGCCACGAGGACCACATCGGCGCCGTTCCCTACTTGCTGCGCCTCAAGCCGGACATCCCGCTGATCGGATCGACCCTGACCCTCGCCCTGGTGGAGGCGAAGCTCAAGGAGCACCGGATCACGCCGTACACCATGGGCGTTCGCGAGGGGCAGCGCGAGAAGCTGGGCAACTTCGACTGCGAGTTCGTCGCGGTCAACCATTCCATCCCGGATGCGTTGGCCGTGTTCATCCGGACCCCCGGTGGCACCTTGCTGTGCACGGGAGACTTCAAGATGGACCAGTTGCCGCTGGACGGGCGCATCACCGACCTGCGGGCGTTCGCGCGGATGGGCGAGGAGGAGTCGACCTCTTCCTGACCGACTCGACCAATGCGGAGGTCCCGGGCTTCACCACCCCGGAGAAGAGCATCACCCCGGCGATCGAGCAGGTTTTCCAGCAGGCCGAACGCCGGATCATCGTGGCGTGTTTCTCCTCCCACGTGCACCGCGTGCAGCAGGTCCTGGACGCGGCGCAGAAGCACGGTCGCAAGGTCGCGATGGTCGGCCGTTCGATGGTGCGCAACATGGGCATCGCCGCCGACCTGGGCTACTTGCACGTGCCCGACGGCGTGCTGGTCGACGCCAAGAAGTTGGACAAGCTGGAAGACGACAAGATCGTCCTGATCTGCACCGGCTCCCAGGGTGAGCCGATGGCGGCCCTGTCGCGAATGGCCAACCGAGATCACAACATCGACGTTGGCCCCGGCGACACCGTGCTGATGGCATCCTCGCTGATCCCCGGTAACGAGAACGCCGTCTACCGGGTCATCAACGGGCTGATGCGCCTGGGCGCCAAGGTGGTGCACAAGGGCAATGCCCTGGTGCACGTCTCCGGTCACGCCTCGGCGGGGGAGTTGCTCTACTGCTACAACATCGTCAAACCCAAGAATGTGCTGCCGATCCACGGGGAGTGGCGCCACCTCGAGGCCAACGGTGAGCTCGCGGTGGCCACCGGGGTCCCGCGCTCGCAGGTGTTGCTGGCCGAGAACGGTGTCGTGGTGGACCTGGTGCGCGGCAAGGCGGCGATCACCGGTGCGGTGCCGTGCGGCTACATCTACGTGGACGGCTCCCTGGTCGGTACGACGGACGAGACCCTGCTGAAGGATCGGCGGATCCTGCGCGACGAAGGTTTCGTGACGATCATCGTGGTGCGCGACGCTGCCTCCGGCAAGATCGCGGCCGGACCGGAAATCCAGACCCGCGGATTCGCCGAGGACGAGGCCGTCTTCGACAAGGTCCGCCCCAAGGTCGAGCAGGCGCTCGAAGAGGCGCGGGCCAAGGGGATCTCGGACACCTATCAGTTGCAGCAGATCATCCGGCGGACCGTGGGCGGATTCGTCGGGGGCAAACTGCGTCGCCGGCCGATGATCATCCCGATCGTGATCGACGCGTAGCCGCACTCGGCCGCATACGAGGGTCACCCGACCCGGTGCGCGGGGTTGTGTGGCCGGTGGTGCCGCATGAGAGGGTCACTCGACCCGATGCGGGAGCTTGTGCGGCCAGTGGCGCCGCATGAGAGGGTCACTCGACCGGGTGCGCGGGGTTGTGTGGCCGGTGGTGCCGCATGAGTGGGTCACTCGGGCCCGGTGCCGGTCAGGGGACGGGTCGGCGCTACATCAGCAGGTGCGCCGCTGCGACGCAACTGAGCGCGACCAGCCAACTGACGAAACTGCCGACCAGGAAGTACTCGGTCACCGCATCGATGCCCACGCCGTGGGTCTCGCTGCGGTCCCGGCGGACGGTCAGCTCGGGGAAACGCAGTAGGCCCTTGGCAGCGATGACAATTCCGGCCGCGGTCACCTGACCGGCCAACGCCAGTCCGAGGATGAAGACCCGTTCCAAGGGTCCGAGCAATCGGCCCCCGCGCAACGTATCGGACGGTTGGGGTTGCCCGGGCGCTCGGATCGCGCCGGTCGCGCGCAGAATGAGGCGCACGATGACGTTCCCGGTGCCCAGTTGCACCAGGAACAGTCCGATGATCAGGGCGGCTCCGTCGACGCCGACCCGGTCCAGGCCGGGGATGGCCGCGTGCTGCGCCCAGTGCGACAGCAGACCGCCCACCGGCGGGCCGGCGTTCCACCCCAGCAGAAGCACTGCCAGCCCGAGCGCGAGCGCGGTGAACGCGAAGGCGGGGTGCGGCGTACCCGTATCGCCGGGGCTGGACAGCACCTGCCAGGCCACGCAGGTCAGGGCGCCCACGATGAGCAACCCGATCGACGCGCCGTGCGCCGCGGTCAGGGCACCCAGCAGCAGGATCACAGCAGGTCCGACCAGCAGCCGGGCACCGCGCACCGGACCGGCACCGCGGGTCAGATCCGCGAGACCGATCGCGATCAGGGTGATGGCGAAGCTGGTCACGAACTGATCGTGGCAGGTGCTACCGACAACCTGGCCCACACCGCGTAGTGATCGGTGTTCGCGACCCGGTCCACTCCGGAGTCGACGACCGGCGATGTGCGACCGGGCACCCGCACCAGGACGTGGTCCAACTGGATGAACGGCGGGATCCGGGACTCGTTGGGCCAGGTACGCACCCAGCCGGCACCGGTGGCCCGGAGGCTGTCGGTCATGGTCTGCGCGATGTTACGGAATCCCGGCATTGCACTGGAGGCGTTGAAATCGCCGGCCATCACGACGGTTTCGGTCGGCGGCTGCGCCTCCCGCCACTGCTGGAGGGCCCGCAACTGCGCCCGCCACAACGAGGCGTTGCGGGCGACCGGAGCGTAAGTGTGGACCGCGTGCAGCACATACTCGTGATCCGCATGGACCGTGAGGATCGGTTGGTAGAAGCCGCCGCTCTCGGTGCCCAGCCCGCGCAGGGTCAGGGGGTGGCGACTGAGCACCATGGTGCCCGCGTAGGGGTAGGCGGTGCGTCCTTCGCGGTGTGGCAGGAGTGCGGCCAGGCCGGCACGGTCCAGGCCGGCCAGCCCATCGGCCGTGACCTCGGCCAGGACCAGGGTGGCCACATGGTGCCGGGTGACCAGACCGACCAGGGTGGCCGGGTCCGCGCCGCCCGCCCGCATGTTGGAGAACATGACGACATCGTCGGACGCCGAGGGGGCTGTCGTGTCCGAGCGCACCACTGCCCCGGAGAGGGCCAGCGGCACGGCGGCGACGATGGCGGCGGCGATCGCGAACCGCCAGCGCCGGGTGACGACGCCCGCCACCAACGCCACGGCCAGCAGCGCCACGGCGACACAGCCCGCGACGGGAAAGGCGGACTGGATGACCGGGACCCGCCACCTGGCGACGTCGATCCAGCGGGTGGACAATGCTGCCGTGGTGAGCGCGAGGACCAACCACCCGAGGCCTCGCACGAATCGCTTCATATGCATCGAATGAAGCTGAATGCTTCATTTTTAAGATGTGAAGACATATCCTTCATTCGTGCCGAGTGACGTGATAGCGACCCTGATCTGCGACCTCGTGGCGTCGCGAGAGGCCGCCGACCGTCGAGGTCTGCACGATCGTCTCACCCGTGCGCTGAAGACCGGCGCCGACGCGCTGCGCGACGACCTGGTGGCGACGGCACCGCTGCAGATCACGGTGGGCGACGAATTCCAGGGCGGCTTCGATACGATCGGCGCCGCTCTGCACGCGGCACTGCTCATCCGCACGCGGTTACGGATCGGGCAGCCGGAGGCCGACCTGCGCTGCGGGATCGGTTGGGGAGTGTGCAGGTGCTCGATCGGCGTACCGGCGTCCAGGACGGCCCCGGCTGGTGGTCGGCCCGGGATGCCATCGAGGAGGCCGAGCGGTTGGAGAATGTCCCGTCCACACGCACGGTGCGCACGATCGCCCACCTGGGCCCGGACCGGCAGCAGCTGCAGGACGCCGTCAACGCCGCGCTGGCCACCCGGGATCATCTCCTGGCCCGGCTCGATGAGCGGTCCCTGCGCATCCTGCACCGCCTGTTGCAGCAGGAGACCAAGCGGGAGATCGCCGCGGCTGAGGGCATCTCGGCCTCGGCGGTCAGTCAGCGCGCACACCGGGACGGTCTGGACGCGATCGTGCGGGATGCTTCGCTGCTACGCCGGCTGTGAGGTTGACGACGTCAACATTGGCCGGGCCGCAGACCGCGCGGAGGCTGTGTCGCATGAGCATCGACACGCAGACGGCGCCGCGCGCGCCGCGAGGACTGGCCGACCTGATCGTCGCCGACACCACGATCGGTGACGTTCGCGGGCAGGAGGGCTTCTTCCACTATCGCCAGTACGACGCCACGCAGGTCGCGCGCCACCGCACCTTCGAGGACGCTTGGCATCTGGTCCTTCGGGGCGCGCTGCCGGCCACGCAGCATGACGCTGACGCATGGCGCGATACGATCCGCACTGCCGCGGATATTCCTGCAGCAGTGCGAGATTCGATTCTGGCCACGATCAGGGCTGCTTCGTCCGGGACGCCACTGGCCGATCTACGGACCGCTCTTTCTGCTCTCGGCGCCTTGACCCACGATCGTCCGCTGTGGGATCTGACGGCGCCGCAACGCGAGTCGGCGGCGCTGGCTGTCGCGGCCCGCCTGCCCTGGCTGGTGGCGGCCTGCCACGCGATCGCCCGCGGAGAGCAGCCCCGGCAGTCGCGACCGGAGCTGGGCCACGTCGGTGACTACCTGTGGATGGTGACCGGGGCGGAGCCGTCAGCGCAGCAGGTGCAGGCGCTCAGCCGCTACCTGATCCTGACCATCGACCACGGGTTCAACAACTCGACGTTCACGGCCCGCACCGTGGCTTCGACGGGAGCGGACACGACTGCGTGCGTCGTGGCCGCCCTGGGCTCGCTGTCCGGTCCGTTGCACGGTGGCGCACCCAGCCGGGCGCTGGATGCCCTGGATGCGATCGGCACTGCGGACCGCGCCGCTGCGTGGGCGCGCGCCCAGCTCGCGGCGGGGGACCGGGTGATGGGTTTCGGGCACGCGATCTACCGCGGGCTGGACCCTCGCTCGGAGTTACTGCGTGAGACCGCCGCCGAATTAGGCGGTGACACAGCGCAACTCGCGATCGCCGCTGAGAACGAGGTGGTGGCCGTGCTGGACGAAGTCAAACCGGGCCGGATGTTGCGGGCCAACGTCGAGTACTACGCGGGAGTCGTCATGGACGCCTGCGGTGTGAATCGCATGCTGTTCACGCCGACCTTCGCGGTCAGCCGGGTGGTCGGATGGACCGCGCACATCCTGGAGCAGGCGGCGGATACCAAGATCATCCGCCCGTCGTCGCACTACGTCGGCCCGGCCGCACCCGTGCCGGTGCCGGGATCTCCGACGTAGTCCGCCTGCGGCCGGAACCGCAGCGGCTGGCCCTGCTCCTCCATCCCGTGGGCAGCGAATCCCGCCATGCGCGCGATCAGGAAGACGACTTCACCGGCCCACCGCTGCGCTCCCGCAGCGACGCTCAACGCGGCGAGCGCCAGATCGACGTTGGGCGCGGCGCCATGTGCACGGCGTACGGCGATGGTCAGGTCGTCGACCCGGCTCACGACCTGCGGCGCCCAGGGCTCGACCCTCGCGATGAGGGCATCGAATCGCGGATCGGTGTCGCGATAGACAAGATGACCGAAACCGGCTGGCACCTGGTGCAGTTCGTGCGATCCGGTCAGCACGTCGTACGCCGCGCCGGAGGCTGCGCCGTGCGCCGCTCCGGCCAGGGCGGCGGCACCGGCGAGTAGCACGTGGTACGGGTCGGCCCGGGTCCCGGCGGTGGCGCGGGCGACGACCGTCGAGGTGGCCAACTCGTGATCGGCGAGCAGGATGAGCGCCGCGTCGAGCGCACGGATACGTTCCCGATCTGCCTGCTGCGCAGTGAGTTTCGGCCACAGGCGGGCTGCGACGGAATCGCCGGTCGTGGTACCCAGCGTCGGAAGTGACGCGATGGCGGCGTTGATGGACCGCACGGCCGCGGTGGGGAAGTCGTCCTGCCGGGCCAGACCGGCGTCGAGGATGGCGGCCCGGATGCGGTCCCCGTGGGGCATTGCGCGCTCGTCGACACCGATGTCGACAGCGGGCCAGGGGCAGATAACCTCTGTGTCCCAAAGCAGTTCGGCGACATCCTCGAAGTGCGACGTGGCTGCGAGATGCTCGACATCCCGCCCGCGATAGAACAACCGGCCGGCCGGATCGATCCGGGTGAGCTGCGTCTGGACCGCGATCTCGAAGGTCCCTGCTCGGGTCCGTTTGCGGCGTTGCACGAGGGCCAGCACCGCGTTTCGCTCGAAGCGCGATCCGCGGGATCGGGGCCCACCCGGCACCGGCGACAGGATGCCGCGGCTGACGTAGGCGTAGACGGTCGCGACCCGGACACCGAGCAGGTCGGCGGCCTGCTGGGTGTCCACGGTGTCGCTCACCGCCTCAGATTAGGACCCGGATTGACGGATGGCCTCCCGAACCTGCCGCTGCGCCTCCTCGAGTGCGGCCAGCAGCGTCTGGCGGACTTGTGGCGTGCTGTGTTTGCCGGACGCGGCCTTGCGCACTGCCTTGCTCAGATCCCGCAGTCCACGCTCGATGGCGTCGATCTCCGGTCCGGCGCCCACGAAGCCATGCCAGCCGGCCCCTCCGGTGGCCGAGCCACCGGGAACCGTCGTCGCGGTCCGCCGCGCCTCTCTCGCCGCGGCCTTGAGCTCGGCCCTCAGGTCAGCGGCGCTGCCGTGCACCCGGGCGCGCACTTCATCGGCCAGTTCCCGGGCGGATCTTTCGAGGTCGGCCTGCAATTCGCCCAGGTCCTCCTTGCGGTCGCGGACCTCCTGACGTCCTGCCTCGGTGATGACGTACGTCGCCTTGCGGCCGTCGTCGGTCCGCGAAACCAGACCTTCTTCCTCCAGCTTGGCCAGGCGGGGATAGACGGTGCCGGCGCTCGGGGTGTACAGCCCGCCGAACCGTTCCTCGAGGTCACGGATGATGTCGTAGCCGTGCCGCGGACCCTGGTCGAGCAGTGCCAGCAGGTAGAGGCGTAGTTGTCCGTGCTGGAAGACCGGTGTCACTGTTCGACCGCCTGGGTCGAGCGCATGACGACGACATCACCGGATACGGAACTGGCTTTGATCTTGAGCGTGGGGTTTCCCTCCGACAGCCTGCCGCCGCCGCGGCTTCCCGGGTTGCCGATGCGTTGTCCGTCGACGATCGCCGCACCGCTGAGGCTGCTCAGTTGGACATCGAATCCGTCCGCGTCGGGCACCCGCACCAGGACGTCCCCGGACACCGCCGTGGAGGAGATCGAGGTCTTGGCGCTCAGCAGGTCCAGGGTGATGTCACCGGAGACGGTGTTCAGTTTCACCGGGTTCACCTGGCTGCGATGCACCGTGATGTTGCCGGAGACGCCGTTGGCCTTCAGCGACCCGACCAGCCCGTGCAATTCGACCGTGCCCGAGACCGTGTTGACGTCGACCGCGTCGGTGATGTGATCCAACGTGACGCTGCCGCTGACCGTGTTGATCTTGGCCGGGCGGGTCAGCCCGCTGGCCAGCACCTGGGCGGAAACCGTGTTGATCTTGGCCGTAACGCCCTCGGGAACCGCGATGGAGATGCGTGCCCGGTCCTGCGCCGACGACGAGCCGAGCCGTTTGAGGGTCTCCCAGATGTTCTCGCCCTCGACCTTGAGGTGGGTGACCTTCAAGGTGTTGCCGTCCCAGGTGACCTGCAGGGGTCGTCCGCGCAGCTCATGAACTTCCAGCGTGGCGCCGTCCGCGTCCCCGTGGGTGACGACGTCCACCTGACCGCCGACGATGGACACCGACACCGTGCGGACGGTGGCCGGTTTCTCCTCGCCGATCTCCAGCGTTTGCGGCTCACGGATCTCCCAGGCCTGCATCTACCTCTCCCATCACGATATATCGCGTTACCGACGTCACGATATATCGCGAATGAGGTACGCGGCAAGACGTTTGCCTGCCGGACTTTTGGATCGCGTTTCACCCGCCGGAGGCCTCGCCGGGTGAAAAGAGATCCAAAAGTCCAGGGAGCGTTGCTGGACGGAGCGCGGCAGGCGTGCTTACCAGGGACGCGGCTGGCTCAGGTCGCGCGGGTCGCCGACCGCTTCCCACCCCTGACCCGCCACGTGCCGGTAGGGCAGTGCCGAGCCGGAGGTGACCAGGCGACGTACGCCGGCGATCAACCGGTCGACGTGATCCACGGTGGTCGCCAGGCCGAGACTGGCCCGCACGGCAGTGGTGTTCTGTCCGACCACGGCGTCGCACAACAGGTGCGCACAGAAGCGCCCGTCGCGGACGGCGATGCCGTCCTCGTCCGAAAGCACTTGTGAGACAAGCGAACTGTCCCACCCATCCACGGTGAACGTGACGACGCCGACGTTCGGACGGTCCTGCCCCAGCGCCGAAACGATCGTGACCCCGGGGATCTGGGCCAGACCCGCCCGCAGTCGGCTGCCCAGGGCGTCCTCGTACCGCTCGATGGTTTCTCGGTGCTCGGCCAGCGTGGCGCAGGCAGCTGCCATGGCGATGGCGCCCAGGGCATTCGGGGTTCCCCCTCGTGGCGGGCAGGCCCGCTGTGCCACAAGATCCCGTCGGCGGACACGGAGTGCGTGGCGCCGCCGGCAGGCAGGTACGGCTCGGCGACGTCCAACCAGTCGGCTCGACCGACGAGGGCTCCGGCGCCGAAGGGGGCGTACATCTTGTGCCCGGAGAATGCGATCCAGTCCGCGCCCAGCTCGTCCAGGTCCACGGCTCGGTGGGGTACCAGCTGCGCCCCGTCGACAACCACTCGGGCGCCGAACTCGGCTGCAACAGAGGATAGTTCGCGCACCGGCCACACCTCACCGGTGACGTTGCACGCACCGGTGAGCACCACCAGCTTGGGCGCCCGGGGGTCGGCGGCTGCCAGTGCGGTGCGCAGCAGGTCGGCGGCGTCGGCCGTGCTGCGTGGCACCCGCAACGACGTCGTACGCCCGGCCGGCCAGGGCAGCAGCGCCGCGTGGTGCGCGGACTGCCAGGCGAAGACCAGCGCGTCCTGGGGCAACGCGTGAGCGAGCAGCCGCAACGCGTCAGTGGTGTTGCGGGTGAAGATCACCTCATCACCGGATCGGGCACCGACGAACCGGCCGACCTCGGCGCGGGCTTGCTCGAACCAGCCGGTCGTGAGGCGGCTGGCGTAACCCGCGCCGCGGTGCACCGAGCCGTAGGTGGGGTTGACCTTGTCCACCGCCTGCGTCACGGCCACCAATGCGGGGGTGGTCGCGCCGTGGTCGAAGTTGGCGATGTCCACGACCGTGCGGTGCACCGTGGGTACGCCGATCTCGTGGGCCACGGTGCGGGGCAGGCCGGCCGCGGTCACACTGCCGCGACCGCGACGCGGTAGATCCGTCACGATGCTCAGCCGGCGAGCGCTGGGGTGCTCGGGGCTGGGGGTGGCGGCGGGTGCCGGCTCGGTGAAGCCGTTGCTCGGCGTACAGGTGATGCTCGTGACGGTGCTCATGGCGATACTCCTCGTCGGTCCAAGGGACCAGCGAGCACGCCGAAGGTGGCGAGCGGAGGACTGGTCCGCGCTTGCCGTCACGCTGTTGCGATCCGGCCGGGTCGTCACCCGGAGCACCCCACCGCGGAGGAGGGTTGCCGCTCAGTCAGCCGGGGCTTACGACTGAGACTCTTGACCTGGTCAAAAACTGTAGCAGTGCAGGCGCGTTCAGTCGCACACCACGTCGATGCCGTCCGCAATGCGGTACGGCGCTGCCTCGACGAGCGCCCCCGCGGCGCGTCGTAACCGGCTGATCTCGGCCCGGACGGCCACTTCGTGCTCGCCGTCGCCGTAGAGCCGGGTGCTCAAGGCCGCAGCGGTCATGCCCCGCGGCGCGGCGGCCAGCAGGCGCAGGATCTGGGCGTGGCGGCGGCTCAGCGGCACGGTCCACGGCTGGTCTTCGGCGCCGCCCGCCAGATGCAGCGTGTCGTCGCGGCCGAGCCGGGCCGACAGTCGCCGCGGCTCGGGAGCCGGCCGCACCAGCCATCCGTCGCCCACGCGCTCGGGCAGGCACATGCCCAGGCCGGGGACGGCCAGCGGCCGGTCGGCCCGCGGTGCCGCGATGCGGTCGCGGACACTCACTCCTTCGCGGTGGGCCACCCAACCGTGGTCGTCGACCAGCAGCAGCGGGCTGCCGGCCGTGGCGATCAGGTGGCTGGCGCGTTCCCGAAGGCGTCGCAGCTGCTGCTCGTGGTGCTGCCAGAGCGCGCCCTGGGCCAGCTGCACGGCACTGTCGACCAGCGCGACGAGCGCGGGGTGCATGGTCATCGCCGGACCGCTCACGTCGACGATTCCGAGCAATGAGCCGTCCCGCGGATCGTGGACCGGTGCCGCGGTGCAGTACCACGGGTGCTGGCGGTGCTCGAAGTGTTCGGCGGAGAACAGTTGGACCGGCGCTTGCTCGGCCAGCGCGGTGCCGATGGCGTTGGTGCCGACGTAGGTCTCCGACCAGTGCGCGCCGAGCGCGAATCCCAGCGAATCCGCCTGTCGCAGAATGGCCGGCGACCCCTCCCGCCACAAGATGACGCCGTCCCGGTCGGTGATGACCACGATGAACAGGGAAGCGTCAGCAACCCTGGTCAACACGGCGCGGATCCGGTCGGCGACCAGCGCCAGCGCGCTCTCGGCCCGCCGGGCCTCGACCTGGTCGATGGGCAGGATGTCGCGGTGCAGCGGCCGGTCCGGATCCAGGCCCAGCGACTTCATCCGGGCCCAGGAGCGAGCAACGACCGGTCGGGGCTCCTCCAGCGAACGGGAGCCGGACATCACGGCGTCGTGCAGGCGGACCAACTGCCGCGCGCGCAGCCCGAGATCGACACCGGGTGCGACCGCCGCCGCTGAGGTCATCACATCCCACTTTCGCCGCATGCAACGTGGTGCAACGGTTCCGCCCCGGACCCCGGCGCGGTGTGCTGTAGATCACACCGTACGACATCGAGGAGTTGAGAGCACATGACGCAGATTGCCGATTCGCCCGCCGCAACGGCGACCGATGCGCAAACCCGCGCCGAGACCTGGTTGAACTCTTTCGAGACCGCCTTGCGCCAGCGGGACATCGCGGCGGCGGCCGCGCTCTTCGCTACCGACAGCTACTGGCGAGATCTCGTGTCCTTCACCTGGAACATCGTGACCGTCGAGGGTCGCAGCGGGGTCACCGACCTGCTCACCCAGACGCTCGACCGCACCGACCCGGGCACGTTCCGGACCAGCGAGCCCGCCACCGAGGACGACGGTGTCGTGACGGCCTGGTTCACCTTCGAGACCGGGATCGGGCGCGGGCAGGGCCTGGTCCGGCTGACCGAGGAGGAGGGCGAGGACAGGGCGTGGACGCTGCTCACCGCCCTGCGGGAGCTCAAGGGTCACGAGGAACCACGCGGCGTACGGCGCCCCAAGGGTGCTGAGCACGGCGCCACGCGCGATCGCAAGAGCTGGGCCGAGCGTCGCCAGGAGGAGGCCGAGTCGCTGGGTTCGACCACCCAGCCCTACGTGCTGATCATCGGCGGCGGACAGGGCGGTATCGCCCTCGGCGCCCGGTTGCGGCAGTTGGAGGTGCCGGCGCTGGTCATCGACAAGCACCCCCGGCCCGGTGACCAGTGGCGCGGTCGCTACAAGTCGCTGTGCCTGCACGACCCGGTCTGGTACGACCACCTGCCGTACCTGAAGTTCCCGGACAACTGGCCGGTCTTCGCACCCAAGGACAAGATCGCCGACTGGCTGGAGTCCTACGTCAAGGTCATGGAGGTGCCGTACTGGAACAACACCGAAGCCAAGAAGGCAAGCTGGTCGGCCGAGCGCGGGGAGTGGACCGTCGAGGTTGAGCGTGACGGGCAGCCGGTGACGTTGCGCCCGACGCAACTGGTGTTCGCGACCGGTATGTCGGGTAAGCCGCGGATGCCCGAGGTCGAGGGAATCGACGTCTTCGAGGGCGACGTACACCACTCCAGCGCGCACCCGGGTCCGGACGCCTACGCCGGCAAGCGGGCGGTGGTCATCGGCTCGAACAACTCCGCCTTCGACATCTGCGGGGCACTGTGGGAGAACGGCGCCGACGTGACGATGGTGCAGCGCTCCTCGACGCACATCGTCAAGAGCGAGTCACTCATGGAATACGGGCTCGGAGACCTGTATTCGGAGCGGGCGGTCGAAGCCGGAGTGACCACGGAGAAGGCCGACCTGATCTTCGCGTCGCTGCCGTACCGGATCATGCACCAGTTCCAGATCCCGGCCTACGAGAAGATGGCCGAGGTCGACAAGGACTTCTACGACCGGTTGGAGAACGCCGGTTTCTGGCACGACTGGGGCGAGGACGGCTCCGGTCTGTTCATGAAGTACCTGCGACGCGGCTCCGGTTATTACATCGACGTCGGTTCGGCCGATCTGGTGGCGAACGGCGACGTGAAGCTGGTGCACGGGCAGATCGATCACCTCAGCAAGGACGCCGTCGTGCTCGAGGACGGCACGCACTTGCCCGCCGACCTGGTCGTCTTCGCCACCGGCTACAACTCGATGAACGGCTGGGTGGCCGACCTGATCGACCAGCAGACGGCGGACCAACTGGGCAAATGCTGGGGTCTGGGATCGGACACCACCAAGGATCCCGGACCGTGGGAGGGCGAACAACGCAACATGTGGAAGCCCACCAACGTGCCGAACCTGTGGATGCACGGCGGCAACCTGCACCAGTCCCGCCACTACTCCCTCTACCTGGCGCTGCAGCTGAAAGCCCGGTACGAGGGGCTGGAGACACCGGTCTACGCACTGCAACCGGTGCATCACACCGCATAACTCCTCGCGCGCCGCGATCGGTCCGATTCGGGCCGATCGCGGCGGCGTGTGACGCAAGTGAAAGATGTGACAGTCCTCTAGCCTGTTTCGGTGGCTACCCGTCAGCCCGCGAGCCGCGGGACCTCCTCGACCAAGAGCCGGGCTCGTAGCTCGAGCGGCAAATCAGCAAGCGCCCGATCCGCACGCCCCGCAGCCAGGGCACCGCGGGCCTCGGCGCCGGCCAGTCGCACCAAGGCACGCAACGGCGGAATGCCGATGCCGGTGCGCGCCGTGCGGTCGGCCTGGATGGGGGTCTCCCATGCGGCCGGCGGAACGGCGCGCAGTGTGGCGATGTCCGGTCGCGAAGTCGGTCCCGAGCAGCGCCGCGACGGCCTGGGCTTCCTGCTCATCGCATTCGCCATCGTGGTCGCGCTGCGTGAATGGTGGGGCGTCAGCGGCACTTTCGGCGATGCCGTCTACGCCGTCGTCGCCGGCACCTTCGGCATGGTGGCGCTCGCCCTGCCCATCATCCTGGTGCTGCTGGGCGGTCACCTGCTGCGTTCGCCCAAGGGTCACCCGGCCACGCACCGGGTACTGATCGGCCTGGCGCTGTTCCTGGCCGGAATCTGCGGCTTGATCAGCACCGTCAAGGGCATTCCGGCTCCCGCGATGACCGACGACATCCGCACGGCCGGCGGCATGGTCGGCTTCCTGGCCTCCAGTCCGATCGCGGCGGCCATCGGCTCCTGGGGCACCGCGGCCGTGCTGGCCGTCGTCACGGTCTTCGGGGTGCTGGTCATGACGGCGACCCCGGTGCGGGCGGTGCCGACGCGTATCCAGCACACCTACCGCTGGTTGATGGGTCAGCACGGCTCGGAGGAGGACACCGACGGTCCGATCGACGCTGTGGCACAGGACCTGCACGGTGACCAGATCGACGGTCAGCGCCCCAGGAAGCGGGGACGCCGGCGTACGGCGCCCGATGAGCCGGGACTGGACGGCGACGAAGCCTTCGAGCAGGCCGCCCAGGTGCACCACGGCTCGCCCAAGGCCGGCCCGGCGCCGCTGCCGGAACGCACCGCAGCCGACGGCCGGGTCCTGCGCCCGGGGGAGAAGGCAGCACCGGCTCCGGTCGATGCCACCCCGCCGCTGGAGGCACCCCCGGTAGCGCCCATCCCGCAACGCGTCGAGCAACTCGCGCTCGGCGGGGACGTCACCTACACCCTGCCGGCCAACCAGATCCTGCAACCCGGCACGCCGCCCAAGTCGCGCTCGGCCGCCAACGACCGCGTCGTCGAGGCACTGCGGGCGACCCTGGAATCCTTCGACGTGGACGCTCAGGTCACCGGCTTCACCCGGGGCCCGACGGTCACCCGCTACGAGGTCGAACTCGGCTCCGGGACCAAGGTCGAGCGGGTCACCGCGTTGTCCAAGAACATCGCGTACGCCGTGGCGTCGGCCGACGTGCGGATCCTGTCGCCGATCCCGGGCAAGTCCGCGATCGGTATCGAGATCCCCAACACCGATCGCGAGAAGGTCAGCCTCGGCGACGTACTGCGCAGCCAGGCGGCGCGCAGCAACGAGCACCCCATGGTGATGGGCGTCGGCAAGGACGTCGAGGGCGGGTACGTCGTGGCCAACCTGGCCAAGATGCCGCACCTTCTCGTCGCGGGAGCGACCGGCGCCGGCAAGTCCAGCTTCGTGAACTCGATGATCGTCTCGATCATGATGCGTGCGACCCCCGAAGAGGTCCGCATGGTGCTGGTGGACCCCAAGCGGGTTGAACTGACTGCGTACGAGGGCATTCCGCACCTGATCACGCCGATCATCACCAACCCGAAGAAGGCAGCAGAGGCCCTGCAATGGGTGGTGCGGGAGATGGACACCCGCTACGACGACCTGGCTGCGTTCGGCTTCAAACACGTCGACGACTTCAACAAGGCGGTGCGCGCGGGCAAGGTCACGCTTCCCCCGGACAGTAAGCGCAACCTGCAGCCTTACCCGTATCTGCTGGTCGTCGTCGACGAGCTCGCGGACCTGATGATGGTGGCCCCGCGCGACGTCGAAGAATCGATCGTGCGGATCACGCAGTTGGCCCGAGCCGCCGGCATCCACCTGGTGCTTGCGACCCAGCGCCCCTCGGTCGATGTGGTGACCGGTCTGATCAAGGCCAACGTGCCCTCCCGGATGGCGTTCGCGACCTCGTCCCTGGCCGACTCGCGGGTCGTGCTCGACCAGCCCGGCGCGGAGAAGCTGATCGGCCAGGGTGACGCTCTGTTCCTGCCGATGGGTGCATCCAAGCCCATCCGCGTACAGGGGGCGTGGGTCACCGAAACCGAGGTGCACGAGGTCGTCGCGCACGTCAAGGGTCAGCTGCAGGCGCACTACCGCGACGACGTCACGGTCGTTGCCCCGAAGAAGCAGATCGACGAAGAAGTCGGTGACGACCTCGACCTGATGCTGCAGGCCGCCGAGCTGATCGTCACCACCCAGTTCGGTTCGACCTCAATGCTCCAGCGCAAGCTGCGGGTCGGTTTCGCCAAGGCCGGACGACTGATGGATCTGCTCGAATCCCGCGGCGTGGTCGGTCCCTCCGAAGGGTCGAAGGCTCGTGACGTCCTGGTCAAGCCGGACGACCTTCCGACGACTCTGGCATTGTTGCGGGGTGAGGACGTGCCGGCCGCCGACGACGTGTACGACGCCGAGGCCTCCTCGGACGACGGATCCGAGGATGCGTGGAGTCTGACCGAGAACGGCCGGTGAGTCGTTGGGCCGGCGCTGTCGGCGTCGGTCTGACCGCCGGCCTGGCCGGGGCACTGTGCCTGGCCGCCTCCAGTCTGCTCGGATCGCTGCTGCAGCCCAACAACCTGGGCTGGTCGGGGCTGGTGCGAATGGCCACCCTGGTGATCTGGCCGTGGTCGGACAACGGTCACCCGCTGACCAACTTCCTGGTCGCCCTGGCCATCGTCCTGCTGGTCCCCGTCATCCTGGTGTCACCGGCAGCGCGCGAGATCGCCCCCGGGCGGGCCGGGTACACCATGATGTGGGCGGCGTGGGGGGCAGTGTTGGTCGCCGGTGCGCTCGCGGGAGCGGCCGCGGTCATCATCTCGGCAGCGGGTTCGCCGGGCAGTTCAGGCTTCGATGTCCTGCCCTCGGGGCTGCAGGCCGGGGCCGGGTGGGCTCTGCTGGTGGGTTGGATCCCGGCGCTGATCGCGTCCGGTGTGCACGCCGGCCGGCTGCGTCAGTCCGCCGCCGGCTGATACCGCACCAGGCTCGGCGGCTCGGTGGCCTGTAGGTCCTCGGCAACCTGCTCCGCCTCCGTCAGGACCCGCAAGATGTTGCCGTTGGCCAGCTTCGCGAGGTCGGCTTCGGACCAGCCCTTCTCGCGCAGAGCGGCCAGCAGCCGGGCGTAGCCGCTGACGTCCTCCAGGCCGTCCGGGAGTCGGTCCACGCCGTCGTAGTCGCCGCCGAGACCGACGTGGTCGACACCAGCGACCTCGCGCAGGTGCTGCAGGTGGGCGACGACGTCGGCGATGGTCGCACGCGGTGCGGGCCGGTCGTGCTGCCACTGGTCGCGGAACGCCTGCAGGGCGTCGGTGTCCGCCGCATCGATCCCCGAGGCGGCCGTCGCCTCCTTCATTTGCTGGTCGTAGGCCATGACGTCGGGGGAGACGAACACTGGCACGAAAGTGGCCATGACGACGCCGCCGTTGTCCGGAATTCGCTCCAGAACGTCGTCGGGCACATTGCGCGGATGATCGCACAGAGCTCGCGCGCTGGAGTGGGAGAAGATCACCGGGGCGCGGGTGGCATCGAGCGCGGCGTGCATCGTGTTCGCGGCGACGTGCGACAGGTCGACCAGCATGCCGATCCGGTTCATCTCACGCACCACCTCGACCCCGAAGGACGTCAGGCCGCCGGGTACTTCGACATCGGTGGCCGAGCCGGCCCAGGGCGTGTTGTCGTTGTGCGTCAGCGTCATGTACCGCACTCCGAGCACGTAGAGCATCCGCAGCGCGGCCAGTGAGGAATCGATCGACTGACCGCCCTCGGCCCCCAGGAGGCTGGCGATGCGGCCGTCTGCCAGAGCGGCCCGCACCTGCTCGGCGCTGCGCGCCAACTGCAGGTCGTCGTACCGTGCGATGAGTTGGTGCGCGGCATCGATCTGCTCGAGGGTCGCGGTCACGGCGGTCGCGCCGGGCAGGTCGGACGGGACGAACACCGACCAGAACTGTCCGCCCACGCCACCAGCCCGCAAGCGAGGGATGTCGGTGTGCGTGCGCCCGGTGGTGTCCCCGCCGACATCGAGCCGGCCGAAGTCGTACCCCACCTGCTCGCGGGCCTCCCACAGCAGGTCGTTGTGGCCATCGATGATCAGCAGTGACGAAGCGTCGGACATCCCGTCATTCGATCACAGCGCCGGTACTCGGTTCGACGGTTCGGAACCTGTGGATCGGCGCCATAGACTGGCGGGCGTGGTTTCTGGAGGCGTCGAGGAGATGACCGGTCGCAGCGTGGCGTTGGTGACCCTGGGCTGCGCACGCAACGAGGTCGACTCCGAGGAGCTGGCCGGCCGCCTGGCGGCCGAGGGGTGGCACCTTGTCGACGACGCCGCGCAGGCCGACGTCGCGGTCGTGAACACCTGCGGCTTCGTCGAGCAGGCCAAGAAGGACTCGATCGACGCCCTGCTGGAAGCCGGTGATCTGAAGGAGACCGGTCGCACCCAGGCAGTCGTGGCCGTGGGCTGCCTGGCTGAGCGCTACGGCAAGAACCTCGCCGAGCAGTTGCCCGAGGCCGATGCGGTGTTGGGTTTCGACAGCTACCAGGACATGTCATCGCATCTGCAGGCCATCCTTGCCGGGCATGCGCCGGCCGCGCACACCCCCGGTGACCGCCGCAAGCTGCTGCCCATCTCCCCGGCGGCCCGTCAGGACAGCGGTGTTTCACTGCCCGGTCACGGCGATGTGCGGGCCCCCGCGGCGCAGGTCGCGATCGAGTCGCCGGTCGCCGCGCCACGAGTGATCCGGGCCCGGCTCGACGGACGCCCCTGGGCACCTTTGAAGATCGCCTCCGGGTGCGACCGGCGGTGTGCGTTCTGCGCCATTCCGTCGTTCCGCGGCGCGTTCGTCTCCCGTCGGCCAGCCGATGTGCTGGCCGAGGCGCGCTGGCTGGGCCAGCACGACGTCCGGGAGATCTTCCTGGTCAGTGAGAACTCCACGTCCTATGGCAAGGATCTGGGCGATCTGCGTCTGTTGGACACGATGTTGCCGGAATTAACTGCGGTAGAAGGTATTTCGCGGGTTCGGGTGTCCTACTTACAACCTGCGGAGATCCGGCCCGATCTGCTGGAGGTGATGACCTCGACCCCGGGCGTGGTGCCCTATTTCGACATCTCCTTCCAACACGCGTCGGAGCCGTTGTTGCGTCGGATGCGTCGGTTCGGTTCGCGGGAGTCGTTCCTGTCGCTGCTTGCGGATGTACGCCGGCGCAGCCCCGAGGCGGGAATCCGCTCCAACGTGATCGTCGGATTCCCCGGCGAGACCGACGAAGACCTGTCCGAGCTGGAGCAATTCCTCACCCACGCCGACCTGGACGTCATCGGCGTGTTCGGCTACTCCGACGAGGACGGGACCGAAGCCGAGGGTTACGAGGGCAAGTTGCCCGAGCACGAGATCGCCTCCCGGGTGGCCCATTTCCAGGCGTTGGCCGATGAGTTGACCGCGCAGCGCGCCGCCGACCGCGTGGGCCAGCAGGTCGACGTACTCGTGGAATCCCTCGGCGACCCCGACGATCCGCAGGATCACGAGATCCGGGGTCGCGCCGGGCAACAGGGCCCGGACGTCGACGGCGAGACCATCCTCACCGGGCACGTGGCCGACCTTGCCGTGGGCGACATCGTGCGCGCCACCGTGATCGATACGGTCGGTATCGATCTGGTGGCGGAGCGGCGGGCGTGAACGAGCAGCGACCCCGTCGCGAACCGCTGACCGCCGAACAGATGCGGCAGCGGATCGAGGCGCACGCGCCGGCCCTCCAACCGGACCCGGCGTCGACGCCGCCGGACGACGTCAGCGTCTGGAACATCGCCAACGGGTTGACGATGTTGCGCATCCTGCTCGTGCCGCTGTTCGGCTGGTTGCTGCTGCACGACGGCGGCCACCAGACGTGGTGGCGAGTGGCCGCCTTCGGCGTCTTCGCGGTTGCTTCGATCACCGACCAGGTCGACGGTCACCTCGCTCGCTCCCGCAACCTGGTCACCGACTTCGGCAAGATGGCGGATCCGATCGCGGACAAGGCCCTCATGGGTACGGCGCTGGTCGGTTTGAGCATCATCGGTGCCCTGCCGTGGTGGCTGACCATCGTCATCCTGATCCGGGAGGTCGGCATCACCGTTCTGCGGCTCGTGGTCCTCAAACACGGGGTCCTCCCGGCCAGCCGCGGCGGGAAGTTGAAGACGCTCCTGCAGGCGGTGGCCATCGGATTGTTCGTGCTCCCGCTCAGCGGGTTCCTGCATGTCTTCGCGTGGATCGTCATGATTGCGGCGTTGGTCGTGACCGTGGTGACCGGGATCGATTATGTGTTCCGGGCGATGGCGCTGCGCTCCGGCGGCACCCCCGGATCGGCGTCGGGCCCGACGGCCCAGCACGGCAAGGCGGCGGCATGAGCACGGCATCCCGGGCCATCGCGCAGTTACAGGCCGCCGGTCTCTCGGTCGCTGTGGCCGAATCCTTGACCGGGGGCCTGGTGACCGCCGCACTGACCGCGGTTCCCGGTGCATCGGCGGTCGTCCGCGGCGGTGTCGTCAGCTATGCGACGGACACCAAGAGCAGTGTGCTGGGGGTGGACGATTTCCTCCTGCGGGCCGGCGGTCCGGTGCAGGCGGACGTGGCCCGGCAGATGGCGCACGGTGTCCGCCGGGTGCTGGGTGCCGATCTGGGTATCGCCACCACGGGGGTCGCCGGTCCCGATCCGCAAGGCATTGCCCCGGTCGGCCGGGTCTTCATCGCCGTCGCCTGGGAATCCGGCGACGACGTGCGGATCCTGTCCCTGAATGGATCCCGCGATGAGATCCGGGCAGCGACGGTCGAACGTGCGCTGGGCCTGTTGATCGACGCGGCGCGCGGCACGGCGTAACCCCCTCGGGAATGTCAGGGGTGGCGGCTACAGTTGATCCCATCGGGCCGGGCGGTCCGGTTCGACCCGAGGTGACCGGCCTCGGTTGGCTGTGACGACAGGGCCTCGTACCACGGGCAGGAGGTGACGCCATGATCGTGCTTCGGCGTGAGTTGGGTGATGTGTTGCGTCGCCTGCGCCAGAGCCAGGGGCGCACGCTGCGTGATGTGTCCGCGGCGGCGAGTGTCTCGCTGGGTTACCTCAGCGAGATCGAGCGCGGTGAGAAGGAAGCCTCGTCCGAGGTCTTGGCCATGATCTGCGACGCTCTGGATGTGCCCATGTCCGAGGCGTTGCTGCTGGTCTCGGATCGTGTGGCCGCGCTGGAGTCGTTGGTGCGGCTGCCGGTTCCGGCGGCAGCACCGGTCGTATCCGCCGCCTGATTCTCTCTCCGGTCGCGGGTCCCTGACGTGTGACGGATCCGTGACACGTGGCGGTGAGTCCAGTTCGCAGGGCTCTATCCGTAGCGTGTGCTGCGGGGGCTTGAACTCAGCGGCTGCTGTCGGCTGCCATCGTCAGTCGGACCCAGTCCGCCCTGGCAGCTGGGGCAGTAGAACATGGTGCGGTCCTGGGGCGGATCGCCGATCATGGCCACCCGCACCGTCCCACCGCACCGTAGGCACGGTCGGCCGCTGCGGGCATGCACCGCTGATTCCTCCAGGGTGGACACCTTCTCCATGACGTCGCGGATCGGCTGCTGCATCGATCGCTGCATCATGTGGCGGGCGCTGGCCAGGATGGCTCCGACGTCGCTGTCGGCCGCCCGCTGCCAGGGCGGGTCCGGGTGGCGAAGAGCGATTCAGCTGCGAACATCGTGCCGATCCCGGCGACGTTGCGTTGATCCAGCAGAGCCGATCCGATCGTGCGATCGCCGTCGGCCAGCAGATTGCTCGACGCACGGCTCGTATCGAAGTCCTCGGCCAGGATGTCCGGTCCCAGATGGCCCACGACGCGGTCTTCGTCGGCCGTGGCCAGGAGTTCGAGCATGCCCAGTCGGTAGCCGATCGCGGCCCACTGCTCGTCGGCGACGATGGCTCGGATGTCTGCGCGCCGGGCCACTGCCGGGGTGACCTGCACGGTGGGCCGGATCCGCCACGAACCTTCCATCCGCAGATGCGTGTGCAGCGTGATTCCACCGCCGATGCGGTGCAACAGATGCTTGCCGCGGGCGCGGACCTCCAGCGTCTCGCGGCCGCGCAGTTCGACGCCGGGCACGTTGGGCCAGCGCAGGTCCACCCCCACCAACGGCCGACCGGACAGTGCCGCGTGCAAACGGTCGGCGGTCTTGTGGACGACGTCTCCTTCGGGCACCGGTTCAGGTCCGGATCCGCAGGCCGCGCGGCGTGACATGGAAGCCGGCATCCGCCAGCGCGGCCGCCAGCGGATGCTCCGATCCCAGCACCGGATCGCCGTCCGCGGATCGCACCGTGAGCGGGCCGAGGGCACCCTCGCGCACCGCCAGGGCAAGCGCATCGGCGGCGGCGCGCAGATCCGCGGGTTCCTCGGAGTAGGACAAGAACGTCCGGCCGCCGCGCTCCACGTAGAGGATCAAGGCGCCGTCGACCAGCACCACCAATGCTCCCGCCTTCCGCCCCGGTTTGTGACCGGACCGGGCCGGTTTGGCCAGGTCGTCGTCGGCAGGGTCGGCACTGCGATCCGGCCACGCAAGAGCGGCGCCGTAGGGGTTGGCGGGGTCCGCGGCCGCCAGCACGAGGGTGCGTCCTTGGTCGACCGGCGCCGGGTTGTCCCACGGATTGCGTGTGATACCAACGGGTTTGCTTGATGCCCGGAGTCGGTCGACCGCACCGCCGGACGCGAACTGGGCGGCGCCGAGCCCTTCGATGAAATATCCCCGCCGGACCCGGCCGGCTTCCTCAGCCGCCGCCAGGACGCGGTAGACGCCCGCGAAACCGCCCTCGACACCTTCTGCGGTCACGGACCCGCGGGTGACCACGCCGTAGCGGTCGAGCAGGACCTCCGCGCGCGCCAGCATCCGGGCGGTGGGATTCGGATCGGGAGCTGGGAGCAGCGTCCACCGGCCGACTGCGTCCGGGGGCGTGACCGCGCCGCCGGCCAGCGCCGAACCCAGGGAGATGCCGCCGGGCCGGCCGTACCTGGCCCGCCGCGGGCCCCGGCTGCGCGACCGGTGGGCAGGTCGGCCGTTGCCGAGGCGTGCTCGCAGCGCAGCGATCGTGTCGCCGCTGACCTCACCGGCCCAGACCAGATCCCACAACGCCGTCATGAGCTCCTTCTCGCTCACGCGCTCCTGCCCGCCCCGGCGTACGGCCTCCAGCAACGGCCGGAAGAAGAACGCGCCGCCGCCGGCAAGAGCGTGGCGAATCGCGTCGTGCAGCGGGCCGTCCGCACCGCCGTCACCGGGCAGGAGGGTCAACGTCGCCGCATCGGCGAGGTGCAACGAGACCCATCCGTCGTCTCCGGGGAGGGCGGCGTGCCCCTGCCACAGCACGTCCCCGGTGGACATTGCTTCGTCGAGCATGGCCGGGGAGTAGCCGGCCACGCGGGCGGGCAGGACCAGGGTTTCCAGGGCGCTGGCCGGTAACCGGGCGCCAGCCAGTTGCTCGACTGCTCGGAACAATCCGTCCATCCCGCGCTGGCCCGAGCCCAGACCCTGCCAGGCCGGCAGGAACCGGGCGAAGTCCTGGGCCGGGACCGGCTCGACCTCGGCCCGCAGACTCGCCAGCGATCGCCGTCGCAACAGTCGCAGCACCTGCGGGTCACACAGGTCCAGGCGCCCGGTGGCCGCCTCCGGGCGTAGCTCTCCCTCGACCAGGCGTCCCTCGCCGACCAGGCGGCGGCAGCCCGCACTGGCCACGGCGCGGCCAAGCCCGAAGTGCTGTGCGATCTGGTCGACCCCGAACGGTCCATGGGTGCGCGCGTAGCGAGCCAGCAGATCGCCCAACGGGTCCGGCACGCTGTCGGTGAAGGCGGTGGCGATACCGGGCGGCAACCCGACACCGAGCGCGTCCCGCAGCCGGCCGGCGTCCTCGATGGCCGCGTAGTGCTCGATCCCGCTCCACCGGGCCCGGAACACCTGCCGGGTCCGCTCCAGCTCCTGCAGCCATTGCGGCACTTGGTCGCGGATCTCGGCCACGGTCCGGGCGGCGATCTCATCGTCCGGGAGCGGACCGAGAGCTCGCAGCAGATCCACGACGTCCTCGGCGTGCCTGGCGCCGCGCTCGGGAGTGAGCCGTTGCAGCTCCTGCTCGGTCGCCGCGAGCACCTGCGGATCGAGCAGATCCCGCAGCGCCGCGCCTTCACCGTGGCCCAGCAGATCGGCCAGTAGCGACGGATCCATCGCGAGGGCTGCGGCTCGCCGCTCCGCCAGCGGTGAGTCGCCCTCGTAGAGGAACTGCGCGACGTACCCGAAGAGCAGACTGCGTGCGAAGGGTGACGCGCTCGGGGTGTCGATCTGGGCCACGCGCACCCGCCGGGAGCCGATGTCGCGCATCAGACCGGTCAAGGCGGGGACGTCAAAAACGTCCTGCACGACCTCGCGGACGGCTTCCAGGATGATCGGGAAGGACGGGTAGCGGGAGGCGACCTCCAGAAGTTGGGCGGAGCGTTGCCGTTGTTGCCACAGAGCCTGTCGACGACCGGGCTGGCGGCGGGGGATGAGCAGGGCGCGTGCGGCGCACTCCCTGAAGCGCGACGCGAACAGGGCTGAACCGCCGATCTCGCGGGTGACCATCTCCGCTACCTCGTCGGGGTCCAGGATGATCGCATCCAGCAACCGTTGACCGACGGGCTGATCGCCCTCCTCGATCTCGAAGTCCAGCATCCGCAGCACGATCCCGTCGTCGCCGTGCATCGCTTGGACCTCCAGACCGAACTGCTCGCGCAGCCGGGCGGAGATGGCCAGGGCCCACGGCGCGTGGATCTGGGCGCCGTACGGCGAGTGGATGACGATGCGCCAATCGCCCAGTTCGTCCCGGAAGCGTTCGACGACGATCTGCCGATCGGTGGGCAGCTGGCCGGTCGCTTCGTGCTGCTCGTGCAGATAGGCCAGCAGGTTGTCCGAGGCCCAGTCGTCCAGGCCGGCCGCGCGCAACTGGTCCCGGGCGCTGGCGTTGTCCTGTGCACCGACCGTTCGGACGAATTCGCCCACCGCGCGGCCCAATTCGGCGGGCCGGCCCAAAGTGTCGCCCTTCCAGAACGGCAGCTTGCCCGGCTGTCCCGGGGCGGGGGAGACCAGCACCTGGTCGTGGGTGATGTCTTCGATGCGCCAGCTGCTGGTGCCGAGGGTGAAGACGTCCCCGACCCGCGACTCGTAGACCATCTCCTCGTCCAGCTCGCCCACGCGCCGGCCCGGTCCGGTTCCCGAAGCCAGGAACACGCCGTAGAGGCCGCGGTCGGGGATGGTGCCCCCGCTGGTCACGGCCAGCCGCTGCGCACCGCGACGCCCGGACAACGTCCCGGCGATCCGGTCCCACACCAACCGTGCCCGCAGCTCGGCGAATTCGTCGCTCGGGTACCGGCCGGACAGCATGTCCAGGACCGACTCCAGCAAGGGCCGCGCCAGCGTCGCGAAGGACGCGGTCCGGCGCACCACCCGCTCCAGGTCATCGACCAGCCAGTCGTCCATGGCGCACATCGCCACGATCTGCTGCGCGAGCACGTCCAGTGGGTTGGCGGGCACGTGCAACGCCTCGATCTGACCGGTGCGCATGCGCTGTGCCACGACGGTGGTCTGCAGCAGGTCGCCGCGGAACTTGGGGAAGAGCACGCCGTGGGAGGTGGCACCCACCTGGTGGCCGGCCCGGCCCACGCGCTGCAGGCCGCTGGCCACGCTGGGCGGTGATTCGACCTGGATGACCAGGTCGACCGCGCCCATGTCGATCCCCAGCTCGAGCGAACTCGTCGCGACCACGGCAGGCAGATCGCCGCGTTTGAGCGCGTCCTCGATCTCACCGCGCTGCTCCTTGCTGACCGAGCCGTGGTGCGCCCGGGCGAGCACGGGCGGCGCACCCCTGGACGCGCCCGCTTGGGCCATGACCTGTGCGGGTGGCCCCGAAATCTCCTGTGCCGCATCGGGATCCAGGCGCTCGGCCCAGATCTCGTTGAGGCGCGCGGTGAGGCGTTCGGCCAGTCGCCGGGAGTTGGCGAAGATCAGGGTGCTGCGGTGCTCGGCCACGAGATCGACGATGCGTTCCTCGACGTGCGGCCAGATCGACGTACGCTCCACCGGCCCGGCGGCGGCACCGGACAGGTCGCCGGTGACCTGGCCCAGCTCGGACATGTCGGGGACCGGGACGACCACCTCCAGGTCCCAGGACTTCTCGATCGGTGGTTGGACGATGCTGACCGGCCGGCCGCCGGACAGGTAGCGGGCCACCTCCTCCACCGGCCGCACGGTCGCCGACAGACCGACCCGTTGTGCGGGGGTCTCCAGCAGCTCATCAAGTCGTTCGAGGGACAACGCGAGGTGGGCGCCGCGTTTGGTGCCAGCGACCGCGTGGATCTCGTCGATGATCACCGTCTGCACCCCGCACAGGGACTCGCGGGCGGCGGAGGTCAGCAGCAGGAAGAGCGACTCGGGGGTGGTGATGAGTACGTCGGCGGGTGTCTTGGCGAAGACCCGTCGATCCTGTGCGGTGGTGTCACCGGAACGCACGGCGACCGTGATGTCGGGCTCCTGCTCACCCAGGCGGGTGGCGGCGTGGGTGATCCCGACCAGGGGTGAGCGAAGGTTGCGTTCGACATCGACCGCGAGCGCCTTCATCGGCGAGATGTAGAGGATCCGGCAGCGCCGCTGCGGATCCTCCGGCACGCCCTCGGCGGCGAGGCGATCCAGCGACCACAGGAACGCCGACAGGGTCTTGCCCGAACCCGTCGGGGCCACGACCAGGGTGTGCTGGCCGCTGCTGATGGCCTCCCACGAACCGGCCTGGGCCGCGGTGGGCGCGCTGAACGTCCCCTCGAACCAGGCGCGGGTCGCGGGGAGAAGCGGTCAAGGACGTCAGCCATCACCGATCAGGGTGTCACGCGGCACCGACAACCTCACCCTCGATGGCGGCGCGCGGGTCAACCCGCCGAGGGCTCCTGCTGGGTGATGCAGTGGATACCGCCGCCGCGGGCGAACAGCTCGCGAGCGTCGACACCCATGACCTCACGGCCCGGGTAGACCTCCTCGAGGATGTCCAGTGCCCGGTCGTCGTTGGCGTCGTCGAAGATGCAGGCCACGACACCGCCGTTGACGACCAGATGGTTGACGTACGACCAGTCGTTGGGGCCCTCCTCGTCGTAGCCTGTGGCCGGCGCGGGGATGCGGACGATCTCCAGGGATCGGCCCCGTGAATCCGTTGCCCCGGCGAGGACGTCGATGACCTGTTGCGTCACGGCATGGTCGGGATGCGACGGATCCTCCTGGTCGTGCACCAGCACCACGCCGGGGAGGGGAAGGTGGCCACGATATCGACGTGCCCGCGGGTCCCGAACTCGCCGTAGTCACGGGTCAGGCCGCGCGGTAACCAGATGAAGGTGTCCACGCCGAGTGTCCGCGCGAACTCCGCCTCGATGTCTGCCTTGGTGAGCGATGGGTTGCGACCGGGGTCCAGCTGGACCGTCTCGGTGAGAAGTACGGTTCCCTCGCCGTCGACGTGAAAACCACCGCCCTCGTTGACGATCCGCGACTCGATGCGTTCGGCGAAGGCCTGCGCCGCGACCGTTGCCGCGACCCGTGAGTCATGGGACCACGACGCCCATGACTGCCCGCCCCAGCCGTTGAAGACCCAGTCGACGGCCCCCAGGCGCCCACCGGCGCCGAGCACGAACGTCGGCCCGATGTCGCGCATCCACGCATCGTCCAGTTCGGTTTCGATGAGGTCGATGCCGGCGTCGAGAAGTTCCCGGGCCACCTGCGCGTCGTCATGGGTGACCAGCATCGTGACCGGCTCGAAGACCGACACGGCGTTCGCGACCGCCGCCCAGGTGGCCCGGGCGATCTCGGCGTCCTCTTGTGTGTCACCCAAGGTGTACCCGGCCGACGGGAAAGCCATCCAGGTGCGCCGGTGCGGCGCGGTCTCCGGCGGCATGAACCACGACATCAGGTGTCCGTCCGTTGGTGTTCGGGCCGCACCGGAGCGGCCAGATCGGCGTACGTGTCGGGGCGTCTGGTGGCCAGGAACGGAAACAGATCCAGCCAGTCGGCCCGCTGCGCCAGGTCCAGGTCGGCGACCAGGACGGCCTGCTCGTCGCGCGGAGCCTGCACGAGAATCCGGCCGTAGGGGTCGGCGATGAAGGAACTGCCGTAGAAGCTGATCAGGCCCTCGGTTCCGGTGCGGTTGGGGACGATCACGAACAGCCCGTTGGCGATGGCGTGTCCAACGATCGTGGCCTGCCACAGCGGTTCGGTGTCGAACTCCGGGTGATCAGGTTCGGAGCCGATGGCCGTCGGGTAGACCAGCACATCGGCCCCACCGAGGGCGTAACTGCGCGCCACCTCCGGGAACCACTCGTCCCAGCACGTGGGCAGGCCCAGGTTCATCGCCGTGTCCGGTAGCGACACCACCGGATAGGCGTCATCGGCCGGACCGGGACGGAAGTACTTGTCCTCGTAGTAACCGGCCGTTACCGGGATGTGCGTCTTGCGGGTGCGGGCGAGCAGGCGCCCGTCCGGGCCGACCAGGATGGCGGTGTTGAGGCCGAGGCCGTCGTCGGCGTCCGCCTTCTCGTACAGCGAGGCGTGTACGAAGATGCCCAGATCCGTGGCGGTGTCGCGGGCGAAGGTGATGGTCGGCCCATCGGTGAGTGACTCTGCGGTGGCGCTGGGCACCCCGGTGGGCAACGTGTCCGCCGGGTAGCGCGACAGCGTGAGTTCGGGCAGGAAGACGTACGTCGCGCCGGCGCCGGCCGCTTGCTCGATCCCTCCGCGCAGCGTCGCCTTGAGGTGATCCGCATCGGGGTCCCATGCGTGCTGCACCAGCCCCACCCGGACGGTGGGTCGACGCGGCTCGTGCACACGGGACAGGGAGGGGAGGGGGCCGTCAGCCACGATCAACTGCATGGGCAGCAATGTACGGTGCCTGCCCCCGTGGGGGCACCGGTTCGGTGTGCCTGGAACAATGAGGCGGTGCGCACCAGCGAGTTCTGGCGGTTGATGAACGACGAGTTCGGCGACGCCTACGCCCGGACTCTGGCCTCCGGCCACCACCTGCACGCGCTGGGCGATCGCACCGTCATGGTCGCCCTGGACGACGGCGTCCGACCCAAGGAGGTGTGGGCGGCGCTGTGTGACGACCTGGACATTCCCCCCGAGCGCCGCTTCGGGCGGGACCTGCCCCTTCGCGAGAGAGACGTCTAGATGCAACGCACTGTCACCGCTGCTCTGTCCCTGCAAGCCGCCGCGCCCGCCCGTCTGGTGCTGGCCGTCGCGGTCGCCCGGTGCCCCGGTCTGGAGATCGACGACCACCTCGACATCCGGTCCGGTGACCAGACACTGCAGGCGCAGGAAGTCGCCACGGCCCACTACGGCGTACGTCACGTCGTCGATCTGCCCGCGGGGGACATCACGATCCACTACGACGCGAGCGTGAACGGCGCCGAGGAGTACGCCGATGAGGGCGTCGCGGAGCAACTGAACCATTTGGTGCCCTCCCGCTACGCCGAGTCCGACGCGCTGTTCGGGACGGCGGCGGAGTTGTTCGAGGGACGAAGCGGGTCCGACCTGGTGATCGGGGTGGCGGACTGGGTCAGGGGACGTACGGCGTACATCGGCGGCTCGTCGCGACCGACCGACGGTGCCCTGGACACGTTCCTGCAGCGCACCGGCGTCTGCCGGGACTTCGCCCACCTGACGGTCGCCGCTCTGCGCGCCCGCGACGTACCCGCCCGGCTGGTCGCGGTCTACGCGCCCGGATTGTCGCCGATGGATTTCCACGCCGTCGCCGAGGCCTACGTCGACGAGCAGTGGTGGTGCCTGGACTCCACCGGCCTGGCCCCTCGTCAGTCGTTGCTGCGCATCGCCACCGGACGGGACGCGGCGGACACTTCGTTCATGTCGGTGTACGGCGGTCAGGTAACCCTCGGGGACATGGCGGTGACCGCGACGATGCAGCCCGCGCTGCCGCTGGACAACCACACGGGCATGGTGCAGTTGGGCCGATGAGAACGCCCGACACGCGGGCGGGGTGTCGTTCGTACGGATGTGCGAATGGTCGGTTAGGTTGTGGACAGGTGCTCCGCGACGGCCCGTTGTCCACACACGCAGGATCTTGTTCACGTGGTTGTCGGTGGTCGCACCTAGCGTCTGACCTATCGCGTCGTCGACGTCGTACCTTCGGGTTGCCGAGCAGCTTGAAGGGGACGGAGCGTGCCGATGCCGCAAGGGTCGCCGGTAGGCGCGACCCGATGAATGAGCCAAGGAGAGCCTGATGGCCGCAGCAACCGCGGATCCGCGTGACAACAAACTGAAGTCCCTCGACGCCGTCATGGCGCAGATCGAGAAGTCGCACGGTAAGGGCGCGGTCATGCGCCTGGGCGATGACATCCGTCCGCCGATCGAAGTGATCCCGACCGGGTCGATCGCCCTCGATGTCGCACTGGGCATCGGCGGCCTGCCGCGCGGCCGGGTCATCGAGATCTACGGCCCGGAGTCCAGCGGTAAGACCACCGTCGCACTGCACGCGGTCGCCAGTGCGCAGCGCAACGGCGGGATTGCCGCGTTCATCGACGCCGAGCACGCGCTGGACCCGGAGTACGCCAAGGCGCTCGGGGTCGACACCGACGCCCTGCTGGTCAGCCAACCGGACACCGGTGAGCAGGCCCTGGAGATCGCCGACATGCTGATCCGTTCCGGTTCGCTGGACATCATCGTGATCGACTCCGTTGCCGCGCTGGTGCCGCGTGCGGAGATCGAGGGCGAGATGGGCGATAGCCACGTCGGTCTGCAGGCCCGGTTGATGAGCCAGGCACTGCGCAAGATCACCGGTGCCCTGAACAACTCCGGCACGACCGCCATCTTCATCAACCAGTTGCGCGAGAAGATCGGCGTCATGTTCGGCTGCTTCTCCTATGGCACCAGAGTGACGTTGGCCGATGGCAGCCAGGAGAAGATCGGCAAGATCGTCAACCAGAAGATGGCTGTGGAGGTGCGAACCTACGATCCAGCTACGAACACCATCGTCAACCGGCCGATCACGAACTGGTTCGACAACGGCCCGGCCCAACGCTTTCTGCAGTTCAGCGTGGCGAAGTCCGGTGGCAACGGGAAGTCACAGTTCGCGGCGACCGAGAACCACTTGATCCGCACCCCGGGAGGCTGGCGCGAGGCAGGCGAGATCATCGCCGGTGACCGGGTCATGGTCAGCGAAACCGCACGCCTGAGCGACCAGCAGTGGCAGGTGATTCTGGGCGGTCTGATGGGGGACGGACACCTTGCGCCCAACACCCGGGGTCGCCGTGGCGTGCGCTACCGGATGGGTCATGCAGCGGCTCAGGTCGGTTATCTGGATTGGAAGAGCGAACTGCTGGGCAACATCGGTCAGACTCGTTCGGTTCGCCCCAATGGCGCTGTGCACGTGGACCTTTCGCCGCTGCCGGAGTTGTCCGAGCTTCGTGAGGTCGTCTACTGGGGTGACGGCAAGAAACACCTCAGCGAGGAGTACCTCAAGGCGCTGACGCCGTTGGCGCTGGCGATCTGGTACATGGACGATGGCTCGCTGGCCGTCCGGTCCAAGGGCGTGCAGGCGCGTACCGCTGGCGGTAGTGGGCGTGTCCAATTCTGTGTAGAGGCGCTGAGCTCAGGCTCACGGGACCGGTTGGTCGACTACCTGCGAGACACTCATGGGGTCGAGTGCTCGGTGCAACCCTCTGGTGCCCGCGCCAAGGCAGTACTGGCGATGACTCGGGCTGGTACCGACACTTTCCTGCAGTTGGTGGCCCCCTTTGTCCACCCGTCGATGGCCTACAAGCTGCTGCCGTCGTTGCAGGGCCGGTTCGAGGTGGCCCCGCAGTTCGTCGCGCCGCAAGAGGTGCTGATCCCTGCTCGCGTGCTCGATGTGCACGTCAAGCCGCCGACCCGCTCGATGCATCGGTTCGACATCGAGGTGGGAGGCACGCACAACTACTTCGTCGACGGGGTGATGGTGCACAACAGCCCCGAAACCACCACGGGCGGTAAGGCGTTGAAGTTCTATGCCTCGGTGCGACTGGATGTTCGCCGGATCGAGACGTTGAAGGACGGCACCGATGCTGTCGGCAACCGCACCCGCGTCAAGGTGGTCAAGAACAAGGTGTCGCCGCCGTTCAAGCAGGCCGAGTTCGACATCCTCTACGGCCAGGGCATCTCCCGCGAGGGCGGCCTGATCGACATGGGGGTCGAGCACGGCTTCGTGCGCAAATCGGGGGCTTGGTACACCTACGAAGGCGACCAGCTCGGTCAGGGCAAGGAGAACGCCCGCAACTTCCTGCGGGACAACCCCGACCTGGCCGATGAGCTGGAGAAGAAGATCAAGGAGAAGCTCGGCGTCGGACCGCGCCTCGACGCGCCCGCCGAGGAAGACATCCCGGTCGAATTCTGATGCCGGGACCGCAAGCCGGTCGTCCCCGGTCCCGGTCGGCAGCACCAGAGCGTGCTGCCGACCGGGAGCCGGACCCGTACGACGTGGCGCGCAACATCGTGTTGCGCCAGCTGACCATGGCTCCGCGCAGCCGCAAACAACTCGAAGAAAAACTGCGGGCCAAGGGTTGCGCGGACGAGGTCGCCGAGACGGTGCTGGACCGGATGACGGAGGTCGGACTCGTCGACGACGAGGCGTTCGCCGGGATGCTCGTCCGCTCCCAGCAAGCCACCCGTGGTCTGGGTCGGCGAGGGATCGCTCAAGAACTGCGCCGCAAAGGGGTCGACGATGAGTTGATCCGCGACCAGTTGGACAGCATCGACGACGATGCTGAGCGTGACCGGGCGGTTGAGCTGGCCCGCAAGAAGGTGCGCACCATGCGTGGCGCCGAATACGTTGTGCAACAGCGCCGCGTGGCGGGAATGCTTGCCCGGAAGGGCTACTCACCCTCGCTGGTGATGTCGGTGGTTCGAGAGGTGCTCCAGGAGTCGGCTGATGAGGACTGACATCCGGATCGAGTACTGCACCCAGTGCAACTGGTTGCTGCGCGCCACCTGGCTCGCCGGCGAGCTGCTGTCCAGCTTCGGCACCGATCTGACGTCCGTGACGCTGGTGCCCGGCACCGGCGGTGTTTTCACGATTGCCGTCGGCGAGGAGGTCGTCTGGGACCGCCGCCGCGACGGCGGTTTCCCGGACGCGGCCGAGCTCAAGCGGCGCGTCCGGGACGTCGCGTGGCCGGACCGCTCGTTGGGCCACGCCGACCGGGCTCAGCCCGCCCGCTCCGACGAAGAAACCTCAGCGCACGACGCGTAGCACGCGAGGCACGATCTCGACGGTGACCGGCAGATCCCCGATGAATTCACCGTCGCCGTACGCGCTCACCCCGCTGCTTTCGATGCGCACGGTCCGGCCGCGCAGCACCGTCACCTCCGGCTGTCTGATGTGCCTCCCGCGGTAGACCGTCGGCAACAACCTCAGAAATCGGGCCCTGGTGGCCGCGCCGAGGAGGACCACGTCCAGGCGGCCGTCGTCGGGGATCGCGTCCGGCGCGATGTGCATGCCGTTGCCGTAGAAGCCGCCGTTGGCGACGATCGCCGACACGCCGGTGTATTCGTGAACGACGCCATCCACCTCGACCCGGTAGTCCCGCGGCGCGAAGGTCAGGATCGACTGCACAGCACCCAGCGGATAGTGAGCCGCGACCGGTATCCGGCGGTAGCCGTTGACCAGCTGCGACACCCGGGAGTCGACGCCGGCGTAGACGCTGACCGCGGCGAAGTGCACCGCCGCGCATGCCCGCACCTTCAACGCGTCGACGGGCGCGACCGTACCCGCGGACGCCAGCCGCAGGGCCGCATCCGGTGCCGTCGGAATCCCCAATTGCCGAGCGAAGTCGTTGCCGCGGCCGGCAGGCACGAGAGCGAAGTCGATCCGGTGGGCGATCAACGGACCGGTCATGGTGTGCAGGAATCCGTCGCCGCCGACGAGGACGGCTCGCTCCCCGCGGGCGGCGGTGTCGGCGATCAGGTCATCGGCCGCGGCGACGGCCCGGCACCGTGACACGCGTACGCCGTGCCCTGCCGACCGCAGCGTCGTTGCCACCCGCTGCACGAGGGCATCGTCGACTCCCCGGGCCACCGGGTTGCAGATGACGTGCAACCGCTGCATCGCCCGATGGTAGGACGTTGTCGGCGGCGGGGACCCCGGTTTGGCGCGGCTACCATTGACGGGTTATGTCGACTTCGCAGGACACTCGCCGTACCTATGACGTGCGCACGCACGGCTGCCAGATGAACGTCCACGACTCCGAACGGATCGCGGGTCTGTTGGAGACCGCGGGATACCGGGACATCGCCACCCTGCCTGCTGCGCAGCGCCCGGAAACCGCCGATGTGGTCGTGTTCAACACCTGTGCCGTCCGGGAGAACGCCGCGGGCAAGTTGTACGGCCAGCTGGGCCACCTGCGCCCGGCGAAGGACGCCAACCCGGACCTGCAGATCGCGGTCGGCGGCTGCCTGGCGCAGAAGGACCGGGCCAGCATCGTGGACCGGGCGCCGTGGGTCGACGTCGTCTTCGGCACTCACAACGTCGGCGCGCTGCCGGTGCTGTTGGAACGGGCTCGGCACAACCGCGAGGCCCAGGTCGAGATCCTGGAGTCCCTCGAGACGTTCCCGTCCACCCTTCCGACGCGCCGCGACTCGGCCTACAGCGGCTGGGTGTCCATCTCCGTGGGGTGCAACAACACCTGCACCTTCTGCATCGTGCCCTCGCTGCGCGGCAAGGAACGCGACCGCCGGCCCGGGGAGATCCTGGCCGAGATCACAGCGCTGGTGGACCAGGGCGTGGTCGAAGTCACGCTGCTGGGCCAGAACGTGAACACCTACGGAGTCGAGTTCGGCGACCGGCAGGCATTCGGCAAGCTGCTGCGGGCCTGCGGTGAGATCGAGGGTTTGGAGCGGGTGCGCTTCACCTCGCCGCATCCGGCCGCGTTCACCCAGGACGTCATCGATGCGATGGCGCAGACCCCCAACGTCATGCCGTCGCTGCACATGCCGCTGCAGTCCGGCTCCGACCGGGTGCTCAAAGCGATGCGGCGGTCCTACCGCTCGGAGAAGTTCCTACGGATCCTGGACGACGTGCGGGCCTCGATCCCCGATGCGGCGATCACCACGGACATCATCGTGGGCTTCCCGGGGGAGACCGATGCAGATTTCGAGGACACGCTGCGGGTCGTGGAGGCGGCGCGGTTCTCCTCCGCGTTCACGTTCCAGTACTCCCCGCGTCCGGGGACCCCGGCGGCGACCCTTGACGCGCAGCTGCCCAAGCAGGTGGTCCAGGAGCGTTTCGATCGGCTGCTGGCCCTGCAGGAAGCCGTCTCATGGGCGCAGAACACCGCGCTCGTCGGCCGGCAGATCGAGGTCCTGGTGACGGCGGGCGGCCGCAAGGACGAGGCGACCCATCGCATGTCCGGTCGGGCCCGCGACAACCGCCTGGTGCACTTCGCCGTGCCTGAGGGCCAGGACCGGGTCCGGCCCGGCGACCTGGTCGACGTCGAGGTGACGTACGCCGCCCCGCACCATCTCGTGGCCGACTCCGGCCTGTCCGGTCACCGGTTCGAGGTCCGTGCGACGCGTGGCGGTGATGCGTGGGCGGCGCTGCAGGACGGCGCTGCGGGTGCGGTCCGCAAACCGGCGGTGTCGCTGGGTCTGCCCACGGTTGGTCGGCCGCAGCCCGTGGCGGTCTCGCCGTGCTCCGCACGGTGACCCGCCGATAGGACCGGCTCTGCTCTCACCGCGGGGTGCGAGGAGGCGTCGTGCCGCCGCGGCGTACGGCCAGGATCTGGTCAACGCCCATCCGGCCCTGCTCGAACGCCAACTGCCCGCCGGCCAGATACAGCTCCCACACGCGGACCTGTTCGTCGCCGACCAGTTCGCGCAGCTTCTCCTTGTTGGCCTCGAACCGGGTCATCCACGCGCGGGCGGTCCAGGCGTAGTGCTCGCGCAAGGCCTGGACGTCGCGGACCTCGAGGCCGCCCTTCTCCAGCAACGCAACCGTCTCACCGACCGGTCGCATCGTCATGTCCGGGGTGATGAACGATTCGATGAACGGCCCGCCGCCGGGATGCCTGCCCCCTCGGCTCATCTGCTGCACCAGGACCCGGCCATGCTCGGATACGTTGCGGCGCAGGGTGTCCACGAAAGCTGGATAGCCCCGGTCCCCGGCGTGTTCACCCATCTCCAGGGAGGCCACCGCATCGAACGGGCCGCAGTCGATGTCCCGGTAGTCCTGCAACCGGATCGTGACGAGGCGGTCCAGCCCTTCCAGCGCCACGCGGCGGTCGATGAACGCCTTCTGTTCGGCGGCGATCGTCGCTCCGGTCACCCGGGCGCCGTAGGTCCGCGCGGCGTACAACGACAACGAACCCCAGCCGCAGCCGACGTCCAGCAGTGTCTGCCCGGGCCGCTGGTCCAGACCCAGCTTGCGGCACACCAGGTCCAGTTTGTCCCGCTGCGCATCCTCCAGCCGGTAGGTTTCGGTCTCCCCGCCGGTCACGTCCGCGCCGGTGACGTAGGCGCACGAGTAGGCCATGTTCTCGTCCAGCACTGCTTCGTAGAAGGCACTGGTGATGTCGTAGTGGTGGGCGATGACCTGCTCATCCCGCGCTCTCGAATGCAGCCGGCCACGCACGACCACCTGGCTGTCCGGCACCGACGGTCGACGGCCGATGACTCCGGCGTCCTTGGCCAACGACGCCACCGACGCCAGCAAGCGCGGCGTCACCCGCACGCCCGACAAGTCCCGCTCGGACACGACCGACCAGGCGTGCCGCAGTGCGGCGACCAGGTCGCCCTCGACCTCGAGCTCGCCGGTGACGTACGCCTGGGCCGCGCCGAGTTCCCCTGGTGCCCAGAGCATTCGACGCAGAACGTTGGGGGAGTTCAGCCGGACCAGCGGGGCATCTTGCGGCCCGGCGGCGCTGCCGTCCCACGCAGTGAGGCGCACCGGAAGGTTGCCGCCGACCAAGGGCTCCAACGTGCGGGCGATCCGCCCGGCGATCCCGCTCACGCCACCTCGTAGGTCAGTTGGTGCACGTCCAGGTAGCCCGAGCGGAAGCCGCCCTCGGAGTAGCGCAGATAGAACATCCACATACGCCGGAAGACCTCATCGAAACCCAGCGTCTCCAACCGATCGGTTGCAGCGGTGAACCGCTCGGCCCACGCGTCGAGGGTCCGCGCGTAACTCTGCCCCATCGACAGGATCCCGGCAGTCTGCAATCCGCTTGCCGCAGCAGTGGATCCGAGGATTTCCAGGCTCGGGAGCGCGCCCCCGGGGAAGATGTACTTGTGGATCCAGGTGTAGGTGTTACGTGTCTCCAGCATCCGGTGGTGCGGCATCGTGATCGCCTGGACCACGGCGCGGCCGCCGGGTCGTAACGCGGACCGCAGGGTGGTGAAGTACGTGGGCAGGAACTCCAGGCCGACCGCCTCGATCATTTCCACGGACAACACCGCGTCGTATTCCTCGTGCACGGTGCGGTAGTCGGCCAGTTCGATGTCGACCCGATCCGCGACACCGGCCGCCTGCGCCTTGGCGCGAGCCCACGCCAGTTGTTCGGACGACAACGTGATGCTGTGCACGCGGGCCCCGCGCTGGGCGGCGCGCAACGCCAATTCGCCCCATCCTGTGCCGATTTCGAGCACCCGGGTGCCCGGACCGACCCGGCCCTGATCCAGCATCCGGTCGATCTTGGTGTGCTGGGCGCCCGCCAACTCGGCCTCGCCGGGGGTACCGGTCGTTCTGGGGTCGAACAGTGCCGACGAGTAGGTCATCGTTTCGTCCAGGAACGTCGCGAACATGTCATTGGACAGGTCGTAGTGCTTCTCGACGTTGCTTCGTGAGTTCTCCGTGTTCGGCCGGGTGGTGGTCGGTTGACGACGCAGGTACGCCGATCGCAGCCGTTTGAGGGGAGCCGGCACCAGATCGTCGACCCCTGGGCGAACGCCGCGATGAGATCCGCCAGCCGGCTGCTGTCCCACTCGCCGGCCAGATACGACTCGCCGAAACCGATCAAACCACTGTCGCCGATCCGGCGCACGAAGGGCCGCAGTTGGTGCACGGTCATGTCGGGGGCGTTCTCATCATGAGCGGCACCTCCGATCACCGCGCCGCCGGGCAGGTGCACGCGGATCGGTAGCCGCTGGACGGCTCGGAAGAACAGCGACTTCGCTACCCGTTCCGCCGCAACAGCTTTCAGGCTTCCCGGGATGTAGGCAACGTCGGGCCAACGGATCGGGTCGATGGTCACCGATGTGTTCGCGAGAGTCGTCATACGGCCTCCTGTGGCTGGTGCTTCGGTCGGGCGACGATGGGCAGCCGCCGAAGCCAGAGTTTCACGCCCTGCCAGTGAATGCGGGCGGTTACGAGTTGGGCTGACAAAGGCGCGCGCGCCACCGCGAGCAGGAGTTCGGATCGCGAGGTCGCCGGTTCACCTGACCAGGTCGTCACGAACGGCGGCTGCCCGTCGCGGTGCAGCACGATGCGAACGTCGAGGTTGGGTGCCGGTGCAGGCACGCTCAACTGGTAGTAACCGCTCACGTCGTTGAACGGGGACACGTACATCGCCTTGTCGGTGCGAGCCCTGCCACGAGCGTCCGGCCGGACCAGGTACACGTGCCGGTCTCCGTAGGTGTTGCGGACTTCGGCGATGACGCAGGTGAGGGATCCCGCCCGGTCGTGGCACCAGTAGAGCGTGATCGGGTCGAAGGCGTAGCCCAATGTCCGGGCGCCGCTCATCGCCCGGATCGGCCCGTCGCCGATGGTGATGCCCTGGGCCGCCGCGAACGCGATGACGTTGTCCCGCCACGACGCGCCGGGGTCACCCAGATGATCACCGGCCCGGAAACGCACGATCGATGCCAGCCAGCGCGGGACCGGCGCCGCTTCGTCGAGATCCACCAACCAGGCGACGCCGCGATAGCGGAAATCGTTGGTGACCGGGCCGGTTCGGATATGCCGGACCGACGTCAGGTAGGGCCGCACACTCACCAAACCCCGCCTACCCGCGCCGCGGCCCGCAGACCGGCGCGAGCGCCGTCCTCGTGAAAGCCCCAGCCGTGATACGCGCCGGCGACGGCGATCCGGTCGTCGCTGCAGGCTGCCAGCTCCCGCTGGGCCGCGACCGACTCGGAGGTGTAGAGCGGATGCTCGTAGGTCATTTCCGCGATCACGGTGGCCTTGTCGATCCGGTCCGCCCCGTTGAGCGTGACCAGCACCCGCTCGCCGAGGGGTGACGGCAGCCGCATCAACCGGGTCACGTCGTAGGTGACGAGCACGCCGGCGTCGCCATCCAACCGGTAGTTCCAGGAAGCGCGAGCCGCGGTGGCGCTCGGCAGAACCGACGAGTCCGTATGCAGCACAGCCTGATTCACGCTGTACTCGATCGACCCCAGGACGCGTTGCTGTGTCGGCGTCGGCTCCTGGAGCATCGTCAGTGCCTGCCGGGGGTGGGTCGCCACGACGACCGCGTCGAAGTCGCGCACTGCGCCGGTCGCGTCGCAGACGCGTACGCCGCCCGCGGCCAGCCGCGAAACGGCGACCACCGGGGTGGCCAGCCGCACCTCCGCAACGTGCTCGAGCACCTTGTTGACGTAGGTGCGCGATCCGCCGACGATCGTGCGCCAGGACGGGGAACCGCCGACACTGAGCATGCCGTGATGTTCCAGGAACGTGAACAGCGAACGGGCCGGATAGTCCAAGGCGTCATCGTCGTCGCAGGACCAGACGGCCGAGACGAGGGGCGTCATGAAGTAGCGGTGGAACGTCTCGCCGAACGACGCCTGCGACAGCCAGTCGCGCAGCGGCACCTCGGGGTCGTTGCCGTGCAGGAAGGTCCTGGCCTGTTGGTGGAAACGCCGTACTTCCAGCAGCATCCGCAGGAAGGCCGGACGGCTGCTGGTGCGTAGGTCGGCGAAGATACCCCGCATACCCTGCCCCCGGCGTACTGCCACTGGTCCTGCGGTGAGAACACCGACATGCTCATGTCCGTCGGCTGCGTCGCGATGCCCAGTTCGGCGAAGAGGCGCCCCAGCGTGGGGTAGGTGCGGTTGTTGTGCACGATGAAGCCGGAATCCACCGGCACCACGGAGCCGTCGGCCAGGGTGACGTCGTGGGTGTGCGCGTGGCCGCCGGCCCGGTTGTCCGCCTCGTAGAGCGTCACCCGCGTCGAGCGGCTCAGGACGTACGCCGCCACGAGTCCGGAGACACCCGACCCGATGACGGCGGTGCGGGGGCTCACGTCAGTTCCAGAAGTCGCATGGTGGTGTTTCGGCGCCATCGGACTTCCGGATTGGGGCACTCGGTTCTCCTGCCGCTGCGCGTATTGGGACGATAGGACGGATGCACGATCACGATAACGAACCGTCCGCCACGCAGTCCGACACTCCGGACCCCGTGGTCGCGATCGTCGGTGCCACCGCGACGGGCAAGTCGGACCTGGCGATCGCCGTGGCGACCCGGCTGGCCGGCGAGATCGTCAACGCCGATGCGTCACAGCTGTATGCGGGGATGGACATCGGTACGGCCAAGGTGCCGCCGCAGCAGCGCGGAGGCATCCGGCATCACCAGCTCGACGTGCTGGGCGTGCGTGACGAAGCCTCGGTGGCGGCCTACCAGCGCGCGGCCCGCCTGGACATGGCCCGGATCCGTGCCCGCGGGCACGTGCCGGTGCTGGCCGGCGGTTCGGGCCTGTACGTACGAGCGGTGCTGGACCGCTTCGAGATCCCGCCGACCGATCCGCAGGTGCGGGGCAGGTACGACGCGCGCCTGGCCACCGAAGGCCCTGAGCGGCTGCATCTGGAACTGGCCGCCGCCGATCCGGTGGCTGCCGCCCAGATCCTGCCGAGCAATGGTCGGCGCATCGTGCGGGCGCTGGAAGTGATCGAACTCACCGGCCGCCTGTTCAGCGCGACCCTGCCGCGCCGGGAGTTCCACGAGCCGGCGGTGCTCATCGGGTTGCGCGCCGAGCGCAGTGTGCTTGACCAGCGGATCGCCGCGCGCACCGAGAAGATGTGGCGGGACGGGTTGCTGCACGAGGTGACGATGCTGCTGGAGGACGGATTGCGCGAGGGGCGTACCGCATCCCGGGCCATCGGATATGCCCAGGCGCTGGAGCAGATCGACGGGCGCCTTTCCGAACAGGAGGCGATCGAGGCCACGATCACGGCTACCCGTCGGCTCGCGCGCCGCCAGGGCTCCTGGTTCGCGCCCGATCCACGGGTGCACTGGCTGGACCACGACGCACCGGATCTGGTCGATCGCGCGATGGACGTCGTACGCGCCGCGAGCGCCGCTACGGCAGACTGACCGCGTGCGCACCATCGACTTCGCCAAGGGACACGGCACGTTGAACGACTTCGTGCTCGTGCCGGATCTGGACGGTTCGCTGGACCTGTCCGCGACCGATGTGCGTTTCCTCGCCGACCGGCACGCCGGGATCGGTGCCGACGGGGTGATCCGGATCGCACCCTCGCCTCGGCCCCCGCGCACGTGCGCGAGGCCGCGCCGGACGCGCAGTGGTTCATGGACTACCGCAACGCCGACGGCTCCGAGGCGCAGATGTGCGGCAACGGCACCCGGGTGTTCGCCCAGTTCCTGTGCGATCGCGGTCTGGTCGACGGCGTCGAGTTCCCGATCGCGACCCGCGCCGGCCGCAAGCTGATCACCCGGGCCGAGCACGGCTTCCGCACCGACCTCGGCCCGTGGACCCTGTCGCGTGCGGACGAGGCCCGCGGCCGCGGAATGGACAGCGTCGTGCAGGTCGTCGGCTCACCCGATCCGTTGCCGGCCATCAGCCTGGACCTGGGCAACCCGCACACCGTGGTCGCTCTGCCGCCGTCGATCTCCTTGGAGCTGCTGGATCTGTCGGTGGCACCCCGGGTGGACCCCGAGCCCCGGCACGGCACCAATGTCGAGTTCGTCCGGGCGATCGGCCCCCGGCACATCTCCATGCGGGTGCACGAGCGCGGTGTCGGCGAGACCTTGTCGTGTGGCACCGGGGCCGCCGCGGCGGCGTTGGCGACCTGGTGGTGGGCAGGTACGCCGAGTGATGAGCTGGCGTGGCGGGTGGACGTGCGCGGGGGCACCTTGATGGTCGACATCGACGGCGGCAGTGTGGGATTGGCCGGTCCGGCGCAGATCGTCGCGGCAGGACAGGTCAGCCTGCCGGACTGATGAGCGAGCACTACTTCACTGCTGAACCCGCCAGTGCGGAGGAGCGTCGGCAGATCCGGGTCCCGTTGGCCGGGCAGACGAGGGCGGTCCAGGTGGCCGGCGGGGTGTTCTCCCCGGACCGTCTCGACCAGGGCACGACCGTCCTGTTGAACCACGTGCCGCAGCCCCCGCCGACCGGCGACTTCCTGGACCTCGGCTGCGGCTGGGGACCGATCGCGTTGACCCTCGGATTGTTGCGACCGCAGGCCAGGGTGTGGGCGGTCGACGTCAACGCCCGCGCCCGCGACCTCACCGCCGTCAACGCCGCGTCGCTCGGACTGACCGGTGTCCAGGTGGCGGCGCCGGATGACGTGCCGGCCGACGTACGGTTCGACGTGATCTGGTCCAACCCGCCGATCCGGGTCGGTAAGGACGTGCTGCACCGGATGCTGCACACCTGGTTGCCGCGGCTGGTACCGGGCGGATCGGCATACCTGGTGGTGGCCAAGAACCTGGGCTCGGACTCCCTGCAACGCTGGTTGGACGAGCAGTTCCCTGCACTGGACACGACGCGTCTGACCAGTGTGCGCGGTTTCCGGATCCTGCAGGTGCAGGCATAAAGGGGTCGCGTCGAACGTTCCTGCTTGCAACCATATGAAGAACATGACTGCTGAACACGCCATCCTGAACCGTCGCGCCGAGGCCCTCGCGGAGTCCGGCGAGGACGAACGCTACGACGAGTACGGCTTCCTGATCGAGGACGAGGGCACCGACGGTGACCAGTTCGACCGGGAGGCCCGATCCGCGCTACGCCGGGTCGGCGGGCTGTCCACCGAACTCCAGGACGTCACCGAGGTCGAGTACCGCCAGTTGCGCCTTGAGCACGTGGTGCTGGTGGGTGTGTGGTCCGACGGCACCGTCGAAGACGCCGAGGCCAGCCTGCGAGAGCTTGCCGCGCTCGCCGAGACCGCGGGATCGGAGGTGCTCGCGGGGGTGCTGCAGCGTCGGACCAAACCCGACCCCGGCACCTGGCTGGGTTCCGGTAAGGCCAAGGAGCTGCGCGACATCGTCATCGCCGAAGGCGCGGACACGGTCATCGCCGACGGCGAACTCGCACCCAGCCAGCGCCGTGCGCTGGAGGACGTGGTCAAGGTCAAGGTCATCGACCGGACCGCCCTGATCCTGGACATCTTCGCCCAGCACGCCAAGTCCAAGGAGGGCAAGGCGCAGGTCGAGTTGGCCCAGTTGCAGTACCTGTTGCCGCGTCTGCGTGGTTGGGGTGAGTCGATGTCCCGTCAGGCCGGTGGCCAGGCCGCCGGCGGCCAGGGGATGGGTTCGCGTGGCCCCGGTGAGACCAAGATCGAGTTGGACCGCCGCCGGATCAACACCCGCATCTCGAAGTTGAAGCGCGAACTGTCCGGGATGAAGACGGTCCGCGACACCAAGCGGCACTCACGCAGGGCCCATCACGTTCCGTCGGTGGCCATTGCGGGGTACACCAACGCCGGCAAGTCCTCGATCCTGAACCGGCTCACCGGTGCGGGCGTGCTCGTCGAGAACCAACTCTTCGCGACGCTGGACCCCACGGTGCGCCGTTCGCAGACCCCGGACGGGCGGCCCTACACCCTCACCGACACGGTTGGTTTCGTCCGCGAGCTGCCGCACCAGTTGGTCGAGGCGTTCCGTTCCACCCTGGAGGAGGTCGGCGATTCCGATCTGCTGCTGCACGTCGTCGACGGTTCGCACCCCGATCCCGAGTCCCAGATCACCGCGGTGCGCGCCGTGTTGGCCGACGTCGGTGCGACCGACGTCAAGGAAGTCATCGTGATCAACAAGGCCGACGTCGCCGATCCTGAGGTGATCGACCGGTTGACCCGTGCCGAGAAGCACTCGGTCGTCGTATCCGCCCGCACCGGAGCAGGATTCGACGAATTGCTCGCCCTGATCGCCCAAGAATTGCCGAAGCCGGACATCCGCGTGGACGTGCTCCTGCCGTACGACCGCGGTGACCTCGTGTCCCGCGTGCACTCCGAGGGTGAGGTGCTGGCCAGTGAGCACACCGCTGACGGCACCCGGGTGCAGGCCAAGGTGACTGCGACGCTGGAAGGCCAACTCGCGGCGTACGCCGTGTGATCAGGTCCCGCAGAAGGTGACGTAGTCGCCGAAATCCTGCGGTGCGGCCCGCGTGTAGTCCTCGAATCCCGCACGGGCCGTGAAGGGTTCGCGCAAGGCCTCGAGCAATGTGTCGTACGGCGCGTGGTCACCGGCGACCGCGGCGTCCAAGGCCTCCTGCACCAGGTGGTTGCGCGGGATGTAGACCGGGTTGGCGCTCGCCATCGCCTGGGCGTCGGGGTGCCGGGCCAGCCACCGCGTCAGCCACTGCGCGTACGCCGGTCGGTCGGCGAGGGCGCCCACCTCACCCTGTGCCGCCCGGGTGAGGTCCCGGAAGAGCAGCGTGATGTCGTCCCGTTCGGCCTGCATCAGATCGACCAGCTCCTTCACCAAGGGGAAGTCGGCGCGGCCATCGAGCCCGAGCTTGGTCGCCATCCGAGCGGCGAAGGCATCGTCGTACTGCGAAGGGAAAGCGTTGATGACCTCGCTGGCCAATTCGACGGCGGTGTCTGTGTTTTCATCGATCAGCGGTAACAGCGCCTCGGCGAAGCGGGCCAGATTCCACTGGGTGATTCGCGGCTGGTGCCCGAAGGCGTACCGGCCGCCCTCATCGATCGAGGAGAAGACCGCGGACGGATCGAAGGTGTCGGCGAAGGCGCACGGTCCGTAGTCGATGGTTTCTCCGCTGATCAGGACGTTGTCGGTGTTGAGCACACCGTGCACGAATCCCAGGCTCATCCAGTGCGCCACCAGCCGCGCCTGTGCCTCGGACACGGCCCGGAGCAGCGCGAGTCCCGGCCGATCTGCCTCGGACAGCTCCGGGTAGTGCCGCGCGATCGCATACCCGGTCAACCGGTCGACCAGATCGGCCGCGACGTGCCCACCGGCGACCAGGGCCGCGGCGTACTGGAACGTTCCGATCCGCAGGTGACTACCGGCCACGCGGGTGAGGACCGCACCCGGCAACAGCGTGTCCCGGGCGACCTGGGCGCCGGTGGCCGTGACCGCCAACGATCGGGTGGTCGGCACGCCCAGCGCGTGCATCGCGGTGGCCATCAGGTGCTCGCGCAACATCGGCCCGACCGTGGCCCAGCCGTCGCCGCCCCGGGAGAAGGGGTACGCCCCGAACCCTTGAGGTGCACATCCCACAGCACGCCGTCCCTCGCGGTGATCTCGCCGAGAAGCAGGGCCCGGCCGTCGCCCAGGCGGGGTGAATAGCCGCCGAACTGATGCCCGGCGTACCCCTGAGCGACCGGCCGTGCGCCTTCCGGCACCTGGTTGCCCACCAGGAAGCGCACACCGTCAGGGGAGCGCAACCAGTCGCGGTCGAGACCGAGGTCATCAGCGAGGTGCTCGTCGAGTGCAAGCAGTCTTGGGGCGGTCACTGGCCCTGCTTGCCAGTCGAGCGAGAGTTCCGGCAGTGTGTCGGCGAACTGGCAGCTGAGTCGGGCGGGTGCGGTGACGCTCACTTTTCCACGGTACGGGGCGACGGCGGCCAGACCCGTGCGGTAGGCCCCTTAGGCTGGCTCGGTGCCCGGCGAACTCGATGACCTCCTCGACGCGGCGGTGGCAGGAGTCGGCGGCACGGATCGCCCTGGCCAGCGGCAGATGGCACACGCCGTCGCCGACGCCATCGAGAACGACCGGCATCTGTTGGTGCAGGCCGGGACCGGCACCGGCAAGTCCCTGGCCTACCTGGTGCCCGCCCTCCAGCACGCGCTCGCGACCGGCAAACCGGCCGTCGTCGCCACCGCCACGATCGCGCTGCAACACCAGATCGTGCACCGCGACCTGCCGCGCCTGACCACCGCGCTGAAGGAGCTGGTGCCCCGCCAGCCCACGTTCGAGTTGGTCAAGGGCCGCCGCAACTACGTGTGCGTGCACAAGCTCGAGGGCGGCTACCCCGACGACGACGAAGGATCGCTGCTGGACGTGGGGCAGGTCGATGCGACCGTGGGCCGGCTCGGCGCGGAGGTCAAGAGACTGCGCGAATGGGCGCAGGAGACCGACAGCGGCGATCGCGACGATCTGGTCCCCGGGGTCAGCGAGCGGGCCTGGCGGCAGGTGTCGGTCTCGGCCGATGAGTGTCTAGGCGGCAAATGTCCGCAGTTCTCCGAGTGTTTCGTCGAGCGATCCCGGGCCCGGGCCCGCGACGTGGATGTGGTGGTCACCAACCATTCGTTCATGGCGATCGACGCGGCCGAGGGCCGGCAGATGCTGCCCGAGCACGATGTGCTGATCATCGATGAGGGCCACGAACTCGTCGACCGGGTGACCTCCGGCAACACCCGGGAGATCACCGGTTCAATGGTGGTCGCTGCGGCCAAGAGATCCGCGAAACTGGCTGATACCGAAGCCCTTTCGGATGCGGGTGACTACCTGACCCAGATCCTCGATGCGGCGCCCGCGGGCCGGCTGCGCGGCGTACCCGATCAGTTGGCGTTGGCCCTCGAACGAGTCCGGGACACCTCCCGCGCCGTCCTCACGGCGTTGCGCAGCGACGAACCCGACCCCTCCCGGCAGGTGGCCCGGGCCGCCGTCGACGACGTCTTCGACACCTGCGCGCGAGTGCTGGAGGATCGGCCCGGCGACGTGCCGTGGATCGACCAGGACTCCCGGCGCGGGGAGTGCTGCGGGTCGCGCCGATGGACGTCGCCATGACGTTGCGCGACACCGTCTTCAACGATCGCACGGTGGTCGTCACGTCCGCGACCCTCGAACTGGGCGGTGGCTTCGACCCGGTGGCCGGGCGGATGGGGTTGTTGGGTGAGGGCGCGCCGCGGTGGTCCGGTCTGGACGTCGGCTCACCGTTCGTTTACGCCAAGCAGGGCATCGCGTACGTCGCGGCGCACCTGCCGCCGCCCGGCCGCGACGGTCTGGCGGCGGCGACCCTGGATGAGATCGAGGCGCTGATCAGCGCCGCAGGCGGGCGGACGCTGGGGCTGTTCTCCTCCATGCGCGCAGCCAAACAGGCGGCCGAGGCCATGCGCGAACGTCTCGAGGTGGACGTGCTGTGCCAGGGCGACGATCAGATCGGCACCTTGGTGCGGCAATTCGCCGCGACCGCCGAGACGTGCCTGTTCGGCACCCTCACGCTGTGGCAGGGCGTCGACGTGCCGGGCCCGGCCTGCCAGCTGGTGATCATCGACCGGATCCCGTTCCCCCGCCCGGACGATCCGCTGGCCTCCGCCCGTTCCGAAGACGTTGCGGCCCACGGCGGCAACGGCTTCATGGCGGTCTCGGCCACCCACGCGGCACTGCGCCTGGCCCAGGGTGCCGGCCGGCTGATCCGCCGCTCCGACGACCGCGGCGTCGTGGCTTTCCTGGACTCGCGGATGATGACCGCCCGTTACGCAGGGTTCCTGCAGCGGTCGCTGCCGCCGTTCTTCCCTACCACGGACACCGCGATGGTGCTGGCGGGTCTGAAACGGCTGGATGCGGTCGCCGGGCCCGTCCTACCTCACGACTGAGAGCGGCGGTTCCACAGCTGATGGGTCAGACCGCTGGCTGACGTCACCGTCTCGATGTCGTAGTGGTCCGAGACGCCTTCGCAGTCCTCGAACAACCGCACTCCGCGTCCGAGGGTGATGGGTACGACCACCAGGTGCAGGAAGTCCACCAAACCGGCCTGCAGGAACTGCCGCACGCTGGAGGGGCCGCCGCCGAGGCGGACGTCCAACCCGCCGGCGGCCTGCGTGGCCAGCCGCAACGCCTCCTGCGGCGTGGCGTCGATGAAGTGGAAGGTCGTGCCGTTCGCGAATTCCAGCGCCGGGCGCGGATGGTGCGTCAGCACGAAGACCGGCGTGCCGAACGGCGGTTCGTCACCCCACCAGCCCTGCCAGCCGTCGCCTGGCCATGCCCCGGTCTGCGGGCCGAACTTCTTGCGGCCCATGATCTCCGCGCCGATGCCCTGCCCCCACAGCGCGAACAGCGAACGATCCACCGTGACCGGGGCGTCCACTCCGCCGATTCCGTGGATCACGCGTCCGTCGAAGAAACCGAACAGCCGCTGCGCGTCACCGATCGGCTTCTCGAGCGTGACGTACTCACCGGCGGAGAATCCGTCGAGCGAAACGATCAGGTTGTGGACGCGAGTGCGGGTCATGACAGCACCGTAGGCCAGCGCACCGACACCGTTGTCTGCGCCGCGTGGCAGGCTGAGCCGCGTGACGCCGTACGTTCTGATCAAGGGTCCCGAGCAGGTGCTCGCCGATCGTGCGCTGGCCGCGACACTCGAGGACGTACGCCGGGTGGACACCGAGGTCATCCGGCTCAGCGCCGAGACCTATCAGCGCGGCGACCTGCAGGTGCACGCCTCGCCCAGTCTCTTCGGCGGGCACAAGGTCCTGGTGGTGCAGGATCTCGACGAGGCCGGCGATGACCTGATCGACGACCTGACCTCGCTGGTCAAAGAGGGTGTCGACGACATCACGCTGATCGTGTTGCACAAGAGCGGCAACCGGGGCAAGCGGGCCCTGGACGCGTTGAAGGCCGCCAAGGCGCGGGTCATCGAGGCACCGGAGATCAAGACCGACCGCGCGAAGTCGGATTTCGTGACCAACGAGTTCCGGGTGGCCGGTCGCAAGGCGACGCCCGACGCCGTCCGGTCGCTGGTGGAGGCCGTCGGCAAGGATGTCCGCGAACTGGCGGCGGCCTGCCAGCAACTTGTCGACGACACCAGCGGCCTCATCGATGCCGACGTCGTGGAGACCTATCACGGCGGCCGGGTGGAGGCGACGGGTTTCCGGGTCGCCGACGCCGCGATCGCTGGAGACGCCGGTGCGGCGCTGACCCTGCTGCGCCACGCGGTCGCCGCGGGGGTCGACCCGGTGCCGATCGTCGCCGTACTGGCCAGCCAGTTGCGCCAGGTGGCGCGGGTGGCCACGGCCGGCGGCGGCAATTCCCAGGCCCTGGCCGGCAGGTTGGGGATGGCGCCGTGGCAGGTCGACCGGGCTCGCAAGGCCGCCTCCGGGTGGGACGGAGCACGCCTCGGCCGGGCGATCCAGGCGGTCGCCGCCGCCGACTTCGACGTCAAGGGCGGTGGTCGCGACCCGGTTTTCGCCGTGGAGAAGGCGGTGCGCGTGATTGCGACCGAGCGCAACGCCCGCTGATTTGGGCGCAATCGCGCGGCGCTGGTAACTTTGTCTCTTGCGTGCGGACTCTGGTCGTGTGCGCACGTAGCAGTAAATCCAAGGCTCAGTCGCCGGGTGTCCCCACGCCCCATCCGTGAGCCTTGGGCGTCGCCCTCAACGACAACCCAGACCAACCAAGCAAGGAAGAATTCTCAGTGGCGAACATCAAGTCCCAGCTGAAGCGGATCAAGACCAACCAGGTCCGCACCGAGCGCAACAAGGCCTACAAGTCCGAGTTGCGCACCTGGATCCGCAAGACCCGCGAGGCCGTTGAGGCTGGCAACAAGGAGCAGGCCCAGCAGGCGCTGGCGCTGGCGTCCAAGAAGCTGGACAAGGCTGTCTCCAAGGGCGTGATCCACAAGAACCAGGCCGCGAACAAGAAGTCCGCGCTGGCCAAGCAGGTCAACGCACTCTGATCGCGTACGCGCAAAGCCGCCGCTCCCGCACGGGACGGCGGCTTTTGCGTTGCGCTCGTGCGATAGCCTTGTCCTATGCAGCGCGTGCTCGGTCTCAGCACGCCGCGGCGGTCACTCTGAGTGAGCAGACCCCGCGGCGAACCCCTCGATGTCCGAGGGGTTTTTTGATGCACCGGCACGGAACGACCGTCAAGAGAGCAGCAGATGACTGAGGCAACCAGCCCGACCTCCGCGAGCGAGACCGGCGACCAGCCGCCGCACCGCTACACCGCGGCCCTGGCGGGGCAGATCGAACGCACCTGGCAGGAGTTCTGGGAGGAGCACGGCACCTTCGAGGCGCCCAACCCCAGCGGCCCGTGGGCCGACCCGGACGCCGTCGGCGACCGGCCGAAGTTCATGCTGCAGGACATGTTCCCCTACCCCTCGGGGGCCGGCCTGCACGTCGGGCACCCGCTGGGTTTCATCGCGACCGACGTCTTCGCTCGCTACCAGCGCATGACCGGTCACAACGTGCTCTACATGATGGGCTTCGATGCGTTCGGACTGCCCGCCGAGCAGTACGCCGTGCAGACCGGGCAGCACCCGCGCAAGACGACCGAGGACAACATCGTCACCTACAACCGGCAGCTGAGGCAGCTGGGGCTGTCGCACGACAAACGCCGGGCGTTCGCGACGATCGATCCGGACTACTACCGATGGACGCAGTGGATCTTCCTGCGCATCTACAACGCGTGGTACGACGAGGCGCTGGGCAAGGCGCGGCCGATCGAGGAACTGGTGGCTGGGTTGGCCGACGGTTCCATCCCGACACCGACCGGTGCCGCGTGGGCCTCACTGAGCGATGAGCAGCAGCGGGCCATCGTCGACGACCGCCGGTTGGCCTACAAGTCCTCCTCTCCGGTGAACTGGGCGCCGGGTCTGGGCACCGTGGTCTCCAACGAGGAGGTCACCAACGAGGGACTGACCGAGCGCGGCGACTTCCCGGTCTTCAAGCGCAACCTGCCGCAGTGGATGATGCGGATCACCGCGTACGCCGATCGGCTGATCGACGACCTGGACCACCTGGACTGGCCAGAGCCGGTAAAGGCGATGCAGCGCAACTGGATCGGACGTTCAACGGGTGCTTCGATCCGGTTCCCGGTGACGGGCTCGGAAACGCCGATCGAGGTGTTCACGACACGTCCGGACACGATCTTCGGAGCCACCTTCATGGTGCTGGCCCCCGAGCACCCGTTGGTGGACGAGATCATCCCCGACGCCTGGCCCGACGGGTCCCTGCCGGCGTGGACCGGGACGGCGGGCTCGCCCGCCGAGGCCGTGGCGGCGTACCGGCTGGCGGCCTCTCGCAAGTCCGACCTGGAGCGGCAGATCGACGACAAGGCCAAGACCGGGGTGTTCACCGGTGCCTTCGCGACCAACCCGGTCTCGGGCGCGATGGTGCCGGTCTTCATCGCCGACTACGTGCTGATGGGCTACGGCACCGGTGCGATCATGGCGGTCCCCGCGCAGGACGCCCGCGACTGGGACTACGCCAAGGCCTACGACCTGCCGATCATCCGCACCGTGCAACCCACGCAGGGCCACCCGGAGGACCAGGCATTCACCGGCGAGGGTCCGGCGATCAACTCCGCGAACGAGCGAATCTCGTTGAACGGCATGAGCATCGCCGAGGCGAAAGCCGCGATCATCGACTACTTGCAGGCCGAGGGCATCGGTGAAGGCACGGTCACCTACAAGCTGCGCGACTGGCTGTTCAGCCGGCAGCGGTACTGGGGAGAACCGTTCCCGATCGTCTACGACGAGGACGGTGTGGCGCACGCGTTACCGGACTCGATGCTGCCGGTGGAGTTGCCGGAGGTGGCGGACTACTCGCCCAAGACGTACGACCCGCTGGACGCCGAGTCCGAGCCGGAGTCGCCGCTGTCCCGCGCGACCGACTGGGTCGAGGTCGAGTTGGACCTGGGCGACGGAGTCAAGAAGTACCGTCGGGAGACCAACACGATGCCTAACTGGGCCGGATCCTGTTGGTACGAAATCCGATACACCGACCCGGCCAACCAGGACCGGTTCGTGGACCGCGGTTGCGAGGAGTACTGGATGGGTCCGGGCCGGGGCACCGGTCTGGGCGTCGACGGCGATCCCGGTGGCGTGGACCTGTACGTCGGCGGGGTCGAGCACGCCGTTCTGCACCTGCTGTATTCCCGGTTCTGGCAGAAGGTCCTCTTCGACCTGGGTGAAGTCAGCGCCAGCGAGCCGTTCCGCCGGTTGATCAACCAGGGGTACGTGCAGGCCTACCACTTCCGAGACGCGCGCGGCCAGGTCGTTCCCGCGGCCGAGGTGATCGAGCCGTCGGAGGGTAGGTACACCTGGAACGATCAGCCGGTCACCCGCGAATACGGGAAGATGGGCAAGTCGCTCAAGAACGTCGTCACGCCCGATGAGATGTGCGACCAGTACGGCGCCGACACCTTCCGCGTCTACGAGATGTCGATGGGGCCGCTGGAGATGTCCCGCCCCTGGGAGACCCGAGCCGTCGTGGGCGCGCAACGCTTCCTGCAGCGCCTGTGGCGCAACGCGATCGACGAGCAGACCGGGCAGGTCCGCGTCGTCGACGAGGCGCCGTCGGTCGATCTGCAGCGCCTGCTGCACAAAACCATCGACGGGGTGCGCACCGACTTCGGCAACCTTCACTTCAACACCGCCGTCGCGAAGTTGATCGAACTGAACAACGCTGTGACGAAGCAGGATTCGCCGCCGCGAGAGGTCGTCGAGGCGCTGGTGCTGATGACCGCCCCGCTGGCACCGCACGTCGCCGAGGAGTTGTGGCAGCGACTGGGGCACGGTGATTCGTTGGCGTTCGCAGCCTTTCCCCAGGCCGATCCCGCGCTGCTGGTCGAGGACACGGTGACCTGTGTCGTGCAGATCGCCGGCAAGGTCCGCGACCGGCTGGAGGTCGCGCCCGGGGTGAGCGAAGCCGAGCTGGAGGCACTCGCCCTGGCCAGCCCCAGGATTCAAGCGGCGATCGACGGCAAAACGGTGCGCAAGGTGATCGTGCGCGCGCCGAAACTGGTCAACATCGTCGCGAACTGATCACCCGCCCATGCGTGTAGCGGTCGTCACCGACACCACGGCGTACCTGCCGCCGGACCTGCAGTCCGCGCTGCGGATCTTCACCGTTCCGGTGCACGTCATCGTCGACGGGGTCTCCTACGACGAGGGCGTCGACTACGCGCCCGCGGACCTGACGGCTGACCTGCGCTCCGGCAAACGGGTCACCACCTCACGTCCCTCCCCGGGCGTCTTCATGCAGGCGTACGAGCAGATCGCGCAGGAAGGTTACGACGAGATCGTCTCGATCCACCTCTCGTCCACGGTCTCGGCGACGCTGTCGTCCGCGGACATCGCGGCCCGCTCTGCGCCCATCCCCGTGCACACCGTCGACAGCGAAACGCTCGGCATGGCAATGGGGTACGCCGTAGCGTCCGCAGCGCAGGCTGCGCAGGTCGGTGAGCCGGCGGACGTCGTGACGAAGGTCGCACTGGAGCGCGCGAGGTCGTCCAGCATGTACTTCTACGTGGACACGCTGGAGTATCTGCGGCGCGGGGGCCGGATCGGCCGGGCGTCGCAGTATTTCGGGTCGGCCCTGGCGATCAAGCCCTTGCTTCAGCTGCGGGACGGCCAGGTCGAACCCCTGGCGCGGGTGCGCACGTCGGCAAAGGCGATCGCCCGGCTGGAGGAACTGACCCACGAGGCCATCTCGGTGATGGGCGCCTCGGCCGGCATCGACGTGGCGGTCATGCACCTCGCGGCGCAGGATCGCGCGGAGCAGGTTGCCGAGCGGCTGGCTGAGCACGGCCCGGACATCGCACGCGTGATCGTGGTCGAAGTGGGCGCGGTGGTCGGCGCACACGTGGGGCCGGGCACGATCGCGGTCGCCGCGTCACCGCGGCCCACCGGCTTTCCGGGAGTGCCTTCAGCGGACTGAGCGGCCTGGCGCACAGGCCTCCCGCCGTTACGGCTGCTCGGCTAGATTCGGGTAGAGGACCCGTGGGTCAAGGAGGACCCACACCGCCGGTGGCGGTGCACGGTGGGTCGCGAAGGAGCCGGCAGTGAAGAAGATCATCAACGATCCGTCCGAAGTCGTCGCCGAGGCGCTGGAGGGGATGGCTCTTGCACACCCCGAACTGACCGTCAAGACCGACCCCGATCACATCCGGCGGGCGGATGCTCCGATCAAGGGCAAGGTGGCACTGGTGTCCGGGGGTGGGTCAGGGCACGAACCGCTGCACGGCGGCTTCGTCGGTTACGGCATGCTCGACGCCGCCGTGCCCGGAGCGGTGTTCACCTCACCGACACCGGACCCGATCGTCGAGGCCACGAAGGCCGTGGACGGCGGTGCCGGCGTCCTGCACATCGTGAAGAACTACACCGGCGACGTGTTGAATTTCGAAACCGCCGCGGATCTGGCCCTCGCGGAGGACATCGAGGTCCGCGCCGTGGTCATCAATGACGATGTGGCCGTGAAGGATTCGCTGTACACCGCGGGTCGCCGCGGCGTGGCCGGCACGGTGCTGGTCGAGAAGATCGCCGGCGCAGCGGCCCAACGCGGCGACGACCTCGATGCGGTGGCGGCGATCGCCGAGCGGGTCAACGCCGAGGTGCGCACGATGGGCATGGCCCTGACTCCGTGCACGGTGCCGCACGCGGGTGAGCCCAGTTTCGAACTGGGCGAGGACGAGTACGAACTCGGGATCGGCATCCACGGCGAGCCGGGCCGGGAGAAGCGCGCCATGGAGCCGGCCGATGCCATCGTCGACCGGATGATGACCGCGGTGGTCGACGACCTGCCGTTCCGCAGCGGAGACAATGTGTTGCTGCTGGTGAACGGGATGGGAGGTACCCCGTTGATCGAGCTGTACATCGCGTTCCGGCGTGCACACGGGTACCTCGCCGAGCGGGGCATCACGGTCACCCGTAGTCTGGTGGGCAACTACACGACCAGCCTTGAGATGCAGGGGTTTTCCGTGAGTGTTCTGCGACTGGATGATGAATTCACGCAGCTGTGGGATGCGCCGGTGCAGACCGCCGCGCTGCGATGGGGGCGGTGACTGATGGCTCTGAACTCACAGTGGGTACGCGAATGGGTGGCCCGCAGCGCCCAGTACATTGCGGACAACCGCACCGAGCTGATCCGGCTGGACCGCGAGATCGGTGACGGGGACCACGGCGAGAACATGGACCGTGGTTTCAAGGCGGTCTCTGCCAAGGTCACGGAGCTGCCGGCCGACGCCTCACCGTCCGACATTCTGAAAACCGTTGCCACCACGCTTATCTCGACGGTCGGCGGCGCGTCGGGACCGCTGTACGGAACGGCGTTCCTCAAGGCGTCCCAGGCGGTGAAGGACGAGGACGAGCTGGACGGCGCTGGCATCGTCGCTCTCCTGCAGGCCGCGCGCGACGGCATCGTCGCCCGCGGCAAGGCGGAGGTCGGCGACAAGACGATGGTCGATGCCTGGACTCCGGCGGTCCGAGCTGCCGAGGACGCGCTGGCTGAGGGTGCGACCGAGCAGCAGATTCTCTCCGCTGCGGCCGACGCCGCGAAAGTGGGGTCGGAGAAGACCGACCCGCTGATTGCGCGCAAGGGCCGGGCGTCCTATCTGGGTGAGCGAGCGATCGGACATCGCGACCCGGGGTCGGTCTCGTCGGCACTGCTCCTGAAGGCGGCGGCTGAGGTATCCCCGTGACCGTCGGCCTGGTTGTCGTCTCGCACAGCGCCAAGATCGCCGAAGGAGTCGTCGACCTCGCCGCCCAGATGGCTGCCGATGTCCGTATCGTGGCCGCCGGCGGCACCGACGACGGCGGCATCGGGACCAGCTTCGAGAAGGTGCAGCAGGGCCTGTCGCAGGCCGAGTCCGGTGACGGCGTGCTGGTGTTGTGCGACCTGGGTTCAGCGGTCATGACGGCCGAGACGGCAGTCGAATTCGTCGACGATCCGGCCGCTGCGGTCATCGCAGATGCTCCACTGGTGGAGGGTGCCATCGCCGCTGCCGTATCGGCACAGGGCGGGGCTGATCTGGACACGGTCCGGGCGGCCGCCGAGCAGGCGTCGGCGCCCGCTTCTGCCCCGGCCGCACCCTCTGCCCCGGCCGCACCCTCTGCCCCGGCTGCGCCGGACCAATCCGCGGATCAGGTTTCCCGGACGGTCACCGTGGTCAACGAGGTGGGTCTGCACGCCCGGCCGGCAGCGCTGTTCGTACAGACGGCCGGTGAGTTCGACGCCGAACTCACGGTCAACGGTGCGGACGCGAGCAGTCTGCTGGAAGTGATGAGCCTGGGCGCCCGGAAGGGCACCGAGCTGCACTTGACCGGTACCGGCCCGCAGGCCCGCGAAGGGGTCGACGCCTTGGCCGATCTGGTCGCCTCCGGCTTCGGCGAGGACTGAGTTCTCCACAGGGGCAAGCCCTTCGGAGCCCTGCGGCGTGCGTTGTCCACACCGGCTGCGATTCCTGCAGACTCCGGCGGAACCCTGATCGTAGCGTCGCCGGTATGGCTACCCGCGACGCAGAACCCGACCAGCTGGCGGCCGCACTGGCGCAGTTGGAGGCGGTCCGGCGGGTGCCGGGCTGGCTGCCGGAGCCACCGGACCGAGAGCCCGCTCGCCGGACGGGTCGCCGTCCCCGCCGCCGGGGGCCACGTCCCGATCTGCCGCCGCCGGAGCAATGGCGGTACGCCGATGCGCCCTCGCCCGCTGCGTCGACGCTGACCCCCGGATCCGGCCGGGGGACGAGCGGTGCGCCCCTGAGCCGCGCGGCACGGCACGCGCAGTCTCCGGGCGACACTACGCCGCTGGTGCGGATGCCGGTCGCCTTCCGGCAGGCACGTCTGGCACCCGGCCGGCGCGCCGTGCTCGGCGTTCTCGTCGTGGCGTTGGTGGCCATGTCCTTGTTCGCGGTCAGGGCTGTGCTGGCTCGAGCCAACAATCAGCCGCACACCTTCGGCACGCCGGTTGCACTCGCCGGCGTCCCGAAGTCGTCCACGCCCGCAACCGGCCGATCCACGTCTGCGCCAACGGAATCGTCGCCCTCCGGTGGCACGAGCGGCACCACTGCCCGGATCGAAGTGCACGTGCTCGGCCAGGTGGCGCACCCTGGTGTGGTGACGGTGGCGCCGGACGCGCGGGTTCAGGACGTCGTACGCGCAGCCGGCGGTCTGCTGGACAGTGCCGATCTGACCCGGGTGAATCTCGCGCGTCATGTGCAGGACGGTGAGCAGATCGTCGTACCTCGGCCCGGCCAGGAGGTGACCGCGGCACCCGGGCCGGCGCCGGCGGGCAGCGGCACGGGGACCGCCTCGGCTCCGGTGGACCTGAACACGGCCGACGCGTCCGCGCTCGACGCCCTGCCGGGAGTCGGACCGGTACTTGCCGCCCGGATCGTCCAGTACCGCGAAAGCAACGGCCCTTTCCGCAGTGTCGACCAACTGGACGAGGTCAGCGGTATCGGCGCCAAACTGATGGAGCAGTTGCGACCTCTGGTCCGGGCGTGAAGCGGTCCGCTGAGCCCGGTGCGCCGGTCCACGACCTGCGGCTATTGCTGGCCGCGGCGATCGGGTGGATCGCGGTGCTTGCGGCGCTGCGGCTGCCGGCCGCGGGCGTTGCTCTTCTGGCCGCGGTCGGAGGGCTGGCCAGCGCTGTGGGTGTCTGGCGAGTTCTTCGCGGCGGGCGCGAGGAAGTCATGACCAGGCAGTCGCGAGCCGTGGTGATCCGGCGGCGGCAGGCGTTGGTGCTCGTGGGTTGCGTGGTGAGCTGCCTGGTCGTGGTCACCGGATGCCAACGGGTGATGCGCGAGGCTGGCCCGGTTCCCGCTGCGGCGCAGTCGCATCGGACGCTCGAATGCGAGGGCGTCGTGCAAAGCGATCCACGGCCGATTGCGGGGGCAGCCGGGCGAACGCTGCTCCTCGTGCGGGTCGGGTGCACCCGGGTGACCCTGGACAACGTGACCAGCGCGGTCAGTTCCCCGGTACTGGTCTTCGCCGACGACAGCTGGGCCTCGGTGAGCTGGCACGACACGGTCCGTTTCCGGTTGCGGTTGAAGCCGGCCCAGAGTGCCGCCGACGACGTGGTGGCCCTGGGCTCGGCCAGCGGGGCGCCGCTCGTGCTGGCGCGGCCGGGGCTGGTGACACGGGGGATGGAGCGGCTGCGATCCGACCTCCGGGACGTGACCGCGGGGCTACCCGGCGACGCCGCCGGTCTGGTGCCGGCGATGGTCATCGGCGACACGAGTCGCATCCCGCCGCAACTGTCGGCTGACATGCGGGCCACGGGAATGACCCACCTGAATGCCGTGTCCGGTTCCAACGTCGTGTTCGTGATGATGGCCACCACCTGGATAGCCGGATGGTTGAGAGTGCGCGCTCGGTGGCGGATGCCCTTCGTGCTGCTGGCGTTGGTGCTGTTCATTCTGTTGTGCCGACCGGAGCCGAGCGTGCTCAGGGCAGGCGTCATGGGTGCGATCGCCGGGCTGGCCATGACCTGGAGCGGACGACGGGCGGGTCCGGCTGCGCTGGGCGCTGCGATCGTCGTACTCCTGATCGTCGATCCGTGGCTGGCCGGCTCGTTCGGGTTCGCCCTCTCGGCCCTGGCTACGGCGGGGTTGATCTTCTTCGCCCGGCCCTGGGGTGCTGCGATAGCGATGCGTCTGCCGAGCCGCGCTCGTCCGGTCGCGGACGCCGTCGCGATTCCACTTGCGGCCCAGGCAGTGTGCGGGCCGGTGATCGTGTTGCTGCAGTCCTCGGTGACCGTGGTCGGAGTGCCGGCCAACCTGCTCGCCGCCCCGTTCGTAGCCCCCGCCACGCTGGCGGGGGTGGCGACGGTGTTGTGTGCGCCGTTCGGGTCGGCGGCGGCCTGGTTGCCGGCACACGCAGCCGCACTGCCCGCGCTGGTGATCGCCCGGATCGCGCATGCCTTCGCCCGTGTGCCCGGCGGTTCCGTGCCGTGGCCCCCGGGCGCACCGGGTGCGCTGCTGCTGGCGGCGCTGACCCTGGCTGCGTTGCTGAGCGGCCCCTGGCTCATCGAGCGCTGCCGCCGGCACCCCGGTGCTCCGGCCGCGGGAGCGGTCGTCGTGCTGGCGCTCCTCGTGCCCGTGCCGGGGGTGAATTTCGTTCCACCGCAGTGGGTTTACGTTGCGTGCGATGTCGGTCAGGGAGATGGCGGCGTGATCAATCTCGGTGGGGGACAGGCGGTGGTGATCGACACCGGCCCCGAACCGGACGCGATGGACGACTGTTTGCAGCGACTGGGTGTCAGCCGGATCGACACCGTTGTGTTGACGCACTTTCACGCTGACCATGTCGATGGTCTTGGCGGCGTGCTGCGGGGCCGGACGGTCCGCCAGATCCTGACGACCCCCGTCGACGCCGCCGGTGGTGCCGGGTCCGAGGAGGAACCCAGCCGGGAGCCGCAGGTTCGCGCGCTTGCCGCTGCTGCCGCAGTTCCGATTCGAACGGTGCGCACCGGTGACGTGCTCACCTGGGCACCGGATGTGGTGGCCGCCGTGCTGTGGCCGGCCCGGACCATCGCGGCGGGTTCGGTGCAGAACAACGCGAGTGTGACGCTGGACCTGCACGCACACGGCCTGCGGTTACTGATGACCGGAGATCTCGAAAGAGAAGCCGACGCAGCGGTTCTCGGCGAGTTGAGGGCGGAGAGTCAGCCGCAGTTCGACGTACTCAAAGTCGCCCACCACGGTTCGAAGAACCAGCTGCCGGCACTCATCGACGCCGTACGTCCCAGCGTGTCCGTCATCAGTGTCGGTGTCGACAACGACTACGGGCACCCCGCGCCGGCGACCCTCGACTTGTTGCGTTCGGCGGGGTCGGCAGTGTTCCGGACCGACCTGGGGGGCGATGTGATCGTGTCGGGTACGGCGGGTGCGGTCCAGGTGCGCACCCGCCGGTGAGTTCTCAGGTCGCCTGGGGGACCAGGGCGACCGACTGCGCAGCCTCGGTCAGGGCGTTCAGCGTGGCGGCGACGGCGGGGACGCGCTGCAGGTCGGGTGTGGTGACGGCGTACACGGCGCGACGCGAGGTCTGCTCGATCGGGACGGTGACGATCCCGGGGTTACTGATCGAGTGCGAGATCAGGTCCGGCATCAGGGCCACGCCGAGACCCTCGGCGATCAGTCCGGACACCGCGACGTTGTCCTCGGTCTGGAACGCGACGTCGGGGCTGAACCCCGCAGTGGCGGCCAGTGCCAGAAGGTGACCGCGACATCGCGGACAGCCGGCGATCCAGGGCTCGTCCGCCAGGTCAGCGAGGTTGACCTCGGATGCGGTCGCGAACCGGTGGTTGCGGGGCAGCGCGACCTTCACCTGCTCGTCCAGCAGTTTGATGACCTCGAACGGCTCCATGTCGTCCTCGCCCCGGCCGAGGTCGGTGCCCTCGTAGGCGAAGGCCACCGCGACATCGCATTCGCCGGCGCGCAGGGCGGCCAGCGACTCCGGCGGTTCGGCCTCGGCGAAGGTGACCTGGATGTCGGGGAAACGTTCCTTCACCAGTGCCAGCGCGCGGGGCACCATCGTCGACGAGGCCGACGGGAAGGCCATCAGCCGGACGCGGCCGGCGCGCAGTCCGGCGATCGCAGCCACTTCGGATTCGGCCGCCTCGAGAGCCGCAAGGACCGGACCCGCGTGGCGCGCCAGTACCGCGCCGGCCTCGGTCAGGCGGACATTGCGGCCGAGCCGCTCCACCAACACCGTCCCGGTGCGCTCTTCCAGGCGGCGCACCATCTGGGAGATGGCGGGTTGGGAGTAGCCCAGGGATGCAGCGGCAGCAGTGAAGCTGCCTTCCTCGGAAATGGCCCGGATCACGCGCAGGCCGGCGGCATCGATCATTCCCCCATGATACCTCAATATATAAGTTCTCGTTATGTTGACGTAGGTCGATTGCGATTTCGGTAATGGCCGCTGCCCCGCGCGAACCAGCGCCGGTACGTCAGGTGTGACACTGGAGTGGTGAGCGATTCAGCCGCTGCCTGGGAAGCGATCGTCGATGCGGTTGCCGCTGGCGGGGTCACCGTTTTGTCGGGGGCCGGCCTATCGACCGAGTCGGGGATCCCGGACTACCGGACCGCTGCGGGAGAGCGGCGCATCCAGCCGATGACGGCCGCCGAGTTGTTGGCCACCGCTGAAGCGCGGCAGCGTTATTGGGCCCGTTCCTACGTGGGCTGGCCCCGATTCGCCGCGGCGCGCCCCAACATCGGGCATGAAGCGGTCGCGCAGTTGCAGCGGGCCGGTTTGGTGGACACGATCATCACCCAGAACGTCGACGGCCTGCACCAACAGGCCGGCGCACACGACGTCATCGAATTGCACGGCAACCTCGACCGGGTCGTGTGCAAGGCGTGCGGCCAGCACTTCCCGCGCTCGCTGATCGACGCCTGTTTCGAAGTGCTCAATCCGGACTTCAACCGATCCGCCGACGCGGCGTTGCGACCCGACGGCGACGTGGCGCTGGACGAGGAGCAGGTGCGCACCTTTCGCATGGCGCACTGCCCTGCATGCGGTTCGGACCTGCTCAAACCCGACGTCGTCATGTTCGGCGAATCGGTACCGCGCGACCTGGTGCAGCAGTGCTTCGACGCGGTCGAGAACTCCCGGTCTTTACTCGTTCTCGGCTCGTCGTTGGCGGTGATGTCCGGCTACCGCTTCGTGCGCCGGGCTGCGGCACACGACATCCCGGTGCTGGCCATCACGCACGGCTGGACCCGCGGCGACGCCGAGCTCACGGCGAAACTGGATGCGCCGTTGGGGCCATCACTGGCCGAACTGGTGCGAGCCGTCGGAGCGCCGATCAGCGCCTGACCGTGCGGATCAGATCCGTCGCAGGACCGCCGTGACCTTGCCCAGGATGGTGGCATCCGTGCCGTCGATAGGGGAGTACTGCTCGTTGTGCGGCAGCAGCCAGACCTTGTCCGAGGTGCGTTTGAAGGTCTTGACGGTGGCCTCGTTGTCCAGCATTGCGGCCACGATGTCGCCGTTGTCGGCAGTCTGCTGCTGACGGACCACCACCCAGTCACCGTCGCAGATGGCCGCATCGACCATCGAGTCACCGACCACTTTGAGCAGGAACAGGTCGCCCTCACCCACCAACTGCTTGGGCAGCGGGAAAACGTCCTCTACGAGTTGCTCGGCCAGGATCGGTCCGCCCGCCGCGATCCGGCCGACCACCGGAACGTACGACGCGGCCGGGCGTTCGTCGCCGACTCCCGTCTCGTCGTACCCGGTGCCGTCGTCGGCATCCACCGGCGCCGTCCGGCGCCCGCCGGCGTTCGCCGCGGAGCTGCGCCGCCGCTTGCCCGGAGCCTCGTCAAGGGGAGCACCTCGATCGCCCGCGGCAGGTTCGGGTCGCGACGGATGTACCCCAGGCGTTCCAGCATGGACAGCTGGTGGGCTACGGAACTGGGGCTGGTCAGACCGACGGCCTCGCCGATCTCGCGCAGGCTCGGCGGATAACCCCGGCGTTGCACCGAACTGCGGATCACTTCCAGCACCTTGCGCTGCCGCGGCGTCAGTCCGCGACCGTCACGGCGTTCCGGCATCTCGTGGATCTTGCCCATCAGGTCCGTCTCCCTGTCTGCGAAACCCGCCGAATGGCGCGGCGAGCGATGTTGTCGGTGGTCACTGGTGTGCTGTGTCCATGAAGACAACGGCTATGCGATTCAGGCTAGGGCGTTCGCACACGAGTTCCAAACATGTGTACGACGCGTGTCGCCGCGAATTTCCCGGCCAGGCCACCGGCGAGGTCGCCGACGGCCCTTGTCCCTCTTCGAACAAGCGTGCTATACATCGTAACGAACGGAAATCGAACGCCTGTTCGATTTCCACAGGTGTCAGCGGTTCACCGATCGGTCGAGCCACACCGTGTCAGGAGGAAGCCATGAGCGCAGTCCCCGTTCTCGTTCCCGTCGCCCGTCCCACGCGTCCCCACTTGCGGTTGGTTCCGGATCTGCACCCGACGTCGTTCCCGGTTCCGGTTGTCGGCGCCCCGACGGCCAAGTCCGCGACCCGACTGCGGCTGACCCGGCGCGGCGTCGTGGCGATCGGTACGGTCCTGGCAGCGATGACAGCCCTGTGCGGCGTGCTCGTCGCCCACGCGATCGCGCCGGCGCCGGCCGGTCCGGCGTCGGTGGTCGTGCAGTCCGGACAGACCCTGTCCGAAGTGGCCCACAACGCGCTGCCGCAACTGCCCGTGCAGGAGGCCGTCGTGCGGGTCCAACTGGCCAACGACCTGAATTCGCTGCAGGTCAGCGCGGGTCAGACGTTACTGATCCCGCGCTGACCGGTAGAGCCGGCTGATCCGGTCAGGCGTTGGCTGCCTTGAACTCGCGGCGCCGCGCGTGCAGCAAGGGCTCGGTGTAACCCGACGGCTGCTGCGCGCCGAGCAAGATCAGGTCTCGAGCGGCCTGCCAGGCGATGTTGGTCTCGAAGTCCGGCTCCATCGGCCGGTAGGCCGGATCGCCCGCGTTCTGCTGGTCGACCACCACGGCCATCCGCTTCAAGGAGTCGATGACCTGGTCCTGCGTGATCACCCCGTGCTGCAACCAGTTCGCCAGAAGCTGGCTGGAGATCCGCAGGGTGGCCCGGTCCTCCATCAGCGCGACATCGTGGATGTCAGGCACCTTCGAACAGCCGACGCCGTGATCGATCCAGCGGACGACGTATCCCAGGATCGACTGACAGTTGTTGTCGATCTCCTCCTGGCGCTCCTGCTCGCTCCAGTCCGGGTGCACGGCGACCGGGATCGTCAGGATCTGCTCGACGCTTGCCCGGGTGCGGCCGGCCAGCTCCTGCTGGACCGCAAAGACATCGACCTCGTGGTAGTGCAGTGCGTGCAAGGTGGCGGCGGTCGGGGAGGGCACCCACGCTGTCGTGGCGCCCGACTTGGGATGTGCGATCTTCTGCTCCAGCATGTCGTGCATCAGGTCGGGCATGGCCCACATGCCCTTACCGATCTGCGCCTTGTGCGGCAGCCCGGCCGCCAGGCCGGTGTCGACATTGAAGTCCTCGTACGCCGTGATCCAGGTCTGGGTCTTCATCTCGCCCTTGCGCACCATCGGTCCCGCGAGCATCGAGGTGTGGATCTCATCGCCCGTGCGGTCCAGGAACCCGGTGTTGATGAAGACCACCCGGTCGGCGGCAGCGTTGATGCAGGCCGCGAGGTTGACCGTGGTACGGCGCTCTTCGTCCATGATGCCGACCTTGAGCGTGCGCGCCGGAAGGCCGAGCACCTGCTCGACCCGCTCGAACAACTCCACCGTGAAGGCCACCTCGTCCGGTCCGTGCATCTTGGGCTTGACGATGTAGATCGAACCCGTGCGAGAGTTCTGCAGCCCGTCGGCCGACAGGCCGTGGATGCCGATCAGCGACGTGAACAGCGCGTCCAGGATCCCCTCAGGGACCTCGTTGCCCTCCGCATCCAAGATCGCGTCGTTGGTCATCAGGTGACCCACGTTGCGCACGAACAGCAGCGAACGACCGTGCAGCTCGAAGGTGGTTCCGTCGGGAGCGGTGTATTCACGGTTGGGGTTCAGCACGCGGGTGAAGCTCTTGCCGTTCTTCTCGATCCGCTCGGCAAGATCGCCCTTGTTCAACCCCAGCCAGTTGCGGTAGCCAACCACCTTGTCCTCGGCGTCCACCGCTGCGACCGAGTCCTCGAAGTCCATGATCGTGGTGATCGCGGACTCGACCGCGACGTCTTTGATACCGGCGGGGTCCGATGCGCCGATCGGCGACGACGGGTCGATCTCGATGTCGAGGTGAAGACCGTTGTGCCGCAGCAGGATCGAGCTGGGCGCCGTCGGTTGACCCGTGTAACCGACGAACTGCGCCGGATCGGCCAGCCCGACCGTGCCCGTCTCGGTGCGCACCTGCAGGGCACCCTCGCTCACCGCGAAACCGGTGGCATCGGCGTACGACGCGCCCTCGAGCGGGACGGCGCGATCCAGGAAGTCCTTGGCGAACGCAATCACCTTCGCGCCACGAACCGTGTTGTAGGAGGACCCCTTCTCGGCTCCCTCGGTCTCGGGTATGGCGTCGGTGCCGTACAGGGCGTCGTACAGCGACCCCCAGCGGGCGTTGGCGGCGTTGATCGCGAAACGAGCGTTGAGGACCGGCACCACCAGCTGGGGCCCGGCGGTGTCGGCGATCTCGGAGTCGACGCCGGCCGTGGTGACCTGGAAGGCCCCGGGCGGCGGCACGAGGTAGCCGATCCGGGTCAGGAACTGCCGGTAATCCTCGGCGTCCAAGTCGGGATTCTGGCGGTGGTACTCGTCGATCTGCTGCTGCATGGTGTCGCGGGTGCCCAGGAGTTCACGGTTTCGCGGGGCCAGGTCGGTGATGACCTTCGCGGCGCCGGACCAGAACGCATCCGGCGCGACGCCGGTGCCGGGCAGAGCCTCGTCGTTGATGAAGTCGTAGAGCACCGTCTCGATCTGCAGACCGTCGACGTTCACTCGTTCGGACATGGATTTCACCTCGTGTGGTGCGTTGATGGCTGGCCCCGTGCTGCCCCTAGGTTACCGACTGGTCCGCGAGCCGCCGATTCCGCTCCCACGCCCGGGCCGACCCGCCCGGAGCAGGGCATTCGCGCTGTTCAGGGACCGGTCCCCGGGGCGGCCCGGCGCAGGGCGGGTCAGGTATTGCGCGCTCGGCGCAGTCGTCGTACGATCCCTACATCTAGTAGTTACACCGTTGTCATTCATCCACATGTAGTTCACACCCCGCGGTGACTAGTCCACCGGTTACCCACCGAGGATCCACAGAGATATCCACAACGGCGGGCATGCCGGGGCTCCGCCCGGTGTTGAACAACGTGTGAGCGCGACCAGGAAAGGAGTCGTCGAGCAACCATGCATTGTCCGTTCTGCCGGCACGACGATTCCCGTGTCGTGGACAGCCGCACGAGCGACGACGGCACCTCGATCAGGCGTCGTCGTCAGTGCCCGGACTGCGGTCGTCGGTTCAGCACACTGGAGACCGCCAGTCTCACGGTGATCAAGCGTTCCGGTGCCAGTGAACCCTTCAGCCGGGACAAGGTGACCTCGGGCGTCAGGAAGGCCTGCCAGGGCCGCCCGGTCACCGAGGACCAGCTGGCTCTGCTGGCCCAGCAGGTCGAGGAAGGTATCCGCTCGCGGGGCCTGGCCGAGATCGATGCGCACGACGTGGGCCTGGAGATCCTGGCGCCGCTGCGTTCGCTCGACGAGGTCGCCTACCTGCGGTTCGCCTCTGTGTACCAGGCGTTCGAAGACCTGCAGGACTTCGAGGACGCCATCGTGCTTTTGCGAGCCGAACGCGAACAGGCGGCTCATTCCGCAGCGACGGAGGCTGTCGGTGCTTCGCGAGAGGCTGACAGCAGCCCCGCGAACCCCACCCTGCCAGCTCGATGAACCACCAGACGTCCGCACCATCCGCAGCACCCGTTTTGTCCAGCTCAGCCACCCACGGAGGACAGGTCCATGTCACAGACCACCAACGCCCGCTCCGGTCAGCGCCGCAAGAACGCCGGCCTGACCATTGAGCGCATCTACACCAGCCCCGGTGTGCACCCCTATGACGAGGTGACGTGGGAGCGGCGTGATGTCGTCCAGACCAACTGGAAGAGCGGAGAGACGATCTTCGAGCAGCGCGGCGTGGAGTTCCCGGACTTCTGGTCGGTCAACGCCTCGACCATCGTCACCACCAAGTACTTCCGCGGTGCTCTGGGCACCCCGGAGCGTGAGTCGAGCCTCAAGCAGCTGATCGACCGTGTCGTGCTCACCTACGCCAAGGCCGGCAAAGACAACGGCTACTTCGCCACCGACGAGGACGCGGAGATCTTCGAGCACGAGCTGACCTGGAGCTTGCTGCACCAGGTGTTCAGCTTCAACTCGCCGGTGTGGTTCAACGTGGGAACCAAAGCGCCGCAACAGGTCTCGGCCTGCTTCATCCTGTCCGTCGACGACTCGATGGACTCGATCCTGAACTGGTACCGCGAGGAAGGGTTCATCTTCAAGGGCGGTTCCGGTGCCGGTCTGAACCTGTCACGGATCCGCTCCTCCAAGGAGTTGCTCTCCAGCGGCGGCACCGCCAGCGGTCCGGTGTCCTTCATGCGCGGCGCCGACGCCTCCGCCGGAACCATCAAGTCCGGCGGTGCCACCCGGCGTGCGGCCAAGATGGTCGTCCTCGACATCGACCACCCCGACATCGAGGAGTTCATCGAGACCAAGGCGCGCGAGGAGGACAAGATCCGCGCGCTGCGCGACGCCGGATTCGACATGGACCTCGGCGGCAAGGACATCACCTCGGTCCAGTACCAGAACGCCAACAACAGTGTCCGGGTCAGCGACGAGTTCATGCGCGCCGTCGAGGAGGGCAAGCCGTTCGGGCTGCGCGCCCGCAGTACCGGCGAAATCATCGAAGAGGTCGACGCCCGTGAGTTGTTCGACAAGATCAACAAGGCGGCGTGGGAGTGCGCCGACCCCGGCGTCCAGTACGACGACACCATCAACGCCTGGCACACCAACCCCGAAAGCGGCCGCATCACTGCGTCCAACCCGTGCTCCGAGTACATGTCGCTGGACAACTCCTCGTGCAACCTGGCGTCCCTGAACCTGCTGAAGTTCCTGCGTGACGACGACACCTTCGACGTCGCCTCCTTCCAGAAGGTCGCCGAGCTGGTGATCACCGCGATGGACATCTCCATCTGCTTCGCCGACTTCCCGACCGAGGCGATCGGTCAGACGACCCGGGACTACCGCCAGCTGGGAATCGGCTACGCCAACCTGGGCGCGTTGCTGATGGCCACCGGTCACGGTTACGACTCCGACGGGGGCCGCGCACTGGCTGCCGCGATCACCTCGCTGCTCACCGGTGCCGCCTACAAGCGCTCCGCGGAGCTGGCCGGCATCGTCGGGCCGTACAACGGGTACGCCCGTAACGCCGAGGCCCACCAGCGGGTGATGCGCAAGCACCAGGCCGCCAACGACGAGGTGCGCACCCTCGACACCATGGACACCGAGATCCACCGCTACGCCACCAAGGCGTGGAAGGACGTCGTGGAGGTCGGTGCCAAGAACGGCTACCGCAACGCGCAGGCCTCGGTGCTCGCACCGACCGGGACCATCGGCTTCATGATGGATTGCGACACCACCGGTATCGAGCCGGATTTCTCGCTGGTCAAGTTCAAGAAGCTGGTCGGCGGCGGCTCGATGCAGATCGTCAACCAGACGATCCCGCGGGCGTTGAAGAAGCTGGGTTACCAGGACGAGCAGATCGAAGCGATCGTCGCGCACATCGCCGAGAAGGGCCACGTCATCGATGCCCCCGGTCTGAAGCCGGAGCACTACGAGATCTTCGACACCGCGATGGGCGCCCGCTCGATCAGCCCGTTGGGTCACGTGCGAATGATGGCGGCCTGCCAGCCGTTCCTGTCCGGTGCGATCTCCAAGACGGTGAACCTGCCCGAGACCGCCACGGTCGAGGACATCGCGCAGGTGCACCTGCAGGGTTGGAAGCTCGGACTCAAGGCGCTCGCGGTCTACCGCGACAACTGCAAGGTCGGCCAGCCGCTGTCCGACGCCAAGGCCAAGGACAACGACACGACCACGGAGGCGGCCGAGCCGGAGAAGGCCGTCGAGAAGGTCATCGAGTACCGCCCGGTGCGTCGCCGTCTGCCCAAGCGCCGCCCGTCGCAGACCACGTCCTTCGCGGTCGGCGGCGCCGAGGATACCTCACCGCCAGCGCGTACGACGACGGCCAGCTCGGTGAGATCTTCCTGAAGTTCGGCAAGCAGGGTTCGACGCTGGCCGGTGTGATGGACGCCTTCTCGATCGCGGTGTCCATCGGTCTGCAGTACGGCGTGCCGTTGGAGACCTACGTGGAGAAGTTCACCAACCTGCGCTTCGAGCCGGCCGGGATGACCGACGACCCGGACGTGCGGATGGCGCAGTCGATCATGGACTACGTGTTCCGGCGCCTGGCCCTGGATCACCTGGACTTCGACACCCGGTCCTTCATGGGCATCCACACCGCGGCCGAGCGGGCCCGGCAGTTGGAGACCGGCTCCTACGCCGAGCAGGACGACGACGTCGCCGAGGAGTTGGAGTCCTACTCCCAGTCCCCGGCGCAGGCTCCGGCCAAGGTCGACGACAAGGCGGAGGAGAAGGCACCCGCCGGCGACGAGGTGGCTGCTACCCAGATCACTTCCGGTTCCGGCGCGGCGGATGTGCGCCCGGCGGACGTCGAGGTGCACTCATCGGCCGAACTCATGGAGAAGTTCCAGGGCAAGGCCGCCGACGCGCCGATCTGCATGACCTGCGGGACCAAGATGCGCCCCGCCGGCTCCTGCTACGTCTGCGAAGGCTGCGGCAGCACCTCCGGCTGCAGCTGAGGCTGCACCACCCGAGCAAGGGCGGGCCTCGTGGCGAACAGTCGCTGCGGGGCCCGTTCTTCGTGCGCCGGAAGCGCGGCTCAGCCGGCCCAGTCCGGATCGCTGGACCACAGGCTCGCGGCCGGCGGAGGCGATTGGTCCGGGGGAGCCGGAGTGATGGCGCGCCGTACTGCTTCGCGGTACGGCATGGGGCCGCCCGGCGGGGGACCGAGACGGTCCAGCAGGTCGGTCTCCTGACATACCACGTCGTGCACCAGGCTACCGATCAGCGGTTTGGCGACCCCCGTCGGAACCGGCGTCACGAGTCCGATCCAGTGGCTGGCCAGCCCCGGGGTGAGGAACGGCACGACGAAGATGAGCCGCTGGTGATGACCGGACACCTTCGCGTACTGCTGCATCATCTGCAGGTAGGTCAACACGTCCGGCCCGCCGATATCGAAGGTGCGGTTGACCTCCGCCGGCAGTGTCGCCGCGCCCACCAGGTAGTACAACGCGTCGTCGATGCCGATGGGCTGGATCCGGCTGTTCACCCAGCGCGGAGTGATCATCGCCGGAAGCCGGTCTGTCAGGTGTCGCATCATCTCGAAGGACGCGGACGCCGCACCGATCAGGATCGCTGCCTGCAGCACGGCGGCCGGCACGGGGAGTCCAGGAAGACGTTGCCGACGTCCACCCGCGAGGCCAGATGCTCGGACAACTCCTCGTCGTCGGGGTGCAATCCGCCGAGATAGATGATCCGCCTCACCTGGGCCTTGTCCGCAGCGTCGGCGAACGTCTGCGCCATCTCATGATCACGTTCCGACAGATCTCCGCCGCCGTCCATGGAGTGCAGCAAGTAGTAGGCGACGTCGATATCTGCCAGTGCCGCAGCGCAAGCGTCGGGGTCGGTGGCGTCTCCCTCGGACACCTCGACGTCGCCGGCCCACGGCAGGCCCTCGAGTTTGTCCGCGTCGCGGGTCAGCACGCGCACGCGGTGGCCGGCTGCCAATAACGGCACCACCAACCGGGAGCCGAGGTACCCGGTCACCCCGGTCACCAGGACGCGTAGACCAGTGTCGGATTCATTCACGATGTCACCTCAAGGACGTGGGGCAGGATCAGGATCATTCCCAACGACCACAGGCCGTGGGTCAGGATGGGCGTCAGCACCGTGCCGGTGACCTGGCGTTGGCGGGCGGTCAGGGCGCCGAGCAGCGCGGCCGCGAAGACCAACATCACATTGCCCGTGGCGCAGGTGACCAGCGTGTAGATCGCCGTCGTCGCAATGACCGGGTGGCGACCCTCGAACAAAGAGAACAGCGCTCCGCGGAAGAACAACTCCTCGCAGGCCCCCGTGACGATGGCGATGACAAGGACCACAGTGAACGACCCGCGGGTCGAATACTCAAGCACACTGTGGATCGCACGATTGACAGCAGGGATCAGACCGACGACGAGGCCGCCGACGGTGAAGAACGCCACCAGGACGGCGCCGAGGGCCAGGCCGGGCACCCAGGCCGGCCGATCGTCGTACGTCGATCGGTCCAGAGGCACCCCACCGACCAGGAACGCGCCGCCCGCCCAGGTCACGGCGAGCGCGAGCGATGCGGGGTAGAAGCCACCTCGACCGGGCTCACTGGTCAGTGAAAGGTGTAATAGCACGGCACCCAGCACGAGGGTGACCACGCACGTCGCAACGGAGCGAGGGGTCACAGTCGAGGTGGCTCGCGCCGTGGGGGAGTGCAGCAACAGGGGGAACCTCCTGCTCGCACACTAAGTGATGTTGCCCGGTGGACGGCACGCTCCGATGGATGAGACGGGCGCCACAGCACCACCTCGAACCGATCGGATGAACAATCGGTGAACAATTCCCCGGAGTGCCATCACCGCTGGTCAGGGGGCTATGGATCGGCGCCGTCAGGTGGACGCGGATACTGACCAGGCAGCACACTTGTCGGCGTGAGCGCAGAATTCTTCATTCTCCTGCTGGTCGTCGTGACGGCCCTGGCGTTCGACTTCACCAACGGCTTCCATGACACCGGCAACGCGATGGCGACCTCCATCGCGACGGGCGCTCTCAAACCGAAGGTGGCCGTGGCTATCTCGGCGGTGTTGAACCTTGTCGGTGCCTTCTTGTCCGTAGAGGTGGCGGCGACGATCACCAAGGACGTGCTCAAGATCCAGACCAAGAGCGGCGCCCTCATCGAGGGGCTCAGCGCGGAGAAGGCGATGATCATCATCTTCGCCGGCTTGGTCGGCGGAATTTTGTGGAACCTGACCACCTGGCTGCTGGGTCTGCCGTCCAGTTCATCGCATGCGCTCTTCGGCGGCCTCATCGGCTCCGGTCTGGCGGCGATCGGCACGTCCGGCATCAACTGGGACGGCTTGGTCTCGAAGGTCATCATCCCGGCGTTCCTGTCCCCGTTCATCGCGGGAGCGGTCGCGGCGATCGGCACCTGGATCATCTATCGGATCACCAACGTGGTCCGAAAAGATCGCAAGGACAAAGGTTTTCGGTACGGGCAGATCGGCAGTGCGTCGCTGGTCTCCCTGGCGCACGGCACCGGTGATGCGCAGAAGACCATGGGTGTCATCGCCCTGGCCCTGATCGCGCACGGCAGCCTCACGACCCAGTCGATCGAGAACAACGGCCTGCCGGTCTGGATCATCTTCTCCTGCGGCCTGGCCATCGCCATCGGGACCTACCTCGGCGGCTGGCGGATCATCCGCACCCTGGGTAAGGGTCTGGTCGAGATCGAAGCCCCGCAGGGGATGGCCGCCGAAGCCTCCTCGGCCGCGATCATCCTCACCTCCAGCCATTTCGGAATGGCCCTGTCGACCACCCAGGTCGCGACCGGATCCATCCTCGGCAGCGGAGTCGGCAAGCCCGGTGCCACGGTCCGCTGGGGGTGGCCGGCCGTATGGTCGCCGCCTGGCTGACCACCATCCCCGCCGCCGCCGTCGTGGGCGCGGCTACCTACTTCATTGCCCACCTGATCGGCGGCGTCGCCGGTGCGATCGCCGTCTTCGTGATCCTCATCGCGGCGGCCGCTTTGATCTACCACCGCAGCCAGCAGCAGAAGGTTGACGCCTCCAACGTCAACGACGACTGGGAGGGGCTGCCCGACGAGGAAGCAGCCGACACCCAGGTCGCGGCCTGAGACCGGAAAGGGAACCCCCATGGACTACGCGCAGATGTTCCAATCAGCGCTCAAGGTGCTGCTCGCCGGATTGGTCTTCGGTGCCGGTTTGCCGGCTATCTTCGCGATCGGCATCCGGCTGCAGTCCGCCGGTGAGGGGGATATCGCGCCCGACGGCACGGTGACCCGGCCCAACCCGGTCGCCAGGGTCGGTGCATGGATTGCGTTCGGGATCGTTGCCGTGGCGATCGTGATCGGCATCCTGTGGATCACCCAGAAGAGCCTGCACCACTACTTGGGCATCGACATCTTCGGCGCCCACTGACGTTCGCCCCACCCCAGCTCTACAGAAGACGAGGACAGTACATGGAACGCCCCGCCCTACTGGCCCGGGTCCTGCACTGGCTGCGCCAGGGATACCCCGAGGGTGTCCCTCCCAAGGACTACTCGCCGATCCTGGCGCTGTTGCGAAGCGAGTCGCTGACTGACGGGGAAATCGACCAGATCGTGTCCCGGCTCATCGAGCAGAACGCGTTGGCGGACGCCGACGAGCCGATCAGCGTGATCGACACCAAGGTGGCGATCACGCACTACACCGAGGAACTGCCCTCGGATGAGGACGTCAAGCGCGTCCAGGAGCGGTTGCTCGCGCACGGCTGGCCCTTCGATGAGAAGAGCCCCATCACCTGACGGTCCGGCCCTTACCGGGTGGGGTCAAGCAACAGCTTCCCGGTGACCGATCGGGCGGCCAGCCGCCCGATCGCCGTACCCGCGTCAGAGAGCGGCAACACCTCATCGATGGGCGGGTCGATCGCGCCGCCGCGGGCCAGCTCGATGAGTTGATCCCATTGGGCACGTACGACGTGCGGCCGGCTGGCCCAGTACGCGCCCCAACCGACGCCCACCACCGAGATGTTGTTCAGCAGCAGCCGGTTGACCTTCACCTGGGGAATCGCGCCCTCGGTGAAGCCGATCACCAGCAGTCGGCCCAGGGTGGCCAGGGAGCGCAGCGAATCGGTGAAGCGGTCGCCGCCAACGGGGTCGACGACGATGTCCACGCCGCGGCCGTCGGTGAGATCCTTGACGGCAGCGAGGAAACCGTCCGCCAGGACCACGTCGTCGGCCCCGGCGGCTCGGGCGACCTCACCTTTCTGCGCAGTCGAGGTCACTGCGATGACTCGCGCTCCGCTGGCCTTGGCCACCTGGATGGCGGCCGTGCCGATGCCGCCGGCTGCGCCATGCACCAGCACGGTCTCACCCGCCTGCAGAGCGCCGCGCTGCAACAGTCCGAACAAGCAGGTCAAGTAGTTCATCGGCAACGCCGCGGCCACGTCGAAGGACATGTCCCCAGGCAACGGGAACACGTATTCCGCTGGCGCCGTGACGAATTGCGCGAACCCACCGAACCCGGGGAATGCCGCGACCCGGTCACCGGCGGCGAAGTCCGAGTCCGGGGGAGCGGACACCACTGTCCCGGCCACCTCCGCGCCCGGGACGAACGGCAGGTCGGGCCGTATCTGGTACTCGCCGCGGGTCAGCAGTAGGTCGGGGAAACTGACGCCCGCACGAGCCACCTCGATGAGCACGTGGTTCTCGGGCGCAGTGGGCTGGGGCAGGTCGACGATCTCCACGGCGTCGGGGCCGTCGAGACGGGTCACGTGTACGGCGCGCATCAGCTTCTCCTTCGGTGTTCAGGTCAGTCGGCGCACCACGGACAGTGGCGCGTGTTTGATCACTTCACCGATGGGCACCCACGGCCACGGCGGAACCAGCGCCTTGGCCTTGCGAGCTTCGATGGCGGCGACCATGGCCCGCACACCGCTCTGGGTGTCGACCATCAGCTTCTGTTCCTGCTCGACCTTCTCGTTCATCTCCGAGCAGATGTAACCCGGGTAGATCGTCGAGACGTCGATGGCCAGCTCCGGCCTACCCACGACCTCCGAACGGATGCCCTCGGCCAGGGCGGCGACACCGGCCTTGGTCGCGGCGTAGGTCGTCATGGCGCGGCGCATCCCGCGCAGGGCGGACACCGAGGAGATCACGACCAGGTGGCCGGTTCTCTGCTCCCGGAAGACCTGCATCGCCGCCTCCATCTGCGCCAGGGCCGCGACGAAGTTGGTCATGGCCGTCTCGCGGTTGGCATCGAACCGGCCGGTGCCGATGGGGGCACCCTTGCCCAGGCCGGCGTTGACGATGAAACGGTCGAGTCCGCCCAGCCCCTCGGTGAGTTGGGCGGTCGCGGTGAAGACGTCGTCGTTGTCGGTGACGTCGAGGGCCCGCACGAGGATCGTCCGGCCCGGATGAGCGGCCAGGATTTCCTCGCGCAGGTGCTCCAGCCGGTCGGTACGACGTGCGGTGAGGGCCAGATCATGACCCTTGGCCGCGAACTGGCGGGCCATCTCGGCGCCCAGGCCGGAGCTGGCTCCGGTGATGATCGTGCGGGTGGGCATAGCTGCACCGTAGTCAGATAGCGGACCCCGTATCGGCGCGGGTCCGCCGATACGGGACAATCTCGGATGTGAAAGCGCTGTTGTTGGAGAACGTGCACCCGCTGGCCGAGCACATCCTCAAGGAGGCCGGATTCGAGGTCGAGACCCGTGGTGGCGCCCTCGATGAGGATGAGTTGATCGAAGCGCTGCAGGGTGTCCAGCTACTGGGCATCCGGTCCAAGACCGAGGTGACCGATCGGGTCCTGGACAACGCGCCGGACCTCTACGCGATCGGCGCTTTCTGCATCGGTACGACCCAGATCGCCCTCAAGCACGCCGCAGGACGGGGAATCGTCGTCTTCAACGCGCCGTTCTCCAACACCCGCAGTGTCGTGGAGTTGGCGATCGCCGAGATCATCGTGATGGCGCGGCGCCTCACGGAGAAGGACAAGGCCCTGCACGAGGGGGTCTGGAACAAGGACGCCACGGGTGCGCACGAGATCCGCGGCCGGACCCTGGGCATTGTCGGTTACGGCAACATCGGCAGCCAGTTGTCCGTGGTCGCCGAGATGCTCGGTCTGAAGGTCTACTTCTACGACAGCGACGACAAGCTCGCGTTGGGCAACGCCACGCGGTGCGGCAGCCTGGACGAACTGCTCGAGGTCGCCGAGGTCGTGACCCTGCACGTGGACGACCGCAAGGGCAACGCCGGGTTCTTCGGCGCAGAGCAGTTCGCCAAGATGCGGCCGCGCTCGCTGTTCCTGAACCTCTCCCGCGGCTTCGTCGTGGACTACGACGCGTTGGCGCAGAACCTCCGCTCGGGTCACATCGCCGGTGCTGCGGTGGACGTCTTTCCCAAGGAACCCAAGAAGCGTGGCGACGCCTTCACCTCTCCGCTGCAGGGCATCCCCAACGTGGTGCTCACCCCGCACGTCGGCGGTTCCACCGAAGAAGCGCAGGAGGACATCGGCCGGTTCGTCGCGGGCAAGTTGCGCGACTACATGCAGCGCGGCACCACCACGCTCAACGTGAACCTGCCCGGTCTGTCCCTGCCGCCGCGTTTCGGCGGCAAACGGATCCTGCACCTGCACCAGAACGTTCCCGGTGTCCTGGGCAAGGTCAACAGCCTGCTGGCCAAGCACGAGGTCAACATCGAAGGCCAGGCACTGAACACCGCCGGCGAGATCGGCTACGGCGTCACCGATGTCGCCGAGTTGCCGCGGGCCGCCGTGCAGGAGTTGCTGGCCATGCCGGAGACCATCCGCTTGGCGATCATCGACGGCTGAGTCGGCTCAGCCCGCGTGGACCGGGCACCGCTGGTCGGTCGGGACGGCTGCCTGATCCGGTTGGCTGCCCGCCTCGGGCCGGGAGCCGCCGCTCGGCGTACGCCGGGTGAGGACCAGGTGGAAGTCCTGGGGCATGAGGGTGAGTCGCTCCGCGACCTTCAACCGGTAAGCCGGATCGGCGCTGAACTCGTAGCGGTGCAGTAGCCGCGCGAGCACCAGCACGGCTTCGTGCAACGCGAACTGCCTTCCGATACAGGCGCGTTCGCCGGTGCCGAAGGGGAAGTAGGTGTGCGCGGGACGGGCCTTCACCGCAGCCGGGGTGAAACGGTCGGGGTCGAACCGCGAGGGCTGCGGCCAGATCTGCGGGTCGCGGTGGATCGCGGCGGCCAACACCATGCACTGGTCCTTGGTCGTCATCGGCCACCGCCCGGCCAGGAGTGTGTCCTCGCGCGCGCCGCGGACGAAGCCCGGCGCGGTCGGCCACAACCGCAGCGCCTCATCCAGTACGCGGCGGATGTAGCGGAACTTGGCAATCTGCTCGAACGTCGGTTCGGCGTCCGGGTCGGCTCCCAGGATCTGGTCGGCCTCCTCCTGTGCCCGGGCCCGCACCTGCGGATCGGTCGCCAGGTAATAGAGGGCGAATGACAAGGCGCCGGAGGTGGTTTCGTGCCCGGCGATCAGGAAGGTGAGGATCTGGTGACGCACGTTGCGTAGATCCAACTTCTCCCCGCTGGCCTCGTGCTCGGCGTTGAGCATGAGCCCCAGCAGATCCTTCTCCGAACGGTCCCCGGAGGCCACGCGGGCATTGATGATGTCGTCCAGGACGCTGTCCAGGTACTCGCGATTACGGTCGAGCGTCTCCTGGTTGCGGCGCAGGAAGAACTTCGCCAGGGGTGCGCTGGTCAGGAACCCGCGACGTTGCGCCGCGGCCAGCGCATCCACCATCGAGCTCACGAACGGGTGGATCTGCTCACTGCTGAACGATCCGAAGTCGGTGCTGAACGACGTACGACCGATCGTCTCCAGGGTCATCTTGGTCAACCAGGGGGAGACGTCGACGGGCCCCTCGATGGTGTCCCAGGTGTCGGTGAGTTCGCGACAGACCTCCAGCATCGTGGCGTGGTAGGTCTGCATCGCCGGCCGGGTGAACGCCGGGCGCAACAGGTCGTGCGCCAGTTGCCAGTTGGGTTCGTCGTTGAACGCGGTGAACAGCCCGTCGCCGGCCAACTGCCGCAACGTGATCAGCCCCGGTGCAAGCCGCTTTTCGAACCGGGACTCATCGCACAGCTCGGCACCGACCAGGCCGCTGCGGACCAGGACGAGCTTGGTGTCGAAGAGTTTGATCTCGACGATCGGATCGGTGAAGTCGGCCAGGATCTCCACGGCGCGCTGGACCGGGCGCCCCCGGTGCCGCCGGATCATGGTGCCGAAGTCGCCGATGACCGGTCGGCGCCGGGGTGGGTGGGGAAGTCGACCTGGGCGAAGTTCATCGGTCGTGTGCTCACGTGCGGGCTCCCGGGGGGCTCGTTTTACGACAGGTGTAGTGGAGTGTAACGCCGATCACACGCCGTACTGGCTGGGTGGGCTCGGTGTCGCATACTTAGCGCGTGAAGGTGATCCTCTTTCTGGCTGTGGTGCTGATCATCGGTTTCGGGTGGTACTTCATGAAAGGCAAGGTGACGCGCACCCACGAACAGGTGCGCGACCGAGCCCTGGAGGGCGGTTTCGGTCGGGCCATGACGGCAGGACCGGCCACCAAGCATCTGGCGATGATGGGCCGCACGCTGACGCTTGCGGCCGAGCCCGAGCGCACCGGCAACCTGATTGCGAGTACGGCGATGGCGGACGCCCGGGTGACCGACGTGCGTCCGGACGCCAAGGCCCTGGTCATCGAGATCGACGGTTCGTACCCGGTGGTGCGCGCCCATCTGCTGCCGGATCGCACGGTGATCGGCGTGGAGTCGTTCAACTGGGAGATGGGCTTCCCGCAGGGCGGTCAGGTGTGGGACCGGCTGGCGACAGCGATCACGAATACCGCGGCACACCAAGGGATACCGGTGGCCGAGGGCAGCCGCGAATTCGGCAAGGACGGCGCCGTACTGGACCGTGAGGTCTGGGCGGTCAAGGGCTGAGGCAGCGATGAGCACAGCGGAAACCGCACCGGCGCGCAGCGCACCATCCGGCCCGATGCTGGACTCGGCGGGAGATGCCCGTCGGCGCTCGGCCCTGCGCCGGATGCGTTTCGTGGCCACCGGTCTGCTCGTTCTCGCCGCCATCGTCTTCGTCGCCACTCACGGTCACGGCGGCGTCTGGGGTTACGTGAACGCCGCGTCCGAAGCGGCGATGGTCGGCGCGGTCGCCGACTGGTTCGCGGTCACCGCGCTCTTCCGGCATCCGCTCGGATTGCCGATCCCGCACACGGCGATCATCCCTGAGCGCAAGGATTCCATCGGGGAGAACCTGGAGGAGTTCGTCACGGAGAACTTCCTCACGGCCGACAACGTCCAGGAGCGGCTGGCCGGGGCGCAGGTCGCCCGCCGGATCGGGGAGTGGCTCGCCGAACCCGTCAATGCCCGGCGCGTGGTCGACCAGTCGGCACCGGCACTGGCTCGCGCAGTTGGCAACATCAAGGACGAGGACGTCAAGGGTCTGCTCGACCGGGTGCTGCTGCCCCGGGTGGCCCGCGAACCGGTGTCCGAACTGCTCGGCACGCTGTTGGAGGGCATCGTCGACGACGGATCGCACCACGGTCTGGTCGATCTGACCGCACGTGAGTTGCACGCCTGGGTCCGTGACAACCGCAGCAGCGTGACCTCCATCATTTCCGAGCGCGCGCCGTCGTGGTCGCCCAAGTGGCTGGACGACACGGTCTCGACCCGGTTGCACACCGAGATCGTGAAGTGGCTGGAGGACATCCGCGACAACCCGAACCACCCGGTCCGCGGTGCGCTCGACAACGTGTTGCGGCAACTGGCCGACCAGCTGCAGCACGACCCCGACACGATGCAGCAGACCGAGGCGCTGAAGGTCCGTCTCCTCTCGCACCCGAACGTTTCCACCTCCTTGCTGTCCCTGTGGCGGTCGGGCCAGACCGTGCTCGTCGACGCGCTGAACGATCCCGACGGCGACCTGCGGGTGCGGCTCGCCCGCTTGATCGGTGACACCGGGCAGCGACTGGTGACCGATCCGGAGTTGCAGGCAGCGGTGGACCGGCGGATCAGCGAGGTGGCCGGTCACCTGGTGTCGACGTACGGCCGCGAGCTGTCCAGCGTCATCTCCCAGACCATCCAGCGCTGGGACGGCAAGGAGGCTTCCGAGCGGATCGAGCTGCACGTCGGGCGCGACCTGCAGTTCATCCGGATCAACGGCACCGTGGTCGGCGGTCTGGTGGGTCTGTTGATCTACACCGTGTCGCAGTTCCTCTGAGCGGCTCACCATCGGCTCGGTATAAGAGACGGTTATACATTTCCAAGCGGCTGGGTGTAGTTTCTCGGCAGGTCATGAGTGCCAGCGCCAAGCCCCGGCTCGCTGGCCGGCAACCCTCCTCCGCGGTGGGGTGCCCCGGGTGAGGACCTGGCCCAGCCACTCGACGTACGCCGAGTGACCGGGCAAGCGCGGACGACCCGTGAGCGTCCGCACCAGTCAGATACCGGACACCCGAAAGGTTCGTCATGAGCGACACCCCTAACTGGTCCTTCGAGACCCGGCAGATCCATGCCGGTCAGAGCGTCGATCCCACGACGCAGGCCCGAGCACTGCCGATCTACCAGACCACCTCCTACGTCTTCAACGACACCACCCAGGCCGCGAACCTCTTCGGCCTCAGCGAGTTCGGGAACATCTACACCCGGTTGATGAACCCGACCAACGACGTGGTCGAGCAGCGGATCGCCAGCCTCGAGGGCGGCGTCGGCGCGTTGCTCACCGCTTCCGGCCAGGCCGCCGAGACCCTCGCCATCCTGAACATCGCGGAGGCGGGCGACCACATCGTGGCCAGCCCGGCGCTCTACGGCGGCACCTTCAACCTGTTGAAGTACACGCTGAAGAAGTTGGGCATCGAGACCACGTTCGTGCAGGACGCGACCGACCTGGAGCAGTGGCGCGCGGCGATCCGCCCGAACACCAAGCTGTTCTACGGCGAGACCATCGCCAACCCCAAGCAGGAGATCCTCGACATCGAGGGTGTTGCCTCGGTGGCGCACGAGGCCGGGGTCCCGCTGGTCGTCGACAACACAGTGGCCACGCCGTACGTGCTGCGCCCGATCGAGCACGGCGCCGACATCGTGGTGCACTCGGCGACCAAGTACCTGGGCGGACATGGCACGTCGATCGCCGGTGTGATCGTCGACAGCGGCAACTTCGACTTCGGCAAGGATCCGGAGAAGTTCCCGAACTACAACACGCCGGAGGAGAGCTACCACGGCCTGGTCTACGCCCGTGACCTCGGCGTCGGAAGTCCGCTGGGGGCCAATCTGGCCTTCATCCTCAAGGCGCGGGTGCAGTTGCAGCGCGATCTCGGTGCGCCGCTGTCGCCGTTCAACGCCTTCCTGATTGCGCAGGGTATCGAGACCCTGAGCCTGCGCATCGAGCGGCACCTGGAGAACGCTCGCAAGGTCGCCGAGTGGCTGCAGACGCAGGAGCAGGTCAAGGAGGTCCTGTGGGCCTCGCTGCCGGGCAGCCCCTACTACGACCTTGCGCAGAAGTACACGCCGCTCGGCTCAGGTGCGGTGCTGTCCTTCGAGATCGAGGGCGGCGTCGACGCGGGGAAGAAGTTCGTGGACTCCCTGGAGCTGTTCTCGCTGGTGGCTAACATCGGCGATGTCCGGTCGCTGGCGATCCACCCGGCCTCGACGACGCACAGTCAGGGCAGCGACGAGGACCGTCTGGCCGCGGGTGTGACACCGGGTCTGGTGCGTCTTGCGGTCGGTCTGGAGCACATCGACGACATCATTGCCGACCTGGACCAGGGCTTCCGCGCCGCGAAGGCCTGATCCGGCCGAAAAACCATTCGCAACACCCACCGCGTCTCTGACACGGTGGGTGTTGTCGTATCCGATCGAGATGAGGGAGGTCGTGCCATGGCCGTGTTCACGTGCGTCCGCCACCTACTTCCTGATGATCGGAATACCGTTGAACCAGAACCCTTCCGACGCAACTGAAGCGTCGATTCTTCCCTTCCTTGCCCGCTTCGAGGTCCACGAACTGGAACCCGGTCAGCGATGGTCGAGCTGGCGGCAGATTCCAGCCCTGTCCCGCGGCCCGGCGCCGTGGCCCGAGTGGCTGGTCTCCGACGACGAGTCGGTCGAGACCGAGCTGGGCATCCTCAAGACGGGAAAGGAAGCCGACGTCTTCCTGCTCGAGCGCGCAAGTGTGTCGGGCCAGCCGCGCACGACCCGGCTGGCGGCCAAGCGGTACCGCGACGTGCAGCGCACGTCATTCACCCGGACGGCTGACTACACCGAGGGCCGGGGGATCCCGAAGAAGGGTCACCGGGAGCGCCGGGCTCTGGCGAAGAAGACATCCTTCGGTAAGCACCTGGCCGCCGGTCGCTGGGCGATGGCCGAGTGGGAGTCCCTGGTGAGACTGTGGGAGGCCGGGTTACCGGTGCCGTACCCGGTGCAGATCGACGGCACCGAGATCCTGATGGAGTTGATCACCCACCCCGACGGGTCGCCGGCCCCGCGGTTGGCGGCACTGCGCGCAATATCGCGCGAGCAACTGGAGGATCTGTTCGATCAGGCCCGTACGGCGCTGATCACCATGGCGGGCCTCGGCGTCGCGCATGGTGACCTGTCGGCGTACAACCTGCTGGTGGCCGGCTCGCGGCTGGTGATCATCGACGTACCGCAGACCGTCGATGTGATCGGCAACCCGCACGGTATGGACTTCCTGCACCGCGACTGCCGTAACGTCGCCACCTGGTTCGCCGGCAAAGGCCTCGCGGTGGATGGCGACGAACTCTTCGGGGAGGTCGCCGCGCACGCGTGGTGAGGCCTCAGCTGCCGGGGTGGGTGGTGTAGGTGTGGCCGGCGGGGCTGGTCCAGGTGCACACGCCGTGGGGTGTCATGGTGACGGTCCAGCCGCCTTCGTGTTTGGCGCGGTGGTGGTGGCGGCATAGGCATTGCAGGTTGTGGGCGGCGGTGGGCCCGTCGGGGTAGCGGGTCACGTGGTCCAGGTCGGTGAGTTTGGCGGGTCGGGTGCAGCCGGGGAAGCGGCAGTGCTGGTCGCGGGCTCGCACGAACCGGGCTAGGCGGGCCCCGGGACGGTAGGACCGGTCACTGGTTTCGATGACGGTGCCGGTGGTCGCGTCGGTCAGGGCGCGGGTCAGCTTGATCCCGAGCACGTGGGTCATCTGGGTGATCACCTCCGCGGGGATGACCCCCACCCGCGGCAGCAACACGTCCCCGATCCCGCAGTGAGGGTGACCGGCTCTGGTGCTGGCGGCGTGTTCCAACCGGCCTGCCTGCACCGCAACCTCCCACGGCGCCGACCCGCCGGCCGGGACCTCATCCGGCGGCCGCCGGCTACCCGGTGGTGCGGTGGAGTCGTGTTCGGCGCGGGCGGTGGTGTTGAGGTCGGCTAGTTCGCCGGCGATCAGGGCTCGTAGTTCCGCATCCAACTCATTGAGCCCGTTGACTGGTTCCAGACCGTCTTCGTGCCAGTGGTAGTCCAGGCAGGCCTCATCGAACGCATCGTTCAGGTCTGACCAGTCCGGTTCCTCGAATGACAATTCCGGTATCTGCCCGGGTCCCTCGCTGACGGGCGGGGTGACGGGTGGGGTGATGGGGATCAGGAACGTCAGCTGGGTATCGACACCCACCCCGCGCAGCGCTAGGTCGGTCAACGCGTCGACCCGGCACTGCGGCAACGTTTTGTCGGTGGTGGTGACCTGGTGCAACTCCCTAGCCAGTTCATCGATCGCGGCCATCAGTTTGGCTGCCTCCAGGGTGGGTAGCACCGCCGTCAACTGGGACAGGCCGGGTTCGTGGTGCGGGCTGACCCACACCCCGACCGCCGACCGGCGCCGCGCCGTTGATGCCTGGTCGGCCCCGACCGGGTCCAGACGGGCCCGGACCCGGCGGGCCATCGCCCGCACCTTCGTCGCGGTCAAACCCTCGGGGTCTGTGCTGAGGATCTTGTCCTCGATCGCCTGGGCCACGTGGTCGGGGGCGTCGGTGCTGATCTGGGCTACCGCGCATGCTTTGGCCGGGTCCAACCCTCCGGCCCCGACCCGATCCAGCAACCGCGGGCACCCGGTGAGGGTGTCCAACGCATCGGTCAGGCGGGTGTGGGTTTGCCGGTCGGACCAACCCAGACCGGTCGCGACCTCCACCGGGAACCACTCATCGGTGAACGATCCTGGTGCGTGGCGGATCACCCGGGTCACCAGCTTCGGCAACGCATTCTCAATCGGGTTGGGTTCGTCGCGGTACTCGATTGCCGCGGCTTGGGCCAACAGGTGAGTTTGCACCGCCCAGGCACTGTTCTGCACCCGCTGCGCGGCCACCACCTGATCCAACAACACCTCCAGCGACAACCCCGCAAAGTCCTCCTGCACCCGCTGGTAGGCGACCGCTAGCAACTCACCCGCCGCCGCCAGCAACTCCGCCACCGACGCATCCGCGATCCCATCCGCCAGCACCGCAGGGCGCGCAACACCAGCCGCTGCGGGGTCCTCAGTGACGGTCACGGACATACCACGAGTGTACTGGTGTACGAACCCCGAAAACCGATATACACAGCCCGGTATCAGCGAATTTCCGGGGCCACGGGCCGGTGTTCGACACCGCCGTCAGGACCAGTTGCGCAACAGCCGATCGACCGACTCCGGTTGGGGCAGACCTGCCGACGTGGCGTGCGCGGACGGCAGCGCCTGGCCGGCGACGGTCCTCAGTGGCACCACCCCGGTCCAGGCGTCGGTCGGTTCATCGGGTTCACCCGGGCCACCGGTTCGGGACTTGTAGATCCAGGCGCCGTCCACGATCGGTAGGGCCATCGCCAGGGTGGCTGCCCGCTCCCGCGCGGTCGGGGGGCGCACTTCGGCTACCCGGCCCGGCAGCAGGCGATCGGAGAGGACGTCGAGGGCACGGGCCGCATCCTCGTCCCGCAGCGGGGTCAGAGCGCCCTGAATCACCGCCGAGCGATAGTTCGCCGAGGAGTCGAAGGTGGAATGCGCCACCACCAGTCCGTCGAGGACGGTCACGCAGAGAGCAGCCGGCGCCCCCGAAGCAACCTGCCGCAGCGCGCCCGCCCCAGTGGAGCCGTGCAGCAAGATCCGGTCGCCGTCCCGGGCGAACAGCATGGGCACCACCCAGGGGCGGCCGTCCAGCACGGTCGACAGCGTGCCCACCAGGACCTCGTCGAGAAGCTCGTCCAGAACTGCTCGGTCCCGTGATCCTCGATCCGGCTTCCTGGTCAGGCGGATGGCGCTGGAAGGTTCTGGCTCGGTCACGCCTCAATGATGGGGCATTCCGCTGCGCGAGCCGGCGAGGTTTTCGGGAGGTCTTCCGCGACGAAACGCTCCGCGCTGGGTCTTGGCAAGACGCCCCGGATCACCTAACCTCCGTGGGAGTTGGTCGAATGACCAAGACGAGGGGTGACCGTGACCAGATACACCGTGGCCGAACGCCGCGAACTGCTGATCCAGGCAACACTGCGGATCATTGCCGCCGACGGAGTACAAGCTGCCACCACGCGGGCTATCTGCCGCGAGGCGGGCATGGCGCAGGCAAGTTTCCACTACGCCTTTCGTAGTCGCGACGCGCTCTTGGCTGCCGCCGTTCAATACGCCCTGGACGATGACGTCGAGCGCACCGCCGACGCTCTGATCGGCGTGCTGCCGGAGGAAACCGACCTGCCGACGTTGGTGCACAACTGCCTGGCAGCGTATGTCGAGTCGGTGATCGCCGACCCGAACCGGGAACAAGCCGTGCTGGCGCTGATGGGTTATGCGCGCAGCGTGGCGGAGTTGCGGCCCATCGCCGAGCAGACCTATCGCAAGTACTACGAACTAGCCGCGAACGCCCTACAGGCGGCCGCCGACCTCACCGGGGTTCCGTGGCGTACTGAAGTCACGGACCTCGCGCCCGTCGTGATCGCCGCGACGGACGGCATCACGCTGGCCTACTTGAGCACGCGGGACCGGGCCATCGCCGAACTCATCGCCGGGTCCGCAGCCCAGACCTTGCTGATGCATGCGGCCGTTCCGGCTGACGAGGTGCTGGGTTGAGCCAGACGTCGGAGCGACCGCAGGTCGCGAGCGGCCAGGTCGGCAACCGCTGGATCACCCTCTTCGCGATCTCCTGGCTCGGCATCTGGCTGGCCCAACTCACTCCCTTCCAGCTGACCCTGCCCGAGCAGGTGAACGAACTGCTCGGATTGGACGGCAACAATCTCGCGCAGAGCCAGTGGCATCGCAGCGTCATCGGCTTCGGGATCGTGTCGGGCATCTCGGCGATCTTCGCCCTGATCGCGTTCCCAGTCGCCGGGTCGCTGTCGGACCGCACCACCGGCCGCCTGGGCCGGCGCCGGCCGTGGATTTTCAGCGGAGTCGCGCTCTTCGCAATCGCCCTGGCACTCATGGGTTTTCAACACAGCTGGGTCGGCCTGGCGATCTGCTGGTCGCTGGTCATCACCGGGTTCAGCGTGGCGTCCTCCGCGCTGACAGCCCTCATCAGCGATCAGGTGCCGGTCTACCAACGCGGCGTGGTGTCGAGCTGGGTCTCCGCACCGCAGGCACTCGGGGTCGTGATCGGCGTCGCACTGGTGTCGATACTGGGATTGTCGCCGGTGCCCGCCTACCTGCTGGTCGCCGTACTCCTGATCGTCTGCACGCTGCCGTTCGCGTTCTACCTGCAGGATCCGCCCGTCGGCGACCACGGTCTGCCGTCGTTCAACCTGCGCGCGGTGTGGAACGAGCTGTGGATCTCTCCGCTGCGGGAACGCGACTTCGGTTGGACACTGCTCGGCCGGATCCTGGTCAACATCGGCAACGCGCTCGGCACGTCGCTGCTCTTCTTCCTGCTGCAGTTCGGTTTGCATGTGGCCGATCCGGCCAACAAGGTGCTCACCCTCACCCTGGTCTACACGGTGTGCGTCGTGATCGCCGCACTGGTCAGCGGCCGTCTCAGTGACCGGTGGCGCATGCGTAAACCGTTCGTGCTCGGTGCCGGTGTGCTGCAGGGGTTTGCGGCGATCGTCATCGCGATCCAACCGACCCTCACCAGCACCGCGATCGCCGCCGGACTCCTCGGCGCCGGCTTTGGCTGCTTCCTGGGTGTCGACCAGGCGTTGGCCACCCAGGTGCTGCCCGATGCCGCGACGACGGGAAAGGACCTGGGAATCATGAACATCGCCATGGCCGTGCCCCAGGCCGTCGGGCCCCTGATCGGGGCCCTCGTCGTCGCGTGGTTCGGCGGATTCACCGCCCTCTACATCGCCTCAGCGGTCTTCGGAATTCTCGGCGGGCTCAGTGTGCTGCGCGTGCGAGGTGTGCGATGAGCAGGCCGACGGGGGACTGGGCGCGCATCGACGCCGCGGTACGCGCGCACGGCGACGGTGGTGCCGTGGTCGCCCTCGACAGGACGGCGTTCCTGGCCAACGCCGCCGATCTGGTACGCCGAGCGGCCGGCACCCCGATCCGGGTCGCCTCGAAATCACTGCGCGTGCGGTCCTGCCTCGAGGAGGTCCTCAGGATGGACGGCATCGCAGGAGTCCTGGCTTACGATCTTGCCGAAGCCCATTGGCTGGCAACGGAATCCGGTGTCGAGGACGTCCTGCTGGGGTATCCCACAGCCGACGTCCCCGCCATCGAGGCGCTGGCCGCCGACGAGGTGGCGCGGGAGCGTGTGACGCTGCTGGTCGATTCCGTGGCGCAACTCGATCTGCTGACCCGGGTCCTGCCGGACGGCGTCCCGGTGCGGGTGGCGATCGACCTGGACGCCTCGTTCGACCTGCCGGTCCTCGGTCGCCTCGGGGTGTTGCGGTCCCCGGTGCACACCGCAGATGCTGCCGTCGCGCTGGCCCGGCAGATCGCGGCCCGGCCGGGCCTGCGTCTGGTCGGCGTGATGTCCTACGAGGCACAGGTCGCGGGCGTCGGTAACCAACTACCCGACGGCGGCCGGACCGCGCGGTTGAAGAACGCGGCCGTCGCCACGATGCAGCAGCGATCGATGGCCGAGTTGATCCCGCGCCGGTCGGCGGCCATCGCCGCCATCCGGGAAGTCGCCGACCTGGAGTTCGTCAACGGTGGCGGGACCGGCTCCATCGAAGTGACGGCCCAAGATCCATCGATCACCGACATTGCAGCCGGCAGTGGGTTTTTCGGCGGTCACCTGTTCGACGGGTACGCCCATTTCCAGCCGCGACCGGCGATCGGGTTCGGCCTACAGGTCGTACGTCGCCCAGGGCCCGGCATCGTGACCTGCCACGGCGGCGGCTGGATTGCATCGGGTCCGCCCGCCGCCGACCGATTGCCGCTACCGGTGTGGCCGGTAGGCCTGCACTACGCACCGCGAGAAGCGGCCGGGGAGGTACAGACACCGCTGCTCGGCGCGGCCGCTGATGCGTTGGAGATCGGTGACCGGGTGTGGTTCCGGCACACCAAGTCCGGGGAGGTCGCTGAGCATGCAAACCAGGTCCTGGTCGTCGAGGGTGATGCCGTCGTCGGTGAGATCCCGACCTACCGGGGAGAGGGGAAGTGCTTCCTTTGAGTTCCAGAACAGTCGATCAACAGGCGATGTGGCGCAACTGGGGCCGCACCGAGCAGGTGCGCCCGACGGAAGTCGTCAGCCCCGCCACCGCGGAAGAGCTCGCGCAGATCGTGACGCGCGCCCGGGAAACGCACCGCCGGGTCAAACCGGTCGGCGCCGGACACAGCTTCACCGGTATCGCCGTCGCACCGGACATCCAGCTCAGCCTGGAAAAGATGCGCGGCTTGGTCTCTGCGGACGTTTCGACCGGCGAAGTGACGCTGCAGGCGGGCACCCATCTGTTCGAGATACCGGCACTCCTCGCGCCGTACGGGCTGGCCATGACCAACCTCGGCGACGTCGATCGACAGACCATCGCCGGCGCCACCTCGACCGGAACGCACGGCACCGGAAGGGAGTTCGGTGGCATCGCCACCCAGATCACCGGCGTGCGGTTCATCGACGGCACGGGCGACGACGTACACATCACCGGCGATGACCCGCGCCTGGCCGGCGCGGCGCTCGGACTCGGAGCGCTCGGCGTGCTCACCGAGATCACCTTGCGCTGCGTGCCGGCCTTCAAGCTGCGCGCCGTCGAGGAGCCGAGCACCTTCGAGGAGTCGGTGTCCGGCTTCGCCGGCAACGTCGGGGGCACCGATCACCACGAGTTCTACTGGTTCCCCCACACGGACATCACGTTGACCAAGTTCAACACCCGGCTGAGTCCCGACGAGCCGGACACCGGACCGTCCGCCGTACGTCGATGGGTCGACGATGAGCTACTGGCCAACCGGCTCTTCGGCGCCGTGTGCGCCCTGCAGTCCCGGGTGCCGACGGTCACGCCGGCGCTGAACCAGGTGTCGGCCCGGGTGCTGTCGGCCAGGCGGTATGTCGCGCCCGCTCACGAGGTGCTGATCTCCTCTCGCACCGTGCGCTTCCGGGAGATGGAGTACGCCATCCCGCTGGAGACGGTCCCGGACGTGCTGCGCGAGGTCCGGGCGATGATCGAACGCCGCGGCTACCGGGTCAGCTTCCCCATCGAGGTCCGGGCCGCCGCAGCCGACGATCTGATGGTGTCCACCGCCTCCGGCCGGGCCAGCGGGTACGTCGCGGTGCACCGCTACGTCGGTGACCGTCCGGACAACTACTTCGACGATGTCGAGGCCATCATGGTCGCGCACGGAGGTCGGCCGCACTGGGGCAAGATGCACACCCGGGATGCTGCCTACTTCGCCGGTGTCTACCCCCGGTTCGGTGAATTCCTCGCACTGCGTGACACGTTCGACCCCGACCGGGTCTTCGCCAACGACTACCTCACCCGGGTGCTGGGCGAATAGGAGTAGGGGAAAGCCCACCCGGTTTGCGAAGATGGCCTGCGTGGCGAACGCAGTGGATCGGGCCGTCGCCCGAGAGGCGGTGCAACTGCCGCCGCTGCGCTATCCGCCGGACCTGCCGGTCTCGGCCGCCCGCCCGGAGTTGCTGGCCGCCATCCGCGATCATCAGGTGGTCGTGATCGCGGGCGAGACCGGGTCCGGCAAGACAACGCAGATCCCCAAGATGTGCCTCGAGTTGGGGCGCGGGCGCGCGGGAATGATCGGCCACACCCAGCCCCGGCGGATCGCGGCGCGTTCGGTTGCTGCCCGGCTCGCGGAGGAGCTCGGGGTCGAGCTGGGGCAGGAGGTCGGCTGGCAGGTCCGCTTCACCGACCACACCGGCCCGAAGACCTTGGTCAAGGTCATGACCGACGGCATCCTGCTGGCCGCGCTGCAGGGCGATCGCGACTTGCGCGCCTACGACACGATCATCATCGACGAAGCCCACGAGCGCTCCCTGACCATCGACTTTCTGCTCGGCTACCTCAAACAACTGCTGCCGCGCCGTCCCGACCTGAAGGTCATCATCACCTCGGCCACCATCGATCCGCAGCGGTTCGCCGAGCACTTCGCCGCGCCCGGACGCCCGGTGCCGATCGTCGAGGTTTCGGGGCGCACCTACCCGGTGGAGGTGCGTTACCGACCGCTCGTGCGGGAGGTGCCCGGTCGCGGAGCGGATGCGGCACCCGTGCTGGTCGGCATCGATCAGGTCACCGGGATCGTCGACGCGGTGGAAGAGCTGTGGACCGAATCGGCCGATGACGGCGGACCGCAGGACATCCTGGTCTTCTGCTCCGGCGAGCGCGAGATCCGCGACACGCGGGAGGCTCTGGATGGTCTCAGGCTGCCCGGAACCACCGTGCTGCCGCTCTTCGGGCGCCTGTCCGTCGCCGAGCAGCAACGGATCTTCGCGCCAAGCGGTGAGCGCCGCATCGTGGTGGCCACGAACGTCGCCGAGACGTCACTGACCGTCCCGGGCATCCGGTACGTCGTGGACTCGGGCACCGCGCGGATCTCCCGTTACAGCCAACGCACCAAGGTGCAACGCCTGCCCATCGAACCCATCTCCCGGGCATCGGCCGGGCAGCGCACCGGCCGGTGCGGGCGGTTGGCCGACGGCGTATGCATCCGGCTGTACAGCGAGCAGGACTTCCTCGCCCGGCCGGAGTTCACCGAGCCGGAGATCCTGCGCACCAACCTTGCCTCGGTCATCCTGCAGATGGCGGCTCTGCGGCTGGGCGACATCGAACGGTTCCCGTTCGTGCAGGCACCCGATTCGCGGCAGATCGCCGACGGCCGCCGCTTGCTGCAGGAGTTGCAGGCCATCGCCGCCGACGGCCGGTTGACCAAGACCGGGCGCATCATCGCTCGCTTGCCGGTCGATCCGCGCCTGGCCCGGATGCTGATCGCGGCCGACCAGGAGGGTGCTCTGCGCGAAGCACTGGTGATCGTGTCCGCGCTGTCCATCCAGGATCCTCGCGAACGACCGCAGGAAGCCCAGGCGCAAGCCGATCAATCGCACGCCCGATTCAAGGACGAGCAGTCCGACTTCATCAGTTACCTGAATCTGTGGAACTACGTCAAGGATCAGCAGAAGGCGCTGTCGCACAGCGCTTTTCGCCGCATGTGCAGTCGGGAGTTCCTCCACTACCTACGCATCCGCGAGTGGCAGGACCTGCACACCCAGGTCCGTGACGCGTGCCGTCAACAAGGGCTGCGCACCCACCGCGGCCACCCGGCCAGCCCGTTGCAGATCCACCAGTCGCTACTGCCGGGGCTGCTGTCCCATGTGGGCTTGCGGGAGCGCACTACCCGCGACTACCTGGGTGCGCGGGGTGCGCATTTCTCGATCCAGCCCGGTTCCACGCTCTACCGCAAACAACCCGACTGGGTGATGTCCGCTGAACTGGTCGAGACGACGCGATTGTGGGCCCGGGTCAACGCGCCCACCGATCCCGCCTGGGTCGAGGCCGCTGCCCAGCACCTGATCAAACGCAGCTACTCCGATCCGCGCTGGGACCGCAAGCGCGGCAGCGCAGTCGCGGACGAACGCGTCACCCTCTACGGCATCCCGCTGGTGGCCGGTCGCCGCGTCGGGTACGGCGCGATCGACCCGCAGGTCTCGCGCGAGCTGTTCCTGCGGCACGGCCTGGTCGAAGGAGACTGGGACAGTCCGCACCAGTTCCTGCGGGACAACCACCGGCTGGTGGAGCGGGTCGCCGCCCTGGAGGATCGCACCCGACGCCGCGACCTGCTGGTGGGAGAGGACGAGCTCTTCGCCTTCTACGACCTGCGGGTGCCCGAAACCGTCGTGTCCGGAACCGATTTCGACCAGTGGTGGAAGTTCGAGCGTTCGCGTAATCCGGGTCTGCTGACCTTCACCGAGGAGTTCCTGGTCCGTGACGAGGCCGGGCCGGTCGACGTCACCGACTATCCGACCACCTGGCGCCAGGGTGACCTGGACCTGCCGTTGACCTATCAGTTCTCACCCGGCTCGGACGCCGACGGCGTCACCGTGCACATCCGCCTCGAACAACTCAACCAGGTGCAGCCGGAAGGTTTTGACTGGCTGGTGCCCGGCCTGCGCGAGGACCTGGCGGTAGCGCTGCTGCGGTCGCTCCCCAAATCGTTGCGGCGCAATTTCGTTCCGGCACCGGACTTCGCCAAACGGGCATTGTCGATGATCGAAGCCGGCCCGTATCCGTTCACGCAGGCCCTGGCCGACGCGTTGCACGACCTCACCGGGGTCGACGTTCGATCCGGCGACTTCGACACCGGCGCGATTCCTGCGCATCTGCAGATGACCTTCCGGATCGAACGGTCGGTGCCCCGCCGCCGCGGGCGGCCCCGCACCGAAAAGGTCGACGAGGGCAACGATCTGGAAGCGTTGAAAGCCTCGCTGGCCGGTTCGGTGCGTGACGTCGTCGCGCGGGCCGGCGCGTCCATCGAGCAGACCGGGCTCACCGCCTGGACCTTCGGGCAACTGCCCGAGGAGTTCGAGCAAACGGTGAACGGCCGTGGCGTGCAAGGGTTCCCGGCGCTCGTCGACGACGGGTCCACCGTTTCGTTGCGCGTGCTGCCTAGCGCGGCGGAACGCGACCAGGCCACTGCGTTGGGTCTGCGGCGGTTGCTCCTGCTGAACACCACCGTGCCCTGGAAGCAGATCCTCGGCGCGCTGAGCAACACCCAGCGGCTCACGCTGGCGACCGGACCGTACGCCGATCTGGACGCGCTCCTCAGCGATGTCGTGGCGGCGGCTGTCGACACGATCGTCGCGACCCGGATGCCCGACGGGAAGGTGCGCGACCCGGAGCAGTTCGCGCAGGCGCTGCTGCTGGTTCGTCAGCACATCGTGCCGACGGTGCTGGAGATCGTGCAGTTGCTGGTCCCGATCCTGCAGGCCTCGGGCGAGGTCACACTGCTGCTGGATCGCATGACCCAGCCCGCGGTGCAGGATCTGGTCGCCGAGGTCCGCGGTGAGCAGGCTGCGCTGATCGCGGCCGGCTTCATCAGCCGGATCGGCCTGCCGGGTCTCGCCCAGGTCCGGCGTTACGTCCTGGCCATGAAGGAGCGCCTGGACAAGGGCCCGGCCGACCTGCGCCGCGACGCGGATCGTGCCGCGACCATCGCGCAGGTGGTCGCCGAACGGGACCTGATGGTGGCCCGGTTGCCGGCCGACCGGCGTACGGGCGCCGACGTGCGGGCGGTCGACGCGATGATCCGCGAACTACGGGTCAGCCTGTTCGCCAACCGGCTGGGCACGGCGTACCCGGTGTCCCCGCAGCGCATCTACAAGGCAATGGACGCGGTCGAGGCAGCCGCTGAATAGGCTCGCAGGTATGACCACACTCTTCACGCGCATCATCGACGGTGAAATCCCCGCTCACTTCGTCTGGCAGGACGAGTCGTGTGTGGCGTTCCTGGTGATCGATCCGATGACCGACGGGCACACGATCGTCGTACCCCGCCAGGAGGTGGACAGCTGGCTGGACGCCGACGAGAGCCTGATCACCCACCTGACCCGGGTGGCCCAGACCATTGGAAAAGCGCAGCAGACCGCATGGAGCAGCGCTCGGGTGGGACTGCTGATCGAAGGGTTCCTCGTCCCGCACCTGCACCTGCACGTGTGGCCGGCCAACTCGGTCGAGGACTTCGACCCGCACGACGTCACTCACGGCCAGGACCAGCAGATCCTGGCCGCCAACGCGGCACGACTGCGCGCGGCTCTGCGGGATCAGGGTGCCGGCGACGTGGTCCCCGCCGAACCGGTCTGACCGGCGGGAATCGGCAGCGGCCCTCGGGCGTTGGACCAGCTAAGACCGTCCACTGACCCGGCCGGGCCGGGTGAGGAGTGAGAAGCATGCAAGACCCACGCGAGTTGTACGACGTCCATGTCGACCTGCCCGCTGACGCCATCGGGGCCGACGTGCTCGTCGTGGCGCTGGGCAACCTGATCGACGCGGGCAACGTGCAGCACCTAATGACCCAGCATCTGCTCGGCGAATTCGAACACAGCGTCATCGCCTCGTTCGATCTCGACCAGCTGTACGACTACCGCGGTCGTCGTCCCGTGATGACCTTTGACCGCGACCACTACCAGAGCTACCAGGCCCCTCGTCTGGTGCTCTACCGGTTGGTCGATGCCACCGGGACCCCGTTCCTGTTGCTGGCCGGCCCGGAGCCGGACTACCAGTGGGAGCGGTTCACCGCAGCCGTCGAGACCCTCGTCCAGCGCTTCGGGATCCGCCTGATCGTCGGAGCCCACGGTGTGCCCATGGGCGTGCCGCACACGCGCCCGGTCGGGATAACCCGCTACGCCTCGGACAGCCGGTTGCTCGGCGAGAACAACCCGCTCTTCGGCATGATCCAGCTGCCCGGCAGCGTCGAAGGCCTGCTGCACCTGCGCCTGGCCGAGAAAGGCCACGACACCATGGGCTTCGCGATGCACGTGCCGCACTACCTGGTGCAGACCGACTTCGCCGACGCCGCGGTCGCCGCTCTGGAAGCCATCTCCTCCAGCACCGGTCTGGTCCTACCGGACGCCGCGCTGCGCGCGACCGCCGGCCTGAACCGCGCCGAGATCGAGCGCCAGGTGCGCGACAACGACGAGGTCGGTGAGCTGGTGTCCGGTCTGGAGCAGCAGTACGACGCCTTCACCGAGGGTGTCCGGCGCCAGAACCTGCTGGCCACCCAGTTGGAGGATCTGCCCAGCGCCGACGAGATCGGTGCGGAACTCGAGGAGTTCCTGCGCGAAGAAACCGGGGACTGACCTCAGTCGTGGACGGCCGCTGCGGCCCGGGTGACCCGGGCCAGCAGCCCGCTCATGGCCCGCAGCCGCAACGGCGAGATGGCCGCGTCCAGTCCGAGGTGGTGCGCCAGGTCCGGCGGTAGCGCGGCGACCTGCGCCGCGTCCAGTTGATCGGTCAACTCACGCAGCAGACCGGCGAATCCCCGGGTGACCGGAGCGGCGGGGGAGCGCTCACGAAGAGCTCGACGCCGCCGGGGCGCTGCGTAGACGGGGTGAGCGCGAGATAGACCGGTGATTGGCACTCGGTGACGCGTTCCATGCTCGTCGGCGGATCGGCGTACCGGGCTGGCAGCGGGGGCAGTTCGTCGCCGTACTCGATCAGCAACGTCACCCGGTCGGCCGGTGCCAAGGCATCGAATTCAGCCAGTACGGCGCGCACCGGCTCGGGCACGTGCGATGGCGAAGTCATCGGCCCACCTTAGGTGAGCCCCCGCACTGGCAGGATGAAGACATGGCCAAGAAGTCTGCGAACCCACGCCCGATCGACGATGGCGTCGGCGGTGCGCAAGCCGTTGCCGCCGCGAACAAACTGCTGCACCTCGGCGTCGCCGGAGTCGGTCCACTGCCCTCCGCCCACGAGACCGCCGCCCGTGCCCTGGCCAAGGCGAACGGTGACAAGGACGCCGCGATCAAGTCCGTCATCGCCGCGCACCGCAAACTGGCCGCTGCCGAAGGCTTCGCGACCGGAGTCGGGGGTTTCTTCACCCTCGCCGTCGCGGTGCCGGCCAATATCGCCGGGTTCTACCTGGTCGCGGCACACATGAGCGCGTCGATCGCCGCGCTGAACGGCTACGACAACCAGCGCGAGGAGGTGCAGACCGCCGTCCTTCTGACGCTGGTCGGCGTGGACGCGGACGACATCCTGGCCAAGGCCGGGGTCCGGCGTACGCCGTTGAGCAGCGTGGCGACCGAACGGTTGCCCGGGCCGGCCGTGATGGTCATCAACAAGGCCATCGGCTTCCGCTTGCTCGGCCAGCTCGGCGGCCGGGCGTTCACCCAGCTGGGTCGGGCGGTGCCGCTGGTGGGTGGCGCGTTCGGCGGGGCGATGGATGTCTATCTGCTGAACCAGATCGCCAAGAACGCAGTCTCCGAGTTCCCGCCGCTGGATCGCGCCCTCATCGAGACAGCGCCCAAGCGAAAACTGTTGGGTCGCAAGCGTTCCTGACCGATTGCGGTTTCGGCCTGTGCATAGCGGTCGGCCCGGTGCGGGTTGTCCACACTGCGCCGGCAACCTCTTCCGCTCCCTGCCGCACGCGAGCACGGTTGCCGTCATGCGACGACTACGCGGGATCGATCAACTCCTGGCCTACCTGCCGTATCTCCTCGGGTTCCATCCCCGCAATGCCGTGGTGCTGGCGGCCTGGCGGGACGGTTCTATCGCTTTTCAGGCGCACATCGACGGCGCCGATGACGACGCGCTGCGCGCATCGATGCCGGCGCTCGAGCGCGGGCTGCGCAGCGTAGGAGCGGATTCGGTGCTCCTGGCCGTCCACGGGCCGGTGCTGCAGCCGCCGGCCCTGCCCCGGGTGCTTGAGGTGGTGCGCCGTTGCGGCGTCCCCATTTCACACCAGACGATCAGCGACAGCGGTCACTGGCGCGCTGTGCGGTGCTCGTGCGGCGCGTGCCCTCGGGACTGGTCGCCCTTACCCTCGCCGGAGCAGGTGCCGGCCATCGCGCAGGAGATTCTCGAGGGCGCTGTTCCCCTGCCAGGACGCAACGCGCTGCGAGAGTTGCTGCAGCGCAGCGGACCGCGAACGGCGGACTGGGAGCAGCAGATCCCGCGGGCGCCGGGCACAGTGGCCGCGTCGCTGCTGGCGTGGTTGCGCGGTGGGTGCGATCACGACCAGTTGATCATCGCCGTGCGGGCGCTGCGCGACAACGCATGGCGGGACGTGGTCCTGAGTCTGCTTGCCCCAGAGGCCTTTCCGCGAGAGCACGCCTCCAGCCAGTACATCGACTGTCAGCCGCACTTCGCGCAGATCGACCGGCAGTTGCGGCTCGGGACGCCGCTGCCGGGGCCTCGGCGGATGCAGTGGTCGATGATCGATGCCCTGCCGGTGATTCCCTGCCACCACCAAGCGCCGGTGCTCACGCTGATCGCGGCCAACTCCTGGGGACACGGCGGCGGCGCCGACGCCACGCTGGCCTGCGAGCGGGCGCTGCACCTGGAACCGGGCTACCCGATGGCCCAGTTGCTCTCGGAGGCGGTCACCAACGCGGTGCCCGCGCGGCCGCCGGAGTCGATGTCCGCGTGAGCGTGTAACCATCGGGTTAAGTGCGCTCGCGCTGGGTGCGTCGCTCGCTACGTTCGGGGAATGCCTGGGCACATCGTGGTCTGTGGCTTCTCCGGATTCGCCCTGCGCCTGGTCGAACAGTTGCTGGAGTCGGGGGAGCACGTGATGCTGCTGGTCCCGGCTGGCGACGCAGGGGTGTCGGCGGCGCAGAACCGGTGGCACCTGAAGGTGGTCACCGCCCAGTTCGGAGCGACGGGAGCCCTCGCCGAATGTGACGTAGAGCGAGCACAGGCGGTGGTGTGCGTTTCGGACGACGAGCGATGGAACCTGGAGATCGCCCTGCTGGCCGATCAACTGGCGCCCGGTGCGCGGATCGTGACGCAACTGTCGAACGCCACGGTCGGGGCAGCCATGGCGGGTGGGTCGGGGCGGCACGTCGTGCTCGACGTCGCGGCGTTGGCCACCCCCTCGGTGATGGAGGCGTGCCTGGGGCGGACCGTGCACGACATCGACGTCGAGGGGACGAATTTCGTCGTGGCGACGTTCCCCGTCACCGAGGACGCCAGTCTGCGGGCCAGATTCGGCGACCTCGCACCCGTTGCCGTCATTGCAGCAGGGGGTGACGTGACGGCCTGCCCGGGCCGGGACCACATCGTGCGTGCCGGCGAGCGGGCCGTGATGCTCGGCACCAGAGACGATTTCGGCCGTCAGCAGCTCATTCTGCCGACGGCACTGCCTGCCGCACCGGATGCGGCCCGTCGACCGCTGCCGCGCCGATTGCTGCACACCGCCGAAACTTTCGCCCGTGACGCCAATCCGAACCTGTTCCGGATGGCCGCCGTGCTCGCCACTTTGTTGGTGGTCTCGACCATCGTGCTGTGGCGCGGGTACCGCAAACCCGGGATGAGCGCCCTCGACGCGCTGTACTTCAGCAGCGAGACGATTGCAACGGTGGGCTACGGCGACTTCAACTTCGCCACCCAACCGCCGTGGTTGCGACTGTGGTCGATCCTGTTGATGTTCGCCGGGGTCACCACCACTGCCATCGTCATGGCCTTCCTCGCCGACGTGCTCATCTCGCGCCGGCTGTCGCACGGTGCGGCCCGCACCCGGGCGCGTCGGATGACCGGGCACACCGTCGTGGTGGGGCTGGGCTCGTTCGGGATGTCGGTGGCCGGCGCGCTGCGCGAGCACGGCGAGCAGGTCGTGGTCGTCGAACGGGCCGAGCACACCCGGTTCACCGAGACCGCCGCCGGTCTCGACGTACCGGTGATCTACGGTGACGCGGCGCTGCCGGACACCATGGCATCCGCCGGCCTGGGTCGCGCCAGGGCGGTGGCCGTGGTCACCAGCAGCGACCTGACCAACATCGAGGTGGCCATCGCGGTGCGCGCCCTGCTGGGTCCGCGCTGGGGTTCCGCGCACGACGACGGCGTCCCGGTCGTCGTGCGCATCTTCGACCGTGATCTGGCCGGTGCTGTCGTCGAGCGGTTCGGCTTCCAGAACGTGCTGCCCACGGTCGAACTCGCCGTGCCGTGGTTCGTCGGTGCGGCCCTCGGCCTTCACGTCCTGGGCACGTTCTCCGTGCACGGTGAATCCTTCATGGTGGGCCGGTTCGAGGTGGGCAGCGGGCTGGATTCGGTGACGATGGACGAACTGTCGGCCCGCACCCGCGTCGTCGCGATCCGCCGGGCCGACGGATCCCTGGAGCACCCGCCGCGCCGCGGAACCAGTTTCGCGGCCGGTGACCTGGCCTACCTGATCGGCCCGTACGCCGAGTTGCTGGCGGTGCTGCAACGCGGCCGCAGCGGTGGCAGGCCTTAGAGGCCCGGTCGCATTCCGCGATCAGTGCCGGTGCGTTATCTTTGACGGGTCAAGAGTTCCAGTGACAAGCCCCGGCTAGCTGGACGGCAACCCTCCTCGCGGTGGGGTGCCCCGGGTGAGGACAAGGCCGGATCCCGCGTCCGGCAACCGCGGGGCCGACCGACCGGCCCCTCCCGTCCGGAGAGGCCAGGATGACTGTCGTTCAATCCCGTATCACGCAGCAGCGGACGCTGCCCACCCCCGATGGCGCCAATCCCCGGGCGCACGCGATCGGCGTACCCGCATTCGTCACCGAATCCGGTGAGCACATCCCGGACCTGGTGATCACCTACCAGACCTGGGGCCGGTTGTCTGCGGCCGCGGACAACGCCATCCTGGTGGAGCACGCACTCACCGGGGACGCGCACGTGGTCGGCCCGGCCGGCCCCGGTCAGCCCACCCCCGGCTGGTGGCCCGGCATCATCGGCCCGGGCGCTCCGTTGGACACCGACACCGGCTTCGTCGTCGCAGTCAACGCGGTCGGCGGGTGCCGCGGTACGACGGGCCCGCACTCCGTGGCGCCCGACGGCCGGGCCTGGGGTTCCCGCTTCCCGCGCACCACCATCCGCGACCAGGTCAACGTCGAAGCGATCGTCGCCGACCATCTGGGCATCGATCGCTGGCAACTGGTTCTCGGCGGTTCGATGGGTGGGATGCGGGCGATCGAATGGGTCGGCAGCTACCCCGAGCGCACCGGCGCCGCGCTGGTCATCGCCAGTACCCCGTGGGCCACCGCCGATCAGGTCGCCTGGGGACATACCCAACTGGTCGCCATCGAGAGCGATCCGGGCTGGCACGGCGGTGACTACTACGACAGCGGCGACACCCCCGAGGCCGGCCTCGGCCTGGCGCGCCGGATCGCGCACACCACCTACCGTTCGGCGGCCGAGCTGAACGATCGGTTCGGGCTCGCGCCGCAGACCGCTCACCGGCCGGTCGACGGCGGCCAGTTCGCCGTGCAGAGCTACCTGGATCATCAGGCCGCCAAACTGGTGCGCCGCTTCGATGCCGGGTCCTATGTCAACCTCACGCGGGCTATGGCCACCCACGACGTGACCCGCGACCGTGGCGACCTGGCCGACGTGCTCGGTAGGTACGACGGGTTGTTGCGGGTCGTCGCCGTCGACAGTGACCGCCTCTTCCCGCCCGCCCTGTCCGAAACGATGGTCGCCGCCTACGGCAGGGAACCGCTGCTCACGATCGCTTCCGAACACGGGCACGACGGGTTCCTGATCGAGCACGACCAAATCGCGGCGATCACCGCGGACGTCGTGGCCGACACCCGTCCCTTGGGTGGCACGTTCAGGTAACGTCTGGGGCCCGGGGTGCCCTCGGGGAGGGAGATCGGGATGACGGTCGTCGTCGCCTACGCAGATTCGGCCGAAGGCGTTGCCGCGCTGTACGCCGGCGCGGATGAATGCCTGCGTCGGCAGCTGCCTCTGACCGTCGTCGACCTCGGCGGCACTCCCGAACCTCTCACCGATGTCACGACTCGCCTTGCGGCGCAGGGTTATTCGGTGAACGTCGTGCCGACCGACGGGACCGGGGACACGGTCGAGGAGGTGCTGCGCGTTGTCGCTCAACGGCAGGCTGCCTTGCTGGTCATCGGACTGCGGCATCGCACCCCGGTCGGCAAACTGATCCTCGGCTCGGCGGCCCAGCGGCTCCTGCTGGATGCCGCATGCCCGGTGCTTGCCGTGCGGCCCGGTCTGCGGCCCGAAAAGGCGTCGGAAGCGTCCGACTGACCGGCGGTCCCGAGCGCTCCGGAGGTTTTTACGAGCGGCCTGCGGAATGATCTGGCCCCGGATGGGTTTTATAATGGTGACCAGCGCATTCCGCAAGGGGGACTTCCCCGCCCCGGAAATGCTCCCCAACACTGACCCGGAAGTCGTCGCGATCGATGTGAACGACCTCGTTCGTCGTGCCGCGGACCCCCGCCGCGGTGAGCGCAACGGCTTCTGCATGTCCTGGAAGGTAGCGAGTGACCTCAGTGTCGAAGACCCAGACAGCGCCTGATGACGCGGCCGAGAACACCAGCACAGCGAAGGCCGACGGGAAGGCTCCCGTGAAGGCGACTGCCCGGAAGACGACCGCCAAGAAGGCTCCGGCCAAGCGCGCCGCCGCGAAGACGACGGCCAAGGTCGCCGGTGCCGCAGCTGCGCCGGCGAAGAAGGCCGCTGCCAAGAAGGCCACGTCCAAGACCGCCGCCAAGAAGACCAGCGAAAAGACTGACCCGGCTGCCGACGAGCAGGACTCACCCGAGGACATCGAGCCCGACGAGGATCTCGAACTCACTGAGGAGGTCGTCGTCGAGGAGACCGTCGACGGCGAGACCCCCGACGCGGCCGGCGAAACCGCCGACGCCACGGACGGCGACGCCGACGGTGAGGGTGATGAGGAGGCGAAGCCGGCCGCCGCCGAGGAGAGCGAGTCGGCTGCGTTCGTCATCCGCCAGGACGATGAGGATGACGCTCCGGCCCAGCAGGTCGTGACCGCCGGCGCCACCGCGGACCCGGTCAAGGACTACCTGAAGCAGATCGGCAAGGTGGCCCTCCTGAACGCCGAGCAGGAGGTCGAGCTCGCAAAGCGCATCGAGGCCGGCCTGTTCGCCGAGGAGAAGCTGAACTCCGGCGACAAGATCGAGATGAAGCTCAAGCGCGAGCTGTGGTGGATCGCCCAGGACGGTAAGAAGGCCAAGAACCACCTGCTGGAGGCCAACCTGCGTCTGGTGGTCTCGCTGGCCAAGCGCTACACCGGGCGCGGCATGCTCTTCCTCGACCTGATCCAGGAGGGCAACCTGGGTCTGATTCGTGCGGTGGAGAAGTTCGACTACACCAAGGGTTACAAATTCTCGACGTACGCCACGTGGTGGATCCGTCAGGCGATCACCCGCGCCATGGCCGACCAGGCGCGCACCATCCGTATCCCGGTGCACATGGTCGAGGTCATCAACAAGTTGGCCCGGGTGCAGCGGCAGATGCTGCAGGACCTCGGTCGCGAGCCGACTCCGGAGGAGTTGGCCAAGGAACTGGACATGACCCCCGAGAAGGTCGTCGAGGTCCAGAAGTACGGTCGCGAGCCCATCTCCTTGCACACCCCGCTGGGCGAGGACGGTGACAGCGAATTCGGCGACCTGATCGAGGACTCCGAGGCGGTTGTCCCGGCCGACGCGGTCAGCTTCACGTTGCTGCAGGAGCAGTTGCACTCCGTGCTGGACACTTTGTCCGAGCGTGAAGCCGGCGTCGTGTCGATGCGTTTCGGGCTCACCGACGGCCAACCGAAGACGCTGGACGAGATCGGGAAGGTCTACGGGGTCACTCGTGAGCGGATCCGTCAGATCGAGTCCAAGACGATGAGCAAGCTGCGCCACCCGTCGCGGTCGCAGGTTCTCCGCGATTACTTGGACTGACGACGAAGAGCGAGGCCGAGGTTGTCGGCGGAGCGTAGCGGAGCCGGCGGCCGTAGGCCGAGGTCGAGGAGTTGGTCCGGTTCTTATGGACTGACGACGAAGAGCGAGGCGGAGGTTGTCGGCGGAGCGTAGCGGAGTCGGCGGCCGTAGGCCGAGGTCGAGGAGTCGGTCCGGTGCGTATGGACTGACCAACTCGGTTCAGCGATGCCGGTCCGCCCACCAGCGAGCCGGTGTCCGCGCTTTTCCGGCGACTGCGTCGCGAAGGGCGAAGAAGGCGCTGCGCGGCCACAGCGCCGCTCGCAGGCGCATCGTCGCCGATGCCGATCGGCGTACGTCGTGCACGATCTCCTGGGCGTCCTGGCGCAGATCCAGCCGGTCGTCGCCGGCGCCTGCATAACGTGCCCGTTCCAACGTCTGCACGGCCTGTCGCAGTGCCCGCTGGCCGTCGCCGCTGAGGTGCAGCTCGTTGCGGTAGTGCCGCTCGAGCGCCCGCGGGGATCCCGGCGGCGGGGCGCTGGCTCCCAGGTCGGACAGGTCCCACACCAACTGCTGCCACTGCGCTTCGACGCGTTGCGGGGTCGGGCGGCCGCTGGCAGCGCTCTCACGACGGCGGCGGGCCAGGATCGGCAGGACCACCGCCCCCGCACCGCCGATGGCCAGGACGGCGAGCAACCAGCCGGCCCAGTGCAGCCACGCCGGCGCCGAGTCACCTGTGGACGAACCGGCCGCGGTGGCCGGTGGCGACGAGGATTGCGCCGCACCGCTGGTCGCTGCCGCGGACGAGGTGTCGGAGTCGTTCTCGCTGGGCTCGGCGTTGCGGCTCACCCCGCCGGTCTGGTCGGCGGTGTACGCCGGTGCCTCCGTCGCGCGGATCCCCGGCGTCGGCTCGAAGCGGGTCCAGCCGATGCCGCTGAACCACAACTCCGGCCACGCGTGCGCGTCGGACTGCCGGACGGCGTACTGGTTCGCGGTCCCGGTCGGGTCGCCGGGTAGGAAGCCGACCGCCAGCCGGGCTGGGATACCGTCCGCGCGGGCCATCATCACCATCGCGCTGGCGAACTGGGTGCAGTACCCCTGCTTGGTCGCCAGGAAGTTGCTCAGCGGATCCAACGGTTGTCCGTCACTGTCGCGGCGGGTGTCGGCCAGTTGCAATGAGTAGGTGAATCCGCCCGCGTTGCGCAGGTAGTTCTGGATGTTGCGGGCCGTCTCCCACTGGGTGCTGGCCCGTAGCGGTGCGAGCGTGCGCCGTACGGCCGACTCCGATGCCCGGTCCACGGCCAGGGCGGGTTCGGAGACGTCCGGGTCGAGTCGTTCGTCGCCCGCGGGTTCCTCGTCGTTCTTCAGCAGGCGATAGGTGAGGGAGTAGTCCTTGACCGAGCCGTTCGGCTGGATGGCGCCGGTGCGTTCGTCGAAGAGCCAGGTGGGCCGGTTCAGGTCTGCGGTCCGCAGCGGGTACGGCGCGGCGAACAGATCGGGGGCCAGAACGCTGCCGCTCACTTTCATCGAGCCGGTGGTGAACCGTGCGTCGGCGTCGGTGGCCGCTGGAACCGGTAGGACCGTGTTGTTGTCGCTGATCACCGCCGAGGGGACGCCCTCGTCGGGCACCCAGTGCCCGTCGCGATACGTGGAGGTCACGGTCACGCGCAGTGGCGGGGTGACCAGGGAACTCGTGGTGTAGGTCAACACCGGTGATGGATTGGTGCTGTTGAGATCAGCGCCGAGGTCCAGGTCGGTGGCGAAGCCGATGGTCACCGGACCGTCACCGGCGCCCCGCGCCAGTCCTTGGGCGAAGAAGTGCGCCGATGCATGCGGGATGAGCATGGGCAGCAGGGCGGCGAGGAGGATGACGGGTACGGCGATCAGCCGGGCGACGTGGCCGTGTCCCGACAGTGGGGACTCCAGGGCGCGCGGCTGCAGCGCCTGGGTGCGCACGGTCACGTCTCGCTGCAGGTCCTGTGCGTGCTGGGTCGCGACCATGGTCAACCAGATGACGGCCAGCACCACGAAGTAGACCGGGTTGAGACCGACGGCGGTGTTGGCCGCTGAGATCAGGAACGCACCGAGCAACGGCACCCCGGCCAGCACGGGGGCCCGCAATGTGGCGGCGCAGATATCGGTGATGAGGGCGAACCCGGTCACCGCCACCGCGATCAGGAAGCGCAGTCCGACGGTCGCCGGAGCCGGGGGAGCGGCGACCTGGCCGGTGTGGATCCCGTCGGCGATCAACGCCTGGGTCGCGTCGAGCAGCACGCCGGGGGACAGCGTGTGCGGAAGGTAGATGAGTGCGATCGCGACCACGGCAAGAAGCACCTGGACCGCGGGAACCAGGGCCGAGGGAGTCCGCACCGCGCGCAGCAGCATTCCGACGCCGGCGACGCCCACGACCATGGCGACGATCGGCCAGATCCACGGGCCGGTCTCGATCAGCGACGTGAGCGGCCAGGCCGCCACCAGCGTCGCCGCCGCTGCGAGCAAGGCCTGCACGCTCGCCGTACGCCTCATAGGGCACCGACCCGGATCAGCGACCGACGGCTGACTTCCTGCCACGCCTCCAACACCGAGGTGGTGGAGCGCACCACACACACCCGCCAGCCCGCACCCGCGAGCGCAGCCCGCAGCAGTTGGGCGCCCGCACTCGGGGCGGCCCCGGGATCCACGAACGTCCCCGTGTCCAGGATGAAGGCCAGGCCGGACGCGCCGGGTTGGCGCATCGCGGCGATGTCGTCGACCCGGTCTTCGACATCGGTCAGGATGGCCACGACGATGGCACCGGCTCGCACAGCTTCGCGGGCGCGCAGGCGCAACCTGCGGAAGGTCTCGCTGTCGCACGTCGTCGCGGTGGCCAGACGCCGCAGCTGCTCGCCCGGCTCTCCCGGTGCGTCGACGCTGGCGTCGGCCAGGGTCTCCGCCGTGGCCAGGTGCACCGAGTAGTGCAACTCGGCAAGGCGGACGACCACGGAGGCTGCGCAACTGACCGCCCACTCGAAGGAATCCTGGCCAGACGGGCCGCGGTGGCCGTTGCTGCGCCCATCCAGCAGGACGAGAGCTGACCGCCTACTGGGCCGGTCTTCCTGGCGGACCATGAGCTCACCGCGGTGAGCCGTGGTCTTCCAGTGCACTTTGCGCAGATCGTCACCCTGGTGATACGCCCGGATGCTGACGTCCTCGTCGCCGTGCAAGGCCACCATCTGTGGTATCTCACCCTCACTGCCGATCCCCGCTCCCGGCGGCTGCGCCGGACCCAGCGGCGTGACGGTCGGCAGGACGATCAATTCGTCGACGCGCTCGTCGGTCCTGCGGCGCCGGGTCAGCCCGAAGGGGTCCTCGATCACGCGTGAGGCCGGACCCAGTCGATGCGCACCGCGGACTGTGCCCTGCACGACATACTGCAACCGCTCGGCATCGTGTGCTCCGATGGCCGGGAGGACGAATTCCTGGGACTCGCCCAGCCGGCTGTCCACCTGCTCCCGGACCCGCGAAACACCGGTACGGCGAGCAGCGGGGTTGGTGGCGATCACCGTCACGGTCGCGCGTTGGCCCCGGCCGATCGAGATCGGCTGCACAGTACGGGTGATCCGCAGATCGCCCGACGCGCGCCGCGCGAACACCGCGGTGACGCCCAGCAGGAGCAGCAGCAGCAACCCCAAGCGGGTGATGTCGGTGTAGCCGAGCAGGATGCCGGACCCGGTCAGCGCGATGCCGACGCCCAGCAGGGTCCAGGCACGGGCGGTGAGCATGACCGTCAGGCGTGCAGGTCGCCGGCCGGCACCGCGACGCGCCGGCTGATCTCGTGGAGTACGTCGGAGGTCCCGCGGTGCAGATGCTGGTTGTCGCTGGACAACATCACGCGGTGGGCGAGTACGGGAACGAACAGCGCCTGGACGTCCTCGGGGATCACGTAGTCGCGACCGTCCAGCGCGGCAGCCGCCCGGGCGGACCGCAGCAGGTGCAGCGAACCGCGGGGGAGGCCCCCAACCGCAGGGCGGGCGTGCTGCGGGTCGCGGTCACCAGGTCGACGACGTACTGCCGCAGAGCGGGACTGGCGTGCACCTTCGCGACGCGGTCGATCGCTCGGGCCACCGTTGCGCCGTCGGTGACCGGCTGCAGGTCGCCCAGCGGATCGTGCTCACCGTGCAGGTCCAGCATCGTGGCTTCAGCGGCTGCCGTCGGGTAGCCCATGGAGATCCGGGCCATGAACCGGTCCCGCTGCGCCTCCGGCAGCGGGAAGGTGCCTTCCATCTCGATGGGGTTCTGGGTCGCCAGCACCATGAAGGGCCGCTGCAGGCGGTAGGTGCGGCCATCGACGGTGACCTGCTCCTCCTCCATGCATTCCAGCAACGCGGACTGGGTCTTGGGGAGGCCCGGTTGATCTCGTCGCCGACCACCACGTTGGCGAAGATCGCACCGGGTCGGAACTCGAACTCGTGGCTGTCCTGGTTGAAGACGCTGACCCCGGTCACGTCGCTGGGCAGCAGGTCGGGAGTGAACTGGATACGACGCATCGGGCAGTCGATGGCCTTCGCCAGCGATTTGGCCAGCATCGTCTTCCCCACACCGGGCACGTCCTCGACCAGGAGATGACCGCGCGCGAGCAACACGATCAGGGCGGTGCGGATCGCCTCGGGCTTGCCCTCGATGACCTGACTGATGGCAGCGTGCAGCGTTGCGCTGAGGGCTTGCACCTCCGGCAGCGACATCGTCGCCGCGTAGGAATCGCGACCCGGGTGGGGGTCGGTGTCGATCGAGCCGTGCTGGGTGGGGCTGGCTGACATACCCGAATCCTGCCATTCCCACCCCCGCTCGTGCCCTCCACCGTGCTCCACCAGCACCTCAGGGGTGCCCTTGACGCGGTCGATGCGTCGAACGCAGGCCGCCTGCGCCGTTCTCCAGGGTGACCGGAGCCGTGCTTCCTCCACCCTGCACCAACCGGTTCTGACCTGCAAAAACGGCCAAATTGTCGGGGCTTTTCAGGGGTAGGAGGCAGACAAGGAGGAGCAGAGTGGAGTAAAGTGGAGCGTGCGGGAGTGAGTTGGTGGACGGTGGGCTCGAAATGTGGCCACCCAGGCGGAAAGCAGGAGGTGGACCGACGATGTTCCTCGGTACCCACCACCCGCGCCTCGACGAGAAGGGCCGGCTGTTCCTCCCCGCGAAATTCCGCGACAAGCTCGCCGGAGGCCTGGTCATGACCCGCGGCCAGGAGCGGTGCATCTACATCTTCACGACGGACAAATTCGCCGACTTCACCGCGGGATTGCAGTCCAGTCCGATCACCAACGCCGAGGCCCGCTCCTTCCAGCGGGTGATGCTCTCGGGTGCGACCGATGACATTCCCGACAAGCAGGGCCGGGTCACCGTGCCGGCCCTGCTGCGCCAGTACGCCGGCCTGGACCGCGACTGCACGGTCATCGGGGTGGGTGACCGCGTCGAGCTATGGGACACCCAGCGCTGGGAGCAGTTCGTGACCGGCGCCGAAGAGGACTTCGCCGCGCGCTCGGAGGAGGTGATCCCCGGAGGCCTCTTCTGATCGACCGCGCTGACCGGTGGCCTCCAGCCGTCCGGAACGTTCCGGCATCACTTCCCCGATGCCGGAGCGACGGACCCGGCGGCTGGGGACCAGCGACCAGCGCGGCGCACACCCTTCCGACCCCCGAAAGGAGCAGGCTCGATGAACAGTTCGCGCAATACCGCCGACCGGCACGTGCCGGTCATGCGCGACCGCATCGTCGACCTGCTGGCCCCTGCTCTCGATCGACCGGGTGCGGTGTTCGTCGACGGCACACTCGGCATGGGCGGGCACACCGAGGCGATCCTGCAACGGCTGCCACACGTCACGGCGTACGGCGTGGACCGGGACCCGCAGGCCCTGGACCTGGCCGGCGCCCGGCTGGCGTCCTTCGGAGAGCGGTTCATCGGCGTACACGCTGTCTATGACCAGACGTTCACGGCGCTGGCCGATCTCGGGGTCGACGAGGTGGACGGGGTGCTCTTCGACCTCGGGGTCTCATCGCTGCAACTCGACGAGGCGGATCGCGGGTTCGCCTACGCCCACGATGCACCCCTGGACATGCGGATGGACCAGACCACGGGCGTCACGGCTGCCGATGTGCTCAACACCTACAGCGGAGCCGATCTGGAGCGCATCCTGCGCGAGTACGGCGAGGAACGCTTCGCCCGGCGGGTCGCCGTGGCCATCGTGCGCGAGCGCCAGCAGGCCCCGTTCACCACCTCGGCCCGGCTGGTCGAGGTGCTGCGGTCGGCGATCCCGGCAGCCTCACAACGCACCGGTGGCCATCCGGGCAAGCGGACCTTCCAGGCGCTGCGCATCGAGGTCAATTCCGAACTCGACGTCTGGCGGGCCGCGCTACCGGCCGCCATCGACCACCTGCGGGTCGATGGCCGGATCGCGGTGTTGTCCTACCACTCACTCGAGGACCGCATCACCAAGCAGGTCCTCGCCGCCGGGGCCAAGAGCACCGCCCCGCCCGGGATCCCGATCGAACTACCCGAGCAAGCGCCGTACCTGCGCCTGCTGACCAGGGGCGCCGAGACGCCCGACGACACGGAAATCGCACAGAACCCGCGGGCCGCCTCGGCCCGGCTGCGCGCCGCGGCGCGTATCCGCACCACCGAAAGGACGTCCGCATGAGTCAGTTGAGCCTGGCCCCCGCCGCCCGCCGGGCAGGAGCCCCGGCGCGTACGGCGCTACCGGCCCCCGGCGTACCGCACCGAGCGCACGTGCCGGGTCCAAGCCCGCCGCGAAGGGCGCTCGCCGCACCGCGCCGGTCGTGGCCCCGCCGCAGACGCGTGCGGTCGGTGTCGGCTTCGTGACCGTCTGCCTGCTGGCCATGGTCGGCGGCCTCGTGGCGTTGCTGCTCCTGAACACCCAGCGCGCGGAGCAATCGTTCGCGCTCGACCGGTTGCAGGCGAAGTCCGCCTCGCTGGCAGCAACCCAGGAGTCGCTCGACAGTCAGCTGGACGCGGTCTCCGCACCGCAGCAGCTGGCGCTGCAGGCCCAGGCGCAGGGCATGGTCCCCGCCAGCTCCGTCCGGTTCGTGGACGGCAATGGCAAGACCGTCGGCGTGGCGAAGGGAAGCGCCTCCGCGAACCCCTTTACGGTGGGAACGCTCCCGAGCACCCCGGCCTCGAAGGTAGCCGTATTGGCCGCCAGCGTCGCCAGTTCGGGAGTGCAACTGCCGGCTGCGCCGCCGGTCACGAAACTGGCCACGGTCCCGCCGGCGCTGCCGAGCACGCCGTCCGCTACCCCGAAAGCCGCCCCGAAGACTTCCGCCACTCCCACCGCCAAGTCCAGCAACAAGTCCACCCCGAGCGCCTCGGCCAAGCCCACGGCCGCACCCACCAAGTGAGCGTGGTGAGGCCACGCAACATGCTTCCCAGCAGAAGGTGATCCGTGACTCCGTCGTCCCAGCCGCCGCGTAGCAAGACCCGACCCGCGGGCCCCGGTGCCAAGGCGCCGCGCGCGACGTCCGGCGGCGCGAAGGGCAGTGCACGCCCGGCGCGTGCGGCGGCCGCCCCGCCACGGCAGCCCAGGAGTCCCAAGCCGGTCCGGCTGGGGATGGGCCACCCGCGACGCCGGGCCCGGTTCCTGATGGTCGGAGTGCTGTTCATCTTCAGTCTGCTCGCGGCACAGATGTTCCGCATCCAGGGCATCGACGCGGCCACCGTGTCGCAACAGGCCTACGAGTCCCGGATTGCGAGGGTGACCACCCCGGCGGCGCGCGGCAGCATCGTCAGTGATGACGGCACCCCGCTGGCCGTGACGGTCGAGCGACGCAACGTGACCGCCGACGCAACGGCGACCGCGCAGTACGGCAACGACAACGGCGTGCGCACGGATGGGGCGCTCCAGAAGGCCGCCCAGCGGATCGCCCCGATCGTGCAGGCCGACCCCGACGCCGTCTACGCGACCCTGGCCAAGGCCAACGCCGCGAACAAGCAGTTCGTCTACCTGGTCAAGGACATCTCGCCGGCGCAGTGGAAGCAGATCAACGCGCTCGGCATCCCCGGGATCTACTCCGAGAAGGTCATGAAGCGGGAATATCCGCAAGGCACCAGCGTGGCGCCCCTGGTCGGGTGGGTGAACTCCGATGGCGAGGGCGCCGGCGGTGTGGAAGTGATGGAGAACAAACTGCTCAACGGCACCCCCGGAGTGCACGTCTTCGAGCGCGACGCCTACGGCCAGCCGATCGCGACCGGTGAGTCCAAGGACACCCCGGCCAAACCGGGCGAATCCGTCAAGCTGACGATCGACAACGACCTGCAGTGGTACGCCTCCAACGCGATCGCCGCCGAGGTGAAGAAGTACAACGCCGACGACGGCTCGGTGGTCGTCCTCGATCTGAACGGACACATCAAGGCGGCGGCGTCGTACCCCAGCTTCGACAACAACAACATCGGCTCAGCAACCGGCAACCTCAACTCGTTGCCGTTCACGTTGGCCTACGAGCCCGGCTCGACCAGCAAGATGGTGACGTTCTCGACGCTGCTGCAGGCCGGCAAGGTCACTCCGGCGTCACAGTTCACGGTGCCCAACCGGCTGCTTCGGGCCGGCAAGAGCCTGCAGGACTCCCACAACCACCCCACGTTGTCGCTGACCGCGGCCGGAATCGTCGCCGAGTCCTCGAATATCGGGACCGTGCTGGCCGGCGAGCAACTCGATCCGTCCATCCTCTACTCCTCGATGAAGAAGTTCGGGTACGGCGCTCCCACCGGGATCGGGTTCCCGGGGAGAGCGGTGGCCTGCTGGCCGACCCCGCCGACTGGAACGGCACCCAGCGCTACACGGTGCTCTACGGCCAGGGCCTGTCCACCACGCTGCTCCAGCAGGCGTCGGTGGCGCAGACCATCGCCAACAAGGGCACCCGCACTCCGCTGTCGTTGATCGCCGGCACCAGCACCGACGGTCAGACGTGGACCGCGCCGCAAGACTCCCGGACCCCGACCCGGGTCATCTCCGAGCAGGTCGCGAAGGAAATGACCACGATGATGCAGGGCGTGGTCGACGAGAAAGACGGTACGGCGCCCGGCGCCAAGGTGGCCGGCTACAACGTCGCCGGCAAGACCGGGACGGCCGACCGCTACAGCGTGACCGCCCACGGCTACAAGGGGCACATCGCCTCGTTCATCGGTTTCGCCCCGGTCGACAACCCGCAGTACATCGTCGCGGTCATGGTCGACAACCCCAAGTCCGGGTCGATCTTCGGTGGTGACATCGCGGCGCCGGTCTTCTCCCAGATCATGGGTTACGCGCTGCACCGCGGTGGGACGCCGCTGGACACCGCCACACCGACGCTGTTCCCCACGACGTGGGATCACAAGACCGACAACGAGTCGGACAACTGACCGGCGCGGTTGCATGATTCCCTCCTCCCTCACCCGGATCGCGCGGGCGATCGATGCCGAGTTGACCGGTCCGGGCGCCGACGATGTCGTCGTCGACGGTCCGGTGGTCATCGACTCGCGCCTGGCCGAAGCCGGGTCGCTGTACGTCGCCCGGATCGGCGAACACGCCGACGGTCACCTGTTCGCCCCCGCCGCGGTCGCTGCTGGAGCGGTGGCGGTGCTCGGCCTGCGGCCCATCGACGGCGTCCCCACCCTGGTGGTCGCCGATGTGCAGGATGCCTTCGCCCGGTTGGCCCGCTTCGTGGTCGACCAGAGCCCGGATCTGCAGATCGTCGGGATCACCGGAAGTTCCGGCAAGACCTCGACCAAGGACCTGCTCGCCCAGGTGCTGGCAACCCAGGGTCCGACCGTCGCACCGGTCGGATCCTTCAACTCCGAGGTCGGTGTGCCGCTGACCGTGTGCCGGGTGACTGCGCAGACGAAGTACCTGGTCGCCGAGATGGGTGCCGACGGGATCGGCCACATCGCCTACCTGACCAAGATCGCGCCGCCGCGGATCGGCATCGTGCTCAACGTCGGAACGGCCCATCTGGCCGGTTTCGGCAGCGTCGAAGCCATCGCCTCCACCAAATCGGAACTGGTCGCCGCTCTGCCGCCGGACGGACTAGCCATTCTCAATGCCGACGACGAGCGGGTGCGCGCCATGCAGGCCGTCACCGATGCCCGCGTGCTCCTCGTGGGCACCGGCCGCGACGCCGACCTGCGCGCCAGTGACGTGACCCTGGACGAGCTCGGCCGGCCGCATTTCCTGCTGCACGGACTCACCGATGACCCCGCGCCGGTGCCGATGGCCCTGAGCCTCGCCGGTGCCCATCAGGTCGGCAACGCGCTGGCAGTACTCGCTGCCGCCCGTGAGCTCGGCGTCGAAACCCAGCAGGCGCTGACCGCGCTCCAGGCGGCCGGGCCGGTCAGCCGGTGGCGGATGGAGATCTTCGACCTACCGGGGAACAGGCGCATCGTCAACGATGCCTACAACGCCAACCCCGACTCGATGGCTGCCGCCCTGCGCGCCGTCGCCGCCATGGCTGCCGGGCCGGATCGGCGCACGATCGCCGTGCTGGGCCAGATGCTCGAACTCGGCGACATCTCGTACGCCGCGCACGAGCAGGTCGGGCGGTTGGCCGCGCAGGTGGGGATCGACGTACTCGTAGCGGTCGGGCCCGGCGCTGAGCCGATCGGCACCGCCGCACAAGCCCTCGGAGTCCCGGTCCGGTTCGTCCCGGATGTCGATGCCGCGCACGAGGCGGTGAGCGGCATGATGGAAGATGGCGACGTCGTCTTGTTCAAATCGAGTAGGGATTCCGGCTTGCGTTACCTCGGGGATCGCATCACCGCCGAAGCCGGAGGAGTGGTGCCGCAGTGAAGGCCGTCCTCATCGGTTCGCTGACCGCGTTGTTGATCGGCTTGTTCGGCACCCGGGCGTTCATCGGCTTCCTGGTGAAGAAGGGTTACGGCCAGTTCATCCGCGACGACGGACCCACCAGCCACCACACCAAGCGGGGCACGCCGACCATGGGCGGCGCAGTGATCATCGGTGCAACCCTCGTCGGGTACGTCGTGGCGCACCTGGCTACGCTGACCGAGCCCAGTGTCTCCGGACTGCTGGTCCTCGGGCTGATGGTGGGCCTTGGCGTCGTGGGGTTCGCCGACGACTGGACCAAGATCAGTCGTCACCGCTCCCTGGGCCTGAACACCTACCAGAAGCTCGCCTGCCAGGTGGTGATCGCGACCGTCTTCGCCATCCTGGCCGTCAATTTCCCGGACAGAGGCGGGCGCACCGCGGCCAGCTGGCACATCTCCTTCGTCCGTGACACCTGGGTCAACCTGGCGTTCGCGGGTACGGGCCTCGGGCTGATCCTGTTCATCATCTGGGCAAACCTGCTGGTGGCCGGCACCTCCAACGGGGTCAACCTCACCGACGGTCTCGACGGTCTGGCGACCGGTGCCTGCGTGATGGTCTTCGGGGCCTACCTGCTGATCTGCATCTGGCAGTTCAACCAGAACTGCGAGTACGTCGAGACCACCAAGTGCTACAACGTGCGAGATCCCTACGACCTGGCGGTGATCGCCGGCTGCATCACCGCCGCCTGTTTCGGGTTCCTGTGGTGGAACGCCGCGCCGGCCAAGATCTTCATGGGCGACACCGGGTCGTTGGCGCTCGGCGGCGCCCTGGCCGGGCTGGCGATCACCACCCGCACCGAACTGCTGCTGGTGATCATCGCCGGGCTCTTCGTCATGGAGGCCGCGTCGGTGATCCTGCAGGTGGGGTCGTTCAAATTGCGCGGCGGCAAGCGCGTGTTCCGGATGGCGCCGATCCATCACCATTTCGAGTTACTGGGGTGGGCTGAGATCACCGTGACGGTACGGTTCTGGATCATCGCCGGGCTGTGCGTCTCGGTGGGGTTGGGTCTCTTCTACGCGGAGTGGGTCGTCGGTGCCTCCTGAATCCGGAGAGTTGTGGCCGGTGGACCCGGCGTACGAGCCCCTGCACGGTGCGTTGGGCCTGACTCATCGCGACGCCGACTGGTCCGGGCTGTCAGTCGCCGTCATGGGCCTGGGGGTGAGCGGTTTCGCTGCGGCGGATGCCCTGCTCGAGCGCGGCGCCGCGGTGACGGTCCTTTCCAGTTCGCACACGCAACGTGAAGCCGAGCGGGCGCAGATCCTGGACGTGCTCGGGGCGCGGGTTCTGTTCGGTCCGGAGCACCAGCAGACCCCGCCGCAAGGGACCAATCTCGTGGTCACCTCACCGGTCGTGCCCCCGACGCACCCGCTGATGGTGGCCGCCGACGCGGCGGGAATCCCCATCTGGGGTGAGGTCGAACTCGCCTGGCGGATGCGGGCCCGTGAGGGAGCCGCACCCTGGCTGACGGTCACCGGCACCAACGGCAAGACCACGACGGTGACGATGCTGGAGTCGATCCTGCGCGCGGCCGGTCTGCGGGCCGTGGCGGCCGGCAACGTCGGCCTGCCTATCCTCGAAGCGGTGCTGCACCCGCAGCCCTACGACGTGATCGCGGTCGAGTTATCCAGCTTCCAGCTGTACTGGTCCCGCTCCATTTCCCCGGTGGCGTCGGTGTGTCTCAACGTTGCCCCCGACCACATCGACTGGCACGGCTCTTTCGAGGAGTACGCCCGCTGCAAGGGCCGGGTCTACGAGCGCACCCAGGTGGCCTGCCTCTACAACGAGCAGGACCCGCTGACCCGCGAGCTGGTCGAGCAAGCCGAGGTGGTCGAGGGTGCTCGCGCGATCGGGTTCACCCTGGGTATCCCGGCGGTGTCCATGCTCGGGGTCGTCGACGACGCGTTAGCCGATCGGGCGTTCGTCGAGGACCGCCGGCACAACGCTGCCGAACTGGCCCGGTTCGCAGACCTTTCCGTCGCCGGGGAAGATCCGGCGCCGCACTACGTCGCCAACGCGCTGGCCGCGGCGGGACTGGCCCGGGCGTACGGCGTGCCACCCGTGGCCGTGCGCGACGGCCTGCGGGACTACCGCCCCCAACCGCATCGCACCACCCACGTGGTCACGCACGACGGGGTCCGATACATCGACGATTCCAAGGCCACCAACCCGCAGGCGGCCGGTGCCGCTCTCGCGGCGTACGACCCGATCGTCTGGATTGCCGGCGGCCAACTGAAGGGCGCCGAGATCGACGATCTGGTGGCCGCGTCCGCCTCGCGGTTGCGGGCGGCGATCGTCCTGGGCGTGGATCGTGACGTGATCGTGGCCGCGTTGCAGCGACACGCACCGGATGTCCCACGGCTGGTCATCGATGACACCGACACTGGTGCCATGGATCAGGCGGTGGCTATGGCGATCGAAGCCGCCCGACCGGGGGACACCGTGCTGCTGTCCCCGGCGGCCGCATCGCTGGACATGTTCGAGAACTACGGTGCCCGCGGCGACGCGTTCGCCGCCGCGGTCCGCCGGGCGCTGGGACTGGACGAAGACGCGTGACCGCATCGACCGGCGCGGACAGCGCCGCACCGGCCGGGGGTTACGACGGGCGATCCGCGCGGGCTGGGAACGTCTTGAGTCGCCCGTCGCGCCCTACTACCTGATCTTGGGCTCGACGGTGTTGCTGACCGTCTTCGGTCTGGTGATGGTGCTGTCCGCATCCAGCGTGGAACTGCTGACCAAAGACCGCTCCCCGTATTCCGCGTTCATCAACCAGGCGGTCTTCGCAGGCTTCGGCGCGCTCGGCGCATTCGTGGCCAGCCAACTCACGTTGCGGTGGTGGAAACGGCTGGCGTTCCCGGTCTACGCCCTGGCCGTCGTTCTTCTGGCCGCGGTCACGCGGTTCGGCGTCGAGATCGGCGGCAACAAGAACTGGCTGGCTTTCGGACCGATCACCCTGCAACCTTCGGAGTTGGCCAAGTTGGCGCTGGTGCTGGTCGGGGGAGCGGTGCTGACCCGCAAACGCCCGCTCATCGCGCAGGCCCGGCACGCCCTCATCCCTTACGTGTTCCCGCTGGCGATCATCGCGATCGGTCTGGTGATGGCCGGCCAGGACCTCGGCACCACCCTGATACTCGGCTTGATCGTGGGCACGGCCCTGTTCGTCGCCGGGATGCGACTGCGGGTCTTCGGCGTCTTCGCCGTCATCGTGGCCACGCTGGCCATCGTCGGCGTCGCCACCCGGGGCAGCCGGATGAGCCGGATCAGTGCCTGGGTCGGAAGCTGCAGTGACGTCCACGCGGACGGCTGCTGGCAGAAGGTGCACGGCCTGTACGCCATGGCCGACGGCGGCTGGTGGGGTGTGGGCCTGGGGGCATCCCGGGAGAAGTGGTCCTGGCTGCCGGAGGCCCACAACGACTTCATCTTCGCGATCGTCGGCGAGGAACTCGGCCTGCCCGGCACGTTGGCCCTTCTCGCGCTGTACGTGGCCCTCGCCTTCGGCTGCTACCGCCTGATCGTGTTGTCCAAGGACAACTTCGTGCGGATCACCACCGCCGCGACAATGGTCTGGATCCTCGGCCAGGCCGCCATCAACATCGGCTCGGTGACCGGGCTGCTGCCGATCATCGGTATCCCGCTGCCGCTGCTGTCCTCCGGTGGCTCCGCGCTGATCACCACCCTCGTCGCGCTGGGGATGTTGCTGTCGTTCGCCCGTAACGAGCCGGCGGCCAAACGCATGCTCGGTTCGAGGCCCAGCGTCCTGCGCAGTGCGATGGCCGTTCTTCCCGCGCGGGGGAAACGTTCGTGACCGATGCTCCATCGGTCGTCCTCGCCGGCGGCGGGACGGCCGGACACATCTCGCCGCTGCTCGCCACCGCCGAGGCACTGCTGGTCGCCCACCCCGACGCCCGGATCACCGTGCTCGGCAGCCATGGCGGTCTGGAGGAGCGCATCGTGCCCGCCGCCGGCTTCGACCTGCGGTTGATCCCCAAGGCGGCGTTCCCTCGCCGGCCGGACCTGGACGCGGTGAGGTTCCCGGCCCGCTTGCGCCGCGCCGTACGCACCACCCGTGACCTTCTGCACGAGGTGGACGCGGACGCGGTGGTCGGGTTCGGCGGATTCGTCAGTCCGCCGGCGTTCCTGGCCGCCCGGCGCGCGGGGGTGCCGATCGTGGTCCACGAAGGCAACGCGATGCCGGGGATGGCTACCAAGCTCGGCGCGCGGCTGACCGACCACGTCGCAACGACCTTCCACGCCACCGACCTGCCGCACGCCACACGGACCGGGATGCCGCTACGGCAACAGATCACCTCCGTCGACCGGGCCGCGCTACGACCGGAGGCGCTGGCGCGATACGGCCTGGCCGACGACCGCGCGACCGTCCTGGTGACCGGCGGCTCCCTGGGTGCCAAGTCGATCAACGATGCTTTCGCCGGTGCCGTGCGCGGCATGCGTGCCGCCGGTATCCAGGTGCTGCACATCACCGGGCGGGGCAAGGAATTCGATCCCGGCGCGGGGGCAGGCGCGGACCCGGCCTACGTCGTCGTCCCGTACGCCGATCGCATGGAACTCGCGTACGCCGTGGCTGACCTGGTGGTCACGCGGGCCGGCGGCAACATGGTCTGCGAGGTCGGATCCCTCGGCCTGCCAGCGGTGTTCGTGCCGCTGCCGCACGGCAACGGCGAGCAGCGACTGAACGCGGCCGACGCCGTCGAAGCCGGAGCCGCGGTGCTGGTCCCCGACGAGGAGTTCACGGCGGCCTGGATCAGCGCGAACCTGCCCGACCTGGTACGTGACTCGGCCCGGCTGGCGGCGATGTCCGACGCCGCGGCCGGTCAGGGCCATCAGCACGCAGCGGCCGCTCTGGTGGCCATGATCGATGAAGCGATCGGAGAGCGCAGCCATGGTGTTCGGTAGGAACGACCGGTTCGACTTCACCGCTTCGCTGCCTCACCTGGCCGACGCCACGCATGTGCACTTCATCGCGATCGGCGGCTCCGGCATGGTCGGCATCGCCAAACTGTTCCTCGGCTATCGCCGCCCGGACGGCTCCGCGATCACCGTCACCGGCTCGGATCGCTCCGAGTCCGAGAGGGTTTCGGACGCCCGCGACCACGGGGCAACGGTCACCATCGGCCAGAGCGCCCGGACGGCACGGGAGCTGCCCGATAGCGCCTGGGTCGTGGTGTCGACGGCGATCCGTGAGGACAACCCGGAGTTGCAGGTGGCCAGGGAGCGCGGGTTGCTGATCCTGCATCGCAGCCAGGCGATCGTCGTGGCCATGGACGGTCGTGATGCGATCGCCGTTACCGGCACCAACGGCAAGACCACGACGAGCTCCATCGCCACCGTGGCGATGCGGGCCTGCGGTCTCGATCCATCGTTCATCACCGGTGCGGCCATCGGCGGAATCGGCGCGAGTTCCGGTGCAGGGCAGGGTGATTATTACGTTGCCGAGGTGGACGAGTCGGACGGCTCGTTCGTCGTCTATCACCCGAAGGTGGCCATCGTCACCAGCATCCGGGAGGACCACCTGGATTTCTGGGGCGACCTGGAGACGATGTTCGACGGCTACGTGGCCTTCGCCGAAACGATCCAGGACGGTGGCCTGCTGGTCGCGTGCGCTGACGAGGCCGGCTCCGCGCGGCTGGCCCGGATCGCCCGAGCGCGCGGGATCCGCACCGCGACCTACGGTCACGGACCCGAAGCCGACCTGCAGTTGACGCAGGAGTCGTTGGGGCCGGAGCATTGGGCGGCGACCGTGCGCTTCGCCGACACCGGTGAGGAGCACCGTATGCACGTGCAGATTCCCGGGGCGGTGAATCTGATGAACGCTGCGTCCGTGGTGCTCGCTCTGTCCGAAGGACTCGGCGTCGCACGCGATCGTGCCGTCTGGGCCGTCGGTGAATTTACTAGTGTCAAAAGGCGGTTCGAGCTGCGCGGCACCCCGCGGGGCATCCGGGTCATCGACGACTACGCCCACAACGCGGACAAGGTCGCTGCGCTGGTTCAGACCGGTGTCGCTACCAAGGGCGACGGCAAGGTGATCGCGGTCTTCCAACCCCACCTGTTCACCCGCACCCAGCGCTTCGCGCAGCAGTTTGCCGACGCCATGGCGCCGGCCGACGTGGCGATCGTCATGGACGTCGCGCCGTCGCGGGAGGATCCGATTCCCGGCGTCACCGGTGCGCTGATCGCCGATCGCATCGTGGGCACGAGGGCCATCTATGCGCCGACGGACGAGGCGACCATCCAGGCCATCCTGGAGCATGCAGAGCCGGGGGATCTGGTGCTGCTGGCCGGATCGGGCTATGTCACCACGATCGTGCCGCGGATCGTCGCCTCTTTGGAGACCGGGCAGCTCGAACCGGTCTGAGGCGGCCCACTTACCAGCGCGCCTGGCGGCGCCAATCCTCATCGGCGATGAGGTAGCCGTCCGCGATGAGGGCGGCGGCCAATTCTTCGCGCGTGTGCACCGCAACCCCGCTGTGGCGGTATTTGCGCCGGGCGGCGGCGATGTGCGTCTTCACGGTCGTAGGGGCCAACCCGAGGGAGCGCCCGATCGAGGCGGGTGTCAGACCTCGACGGGAAGCGTGCAGGCTGGCCAACTGCAACTCGCGGTCGGTCAGGTGGGTACCGACGCGCGGCGTCGAGGGTCGGGCAACCGGACGTTCAGCGGCGTATTCGCGGACCGCTGCGGTGACGGCTTCGAGCGTGCCGGCCGGCTCCAGCCAGGCGGTCGCGCCTTCGATCAATGCTCGATCGCGCACGGCGGGGAGTAGACCGTGCCCAGCACGATGACGCCGGAGCGCTCCCGCACCAGGCTGCGCACCTTGAGCGCGAGGGGGACGTGGTCGTCCAGGTAGGCGTCCACAACCGCCCACGAGGGGGCGAAGTCCCAGGTGCGGACGAAGTCTGCCCAGGAGTACATCGCCGTGACGGCCGCCGGGGTGTCGGGGCAGGCCAGGCTTTCGCGAAGGGCCTCGGCGACGATCGGGCTGCTGTGCAGGATGACGACCCGCCGGGCGGACCCAGGCGTCACCTCCGGGTGCTCCTCCTGCCTCACATCGCCCGAGAATAGCTGCGCCTCCCGTGTGATGAGATGGTCACATGTCGACTGGTGCAGCCCCACCGGAGGTGAGCGGACCGGTGGCCATCGCCAGCCAGATCCCGCTGCACTGCGACGTCCTGCGCGTTGCGCTGCGGGCCTTCCCCGCCCGGGTGGTCCACCCCTCGGAGACGGCGGACGCAGCAGACCACGTGATCGTGATCGACCGGCTCACCGACGATTTCGAGGCGTACCTGGCCGGCGCCCGCACCGGGCAGCTCCCGGTGGTGGTGTGGGGCGGCTATCTGCATCCGACCGGCGTGCAGGAACTCGTACGCCGTGGCGTGGCCGGCTACGTCTCCGGGATCGGCTCGCGCGATCAACTGGTGGATGCGGTCAGGACCGTTCGACTGGGCATGAGCTGGCTGCCGGCGCTGCCTGCGGAAACGCCCTCGGGACTGACCCGTGGGGAAGCCCGGGCGCTGCGTGCCTATCTGATCGACTACCCGCGCGAGAGTCGCAGGCAGGTCGCGGCCCGGCTGGGCATCAGCGAATCGACGCTCAAAGCGCACCTCGCCAACGTCCGCGGCCGGCTGGACGACTCGTCCGCGTCACGGCCCAGTCTGCGGCGCGCTCTGCTGGCCCGTGGCTGGTTGGACGGACCTGAAGGACCTTGACCTCGACTCAAGGCTTACGGTCGCGGAGGGCGGAAGGGCCTCGTAAGATCGGGCGAACCAACCGGAGAAACCGAGGAACTCCCGGCTGCGGTGTGTCGTCTGGCAAGGTCACCCTCGACCTCGCATGATGGTTGCAGCGCCGCGTCGGCCCGAAGTCTGAGGTTCGACCGGATGCTCAGACCCAGGGTCGTGCGTGATAGACCTGCACCACGCGCACGACTGCACGTTTCGCATCACTGACGCCCCACCGAAAGGCACCCCGGCCGTGGCCAATCCGCAGAACTACCTCGCCGTCATCAAGGTCGTTGGCATCGGCGGTGGCGGCGTCAACGCAATCAACCGGATGATCGAGGTCGGTCTCAAGGGCGTCGAGTTCATTGCGATCAACACCGACGCGCAGGCGCTGTTGATGTGTGACGCCGATGTGAAGCTGGAAGTGGGTCGCGAACTCACCCGTGGCCTGGGCGCCGGTGCCGACCCCGAGGTGGGCAAGAAGGCCGCCGAGGACCACGCCGAGGACATCGAGGACGTGCTCAAGGGTGCGGACATGGTCTTCGTGACCGCAGGCGAAGGCGGCGGCACCGGCACCGGTGGCGCGCCGGTCGTGGCCCGGATCGCCCGCGGTCTGGGTGCCCTCACCATCGGCGTCGTCACCCGCCCCTTCACCTTCGAGGGCCGGCGCCGCGCCAACCAGGCCGACACCGGCATCAGTGCGCTGCGCGAAGAGGTCGACACCCTCATCGTCATCCCCAACGACCGGCTGTTGTCGATCAGCGACCGCAACATCTCCATGCTCGATGCCTTCCACAGCGCCGACCAGGTGCTGTTGTCGGGTGTGCAGGGCATCACCGACCTGATCACCACCCCCGGACTGATCAACCTCGACTTCGCCGACGTCAAGTCCGTGATGCAGGGGGCCGGGTCGGCCCTGATGGGCATCGGATCGGCGCGCGGGGACGACCGGGCGATCAAGGCCGCCGAACTGGCCATCTCCTCCCCGCTGCTCGAAGCCAGTATCGACGGCGCACAGGGCGTCCTGTTGTCCGTGCAGGGTGGCAGCGACCTCGGGTTGTTCGAGATCAACGAAGCAGCGCGTCTTGTGCAAGAGGCCGCCCATCCCGAGGCCAACATCATCTTCGGAGCGGTCATCGACGATGCGCTGGGCGACGAGGTGCGGGTCACCGTGATCGCGGCCGGATTCGACGGCGGTTCACCGCAGCGACGCGCTGACGACCGCGCCCTCGGTCAGATCCAGAGTGCCTCGCGTGCTGCGGAGCCCCCGGCTGCGGCTGCGCAGCCACCGGTCGTCCCGGTCGAGCCCGCCGGCCAGGACAGTGCACCGCCGCAGAGCGCGCCCGGTGTGGTCCCCCCGAACGAGGTCACTTTCGATGACCGGCCGGACCTGGACGTTCCCGACTTCTTGAAATGACCCCGTCGCCGGCGGTTGGCTGACGGCCGTGTTCTTCTGGTCCGAGCAGATCACCGGTCCGCGTGGTGTGGTCATCGACTGCTACTTCACCGATCGCGAGGGCGGTGTGAGCACCGGCGAGCTGGGTTCGCTCAATCTCAGCGGTGCTGTCGGGGACGACCCGGCAAACGTCGAGACCAATCGCGGCAAACTGGCCGCTGCCCTGGGTGTCGACCGGTCGCGGCTGCTGTTGATGAGCAGCCGGCACAGTACGACGGTCGTCCCGGTCATCGATCGATCCCCGTCGAAACCTGCCGACGGCATGGTGACGGCGACGCCGGGTTCGGCGCTGGTCGCTCTGGCTGCCGATTGCGTGCCGATCCTGCTCTACGACGCCATTGCCGGTGTGGTGTCAGCCGTCCACGCCGGCCGGGTCGGGATGGCCGACGGAATCGTCGGTGAGGCGGTCCGGGTGCTTCGCCGGGCAGGGGCTGAGCAGATCCACGCGATTGTCGGTCCGGCCATCTGCGGCCGCTGCTATGAGGTGCCGGGCGACCTGCAGGAGTCGGTCGCCGGGCGCTGGCCGGTCACCCGGTCGGTGACGTGGCGCGGCACTCCGGCGATCGACGTACCTGCGGGTGTCGTGTGGCAGTTGGCCGAGGCGGGCGTCGAGGTCAGGTGGGTCCCCGGCTGCACCATGGAGGATCCAAACCTGTTCTCCCACCGTCGGGGCCGCCCCGGCGGGCGGGGCGGGGGCGTCATCGTGTTGCGGGAGGCCGCGTCGTGAGTGATGCGCGCACCGAGGAACTCGCCGGCGCCCTGGATGCGGTCCGCGAGCGGATCGCCGCCGCCTGTGATGCGGCGGGACGACCAGCCGGCGATGCGCATCTGGTCGTGGTGACCAAGTACTTCCCGGCGGCAGACGTGCAGCGACTGGCCGACGTGGGGGTCGTCGACATCGGCGAGAGCCGGGACCAGGAAGCCGCCGCCAAACTGGCCGAACTGGCGCCGGACGTGCGCGAGCGGCTCCGGGTGCACTTCATCGGGCAGATCCAGTCGAACAAGGCCAGGCACATCGCGGCGTACGCCGATGTGGTCCAGTCCGTGGATCGCGCCAAGGTGTTGGCGCCGCTCGCGCGCGGTGCTCTGGAGCGGGGCCGGGTGCTTCCGGTGTTCTTGCAGGTCGATCTCGCCGGGGACGACGAGGGACGTGGCGGCGTCCTTCCCGCGCAGTTGCCTGCGCTCGCCGACGCGACGGCGACGACGGAGGGTCTGGAACTTGTCGGCCTGATGGCTGTCGCGCCGTTGCACGTCGACCCCGCTGCCGCGTTCGACCGGCTGGCGGTCCTGTCCCAGCGCCTGCACGAGGACCATCCCGGTGCGACCTTGATATCCGCCGGCATGAGCGGCGATCTGGAACAAGCGGTGGCCGCGGGGGCGACACACCTGCGTGTCGGAAGCGCAATCCTGGGGGTTCGACCCGCACGACGGTAGCGTCCTACCCGAGAACGGCCGGGTCGAACAAGGGAGCAGTCAGTGAGCGGGGCATTGCACAAGACGATGGTCTACCTGGGGTTGGCCGAGGCCGATACCCGTTACGACCAGGGCCACCAGGGCGGTGACGATTCCTACGCCGACGGCGGATACGGCGCATACGACGACTACAGTGACACCGGTTATGCCGACGAGCAGGCCGCGCCCGCACCGGCCGCCGTCACGCCGATCACCAAGAACACCGCCGTCGCCACTCAAGCCAGGTTCGAGGCCAACGCAATGAGCCGCATCAACACCATCCACCCCCGCACCTACAACGAGGCCAAGGACATCGGGGAGTCGTTCCGCGCGGGCGTTCCGGTGATCATGAACCTCTCCGACATGGACGACACCGACGCCAAGCGGTTGGTCGATTTCGCAGCCGGTCTCGTGTTCGGGTTGCACGGCACCATCGAGCGGGTGACCGCCAAGGTGTTCCTCCTGTCACCGGCCGGCGTGGAGGTCAGTTCCTCCCAGGCCGACGCCGCAGCGGCAAACCGGGGTCTGTTCAACCAGAGCTGAGTCACTCCGATGCCGTGACCCGGTGTCGGATGGCGCACAATGACTGCCATGTCGACCGTCATATCGGTGATCGCGCTCCTGCTGTACCTGTTCTTCATCGTGCTGCTCGGCCGCCTCGTTCTGGACTGGGTACAGGTCTTTGCCCGTGACTGGCGCCCGCGCGGCCCCGTGCTGGTGGTCGCCGAGGGCATCTACACCATCACCGACCCGCCGCTGAAGTTCCTGCGCCGGCTGATCCCGCCGCTGCGCCTGGGAAATGTCCGGTTGGACCTGGCGTTCCTGGTGCTGGTCCTGGCCATCTCACTGCTGCTGTCGGTACTGCGCTAGGGCGCTGCGTGCGGATGCTGCGGGCTGCTCATTGGAGCACCCGAGTGTGTGCAGCCGCTTCAATCTTCTATGGTGTGCAGTGGACTACTCGCAAATTGTTGCCTTCGCACGCCCCGGCTCAGCCGGCCGTGACGCGGACAACCCGATAGCACTGAGGTGAACACATGGCGCTGACGCCTGAAGACGTGGTCAAGAAGGAGTTCACCAAGCCACGTGGATTCGGCGGTGGCAAGGGGTACGACGAGATCCAGGTCGACGACTTCCTCGATGAGATCGTGGTGGAGTTGCGGCGGCTGAACAGCGAGAACGAGCAGCTGAGCGCGCAGCTCGACGATTGCCGTCGCTCCAAGGGTCAGTCCGCACCGGCTACCGCGGGCGGATCGGCCGCCAGGGATGCCGACGTCACCGCCGAGGTGCCGACCGGGGCTGCTGCGTCCGCCGAGGCCGACCCGGCCATCGCCAAAAAGGCCAATGAGTACGAGGTGCAGCTCAAGCAGCTGCAGGACGAACTGGCGGCCGCCAAGGACCAGTTGACCCAGACCCAGGATCAGCTCCAGCAGGCCGAGGCCCGTAAAAAGGAGCTCGACCAGCAGATCTCCGCAGCGCAACAGGATCTGGCGGCTGCCCAGCAGGAGGTCGAGCGCACCAAGCGCGCGGCCACCGAGCAGCAGGCCGAGAGCGCCAAGCAGGCGGTCGCGTCCTCCGCGGTCGCTCCCGAGGCGGGCGCGGCAACCGTGATCGCGCTGGCTCAGAAGCTGCACGACCAGCACGTTGCCGAAGGCCAGGCGGCCCGCGATCAGTTGTTCAAGGAAGGCGAGGACAAGCACGCGGCGCTGCTCGCCGAGGGCACCCAGAAGCGCGACCAGTTGGTCAGTGAGGGTGAAGCCAAGCGCGATCAGCTCGTGCGCGACGCCACCGAGAAGTCGCAGGCGCTGGTTCAGGACGCCGAGCAGAAGAAGTCGACCATTCTCACCGAACTCGAGAACGAAAAAGCTCGACTCAATGGTGACATCGAGGACCTCAAGTCGTTCGAGAGCAACTACCGCAAGCAGCTCAAGGACTACATCACCGGTCAACTGCACCAGTTGGAGACCACCGGAGTGGAGCAGCAGCAGACCAGCTGATTCCGACCTGCACCTTGACGCCGATCACCCTTCGGGGTGATCGGCGTTAATGTGTGCGCGTTTGTCACCGTTCTCGCGCCGGCTCTGCACTACTCTCTGAGCCAATTGCGCGCCCGATCTGCAGCGCGTCCTTCGAGATGAGGATCCCGGCAGTGAAGAAACCAGCATCGGCGACAACGAGCACCGCTGGCCGTTCCGCCAACCGCGCGCCCATAGCGGCCGCGAAGGGGAGCGCGACCGCCGCCGGGGGTGCCCAGAAAAAGGCTGTCGCGAGGAAGGCGCCGGCCACGAAGGCACCGACCAAGAAGGCGCCGGCTAAGGCTGCGGCCAAACCCGGCACCGCCAAAGCAACAGCGACCAAGAAATCAGTGACCAAGAAGTCAGCCCCCAAGAAGTCAGCCCCCAAGAAGTCAACGCCGGTCAAGAAGACCGCCGCGGCCGAGAAAACCGCGGCTGCGAAAAAGTCAGCTCCGGTCAAGAAATCTGCGCCGGTGAAGAAATCAGTGGCCGTGAAGAAGGCGCCGGTCCAGAAGGCGGCCCCGGACAAAGCGCCCGCGAGCAAGAAGGCGAGCTCGAGATCTTCCGCGGCGACCACAACGGTTACGCGGGCGGCGTCGAAAGCACCGGCGGACAAGGCACCGGCCAGCAAGACCGCCGCTGCCCGGAAAGCAGCGTCGGCGACCACCACGGCGGCCAAGAAGGCCACTGCCAACCAGGCGGCTCGCAAGGCCGCCGCGGCCCTGCTCGTTGCCGAGGACGAGTCGCCCTGGACCCCCAGCGAACTGGCCGAGGTGGCCGCCGAGTTGCGGGCCGACGTCCAGCGTCTCGAAGGTGAGGTCGCGCACTTCGAGCACGACTTCACCGATCTGATCCGGGGTGGCGGAGACGGCGCCGGCGACGACCAGGCCGACGTGGGCACCATGAACGTCGAACGCGACCACGAGCTCTCGCTCGCGGACAACTCACGGGCAATGCTCGAACAATCCCAGCACGCCCTGGAGCGGATTGCCGATGCGACCTACGGGATCTGTGAGAGTTGCGGCAAGGCGGTGGGCAAACTTCGACTGCAGGCCTTCCCGCGTGCGACCCTATGCATGGCATGCAAACAGAAGCAGGAACGCCGATAGGCGCACACGAGACCGAATCCACCGCTCCCCGGCGGCGCACCATCGCGCTGCTGGTCCTTGTCGCCGTCGCCGGCTACACCGTCGACCAGCTGACCAAAGCCTGGGCCGTACGGGCATTGGAACCCGGCTCGCCCAAGCAGGTCGTCGGCGATCTGCTGCAACTGGATCTGGTGCGCAATCCGGGTGCGGCGTTCTCCTTCGCGACGAATGCGACCTGGGTGCTGACGATCATCGCGATCGTCGTCATCGGGGTGATCTGCTTCATCGCGCGCCGCTTGCGCAGTTGGCCCTGGGCGGTGGCGCTTGGCCTACTGCTGGCCGGGGCACTGGGAAACCTCACCGATCGGTTCGCGCGGCCGCCCGGCGGTGGCCAGGGGCACGTCATCGATTTCCTGCGGTTGCCGCACTGGCCGGTCTTCAACGTGGCGGACATGTGCGTCGTGACCGCGGCCTGCCTGATCGCGCTGCTGGCCTTCCGGGGCGTCGGGATCGACGGCCGACGCCAGCACGACGTACCCGATGACGCCTCGTGAGTGAGGTCAAGGCGCTGCCCATCCCCGAAGGTCTGGAAGGCGAGCGCGTCGATGCCGCGATCGCCCGGTTGCTCGGCTTCTCCCGCACCCGGGCGGCCGAACTGGCGGCGGCGGGAGCGGTCACCCTCGACCAGCGCGCGGTCGGCAAATCGGATCGGGTCAGCGCCGGTCAGTGGCTCGAGGTGAGCATGCCGGCCGACTTCGGTCCGCGCAAGGCGACGGTTCGCCCGCAGCTCATCGAGGATCTGGGCATCGTCTACGACGACAGCGAGATCGTGGTGGTGGATAAACCGGTGGGCGTCGCTGCTCATCCCAGCGTGGGCTGGGACGGCCCTGATGTGGTCAGCGGTCTGGCGGCTGCCGGCTATCGGATCTCCACCTCGGGAGCGCCGGAGCGGCAGGGCATCGTGCAGCGGCTCGACGTGGGCACCAGCGGTCTGATGGTGGTGGCCAAGAGCGAGCGCGCTTATACCGTTTTGAAGCAGGCCTTCCGGGACCGCACGGTCGACAAGACCTACCACGCCCTGGTGCAGGGACTGCCCGACCCGATCGAGGGCACGATCGAGGCGCCGATCGGGCGGCACCCGAACCACGACTACAAATTCGCGGTCATGAATTCCGGACGCTCCAGCACCACGCATTACGAGCTGCTCGAGGCGTTCCCAGCCGCATCGCTGCTGACCGTGCACCTGGAGACCGGGCGTACCCACCAGATCCGCGTGCACTTCAGCGCGTTGCACCGTCCGCTGGTCGGCGACCCCCTCTACGGCGCCGACCCGGGGCTGGCCAAGAAGCTGGGCCTGGAGCGCCAGTGGCTGCACGCGGTCGAGCTGGGCCTGGCCCATCCGGGGTCAGGGGAGTGGATGACGTTCACCAGCCCGTACCCGGCCGACCTGCAGCACGCGCTCGACGTGTTGCGCGCCACCGACTGAGCGACACTCCGGACACGCTCCCGACCTGCATGGACGTACGTCGGCGGCGGACCGTGGCGTGGACTGTCGCCGGGCGGATCTAGAATCGTCCCGATGTCTTCAGATCCGGGTTTCGTCCACCTTCACGTCCACACCGAGTACTCCATGCTCGATGGCGCTGCGAAGGTGAAACCCCTTCTGGCAGAAGCGGAAAACCTCGGAATGCCCGCGATCGCGATGTCCGACCACGGCAACATGTTCGGCGCCTACGACCTCTACACCGCGGCCAAGGGCGGCCCGGTCAAACCGATCCTGGGCATCGAGGCCTATCTGGCGCCCAGCAGCCGGCACTCGCGCACCCAGGAGTTCTGGGCGCGCGACGGTGCGCGCGGCGACGACGCCAGTGCGGAGGGCGGCAAAGACGTCTCCGGCGGCGGTCGCTACACCCACATGACGATGTGGGCCAAGGACAGCCGAGGTCTGCGCAACCTGTTCCGGTTGAGCTCGCTGGCCAGCTACGAGGGCTACTACATGAAGCCCCGGATGGACCGTGAGCTGCTGTCGCAGTACGGCGAGGGGATCATCGCCACGACCGGCTGCCCCTCCGGTGAAGTGCAGACCCGGTTGCGGCTGGGGCAGTTCGATGCGGCCCTACAGGCGGCGGCCGACTACCAGGACATCTTCGGCAAGGAGAATTTCTTCCTGGAGCTGATGGACCACGGCCTGGACATCGAAAGATCGGTGCGCTCGGGCCTTCTGGACATCGCGGGGCGTCTGGACCTGCCGCTGCTGGCGACCAACGACAGCCACTACATCACCAAGGACCAGGCCGACAGCCACGACGACCTGCTGTGTGTCGGGGTGGGTCGCAACAAAGACGATCCGCGTCGGTTCAAGTTCAACGGCGACGGCTACTACATCAAGACTGCCGCCGAGATGCGCGAGGTCTTCCGCGAGTTGCCGGAAGCGTGTGACAACACGCTGCGGGTGGCGGAGATGGTCGGTGACTACGACGAGGTGTTCACCTACGTCGACCGGATGCCGCAGTTCCCTGACGTGCCGGAAGGCCAGACCCAGGCGGCCTACCTGCGCGAACAGATCGCTCTCGGCGTCAAGGATCGGTTCGGCGACGACGCACCGCAAGAGGTGTGGGACCGGATCGAGACCGAGATGGCGGTCATCGAGCCGATGGGCTTCAGCTCCTACTTCCTGGTGGTCGCGGACATCTGCAAGTACGCCCGCGACAACGGGGTGCCGCTTGGTCCGGGCCGTGGGTCCGCCGCCGGATCGTTGGTTGCCTACCTGACCCGGATCATCGAGCTGAACCCGCTGGAGCACGGACTGCTCTTCGAGCGGTTCCTCAACCCCGAGCGCATCTCCCCGCCCGACGTCGACCTCGACTTCGATGACCGCCAGCGCGACAAGATGGTCCGTTACGTCACCGAGAAGTACGGCGCCGAGTTCACGGCGCAGGTCAACACCTTCAGCACGATCAAGGCCAAGGCCGCGGTCAAGGACGCCAACCGGATCCTCGGTTTCCCCTTCGCACTCGGTGACAAGATCACGAAGGCTATGCCGCCGGACGTGCAGGGCAAGGGTGTCCCGCTGAAGGACCTGTTCAACGCCGAGCATCCGCGCTACGCCGAGGGCGGTGACTTCCGGGCGCTGTATTCCGCCGAGCCCGAGGTCAAGAAGGTCGTCGACACCGCGATGGGCCTTGAAGGTCTGACCCGCGGCACCGGCGTGCACGCGGCCGCGGTCATCCTGTCCGCCGAGCCGCTGCTGGATCTCATCCCGCTGCACCGCCGGGACAAGGACGGCACCATCATCACGGGCTTCTCCTACCCGCAATGCGAGGAGATGGGCCTGGTCAAGATGGACTTCCTGGGCCTGCGCAACCTGGGCATCATCGACCAGGCGCTGAAGAACATCGAGGCCAACCGCGGTGAGCAGTTGACCACCGAGAACATCCCGCTGGATGACCCGACCACCTACCAATTGCTGGGTCGCGGTGACACTCTCGGTGTCTTCCAGCTCGACGGCGGCGGGATGCGCACCCTGCTCAAGCAGATGGCGCCGACCGGCTTCGCGGACATCACCGCCGTGCTCGCCCTTTACCGGCCCGGTCCGATGGCCGCCAACGCACACACCGACTACGCCGATCGCAAGAACGGCCGTAAACCCATCCAGCCCATCCACCCCGAGCTCAAGGCGGCCCTGGACCCGATCCTCGGTGAGACCTATCACCTGCTGATCTACCAGGAGCAGATCATGGCGATAGCCCGCGAACTCGCGGGCTACACCCTTGGCGGTGCGGACCTGCTGCGCCGCGCGATGGGCAAGAAGAAGCCGGAGATCCTGGCCAAGGAGTTCGACAACTTCTCCTCCGGTATGGCGGCCAACGGTTACTCGCCGAAGGCAACGCAGGCGCTGTGGGACGTCATGCTGCCGTTCGCCGGCTACGCCTTCAACAAGTCGCACGCCGCCGGGTACGCGTTGGTGTCGTGCTGGACGGCGTACCTCAAGGCCAACTATCCGGCGGAGTACGCAGCGGCGCTGCTCACCTCGGTGCAGGACGACAAGACCAAGATGGCCACCTACCTGGCCGACACCCGGCAGCTCGGCATCAAAGTGCTGCCGCCGGACGTCAACGAGTCGATGGCCGACTTCGCGGCCGTGGGCCAGGACATCCGGTTCGGTCTGGCGGCCGTGCGCAACGTGGGCGCCAGCGTGGTCGAGGGGATCGTCGCCGCCCGGGAGGAGAAGGGCAAGTTCACCTCGTTCGAGGACTTCCTGCGCAAGGTGCCGGCCCAGGTCTGCAACAAGCGGACTGTCGAATCCCTCATCAAGGCAGGCGCATTCGACGATCTCGGGCACCTGCGTCAGGGCCTGGTCCACGTCCATGAGACGTACGTCGACTCCCTGGTCGAGGAGAAACGTCACGAGGCCGTCGGGCAGGACTCGCTCTTCGGCGGGTTCGGTGACGACGAGGGCGTCCAGCTAGCGGCGCTGCCGCCGGTGCCGGAGATCGAATGGGACAAGCAGACGCTGCTGGCATTCGAGCGGGACATGCTCGGTCTCTACGTCTCGGATCATCCGTTGTTCGGGATCGAGCGCATCCTGGCCAGTCATGCCGATGTCTCCATCGCCAAGTTGCACGGCGACGAAGCACCGGACGACGGCTCGATGGTGACCATCGCCGGACTGATCACGGCGGTGCAGCTCAAACGCAACAAGCAGGGTGAGACCTGGGCTATCGCGACGGTCGAAGACCTCGAGGGATCGATCGACGTGATGTTTTTCGCCAAGACCTACATGACGGTCCAGACGATGCTGACCCCTGACACTGTCTGTGTCATCAAGGGCCGGCTGCGGTTCCGCGACGAAGAAGTGTCGATCCACGCCCAGGATCTGAAGCTGCCGGAGTTGCGCACCGACGCTCGGGGTCCGGTCACGCTCGTCATGCCGCTGTCCCTGGCCAATGAGGGCACGGTGCAGCGGTTGCGATCGGTGCTCGGCGGCCATCCGGGTGCGACCGAGGTGCATCTACGTCTGGTCCAACCGGGCCGCACCGTGACGATGAAGCTGGACGACGAGTGGCGGGTCACGACCTCACCAGCCCTCTTCGGTGACCTGAAGGCGCTGCTGGGACCCAGTTGCGTGGCAGGCTGAACCACCGCAGTCGATAAGCCACGCGTTTGGGTTATGGTCTGCATCAGTTTGCGTTATGGATGCGCGGCGGTCGAAAGGACGGCAACGATGACGGGATCTGCAGCGAGCGGGGCCACCCGACGCAGTGTGCTGGGTGCGGCCGGAGCGGGTCTGGCCGGCTTGGCGCTGGCCGCGTGCGGTGGTAATACCGGCCGGCCGGCCGACGGCGGTTCGAGTGCCGGCGGCAAACCGACGCTGGCGCAGTGGTACCACCAGTACGGCGAGGACGGGACCGAGGCCGCCGTCAAGCGGTTCGCCGCGGCGTACCCGAACGCCACCGTCAACGTCACCTGGGTGCCCGGTGACTACGACAAGAAGGTTGCCGCCTCCTCCTGACCAACGCCGGCCCGGACGTCTTCGAGGCGGGTAACGGTCCGACCATCGACATGATCACGGGCAACCAGGTGGTCGACCTCAGCGAGTTGCTTGGCGACGCCAAGTCCGATTTCACTCCTGCCATGCTCGAGCGGATGACCTACGAGGGCAAGCTCTACGGGATCCCCCAGGTCATCGATCTGCAACTGCTGGTCTACCGTCCGTCACTGCTGCAGCAGGCGGGTGTGCAACCACCCAAGACCCTTGACGAATTGATCGACGCGGCAGGCAAACTCACCCAGGGGAAGGTCAAGGGGCTCTTCCTCGGCAACGACGGCGGTGCCGGGGTGGTGGGCGGCCCCGTGCTGTGGTCGTCCGGGCACGATTACCTCACCAGTGACCACAAGCCGGACTTCAACAATGCCGAGGTGCAAGGGGCGCTGGCCAAGCTGCACACCCTCTTCGGTTCCGGGCACCTCCTGCTCGGCGCCCCGGCGGATTGGTCCGAGCCCAACGCGATCGCCCAAGGGCTTACCGCGATGCAGTGGACGGGACTGTGGGCTCTGCCCCAACTGCTCAAGACCCTCGGGGACGACCTCGGAGTGCTTCCGTTCCCGGCCATCGGATCGGCCGGCCGGCAGTCGGTCCCGTTCGGCGCCTACGCGTCCGCCGTCAGCGCCAAATCCGGCCACGTCGATGCAGCGAAGGCGTTCGTGAAATGGCTCTGGGTCGACCAGACCGACAAACAACTCGAGTGGGCGCAGTCGTATGGCTTCCACATCCCGGCCCGCACCAGTCTGATCGCGAAGGCGGACAAGCTGAAGTCGGGAGTCGCGGCGCAAGCGGCCGGGTTCGTCAACAGCTACGGCCACGCGCAGACCCCGTTGCTGTGGACGCCGACCAGTTCCGCCGCGTTCAGTGACGCCGTCGACAAGATCATCCGCTCCGGCGCAAACCCGGCCAGTACCCTCGCTGCCGTGGAGAGCACCGTCAGCACCGAGTTGAAACGGTTCGCGTAACCCGTAGATGAGTACGACGTCCGCCGACGCAGCGGGTACCCCGGGCGGCCGCCCGCCGTACCCGCTCGTCGTCGCTTTTCCACTAGCCCGCACCTGTGGTTCTGGATCTTCACCGGGCCGTTCCTCGCCGGGCTGTTGGTCTTCACCGTCATCCCGATCATCTGGTCGATCTACCTGTCGTTCTTCGAAGCCCGCAACACCGTCACCCCGACGCAGTTCGTGGGGTTGGGGAACTACGCCCGGATGCTGTCGGATCCGGCGTTCCGCTCCAGCCTGCTGACCTTCGTGGTGTTCGCGGTGTTCATCGTCCCGACCACCTTCGCGCTATCCCTTGCGTTGGCCGTTCTGGTCAACAGTGTGCGCTTCGCGCAGGCATTCTTCCGGTCGGTGTTCTTCCTGCCGATCGCCTGTTCCTATGTCGCGGCCGCGCTGATCTGGCGCAACTCGCTCTTCTCCGGGGTCAGCTCGGGTCTGGTCAACAGCGTGCTCGCCCTGTTCGGCCAGGATCCGGTCGCGTGGCTGTCGGTGGTGCAACCGCCCTGGTACTGGTTGGTGATCACCACGGTCCGCCTCTGGTTGCAGGTCGGGTTCTACATGGTGCTCTTCCTGGCGGCGCTGCAGCGCATCCCGCGCGGTCAGTACGAAGCCGCTGCGCTCGATGGTGCCGTCGGCTGGAAGGCGTTCCGCTACATCACCTTCCCGCAGTTGCGCGCCACCTCGACTGCGGTGCTGATGCTGTTGCTGGTCAACGCGTTCCAGGCGTTCGATGAGTTCTACAACCTCATGGTCAACAGCTCCGGCACCTATCCGCCCTACGCTCGCCCGCCGCTGGTCTACCTCTACAACATTGCTTTGGGCAGCGTGCAGGACTTCGGCAACGGCAGCGCGGGCGCGGTCATCCTGACCTTGATCATCGCGATCTTCGCGCTGCTGCAGGGCCGGCTCACCGGCCTGGGTAGAAGGGCGCAGTGATGGCCGCCGTGGGACTGGATCGCAGTTCGTCGCGGGTGGCGACGACCGCACGCTACTTCGTGCTGGTAGCGCTGGCGCTGGTCTTCCTGGTGCCGTTCTACCTGATGGTTCGCAACGCCCTGTCAACCGATGCGCAGATCACCAACCCCGAGGGCTGGACCTGGTTCCCGAGCAACCCGCAGTGGTCCAACATCACCGAGGTCTTCTCCGACTCATCGGTCCCCTTGGCGCACAGTCTGTTGAACTCCGCGATCATCGCCGTCACGCAGACCGTGGTCGTGCTGGTGATCTCCGCGATGGCCGGCTACGGGTTGGCACGCGCACGGGTGCCTTACGCCAACGCGGTGTTCTACCTGGTCCTGGCCACGCTGCTGATCCCCGCGGCCGTCACCTTTGTGCCGACCTTCGTGATGGTGTCCACGCTCGGCTGGGTCTCCACCCTGCGCGGATTGATCGTGCCGGGGCTGTTCCAGGCATTGGCGACTTTCCTGTTCCGGCAGCACTTCCTGGGCTACCCCCGGGAGTTGGAGGAGGCGGCGATGATCGACGGCGCCGGGCCGTGGCGGACCTTCTGGCGGATCGTCATGCCCACCTCCGGCGGGATGCTCGCCGCGGTCGGCACCATCACCTTCATCGGCAGTTGGAACGCCTTCCTCTGGCCACTGGTCATCGGCCAGGACCAAAGCTCGTGGACCGTGCAGTTGTCGCTGTCGACCTACGTGACCGCGCAGAGCGTCAATCTGCACGGCATGTTCATGGCTGCCCTGATCTCCATGCTCCCGTTGTTGCTGATGTTCCTGCTGCTGCAGCGCTGGATCGTCGCGGGGGTGGAGCAAACCGGGATCAACGAGTGACCGTAGATTTGCTCGGGTGAGTTCTGCTGCCGTGCCGCCCGTCGCACCCCGCCGTGATCGCCTCCGTGAGCACCACGGGGACCGGTTCCTCGACCCCTGGGCCTGGCTCGACCAGCGTGAAGATCCCGACGTCCTGGCGCACATCGACGCCGAGAACGACTACACCGCCGCCCGCACCGCCCACCTGGGAGCGGCTCAGAACAATCTGTTCGCCGAACTGAAGTCGCACATCCGCGAGACCGATGTCAGCGTCCCGGTGCGCGCCGACAACTACTGGTATTACTCGCGCACCCGCGAAGGTGAGCAGTACGAGATCCACTGCCGATCGCCGTACGTCGAGGGGCTGGGTCGCCCGGACCCCGAAGGTGACGTGCCCGGCGAGCAGGTGCTGCTCGACCTGAACGCCGAAGCGGGGGCCCACGAGTTCTATGAGGTCGGCGGTCTCGAGATCAGTGCGGACGAGCAGCTGCTGGCCATCCTGGCCGACACCACCGGCGACGAGCGCTACGACCTGCAGGTGCGGCGGATCATCGACGGCGTGGTCCTCGACGATGTCGTGCGCGGTGTCGTCTACGGTCTGGCCTGGTCTCGTGATGGCCGGTACGTGTTCTACACCCGCTGCGACGAGGCATGGCGCACCAACCAGGTGTGGCGCCACGAGATCGGAAAGCCCACCGACACAGACGTATTGGTGTTGCAGGAAGATGATCCGAAATTCGATCTGGGGATCGAGACCAGTCGCGACGAGCAGTGGCTGCTGATCGGTGCCGGCTCCAAGACAACGACCGAGTTCCGGGTGCTCGACCTCAACTCGCCCCTGGCCGAGCCGATCCTGATCGAGCCGCGCAGCCAGGGTGTCGAGTACGTCCCCGAGATCGATGGCGACCGGTTGCTGATCGTGCACAACCTCGACCGGCCGGACTTCGACCTGGCCGCTGCCCCGCTGGCTGACCCGGGCCGGGCGAACTGGCAGCCCGTGCTGACCGGGGAGGGCACGGAGCGGATCGCGGCGGCGCACGCCTTCGCATCCTTCGTGGCGGTCTCGATGCGTCGCGAGGGCCTGCCGGCGGTGCGCGTGCTGCCGAAGGAGGGCGACGGTTTCGGTGCGCCGATCGACCTGCCGGTGGACAGCGAACTCACCAGTGTCACCGTCGGATCCAACCCGATGTACGACACCTCGGTGCTGCAGATCAGCAGTACCTCGTTCCTGCGGCCCCGCGCGATCGGCGAATTCGACCCGGCCACCGGGCAGGTGCAGATCCTGCGGCAACGACCGGTGCCCGGCTTCGACTCCTCGCAGTACGTCGAGCGGCGGCTATGGGTAACCGCCCGCGACGGCGCATCGGTGCCGGTGTCGGTCATCCATCGCCGCGATGTGCGTCCGGATCGCGCCAACCCGGGGTACGTGTACGGGTACGGCGCCTACGAGCACCCGACGGATCCGGCCGTGCGGGTGTCCTGGCTGCCGCTGCTCGAACGCGGCGTCGTCGTCGCTATCGCGCATGTGCGTGGCGGTGGCGAGTTGGGCCGCGCGTGGTACGACGGCGGCCGGTTGCTGGCCAAGAGGAACAGCTTCACCGACTTCGTCGACGTCGGGCACGCGTTGATCGACGAGGGCTGGGTGGCGGCCGATCGCCTTGTCGCGGAGGGAGGTTCGGCTGGAGGTCTGTTGATAGGCGCCGCGGTCAACGAGGACCCGTCACTGTTCCGAGCGGTCATCGCGGCCGTCCCCTTCGTCGATGCGTTGACCACGATCCTGGACCCGAGTCTGCCGCTGACCACGGGGGAGTGGGAGGAGTGGGGCAACCCGCTGGCCGACCCGGAGGTCTACGCGTACATGAAGTCCTACACGCCGTACGAGAACGTCGCAGCGGCGGACTATCCCTCGATCCTGGCCACGACCAGTCTTCACGACACCCGGGTCTTCTTCACCGAACCGGCCAAGTGGGTGCAGCAGCTGCGCGCAACAGTGACCAGCGACCCGCAGAAGAGGCCAGTACTGCTGAAGACGGAGACCGCGGCCGGTCACGGCGGGCAGTCCGGGCGCTACGACGCGTTGCGCGATGTCGCCTTCGAGCTGGCGTTCCTGCTGGACCAGATGGGGATCTCAGGTTAAAGCGGCACGGATCCGGTCGGCGTACTCCTGCGCTTCACCCTCCGCGTACTTCGTGCGCGGCCAGAAGAAGCCCCGAAGGCCGTCGCCCTTGGTGCGGGGCACCACGTGGGTGTGCAGGTGCGGCACCGACTGGCTGACCACGTTGTTCTCGGCGACCCACGTCCCCTGCGCGCCGAGCGCCGCAGGTAAGGCGACTGAAATACGTTGCACCGCAGCGAAATACGGGGCCAGGAGCTCGGCAGGTAGATCGCCGAGGGTGACGACGTGGTCGAGCGGAACGACGAGGACATGTCCTTTGAAAACCGGTCTGACGTCCAGGAAGGCCATCGCGTGCTCGTCACGCGCGACGACGAATGCCGGTGTGTCGCCGGCGATGATGGAGCAGAAGACGCAGCCGCTCAGGACGCCTCGACCTCGGCCTTGATCCGCTGAAGTGTCCTGTGCATGTCCGCCTTGAGCACCGTCTCGAAGTTGGTGTTGCCGCCGAAGAACTTATCGACCAGGAAATGCGAGATGCTCGAGGTTCCATCGGCAACGTCGCGGGTCTCGACGATCCTCGTGCGGGTGCCGCCGTCGAGCGGCTCGAGGTCGTAGCTCCATCGGGCTTTGTTCTCGCGGACCTTGAACATCAGCCGTTTGTCGGGCTCGAAGTCCTTGACCATCGAGGTGGTCGGCCAGATCCGCCAGCCCGCCTTGTTGATGTTGATCATCTTGGCGCCCTTGCCCGACCCGCGCAGGAAGGTGCGGAACGTCTGCGGGCTCCAGCGCGCCATGGCCGGAAGGTCGGAGACGAGCGCCCACACCGCGGCCGGGGGTGCGTCGACCTCAATCTCGGCCTGCAGGTTGTTCGGGGCGGGCTTGTCGGCCATGGATCCTCCAGCTCGATTTACAGATGTAGTGACACAGATTACATACTGGGCCGCATGCCGTCGTGGTCCCGCCTTCGAGCCGCTGTCGTCGCTGCGGTGCGGCGTCGTCCCGAACTGGTCGCCTACGTGCCGCTGGCGACGGTCACAGCACTGTCCGGAGCACTCGATCGGCGCCGAGTGCACGCGGTGACCAAGTCCGTCCTGGTCCCGACCTTGCAGGCCGGCGCCTGCGCCCGGGGCAGCCGCGACCCGTTGCTGTACGCCGCGAGCAGCGCCGGGTGGCTTGGCGACATCCTGCTGCTCCCGCGAAGGGGCAAGCCGTCAGTCGAAGCGCAGCGGCATCAATTGCGCTCGGGCGCAGTTGCGTTCGGCGTGCAGCAGATCGGTTACATGGCCATGATGGCGCGCAACGGAGTCCGGCCCAAGGCCGGTCGGATGGCCGCGGTCGTTCCCTGGCTGGCGTGCCTCTCGGTGCTGGACATGAGGGGCGGTGAGGCGTCGGCGCCCGACCCGATCATCACGACGTACGGCGTGCTGCTGGGGGGCATGACCACGATGGCCTGGTCGGCGCCGAGCAGGGCGATGCAATGCGGGGGAGTGCTCTTCCTGGCCTCGGACTCGATGATCCTGATCCGGGAGGTGCTCCTGGAGGGACGGGTGCCGCGCGTCCTGGCCGAGGTCTTCGTGCTGGGCACCTACGCCGCAGCCCAGGCGATGCTCATCGGCGAACTGGTCACCCGGCGGCGCTGAGCCTCACAGCGATGGGGAGACTTCGTGTCGACCGTGCGGGCGTCTGCGGCCGCGCAGATCGACGAGCGAGGCGATCAGCGCGACCGTGACGAGCGCCGCGGTGACCCGGATGGCGGCAGAGGCACCGTCCTGCCCGCCTGATCCGCTGGAGAAGAACACCGATCCCACGAGGGCGATGCCGGCAGCGGTCCCGATCCGCTGCCCCGTCTGCAGCATTCCGCCGGCGGTGCCCGCGCGGCGTACCGGAACGTCTTGCAGGGTGAGGGTCACGTTGGGGGAGATGACCAGACCGCTACCCAGGCCGGCAACGAGCAGCGGCCCCGCGAGCGCCCAGCCGGTCCGGGCCCCGTGCACGGTGGTCAGCACGACGTCGACGGCGATCAGGCCGATCAGGACCAGCAGCAGCCCGCCGGTGACCATCGACCGGCCGAAGCGTCCGACCAGGCGACCCGACAGGGCCGAGGTGATCGCCGATCCCGCGGCGAACGGGGTGACGGCCAGGCCGGCCATCAATGGCGAATACCCCAACGACACCTGGAAGTGGATGGTGAGGACGAAGAAGATCCCGGTGAAACCGGCGAAATAGACGGTGCCGATCACCGCGCCCGGAGTGTACCCAGGCACGGAGAAGAGGCTCAGGTCCACCAGTGGGTCGCCGCCTGCCGCGCGGTAGCGGCGTTCCCACCACACGAACCCGGCTCCGAAGAGTGCGCCGATCACGGCCAGCCACCAAGGCAGCGCAGTCCCGCCCTGTTGGCCGTTCTGCACCAGCGGTAGGAGCAGCAGGACCACCGTGGCGCCGAGCAGCAGGACGCCGACGGGGTCCAGGTCGGCGCTGAGGTCGCGCAGTTTGTGCTTGGCGGGCGGCAGCCAGAGGCGGGCAAGGACGACCGCAGCGACGACGATGGGGATGTTGACCAGGAAGATCCACCGCCACCCGGCATCGTCGCCCAGCCAGGACAGGATCGCTCCGCCGGTGATCGGGCCGACTGCGGTCGAGATCCCGATCGTCGCGCCGAGCAGACCGAAAGCCCGGCCCCGCTCGCTGCCGGAGAACATCTCCTGGATCAAACCGCTGACCTGCGGATTGAGAATGCCACCGCCGACGCCTTGGATCAGGCGCGCCGCGACCAGCACGGCCGGGTTCGGTGCTAGTCCGCACACGAGACTGGACACCCCGAAGACGACCACTCCGATGATGAACATCGTCCGCCGTCCGAGCACGTCGCCCAGCCGGCCGGAGGGGACCAGCACCAGGCCGAACGTGAGCGCGTATCCCGAGACGATCCATTGCAACTCGCTGGAGCTGGCGTGGATCCCCTTGGCGATGGCCGGGAGGGCGACGTTGACAATGGAGACGTCCAGCAGGGTCATGAATCCGGCAACCAGGCAGACCGCCAGCGCACGCCAGCGGTCGTCGTTCTCATCGGCCGTGCTGTCCTGGCTGGTTTGTCGGTTGGTCACCCGCGCAATTCTCGCCTGCCGCGGCCGAGTCGGTTGACCCGCCCGGATGGGCCTTAGCCCTCGATGCGACCGCCGAGCCCCCAACGGGTGATCGACAGGTTGTCCGGCACCTGGTCGGGGCTGTCGTGATACGCGTACATCGGGCCGTTCGTCATGAACGCGAAGTAGTCATGGAGCGCGTTGCGTAGTGCATCCTCGTTGATCGCGGCATCGGTCATCGCCGCGTCGAAGCAGGCCACGGCGCGGCGGTTCATCTCCTCGTGCTCGCCGTTGCCCGAGTGCATGCGCACCAGGTCGGACTCGCTGCCGTAGCTCGAGGTGTACGCCGAAGGGCCGCCCCAGGCCTGCGCCCAGTAAGCCGCCAGACGCCGGGTGTGGTCGGCCTTGAACCGGCGGAACGCGTGGCTGACGACCGGATCGTCCAGGACCCGGCGGTGCCACGCCGCGGCCAGGTCGCGGACGGTGTCCGCGCCGCCGAGCGCGTCGTAGAGCGTGGTCATCGCCTCACTGTTCACCCGCTGTCTACGGTGGGTCAATGACACGGGTAGACCAGTCCGGGGGCCGGGATGCCCACTGATCCGCGAATGTTGCGCGGCGATGCGCCGTTGCTCGACGCGTGGCTGCGCTTCCAGGAGCAGCCGCCGACCCCGTTCACCATTCCCGGCCATAAGCAGCGCACCGATCTGGTGGGTGACGTCATCGCGGGGGACGTGCCGCTCTACGCGGGACTGGACACGATGAAGCTGTCCGCCGGAGTTCTGGCCGATGCCGAGTCGCGTGCCGGCCGGTTGTGGGGTGCGGACTTCTGCCGCTTCTCCACCGATGGCGCGACCCACGCCAACCAGTCGGTTGCGTTGGCCCTCGGCGGTGACGGAGACCGCGTCGTGGTCAGCCGCTCGCTGCATCGTTCCCTGCTGCTGGGTCTGGTGCTGGCCGGGCTGGAACCGGTGTGGGTGAGACCGGAAGTCGACCGTGCAACCGGCCTGCCGCTCGGGGTGCGACCCGATGAGGTACGCCGTGCGCTCGCCCGAAACCCTGACGTACGTGCGGTTTTCGTCGGCGACCCGTCCTACGTCGGCACTGTCGGGGACGTACGGGGACTCGCGAACGCAGCGCACGAGCACGACGTACCGCTGGTGGTGGACGCGGCATGGGCGGCACATTTCGGGTTTCATCCGGACCTGCCCGCGCACGCGCTGTCCCTGGGGGCGGATGTCGTCGTCACCAGCGCCCACAAGACGCTGCCGGCGTGGAGTCAGGCGGCACTGGTCCTGGCGAACGCCGGTCGGATAGACCTGGCCCGGCTGGACGCCGCGGTAGAAGCGACGGCGACGACCAGTCCGGCGGGCGCAATTCTGGCCAGCACGGATGCTGCGCGGGCATTGCTGGCGCGCGACGGTGCAGCACTGTTGGGCCAGGCGCTGGAGGCTGTCGCGTCTGCGCGCCGGCGGCTGCACGAGGTGGAGGGACTGGTGGTTCTCGGCGCGGCCGACGTCGACCCGCTCAAACTCACGGTTCTGCTGCCCGGCACCGGCGCGGACGGTATCGCTGTCGAGCGGGACCTGATCGACCGGGGGTTTCCGGTGGAGTCTGCCGATCGCGACGTGGTCATTGCCGTGCTTTCGATGGCGGACACGGCGGAAACTGTTTCTGCGTACGTCGATGCGCTGGTCGCGGCCATCGCGCGCCACCGGGGTCCGGCGCGTGACCCGGCGAGCGTGGGGACCTACCAGGTTCAGCCGGATATGGCGATGCTGCCACGGCAGGCGTATTTCGCTGCCACCCAGGCCATTCCATTATCAGAAGCGATCGGGGAGGTGAGCGCGGAGTTGGTCGCGCCGTACCCGCCGGGTATCCCGGTGCTGGCGCCAGGAGAACGCATCACCGTCCAGAGCATGGCCACCCTGGATGCTGCAGCGCACGCCGGGGTGCGGATTGCCTACGCGGCCGATCCGAGCCTGCAGACGATCCGGGTCGTTCGAAAATGAACAAAATGCGGACGACGGTGCGCTTTCTCTTGGTAACTTGATCATGCAATAACGAAACGAACCGTATCGTTACTATTGCTTGGGGAAACGAGATGAGACGTCCCATGGCGCGTGGGGCTTTGTAGGAGGTTGGACATGTTGGCTCATCAACGGCAGGACTTCATCCTGCGACGGATAAACCAGAACGGCGGAATCCGGGTTTCGCGCATTGTCGGTGAACTCGGTGTCAGCGACATGACGATCCGCAGGGACATCGATGCGCTCGTTGCCAGGGGCCTGGTGACCAAGGTGCACGGCGGCGCGATCGCCGTCCATGACGACTCACCGGGCGGCCAGGGTTTGCTGCCTCGTGATGCCTCCCATTCGGTGCTGGGTCGCGCTGCGGCGAGCCTGGTCGAAGCCGGGTCGACTGTCTCGGTGTCGGCGGGGACGGTTGCCTATTCAGTCGCTACCGAGTTGCGCAACCTTGCGGGCCTGAGCGTGGTGACCAACTCACCGTTGGTCGAGCAAGCTCTCTACGACCCGACCCGGGACGACCGGACGGTGGTGCTCACCGGGGTGCGCGCACCGCGAACGGCGGCTTGGCCGGACCGGTCGCGATCGACATGCTCGAGCGCACGCACGTGGATGTCGCGATCATCGGAGCAGAGGCCATCGACATCGACGCCGGCGTCACCACATCGAACTTCCAGGAGGCACAGGTCGAGCGAGCCATGATCAACGCGGCCCGGCGGGTCGTGGTCGTCGCCGATCACGCTGCGTGGAGCACCGCGCTGCTCACCACGGTCAGCGAGCTGTCCCGTGTCGATGTTCTGGTGACCGATGCATTGTTGTCCGAGGGGGCGCGGCGGGAGCTGGCCCGTCGGTCGGTTCAGGTCCTGGGGGTGCGCCCGGCGGCGGCTACCCGGGAGTCGGCGATGGCTATGTGACCCGGTAGTCAGCCGCGTGCCGAATTCAACGGCGGGCTGTCCACCAGGGTGTGCACGAGCCACTTGTACTGAGCGTCGGAGACGCCGATGCCGCGCACCGTCGAGCGGTAGAAGCTCAGCGAAGCGAGCATGTCCAGCAGCAGGTCGGGGTCCGTGTCGGCATCGATCTGACCGCGTTCCACGGCGCGTTCGATCAGGCGGATGCCGTTCTCTCGGCGGATACTGAAGAACCGGTCCCACAGCACGGGAAAGACTGCGGGGTCCAGCGCCGCTGCGATCGCATTGGTTGTGCCTTCGCGCAGGCGGGTCAGGTTCTGGTTCCTCACGTTGATCATGGTGTGTTGCAGGAGATCTCCGACGATGTCACCGGTGTCCGGGATCTCACCCATATGCATGACCGAGATGGCGGCGGCCGCAACGAGTTCTCCCTTGTCCGGGAAGCGGCGGTAGATTGCCGTTTTGCCGCACGCGGCCCGCTTGGCCACATGCTCGATGCGCAACTGGTCATAGCCGACCTCGAAAATGATCTCAACCGTGGCGCTCAGGATGCGAGCGGTCAAGTCCTCATCCGGTGGGCGGCCCGGGTTCGTCTCAGTCACGCGGCAACCATACGTAACGTGGCTCCGCGGTCGTGGCACCAGCTGGGTACAGTCGCGATAACCGGTCATCGATCTTGGAGGAGTCACCATGTCGCCTCACCAGCAGCGCGTGCAGCAGCAGGTCGCGCCGTGAGCACCGCCGAGGAGATCGCGGGCCGGCTCAGCCGCGCGGACAAGATCCGTCTGCTGTCGGGTAAGGACTTCTGGAACACCGAATCAGTCGACGGCGCACCCGGGTTCATGCTCACCGATGGCCCGCACGGTCTGCGCAAACAGATCGGGTCGGCCGATCACGTGGGGTTGGCCGACTCGGTTCCCGCCACGTGCTTCCCGCCCGCCGCGGGGCTCGGCGCCACCTGGGACGTAGACCTCCTGCAGGACATCGGGGTCGCCCTGGGGCGTGAGGCCGCGGCTCAGGACGTCGGCGTGCTGCTGGGCCCTGGGCTCAACATCAAGCGGCACCCGGCCGGAGGTCGCAATTTCGAGTACTTCTCGGAGGACCCTTACCTGTCAGGCAAGGCGGCCGCCGCGATGGTCCGCGGCATCCAGTCGGTGGGGGTCGGAGCCTGCCTGAAACACTTCGCCGCGAACAACCAGGAGTCCAACCGCATGAGGGTGGATGCCGTCATCGATGAGCGCACATTGCACGAGCTGTATTTGACCGGCTTCGAGATCGCGGTCAAGGAGTCTGCACCCTGGACCGTGATGCATTCCTACAACAAGGTCAACGGCGAACACACCGGTGAGTCTTATCGCCTGCTCACCGAGATCCTGCGCCGCACCTGGGGATTCGACGGAGTGGTCATGAGCGACTGGTTGGCGACCGCCGATCGACCGCGGGGCGTGCACGCCGGCTCCGACCTCGAGATGCCCGGTAGTGGCGGTCTGTGGGATGCTCGCGTCGCGCAGGCACTGGACGACGGCGCCCTGGCCGAGTCCGATCTCGAGGCTGCCGTCACCCGGCTGGTGGCCCTGGCCGAGAAGGTGGCGGCGCGGCCACCGGCGACACCGGTCGATTTCGACGCACATCACGCGCTGGCTCGGCGAGCCGCGGCCGAGGCCAGCGTGTTGCTCACCAACAACGGTCTGCTTCCCCTCCCGGTCGACGCCCGGGTGGCGCTGATCGGCGCGTTTGCACAGACCCCGCGCTACCAGGGCGCGGGAAGCTCGCTGGTCCATCCGACCCGGCTCGACAACGCCCTCGACGCGATGACGGCCATCTACGGCGACCGGTTGACCTACGTCGCCGGTTACGACGCGGCCACGGGGGAGGCGACAGCTGACGACATCGCGGCGGCACGGATCGCCGCACGAACAGCCGAGGTCGTCGTACTCCTGGTCGGCCTGCCCGCCAGCTACGAGTCAGAGGGATTCGACCGCACCGACCTGCGGCTACCACCGGCCCACGATGCATTGGTGGAGGCGGTTGTCGCCGAAAACCCCCGCACGGCAGTGATTCTCATGGGTGGAGCGCCTGTCGAGATGCCGTGGGCGGACCGGCCGGCGGCCATTCTCGAGGCCTACTTGGGCGGTCAGGCCGGTGGCACGGCCCTAGCCGATGTACTCACCGGTGCGGTCGAACCCGGTGGCCGGCTGGCTGAGTCCTTCCCGGTATCGATGCTGGAGCTGCCCGCCAACGCGAGCTTCGCCGAACACCCGACGCAGGCGCAATACCGCGAAGCAGCAAACGTCGGGTACCGGTTCCACGACACGTGGCAGGTGGCACCCCGGTTCTGTTTCGGGCACGGATTGAGCTATACCGATTTCGACGTGTCGTCGATCATCGTGTCGGGGGAGGAGCACAGCCCCGACCGGCAGGTCGGCGTCCGGGTCACCAACATCGGCGAGCGTGCCGGTGCCTGCGTGGTGCAGTTGTACGTGCACGCCGAGACGGCTGGTTCCGGGCGGCCCGAGCAGGAGTTGAAGGGTTACACCAAGGTGCATCTCACCGCAGGCGAGTCGCGCGAGGTGACCCTGCCGCTCGACGCTCGCTCGTTCGCGACGTACGACGCCACGGACGAAGCGTGGGTCGTTCCGACGGGGACCTACGAAGTCCGAATCGGATTGTCCTCCAGGGACATTCGCAGCACCGTCAGTCTCGAAATTCACGGCGCGGATGTCTCGCATCCCGTGAGCACCACGCGCGGTCCGGTGGCCGACGACCAGGAGTTCGCGGTACTGCTCGGCAGGCCGGTGCCCGCTGCACGACCGTTGGTGCCGTTCGACGAAGACTCGACCGTCGGCGATCTACAGCAGACCTGGCTGGGCCGGAAGATCCACGGTGCGCTGATCGGTCAGGCCATCAACAAGATGGCTCCGGCAGACGACCCGAACTCGGGAATGATGGCTGCCATGATCAAGGAGTTGCCGCTGCGCGGATCGCAGCGGTCTCCGACGGCAAACTCAGCCTGGCCACGCTCGACCGGTTGATCGGCGTACTCAACACGTTGCGCAAACGCTGACTCGGCAAAACAACACTGTCTCGGTCGTTTCGCGATGAAACGACCGAGACAGTGCAGATGTCCGACTATCTGACGCCCGTTGACGACTGCTGTGCGGGGCTCGGCCTTCGCCGCCGACTCGGCTAGCGCCTCGTCGACGACTCCAGCCTCACTCCTCAGCAGTCGTACCCGTTGACGACTGCTGTGCGGGGCTCGGCCTTCGCCGCCGACTCGGCTAGCGCCTCGTCGACGACTCCAGCCTCACTCCTCAGCAGTCGTAGTACATCTCGAATTCGTGCGGGTGCGGGCGGAACCGGATGGGGTCGACCTCGGTGGTGCGCTTCAGGTCGATCCAGGTCTCAATCAGGTCGGGGGTGAACACGTCGCCCTCGGTGAGGAACTCGTGGTCGTCCTCCAGCGCGTCCAGGACTGCCGGCAGCGAACCGGGGACCTGCGCGATGTTCGCGTGCTCCTCCGGCGGCAACTCGTACAGGTCCTTATCCACCGGCTCCGGGGGCTCGATGCGGTTCTTGATGCCGTCGATGCCGGCCATCAACTGCGCCGCAAAGCACAGGTAGGGGTTCGCCGACGGGTCCGGGATCCGGAACTCGATGCGCTTGGCCTTGGGCGACGTACCCGCAATCGGGATACGCACACAGGCCGAACGGTTGCGGGCCGAGTAGACCAGGTTGACCGGCGCCTCGTAACCCGGGACCAGGCGGTGGTAGGAGTTGACTGTCGGGTTGGTGAAAGCCAGCAAGGACGGCGCGTGCTTGAGCAGACCGCCGATGTACCAGCGGGCGATGTCCGACAGGCCGCCGTAGCCCTTCTCGTCGTAGAACAGCGGCTCGCCGCCCTTCCACAGCGACTGGTGGGTGTGCATGCCCGAACCGTTGTCGCCGAAGATCGGCTTCGGCATGAAGGTCACGGTCTTGCCAGCCGCCCAGGCGACATTCTTGATGATGTACTTGAACTTCTGGATGTCATCGCCGGAGTGCTGCAGGGTCGTGAACTTGTAGTTGATCTCCTGCTGGCCCGCGGTGCCCACTTCGTGGTGCGCGCGCTCGACCTCGAGGCCGACCTGGCCCAGGACTGCGACCATCTCGTCGCGCAGGTCCACGAAATGGTCGGACGGCGGGACCGGGAAGTATCCGCCCTTATAGCGGGTCTTGTATCCGCGGTTACCGCCTTCCTCGACACGACCGGTGTTCCATGCGCCCTCGACGGAGTCGATGTAGTAGTAACCGGAGCGCTGATTGGTCTCGAACCGCACGTCGTCGAAGATGTAGAACTCCGCCTCGGGGGCGAAGTAGGCAGTGTCGGCGATCCCGGTCGAGGTCAGGTACGCCTCCGCTTTCGCCGCCACGTTACGTGGGTCGCGGCTGTAGGCCTCGTCGGTGAACGGGTCGACGACCGAAAAGTTCATGACCAGCGTCTTGCGGTCGCGGAACGGGTCGATGTACGCGGTCGCGGGATCCGGCAGCAGCTTCATGTCCGACTCGTTGATGGCCTGGAAACCGCGCACCGACGAACCGTCGAACATGTTGCCGACCGTGAAGGCATCCTCGGTGAACGCCGCAGCCGGCACGTTGAAGTGCTGCATCTGACCAGGCAGGTCGCAGAAGCGGATGTCGACGAACTCGACATCTTCGTCCTTCAGGTACTTCAGGACCTCATCGCCTGATTTGAACATGGAACCTCCATTGGCTGGATGTGGCGCGAACAAGTCCATCCGCACCGTGCCCCGACCTTACGCGGGGGCGATTACTCGGCAATCACTCGCACGTTTCACCCGTGTTACGTCCCGCTGGGCGACCCGGGGGACTGACAAACCGGCAGGTCACGGGCTCCCCAGGGGGCGTACGGCGGGTGGAACGTCCGCGACCATCCTGCCCCCACGACGTACCCTCGTGTGCGTGGTGGACCGCAAAGATCTCGGATCGTGGCTGGGTGGCACCGTCCCGGAGACCGACAGCCCTGATTGGCCCGGTCAGCGACTGGGCCTACCGCAGTCGGGGGCCGGTGCCATGGCACCGCTCGGACGCCGGGTCGGCGCGCTGTTCCTCGACTGGGTGCTCTGCTCACTGATCGCCGCCGCATTCTTCGGCTATCGGTGGGGCGGGCACTCCGCCTCCTTCGCGCCGTTGCTGGTGTTCGTCGCGGAGAACGTGCTGCTGGTGAGCCTGTTAGGTACGACGGTCGGTCACCGTTTGCTCGGACTGCACGTGCAGCGGATGGACGGCTCGGTGCCCGGTGTCGCCGGCGGCACCATCCGCAGCCTGCTGTTGGCGCTGGTGATTCCCGCGGTCATCTGGGACAGCGACGGCCGAGGCATGCACGACAAGGCCGCCGGCACGGTGATCGTTCGCAGCCGCTGATCGCGGCCGGCCGGCGGTCATCTGCAATCCAGCGGTTGTTTTGCTCGAAAAACGACCGCTGGATCGTCGTCTGCCGCTGATCTGCACAACTCGTTTCCACAGGCGTTGGGGTTTCGTAGGGCACGAGTCGGTGGAAGCCGAGCACACTGCCCAGATGCCAACCGACAACAGGGTGATACTGCGCGTGGCCCATAGGGCCGGTTCCGTTCTGCCGGTGCGCGTGTTGATTGCGGCGGGAGTGAGCCGGCACGCCATCACTGCCGCGGTCGGAGCCGGCGAACTCATCAGGGTCCGGAAAGGCTGGGTTGCCCTGCCCGAGGCTGACCCGATGATGGTTGAGGCAGCACGGCGGTCGGTCGTGCTGACCTGCGTGACCCAGGCACGGCGGCTCGAACTATGGACCAGGTGCGACCAGACACCGCATGTCGCGGCGCACGTCGGTTCCGGCAGCCGCAACGCCGGCGGTGCGGTCGTGCACTGGACTGCGCCGGTTGTCGCAAGGGCGCCAGATCAGCTCACGGATTCGATCGAGAACGTTCTGGCGCTGATCGCAGAATGTCAACCATTCGAGGATGCGGTCGCCGCCTGGGAGTCCGCGGTGAACAAGGGCCTGATCGCCCGGAGTGCGATGAGCAGGTTGAAGCTACGACCGCGGGCTCGGACCGTGCTGGCGGCAATGGCGCCGTTCGCGGATTCGGGGCTCGAGACGATCGTGCGGCTGCGGTTTCACAAGCTACGAATCGACGTGGCGGCGCAGATTTGGATCGAGGGCCATCACGTGGACTTCCTCATCGGTGACCGTCTGGTACTCCAAGTGGATGGTGGCCACCACGTGGGCAAACAGCGCGATGAAGACATCGAACACGACCGAGCACTGACGTTGCTCGGATACCACGTCATGCGGGTCAGCTACGTGCAGGTCATCGAAGAGTGGCCCGCCGTGCAGGCGCAGGTCATGCGAGCAATGGCGCAGGGGCTGCACCTAGCGGTCTGGAATCGCCCTGCACATCAGCGGTGATCAGCGATCCAGCGGTTGTTTTGCTCTGGAAACAACCGCTGGATTGCCGATTACCGCTTACCTGATGTCCGACGTCAGCGACCGCGGGCCGCGCGGCGGTCCACCCGCGGCGCGTTGCGCGGGTCCATCCCCTTGGGGATCGGCGGCTTCGCAGCCCCGAGTGCCCGCAGTCGCTTGTTGACCGCGGCCACCTCCGCGTCGGTCAGCTTCTTGTCCATCTTGTTCAACCGCTTGGTCAGGTCCGCGACCGGCACGGTGTCGGTGCCCTGGCCCACACGCAGCAGATAGACCGGCACCTCAGGCCCGGCGACTCGCGCGACCCGCTTCTTCTCCGACTCCAGCAACTTGCGGGTCGAGGTGGCCGGTCCTTCGCCCACCAGCACCACCCCGGGGCGGCCGACCGCGCGGAACACCATGGCAGCCGACGCGAGGTCGTTTACTGAACGGGCCCGGTTCGCTTCTGCCGCAACGGGTTCCTTGTCGAAGTACCAGCCGCGCCGCAACGCCGACAGGGCAGCAGCGGACGCTCCGGGCTGTCCCTCGAGTTGGCCATAGGCCGCCTTCTCCGCCAACCGGCCGAAGACGATCATGGCTAGCAGGATCCCGATGAGCACACCGAAGAACCCGAAGATGATCGGGTGGTGCAGCAGAAGGCCGATGATCAGCAAGACACCGAATCCGAGCACGAACGCCAGCGCCATCCACCACGGGATCGACGGGTTCTGCGCCCGCGACATCGTGAACAGCTGCTTCATCTGCGCGACGCGCCGGGTTCCCCGGAGGTGTTCTTCTTCTTGCGTGAGAAGCGCGACTTCTTCTCGGTGGCCGAGGCGGCCTGCGACGACGGTGACGGCATGGAGTTCAGGATACGCGGCTGCGGGACACCACGGATGCCGCTTCCTGGCGAGCAGGGGAGGCAGCCGCAGCAGCGAGGTGGGCCAACTGCGGGGGCAGTTCGCGACCCGAGGCTTCCATCGCTTGCGCGTAGAGACGACCTGCCCGGTACGACGAGCGCACCAGCGGACCGCTCATCACGCCCTTGAAGCCCAGATCGTTGGCGACGTCCATCCAGTGCACGAATTCTTCCGGCTTGACCCACCGGTCGACCGGGTGGTGACGAAGGGACGGCCGAAGGTACTGCGTGATGGTGATCAGGTCGGTCCCCGCGTCCTGCAGATCGCGCAGCGCCTGCTCGATCTCGTGATCCTCCTCGCCCATGCCCAGGATCAGGTTGGACTTGGTGACCAGCCCGGCATCGCGACCCATCGTGATGACCGCGAGCGAGCGTTCGTAGCGGAAGGCCGGACGGATCCGCTTGAAGATCCGCGGCACGGTTTCGACGTTGTGCGCGAAGACCTCCGGCGCGGCGTCGATGACGGCACCCACCTGCTCGGGGACGGCGTTGAAATCCGGAATGAGGATCTCGACACCGGTGCCGGGGTTGAGATCGTGCACTTGTCGGATCGTCTCTGCGTAGAGCCACGCGCCGCCGTCCTCCAGGTCATCGCGCGCAACACCGGTGATGGTGGCGTAGCGCAGACCCATCTGTTGCACGGATTCGGCTACCCGGCGCGGCTCATCGCGGTCCAGATCCGCCGGTTTGCCCGTGTCGATCTGGCAGAAGTCGCACCGCCGCGTGCATTGTTCACCGCCGATGAGGAACGTGGCCTCGCGGTCCTCCCAGCATTCGAAAATGTTGGGGCAACCGGCTTCCTGGCACACCGTGTGCAGCCCCTCGCGTTTCACCAGGGAATGCAGCGAGGTGTATTCCGGACCCATCTTCGCGGTGGTCCGGATCCATTCCGGTTTGCGTTCGATCGGGCTCTGCGCGTTGCGCGCCTCGACACGAAGCAGTTTGCGTCCTTCGGGGGCGATGGTCACCCCGATACTGTACGCCGGGTCGCCAGTGCTCCCGTCGGGCCACTCAGGGGTGAGGATCTCGGTCAGGTGCTTCTCGACGTACGGGAGAATCTCCTCGACGCTGACGTCCCGGCCCAACTCCTGGCTGATCGAGGTGACCCCGGCGTCGGCGATCCCGCACGGCACGATCACCTGCGACCACGACAGGTCGCAGTCGCAGTTGAGAGCGAACCCGTGCATCGTCACGCCACGGGAGACCCGGATCCCGATCTGACCCAGCTTGCGTGCCGGTTTGCCGTCGTCCGCCGGAAGCCACACACCGCTGCGCCCTTCAACGCGCTCGACGTCCAGGCCGACGTCGCGGCAACTGCTGATCAACACTTCCTCGACCCGCCGGACGTAACCGACCACGTCCAGCGGTTCGGCCAGCCGCAGGATCGGGTACCCGACCAGCTGCCCCGGCCCGTGCCAGGTGATCTTGCCGCCGCGGTCCACGTCGATGACCGGAGTGCCGTCGAACGGCCGCTCGTGCGCCTCGGTGCGCTTGCCCGCGGTGTAGACCGCTTCGTGCTGCAGCAGCAGGACGGTGTCCTCGCGAGTCCCGTCGGCGACGTGCTCGTGGATCTGCCGTTGTAGTGCCCAACCCTGCTCATAGGGGACCAACCCGGGGAGGTACTCGAAGTGCATCGCGCCAGCGTACGCCGCACCTCTGGTTTGATGAGACATGACTATCGATCGGGCACTCGTCAGCCGGATCTTCTGGGTGCTCGTCGGCATCGCCCTGATCGGCCTGGGGTCGGCGACGTTACGTGTCGCACAGGTGGGTGTCGATCCCTACACCGCAGCCAACATCGGTATCAGCCACAAGCTCGGCCTGGATCTGGGTGCCTACCAACTGATCAGCAACATCGTGCTGTTCATCCCGATGCTCATCTGGGGCCGTAAGTACATCGGGATCGGTTCGATCCTGAACATGGTGCTGACCGGGTTCATGGTGCAGTGGTTCACCGCCCTGCTGGACCCGCTGGTCCCGGACGCTCCGCAGCCGTGGTTGAAGACGCTGCTGTTCGCGATCGGCATCGCCGTCTTCTGCCTCGGCGCCGCGATGTACATGCAGCCGGGGCTGGGGACCGCGCCGTACGACGCCGTCGCGCCGATGATCGTCGACCATTCGAAGGCGCCGTACCGGGCCGTCCGCGGCACGCAGGACGTGTTCTTCCTCCTCCTCGCCGCGATCTTCCACGGCCAGATCGGGCCCGGCACCGTGGTGACCGCGTTCTTCACCGGACCGTTGATCCAGTACTTCACCCGCACGGTCACCGAGCCGCTGATGCGTAAAGCCCAGGCTGCGGACGCGGCGCGCGCTGACCTGCACGCGGTCACGGCGCGCAACCACTTCTGACCACCCCCTGTGGATAACTTCTGCGGACCGGAACCGATCCACGCCAGCCTGTAGGCGTGCAGGAGACATCGCCACCGACCATTCCCGGGTACGACGTGTTGCGGCCGATCGGTGCCGGAGGCTCGGGGACGGTGTGGGCCGTACGCCGAGACGACGGGATGCGCCTGGCGGCCAAGCTCCTGCCGCAGGACCGGGCCGACGAGGCGACGTGGGCCCGGACCGTCACGGACGACCATCTGCTGCCGGTCCTTGAGGTGGTCCGCGGGTCCCAGGACGGGCAGGAGGTCACCGCCCTGGTGATGCCGCTGGCGGAAGGCGGATCGTTGGCCGACGTGATCGGCGCCCGCGGTCACTTCACCGCCGGCGAACTGGTCACCGTGCTGGTCCCCGTCGCGCGGGCGGTGCATCGGCTGCACTCGCTCGGGCTGGTGCACGGCGACGTGAAACCGTCCAACGTGTTGCTCACGGCCAACGGCCGGCCGATGCTCGCCGATCTCGGTGCGGCCCACCTCACCGCGCAGACCGACGGTGTCGAGAGGTGGGCCACCGAGCTGTGGTCCGCGCCGGAGGTCCTCGGTGGGGCCCCGGCAGATGCCGCCAGCGATTGCTATGGGCTGGGTGCGATCGCCTGGGCGTGCGCGACCGGCGAGGCGCCGCCGCCGGCGGCCATGCGACCCCGCCTGGTCGACGTCGCGAGCCAGCTCGACGAGCGGTTGTGCGACGTCATCACCTCCTGCCTGTCGCACACTCCTTCGGCCCGGCCCGGTGCCGCCCAGCTGGCCGAACTGATCTGGGCCGCAGCTGATGCCGAACCGGCGCCGGTGGGCTTGTCGGCGGGTGCTCGTACTGCGCCCCCGCCCGGTGACCCGGCCGCGGACCTGACCCGCCGGATCCGGGCCCGGGCAGTCGCCGAGGCGCTGCCCGCGCCGGAACCGCTGCGCCGGCGCGGGTGGTTCTCGCGACACGTCGGCAGCGACGCGGAGAACGACAGCCGCGTCGGTGTGGTTGCGGCATCAGCCGACCGCAGCACCGCAGATGTGCGCAATCGCGCACCGACCCGGCGGGGCAGGCATGCCGCGACGGAACCGGCGCGATCGCGGCGTCGGGTCGTGATCGCCGGGTGCCTGACCGCCCTGGTTGTCGTGACCGGGTGGTGGCTGATAGCCCCGGATCAGCGGGCTGTGCCGGCAGTGACCCGCTCCGTCCAGCAGCCCGCCGTCGCTGCCAGCACGCGGATCGTCGTCGCGGCCCCGGAACCTGCGGTGGAACCCGTCGGACCGACGTCCTCGTCGCAGCCGGCGCCTGCGCCGACTAACGGCGAAACCGCCCTCGCGGACCCGGCTGCGCTTCTGCGGTCGCTGCTCGCCAACCGCGCAGAGTCCTGGAACGCACTGGACACGACCCGCCTCGCAGGAGCCTTTGTTGTGGGTTCGACTGCGTGGCAACAGGATTCGAGGGACCTGTCGACGGTGAGAGCGCGCAGGGCGTCGTACCAGGACGTCCGGTTCGAGGTTCGCAGTGCGGTAGTGACGCACCGCTCGGCCACCTCGGCCCGGTTGAGTTCGGTAATCACCCGGTCGGCCTGCCGGTTGCTGGTGGCGGGCATTGAGCGCGCAATACCAGCGCAGACCAACACGGTGGATTTCGACCTGACGAGGACCCCGGACGGCTGGCGGGTCAGCGCCTGGCACCAGGAATAGTCCGACCCGGTGACGACGGCCCGCACGCAGGCGTAGATACCAGGAACCAGTCGACCCGCTGGCCTACTTCAGCAGCAGAGCCGCCAGGCGGCGCCGCACGATCGCCGTACCGAGCAAGCCCAACGCCATCAGGTAGACCACGGAGACCCCGCTGGCCCAGGTGACGTGTCCGGTCGTGAGCTCCCGGCACAGCACGACCCCGCGGTACAGCGGGGTGCATTGCACGATCCATTGCAGCCAAGCGGGGAACGCCGACAAGGGGAAGAAGGTCGCCGAAAACAGGAACATCGGCAAGGTGGCGAGGGTGATGTATTCAAAATCCTGCCAGGAGCGCATCCACGTGGTCAGGCCCATCGCGATTGCCGCGAACGCGAAGCCGATCAGCAACGCTGCCGGCAGCGCCAGGATCGCCAGCCACGAGTCGATCAGGCCCATCGCCAGCATGACCAGCAGGAACGCCGCGGAGTAGATTCCGCCGCGCAACAGCGCCCAACTGATCTCACCGCGCGCAATGTCGGCGGGGGTACGGGGCGTGGCCAGGATCTGGTCGTAGAGCTTGGCGTAGCGCAGCCGGAAGAACACGTTGAACGTCGCGTCGAAAAGGGCGCCGTTCATGGCCGAGGCCGCAAGCATGCCGGGAGCCACGAAGGCGGCGTACCGGATGAGGTGACCGTCGACCTCGAACCCCGGGATCAGTTTGCCGACGCCGATACCGATGGAGAACAGGTAGAGGACCGGCTCGAGGAACCCGCTGACGAACACCAGCCAGCTGCGCCGGTAGACCAGCAAGTTGCGATAGACGATGGTGCCGGTTGCTTCGAGCGCGGACAGTTTGCGGCCGGTGACCCGGGCCGCTGTAGGAGCGATCACGGACATCAGCGCACCAACCGTCGTCGCAGGAACCGCACCGACAAAGCGGTGAACACCAGGCCGATCACGGCCAGATACAGCACATGCCACCAAGCGGCCGGGTTCCACGTGCCCAGAGTGGCCATCCGGGTCAGTTCGACCCCCTGCCACAGCGGCGAGATCCTGGCCAGGTGTTCCAGCACACTGGGCAGGTTGTGGATCGGGAAGAAGGCGCCGGAGAACAACACCAACGGCATGACGACCAGCCGGAAGATCAGCGAAAAGCCGCTCTCGTTCTTCAGCAGGCAGGACACGGCGTACATCGGGGCGACGAACGCCCAGCCGATCAGCAGCTGGATCGCGAACGCTGCGAACCCGCCGACCACGCTGCTGATCACCCCGAACGGCGTCATCACCAGCACGAACACCGCCGAACTGATGGCGATCCGCAGCATGATGAAACCGAAGTGCGCCGCGACGATCTCGCCGATGCCGACGGGGGAGGCGAGCATCGAGAAGTACGTCTTGTCCCACTTGATCGCGCCCATGACCGGGTAGGTCGCATCACCGATCGCCAACTGCATGGACTGGGCCGCAAGGAGCCCGGGCACGACGAAGTTCAGGTAACTGGTCGCGCCGTCCAGGGTGGCCGGATCGCTCTTGATGAATCCGCCGAGGAACACGCCCATGGCCGCGACGTAGAGCAGCGGGTTGAGGAACGAGGTGACGATGCTGCCGCGCCAGGTGCGCCGCAGCACGGTTAGCCAATAGTCGGTCAGCCGGGTGGTCAGCGCCCAATGCGATGGGGCGGGAACGGTGCTCATCGCGGGTCAGTCCACGAGGCTGCGGCCGGTCAACCGCAGGAAGACGTCTTCGAGGGAGGCCCGCCGCACCAGTGCGGCCGTCGGGAGGAGGCCGCGCTCGGCGACCGCGGCCAGTACCTTCTCGCCGTTGTCGGTGTAGAGCAGCAACCGGTCGGGGAGCACCTCGATGCGGTCGGCGAGTCCGTCCACCTGCTCGGCGTACGCCGCGTGGTCGACTACTCCGAACCGCACCTCCGCGACCTCCCGACTGGCGTACTGCGCGATCAGGGCTGCCGGGGTGCCCTCGGCGGCGATGCGACCCTGATCCATCACGACCAAGCGGTCGCACAACTGCTCCGCCTCGTCCATGTAGTGGGTCGTGATGACCAGCGTCACGCCTTGCTGCTTCAGTCGAAACAGCTTGTCCCATAGGACGTGTCGGGCTTGCGGATCCAGGCCGGTCGTCGGCTCGTCGAGGAGCAGCAGTTCAGGATCGTTGACCAAGGATCGTGCGATGGTCAGCCGCCGCTTCATCCCGCCGGACAAGTCGTCGACCTTGGCGTCCGCCTTCTCGGTCAACTGGGCGAAGTCCAGCAGCTCATCGGCCTTGGCGCGCACCTGTTTGCGGCCGATCCCGAAGTAGCGGCCGTAGACGATCAGGTTCTCGCGCACGGTGAGTTCGTTGTCAAGGGTGTCGTCCTGCGGGCACACGCCGAGCCGGGCACGTATCTGCGACCCGTGAGTGGCCGGGTCCATGTCGAGGATGCGCAGGTCACCGCTGGTCACGGGCGAGACCGCGGCGATCATCCGCATCGTCGAGGACTTGCCGGCGCCGTTGGGTCCGAGGAAACCGAACGATTCTCCGCGGACGACGTCGACGTCGATGCCGCGTACCGCTTCGAAGTCGCCGAACGACTTGTGCAGGTCGTGGGCGCGGATCATCACCGCGGGGGATTCAGCCGACATGCTAGCAATCTAGCACCGGCGCCGTACCGGTTGCTACGAGGATCGGGCCAACCACCGGGCGACCGTATCAATAGTGCTGAACTCCCATTGGAAGCCGTTGTCCTGCAGCACTTCCGGCACGATCTTGGCACTGGTGAGCACGTCGCTGGCGAACTCACCGAGGACGGCGTGCAACGCGAAGGACGGTGCGGGCAAAACTGCGGGGCGGTGGTAGGCCGAGCCCAGAGCATGCGCCAACTCCTTCTGCCGGACCGGTGCCGGAGCGACCAGGTTGACCGGGCCGGTGATCTGCGGGTTGTCCAGCAGGAAGAGCAGGGCCGCGACCTGGTCGGGCAGGGCGATCCAGGGGAACCATTGACGGCCCGAGCCCAGCGGCCCCCGAGGCCCCATTTGGCCAGGGGCAGCATTCGGCTGGCGGCGCCACCCTCCGGGGACAGCACGATGCCCGTGCGCAGAAAAGCCGTAGGGGCGCCGGCCACCACCGCCGGCTCAGCGGCATGCTCCCAGTCGCGGACCACACCGGCCAGGAATCCTTCACCGGAGTCGCTGCGCTCGGTCAGTTGCTGTTCGCCGCGATCGCCGTAGAAACCGCTTGCCGATCCGGACAGAAAGCGCGGTCCGTCGAGAGCGGCGACCGCCGTCGCAATGGTCCTCGTGGCGTCGACCCGTGATGAACGAATGACCTGTTTGTACTCCGGGGTCCAGCGCTTGTCGCCGATACCCGCACCCGCGAGATTCACGACTGCCGAAATGCCCTGCAGCGCCTCCAAATTCACGTCCCCCGCACCGGGATCCCAGGTGACTTCATCGGGTTGCTGGACCGGGCGGCGTACCAGCCGGATCACCTCGTCGCCACGGTCGCGCAGCGCATGACACAGCGCGCTGCCGATCAGGCCGGAGGATCCGGTGACGGCAACGCGCTGGGTCATGCACTCAACCTAGGGGATCAGACCTCGAAGGCACCCTCCTCGAGGCGCGCCTTGATCGTGGTCAGGAAGCGGGCGGCGTCCGCTCCGTCGACGATCCGGTGGTCGTAGGACAGCGCCAGGTAGACCATCGAGCGGATGGCGATGGTCTCGCCACCGTCGGCGTCGCTTTCCACGACCGGACGCTTGACCACCGCGCCGGTACCCAGGATGCCGACCTGCGGCTGATTGATGATCGGAGTGTCGAACAACGCGCCCCGGCTGCCGGTGTTGGTCAGCGTGAATGTGCCGCCGCCCAACTCATCCGGAGTGACCTTGTTATCGCGGGTCCGGCTGGCCAGATCGGCGATGCGTCGGGCCAGGCCGGCGATATTGAGGTCGCCGGCGCTCTGGATGACAGGGACGAACAGGCCCTTGGGCGTGTCGACCGCGATCCCGAGGTTCTCGCTGGCGTGGTAGACGATCGAGTCGTCTTCAACGCTGGCGTTGAGCACCGGGTAGGCCTTCAGCGCCTCGATCGTGGCCAGCGCGAAGAAGGGCAGGAAGCTGAGTTTGATTCCTTCCCGGCGCTCGAACTCGGCCTTGCTGCGGTCACGCAACCGGGCGATCTTGGTCACGTCGACCTCGACCACCGTAGTCAGCTGCGCCGACGTCTGCAGCGACTCCACCATGCGCGTGGCGATCAGCTTGCGCATCCGGCTCATCTTCTCGGTGGTGCCGCGCTTGGCCGATACCGGAGCGATCCTCGGGGCCGCCGGCGCAGCAGGCGCGGCCGCGGGGGCCGGCTCCGGGGCAGCAGGTTGGGCAGCAGCCTGCTTCGCGGCTTCCGCCGCGGCCAGGACGTCCTGCTTCCGGATCCGCCCGCCGACACCCGATCCGGTGATGGTCGACAGATCGACGTCGTTCTCGGCGGCCAGCTTGCGCACCAGTGGTGTCACGTAGCTCGCCGCGTCGTCAGCGGAGGCCTTCTCGGGCTGCGAGCCGGCGGCCGTACCGACGGGTTCGGGCTCCTTGGCCGGTTCGGCGGCCGCAGGCTGCGGCTGCTTGACGGGCTCGGGCTCCTGTGCCGGCTCGGGTTCCTTCGCGGGCTCGGGTTCCTTCGCGGGCTCGGGCTCCTTGGCTTGCTCCGGTTCCTTCGCGGGCTCGGCTTCCTTGGCCGGCTCCGGCGTCTCCTGAGCGGGTGCCTCCGCGGCGGGCGCGGCGGCGCTGCCTCCGACGATCGCGAGGTCGGCACCGACCGGCACCGTCTCGTCCTCGCTCACCAGGATCTTGGTCAACTTGCCCGCGACGGGCGAGGGGATCTCGGTGTCGACCTTGTCGGTGGAGACTTCCAGCAGCGGCTCGTCCACCGCGACGTCGTCACCCTCGGCCTTCAGCCAACGGGTGATCGTGCCTTCGGTGACCGACTCGCCGAGAGCCGGCATCGTGATCGTCTCACCGCCGGACACCTCTCCGCTCGAGGACGCCTCAGCCGGTGCGGCCTGCTCCGTCGACGGGGCGGTGGGCTCGGCCTCGGCCTGCGGTTCCGCGGCTGGCTCCTGCGCGGACTCCGTTGACTGCGAGGCGGTTTCGTCGGGTGCAGCGTCCGCGGGTGCGGCATCGCCGTCACCGACGACGGCGAGGTCGGCGCCGACGGGTACGGTCTCGTCCTCCTCGGCGAGGATCTGTTGCAAGGTGCCTTCGACCGGAGACGGGATCTCGGTGTCGACCTTGTCGGTGGAGACTTCCAGTAGCGGTTCGTCCACCGCCACGTGATCGCCCACCTGCTTCAACCAACGGGTCACCGTGCCCTCGGTGACCGACTCTCCCAATGCGGGCATTGTCACGCGTTCAGCCATGCTTCCCAGTCTCTCCGATCTCTCCCAGCCCGCGCACGCGGGGTCCGTGACGTGGTCAGTTGGCGACGAGTACGGGTCGGGACCGGGTACGTCCGAACGCCTCGTCGCGTCGCTGTCCGCTTCCCGCGATTGTGTCACTGGCGGCGCGCAAATGGCTGGTCCGGCCATGAGGGAGCATGCGAGAGTGGCCCGAAGGCATCCATCCACCGGGAGGTGATCGAGGTGGCAAAGACCCCTCACGCGCACGATGACGATCAAGCCCCACAGGACGCGGACCAGTCTGCGCAGTCTCCGGCAGACGAGGCGAAGCGCAAGTTTCGCGAAGCCCTGGACCGCAAGCACGCGCACGGCGGCCGTGACGTCAGCGCGGGCGGCTCGGACAGCAAGGTGCACGGGTCGCACCGCGCAGAGACCAGCGGTGCGCAGCAGATGTTCCGCCGGAAGTCCGGCGGCTGACCGCAGCGTCCGCGGGGTGCAAGGAACGGCGACGCGGTGAGCGTCTACATCGACGACGCCTTCATCGATGCCACCGTGGGCAGCGCCGATCGTCGGTTCCGCTCACGCTGGTGCCATCTGGTCGCGGACAGCAGCGAGGAGTTGCTGCAGTTCGCCGAGCGGTTGGGCATCGATCAACGGTGGCTGCAACGCCGCGGTGAGCCCGGCGAGCATTTCGACCTGCCCGAACCGCGGCGGGAGCACGCCGTGCAGTACGGCGCGATCGAGATCTCCTGGCGCGAGAGTGTTGCGTTGGTGCGGGCGCACCGGGCCGGCGAGGCGTTCGACCTCGCCGGCCTTCGCGCCTCCGCTCAGCGGGCCAGTGATTCCGCGAGCGCCACCACGGTGCGTACGCCGTGGCCGGTGCCGCCGGCCGGGGTGTAGCCGTAGGGCGACTTGTCGTTGAACGACGGCCCGGCGATGTCCAGGTGCGCCCAGGGGATCTGGGTACCGCTCACCTCGCCGACGAATTCCTGCAGGAACAATGCAGCGGTGATCGCCCCGCCCCAGCGCTCGCCGGTGTGCTTGACGTCGGCGATCTGGGAGTCCAGCGACGGCCGCAGCTCCTGCAGCAACGGCATCGGCCACATGTCCTCGCCGGTGGTCTTGGCGGCTTCGATGACCTGGTCGACGATTTCCTCGGTGTTGCCGATGACCGCCGTGGTGCGGCCGCCGAGTGCCACCATCGCCGCACCGGTGAGGGTGGCCACGTCCAGCATCAGGTCCGGCTTCACGGTAGATCCGATGGCGAGACCGTCGGCCATGACCAGGCGCCCTTCGGCGTCGGTGTTGATGATTTCGACGGTCTTGCCGTTCGGCATCGTGACCACGTCGCTCGGACGCTGCGCATCGGCGCCGGTCATGTTCTCGGCGAGACACAGGTAGGTGGTCACGGCGATCGGAAGCCCGAGCGCGGCGATCGCGCCCGTCGCGGCGGCGACCGCGGCCGCACCGGCCATGTCACTCTTCATCGTCAGCATCCCGTCGGCCGGCTTCAAGCACAGACCGCCGGAGTCGAACGTGATCCCCTTCCCGACCAGGACGATGCTCGCCTTGGCGCGGGCCGGTTTGTAGGTCAACGTGACCAGACGCGGCGGGCGGGCCGAACCCCGACCGACCCCGATCAGGCCACCGCACTGCTGCCGCTCCAGCGCCTTCTCGTCGGCCACCCGGACGGCGACCTTGGTCCCGGTGAAGTGCTTGCGTGCCTCCGCGGCGAACGAGGCCGGGTAGAGGTCCAGCGGGGGAGTGTTGACCAGATCCCGTGCCCAGCTCACCTGCTCGGCCACTGCCGTGGCCCGTGCCAACACCTTGCGCGCAGCAGCACTCTTGGCGTCCGCGGTGACCACCGTGAGCCGTCCGACAGGCGCCTTGGCGTCCTTGCTCTTGTACGTCGTGAACGAGTAAGCGCCGAACAGTGCGCCTTCGGTGGTGGCAGCCAGCAACGCGGGCGTGGCGGTCGGGAAGAGCAGGGCAGCGTTCGACGTACCGGCCAGCGCGCGCGAGGCGGAACCCGCCGCGCGACGCACTGATTCGGCGTCCTCGTCCCCGGGAGCAGAGCTCAGTCCGCTACCGACCACCAGCACGAGGGCGTCGGTGCCGGGGACGCCGGTGACCTTGATGACCTCGTCGGCAGCGCCGGAGGCGCCGACGGCACTGAGGTACTCATCGACGTACGTCACGGCATCCGCGGAGAGCCATTCGACGGGAATGACGCGCGCACCCGTGTCCTGCTTGTGGGACAGGACTGCCAGGGTCGCGACGGCCGGTCGGGCGGGGATGCGATCGGACAGGCTGATCGAGGTCATGAAGCGATTCCTTCGCGTCGTCGGTTGCTTCGGGTCGCCGCGCGGGTTTGCGGCACTCCCGGTAAAGATACGCCGCGGGCTTCGATACCGTTCGGGCATGACTCTCGCGACTTCTCCCCTGCATGACCGCCACGTCGCTCTGGGCGCCAAGATGGCCGACTTCGGCGGGTGGGAGATGCCCATCGAGTACCCCGGTGGCGGCGTCCTGCGTGAGCACCAGGCGGTCCGCGAGAGGGTCGGTCTGTTCGACGTCAGTCACCTGGGCAAGGCCCGGGTCGCAGGACAGGGCGCCGCCGACTTCGTGAACGAGTGCTTCACCAACGACCTGCGGAAGGTCGCGCCGCCCAAGGCGCAGTACACGATGTGCTGCGACGACGCGAGTGGCGGTGTGGTGGACGACCTGATCCAGTACTTCGAGGCCGAGGACGACATCTTCCTGGTGCCCAACGCCGCCAATACCGCAGAAGTGGTCTCTCGGCTGAAAGCTGCTGCGCCGGAGGGTATTTCGATCACCAACCTGCACACCGACTACGGCATCATCGCGGTCCAGGGACCAAAGAGCGCCGAGGTGGTTGCCGCGCTCGGGCTGCCGACCGACCTGGACTACATGTCCTTCGCCCGTGCCGAATGGGATGGGCGCGAGGTCATCGTGTTGCGGTCGGGTTACACGGGGAGAAGGGCTTCGAGCTGGTGCCGCGCTGGGACGACACCCCCGCGCTGTGGGATGCGCTCGTCGAGGCGATGGCACCGTTCGACGGGCTTCCCTGCGGGCTCGGCGCCCGGGACACGTTGCGCACCGAGATGGGCTACCCGCTGCACGGCAACGACTTGTCGATGGACATCACTCCGAACATGGCGCGCGCCGGCTGGGCCGTGGGCTGGAAGAAGGACGCCTTCTGGGGCAAGGAAGCGCTCGAGGCGCAGAAGGCCCGTAAGGACTACCGGCTGACCTGGGGGCTGCTGGCGACCGGGCGGGGTATCCCGCGAGCGCACTGTGCGGTGCTGGGCGCCGACGGCCAGCAGATCGGCGAGGTCACCTCGGGCACGATGTCGCCGACGCTGAAGCAGGGGATCGCCCTGGCCCTGCTCGACCGCGGGGTGGCCGAGGGCGATGAGGTGAGCATCGACGTACGCGGAAGGTCGTTGCCGGCGAAGGTCGTGAAGCCGCCGTTCGTGCAGACCCACATCAGTTGAGTCGTCCAGCCGCGGACTGCACCCACGCCGCTCAGCGCACGCTGACCGTCGCCGATCCGGCCGGGACGAGCTGGCCGATCACCGGGTAGCCGGGCAGCTCGCCGGCCACCAGCAGCCCGCCCGAGGTCTGGGCATCGGCCAGCAGCACCAGCTCGTCCTCGTCCACCTGCGAGTCAAGGTGCGGGCGCACCCAGTCCAGGTTGCGCCGGCTGCCCCCGGGGACGAAGCCGGCGGCGTACGACGAGCGGACCGGGTCGAGATAGGGCACGGCGTCCGACTCGATCACCGCCGAAACCCCGCTGGCCCGGCACAGTTTGAACAGGTGACCCAGCAGGCCGAAACCGGTGACGTCGGTCGCGCACACCGCGCCGGCGTCGAGCGCCGCCCGGGAAGCGTCCCGGTTCAGCGTCGTCATCACTTCGATCGCCTCCGGGAACACCTCGCCCGTGGCTTTGTGCCGGTTGTTGAGGACACCGAGTCCGAGCGGCTTGGTGAGCGTCAGCGGCAAACCGGCAGCGCCGGAATCGTTGCGCAACAGGCGTTCCGGGTCGGCGATACCGGTCACGGCCAGACCGTACTTGGGTTCGGGGTCGTCGATGCTGTGCCCGCCGGCCAGGTAGCAGCCCGCCTCCCGCGCCACGTCGGCGCCACCGCGCAGCACATCGGCAGCCAGGTCGAAGGGGATCTTGTCGCGCGGCCAGGCCAGCAGGTTGACCGCTGCCAGCGGTTCGCCGCCCATCGCGTAGACATCCGACAGCGCGTTCGCCGCCGCGATCCGGCCCCAGTCGTACGGATCGTCGACCACCGGGGTGAAGAAGTCGGTCGTCACCACCAGCGCCCGCCGGTCGTCCAGCCGCACCACCGCAGCGTCGTCACCATGCTCGACCCCCACCAGGAGATCGTCTCCGGCCGGCGGGACGAGGGCGCCGAGCACCCGCTCGAGTTCTCCGGGCGGGACCTTGCAGGCGCAACCGCCGCCGGCGGCGTACTGGGTCAATCGTGAAGGGTCGGTAGTGGTCACCGGCTTATTGTGCGACGGCGGCCTGGGCCGCTTGCCGTGCGCGCACCCGTTCGCGTTGCGGCACCACGGTGTACTTGGGGTCGTTCGCCGAGGCCATGCCCGCTTCGAAGATGCCGAACCGGGTCAGCAGTGACGCCGCCACGCATGCGCCGCCGGCGATCGCCGAGGCGACCCGGGAACGACGCCCCAGCAACAACGTGGCACCGGCAGCGACAGCGGTGGTGGCCCGCGCCGTCTTCATGAAGAACCCGGGTCGCCCCTGTTGGTAGGGCTCGGCCACCATGCCGAGCCGGCGGACCAGGCTCTCGGCGGCGGCGATCTCCACGGCAGCTCCGGCGATCAACATGCGTCGGGCCGGTGCGGCCTGCGCGACCGGGGTGAAGACCATCGCCAGGCCACCGGCCGCGGTTGCCCCCGAGCCGCCGAAGATGAAGGGCATCTCGCGGTAGGCCTCGTGCCACGCCGGTACTGCCGTGTTGCAGATCAGGGCGCCGGTGTAGGTAGCCAGCGCGGGACCGAAGACCGCTGCGCCCACGCCGCTCAGGCGTTCGACACCCGGCAGCCATCCCGTCACCTGGCAGGCTGCAGCGGCCGAGGACAGCGTCGCGAACGGCGCGAGGATGAACGAGCCCACCGATAGCGGCGAGGTGGGCTTGAAGACCCGCAACATGTTCAGGAAGCGCTCCGGCCGGCCCAGGTCGTGGATCAGCGCGATGGTGCCCACCCCGGCGCCCGAGGCGGCCGCCAGCCGCGCGACTCGGGCGAGGGCAGGGCGCCCGGTCAGCGCCGCCCCTTCGGCCAGGACGGCGGAGGCACCGGCGAGCCCGCCGACGAACAGGTAGAGCGGTACGTCGGGTGTCTTCCACGTGGGTTGCTTGATGATGGGGCGGCCGTAGTAGGAGTCGAATTCGGCTCCCGGGACCATTGCTTGTTCCTTCATCGGCGCCCCACGAAGGAGGCGACGCCGACGCCGACCAGGGTGGCCGCCGCGGCACCCACGTGCCGCCAGATGGAGCCCAGATCGCGCGTTGTCACGACCGGGTCCGGCGGCAGGCCGTAAACCTCAGGTTCGTCCAGCAGCAGGAAGAACGCCCCATCTCCGCCCACCCCGTCGGTGGGATCGGCGCCGTACAGACGCGCCTGCGTGACTCCCTCGGCGTGCAGGTCCGCCACCCGCGTTGCCGCCCGTTCGCGCAGTTCGGACAGATCGCCGAACTGGATGGACTGGGTGGGGCAGGCCTGGGCGCAGGCCGGCGTCCGGTCGGCCTTGAGCCGGTCGTAGCACAGCGTGCATTTGAATGCTCGCCCGTCGCCCGGGCGGATGTCGATCACGCCGTAGGGGCACGCCGGAACGCAGTACCCGCACCCGTTGCACACATCCGGCTGAACCACCACGGTGCCGAACTCGGTGCGAAAGAGCGCGCCGGTCGGGCACACGTCAAGACAGGCGGCGTGCGTGCAGTGCTTACACACGTCCGAGGACATCAACCAGCGCACTTCGCCCGGATCGCCTTGCGGCTCAGGCGGACCCACGACCGGCATTCCGAGATCCACTGCAGGCGGCGATGGGGGCTCGGTCTGCTCGACGAACGCCACGTGCCGCCAGGTCGATGCGCCGAGTGCCACGGTGTTGTCGTAGGACATGCCGGTCATCGCCAGCCCGTCCTCGGGGACGGCGTTCCACTCCTTGCACGCCACCTCACACGCCTTGCACCCGATGCAGATCGAGGTATCGGTGAAGAAGCCCTTGCGCGGCGGATGCCCGTCGTACCCCGCGTCACCCGCCGGGTCGTCGAGGGGTCCGGACAGCGAATGGTTCACGGCTACTCCTGCGAATCGGCGGCACGGTCACGGTATTGCTGGACGAAATCCAGTAGCGCGGCACCACGGGGTCGACGACCGGCCCGGATGTCGCAGGTGCCGACCTTGTCCTGGATATGCACGTTCGGGTCGAGGGCCACGCCCACCAGGTCGTTGGCCGCGTCGCCGGTGACCAGACCGTTGCCACCCCAGTGGTAGGGCAAGCCGACCTGTTCGACGAACTGATCGCCAAGGCGCAACGAGCGCAGTCGCTCGGTGACCACGACGCGGGCCTCGATCGCCGAGCGGGAGGTGACGATGGTGGCCCACCCGCCGTGCTCCAGGCCGCGCTGCGCGGCCAGGCGGGGTGAGACCTCACAGAACATCTCCGGTTGCAACTCCGACAGGTAGGGCAGGGTCCGGCTCATCCCGCCCGCGGTGTGATGCTCGGTCAACCGATAGCTGGTGAACACGTACGGGAACACGTGCGTCAGCGACGGGTTCATCGGGTTGGAACCGGTTGTGATCGGTTCCAGGGCCGGGTTGCTCTGCTGGCGGTACACGGCGTTGCTCACCGGTGACTCGGGCGGCTCGTAGAACGCCGGCAGCGGGCCATCGGCCAGTCCCACGGGTGCATAGAGCCAGGCCTTGCCGTCGGTCTGCATGATGAACGGATCGCCGCCGCCGATCGCGTCCGGGCCGGTGGCGCCCTCGGGCGGGACGTAGTCCGGCGGACGATCGGCGACGAAGTCGGGCACGTCCGCGCCCGTCCACGTGCCCGCCTGCTCGTCCCACCAGACGTACTTCTTGCGCTCGCTCCAGGGTTGCCCCTGCGGGTCGGCCGCCGCCCGGTTGTAGAGGATGCGGCGATTGGCCGGCCAGGCCCAACCCCATTCCAGCGCCACCTCGTCCTGCTCCCAGCGCGGCTTGCGACGGGCCGCCTGGTTGACCCCGTCCGCGTAGACCCCGGCGTAGATCCAGCAGCCACAGGACGTCGACCCGTCGCTCTTGAGCTGGGTGTACGACGACACCGGGCTTGGGTGGTCGCCGGAGGTGTCGTAGCCGTTGATCTCGGCCAGGACGGCCTCGGCATCCGGCTCCTGCAACGGACCCTCGGTCGGGTAGTCCCACGTGAGGTCCAGCAGCGGCGCGTCCATCTCGTCGGTCGATCCGGCCAGCTTGGCCCGGATGCGCTGCCCCAGCTCGTAGTAGAACTGCAGGTCGCTGCGGGCATCGCCCGGCGGTTGCACCGCCTGGTGGCGCCACTGCAGCAGGCGCTGGGTGTTGGTGAAGGTGCCCTTCTTCTCCACGTGGGAGGCAGCCGGCAGGAAGAAGACCTCGGTGCCGATCTCGGCGGTGACCAACTCCCCGGTGTCGATCTCGGGGCCGTCCTTCCAGAAGGTCGCCGTCTCGATCATCGCCATGTCCCGCACGACCAGCCAATCCAGGTTGGCCAGACCCAGGCGCTGCATCTTGCCGTTGGCGGAGCCGATCGCCGGGTTCTCGCCGATCACGAAGTAACCCTTGCAGCGCCCCTCGATCTGGTTGACCACGGTGTCGTACGTGCCGTGGTGACCCGTCAGTCTGGGGAGGTAGTCGAACCGGAAATCGTTGTCAGCAGTGGCCGATTCACCCCACCACGCTTTGAGCAGACTGACCGCGTAATCGCGCATGTTGCCCCAGTACCCGGTCTTCCCGGCGTCCTCCGCGACGAACGAGTCGAGGTCCTCGTGCTGCTGCGCATGCGGCATCGGGATGTACCCGGGCAGCAGGTTGTAGAGCGTCGGGATGTCGGTCGAGCCCTGGATGCTCGCGTGGCCGCGCAACGCCATGATCCCGCCGCCGGGCCGGCCGATGTTGCCCAGCAGCAGCTGCAGGATGGATGCGGTGCGGATGTTCTGCACACCGGTGGAGTGGTGCGTCCAGCCGACGGCATAACAGAAGGCGCTGGTGCGTTCGCGCCCGGAGTTGTCGGTGAGGGCGCGCGCCACCTGCTCGAACTGCTCCGGCGGCACCCCGCAGACCTGCTCCACCAGCTCGGGGGTGTAGCGGGCGAAGTGCCGCTTGAGGATCTGGTAGACGCAGCGCGGGTGTTGCAGGGTCTCGTCGCGTTCCGGCTTGGCACCTACCGACGGCCCGCCGGAACCCGCTGTCTCGGACTGACCGGCCTCGTGCGACTGCTCGGCGTCGCTCGATTCGTCGGGTCCCGCCGGCTGACCGGGGTCGCGCTGACCGGCGGCCGCGGACTCGGTCGCTCCTTCGTACTGCCAGGTGCTGGGGTCGTAGTGCCGCTTCTCCTCATCCCAGCCGGAGAACAGGCCGTCCAGATCCTCGGTGTCGACGAAATCCTCGCTGACGATCGACGCAGCGTTGGTGAAGTTCACGACGTACTCGCGGAAGTCCAGTTCGTTCTGCAGGACGTAGTTCACCAGGGCGCCGAGGAACATCACATCGGTGCCGGCGCGCAGCGGCACGTGCAGGTCAGCGACCGCAGAAGTACGGGTGAATCGCGGGTCGACGTGGATGATCATCGCGCCCCGCTTCTTGGCCTCCATCACCCACTGGAAACCCACCGGGTGACACTCGGCCATGTTGGAGCCCTCGATCAGGATGCAGTCGGCGTTGGCCAGGTCCTGCTGGAAGGATGTGGCTCCTCCCCGGCCGAAGCTCGCTCCCAGACCGGGAACGGTGGAGGAGTGTCAAATGCGGGCTTGGTTCTCGATCTGGATCGCGCCCAGCGCCGTGTAGAGCTTCTTCATGAGGTAGTTCTCCTCGTTGTCGAGGGTCGCTCCTCCGAGGCTGGCGATACCCAGCGTGCGCCGGGTCCGCTTGCCCTGCTCGTCCTGCCACTGCCACATCTGCCGGCGGGTGGCGATGACCCGGTCGGCGATCATGTCCATCGCGGTGTCGAGATCGAGATCCTCCCATTGCGAGCCGCCCGGTCGGCGGTACCGCACCTTCGTGACGCGGCTGGCCGAGGTGACCAACTGCTTGCTCGCACTTCCCTTGGGACACAGGCGGCCTCGCGAGATGGGGCTCGCCGGGTCACCCTCGATCTGCGTCACCTTGCCGTCCGAGACGAAGACCCGCTGCCCGCAGCCCACCGCGCAGAACGGGCACACGGACGGGACGACGGCGTCGGCCTGCTCGGTGCGGGCGATCAGATCCCGGCTGCGCGCGGACTGGACTGCCGCGCCGCGACCCAGCCGGTCGCCGCTGCGCAACTGCCGCAGCACCGGCCATTCCAGCGGTGTGCCAACCATCGGAACTCCTTCTCGCGGTGTCGGAACTCACGCTAGTTCACGCCGTACCCCGTTCGGAGGTTCTCGCCCGTTAGGCTTCCGGCGGAGGCGTTCCTCGTCTGGTGACGGGCGCGGTCTTCAAAACCGTTGTGGCCGGGTATCCCGGCCAGGCGGGTTCGATTCCCGTCCGCCTCCGCCACTTCGTCCCGTCACCGCAGGAGGACCCGTGCAGGACCCTCGCCGCCGGGTGCCCCGGACGGATGCGTTGCTGGCCGATCCCCGGCTGGCGCGGTCCATCGACCGGCTCGGCCGGGACCGGGTCAAGGCGTCGATCGTCGCGGCGCAAGACCGTTGCCGGCGTGGCGAACTCGCCCCTGAGTCGGTCGTGGACGCGGCACTGGACGCCCTGCCGGCCAGTGGTACGTCGATGCGCCGGGTCATCAACGCGACCGGAGTGATCGTGCATACCAATCTGGGCCGGGCGCCGCTGTCGCACGCCGCGCGCGAAGCGGTCGCGGTGGCGGCGGGGGCGACGGACGTCGAGATGGACCTCGAGTCGGCCCGCCGGGGACCGCGTGGACGCGCGGCGATGGATGCGCTGCGCGCGGCCGTACCGGAGGCGGGCGACGTGCACGTGGTCAACAACGGTGCTGCGGCCCTGGTCCTGGCGGCGCGGGCACTGGCCGCGGACGGTGAGATCGTGGTCGCGCGCGGCGAGATGGTCGAGATCGGCGACGGGTTCCGGATCCCGGAGTTGTTGGAGTCCGTCGGCGTCCGGCTGCGCGAGGTCGGGACCACCAACCGGGTCCGGCGGGAGGACTATGCGAGCGCGGTCAACGACCGGACCGGATTCGTGCTGAAGGTGCACCCGTCCAACTTCCGCGTGGAGGGCTTCACCTCTAGCGTGGCGGTCTCCGCCCTCACCGGGCTCGGGGTGCCGGTCGTCATGGACATCGGTTCCGGCCTGCTCGCACCGCATCCCCGCCTGCCCGAGGAGCCGGACGCGGCCAGCACCCTGCGCGCGGGCGCGGACCTGGTCACCGCCTCCGGGGACAAACTGCTCGGCGGGCCGCAGTGCGGGCTCCTGCTGGGTGATGCCGCTCTCGTGCACCGGTTGCGCCGGCACCCCATGGCGCGCGCGGTGCGGGTGGACAAGCTGACGCTGGCGGCGCTGGAAGCCACGCTGTGCGGTCCGCCCACCCCGGTCGCGCAAGCGTTGGCCCGGCGCCCGGAAGAGCTCAGGCAGCGGGCCGAAACCCTGGCGGCCCGGTTGCGCGAGCAGGTCCCGGGTTGCGACGTCGACGTCCGGAAGTCGGCCGGCAGGGTCGGCGGGGGAGGCGCACCGGGGGTGCCGTTGCCCAGTTGGACGCTCACGGTGCCGCCGCAGTACGCCCGGGCGCTGCGGCTGGGTGAGCCACCGGTCGTCGGGCGAGTACATGACGACCGTCTGGAGCTGGACCTGCTCACGGTGCCCGAGGCGGACGACGAGGCGCTGGCGCAGGCGGTGGTGCGGGTCGTGGCGGCCGGCTGATGCAGGTCGTCGCCACCGCCGGTCACGTCGATCACGGCAAGTCCACGCTCGTGCGGGCGCTGACCGGTACCGACCCCGACCGGTTGACCGAGGAGCGTCGGCGCGGGCTGACCATCGAGCTGGGGTACGCCTGGACCGATCTGCCACCGGTCGGCCAGGTCGCTTTCGTCGACGTTCCCGGGCACGAGCGGTTCATCGCCACCGCGCTGGCCGGACTGGGCCCGGTCCCGGTCGCGATGTTGGTGGTGGCCGCCGACGACGGCTGGATGCCGCAGACCGGCGAACACCTCGCTGTGCTGGAGGCTCTCGGCGTCCGGCACGGCCTGCTGGTCATCACCAGGGCCGACCTGGCCGATCCCGCACCGGCCCTCGGGCAAGCGCGAGAAGCCCTGGCGGGTACCGGGCTGGCGCACATGCCGGCCGTCGTGGCCAGCGGACACACCGGTGCCGGCCTGGACCGGCTCCGCGAGGTTCTCGGTGGGGTGCTGGGCGGCGTACCCGGTCCTGACCCGTCGGCGGACGTGCGGTTGTGGGTCGACCGCCGGTTCCACATCAAGGGGGCAGGAACCGTGGTCACCGGCACCCTGCCGGCCGGCACGATCCGGGCAGGGGAGCAACTCGCGGCCGGTTCGCAGCAGGTGCGGGTGCGCGGCGTGGAATCGCTGGGCCGACCGTGTCCGAGTGCGACCGGCGTTGCCCGGGTAGCCCTGAATCTGGCTGCGCCGGTGCCGGATTCGCTGACCCGGGGGACTGCGCTGACGACGCTGGGTGCGTTCCTGCCGACCCGGGAGGCCGACGTTCGACTGATCGGCCCGGAGCGGGTTCCCGAGCGGCCGATGCTGCATCTGGGTTCGGCTGCGGTGGGAGTGCGGACCCGGCGGTTGGGAGGCGGTTTCTACCGGCTGCGGCTCGATGCGGCGCTTCCGCTGCGGGTAGCGGACCGCGGGGTACTGCGAGACCCCGGCAGCCGGCGCCTGTGGGGCCTCGAGGTCCTCGACCCGCTCCCGCCGGCGCTGGAGCGTCGGGGCTCGGCCGCCGAGCGGGCGACGTCCTTGGGGGAGTACGGCGCGACCCCGGCGGCCGAGCTGCGTCGCCGGGGCGTCGTACGCCGATCGGACCTGGCCCGGATCGGCGCCCCCGTGGACCCGGTACCGGACGGTGCGGTGGCGGTCGGGGATTGGCTGATCGGAGCCGATCGGGCAAGCGAACTACGTGACCGGCTGCGGACGGCGGTCGACGCGGCCGGGGGCAGTTGGCGATCCCGGAGGCAGCGCAGGCGCTCGATCTGCCCGACCCTGTCATCGTGGCGGCGCTCGCCGAGGGGTGGCTACCGGTGGCGGCGGGCCGGGTGGGCACGGCCCGCCGCGTCGAGATGGATCCGGCGGTGCAGGAGTTGCAGGAGGAGTTGGCATCGGCACCGTTCGCGGCACCGACGGCGCAGCGCTTGGCCGAGCTGGGCCTTGACCGGTCGCGGATCGGCCGGTTGCACCGCGACGGTCTGCTGTTGCGCGTCGCCGACGGCATCGTGCTCCTGCCGGGTGCCGACCGGCGCGCCGTGGACCTTTTGGCCGACCTCGACCAGCCGTTCACGGTGAGCACGGCCCGGCAGGCGCTCGGAACGAGCCGGCGCGTCGTCCTGGCGCTGCTGGCCCACCTGGACGCGACCGGCGCCACGGTGCGGCTGCCCGACGACCGCCGCCGGGTCCGCCGGGGATAGGACGGAGGACGACGACGCGAGGTCAGTAGGGCAGTGCCGGGAACGCGGAAAGGTCGACCGCCCGGCCGCCCATCAGCAGGACGGCCCGACTCAGGTGGTTGGACAGGACCGTGTTCGCCAGGCCCAGGGCGTCTTGCAGCGTGCGGTCGACCGGTGCACCGGCAGCGACCATCAGACCCAGCTCGCGGCTGATGACCACCGCGTCGTACGGCAGAGCCGACAGCAGAGCGGCGAGTTCGAGCGTGGCGTCGGTGACGGCGGCGTTGGCTTTCTCGGGAGCGTCCCAGGCATTCGCCGCGGTGATCTTTCCGGCCACCCACGCGGCCAGGTTGTCGACCAGAACGGCGCCGCGGGCGTAGAGGATCGAGCGCACCAGGTCGTTCGATTCTTCGGTCACCCAGCCCTCGGGCGGCGAGGCGAAAGCGGGTTCCGTGACGGTGCTGATCGTGTCGGAAAGAGCCGGATCTGCCTCGTCTGCCAACGGGCGCAGCACCCGGGTGCCGTCGCCGGTGAGCAGTGACTCGGCGTACCGGCTCACAGGGGTGTGCACCCCGGCGAGGACGAGGGTCGTGGTCACGGTGACGAGAGTAGCGCGCAAGCAGGCCGCGGGCCGGATCGGCCGGACGGTTGCGATACCCTGGCCACCTGCCCAGGTCGACGATCGGGGCAGGCACGGTGGAAGGGGAAGCCGGTCAGAATCCGGCGCTGGTCCGCAACCGTAGGTGATCGTCACGATCACGAGCCGGGATACCAGCCATCGCGCAGTAACTCACACCCGTCGAGATCTGCGGGCCGAGTTCCAGGCTTTCCGCCCAGGATCAGGTCGTGCAGAGGACCTTCAGGAAGGCCTCATGCAATCCAGCACTGCCGCGCGTCGCGCGGTCTTTCTTACGATTCCGGCGGGAGTCATCGCCGCCAGCGTCGCGATCAGCACCCCCGCATCGGCCGCGACGATCACCGATCCGGGCGCGTCTGCCGCCCGCTATCTGTCCCAGCAACTGGCCGCCGGCGACGATCACCTGCTCTACGACTCCTTCATGGGCGGCCCGCGGTATGCCAACACCGGCGGCACGGCCGACGCCATCATGGGCCTGGCCGCCTCCGGAACCAGCAAAGCGCAGGCGGCGAAGTCCACCGCCTGGTTTGCCAAGAACGTGACGGCCTACACCGGAAGCGGTCCGGCCATTTCCGCTGGGGCGACCGCCAAGGCCCTGTTGCTGGCGGTCGTGGAGGAACAGAACCCGCGCACCTTCGGGGGCGTCGACCTGATCGATCAACTACAGGACCGATTGGCGGCATCGGGGCGGTTCCAGGACAAGCTGGATCCCAGCGTGAAGGATGCACAGGACTACTCCAGCAGCATCAGTCAGTCCCTTGCCTTGTTGAGCCTGCAGCGGGTTGGTCAGACGGTGTCGCCGAGCGCCGTCTCCTACCTGCTGAAGCAACAGTGCAGCAACGGCGGGTTCGACTTCACCTTGGACGACACAACGTGCGTGAGTGACCCCGACGCGACCGGTTTCGTGATCCAGGCGCTGGTGGCCGTTGGCGGCCAGCGCGATGCGCTGAGCAAGGCCGTGACGTATCTGGCCGGTCAGCAGAACTCCGCCGGCGCGGTCGGAACCGTGGGTGTCGCCAACTCGACCGGCTTGGCAGCGATGGCGTTCACCGCGGCCGGGGACACAGTGCGAGCGACCAAGGCCCGCTCCTACCTGAAGACGCTGCAGTACGACTGCGGTTTCCCGGCCGCCCTACGCGGCGGCCTGGCGGCGAATGCGCAGAGCCTGGCCGACAAGAAGAAGTTGGGTAGCAAGGCTGCGCCCGACCAGTCGGACGACACGGCCACGGCGCAGGGGATCGTGGGCCTCGTCGGCTCCAGCTACGTCACGGTGAGCGCATCCGGGTCGGCCGCGGCTACTCCGGCCGACGCCTGCATAGCGACCCCGACCGGCACCGCGACCCCGACCGGCACGGTTACCCCGACCGCCACCGCGACCTCGACGGTGACCGGCCCACCGGTCATCACCGACGGACCGCAAGACAGTTCGGGCGGTGGCCTCCTCGTGGGAGCCGTTGTCGCCGGCGGCGCCCTGGCGACCGGCGCCGCGGGGCTGCGCCGCGTCTCCCGTCGCCGCGGGAAGCACTAACCGGTGACCCGGTTCTCGCGCTCGGCTGCCCTCGTACTGGCCCCGCTCGCCGTCCTCGCGGCCGGCGGGGCCGGAACGCTGTCGCCGGCGGCCGCTGCGACAGGGTGCACGACGAGCAGCGGCGTGACGGTGGTCGTCTCCTGGAACGGAGTGGACGGCCGTACCGGAGTGACGACGAAGTGCGCCGCCGGAACCCCGTCGTCGGCATGGGCAGCGCTGGCAGCGACCGGGTTCGGACCCACGACGGTCGTCACGCAGCCTGGTTTTCTGTGCCAGCTGAACGGCGCTCCATCCGGGTCGTGTCAGTCGACACCGTCGAGCAAGGCGTACTGGTCGTTCTGGGTGGGGCCCGCAGGTGGATCGTGGCGGTACGGCAGTCTCGGCGTCGCGAGCTACCGTCCACAGCCCGGTACCGCAGTCGGCTTCAGTTTCGGGGCCGGTGCTCAACCGGCTATCAAACCGCCGGCCATCTCCTCCGGCGGCAGCACGTCCAAGCCGACACCGAAGCCGACGAGCTCGACACCTGCGCCCAAGCCGTCGACGCCCAAGCCGACGCCACCCAAGCCGACGTCGACCACGATGCCGTCGACGTCGGCCAAGGCTCCGGCTGGACCTGCGCCAGCCCCGGACTCCTCCGCAGCGCAGCCGGGTTCAGTCCCGTCGGGTGCGCCGAGCGCCGGGGCAACGAGCAGTCCCGGTTCCATGTCGGCGACTTCCGGATCAGCCACCACGGCAGCGTCGGCCACGAGTTCCGCTGCGGCATCGCGCAGCGCCGCGAGCAGCACGGGTACCAGCAGTGCCGCCGCGTCCGCCGGAGCAAGCAGCTCCGGGCCGGCTGGCAACGGTGACGCGGTGGCCGCCGGGCAGCCCGCCGACTCTGCTGCCGGGTCGGGCAACACGGCCGTGGCCGTCGGAGCCGGTGTCGTCGCGGTCGCGGGTCTGGGCGGAGCCGGGCTGCTGGCGGCGCGCCGTCGTCGCGGCTGATCGGGTGGCGCGGTCCTTCCACGCGGTCTCCGTCTCGCGTGCCCTGCATCCTGGTGCGTGGTGGGTGTGGGCAATCTGCGTGGCCGCGGCAGTCAGCCAGGTCACCAACCCGTTGCTGCTGGCCATCGCCATGGCCGCGGTGGTTTTCGTGGTGTTGTCCCGCCGGACCGACGCGCCGTGGGCCCGCGCCTTCCGGTGGTACTTCTACCTGGGCGCGTTCGTCATCGTGACCCGTGTCGTGCTCTACGTGCTGGTCGGTGCCAAGACCGGTGACACGGTCCTGCTGCGCCTGCCGACCGTCGACATGCCCAGCTGGGCCGCCGGGATCCAGTTGCTGGGCCCCATCAGTCTCGAGGGGCTGGTCGTCGCCGCCTGCGAGGGTTTGCGGCTGGCGGCCATGTTCCTGTGCTTCGGTGCGGCGAACGCCCTGGCCAATCCGCGCCGGCTGCTGCGGCTGCTGCCGTCAGCGCTCCGGGACGTCGGCACGGCGGTTGTCGTCGCCGTCAGCGTGGTGCCCACGTTGGTGCTCGGAGTCGGGCGGGTCACGCGTGCCCAACAGTTGCGCGGTGATCTGCGAGGCGGCATCCATCGCATCCGGCGGATCGGGCTGCCCCTGATGGAGGAAACGCTGGAACGATCGTTAGCCCTTGCGGCAGCCATGGATTCGCGCGGTTACGGTGCATTGCGTGAGCAGTCCCGGTCCAGCCGGCTGGTCACCGGAGGCGTCACGTTCTTCGGCCTGATCGGGGTGTGCGTGGGCCTGTTCGGTCTGTTGGACCAGGGTGACATTCCCCTTCGTCTCAGTCTCGGCCTGCTGATCGCCGGCCTGGCCCTTGGCGTGGCCGGAATCGCGCTGGCAGGACGTCGTAGCCCGGTGACGATCTACCGGCCCGACCCGTGGGGGTGCCTGAAGCGTTGACCCTGGAGTGCGGACTGTGGACCGTGGGTCTGGTGTACGCCGCGCTGAGCCTGCACCCGGAGGCGGCGAGCATGCCGACCGAGCCGCTCGGCGTGCCCGCGGTGCCGTTGTTGGCGCTGATCGGGTTCTTGATCGCGGCGCTGCCGGGGATCTTCACCCCGGACCCCATGGCGGCCCGACGTGAGGTGGTGACGACGTGAATGAGATTGTGCAGTTCGATCGGGTGAGTCTGACCTACGAAGGCGCGGACGCCCCGACGCTCGTTGACGTCAACCTGGCCGTCGAAACGGCCGAGCTGGTTCTGATCGTGGGGCGTACGGGCTCGGGCAAGTCCACCTTGCTGACCGCGATCAACGGCTTGATGCCGCACTTCACCGGCGGCACCGTCGCCGGCACCATCACGGTGGCCGACCGCAGCACCGCCGATCACCGCCCACGCGACCTGGCCGATGTCATCGGCTACGTCGGTCAGGATCCGGCGGCCAGCTTCATCACCGACACGGTCGAGGAGGAGCTGGCCTACGGGATGGAGCAGCGCGGGCTGGCTCCCGACGTGATGCGCAAACGGGTCGAGGAGACCCTGGACGTGCTGGGCATCGCGGAGTTGCGCGACCGGCCCCTGTCGGACCTGTCCGGCGGCCAACAACAACGGGTGGCCATCGGTGCAGCCCTGACGATGCAACCTCAGGTGCTGCTGCTGGACGAACCGACCTCGGCCCTTGACCCGAACGCCGCCGAGGACGTGCTGGCCACGATCACCCGCCTCGTGCACGACCTGGCCGTGACCGTCGTCGTCGCCGAGCACCGCATCGAGCGGGTCATCCCGTACGCCGATCGGGTCATTCACGTCGGCACGGACGGTCGGGTGCGGATCGGCGAACCCGCTGCGATCATGGCGGTTTCGGATGTGGCACCGCCGTTGGTCGAACTCGGCCGGCTCGCGAAGTGGTCCCCGCTGCCGCTGTCCGTGCGCGATGCACGACGGCGGGCCGCGCAGTTGCGGGAGGCCGCCGCGGATGTCGCAGCGCGCCGGCCCAGCCCCGCGGGCCCTGTCGCGTCGCTGATCGCCCTGAGCGTCGGAGTGACCCATGGTCGCGTTCCGGCGGTCCGCGGCGTAGACCTGCAGTTGTTCCCCGGATCCGTCACGGCGTTGATGGGCCGCAACGGATCAGGCAAGTCCTCGCTGCTGTGGGCGTTGCAGGGTAGCGGTCCGATGGATCACGGCACGGTGCGGGTCGGCGGCGAGGATCCGCGGGCGATGTCGGCGGGAGAGCGCCGCGAACTGATCGGCCTGGTCCCGCAGACCGCCTCGGACCTGCTCTACCTGGCCAGCGTCGGCGCCGAGCTACACGCTGCCGACAGCACGGCCGGTGCTCCCGATGGCACTGCGCGCGGATTGCTCGACCAGTTCGCCCCCGGCGTTCCCGATGACCGTCACCCGCGGGATCTGTCCGAGGGACAACGACTTTCGCTGGTTCTGGCCATTCAACTCGCGGCCCGGCCACTTGTCGTACTCCTGGATGAACCCACCCGAGGTCTGGACTACGACGCGAAGGCGGCGCTGCGGTGCACGGTCCGGCGGCTCGCCGACGAGGGCGCGGCCGTGCTGATCGCCAGCCACGACGTGGAGTTCGTCGCTGCGGCGACCGACCGCGTGGTGCTGATGGCGCAGGGTGAGGTGATCGCCGACGGTTCCACCCCGCAGGTCGTACTCGCGTCGGCGGCCTACGCGCCGCAGATCGCCAAGATCATGGCGCCGGTGCCGGTCCTCACACTCGACCAGGTCGCGCCCATCGTGCAGGATGCGCGATGACCGCCGCGATCTCACTCAAGCCACGCTCCCTGGCTGCGATCGGGTTGGTCAGTGCCGTCGGCGCGTTCGGCTTCCTGTGGCCGTTGTTCGTCGCCCCCGGCTCGGCGCTGGCGCAGCATGCCCGGGACGCGCCGTTCCTTTTCGGGCTGCTCCTGCCGTTGCTGCTTGCGGTGGTCCTCGCGGAGGTCTCCGAAGGCGGTATCGATGCCAAAGCGATTGCGATGCTCGGCGTACTCAGCGCCCTGGACGCCGCGATCCGCCCGCTGGGCGCGGGTACGGCGGGCATCGAGGTGATGTTCTTCCTGCTGATCCTCGCCGGTCGGGTGTTCGGTGCGGGCTTCGGCTTCGTGTTGGGGGCCACGAGCATGTTCGCCTCCGCGTTGCTGACCGCCGGGGTCGGCCCGTGGCTGCCCTTCCAGATGCTCGGAGCCGGCTGGGTCGGCCTGGGGGCCGCCCTGCTGCCGCGGTGCCGCGGGTGGCTGGAGCTGGCGTTGCTCTCGGCGTACGGCGTGGTGTCGAGTTTGTTCTACGGGTGGGCGCTGAACATGTGGTTCTGGCCGTTCGCGACCGGGGGCGACACCTCGGTCAGTTTCGTCGCCGGCGCACCGCTGGCCGACAACCTCACCCGGTTCGTCGCGTTCAACCTCGCAACCTCGTTCGGCTGGGACCTGGGCCGGGCCATCACGACCGTGACCCTGATCCTGCTGACCGGTGTGCCCGTGCTGGCTGCGCTGCGCCGGGCGGCTCGCAAGGCCAACTTCCGGCCGTCGGTCACTTTCGAGACCGGACCGGATCGCGGTCCCGCCGTGCCCTCCGAGCGGTAGCTGTGGTTGAGTATGGCCCTCGGAGGCCACCCGCACCTCTGTCTTCCTCGTAGCTGCCCAGTCGATCCCATCCGGGCCCTACCCTCGAACCACGCTGCGTTTAGTTCCCTCTGTTGGAAGGTCTACCCCGTCATGGCTTCGGTGCCTGCTGACCCCGCGTCCGCCTTCGATTTCGACCCGGCCGACCCGGTCTTCGTGGCCCACGAAGGCGGCAAACTCGGCGTCGTCGCGCGCACGCAACTGCGCGACAGCGCCGATCTTTCGGTCATCTACACCCCCGGGGTGGCCCAGGTCTGCCGGGCGATCGCGGCCGACGCGACGTTGTCGATGCGCTACACCAGCCGCAGCAACACCGTGGCCGTGGTCAGCGACGGCACGGCGGTGCTCGGCCTGGGCAACATCGGTCCGGAGGCAGCGATGCCGGTCATGGAGGGCAAGGCGGTGCTGTTCAAACACTTCGCCGACGTCGACGCCGTCCCCGTCTGTATGAACAGCGGCACCGTCGAGGAACTGGTCGATGCGATCGCCCGGATCGCCCCGACGTACGGCGGCATCAACCTGGAGGACATCTCGGCGCCGCGCTGCTTCGAGATCGAGCGCAAGCTGCAGGAGCGGCTCAACATCCCGGTCTTCCACGATGATCAGCACGGCACCGCCGTCGTGGCGCTGGCCGCGCTGATCAACGCAGCCAAGGTGACCGGCCAGGAGCTGAAAAAGCTGCGGGTCGTGGTCGGTGGCGCCGGCGCAGCGGGCGTGGCGATCACCGACATCCTGCGCCGTTCGGGCATCCCCGATGTCGTCGTGTGTGACACCCGGGGGTCGTCGAGCCCTACCGGACCGACCTGAAGGACCACAAGCCGCGGCTGGCGATGTCGACCAACCCACGCGGTGTGCGCGGCACCCTGGGCGATGCGCTACGCGATGCGAACGTCTACATCGGGGTGTCCGGCGGCACCGTGCACGAGGAGTACATCGCGGCCATGGCACCCAAGCCGATCATCTTCGCGCTGGCCAACCCCGACCCCGAGGTGCATCCGGACATCGCGCACAAATACGCCAGTGTGGTGGCCACCGGCCGGTCGGATTACCCGAACCAGATCAACAACGTGCTCGCCTTCCCCGGGATCTTCCGCGGTGCCCTCGACTCCGGTGCCCCGGCCATCACCGAGTGGATGAAAATCGCTGCAGCGCAGGCGATCGCTGGTTTGGTGGAGAACCCCACCCCCGAGCAGATCGTGCCGTCGCCGTTCGACGAGCGGGTTGCTCCCGCCGTGGCGGCGGCCGTGGCAGCCCACGCCTGAGCGCACCGCCCGCGCCGGTACGTCGTGGCGTTACTTCTTGCCGCCGCCGAGCAGGCCGCCCAGGATGTCGCCCAGGCCGCCGCCGGAGCTCGAGGCGCCGCCGGCGGTGCTGCCGCCGCCCAGGATGCTGCCCAGGATGTCGCCGAGGCCGCCGCCGGAGCTCGAGGCGCCGCCGGCAGTGCTGCCGCCGCCCAGAACGCTGCCCAGGATGTCCCCGAGCCCGCCGCTGCCGGCGTCTGCAGTCGTGGTCGATGCTTCGCCGCTGCCTCCGAGGTTCCCCGGCACGTCGACCGGCCCGGAACCGTCGCCGCCGGTCGCGGCGCCGGTGTTCGTGGTGGCCGGTGCGGGCGTGTGGCTGCCGGAGAAGACCTTGCCGGCCAGGAAGGCCATGACCATCGGCGCCAGAATGGGCAGCAGCTTCTTCAACAGATCGCCGCCACCGGCGGTGGTTCCGCCCAGCTTTTGGATGACCTGGTCGGAGTTGTCGCCGAAGACGTTGTTCACGATCTTGCTGCCGTCTGCGACGTCGACGTCATCGAGACTCTCCGGGGCGTTGCCCGCGTGCTGTTGAAGAGCGTTGGCCAACGATTCCTCACCGCCGTCTGCGGCGTTGGCCTGCATACCGCCGACGAGAGCCGGAATTGCTTTGCTGGCCGCGTCGCGGATCTGGTCGGGATCGGTGCCGAGCGAGCTGGCGATCTGATCGATCGGAAGTTGCGAAAGAATTTCATCGAGGTCACTCATGGGATGTCCTGTCGTTCGGAACCGTACGGCTCTCCCGCGGGTAACCAGTTGGGTACCCCTTGGCATCGAACCTACCCACTGGCAACCGCCTTGAGCCAGCGGATGTTCGAGTTCGCGCGCTTGCCGCGGCTAGGTTTGTTTCCGTGAGCGAATCGTGGACCTGGACCTATGAAGACGCGGCCGGTGCCCCGGTGACCGATCCGACGTTGCCGCGCACCAGCTACCCGACCCAAAGTGACGCTGAGTCGTGGTTGGGCGAGACGTGGCAGGAGTTGCGCGCACAGGGGGTCAACAGCGTGACGTTGTACCTCGACGGGGCCAAGGTGTACGGCCCGATGGGTCTGACCGACGGCAGTTGACCTCGCCGGTCAATCGATCGCGGCGCCGCGCTTGACCTTCGGGCGTGGAATGCGGGACATCCGCATCTGGAACGAGCGCATGACGGTGTAGAACGCACTGCCCTTGGGCGGCGGCGCACCGAACCGGTCGGTGACCTTGCGCTTGACCCGGCGCCACAACAGGGCCGAGTCGATGACGCCGGCCACCAGGATCAACCAGACGATCAGCAGCCCACCGAACTGCAGAGCGCGGATCGGCAGGAAGGTCAGCACCAGCACCACCAGCATCAACGGCAGGATCAGCTCGCCGACGTTGAGCCGGGAGTCGACGATGTCGCGGATGTAGCTCTTGACCGGCCCGCGGTCCTTGGGTGGCAGAGCACTTTCGTCACCGGCCAGCTGCGCCGCGCGAATCCGGGCCCGCTCCTCACGAGCCTGACTGCGGGCGTCCTTCTTGGCCGACTTGCGGTCCTCCGGAACCAAGGGCCGGCGCAATGCCGCCTCGGCCTCCTTGCGCTTCGGCGTCGGCCGGCCCTTCTTGGCCGTTTCACCGGTCGCCAAGACCTCGCTCACCTCCGGCGCGGGCTCCGGGGTTTCAACAGCACTGTCTTTGCTACGACCGAACACGGCGCTATTTTCCCACACCCGTAGGCTGAACAAGGTGACGTCTCCTAGCAGCCCCATCAGTGCCCCGCGTCGGGCAGAACTCGCCCGACGGATTCAGGACGAGATGCCCGGGGTCCGCCGTGACCTCGAAGCGCTGACGCGCATCCCCAGCGTGTCCCTCGGTTCCTTCGACCAGAGTCACGTCGACCAGAGTGCAGAAGCCGTCGCCGCGCTCCTGCGCGCGGAAGGGCTCGAGGTGCAGATCGTCCGGGAGGGCGGCGCACCCGCCGTCCTCGCCCGCAAAGCCGGACCCGCCGGCGCTCCCACGGTCACGCTCTACGCGCACCACGACGTACAACCACCTGGCGATGAGTCAGATTGGGACAGTAAGCCGTTCGAACCGGTTGAACGCGACGGACGGCTCTACGGACGAGGTGCCGCCGACGACAAGGCGGGGGTTATGGCACACATCGCCGCGCTGCGTGCGCACGCAGACCACCTGCCGGTCGGGGTGAACATCTTCGTCGAGGGAGAGGAAGAGGCCGGTTCGGAGTCGTTGCCGACCATCCTCGACAAGCACGGTGACGCGCTCGCGGCCGACGCGATCGTGCTCGCCGACTCGCAGAACTGGCAGATCGGCATCCCGGCGCTGACGACCACCCTGCGCGGCCTGGTGCGGGCCGTGGTCACCGTCCGCACCCTGTCGCACAGCGTGCATTCGGGGATGTTCGGTGGACCGGTGCCCGATGCCCTGACCGCGCTGGCCCAGCTGCTGACCCGGCTGCACGACGAAAAGGGGGACGTCGCCGTACCCGGCCTGGTCACCGATGAGGTGACCGAATTGGCGTACGACGAGCAGCGGCTGCGTGCCGAATCCGGCGCTCTGCCGGGTACCCGGTTGATCGGCACCGGATCGATCCTGCAGCGGCTGTGGGGTAAGCCCACGATGACCGTGATCGGGATCGACGCACCGAGTGTCGCGACCGCGTCCAACACGCTGGTCGCTTCGGCCCGGGCCAAACTGTCGATGCGGATCGCCCCCAGCCAGGACCCGCAGGCCGCCTGGGAGGCACTGCGCGACTTCGTCCTCGCGCAGGACGTGTGGGGCGCTCAGATCGAAATCGACCTGGATGACGTCGGTCCCGGTTTCAGCGCGGACACCAAAGGCCCGGTCTACGACGCGACGCGAGCTGCTTTCAGCCAGGCCTGGGACGGCACCGACCCCGTCGACATCGGCGTCGGCGGATCGATCCCGTTCGTCGCCGCGTTCGCCGAGCGCTTCCCGCAAGCGGCCATCCTCGTCACCGGTGTCGAGGACCCGGACACCCGGGCCCACGGCGCGAACGAGAGCCTGCACCTGGGGGAGTTCGAGCGGGTATGCCTCGCGGAGGCGTTGTTGCTGGAGCAATTGGGCGCCGACGGAAAGGCTGAGGACTGATGGCGCAGGGCAGTTACGTGGAGAAGTCGTACGAACGCGACACCCGTTACATCAACGACCGCATCACCGCCGACGGTTCCGGCCAGTGGCCGGTCGAACCGGGCCGGTACCGCTTGGTGGTGAGCCGTGCGTGTCCGTGGGCCAGCCGTCTGGTCATTACTCGCCGGTTACTCGGGCTGGAGGACGCTATCTCGATGGGCGTCTGCGGGCCTACCCATGACGCGGACAGCTGGACCTTCGACCTGGACCCGGGCGGCCTCGATCCGGTGCTGAAGATCCCGCGGATCAAGGACGCGTACGAAAAACGCGAACCGGGCTATCCGCGCGGCATCACGGTCCCCGCGATCGTCGAGGTATCCAGCGGCAAGGTCGTCACCAACGACTTCGCCCCGATGGAGCTTGATCTGATCACCCAGTGGCGGGACTTCCAGCGGACCGGTGCGCCGGATCTGTATCCCGAGGCACTACGTCATGACATGGACCCGTTGATGCGGCGGATCTATACCGAGGTCAATAACGGCGTGTACCGATGCGGGTTCGCCGGAACGCAGGAGGCGTACGACGATGCCTACCAGCGCCTCTTCACCGCACTGGACTGGTTGACTGATCATTTGCGAACCCGGCGCTACCTGATGGGGGAGCACATCACGGTGGCCGACATCCGTCTTTTCACCACGTTGGTGCGTTTCGACCCCGTCTACCACGGGCACTTCAAGGCCAACCGCAGCAAACTGTCCGAGATGGACGTGCTGTGGGCCTACGCCCGCGACCTGTTCTGGACACCGGGCTTCGGCGACACCGTGAATTTCACCCACATCAAACAGCACTACTACCGCGTGCACCGCGACATCAACCCGACCGGAGTCGTGCCGGGCGGTCCGGATCTGGCCAACTGGGCCGCGCCGCACGGCCGGGAGGCATTGGGCGGCAGCCCGTTCGGGAACGGAAGTGCACCCGGTCCGATCGCACCCGGCGAACGCGTCGCTGCGGCGGACAACCCGTTCTCCGGACCGGACGGTTTGCTGGTGTATCCCGGCCGGTCGTGACTGCCCGGGTCGTCATAGCCCCGGACCGCTGGGGTCCGGTCTCCTCCCCGCAGATCGCCGAGGCCATGGCGCGCGGTTGGCGGGCGCGGAACCCGTCCGTCGACGTTCGCGTCTGTCCGCAATCCAACGGCGATGCCGGGCTGGTCGATGCAGTGGCGGGCGCTGATCCGGCGGTGACGACGGGGGTGCTCGAGGTGCCCGGGTCGACGGGGTCTCCGGTCCTCGTCCCTTACGCTCAAGTCGAGGATGAGGGTCTGCCCACGGCGTACCTGGCGATGGATTCGGGTACGCCGCCCGGAAAACCCGGCAGCTCCTACGGAACCGGGCACGCGATCGGCAAACTCATCGCCGCGGGCGCTCGACGGGTGGTGATCGGGTTGGCCGACAGCGGGACTCTGGACGGTGGGTCAGGGCTGATCGCCGCGCTGGCCGGGGCCGACCCGCACGAGCCGCCGGGGGCGGGCAATGCCGTGGCGGCCCGGGATCTGCTGCGCAGCCGGGACGTGCGATTGATTGCCGCCTACGACACCTCCATCCCGCTACTGGGCCTGACCGGAGCGGCCGCAGCCGCGCAGGACACCCTCGGGCTGGACCCTTACGCGGCGCAGGAGGCCGAGTCCCGGATGAGCCGGTGGGCCCGGGAACTGGCGCAGGTGCTGCCGGGCCGAGCCGATCTGTTGACCGGTAAGCCGCACCGCCACGATCGCGCTGCGGGATCCGGGGCCGGCGGGGGAGCGGGATTCGCCCTGGCCTCCCTGGGCGCCGAACTACGCCCCGCCGCCGAGGTGGTGGCCGAGGCCACCGGACTGGCCGACGCGCTCGCGGCCGGCGACCTGGTCGTGACCGGCACCCTTGTCTTCGATTGGCGGCAACTCACCGACAGCGTCGTGTCGCAGGTCGGCGCGCGGGCGCTATCGGCAGCCCGGCCGGCGCTGATTCTCGCCGGCCGGGTCGACGTGGGGCGGCGCGAACTGATGAGCCTCGGCTTCTCCGGCGGGTACGGCGTGGTGCAGACCCCGCGCACACCGCTTCCTGCCGCACCTGCACAGCTCGTGGCGGCGGCTGAGCACCTGGCCCGTCGGGTGGCGGGCACCTGGACACCCACCCACAGCACCCCCGGAGGATGAGAGCCGCAGGGGGGTCGAAGGGTTATCGTGAAACAACGGGAAGATTCGGCGGGCGCCTCGTGTTGACCGAGTTGACGCCGAGCACGGCACGACCAGATCCATACGGATATCCATCAGACGGACGAAGGATTCACCAATGACCTCATCGACCGACACCGGGATCGAGACCCAGTCCGAGACCCACGCTGTCCTGCTGACCGACGTGGCTGCCGCGAAGGTCAAGAGCCTGCTCGAGCAGGAAGGCCGCGACGATCTGCGCTTGCGCGTCGGCGTGCAGCCCGGCGGCTGCTCCGGCCTGATCTACCAGCTGTACTTCGATGAGCGCACCCTCGACGGGGACCTGGTCCGCGACTTCGACGGCGTCGAAGTCGTCGTCGACCGGATGAGCGCGCCCTATCTGGATGGTGCGACCATCGACTTCGCCGACACCATCGAGAAGCAGGGCTTCACCATCGACAACCCCAACGCGGGCAGCTCCTGCGCCTGCGGTGACTCCTTCAGCTGATCGCTGCGACACTCTCCAACGACCCCCGACCGCGCCCGCGGCGGGGGTCGTTGCCGTAGGTTTTCCCCATGCGGATTGCCATCACCGGGTCCATCGCGACCGATCATCTGATGACCTTCAGCGGTCGCTTCGCCGACTCGCTCGTCGTTGAACAATTGGACAAGGTCTCGTTGTCGTTCCTGGCGCAGGACCTTCAGATCCGCCGGGGCGGTGTGGCCGCGAACATCAGCTTCGGGATGGCCCGCCTGGGGCAGCGCCCGATCCTGGTCGGCGCGGTCGGCGAGGACTTCGAAGACTACCGCTCGTGGTTGGAGCGACACGGTGTCGACTGTGATTCGGTGCACGTCTCCGAGACCCAGCACACCGCCCGGTTCGTGTGCACGACCGACGACGACATGGCCCAGATCGCGACGTTCTACGCAGGCGCCATGAGCGAGGCACGCGAGATCGAACTCGCGCCGGTGTCCGCCCGCGTCGGGGGTCTGGACCTGGTGCTGATCGGCGCCAACGACCCCGAGGGGATGCGCCGGCACACCAGCGAGTGCCGCACCCGGGGCATCCCCTTCGTGGCGGACCCTTCGCAGCAACTGGCCTTCGCCGACGGCCCGTTCATCCGTGAACTCATCGACGGTGCGGCCTACCTGTTCACCAACGAGTACGAAGCCCACCTGACCGAGCAGAAGACCGGTTGGAGCGCCGAGGAGATCCTGGACCGGGTCGGTACCCGCGTGGTCACCAAGGGCAGCAAGGGCGCGGTCATCCAGCGCGCCGGCGAACCGGAGATCTACGTGCCCGTCGCCGGGGAGGTACGCCGCGCCGATCCGACCGGGGTCGGCGACGCCTTCCGCGCGGGTTACCTGTGCGGCCTGTCCTGGGGCCTCGAGCCGATGGTGTGCGCTCAGGTCGGGTCGATGCTCGCGACGTACGTGATCGAAACGGTGGGTACCCAGGAGTACCGCCTCACCGGCCCGGACTTCCTGCGCCGGGTGGAGGAGGCGTACGGCGCGGAAACGGCAACAGCGGTGGCACCGCACCTGCACGTGCGCTGAGAAGGGCCATGCCGGCGCGACCGCCCTACCCGCCGATCGAGCCGCCGCCCACCGGCTGGCGGCTGGCGGAGGCTGTGGACCGGAATCAGGATCTGCTGGCCAGCGGCGCCGACCTCGCGCCGGGCACGTTGCTGTCGGCTTATCGGTTGGGCCTGTTCCCGATGGGTCTTGGCCCCCAGGGCGCGGAGCCGATCGGTTGGTGGTCACCGGTACGCCGCGGCGTACTGACACCGGGGGACCATCACGTGCAACGGTCGCTGCGCCGCACCGCGCGCCGGTTCCGGGTCAGCGTCGACGAAGCATTCGATGAGGTGGTCGCGGCCTGCGCCGACTCCTCCCGGGAGGGTCGATGGATCACCCCGGCCATCGCCGACGCCTACCGCACCCTGCACGACCTGGGCTGGGCTCACTCGGTGGAGGTCTGGTCCGGCGCCGAACTGGCCGGTGGCCTCTACGGCGTCAGCATCGGTGGCTTCTTTGCGGGGGAGTCGATGTTCCACCGGCGCACCGACGCCGGCAAAGTGGCGTTGTGGGCGTTGGCGGACGCGGTCCTGGCCCATCCGGACGGTCTCATCGACGTGCAGTGGCAGACCGAGCACCTGCAGACCCAGGGCGTCCGGGAGGTGTCCCGTCAGCGGTACCTCGAGTTGTTGCCGGCGGCCCTCGGGGCCCCGGTGCCGCTGTTGTTGCGCGGCGAGCCCGCGGAGGCAGGATTGATGCCGACTCGTGATCGGTGACTAGGGGCGACCTCCCGGCAAGAACGAATGGGACTGGGATAGGGTTTCCCCGTGCACGGAACCGATCATCGCGAAGCTGACGAGCCAGCCCTGGGCTCACGCAGCGACCAGCAGAAAACGCCCGCCGGACACCGCTATTCGCGCATCGCCTTCGGTGCGTTGCTTGCGGTTGCGACGGTGGTACTGACCGGTTGCAACGCGACCGTCGACCGCGGCTTCCTTCCAAAGGGTGTGACCGCCGTGACCCCGGAGCTCACGGAGTTCTGGAAAGCCACCTGGCTGTGGGGTCTGGGCGTCGGTGTCCTGGTGTGGGGTCTGACCCTGTACTGCGTGGTCCGCTACCGCCGCAAGAAGTCCGACACCGGGCTGCCGCCGCAGCTGGCCTACAACGTGCCGATCGAAATCCTGTACACCGTGGTGCCGGTTTTCATGGTCGCCGTGCTCTTCGGAAAGACCGTCGAGCTCGAGAACAAGATGCTCGACACCTCGCCCAAGCCGGACGTGACGATCAACGTGGTCGGCAAGCAGTGGGCGTGGGACTTCAACTATGTCGGCTCCGATGTTTACGACACCGGCATCCAGGCCGACCTGCAGAGCGGGAAACCCGGCCAGGAGGCGAGCCTGCCCACGCTGTACCTGCCGGTCAACGAGCGCGTCGAATTCGTTCTGACCACCCGTGATGTCATCCACTCCTTCTGGGTCGTGCAGTTCCTGCAGAAAATGGACATGATCCCGGGCAAGGTCAACAAGTTCCAGGTGACGCCCACCCAGATCGGAACGTTCCGCGGCAAGTGCGCCGAACTGTGCGGCGCCTACCACTCAGACATGCTTTTCAACGTCAAGGTCGTCTCCAAGGCGGACTACGACGCCCACCTGCAGTCACTACGTGACCGCGGCCAGGTCGGCTTCCTGTCCAACGCGCTGAACCGCTCCACGCTGGAGCCGGGCCAGCAGCAGTACCTGCCCGAAGGCGTCAAGGAGTCCGACATCAAGGAGGACGCGCAATCATGACGAGCACTCTCGATCCAGCCACCGGTACCATCCCGGCACCCCACGTTCCTCGTGAGGAGCGCGTCGGCCGCACCTTCGTGAAGTACATCACCACCACCGACCACAAGGTGATCGGCAACCTGTACTTCATCACGTCGTTCTCGTTCTTCCTGGTCGGCGGTCTGCTCGCCCTGCTGATCCGCGCCGAACTGATCGAACCGGGCCTGCAGGTCGTGGACAACCCTGAGCAGTTCAACCAGTTGTTCACGATGCACGGCACGATCATGTTGCTGTTGTTCGCGACGCCGCTGTTCGCCGGCTTCGCCAACGCTCTGGTCCCGCTGCAGATCGGCTCGCCCGACGTGGCGTTCCCGCGGCTGAACATGTTCGCGTACTGGCTCTACCTCTTCGGCGGTCTGATCGCATCGGCGGGCTTCCTCACGCCGCAAGGCGCTGCCGCGTTCGGCTGGTTCGCCTACGCACCGCTCTCGGACACGACCTTCAGCCCGGGACTGGGCGGCAACCTATGGGTTTTCGGTCTGGCCCTGACCGGTTTCGGCACCATCCTCGGTTCGGTGAACTTCATCACCACGATCATCTGCCTGCGCGCTCCCGGTATGACCATGTTCCGGATGCCGATCTTCACCTGGACCATCTTGATCACTTCCTTGCTGGCGATCATCGTCTTCCCGGTGCTGGCCGCCGCGATGTTCGGCCTGGGTCTGGACCGGGTGATGGGAGCTCACGTCTTCGACCCGGAGACCGGCGGCGCCCTGCTGTGGCAACACATGTTCTGGTTCTTCGGGCACCCGGAGGTCTACATCATCGCCTTGCCCTTCTTCGGGATCATCTCCGAAGTGCTGCCCGTCTTCAGCCGCAAGCCGATCTTCGGTTACAAGACGCTGGTCTTCGCGACCATCGCGATCGCCGCGCTGTCGGTGAGTGTGTGGGCGCACCACATGTACGCCACCGGCCAGGTCCTCCTGCCGTTCTTCGCGATCATGACGATGCTGATCGCGGTGCCCACCGGGGTCAAGTTCTTCAACTGGATCGGCACCATGTGGGGCGGCTCCTTGACCTTTGAGACGCCGATGCTGTGGGCGATCGGCTTCCTGGTCACGTTCTTGTTCGGCGGCTTGACCGGGATCATCCTGTCCAGCCCGGCGCTGGACTTCCACCTGTCCGACACCTACTTCGTGGTGGCGCACTTCCACTACGTGGTCTTCGGCACCGTGGTGTTCGCGATGTTCGCCGGCTGGTACTTCTGGTGGCCCAAGCTCACCGGCCGCATGCTCGATGAGAAGTTGGGCAAGATCCACTTCTGGATGTTGTTCGTCGGGTTCCACATGACGTTCCTGATCCAGCATTGGCTGGGTGTCGCCGGTATGCCGCGTCGCTACGCGGACTACCTGCCGGAGGACGGCTTCCAGTGGATGAACGACATCTCCAGCGCTGGCGCGTTGATCCTCAGCCTGTCGATGCTGCCCTTCCTGTACAACGTGTGGAAGACCTGGCGGACGGCTCCGTTGGTGACCGTCGATGACCCGTGGGGGTACGGCGCATCCCTGGAGTGGGCGACCTCCTGCCCGCCGCCGCGGCACAACTTCGACCGCATTCCGCGGATCCGCTCGGAGCGTCCCGCGTTCGATCTGCACCACCCGGAGGCCGCCGCCAGTTCGGTGGTGCCGGCACCGGATCTGGTATCCCAGATCGTCGGTCCGGCAGACCGGGGTGGTCAGACGTTCGGTGGCGAGGATGCGGGGCAGAGCCGATGAAGGTCGAATCCAAGCTGTTCACGATCATCGGCGTCTTCGCCGTCGTGATGGGCTTCATCTACGGGCACTTCACGCACTGGGAGGAGCCGGTCGGCCCGGTCGCGCTGTTCTTGACCGGCGGGTTGTGCGCCATGATCGCCTTCTACCTGTGGCGTACCGGTGCGAAGCTCGACCCCCGGCCCGATGACGACCCCTACGGCGAGATCGACCAGATCGAAGGCGATTTCGGCTTCTTCGCGCCGTATTCGTGGTGGCCGCTGTTCCTAGCGCTGGCTGCCGCGCTCATCTTCCTAGGTGCGGCCGTCGGTTGGTGGCTGGTGATCATCGCCATCCCGTTCGGCGCTGTCGCCCTGGTTGGCTGGGTGTTCGAGTACTTCCGGGGCGACGACGCCATCTGAGCCCGTTCGGACCTCACCGGGCGAAACCGGACTCGAACGCGAGTACCACGGCCTGCATGCGGTCGCGCACGCCCAGTGTGCTCAGGTGCCGATGTCAGCTCCAGCCGAGTTGGTGTAGCCGCGCGTCGTCGATCCCGAAGTAGTGGCCGACCTCGTGAATAACCGTGGTATGAATCTGATGCCTCAGATCGGCCGCGTCGCGGCTGATCCTGGAGAGCGGCCCGGCAAAGATCTGGATGGTGTCGGGCGTTGCTCCACCGAACCCGTAGAAGTCGCCGCGCTGGGTCAGCGGGATGCCCGTGTAGAGCCCGAGGAGTTCGCTGCGGCCATCGGCCGCGCTGTGCTCGTGCCCGTCCCAACCGCGCGCCTGCCAGTCGACGGGCGGTTCGTCCTCGACCACGATCGCTACGTTGTGGATCTGGTCCAGTAGGTCCTTCGGAATGTCCTCCAGGGCGTCGGAGACGATCTCCTCGAACTGCGCGCGTGACATCCCGGAGTGCATGGTGACACTCTCTCATCTGCCGGATACTTGAGCAGGTGGTGGATTTCGATCTCGAGCGGTTCGTCGCGGCCCAGGACGCCGGCGGCAGTTACGAGGGTGCGCTGCAGGAGCTGCGTCGCGGCCGCAAGACGTCGCACTGGATCTGGTGGGTTTTCCCGCAGATCGCCGGACTGGGCCAGAGCCCGACCTCCCGGCACTACGCGATCAGTTTTCGCGAAGAAGCACAGGCCTACCTGGCCCACCCGGTCCTCGGGCCCCGGCTGCGAGAAGCCAGCCGCACATTGGCAACCATCCCCGGCGACGACGCCGTGGCCATCCTCGGTGCGATCGACGCGGTCAAGGTCCGATCCTCGATGACCCTTTTTGCGATCACCGACCCGGCGCAGCCGGTGTACCAGCAGGTGCTGGATCGCTTCTACGGCGGCCAGCTCGATCCGCTGACCCAGCAGTTGGTCGGGTCAGGAACCTGACACCGGTCGGTCGTGACCGCACTGAGCAGCATCGCGCCATCGCATAGCCGTCGGTTGTGCTGGGAAGGCCGGGTGTCTCGCAGGGGAGGGGATCAGCGGTCACCGGGGTTGGGCTGCCCGGGGGAGTATCCGCCCAACTCGCGGGCCGCCTCGGCGCGGCCGGCCCAGTACCCGCTGACGTAGGTGTTGATCCACCCAGCCGTGCAGCTCACGTGCGACGCCAAGGAAACCGGTCCCGGTTGGTGCGACTTCTCGGGACCCTCGATGTCGAACCGGACCTGGCTGATCGGGCTCCACCGGTAGGTCACACGGGTGACGTGGAAACGCCCCGTAGATGCTGATTCGCGGATCCTCCTGACCCGGACGCCGTTGGCCACCAGGCGCAGGCACCCGATGGCCACCAGGCAACTGCCCATAACCGCCCAAAAGGTCATTCCGCAATTATGTTCGGTCCGACATGAGACCGGAACGCGCCGTTGAACAGTTGGGGGACCAGCCCGTCGGCGTCCAGTTCCGCGGCGTACCGCACGTCGTCTTCGAATCCCCGCTGAGCCAGCTCGATACCGCTGCCGCAGGCGGGCAGCGCCGTCCGTAGCTCGGGACGGACGTTGAGGAAGGCATCCGCCGCCGCACGCGCTTCGTACGACACGTCAGCGCGGGGTGCGCCGATGGCGGCGATGATCGCACCCGCTCCCCAGAGGTCCTCCACCGCAGGCCGAAGTGCCCCATCGGGCCACTGCTCGCCCGCGGCGATCACCGCTACGGACAGTTGCGGCTCTTCGTGCAGCCGTTTGCCGAGCAACCCGCCCAGTGCGCCGGCGTTGCGCAAGCACCCGGCGTACACCTCATCGGCATGGCCCGCGCACCACACGCTGATCGTGGCGCCGTTGGGGGAAGGCAGGACGATCCGAGCGGGCAAACCCGGCAACTGCGCCAGCCGTGCCGGCGACAGCGAGAAGGCGTCGTGGGGGGCGTCCGGTCGTCGGGCCTCCAACCGACCCACGGCAGGTACGGCGTTCTGCCGCTGGGCGTACGCCGCCAACTGCTGACCTCGGCTGTGCCAGCGATAGGGGAACACCGCGGCGCCACGGTTGACCGCAATGGAGGTGCTCGTACTGAAACTCAGCACGTCGACGACCACGACGACGCAGTGAGCGGCCGATGAGGTCTGCAGGAGCTGCCGGGCGCCCGCCAAACCCCACTCGCAGCGGATACGGAAAGTTCCCTGGCCGAATGCGTCGGCCAGGGAACTACCGGTGGAACGGTGTGCGGTTACTTGTCCGTCTCCGCGTCGTACGGCGAACTGTCGCCAGATCCCGCCCCGGAGGAGGAGAGCATCGCCACGCTTTCGTCGTCGACTTCCTCAGCTCCGCCGTGCAAGTGGCCACCGAACTCAGGGGAGTGGCTCTGCACGATCACGGCCTCCTCGAGGGCGTGATCCGGGTCGTGGTGGTCGTGATGAGCGGCCTCCAACTCTGCCGGGGTCACCGCGGGGACACGGTCCTTGAAGTAGAAGCTGGACAGCTTGGTGCGCAACTTCGCCGCACCGGCACCCTTGCGGCGCACGCCGTTCTCGTCGACCGGTGCCAGGTACTCCTGCGGCGACGGGGTGTCGTAGGACACCAGAGGCCAGCGATCGTAGGCGTTGAGCGGCTCGTGGGCCTCGAAGAAGCGACCCTCGGCGGTCCGCACGACGCGGCCGGTCTCCCGACCGTGCAGCACGGTCTCGCGGTCCTTGCGTTGCAAGCTCAGGCACAACCGCTTGGTCACCCAGTAGGCAACGACCGGGCCGATGAAGACCATCGCGCGCAAGACATTGGTGATGTCGTTGATCGACAGGTGCAGCTTGATCGCCATGATGTCGTTGCCCGCGGCGAAGAACAGCACACCGTAGAAGGTCAGCATCGCCATCCCCAGCCCGGTGCGGGTCGGGGCGTTGCGCGGCCGATCGAGGATGTGGTGTTCGCGCTTGTCGCCGGTGACCCAGGACTCGAGGAACGGATAAACACCCGCGATCGTCCACATAGCCGGGATCAGCAGGATCGCACCGATCATCACGTTGAACGACCAGGTGTGACCCAGGAGTGTGAACTCCAGGAACCCGGGCAACAGCCGCAACGCGCCGTCCGCGAAGCCCATATACCAGTCCGGCTGGGAGCCGGCGGTGACCTGGGTGGGCTCGTAGGGGCCGTACATCCAGATCGGGTTGATCGTGACCAGTGCGGAGATCAATGCCGTGAACCCGAAGACGATGAAGAAGAAGCCGCCCGCCTTGGCGGTGTACACCGGCATCAGCCGGAAGCCGACAACGTTCTTGTTGGTGCGCCCCGGGCCGGGGTACTGGGTGTGCTTGTGCACCATCACCAGAATGATGTGCGCGGTGAACAGACCCACGATGATCGCCGGCAGCAACAGCACGTGCACGGTGAACAGTCGCGGGATGATCGCCTCACCGGGGAATCCGCCGCCGAACAGGAAGTAGGAGATGTACGAACCCACGATCGGGATCGACAACATGAAGCCCTGCGCGGCGCGCAGACCGGTTCCGGACAACAGGTCATCGGGCAGCGAGTAGCCGGCGAAGCCTTCCACCAGGGCGAGCATGAACAGCAGCAGGCCGATGATCCAGTTGATCTCGCGGGGCTTGCGGAATGCGCCGGTGAAGAACACTCGGAACATGTGCAACATGATCGCCACGATGAACAGCAGCGCCGCCCAGTGGTGGATCTGACGGATCAGCAGGCCGCCGCGCACGGACAACGAGATGTCGACCGTGGACCTGTAGGCCTCGCTCATCTGGATGCCGCGCAGCGGGATGTAGTCGCCGTTGTAGACCACGTGGCCGGCACTGGGTACGAACCAGAAGGTCAGGAAGGTACCGGTCAGCAGGAGGATGATCAGCGAGTACATCGCGATCTCGCCGAGCATGAAGGACCAGTGGTCGGGGAAGACCTTCTTCATCAGGAACTTCACGCCACCGGCCGCACCGGTGCGCTCGTCGAACCAGTTGGCGACCGAGCCGACGGCTCCACCGCTCTTGGCCGCGGCAGCCTTCTCGTCCTTGACGTCGGACGTGCGCAACGACTCCGGACCCAGCTGGTCGGGTCGCACCGTGGATTCGGTTGTCATGAACGCTCCCAGAAGGACGGGCCGACGGGCTCCTGGAAGCCCTGCGTGGCGATCAGATAGCCATCATCATCAACCGCGATCTTCAACTGGGGCAATGGCCTTTTGGCGGGCCCGAAGATGACCTCGCAGTCGTTGGTCATGTCGAACGTCGACTGATGGCAGGGGCACAGCAAGTGGTGGGTCTGCTGTTCGTAGAGACCGACAGGGCAACCCACGTGGGTGCAGATCTTGGAGTAGGCGACGACGCCGCCGATGCCCCACTCCTTCTGCCGCGCGCTGCGGATCAGGGACTCCTCGAGCTTGACCAGCAGGACCGAGGCCTTGACCTTCTGGTTCAGCGGGTGCTCGGTGTCGTCGATGCCCTCGGGCAGGACGTGGAAGGCCGACCCCATCGAAACGTCGCTCAGGCGGATGGCGGTGCCCTCGGGATCGCGCATCAACCGGCGGGGTTTGCCGTTGGGCAGTTTGGTGTCCCACAGCGTCGTCGACAGGTCGTTGCCCGGTAGCGGGCCGAGGCCGCCGACGAGCTGCACGCCGAGCGGGATGGCGAACAGACCCAGGGCACCGCCGAGGGTGTACTTGATCAACGGTCGGCGGTTGATCTGCGAGACCTCGGCACCCTCGGCGAGGACGTCGACCGCGCCGGCGCGAGCCTCGTCGCTGGAGCGCAACTCGTGACGCTCCTCGACGACTTCCTCGTCGGACATGATCGTCTTGGCCCAATGCACGGCGCCGAATCCGATGCCGAGCAGGGAGACCGCGAGAGTGACGCCGAGCGCGAAGTGCAGCGCCTTCATCGGGCCGATCAGCGGCAATGTGATGAGGTCGTCGTCCCCCACGGCGAAGTAGAAGACCACGAACAGCACGGTGGCGATCATCGACAGCACGAACAGGCTGGCGACCTGACGCTCCGAACGACGGGCCGCCTTGGCATCGTCGTCGCCGAAGCGGTGCACGTGCGGCGGCAGGCCCGGGTTGGTGAAAACCTCGGAAGAAGACGCCTGCTCGAGCTCGGTGCCGTGCTCGTTGTTCGGGGAGTGCGTGACGTCGCTGCTCATCAGGCGGCCTTCTTTCCCAGCCAGACCGCTGCTGCGATCAACATGCCGATACCCAAGGTCCAGACGAACAGGCCCTCGGGGACCGGGCCCAGGTTGCCCAGGGTGTGGCCGCCCTGGCTGGGCTCGTCCTTGACGTTCTTGAGGTAGCTGATGATGTCGGCCTTGTCCTGGGACGAGAGGTTCTCGTCACTGAAGACCGGCATCGACTGCGGCCCGGTCAGCATCGCTTCGTACATGTGCTTGCCGGAGACGTCCATCAGCGAAGGCGCGTACTTGCCGCGGGTCAGCGCGCCGCCGGAACCGGCGAAGTTGTGGCACATGGCGCAGTTGACCCGGAACAACTCTCCGCCCCGGGCGATGTCGCCGTTCCCGCTGGTGTACTTGCTGTCCGGAATCGCCGGACCCGGTCCGAGCGAAGCGACGTAGGCCGCGAGCTGCTTGATCTCGTCGTCGGAGAACTGGACCTCACCACGCTGGGCCTGCGTGCCCGGCTGCGCCAAGGGCATCCGACCGGTGCCGACCTGGAAGTCGGTGGCGGCAGCACCGACGCCGACCAGCGACGGACCTTCGTTGGTGCCCGTGCCACTCAGTCCGTGACAGGTGGCGCAGTTGGACAAGAACAGCGCCTTACCGGCCGCCACGTCATCGGCGGTACTAGCAGCAGCGTCGGCATCCTTGGGTGCCAGCACGGCGTACAGACCGCCGGTGATCACCAATGCAAGGAGCAACACGAGCAGCAACGCGGCCGGGTGCCGTCGTCGTGCGGCGAGGAAGCTCACAAGTCAATCCTGTCGTCGTTGTCGAACAATGCAATTGTGCGCCGGAAACCCGGCAAATCGGCGGACCCGCCTACTTGAGCAGGTAGATGGTGAAGAACAGCGCGATCCAGACCACGTCGACGAAGTGCCAGTAGTACGACGTCACGATCGCGCCGGTGGCCTGGTGGTGGGTGTATCGACGGCTGGTGAAGGTGCGGCCGATGATCAGCAGGAAGGCGATCAGACCGCCGGTCACGTGCAGGCCGTGGAAGCCGGTCGTGATGTAGAACATCGAGCCGTAGGCGTCGGAGTTCATCGAGATGCCCTCCCCGAACATCTCGGAGTACTCCATCACCTGACCGGCGACAAAGATCGCGCCGAAGATGTAGGTGAGGATGTACCACTCGCGCATACCCCACTTGCGGAAGTCCAGCAGCGAGCCCGTGCGAGCCGGCTGGCCCTGCTCGGCCTTGAAGACGCCCCACTGACACCAGACCGACGAGATCACCAGGATCAGGGTGTTCACCGCGGCGTACGGCACATTCAGGTGTGACGTGCGCTCGTGCCAGAGGTCCGGTGCGGTCGAGCGGATGGTGAAGTACATCGCGAACAGGCCGGCGAAGAACATCAACTCGCTGGCCAGCCACACCATGGTGCCGACTGCAGTCATGTTCGGCCGGGTGACCGGTCCGTGTCCGGTCGGAATCGCGGAGGGTGCGCTCGCACTCGTTGCTGTCGCCACGGAAGCATTATGGACCCCCACAGGTTGGTACGTCGTTCCGACCCCCGAGGTTGCCCCCTAATTGTGATCAGAGCACCGATAGCATCGGGATATGTCCGCCTCATCGCCCGACGTGGTTAGTCCCTCTTCCGTTCCCGCCGCTGACGCCTCTTCGGCGGCGAGTGCCGTGACGCCGGTGCGCGTACTGCTCTACAGCGACGACGTGGCGACCCGTGATGCGGTCCGCGTCGGAGTCGGCAAACGCCCCGCCAAGGACGTGGAGATCGTCGCCTGGCACGAGTGCGCGACCCCCGAGGCAGTCATCGAACAGGCCGACGCCGGAGGACACGACCTGCTCATCCTGGACGGCGAAGCATCGCCCGCCGGTGGTCTGGGCCTGACCAAGCAACTCAAGAACGAGATCTTCAACTGCCCGCCGGTGATCGTGCTGACCGGACGACCCGCCGACGGGTGGCTGGCGTCGTGGTCGCAGGCGGAGGCGGCCGTGCCGCACCCCTGGACCCGCTGCAGTTGTGCGCGACGATCGCCGAGGTCGTCCGCACCCACATCGCGTGACTTCCACCACGGGGACCGGCCGCACCTGGCCGGTCCTGCTGCGTGCGCTGCTCGGTGGAGAGGATCTCAGCCACGAGGACACCGCCTGGGCGATGGACCAGATCATGTCCGGCACCGCGACGGAGGTGCAGATCGCCGGTTTTCTGGTCGCGCTGCGCGCCAAGGGCGAGACGCCGGCGGAGTTGGGTGGCCTGGCAGCCAGCATGATCGATCATGCCGTGCCGATCGAGGTGGCCGGGCCGACGCTGGACATCGTCGGAACCGGGGGCGATCAGGCGCACACCGTCAACATCTCGACGATGTCCGCGGTGGTGGCTGCCGGAGCCGGCGCGCGCGTCGTCAAACACGGCAACCGGGCGGCCTCGAGCCGGTCCGGCTCGGCCGACGTCCTCGAGGCGTTGGGGGTTCGCCTGGACCTTCCTGCCGCAGCGGTGCAGGCGGTGGCCGAACAGGCCGGGATCACCTTCTGCTTCGCCCAGACCTTCCACCCGGCGATGCGGTACGCCGCGACCACCCGCAGTGGCCTGGGTGTGCCGACCACGTTCAACGTCCTCGGCCCCCTCACCAACCCGGCGCGGGCCACGCACGCGGCCGTGGGCGCGGCCGACGCACGGGTGGCCGGGCTGATGGCCCGGGTCTTCGCCGACCGTGGCACCCAGGCGGCGGTGTTCCGCGGGGACGACGGGTTGGACGAACTCACGGTGACCGGAACCTCGACCGTGTGGTGGGTACGTGATGGCGAGGTGTCCCAGCACCAGGTGGATCCCGCCCGCTTCGGGATCGGCGCCGCCCCGGTCGACGCGTTGCGCGGCGGCGATGCCGTGACCAACGCCGAGATCGCCCGGGAGGTCTTCAGCGGAGCCCGGAAGGACGCCGTACGCGATGCGGTGTTGTTGAACGCCGGAATCGCGCTGGCGGTGCTCGACGCGGACGCGGCCGGCCGGTTCGGCGTTTTCGACACGTTCGATGCGGCACTGGCCGCCGGCATCGAACGCGCGGCTCGCTCGATCGACGATGGCGCGGCGCTGGCGGCGCTGGAACGCTGGGTCGCGGCCTCCGCCGACGCCGGCTGAGGCCCAGGGGTCAGGAGGACGCGTCCTCGTCCAGGCCGAGCGCGAATGCCGCGTCGAGGTCCTGGTTGGAATACGCACGGAAGGCGATGTGCGTCTCGGAATCGAGCACACCGGGCACCTTGTTCAGCTTGTCCGAAACGATCTCGGCGATCTCGTCGTGGGAGGCGACCTTGACGACAGCGATCAGGTCGACGTCACCGGTGACGGAGTAGACCTCCGAAACACCCCCAGGTTGGCGATCGCCTGACCCACTTCGGGGATGCGCTGGACGTCGGCCTTGATCATCACAATCGCGGAAAGCACCCGGTCAGGATATCGCCCGGGCCGCGAGGAGTTCGCGCTGCCGCCCGGCACCGCCCCGTGGGCAGGTCCATGAGCCGACGATGTCCACCAGCCGCACCCCGGGTTGTTCGAGCCAATCCAGGATCTGCTCGGTCTCTGCCGGATGGGCAGCGGGCATCGGCGGGATGGGCTCGCTGACCACCTCCGCCGCAGCGACCATCGCCTGGATGTACGGCGTGGGATCGGCCCGCGCGGGCGTCACCGTGGTGCCGGCCAGACGGCCGTGCCGCACACACACGACCTCCCAGCCGCCGGTCGCACTGCGCCGCGCGGCCACCAACTCCGCGATCGCGGCAAGGGGAGCGATCCGTTGCGTGCGGGCCAGTGCCCGCACCAGGCTCAGCATGCGGTCGCGCACCAGGCCGGCGTCCTCGTAGCGCTCCTGTGCGCTCAGGCCCGCCATCCGGTGTTGCAGCGCCTCGATGATCGCGGCTGCGTCGGCGCTCAGGGCGTGGTGCGCGCGGTCGGCGATCTCGACGTACTCCCGGTGGCTCTGCTGGCCCGTGCACGGTGCGCCGCACTTGCCGAGTTCGGCCAGGGCACAGGCGGATCGGCGACCAGGGACCAACGCGCCGGTGCATCGACGCAGGGGAGTACGTCGTGCAGCGCTTCCAGCGCGGCCTCGGCTTGAGCGCGGCTGCCGAACGGCCCGGCGTAGGTGGCGCCGTCGTCGCGCACCGCGCGCACGATGGACAGCCGGGGGAAACGCTCGACGGTCAGCTTGACCCACACCGCCTTCTCCGGCCGCTTCGAGCGGCGGTTGTAGGGCGGCTTGTGCTCGGCGATCAGACGTAGCTCGCGCACGCCCGCTTCCAGTCCGCTGCCGCACACGATCGGGGTGACCTCGGCGGCGATGGCCACCATTTCGGCCATCCGGCTGCGTTGCTCGCTGGCGGTGAAGTAGCTGCTGACGCGCCGGCGGATGTCCACTGATGTGCCGACGTACAACGGTCGGCCGGTGGCGTCCTTGAACACGTAGACACCCGGTTTGTTGGGCAGCCCCGCCGCCAGGACGCGTTTGCGACGCTGCGCGGGGGTGACCCGGCTGGTGTAGGACTGCAACTCCTCCAGCGTGTGGACCCCGAGGTTGCCGACCCTGGCGATCAAAGCGTGCAGGACGTCAACGGTCGCCCGGGCGTCGTGTAGCGCCCGGTGATCAGGCGTCTGGGTGGCACCGAAAAGGGTTGCGAGAGAGCTGAGTTTGCGGTTCGGCGCCTCATCGTTGCTCACCAGTTGCCGAGCCAGATGCACCGTGTCGATCACCGGGAAGCCCGGCCAGGTCAGTCCGAGACCCGCCGTTGCGGTCTTGAGGAAGGTCACGTCGAAGGGTGCGTTGTGCGCGACCAGCACGCTGTCGTGGGCGAATTCGAGGAACGCCGGGAGCGCCTGGTCGATGCGCGGCGAGCCGGCGACCATCGAGTCGGTGATCCCCGTCAGGACCGAGATGAACGCTGGAATGCTCTGCCCGGGGTTGACCAATGTCTGGAACTCTCCGAGCACCTGCCCGCCACGCACCCGCACCGCGCCGATCTCGGTGATGCCATCGGTCGACGCGCGCCCCCGGTCGTCTCCAGGTCCACCACCACGAACGTCACGTCCGACAAAGGGCGTCCAAGGTCCTCGAACGTCCCCTGCACGAAGTCACGACTGGCGGTGATGGTCATGTCGTCAACGTAGGAGGCGGGTCCGACAACCTCCCGTCGCGACACGCGAAGCGGAGGTTGTCGGTGGCTGCACCTAGCGTCGTGTCCGTCAAGGAAAGGAGGATCGCGATGTCCTCGAGAGGTTACCCGGGCGAAGTGCTCGTCGAGTGCCGTAATTGCCCTGTGCGACAGACACATTGCGCGGAGTGCATGGTGACCGCCCTGTGGCAGTTACCTGTCCCGCAACGCTTGGATGAACGCGAACGGGCGGCCGTGGATCTGCTGGTCGGACACGGGCTGGTGAGCGTCACCGCAGCCGCGGACGCCCGGGTCCACGACGAGCGGGTACGCCGAGGCGTCGGCTGACCGGCGCCGCTCACCACTGCGGGTGGTTGGATCGGCGCATGGTCTCCCGGCGGTCGGTGCTGCGCACCATCAGCCTGCTTCCTGCGGCCGCTGCGGCGACGTCGCTGGCTGGTTGCACCCGCTCCGGCGATGACCCGACCCCCGTGGCAGCCGCCGGTCATCGTTCGCGTCCGACGGCGTGCGGATCGAGGTGTCGCCGGCGGGGATCCGGATCGAGAACCAGCCGGGCGTCAGCGAGACGATCCGGACGCAGGTGCCCGCGCTGGTCGACGCGGCGATGAGCCGGGTGCGGTCGGTGTGGGCCGCGCCCGTGGCTGCCGCCGGAGGTTCCCTGACAACCCCCGCAGCGTGCAGGTGAGCGCAACCCACGACCAGTTCGTGGCGCTCGGCGGCGGGAGCGCCCAGGCGGTCGCCGCGACCACCCGCGCCGACGGCACGATCGTCCTGGCACCCGATCTGTGGACCGGAACCACCCGGGAGGGCCGGATCGTGGTCATCGCCCACGAACTGACCCACGTCGTACTCCACAGCCAGACCAGCGCCTCGGCACGATGGCTGGTCGAAGGACCGCCGGAGTGGACCGCCTATCACGACACCTCGTTGTCGTTGCCGGTGATCGCCCCACAACCGGCTGAGGCGGTCAGAGCCGGCCATCCGGCCTCCGGCCCACCCGCGGACGCCGCATTCACCGACGGGCCGTTGCAAGCGGCGTACCAGAGCGCATTCGTCTGGTGCACCTTCCTGGTCCAGCACTCGACAGCGGCGAGGTTCACGGCCTTCGTCATCGACGCCACCAGCCAATCGGCGGCACAGCTAGCGACGATCTTCGAGGCGCATTACGGGTCGTCCATCGCAGCGCTCAGCGACGCCTACCAACAGTTCCAGCGGACGACCTTCGGCGTAGTGCGGCCGAGCGCGTAGGGTCTGGCCCATGAGCGACAGCACACGAGCCAGTGTCGTGATCGAAGCACCCAGTGCCACCGTCCTGGACGTGATCGCCGACTTCGATGAGTACCCCGCTTGGGCCGAGCAGGTGAAGCGCGCCACCGTCCTGTCCGAAGATGAGGGGGTTGGCCCCTGCAGGTGGAATTCGTGCTCGACGCCGGGGTCATCAAGGACACCTACGTTCTGAACTACGACTGGCAGGTCGACGAGAACGGCGAGGGGATCGTGCGCTGGTCTTTGGAGCGGTCCAACCTGCTGAAGTCGATGGATGGTTCGTACACCGTCCGTTCGGTGCCCGAGGGCACCGACGTGGTGTACGAGCTCTCGGTCGCCGTGACCATCCCGGTCGTGACCATGTTGCGACGCAAGGCCGAGCGGATGATCATCGACACCGCGTTGCGCGGTCTGAAGCAGCGCGTCGAGTCGCGCTGACCGGTCAGCGCGACCCCGATCCAGAAGGAACAGCAGCGTGGCTTGGAGTATCGGCATCGACATCGGCGGCACCAAGATCGCCGGAGGCCTGGTCGATGAAAGTGGCCGGATCGTGCAGCACGAGCGAGTCGCAACGCCCGCGACGGACCCGCACAACATCGTCGTGGCCGTCGGTGGCCTCATCCAGCGGTTGGCCGAGCAAAGCCCGCAGCCGCTGACCGGTGCCGGTGTCGCCTCTGCCGGCTACATCGACAAGATCGGCTCGACGGTGTTGTTCGCACCCAACTTGGCGTGGCGCGATGAGCCGCTCAAGGCCCGGTTGGCCGCCTACACCGATCTTCCCGTTCTGATCGAAAACGACGCCAACGCAGCGGCTTTCGGGGAGTTCCGGCATGGCGCCGGCCGGGACATCGACGACATGATCATGGTGACCGTCGGCACGGGCGTCGGGGGCGGGATCGTCATCGGTGGCCGGTTGCTGCGCGGCGCGTTCGGGCTTGCCGGGGAGATCGGCCACATGCGCGTCGTACCCGGCGGCACCCGCTGCGGTTGCGGCAACCGAGGCTGCCTGGAGGCCTACGGCAGCGGCACCGCGCTGGTGCGCGAGGCCCGCGAGATGGTCATCTCCGGCAGCGCTTACGCCGCGCGCCTTGCCGAACTGTGCCATGACGACCCGAGCACCCTCATCGGCGCCCAGGTGACCCAGGCCGCCCAGGAGGGTGACCCCGCCAGTCAGGAGTTGCTGTCCGAACTCGGTCGCTGGATCGGCGAGGCCTGCGCATCCCTGGCGGCGCTGTTCGACCCCGAACTCTTCGTCATCGGTGGCGGCGTCGCCGACGCCGGCGACCTCCTGCTGGAACCGATCCATGCCGGTTTCGCCGCCCAGCTGACCGGTCGCGGATACCGCCCGGAGGCAAAGTTCGTCAAAGCCGAACTCGGTAACGACGCGGGCGTGATCGGGGCGGCCGCACTGGCCGCGGAACTCCCGGCACCCGACGGCACGCCAGAGGCGGCCCGGGGTTGACCACCGCGGTCACGGCGATCGGCGTCGACATCGGCGGCACCAAGGTCGCAGCCGGTCTGGTGACGCTCGATGGTGAGGTCACCGCACGTGCGCGCCGGGACACGCCGCACCGGTCCACCCGCCCCGAGGTCGTCGAGGACGTCATCGTCGAGGCGGTCGAGGAACTGCTCACGCCTGATGTGACCGCCGTGGGGATCGGTGCCGCGGGGTTCGTGTCCTCCATGACCGGCCGGGTGGTGTTCGCACCGCACCTGTCCTGGCGGGATGAACCGCTGGGTGAACGACTCTCCGCGCGGCTGCCGGTCCCGGTGTTCGTGGACAACGATGCCAACACCGCCTGCTGGGCGGAGCACCGTTTCGGTGCCGCGTCCGGGGAGCGGAACGTCGTGATGGTCAACCTCGGCACAGGCATCGGTGGTGCTGTCCTGATCGACGGCACGTTGCGCCGGGGCGAGTTCGGCATCGCCGGGGAGTTCGGCCACATGCAGGTCGTCCCCGGCGGGCACCGCTGTGAATGCGGCAATCGGGGCTGCTGGGAGCGGTATGCGAGCGGCAACGCCCTTGTGCGAGAGGCGCGTTCACTGGTCGAAGCGAAGGCGCCCATCGCCGCCGATCTCGCGGCGCGATGCGGTGACGATCCCGCGGCACTGACCGGGCCGATGATCACGCAAGCCGCTCGGGACGGTGACCCGACAGCCGCGGAGTTGCTGGCGGAGGTAGGTGAGTGGCTGGGGGTCGGAATCGCCGGGCTCGCCAATGCGTTCGATCCGGCGCTCTTCGTGATCGGCGGCGGGGTGAGCGCCGCGGGCGATCTGCTCATCGAGCCGGCCCACCAGTCGTTCCGGAGGCACCTGACCGGCCGGGGGTACCGGCCCGAGGCTCGGTTGACCGCGGCTGCGCTGGGCAATGAGGCGGGTCTGGTCGGCGCCGCGGATCTCGCGCGACGGAATGTGCGATGACTCGTCCTGCGGGCGTTGTACGGGTGGCCAGTTACAACATCCATGCCCTGAAGGACGATCGAGCGGCCCTGCGTCGGGTGGTCCTGGCCATCTCGCCGGATGTGCTACTGCTGCAAGAGGTTCCACGCCATCCGTTCTCGTCGCACCGGATCGCGGCGTTGGCGGCCGGTTTCGGGCTGACCTGGTCCGGCGGCTCCCGCGGTGGCACGAGCACGACGGCGATGACCAGTCTGCGGGTGGACCAGTTGGCGGCGTGGCGGGAGTCGCTGCCCACCCCCGGTTCAGTGAGCCGCGCGGGTACGCCGCGGTCCGGGTCGCCCTGCCCGGCTACCGACCGCTGACCGCGGTCGGCACCCACCTCGGTCTGCCTGCCGCCGACCGGGCCGCGCAATCGCGCGCCCTGGTCGACCGGTTGCGCCGCGTCGAGGGGCCCCTTGTCGTCGGCGGCGACGTCAACGAGCGGGCCGGTGGGCCGAGCTGGCAGCAACTGGGCACGCTTCTGCTGACGGCGCCGGACCCGGGGGACACCTTCCCTGCGGCAGGGCCGAACCGCCAGATCGACGCCTTCTGGTCGAGTCCGGGGTTGCCGGTGGAGGTGGCCGACCCCGCCACGTGCGGTACGCCGGGTGATCGGGCCACGGCCAGCGATCACCTCCCCGTGGTGATCGACGTGCGACTGCCCCCGCTGGGCTGACCGGCTAAAGCACCGCGCCGTCGTCGTCATCGTCCGGGTCGCGCGACCACGGTTGGCGCATCACCAACAACACCAGACCGGTACCGAACAACAGGCAGGCCAACGTCCACCACAGCCATCCGGCGTACGGGTCGAAGAACAACAGGTAGGCGATCCACAACGGTGCGCCGACCAGCGCACCCACGATCGCCCACAACTGCATGTCCTCCTCGGGGAGATCCTCCAGCTCGGGTGGTTCGAACCGGTCGTCCAGGAGTGAGTGGGAGCCGGAGTCGGGTACCCGCCACGCTGTCGGTAGTTGCACGGGCGGGACGACGGGACCTTCACCATCAGTGTCCGGGGCGTCATCCTGCTCGGCGTTCATCGCGGCTACGATCTGCGCGAATTTCAGGTCGTAGTCGGCCTGCGCAGCCAACTCGGATTGCTCGTCGTCGCGCGGGTCGGAGCTCATCGGCGTGCTGCCTTCTGCGCACCGGCTCGCGACATGCCGTCATTGTGTCACCGACCGAACGTTCGACGTACCGTCGGCTGGGTATTGTTCGACTCGTCGTCCAAGGAGGTCCGATGTACTGGTTGCTCAAGCACGTGCTGCTGGGTCCATGGTTGCGATGGATCTTCAAGCCTGAGGTGGAAGGCGTCGAGCACGTCCCCGATCGTGGCCCGGCGATCCTTGCCAGCAACCACCTGTCGTACACCGACTGGCTCTTCATGCCTCTGGTCATCTCTCGGCGGGTCACCTTCGTGGCCAAGGCCGACTATTTCGTCGGCGAAGGCGTCAAGGGAAAGTTCCAGAAGTGGTTCTTCTCCAACACCGGGCAGGTTCCGATCGACCGGTCCAGCGGCGACGCCGCGGCCGGTGCGTTGAACACCGGCTTGCAGATCCTGGCCGGGGGAGAGTTGTTCGGCATCTTCCCCGAGGGCACCCGCTCACACGACGGGCGTCTCTACAAGGGCAAGACCGGGGTGGCCCGGATGGCGCTGGCCGCCCAGGTCCCGGTCATTCCGGTGGCCGTCATCGGTACCGACGAGATCGCCCCGCCCGGGAAGGTGTTCGGCCGGTTGGTGCGCCCGCAGGTCCGGTTCGGCAAGCCGATGGACTTCTCCCGCTACTACGGGATGGAGGACGACCGCTTCGTGCTGCGGTCCATCACCGACGAGATCATGTACCAGCTGATGTTGTTGTCCGGGCAGGAGTACGTGGACATCTACGCGGCCAAGGCCAAGAGCAAACTCGCCCAAGTGGCTCGCAACATCGGTGAGGGAGCCGCCACCGTGGCCACGAACATCGGTGAGGGTGCCGCGGCCGTGGCGACCAACCTGAACGAGAAGATCCATGCGGCGCGTACCGGTGACGAATCCACCGGCGAAGCCGACGGCGAACCGCTTCCTGTGTCGGTCGAAGCGGTCCGCGAAGGCTGAGCGGCAGTCCCACCTTCTGAGCGACCGGTAGCGGGGATTCGCTGCCCGCCCGCGGTCGCCGTACCCTGCTGGGTGTGAGAAGTGCCCTGGACGTACGCGGCGATGAGGCTTTCATGTTTGAACAGGTGACGGACGGATCCGTCGGCGGCCACCTCGACTGGCCGGCCTTGCCGGCTGCCCAGCAGCCCACCTGGCCCGACGAAGGTGCGTTGCAGCAGGTCCGCGCCGAGCTGGCGACGATGCCGCCCCTGGTGTTCGCCGGGGAATGCGATGACCTGCGCACCCAGTTGGCTCGCGCCGCGGCCGGTGAGGCCTTCGTCCTACAGGGTGGCGACTGCGCCGAGCGGTTCGCCGAGGCCACCGCCGACAACATCCGGGACCGGATCAAGACGATCCTGCAGATGAGTGCCGTCCTGACCTACGGCGGGTCGACCCCGGTCATCAAGATGGGCCGGATGGCCGGGCAGTTCGCCAAGCCCCGCAGCAAAGACACCGAGACGCGGGGCGAGGTCACGCTGCCGGCCTTCCGCGGTGACATCGTCAACGACTTCGCCTTCACCGACGAGGCGCGCCGACCCGACCCGAACCGGTTGCTGCGGGCCTACCACACCTCCTCGGCGACACTGAACCTCGTACGTGCGTTCACCACGGGCGGTTTCGCCGATCTGCGCCGCGTACACGAGTGGAACCGGGGTTTCATCGCCAACGCCGCCTACGCCCGCTACGAGACGACCGCCGCCGAGATCGATCGCGCGATGAAGTTCATGGCCGCGTGCGGGGTGGACTTCGATGAGTTGCGCACGGTCGAATTCTTCGCGGCCCACGAAGCGCTGCTGCTGGACTACGAGCAGCCGCTGACTCGCATCGACTCTCGCACCGGCAACCGGTACGACGTGTCCGGGCATTTCTTGTGGATCGGCGAACGCACCCGGCAGCTTGACGGCGCGCACCTGGACTTCGCGGCGCGAATCCACAACCCGATCGGGGTGAAGCTCGGCCCGAACGCGGATACCGACGAGGTCCTGACCATGATCGACCGCCTCGACCCCGACCGGGAGCCGGGCCGGTTGACCTTCATCACCCGGATGGGCGCGGGGCAGATCCGCGACAAACTGCCACGGATCGTGGAGAAGGTCACCGCCAGCGGTGCTCCGGTGGTGTGGGTGTGCGACCCGATGCACGGCAACACCTACGAGAGCTCGACCGGCTACAAGACCCGTGAGTTCGACCAGGTCATCGATGAGGTGCGCGGTTTCTTCGAGGTGCACGAAGCGTTGGGGACCATTCCCGGCGGGTTGCACGTCGAGCTGACGGGCAACGACGTCACCGAGTGTGTCGGCGGTTCGGCGAAGATCCTGGACGCCGACCTTGAGAAGCGCTACGAGACGGCCTGCGACCCGCGGCTGAACCATCAGCAGTCGCTGGAGATGGCCTACCTGGTGGCCGAGATGCTCAGCGACCGCAAGAAGCGCGCCCTGGCCTGAGGTCCTACACGACCGCCAGACGGATGGTCGTGCCCACCTTCACCTTGCTGCCGACGTCCTCGCTCTGGCTGCGGACGGTGTCGAAGATGCCGCCGAAGTAACGGTCGACGGTCACCTTCAGGCCCAGGTTCTGCAGCATCTGCGTCGCGGTCGCGGTGTCCTTGCCGGTGACATCGGGCATGGTGACCACGTTCGGCCCCTTGGACAGGACCAGGGTCACGGTGTCGCCGTGGTGGGCCTGCTGCCCGTCGGGCGGGTCCTGGCTGATCACACTGCCGCTGGCGACGGTGTCGCTGTTCTGGGCCGCCCCGTAGGCCACCTTCAGGCCGGCGTCCGCCAATGACTTCTCCGCGGCGTTCTGCGGCTGACCGGTCACGTTGGGCACGCCGACCGGTTGCGGCCCCTGACTGACCACGAGGTCGACGGTGCTGTCGCGTTTCACCGACGCCCCAGCGCCCGGGGAGCTGCTGATCACCTGGCCGGTGGGCACGGAATCGTCGTACTGCTGGGTGATGGTGCCGATCTTCAGGTTCTGCGCGGCCGCCGCGGCAGTGGCCTTGTCCTGGGTCAGCCCGTTCAGCGTGGGCACGCTGAACCGCTCCTTGCCCTTGGAGACGGTCAGGGTGATCGCGCTGCCCCGGCGCGTCGAACCGGAAGGGCTGGTCGAGACCACCGAACCGGCCGGCACCGTCTCGCTGAACTCCTGGCGGATCGTGGTGGTGAATCCGGCATCGACGACCTTGCTCACCGCCGCGCCCTGGGTATTGCCGGCCACCTCGGGGATCGCGACCGTGCCCAACGGCCCCGCGGTGAAGGTCCAGCCCGCCGCACCACCGATCAGTGCGAGCACCAGGAGGGCGGTGATCCACCAGCGCCGCGCACCACTGCGACGGGTGCTCGCCGGCCGATCCGGTGGCCGTGGCCCGATGGTCCTGGTAGAGGCTGCCTGTAACCGGTCGGTGGCACCGTCCGGGCGCGGGGGCGCGGGCCGGGCGAGCGGTTCATGCACCACCGGGGTAGCCGACAGTGCGGCGGCCGGGAGGGCCCGGCGTACGTCGCGCACGGTCCGCAGCAGTTCGTCGGCGTCCGCGGGGCGCTCGGTGGGGTCTTTCGCACCGGCCCACTCGACGAGGTCGTCCAGGGCGGCAGGGACGCCCTCAGCGTGCTCGCTGGGCAGCGGCAGTCGGCCGTGGACGTGTTGGTAGGCGACCTGGATGGGCACGTCGCCCGGGAACGCCTTGCGGCCCGTGAGCATTTCGAACAACAGCAGTCCGGCGGCGTAGACGTCGGTCTGCTCGCTCGCGGTGCCGAACTCGACCTGCTCCGGGGCCAGGTAGGCGGCGGTACCCAGCAGCATGTCGCTGTCCGCGGTGAGCGTCTGGGTGCTGACCGCGCGAGCCAGACCGAAGTCGGCGACCTTGACGGTGCCGTCGGCGGCGATCAGGACGTTCTCCGGTTTCACGTCCCGGTGCACGATGCCGGCCGCGTGGGCGGCGGCGAGCGCCGCGAGCACCGGCTCGAGAATGCCGAGGGCGCGATCGATCTGCAACGGAGCGTCCGCGCGCAGGACGTCCCGCAGCGTGCGGCCGCGCACCAGTTCCATCGCGATGAACACGTACGGGCCGTCCTGGCCCTGGTCGGTGACCGCGACGACCCCGGGGTGCGACAGGCGGGCGGCGTTGCGGGCCTCGCGGCGGAATCTGGCGACGAAGGCCGCGTCGCGGGCCAGGTCCGGGCGCATGATCTTCAGTGCGACCTCGCGGTCGAGTCGCTCGTCGACCGCGACGAACACACTGCCCATGCCGCCGTCGGCCAGGTGGGCGATGACGCGATAGCGACCGTCCACGACGCGCCCCACGAGGGAGAAGGCAGCGTTGGGCGGCGCAGTGGTCACTCGATGAGTGTACGAACTCCGGCGCCCTGAGGCCGTCAGGCGCAATCGCGCGTCTACGCTTGGCGGCGTGGCCGATCTCGAGACTCTCATCACCGACTGGCTGTCCGTCCCGGAGTTCGCGGACGCGTTGGGACTGCCCCAGCGGCAGGGCCGCAAGTTGGTGGACGAACGAGTGGTTCTCAGCGCACGCATCGGACCCAACCAGGCGCTGGCTGTGCCGGCCGTGTTCGTGCGCGACGGTCAGCTACTGCCGGGATTGACCGGGACGATCACGGTGCTGCGCGACTCCGGACTGCCCGATGACGAGGCGCTGGAGTGGTTGTTCACCACGGACCCGACGCTACCGATCGAGGGTGGCCCCATGGGGATGTTGCTGGCCGGTCGGAAGGCCGAGGTGCGCAAACGCGCCATGGAACTGGCGCTGTAAGACGGTCAGGCCGCCCGCGCCGTACACACCGAGATCAGCTCGGTCAGCCGGGCCCTGGCTTCGTCGGTCAGGCTGGCGCGCTCCAACGCCACGGCTGATGCGCCGGCCTGCTGCTGGATGAGTTCCTCGACCCGGTCGACCGCAGCGGTGCCGATCGCCAGCTTTCGGACCCAGTGCACGTCGTCCTCAGTGAGGTCGGGGGAGCCCAGACACGCGTCGAACCGCTCGAGTTCGCTGGGGCTGGCGGTGTCGAGTAGGTAGGCGACCAATACCGTCCGCTTGCCCTCGCGGATGTCGTCACCGGCGGGTTTGCCGGTCGTGGCGGGGTCACCGAACACACCGAGCAGGTCATCGCGCAGTTGGAACGCCTCGCCCAGTGCGTAGCCGTAGTCCGAGAGCGCCCGGATCGTTGCCTCATCCGCACCTGCGCTCGCAGCACCGATCATCAACGGCTGCGCGATCGTGTAGCCCGCGCTCTTGAAACGGATCACGGTCCGGGCCGACTCGACCCGCTCCTGGGTGCTCAGGTCCTGCCAGGAACGCGCAGACTCGACGATGTCAAGGAACTGCCCACCCATCAGCTGGGTGCGCATCTGGTCGAGGTAGACCCGGCCGCGGGCGATCTCTTGCGCGCTCATCCCGCAGGTCGCGAACAACTGATCGGTCCAGTTCAAGCACAGGTCACCGGCCAGGATCGCGCCGGCTTCGCCGAACCGGCCCGGGTCGCCGTACCAGCCGGCCTCGCGGTGGGCGGCAGCAAGGGCGACGTGAGCGGTGGGCTGTCCGCGGCGGATGTCACTGGCGTCCATGACGTCGTCGTGCAGGAGCGCAGCGGCCTGGAACACCTCCATCGCGCTGGCTGCGCGCACGACCGGTTGGCCGTCCGGCCCGCCGGCCCCGAGGTAGCCCCAGAAGCAGAACGCCGCCCGCAACCGCTTGCCGCCGCGCAGCAGTGAGAACACGGCGTCCAGGAGCGCCGTGGCGGGCTCGCCGAGGGGCGCGAGCACTTTCTGCTCCTGGATCCGGAACGAATCCAGGGTTTCTTGGACGCGGGCGCGTAGCTCGCGGGCTTCCAGCGGGTCGGCCACGAGCCCATTCTCGCAAGCCCGGAGGTGTCTCACCAATCGCGGACGAACAATGGACAGCGGGGAGGGGTCCGTAGACTTCGGTCATGGCCGATGATCGACCCGCCGGGACCTCGGCGCGCCCGCTGATCCCGCACCTGCTGCGTCGCACCGAACCATCGTTCAGTTTCGAGTTCTTCCCGCCGAAGGACGACAGCGCTGAGGCGGTGCTCTGGGAGTCGATCCGGCGGGTCGAGCCGGTGGCCGCGTTCGTATCCGTGACGTACGGCGCCGGCGGGAGTACCCGCGACCGCACCGTGCGCATCACGGGGGAGATCGAGGCTCGGACCACGCTGACGACCATGGCCCACCTGACCTGTGTCGGTGCGAGTGTGGCTCAGCTGCGCTCGGTGATCGGGTCGTACGCCGACGCCGGAATCCGCAACGTGCTGGCCGTGCGCGGGGACCCGGCAGGAGGCCTGGGCACCCCGTGGACGCCGCACCCGGACGGTCTGGACCATGCCGATCAGCTGGTCGGGTTGGTCCGCGGCCTGGGTGACTTCACCGTGGGCGTCGGCGCCTTCCCGGACCGGCACCCGGAGTCGGCGTCGTTGGCCGACGACGTGGACGTGCTGGTCCGGAAGGCGGACGCCGGGGCGGAATTCGCCATCACCCAGATGGTCACCGACGTCGATGCCTACCTGCGGCTGCGCGATGAGGTCGCGGCCCGGCGTCCGGACTTCCAGTTGGTTCCGGGTCTGCTACCGGTGACGGTGTACGGCCAGCTGGAGCGCATGACGAAACTGAACGGTCAGCCGCTGGCCCCAGCCGTGCTGGAGCGGCTCGAGGCGGTCCGGGACGATCCGGCTGCGGTTCGCGCCGAAGGGATCGCCGTGTGCACCGAGCATGCGGAGCGGATGCTGCAGGAGGGTGCGCCCGGCGTGCACTTCATCACCATGAACCGTTCGACGGCCAGCCTGGAGGTCGTCGGAAACCTGCGCCGCACGGCCGATGTGCCGGCGGCGTCCTGATCCGCCTGCTGGACGGCCTCTGACCTGCGCTTTCGTGCGTCGTCGGGAGGTTGTCAGACCCCGCGGCTAGCGTAGCCGGCATCTCGAACAAACGTTCGGGAGCGTCCGCTGTCAGGAGCCGTGATGACCGCAACCGTTTCGCGTCCCACTTCCACCACCACCGCGCGCCCCGTGCCGGCGCCGGTGGCCGATCCGCAGGTCGGGGATCTCTTGGATCGCTGCCGCACGGGTCTGCTGGCGGCCGGTAATGCCACCAGCGCCGCTGACCGGTTCGCCACCGCCCATCTGGCGGCGTTGCGCGCGGCGGCCGCGATGCTCGCCGCCCGGCCGCTACCGGCGCGGCGCACCCGGCTGCGCAGTGTCTGGGACATCGTTCCGCTGGTGGCCCCCGAGCTGGCCGAGTGGTGCCAGTTCTTTGCGGCCACCGCCCGTCGCCGCGCGGCCGTCGAGCGGGGCTCGGTCCAGGTCAGCGCCCGCGAGGCGGACGACCTGGTGCGACAGGTCGGGTTGTTCCTCGATGACGTGACGGCTCGGCTGGGTCTTCCGCCAGTGACCTCGCCGCCGCCGCTGCTGCGACCTGTGGTGGGCTGAGCGGGCTTGGCACACAAGTAGGTCCGTATGGCTACCGGATTCCTGGTGCGCGACATATCCTTTGAAGTAGGTAGCAGCAACTGCATCATCGCCCGTTTCGCCGGGCGACGTCATTTCATGGGAGGTCACGGTGCCGCTCTCCGACCACGAGCAACGGTTGCTCGACCAGATGGAGCGTGCGCTCTACGCCGAGGACCCGAAATTCGTCTCGAGCATGGCCGCGGTCCCGCACCGCCTCCGACAACGCCGCCGCCTGCTGCTCGGAGCGTTGGTCCTGCTGGTCGGCGTCGGGCTTGTCGTGCTCGGTGTGGCCTCTCAGCTTGTGTGGTTGGGTGCTCTCGGTTTCGTCGTCATGGTCGTGGGCGGCGCCTACGCGCTCACGCCCACCCGCCAGACGCTCGAAGCGGTGGACGGGTCGACCCAACGCACGACGGGATCCAGCAAACGCCGGTTCGGTAAGACCAAGACCGCCAGTTCCGACAGCTTCATGCAGCGCCTCGAGGAGCGCTGGGACAAGCGACGGCACGACGACTCCTGGTGACGGGGCCGAGCCGGGTGACGGGACCGAGCCGGGCATTCACAGCCTAAGGACTTAGGGTTACCTTCGTGACGATGCGATGGACGGTGACCCGAACTGAAGACCTCACCCCCGGGTTGCGCCGGGTCTGGTTCTACAGCGACGACCTGACGGCCTTTGACGGAAGTTCGCACACTGACCGGTACGTGAAACTGATCTTCGCCAAGGATGGCCAGCCGCTGCCTGAGTCGGTGGACGTGCGGGCAATGCGGCGTGACGGCGTACCGCCCGCGCAGTTGCCGGACGTGCGTACCTACACGGCGCTGTTCCCCGACGTCGCGGCCGGAACCGTCGCGGTCGACTTCGTGATTCACGGTGACGAGGGAGTGGCGGGACCCTGGGCGGCGCAGGCCCAACCGGGTCAGACGCTGCACGCCAATGGCCCGGGCGGTGGCTACCGCCCCGACCCGAGTGCGGACTGGCACCTGCTGGTCGGGGACGAGTCCGCCGTACCGGCGATCGCCGCCGCCCTGGCGGAGCTGGGTCCGGAGCCCACCGTGCGGTTACTGCTCGCCGTGCCCGGCCCTGACCACGAGCCCGCGCTGGCGTTGGGGGTTGACCAAGACGTGCAGTACGTCGGGGACCCCGCAGCACTCGTGATGGCCGTGCAGGACCTTCCCTGGCTTCCTGGCCGGGTTCAGGTTTTCGCGCACGGTGAGGCGCAGGCGATCATGCATGGCGTCCGACCCTACGTCCTCAAGGAGCGGGGGTGCCGCGGTCGGATGCGTCCATCTCCGGCTATTGGCGCCAGGGTCGAAGTGAGGATGCCTTCCGGGTCTGGAAGCAGGAGTTGGCGACTGCCGAAGTCACCGGCTGACAACCCACCGCCTCGTTCCAGAGCCGATTCAGCGAGGCAGCATCTCCTTAGGGTGTGCGGGTTTGTGCCACGATGTCGAACGCAGGCGCAGATCCAACCACTGGGCGGACGGGGTGCTCGATGTCGGTACAAGACGGCTACGGGAAAGTCGACGGGCCGGCGACGGATGCGCTGCTCAAGGCTGGCCGATTCTTCACCAAGTGGAACGAAACCGACGACGAGAGAGTCGTTTTCCGCGACGGCGGCCGCGCCGGTGACGTGTTCTACCGGGATCGCTGGAGCCATGACAAGGTCGTCCGGTCCACCCACGGAGTGAACTGCACGGGGTCGTGCTCATGGAAGGTCTACGTCAAGGACGGGATCATCACCTGGGAGACCCAGCAGACCGACTATCCCTCGGTCGGTCCGGACCGACCGGAGTACGAACCCCGCGGGTGTCCGCGCGGCGCCGCCTTCTCGTGGTACACCTACTCGCCGACCAGAGTCCGCTACCCCTACGTGCGCGGGGTGCTCCTGGAGATGTTCCGTGAGGCCAACCAGCGGCTGGGTGATCCGGTGGCGGCCTGGCACGAGATCACCACCGATCCGGACAAGCGCCGTCGCTACCAATCGGCCCGCGGTAAGGGCGGATTGGTACGCAGCAGCTGGGCCGAAGCCATCGAGATCGCCGCTGCGGCTCACGTGCACACGATCAAGGAGTACGGCCCGGACCGGGTCGCCGCGTTCTCGCCGATCCCCGCCCAGTCGATCGTCTCGCACTGCGTCGGAACCCGGTTCTACCAACTCCTCGGCGGGGTGATGACCAGCTTCTACGACTGGTACGCCGACCTGCCGGTCGCCAGCCCCCAGGTATTCGGTGACCAGACGGACGTGCCGGAATCCGGCGATTGGTGGGACGCGACGTACCTGATGATGTGGGGGTCCAACGTCCCGGTCACCCGCACCCCCGACGCGCACTGGATGGCTGAGGTCCGCTACCGCGGAACCAAGATCGTCACGGTCAGCCCGGACTATGCCGACAACACCAAATTCGCCGACGAGTGGATGCCGGCCCAGGCGGGCACGGACGCAGCGCTGGCGATGGCGATGGGCCACGTGCTGCTGAAGGAGTTCTTCGTCGACCGCAGCGTCGACTTCTTCACCGATTATGTGCGCACCTACACCGACCTGCCGTTCCTGGTCCGGGTCGAGACCGGCCAGGGGAGTACGCCGGATCCCACGTCGCGGGCAAGTTCCTCACCGCGGCTGACCTGGGTGCGTCCGAGCCTGAAGACGCCTGGAAGACAGTCCTTCTGGACGACGCCACCGGCGAGCCGGTCGTACCGAACGGTTCGATGGGTTTCCGGTACGCCGAGTCCGGAGTCGGGAGGTGGAACCTGGATCTGGAGGGTGTCACTCCCGCGCTCTCCATGCAGGGTGACGGCAGCGAAGCGGTGGAGTTGTTGCTGCCGGCGTTCGTGGACCCGGACGGCTCCGGTTCGGTGCTGCGGCGCGGTGTGCCCACCCGGATGGTCGGCGGTCACCGGGTCACGACGGTGTTCGATCTGATGCTCGCGCAGTACGGCGTGCAGCGCGACGGTCTGCCCGGTCAGTGGCCGACCGGTTACGACGATGTGGCCGCGCCGTACACGCCCGCCTGGCAGGCGGAGATCACCGGTGTCCCGGCCGAGCAATGCATCCGGATCGCTCGCGAGTTCGCGACGAACTCCGAGCAGTCCGAGGGCCGTTCGATGATCATCATGGGCGCCGGTATCTGTCAGTGGTTCCACGGTGACACGATCTACCGGGCCATCCTGTCCCTGCTGATCCTGACCGGCTGCATGGGTCGCAACGGCGGTGGCTGGGCGCACTACGTCGGGCAGGAGAAGTGTCGTCCGATCACCGGGTGGATCTCGCTGGCGAACGCGCTCGACTGGAGCCGCCCGCCGCGCACCATGATCGGCACCGGTTTCTGGTACATGCACACCGACCAGTGGCGCAACGACGGCTATTCCGCCGATTCGCTGAATTCACCACTGGCCCAAGGGCATTTGAGCGGGATGCACACTGCGGATGCCTTGGCGCAGTCGGCCCGGCTGGGCTGGATGCCCTTCTATCCCCAGTTCTCGACCAACCCGATCCAGGTCGCGCAGGACGCGCAGCGCGCGGTCGACGACGGAAGCGCTGCCACACCGGGGGAGTACGTCGCGGGCGCGCTCCACGACGGGAGCCTGCAGCCGTCGATCGAGGACGTGGACGACCCGCGCAACTGGCCGCGCACCTTGACGTTGTGGCGCTCGAACCTGATGGGGTCCTCGGCCAAGGGCAACGAGTACTTCCTGAAGCACCTGTTGGGCACTCATCACAACGTGATGGGCTCGGAGAACCCGAACGCGCCGCGACCCAAGGACGTCCGCTGGCACGACGAAGCGCCGACCGGGAAGTTGGATCTCCTGCTGTCGGCCGACTTCCGGATGACCTCGACCACGCTCCTATCCGACATCGTGCTGCCAGCAGCGACCTGGTATGAGAAGCACGACCTGTCCTCGACCGACATGCACCCCTTCGTGCACGCCTTCACTCCGGCGATCGATCCGCCATGGGAAGCCAAGTCCGACTTCGAGCTCTTCCATCTACTGGCCCAACGGTTCTCGAAGCTGGCCGAAACCCATCTCGGGGTGGTCAAGGACCTGGTGAGCGTGCCCGTGCAACACGACACACCCGGCGAGGTCTCCCAACCCGGCGGGCGGGTGGTGGATTGGCGCGACTCCAACGAACCGGGCACCCCCGGCAAGGGCATGCCGGTGTTCCAAGTCGTCGAGCGGGATTACACCGCGATCGCGGACAAGCTGGCCACCGTTGGGCCGCTGGCGGATTCGCTGGGTTTCACGGTCAAGAACGTCACGTTCGACGTCTCCGAACAGTCTCGGAAACTCGCCGGCATCAACGGGGTGATGCCCAGCGGAGCCGGTGCCGGGCGGCCTGCGATCGACACCGACTCCCACCTGGCCGAGGCCATCCTGATGTATTCCGGCACCACGAACGGTCAATTGGCGGTCCAGGGCTTCCGGACCCTGGAAAAGCGCGTCGGCAAGACGCTGCACGACCTGGCCGAGGGTTCGGAGGAGAAGCGGATCACCTTCGCCGACACCCAGGCACAACCCGTGCCCGTCATCACCTCACCGGAATGGTCCGGCTCGGAGACCGGCGGCCGCAGGTACGCGCCGTTCACGGTGAACATCGAGCGGCTCAAACCGTTCCACACCCTGACCGGTCGGATGCACTTCTTCCTCGACCACGACTGGATGCAGGACATGGGGGAGTCGCTGCCGGTCTACCGGCCACCGCTGGACATGCACCGGCTCTTCGGCGAACCGCGCGTCGGTCAGGACGGCGCCGCGCAGGTGACCGTGCGCTACCTGACGCCTCACTCGAAGTGGTCGATCCACAGTGAGTACCAGGACAACCTGCTGATGCTCTCGCTGTCGCGCGGCGGACCGACGGTGTGGATGAGTCCCGCGGACGCCGAACGCATCGAGGTCCAGGACAACGACTGGGTCGAGGTGGTCAACGCCAACGGCGTGCTGGTGGCCAGGGCCGTGGTCAGTCACCGGATGCCCGAGCACGTCGTCTACGTGCACCACGCGCAGGAGCGCACGATCGACGTACCAAAATCGGAGGCGACGGGCCGCCGCGGCGGGATGCACAACTCGGTCACCCGGCTGTTGGTCAAACCCACCCACCTGATCGGCGGGTACGCCCAGTTGTCCTACACGTTCAACTATCTCGGCCCGACCGGCAATCAACGCGACATCGTCGCCACGGTCCGCAAGCGGTCGCAGGAGGTGAGCTACTGATGCGCGTCATGGCCCAGATGGGCATGGTGATGAACCTCGACAAGTGCATCGGCTGTCACACCTGCTCGGTGACCTGCAAACAGGCCTGGACCAACCGGGCGGGTACCGAGTACGTGTGGTTCAACAACGTGGAAACCCGCCCGGGACAAGGGTATCCGCCTCGCTACGAGGACCAGGACACTTGGCGGGGCGGCTGGACGTTGAGCAACAGGGGCAGCCTGAAGCTCAAGGCCGGCGGCCGGGTGCAGAAGTTGCTCAGCATCTTCGCCAGCCCCGTGCAACCGCAACTGGCGGACTACTACGAGCCGTGGACCTACGACTACGACACGTTGGTCAAGGCACCGCTGGGTGACGACTTCCCGGTGGCCCGGCCGAAGTCGCTGATCACGGGGCAGAACACCAAGATCAGCTGGTCGGCCAACTGGGACGACAACCTGGGCGGCAGCACCCGCTGGGGGCACCTGGATCCGGTGGTGGAGAAGCTGCGCCAGGAGTCGGAGCAGGCGGTCCAGTTCGAGCTGGAGAAGACGTTCATGTTCTATCTTCCGCGCATCTGCGAACACTGCCTGAATCCGTCGTGCATGGCCTCGTGCCCGTCCGGGGCGATCTACAAGCGGGCCGAGGACGGCATCGTGCTGGTCGACCAGGACCGGTGCCGGGGCTGGCGGCAGTGCATCACCGGCTGCCCGTACAAGAAGATCTACTTCAACCACAAGAGCGGCAAGGCCGAGAAGTGCACGTTCTGCTACCCGCGCGTCGAGGTGGGTCTGCCGACGGTGTGCTCGGAGACCTGCGTGGGCCGGCTGCGCTATCTGGGTTTGTTCTTGTACGACGTGGACAAGGTGACCGACGCGGCGACGACTCCCGACGAGGGCGAGCTCTACCAGGCGCAACTGGATCTGTTGCTCGACCCGGAGGACCCGGAGGTGATCGCGGCGGCCCGACGCGACGGCATCCCGGATGACTGGATGGACGCCGCCCGTCGATCCCCGGTCTACGCGCTGGCCAAGAAGTACCAGGTGGCGCTGCCTCTGCACCCGGAGTACCGCACGATGCCGATGGTCTGGTACGTGCCGCCCCTGTCGCCGGTGGTGGACCTGCTCGCCGGGCAGGGGCACGACGCGGAGGACAAGGACGTCCTGTTCGGAGCGATCGAGGCGTTGCGCATTCCGGCCGCGTACCTGGCCGAACTGTTCACTGCCGGCCGCACCGACATCATCACCGGCGTGCTCAGCAAACTCGCAGCGATGCGCTCCTACATGCGGGACGTGAGCATGGGGCGCGACGGTGACCCGAGCATCCCGGCTGCGGTCGGGATGAGCGAGGAATCGCTGTACGAGATGTACCGCCTGATGGCCGTGGCCAAATACGACGAGCGGTACGTCGTGCCCACCGCTCACGTCGAACGCGCCCATGAGCTGGAGGAACTGGGCTGTTCGCTGGACTACGACGAAGGTCCGGGGATGTACGAGTCAGGACCGTTCGGTGAGGCCAGTGGTCGCCCGGCGCCGGTGGCCGTCGAGACGTTCAACGCGCTCAAGGAGCGGCAGACTGCCGATGCTGCCGCGCGGACGGACTCCTCGGGCCACCTGACCGGCCGGGTGAACCTGCTCAACTGGGACGGCAACGGCACGCCGCCGGACGGCGTCTTCCCGCAACGGGAGGCGCGATGAGGCTGCTGCGAGGGAAGGGCCAACGCGACGACCGCGTCGTGTACCTGGTCGCCAGCCGCGTGCTGGAATACCCGAATCCTGCACTACTGCAGTCCCTTCCGCAGTTGCGGCAGGCCTTGGGCGAGCAGTCGCACGGTCGCGGGGACTTGCTCCTCGGCGTACTGGACCACCTGGCCGGCCGGGATCTGGAGGAGCTGCGTCAGACGTACGTCGACACCTTCGACCTGTCGCGCAAACATGCGCTCTACCTGTCCTACTGGACCGACGGCGACACCCGTCGGCGTGGGGAGGTGTTGGGCCAGTTCAAGAGCGTCTACCGGCGCAGCGGCTTCCTGGTGGACACCCACGGTGAGCTACCCGACTACCTGCCGATGGTCCTGGAGTTCGCGGCCATCGCCGATCCGATCGCCGGTCGCGAGTTGTTGTCCTCATACCGAGCCAGCCTTGAGCTGCTGCGGATTGCCCTGCTGGAGCACGCCTCGCCGTACGCCGACGCAGTAGCGAGCGTGTGCGCGACGCTCCCCGGGAAGTCCCCGCAGAGTCGCGCCGAGGTGATGGCGATGGCCGGTCTGGACGGGCCGCCCGGCGTCGAACCGGTCGGCCTGGCGCCGTACGGGCGCACCGAGTTGCCGTTGCACGCCGTGGCCGGAGGGAGTCGCTGATGGACGTGCTGCTGTGGGGTGTGCTGCCCTACCTGTGCATCGTCAGTCTCGTGGGCGGGACCATCTGGCGGTACCGCTACGACAAGTTCGGCTGGACCACCCGATCCAGCCAGCTGTACGAATCCCGGCTGCTGCGCATCGGGTCGCCGCTGTTCCACTTCGGCATCCTGCTGGTGTTCTTCGGTCACGTCGGGGGTTTGCTCATCCCGGAATCGTGGACCGAGGCGCTCGGGGTCAGTGAGGGGATGTACCACTTCAACGCCTTGTTCTTCGGCATGATCGCCGGCGTCTGCACCCTGGTCGGAATCGGCATCCTGATCTATCGCCGCCGCACCACCGGGCCGGTCTTCATGGCCACGACCCGCAACGACAAGCTGATGTATGTCCTGCTGGTCGCGGCCATCGTGCTCGGGTTGTGGACGACCCTGGTCAGTGTCGGTGCCGGCAGCACCGCGCACAACTACCGGGAGACGGTTTCGCCGTGGTTCCGCTCGGTGCTCTACCTGCATCCGGACGTGGACGCGATGGCCGCCGCGCCGATCCAGTTCCACATCCACGCACTGGTGGGGATGTTGCTGTTCGCGGTCTGGCCGTTCACCCGCCTCGTGCACGCCTTCACCGCGCCGCTGCACTACCTGTTCCGGCCCTACATCGTCTACCGCTCGCGCGACCAGGAGGTCACCGGTGCGCGCTCGGCCCGGCCCGGCTGGAGCCCGGTCGGCACCCCGGACCGCGACCGGTCCCGCTGATCCCCACCCACCGTCACCGTCGAGAGGGAGAGTCCGATGAGCGCAGCTGAACAACCGGCGGAGGCATCGCTGGCCGGGCAGGGTAAGAATCTTGCGCTGGCCACCTTCGCCTTCGCCGTCACCTTCTGGGCCTGGAACATCATCGGTCCTTTGGGAGTGCGCTACACCGAGGAGATGCACCTGTCGGGCACCCAGAAGGCACTTCTGGTGGCCACGCCGGTGCTGGTCGGGTCGGTCGGCCGGATCCCGGTGGGTGCGTTGACCGACCGGTACGGCGGCCGGCTGATGTTCCCCGTGGTCACGTTGCTGGTGGTCCCGTTCGTGTTGCTGGTCGCGGTGGCCGGTCAGGCCAAGTCGTTCCCGATGATGCTGATCGTCGGGTTCTTCCTGGGCATCGCGGGCACGACGTTCGCGATCGGCGTCCCCTTCGTGAACCAGTGGTACACCAAGGACCGGCGTGGATTCGCCACCGGGATCTTCGGTGCCGGCATGGGCGGTACGGCGTTGTCGGCGTTCTTCACCCCGCGGATGGTGAAGGCGTTCGGCTACGTGCCTACCCATGTGATCTTCGCGGTCGCGCTGGTCCTGACGGCGATCCTGTGCTGGGTGGCCATGCGCGACTCGCCGCTGTGGAAGCCCAACAACGCTCCGGTGGGTCCCAAACTCAAGGCCGCGTTGAAGCTGCCGGTCACCTGGCAGATGTCGTTCCTGTACGCCGTGGCCTTCGGCGGTTTCGTGGCGTTCTCCACCTACCTACCGACCTACCTCAAGGACATCTACGACTTCAACCTGACCGACGCGGGCACACGGACGGCGGGTTTCGCGATCGCCGCGGTGGTCGCCCGGCCGATCGGAGGCGTGCTGTCGGACCGGATCGGGCCGCGCCAGGTGGTGGCGATCTCCATGCTGGGCACGGCCATTTTCGCCGCGGTGGTGGCCTTCCAGCCGCCGTTGGAGTGGCCGGCCGGTCTCGCCTTCGTGTTGCTGGCCTTCTTCCTCGGGCTGGGCACCGGCGGGGTGTTCGCGTTCGTCGGCAAACAGGCCCCGGCGGCCGAGGTGGGTACGGTCACCGGTCTGGTCGGTGCCGCCGGCGGCTTGGGCGGCTACTTCCCGCCGCTGATCATGGGCGCCACCTTCGGCATGGTGTTCTCCGGCTATGGCTTCGGGCTGATGCTGCTGGTCATTGTCGCGCTGATCGCCCTGGTCTTCACCTATACCGGCATCAAGGACCGCGAGCCGGCCAGCTGATCGCTCACCGGGTCGTCAGGAGCCCGGCTACCCAGATCAGAGCTACGACGACGGCGGCCGTGAGTTCGATGGCCACGCTGGTCACGACCGCTCTCAGCGCATGTTTGGTCGAGGTCCACGCGTCGGCAATGGTGCGGGTGCGACCGAGCTCGGCCAGCAGTACTCCGAGCACGAAGCCGATGAACAGACCCACCACCGGGATCACGAAGAAGCCGACGATCCCGCATACCGCACCCAAGAGCAGCACCCGGCCCGGCACGCCTGCGGCGGCCATCCGTTTGCCGGGGACGGTGTACTGCACGATCCAGCCGATCACCGCCACGACGCACGCGGCGGCGAAGAACCACCACGCAGCGCCGCCGGTCGACCAGGCCCACAGCAGGACGCCGAGCAGGCTCAGCGCCAGACCCGGCAATACCGGCACGATCAACCCGACGATACCGACGGCGATCATGAGTCCGGACAGGACGGTGAGGGGCTGCATCCGGTTAGCCAAGCACAGTCCCGACAACGAAGCGGGACGGACCGAAAGGTCCGTCCCGCTTCATGACACCGACGCCGGTCAGCCCTCCTTGGGCTCCACCAGGCGATCGGTTTCGTCGATGACCTCTTCGGCTACGGCCTGCAGCTTCGGAAGGTGCTCACGCCCGTGGTGGGCGCAGAACAGAAGTTCAGTGTCGCCAGCAAGGCGGGCGCGGATGAATGCCTGTGCTCCGCAGCGGTCGCAACGGTCCGCGACAGACAAAGTAGGGGCGAGTGCAGTCGTCATGACGGTCTTCCTCTCCTCGAAAGCCCAATATCTCCTGCTGGTGCCAACAGTGAATCACGCCAAACCCTTCCCGGAACGCACGTTGGGACAGTGGTTCCGGAGAATGTGTCGTAGGTCACTGGCGGCATACCTCATCCCAACACATCCAGGTCCGTAGCGCTGTGTGGCGTGCACAGGACCGCCCCGGGGAGGGTTTACCCTGCGGTCGTGACCACCACAGCATCTTCGGCCCAGGACTACACCGCCCGGCATCTGCAAGTGCTGGAGGGGCTGGAGGCGGTCCGCAAGCGCCCCGGAATGTACATCGGCTCGACCGACGAACGCGGTTTGATGCACTGCGTGTGGGAGATCATCGACAACTCTGTCGATGAGGCGCTCGGCGGCTTCGGCGACGACATCAGGGTCGTGTTGCATCACGACGGCAGTGTCGAGGTGCGCGACAACGCCCGCGGTCTGCCGGTCGACATCGAGCCCAGGACCGGCCTGTCGGGGGTGGAGGTCATCTTCACCAAATTGCACGCCGGCGGGAAGTTCGGCGGGGGCGCGTACGCCGCGTCCGGTGGTCTGCACGGAGTGGGCGCCTCGGTGGTCAACGCGCTCGCAGCCCGTCTCGACGTCGAGGTGGACCGGGCGGGCAAGACCTACGCCATGAGTTTCCGGCGTGGCGAGCCGGGGGTGTACGACGATCAGGGTGAGCCGTCCCCGCAGGCCCCGTTCACGCCGTACGTCAACAACAGCGAGTTGCGGGTGATCGGCAAGGCCAAGCGCGGCACCTCGGGGACCCGGATCCGCTACTGGGCCGACCCGCAGATCTTCGTCAAGAACGCCACCTACGACTGGGAGGGTCTGCTCGGGCGAGCCCGGCAGACCTCGTTCCTGATCCCGGGGCTGACCATCACGGTGCGTGACGAGCGCGGCGACGAGCCGGTCGAGGAGCGCTTCCAGCACGACGGAGGGATCAGCGAGTTCACCGAGTTCCTGGCTCCCGATCCGGCCGTGACGGACGTGTGGCGGCTCGACGGGTCGGAGACGTTCACCGAGACGGTGCCGGTGCTGGACGGCAAGGGGCACATGGTCTCCCAGGAGGTCGAGCGCGAGTGCGGCGTGTCGATCGCCCTGCGGTGGGGGACCGGCTACGAAACCACGATGCGCTCGTTTGTGAACATCATCGCCACGCCCAAGGGCGGCACCCACCAGACGGGCTTCGAGCAGGCCCTGATGAAGGTGTTCCGCAAGCAACTCGAGGTCAACTCGCGGCGCCTGAAGGTGGGCGGCGACAAGGTGGAGAAGGACGACATCCTCGCCGGGGTGACCGCCGTGGTCACCGTGCGTCTGGCCGAGCCGCAGTTCGAGGGACAGACCAAGGAGGTGCTGGGTACGCCGGCCGTGCGACAGATCGTCGCCCGCGTCGTCGAGCGTGAGCTCACCGCCCGCCTGACCTCCACGAAGCGGGACGACAAGGCGCAGTCGTCGCTGGTGCTGGAGAAGGTGGTCTCGGAGATGAAGGCGCGCATCAGCGCGCGCATGCACAAGGAGACCCAGCGCCGCAAGACGGCGCTCGAATCCTCCTCTCTGCCACCAAAACTCAAGGACTGCCGGTCCACCGACGTGTCCCGCACCGAGCTGTTCATCGTGGAGGGCGACTCGGCGCTGGGCACCGGTCTCGCAGCCCGCAATTCCGAGTATCAGGCGCTGCTGCCGATCCGGGGCAAGATCCTGAACGTGCAGAAGGCGAGCATCGCCGACATGCTCAAGAACGCCGAGTGTGCCTCGATCATCCAGGTCATCGGCGCCGGCTCGGGGCGCACCTTCGATCCGGAGATGGCCCGCTACGGCAAGGTCATCCTGATGAGCGACGCCGACGTGGACGGCGCGCACATCCGCACGCTGCTGCTCACGTTGTTCTTCCGGTACATGCGGCCGATGGTCGAGCAGGGCCGGGTCTTCGCCGCCATGCCACCGCTGCACCGGATCGAGACCGTTGCGCAGGGCCGGGCCAAGGGCGAGGTGATCTACACCTACACCGAGCAGCAGATGCGCACCACCATCCGCGACCTGGAGCGCAAGGGCCGCTCGATCAAGACACCGCAGCGCTACAAGGGGCTGGGCGAGATGGATGCTCACCAGTTGGCGGACACCACGATGGATCCCCGCCATCGGACCCTGCGGCGGGTGTCGCTGAAGGATGCCGCCCGGGCCGAGGAGATCTTCGACCTGCTGATGGGGTCGAAGGTCGAGCCGCGTCGGGACTTCCTGGTCGAGTCGGCGGACTCGCTGGAGCGGGAGCGGATCGACGCCTGACCGCCCCTGCCGGGATGAGGTGAAGGACCCGGCCCCGGGGACGTACGGCTGAACGGCGAACGGCTCACAGCGCGTTGACTTCACCCCGCGGGGTGATGTCCCTTAGGGGGCGCGGCGCCTCGAGGACCGGGCGTGCACTGCCATGCTCGCCAGGTGACGCAACAGATAGGAGCTCTCCAGGAAGCCGAACAGCCGAACACTTTCGGCTTCGAACCGAGCGTGCCCGTGGCCCGGCCCATCGTCCCCTGGGCGCTGCGTCTCGCGCGGGAAGTGTCACTGCCTCTCCCCGGCGGCGGGGACACCCTGGGCCTGTGGGACGCGCTCAGCCGTGTCGCGGCCTACGACCTGACCGCCGCCCGTGCCCTGGAACCGCACGTCGATGCCCTGTCGATCCTCGACCAGGCCGGCCTTTCACCGGCCGACGTCGGGGCATCGGAACACAGCACCTGGGGGTCTACGCCGCGGAGGGACCCGCGGGTCGATTGAGCGCCTACCCCGACAATGGCGGATGGGTCGTCGACGGCATCAAGCCGTGGTGCTCGCTGGCCGGCCAGATCTCACATGCGCTGGTGACTGCCTGGGTCGACGACTCCACTCGTCGCTTGTTCGCCGTCTCGCTGTCCGAAACACAGGTGCTCGACGTCCCGTGGGTTTCTCGTGGACTCACCGAAATCGTCTCTGCGCCAGTGCGTTTCGAGCAGGTTCGGGCTTACCCGATCGGTGAGGATGGATGGTATCTGCGGCGTCCGGGCTTCTGGTGGGGCGCGATCGGGGTCGCAGCCTGCTGGTACGGCGGGGCGGCGGGCGTCGCACAGCGTCTTCGCCCCCGGGGCGGACGGGATCCGGATCAGATCGCGCTGCTGCATCTCGGCGGGGCCGACGCCGCCCTGTACGCGGCCGGCTGCAGTCTGCGGGAGGCGGCGGCGATCGTCGACGACGGCTCAGCGCGGGATCGCGACGAGGTAACAGCACGCCGGGTGCGCGCGATCGTGCGGGCCGTCTGCGACGACGTCCTGGGCCGGGTCGCCCGGGCCACCGGGCCGGCACCGCTGACGTTCGAAGAGGAGCACGCCCGGCGGGTGGCAGACCTGTCGGTCTACATCTGCCAGGACCACGCTGAACGCGACCTCGCAGCGCTCGGCGCGGCGCTGGCATGAGCGCCCCGCTCTTCGATCACCGCGACACCGGGCGCTCCGAGGCCGTCTGGTCGGACGCGCCCGGCTGGGCACTGACGCGCCCTGTTGCACTCACCGCCGGTCACGGGGTGCGCGCGGTGGTCGTCGTAGCGGCCCACCCTGACGATGAAACCCTCGGTGCGGGCGGGGCCATGGCCAGTGCGTACGCCGCGGGGATCCCCGTCGTGGTCCTCCTTGCCACCGACGGCGAAGCTTCGCATCCCGCGTCGCCGACACACTCACCCGAACGTTTGGTGCGGTTGCGCGTTGCAGAGGTACGTCGCGCGCTCGACCGTGTCGCACCGAGCGCCGAGCTGCGACGCCTGCAGTTACCCGACGGTGAACTCGCCCGACACGAGGACGAACTCAACACGGCTCTGGAGCAACTCGTCGACCCACTCGGGGCCGGGTGCGTGCTGCTCGCGCCCTGGCGGGCCGACGGGCACCCGGACCACGAGGCCGCCGGGCGGGTGGCCGCACGGTGCGCCGAACGCACCGGCGCGGTGTTGGGCGAGTACCCGGTGTGGGCCTGGCATTGGGCCGAGGACACCGACCTGCCGTGGGAGCAGGTGCGCACGCTGAGCCTGGACGTGACCGCGCGCCTGGCCAAGCGGGCGGCTCTCGGCGAACATCACACACAGGTCGAACCGTTGTCGGATCTGCCCGGTGACGAGGTGCTGCTCACCCCCGCGATGCTCGCGCATTTCGAGCGGCCCTTCGAGACGTTCGTCGACAGTGGCGACACCTGGCGGGAGTCCGTATTCGAACGGCTGCATCGCGTCGCCGCGGACCCCTGGTCGGTCACCAGCAGTCGTTTCGAGGCCGACAAGCGGGCTCGCACGCTGGCCGTGTTGCCGTCCGGTCGGTTCCGACGGGCCTTCGAGCCGGGCTGCTCGGTAGGCGAACTGACCGCCGCACTGGCGGATCGGTGCGATGAGGTGTTGGCGGTCGACGTCAGCGCGACAGCGGTCCGGGCCGCCCGTGAGCGCACTCGCGCGATGCCCACTGTCCGCATCGAGCAACGCATGGTGCCGCAGTGGTGGCCCACCGGCCGGTTCGACCTCGTGGTGCTGTCGGAGATCTGTTACTTCTTGCAGCCGGATGCGCTGAGGCACCTGTTGATTCGTGTCCGGGAGAGCCTCTGCGAGGGTGGTTGGGTCGTCGTATGCGACTGGCGGCACCCGATTGACGGCTGGGCGTTGGATGCTGCGGCTGTCCATCAGGCGGCGCGGGACCTGCTCGATCTGCCGGTCGCGATCAGCGATGCCGACGACGACGTGCTGCTCGAGGTTTTCGGGCCGGCTGCGGATCCGGCCGGGAGCGGCCGATGACGACCATCGGAGTCATCGTTCCAGCCAAGGACGAGGCACGCTTGCTATCACGGTGCCTGACGGCCCTGGCCGAAGCGAGAGTGCGATTGCGCCTGGTGGACCCGTCCGTGGTGGTGCACGTCCTGGTCGTCCTGGATTCCTGTCGAGACGACAGCGCTGAGATCGTCGCGGCCCACCCTTCGGTGAACGCCCTTGCGGTGCAGGCATCGTGCGTCGGTGTAGCCCGGCAATGCGGGCTGCGGCATCTGCTCGACGTCGTGCCCGGGGCCGACTGGTTTGCCAACACCGATGCCGATTCAGCCGTGCCGCCGGACTGGTTGATGACACAGCTGGCCGCAGCGCGGGACGGGACCGACCTGCTGCTGGGCAGCGTGCGACCTGCCCCGGAAGATCTGACGGAGGTCGAACTGGCCGGGTGGCGGGCTCGCCACGATCTGGGTGATGGGCATCAGCACGTGTTCGGCGCCAACCTGGGGTTCAACCGCCGCACGCTCGCTCGCACCGGGGATTCCGGCCGTTGCCGGTTCACGAGGACGTCGATCTGACCCGTCGGGCCCGGGCGGCAGGACTCGTTGTGCAGGCCACCGGCGCCAGCCCGGTGGTCACGTCCGCTCGCCGGGCAGGTCGCACCCCGAGTGGCTTCGCGGCGTACGTCGCGCGCGAACTCATCAGTGACGCATGACCATTCGGTCGTCGTCAGCATCGAGAGAGGGATCATCATGGCAACTCGCAAGAAGAACGACCGACCATTGGCACCGGGCGCCCCGGCTTCGGAACGACCCGCGCTGAGCGAGCCTGCTCGACCGCGCGGTCCTCTTCCGCCCAAGCCTGATCAAGCCGGTCCGGACACCGTCACTGCGACCGGAGTGCCGACCGGTGTCGCACCGGAGGCCGTCGCCCAGCAGGGGAAGTACCTGACGACAGCTCACGGCACGCGGCTGCGCGACAGTGACCACTCACTGCGCGCCGGGGCTCGTGGCCCGGCGCTGCTGCAGGACCACCATTTGCGCGAGAAGGTCAGCCACTTCGATCATGAGCGGATCCCCGAACGAGTCGTCCACGCCCGGGGAGCCGCAGCCCACGGAACCTTCGTCGCCAACGGGGCGGCTCGCAACATCTGCGCAGCGCGATTCCTTCGCAGGGGAGCATCGACACCGGTCTTCGTGCGCTTCTCCACCGTGCTGGGCTCGCGAGGCTCAGCTGACTTGGCTAGGGACACAAGAGGATTCGCGACACGCTTCTATACCGACGAGGGCAACTACGACCTGGTCGGCAACAACATTCCCGTCTTCTTCATCCAGGACGGCATCAAGTTCCCCGATGTGATCCACGCGGGCAAGCCGCACCCGGACCGGGAGATCCCGCAGGCACAGAGTGCGCACGACACCTTCTGGGATTTCGTGTCGCTGCACACCGAGGCCCAGGCGCACACGATCTGGAACATGTCCGATCGGGGACTGCCGCGGTCCTTCCGCACGATGGAGGGCTTCGGCGTCCACACGTTCCGGCTGGCCAACGCCAAGGGTGATACCAGTCTCGTCAAGTTCCATTGGAAGCCGCGGCTGGGAGTGCACTCCGTGACGTGGGAAGAAGCGCAGCTCGCCAGCGGTGCCGATCCGGACTACCACCGGCGGGATCTGGCCGATGCCATCGAGGCCGGCGCCTACCCTCAGTGGGATCTCGGCGTGCAGGTGATGCCGGACGACCAGGACGGCTACTACGAGGGCATCGACCTGCTGGATCCCACCAAGTTCGTACCCGAAGAACAGGTGCCGGTGCAGGTGATCGGCACCATGACGCTCGATCGCAACCCGACCAACTACTTCGCTGAGACCGAACAGGTCGCGTTCAACCCGGCGAACCTGGTGCCTGGAATCGACGTCACCAACGACCCGCTGCTCCAGGCCCGACTCTTCTCCTACCTGGACACGCAACTGACCCGGCTCGGCGGACCTAACTGGAACCAGTTGCCGATCAACCGGGCGCACGTGCCGATCAACGACATGTTGCGCGACGGCTTCCACCAGAGTGCAGTGCACGGCGGGGTGGCGCCCTACCGGCCCAACTCTCTTGACGGGGGTTGCCCGTTCACCGCCGGCGCAAAGGATGGGGCGTTCATCGAGGTGCCGGAGACGGTCGCGGAGTCGGTCAAGGAGCGGCGGGCACCCACGAGCTTCGACGACCACTTCTCGCAGGTGTCGTTGTTCTACCGCTCGATGACTCCGGTCGAGCAGGACCACATCGTCGCGGCGTACTCCTTCGAGCTGGCCAAGTGTTTCGAGGAGCCGATCCGAGTCCGGCAGTTGGCGGCGCTGGCCAACGTCGACGCTGGGCTGTGCGCCCGGGTCGCACAGAGTCTGGGGTTGGACGCTCCGGAAGCGACGGTGCCACCGGCCGATCAGGAAGTCAGCCCGGCACTGTCCCAGGTCGGTGGCAGGTGGCCGCTCGACGGACGTCAGGTGGGCGTGGTGATCGGCGAGGACAGTCCGGCCAAGGACGTATCTACGGTGCTGGCAGCGTTCGACAACGCCGGGGTCACCCCTCTTGTGGTTGCTGCTCACGGTGGAACCGTCGCGCAGACGACGGTGCAGCGGACCTTCGCCACCGCTGCGTCGATCGAGTTCGACGCGTTGGTCGTCGTCGGCGCTCCCGGTCCGGCACCTGACGCCCAGCCGAGCGTGGACGCGAAGGCCGGCGCGGCACCCGCGGCACCGGTTGATCCGCGCGTCGTGAAACTACTGCAGGAGACGTGGCGGCACTGCAAGGCCATCGCGGCAGTGGGGGACCCGACGGCGCTGGAAGTGGCTGGTGTGTCGACTGATGCGCCCGGCGTCAGCGTCGGCACTGCGGATGAGGTCACGGACGGCGTTCTGGCGGGGTTGGCGATGCACCGGGCGTGGGAGCGGTTCCCGGCGGGTTGAAACTGAACGGGAAGGCGGCGCGTGAGGTGGCCGCCTCACCGGCGTGGGTCGATGATCGTCGTACCCGCGCCGGCCGTCGCGGCCATGGCGGGCAAGGCTGAGGCCGCCTCGGCGAGGCCGATCGTGCCCGCGATGAGCGCGGCCGGATCGAGCGTGCCGGCGGCGACCATCTGCAGCATCGGCGGATAATCGGCCGCGGCCATCCCGTGACTGCCCAGCACGTCCAGTTCCCACGCGATGACCCGCGCCATCGGCAGAGGGCTGGTGCCGTCGTCGCTGGGCAGCAACCCCACCTGCACGTGCCGACCACGGCGGCGCAGACCGAGTACGGCGGTCGCGGCCGTGACTGGCGACCCCACCGCGTCGACGGACACGTGGCTGCCTCCGGCGGTCAGGTCGTGGATCCTGGCCGCGATATCAGTTGGAGTGTCGGCGGCATCGGTCTGGATGACAGCGTCGGCCCCAAGACCGGTCGCGGTGGCGAGCGGGGCGGGGGAGCGGTCCACGGCCACAACCCGCCCACCGAGTGCTTTCGCGATCATGACGAGGGACAGGCCGACGCCTCCGGCGCCCACCACGGTGACCCACTCGTGCGGGTGCAGGCGGGCTCGGGCGGTCAAAGCCCGGTAGGCGGTCGCGAAGCGGCAACCGAGGAGCGCTGCCGCCTCGAAGCCGACGTTTTCCGGGATCGCGATCAGGTTGGTGTCGGCGGCATGGATGACGACCTGCTCGGCGAACGACCCGGCGTGGGTGAATCCCGGTTGCTGCTGGCGCGGGCAGACCTGGGCGTTGCCCGACCGGCACCATTCGCAGTCGCCGCAACCCTCGACGAACGGAGAGGTGACACGGTCGCCGACGTGCCACCGTGAGACGCCGTCGCCGACTGCGCTGACGACGCCGGCGAACTCGTGGCCGGGCACATGCGGCAGGACGACGTCATCGTCGTGTCCGGACCATGCGTGCCAGTCGCTGCGGCACAAACCGGTAGCCACCACGTCGATGAGCACCGCGCCCGCCGGTACGTCTGGAGTAGCGAGTTCCTTGATCGCCAGAGGCCCGCGGAACTCTTCCATCACCAGCGCACGCATTCGCTACCTCCCGCTCCGGCTGTCCGTGCGGCGCCAGTGTCTCAGAGTGGTGCGTCCACATCCGACGCCGTCCAGGAGCGTGCTGCGACGGACGGTGGCAGCAGTGTCGGCACAATGAACGCTTGTGGGGAACAGCGAGCGACTCGACGTACGTCCGATCGGCGATCACGAATGGGAGCTGATCAGATGGTTGTGGCAGGCCTATCGCGCAGACATGGCCGGGATCGTCGGAGCACTCCCGTACTCCGATGGCCGCTACCAGGCCAGAAAGGTGGACCGGTTGCCTCACCCGGACACGGCCGTGTACCTGGTGTGGCGTCCCCACCCCAACACCGGGGAGGACTCTCCTGTCGCGTTTGCGCTGGTGGAGGGATTCGACACCGAGGTCAGGTCCATCGGTGCGTTCTGGGTGGCACCCGCCGCACGCCGCGATCGAGTCGGGAAACGTTTTGCGCTGAATGTGATTGGTCGATACCCGGGACAGTGGACGATTACCTTCCAGCACGAAAACATCGTCGCAGCGGAGTTCTGGCGACAGGTCGCCAACGCGGCCTTCGGGCCGGAGCGTTGGTTCGAGGAACGGCGACCCGTCCCGGGCCGTCCCGGGATCCCACCGGACCACTGGATCCGCACAGTGTCGTAGCGGTACTCGGCCGCTACCAGGATCGACGTGAAGCGTATCGAACAGCAGTCAACCGCGTTCTTGCGCAGGACAATATGGCTTTGCAGGTCGCCCAGGTGCCCGTCTTCATTGACGCAGCGGCTGCGTCGGCGTTCGCGCCACCTCGGCCGCGGCGCCGGAGTACTCGGTGTTAGTGCGCGTACTGTTCACTGCAACCAGCCGCTGATCGTGTCGTGCGCGCCGGACACCAGCATGATGGCGAAGTACACCACCACCGGAATACTGGTGATTGCGGCAACGGCCAACATGACCAGGCGTCCTTTCGCGGCGGTCGCAGTACTCATCATCGGCACGCAAGCGGACACATCGACGTCGGGAACGGGCTGTGACGTCCTGGACAGTGCCTGTCGGTGCGATCCCGGGGAGGGGCGATCGCGCGCGGGTCGGGCTGAACGGTCAGGCTGCTCGTGCCCAGGTGGGGAAGATCGTCGAACGGGTTGCGCCGCGGTAGCGCGCCATCGCCCACGGCAGCGATGTCCGCAGCGCCCGAGGCTCCCTGTCGTCTGCTCATACCGGAACATAACGCCCGGCGGGTTGTCATTGCTAGAGCTTCCCTGCTCATCCGATAGCATTGGATCCTGGTCGACCAGCCTGCTCGTTCCGTCTCAGGTGCTGTCGCAGGTCAACGAGGCGCCCCGCTGTGACGTGTCTGGTGCGACCGTCCGGTGGCGAGCAGCAGAGAGCAGCAGAAATGCGCCAGACGTGAGGAGCCGCAGTGCCTGCGCTACCGGTACAACGAATGCTCCCGCTACCAGCGACCGGCCCGACGTCAGCGATGCTCGAGGGATCGTTGACCAAGTCCTAGGCTGATCGATATGGCTTTGCAGATTGCCCAGGACCCGGCCGCCGACGAAGTGCTGTCAAGCGATCCCTTCGGACTCCTGGTGGGCATGCTGCTGGACCAGCAGTTCCCCATGGAGCGGGCGTTCGGGGGGCCGTTCAAGATCAAGCAGCGCTTCGGCACATTGTCACCGGAGAAGATCGCCGCGGCCGATCCCGACGCATTTGCCGATCTGTGTGCGACCCCGCCGTCAATCCACCGGTACGGGCGTTCGATGGCCGGCCGGGTGCAGCAGCTGGCCGTGGTGGTGCGAGATGAATACGGCGGCGATGCGGCCTCGATCTGGACCACGGCGTCTTCGGCGGCGGAGCTGTTGAAGCGGCTCAAGGCACTTCCTGGGTTCGGCGATCAGAAAGCCCGCATCTTCGCTGCACTGCTGGGCAAGCAGCTGGGTGTGCAACCTGACGGTTGGCGCGAAGTCATCGGCCCGTACGCCGAGCCCGGCAGTTTCCGTTCGGTCGCTGACGTCGTTGACGAGGCGTCGCTGCAGAAGGTGCGGGAGTTCAAGAAGGCTGCGAAAGCAGCGACCAAGGGCTGAGGCTTACCAACGACGGAAAGGTCTGCGGGCCGCCAATAGGTGCATAGGTCCCTGTCAACCTTTGGTCAAGAACATTGCTTTCCGATGTGTGGCGCGGATAGCAAGGGAGGCACCCCTTGTTACGCAACGCGATACGGAGCGATCTGACGATGAAGACCATGCCGAAAACAGCCCTGACCCTCCTCGCGGCAGCGACCCTGTCCAGCGGAGTCATGGCATCGGCCCACGCTGCACCAACCCAGACGACAGCACCGGGCGGCCGGGTTCTGCAGATCCACCAGGCTGCGAGCAAGAGCGCCGCCGCGCAGGTGACGCCAAAGATCATCGGCGGCACGAGCACCACCTCGCCGTACATCGTCCAATTGGTGTTCGGGCAGTCAGACGGGACGTACGGCTGTACCGGAGAAGCCATCTCGGCGACCTGGGTTCTGACCGCTCAGCATTGCATCGACGGCACGCAGTGGATGGACGTCTACTACAGCAACAGCACCAGCAACCCCGGCACCCCGGTGGCGGCCGACGCGGTCTACGGGTCGTCGTACGGCGATGTGGCCCTGGTGCACCTGTCGGCGTCCAAGTCGATCTCCACCTATGGCTCGCTCGCCTCGTCGTACACGGCGAAGTCCGGCGACACCGGGACGATCTACGGCTACGGGCTGCGCGCCAACCAGCAGCAAAGCACCGGCCTCTACAAGGCGACAGTCAACGTGCTCGGGTCGAGCACGGATGCCTACAACGGTCGGGCAGTCCACGTGCAAGGTGTCAACGGCGCGAGCAACCACGGTGACTCCGGTGGTCCGTTGATCGTGGGCGGCAAGATCGTCGGCGTCTGCTCGACCGGTGACCAGGCTGACCCCGGTTCGAACGTCAACGCCACCTCGAACTACGCGAACCTGACTGCTAGCCGGTCCTGGATCAAGTCGACCTCTGGAGTCTGATCGACCGCACCGCAAACGACACCGTGAATCGGCCAACACCCCTGCGGTGTTGGTCGATTCACGTGTTGTTAGACGACGGCTCGCCGAAATCGACCATCCAGCGAACCCCGAACTCATCGGTCAGTTCGCCGTAGTAGTCGCCCCAGGGCGCCTGTTTCAGCGGTAGTTCGATGGTGCCGTTCTCCGCCAGAGCATCCCACCAGCCGCGCACGACGTGCGGCTCGTCGCCGGTGATCGCCACGACGCCGTTGGGTGGCAAGTCGACGGAGCTGGGTACGTCCGCGCCCATCAGAGTCGGACCGGCTGCGGTCCGCAAGAAACCGTGCATCACCCAGTCCTTCTCGGCGTCGTCCACGGGCATGTCGAACATCGAGAACGGCGCCAGGTCGAGCTCGCCGCCGAAGATGGCGTGGTATTTCGTCATGGCTTCACGTGCGTTGCCACGGAAGCTCAGGTATGGGTTGAGACGGGTGGTCATGGTGACTCCTCAGGGACCGGGCGGTTCCTTCGAGACTAGCCGCCCACCCCGGCGAGGTCCGGTGCTCCAGCCAGCACTCAGCCTGGCCAATGAGCGACATCATTCGTGCACCGCAGAGGTTTCCTGATCACGACCGCGCTGACGGTGCTGGGCCTGGCGGGTTGCTCGTCGCAGACCGCGAAGCCAGCCCCGCCCGCCTTGTCAAACAGTGGTACGCCCGCGCCTGCGAAGCGGCAGTTCGGTGCTCCGAGCGGAATCGTAAAAGCTCTTGTGCCCCATGGCACCGTCTACGCGCCGCAGGCAGCGGTCACAATCTCGCGCCCGTGGTCGAGGCCGGCCGGGTGGTCATGGCTCCTCCTGTGATGGGGTGCTCCGACCGTAAACGCGTAGTCCGAGAACCTGCCAGTGCGAGAGGCTGTCGGGTATGACCGATCCGCGCACCGCTCCGCCGCTGCAGGGCACTGAGATCAACACCCTGCTGGGCTTCCTGCAATACCACCGAGACACCTTGCTCATGAAGGTCGATGGGTTGGAGCAAGTGCAGTTGAACACGCGATTCGCCCCGTCAGAGATGACGCTTGGCGGCCTGATGAAGCACGTTGCGTTCGTTGAAGACTATTGGTTTCAGGACATCCTGCTTGGCGCACAGATGCCGGAGCCGTGGGCGTCGGCGGACTGGGAGGCGGACCGGGACTGGGATTGGCACAGTGCCACCAGTGACAGCCCGATGCAGTTGCGGATGTTCGTGCTGCGGGCGCGGGAGCGGTCGGATCGCGCCATCGCGGCATGTATGCGGGCTGAGCGTCTGGACACGCTTTCGCAGCGCGCGGACCGGCGCACGGGTCAGCCGTTCACCCTGCGGTGGATCATGCTGCACCTGATCGAGGAGTACGCGCGGCACAACGGGCACGCGGACCTCATCCGGGAGTCCATCGACGGTTCAACCGGCGACTAACACCTCGAAGAAGGACGATGGCTTAGCCACCTTCAGGCAGGAGTCTTTGAGCTCCGGGCCAGCCATACGACGTACGTCCACCGGCCAACTCCGCCCGTCCCGATGGGTGACCTGACCGCGCCACCCGTCGCCGTCGGGCTGCAGTTCGGTGCTCAAGGCACGCAGCGACGTCTCCGAGATCGATTGGCGGACAACGGACTCCGCTGCCTGCGCCGGGGGACTGAGGACCGAACGGCCCCGGTCGTACGCCGAGTGATTGAGTTCCGCCGGAATCTCGCCGTTGCGCTCGGCCGGGATGATCGAGGCGGCAGACTCTGTGGTCAGTCGTGCATACGTCTGCCCCGACGGCAACGCGATCCCGGTGGGCGCGAAGCGGTGGCCGCCGGTATGCGAGCACTCCCACACCTGCCCCGGGAACTGCTCCTGCAACGCCAACGCGATGGGCCGGCCGCGCACGGCGCAGCAGACGTCCCGCTTGCTGTTGGTGCAGATCAGCAGCGCCGGGTCACGGGTCTCGTCGAAGGTGTCGAGCACTTCGGTGACGGCATCGGGGTCGTCGCCGGCCAGCAGCGGCCACGGCGTCCGAAGCAACTGAGACGGGTCGTCAACTGACCCGACGATCAACCACGGGTCCGTCGCCAAGCCGCCGGCGATCAACACGGTCGGCTCGGCAGTGCCGGCGTCGACATGGCGACCGGGACGGCGGATCAGCAGCAGCCGGCCGCCGTGGTCCGAACATGCCTGCGCCAGAGCCGATCCCACCCCTGGATCGAGGTGTGATTCAGTGATGGCCTCGCGACCCCACGGACCGTTCTGCTCCAGGGCCACCCAGAACGCAGCCCGGGATGCGGTGCCCAGAGCGGGCAGGCCGGCGTCGTCCCATTGTGCTGAGCAGGAGTCCGCGGCGAAGCTCACTCGTCCTCCGCTGGCGCAGACACGCCGGGCAGAACGGTCGACGACAACGCTGCGATCGGTGCCGCCGCAGGAGTTCCGCTGCCGTCGCGGCGGCCCGGTTCGGTCGGCAGGGCGACCTGCGTCCCGGACGACGCTGCTGCACGCACGGGCGGTGCTCCGACGTAGGCCAGGATGAGTTCGTCCTCTCCACGCAGGAACCGGTGCGCACGGACCCCGCCGGTCGCCCGACCCTTGCCGGGATACTCCGCAAACGGGGTGACCTTGACCGAGCCGGTTTCGGTCCCGGGAAGGGCGCCGGACGACCCGGCGATCGTGACAACCGTCGCCTCGTCGTTCACGGCGCCGAAGAAGACCACCCGCTGCCCGGCGGCCAGTTTGATGCCGGCCATGCCACCGCCGGCACGGCCCTGCGGCCGCACGGCAGCGGCCGAGAAGTGCAGCAGAGAGGCGTCACTACTGATGAACACGAGTTCCTCTGTGCCCGTAGTCAATTCAACGGCACCAACGACCTCGTCACCTTCTTTGAGAGTGATGACCTCGAAGGAATCCTTGGCCGGGTAGTCCGGATTCACGCGCTTGACGACGCCGTCCTTGGTGCCGAGGGCCAGGCCGGGGAGTCGGCTTGCACCGAACACAGGGTGAGGATCCGTTCGCCCTTCGCCAGGTCGACGTACGCACCGATCGGCGCGCCACCGGCCAGCGCCGGCGGGTCGTTGGTCGGGACCAGCGTCGGCAACTCCAACGCCGACAGCCGCACGACACGACCCGCGGAGGTGACGGCGCCGAACTCGCCACGCACCGTCGTACGCACAGCGCCGGTGATCACGTCGTGTTTTCGTCGGCTTCCTTCCGTGGCGAGCGGGTCCACGTTGGTCGTGCGGGCCAGCAGACCGGTGGAGGACAGCAACACGAAGCACGGGTCGTCCGCGACCTCCAGGGGAGTGTCGATCGCCGCGGGCGTGCCAGCCGACTCCAGCAGGATCGTGCGGCGCGGCGTGCCGTGCGCCTTGGCCACATCGGCCAGCTCGCCGGAAACCAATGCCTTCAAACGGTTTTCGTCACCCAGGATGGCCTCGAGCTCCTCGATCTCGCGGCGCAGCTCCTCGGCTTCCTTCTCCAGCTCGATGCGGGAGAACTTGGTGAGGCGGCGCAGCTGCAGGTCGAGGATGTAGTTGGCCTGCACCTCGGTCAGGTCGAACACGTCGATCAGCCGAGTGCGCGCCGTACCCACATCGTCGCTGGTCCGGATCACCTGGATGACCTCGTCGATATCGACCAAGGCCAGCAGCAAGCCGTCGACCAGGTGCAGCCGGTCCTTACGCTTGTCGAGGCGGAACTGGGTGCGGCGGCGCACCACGTCGATCCGGAAATCGACGTACACCTTGAGCAGGTCCTTCAGCCCGAGCGTCTGCGGCTGACCGTCCACGAGCGCAACGTTGTTGATGCCGAACGACTCCTCCATCGGCGTCAGTTTGTAGAGACTGGCGAGGACCGCTTCGGGGTTGAAACCGTTCTTGACCTCGATGACCAAGCGCAGGCCGTTGTTGCGGTCCGAAAGATCCTTGACGTCCGAAATGCCCTGCAGCTTCTTGGAACTGTGCAGGTCCTTGATCTTCTCGATGACCTTCTCCGGGCCGACGAGGTAGGGCAGCTCAGTGACCACGATGCCTTTGCGGCGGGCAGTGATGTCCTCGATGCGAGCGGTGGCCCGGGTGCGGAAGGTGCCGCGACCGGTGAGGTAGGCATCGCGGATGCCCTCCAGCCCGACGATCTGACCGCCCATGGGCAGGTCCGGACCGGGGACGAAGCGCATCAGATCGTCCAGCGAGCAGTCCGGGTGTTTGATCAGGTGCCGGGCAGCGCCGATCACCTCGACCAGGTTGTGCGGCGGCATGTTGGTGGCCATCCCGACGGCGATACCGGCGGCGCCGTTGACCAGAAGGTTCGGATAGGCCGCGGGCAGGACCGCCGGCTGCATGAATTGCTCGTCGTAGTTCGGGACGAAGTCGACGGTGTTCTCATCAAGGCTCTGCGTCATCAGCAGCGCTGCGGGCGCCAGGCGGGCCTCGGTGTAGCGGCTGGCCGCCGGGCCGTCGTCCAGCGAGCCGAAGTTGCCGTGCCCGTCGATGAGCGGCAGCCGCATGGTGAACGGCTGCGCCATCCGGACCATCGTGTCGTAGATCGCGGTGTCGCCGTGCGGGTGGTACTTACCCATCACCTCGCCGATGACCCGGCTGCACTTGACGTGCGGGCGATCCGGGCGCAGGCCGAGCTCGGTCATCGCATAGAGAATCCGCCGCTGTACGGGCTTCAACCCGTCGCGGGCATCCGGTAGCGCCCGGGCGTAGATGACGCTGTAGGCGTACTCCAGGAACGCCGTCTGCATCTCGTCCTCGACGTCGATGTCGATGATGTGCTGCTGGTCGTCGGGGACGAAGCCGTCGTCGTTGTTCTTCTTGGTCGCCATCCGGGCCGGGTTCTCCTTGCGCGTGCGATGAGTCCCGCCCATCTTCCCGTACGCCGAGTGGTCGCCTGCCGAGGGACACGCACTGGCCGCCGGGCGGGGCGCAGGCGGGAAGGTTTGGTAGCAGATTGACGACCTCCGTCGCTGCGGTTGTCAATCCACTACCAGACCTCCTCCATCAGAAGCACGGGCCTATGGTTGACTGCGCGAGTGACTGCTGATCGCGCCGTCAGAGTCGGTGCGTATGCCGTGTGCGTCTGGGACAGGAAGATCCTGCTCAGCCACCAGATCAGTTCAGGGCCGGCTCGCGGCCAGTGGACATTGCCCGGCGGCGGCGTCGAATTCGGCGAGGACCCCGCCGCAGCGGCCGCGAGGGAATGCCAGGAGGAGACCGGGCTAACCCCGACCATCGGTAAGCCGATCGGTGTGCACTCCGCGGTAGCCACTGGTCCCACCACGGACCTGCACGGGATCCGACTGCTCTTCGAAGGCCGGTTCAAAGGGGATGAACGCCCCGAGCCGGTCAGCCCGGACGACGAGGAGATTGATGCGGTCGGCTGGTTCCCATGCGACGCCCTGCCAGAACCGGTCACCGCGTGGGCGCAACAGGCGGCCGAGTCCTTCGGCGCGGCTGCAGTGCACGCCGTGCCGTTCGTGCTGAACGGGCGCACCGGAGTGCTCGAGGTCGACTACGCCGTGAATGCCTCCCTGGAACGTTCGGGCTTCGACATGTTCGATCAAGCGGAATTCGACCCGAGGCTCGCCCTTGCACATCCGACGTTTGCTGCACGGGTCGCGTCGTTCGATGGACAGGGGTACCGCACAGCGAGTGCCTTCATCCAGTGGGTGGACACCGAACGGACGGTTGCCGATCGCGTCGATCGCGAGCGGGAACTCGATGTACCCGAAGTATTTCGGTCTGCGGGAGTGCCGTTCTTTGCCTCCGGATATCCCGCCGCGATGTACGACGCTCCCGCGAACAACCGCAACGGCGCGGACCGTCTCCGTTGGGAGGCGACAACCTGGTTCGTTGCCGCACCGGCGCGTTGGACCGACGGCAAGGTTCTGCCCGTCCTGGGATTCCGGTGGGGTTACCTCGACGACGGCCAACGTCTGGCCCTGCTGCCGCTGCAGGTCCTTGACGCGGATTCCTGGCAGCAGGACCGTCCCTGGCTATCGCGAGCTGCGCCGAATTTCGTGTTCGATTGACCGCCTGCCGTGTGGCGCGCAAGCGACTACGGCGAGGTCTGCCACGGATCGAGGCAGCGAACGGACAGCGAGGGTTTGGTAGCGGATTGACGACCTCCGTCGCTCCGGTTGTCAATCCGCTACCAAACCCTGGCCCCGACCAGTGTCTACAGGCTGTCGCGCCAGGCCACGAATTCCTGCACCCGCGTCAGGTCGTAGTCCGGGCCGCCGGTGCCGACGGTGAACTGGGTGACACCCTGCTCCAGCAGCTTCGGGCCGATCTCCGTCGCGGGACCGGCGTCGTTGGGCACACCCAGCGAGATCTCGATGTCCTCGAAATTGCGCCCGACCGCCTCGCAGTGCCCCTTCAGGACCGAGATCTTGTGATCCAGGGTTTCGCCGGTCACGAATGTGTGCCACACGTCGGCATGCTGGGCGACCAGGCGCAGCGTCTTCTTCTCGCCGCCGCCGCCGATCAGCACCGGGATCTTGCGGGTCGGCGCCGGGTTCAGTTTGCCCAGCCGGGACTCGATCCGCGGCAGATCCTCACGCAGCTGATCGAGCCGGCCGCCCGCCGTACCGAAGGTGTAGCCGTACGCGTCGTAGTCCTTCTCGAACCAGCCCGACCCGATACCCAGGATCAGACGGCCGTCGCTGATGTGGTCGACGGTGCGGGCCATGTCGGCCAGCAGCTCGGGGTTGCGGTAGCTGTTGCAGGTCACCAGTGCACCGATCTCCACCCGACTGGTCTGCTCCGCCCAGGCCGCGAGCATCGTCCAGCACTCGAAATGCTTGCCCTCGGGTTCGCCATACAAAGGAAAGAAGTGATCCCAGTTGTAGGCGATGTCGGCGCCGAGATCTTCGACGCGGGCCACCGCGTCGCGGATCTGTGCATACTCCGCGTGTTGTGGCTGCAGCTGAACACCGATGCGAACAGGTCGTGTCGTCATAGGCTCGATAGTAGGGACCGGAACGGGGAAGGGATGTCACTAGTGGAGGGGAGCTCGGAGGCTGCCGCGCGAGAGGTGCTGGACCCGGACGTCTGGCACTACGTCAGTCGAGGGGCCGGTGGCAACGTGTCCGTCGGCGAAGCCGCCGGTGCGTGGCGGACGTACCGCTTCCGGCCTCGCGTCCTGCAGGACGTACGGCGGGTGGAGACTGATCTCGAACTGTTCGGGACCTGGCGTACGCCGATCGGCATCGCCCCCAGCGCATTCCACCAGCTCTATACGCCGGCGGGCGAACTTGCCACTGCCGCAGCGGCATTCGCGTGCGGTGCGCCGATGGTCCTGTCCAGTCGGACCACCACGCGGCTGGAAGACGTCGCCGCGGTCATCCAAGGGCCGTGGTGGTTCCAGGTCTACGTCATGCGGGACCCGAGCATCACTGCTGCAACGGTACGGCGAGCGCGCGACGCGGGAGCCAGCGCGCTGGTGCTCACGGGGGACACGCCGTACGTCGGATATGTCCCACCTACGGGCACGGCCCGCCCGCTGCCGCTCACCGACGAATTGGCTCTGGCCAACGTCGCCCAGCACTTACCGCACGAAGGCGTCGCCGACATCTGGGAGCTCATCGACCAGGACGCCGGCATCACCGTCGACACGATCGAGTGGTTGGCCAAGGAGTCGGGGCTGCCGGTGATCGTCAAAGGCATCCTGCGCGGCGATGAGGCGATCCGCTGCGTCGAAGCGGGCGCAGGCGGGATCTGGGTGAGCAACCACGGCGGGCGCCAACTGGATGGCGCCCTACCCACCGCGCGTGCGTTGCCCGAGGTGGTGGCTGCGGTCGAGGGGCAGGTCCCGGTGGTCGTCGACGGCGGAATCCGCTCCGGCACAGACGCATTGGCGGCGTTGTCCCTCGGCGCGAGTGCGGTGTTCCTCGGCCGGCCGGTGATCTGGGGCCTGGCCACCGACGGTCAGGCAGGCGCCGAACGCGTCGTGGACGAGGTCACTGCGCAGCTGCGGCACGCGATGGGCCTGGCGGGCGCGACCAGCCTGGCGCAACTCGATCCGTCGCTGGTGGCCTGAGCCCGGCCACTTTCGGATCGGGATTCACCCCGGATTCTCGCGGCGAGGTGGATCCCGATCCAGAAACCGGGCGATGCGTCAGGGCGCCGGCGCGAAGGGCGCGCCGAACCGCCCGGAGTGGAACACCTCATCGACCCCGCGGCGCGCCCGTTTGCGCGGGCTCCCGGTCGGCTTGTCCTCGGCGGAATAGCCCAGGGCGACCACGCCGACGACGTTGCGATCCTCGGGGATGGCCAGCGCTGCACGTACGGCGGGTAGATCCTCCACCTGTACCCCGAAGAAGAGCGCGCCCAGGTCGGCATCGACCGCCAGCAGCAGCATCAACATGGCCGCCATTCCGGTATCGACGTCCCAGTAGAAGACCGGCCAGTGCTTGTCCTCACCGTCCTGGAACGGTTTGTCCTTCTCCTGGTAGCGCTTCAGGTAGGTCGATTTGTCCGACAGGCACACGATCAACGTCGGGGCGTTGCGTACGCCTGCGAGCCACGAGCCGGGCCAGTTCTCGCTGGCCATCGCGTCCCAGAACGGGTCACGCTCGCTACCCTGCAGCACCACGAAATCCCAGCCCTGGCTGAACCCGGCGCTGGGGGCGCGTAATGACAGTCTGGCCAGTTCGGCCAGCACCTGCGTCGGCACCTGCCGGTCGGGGTCGTAGTTGCGGATCATCCGCCGCTTGCGGATTGCGTCCTTGAGTTCCACATGCCACTCGTATCACGGCGGCCGGCCAGAGGTGCGGACTACCCTGGGCAACGTGCCGGAGCCCATCGTCGATCAGCCGGTCGCCGAGGCTGCCGGTCAGTCCCCGCACCAGGGGCGCATTCCGTGGCGCGGTGTCTCCGTGGGTCTGGGGGTCGCGTTCGGTCTCATGGTCGTCGCGTTGGCGGTCTACGCCCTCACCCTGCACCCGCTGGGCGGGCAAGTCCGGCGTGGCGAGGCGGTCAACCCCGGGCAGGTCTTTTCCGGCACCGACGTGACCAGCCCCCGGTCGAGACCCCCAGCCCACAACCTCCCGAGCCCGTGCCACCGGGCCTTCGCAGCTGGTCGTTGTCCAATGCCGGTTCGGGGTCGCTGTTCGCCCTGGGCGCCGCCAACTGCTCCGACGACGTCTGCCCCGTCCTGCTGCGCTCATCGGACGACGGGACCTCCTGGAACTCGGTGCAGACCTTCAGTGATGCCGACACCTCCAGCGCCAGAGGCGATTTCGTGCCGTCGGTGCAGCCGGACCGTGCGGTCACGCAGACCCGGTTCCTGGATCCGCAGCGCGGGTACGTCTTCGGCGGTGATCTGTGGCTCACCCGCGACCGCGGACAGACGTTCACCCGGATGCCGCACGTCGGTCAGACCGTGCTGGACGTGGCGGTCGATGCGAGCAAGAACCGGGTCGCGGTGCTGGCGTCCGACGGCTGCGTCCAAGGAACCTGCACCGGACCGGTCTATCTGAGTCTGATCAAACCCTCGGACAACGCGGTGACCGCCGTGACGGCGAGTCTGGTCCCGACCATCGCCGTCAGCTCGGCATCCCTGGTGCAATCCGACGGCCAGGTATTCGTGCAACTCAGCGGCAGCCCGACCGGACCGTTCGACGCCTATGCGGTCAAGGGCAGTGCGCTGGCGCCGATGAAGGCACCGACCGCCTGCCGCGGGACCGGCATCGGCGCCCTGACCGGGGTGGCGGCCGGAAAAGGGATGTACGCCGTGTGCGCGCCCGTCGCGGTAGGTGACCGCACGTCGTACACCGTCATCCGCTCCGAGAACGATGGCGGATCCTGGTCGGTGGCCTCCGTCGGCGCGCTCACGCTGCCGTCGATCGGCCAGGTGAGTCTGGCCGCACCGGATCCCGCCGTACTGGTCGCCGCGAGCGGCGGTCCACGCGGTGACGTGGGCTTCGTACCCAGGGGATACGCGGCGCTGGTGCGCTCTGAGGACGCCGGCCGGTCCTTCGCGCCGCCGAAGACGGCTCCGTCGTCGGCGACCGGTTTCGACGACGTGATGACCAGCGGTGATTCGACGCTTTACGCCATTCCTCGCACCGCCTCGGGATACTGGACCAGTGGGGATGATGCGGTTACGTGGCGCTATGTCGATCCGGCGGGGGAGAAGCGATGACTGACTACCCCCAGCACTGGGAGGCGGACGTCGTCCTGCGGGACGGTTCGGTGGCCCAGGTGCGGCCGATCAAACCCTCCGACGGGGATGCGTTGCGCGCGTTCCACGACGCGCAGTCGCCCGAGTCCACCTACTTGCGATTCTTCGCGCCGATGAAACACCTGTCAGACAAGGACGTGCACCGGTTCACCCACGTCGACTACGTCAACCGGGTGGCCCTGGTGCTGCGCAGCGGTGACCGGTTGGTCGGCGTGGGTCGGTTCGACCGGTTCGACGACGGCCGGAAGGCCGAGGTCGCCTTCAACGTCGCCGACTCCTTCCAGGGTCGTGGGGTCGGTTCGGTGCTGCTGGAGCACCTGGCCGCCATCGGCCTCGAACTCGGCGTGGAGGAATTCGTCGCCGACGTACTGCCGCAGAACATCAAGATGCTGTCGGTGTTCACCGAGGCCGGGTACGCCGTGAAGCGGGCCTTCGAAGACGGCGTCGTGGCCCTGTCCTTCCCGATCGAGCCCACGTCGGCCTCGCGCCAGGTCGTGGTGGCCCGGGAGCAGCGTGCGGAGGCCACCAGTCTGAAGGCCCTGCTGACCCCGCAGTCGGTGGCGGTCGTCGGTGTCAGCGAGAAGCAGGACCGACTCGGTCGCCGGGTGTGGCAGCAGGTCGCCGACGGAGGTTACACCGGCACGCTCTATGCCGTGAATTCCTCGGTGCACCAGTCGATTCCGGGAGTCACGATCTACCAGCGGGTCACCGATCTGCCGGAGCCGGTCGATCTGGTGGTGATCGCCGTACCCGCCGGCGCGACGCTGGCGGTCATCGACGACTGCGCCACCCTCGGCGCGCGCTCGGTGACGGTGCTGTCGGAGGGTTTCGCCGAGGCCGGCGAGCAGGGGTGCGGTTGCAGCGGGAACTCCTGCGGCGAGCGCGCGACGGCGGGATGCGGGTGCTGGGGCCCAACTCCTTCGGCCTGATCAACGCGGAGACACCGGTCCGGCTGAACGCTTCCCTGGCCGATCGCCTGCCGGACCCCGGCGGCCTCGGCCTCTTCTCCCAGTCCGGTGCTCTCGGCGTGGCGGTGCTCGACTTCGCCCAGTTGCGCGGTTTGGGCATCAGCCAGTTCGTCAACGCCGGAAACCGGGTCGACGTCTCCGGTAACGACGTGATGCAGTACTGGATCGAGCACGACGAGACGACGCTGGTCGGCCTCTACCTCGAGTCGGTCGGAAACCCCCGCAAGTTCTCCCGCATCGCGCGTCGGCTGTCCGAGCGCAAACCGGTGATCGTGATCAAGCCGGGCACCTCGTCGTACGGCGTGCCCGCCGGTCACCGCGTGCGCGGCACCCACGCGGACCCCCGGGCGTTCCAGGCGATGCTCGACCAGGCCGGCGTCATCCGGGTGGACGATCTGCACCGCATGTTCGACGTGGCCCAGTTGCTGCTGCACCAACCGGCGCCGCGCGGCCGGCGGGTGGCCATCGTCGGCAACTCCGATGCACTCGGCGCGATCGCCGCCGACACCGCGGTCAGTCACGGACTGGAGGTCACCCGCGGGCCCGTGAACCTGCCGGCCGAGTCGGCCCTGGAGGACCTGCGCGAGGCGTTACGCGACGCTTTCGCCGACTCCTCGGTCGACGCTGTCGTCACCAACTTCATGCGCCAACAGCAGGGCGATGGTCGCGAGGTGGCCGCCATGCTGGCGGAAGTCAGCTCGATCAGCGAAAAACCCTGTGTGACAACGATCCTCGGCGTCCAAGGCGTTTCTGAATCACTCGCGGCCGGGACGCTGGAGGATGGTAGCCGCCGTGTCGTGCCCGCCTATCCGCTGCCGGAGGACGCCGTTCGGGCCGTGGCCCTGGCCGCTCAGCGCAGTGACTGGGCCAATGCCGACCGTGGCGACCTCGTGCTTCCGGAGGGCATCGACACGGACGCGGCCCACGCGGTGATCGACCGGGTGCTGCAGGAGGCCCCCGACGGTCGCGACCTCACGGCGCAGGAGGTGGGCGAGTTGCTGGCGGCGTACGGCATCACCCTGTGGCCGGCGCGGCCGGTGGCGTCTGCGGCGCAGGCGGAGTCGGCAGCCAAGGACATCGGGTACCCGGTGGTGGTGAAGTCGGTGTCGCCGCGGGTGCGCAGCCAGACGATCACGGCGGTGCGCGCGGACCTGCGGCACAAGGTCGCCGTCCGGGACGCGTGGACCGCGCTGCACGAGGCACTCTCGCCCACCGGGGACGCACAACTGGTCGTCCAGCACATGGCCACCCCGGGCGTGGCCTGCGTGATCGAGTCCGGTGAGGACCCGCTCTTCGGCCCCGTCCTTCGCTTCGCGATCAGCGGCGCCCCTGAGGAGATGGGCGACGTGGGTTACCGGATCCCGCCGCTGACCACCGGCGACGTGCGTGACCTCATCGGCTCGGTGCGCGCAGCCCCTGCTGCACAACGTCGGAGGCGGCGGCGCCATCGACCGGCCGGCGCTGGAGGATCTGATCGCGCGGGTGGCGGTCCTGGCCGATCAGCTGCCGCAGGTTGCCTCGCTGCGGCTCAGCCCGGTCAACACCCATGCCGGCGGTATCGATGTGCTGGACGCTCAGTGCTCGGTCGCGCCCCCGCAGTCCCGCCAGGACACCGGGCGGCGCGCGTTGTCCGCCGGTTGATCGCGTGGCGGATCGACACGCCCGCGTCCCACCGTGGGTCCGAGGTGGGAGGATGGCCGACATGTCGGTCACACGTCAGGTCACCTCGTCATCGCTGCCCAAGGCACTGGTCGATGACATCGGCAACGCCGGGTACTACCCTGTGCTGGTCTGCGACGTGGTGGCCGCGGCGCTCGGCGGCGATCAGGTGGTGTCCCACCTGGTCCATTGCGAAACCACGTTCGACGCCAGCACGGTCCGCCGGCACATCACCGTGCTGATCCTGACGCCCACCCGGCTGGTGCTGGCCCATACCGATGATCACGGGCCGACCGAGACCGAAGGCGCCGGGTCCTTCGCGACCGCCACCACCGAGACGGTTCCGTTGTCCGCCGTGCGCGGCGTGATGCTGGCCCATGTCGTGGCCGACCCGGAGAACTACGAACCCGGCTCGCTGGGCCGTGAACTCACCGTCACGATCGGCTGGGGCACCGTGTCCCGGGTCGACCTGCTACCCGCCAGTTGCGCCGACCCCGACTGCGAAGCCGACCACGGCTACGACGGCACCATCACCGGTGACGACGTCGCGCTGCGGGTCAGCGCCGACGCGGACGGCGACGCGGTGCTGCAACAAGCGGTCCGCTTCGCCGCGGCCCTGTCGTCCGCCCTGGCCGGTTGAGCACCGACCTGCCCGTCCCCGGTTACGGGGCCAGCGATCTGGCCGGGGTGCTGCCCCGGGTCGTGGCGTCGCTGGGGGTCGCCCACCCGACGTACGCCGAGCTGTCGCCTACCCTCCCACCGGCACGGTCCGCGGTGGTCGTCCTGCTCGACGGTCTGGGCCTGGAGCTCCTGCGCACCCGCAGCGGCCACGCGCCGTACCTGCGCAGTCTGCTCGCGGCGGGCGCGGACCAGGCCGGCACCGCTGGGTTCCCCGCCACGACCGCCACGAGCATGGGCACGTTCGGCACGGGATTGTCGCCCGGTCGGCACGGCCTGGTCGGCTACCTGGTCCGCGACCCGGCCCGGGATCTGCTCTTCAACGAGCTGGACTGGATCGATGGCCCGGATTCGCTGTCCTGGCAACCGAATCCGACCGCATTCGAGATCGCCGGCCGCGACGGCATCGAGGTCACGATGGTCGGCGCGGGCTACTTCGACGGTTCCGGTCTGACCAAAGCCGCGCTGCGCGGAGCCAAGGTCCTCAGCTCCTACCGGCTGTCCGAACGCGTCGACCTGACCCTCGCCGCCGTGCGCGGCAAAGGTCGATCGTTGGTCTACCTGTACTGGGGCGACATCGACCGGATCGGGCACACCACCGGATGCGGCTCGCTGCAGTGGGTCGAAGAACTCGAACGGGTCGACGCCGAACTAGCGCGCCTCGCGGCCGCGCTGCCACCCGGCGTGTCGCTGACGGTCACGGCCGACCACGGCATGGTCGATGTGCCGTTCGAGGATCGCATCGATCTATCCGCCGATCCCGAACTGGTCGCCGGCGTACATCTCACCGGCGGCGAGCCGCGCGCCCTGCAGCTCTACACCGTGCCCGGTGCCGCGGAAGATGTCGCGACGACGTGGCGGGACCGGTTCGCCGGCTCCGCGTGGGTTCTTACCCGCGATGAGGCGATCACGGCGGGCCTGTTCGGCCGGGTCGACACCGCCGTCCGCGACCGGATCGGCGACGTCCTGGTGGCCATGCGCTCGAACGGCTGTGTCTACGACGCGCGGACGATCAAACCGGTGCTGCTCGAACTCGTCGGTCAGCACGGCTCGCTCACCGATGCCGAACTGTTCGTGCCGGTGCTGCACGCGCCGGCCAACTGAGCGAACGGGATACTGGACCCCATGGCCGATCTGGTGTTCTTCGCCGGGACGATGGACTGCGGCAAGTCCACCCTGGCCCTGCAGATGGATCACAACCGGCGTGCCCGCGGCCACCGCGGCGTGCTCTTCTGCAAGCTGGACCGGGCCGGGGAGCAGATGATCTCTTCACGATTGGGCCTACAGCGCCCGGCGGTCGAGGTCGGCGACGACATGGACTTCTGGGCCTACCTGGTCGACCTGGCCGTGGGTGGCACCGTCGTGCAGTACCTCATCTGCGACGAGGCGCAGTTCTACACCGCTGCCCAGGTCGAGCAGTTGGCCCGCATCGTGGACGAGATGGACATCGACGTCTACGCCTTCGGCATCACCGCCGACTTCCGCACCGAGCTCTTTCCCGGCTCCAAGCGACTGGTCGAACTGGCCGACCGGGTCCAGGTGCTGCAAGTCGAGGCACTGTGCTGGTGCGGTCGCCGGGCCACTCACAACGCCCGGTTGGTCGACGGTGAAATGGTGACCGAGGGCGAGCAGGTGGTCGTGGGCGATGTCGACGACACCGCTGACCGCGCGTCGCTCCCAGTCTCGGCCGACACCGCGAACCACAGTGGGACAGTGGAATACGAGGTTCTGTGCCGACGCCATCACATGCGCCGGATGACCTCTGCGCGGGCCCGTCAGGCGGCCGCCCAGGTGTTGCCGTTCGACGAGGCGCGGTCGTGACCGAGCACCGCGGGCCGGACCCGCACGAGGATCAAACCCCTTTCCGGTACGCCGATGGGTCGCCCATGCGCCCCGACGAAGCCCCGACATGGCCGCCCCTGCACGTTCAACGCCGTGCGGTCACCGCGCCGCTGCCGCAGATCGAGCAGACCCGGCCGGCTCCGGTCAGTGCCGGCGACGAGAGCCTGGCGGGGCCTGGCGGATCGCAACCGACGCCGCGCAGGGGCCGGCGCGTCGTACGGGCCACCAAGACCGCACCGAGCCGGTTGCTGCACGCCACCCGGCGCGCCACCGAAGCCCAGGGGGCGGGAGAGAGCGGCCTGTCCCGACTGATCGAGGTGCACGCGCTCAGTTCCGCCGGCGACGCCGCCCTGGCCGTCGGCTTGGCCGGGACGGTGTTCTTCGCCGTCCCCAACGGGCAGGCCCGCGGCCAGGTCCTGTTGTTCCTGTTGCTCACGATGTTGCCGTTCGCGATCATCGCGCCCCTGGTCGGCCCGTTGCTCGACCGCTTCCGGCGCGGCCGGCGTTGGGCGATCGGCGCGACTCTGGCCGGGCGGGCGTTCCTGTGCTGGGTCACCGCGCAAACCATCGAGGACCATTCGAACTGGCTGTTCCCTTGTGCGCTGGGCGTTCTCGTGCTGTCCAAGGCGTATCTGGTGACCCGGTCCGCCGCCGCTCCCCGGCTGCTGCCCTCGCAGCTGACCCTGGTCAAGGCCAACGGCCGGCTGTCGCTGGCCGGTGTCATCGGTGCGGGTGTCGGCGGTGTCCTGGCCGGCGGGGCCGCCAAGGTCGGGCCTGCCTGGTCGCTGCGGGTGGCGTTCGTCCTCTTCGTCATCGGCACGGTGCTGGCGATCCTGCTGCCGGCTCGGGTCGACTCCAGCGAGGGGAGGAACCCACCGATCTGGTCGATCTCGCCCGCGGGCAAGGCATGTCGGCCCTGGGGATCGGGCCGGACGTCGTCACCGCCCTGCGCGCCAACGCCGGTCTGCGGTGGCTGTCCGGCTTCCTGACCATCTTCCTGGCCTTCCTGGTGCGCGCGCATCCGTTCCCCGGCTGGGAGGACCGCCAGACCCTGCTGTTCGCGCTGGTGCTCGGTGCGGCCGGCGTGGGCAACGCGCTGGGCACGGTCATGGGTGCGTTGCTGAAGATCGCCAGCCCCCGGATGATCGTCCTCGGCACGCTGCTTGCGGATGCGGTGGTCATCCTGATCGCGGCAGCCCGGTTCAGCATCGTCACGGCGGTGCTGGTCGGTCTGGTTGCCGGTATCGGTCAACAACTGGGCAAACTCGCACTGGACTCGCTGATCCAGGACACCGTCCCGGAGGAACGCCGCACCAGCGTGTTCGGTCGCTCGGAGGCGTTGCTGCAGTTGTCCTGGGTCTTCGGCGGCCTGGTGGCCGTGATCGTTCCGCTCAAGGCCACCGTCGGAACGGTGGTCGCCGCAGTCCTGGTCGTGGGCTGGACGATCGTGGTGATCACCTGGCACACCGGTCACCGGTTACCGCTGCCGCGGCGGGCGCGCAGGCGAGGGAATGGGAACGGTGCGGCGGACCCGCTCAGTCCCGAGCGCGACGACCGAACATGATGTCGTCCCAGCTGGGCACGCTGGGCCGACCGGACCGAGCCGCCGACGGGCGGTCGGGCACGACGGGCGCCGGTTCGTCCTCGTCGATGACGTCGCCGGAGACCGGCGGCGCGTCGGTGACGTCGATCTCCATGTCCTCCTCGATGACGGCGCCGTCGTCGGTGTCGTCGTAGAGCTCGGCGTCGGCGAAGTCGTCCTGGGCGAGGGCCTCGGTGAGAAGTTGTTCAGGCGGCGTGGGGTCGTCGACCTGGGTGAACAGATCCACCGTTCCTGTCACCGGATCCACCTCGGTGGCCGCAGTTTCGGTGACGTCCGAATCTGCCGTCCCGGGTGGTTCAGCCGGCGGCTGGTCCGCGGCGGCCGTGCGCTTCTGCTTGGTGCGCCGGTTGGCGCCGCGGCGTCGGATTGCCGACACCAGATCGACCGGCTCCGACTCCTGCGGCGCGGCGGCCAACGGTGCAGTGTCGTCTTCCTCGGGCGCGTCCGGCTCGGGGACCACCGGCGCGCTCTGGGGTTGCGGCTCACTGGCTCGGAAGAACGGCCCGGCGGGCCGGCTCGCCGGTCGCGGGCGTGGCGTGGCGCCGTGTTCCAGTCCGCCGTCGGCGATCACGTCGTACGGCGCCGCGACGCGCGTGGCCGGGATGAGTCCGGCGGGGGAGTCGTCCTCGCTCAGCCACCGGGATTCATCGTCGATCGGGACGGCGCGGCGGTCCGAAGGGTCGAACGCCCACTCCGCCCGGCGGGCGCGCCCGCCGGCTTCGAAGGCACAGACAACCGTCCAGGCGTTGGTCGTCACGTCGCGGAACGCGTCCCAGTCGATCTCCTCGGCGTCCACCCCGCGCCCCGCCAGGCGCTCGGCGACCTGTTCGGCGAACGTCCCCTCCGGCGTGGGCAGTGCCTGCACCAGGGAGGAAACGTACTGGCGTTCGGCGCGGATCGGCGGTTCGTAGCGTTCGACGCGCCTGGCCTCCCAGCCGGTGCGCTCGGCGACCTCGTGCACCGTGCCACCGGCCCGCAGCATGGACTGGACGTCCTTGGCGGTGGCCGGCGCGGCGAGTTCTGGTAGCTGCGCGGCCGGTCGCGGCGTGCGGCGCAACGTCGCCCGCAACTCATCGGTGAGCGTCATGGTGTACTCGACACCGTCCGCGTCGGAGAGCACCAACTGCCCGCCGTCGTCGCTCACGCGCGTGAAGTGCAGTTCACTCATCGTCCCGCCCCATGTCGGATGTACTCGATCGAAACGGGCCGTCGCTGGACCGGCCCACCGCCCAACGATGCCATGCCGAACCCGAAGGAATGCCGGTGGCACGCCGGGCGGCGCGTGCTCGTAGGGTTTGGACGTGCCTACTTCTCAGCCTGCGATCGCCTCCGTCGCGCCGTACGACGCGGTCGTCCTGCTCTCCTTCGGCGGTCCGGAGGGTCCGGAGGAGGTCATGCCGTTCCTGCGCCGGGTGACCGGCGGCCGCGGGATCCCGGACGAGCGGCTAGCCGAAGTCGCCCACCACTACGACCTGTTCGGTGGCAAGAGCCCGATCAACGACCAGTGTCGCGCGCTGCGCGCTGCCTTGGAGGCAGATCTTCGCCGGCGCGGGATCGACGTACCCATGCTCTGGGGCAACCGCAACAGCGAGCCGTTCCTGACCGACACCCTGCGCGATGCGTACGACGCGGGCGCGCGCCGGGTTCTGGCCATCACGACCAGCGCCTACTCGTGCTACAGCTCGTGCCGGCAGTACCGCGAGAACATCGCCGACGCATTGCAGACCCTGCAGGACGAGGGCCGGGAATTGGTGGTGGACAAGGTCCGTCAGTACGCCACCCATCCCAGCTTCGCGCGCGTCAACGCCCGGCTGGTGACCGACGCGGTCCGCGAGATCGGCCAACCCGACGATGACAAACTGCGGATCGTCTTCGTGACCCATTCGATTCCCGAGTCGATGGACGACACCTCCGGGCCGGGCGACGGTGAGGGGAACCTCTACGAGCACCAGCACGACGAGATCGCGCACGTGATCCTGGACGAGGCCGGATTCACGCTGGACCGCGAACTGACCGGTGCCCTGGTCTATTGCTCGCGATCCGGGCCGCCGACCCAACCCTGGCTGGAGCCGGACGTCAACGATCATCTGCGCTCCTTGGCCGCCGACGGCATCACCGATGTCGTGGTCGCGCCGATCGGCTTCACCTCCGACCACATGGAGGTGAAGTACGACCTGGACGTCGAGGCGCGCCAGACTGCCGACGAACTGGGCCTGAACATGGTGCGCGTGCCGACGGTCGGGGTGGACCCCGAGTTCGTGATCGGACTGGTCGATCTGATGACCGAGCGCGCTGCGCAGGCGCGCAACGTGCCGGTGGAGATGGTCGCGTGGCCCGGTGAGGCGATGCCGCCGGTGTGCCGGCCCGGGTGCTGTCCCAACCTGCGTGAGGCACGTCCGGCCGCCTGCGGCATGGACTGATCGCGGTGAGCGACGATCTGAGCCTGGCGGCCCTCGGAACGCTGGAGACCATCTGCCGGGAGCTGGCCGTGCAAGCCGGCGAACTCATCGTGCGGGAACGCCCCGCCGACCTCGGGGTGGCCGCCACGAAGTCCAGTGCCACCGATGTCGTCACCGTCATGGACCGGCGCAGCGAGCAACTGCTGCAGGAGCAACTGCGCCAACGTCGCCCCCACGACGGGATCCTCGGCGAGGAGGGCGCCTCGGTCGAAGGCACCAGCGGCATCACCTGGATCGTCGATCCCATCGACGGGACCGTGAACTACCTCTACGACATTCCGGCGTACGCCGTGTCCGTCGCCGCGTGCGTCGGTGACCCGGGCGGGGAATGGCAAAGCGTCGCCGGGGCGGTGTTCAACCCGGTCAGCGGTGAACTGTTCCACGCCCGCCGCGGGGGCGGGGCGTTCCTGCGATCGACCGGCCCCGCGGCGTCGGTGACGGCGTTGTTCGTCAGCGGGGAGTCGGCCCTGGGACAAGCGCTGACGGGGACCGGCTTCGGTTATGACCCGGACAAGCGCGCGCAGCAGGCCCGAATCCTGACACGGGTGTTGCCGCGGGTGCGCGACATCCGCCGGGCCGGCAGCGCTGCACTGGATCTGTGCGCGGTGGCGGCCGGCCGGCTGGACGTCTACTACGAATCCGGGCTGAACGCGTGGGACCGCGCGGCCGGCCAGTTGATCGTGACCGAAGCCGGCGGCGTCGTGCGTGGCGTGGGCTCGCAGCCGTCACGCGAGCTGACCCTCGCCGGGCCGACGGTCCTGGTCGACGCGCTGCACGACGTACTGGAATCGGCGGGGCACTAACGGCGTACCGCCGGATGGAATGTACTCGCCGGTAAGGGTGTTCCCTGGCCGTGCAAGCACGTATGCTGCCGCCTCCTGGATCTGACGGAGGGATAGTCCACAAGGGGCCCGGTGCGGGCGCTGCCTTTCAGGTAGGGCAGAATTCCGGGCCGGACGGGCACATATGAGCTACAGCGTGCGTTAGACGGCGCACAGGGTGCGGTGCATCCATGGCCGCGCCACCCAGATTTTCTTCGACCCAGAGAACGAGAGAAGCGAGTAACCCTCGAAATGGCAACTGATTACGACGCCCCGCGCAAGACCGACGACGACATCGAGCACGACTCGATCGAGGAGCTGAAGTCACGACGGGTCGACAAGAACGCGGCGAGCGTCGATGTCGATGAGTCCGAGCAGGCTGAAGGTTTCGAGCTGCCCGGTGCCGACCTGTCCGGTGAGGAGTTCACCGTCACGGTGATCCCGCGCCAGGCCGATGAATTCACCTGCTCCCGCTGCTTCCTGCTGCATCACCGCAGCCAGCTGGCCAAGGAGGTCGGCGGACTGCCGGTCTGCAGCGAGTGCGCGGCCTGAGCCACCGCCGGTGAGCGCATTGCGCATACCGGTCAGCCGGATCGATCCAGATCTGCCGCTGCCGGCCTACGCCCGCCCGGGTGACGCAGGACTGGACCTGCTCGCGCGGGTGGGCGTTACCTTGGCGCCCGGTCATCGGGCGTTGATCCCGACGGGCATCGCGCTGGCCCTACCGGAGGGGTACGCCGGGTTCATCCACCCCCGTTCGGGGTTGGCGGCCCGCCACGGCATCACCACGCTCAACGCTCCCGGGACGGTCGACTCGGGGTTCCGCGGTGAGATCCATGTGAATCTGATCAATCTGGACCCGCGCGAATCGTTTGCGATCACTCGCGGTGACCGCATCGCTCAGCTGGTCGTGCAGGCGGTGACCGTCGTGCAGTGGGATCCGGTGGACGTGCTGCCGGACAGCGTGCGGGGCGCCGGCGGGCACGGTTCGACCGGAGGCTTCTCGCAGAAGTAACCTCGGAAGAGGGCGACCGGCAGGGACCGGCCGAACGACGATTCGAAGGACGGCAGTGGGCATCTTCAAGAAGCGCGCCAAGGACGGCGCCGCGACCGGTGACAACCCGGATGAGGTCATCGAGGCCCCGGGGAAGTCTCCGAGGACACCGGTGGGCAGGGCGCCGACACCGTAGAAGCCGCCGATTCCGCGGACGCCGATGTCGAGGAGCCGGTCACCGTCGAGGTCGATCGCTCCGCCGGTCCGTTCGACGTCACCGAAGTCGATGACGACGTCGAGCGTGTCGACTTCGGCTCGTTGCGGTTCGCCGTGTCGCCGGACCTGCAGCTGCAGGTCGACGCCGACGAGACCACTCAGCAGTACACCGGCGTGACCGCCATCTCCGACGGTTCCGCATGCCAGATCCAGGCGTTCGCGGCCCCGAAGAGCCGCGGCGTGTGGCGGGAGATCCGCGGGGAGATCGCGGACAACCTGATCGCCGGCGGTGGAAGCACCGACATCCTCGACGGCCCATTCGGTCCGGAGTTGCATGCCACGATTCCCAGCCAGGGCCCGGACGGGCGCACCGTGCTGGCGCCGGCCCGGTTCCTCGGCATCGACGGACCGCGCTGGTTCCTTCGCATCGTCCTGTCCGGCAACGCCGCGGTCGATGAGGCCGCCGCCGAGCCGCTACTGGACTTCGCTCGCTCTGTCGTGGTGGTCCGCGGTAGCGAACCGCGGGCCCCACGGGAGTTGCTGGAGCTCACGTTGCCCGAGGCGTTGACCCAGGCATCTGCAGAAGCTGCCGCAGCGACCGACCTGAACCCGTTCGAACGCGGCCCCGAAATCACCGAGGTGCGTTGAGATGGGTCTGTCCCGCACGCTGAAACGGCTGACCCGCAGCGCGGAAGCGCACGAGCAGGACGAGCTGCGCGAAACCCTCGATGAGCTGGGCGGTACGCCGATCGACCAGGTCGAGGACAAATGCGTCACCGAGTGCTGTGGCACCGTCCGCTCCGTCAGCCTGCGGCCCCGTCAGGACGATGTACCCGCACTGGTCGTGGACCTGGACGACGGTCACCGCACCATGAATCTGGTCTGGCTCGGCCGGCGCACCATCGCCGGGATCGAACCCGGTGTCTTCTTGAAGGTCAAGGGTCGGGTGCTGTTCAAGAAAGGCGTCCCGACCATCTACAACCCGGCCTACGAGATCAAGCCGGTCGCCCACAAGGGCTGATCTAGAAGGATTCGATCGTCCGGATCGTCTCGGGGCTGCGCCCCGTCAGCGCAGCGCCCAACTCGGCCTCCGCATCCGAGGTCGTCAAGAAGAGCAGCTCATCCAGGGCCTCGACGGTGTCGTCGTCACTGGGCGCCAGGGGTTGTTCGTCGCGGATGATCCCCACCAGCACCGAATCGGCCGGCAGCTTCAACTCCCGGACCGCCCGCCCGATGGTGGGGCTGTCCTCCGGCACGGTGATCTCCACCATGGTGGCTCGGCCTTGCTGGAACTGGAACAGTCGCACCAGGTCACCGACGGTGACGGCTTCCTCGACCAGTGCGGTCATCAACCGCGGCGTGGACACCGCGACGTCGACACCCCAGGCGTCGTCGAACATCCATTCGTTCTTGGGATTGTTGACCCGGGCGACCGTGCGTCCGACACCGAACTCGGTCTTGGCCAGCAGGGAGACCACGAGGTTGGCCTTGTCGTCACCGGTGGCGCAGACCACCACATCGGAGTCCTCCAGCGAGGCCTCCACCAAGGTCGCGATCTCACAGGCGTCACCCAACAGCCAGGACGCATCGGGGACCTGGCGGGTGCGCCGCTCATCGGCGTACTTGTCGATCAACAGCACTTGGTGGCCGTTGTGGAGCAACTCCCGGGCAATGGAGCGCCCGACGCTGCCGGCTCCGACGATGACGACGCGCATCATGAATTCCTTACTCAGTCAGCGGGTTTGGGGGCGGCCAACTGGGCTTCCACGTCGGCGAGACGGTCGGTTCCGACGAGCAGCTGCAACAGGTCGCCCTCCTGCAGAACGGTGTCCGCTGCCGGCAGCATCGCCTCGCCGAGCCGGGTGACGTAGGCCACCCGCGCCCCGGTCTCCTGCTCGATGAAACGCAGGGGCGAACCGATCCACGACCGGTGCGGGGGCACCTCGGCCAGAGTGACGCGGCCACTGGGGTCGGTGTGCAGTTGTACGGCGCCCTGCGGCACCAGGCGCCGCAGCACCTGATCGGCGGTCCACCGGACCGTGGCCACCGTCGGGATCCCGAGCCGCTGATAGATCTCGGCCCGGGCGGGGTCGTAGATGCGGGCAACGACGTGGTCGACGTCGAAGGTCTCGCGGGCAACGCGCGCGGCCAGGATGTTGGAGTTGTCACCGGAAGAGACCGCCGCGAAGGCGTAGGCATCCCGGATACCGGCGCGCACCAGCGTCTCGCGGTCGAAGCCGACACCGGTGACGCGGCGGCCTTCGAAGCTCGGTCCCAGGCGGCGGAAAGCGGATTCGTCCTGGTCGATCACGGCGACCTGTTCACCGCGCTGCTCCAGCGCGAGCGCCAGGGTGGAGCCGACCCGCCCGCATCCCATGATGACGAAGTACACGCCTGGAACGGTACCGGAGTCGCTGCGCGGGGCAGCGAGGCGGCATACTCTCGCCTTGTGTCAGGAACCAGTCGGGCGCTGAAGCGTCTCGTCGTGGGCCGCGCCATGCGCAGCGACCGACTCGGAGACACGTTGCTGCCCAAGCGGTTAGCGCTGCCCATCTTCGCCAGCGACGCCCTGTCATCGGTCGCGTACGCACCCGACGAGGTCCTCATCGTGCTGGGCAGCGCTGGCGGTGCGTTCGCGTTCACCCACTCGTGGCAGATCACCCTCGGTGTGATCTTCGTCATGGCGGTGGTGGTGGCGTCGTACCGGCAGAACGTGCATGCCTACCCCTCCGGCGGAGGCGACTACGAGGTCGCAACCGTCAACCTGGGCCGCCGCGCTGGTCTGGGAGTGGCCTCCGCGCTGTTGGTCGACTACGTGCTGACCGTCGCGGTGTCGGTGTCCTCGGGTATCCAGAACGCCTCAGCCGCTTTACCGTTCGTGCGCGGCAAGGAAGTCATCTTCGCCGTCCTGGTCGTCGTCCTGCTGACGGCGATGAACCTGCGCGGTGTCCGGGAGTCCGGCGCCGTGTTCGCCGTACCCGTCTACCTGTTCATGCTCGGCGTCTTCACCCTCGCGGTCGTGGGATTCGTGCGCAAGATCAGCGGCAACTTGCCGCTGGCCGAGAGCGCTCAGTTCACTCTCGGCCCGCAACAGGGTATGGACACCCTCGGTCAGGTCGCCATGCTCTTCTTGCTGCTGCGTGCGTTCTCATCGGGGTGTGCCGCACTGACCGGTGTCGAGGCGATCTCCAATGGCGTGCCGGCCTTCCGCAAACCCAAGAGCAAGAACGCCGCCACGACGCTGCTGATGATGGGCGGCATCGCGATTTTCATGCTGGCCTCGATCGTGACGCTGGCCAACTGGACCGGCGTGCAGATGCAGGACCCTGACCATCCCGGCAACCTGCTGATGAACGGCCAGCCGGTGCAGGACTATCACGAGGACACCGTGCTGGCGCAGTTGGCCAAATCGGTCTTCAGCGGTTTCACGCCGGGTCTGGTCTTCATCGCGATTATCACTGGCGTGATCCTGATGCTCGCGGCCAACACCGCATTCAACGGTTTCCCGGTGCTCGGTTCGATCCTGGCGCGCGACGGATGGCTGCCGCGCCAGTTGCACACCCGGGGCGACCGGTTGGCCTTCTCCAACGGCATCATCACGTTGGCGGGGATGGCCATCGTCCTGATCGTGCTCTACGACGCCGAGACGACCCGGTTGATCCAGCTCTACATCGTCGGGGTGTTCGTCTCCTTCACCCTCAGCCAGAGCGGCATGATCCGGCACTGGAACCGCCACCTGCGCACCGAGACCGACCCCGCCGTGCGGCGCCGGATGATGCGCTCGCGGGTGATCAACGGTGTCGGTGCGGTCATGTCGGGGCTGGTGCTGATCGTGGTGCTGCTGACCAAGTTCCTGCACGGTGCCGGCTACGCGGTGGCGGCGATGGTGGTGCTGTTCTTCCTGATGAGCGCCATCAACCGGCACTACGAGCGGGTCGGGCGTGAGCTTGCTCTGGCCGACGCCGACGAGACCCAGCAGTTGTTGCCATCGCGGGTGCACGCGATCGTGCTGGTCTCCAAACTGCACAAGCCGACGATGCGCGCGCTGGCCTACGCGCGTGCCACGCGGCCCTCGGTGCTGGAAGCGGTGACCGTGAACGTCGAGCCCGCCGAGACCGAGGCGTTGCAAGCCGAATGGGAGAAGCGCCAGATTCCGGTACGCCTGAAGATCATTGCCTCGCCCTACCGGGAGATCAGCCGGCCGGTGATCCAGTACGTGAAATCCATCCGGCGGGACAGCCCTCGCGACGTCGTGATGGTCTACCTGCCCGAATACGTGCTCGGTAAGTGGTGGGAGCAGTTGCTGCACAACCAATCCGCACTCCGCCTCAAGGCACGTCTGCTGTTCACTCCCGGCGTGATGGTGGCCAGTGTGCCCTGGCAGTTGGACTCGGCCCAGGGGCACGAGGAGCGGGTCTACGACGGTCCGGCACCGGGCGCCGTACGGCAGGGTCGCTGACGTGCCCGGTCGCCGCTCGGCGCACCGTCGGCCGCGGTCGCGGCAGACGCGCGGTCGCTCCCTCGTCGGGACGCAGTTGACGCTTGAGATCGGCAACGTCGCGCACGGCGGGTTCTGCGTCGCGCGCGCCGACGGACGCGTGGTCTTCGTGCGGCACACGCTGCCGGGGGAGCAGGTCGTCGCGACGGTGACGGAAGGGGACACCGAGTCCCGGTTCCTGCGCGCCGACGCAACGCAGATCCTGGTGGCGTCACCGGAACGTCGTTCTGCCCCGTGTCCATACGCCGGTCCCGGGCTGTGCGGGGGCTGCGACTGGCAGCACACGTCGGCGGCCTACGGACGGGTTCTGAAGGCGCAGGTGGTGGCCGAGCAGTTGCGCCGGTTGGCCACGTTGGACGTGCCGGTCACCGTGGAGCCGGTGCCGGGGGACAGCGACGGTCTGCGCTGGCGGACCCGGGTGGAGTTGGCGGCGGCCGCTCCCGGGCGGGCAGGGGTTCGCCTCGGGATCCGCAAGCACCGTTCACACGAGGTGCTTCCGGTGGACGACTGCCTGATCGCGGTCGAGGACGTCACGGCCACCGCGATCTTCACCGAGGTCTTCGACGAGGGCATCAGCGGAGCCGACGTCGCCGTCGGATCCGATGAGACCGTCGTCGTCGAATTGCCGAACCACGATCCGGTGCCTTCGCTGCGGCAGGAAGTGCTCGACCGATCGTTCCAGGTTTCGGCCCGCGGCTTCTGGCAGGTGCACCCGGGGGCGGCCTCGACCTTTGCGTCGGTAGTGCTGTCCGCGCTGGATCCGCAGCCGGGTGATCACGTGCTCGATTTGTACTGCGGAGTGGGGCTGTTCACCGCCTTCTTGGCGGCCGCCGCCGGGCCGAGCGGCCGGGTCCTCGGGGTCGAGGGGGACGCGCGAGCCGTCGAAGACGCGCAGGACAACATTCCGACGAACGCGACCGTCGTGCGATCCGACGTCGAAGCCTTCTTCGAATCCGGCGGCGTGGAAAGCGAATTGGGCGCGGTAGACCTACTGGTGCTGGATCCGCCGCGGGCCGGGGCGGGTCGAGCGGTCATGCAGGCCGCGCTTGCCCGCAGGCCCAGGCGCGCGGCGTACGTCGCCTGCGATCCAGCGGCGCTTGCCCGGGACCTGGCCTACGCAGCCGAACACGGTTACCGGTTGGCCTCGCTTCGGGCGTTCGATGCCTTCCCGATGACCCACCACGTCGAATGCATCGCAATCCTCGAACCAGATGCCCGGGGTACGACGATCGACGGGCTGGTCTGAGCACTCACCCGCCGTCCGGGCGCCACGTCGTAGGTCCGGTGATCGCCGAGCTGAGGACATCGCCCAGCCACTCTTGGTAGCGCTCCCAGCCCCAATCACGTTGGTTGGCAAGGCGATGGGCGAGTTCCGGTGCCGTCAACGCCCACAGGCTGTCTGCGGCGTCGCTGATGTCCAGACCCGGTTTCAGTCCGAAGCTCTCCTGCACATGGCGCGCCATGTTGGTGGCACCGAAGTAGCGCTCGCGCTCGATCGCCTCCGCGAAGGCCTGGATCGCCGGATCTCCGGTTGCTTCCGGGATCACGCGGGCCAGCAGCGGTGCCGTCCGTTCGAGGATGGTGCGCCCCAGGGCGGCGTACGCCAGCAGACACGATCGCGCATCCGCCGCGGCCAGGATGGCCTGCATCTGGGGCCGTTGTGCCATCGGGATCGGCTCGTCGTCGCCGGCGAGGGTGGTGTCGTAGACCGCCTTCAGCAGTTCGGCTTTGCCGCCGACCACGTTGTAGACGGTCTGCACGCTGACACCGGCTCGAGCCGCGATCGTCGCGACCGTGGTCGCGGCGTATCCGGTGGTCAGGAAGCACGCTGCGGCTGCGTTCAGCACGTGGCGACGGGACTGCGCGATCTGCTCATCCCGCCCCTCGCGCGAGTAGCGGCGCTTCGTATCCACCGGGCGAACCTCTTGACCCTCTACCATATTGAATGGAATCCTATTCTAGACAATATTGCGGCGAACCCCGACGGAGTCATCATGAGCCAGTCCACGAGCGAACTCAGCACGGGCGCGGCGAAGTCGGCATGCCGACGCAGTGTCGAGCTGATGGCCGCCGGCACGGTGGAGGAGTTCGCCGCCGTCATAGCGCCGGACGCGGTCAACCGGGAGGCCGGTGCCGAGCCACCGGCCGCACGCGGCCGCGGCCCGGCTGCCTTTTTCGCCTCTGCGCAGTGGCTGCGGGACGCCTTCGACGACCTGCACTGGGAGACCCACGAACTCGTTGGCGAGGATGACCTGGTCTGTATGTACGCGACGATGAGCGGCGTACACACCCGTCCGTTCGTGGTCTACGGACCCGATGGGCGGCCTGACCAGGTGTTCCCGCCGACCGGGCGGACGTTCGCCGTAACGCAGAGTCACTGGTTCCGCATGGCGGGGGACAAGATCATCGAGCACTGGGCCAATCGCGACGACCAGGGGCAGGCGCTGCAACTGGGGTGGGTGCCACCCACGCCGGCGTACCTCTGGCGAATGCGTGTTGCGCGTCGACGGGCGATCCAGGCCGCGCGCTCCTGAGCTCGACAGCCCAGGTCGTGGCGGTTTCGTCACGAATCGTGGTGGCCGGGGCCGAGGTCGCAGCTATGTGTGGTGATTTCGTCACGAATCGTGGTGCGCTGACCCTCTGAGGCAGCCGCTCAGGAGATCAATGGCGCCAGCGCTTCACCGAGCTGGCTCACGCGGCCCTCGATGTGGCCGTTGGCGATCAGGTTGACCGTGACCCCGTCGACGCCACGATCCAGCAGCGCTTGCACACCCGCGGCCACCTCGTCGCTGTCCCCGAGCAGCACTACGGCACGCCGTTGCCCGGCCTCGGGATGCTCGGCGACGAAGGCGTCGAACTCGGCAGCTGCCTGCTCGTGCGTGGGCGCGATGCACGCATTGGCCTGCACGCTCACGGTGATCTCGTCCCTGTTGCGGCCGAGGTCGGAGCAGTGACCCGCGAGCGCCTCGAGTTTGCGCGGGATCTCATCGGGCGCGCAGATCAGGTTCGACTCATCGGCATACTTCGCGACCAGCCGTAGCGTCTTCTTCTCGCCGCCGCCACCGATCATGACCGGGATCCGGCTCAACGGCGCCGGGTGGTTCATCGCCTCGTGCACCGTGTAGTGCTTGCCCTCCAGCGACGGGTTCTCACCCTTCAGCATCCCGGTCACGATCTGCAGAGACTCCTCCAGCTTTTCGAATCGCTCGGTGAAGGTGTCGAATTCGAAGCCGAGCGACGCGTGCTCGAACTCGTACCAGCCGGCACCGATGCCCAGTTGGCCGCGACCGCCGGACACGACGTCGAGCGCAGTGACCTCCTTCGCGAGCAGGCTGGGGTTGCGATAGGTGTTGCCGGTGACCAGCGCGGACAGCCGGACCTTCTGCGTGTGCTGCGCCAGTGCGGACAGCAAGGTGTAGCACTCCAGCATCGGCTGGTCGGGCGAGCCGATCATCGCCAGTTGATAGAAGTGGTCCATCACCAGCACCGTGTCGAAGCCCGACGCCTCGGCCTCATGGGCCTGCCGCACGACGGTCGGGAACAGCTGGTCGGGTGCTCCGCCGGGGTAGCTGAAGTTGGGAATCTGATAGCCCAGTCGTGTCATGGCTTCGACGCTACGCGCAGGATTCCTCGGCGCACAGCACCGTAGGGAGCCGGCCCTAAGGTCGGTGCATGACCGCACCAGTTATTGAGCGCATCGCCCTCATCTCGGACGTGCACGGCAATCTCACTGCCCTCGAAGCGGTGTTCGCCGACATCGACGCCCGGGGAATCACCCGGATCTTCAACCTGGGCGACTACGTCGGCAAGGGACCTCGCGGCCGGGAGGTCGTCGACCTGTGCCGACAGCGATGCGAGGTCAACATCCTGGGCAACTGGGACGACTTCCTTCCCGATCCCGATCGCACGGTCGACAGCGACGCGCTGAAGTGGTGGCTGCACCAACTCGGCCCTCGCCAGGGGCAGTGGCTTCGCTCGCTGCCGTTCTGCCATGACTTCGTGATGAGCGGCCGGCGGATCCGGCTCTTCCACGCCTCGGAGGAGACCGTGCACCGCCGGGTCCGCTTCGACCACGACGAGTCCGAGTTCCTTGGCCTGTTCAGGAACACCGCCGCCACCGGTGATGGCCCGGTGCCCGATGTGGTGGGGTACGCCGACACCCACGACCCGTACTACGAAACCGACCGGGAGCGCCGGACGGTCTTCAACACCGGCAGTGTCGGCAACTGTATGGGCGACCCGACGCCCGTTTACGTGGTGCTCGAAGGAATTATGGACAGCCTCGAGCAGGCCCCGTTCTCGATTTCGTTCGTCCGCGTCCCCTACGACTGGGCGGCCGAAGCCGAGGTCGCCGCCGCGATGAACATGCCCGACCTGGAGGCCTACGTCGTGGAGATCCGCGACGGCATCTACCGCGGTGACTTCAGGGCGGGTACGGCGCCCGAGTACCACCGCTGACCAGGGCTCGCCGGGGCGGCGTGTTCTCGACCCTGCCGTGCACGCGTGATGGCAAGGTGGACGTCGTGGCCCAGCACCCGACGTACGTCGATCGGTCGGGTCGGCCATGAAGCTCGTCGTCATCTCGGCGCTGACCTCCGTCATCGTCAGCCTGGTCGGGACACGATGGTTCATCACCCTGGCCACCCGCCATGGTTGGGCGCAGTACGTTCGCGAGGACGGTCCCGTCACCCACCAGACCAAACGCGGTACCCCGCAGATGGGCGGCATACCCATCCTCCTGTCGGCCGTGTTCGGGTACGCCTTCGCGCACGCGGTGACCCTGACGATGCCGACGTCTTCCGGGCTGCTGGTGGTGTTCTTGATGCTCGGGACCGGCTTCGTCGGATTCCTGGACGACTGGCGCAAGATCCGGCGTGAACGCTCGCTAGGTCTGACCGGGCGGGAGAAACTGGTCGGCCAGGCGCTGGTCACCCTCGTCTTCGTCGTGCTGGCAACGCGGTTCGCACGCGACGGGTTGACCCCGGCCAGCTTCCATATCTCCTACCTTCGGGATACCTGGGTCAATCTGGCGTTCGCCGGGACCGGTGTCGGGCTCGTGCTGCTCGTGCTGTGGGCCAACGTGATCATCGCCGGTGCCAGCAACGGGGTGAACCTCACCGACGGACTCGATGGACAGGCGGCCGGTGCGTGCGTCATGGTTTTCGGCGCCTACGTGCTCATTGCGATCTGGCAGTTCAACCAGAGCTGCCAGACGGCCCTGAGCGCCAGGTGCTACGCCGTCCGGGACCCGCTGGACCTGGCCGTACTGGCCGCCGCCATCATGGGCGGCTGCTTCGGCTTCTTGTGGTGGAACGCCTTCCCCGCCCGGCTCTTCATGGGGGATGTGGGGTCGCTGGGTCTGGGCGGGGCGCTCGCCGGGTTGGCCATCACCAGCCGCACCGAACTGCTGATGGTCATCGTCGGCGGCCTCTTCGTCATCGTGACGATGTCCTCCATCCTGCAGACCGGCTACTTCAAGCTGACGAAACGTCGCAACGGCGGCGTCGGCAAGCGATTGTTCAAAATGGCGCCGCTGCACCATCATTTCGAACTGGTCGGTTGGGAGCAGATCACCATCACGATCCGCTTCTGGATCGTGTGCGGGCTCTGCGTCGGGCTCGGGCTGGGCATCTTCTACGCGGAGTGGGTTGCCGGTAGGTGACCGGTCCGCGATGTCCTGATCCGGTCAGGCCAGGAACTCCCGGGCGCCGCGCAGCCGGGTGGTCAACATCGCCTGGGTGGCCGAGCTGTCCAGGCGTACGTCGCGTGGTCGCCACTTCTCCATGTCCTGCGTGCGCGACGGGAGAGCGTCCGCGTCCAAACCGTCACGAACTGCGATGAGCCGCCCCAACTCCAGCCGGGACACAGCATCTGCCCCGCCGAGGTGATGGATGCCGCAGCGGTCCGTCGTCGCCAATTCCACGAGCGCGGCCGCGAGGTCGGCCACATGCACCGGGCAGCGGTATTCGTCGGTGAACAGGAAACCCTCGCCGCCGGCTGCCAGTTCGTGAACGAACCGCTCGGGTTGCGACGATCCGCCGGAACTGATGATCAGCGACGACCTGGCGATGACGGCGGCCGGGTCGATCGACGCAACGGCGACTTCGGCGGCTGCCTTCGCCGCGCCGTACGGGGTAATGGGCGAGGGGTCGTCGCTCTCGACGTAGGGGAGGGGCGCCCGGCGAACAGGGCGTCCGAACTCACCTGCACCAGCCGTGCACCGGCAGCGTGAGAACGGCTGGCGAGCCGGGCCGCGCCCCATGCCGTGACCTGCCAGTCCGCCCCGGAGTACGCCGCGTTGATGATGATCTCGGGCCGTACGTCGGCCAGCACCTCGGCCACGTCCTGATCAGAGCGCAGGTCCAGGTGGCGCCAGGTGGCCCATGCTTCACCGGGCCATCTCGCGAAGGTGCCCACGACCTGGTGGCCCAGCTCGATGCAGCGAAGGAGCAACTCCTGTCCGAGCAGGCCGGTCCCGCCCACGATCAGCACGCGCACCCGCCGATCGTAGGCCGCCCGGGGCTGCCACATCGGTGGTCGTGGGGGAGCGTTGCGTCAGTTCAGCGGCAGTCTGCAATCCAACGGACGTTTCGCGGCGAATTCTTCCGCGAAATTGCAGATTGCCGCTGGTGTGCTGTTGCGCGTGATCGATCGTAGGTCGCAAAGCCTGCCACAGCGGCAGTCGCGGTGAGAGGATCGAAGACGGACGGAACCCGAGGTCAGGTTAGGTCTGCCTTCGCTGAAACGCCGCAGGCGGATGTGAGAACATTATCTTGACGTCAAGATAAATCGATCGGACGAAGGAGTCGTCGTGAGCAGCGACAGCTTTGGTGCCAAGGGCACTCTGGAGGTAGGGGACAACTCCTACGAGATCTACCGCATCAACACCGTCGAGGGCAGCGCCAACCTGCCCTTCAGCCTGAAGGTGCTGCTGGAGAACCTGCTGCGCACCGAGGACGGCGCCAACGTCACCAAGGAGCAGATCAGCGCGCTCGGCGGGTGGGACGAGAACGCCGACCCCGACACCGAGATCCAGTTCACCCCGGCCCGCGTGATCATGCAGGACTTCACCGGTGTGCCGTGTGTGGTTGACCTGGCGACGATGCGCGAGGCGGTCGTGGACCTCGGCGGTGACGCCACCAAGATCAACCCGCTGGCTCCCGCCGAGATGGTCATCGACCACTCCGTCATCATCGACGTGTTCGGTCGCCCGGACGCGTTCGAGAAGAACGTCGAGATCGAGTACGGCCGCAACCGCGAGCGCTACCAGTTCCTGCGCTGGGGCCAGACCGCGTTCGACGACTTCAAGGTCGTCCCCCGGGCACCGGCATCGTGCACCAGGTCAACATCGAGCACCTGGCCCGCACCGTCATGGTCCGTGACGGCAAGGCCTACCCCGACTCCTGCGTGGGCACCGACAGCCACACCACGATGGTCAACGGCCTCGGGGTGCTCGGTTGGGGCGTCGGCGGCATCGAGGCCGAGGCCGCGATGCTCGGCCAGCCGGTGTCGATGCTGATCCCGCGGGTCGTCGGCTTCAAGCTGACCGGGGAAATCCCCGCCGGCGCGACCGCGACCGACGTCGTGCTGACGATCACCGAGATGCTGCGCAAGCACGGCGTGGTGGGCAAGTTCGTGGAGTTCTACGGCGAAGGTGTCGCCTCGGTCCCGTTGGCCAACCGCGCCACCATCGGCAACATGAGCCCCGAATTCGGCTCGACCTGTGCGATCTTCCCGATCGACGACGTCACCCTGGACTATCTGCGACTGACCGGCCGCTCCGATGAGCAGGTCGCCCTGGTCGAGGCCTACACCAAGGAGCAGGGGCTGTGGCACGACCCGTCGGTCGAGCCGCGCTTCTCCGAGTACCTCGAACTGGACCTGTCGACGGTGGTCCCCTCGATCGCCGGCCCGAAGCGTCCGCAGGACCGCATCGTGGTGTCCGAGGCCAAGGAGTCCTTCCGCAAGGTGCTGCCGACGTACGTCGCGCACGAGGAGGGTGCCGCCACCGACGACGAGTCGTTCCCGGCCAGCGACCCCGGCGACCTGGCCGGTAACGGCGGGGAGAAGCCGAAGAGCAGTACTCCGAACGGCGGAATCTCCAAGAAGGTCTCGGTGACCGACGAGAGCGGCAACACCTTCGAGATCGACCACGGCATCGTCGCGATCGCCTCGATCACCTCGTGCACCAACACCTCCAACCCGTCGGTCATGATGGCCGCCGCCCTGCTGGCCAAGAACGCCGTCGACAAGGGGCTGGCGTCCAAGCCCTGGGTCAAGACCTCGATGGCACCGGGCTCGCAGGTGGTGACCGGCTACTACGACAAGGCAGGGCTGTGGCCGTACCTGGAGAAGCTCGGCTTCTACCTGGTGGGCTACGGGTGCACCACCTGCATCGGCAACTCCGGCCCGCTGCCCGAGGCGATCTCGAACGCCGTCAACGAGAACGACCTCGCGGTCGTCTCGGTGCTGTCCGGTAACCGCAACTTCGAGGGGCGGATCAACCCCGACGTGAAGATGAACTACCTGGCCAGCCCGCCGCTGGTGATCGCCTACGCGTTGGCCGGCACGATGGACTTCGACTTCGACACCGACGCGCTGGGCAAGGACAAGGACGGCAACGACGTCTTCCTGAAGGACATCTGGCCCGCGCCGGACGAGGTCGAGGCCACCATCGCCTCCTCCATGGACCGCGACATGTTCATCAAGGACTACGCCGACGTGTTCGCCGGTGACGAGCGCTGGCAGTCCCTGCCCACCCCGGAAGGCAACACCTTCGCGTGGGCGGAGGACTCGACGTACGTGCGCAAGCCCCCGTACTTCGAGGGGATGGCCCATGAGCCGAGCCCGGTCAGCGACATCACCGGTGCGCGGGTGCTGGCCAAGCTGGGTGACTCGGTGACCACCGACCACATCAGCCCGGCGGGGTCGATCAAGGCCGACAGCCCGGCGGGCAAGTACCTCAACGAGCACGGCGTCGAGCGCAAGGACTTCAACTCCTACGGCTCGCGGCGCGGTAACCACGAGGTCATGGTCCGCGGCACCTTCGCCAACATCCGGCTGCGCAACCAGCTGCTGGACGACGTCGAGGGCGGCTACACCCGCGACTTCACCCAGGAGGGCGCTCCGCAGTCGTTCATCTACGACGCCGCGGAGAACTACGCCAAGGCCGGCACCCCGCTGGTTGTGCTGGGCGGCAAGGAGTACGGCTCCGGATCCTCGCGTGACTGGGCCGCCAAGGGCACCCGCCTGCTGGGTGTGAAGGCGGTCATCACCGAGTCGTTCGAGCGCATCCACCGTTCCAACCTGATCGGGATGGGTGTGCTGCCGCTGCAGTTCCCGCAGGGTGAGAACGCCGACTCCCTCGGCCTGGACGGCACCGAGACCTTCGACATCACCGGCGTGACCGCGCTGAACGAAGGCAAGACGCCCAAGACCGTGCACGTCACCGCCACCAAGACCGACGGCTCCAAGGTCGAGTTCGACGCGGTGGTGCGCATCGACACCCCCGGTGAGGCGGACTACTACCGCAACGACGGCATCCTGCAGTACGTGCTGCGCTCGCTGGTGAAGTAAGCCGATCTCGTACGGCGCGAAGGGGAGTCCCGCTCGGGGCTCCCCTTCGTCGTTGGCTCAGTTCGTCGCGGTCCGGGCGGAGAGGACCTCGTCGGCGAGGCGGTCGGCGTACTCCTGCGGCTGCTCGACATAGGCGAAGTGTCCCGACCGCTCGAAGACGACGACATCGCCGCCTGTAGCGGCACGGTAGGTCTCGATCATCGCGGGAGGACACACGAGGTCGCGGGCGCCGACGAACAGGGCTGAGCGACAGTCGAGTTCGGCGAGACGAGGCGTCCGGTCCTGGTACATGTCGGAGATCAACGGCAGATGACTGGCCCCACGGGTCCAGTCCAGGTCGGTGGGAGCTTGCTGGGCAAGGACTAGGTACGTCGTCAGCCCGTTCTCGTCGTACGTGAACAACCGCAGGTAGTCGGGGCCGAGCTGTTGCATGGCAGCCAGCACCTGCGAATCGAACTGCAGCCGGTGCGGTGCTGCCGCTGCGGCGCGGCACACGGCGGCGGCCTGCGTCTTGCCGGCGTTTTCCAGCAGATCGGCGGCCACGGGCAACCTGTAACGGTCCGTCGCGTCACAGTCCCACGACGGCGCGTCGAAGACCGCTACCTCGAAGACTTCCGGGTGCTCGACGGCGTAGTCGAGCAGATACGCGCCGCCGGCTGAATGCCCCAGTGCCGACCACCGGTCGATGCCGAGGGTTCTGCGGATAGCTTCGAAATCCTCGATCAGGACGGCGGTCGAGAGTTCCGGCTGGTCGGGCAGCGGATCGGAGCGCAGCACGCCTCGCTGGTCAACCCCGATCACGCGCAGCCCACGGGCGGCGAGCAGGTCGCCGACGCTGGTCATGAAGTCCCAGCAGGAATTGCCCGGTCCGCCGTGCACGAACACCAGCGGGGGAGCATCCTTGGGCCCACGGTCGTCCACGAACAGGTTCGTTCCGTTGATCCGCATCAACTCGGTCACGCGGGCTCCTTCAGCGAGTAGCGACACATTCAGGGTTTTTTGAGCTCCGGAAGTCCCCAGCGTAAGAACTTTCGGTGTCCAATGGGGAACTGGAAACAATTTCCTGACCGGAGGTCCATCTCGTGTCCGTCTCATCGTCCCGTCAGTCCGATCGCAGCGCCGCGCCCGCTACTCTTCCCCGTCTCACCCGCCGTCAGCTGGTCGGGGGTGGCGTGCTTGCCGCCGGCGGTCTGCTTCTGGCCGGCCCGGCCGGCGCCGCGTCCGCGACAACCCGATCGGTAGCCGCGACTGACCAGAAGATCGCCAACCATCACTTCCGCGCGCCGTTCGACTTCCTGCGCGGCAGCCGGGACGGTGTGCTGCCGTCCGCCGCCGGGCTGCGCCTGCTACACCCCACCAAGAGGCGGCAGTACGCCGATCTGGCGGCGGGCAGTCCGACCGTCACCTATGACTACGGTTCCTGGACATCGCCCTGGCTCGGTCAGGGCTTCGGGCTCACCGAACTCATCAGCTCCTGGAATGCCGACACCCCGAACGGCACGTGGATCGAGTCGCAGGTGCGCGGTGTCGATGAGACCGGCACGATGTCGGACTGGTTCGTACTGGGGCGGTGGTGCAGCAACGATCTGGCCGATGGCGGTGCGATCAGCCGGACCTCCGTCGACGGGCAGGGCACCGACATCGCCACCGTCTGGACCGACACCCTGCACCTCTACGGCGACCACACGTTCGGCAAGGTGCAGCTGCGAATCCTGTTGATGCGCAAAGCCGGCACCCGACTCACCCCGTCGGTGCGCTTCTTCGGTGCTGTTGCCTCCAACCTGCCCAGCGACGTACCGGCCACCAGCACCTTCGGTCTGCGTCGGGGGATCGCCCTGCCGGTCCCGACCTACTCCCAGGAGTTGCACGAGGGTCAGTACCCGCAGTGGGACAACGGGGGAGAAGCATGGTGCTCGCCCACCTCGACCTCGATGATCGTGGCCTACTGGCATAAAGGTCCCTCCGCCAAGGACCTGGCCTGGGTAGAGCCGAAGGTCGACCCCCAGGTGCCGTTCGCGGCCCGCAACGTCTACGACGCGGCGTACGAAGGATGCGGCAACTGGCCGTTCAACACGGCGTACGCCGGCCGCTGGGGCCTGGAGGGGTACGTCACCCGGTTGCGCAACCTGCGCGAGGCCGAGCCGTTCATCAAGGCAGGCATCCCGCTGGCGACCTCCATTGCCTTCGAGCCGGGTCAGCTCGATGGTGCGGGTTACAGCACCGATGGCCACCTGATGGTCCTGGCCGGCTTCACCGACGCCGGCGACGTCGTGATGAACGACCCGGCCAGTCACCTGATCAAGTCCGACGACGCCGTGCGCACCACCTACCGCCGAGACCAGTTCGAGAGCCTCTGGTTGAACGCCAGCGGAGGAACGGTCTACGTCATCCACCCCACCTGGTTGCGCCCCCGGCGCTGAGCACGCTCCCGGCCGGGGCGCACTCCTGACGAGTTCGCCGCGCTCGTCGTACGTCGATCGGCAGGAGGGTCCCGGCCGGCTCACGTCGTAGACTCAGGAGACTCACGACGAAAGGTGTGCGCTGACCGTGGGACTTCTGGAGGGCATCGACGGCCCGGCCGACGTCAAGGCAATCCCGGCGGAGCGACTGGAGGATCTCGCTGCGGAGATCCGGGCGTTCCTCGTGGATTCGGTATCGCGCACCGGGGGTCATCTGGGACCCAACCTGGGGGTCGTCGAACTCACGATCGCGTTGCACCGGGTCTTCGACAGTCCGCGTGACGCCATCGTGCTGGACACCGGCCACCAGTCCTACGTGCACAAGCTGCTCACCGGGCGGCACGACTTCTCCAAGCTGAAGAAGCAGGGCGGGTTGTCCGGTTACCCCAGCCGAGCCGAATCCGAGCACGATGTGGTCGAGAGTTCGCACGCCTCGACCTCCCTTTCCTGGGCTGAAGGCATCGCCAAGGCGCGGCTGCTGTCCGGGCAGCGTGACCGCCACACGGTCGCTGTCATCGGCGACGGCGCCCTGACCGGTGGGATGGCCTGGGAAGCGTTGAACAACATCGCCGTCGACAAGGATCTGCCGTTGGTGATCGTGGTCAACGACAACGAGCGGTCCTACGCTCCGACGATCGGCGGCCTGGCCGATCACCTGGCGGCGCTGCGGACCACGCGCACCTACGAGCGGATGCTGGATTGGGGCAAGGACACCCTGCAGCACACACCGGTCGTCGGTCAGGCGATGTTCGAGACGTTGCACGGGGTGAAGAAGGGCCTGAAGGACATCGTCGCTCCGCAGGGAATGTTCGAGGACCTGGGACTGAAGTACGTCGGGCCGGTGGACGGGCACGACGTCACCGCCGTCGAGCAGGCGCTGTCCCGGGCCCGCGATTTCGGCGGCCCGGTCCTGGTGCACGTCATCACCCAGAAGGGCCGCGGCTATCAGCCGGCGCTGGAGGACCTGGCCGACCATATGCACGGCATCGGCAAGATCAATCCCGAGACCGGGCTGCCGTTCGAGGTGTCGGGCCGGATCTGGACCGACGAATTCGCCGATGAGATGGTCCGCATCGGTCAGGAGCGGCCCGATGTCGTGGCCATCACCGCGGCCATGTTGATCCCGGTGGGGCTGGACAAGTTCGCCGCGGCCTACCCCGAGCGGGTCCTGGACGTCGGGATCGCCGAACAGCATGCCGTCACGATGGCCGCCGGCCTGTCCTTCGGCGGCATGCACCCGGTCGTGGCCATCTACTCGACCTTCCTCAACCGCGCGTTCGATCAGTTGCTGATGGAGGCGGGGCTGCACAAACAGGGCATCACTCTGGTGCTGGACCGCGCGGGCATCACCGGCTCGGACGGTCCCTCGCACAACGGCATGTGGGACATGGCGATCGCCTCAATCGTGCCGGGCCTGCGGCTGGCGGCACCGCGCGACGGTCAGCAAGTGGTCCTGCAACTGCGGGAGGCGCTGGACGTCGCCGATGCACCCACCGTGGTGCGCTTCCCCAAGGGCGACGTCGCCGAACCGTTGACCGCGGTGGCGCAACGCGGCGGAATCGACATCCTGCGGGACACCCCTGACGTGCCCGACGTGCTGCTGGTCGGTGTGGGAGCGATGTGTGCGACCGCGCTGGGGATCGCAGAAAAGCTTGCCGCACAGGGGATTTCGTCGCGTGTCGTCGACCCGCGGTGGGTGCTGCCGATTTCGCCCGCGCTGGTCGAGGAGGCCCGCCCGGCCGGTCAGGTCGTGGTCATCGAGGACGGTCTGGTGACCAACGGGGTCGGTCAGGCGTTGGGTTTCGCGCTGCGCGAGGCGTCCGTGGCGACGCCGCTGCGCACGTTCGGGGTGCCGCAGGAGTTCCTGGAGCACGCGTCCCGCGGCCAGGTACTCGATTCCATCGGCCTCACCGCTGACGTCATCGCCACGAAGCTGATCGCCGACCTCACCTGATCATGCTCACCGGGAGCGCGTTGTGGCGCTCCGAACCCTGGCTCGCCCAGGCCCGTGACTTCGTCGACGCCACCCTTGCCGCCCGAGGTCTACGTCGCAACGCGCCCCTGGAGACGGTTCGGGTGCAGCCGTGGTCGGCCAATCTGCGGTTCTCCTACTCCGGCCGCTCCGACGGCATCGGATGGTACAAAGCCAATGTCGCTTCGAACCGGTTCGAAGCAGATCTGATCGCCGCCCTCGCCGTGGACCACGCTGATCGGGTCGCGCCGCACTGGGCTGCGAACGACGCGGGCGACTTCATCAGCCCGGACTACGGAAGCGTCCTGGGTGAGGTGGTGGCCGAGGAGAACCTCGGGGTGCGGTGGGCATCGGTGCTCACCAGGTACGCCGAGTTGCAGGTCTTCGTCGCGCAGTCTGATCTGGAGCTGCCGACCCCGCGCTATCTACCCTCCGACGTCGCCGACGAGTTCGACTCGCGTACGGATGATTTGCTCGCACGGGAGGTGGTGCGAGCGGCTGCGTCGCGTCTCGCGGCGGGACCGGTGCCGATGTCGATCCAGCACGACGACCTCCACCAATGGAACGTGTTCCTCGGCGCTGACACCGCGCAAGCAGTCGACTCAGCGAGGTTCTTCGACTGGGGTGACAGCCACGTCGGACATCCCTTCGCCTCCGCACAGGTCGGGTTGGATCAGTTCGACGAAGACCTGACCTGGCCGGTGGGTCCTTCGCACGACGAGCTGCTGGCGGCGTACCTCCTGCCGTGGCGTGGGTACGCCGATGACGCGACGTTGCGCTCCCTGGTGAACGACGCGTTGCTGATCGCCCCCGTGTCGCGGATCTTCAGCTGGGAACGCGCTCTGGCCGATCCGGGTCCGGAGAGCGCCGAGTGGGCGCACCGACCCGGGCAGTGGCTCGACATCGCCATCGACCGAGCGCACGCCGCGGCCCGGCTCAGCTGACCCACTCGCCGCGCTCGGTCAGCACCTGCTTCAGCAGGTCGGCGCGGTCGGTCAGGATGCCGTCGACACCCTCGTCCAGCAGGCGGTGCATGGTGGCCTCGTCGTTGACGGTCCACACGTGCACCTTGACGCCGGCAGCGTGGGCGCGGGTCAGAAGCGCCGGGGTCAGAATGCGTAGGCGCCCGTGCCACTCGGGGATCTGCAGGATGTCCACGCCGCCGAACGGTCTGTGCCGCAACGGTGTCCAGCGCAACAGCTTGGATCCGGCAATCACCGCCTGCCCGGCCGAGGTCACCACCCGTCGCGACAACCGGGAAAGCACCGCGCGGCGCCGTCGGTCGGAGAAGGCGGCGACGCAGACGCGGTCGTGCGCCCGGTGTCGCTCGATGGCCGCCGCCAGGGGCTCGATCGCCGTACCCGCCTTGCAGTCGATGTTCACCCGCAGGTCCGGCCAGGTCTCGAACAACTCAGCAAGGGTCGGGATGGGCTCGGTGCCGCCGATCCGGGCTTGCCGTACGGCGCTCCACGGCAAGGCGTTGATCGCACCTGACCCGTCGCTCACCCGGTCCAGGGTGTCGTCATGGAAGGCCACCAACACGCCGTCGGCGGTCGCGTGTACGTCGGTCTCGACGTACCGGTAGCCGAGGTCGACGGCGTTGGCGAAGGCGGCCCGGGAGTTCTCCCAGCGCTCGGGGGAGAAGCCTCGGTGCGCCATCGGGATCGGGGCGGGCCAGTCCAGGAAGCCGGTCACGCAGGGATTATGTCGTGCCCGGATACGCACGAAGGACCTGGTCCGGCGCCCGACGAGGTGACTGGATTACTCGCGATGACCGCGCGCAGGTGCCGGCTGCGGCCGGCGCCGCACCACGCGCGCTGCGCTTTAGGCGTAGACGATGTGCAGGTCCGGGTTGCGCACGGCGGCGCGCGCGGCGGCCGTGCGATGCCAGGCCGCGGTGTACCCCGCGTAGCGGGGCAATGCCCGGATGAACGCGCGGTCGTCGGCGTAGACGGTCACCTGCTGCTGTCCAGCCATCCCGGCCACCACCGCATCGGTGAACCGGCTGATGGCTTCGACGACCTCGTGCAGGTCATCGGGGAGGCGCTCGTCGCCACACAGGATGCGGCGAAGGCGCGGTAGGTCGATCTCCAGCAGCCGGGCCGCGGCCGGCTCGGACAGGTCCAGCAGTTGTAGCGTCCCGGTCAGTTCAGCCGACCGCAGAAGGGTTGCCATACGACCAGCGTGGCCTAGAAGTGACATGCGTCACGTCGTACGAAAGGACGAAAGTTCGTCCTCTTTTTAGCGGAGGTGAAGACGGCGACTAATCCCTGAACGCCTGGATGTCCGCGCCGATCTCGTTCAGGCGCGAGAACAGCTCCTCGTAGCCGCGGTTGATCACGTAGATGTTGCGCAGCACCGACTCGCCGGGCGCGGCCAGCATCGCCAGCAGGATCACCACACCCGGGCGCAGCGCCGGCGGGCACATGATCTCGGCGGGGCGCCATTTCGGCGTCGGGCCGTTGATCAGGATCTTGTGCGGGTCCATCAGCCGTACGTTCGCACCCAGCGTGCCCAACTCGGTCAGGTAGATGGCGCGGTTCTCGTAGACCCAGTCGTGGATCAACGTCTCACCGTTGGCCATCGCCGCGATCACCGCGAAGAACGGCAGGTTGTCGATGTTGACGCCCGGGAACGGCATCGGGTGGATCTTGTCCTTCGGGGCGGTCAGCGTCGACGGCACCGTGGTCAGGTCCACCAGGCGCGTCGCACCGTTGGCCGAGGTGTACTCGTCGGTCGTTTCGTACTTCAGGCCCATGTCGGCCAGGATCGTCAGCTCGATCTCCATGAATTCGATCGGCACCCGCCGGATCGTGATCTGAGAATCGGTGACAATGGCCGCGGTCAGCAGCGACATCGCCTCGATCGGGTCCTCCGAAGGGCTGTACTCGATGTCCACGTCGATCTCTTCGACGCCGCGCACGGTCAGCGTGGTGCTGCCGATGCCGTCGACCTGTACGCCGAGCTCCCGCAGGAAGTAGCACAGGTCCTGCACCATGTAGTTCGGGCTGGCGTTGCGGATGATCGTGGTGCCCGGGTAGCGGGCAGCAGCGAACAGCGCGTTCTCGGTGACCGTGTCACCGCGCTCGATCAGGATGATCGGCCGGGTCGGGTGCACCGAGCGGTCCACCTCCGCGTTGTAGTAGCCCGACGTGGCGTGCACGTTCAGGCCGAACGAGCGCAGCGCGTGCAGGTGCGGCTCCACGGTGCGCTCCCCGAGGTCGCAGCCGCCCTGCATGGGCAGCTTGAACTCGTCGAACTCGTGCAGCAACGGACCGAGGAACATCAAGATGGTGCGGGTACGCCGAGCCGCGGCTTCGTCCATCGCGTCCAAGTCCAGCCGGGCCGGGGGAGTGATCTCCAGATCGGAGGAATCCGGCAGCCAGCGCGTCTTGACCCCGATGGAGTTCAGCACCTCGGTGATGCGATTGACCTCTTCGATGCGGGCCAGGCTGCGTAGGGTCGTCTTGCCCTTGTTCAGCAACGCGGCGCACAGACACGCGACACCGGCGTTCTTGCTGGAGCGCACGTCGATCGTGCCCGACAGCTGGCGGCCACCGTTGATCCGCAGGTTGATCGGGCGGTTCGGATCGGGCAGCCCGACGACGTCGGTGTCCAGCGCCTCGCTGATCCGGGTCAACATCTCCAGGCTGACGTTCTGCTTGCCCTGCTCGATGCGGGCAATCGCGCTCTGAGAGGTCTGCAACGCCTCGGCCAGCTCGGCCTGGGTCAGCTTCTTGTGCATCCGCGCATCGCGCACCAGACCTCCGATACGCGACAGCGTCTGCGCTGTCGTCTCGGACGCAGTAGTCGTCAGGGTGTCGGTCATGCGGACCAATGTAACTCATATATGAGATAAGACCGGTCGCCCGAGACCCGTGTGTCGGACGACCGGCCTCATCCGAGTTGGTCATATGCCCCAGGTGCTATGACTAATGTCACGAACCGTTCGGAAGGCACGCAACTCCCGGTGGCAGGAAGCGCTGGCCGGTGACCTTTTCGGACACGCCGAGACGGTCGAGCAGCGGTGTGACGCCGCCGTTCCAGAACGGGAAGCCGGCACCGGTGATCATCGCCAGGTCGATGTCCTGCGGCGCCGCGACCACGCCCTCGTCCAGCATCAGGCGGACCTCTTCGGCGAGCGCGTCCAGGGTCTGCTCCCGGACCTGCTCGCTGGTCAGCACCACCGGGTTGTCCGGCGCCTCGAACAGGTCCAGGACCGACGGGTCGAGCTTTCCGTCCGGGCCGTAGAACCCGGTCTTCTTCGCCTCGACCACCTTGGCCAGGTTCGGGGAGCTGTAGAACCGCTCCGGGAACGCCGCGTGCAGCGTCTCGTTGTTGTGCAACGCGATCGCCGGACCGACCAGGCCGATCAGTACGAACGGCGGCATCGGAGCGATCCCGGCGAAAGCCGCGTCCGCGACCTCGATCGGCGTGCCCTCGTCGACGATCTTGCCGACTTCGCCCATGAACCGGCCCAGCAGCCGGTTCACGACGAACGAGGGGGAGTTCTTGACCAGGATGCAGGTTTTGCCCAGGCCCTTGCCGGTTGCGAACGCCGTGGCCAGCGTGGCGTCGTCGGTGTGCTCGCTTTTGATGATCTCCACCAGCGGCATCACGGCCACCGGGTTGAAGAAGTGGAAGCCGACGACCCGCTCGGGGTGCTTCAGGTCGGCCGCCATCTGCGTGATATCCAGCGAGGAGGTGTTGGTCGCCAGGATGCACTCGGGGGAGATGACCTCCTCGCACTGGGCGAAGACGGTCTTCTTCACCGACATCTCCTCGAAGACCGCCTCGATCACGAAGTCCGCATCCGCGAACGCGGCTTTGGACGTCGAACCGGTCACGATGCCTTTGAGGAAGTTGGCCTTGTCCGGGTTCACCCGACCCTTATCGGCGAGCTTGTCGACCTCGGCGTGTACGTAGGCCACGCCCTTGTCGACCCGCTCCTGGTCCAGGTCGGTCAGCACCACCGGCACACCCAGGCGCCGGGCGAAGAGCAACGCCATCTGGCTGGCCATCAGGCCGGCGCCGACGATGCCGATCTTGGTGACCTTGCGGGCCAGCGACTTGTCGGGCGCACCCGCGGGCCGCTTGGCGCGCTTTTGCACCAGATCGAAGGCGTACAGGCCGGCGCGCAGTTCGTCGGACATGATCAGGTCGCCCAGCGCCTGGTTCTCGGCCTCGAACGCTTCCTGCCGGCTCGCCGTACGGGCCGAACCGATCAAATCCAGCGCGCGGTAAGGCGCCGGAGCGGCGCCGCCCACCCGGGCGTCGACCTGCTTGCGCGCCTCGGCGAGGGTGCCCTCCCAGGTGGCCTCGGACAGGTCGACCTCGGGGCGCTGCACCTGCTCGCGGCCGGCGATGATGTCGGCGGCGAACTTCAGCGAGTCCTCCAGGAAGGTGACCGGCTCGAAGATCCTGTCCGCGACGCCCAGTTTGAAGGCGGCCGGACCGTTCAGCATCCGGTTGTTCGATAGCGGGTTGGACACGATGAGTGTCAACGCGTTCTGTACGCCGATCAGCCGGGGCAGCAGGTAGGTCCCGCCCCAGCCGGGCACCAGCCCCAGGAAGCACTCCGGGGTCGCGTAGGCCGGCACGCCGGAGGAGATGGTGCGGTAGTCGGCGTAGAGCGGCAGCTCGACGCCACCGCCCATGGACGCGCCGTTGATGAAGCCGAAGGTCGGCACCGGCAGGTCGGCGAGCTTGCTGAAGGTTTCATGACCCATCCGGGCGATCTCCAGCGCCTGCTCCTTGGCGGAGATGGCCGGGACGGCGGTCAGGTCGGCACCGACGGCGAAGATGAACGGCTTGCCGGTGACTCCGACGCCGACGATCTCCGTGGCGGCGGCCCGCTCGGCGATGGTGTCCAGGGCGGCCGACAGCTCCGAAAGGCCCTGGGCGCCGAAGGAATTCGGCTTGGTGTGGTCGAAGCCGTTGTCCAGCGTGATCAGCACGAAGGTGCCCTCGCCGCCGGGCAGGGTGATGTCCTGCACGTGCGGGTGGGTCACGACCTCGTCAACGGTGGGCAGCGTGGTGGTAGCGGTCATGTCAAGCAACCTCTCCTGCAGCGGCGACGCTGCTGACGTAGTCCTTGTGGTGCGGGTTCTCCCAGATGACGCTGCCGCCCATGCCCAGGCCGATGCACATCGCGGTCAGCCCGTAGCGGACCTCCGGGTGCTCGGCGAACTCGCGGGACAACTGGGTCATCAGCCGCACACCGGAGGACGCCAGCGGGTGCCCGGTGGCGATGGCGCCACCCCAGGGGTTGACGCGCTCGTCGTCCTGGTCGATCCCGAAGTGGTCCAGGAAGGCCAGCACCTGCACGGCGAATGCTTCGTTCAGCTCGAACAGGCCGATGTCGTCGATGCTCAGGCCGGTCTTCTCCAGCGCCTTCTCGGTCGCCGGAACCGGGCCGACACCCATGACCTCGGGCTCAACGCCGACGAAGGCGTAGCCCACCAGGCGCATCCCGACCGGAAGGCCGAGCTGCGTCGCAGCTTCTTCGGAGGCCAGGATGCACGCGGTCGCACCGTCGTTCAGGCCGGCGGCGTTACCCGCGGTGACGTGCCCGTGCGGCCGGAACGGGGTCTTCAGGTGTGCCAGGTCCTCCATCGTCGTACCCGGACGAGGGGGCTCGTCCTGCACCGCCAGACCCCAGCCCTTCTCCTGGTGCTGGGTCGCGACCGGCACCAGGTCCGTCTGGATCTTGCCGTTGGCGTAGGCCTTGGCCAGCTTCTCCTGACTACCGACGGCGAACGCGTCGCAGCGCTCCTTGGTGATGGCCGGGAAGCGGTCGTGCAAGTTCTCGGCAGTCGAGCCCATGACCAGGGCGGAGGGGTCGACCAGTTTCTCGGCGACGATCCGCGGGTTGGGGTCGACGCCTTCGCCCATCGGGTGGCGGCCCATGTGCTCGACCCCGCCGGCGATCGCGACGTCGTAGGCGCCGAAGGCGATCGAGGAGGCGGTGTTGGTGACGGCAGTCATCGCACCGGCGCACATCCGGTCGACCGAGTAGCCGGGGGTGGACTTAGGCAGCCCGGACAGCAGGGCAGCGGTGCGGCCGAGGGTCAGGCCCTGGTCGCCGATCTGGGTGGTCGCGGCGATCGCGACCTCTTCGACCTTCTCGGCCGGCAACTGCGGGTTGCGGCGCAACAGGTCACGAATGCACTTGATGACGAGGTCGTCGGCGCGGGTCTGGGCGTAGATGCCCTTCTCCCCGGCCTTGCCGAACGGGGTGCGAACCCCATCGACGAAGACGACTTCCGAGAGCGTGCGGGGCACGGTGCCTCCAACGGTGAGACGACGGGAACGTCTCTACTCTAACTCGCTTGTTACTCGTCAGTAACAGTATCCTCCGCAGGCTGGGCGGTCGCGGCCTGCTTGATCACCGGGAGAGTGAGCTCTACCTGCCATGGGCGAGCCCCCCGTTGGGTCAGGAAACCACGAATCGTGTTGTCGTCCAACGGATCAGGCAGCTGCCACAGGATCCGGCGCAGCGTGTCCGGCTGCAGGATGTTCTCGACAGGCACGTTGCGTTCGTCGCTGATCACCGCCAGTTGCTCCCGGGCCGAGGCGAGGCGGGCCGCGGCCGCCGGGTCGCGATCGCTCCAGGACCGAGCCGGCGGGGGCGCGTCGGTGCGCGGCGGCGGGCCGGGCAGGTCCGCGGCGGGGAGGGCGTCAGCTCGGCGTACGGCGTCCAGCCAGTCGCGCTGGTAGCGCGGCACCCCGGTGTGTGCGGGCCGGGCCTTGCCCCGCCGGGAGGTGGCCTCGGTGCGGATCGCCGCCAGATCGGCAGCGTTCTTCGGGTCCTGTTTGGCCATCTCGATCAGCACGGCGTCGGGGAGCACCCGGCCCGGCGAGGTGTCGCGATCCTGCGCGATGCGATCGCGGGTCTGCCACAGTTCGCGGACCCGGCCCGTCACCCGCCGGTCACGCACGGTGTGCAGTCCCGAGGTACGTCGCCACGGTTCCTCCCGGACCGGCGGCCCGGCGAAGCGGGTCAGTGCCGCGAAGTCCTGCAGCGCCCAGTCGAGCTTGCCCTGGGACTGCAGGTCGGCGTACATCGCATCACGCACGTCGACCAGCAACTCGACATCGAGCGCGGCATAGCGCAGCCACGGCTCGGGCAACGGGCGGGTGGACCAGTCGACCGCTGAGTGTTCCTTGGCCAGGCTCACCCCCAGGTAATGCTCGATGACCGCGGCCAGCCCGACCCGCGGCAATCCCGCCAGGCGGGCACCGACCTCGGTGTCGAACAGGCTGGCCGGCCGCAGCCCGACCTCAGCCAGGCACACCAGGTCCTGGGTCGCGGCGTGCAGGATCCACTCGGCGCCGCCGATGGCGTCCTGGACCGGCGATAGATCAGGGATGGCGGCGGGGTCGAAGAGGAACGTCCCGGCTCCGTTGCGGCGCAACTGCACCAGGTAGGCGCGGTTGCCGTAGCGGTAGCCGGAGGCGCGTTCGGCGTCGATCGCGATCGGGCCGGATCCGGCGGCGATCGCATCGGCCGCGACCAACAGGTCACGTTCGGTGGCGGTGACCGGCGGGAGGCCGTCGCGCGGCGCTTCCAGGACGGGGTAGTTCTCGGAATCCGCCGATTCCATCAGCGGCGCGGCCGGGGTAGCGCGACGACGCCCTCCGGGAGGGGTGGCAGTCCGGCGAGGGTGCACAGCAGGCCGACCCAGGCATGCAGGTGGGCCGGCAGTTCGAGCCCGGTCGGGGACCACGAGGCGCGCACCTCGATCTCGGTGCTGGTCCCGCTGTCGCTCAGGCCGCCGTACCCGCTGGAGACCACGTGGGTGACGGTCCCGGAGGGGGCATGGAACGGCGCGTCGTGCCCCTCGAGGGCTTCCAGCAGCCAACTCCACCCGACGTCGTTGAGCAGCGGGTCCTCACCCAGCTCGGGTTCGAGGTTCGCGCGCGCGAAAGTGACCACGCGCCAAGCGCCCTGCCATGGTTCGGGGGCAGCCGGGTCGTGCAGGACCACGAACCGGCCGGAGGCGAGTTCGCGGTCATCATCGTCGTTGCCGGAGGCCAGCACGTCCGCGGTCAGCGCCATGGCGTACGGCGCGACCCGGCTCGGCGCGGGGACTTCGGTGAGCACCACCTCGGGACGGGCGGTCACTCCCGCAAGGTCGCGAACGACCTGGTCGAACGTCGACTCGGGAGTCGAACTGATGTCTCTGCTGGGCACGTGATCAGCGTAGGTCGCTCGGCCCACGGGACGCGGCAACGGCGCGCCGTGCGACGATCGCTCGGTGACCCTCGAACTACCGACCGCCGGAGATCCCCGGGACAGCGATCTGGTGCGGGCCGCGCGCGGGCTGCCCGTCCGGCGGACCCCGGTGTGGTTCATGCGCCAGGCGGGACGCTCGCTGCCGGAATACCGGGCGATTCGCGAAGGGACCTCAATGCTGCAGGCCTGCCGCACCCCGGACCTGGTCACGGAGATCACGCTGCAGCCGGTGCGCCGGCACGGGGTGGACGCGGCCATCTTCTTCAGCGACATCGTGGTGCCGCTCCAGGCGGCGGGCGTGGACGTGCAGATCGTCCCCGGTGTCGGTCCGGTCGTGGCGAACCCCATCCGCACCGCTGCAGACGTCGAGGCGATGCCGTTACTGGATGCCGGGGCGGTCGAGGACATCGCGACCTCGGTGCGGCAGATCACCGCAGCGCTCGGCGGGGTGCCGCTGATCGGCTTCGCGGGAGCACCCTTCACGCTGGCCAGCTATCTGATCGAGGGCGGTCCGTCCAAGAACCACGAGCACACCAAAGCGCTGATGGCCGGTGCGCCGGAAGTCTGGAATGCATTGTGCGCCAAGCTCGCTGACATCTCCGGGACATTCCTGCGGGTGCAGGCCTCGGCGGGCGCATCGGCCGTTCAGCTGTTCGACTCGTGGGTCGGGGCGCTGTCGTTGCCGGACTACCTGCGGTACGTCCAGCCGCACAGCGCCGCCGCGCTGGCCGCCGTCGCGGACCTCGATGTGCCGCGGATCCACTTCGGGGTCGGGACGGGGGAGCTGCTGGCGGCGATGGGCCAGGCGGGCGCCGACGTGGTGGGCGTGGATTTCCGGGTTCCGCTGGATGTCGCTGTCGACCGACTGGACGGTGCGTACGCGGTGCAGGGCAACCTGGACCCGGCGCTGCTCTTCGCCCCCTGGGAAGCGTTGCAACCGGTGATCGCGGACATCCTGGCGCGCGGTAAGGCTGCGCCGGGACACATCTTCAACCTCGGCCACGGGGTGCTTCCGAACACAGATCCCGACGTGTTGACCCGTGTCGTTGAGGAAGTACACGCCCTGTCCGCGCAGGCGCCGTCCGCGTAGGGGGCGTTGTCCGTCCGCAACACAGGGACACTCGACCCGGGCACGCGGCGGGGGTCGTCGTACGGGGCGCAACACAGGGACACTCGACCCGGGCAGGCGGCGGGGGGTCGTCGTACGGGGCGCAACACAGGGACACTCGACCCGGGCAGGCGGCGGGGGGTAGTCGCCGGGGCACAGAACAAGGACACTCGACCCGTGAAGTCCGGGTAGGCGACCCTGACATGCGCCGTGACGGACGGCGGTGAGACGGTAGAGGCATGGCGGACATCGTGGTCGTCGGAGCCGGGATCGCCGGTCTGGCCGCTGCTGAGCGGCTCCTGCAGCAGGAGCCCGGCGCGGACATCGTGGTACTGGAGGGATCTTCGCGCGTCGGCGGCAAACTGCACGTGGGTGAGCTCGCGGGACAGCAGATCGACCTGGGCGCGGAGGCCGTACTGGCCCGGCGCCCCGAAGCGGTCGGTCTCATCGATCAACTGGGGCTGACCCGCGAATCACCGGCAGCGGTTGGCGCGAGTCTGTGGAGCCGTGGCGCTTTGCGCACCATGCCGCAGGGCACGTTGATGGGCATTCCGGCCGACGCATCGACGCTGGCCGGGGTGCTCGACGCGGACGAAGTGTCCCGCGCCGCCCACGAGCAGCCGGTGCATGTCGAGGGTGACCTCAGTCTGGGATCCCTCGTCGAGCAAGCTCTGGGCCCAGCAGTCGTCGACCGGTTGATCGAGCCGCTGCTCGGCGGGGTGTATGCCGGGGACGCGCGGAAGTTGTCGGCCCAGGCCTGTCTGCCCGCGGCGTACGACGCGGTCGCTGCCGGTGGCACGCTGACGGCGCTGGCGGCCCGCGCTGCGCATGCACCTCGCTCGGACGCGCCGGTCTTCGCGAGTCTCGCCGGCGGCATCGGCGGACTGCCGATCGCGCTGGCGCAGCATCTGGCAGCCAAGGGTGTCACCATCGAGACCGGCGCCATGGTGCGCGAAATCGCCTATATCACAAACGGATTCGAACTCACGGTCGGGTCGGCCCGGGAGCCGCGAACGCTGCGGGCCGAAGCTGTGGTGCTCGCCGCGCCTGCCGCACCGACGGCCAGGCTGCTGCGCGACATCGCCCCCGACTCGGCGCAGGCTCTGGCCGCGATCGACTACGCATCGATGGTGCTGGTCAGCTACGCCTTCGAACGCGGCGCGATCCCCGATGACACCTCCGGCTTCCTGGTGCCCCCGGTGGAAGGCCGGGACATCAAGGCGTCCACCTTCTCCAGCGCCAAGTGGCCGTGGCTGCGGACGGCCCTGCCGGCGTACGACGTGGTGCGGGTCTCCTTCGGTCGTGCCGGTGAGGTGCACACCCTCCAGCGTCCCGATGAGGAGCTGGCTGCCGCCGGACTGGCCGACCTGGCAGGGGCCCTCGGGCGGGCCTTACCCGCGCCGGTCGACACTCGTGTGCAGCGCTGGGGTGGGGGATTGCCGCAGTACGCCGTGGGGCACCTGGACCGGGTCGCCGCCATCCGCGCCGGCCTGCCGGCGGGCCTGGCGGTTGCGGGCGCCGCCTACGACGGCGTCGGCATCCCCGCCTGTATCGCTTCCGCGCACCGCGCGAGCGACCAACTTCTCACCCGGTTAGCCGGAACCACGCAAGAAAGCGAAGAATAGAGATATGTCCGACCAGACCCCCGACGTCGAAGCCATCAACGCCTCCATCCGGTACTGCATGTACTCGGTCTTCAAGGCGACCCGTGAGTTGCCTGCCGAGCGCTCGAACCTGGTCTCCGATACGACCGCGTTCTTCGACAAGATCGCGACCGAGGACGTGGTCGTGCGCGGTCTGTACGACGTGGGCGGGCTGCGCGCGGACGCCGACCTGATGATCTGGTGGCACGCGGACGACGTCGAGTCGCTGCAGGCCGCGTACCGCGGATTCCTGGCGACCCCGCTGGGCCGGACCCTGGACCCGGTGTGGAGCAACGTGGGTCTGCACCGCCCGGCGGAGTTCAACCGCTCGCACGTGCCGGCCTTCCTGGCGGGGGAGCCGGCGCACAAGTACTTGTGCGTTTACCCGTTCGTGCGCTCCTACGAGTGGTACGTGCTGCCGGAGGACGAGCGTCGGGAGATGCTGCGCGAACACGGCCTGGCAGCAAGGGATTACGCGGATGTGCGCGCCAACACGGTGTCGTCCTTCGCGCTCGGCGACTACGAGTGGCTTCTGGCGTTCGAGGCCGACGAACTGCACCGGATCGTCGACCTGATGCGCGAGTTGCGCAACACCAGGGCCCGGTTGCACGTGCGCGAAGAACTGCCCTTCTACACCGGACCGCAGACGAGCGTCGCGGAGTTCGCGGCTCGCCTGCGGTAGGGATAGCTACTGCCGGACTCTTGGATCGGATTTCACCCGGAATCGGCGCCTCGAGGTGAAATCCGATCCAAAAATCGAGGTGCTCAGGCCTCCTGCGGGGTCAGGCGCAGACTGATCGAGTTGATGCAGTACCGCTGGTCGGTCGGGGTGGGGTAGCCCTCGCCCTCGAACACGTGACCCAGGTGCGAGCCGCAGTTCTTGCAGCGCACTTCGGTGCGGACCATGCCGTGCGACCGGTCCTCGATCAGCTCGACGTTGTCGGCCTCGCTGGGCTCGTAGAACGATGGCCAACCGCAGTGGCTGTGGAACTTCTGCGTGCTGCGGAACAACTCGACGCCGCAGGCGCGACACGAGTAGACGCCTTCGGTCTCGGTGTCGGTGTATTCGCCGGTGAAGGCGCGCTCGGTGCCGGCCTGCCGCAACACGGCGTACTCGGCGGGGGACAGCTGGTCGCGCCATTCCTTGTCCGACTTGTGCACGCGGTAGCTGGTGGTGGCCGGGAACTGGTCGTTCACGACGTACTCCTTCTCACTGGTAGGGAACGTCCGCTTTGATCAACAGTGTGACCGGGGCGTTCGTTCCCTACGGGTGGAGCGGGTTCAGCCCAACCAGGAGGGCCACAACTGCAGGCGCACCACCTGCGGGTCGTGATCGGAGTCCTGGTCGGAGAATTCGGCGTTGGTGTGCACCACGTCGTAGCGGTACGCCGGACCGGAGAACGGCAGCGGGATCTGCAGCCCCTTGCTGATCAGGATGTGGTCGAGCACCTGGGAATTGCCCTCGTAGTCGTAGGTGTACCGCTCGGCCGGCGGCAGGGTCCGCGGCAGGTCGGTCAGCGCCGTGCGGCCGCTGCCGACGAGGATGTCCGCAGTCTGGCTGAACTCGAAGTCGTTGAGGTCACCCAGCACGATCACCTTGGCCAGCGGATCGGCCTTGAGCAGCGAGTCGACGAAGCCCCGGACGGCGGTCGCCTGGTTGTGCCGCTGGGTCTCCGAGGACCGCAGCGGCTGCTGGAACCGGCCGAACAACGGGTCGTCGCCGCCCTTGGAGTTGAAATGGTTGGCGATGACGAAGAGCTTCTGGCCCTTGTAGCTGAACTGTCCGACCAACGGCTTACGCGATGCGGTCCAGGCGCCGTTGGTGGGGTCGATGCGTCCGGGAGAGGCGGACAACCTCGTTCCGAACCACGAGCCCACGACACTGGTGGCCGTCGTCGCGTCGCCACCGGGGATGTCAGTGAAGCTGACGCCGCGGTCGGTCCGGAAGATGAAGACCTGCCGGATGTTGCCGCCCGGCTGACCGCCGTCGGTGTCGTTGGTGGGGTTGATCCACCGGGCCTGGTACGCCGGGCCACCAGCCGCCTTGATGGCCGCGATGAGCTTGGTGATGGTGTCGGTGGAGTCGACCGTACCGTCGTCGGTGGCGCCGCTGTTGTCTTGGATTTCCTCGAGCGCGACGATGTCGGGCGCCTTCAGGTTGCCGACGATCTGACCGGCGAGCCGGTCGAACTTGGTCTGCGGGTCACTGGGGGCGAGGTTCTCCACGTTGAAGGTTGCGACGGCGACCTGTCCCTTGCTGGCTGCCGACGCCGTCTCCCGTTGCAGCCCAGCGGATTTCAAGCTGCCTGTGCTGGTGGCCAGCAGGTGGAAGTTGCCGAAGCTGTAGTCGAGTACGCCGACCGTTGGCCCCTCGTAGACATCACCGACGTTGGCGGAGGGCACCGAGACCGAAGGCAGCAGGCTGTCGTCGAGGATCAGCCGCATGGCGTTGGGCTGGTCGTACCCGCCGTACACCACACCGCCGTGCGCGGACCGGGTGGCGGTGACGTTCTGCCCGGGGATCACGGGCGTCTCACCGTAGGAGGGGTTGGTCGGTCCGACGGCAACGGCGTCGTCCAACTCCACGCGCATGCCCTCGAGGGACTCATCGAAGTCGATGGCGCTCTTGGTGGGGTCGAAGGTGCCGGCGGTTTCGATGTCTCCGGGATCGCCGTCCTTGACGGTCTGCTGGGGTGCGATCCGGTCCTTGCCGATCACCACGGGAGCCGGCAGCGGGTTGCCGCTGCTGACGATGGCGGTGGTCGGGTTGGTCAGTTCGGTGGTCGTGAGGTTCGCGGTGCCGCTGCTGCCGCCGGGGCGGTACTCACTCACCGTGCCCGCCGCGGTCACCGCGTCGCCGACCCTGGCGCTCGGGGCGCTCTTGGTGAAGACGAACAGGCCTTCGCTGGTGGCCGGGTCGTCGTCCGGAGTCGTGGACTGGATCCAGTATCCGGTGCTGCTGGTGGCGGTGACCACACCGGCCACGTTCTTGACGGCCTTGCCCTCCAGCGGCGAACGGTGCGCGGCGCCCTGGACCTGCTCGATGGTGGCGTCCTGACCGGTGGGCGGCGGCGTGGTGCCTCCGCCGCCACCGGTCGTGCCGCACTGGCCGACGGCGCCGGTCGAGTTGTTCGGGGCCGGGGTCGCGGTCACGAAGTCGGTGGAGTTGTCGTCGGTGTCGGTGCAACCGCTGGTGCGCACGTCGGCCAGCGTGTTGCTCGGCGCGGGGGCCGGGGCGGTCTCGGAGACGGACGCGGTGCTGCCGTAACCCAGCAGGTCCACCGTTGTCCCGCCGGCGTCGACGATGGCCACCCGGCCGGCCGTGGCGGACATGGCGATGGTGCCAGTGGCGTCCGGGGTGGGCAGGGCAGCCGCGGCGGCATTGGAGCCGTCGGCCTCCTTGATCAGGTAGTGATGTCCGCCGTCGATGCTGCCGGTCAGCGGGGTGCTCGAGGCTGTGGTGCCGGCCGCGGACCAGTACTGCAGTTTCCAACCGGTGAGGTCGATGGCCGCTCCGGAGCGGTTGTAGAGCTCGACGAAGTCGGAGGCGTACGGCGCCCCGGAGTTGCCGCCGCCACCGAACGCCTGCGAGATGACCACGGTCGAGGAGGCGGCCTGGGCGTGCGGAGCCAGTGCCAGCGCCGGCAGGCCGGCGATCGGGATGGAGCACAGGAGAGCGAGAGCGCGACGGCGCGGCATGGGGGACCTTCCGGGGTGGGGAACAGGTGCAGGAGGGCGGTCGTTCGACGGGCCCCGGGTAACGCTAGGTAGTACATCCGCCCGATGGGGTCTTGCGACGGTGAGCGTTCGGTAAACAGTTGGTGGCTGCCCGTAGGCTGCTGGCCATGGCCTCGAAACCGGCTGCCACCGTCACCGTCGACGACCGCGAGGTGCGAGTCACCTCTCCCGACCGGGTCGTCTACGCGGCCACGTCGCGGACCCCACAGATCACGAAACTGCAGGTGTGCGAGTACTTCTCGTCGGTCGGTGCGGAACTGATGACCGCGGTGGGGCAGCGTCCGACGGCGATGGAGCGTTGGCCGGACGGGTGGCGGGAGGGCATGCGCCTGGCCACCGGCCCGCAGGACCGTGAGGGCGACGGTTTCTACCAGAAGCGGCTGCCCAAGGGCGCGCCGCCGTACGCGGAGACCGTGCAGGTGCGCTTCCCCAGTGGCCGTACCGCGGATGAATTGTGTCCGACCGAACCGGCCGTGCTGGTGTGGGCGGCTCAGATGGGTGCGCTCACCTTCCACCCCTGGCCCGTACGGCGCGCCGACGTCGATCACCCCGACGAGTTGCGCCTGGACCTGGATCCGCAACCCGGCACCGGCTTCACCGATGCCCAGCGAGTTGCGGCCCTCGCGCGGACGGTGTTGGAGGAGTTGGGTATCCGCGGGTACTGCAAGACCAGCGGCAACCGCGGGATCCACATCTATGTCCGGATCCAGCCGCGCTGGGGTTTCGAGGAGGTCCGGCACGCCGCGATCGGTTTCGGCCGGCTCCTCGCGCAACGTGACCCCGGCGTCACGACTGCCTGGTGGAAGGAGGAGCGCGGGGAGCGGATCTTCATCGACTTCAACCAGAACAATCGCGACCGGACGATTGCCTCGGCCTGGTCGCTGCGGGCTCGTCCCGGTGCGCCGGTGTCGACGCCGATGACCTGGGAGCAGTTGGCGGCGATGACCGATCCGCGTGAGTTCAACCTGACCACCGTGCCGGACTTCGTGGCCGAGCACGGCAACGCCTGGGCCTCGATGGACGATGAGGCGTTCTCATTGGAACCGCTGTTGGAGTTGTGGGAGACGCTGCCCGGCGGTGAACTGAACTTCCCACCCGACTACCCGAAGATGCCCGGCGAGCCGCCGCGGGTGCAGCCTTCCAAGAAACGGGTCGATCACTGGGACGCCGACGGCAACCGGATCGAGGACTGAACCATGGATCTGCCTGTGATGCCGCCGGTCTCACCCATGTTGGCCAAGTCGGTGAAGGAGATCCCCGACATCGGTCACGTCGAACCGAAGTGGGACGGCTTCCGCACGATCGTGTTCCGCGACGGGGACGAGGTGGAGCTGGGTAGTCGCAACGAGAAGCCGATGACGCGCTACTTCCCCGAACTGGTTGAGGCGTTGAAGGTGAACCTGCCGCAGCGGTGCGTCGTCGACGGTGAGATCGTCGTGATCGCCGGCGACCGGCTCGAGTTCGAAGTGCTGCAACAACGGATCCATCCCGCGGCCAGCCGGATCGCGAAGCTGGCGGCGGAGACGCCGGCCTCGTTCATTGCCTTTGACCTGCTGGCCTTGGGCGACGAGGACTTGATGCAGGAGCCGTTCGAGCGGCGCCGGGCTCTGCTGGAGTCAGCGCTTGCCGACGCCCGCGATCCGGTCTTCCTCACTCCGAAATCGAACGAGCTTGCGGTTGCGCAGGATTGGTTCACGCAGTTCGAAGGAGCGGGTCTGGACGGCGTCGTGGCCAAACCGCTGGACGGCACCTATCAACCGGACAAACGCACCATGTTCAAGATCAAGCACGAACGAACTGCCGACTGTGTCGTGGCGGGTTACCGGCTGCACAAGACCTCGACTGCCGAGAGGCCGCTGCTCGGTTCGCTGCTTCTCGGTCTCTACGACGGTGATCGGTTGCAGCACGTCGGCGTCGCCGCCTCCTTCACCGCTGCCCGGCGCGGCGAGCTCATCGACGAACTCGAGCCGCTGACCCACGACGTGCAGGAGCATCCCTGGCTCGAGTGGAAGGAGTGGGCCATCGCCAATCCCGACCGGGTTCCCGGCACTCAGAGTCGCTGGAGCCAGGGCAAGGACCTGTCCTTCGTGCCGGTGCGCCCGGAGCGCGTGGTGGAGGTCGCCTACGAGCACATGCAGGGCAACCGGTTCCGGCATACCGCCCGGTTCCGCCGCTGGCGCCCGGACCGCGACCCGAAGTCGTGTACGTACGAACAGCTCGATGAACCGGTCGATTTCAGCCTCGCGGACATCCTGGGCTCGGGTCGGGGACAATAGGGGTATGAGTCGACGCCGCGTGATCGCCGGATCGGTCGCCGCCAGTGTGGCGGGCACCGGCGTACTGGGCACCGCTGCCGGGCTCAGCATCGCGTCCTACTTCGCGCGTCAGGTCCTCTCGCCGAAGCCTCCGCTGCCCGACGTGGACATCCTGGGGTACGACGAGGCCAGCGTGACCTTGAGCCTGACGCCTGCGACACAATCGCCGGGCAGGTACAGCCTGTACTGGGACGGGCGGGACTCGCACGCACGGCTCGGCGCGGTGATCGAGCGCACGGACGGGCACGTCGTACGTGAACTGCTGGGGGTCGATTTCGGTGAATTGCACGAGGGACCGGGCAGATTCACCGGGTACTTCTATGCGGGTCCGCCGGCCACGACGTTGCCCCTGCCGATCGAGGACGTGTCGATCGACGGTCCGCTGGGTGAATACCCGGCGTGGATCGTGCGCGGTCCGCACAGCCGGGGCGACCGGTGGGCGGTCCTGGTGCACGGTCGGGCTGCCGCCCGCGCCGAGACGCTGCGGGCCGTGACGCCGCTGACCGACGTCGGCTGGACCTGTCTGAGCCCGAGCTACCGCAACGACCAGGATGCGCCGGCCGACCCGGCAGGACGCTACGGGCTGGGGTTGACCGAGTGGCGGGACGTCGAGGCGGCGGTCGCCTTCGCCTACGCGCAGGGTGCCGGCGACGTGATGCTGGTGGGCTGGTCCATGGGTGGGGCGGTGTGCCTGCAACTGCTGGATCTGTCCGCGTACGCCGAGGGGATCAGCCGCGTGGTGCTGGATGCCCCCGTCGTGGACTGGGAGGAGACGATCGACTTCCACGCGCGGCTGAACCGCGTGCCCATGCCGCTGAACCGGCTGGCGCAGCGCGCGGTCGCCAGTCCCACCGCGCACGGGCACTTCGCGGGTCTGTCTGAGCCGCTGGACCTTCCGGCAACCAACTGGGTGCGTCGGGCCACGGAGTTGCGGACTCCGACGCTGATCATCCACTCCGAGGACGACGATTTCGTGCCGTACGGCCCGTCGGCGGCGCTGGCTACCGCGCGACCGGACCTGGTGCGGTTGGAGCCCTGGCAGGTCGCGCTGCATTGTCGGGAGTGGAACACCGATCCGGATCGCTGGGAGCGTGTGGTGCGGGAGTTCGCGAGCTGACTCACTGTCCGGTGTGCCAGCGCGCGAGTAGCGTGCCGTCTTCTTCGAGCAGCCCGGCGAGACGCAGGGGCACCGTTGCCGGTTCGCCGTGCAGGATGCGTCCGCCGCTGCCGGCCACCGCCAACGGGCTTGTGGTCAGGCACAGTTCGTCGAACTGCCCGGTGCTGAGGAGTTCTCCGGCCAGGGTGGGACCACCCTCGGCCAGGACATGGTGGTAGCCGCGGTCGTGCAAACGGGCCACCACACCGGGGATGCCGTCCTCGCTCACCGCGACTGCGAACACCTCACCGCCTCCGCTGGTGTCGACCCTCGGGTAGGCCCTGGCTGGTAACGACGGCCATGGCGGGATGAGGGGAGCGTCCGGCACGCAGCCCCGACCAGGCTGGTTCGGTCTGCGGAGCGGCGTACCCCTCTGCGGCGACGGTGCCGGCACCCACCAGGATCACGTCGGCCCAGGCACGCAGCAGGGCAAAGACGCGGTGGTCGGCTCCGGTGTTGATCGAGCCGGACAAGCCGTCTGCTCCGACGGCCGAACCGTCAACAGTGGCAACCATATTCAAACGCAACCAGGCGCGACCAGGTGGCAGGTCGGCGTACCGCTGGACCAAATCGGCATCGGACAGGTCAGGTGTCGGCGTCCTGTTCAGGAGATCACGCATATTTCGATTGAACCGTGCCACGATGGGTTATGGCTAAAGGGAAATCGAAGAAGTCCAAGAAGAAGCAGCAAGGGCAGCTGTGTGACCGGATTGCCGATGCGCTGGTGGTCGGTGACGGTTTCGATGTGACCGCGGTCGACCCGGCATCCACTCCAGAATTCGACGGCAAGGAGAAGGACGCCGTCAAACTGCAGCAGAAGTCCTCCGCCGAGATGTCGGACCTGCAAGAGCGGTTGTATGCCAACAAGGGCACGGGCCCGGCGGTCCTGCTGATCGTGCAGGGGATGGATACCTCCGGCAAAGGGGGCATCATGCGGCACGTAGTGGGCCAGGTCGATCCGCAGGGCGTCCATCTGACGTCGTTCAAGGCGCCGACCAAGGAGGAGTTGTCCCATCCGTTCCTGTGGCGGATCCGCAACGCGCTGCCCGCCTCCGGGATGATCGGGGTCTTTGACCGATCGCAATACGAAGACGTCTTGATCGTGCGGGTACGCAACCTCGTCCCACCGACGACGTGGAAGCGGCGCTACGGCCAGATCAACGCCTTCGAACAGTCGGCAACCGACCGCGGTATCCACATCGTCAAGGTCATGTTGCACATCTCCCCGGACGAGCAGGCCCGGCGGTTGACCCAGCGGGTCAGCCGACCGGACAAATACTGGAAGTACAACCCCGGCGACGTCGACGAGCGCGAGCTGTGGCCGGCGTACATGGAGGCGTACCAGGCGGCACTGGAGAAGTGCTCGACGCAGATCGCACCCTGGTACGTCATACCCGCGGACAATAAGTGGTACGCCCGGTTCGCCGTGCACAACCTCTTGTTGCGGCAGCTGCGGTCCCTCCAACTGGACTGGCCGCCAGCCGATTTCGACCCGAAGGTCGAGAAGAAGCGGATCGCGGCCAGTCTCCCGGAGAGCTAGTTCTGCGGCGGTGTGACCGCCGCGTCGGTGGGGCGTTCCTTGGCCTTCTCGGGGTTGGCCGGGGGCCGCTCACGCTCCTGCGGAACCGGTGACTGCAGGACCACGATCGAGCGCGCCTGCAGCGTCAGGCGGGAGCCTTCGGGGAGGTCTTCGGCGACGTCCGTGGGGTTGTCGTCGTGGGTGTGCAGCGCGATGCTCCACGTCTCCTCGGTCACGCCCTTGGGCAGGATGAATTCGACGTCCTCGTCTGCGGCGTTGAACAGCAGCAGGAAATTGTCGTCGACCACGCGACGGCCGCGCACGTCGGGACCATCGATGGCGTCGCCGTTGAGGAAGACCCCGAGGCTGCGCGCGAATCCGGTGTTCCAGTCGTCGTCGGTCATCACGTTGCCGGCGGGGTTCAGCCAGGCGATGTCGCCGGCGTCGCGCCCGTGGGCGTCACCGCGGAAGAACCGGCGCCGGTGGAACGTCGGGTGGGTTCGGCGCAGAGCGATGAGGGCGCTGGTGAAGTCCAGCAGATCCTCGTTCTCCTCCGACAGATCCCAGTCGATCCAGGTGATCTCGTTGTCCTGGCAGTAGCCGTTGTTGTTGCCGTTCTGCGTGCGGCCCAACTCATCGCCGTGTGCCAGCATCGGCACGCCCTGGCTCAGCATCAACGTGGTGAGGAAGTTGCGTTGTTGGCGGTTTCGCAACGTGTTGATCTCGGGGTCGTCGGTGGGGCCCTCGGTGCCGCAGTTCCAGGACTCGTTGTCGTCCGAGCCGTCGTTGTTGTCCTCACCGTTGGCTTCGTTGTGCTTCTGGTTGTAGGACACCAGGTCGCGCAAAGTGAAGCCGTCGTGGGCGACGACGAAGTTGACCGACGCGATCGGACGGCGACCGGAATGTGCGTACAGATCGCTGGATCCGGTGATACGAGAAGCGAATTCGCCCAACGTGGAGGGCTCGCCACGCCAGAAGTTGCGCACCGTGTCTCGGTAGCGGCCGTTCCATTCAGACCACAGCGGTGGGAAGTTACCGACCTGGTAGCCGCCGTCGCCGAGGTCCCAGGGCTCGGCGATCAGCTTCACCTGGGAGATCACCGGGTCCTGCTGGATGATGTCGAAGAAGGCCGACAGGCGGTCGACCTCGTGGAACTGCCGGGCCAATGTTGCAGCCAGGTCGAAGCGGAATCCGTCGACGTGCATGTCGGTGACCCAGTAGCGCAGCGAGTCCATGATCAGTTGCAGCACGTGCGGGTGCCGCATGAGCAGGCTGTTACCGGTACCGGTGGTGTCGTAGTAGTGGCCCTGGTCGCCGTCGACCAAGCGGTAGTAGGCCTGGTTGTCGATACCGCGGAACGCGATGGTCGGGCCGAGTTCGTTGCCCTCGGCGGTGTGGTTGTAGACGACGTCGAGGATCACCTCGATGTTCGCCTCGTGCAGTGCCTTGACCATGGTCTTGAACTCGGCCACCTGCTGACCGTCCTGACCGGCTGCGCAGTATGCGTTGTGCGGCGCGAGGAAGCCGATCGTGTTGTAGCCCCAGTAGTTGCTCAGGCCCTTGTCGATCAGCGTCGTGTCCTGGACGAATTGATGCACGGGTAGTAACTCGATCGCGGTGACGCCCAACGAGGTCAGGTGCTCGATGATCGCGGGATGCGCGATGCCGGCGTAGGTGCCGCGGATCTCCTCCGGCACGTCCGGATGGGTCATGCTCAGGCCCTTGACGTGGGCTTCGTAGATCACGCTCTCGTGGTACTCGTGCTTCGGCGGCCGGTCGTGACCCCAGTCGAAGAACGGGTTGACCACGACGGACAGCATCGTGTGGCCCAGGGAGTCTGCGTCGTTGAAGGCGTCGGGGTCGTCGAACTTGTAGCTGAACAGCGATTCGTCACCGTCGATCTGGCCCTCGATCGCCTTGGCGTAGGGGTCCAGCAGCAGCTTGTTGGGGTTGCACCGCAGACCCTGTGCCGGGTTGTAGGGTCCGTGCACCCGGAAGCCGTACCGCTGACCGGGCTGTAGCCCCAGCATGTAGCCGTGCCAGACGTGCGCGTCTACCTCGGTCAGGTCCATGCGCTCTTCGGCGCCTTGGTCGTCAATGAGGCACAACTCGACCCGCTCGGCGACTTCGGAGAACAGGGCGAAGTTGACTCCGCTGCCGTCGTACGTCGCACCGAGCGGGTAGGGGTGGCCTGGCCAGATCTGCATGGGCCCATTGTGGTGCACGGGAATCGATGCCTCGCACGGCTACCGTAGGAAGGGGTACGAGACAGGGCGAGAGGACAGGAGATCCGGTGTCGGTGACGACGCGACTGCGGGCAGGAGTGCTCGCGGTGGTGGGACGGATACCCGGTGGCCGTACCGTCCTCGAGCTCGTGCTGCGGACCATCAAGATCTGTATGGACAACCGGGTGACCGGATTGGCCGCGGAGGCAGGCTTTTTCGCGTTGTTGTCGCTGCCTCCGTTGCTGTTCGGGCTGCTCGGCGGAGTGGGTTACCTGAGCGGCTGGCTGGGCGCGAACACCGTCAACCTGGTGCTGAACAGCATTCGGGAGTACGCCGAGCGCTTCCTGACCGAGCAAAGCCTGCGAGATGTGCTGATGCCCACACTGGCCAAGGCCCTCGACACGCCGAGACCGGACATCATTTCCGTGGGTTTCCTGGTGTCGTTGTGGTCCGGCTCACGTGCCCTGAACGTGCTGCTGGACACCGTGTCGATCATGTACGGGCAAGGTGGCCGGCGCGGCATCGTACGGACCCGTGTCCTGTCGTTGTCCTTGTACTTCATGGCCATCCTGATCGGCGCCATCGTGGTGCCGCTGATCGTGATCGGCCCCGGTCTGCTGTCGGACTGGCTGCCGGGGGAGTTGCGCTGGCTGATGGTTTTCTACTGGCCGCTGGTCGCGGGCCTGACCGTGGCCGGGTTCGCGACGTTGTTCTACCTCTCGACGCCGCACCGGACGCCCTGGAAGCGGGACGTGCCGGGCGCCGTACTCACCTTGGTCATCTGGCTGCTCGCCTCGGTCGCCCTGCGCTACACGCTCGCCAACTCCGTCGCCGGTGCCAGCACGTCCATCTACGGACCCCTCGCCGCATCGATCGTCGTGCTGATCTGGCTCTACTTCCTGGGTATCGCGGTCCTGATCGGGGCAGCCTTCAACGCGGCCACCATGCAGAAGTGGCCGGTGGACACCCGTGACCCGGTGCACATCTGGGTCCAGCAGCGCATCGAGACCTCCGTCGCGCGGCGGCGGGCAGTCGCCGATCCCAGCGCGCCCACGGAGCCGGTGCTCCTGCGCCGGGCGGCGGTGCGGTTGCCACGGTCGCGAACCCGGGCCGATGAGGGGCCGAAACCCCGTGACGAGGACGTGTCGCGTTTGGATTCGTCTCGCGCGATCGGTTAGTCTCAGGCGGCACGAAGCGCAGAACTGCGCGGGTTGCACGTGCGGACATAGCTCAGTTGGTAGAGCGCAACCTTGCCAAGGTTGAGGTCGCCGGTTCGAGCCCGGTTGTCCGCTCCAGTGGCCGCCCGTCGGCCGCGCCTGGTGGAGTGGCCGAGAGGCGAGGCAACGGCCTGCAAAGCCGTCTACACGGGTTCAAATCCCGTCTCCACCTCGGACCCCCGTTTTGCTGCGGGGGAGTGCACTCGGATAGAGTTCACGACGTTGTCCAGCCGGGATCGGCGGGGCAGCAGGCGGACATAGCTCAGTTGGTAGAGCGCAACCTTGCCAAGGTTGAGGTCGCCGGTTCGAGCCCGGTTGTCCGCTCTGAAGATCGCTTCGGCGGTCTTCTTTGGGCGATTGGCGCAGCGGTAGCGCGCTTCCCTGACACGGAAGAGGTCACTGGTTCGATCCCAGTATCGCCCACCATCGTTTGAGGCCCCTGACCAGCGGAAACGCAAGGTCAGGGGCAACTCGGCCCATCCGTGCAGCGAGGACCCCGACGGACACTCGACCATCACCATCAAGGGCAGCGTCTGGGCTTGGAAGCCGATGGCCGCACTGGTCAACGGCACCACCGTCCGCGGGAGCGTCACGGCCCTGGGTGGCGGATCGCCGCAGATGCCGTGGTCGGTCAAGAACAACACGGTCGGCGGCAGCATCACGATCTCCGAGCGTCTTCATCGTCCAGAACAAGATCGCGCGCAACCTGATCTGCTACCGGCTAACGCCAGGGGTCTCGGGTGGATTCGTTCCCGGAGCGGTGAATGTGGTGGGCGGCAGCGCCCTCGGTCAGCGCGCGGCGTTGGTCTGAGCCAGGGTGGATGCGGTCGCAGGTCAGACCAGGACTGAGTCGTCCTCCCGGTTCGCTTCCGCATTGCGGCGTGCCATCGAAGCGTAGAAGTCCACGTCGTCGTAGCCGGTGGGCAGCGCAATCCCGAACTCGGTGCGCGCGGTCTCCGGGATCGCGTACAACACGGTCTGGGCGTCGTACTGCGCCTCGTTCCGCGGGGTGTCGGCGAACGGGAAACCGGCCCGCATGTCCGGGTGGTACTCCTCTTTGAACCGCCGCAGGTTCTCGGCGTTCTCGCCGGTGAGGATGGCGTTGGCGTCGGCCGCGGCATAGTTTGCGCATATGTCGTAGAGCGTCCAGCCGGCGCCGACGGCGGCGTGGATCGTGCCCCCGCTGTACAAGCCCGGCTGCCCCGGGAAGAAGACCTCGAGATGGAGCCTCGGGTGACCGCGGCGATACTCGACGATGTCGTCGGGCAGGAAGTCGTAGCGCACCTGGTATCCCGTCGCGAAGACAATGATGTCGATCTCCTCCGCCGTCCCGTCGTCAAAGTGCACCGTCGATCCGTCGACCCGGGTGATATCGGGCCGCCGCTGCAGCAGTCCGTGGGTAAAGGCGTGCAGCACCGTGTTGCTCACGATCGGGTGTGTCTCGCCGATCGGGCCCTCCGGCGCGGGCAGGCCGTAGGCGCTCAGATCGCCGACCGTCGCGACGATGAGATCCATGAAGTCCTCTGGCTTCATCCCGGTCATCCACGGCCGCTGCGCGATCGCGGCTCGGCCGTCGAGGAAGTCCGGTAGAGCGACCCCGAAGATCTGCTTGGGGAAGAACCAGTACGGCCTGCGGGTGGACAGGAACGCGGCCGATGCGTGGAACGCGGCATCGGAGGCGATGTCCACCCCACTGTTGCCCGCCCCGACGACGAGCACCCGCTTGCCCTCGAACAGCTTCGGCGAGCGATAGTCCCGGGAGTGCATGGCCGTCCCCGTGAAGCTGTCCAGGCCCTCGATCTGTGGCAACTGGGGTCGCCACTGGGTGCCGATCGCGCTGTAGACGCCGCGGTAGTCACGGACTTCCCCGGTGGACAGGCGCACCCGGTAGAAGCGGCCCTCCTCGGTGTCGATGGGCTCGACCTGCTCGACCGAGGTGTCGAACTGACACAACGCGTCCAGTTCGAATTCCTGGGCGAAGTCGCGGATGTAGTCGCGCAACTCCGACCATTTGGGGTACATCGCGAGGTCGTCGGACATCGGATATCCGACGAAACCGCCCGCAATGCGCGAGGAGATCATGCTGCACGTCTCGTACATCGGTGTGCCGGGGTTGTCGATGTCCCACAACCCACCCACGCTGTGGTGCCGCTCGACGATGTCGACCTCGATGCCGTAGCGCCGGAACGCACGGGCGGCGATCAGTCCGTTCGGACCGGCTCCGATGATGAGGAAACGGGTGGGCAGGGGCATGGACGATCTCTTTTCCGGGAGCTTGGCAATCGGGATGGGGCGGGTACGACGCCCTCGTGTTGTCGAGTGTCGTGCGTCACATCGGCCGACGTACAGGTCGATTCCCGTAGGCCTGCGTACGCCGGAGTTAATGGGGTGCGCCGCACTAGCCTTGAGCCACCTGCGATGAAGGAGGTGCCGCTGTGTACGAGAACGCCGCCCGCCTCGACGTCGGCCTGCGCGGACTGCACGCCTTCGTGATCCTGGCCGAAGAACGGCACTTCAGTCGCGCCGCTGCCCGGCTCTTCGTGACCCCGCCCGCGCTCAGCCAGCAGATCCGACGTATCGAGTCATCGCTGGGTGTGCGCCTCATTGATCGCGAGGCACGACCGCTCGAACTCACCGATGCGGGTCGCCTGCTGCTGGAGCGTGCGCACCGGATCCTGCAGGAAGGTGAGGATCTGGCTACCGGGCTCGCCCGAGTACGCCGTCGTGAATCCGCAACACTGCGAATCGGATTCGTGACGGGCGCGGCGGGATCCCTGACCGGCCACATCCTGGGTGCGTTGACCCGCGGATTCGAGTTGGAGCAGATCGCGTGGACTGAGCAGACGTCCGCCGTGGCTTCAGGTGAGGTGGACGCCGCGTTCGTTCGTCCGCCCCTGCCCGCGGCTGGCGGTATCGAGCTGCAGACCGTCGTGGTCGAGCCGCGACTGGCGATGCTGCCGCCGGGTCATCGGCTGGCCGGCCGGTCATCCCTGTCGGTCCTCGAGTTGAACGACGAAGTCCACGTGACGACCGATCGCATGCCATTGCAGTGGTTGGCCTGGTGGTCGGTCGACCCGAGGCCCGACGGGCGCCGGGTGACCTTCGGGCCCGTCGTGCACACCATGGACGAACAGGTCCAGACCGTCGCAGCCGGCCTGGCCGTCGGGATCACCGCCGGATCGATCGCCGATCTCTACCTGGGTTCGGGTGTCGTGTTCGTCCCCCTGGACGATGTCGAGCCGTGCACGGTCGCGTTGTGTACGCGATCCCGGGACAGTCATCCAGGAGTGATCGAGCTGCGGCGCGTGGTGTCGGAGCTGGGAGCACACGAGATGGCGCCCGACCGTCGCCGGCGGCGATGATGATGGCCATGACCCAGTTGACTGCCCAGGACGAGGGCTTGCTCCGCCGCGCGATCGAGCTCTCCGTGACTGCGGTCGAGCACGGCAACCACCCGTTCGGTGCGCTACTCGCCGACCCGGACGGCGCCGTCGTGCTGACCGCCGAAAACACGTTCACGACCGATCGGGATGTCACCGGGCACGCCGAGACCAACCTGGTACGCGCCGCCTCCCGTGCCGGCCTGCTCGAGGATTCCGCACACCTGACCCTGTTCACCAGTTGCGAACCGTGCGCGATGTGCGCCGGAGCGATGTACTGGGCGGGCATCGGTCGCCTGGTCTTCGCGATGGCGGAGACCACACTGGCCCGGATGACCGGTTCTCATCCGGAGAATCCGACCCTTGCACTGCCCAGTCGGACGGTTCTGGCTGCGGGACAACGGAACACGGTCGTCGATGGACCGTTCCTGGAAGACGAGGCGGCGGTCCCGCACGCCGGCTTCTGGGGTTCATCAGCATGAGCGACGGACGTCGCCGGGCCATCTTCCTCGACATCGACGGGACGTACGCCGCGCACGGCGTGGTGCCGCCGGCGCACGTGGAGGCGGTGCAAGCCGCTCGTCGGGCCGGCAACCTGGTCTTCCTCTGCACCGGGCGACCGATGTCGCTGCTGTCGCCGGTGATGCTCGAACCGGGGTTCGACGGTGTCGTCGCCGCCGCCGGTGCGTACGTCGTCGTGGGCGACGAGGTGGTCTGCGAGGTGCAGTTCCCGGCGGATCTCGCGCACGAGACCGTCGCGGTCCTTCATGGGCACGGCGTCGGTTTCCTGCTCGAGGCGCCCGAGGCGACCTACGCGCTGGCAGGAACGGCTGCTCGGCTGGCCCGCTCCCTGGGCGCACGGTCCGGCGACCTGGGCGATGCGGGCGCCATCGGGCAAGACATCCTGGCTTCGCTGCGACCCCTGCCGAGCGACCGGCTGCCGGGGTTCGCCAAGGTGGTCTGCTTCGACTCTCCGGTGTCGATGGCCCGTCTTGCTGCCGAGCTCGGCCCCCGCGTCGGCCTCGTTCCGACGTCACTGCCGGCCGAGGACGACACGGCCGGCGAACTGTACGTCGCGGGGGTGCACAAGGCCCGGGGCGTGCAGGCCGCCATCGAACACCTGGGCATTGCGCGAGCGGACGTGATCGCCTTCGGCGATGGGATGAACGATCTGGAAATGATCGAGTACGCCGGGATCGGAGTAGCCATGGCCGGCGCCGACGAGCAGGTGCTCGCCGTCGCGGACCGACTGGCCGACGGTCCCGAAAAGGACGGTCTGGCAACCGCTTTCGCTGAGTTGGGCCTCGTCTGAACCGACCTCAGGGCAGTCGCACCTGCCGGTACTCCGACCATCGCGGACCGCCCGACGTCGCTGCCGCCCTTGTCGACGAGGTCGCCGGTGCGCGGATCGACGATGTGAGCTCCGCGGGTGACGAACGGATCTTTTCTCGAGGATCAGGACGAATCAGGCAAAATGTACAGCGGTTGTCCAGCGTCGGACGGGGCGGTCTACCGATTCAGTCCGCCGAGACTGTGATCCTGTGCAAGTCACGCGAGGACCGCCCGGTCAACAGCGTCGACTTCCACGCGGTGCTGCCGTATCTGACTGTTGCTCAACGTGACTGGCTGAACGATGCAACCGCAACCGAGCCTTGATCACCCTTGGCTCCAGCTCATCAACCAGCCGCCCGATGGGATCACGTGAGCCTACGTACCTTGCGAGTCGGGCACTTGGTCAACTGCCGGGAAGATCTACCGGCAGTGTTACGTTGATCATATAGCTGATACGACAGCTAAATGCAGCGAACCGACGTTCGCGAAGCGAGAAGAGGAGAACTCGATGGCGAGATTGACGGGAAAGGTGGCGGTCGTGACGGGCGCTGCCTCCGGCATCGGAGAAGGGATTGCGCGGATGTTCGCGCAGGAGGGTGCGCGTGTCGTGCTGGCCGATCGCAACCAGGAGCGGGGTCAGCAGATCGCCGACGAGATCGCTGCCGACGGTGCCGACGCCCGGTTCGTGACGGTGGACGTGACCGACAAGGCGACCGTGCAGGAGCTGCACGACCAGACTTTGCAGGCGCACGGGCGGGTGGACGTCCTGGTCAACTCCGCCGGGATCCTGGTCAACGGCGGCTTCCTGGAGTTGACTGACAGCGACTTCGACCGCGTGATGGCGATCAATCTGCGCGGGCCCATCTGGACGATGCAGGCGTTCCTGCCGGACATGGCGGCGCAACGGTCCGGCTCGGTGATCAACCTGTCGTCGATCTCCGCCATCTGGCCGGAGTCCGGCGCCTACTTCTACGGCGCCTCCAAGGCGGCGATCGCCAAGCTCACCCGCGACGTGGCCCGTGAGTTCGCGCCGTACGGCGTGCGGCTCAACGCAATCCTGCCCGGGCCGACCGACACGCCGTTGGTGCCGGACTTCGTCCGCAACGACCCGGCCGTGATGCAGTCGGTGATCGACAATCAGGCGGTGCTCGGCCGACTGTCCCGCCCCGAGGACATCGCCTTTGCCGCCGTCTACCTCGCCTCCGACGAGTCGGCCATGGTGACCGGTCAGCAGATGGTCATCGATTCCGGCGTCACAATCTCCAACAAATGAGTACCCCTCAGCCGCAACGGCGCTCGGTCCTGATCACCGGCGGGACCGCGGGAATCGGTCTGGCCACGGCCGCCGCCTTCGCCTCCGCCGGCGCCGACGTCGTCATCTCGGGACGTGACCCCGAACGCGGTCGTACGGCGGTCGAGAGTCTCGCCGATGCCCCCGGGCGCGTCAGCTACGTGCCGGCCGACGTCAGCAGGAGCGGCGACATCGACAACCTCTTCGCGCAGGTGCTGCAGCAGCACGGCCAGCTCGACGTGCTGGTCAACAACGCGGCGTACGAGTTCAACCGGCCGTTGGCGGAAACCACGCTCGAGGACTACCAGCGCGTGATGGACACCAACTTGCGCAGCTACTACTACGCCTCGGTCCTGGCCGTGCGTCACATGGTGCCCCGCGGCGGGGGAGTGATTGTCAACATCAACTCGGTCACCAGCGAGCACCCCGTCCCGGGCACCGGTCTCTACGCCATGGCCAAGGGCGGCGTGAAGCTGCTCACCAAGGCGCTGGCGATCGAGCACGGCAAGGACGGTATCCGGGTCAACGAGATCAACCCCGGGACCATTCACACCGCCGTCTTCGATGCCCCCGAGAGCGCCGCTCTCAAAGAGGGAGCCATCGCGGCCACCCCTCTCGGTCGGCTCGGGAAGCCTGAGGAGATCGCCGCTGCAGTGGTGTTCCTGGCCAGCGACGCCTCGAGCTTCACCAACGGGTCGTCGTGGCTCATCGATGGCGGCCTGACGATCTGAACCAGGAGAGAGAAGTCATGTCGGTGTCGTCACTGAGCACCCAGCAACGACAGGCCATCGAGTCGTACCTGGCGCTCTCCCGGGAACTGTTCCTCGAACTGGAGCGCCGGTTGCAGGCCGCGTCCGGCCTGTCGACGGCCGACTGGGAGCTCATCGTGCATCTCCTCGACGCGGGCGAGGCCGGGCAGCGCCCGACGGAGCTCGCGGCGAACGCCGGATGGCCGACCTCGCGGGTGGCTCATCAGTTGCGCCGGATGGAGCGCCGGGCTCTGGTCGAGCGATGCGCCCATCCCGAGGACGGGCGGGGCCGGATCGTGCGCCTCACCGCCGAGGGCCGGCGGCGGGGACTGGCAGCCGCGCCGGTCGTGGACGGCAGCCTGCGCGAGTTGGTCGTCGGCGCTCTCGCCGGCGACCAACTCATCGCCTGGGGAGCCGCGTGCCAGCGGGTGCTGGACCGGGTCCGGCGTACGGCGCCCGAGACGTCGTGACGCACACCGCCGGCGTGACGGGCGAACTGACCCAGGCCGGGGGCCCCTTCGCACGAACACATCCGCGACTGGCGCCAGGCAGTTTCGGGCACCTCGGTCGGCTATAGGTATGGCAGCCGGTTACCCGGGTGCCAGATGCTGACCTCAGACACCTGAGCTTCGCATGAATCAACGTGCAAGTGCCCGGTCGCTAGCCATATGCGCTTGTGGTGGCCTCGCTCCGTGCATAAGAGGAAGACCGAGACTTGTAACTCCTTCAGATGGACATCCGAACCGACCAGCTGGCCACGTAGGCCGGGAGTCGCGCCGAACACCGCGCGCGACGTACCTCATACGAGCAAGATGACAGGATGAGTCAGCAGCCGCAGCAACGCGGGTCAGTGGCGGGTGCGGCCTATCGCGCCGGTGTAGCAAAGGGCCGGCTCCGCGCCCGATGGCGCCTCATCACTCGCCTCGTCGCATTCGTCATGTCGTTCGTTGTCATCGTGTTGCGCCCCGGAATTCCTGCGCTCGTCCTACTTGGGCTGTGGGTTCTCGTCGGGCTACTGGCGGAGCTCGCTCACCTGCGGTGACCGCCTACATTTGCAGTACGGATGCAAATCACGCCAAGGAATCCGACAGACCCGGGAGCCGTGATCACGATGACGGATCGACTTGTCGCCGGTGCGGTGTATCTGGCCGCCGTTGTCATGGTGGCGGTCGGCATCGGCGCAGCCCTGCTGGCAATGCTCTTCGTAGTGATCCTCTCGTTCGATATGAACTCATCCGGCCGCAGTAGCGAGTGGTGGGTGGACATCTCTGTCGCCTGCGTGCTCGCGTTCCTACCCTTCGCGGGGTGCGCGTTGGCGGCCGTGCGATATGCCAACCGTCGCAGCGCACGAGCCGCTGTTCCAGTCGCCGTCAGTGGTCACTGCTTGGATTACTGGCGGTGTCGGCAGGTCGTGTCGGTGCGTTCCATTCACAGTCATCCGGGCCGGTGTGGATGGTCCTGACCGCCGCCGCTGCCGCAATCCTCACGCTAGGAGTGATCCTTCCGGCGGTGTACTGGCCGTGGGGCACCCCGCGACCTCTGAGTGCTGCTGTGCGCTGACACTCAGCGCGGCAACGGTCCGGCCCGGACCGGCTCGACGGAGGGCGGCACAGTGAACACCGTGACCAAGGGCACCAGGCTGCTGGAGTTCTACCGCGGCGCTCAGTGATCGTCGGCTGGCGGGCTCACGGCGATCGAGGCGTGTTCCTCACGAAGCTGTCGCTTGAGGATCTTGCCCGAGGGGTTCTTGGGTAGAGCATCGGTGATCACCACGTACTTCGGCGTCTTGTACCCCGCCAGCCCGCCCCGGGTGTGCTCGATCAACTCCTCCTCAGTGGCCCTGGCGCCGTCCTTCAGCACCACCACCGCAGTGACCGCCTCGACCCAGTGCGGGTGTGGAACGGCGAACACGGCTACTTCGGCGACCGCCGGGTGGGTGTAGATCGCCTCCTCGACCTCGCGCGTCGCGACGTTCTCGCCGCCGGTCTTGATCATGTCCTTCTTGCGGTCGACGACGTAGAGATACCCGTCCTCGGTCATGTACCCCAGATCGCCGGAGTGGAACCATCCGCCGCTGAATGCCTCCGCTGTCTTCTCCGGCTGGTTGTAGTACCCGAGCGTGGCATGGGGTGTGCGGTGGCAGATCTCCCCGATCTCTCCGGAGGGCACCTCGGCGTTCTGGTCGTCGAGGATCCGGGTCTCCACATTAAGTGCCGGTCGGCCGGCGGACCCGGCCCGCTCCACCTGATCCTCGGGTCCGAGAAGCGTTCCGAGCGGGGCGATTTCGGTCTGACCGTAGAAGTTCCACAGCCGCGTCCCGGGCAACCGATCCTGCATCTCCTTCAGGATCGCGACCGGCATCGGCGATGCGCCGTAGTACCCCTTCGCCAACGTCGACAGGTCCGCCGAGTCGAAGGCCGGCGAGCGCAGCAGCCCGATCCACACCGTGGGCGGTGCGAAGAACTTGGTGACCCCGAATTTCTCGATCGCTGCCAAGACCGCCGCCGGCTCCGGCGCGGGCAGGATGATGGACGTTGCGCCGAGATACACGTCGACTCCGAGGAAGCAGTCCAACTGCGCGCAGTGATACAGCGGCAGCGTGTGCAGCTCGACGTCATTCGCGCTCATCTCACCACCGACCACGCAGGACACGTAATGCCACATCAGCGAACGGCTCGACAGCAGAGCGCCCTTCGGGCGCGACTCGGTCCCCGAGGTGAACATCATGCGCACCGGATCGTCGTCGGCCACCTCGATCTGCGGGCACACCCCGTCGTACGACGTCCATTGGCTGAGGGGTGACCATCCCTCGGGCGCGGAGCCGATCGCCACGCGGATCGGCACACCTCCTGCCTCGGCCAAGGCCGTCTCGGCCGTCGGGACGAGGGCATCTTCGACCACGAATCCCGCTGCACCGCAGTGCTGCAGGATGAACGCGATCTCACTGGCCGTAAGCATGAAGTTGATCGGCACGAGCACCACGCCCGCCCGCGCTGCCGCGAAGTCCAGGACGGCGTACTGCCAACAGTTGTGAGACAGCAGCGCCAGCCGGTCACCTTTGGCCAGGCCCGCGGCCACGATGGCTGCTGCCGTGCGATCGACGGTCGCTTCGAACTGGGCGAACGTCAGTGTGGTCTCGCCGTCGATGATTGCCGGCTTGTCGGGGAACCGCTGGGCACTGCGGCGGGGTAGGTCGCCCAGGCTGTGCCGTCGAGCGGTCGCAATCTCAGGCAGCGGCGGTTGTGACACGGCGTCTCCTTTGACGGATGGGTCTTGCCACCGAACGTACCTTCCGGGAATCATCCGCGCAGGTTTTACGCAGGCGGCATCGACCAGGCCGGGCCCATGGCGGCCAACTGGACGAGGGTCGTCTCGGGCGCGAGGGCCGGCAGCGACTGGGCGAAAAGGTCCGCAGGAGAGTGCATCCAGTCCAGCCGGCGTAGGTTCAAGCCGACCGGATGGAGGGTCCCGTAGTGGATAGGCACCACGAAGCGCGGCCGGACGAGCCGGCACACATCGGCCGCCCCCTCCGCATCCAGGTGCCCGGCGGACAGCCGCGGTCCCCAGCCGTGGATCGGTAACAGCGCGACGTCGATCGTGCCGCCGGCCCAGTCCGGTAGCCGCTGCATCATCGGGTAGGCCGCCGTGTCCCCGGCAAACCACACCGTCCCCGATGCGGAGCGCAGGAGGAAGCCGTGCGCATCGACCGGCCGGCCGGGCAACGGGCGGGCGTGGTGTTCCGCCGGCACCAATCGGACTCGGGTGCCCGGCGGGCCCGGCACCGGATGCCAGTCGGAACCGATGGGCGTGCCCGGGATGCCGCGGTCGACAAGCCACTGGGCGATCGAGGGCGAGACGAGCACCGGCGTGGCCGGCAGTTGCCTCAGCGATGCCACGTCGGCGTGATCGAGGTGCAGGTGTGACAACAGGATCGCGTCGATACCAGCCCAGTCATCGGCGCGCGGCGCCGGCGTGACTCGCCGCAGCAGCCCAACGTGGTTGCGTAGCAGGGGATCGGTCAGGACACGCGTGCCGTCCAGGTCGATGACCACCGTCGAGTGTCCGAGCCACCTGACCCGGATCACGTGGCCGCGTCCAGGACGGTACGCCAGCGTTGCAGCTGCTGGTGCAACGCCACCGGGCCGACGGGGATGCGTACTCCGTCGACGTCCGCCAGCAGGTCCTCGTCCAACGGCCACGCGCTCGGATGCACCAGCAGCGCGTGGTTCTGCGGGCCGCCGATACCGCCGTGCGAGCCGACCTGATTCTCGAAGGCGTGGATCCGGCCGCGATCATCCACGGTGGAGATGACCACCAGGTCACCCGAGCGGGACACGCCGTGCAAGCGGGCCAGGTCCGGCGCCGTACGAGAGGGATAGCCGACCAGCGGATCGTCGCCCTCGACGGCGCCGCTGATCAATTGGCGGGCACCGGTCGGACCGAAGACGACAGGCTGACCGTCGTCACCGGTGACCATCACCAGGCCCACTCCGGGCGTTGCCACCAGCCCGGGGATGAGGCGCGGCCAGCGCTGCGTCACCTCGGCCAGCGTGGGTCGCTCCGCCAGCCGCGGAAACCACACCATTCCCAGGTTTCCGCCGCCGGTGACCGCCACCTCGGGCAGGTCGTCAGGTGCGTCGTCCCGGCCCCGGTCCGGGCCGAGGATCGGCGCATCGGGCGGCTTATCTGCCTTGGTGACAAGGGAATTGATCAGGGCGTTGATCGGCCCCCATTCCTCACCCGAGGAGTGCGCGATCACCGAGACCTCCTCCGGCGACGCCGACATCAGGGAGGTTACGTGATCGGGTAAGGGCGTGCCCACCAGTTGTGCGAACGTCTCACCCAGGCTCTGGCCGTGATCGGAGATGACCACCAGCTCGTACTCGCGGTTGCTGGAGTGTGCCACCTGCTGCAACAGCGCGAGCGCGCCGTCGAGTCCCTCGAGCGCACGCATCGACTCGGGTCGTTCCGGGCCCGCGTGGTGCGCGATCTCGTCGTAGTCCACGAAGTCGACGAAGATGATCGGCCGGCCGGCAGCCATCTCCTGGGCGATGAGCGACAGATTCAACTTGCGCAACAGCACGTTGGTGATGCCGCGTAGTGCGACATAGCTGCCGGACCGTGATATCCGCGGTTGCACGTTGCGGGCCCTTTGTCGACGCGCCTGGTAGAGCTCTTTGACCATCTCACCGACGGTGAGGACCAGCGTGCCGGGCAGCAAGAAGGGCCGGGAGAAGAAACTCACGTACGTCGCGCCGGAGCCCAGCCCGCGACTGCCGGTTGCGTGGCTGATGGTCAGGTAGGCCTGCGACGCTTCGCCGCCGAACGTCGTACTGATGGCGGTTCCGCCCTCGCGCAGCAGGCCGCGGCCGACTTCGAAGCGGTCTTCGATCAACCGGGCATCGGGCGGTCGGCTCACGGCCAGCAAGCGCCCGGTGTCGCGATCCCACCACCGGAACCCCGGGACTTGGGCATCGTCGCCGTGCAGGACCCCTGCCATCGTCGCCGGGGTTGTCGACGGAATGGTCTTCCACCACGAATCCATGCGGTGGGTGGTCGCCAGCCAGCGGTCGAGGTTCGGTGCCTGACCGGCCTCGATGGCCCGGTCGAGAACCTGCGGGGACACGCCGTCGAGCTGGACCACCAGCAGGCCACGGCCGCCTGTGCGCGGGGCCGTGCGCCGGCGGGTCGCGGCGCCGACGATGTACCCGCTGTCGGTCGAACCGACCAACCACCGGCCCGCCGCGAGGATGGCGGCGGCCACCAAGAGCGCCTCGGCAACCTCCCACCAGCCGATTGCCGTACCTCCGACCGCCACGAGCACGACGATGCCGAAGACCGCGAGTTGCGCGCCGAGGCCCAGCACCAACGCCAGGAAGGCACTGCCGCGGGCAGCGATACGGCGCAGGATCGGGCTCAGGACCAGTTCGATGAGGGCGAAGCCGATGCCCAGAGCGAGCAGTAGGACGGGGAAGCTGCGGGTCTCACGGATACCCGCCGCCTTCATACCGACCGTGAAGGCGATCCCGGCGACGAGCACCGACCACAGCGCGCCCACCACGTCCCTCATCAGGGGTACAGCCGGCGATGGGTCGGAGTCGGCTTCCGAGTCGGCCCAACCCGACCGCGGCAACGAGGTCACACCGTCATCCTGCCAAGGGATGCCCTTCGGGTCAGGTCGTTGGGGTCACCAACTCGTGACCGCGCAACTGGTCGAGGCGCCGCAACCGGTCCCGGCCGGAATCAGCTAGTCGAGCGACGGCATCGCGCAGAAGCAGCTCGACGACAACGGCCGTCGAGGTGATTCCGCCGAAGGGCGACGCCGACCAGTCCGGCACCGTCAGGACGATGTTCGCGTCCGTGGCGGCCGGGGACAGGCTGTGGTCGGTGACCAGGATGACGACCGCCTTGCGCGACCGGGCGTAGCTGACGACGTCGATGGTCGAGCTCTGGTACGTCGCGACGTCGAAGGCCATGAGTACCGACCGGGCATCGAGGTCCACCAGCAGGCTGGCATCAGTGCCGAGCGGATCGCGCAGGAAGTGCGCGCCCGGCCGAACGGTATTCAGGGCTGCTGCGAAGAGTTCGGCCACCGTGCCGGTGAATCGGCCACCGACACAGAGCACTTCGCGGCTGAGGTCGCACAACGCGGTGAGTGCGGCCTCCCATTCCGAGGGGTGCTGGGCCCGGGCGGTGTCGATCACCGAGTCGGCGAGTGCTTCGGCTGCCGCCGCGATGGGACTGTCGCCAGGGTCCGCCGCGCGCTGGACGCGGGGCGTGCGGGACAGAACATCGGCAGCGATCTCATCGCGAAGTCTCAATTGCAGATCGGCAAAACCGTTGTAGCCCAGGGATGTTGCGAAGCGTACGACGGTGGGCGCGCTGACGCCGGCCGTCTTGGCCAGCGCCGCCGTGCTGCCCAGGCCGGCGCGCGGGTAGTCGGCCAGCAGTGCCCGCCCGACCTTGCGCTCTGCGGGACTGAGAGCGCCCAGGTGGTCCCGGATCGTGTCCGTGATCATGCGGCCAGCCCCTGGTCCTCGATCGAGAGCTCGAGCGATGCAAGTTCCACTGTGCTGATCGAGTCTTCGGGAAGCGGGGTCCAGGAGTCGCTGCCCAGCCCGGCCGAGGTGAAGACCCAACCCCCGCCGGGAACCGCACGGTAGCTCATCCGGAAGTAGGCCTCGGAGTGATCCAACGGCATGTCCTCGGCGCTGAGACCACTGGCCGTGAAGTCCTCCCATGGCACCCGGGCCAAGCTGCTGGAGTGGATGACGCACAACGAATCGGCTGTGAGGGCAACGGCGTTCAGGCTCGCCTCGGGGTACGTCGATCGAAGAGTGCGCACAGTCCGCCGCGCTGCGTCGCTCAGGTCGCCGGACTCCGACAGGTGACGTCGCAACAACATGAAGTACATCTCGCTATCCGTCGTACCGGTCAGGGCCGCCCGCTCGTCGGTGGTCAAGAGCCGCCGCAGCGCGTCGGTGGGCACGATGGATCCGTTGTGGGCCAGGGCCAGGGTTCCATCGGTGAAGGGATGGGCGTTCAGCGGATCGACCGCCATGGAGTCGGTGGCCAGGCGTAGGTGCACTATTCGCGCAGTCGCCTGATCGGTCTCGAGCACATGACGTAGCCGGTCCTGGGTGTGGGCTGGTGAGGCGTCGCGGATCCGGTGGAGCGGGCCGCCGGGTGCATCGATCCATGCCGAGCCCCATCCGTCGTCATGCAGCAGCGACATCCGCTCGAAGCGCCGCGTCGGCTCCGCGCCGAGCACCTCACGGGTCGGGAGCGGGGTCGGCGTGGCGTGGGCGAGGAGTCGGCACACAAGTCCTCCGGTTGTTAAGGGCATGTAACAAAATGCACAAGTACGAATTGCATGATCAGTTTGTATGAATTGTGACACCACCTCGCGGCAGGATGAGCGCATGGTGAGTGATGGCAGCACTCTGTCGGCGCAGCGGGCCGAACTGGCCGCAGCCGGTGTGCGATTCGTGGCAGGTTGGGCGACGAACGCCTCGAACCTGGTGCACGCCAAGACCATGCCGCTGGTGAGGTTCGCCGATTTCGTGACCTCCGGCGCCGGGATGAGCCCGGTCTACAACGGGTACAGCCTGGACGCGACCATCCAGTTCACGCCGTACTACGGCGCGGTCGGGGACCTTCGGCTGCGCCTGGTCCCCGAGACGGTGCGCCCTCTGGGCGGCGGTCTGGCGATCGGCGCCACCCGGGCGGTGGACCAGCACGGCAATGCCGACGTGTGCGCACCGCGCAACATCCTGGAACGCGTCGCGGCGGAGACGGCCGCCGCGGGATTCACGCCGCTGGTCGGCCATGAACTGGAATTCACCCTGGTCAACCCGGACGCTTCGCTGATCGATGTCCCGTCGTGGACGCCGTACGGCCTCGGTCCGGTGATCGGACTGGAAGGGTTCCTGGACGACCTGGTCAGCCAGAGTGCCACGGCCGGAGTGAGTTTGGAGCAGGTGCACGCTGAGTACGGCGCGATGCAGGTCGAGGTATCCCTGCCACCCGCGCCGCCGGTTACGGCCGCTGACACGGTCGTGGTGGCCAAGACGGTCATTGGCCGAGTGGCGCGCAAGCACGGCATGATGCCGAGCTTCTCTCCCGTGCCGATCGCGGGCGGCGTCGGCAACGGAGCCCATCAGCACTTCTCGTTGTCCCGCGGCGGGAAGTCGATCTTCGCCGAGGGTGACGGAACGCGAGGGATGACTGCGGAAGGTGAGCACGCGATCGCAGGAGTCCTGTCGGCGCTGCCCGAGGCTCAGGCGGTCTTCGCCGGGTCGGTGTTGTCCGGGACGCGGCTGGCTCCCGGCCTCTGGTCGGGCGCCACGGTCTGCTGGGGTACCGAGAACCGGGAGGCCAGTGTCCGCTTCCTGCAGGGTGGTCCGGCCAACCCGCACGGTGCCAACGTGGAGGTCAAGATCATCGATCCGTCCGCCAACCCCTACCTCGCGTCGGCAGTGATCCTGGGCCTGGCGGTCCGGGGTGTCGCCGGTTCGGCCGTGCTTCCGCCGGAGACCACCGACGACCCCAGCGGCCTGGATGACCGCGCACGCGCCGCGGCCGGGCTGACGGTCCTGCCGACCGACCAGCGAGCCGTGCTGGATACCTTCGAGAACTCGGCCCTGATGGACGAAATCCTCGGCCCCCAGGCCGTGGCCGCGTTGCTGGCGGTGCGACGACACGAAGTCGAGGTGTACGGCGAGCAGGACCCGGCTGAGCGCAGCGCCGCACTGCGATTGGCGTGGACGGTGTGAACGCTCAATCGGCGGTACGCGAGACGGTCGAGCGGTTGGCGCTGATCGACCACCACGTGCACGGAGCACTGCGAGGCAGCATTTCGCAGCAGGAGTGGGCCAACGCCTTCATCGAAGCCGACACCCAACCCTTTCCCCCGCACCTGGATCCGCTCGACACCCAACTCGGGTTCGCCGTACGCGCATGGTGCTCCCCGATCCTCGACCTGCCCCGTCACGCCGATCCGGCGGCCTACTGGCAGCGGCGCACGCACCTGGGAGAGGAGGAGGTCAATCGCCGGTTCCTCAACGCCGCGGGGGTGCAGCGGTGGTTGATCGACACCGGATTCGCGACGGACACCATCCTGGATCCGCAGCAGATGGCGGACATCTCCGGCCAGCCGGCCGACGAGATCGTGCGGCTGGAGGTGCTCGCGGAGGAACTGCACACGGCGGGCGTCCTACCCGCCGACTACCCGGACGCCTTCCGTGCGTTGATGACCGACCGAACGCGTGATGCGGTCGGCACCAAGACGATCCTGGCCTACCGGTGCGGCTTCGACGTCGATCTGAGCCGACCGAGCGACGCGGCCGTCTCCAGTGCGTATCGCCAGTGGCGACAGGAGGATCCGCGTCTCATCGATCCGACCTTGATCGCTTTCGGCATGCATGAAGCCACCCGGGCGGGACTACCGCTGCAGATCCACGTCGGCTTCGGCGATCGCGACCTCGACTTGCGCACCGCCGACCCGCTGCTGCTCACTGACTTCCTGCGTGACCCGCACGTGCAGCAGACCAGCGTGCTGCTCCTGCACTGCTATCCCTACGAGCGGGCTGCGGGATACCTGGCCCAGGCCTTCCCCAACGTGTACCTGGATGTCGGGTTGGCTGTGAACTATCTCGGCGCTCGCTCGGCCGCGGTCATCGCCCGCTGCCTCGAACTGGCACCGTTCAGCAAGATCCTCTATTCCTCCGACGCCTACGGGCCGGCGGAGTTGCATTACCTCGGTGCTCGTTTGTGGCGTACCGGCCTTGCCGAGGCCCTGTCGCAGTTCGTCGCCAGCGACGAATGGTCCGTGGACGATGCTGTCCGCATCGCCCACCTCATCGGCTCCGGCAACGCCCGCCGGGCCTACCCCGCTCTGAACCGCGAGGAGCAATTCGCATGACCAGCAAGGAAACCACCACCACCGGCGGCGGTCTGCGCCGCACCCTGTCCGTGTGGGAGGCGATCGGCGTCTCGGTGGCGCTGATGGCCCCCTCCATGGCCGTCAACATCAACCCGCAGGGCATCAGCAGCAGCGTCGGTCGTGCAGTCCCGCTCGCGTTCGCTCTGGCCACCGTCAGTGTCCTGCTCATCTCCTGGACCTTCGTGCGGCTCACCCAGCGGTTCCACCACGCCGGATCCGTCTATGGGTTCGTGGGCGCCACCCTCGGACCCCGGGCCGGCATCTTCGCGGGATGGTCCCTCGTCGGGACTACCTCTTCTATGCCGTCGTAACTTCCACTGCCGCAGGACGTTTCATCAGCGAGGAGTTGTCGGCGTGGGGTGTTTGGAAGAATGCCCCGGACTGGAGTTCCTTCATCTTCACGTTGCTCGCGCTGGCCATCGTGGTGCTGCTTGCCACCCGTGAGGCCCGCAACTCCACCCGGCTACTGCTGACCATCGAAGCCGTCACGGTGACCCTGATCGTCCTGGTGTCCGTGGTCGTTCTTGCCAAACTCCTCGGCGGCGGGGGACCCACCGGCCAGAAATTCGACCTGTCGGTCTTCTCCCTCCCACCGGGCCTGGGTGCATCGACGGTCTTTCTCGGTGTGGTGTTCGGTCTGCTCTCCTTCGCCGGCTTCGAGTCCTCGGCGACGCTGGGGGAGGAGGCCAAGAATCCCCGCCAGGACATCCCGCGCGCGATCTTGGGCACGGCCATCTTCGGCGGTCTGTTCTTCGTCGTGATCACGGCGATCGAGATGATGGGCTTCGGCGCCGACGACAAGGGCGTCGCCGCATTCACCTCCTCGGAGTCTCTCCTGGCTGATCTGTCCGGGGACTACCTGGCCGGCTGGGTCGGTCACGTCATCACGATCGGGGCGACCGTCAGCGCGATCGGTTGCGCATTGGCCTGCGTGGTGGGCGCGTCGCGGTTGATCTTCGCGTTGTCCCGGGACGGGGCCGGTATTCGATCGCTCAGCGAGGTGGATGAGCGGCACGGTGTCCCGGTCCGAGCAGTGGGCGTCGTGGCCGGCGCTGCCGCGTTGATCGTGCTGCTCGCCTGGATCGTCCTGCGAGCACAGTCTTTTGACGTCTTCCTCTACTCCGGCACCATCGGCACTCTCATCCTGATCGTCGTCTACATCCTGGCGACCGTCGGTGCCTACAAGTTGTGCTTCACGACCTCGGGACCCGGTATCGGCGATCTACAGGTGCGCCGATGGGAGCTGGTCATTCCGGTCCTGGCAATCCTGGTGCTGGCGTACACGTTGTTCCGCAACATCTACCCGTTCCCCTCCGGTGCCGGGTGGTGGGGTCCTGGCCCCGCCATCGCCTGGTTGCTGGGGGTGCTGGCGTTGGTCGTCGTACGCCGATCGGCTACCGAGGAGGCGGGCCAGAAGCTCACTGCCTCGGAGGGTTTGACCGCCGCGGCGCCCCAGGAGGCCGTTCGCCCTGGGAGCTAGCTGGACGTCGCGTCGGTGTCGCCCGGATAGCGGCACCGGCGCGGTGCGCGAAGGTCACGCAACGTTCATGTGAGCGCGCGGTGGTTGTTGCCCTGGTGGGGTTGGCTCACTGGTCATGGCTCCCCTTGACCGCCGTAGATTCCTTCAACTCGCCGGCGCTACCGCCGCCACGTCCGCCCTGATGGGCACCATCGACAAGGCAGCGGCGATACCGGCCAATCACCGTACCGGTTCGCTGCGCGACGTCGAGCATGTCGTCATCCTCATGCAGGAGAACCGTTCTTTCGACCACTACTTCGGCTCGCTGCGCGGCGTACGCGGTTTCGGCGACCCCACTCCGGCAACCCTGCCGAACGGCAAGAGCGTCTGGCACCAACCCAAACTCCTCGGCGAAGTGCTGCCCTTCCATCCCAGCAAGGAACAGCTGGGTCTGGCTTTCCTGGAGGACCTGGATCACAGCTGGACCGGAGGTCACCTTGCCTTCAACGGCGGCAACTACGACCGGTGGGTTCCGGCGAAGACGGCCACGACCATGGCCTACCTCACCCGGCAGGACATCCCGTTCCATTACGCATTGGCGGACGCTTTCACCATCTGCGACCAGTACCACTGCTCGTTGCTGGGCCCGACGGACCCGAACCGCTATTACATGTGGAGCGGCTGGGTGGGCAACGACGGAAAGGGCGGTGGGCCGGTCATCTCCAACGACGAGCAGGGGTACAGCTGGACGACCTACCCGGAGCGGTTGGAGAAGGCGGGGGTGAGCTGGAGGATCTACCAGGATGTCGGCACGGGACTGGACTCCGATGGCAGTTGGGGCTGGACCAGCGACCCCTACATCGGCAACTACGGCGACAACTCATTGCTCTACTTCGACCAGTACCGCACGGCGGCAGCGGGATCCGCACTCTACGAGAAAGCGCGCACCGGCACCGACGTCAGCGGCGGAGGCGGCTACTTCGACCAGTTCCGCGCTGATGTCACCAGCGGGAAACTGCCGCAGGTGTCATGGATCGTGGCGCCGGAGGCGTTCACCGAGCACCCGAACTGGCCCGCCAACTACGGCGCGTGGTACGTCTCGCAGATCCTCGACGCGCTCACCGCCGACCCGCAGGTGTGGGCCAGGACGGCACTGTTCATCACCTACGACGAGAACGACGGATTCTTCGACCACATCGTGCCACCGCACCCTCCGGTGTCCCCGGAACACGGCGGGTCGACGGTCTCCACGACCAACGAGCGGTTCCCCGGCTCCGCGGAAGGACCCGCTGGGCCGTACGGCATGGGTCAGCGGGTCCCGATGCTGGTCGTATCTCCCTGGAGCAAAGGCGGATTCGTCTGCAGCGATGTGCTCGACCACACCTCCATCATTCGATTCCTGGAGCGGCGCTTCGAAGTGGCCGAGCCCAACATCACCCCGTGGCGGCGGTCGGTGGCCGGTGACCTTCTGGCCGCGTTCGACTTCTCCCGGGGCTCGACGAGCGTTCCGGCATTGCCGTCGACCAGCGGCTACCAGCCGCCGGACAAGGACCGGCACGTCGACTACGTCCCCGTCCCACCGGTCGATCAGTCCGTACCGCGCCAAGAACCGGGCACCCGCCCGGCCCGTCCGCTCGGCTATCGGGTGGAGACCGACGACCGGGCGACTCCTGGCACCTTGTCGGTGCACCTGCGCAACACCGCCGCACGCGGGGTGGCGCTACAGATCCGATCCACCACCGATCCGACCGGTCCCTGGAGCTACACGGTCGGCGCGCGGGAGGACCTGAGGATTGCGCTGCACCCGCTCACGCCCTTCTACGCCTACGAGGCACACGGCCCCAACGGGTTCTTCCGGGCGTGGCAGGGCGGCAACGTGTCCGCCAACCCGGCGGTGACAACGCGTGTGTCAGGGCACCGGCTCACGGTGACCGTGCACAACCCGGGCGCCGACACCACCATCACCAGCGTGACCGGGGTGCGGCACACGACCACGCGCACGCACGCCGTACGTCATGGCAAGGAATGGACCTTCGAGGTGGACGCTCGAGCCGACCACGGCTGGTACGACGTGACCATCACCTCGAGTGCCGATCCGCACTTCCGGCGGCGGCTTCGCGGTCACCTGGAGGACGGCCGCGCGAGTGCGAGCGACCCGGCCCTGGGCTGATCGACCCGATCAGTTCGGCTGGAGGTCGACCGTCACGGCATTGCCGGGTCCGGTCGCGATCGCGTTCAGCAGCGGGGTCAGGACCCCGCAGTTGCTGAACTTGGGGATCGTGAGCGAGCCCTTGGCGCTGATCGCCCCGAAAAGGTTGACCTGTCCGGTGCTCAGACGCGCCAGGTCACCGGACAGCTTCAGCGAGGTCGCGCTGGTCGTGCAGCTGCCGCTGATCAGATTGACCGGGATGCCGAGAGCGGTGGCCTTGGTGATCTGGAGGCGGAGGTTCTGGGTCAACTCCAGGTCGTTCTTGGTCGGGTCGTAGGTGCCCGTGGCCGGACCCTGCGGCAGGATCTTGACGTCGAATGCGGCGAGCTTCAGATTGCCCAACTTCGGCCCGGTGCCGATGCTGGCGTGGCCGGTCTGGGTGGTGATCGCGGACGTCACCGGGATCGGGGTCTTGCCCAGCGGCACGGTGGTGGTGTCGGCGGCGGCAAACGTGATGTCGGTGTTCAGGGTCTTCAAGTGGGTCGAGATGGTGCCCTTGTGATGCAGGACCCACGGTGCCAGGTCGGCGGCCGAGGCGCTCGGGGCTGTCGCGACGGCCGCCGCTATCGCGGCTGCGGTCAGGCCGGCGCCGACAAAGGCACTGCGGCGGGCGGTGGTCGACGACAGGCGGCTCGTGCGGGACATGACGACTCCTTCGCGGCGGGGCAGCGGCGCGGGCTGGCGCCGATGCCGCTGGTAGGTACGTCGGACCACGCTAGGTGGCGCCGATCACATTCTCAAACCGAAGCTACCGCTTAGTAGGGTCGCTCGCCCCGGGCATCGTGGTCTGACCTGCGGGAATGCTGCGACGGTAAAAGTTTGGTCAGCAATGTAAAGACGTTCTTCCGGGATGCGCGGCGCACCGGACGGGATTGGCCGACGATCACCGAGTCACCGTTCCCGGACATCCGCCGAACCCGGGCGCACCGGGACGGCACAATGACGGCGATGGAGGCTGAAGCGCACGCGCGATTCCGGGAGTTGACCGCCCGCCGGGTTGCGCAGGTTGAGAAGGACCCGCGGGTCCTGGACCAACCGGGCTTCTGGGTCGTCGCCCTCGGGTTCGAGGGTGACCTGACCGCCGTGCGTTTCGATGACGTACGGCGAGCCGCGCCGTGCGCCGTGTCTGCGCCCAGGAAGGTGGCGGCCGAGCACCCGGCCGTGACGTGGCGCAGTTCCCTGGACCGATCGGCGTACGTCGAAGGGGTCGCGGCGGTGCGCAACGCGATCGCGGACGGCACGGTCTACCAGGTCAACGTCTGCCGGATCCTGGAGCGCGAGATACCGGTCAGATTCGACCTCGATGCTCTGGATCACGCTGTGCGTCAACGTAGTTCGGGAAAGTACGGTGCACGGGTGCTCGTACCCGAGGCGGGTCTGGACATCGTGTGCGCCTCACCGGAGTTGTATCTACGTCGGGTCGGCGGCCAGGTCACTTCGGGGCCGATCAAGGGCACCGCGAAGACTCTCGCCCAGATGCTGGACAAGGACTACACCGAGAACGTGATGATCACGGATCTGGTGCGCAACGACCTGCAACGGGTGTGCCGGCCGGGGACGGTGCGGGTCGAGGGCCTGTGCACACCGGAGCGATACCCCGGCAGCGTGCATCTGGTGTCTCACGTGACGGGCACTCTCGCGGCCGACACGCCGTGGGATCGGCTGTTGGCCGCCACCTTCCCGCCGGGTTCCGTGTCCGGCGCACCGAAACACACCGCACTGCAGATGATCTCGTCGATCGAGCCTGTAGACCGCGAGATCTATTGCGGCGCAGTCGGGTACGTCGACAATCGCGATCCGTCAGATCCCAGGGCGGAACTGGCGGTGGCCATCCGGACGTTCTGGCGGACAGCTCGAACGCTTCGCTTGGGGGTCGGCGCCGGCATCACGTGGGCGTCCGATCCGGAGGGGAGTGGTGGGAGACTGACCTGAAAGCCGGGTGGTTGGTGGATCTTGCCGACACGGTCATCGCAGACAGCCCGCACGGGGCGTAGGAGGAGACGAAGTGAGTATGCGGGTGTGGGTCAACGGGCGCATCGTGGGCGACGAGCCCAGCCTGAATGCGCTCGATCACGGCGTCACGGTCGGCGACGGAGTGTTCGAAACGTGCAAGATCGTCGACTCCGGGGTGTTCGCCCTGCAACGGCACTACGAACGACTGGACCGTTCACTGCAGGCGATGGGCCTGCCTGCCGCCGACCGGGGGATCCTCGATGAGGCGATCGGCGCCGTCCTGCAGCAACCCATCACTTTCGGTCGGCTGCGCTACACCGTCACCGCCGGCGTCGGCCCGATGGGATCTGACCGCGGCGACGCCCCGCTGAGCTACGTGGTCGCGGCGGCAGAGGCCACACCCTTCCCGCCGACCGCCAAGGTCGTGGTCGTGCCCTGGACGCGCAACGAGCGCGGTGCGCTGGCGGGGGTGAAGTCCACGTCGTACGGCGAGAACGTCCTGGCGCTCGCCCGGGCCAAGGCCGCGGGCGGCAGTGAGGCGATCTTCGCCAACACCCGCGGCGAGCTCTGCGAGGGCACCGGGAGCAACATCTTCGTGGTGATCGACGGAGTCGCAGTCACACCGCCGTTGTCCTCCGGTGCGTTGGCCGGAATCACCCGCGGCATCGTGCTCGAGGCCGCCGCGGCCGCGGGGATCCCGGCCGCTGAGCGGGAGCTGCCGATCGACGTACTGGACAGCGCCGACGAGATCTTCCTGACCTCGACGACGCGCGACATCCAACCGGTACATGCGGTGGGCGATCACGCGATCGCGGCGCCGGGGCCGGTCACCAGTCGACTGCAGGCAGCCTTCGCGGAGGTATCCCGCGAGATGGGCGTCACCCGGTTCGCGCCGGTATGAGTGGGCGGACCCCGAAGGACAGCAAGTGGTGGGTCGACGCGGACGAGGATCCGTGGGCCTGGCGACGGGCGCTGAAGTCCAACTGGACCACCCTGATCATTTACCGCACTCTGGTGATCGTCGTCGGTCTGGCGATTGTGGTCCTCGGAGTGATCCTGCTGCCCTTCCCCGGCCCCGGATGGTTGGTGATCTTCCTCGGCCTCGGGGTGCTGGCTTCGGAGTTCGAGCCGGCGGCCAATCTGCGGTCCTACGCGATCAAGCAGGTCAAGAAGTGGAACGAGTGGCAGAAGCAGCAGTCGTGGTGGGTGCGGGCACTGCTTGGGCTGGGATTGTTCGTGTTGGTCGTGGCCGTGTTCTATCTGCTCTTCGCGATCAGCGGTGTGCCGACGTATTTGCCTGACTCGATTGAGAATTGGCTGCGTGGACTCCCGGGCCTTCACTGAGCGCATCCGGCGGCTGCGCGAGCTAGCGCTGGCCGTTGCGGACACGGAGCCGACACCGTCGATGGCTTGAGGATCGACGAAGAGCCCAGCACCGTGATTCGTGACGAAACCGCGACCATTGCCGCGCCTCCGGTGATCACCGCAGCGGCAAATTCCGACCACGCCGGCAGCCATTCCGCAGACATCTGGCCAGAATGCCCGACTCTCTCATCCGCGACTCGTCAACCAGTGACGACCCGTCGGCAGGCGCTATCCGTCGGCCGGCTCAGAGCGGCTAGAGGACTTAGCGCAATCCGAGAGTTATGGCGGCGCCAGTGTTGATCTCAGAGGGCACCTGCCGCGCCGCGGATCATGTTCCCTGTACGCGGGCATGTCATGTGATCGGCAGACCCGGGCAACCACCTGAGACCGAAGCAATCAGGGTCGCGGGCGAACGGTCAACCCTCAGTCGGCGGCGATTGCCACTGTGGGTCCCGGCCTATAAACGCCACTAGCTGCTCAACCGGGTCTGTACTTGCGGTGGGGATCGCCGGGCCGTACTGGCCTGACGAACGCAATGCCTCCTCCATCTGACGCATGCCGGACAGCATGTTGCGGGCGATATCGGGGTCCATCTGGGGGTTCTGGCCGGTGCTTTTCGCTAGATCCCAGGTGTGTTGATAGATGTCGGCCGTGTAGATCTGGTCGATCACGCCGCCAACGGTTCCGCCGGCGAACGGCCCGTTGCTCAGCACGGCGTCGGCATTGTTTGAGTCTTCGAGCAATTGCTGGACGGCCTCGGTTCGGAAGCTCCATCGCTGTGCCAAGTCGCCGTTCTCGGCGGGCAGATCCAGGTTGCTCCATGCATGCAGGACCGGAGGCAGCCAGTCAAGCAAATGAGTCACGATGTCGCGCGCACGCCATTGAGCAACGGGCGTAGCAGCGTTCCAATCGCTAGTAGCCTGGACAAGGCGCGAAAATTCGCCCGCGATCTGATGGTGTCTGGCTGATGCGCTCACGAGTTGCTCCTGTCAGGACTGACCACGATGCAATACGGCTGTGGCGCAGTTGCTCACGGCCGATACGTCAGCCATACCGCGCCGTTCTCGGTTGCAACGCAGTCAACTAACTCCCACCGGAGCCGTTCTCGAACATCATCGAACAGTCGGCGCCCAAGCGGGTCCAGCACAGGTGCGACCGCGAGTTGTACCTCGTCAATCAATCCGGCCGCGAGCAGCGATTGCACCAAGGTGATGCTGCCGTGGACGCCAATATCACCCGTACCTTGGAGGTCCTCCTTGAGCGCCTGGACCACCGTCTCCAACGGTCCTGTCAATCGCTCACAGCTCGATGACCATGCCGATGGCCCAAGATCGCTGGAACTCAGCACGTACTTTGGAGTGTTGTTGATGAAGTCGGCGAACGGCTGTTCAGAGGAAGTGGGCCAGTATTGCGACCATTCGTCGTACATACGACGCCCCAGAAGCACAGCCATCTGAGCTGAGATCAGGCGACGTTCGAGAGCCTCCATATCCTGGTCGTATCCGGGTGGTGACGGACCATCAGCGGATGGGTTTGGGAAGTACCGACCCGGGTTATCGACTGCCCAGTCCAAACTACACAGAGTGAATGAAACGATTCGCGACATGCAGCCACCAGCCTCCTCAAGAGCCTTCCTCCTACGTCATAACCGACTCGATGAACGTTTGTGTGCAGATTCAACAGATCCTGCACCGGGTAACCCCAACCTTTGCCTTCAAAGGTCGAGTCCGTGGCGGGAGGTAGGACATACTCCCCGACGGTGAGTGATTCATAGGTGACGGCGTGAGCGACCCTAGTCTTCCCGGAGCCTCCATCGTCACCCACATCTGGCACGCGATCGAACGGAGCAGCTCGATCGCGGACCTCGCCACGATGCCGCCCGGCCATCTAGCGTCACGGCCAAGTGCGGGTGAGCACTGGCAAGTGCAGACGCCCGATGGATGGGATGAGTAGGAATTCCGCCACGCGGCACGACCGCGTCTAGGAGGGACGTCCCGTCGATGCCGGCTCGCGAGGCACCAGCGATAGGTTTCCCGGGTGGACAGGCACGGTCGAAGATGGCTTCGTGAGATGGAGGCCGTTGAGGCCCAGGGTCTACCGGACGCGGGGTGGGGCCCCAGCCGGGAGCGTCTCGAGGCTGGTCAGGACGCGTTCGCCGGGCGTGTCCTGAGTGGGCTGTACCGCGGGTACAACATCATCGTGAACATCGCGTGGCCGGTTCGCGGACACCTGTGGCGCCGGCGTCTTGTCAAGGACGGCGCCCCCTCGTCCGTTGACATTCTTTACATCCTTGGCGGGGATGACGCGGGCCCGGGAGGTGACGACCCAGACCCGTGTTTCGCATCCCTTGAAGACCTGCAGAACCACCTGGCCGCCACGAGAATCGACTGGTTGCCACCGGCTGACGCCGTCCGGGTGATCGTCGGCCAACTTAGCGAGGGCCGACGAAACGCGGCACGAGAGCGCGTTTGAGAGGGCGTCCTATCGACGTCACTCTTCTTCGCTGGGCGACTATGTCAACCCAGTGGGACCCACCCCTGCCGGTCTGACTTGGCCCCGCTTCGAGCCGCGAAAAGATGTCACTCTCAGCGGCACGAGCGGAAACATCGCGCGCAATGCTCGCAGGTGATGAAACGATCGACCCCATGGACTTGAAGGATGCGCGGCGATTGCTGGAGGAAGTGGGGACGCGCACTCTGAAGGACGTGTCGTTCGACAGCTTCGACCTGGTCTCGGCAGGTGCGAGATCTCAAAAGTATTTCGACCATTGCAGCTTCGTGAATACCGACCTTCGCTTCGCCACGCTGGACGGCGCGAGCTTCCGATACTGCAACTTCACGGGTGCCAACTTGCGTGGGCGTTCCCTCCGCGGGGCCTCATTCGCAGCCTGCAATTTCACGGGTTCCGACCTACGTGACGCCGATTTGACCTGGGCTCAGTTCTCCCATGTCAATGTTGGGACGGATGCTGGACGGACCGTGATGACGGGTGTTCGCCTCTCGGACTTCAAGGGAGACACTCGGGTCCTTGAGGTCGGTGCCGGCGGGGGTCCGGGACTCGGTGGGCACTTCGACGAAGTCGTTCTCAATGGAAGGACGGCATCAGGCAGTCTCAGTGACGGGTTCGACTTCTGTCACCGTACGACCTGCGTGCCCGGCTCCGTCAGCGTCGTCGGCGTCGAAGTCGAACTCTGGTATCGACGCGAACCCGCGCAGCGATCGGCCACCTAGACACATGTCGAACAGATCATCACTCGTAGCGGCGGGACGATCCTGGGCCGCTCCCAAATCGGCAGGTCCACTCGGTCCTCCACGATGGAGCCGAAGCGATCCGTCTGCTGACCACCGACGAGGTCATGTTCGCGCGCACCATGACACCCACCCGTCCAGCTGAAGGTTCGCCAACGGCACCAAGCGTTCTCCACTCATGCGATCGGCAAGCAGTGCCTGCAAGGCCGCGACGGGGCATCCCTGTTCTTCAATGTGCGAAGCCATGGGCTGAATCGCTGGTCGCTATCGCATCCACCATGTGTCGACCGAAACCGGTAGTCGAGAGGCGTGGGACATGAGATCGGCTTCGGCCGCTTTCGATCGAAAGACCGAATCCCTTCCCCACGTATTCCCCACGAAGGGCGAGAATGTCCACCTCGGACAGCGTTTGCGCAGGTCAGGGGACTCTTGATGGGTGGACGTAAAGGGACTCGAACCCCTGACCTCTCGCGTGTGAAGCGAACGCTCTAACCAACTGAGCTATACGTCCAGGTCAGCCACGGAATCAGCCGCGCCGAAGGGAAAGACTACTAAGACGCCGTCCAGATCCGAAATTGACCCGCTCGATTGCCCTTCCGCGGCGACATCGACCTCTGGGAGCCTCGAGGTATGCAGGAGATCGAGCTGTTGTCGCGGGTCCGCGAGCGTCTATTGACTGCCGGCGACGTGCAGGAGAAGCGGATGTTCGGCAGCGTCGCCTTCATGGTCAACGGCACGTTGCGGCTGGCGGTCGGGCAGAGGGAGGGCCGCGTGATGATGGTCCGCGTCGATCCGGGGGAGTACGACGAGGCGCTGGCCCGGGAGGGCGCGTCACCAGCCGTCATGAAGGCGCGCACGATGCGCAGTTACCTGTTTCTGACCGATGCGGCCGTCGTGGACGATGATGACCTGCAGTGGTGGATCGAACTGGCGTTGCGATCACCGGACTCCGCGCCGTAGGTCAGCTCAGCGGTCCTTCCACAGCACCCGGACCGCGTCGGTAGCCGTGAGCGCGCCGGCCACCAGCAACGGCTGGAACAGCAGCCGGATCGCCCGTTTGGTGTCGGTGTCCAGGCCGAATCCGTCTTTGTGCTCGGTGAATTGGGCGATGTTGCCAGGGAACACCGCGACGAAGAATGCTCCGGCTGTTGCGCCCACCCAGGCTCGAGCCGGTTGTTTCCAAGTGGCGAGAAGCGCTGTCCCCAAGGCAATTTCGACCACACCAGAAGCAAGCACCACAAGATCTGTGTCCGCGGGGAACCAGTCTGGCACTTGCGCCCGGAACTCTTCCCGGGCGAACGTCAGGTGGCTGACACCGGCAAAGGCGAGAAAGCCACCGAGAGCAACCTGACCGGCGACGCGGACCTTCGAACCGAGCGAGTGTGGCACCTGGGCCTCCGACAGTCGTGGAAAGTGACCCCGCCAGTCTGTCGCAGTCCCGGCCGGGGCCACCCTTCGGGCTGTCCACGACGACGGGCCGGAACCGTTCAATCGAGGTATGACAACCCGATTTGGTTACACCCTGATGACTGAGCAGTCCGGCCCGAAACAACTGGTGCAGTACGCGCGCGCCGCGGAGGACGTTGGCTTCGACTTCGAGGTCTCCAGCGACCACTACTCGCCGTGGCTCGCCGCACAGGGCCACGCGCCGTACGCCTGGAGCGTCCTGGGCGCCGTCGCCCAGGCAACCGAACGCGTCGAACTCATGACCTATGTCACCTGCCCCATCCAGCGCTACCACCCGGCTGTCGTGGCCCAGAAGGCCGCCACGATGCAGTTGCTGTCCGATGGACGGTTCACGCTCGGCCTGGGCAGCGGCGAGAACCTCAACGAGCACATCACCGGAGAGGGCTGGCTGCCCGTCGCCCAACGACAGGACATGCTGGAAGAAGCAATGCAGATCATTCGTGAGCTGCACACCGGCGAACTCGTGACCTGGGATGGTGACTACTTCCGGGTCGACTCGGCGCGGATCTGGGACGCACCCGATGCCAAAGTGCCACTGGCCGTTGCTGTTTCCGGTGACGCGTCGATCAAACGGTTCGCTCCGCTGGCCGACCACCTCATTGCCGTCGAACCCGAAAGTGACCTGGTGCAGGGCTGGAAGGATGCCCGTCGCGACGCGGACCTGGGAGTGGACACGCGCAGCATCGGGCAGATACCCGTCTGCTGGGATCACTCCCGGGACGCCGCGATCGAACGCGCCCACGAGCAGTTCCGGTGGTTCGGTCTGGGTTGGTCGGTGAACGCCGATCTGCCCACCACGGCCGGTTTTGCCGGCGCCAGCCAGTTCGTCACCCCGGACGACGTGGCGCAAGCCATTCCCTGCGGGCCCGACGTCGATGCGATCGTGGCGGCGGTGCAGCCATACTGGGAAGCGGGATTCACCGACATCGCGCTGGTCCAGATCGGCGATGAGGGCCAGCAGCGCTTCCTCGACGAGGCCGCCGGACCGATCCTTCAGGCGCTGCGCTCAGCGGTGGCCTGAACGCCAAGTGGCCGCCCCCGGGAACGGGGACGGCCACTTGTCACGGACGGATTTCTCAGACCAGCCAGCGGTTGCGGCCGACCAGCTTCTCCCAGGCCTTTCCCAGACCGATTGTTCGCCCTGCCAGGAATAGCGCACACACGATGCCTGCCAGCGCGTAGATCACGTGGTAGTCGACGATCGGGTTGCTCGATCCGCTGGGGTCGCCGGTCGCCGTGACCTTGTCCAGCGGCCACTCGGCCGCCCACATCATCGCCATCATCACCAGGTTCGCAAGGGCGGCGATGCGCATGCCGATCCCGAGGATGAACGCGATGCCGATCGCGGCCAGGCCGATCATGAACAGGCCATTGGCCCACCACGTGCCTGCGATGTTGTGGAAGAAGTCCTGCAGACCCTTGGGTCCCACCGCGACGTTGGACAGGAAGCCCTTCGTCGGCGAACCGCCGTTGATCCAGGCGCGGGCCTTCGGCGTCGAGTAGCCGAGACCGAAGAGCTTGTCCAGGAAGGCCCACAACATGATGAAGCCGAGAGCAATTCGCAGTATTGCCAGCCAAATACGGCCGTGGGCGCGACCGGGGAGTCCGGCAGCTCGCGGGCTTCGGGGCTGGAGGGAGCCTCGCCGCGAGGGTAGGAATCTCCGACGGCCCTGTCAGTCTCACGGTGTCCGTAGATCGGGTTGTCCTCGATCAGTGTGGGGTCACGTTGTTCCGCAGCCCCGCCATTGCCCCCGGCGGGTTCGTTGGTGCTCACAGTTCCCAACTCCTTTGCTGGCGCCCTCGGATCACGCCGATCCACCTCATGCGAACCGAGTCAGTGACACCGACGGACTTGACATCTTCAGTCTTGAGTGCCGGGTCCGCAATGGCAACAGAACGCGCCGAAACCCCCTACAAGGATTCGGTTGGCCTGCAGCAGCACTCGTCCCAGCCCGATGGACCGCCGGAGCACGCAGAAACGAAGAAGGTCCCGCCGAAGCGGGACCTTCCGGGCTGGCTGCGTCAGACGAGCCAGCGGTTCTTGCCGACCACCCGCTCCCACCAGGAGCTGATGCCCCAGGTGCGACCGGCGTAGCTCAGCGCGCACACGATGGCGACCAGCGCGTAGATCACGTGGTAGTCGACGATCGGGTTGGTCGAGCCACTCGGATCACCGGTGGCGGTGGTTTGGGCAAGCGGCCATTCTGCAATCCACATCATGGCCATCATCAGCGTTGCCCCAACTGCGGCGAGTCGAAGGCCTGCACCGAGGATCAGTGCAACGCCGACGCCGAGGAGGCCGAGCATGAAGAGCCAGTCCGCGATCGGGTTGCCCGCGATCGAGTGGAAGAAGCTCTGCAGCGGTCCCACTTCGACGTTCGAGAGGAATCCCTTGGTCGGGGATCCACCGTGGATCCAGGCCCTGGCGTTCGGGGTGGAGTAGCTCAGCCCGAAGGTCTTGTCGAGGAAGGCCCAGAGGAAGATGAAGCCGGTCGCAATACGGAGGACTGCCAGCACGTGACGCGTCACCGACGACTCGGTGGGGTGTTCGCTGGTCACCTCCGATGCTTTTGCGTGGTTCGGACGGTGCAGCATGGCGGTCATCGTTGACCATCTCCTTCGATGTGTTCCGATAACTCCAATATCCTCCTGTGCAAGCGTTTACACAAGTCAGGAGAGGCTAACCATGCGAACCTTGAAAACAACAGGGGGACAGGACAATCCGGCACATTGAGTGCTGGTCGGTCGTCCGTCTTCGGGGCCGCCGCATCTCGCTCCGATCTGCCATGATCCGTGGCACTTTCGGCGCAGGCTCTATGGTCGTGGGCGATCCCCACCGCATCGAGGAATCGCAGGTCGCCATCCGGCCCAATTCCGTTCTGGCGTAACGCTGTTGAGTTCGATCGATTCCGTACCGCGCGTGTCCGACGCACTTCGCCGGCACCGGTTACCAGGCCGGCACCGGCGGTGAGCGCGGCAGTAATGCCGACAAACAACCGACGGGTGGACTCGTCGTACGTGCCCATCGAGGTCCCCGAGGCCTGCAAGCTGGCGGCGGCCCGTATCACCCGGGCCGCCGCACGTCAGGCAACTGCCGGTCGGTGACACGGACGCGTCGAGGGCGTGACCGCGGACTGAACACCCGATGACCGATTAATCGATGCAAGTCCGGCGGCGGTTGGCCGATAACCTGGGTCGAGTGCCACACCCGTGGTGCGCCATCCGAGAACGCGAGGAGAACGCCCGTGTCTGCCCAGGTCCCTGCCCCCATCGCCGGAAGCGAGCGATCGGCGCTGCAGGGCACTACCGGCGCGGACCTCTTCGGCGACGACAAAACCATCGTCGCGATGCGCGTCAACGGCCAACTGCAGGATCTCTTCCGGCCGGTCCCGGCCGACGCCAAGGTCGAGCCGGTGCGCATCGACGAGCCGGACGGGCTGAACATCCTGCGGCACTCCGCGGCCCACGTGCTGGCCCAGGCCGTGCAGCAGATCAACCCCGACGCCAAGTTGGGTATCGGCCCACCCATTACGGACGGGTTCTATTACGACTTCGACGTCGCCACGCCGTTCGTCCCTGAGGACCTCAAGGCCCTCGAGAAGGCGATGCAGAAAATCATCAACGAAGGGCAGACATTCGCCCGTCGCGTCGTGACCGACGATGAGGCGCGGGCGGAGCTGGCCGATGAGCCCTACAAGCTCGAGCTCATCGGGTTGAAGGGCAATGCCGGGGAGGCGGCCGAAGGCGCCGACGCCGAAGTCGGCGGCGGCGAACTCACGATCTACGACAACCTGCACCGTGATGGCTCGCGTGCGTGGGGCGACTTGTGCCGCGGACCGCACCTGCCCTCGACGAAGCTGATCGGCAACGCCTTCAAGCTCATGCGCTCCGCCGCGGCGTACTGGCGAGGTAGCGAGAAGAACCCGCAGTTGCAGCGTATCTACGGCACGGCGTGGCCCACCAAGGAAGAAATGAAGGCCTACCTGGATCGGCTGGCCGAGGCCGAGAAGCGCGACCACCGCAAACTGGGCGCCGAGCTGGACCTGTTCTCCTTCCCCGACGAGTTGGGCTCGGGTCTTCCGGTCTTCCATCCCAAGGGTGGCGTCATCAAGCGGGAGATGGAGGACTTCGTCCGGCGCCGGCACATCGAGGAGGGTTTCTCCTACGTCGGCACCCCGCACATCAGCAAGGAGGGGCTCTTCCACACCTCGGGGCACCTGCCGTACTACGCCGACACGATGTTCCCGCCGATGGAGTTCGAGGGCTCGAAGTACTACCTCAAGGCCATGAACTGCCCCATGCACAACCTGATCTTCCGGTCGCGCGGGCGTTCCTATCGCGAATTGCCCATCCGTTACTTCGAATTCGGCTCGGTCTACCGGTACGAGAAGTCCGGAGTGGTGCACGGTCTGACCCGGGTGCGGGGTCTGACGCAGGACGATTCACACTCCTACTGCACGCCTGAACAGGCACCGGGCGAGGTCAAGCACCTGCTGGACTTCGTGTTGTCGGTGCTGCGGGACTTCGGTCTGGACGACTTCTACCTGGAACTGTCCACACGGGACACCGAGGGCGACAAGAAGGACAAGTTCATCGGCTCCGACGAGGAGTGGGAGGTCGCGACCAAGGTCCTGGAGGACGTGGCGAACCAGTCGGGACTGGAGCTGGTGCCCGACCCGGGTGGGGCGGCGTTCTACGGTCCGAAGATCTCCGTGCAGGCCCGGGATGCCATCGGGCGGACGTGGCAGATGTCGACGATCCAGTACGACTTCAACCAACCGCGCGGCTTCGAGCTGGAGTTCCAGGCCGCCGACGGCACCCGGCAGCGGCCGGTGATGATCCACTCGGCGAAGTTCGGCTCGATCGAGCGTTTCCTCGGGGTGCTGACCGAGCACTACGCCGGTGCCTTCCCGCCCTGGCTGTCGCCGGTCCAGGTGCTCGGGGTGCCCGTTGCCGAGGAGTTCGCCGACTATCTGCGTGAGGTGTTGGACACCCTTGCGGCACAGGGGGTCCGGGTCGAATTGGACGACTCCGACGACCGCTTTCCCAAGAAAATCCGCAACGCGTCCAAGTCCAAGGTGCCGTTCGTGCTGATCGCCGGGGAGGAGGATCGCTCGGCCGGTGCGGTCTCCTTCCGCTACCGCGACGGTTCGCAGAAGAACGCCGTGCCGCTCGCCGACGCGGTCGCCGAGATCACTGCTGCCATCGAAAGCCGCGCGCAGGTCTGAGACGGACCGTTCGCAGGTCGGGTGCGGTCTGCGTGTGATTCGATGCGCGGATGAGTGATGTCCGGATCACCCCCGCCACGCGCGACGAGGCGCTCATCGTGGCGGCGCTCGCCCTCCAGATGGACCTGGAGGCCGAGGCCGCCACGCCGCGTGCGGGTTTCCTCACCGAGTACGCCGATGCCTGGCTGGCCGACTCCGTCCGCCGGCCGACGTGGCTGGCTTTCGGTCCCCAGGGTGAGGCGGTCGGTCTGGTGCAGACGTCCTTGATCACCAAGCTGCCGTCGCTGCGGCGGCCGGTGGTCAGTTGGTTGCACGTCGGCCAGGTGTTCGTGGTGCCGGCGCAGCGCGGCCACGGCATCGCCGGGCGCATGCTGACGGTTCTGCAGGAGTGGGCCCGCGCGAACCAGGTCAACCGGATTCAGCTCAACGCCCGCCCATCAGCTCGCAGTGTCTATGAGCGGGCGGGCTTTGTGCCGGCTTCAGAGCGCCTCATGGAATGGCGGGCGTGACACCACTCACGCGACGGTGCGCACCGGCTCCACCACGAAGACCGGGATCTGACGGTCGGTCTTCGTCTGGTAGTTGGCGTACTCGGGGTAGGCCGCAACGGCGCGATCCCACCACTGGTCGCGCTCGGGACCGGACAGTTCACGTGCGATACCCACCAACCTCGTCGTACCGTCCTGGACCTCAACCTCAGGGTTGGCCTGCAGGTTGTGGTACCAGGCGGGATGCTCCGGCGCGCCGCCCTTGGAGGCCACCACGCCGTACGAGCCGTCGTGCTCCACGCGCATCAGCGGCACCCGGCGCAGCAGACCGGACTTGCGGCCCCGGATCGTATAGACGACGATCGGCCGGTCCATCACCTGGACCGATTCGGTCGTGCCGGTCCTGTCGATGGTCTCCAGCTGACCGCGGACCCACTCGGTCTTCTCTTCGGCGATTTCGCCCGGCAGCGCACTTTTGAAGGTCATGTTCGCGCCAACCACGAGCCGCGGGCGATCATTCCGCGCCACGCCGCACTGCCTAGGATCGGGTCATGGCCGAACTGGAGCGCGAGGACGCATTCGCCCGGGTGCCCGATGGTTTCGAGCGACTGTGGACTCCGCATCGCATGGTCTACATCGACACCCCGAAACCGCAGAACGACGACTCGGACGCATGTCCGTTCTGTGTTGCGCCCACCCGCAGCGACGCTGAGGGCTTGATCGTGCACCGCGGCGAACTGTGCTTCGCGGTGCTGAACCTCTTCCCGTATAACCCCGGACACCTGTTGATCTGCCCCTACCGGCACGTACCGCTCTATGTCGATCTCACCGACGAGGAGACCGCAGAGTTCAGTGCGCTGACCAAAGCGGCCATCGCGGCACTCACCGCGGCTTCGGCACCCGACGGTTTCAACCTGGGCATGAACCAGGGCGCCGTCGCCGGGGCGGGCGTCGCGGCGCATCTGCACCAGCACGTCGTACCCCGCTGGGGCGGTGACTCCAACTTCCTACCGATCGTGGCCCAGACCAAGGCGCTGCCGGTCCTGCTGGAAGACACCCGCGAGCGCCTGGTGGCCGCTTGGCCGGAGAGCGGCCGCTGACCCCGTAGGCTCGGGGCCACCATGCTCAACCGATTCGCCCGGGCGCTGTTCACGCGCCTGTTCACCCCCTCGCCCGGTTCTTGCTCAAGCTCGGCATCAGCCCCGACGTCGTGACCATCGTGGGCACCCTCGGCGTCTGCGTCGGCGCTCTCGCCTTCTATCCGCGCGGCTCGTTCTTCTGGGGCACGATCTTCATCACCTGTTTCGTCTTCTCGGACATGATCGACGGCAACATGGCCCGTCAGTCCGGGCGATCCAGTGTGTGGGGCGCCTACCTCGACTCGACGCTGGACCGGGTCGGCGACGCCGCGATCTTCAGCGGGCTGATCCTGTACTACGCCGGCGAGGGCGACAGCATGGTGATGACCGCTCTTGCGCTGGCCTGTCTGGTGCTGGGGAGCGTGGTCTCCTACGCCAAGGCCCGCGCCGAAGGCCTGGGGATGACCGCCAACGTCGGCATCGCCGAGCGCGCCGACCGTCTGGTCGCGGTGCTCGTCACGACCGGGCTGGTCGGGATCCCGTTCCTGCACCTGCCGACCGCCGTGCTGGGTGTAGTGCTCGCCCTGCTGGCGGCCGCGAGCCTGGTCACCGTGATCCAACGGATGCTCACCGTGCGTCAGCAGGCGCTGGCGGCGGAGACCGGGGCGTGAGCCGCCGCAGCGACCTGACCGGGGCAGCGACCGTCACCGGCTACCGCGCCGGGTGGGGGTTGGTGCGCCGGTTGCCCGAGCGATCGGCGTACGCCGCGTTCCAGATTGCCGCCGACCGAACCTACGCGCGGAACGGCAAGAGCGTCCAAAGGCTGCGCGCCAACTACGCCCGGGTCCGACCCGAGTTGGACGAGGCGGCGCTCGAAGCCCTGGTCAAGGAGGGGATGCGCTCCTACCTGCGGTACTTCTGCGACGCGTTCCGGTTGCAGCTGCAGACCCGCGAATCCCTCGACGGCATCGTGCAGCTGGAGGATCACGGGGATGAGATCCGCGCCCAGGTGGGGGCGGGCAAGCCGCTGATCGGCTTCCTGGGGCACATGGGCAACTGGGACCTCACCGGCGCCTGGGCGACCTACCACTTCGCCAAGGTCACCACCATCGCCGAGCGGCTCAAGCCCGAGGAGTTGTTCGAGGAGTTCCTGGAGTTCCGGGAGAGCCTCGGCATGACGATCATCCCGCTCACCGGCGGGAGCGCGCCGTACGCCGCGATGCGCGACGCGCTCAACGACGGCGGGTTCGTGCCCCTGCTGGCCGACCGCGACCTGACCTCGCACGGTGTCGAGGTGGACCTGTGCGGCCACCGGGCCAAGGTCGCCGCCGGACCGGCCCGGCTGGCGCTGGAGACCGGTGCGGCGTTGCACACCATCGCGATCCGTTACCGGCCGCTGCCGGGCCGGGCGATGCAGGGGATCACCGCGCACATCGGCCCGCGCGTTCCCGTGCCGGAGGGTGTGGATGACAACGAGAAGGTGCGGTTGATGACCCAGGCGTGCGTCGACGTACTGGGCGAGCAGATCCGGTTGCACACCGCGGACTGGCACATGATGCAGCGGGTCTTCCTCGATGACCTGGACCCGGCGCGTACCGAGGGCGCGCGGTGAGGGTCGGGATCGTCTGCCCGTACGCCGTTGACGTGCCCGGCGGGGTGCAGTTCCACGTCCGTGACCTGGCCGAATACCTTCTGGCCGCAGGCCATCACGTCAGCGTGCTGGCGCCCGCCGACGACGACACCCCGCTGCCGCCGTACGTCGAGAGCGCCGGCAAGGCGGTTCCGGTGCCTTACAACGGATCGGTCGCGCGCCTCCTGTTCGGTCCGGTCACCGCAGCGCGGGTGTCGCGGTGGATCGAGCGCGGCGAATTCGACGTCGTCCACGTGCACGAGCCGATCAGCCCCAGCCTGTCCATGCTGGCCATGTGGGCCTGCGAAGGACCGCTGGTGGCGACCTTCCACACCAGCAACGCGCGCTCGCGCACACTGAGCACCCTGCAACCGCTGATGCAATCGGGGCTGGAGAAGATCCGCGGCCGCATCGCGGTGTCCGAGGCCGCGCGCCGGTTCCTGCTGTCGCACATCGACATGGATTGCACCGTCATCCCCAACGGGGTGTACGTCGATGACTTCGCCCGCGCGCACGTCACGCCCGCGTGGGCCGGAACCCCGCAGCGGCCCACCATCGCCTTCCTCGGCCGGATCGAGGAACCGCGCAAGGGGATCGCGGTCCTGCTGGCGGCACTGCCGGAGGTGCTGCGGGTCTGGCCGGGGCTGCGCGTGCTCATCGCCGGACCCGGCGACCCGCGTGAAGTGATGTCCGGCCAACCGGACCAGGTGAAGCAGGCGTGTGAGTTCCTCGGCCCGGTCACCGACGAGCAGAAGGCCTCCATGCTGCATTCGGTGGATGCCTACATCGCCCCGAACACCGGCGGGGAGAGCTTCGGGATCATCCTGATCGAGGCCATGAGCGCAGGCGCCCCGGTGATCGCCAGCGACATCGAGGCCTTCGACGCGGTCCTGCGCGGCGGGGCGTGCGGTGCACTGTTCGCCAACGAGGACGCCGGATCGCTGGCCGCACAGATCCAGCGCGTGCTGGGCGATGCCGACCTTCGCGCCCGGTTGCGGGCGTCCGGGCTGCAGCGCGCCCGAGAGTTCGACTGGTCGCGGGTGGCAACAGAAATCATCAATGTCTACGAAACCGTCCTCGCCGCCGAGCCGCGTCCGGTCATGATGGAAGAGACCGCACCGAGTACGACGCGGCGGGGGAGGCGGCTGTCGGCAGTCCGGCAGTTCCGCAGACTGACAGGAGGCGACTGATGCAGACGCTGGGGTGGATCGCATTAGCGATCGCGATCGTGGCCGTGATCGCGTGGTACTTGTCCTACAACGCGGCCCGGCTGGACCGGTTGCACGCCAAGGTCGAGGGATCGGTGTCGGCCCTGGACGCCCAGCTGGTCCGGCGCGCCGAGGTGTCAATCGAACTGGCCAACTCCGGGCTGATCGACCCGGCCAGTGCGATGCTCCTGGCCGAGGCGGCCAGTGAATCGCTGGACACCTCGGATGCGGCCGCGGTGCGGGCCGAGGTGTCAGAGCAGGGCGTCGACGCCCACCGTGCCCGGGTCGAGACCAATCTGACGCACACCCTGCGGGCCGTGCTCGGCCCGGAAGTTCTGGAGACGATGCGGGCCCGCGACAATTACGCGCAGGAGCAGATCGACCGGGTCCAAGCGGCATGCCAGCGGGTACAGCTGGCCCGCCGGTTCTACAACGACGCGGTCGCCGATGTGCAGAACATGCGCGCGCAGACGCTGGTGCGGGTGTTCCGGTTGGCCGGCCACACCGACCTGCCGCAGGTGCTCGACTTCGATGACACGGTCCCGCAGGTCGTGGCGATCCCGGTTCCGGAGGCCTGAGCGCGGCAGGAGGTGCGCCTGGCTGCTTCATGCCAAATGTTGATGGGTGGCACCTAGCTGCCTCCAGCTGCCCTTAGTCTGGTGTCATGACGAACGAGACGACGGGCACCGCGCGGGTCAAGCGCGGCATGGCCGAGATGCTGAAGGGCGGCGTCATCATGGACGTCGTCACCCCCGACCAGGCCAAGATCGCCGAGGACGCCGGTGCCGTGGCGGTCATGGCCCTGGAGCGGGTTCCGGCCGACATCCGGGCTCAGGGCGGCGTCTCGCGGATGAGCGACCCCGACATGATCGACGGCATCATCTCGGCGGTGTCGATCCCGGTGATGGCCAAGGCCCGCATCGGGCACTTCGTCGAGGCGCAGGTCCTGCAGAGCCTCGGGGTGGACTACATCGACGAGTCCGAGGTGCTGACCCCGGCGGACTACAGCAACCACATCGACAAGTGGGAATTCACCGTTCCCTTCGTGTGCGGTGCGACCAACCTCGGTGAGGCGCTGCGCCGGATCACCGAGGGTGCGGCGATGATCCGCTCCAAGGGCGAGGCCGGCACCGGTGACGTCTCGAACGCGACGACCCACATGCGCCAGATCCGTCAGGAGATCCGGCGGCTGACGTCGCTGCCGGAGGATGAGTTGTTCGTGGCGGCCAAGGAGTTGCAGGCGCCGTACGAACTGGTGAAGGAAGTCGCCGAACTGGGCAAACTGCCGGTCGTGCTCTTCACCGCCGGGGGCATCGCCACCCCGGCAGATGCGGCCATGATGATGCAACTCGGCGCCGAGGGCGTCTTCGTCGGCTCCGGCATCTTCAAGAGCGGCAACCCCGCCGAGCGCGCCGAAGCCATCGTCAAGGCAACGACGTTCTACGACGACCCCGACGTGATCGCCAAGGTCTCCCGCGGGCTGGGCGAGGCCATGGTCGGCATCAACGTCGAGGAGATCCCTCAGCCGCACCGACTCGCCGAGCGCGGCTGGTAGGTCACGGCACCGGCGGCAGGGTCCCGTGGTGGACGGTCTTGACCCGGATCCCGCGCGAGGAGCCGGCGTACTTCGACGATCCTGACTCGAAGATGACGTGCACCTGCCCGTTGACGTAGGTCAGTCCCTCCGCCCGCGGCGCGGTGACAATCCAGTTGCCCCGCGCCGTACTGCCGTCGTAGGTGCGCGAGCGGCGCCAGTAGATGAGGTTGGAGTCCTTGCTGCCCCACGACTGCGACCAGATGAACAGACTGCCGGTGACGGCCAGGCCCTGCACCTGTGAGGGCGTGCGAATCTTCGCGGTGGGATTCTTCGGCAGGTTGCCGCTGCTGTTCACGGGATAGGCATACATGTAGTCGCGGTGCTCGGGGTTGCAGGTCCCGGTCCACAAGGTGTCGCCGTAGGAACCGACGTACGACGCCTTGCCGTCGACGTCGAATTCCTTGCTGGCGTGGATGATCGACCCGTTCGCTTGTGAGAACCGGCTCGTGGGGTAACGCAGCAACCGTGAGTCCATCGACAGCCAGATGTAGCCGGGAGTGGTCGCCAGCCCACCGACGTGACGCTGGGTGTTGAGCTGGAACCAGTTGAGGGTGGCGCCGGTCGACCGGCTCACGATGAACAGCCGGCTCTTGGCCCGCTTCGTGTAATCGGCGTCGCCGTAGCGTCCGTCGTAGTAGGAGATCAGCAGCTTGTCGTTGCCCCAGTGGGTCAGCCCCTGCGGCACCCAGTACGTGTCGACGCCCGGGTAGGCCCGCGGGCCGGGGTTGAAGTACTTGTCGTACTCGGGGTAACGGCTGGCCGCGGCGCTGATGTCCGCACGGGTCAGGCCGAGCGCCGCACTACCGGTGACGGCGGCGGTGGCGGTGAGGAACTGGCGACGGTCGAGGAGGCTCATGGGCCCTGACCCTAGGCCCCATCGCTCCTAACGGGTGAGCCGATCACGCAACTGTTCCACCTCGTCCTGGGACCAGCCCTGCTCCCGCAACCAGCCGGCGGCACCGCCCCAGCCTTCGTCCAGCGCGGTGAGGACCGCCAACGCCGAATCGGCATGCGGCGTCTGGTCGGCCAGGGTCTGGGTCGCCAGTGCTTCGCCGTACGACGGTCGCCGGGCCAGCCTGTCGATGATCGCCGCGAGGCGCTCCTGGGTGAGCGCGTAGTCGGCGGCGATCTCGGCGTGCGGCACTCCGGCGACGTCCAGGGCCATGGCCACGACGGTTCCGGTCCGATCCTTACCGGCAGCGCAGTGCACGACAGTCGCTCCCGATGCGCCTGCGATCGCCGAGAGCGCGCCGGAGACCGAGTCCGGTCGCTGTTCGAGGTAGCCCAGGTAGCTCCGCGCCCAGAAGCCGGCGTCGCGGACCCGGCGGGGGTCGTACCCAATGCTCGCTGCGCCACGCGCTCGCTGGACTCGTCGCTGCGCTCGCGCAGCAACGAATGGTGGTGGTGGGTCACGGTGCTGACCTCGCGCATCGGTCCCGGGCCTTCGAGGTGCAACTCCCGGTCGGCGCGCAGGTCCACGATGTCGGTCACGCCGAGCTCGTCCACGAGGCGCCGGACATCACCGGCAGTGAGGTCCTGCAGGTTGTCCGAGCGGATCAAACGACCGAACTGGGTGCGTCCGCCGTCGACCGTCGGTAACCCGCCGATGTCGCGCATGTTGACCAGGCCGTCGAGATCGATCCATCGTTGCGTCACCTATGAATCGTAGGCACGTGCGGAGGGTGCTTCCGGTAAGGGTGGTTCGAGACGGCGGTCCGCGGCGTAGCGTTCTCGGCGTGACAAGCCTCGATCGCACCGATCCGCCCGCCATCAACACCCTCGGGCAGTTGCGGGCCAGTGGGCACGAACACCGCAGCGTGCGCCAGGAGCTGCGCGCCAACCTGCTGGCGGCACTGGCCTCCGGCGAGGATCCGTGGCCGGGCATCCAGGGATTCGACGACACTGTCCTGCCCCAGCTCGAGCGAGCACTGCTCGCCGGCCACGACGTCGTCCTGCTGGGGGAGCGCGGCCAGGGCAAGACCCGGTTGTTGCGCACCCTGCCGTTGCTGTTGGACGAGTGGACCCCGGTCATCGAGGGCGCCGAGCTGGGAGAGCACCCTTACGATCCGATCACCACTGAATCCATCCGCCGGGCAACCGAACTCGGTGATGACCTGCCCGTGGCGTGGCGCCACCGATCCGAGCGGTACGCCGAAAAGCTGGCTACCCCCGACACCTCCGTCGCCGACCTGGTGGGTGACGTCGATCCGATGAAAGTCGCACAGGGCCGCAGCCTGGGCGATCCCGAGACCATCCACTTCGGCCTGATCCCACGAGCACACCGCGGCATCGTTGCGATCAACGAGCTGCCCGACCTCGCCGAGCGCATCCAGGTGGCGATGCTGAACGTCATGGAGGAGAAGGACATCCAGATCCGCGGTTACCTGCTGCGGCTGCCGTTGGACGTGCTCGTGGTCGCCAGCGCCAACCCGGAGGATTACACCAACCGCGGTCGGATCATCACCCCGTTGAAGGACCGGTTCGGTGCTCAAGTACGCACCCACTACCCGTTGGACCTCGCCGGTGAAGTGGCCGTCATCGAACAGGAGAGCAACTTCGTCGCGGAGGTTTCGGCCTCGGTCCTGGAGGTCATCGCCCGCTTCACGCGAGCGTTGCGTGAGTCTTCCGCGGTCGACCAACGCTCCGGTGTCTCAGCGCGATTCGCGATCGCCGCGGCCGAGACGGTGGCTGCGGGTGCGTTGCACCGGGCCACGGTCACCGGTGAGGGCACCGCGGTGGCGCGGGTCGTCGACCTGCCCGACGTGCTCGACGTGCTGACCGGCAAGGTCGAGTTCGAGTCCGGTCACGAGGGTCGGGAGCGGCCGGTGCTGGAGCATCTGCTGCGCACGAGCATCGCCGACACCGTCCGGGGCACGCTGGCCGGGGTGGATCTGGGGCTGCTGGTGGCGGCCATCCAGGACGGCGCACAGATCGAGACGGGACCGCGCACACCTGCCGACGAGGTGCTCGCACAACTGCCCGCGATCGGCGAGTCCGATCTCTACGACCAGATCGACGGGCGCCTCGAGGCGACATCGCCGGGGGAGCGGGCCAATGCGATCGAGTTCGCGCTCGAAGGCCTCTACCTGGCCAGGCGGATCGGCAAGGACGCCGACGAAACCGGCCACACGACGTACGGGTGATGGCCGGCTCCCGCGGCGAGAGCCGCTACCACCGGTACACCGGCGGGCCCGACCCCCTGGCCCCGCCGGTGGATCTGGCCGAAGCCCTGGACGCGGTCAGCGAAAGCGTGATGGCCGGGTACTCTGCCGACCGGGCGCTGCGGGAGTTCCTGCGGCACGGACCCCAGGGCCGGCAGGGTCTGGACGACCTGGCCGCGCAAGCGATGCGGCGCCGCCAGGACCTGCTGCAGCGCAGCAACCTGGGCGGCACGTTCGAGCAGGTCCGGGAGTTGCTGGAGCAGGCTGTCCTGGCGGAACGCAAGCAACTGGCCCGCGACCTCGACGACGACGCCCGGTTCGCCGAAATGCGGATCGAGAATCTGCCGCCCTCGCCCGCCGCCGCGGTGAGCGAGCTGGGCGATTACCAGTGGCGCAGTTCGGAGGCACGCGAGAAGTTCGAGCAGATCAAGGATCTCCTGGGCCGGGAGATGCTCGATCAGCGGTTCGCCGGGATGAAACAAGCCCTCGAGAACGCCACCGACGAGGATCGTCAGCAGGTCAGCGAGATGCTGTCGGACCTGAACGACCTGCTCGGCAAACATGCCCGCGGTGAGGACACCCCCGCCGACTTCGATGAGTTCATGGCCAAGCACGGTGAGTACTTCCCGGAGAATCCGCAGAACATCGACGAACTGCTGGACTCGCTGGCGCAGCGGGCGGCGGCCGCCCAACGGTTGCGCAATTCGCTGACCCCTGAACAACGCGCCGAGCTGGACGAGTTGGCGGCGTCCGCGTTCGGCTCCCCGGAGCTGATGTCGCAACTGTCCCAATTGGATTCGCTGCTGCAGGATCTGCGCCCGGACGCCGGCTGGGGTGGTTCTGAAGCGATGGACGGCCAACAGGGCCTGGGCCTCGGGGACGGCACCGGAGTGCTGCAGGAAGTGGCCGCGTTGGATCAGCTCGCCGAGCAGCTGTCGCAGTCCTACGCCGGCTCGCAGATGGCAGACCTGGATCTGGAGGCGCTGGACCGGCTGCTCGGGCCGGATGCTGCAGACGCGGCCCGGCACCTGCAGGAGTTGGACGCCGGGATGCGCCAACGGGACATGCTCAACCGGGACTCGGAGGGTGATCTTCGCCTGTCCCCGCGGGCCATGCGTGAACTCGGCAGGACCCTGCTGCGGGACATCTCCCGGTCGATGTCGGGCCGGGACGGGTCGCGTCAGGCTATGCGGGCCGGTCTGGCGGGGGAGGCGACCGGCGCCAGTAAGCAATGGGCTTTCGGCGACACCGAACCGTGGGATGTCTCGCGCACCATGACCAACGCGGCGGTGCGGCGGGCCGTCGACGGCGGACCCGTGCTGGTCATGGACGACGTCGAGGTGCAGGAGACCCAGGAGCGGACCCACGCAGCCGTCGCGCTGCTGGTCGACACGTCGTTCTCCATGGCGATGGACGGTCGTTGGCTGCCGATGAAGCGCACAGCGGTTGCCCTGCACCATCTGATCCAGACCCGGTTCCGCGGGGACCAACTGGAGCTCATCGCGTTCGCCCGGCAGGCCGAACGGATGCCGATCGACACCCTCACCTCGCTCGCGCCGGAATGGGACAAGGGCACCAACCTGCATCACGCGCTGCTGTTGGCGCAGCAGTTCTTCCGCAAGCACCCGGCCTCACAGCCGGTGCTGCTGATCGTCACCGACGGTGAACCGACAGCGCACATCGAACCCGACGGTGAGGTCGCCTTCGCCTACCCGCCGCACCCGCTGACGGTCGCCTACAGCGTGCGCGAGTTGGACGCAGTGACCCGGCTCGGTGCGCGGACGACGATCTACCGTCTCGGGGAGGATCCCTCCCTCGAGCGGTTCCTGGAGCAGCTCGCCCAACGGGTCGGCGGCACCGTGGTCGCCCCCGAACTGGACGATCTCGGCGTAGCGGTGGTCGACGGCTATCTCAGAGGTCGTTCGCGAGGGCGGTGAGACCGGGCCCGCCGTGGCCCGCCGGGCCGACCGGCCTATTGTCGGCGCATGACCGTCATCGGGGTTCTCGCGCTGCAAGGCGATGTGCGAGAGCACCAGCGTGCCCTCCAGGAGGCGGGTGTCGATGCCCCCGCGGTACGCCGGCCGGCCGAGGTGGCGCACGTCGACGGCTTGGTGATCCCCGGTGGCGAGTCGACGACGATCGACAAGCTCATCACGGCTTTCGGCCTGCGGGAACCGCTGCGGCAGCGTCTTGCTGGCGGGATGCCGGTCTATGGCTCGTGCGCCGGGATGATCCTGTTGGCGAGCACCATCCTGGACGGTCGTCCCGACCAGGAACCGCTCGCCACGATCGAGATGACGGTCCGGCGCAACGCGTTCGGCCGCCAGGTCGACTCTTTCGAGGCGGATCTGGCGGTGGCCGGTATCGCCGGTGCGCCGATGCGCGCCGTCTTCATCCGGGCGCCCTGGGTGGAGTCCGTGGGGCAGGACGTCCGGGTCCTGGCCACCGTGACCGGGCCGGACGGCGCAACGCACCCGGTCGCCGTACGTCAGGGCAACGCGTTGGCCACCTCCTTCCATCCGGAGGTGACCGGCGATCACCGGGTGCACGCGCTCTTCGCGGACATGGTGCGTTCGGCGCAGACCGGGGCGCCCTCGTAGACTTGACCGGTTGACTCGTAACGAAGCGATGTAGAGGCAGGGCATGAGCGGTCACTCCAAATGGGCGACAACCAAGCACAAGAAGGCGGCGATCGACGCCAAGCGCGGCAAGCTGTTCGCCAAGCTCATCAAGAACATCGAGGTCGCGGCCCGCTCCGGCGGCGGCGACCCGGCGGGTAACCCCACCCTGTACGACGCGATCCAGAAGGCCAAGAAGTCCTCGGTCCCCAACGACAACATCGATCGCGCCGTCAAGCGCGGCTCCGGCGCGGAAGCCGGCGGCGCCGAATACCTGGCGCTGACCTACGAGGGCTATGCCCCCGGCGGTGTCGCGCTGTTGATCGAGTGCCTCACCGACAACAAGAACCGCGCCGTTGCAGAGGTGCGCACCGCGCTGCAGAAGAACGGCGGGTCCATGGCCGACAGCGGTTCGGTCGCCTACCTCTTTCACCGCAAGGGCGTTGTCATCGTGCCCAAGGCGGGCAAGAGCGAGGACGACATCCTGGAGATCGTTCTGGATGCTGGGGCCGAGGAGGTCAACGACCTGGGGGACTCCTTCGAAATCGTCTCGGAGGCGACCGATTTCGTGGGCGTCCGTGAGGCATTGCAGGCAGCTGATGTTGACTACGACTCCGCAGAGGCATCGTGGCTGCCCACGATGGAGATCGAGCTGGACGCCGACGGCGCCAAGAAGATGTTCCGCGTCATCGAGGCCCTCGAGGACAGTGACGACGTGCAGAACGTCTACGCCAACGGTGACGTGTCCGACGAGGTCCTGGCCGAGCTGGACGAGGACTGACGACGAAGGGCGATCCGGAGGTTGTGGGCGAGCTTGCGAGCACGCGGCCGGAGGGTTAGCACGAGCAGTCGGTTCACCTCGACGAGGGCTGAGCGGCGCGTCGCTCACTGTCGTAGGCCCACCCGGCAGGTAGCGTGAAGCGAACACCTGTTCGGATCGAGGGGAGTGGCGCGTGCGAGTTCTGGGGGTCGACCCCGGTCTGACCCGTTGCGGTCTGGGCGTGGTGGAGGGTCAGCTCGGGGCGCCGCTGCGGTTGGTCGAGGTCGGCGTGGTCCGTACGCCGATCGACCAGGAGCCGGCGCTGCGGCTGCTCACGCTGCAGACCGAGATCGACGACTGGCTGGAGCGGCTGCGTCCGGACGCAGTCGCCGTCGAGCGGGTCTTCGCCAAGGCCAACATCAAGGGGATCATGGGCACCGCGCAGGCGTCCGCCGTCCCGATGCTGGCCGCCGCCCGGCGCGGCCTGCCCCTGGCGATGCACACCCCGTCGGAGGTCAAGGCCGCGGTGACCGGCAACGGCCGGGCCGACAAGAACCAGGTCACGGCCATGGTCACGCGCATCCTTCGGCTGCAGGTCGCACCGCGGCCCGCGGATGCCGCCGATGCCATCGCCCTGGCGATCTGTCATCTGTGGCGCGGCGCCGCACAGGACCGGATCGCCCAGGCAGTCGCGATGCAACGGGCCGCGCGGTGATCTCCTCACTGTCCGGCACGGTGCTTTCCGCCGGCCTGGATCACGTGGTGGTGGAGGTCGGGGGAGTCGGACTGCTGGTGCACACCACCCCGGCCGCGGCCTCGTCGACGCGGGCCGGCGCCCAGCTGCGCCTGGCCACCTCACTGGTGGTGCGTGAGGACTCGCTGACCCTGTTCGGGTTCGACACCGCGGCCGAGCGTGACCTGTTCGAACTCGTGCAGACCGTCTCCGGCGTCGGGCCGCGCCTGGCCCTGGCCATGCTCGCGGTACATGCACCCGATCCGTTGCGCACGGCAATCGCGGGCAACGACGTGACGGCGCTGACCAAGGTTCCCGGCATCGGCAAGAAGGGCGCCGAGCGGATCGTCCTGGAGCTCAAGGACAAGGTGGGCGCGCCCGCGGGCTCACCGGGCGGCGTACCCTCAGCGGCTCCGGTGCTGTCCACCGATCAGGACCAGGTCGTCGAAGCGCTCGTCGGGCTCGGCTGGAACGCCAAGCAGGCCGGTGACGCGGTCGCGTCGGTCACCGCGGAGACCGACGGGCTGGATGTTGCCGAGACGTTGCGGGCGGCGCTACGCCGTCTGGGTCGGTAGGCGGGCGGCAGGCGATGGCCGACGAGGACTACGAGTACGAGGATTCCTCCATCGACGCGACGGCGCGCGTGGTGGATCCCGGCGGCAACGACGACGAGCGCCGGTTCGAGGCCGCTCTGCGGCCCAAGCGGCTGGCGGACTTCCCGGGCCAGCCCAGGGTCAGCTCCCAGCTGGCGCTGGTGCTGGAGGCCGCGCGCCGTCGCGGCGCGCCACCGGACCATGTCCTACTGTCCGGGCCGCCCGGCCTGGGCAAGACCAGTCTGGCGATGATCATCGCCGCTGAGTTGGAGCAGCCGATCCGGATCACCAGCGGCCCGGCGATCCAGCACGCGGGCGACCTGGCGGCGATCCTGTCTTCGCTGGCCGAGGGCGAAGTGCTCTTCCTCGACGAGATCCACCGGATGGCCCGGCCCGCGGAGGAGATGCTCTACCTGGCGATGGAAGACTTCCGGGTCGACATCATCGTGGGCAAGGGACCGGGCGCGACCGCAATCCCGTTGCAACTACCGCCCTTCACGGTGGTCGGGGCCACCACCCGGGCCGGGCTGCTACCGGCGCCGCTGCGCGACCGGTTCGGTTTCACCGGCCACCTCGACTACTACTCCGGCGCCGACCTGGCGACCATCCTGCACCGCAGCGCCGCATTGCTGGGCGTCGACTGCACACCCGATGGCATCAGCGAGATCGCCTCACGGTCGCGCGGCACTCCGCGTATCGCCAACCGCCTGCTGCGCCGGGTGCGCGACTACGCCCAGGTGCACGGCAGCGGCATAGTCGACCTGGAGGCCGCCCGCAGCGCACTGGCGCTGTTCGACGTCGACGTCAGCGGTCTGGACCGGCTCGACCGAGGCGTGCTGGAGGCGCTGTGCAAGCGGTTCGCCGGCGGCCCGGTGGGGCTGACCACCTTGGCCATCGCCGTCGGTGAGGAGCCGGACACCGTCGAAACCGTGGTCGAGCCCTACCTGGTGCGTGAGGGGTATCTCATTCGTACGCCGCGCGGCCGGGCGGCATCGGACAAGGCATGGGAACACCTGGGCCTGACCCCTCCGGAACCCGCCGTTACCGGCTCCACGGGCACGCCCACGCTGCCGTTCGGGACCGATGAGGGCCGCTTCGGCTGAAGCCCGTCGGGAACCGGAGTTGGGTGGGTCACGTTGCTCACCTAGACTCGGGCGTCGGTGCCCCTGCATCGACCGGACCGGTTGGCGCGGGTGTCGCGTTCGGCACGACCACGACGTAAGGACTTGGACTTCATGCCTTTCTTGGCGACCGCCGGATCCTCCTCCGGGGGCGGATACGGCAGCTATTTGATCCTGCTGCTCCCTTTGGTGCTCCTGGGCTTCCTCTTCTGGTCCCAGCGCAAGCGTCAGCGGGCCACCCAGCAGCAACAGGCTGAGATCACCGTCGGCAGCGAGGCCGTCACCACTTCCGGGATCTACGGCACGGTGACCGCCGTGCAGGATCCCGTGGTCAGCCTGGAGGTGGCGCCCGGGCTCACCCTGAACGTCGATCGCCGAGCGATCCTGCCCCGCGCCGCCCTGGGCGGGCGCCCGCGCGCCGGCGTCGTTCCCCAGATTCCCGGCGGCCGGTACGGCGAGTTGCCGGCCGGCGCCCCCGCGGCACCGGTGCAGGCGCCGGAGCAGGGCACGACCTACGGCCAGGCGGTCGACCAGACCGACCAGCCGGGACAGTCGCAGGACAAGGACTGATCGGTGGCAAGTACCCCCGGCGCTCGATGCTGGGCCATCCCAAACGCACGCTCCTGAGCCTGCTCGCCCTGGCAGCCGTGCTCTTCCTGGGCATCGGTGCGACTGTCGCCTGGGGTAACCCGCAGGGTCAGTGGACCCCCAAGCTCGGTCTCGACCTCGAAGGCGGCCGGCAGATCATCCTGCAGCCGCAAGTTGGCAAGGGTCAGGCGGTCAACTCCGGGCAGATGCAGCAGGCCGTCGACATCATCCGCAAGCGCGTCGACGCCACCGGCGTCGCCGAGGCCGAAGTGACCACCCTCGGATCGGACAGCATCGTCGTCTCGATCCCCGGAGACCCCTCCGAGGACATCCTCAACTCGCTGGCGCAGTCCTCCCAGCTGGCGTTCCGGGCCGTGATCGCGACCAGCCAGATCACCAACGAGCAGATCACCCCGACGCTGCCCACGCCGTACACGCCGGCACCCACCCCCACCGCGACCCCCACGGCCAGTCCGACCTCCGGCGCGACGGTGGCGCCCAGCGGCGGAGCGGAAGCCCCGACCAGCTCGGCGACGTCAACCGGCGCCAATGCGGCGCTGCCGCAGGCATACCCCGCGGCCACGAACACTCCGAGCCCGACGTCGACCGCGACGAGCAGCCCGGCAGCGACGCCGACGGCATCGGCCACCCCGTCCGGGACGGCGACCTCCGGGACCACCGCTGACAGCAGCAAGCCGAAGAACGCCAGCGATACGGCCTGGCAGTCCCAGCCGGTTGCGCAGTACTGGATCGACACCGGTTACGTCACCAAGGGTCAGACCTACAACGATCTGTACACCGCGTTCTCCTGCACCAACACCAACCCCGCGGTCGGTCCCACGGCCACGCAGTGGAAGGAAGCGGCCGCGTCCGCGCCGCTGAACCAGCCCAGCGTGGGCTGCGACCCCGCGAACAAGTACCTCATGGGTCCCTCGGAGGTCAACGGATCGCAGATCTCCGATGCAACCTACGGGCAGAAGACCAACTCCGCCGGTCAGGCGACCGGTGAGGTCGTGGTCAACCTGTCCTTCAACAGTGCCGGCGCCAAGGCGTTCGGCGACGTGACGACCCGGCTGGTGTCCCTGCAGTCGCCGCAGAACCAGTTCGCGATCACCGTCGACGGCCAGGTCATCTCCGCCCCGACCGCCAACGAACCCATCACCAACGGACAGGCGCAGATCAGCGGTTCGTTCACCCAGGACAGCGCCAAGACGCTGGCCGACCAGCTGAAGTTCGGCGCGTTGCCGTTCTCCTTCAGCCAGGTGTCCTCCGAGCAGATCAGCCCGCAACTGGGTTCCGACCAGCTCAAGTGGGGTCTGATCGCCGGTCTGATCGGTCTGGTGCTCGTGGTGGTCTACTCGCTGCTGCAGTACCGCGCTCTGGGCCTGGTCACCGTGGCTTCGCTGGGCGTGGCGGCGCTGCTGTCCTACGGGGCCGTGACCTTCCTGGGCTGGGCCAACAACTTCCGCCTGACCATGGCCGGCGTGACGGGTCTGATCGTGGCCATCGGTATCACCGCGGACAGCTTCATCGTCTACTTCGAACGGGTCCGCGATGAAGTGCGCATCGGCCGGCCGCTGCGGGCGGCGGTGCAGACCGGATGGGCCCGGGCGCGCCGTACGATCGTGATCTCCGACGCGGTCAACTTCCTCGCGGCGGCGGTCCTCTACATCCTGTCCGAGAGCAACGTGAAGGCGTTCGCCTTCACCCTCGGCCTGACCACGATCATCGACCTGCTGGTCGTGACCATGTTCACCCACCCGGTGCTGACCCTGTTGTCCCGTACGAAGTTCTTCGGTGGGGGGCATACGTGGAGCGGTTTCGATCCTGCCCGGCTGGGTGCACGGACCGTGACGTACGCCGGTCGTGGCCGGGTGACGATCGCCGACCGCAAGGCCGCCGAGCGCAAGGGCAGTGACAGCGATACGGATGCGGTCGCTCCGGCAGGAGGGAACGCCTGATGGCCAGCTTCGCCCAGTTCGGTAACGACCTGTTCACCGGTCGCCGGCAGATCGACTTCATCGGCAAACGCCGCCGCTGGTACCTCGTCAGCCTGGTGCTGATCGTCCTGGCGCTGATCGGCATCTTCGGCCGTGGACTGAACTTCTCCCTGGAGTTCACCGGCGGCTCGGAGGTACGGGTTGCTTCGGTCAGCTCAGCGCAGATGGCCGACTACGACCAACGTGCCCGGGACACCGTGCGCCAGGCGACCGGCTCGGACGACAATCTGATCATCACCAAGCTCGGTGACGACACCGTGCGGGTGCAGTCCGAGAAGCTGGGTAACGGCTCCGCCGCGGCAACCGAGCAGGTGCGGGTGGCCCTGGCCGATCAGTTCAAGGTCCCCGAGAGTGCGGTGACGACACAGTTCATCGGCCCCTCGTGGGGAGACGGTGACCCGCAAGGCGATCATTGCGTTGATCGTCTTCCTGATTCTGGTCTCGGTCGTGTTGGCGATCTACTTCCGCACCTGGACCATGGCCGCCGCCGCCGTCATCGCTCTGCTGCACGACCTGATCATCACGGTCGGTATCTACGCGCTGACCGGGCTGGAGGTCTCGCCGGCTACCATGATCGGCTTCCTGACCATCCTGGGTTACTCCATGTACGACACCGTGGTGGTGTTCGACAAGGTCCGGGAGAACACCCAGGACGCTGCCCGCACCGGGCGCCGTACGTACGCCCAAGCGGCCAACTACGCCGTCAACCAGACGCTGGTCCGCTCGATCAACACCTCGGTGGTGGCGTTGCTGCCCATCGCGTCATTGCTGGTCGTGGGCTACTTCTTCATCGGCCCGGGCACCCTGCTGGACCTGTCGCTGGCGCTGTTCATCGGTATCGCGGTGGGCACCTACTCCTCGATCTTCGTCGCCACCCCGGTGCTGGCGTCCCTGCGCAGCCGGGAGCCGTCGATCAAGGAGCAGGACCGCCGCGCGCTGGCCTACCAGGCGGCCCAGTCCAAGGCGCTGGACGAGGTGGGCGGTGAACACCGCAGCGCCGAATCCATCTCCGGGGTCATCGAGCCGGAGCAGGAGAAGGCGGTCGCCAGCGCGCAATCGCGTGCTCGTAGCCGCCGCGAGATCCATCCTCGGGCCAAGCGGGAGGAGTGAGCGGCATGGTCGAGGAACTGATCCTGGAGCACACCCGCGACGTCGCCGACTTCCCCGAGCCCGGGGTGCAGTTCAAGGACCTCACCCCGCTGTTCGCCGCGCCTGAGGCGTTCCGCTCGGTGGTCGACGACATCGGCTCGAGGTACCGCGCTGCGGTCGACGTCGTGGTGGGCATCGAGGCCCGGGGATTCATCCTGGCGGCACCGGTGGCGATGGCGATGGATCTTCCGTTCGTCCCGGTCCGCAAGGCAGGCAAACTGCCCGGACCCACCCTGCGCCAGGAGTATTCGCTGGAGTACGGCACCGCGACCATCGAGGTGCACTCGGATTCCCTGGCGGCCGGCCAGCGGGTCCTCCTGCTGGATGACGTGCTGGCCACCGGCGGTACGGCCGCGGCCGCGGCGAGCCTGATCGAGCGGACCGGTGCGCGGGTCGCCGCCATCGAGATGCTGATGGAGCTGGGGTTCCTGGGCGGCCGGGCCAAACTGGCCGGATACGACGTGAACGCCATCGTGTCGGTCTAACCCACTGTTCGGCGACGAACTGGCCCCCGACGGCAACTAGACTCTGGTTATGACAGATGCGGGACGCGCCGACCGCGGGCAGGGTTCGCCGACCGCTGCGCGTGTGCGCAACCGGTTGGTGCGTCTGGGTCAGCCCCGCACGAGCACCAATCGCGTCCTGGAACCTCTGCTGCGCACGGTGCGTGCGACCCACCCCAAGGAAGACCTGACGGTCATCGAACGCGCCTACGACGTCGCGGAGCGTGCCCACCGCGGCCAGATGCGCAAGAGCGGCGATCCGTACATCACGCATCCGCTGGCGGTGGCCACGATCCTGGCCGAGCTGGGCATGACCCCGCCCACGCTGGCCGCCGCACTGTTGCACGACACCGTCGAGGACACCGAGTACTCCCTGGAGCACCTGCGCGCCGACTTCGGCGACGAAATCGCCGGCATGGTCGACGGTGTCACCAAACTGGACAAGGTCACCTACGGTGACGCCGCGCAGGCGGAGACGGTCCGCAAGATGGTCATCGCGATGGCCAAGGACATCCGGGTGCTGGTGATCAAACTGGCCGACCGCCTGCACAACGCGCGCACCTGGCGGTACGTGTCGCAAGCCTCCGCGCAGCGCAAGGCAACCGAGACCCTGGAGATCTACGCGCCGCTGGCCCACCGTCTGGGCATGAACACCATCAAGTGGGAGCTGGAGGATCTGTCCTTCGCGACCCTCTACCCCAAGGTGTACGACGAGATCGCGCGCCTGGTCGCCGAGCGGGCACCAGCTCGCGAGGAGTACCTGCGCAGTGTCCGTGAGCAGGTTACGGCGGATCTGCGTGCCGCGAAGATCAAGGCAACGGTCACCGGCCGCCCGAAGCACTACTACTCCGTCTACCAGAAGATGATCGTGCGCGGCCGCGACTTCGAGGAGATCTACGATCTGGTCGCCGTCCGCGTCCTGGTGGAGTCGGTGCGTGACTGCTACGCCGTACTCGGCACCTTGCACACCCGGTGGAGTCCGCTTCCCGGGCGGTTCAAGGACTACATCGCGATGCCGAAGTTCAACATGTACCAGTCGCTGCACACCACCGTGGTGGGCCCGGAGGGCAAACCGGTCGAGATCCAGATCCGCACGTACCAGATGCACCGCCGGGCGGAGTACGGCGTGGCCGCGCACTGGAAGTACAAGGACGACGCGCGCAACGCGGCCGCCGGAATCGACAGCAGCGACAGCAAGTCCGGGTCCCTGAACGAGATGGCCTGGCTGCGTCAGTTGATGGAGTGGCAACGGGAGACGGCCGACCCGGGGGAGTTCCTGGACTCGTTGCGCTTCGACGTGGGCTCCCGCGAGGTGTACGTGTTCACCCCCAAGGGCGCCATCATCGGGTTGCCGGCGGGATCGACCCCCGTGGACTTCGCGTACGCCGTGCACACCGAAGTCGGGCACCACACCATCGGGGCACGCGTCAACGGCCGGCTGGTCCCGCTGGAGTCGCCGCTGGAGAACGGCGACTCGGTGGAGATCCTCACCTCCAAGGCCGACAACGCAGGTCCCAGCAGGGACTGGCTGTCCTTCGTGCGAAGCCCCCGTGCCCGCAACAAGATCCGGCAGTGGTTCTCCAAGGAGCGTCGCGAGGAAGCGATCGAACGCGGCAAGGACGCTCTGGCCAAGACGCTTCGCAAGCAGGGTCTTGGTATCCAGCGGTTGATGTCGCCGGAGTCGATGCGCCTGGTGGGCGATCAGTTGCACTACGCCGACATCGACGGCCTGTACGCCGCGGTGGGCGACGGCCATGTCTCGGCGGAGCACGTCGTCAGCCAACTCGTCGCGGCCCTCGGGGAGAGGACGCGACCACCGAGGATCTGGCCGAGGCGACGACGCCCACCATGTCGCGTTCGGTGCGCTCCCGCTCCTCCGACCCGGGAGTTACCGTCGTGGGGGCCGACGACGTCTGGGTGAAGCTGGCCCGCTGCTGCACCCGGTTCCCGGCGACGACATCATCGGATTCGTCACCACCGGCAACGGGGTGTCGGTCCACCGGCGCGACTGCGTCAACGCCCAGCAGTTGCTCAAACAGCCCGACCGGATCATCCCCGTCGAATGGGCGCCGTCGTCCGCCAGCGTCTTCCTGGTCCAGCTGCAGGTCGAGGCGCTGGATCGCAACCGGCTGCTCTCCGATGTGACGCGGGTGCTCTCGGACCAGCACGTGAACATCCTGTCGGCGAGCGTTGCGACCAGCCGCAACCGAGTTGCCATGTCCCGCTTCACCTTCGAGATGGGCGACCCCAGCCACCTCGACCACGTCATCAAGGCCGTACGCAAGATCGACGGGGTTTTCGACGTCTACCGGATCACCGGCGGGTCGCACCGACGAGCCGACGACGACCCGGTCGATCAGGTCACCGGCGAACCCGTCGATAAGGCAATTCAACCCACGGTCGCCGGTGAACCGGTGGACCGCTGAACACCTCCCGCCGCATTTCTCGGCCGGGTCAGCGCGGCCGGCGTCGTCCACATCGTCTCTGCGTGGCCGTCCTCAACCCGGGATCGCTTCGTGAGCGCCGCTGTTCGCAGCCCCGATGGTGGTGCGGCGGCTGCTGACTTGTTAACGTGCAACAGGCGTGGTGGACAAGAGGAGGGTGCCGTGAGTCTGAGCCGGCGCACCCTCGCCCGCAATGCCGTCTGGGCGACACCGGTGCTACTCGTCGGCGCTGTTGCACCGGTCGCTGCCGCCTCGGGCGGCGGACCAGCGCCCAACTCCGATTCCAATTACTACTGGTCGGCCGAGTCGCAAGGCCACTTCACCCATCTGGAGCCCGCAGCCGGCCACTTGGAGTTCAACTACTCCACCCAGATCTCCTACAGGGCCGACCCCTACGTCGCCCCGCCGGAGAAGGCCTGTCTGCAGGTGACGATCATCTTCGATCAGCCGGTCACGTTGCAACTGCTGGTCACCACTGGCTGGGAACTACTCTCGCCAGCCGACAACGGCCCGGCGACGACCTTTGTCGTACAGGCCTGCCCGAGTGGTCAGGGCGGCGGGCTGTCGATGGAACTCATCGGCTCGCAAGAAGGGCCGATCACTGCGACCAGCACCATGACCCTCATCAACGGGGGTCGACCACCTGGAGCGACGTCGAGGACACCGCCTCGACCGATCTGATAGCCGGCCCGATGCTTGCCTAACCGGCAAGGAAAGCGCTCAGAGCCGCGGCGTACATCTCCTGGTCGGCCACGCCGGTCACCTCACGGATCGAGTGCATCGACAACATCGCCGCTCCGAAATCCACCGTCGTGACCCCGGTCAGCGCGGCGGTCATCGGCCCGACGGTCGAACCACACGGTAGGTCCGAGCGCACCACGAACTCCTGGCACGGCACGCCGGCCCGCGCGCAGGCCTCCTTGAACGCGGCCGCTCCGACGGCGTCGGTGGCGTAGCGCAGGTTGGTGTTGACCTTCAGGACCGGACCGCCGTCGATCGCGATCTGGTGCTGGGGCTCGTGGCGGTCGGCATAGTTGGGATGCGTGGCATGGGCCATATCCCCTGAAGCCACCGTGGAATTGGCCAGAGCGATGTGCAGGTCCTCACGCCGCCCGCCGAGCGTGAGCACGATGCGCTCCAGCACGGTGGTGAGCAAACTGGAGAAGGCTCCGCGCTCGGACATCGAGCCGATCTCCTCGTGATCGAACAGGGCGATCAGCGGAATCTGCTGCGGTGCGGCCGCGGCCGACGCGATCAGGGCGATCGTCGCGGCGTACGACGTGGCCAGGTTGTCCAACCGCCCGCTGGCGAGCAACTCCCGGTTGCGACCGATCAGCGCCGGTGGTTGCGCGTCATGAGTCATCGCGTCCCAGGCCAGCACGTCTTCGGGTTCTGCGTTGACCAACGAGGCGAGGTACGCCGCGAAGTCACCCGGCGTCGTACCCAGACCCCAGTGCGGGGCCAGGTGCGCCTGGGCGTTGAACTGCTCGCCTTCGCGCACGCTGCGATCCAGGTGGATGGCCAGCCGGGACACCCGCAGGATCGGGTTGTCCACCTGGAACAGCTCCTGGCGCGCGTTGCCGGCCTCGTCGCGTACCACGACCCGGCCCGACAACCCCAGGTCGCGGTCCAGCCAGCTGTTGATGATCGGCCCGCCGTACACCTCGACCCCGAGGAGTTGATGGCCGGCACGAGCGAAGTCCGGGCGCGGTTTGATCCGCAGGTTGGGGGAGTCGGTGTGAGCGCCGACGATCTTGAAACCCGTGGATGGATCGGACTGGCCCTCGCAGGACCATGCGACCAAGGAGCCGCCGCGGCGGATGAAGTAGCGACCGGGGTCGGTAGGCCAGACGTCGGCCTCGAGAAGTTCGACGAAACCGGCGACCTCCAGCAACCGTGCGCTGGAGCGGGCCGCGTGGAACGGCGAGGGCGAGTCGCGCAGGTACTCCAGGAGACCTTCGGTCGACATCCTCAGGCGTCCAGCTCGCCGGCGCTGGCGCGGACCTGCTCCAACCACGCGCTGCGTGCTTCGAGGGCATCCTGCAACTCTTTGACCTTCTTGTCGTTGCCCGCGGCGACCGCCTTGTCCAACTGTTTCTGCACGTCGGCCAGGCCCTTCTCCAACTGCTCCACCATCGAGCGGGCCCGGGCGGTGATCTCCGGGTCGGTGCGCTTCCACTTGCTCTGCTCGGCGTCCCGGACGGCCTGCTCGATGCGGCGCATGCCGCGCTCGATGCGGTCCATGTCCTTGCGCGGCACCTTGCCCGCGGCATCCCATGCGTCCTGAATCGGGCGCAGAGCAGCCTTAGCGGCGTCGACGTCCTTGACCTTGCCGTCGGCGGGCACGATCTTCTGTGCCTTGGCCAGTAGGTCCTCCTTCACCTTCAGGTTGGCCTCGAACTCCTCGTTCTCCGCCGCGACCACCGCGTCCTTGGCGCTGAAGAATGCGTCCTGGGCCGCCTTGAACTGCGCCCACAACGCGTCGTCCTCGGAGCGGGAGGCGCGACCGGCCTTCTTCCACTCGCCCATCAGGCGCTTGAACGCGCCCGCCGTTGCGTTCCAATCCGTTGAGGTGGACAGTTGCTGGGCTTCGGCGACCAGTTTGGTCTTGGTCTCCTTCGCGACGTTGTGCTCCTGGTCGAGTTTGGCGAAGAAGTTGCGCCGGGTCTTGTCGAACCCATTGCGGGCGTGACTGAACCGCGTCCACAGCGCGCTCTCCACGTCTTTGTCGAGGCGAGCCCCGCTGCGCTGGGCGGTCTTCCACTCATCCAACAGTTCGCGCATCCGGCTGGTCGCGGACTTCCACTGCATCCGCTCCGGAGCGGTGTTCGCCAGCGCCTCCGCCTCCACGACCAGCCTCTCGCGTTCCTCCGCAGCCTGCGCCTTGGCCGCAGCACGAGCCTCACCCTCGACCTGAGCCTTAACGGTCAACGCGGTGGCAATCTGCTCCACGATCCCGTCGAGCGCGGCGAGGTCCCCGACCACGTGCGCTTCCGCCACCTGGGCACGTAGAGCGGCGAGTTGCTGCTGGCCACTGCCAGTCGAGAGGTCGGTCTGCGTGACCCGCTGCAGCAGCAGGCGCGCGGATCCGGCCAATTCGTCGTACTTACGGGCGAAGAAGGCGATGGCTTCCTCAGCAGTCGCGTCCGGGTAGGTGCCGACCTCTCGCTCACCGTCCGGGGTGCGCACCATGACGACACCCTCGTCGGTCACCCGGCCGAACGACGCCGCATCGCTGGTGGGCGCCGCCGTGACCGTCGGCGCTGCTGCGGCGACCGGGGCAACACTCGCCGGGGACGGTCGGCGAGCAGGTGGCGTGGGCTTGGGAGCGTCGGGGGACATCGGATGACCTTTGTGTCGGTGACAGAGCGCCTGCGGGGTTTATCGGTTCCCCGCCGTCGTTCAGTCTAGGCGGCACGTGGCCGCGCTCACGTCGGTTGGGCCGGTGCGGTAGCGGCTAGGCTCGTGCACCGTGCTGCTCTCCGCGATCCCCGCCCCCGTCTTCGGGACCAACTGTTACGTCCTGGGCACCGGTAACGGGCAGGAGTGCGTCGTGGTCGATCCCGGGATCGGGGTCTACGAACCGCTGATGGATCTGCTGCGCGAGCACAAGCTCAAGCCGACCGCGGTGCTGCTGACACACGGTCATCTGGACCACACCTACAGCGTCACCCCCGTCTGCGGCGGCACCATCGGCGCCTACATCCACGCCGACGACCGCTACCGCCTGGTCGACCCGTTGGCCGAGGTCGGGCCGCAGTTGTTGATGGGTCTTGAGCAGCAGTTCGGGCAGCGTGCCACCTGGGCCGAGCCCGACGACGTACGCGAAATCGGTGACGGTCAGAGCCTCGAACTGGCCGGGCTCACCTTCGAGGTCCGACATGCGCCGGGCCACACCGAAGGCAGCGTGATCTTCGGTCTGGGCGTTGTCCCGGACCAGGTCGCCGACTCCGGTCTGGCCCGCACCGCCCTGTCCGGCGACGTGCTGTTCGCGGGGTCCATCGGGCGCACCGACCTTCCTGGTGGCTCCCACCCCGCGATGCTCGACTCGCTGCGCGACGTCGTGCTGCCGATGGCCGACGAGACCCTCGTCCTGCCCGGCCACGGCAGCGCAACGACCATGGCGAACGAACGCGCCACCAATCCGTATCTGCAAGACCTGTAAGGACTCTCATCACATGGCCACCAAGGTGACCCCCATCAGCGGCTTCCAGGAATGGTTGCCGGCCCAGCGCATCGCCGAGCAGTACGTGCTCGACACCATCCGCGAGGTGTTCGAACTGCACGGCTTCGCCTCGATCAACACCCGCGCGGTGGAACCGGTGGAGCGCCTGGCCGGTCAGGGCGAGGACGCCGACAAGGAGATCTACGGAGTACGTCGATTGGCCGCCGAGGCGGGCGAGCCCACTGAGCTGGGGCTGCACTTCGACCTGACCGTGCCCTTCAGCCGGTACGTCGTGGAGAACGCCGGGAAGCTGACCTTCCCCTTCCGGCGTTACCAGATCCAGCCGGCGTGGCGGGGGAGCGCCCGCAGCGGGGACGGTACCGCGAGTTCATCCAGGCCGACATCGACATCGTGGATACCGGCGAGCTGCCGTTCCACTACGAAGTCGAGTTGCCCCTGGTCATCGCCGACGTCTTCGGTCGGCTGCCGGTCGGTGAGTACGTGATCCTGGTCAACAACCGCAAGATCTGCGAGGGGTTCTACCTCGGCCTGGGGATCGAGGACGTGGTGCAGACCCTGCGCACGATCGACAAGCTGGACAAGATCGGCGCCGACGGCGTGAGCCGGGTGCTGGCAGAGGCGGGGCTCACCGACGAGCAGATCCGCCAGTGCCTGGCCCTGGCCGAGATCTCCAGCACCGACACCTCCTTCGCCGATGCGGTCCGCGCCCTGGGCGTGCAGCACCCGCTGCTGGAGGAGGGGTTGGAGCAGCTCACGGCGATCATGGCCGTCGCCGGGGAGTTGGCACCCGGCGTACTGCGAGCGGACCTGAAGATCGCCCGCGGGCTGGACTACTACACCGGCACGGTCTACGAGACGTTGCTGTTGCGCCAGCCGGAGTACGGCTCGATCTGCTCCGGTGGCCGGTACGACGCCCTGGCCTCTGACGGCAAGCGCACCTACCCGGGGGTCGGGATCTCGATCGGGGTTTCGCGGCTGCTCGGGCTACTGATCGGCGAGGAGGGCCTGACCGCCTCCCGGGAGACACCGGTCGCGGTTCTGGTCGCGGTGAACGACGAAGCGCAGCGGACCGATTCGATGCGGATCGCCACCGCGCTACGGGCCCGTGGGATCAACACCCTGGTGGCGCCCAAAGCGGCGAAGTTCGGCAAGCAGATCCAATTCGCCGACCGTCGTGGGATTCCGTTCGTGTGGTTCCCGGCGGCCGGCGGCGACGGGCAGGACCAGGTCAAGGACATTCGTAGCGGGCAGCAGGTCGACGCCGATGCAGCCTCCTGGACGCCGGTGCCGGCCGACCTGCGACCCGGCCTGGTCACCCCGGGGTCAATCGCCTGACACGCCGGCGACGGATCGGCGCAACCCCAGCTGCGCCAGTCGCAGGTCGGCCAGGCCGCGCACGGCAACCGGGTCACCGAGCCGCCAGGCGACGACCGGGTCGGGGTTGACGGCCAGCAGGGAGGCGGGCTTGGAGTTCTGCAACGCGTCCCAGGCCAGGAGAGCGTCGCCCCCAGGCATCTGCAGGCGCCGGCGCGCCACCGAGGCCCGGCGCACCCACGGCAGCCGCAGGCCCAGCCAGAGCATCACCGCCACGAACACCGCACTGAGCGCGATGGTGGCGGCCAGCAGCCAGCCGAGCCGGTCGATGGTGGTCGCGAAGGTCTCACCCGCGTCGCGGACACTGACACCGGCGCCCGCGGCGGACTGGAACGGCTCCTGCAAGCTGGACCCGACCAACGGGATGTCGCCGGCCTTCTGGGCCAACGAGCGCATCTGCTCATCGAACGTCGATCCGCCGTCCCGTAGCTGCCGCCCGGCTTCGCCCAGCTGACGCATCCGGGCCCCGATCATCCAGGCCAGCCAGCACAACACGACGGTCCAGACCAGCAGGAGGAAATCGGTGAGGATTTGGACGGTGCGCCGGGCGGGTGTGTTGGAGTACAGCGTCACGGGCGACCTCCGGTGAAGGCGGGGCCCGGACACGCCGGACCGGTTGTGGTGCGAACCTAGCGCAGCAGCGGCAACGGACAATGGGCAACGTGGTGACCCTCCTGGAACGCGCGGCCAACGGATGGCTGGACCATCTGCGTGTCGAGCGGGGCGTCTCGGTCCACACCTTGCGCGCCTACCGGCGGGATCTGGGCCGGTACGCCGAGTACCTCACCACCCGTGGGGTCAGCGATCCTGCGGCGGTCGCAGAGCGTGACATCAGCGACTTCCTGGCGGCGCTGCGCGAAGGGGACGCCGACCACCCGCCGCTGGCGCCCAGCAGCGCCGCGCGGACGCTGGTCGCAGTCCGCGGGTTCCATAAATTCCTGGCGCTGGAAGGCGAGGCGCAGCAGAACGTCGCGGCCGCCGTACAGCCCCTCGTCCGCCCGCCCGGCTGCCCAAGGCGATCAGCATCGACGACGTCGAACGATTGCTGTCGGCGGCCAGCACCGGCGACACACCCGCCGCGCTGCGCGATCGGGCGCTGCTGGAGTTGCTCTACGGCGTCGGCGCCCGGGTGAGCGAGGCGACCGGGTTGGACGTCGACGACGTGGACCTCGAGCAGGACCTGGTGCGGGTGTTCGGCAAGGGCGGCAAGGAGCGGCTGATCCCGTTGGGGCAGTATGCCAAAGAAGCCCTGATCGCCTACCTGGTGCGCTCTCGGCCCGTGCTGGTCGCTGCGGGCAAGGGCACGCCGGCGCTCTTCGTCAACCAGCGTGGGGGCCGGCTGTCCCGGCAGTCGGTGTGGAACATCATCCAGGCGTGCGGCCAGCGAGCCGACCTGAGCGCACACCTGAGCCCGCACACCCTGCGGCATTCCTTCGCCACGCATCTGCTGGACGGCGGCGCGGACGTGCGCGTCGTCCAGGAACTGCTCGGCCATGCGTCGGTGACGACGACGCAGATCTACACGATGGTCAGCGCCACCCACCTGCGGGAAGTGTTCGCGGCGGCTCATCCCCGAGCCCGGTGAGCCCGGGCCGTCTGCACTAGGGTTGAGGGCGATCGGCGCGACGCCGAACGATCACGACCCGGGAGTGTTGGTGTCCACGAAGGAGAAGCTCGGCCCGACCGGCCGCCCCCTACCGTCCTTCCCGATTCCGCGACCGCTGGCGCAGCACGGCCCGGCGCGGATCATCGCGATGTGCAACCAGAAGGGCGGCGTCGGCAAGACAACCAGCACGATCAATCTGGGTGCGGCCCTGGCCGAATACGGCCGCAAGGTGCTGCTGGTGGACTTCGACCCCCAGGGCGCGCTGTCGGTCGGCCTCGGCGTGCCGATCCACGAGTTGGAAACCACCGTCTACAACCTGCTGGTGGAGCGCGGCCACGACATCCACGACGTCATCCAGTCCACGAACACCCCCGGACTGGACGTCCTGCCGGCCAACATCGACCTGTCGGCGGCCGAGGTGCAACTGGTCAACGAGGTCGCACGCGAGATGGTGCTGGCCCGGGTGCTACGCCCGGTCACCGACGACTACGACGTCATCCTCATCGACTGCCAGCCCTCGCTGGGTCTGTTGACGGTCAACGCCCTGACCGCCGCCCACGGTGTGCTGATTCCCCTGGAGTGCGAGTTCTTCGCGATGCGCGGTGTGGCCCTGCTGATCGACACCATCGACAAGGTCACCGACCGGCTCAACCCGCGCCTGGAGATCGACGGGATTCTGGCCACGATGTACGACGGGCGCACCCTGCACAGCCGCGACGTGCTGGCTTCGGTGGTCGACCACTTCGGTGACAAGGTCTTCCACACCGTCATCGGTCGCACCGTGAAGTTCCCCGACGCGACCCTGGCCGCGCAGCCGATCACGGCGTACGCCTCCTCGCACGGGTCGGCGGAGGCCTACCGGCAGTTGGCCCGCGAACTGATCGCGCGCGGCGCAGCGGCGTGACCGAGACCGCCGGCGCACCGGCGCTCGCCGCAACGCAGCCGGCAGAGGTCTCACCTCCGCCCCCGGAGGCGGATACTCCCGGCGGGGTCATCACCCGGCGCGGTGCGGCACCCTTCCAGGTGCACCTGGACGTCTTCTCCGGACCGTTCGAGTTGCTGCTGGGGCTGATCTCCAAACACAAGCTCGACGTCACCGAAGTGGCCATCTCCCAGGTCACCGACGAGTTCATCGCCCACATCCGCGCCGGGCGGCAGGATTCGGCCTGGGACCTGGACCAGGCCTCGGAGTTCCTGCTGATCGCCGCCACGCTGCTGGACATCAAGGCGGCCTCGCTGCTGCCCGGTAGTGGGGACCTCGACGATGAGGACCTTGCGTTGATCGAGGCGCGGGACCTGCTGTTCGCACGGCTGCTGCAGTACCGCGCCTTCAAGGAGGTCGCCGCCTTCCTGGAAGAGCGATCGCGGGTGCACGGCCGCATGACCGCGCGGCAGGCCGGGCTGGAGGAGCAGTTCGCCTCGCTGCTACCGGAGTTGGTCATCACGATCACTCCGGAGCAGTTGGCCAAGATCGCGGCCCGCGCCCTGACACCCAAACCGGTGCCGGTCGTGGGGCTGGAACATCTGCATGCGCCGCAGGTGTCGGTGCGTGAGCAGGCGGCGATCGTCGTGGACCGGTTGCGAGAGGCTGGTACCGCATCGTTCCGGGACCTGGTGCGCGACGCGGACAGCACGCTGGTGATCGTGGCGCGGTTCCTGGCCCTGCTGGAGTTGTTCAAAGAAGCCGCGATCGCCTTCGAGCAGGAGGAGTCGCTCGGTGAGTTGACCGTGCGGTGGACCGGTCAGGAGGGCGCAGTGACGGTGAGTGCGGAATTCGACGAGGAAGACTCCGATTCGGCAGATCCGGCTCCGGCGCAGGACAATGGCACTCATGAGTGAGCTGGAGCAGGAGCAGACCCCGGCCCTCGACCTGACGTCGTTGCCGGGCGGTCGCCGCGCCGCCCTGGAGGCAGTGCTCATGGTGATCGACCAGCCGATCAGCGCCGCCGAACTCGCCGATGCCCTCGACCTCGACCCCTCCGATGTCGCCGCCGACCTGGAGGCGCTCGCGGCCGACTACGCCGACACCGACCGCGGTTTCGCCCTGCGCAGCATCAACGGCGGCTGGCGGATCTACAGCCGCGGCGACCTCGCTCCGGTCGTTGAGAAGTTCCTGCTCGACGGGCAGCAGGCCAAGCTGACCCAGGCGTCGCTGGAGACGCTCGCGGTCATCGCCTACCGGCAACCGGTCTCCCGGGCCCGGATCAGCGCCGTGCGCGGGGTGAACGTCGACGGTGTGGTGCGCACGCTGCTGACGCGCGGCCTGATCACCGAGGTGGGTGAGGACGGCGAAGGCGGCGCAACGCTCTACGGGACGACCACCTTCTTCCTGCAACGCATGGGGTTGTCCTCGCTGGACGACCTCCCGCCGCTGGCGCCCTACCTGCCGCCGGCCCACGTGATTGACGAACTGATCGAGCAAGGACACGGATGACGCCCCCGAAGAAGAAAGCAACCGGCGGCCGGGGCAAACCGGCCGGGCGCTCGTCTGCTCCCAAGCGCGGCGGCAAGCCCGCCGCGAAGAAGGCGCAGCAGCCTGCCAAGCCCAAGCAGTCCGCCAAGGACGTGCACGACCCCGACGGCGTCCGATTGCAGAAGCTGCTGGCTGCTGCCGGTGTCGGCAGCCGGCGCGCCTGCGAGGAACTCATCGTGGCCGGGCGGGTCATGGTCGACGACCAGGTGGTCACCGAGCTCGGCGTCCGCGTCGATCCCGACAAACAGGTCGTGCACGTCGACGGTGACCGGGTGCAACTGGATGCCTCCCGGGTCTACCTGGCCTTCAACAAGCCGCTCGGCGTCGTGTCGACCATGAGCGATGACCTGGGGCGCGACTCCGTGGGCCAGTTCGTCGACCAGCGCAAGGAGCGCCTCTTCCACGTGGGCCGGCTCGACGCCGACACCGAGGGCCTGCTGCTGCTCACCAACGACGGCGAGCTGGCCAACCGACTGCAACACCCGTCGTACGGCGTGCCGAAGGTTTACGTCGCGACGTTCCGCGGGCAGGCGCCCCGGGACATGGGCAAGCGGCTTCGTGAAGGAGTCGAGCTCGAGGACGGCGTGGTGAAGGTCGACTCGTTCCGGGTGGTCGATTCGACGCCGGGCTGGAGCATGGTCGAGGTCATCCTGCACGAAGGCCGCAAACACATCGTGCGCCGGATGCTGGAGTCCGTGGGCTTCCCCGTCGAGTCCCTGGTGCGCACCCAGGTCGGCGAGGTCCGCCTCGGCGAACTGCGTCCCGGAAAACTGCGACCGCTGACGAAGGCTGAGGTGGCCTCGCTCTACCGGGCGGCCGGGCTGTGAAGGTCCACGTCATCGGCACCGGCCTGATCGGTACCTCCATCGCGCTGGCCCTGACCCGGGTCGGCGATGACGTGACCCTCGAGGACCCTTCGCCGACCGCGGCGGCGCTGGCCGCGGATCTGGGTGCCGGCGTTGTCGCGCATCCTGAGCACCCGGACGTGGTCGTGGTCGCGGCACCGCCCGACGTCGCTGCGAAGGTCGTCGAACTCGCCCTGGTGACGTGGCCGCTCGCGGTGGTCACCGACGTCGCGTCGGTGAAGGGCGCGATCCTGTCGGACCTGGTGGCGTACGCCGAGGCCGACCTGTCCCGGTACGTCGGGTCCCATCCGATGGCTGGCAAGGAGCGTTCCGGAGCGGTTGCCGCACAGGCCGACCTCTTCGAAGGTCGCACCTGGGTCGTCTGCCCGGCACCGAAGTCCGCCGACTCCGCCGTCGACCTCGTAGCACGTCTTGCGGCGTCCACCGGAGCAGCCGTCGTGCAGATGCCGGCCGACGAGCACGACGCCGCGGTGGCTGCGGTGTCGCACGTGCCGCAACTGGCCGCCAGCCTGGTCGCCGCTCGACTACGAGAGCTGCCGGACGGCGCAATCGCCCTGTCCGGGCAGGGGATTCGCGATGTCACACGGATTGCGGCCAGTGATCCGTTGCTGTGGACCCAGATCCTGTCAGGCAACGCGGCAGCGATCGCGCCGGTCATCGACGACCTGGCTGAAGACCTGTCGCGCGTCGCGGAGGCGCTGCGGACCATCCTGGACGACAGCGACGGAACCGGCGCGCGCGGCGTACTCGCACGTGCCATCGCCGACGGCCAGCTGGGTCAGTCGCGGATCCCGGGCAAGCACGGTGCGGCGCCCACGGCGTACGCGACATGGACGGTGATCGTCCCCGACGAACCGGGCAGTCTGGCAAGGCTTTTCAACGACATCGGCGACGCGGGCATCAACCTGGAGGACCTGCGCCTTGAGCACGGCGTGGGCGCGAAGATCGGACTCGCGGAAGTCATGGTGCTGCCGGCGGTCGCCGACCGGCTCCGCGGCGTACTGGAAGAGAAGGGGTGGCGGGTCCATGACTGAGGGCCGACTGATTGTCGCGATCGACGGGCCCTCGGGCACCGGCAAATCGAGCGTTTCCAAGGAGGTTGCCCGGCGCCTCGGTATCGGCTACCTGGACACGGGGGCGATGTATCGCGCGGTGGCGTGGTGGGCACAACACGAGGGCATCGACCTGTCCGACCAGCCCGCGGTGGCGCAGGCTGCTGAGACCATTCCGTTGGTGATGGGCACCAACCCCGACGACCCGCGGGTCAGTGTTGACGACATCGCGATCGACCGGCAGATCCGGACCAGTGAGATCTCCGAGATGGTCTCGGCGGTGGCGACCAATCTGGCCGTTCGCTCGACGATGAAGAAACGGCAGCGGCGGCTCATCAACGAGATCGCCGAGGCCACCGGGGGAGTCGTGGCCGAGGGTCGCGACATCACGACCGTGGTCGCACCGTTTGCCGACGCCCGGATCCTGATGACGGCCAGTGAAGAGGTCCGGATGGGCCGGCGGTCCAAGGAGCTGGCGGTCGACGCCGAGGCGACCCGGGCGCAGATCGTCGAGCGGGACGCCAAGGACTCGACGGTTGCCCAGTTCCTCACGGCGGCAGACGGGGTCGTCACTGTCGACACGAGCGACCTTGACTTCGAGCAGTCCGTCGCGGCGGTGCTCGGAGCTATCGAGGCGAGTACCTCGGCCATCGCCGGACACTGACGATTTCGGAGCCTGCCCCGGGCCTGGGAGGATGGGCGGCATGACTGATCAGCCGCCCATCGACGAAGACGCCATTGGCAACGCCCTGCGCGTGGGCCTGGACGACTTCGAGTTGTCCGATGAGGACCGCGCTCTACTCGAGGCCGACGGCGCGGCGCCGGCCGCCGGTGAGGGCGGATACGCCCGCCCCGTCGTGGCGGTCATCGGGCGACCCAACGTGGGCAAGTCGACCTTGGTCAACCGGATCCTCGGTCGGCGCGAAGCCGTCGTGGAGGACGTCCCCGGGGTGACCCGCGACCGCGTGGCGTACGACGCGGAGTGGTCAGGGCACGACTTCACCCTGGTCGACACCGGTGGCTGGGAGGTGGACGCGTCCGGCATCCATCTGCGGGTGGCCGAACAGGCCGAGGTCGCTATCGAGCTCGCCGACGCCGTGCTCTTCGTGGTGGACGCAACCGTCGGCGCGACCGACACCGACGAGGCGGTCGTGAAGCTGCTGCGCCGGGCCAAGAAGCCAGTCATCCTGATCGCGAACAAGGTCGACGACCAGCGCACCGAAGCCGACGCGGCGATGTTGTGGTCGCTCGGTCTCGGCGAGCCCTACCCGGTCTCGGCGATCCATGGACGCGGCATGAACGACGCGCTGGACGCGCTGTTGGAGGTGCTGCCGGACAAGTCCGCGGTCAGCGATGCCTACCCCCGCGGCGGCCCGCGCCGGGTCGCCCTGGTCGGGCGACCCAACGTGGGCAAGTCCTCGTTGCTGAACAAGCTGGCGGGGAGGACCGTGTGGTCGTCGACAACGTGGCCGGTACGACGCGTGACCCGGTTGACGAGTTGATCGAGTTGGGCGGCAAGCAGTGGCGATTCGTCGACACGGCCGGTATCCGCCGCCGGGTCCATCAGACCCGCGGTGCGGACTTCTACGCCTCACTGCGCACGCAGGCGGCCATCGAAAAGGCTGAGGTAGCCGTTGTCCTGATTGACATCGAGGAACGGATCACCGAGCAGGACATCCGCGTTCTGCAGCAGGTCGTGGACGCCGGACGCGCCCTGGTCATCGGATACAACAAATGGGACCTGATGGACGAGGAGCGGCGCTACTACCTCGAGCGGGAGATCGAGCGCGAGCTGGTCCAGCTGTCGTGGGCGCCGCGGGTGAACCTCTCGGCCAAGACCGGCCGGCACGTGGACCGCTTGGTGCCGGCGTTGGAGCTTGCGCTGGACTCCTGGGACACGCGTATCCCGACGGGGCGACTGAACGCCTTTCTCGGCGAAATCGTTGCGGCGCAACCGCATCCGGTGCGCAGTGGCAAGCAGCCGCGGATCCTGTTCGCAACCCAGGCCTCAACGAGGCCGCCGCGTTTCGTGCTGTTCGCCTCGGGTTTCATCGAGGCCGGCTATCGCCGGTTCCTCGAGCGCCGGTTGCGTGAAGAGTTCGGGTTCGAGGGCACGCCGATCGAGGTGTCGGTGCGGGTGCGCGAGAAGCGCCGCCGTTAGTCGCGCTGCCGCCGGTCGTAGATCACGACCACCACAGCCGCGGCGAGCACACCGAGGGCGGTGTCGAGCGCACGCTCGGTGAGCAACGACTTCGGATCGGTCGGTGCGGCCAGTTCGACCATCAGTAACGCCAGCGGGGTCACGAAGAGCATTGCGATCGCGTAGTTGCGCGCGATGAAGAGCTCGGCGCCGACCTGGCAGGCGATGGCGATCAGGATCGCCACGAGGGGTGAGGGTGCAGCCAGAGCAGGAATGCCGCGATCAGCACGCCGCCGAGGGTGCCGACGAACCGTTGCAGTCCCCGCCGTAGCCGGATCTCCACGTGCGAACCGCCCGCCACGGCGACACCGGCCACGGCGCCCCAGTACCAGCGCCCGTGGCCGAGCGCAGCGGTCAGGGTGCCTCCGGCCAGTGCCGTTGCACCGGAGAGCCACGCCTGGTTGATGGCGCGTTTGGCCGACAAGGGGTCGGCGGGTTCGTAGCGCTCGCGCAGGCCGCCGCGCGCGGCGGCGAGGACGGTGGTGACCGCCAGGCTGAACAGGGCCGCGCCGCCGCCGGCGATGGCCAGATGAGCGTAAGTGCTGGCGTCGGCGGGGATGCTGGCTGTGGCCCCGCCGGCGAACACCACGAACAGGCCGCCGGGTGGATGCCAGCGCAACCGGCCGGCGAGGGCTGCGCCGATGGTGGCCATGACGGCTACCGCCACGATGCGCAACCACGTCGGCGCACCCAGCACGCTGAGCGTCGTACCGGCAGTCATGGCTGCCAACAACGAGAGCGCGGCTTGGACCTGCATGACGATGCGCTCGACGTACCCCTCGAAGCGCCCGTAGAGCGAGGTGAACGCCCCGAAACTGGCGTAAAGACCCAATTCGATGTGCCCGGTGGCCCAGCACACCAGCAGCGGCACGCCGACGGAAACGGCCACGCGCACGACCGCGCGCCAGGTGCCGTCCGAGGGTGCGATCTGGGCTGCATCGCGCAGCAAACGGCGGGGTTGGGTCACGTTGATCGATCGTACGGCGCCCGCGGGCCGGGCCGTGTCCGGAGCACTGCCTGCGGGACGGTAGAGTATCTGCTCGTGCCGGGATACCGGCGCAAACGGGCTGTAGCGCAGTTTGGTAGCGCACCTGACTGGGGGTCAGGGGGTCGCAGGTTCAAATCCTGTCAGCCCGACCGTGTGATGTCTCGGGACATCGAAATAGTCCGAACCTACAAACGTAGGTTCGGACTATTTCTGTTGTGGGGTTGGGCCGATCCACCATGTGGCGACCTTCAGCTCGGCCCGGCGGGTTCGAGCATCCAGGGGGTGCTGGAGGTAGAGCGAAGCCGCGCCGGTGCACAGGGACCGCACATATCGTGACCGCGCCGCCGCTTGGCGCCATTGGCTGGATCGGCACGAGCACAGCAATGACGGCGGATGGCTCATGCAGGCCAAGAAGGCCACAATCGAGCCAACCTCGTTGCGGTACGACAAGGCGCTGGAAAAGGCGCTGTGCAGCGTCGTGACCATTCCGAGGGAGCAATCACGTACGGCGCGGTGCATCAAACGGGTAGCCGACCTAGCCGCCGGGCGCGCGCCGTGCCCGCAGTAGCCCGCCAAGGGGCAGGTGCGCGCACGAGTCTCCTCACGGCGTATCACCCGCGATGAGCCAGGCGGCGGTGTCTGCGGGTAGCTCCGGGCCAGTTGCGTTGTCCGAGCGCAGGATTGGGCGACCTGGTGGCACGGCCACAGCGGACTCGCCGAGGTTGACGATGCACTGCCAGCCGCTCGACCGTTCGAAGTGCAAGACGGACGGATCACTCGGGATCCAGCGAAGGTCGTTGTCGGCATCACGGATCAGGGAACGACGCAGGTGCACGGCCGAGCGATACAGACGCAACGTGCTGTCGGGATCCGCTGTCTGAGTCTCGACCGAGAAGTCGGCGAACCACGACGGTTGCGGCAACCACGCACCGTCGGAGCCGAACCCGAAGGACGGGCCAGTTGTCCTCCAGGGCAGCGGAACCCGGCAACCGTCGCGGCCCTTGGTCAGGTGGTCGGTGCGGTCCCAGGTGGGATCTTGCAACGCCTCGTGCGGAAGGTTGGCCACCTCCAGCAGACCTAGTTCTTCGCCTTGGTAGAGGTAGGCGGACCCTGGAAGCGAAAGCATCAACAGCGCGGCGGCGCGGGCCCTGCGGAGGGCCACGAGCGGCGAGACCGGGGGAGTGGTCCCGTCGGTCATCAACCAGGCGTCGAGATCGGTGCCCACGGGCAGTGCCAGGCGGCTAGCGTGCCGCGGGACGTCGTGGTTGGACAGCACCCAGCTGAGTGCTCCGCCGACCTCGCGATGGGAAGCCACGGAGGTGTCGATCACTTCCCTGAACGCCGCCGGATCCCACTGGGACTTCAACAGCGAGAAGTCGAAGACCTGGCCGAGTTCGTCCGGTCGAGCGTAGAGATACGTGCGGGAGTTGCTCGGGGACCAGGTCTCGGCCACGGCCATTTTCGGTGGGTCGTAGCTATCGAACAGGCGGCGCCACTCCCGATAGATCTCGTGCACCTCGTCGCGGTCATACAGCGGGTCACTGCCGTCGAGAGGCAGGTTGCGATCCAGTGTGGGCTGACTGCGCAGCGGTTGACGGAGATCCTTGGCCAGGCTGTGAGCAACGTCGACCCGAAAGCCGTCGACGCCGCAGTCGGCCCAGAACCGCAACGTCTCCAGGAAATCCTCGCGCACCTGCGGGTTAGCCCAGTTAAGGTCTGGTTGCTCCCGCGCGAACAGGTGCAAATACCACTGGCCGTCGCCGACGGGCTCCCAGGCGCTCCCACCGAAGTGAGACATCCAGTCCGACGGCGGTTGCGAGGAATCGGGCCCCAGTCCGTCGACGAAAACATAACGGTCCCGCTCCGGTGAGCCCGCCGGAGCCGCCAACGCTGCCTGGAACCAGGGGTGGGCGACCGAGGTGTGGTTGGGCACGATGTCGACGATGATCCGGATCTGCCGGTGGTGGGCGGCATTGACCAGCGCCCGGAACTGTGACAGGTCCCCGAGCCGCGGATCGACATCGCGGTGATCGGCGATGTCGTATCCGCCGTCGGCCAGCGGCGAGGGGTAGAACGGGCTCAACCAGAGTGCGTCCACTCCGAGATCACACAGATAGTCCAGACGGGCGATGACACCGGCCAGGTCGCCGATGCCATCGCCGTTGCCGTCGGCGAAGCTGCGCGGATAGATCTGGTAGATCACCGCTGTGCGCCACCAGTGCGGATCGGTGGGAACGGAGGTCAAAGGGTTCACGGGGGCCTATCCCTTGACGGCGCCCTGGAGCAGCGCCTGGGTGAACTGCTTCTGCAGGAGCAGGAAGACGATGATGGTTGGCGCCATCAGCAGCAGCGCTCCGGCGTTCAGCAGCACCACATCGGTGCTGTAGCGAGACTGGAACGCCTGCAGCGCGCCGGCCATCGTCCGCTTGTTCGGGTCGTTGATCAGGACCAACGGCAACAGGAACTGGTTCCAGGTGGATAGGAACATCAGCAGGGCCAGGGACGCCAATGAAGGACGAGCCAACGGCAGGTGGATCCGCCAGAACGCTGTCCACGCACCAGCGCCGTCGACCTGCGCCGCTTCAGACAACTCCTCTGGGGCCGTCGTGAAATAGGCGCGCATCCAGAAGATGGCGAACGGCATGTTGAGCCCGATCAGCGGCAGGATCAGGCCCAGTTGACTGTCCAGGAGGCCGAGGCCCTTGATCTGCTGGTAGAGCGGGACGATGACGACTTCGAAGGGCAACGTCAGCGTCAGGAGCAACAGCAGGTAGAACCACTTGCCGAGCGGGATGCGCAACAGAGTGATCGCGTAGGCCGCCATTGCCGCGATCAGCACCGAGATCGGAACGACCCCGAGCACGATGATGATGCTCGACTTGAGCAGCGTCGTGATGTTGGCGATGTTGAAGGCATCCACGAAGTTGTGCCACTGCGGATGCGCGGGCCAACTCAACCCGGAGGGGAAGCTGCCCTGGGGAGCCAGTGCCGCGGTGAGCATGCTGATCAGTGGGATCACGGAGTACAGACCTGCGACGACGATCAGGATGATGCCGGGCAGCCGCGAGCGCAGTGTTCGGGTATTCATGTCAGTCCTCCCGGAAGAGCCGTTGCAGCGGTACGACGATGGCGACGACGATGATGGACAGCACTACGGCTAGGGCTGCGCCGGCGCCGACTTGGTTGGCGGTGAAGGCCAGGTTGTACACCTGGACGCCGGGGACCATGGTCTGGTTGCCGGGCCCGCCCTGCGTCGCCAGATATACGACGTCGAAGCTGGCCAGCGCCGAAATGATGGTGACCGTGATGCAGACGCCGATCTCCTGACGAAGCCCCGGCAGGGTGACGCCGCGGAACTGCTGGATCGCGTTGGCTCCGTCCAATCGTGCTGCCTCATAGAGAGATCCGTCGATCTTGCCGATGCCTGACATGAGCAAGAGCGTGCAAAACCCGGTCTGCAGCCAGGTGCCGATGAAGCCAACCGCGGTGAGTGCCCAGGTGTAATCACCCAGCCAGGGACGGGCGATGGAGCCCAGGCCGATGAGGTGCAGGATCTGGTTGACTGCTCCGTCACTGGAGTACATCCAGACCCATGCCACACCGGCGGCAGCACCGGGAATGATCTGGGGCAGGAAGAGCAGAGTGCGCGACAGGGCACCGGTGAAGCGACCCCTGATCTCACGCATCGTGGCCGCCGCGATCAGACCGAACACCACCGGGATGAAGCTGTAGAAGATCACCAGGTAGAAGGCGTGCAACAGCGAGGACCTCAGGTCCGGATCGGTGAAGACCGCGGTGTAGTTCTTCAGCCCGACCCACGTGCTGGCTCCGATGCCATCCCAGTCGAAGAACGAGTACTGCACGCTCGCAACGATCGGTCGGAGGTCGAACATGACGTAGAACAGCAGCGCGGGAAGGGCGAAGAGCCAACCGCGCCAGCGACGCGGGCCATTGCGACCGCGGCTGCGGCCGAAGGTCAAAGCCGACCGGGATCGCTTGGCGGTCGCGGTGTTCGCGGTGCCGATCGCCGCCGGCTCCATCTCGGACATGTCAGGCGTTCGCCGACTTGGCGAATGTTGATTGCAGCGTGGTGACCACGGCGTCCGCGGTGGTCTTGCCGGCGAACAGATTCTGCAGCTGTGCCGTCTCGGCCACCGTCATGTCCTTCGTCGCGTTCTGCAACCAGCTGGAGAAGCCGTTGCCCTTGGCGATCGCGGAGTAACCGGCCTGGATCTGGTCGGTCGCGCTCATACTCATCGTCAGGGTCTTGCTGTTGCTGTCCGCGATTGCGCTGGGGTAGCCGTTCTTGGAGGCGACAGCAGCGGCTTCGGGTGTGGTGAGCCAGTTGAGGAAAAGCGCGGCGGCGTCCTTCTGGGAGGACTTCGCGGCGATTGCGTACGCCAACTGGTTGCCGGTCATACTCACCAACTGCCCCCCGCCGTCTTCGGGGGCAACGGGAAGATCCCGTAATGGCCGTTGAAGGAGGTCGGCAACGCCTGCGTGATCCAGGTGCCCTGGACCATGAACAGGCCTTTGCCACCGGCGAATTGGCCGTACGACGCGTCCTGGTTGATCGCGTTGGCGTCCGAGTTGAAGTACCCGGCCTTCATCCACGACTCCAGCTTGGCGGTCGCCGCCTTCGCCTCTTCGGTGTCCAGCGTCGCGCCGGGCGTGTGCCACACCACGTCCAGCAGTTTCTGCGGGCCCATGTACTGGCTCAGCAGCAGTGAGTAGAGGTGGCCAATGAGGCCATCGGCGTTGGACGCGATGATTGGGGTGATGCCCGCCGCTTTGGCCTTCTTCATCACTCCCTCCATCTCATCGAGACTCGCCGGGACGGTGCTCATGCCCACCTTCTGGGCGAGATCGCGGTTGTAGAAGACGCCGACGAGCGGACCGGCGGCGCCGCCGGCGGTGTAGAGCGAGCCGGACCCGATGACGCCGTCCTTGACGCGTCCGGCTGCCAGCACAGTGGAGGGGATCTTGGCATCCCAGCCGTACGCCTTGTCGTAGGCGTCGAGGTTGGTGATCAGCCCGTCCTTCACCGAGCCGAGCAGGTCGGCCGGGGCGGCAATGTCCGGGGAGTATCCGAGGCGAGCAGGCGGGGCAGAACGGTGTTGTAGTTGTTGTCCGCCTCGACCTGGAGCTTGACCGTGATCGCGGGGTATTTGGCGTGGAAGCCGTCCGCCAGGCCCTGGGCGAACTCCTTGGTCCCTGCGCCGGTGAACATCGTCAGCGTCGCTGTGGTCTGCCCGACGGCCGTGTTCACCGATGTCGGAGCGGCGGCGCTGTTGCCGCCGGTGCTGCTGCCGGGGCCGGAACAGGCTGCGGTCAGTCCAGTGGCGATGACGCCGCCGAGTCCGGCGAGAACCGACCGACGGGACAGCGCGCTGCGCGTGGAGGGACGGACAGAAAACTCAGACATCACTGTCTCCTTGGAAGTCCTGCCGGGGGGACCGGCGGGTGAAGCACTGCCAACGGGTACGTCGGCATGGAAGCGCTTCCGATAACGGCTTTATGATGGAGTGATACGGATCACCTTGTCAACCCATCCCGCAGTGGATTGGTGCTGAGAGCGCGGGTTCTGGGGCTTCCTGAGCAAGGGCCGGAGACCCGCGGGGTGACATGTAGCGCTTCCATGGTTACTGGCGATAAGGTCACAATCCATGCCACCGGATGCGCACCCTCTCACCCTGGCCGACATCGCTCGCCTGGCCGGTGTCGGTCTGGCGACTGCATCTCGGGCACTGAACGGCGCCCCGGGAGTCGCTCCCGCAACGCGCGCGAAGGTGCTCGCTGTTGCCGAGGAGAATGCGTTCGTCGTTTCCCCGGATGCGTCGCGGCTCGCCGGCGGTGCGCAGCGCAGGGTCGCGATCGTCGTACCGCATATTTCCCGCTGGTTCTTCGGCACGATCGTGGAAGCCATGCTCACGGTTTTCCAGAATGCTGACCTGGACGTGCTTCTCTACCACGTGGGCAGTGAGGCCGAGCGGCACGACTTCTTTGAAAAGTTGCCCGCCCGGCGCAAGGTGGACGCGGTCGTGGTCGTTGCCTTTCCGGTCGATGAGCAAGAGCGGCAACGGATCGAGTTGCTGGGCGTGCAGATCGTCGCTGCTGGCGGTCAGCACGCGGTGTATCCGCACGTCTGCATCGACGATGTCAACGCCGGCCGCACGGCGGTGAATCACCTGATCGGACTGGGGCATCGGCGGATTGCGATGATCGAGGCCGTCGACCCCGAGCAGCCGGTGCAACCCAGGGGTCGATCGATGGCGTTCTACGACACGATGGCGGAGGCCGACATCCCCGTCGAACAGGATCTGGTGGTCAGCACGCCCTGGGGGCCTGAGCAAGGTGCTGAGGCAATGGCCACGCTGTTGTCGCTACCGAACCCTCCCACAGCTGTCTACGCGCATTCCGACGAGGTCGCCTTCGGGGCACTGCGGACCATCCGTCGCTCGGGATTGTTTGTGCCAGAGGATATTTCGATTGTGAGTATCGACGATCACCCCATGGCCGCCCTGACCGATCTGACCACGGTGCACCAGCCGGTCCGTGAGCAGGGAATTGCTGCAGCGAGGAACGTACTGACGTTGTTGAACGGCGATCGACCCGATCAGGCCACCACGTTGCCTACTCAGTTGATCGTGCGGCATTCCACCGCACCACCACGAGCCGCGACCGCCAAGACGGGTCCGGCCCGACGATGACCGCACCGAGTGAAGCAGCGGGTCTGCACCACCTGCGAGCCGGCGGGGTGAGCGCGGTTGTGTTCTGTCCGCCGGACGTCGGGCTACCCAGGATCCTTTATTGGGGCACCGACCTGGGCAGAGTGAGCCAGACCGACCTACAGCAACTGGCGACTCTCTCGGTCCCGCCGGTCACGTCGTACGTCATCGACGATCCAGTGCCCGCCGCGGTCCTGCCAGAGCACGGACTGGGCTATTGCGGGCAGCCGGGGGTCAGCGGGCACCGCGACGGGCGCGATTGGTCGCCACTCTTCTCGATCACCGAAGCGCACGGGTCCGACACGCAGGTGCAGGTGCAAGCACGCGATGTGACTGCTGCGCTCGGCCTGTCGCTCACCGTGGAACTGACCGAGACCGGCTTGCTTCGTTCGCGGGCCGAAGTGACCAATATCCATGAGCACGAATCATATTCGCTGGAAGGGGTGCATCTCGCCCTCCCCGTGCCACCGGTTGCAACCGAGATCCTCGACCTCGCCGGGCGTCACCCGCGCGAGCGGGTTCCGCAGCGACAGCCCTTCCACGTCGGCACCCGGGCGCGCGAAAGCCGCCGCGGCAAGGGTGGTCACGATGCGTCGCTGTTGCTGATCGCGGGAACACAGGGATTCGGATTCCGCACGGGCGAGGTGTGGGGGTGCACCTTGCGTGGAGCGGGAACCAACGGGTGTACGCCGAGCGGTTGGCCACCGGTGCGCACGCCGTCCTCGGTGGCGGCGAACTGCTACTGCCCGGTGAGGTCAGTTTGCCGCCCGGCGGCAGCTACGCCACACCGTGGTTGATCGGTGCGTACGCCGCGTGCGGACTGGACGAGATGTCCGGGCGGTTCCATCAGTGGTTGCGACAGCGACCGGGCCACCCCGGTCGCCGCGGCCGGTGATCGTCAACACCTGGGAAGCCGTCTACTTCGACCAGGACCTGGACACCTTGTCCACGCTGGCTGATCGCGCAGCGCGCGTGGGTGCGGAGCGGTTCGTCCTGGATGACGGTTGGTTCAGGGGTAGACGCGATGACACGGCCGGACTCGGAGACTGGTTCGTCGACGAACAGGTCTGGCCTGACGGCTTGACCCCGTTGATCGCGCACGTCCGCGGGCTTGGCCTGCAATTCGGTCTGTGGGTCGAGCCGGAAGCGGTGAATCCGGATTCCGATCTGGCTCGCGCCCATCCGGACTGGATCCTTGCGACCGGCGCTCGCTTGCCCCCGCTGTCGCGCAGCGAGCAACTGCTGGACGTCGGTAACCCGCAGGTCAGCGCCTACCTGTTGGAGCGGCTTGATTCCTTGCTGACGCAGTACCCGATCGATTATCTGAAGTGGGATCTGAACCGGGACATCGTGGACGGCGGCCGCAGTCCGGGTGGGGAGCCTGCAGTGCACCGCAACACGGTGGCGGTCTATGCGCTGCTGGATGAGATCCGGCGCCGGCACCCATCGGTGGAGATCGAAAGTTGTGCCGGGGGAGGTGGGCGCATCGATGTGGGGATTCTCGAGCGCACCGACCGCGTCTGGGCAAGTGACAGCAACGACCCGTTGGAGCGACAACGCATTCAGCGCTGGACGCAGTTGCTCATCCCGCCGGAGCTGATGGGCGCGCACGTCGGCGCTGCGCGAGCGCACACCACCGGTCGCACCCACTCGGTGGCCTTTGCCGCCGGCACAGCATTATTCGGACATTTCGGGTTGGAACTGGATCTAGGCACACTTTCAGAGCCGGAACTGCAGGAAGTGGCGGAGTGGGTCGATCTCTATCGGCGGCTGCGTCTTTTGCTGCACTCAGGACGGGTTGTGCGCAGCGATCATCCGGATGCCGCGTTGTGGGTCCACGGCGTCGTGGCCCAGGACCGGTCGGAGGCGCTGTTCGCGGTGGTCGCGATGGACAGCACCGACACCCAGCCACCGGGCCTGATCCGCCTGCCGGGGCTTGATGACGATCGCACCTACCAAATGCGCCTGCAACCGCCGGGCGACCGCCTCACCGCGACTCGGACCCCGCCGGGTTGGGTCAGTGCCGCGATGGGTCAGGGGCTGGGCTTGCAGTGTCGGGACGAATCCTCGGCCAGCACGGCCTGCAAGCCCCGCAACTACATCCGGGCACGCTGATCCTGCTGCATCTACAGCAGACCGCACTCGCTGCGCCGCACTGAGGGGGTCAGACCCGTCCGGCTCCTGGCAGTTGGCCATAGGCCTGACCAGAGATCGGTTCGAGCCACTCGTTGCTGACGTCCTCGCCGGGAGTGATGAACGCCAGGTGGGAGAACCACGAGTCGGCTTTGGCCCCATGCCAGTGTTTGGTGCCGGCAGGGACGCGGACTACTGAGCCGGGCTCCAGGCTGATCGGGCCCTGCCCTTCGGATTGGTACCAGCCGGAGCCAGCGGTGCACATCAGGATCTGGTCACCGCCCGACTCCAGATAACGACGCTGCGACTCGGCGTAGAGGGTGCGGAACGCCAGCGAGGACTTTCCCGAGCCGGACACGCCGGTGAAGACAACCGTCGCATCGCGGGGCACCGCCAGGTCCACGTCTTGCAGGTTGTGCTCGCGCGCGCCGCGTACCTGTACGTCGGGCTGCACGCCGCAGGATTCGGCGGCCACGGACGATCCGTTATCGGGCATGCGCTCGAGGCCAGACCGAGCGGGCACCGGTGGCCTCTCCCGCAACCGTGGCTCGGCGTAGGGACAATGAGCAGATGAGCGACAACGAACTGGTCGACCACTGGCAAGCCCGCTACGGCGAGAAGGACCGGGTCTGGTCCGGCGCGCCCAACGCGTCTCTGGTCAGCGTGTTGGAGCACCTGCCCGCAGGTACGGCGATCGATCTGGGCGCAGGGGAGGGCGGCGACGCGCTGTGGCTGGCTGAGCGCGGTTGGCAGGTCACGGCGTACGACATATCAACCACAGCGCTCTCGCGGCTGCAACAGGCTGCAGTGGATCGCAACCTCGCCGACCGGATCAGCACGGTTGCCGGCGACCTTGCCGACACATCGATCGACACACAGGTCGACCTGGTGACCGCGAGCTTCCTGCACTCCACCGTGCAGATCCCGCGCACCCGGATCCTGCGCCGGTTCGCGGAGGCGGTGAACCCCGGCGGCCACCTGTTCGTCCTGGGTCACGCGACGCCACCGCCGTGGGCAAGTCCCGAAATGCACCAGCACGCAGCGCATCTCGTCGGTCCGCATGAGGAGGTCGAGCAGCTCGACCTCGATCCGGCGGTGTGGTCGGTCGAGGTCGCCGATCTCAGGCAGCGGGATGTCACCGACCCGGACGGGAACCCCGCCACGATCGACGATTCTGTCGTGCTGATGCGTCGGACTGGCGGCGGTTCGTAGCCTCCGCGCACACTTGGCTCAGCGAGTGCTCAGCTCCGCTTGGAGCTCGCGAATGATCTCGCCGACGGCTCCGGAGGAGAGCAACCCCGGTCCGAGCGGTCCTGAGGTGTCCACGCCAACGGCTGGCAGGGCACGCAGAACCGCCGCTGCCTCGGGGCTGAGACGCTGGAGCTGCCAGCTGATTTCGGCCTCCCTGGCCCCGGGTCGGTCAGGTCGGGAAAGAGCGACGGCGTACGCCGCGTAGGCAGCAGCGCCGAGCGCGTGCGCTCCCATGTGGGCGACGCCCGACGCCTGCCCGGCGGCGCGGGCCGCAGCGGCGGCGGCGCCGCTCACCGCGCTGCGCGCCGCACGGCCGGCCACGAAGCGGCTACGGATGGCCTCACCGGCAGCCAACTCTGCCGAGGCAAAACGCCGGGTGCGCACGATCGCGTCGCGAGGACGGTCGTCGTCCGGCACCTCGGCCTCGAAGAGGGGGAGCACGTGCTCGGCGCAGTCGGCGGCCCAGGCGGCGGCGATGCGCCGGTCGGCCAGGCTCAGGGTTTGCGAAGAGAGCGTGCGGGCCACACCAGTGAGCGTGCTGTCCCGGTTGCGTGCGGTCAAGCGTGGCGCGCAGTATGCGAGAGCGCACCGGATGTTGCCGCCTCGATGCGGCGAAGCGGCTGCGTCGCCGGCGTGATGCCCGGAGCGCAGCCGCCGTCTTCAGCGGCGGCGGTTCATAGCGACCGCAAAGGTTCCTGGTAGCTGGCGACAGGTGAGGTGTCGTCAGATGACTGCATGGCTCGTGCGTCCCATCGACCTTCCCGCCGCGGTCCCGGATTGCTGACGTGGGTGGCCACCGCGCTCGCCGCAGTGTTGTTGGTGGTCAGCGGCGCCCTCGGCGGTGTGGTTGTCCGTGCCTCGGGCGGCATCGACGGACTCCAGCAGGCGATCACCCACCAGCTTCAGGCCGATGGCAGCACCCAACATGCTGATGATGGGAGCCGAAATGACCTCAGCCACAGTGACACCGGTGATCAAGACTCTGGGGGCAGCGACGGACTCGATGAGCAGTCCGATAGCGGTGAGCAGTGGCCCGGCCAGTCGCAGGACACCGGGTCCCTGGGCCGCACGACTGCCGCAACGGCAACGCAAGCAGCAGGGGTCGTGGTCGTCGAGACGCGGTTGGCAGACCAGAGCGGTGTCGCCGCAGGCACCGGCATGGTGCTGACCGCGAGCGGTCTGGTGCTCACCAACAATCACGTCGTGGAGGATGGCACTGCGATCCGCGTGACGATTCCCTCGACCGGTCGTACGTACGCCGCAACCGTGGTCGGCGCCAACGCCGCCGGCGATGTGGCCGTCTTGAAACTTACTGAAGCATCCGGCCTCACGACGGTCACGCTCGACGATGAGCAGGATCTGGCCCCGGGGGATGCCGTCACCGGAATCGGCAACGCAGGCGGCACCGGGACCTTGGTCGCAGCCTCCGGCACGGTGACCGCACTGGACCAGCAGGTGACCACCCAGGCTGAGGGCGAGACGGCCTCGGAGTCCCTGACGGGGCTCATCGAAACCGATGCGGCGATCCAGGCCGGGGACTCCGGCGGTCCGTTGCTCGACGACGAGGGGGAGGTCGTCGGGATGGACACCGCAGCCAGCGTGGTGGGTCGTTCCATCGGTTACGCGATTCCGATCACGACCGCAATCAGCGTGGCCCAGCAGATCGTCGCCGGTGCCGGCGGGTCATTGCAGATAGCGGCCTGAGTCTGGGGGCCCGCCGGTTGTGATCCAGGCCACACCGGCCCGGAATGGGCGAACGCGTGGGGGCAGGGTGGTTCGTGTGGGTTGCGAAGGCGCTACTCGGCGTACCCCTCAGTAAAACCAACACAAACGCACAACTTTCGCCTTGGAAGGCGTTCGAATCATGATGGTTTCGGCGTGTCAGCCACTAGATTGGAATGACTACCACTCAGTAACAACAACAGAAGGTGACCCGAAACGATGGTTGACGTCGCACAGGTGTTGGACGCAGCGGGCCTGACCAACCCTGCCGTCATTGAGTACGTGCAGGAATGGGCGGACGTTACGCGCCCCGACCGTATTGAGGTCGTCAGCGCCAGCGACGACGCACGGTTGCTGCAGGAAGCGCTCGACGCCGGTGAACTCGAACCCGCGGGGGAGGGTTTGTACTACTCGCGCAGCTACTGGAAGGACACCGCGCGCTCGGAAGAGCGCACGATCGTGGCCACCAGCAACCCCGACGACCAAGGTGTCTACAACAACTGGCGGCATAGCGACGAGATCAAGCCGATCGTCATCGGCAACATGACCGGTGCCTCCGAGGGCAAGACGATGTACGTCATTCCCTACCTGATGTCGGCGCCCGGCTCCCCGCTGGAGGAATACGCCGCGGGTATCGAACTGACCGACAACCGCAATGTCGTCCTGCAGATGATCCGGATGGCACGCGTCGGCGTCGACACCTTCAACGCCCTGGCGGACCCGACCAGCTTCGTGCGCGCCGTGCACGTGACCGGCGACCTGGAGAACCTCGGCCAGGGGACCCCGGACGACAAGCGTTACTTCGTCACGGTCGCCGACGAGCGCACCATCTTGCACTTCGGATCGTCCTACGGCGGCAATGCACTGCTCGGCAAGATCGCCCACGGTCTGCGCCAGGCCAACTGGGACGGTGGCGCCTCAGGCAAGTTCCTGGGCGAGCAGTACATGCTCATCGCGATCCATGACAAGCAGACCGGTAAGAAGTACCACATCGCCGGCGGCTTTCCGAGCGCCTCCGGCAAGACCAACCTGGCCATGATGGTCCCGCCGAATGCCCTGGGCGACCGGTACTACGTCGAATTCTTCGGTGACGACATCGCATGGATGTGGGTCGGCGACGACGGCAAGCTCTACGGCATGAACCCCGAGTTCGGTGTTTTCGGTGTCGCGATCGACACCAACGAGAAGACCAACCCCAACGCGCTGGCCGCGGTCCAGCCCAAGACCGGTGCGATCTTCACCAACACGGCCTACAACGTGAACACCCACGAGACGTGGTGGGAGGGCAAGACCCCCGACTACCCGACCGATGTGAGCGGGTGGCGCGACTGGAAGGGCGCGTTGATCTCCGAGCGGCCGCAGGAGCAGCAGCGCTCCAAAGAGTTCGTCTGGGCGCACCCGAACTGCCGCTTCACCTCCACGATGTCCAACGTGCCCAACGAGTCCCCGGACTACAACGATCCCAAGGGCGTGCCGATCGACGGCATCATCTACGGCGGGCGTACCCGTGATCGGGAGCCCTTGATCCGCGCCATCGACGACCCTGCCGAGGGTGTGTACGACGGTCTGACCCTGGGTGCCGAAGCCACCGCCGCAGCGGAGGGCGTTGCCGGTCAGCTGCGGTACGACCCGATGTCGATGCGGCCGTTCCTGGCTCTTCCCGAGGGTCGCTATGCCCAGCACTTCCTGAACATCCTCGACCAGCTCACCGACAAACCGCTCTTCGCCCACGTCAACTGGTTCCAGCGGGACGCCGACGGTGGCTACTTGTGGCCGGGCTACGGCGAGAACCTGCGTGCGTTGCTGTGGATGATGGACTACCGCGAGGGCCGGGCCACCGGTACTCAGACGCCGGTGGGCGTCGTCCCGACCAAGGACGAGCTCAACCTCGACGGATTGGACATCGACGACGCCACCATGGACAAGCTGCTGGCGATCGACGTCGACCGCTGGAAGCAGGAGATCGAACTGCGTGAGGCGCACCTGAAGCAGTTCAAGGACCTGCCCCAGCAGATCTGGGACGCCCACAACCGGGTTGCCAAGGCTCTCGACGACGAGGCCTGAGCCCGGTCCAGGGGGCGGCCGGTACGCCGAGTGGTCACCACTCGGCGTACCGGCCCTTTTCGCGTGGCCTGGGTCACATTCGAGGTTACTTTGCAGTAAGTTGTCGGTATGAAGATCGAACTGAGCTGGAACCTGACCTCCACTCCGGACGAGGTCTACGAAGACGCCATCAACCCGGAATACCAGGACGACAAGTGCAAGGCCGCTGGTGCCATCACCTTCTCCAGCAAGGTCGAGGAGAACGGCCAGGCCCACACCAGCACGGTGCAGCGGCTGATGCCCTCCGGTGACGTTCCCGAGCTGGTCAAGAAGGTCGTCGGGGACAAGGTCGATGTCCTGGAGACGATCGCCTGGGGCCCCAAGCAGGCCGACGGTAGCCGTCGCGGTGACCTGACGGTGCACATGAAGGGCCAACCGATCTCGATGAAGGGGTTCACCTACATCAAGCCGAACGGCAGCGGCAGCACCGTGGGGATCGACGCCGATCTGAAGGCCAAGATCCCGGTCATCGGCGGCAAGATCGAGAAGATGGGCTCCCCGGAGATCATCAAGGCGATCAAGGCCGAGGAAGCCACGGCGCACGAGTGGGACGCGCGCCGGCACTCCTGAACCATCGTGCCGGTCGGGCCGATGCCATGGCGCCGGTCCAACCGGTGCGCGTACGATAGGGACGTGCGAACGATCACGACCATGAACTGGTGGCTGCTGCACTAGCAGCCGATCGACGTACGTTCATCTTCGAAAAGGGCTGCCACGGCGGCCCTTTTCCCATGCTTCGCCGGGCACCCACGACCCGCAGGAGACCATCATGACCACCACCTCGTTCGAGGCGACGCTGAAGCGGATGCCGGCCCTCGACCAACTTCGCGCCGCCCCTGACGGCCACCGCGTCCTGTCCGGTGACCGGCCCACCGGGCCGCTCCACCTGGCGCACCTATTTGCCAGCATCAGGAATCGCGTTGCCCTGCAGGACAGTGGCATCGAGACCTTCGTGGTCATCGCGGACTACCAGGTGATCACCGACCGGGAGACCACCGGGCGGATCGGCGATTTCGTCCGGTCCGCCGTTCTGGACTACCTGGCAGCGGGCATCGACCCCGAGCGTTCGGTGATCTTCACTCACTCGGCGGTGCCGGCCCTCAACCAACTCCTGCTGCCGTTCCTGTCCTTGGTCTCCGAGGCCGAGCTGCATCGCAACCCGACGGTCAAGGCCGAACTGGCCGCATCGGGCCGGGCGTTGTCCGGATTGCTCCTGACCTACCCGGTGCACCAGGCCGCCGACATCCTCTTCTGCGAGGCGGACCTGGTGCCGGTCGGCAAGGACAACCTGCCGCACGTGGAGCTGACCAGGACCATCGCCCGCCGGTTCAACGAGCGATACGGGGACACCTTCCGGGTGCCCGAGCCGCTGCTCACGCAGACCCCCGACATTCCGGGCCTGGACGGCCGCAAGATGTCCAAGAGTTTCGGCAACGCCATCAATCTGTCGATGACCGCCGACGAGACCGCCGCCCTCATCCGCCGTACGCCGACCGACAGCGAGCGGGTGATCAGCTTCGATCCGGACAACCGACCCGGGGTCTCTGGTCTGCTGAGTACGGCCGCCCTCGTGCTGGGGGAGCCGCCGGAGGTGATCGCCGAAAAGGTCGACGGCGCAGCGCAACTCAAGGAACTGGTGACCTCGGCGGTCAATGATCACCTCGCCGGACATCGGGCGCGACGGGCAGAGTTCAGCCGGGATTCAGACCTGGTCGACACCGTCCTGCGCGATGGCAACAGGCGGGCCAACGACGTCGCGCAACACACCCTTGACCGGGTGCGGACGGCCATGGGCATGACCTACTGAGCACAATGGGGCCATGGCGACGCTGCGCACCCCCGATCCGAATCCGGGCTGGCTGTCCGAACTGGCCCTGCAGGAGACCCGGTCCCGGGTGCCCATGCTCTACGTCGAGGCCATTCCGGTGCGCATCGACGGCACCGGCCGCATCGAGCACGTCGGGCTGCTCCTGCGCGGATCGGCCACGGGCGAGATGTCCCGCAGCTTCGTGTCCGGGCGCGTCTTCTACGGAGAGTCCGTGCGCGATGCGCTGATGCGCAATCTGGAGAAGGACCTCGGCCCGGCCGCCTTCCCGCGACTGCCGGTCAGCACGGTGCCGTTCTCGGTGGCTGAATACCTTCCTGTGCCAGGTGTTTCGCCCTTGCACGATCCCCGCCAGCACGCCGTCGCACTCACCTACGTCGTGCCAGTGGTCGGGGAGTGCGACCCCCGCCAGGACGCCCTGGAACTGACCTGGTTGACGCCGCAGGAGGCGGTGGACGAGAACATCGCCGCCGAGTTGGACGGCGGCCGCGCACATCTCCTGCGCCAGGCGCTGGCGTACGCCGAGTCACTGGATTAGCCGTTTCCTAAAATGACGTCGCGGACACCCCGCACCGATCAGGAGGCACAGATGCCGCAGAAGGTAACCGGAGTCATCGCGCGCGCCAAGGGCGCACCCGTGGAGGTGACCACCATCGTCGTCCCGGACCCCGGACCGGGTGAGGCCGTCGTAGCCATCCAGGCGTGCGGTGTGTGCCATACGGACCTGCACTATCGCGAGGGCGGAATCAACGACGAGTTCCCGTTCCTGTTGGGCCACGAGGCCGCTGGTCTCGTCGAGGCGGTGGGCGAGGGCGTCACCAACGTCGCGCCCGGGGACTACGTGGTGCTCAACTGGCGCGCGGTGTGCGGTGAATGTCGTGCGTGCAAGAAGGGCAAACCGTGGTACTGCTTCGCCACCCACAACGCGAAGCAGAAGATGACCCTCGAGGACGGGACCGAACTCAGTCCCGCCCTGGGGATCGGCGCCTTCGCGCAGAAGACACTGGTCGCGAGCGGGCAGTGCACCAAGGTCGATCCGGCGGCACCACCCCAGGTAGCCGGTCTGCTCGGGTGCGGCGTGATGGCCGGCCTGGGCGCGGCGATCAACACCGGCGGGGTGACTCGCGGTGATTCGGTGGCCGTCATCGGCTGCGGCGGCGTAGGCAACGCGGCCGTCGCCGGCGCCGTACTCGCGGGTGCGACGAAGGTCATCGCCGTTGACGTCGATGACCGGAAACTCAAGTGGGCCAAGGACTTCGGAGCCACCGACCTGGTCAACAGCAAGGAAGTGGATGCGGTCCAGCGGATCAGGGAGTTGACCGGCGGATTCGGAGCCGATGTCGTGATCGATGCGGTCGGTCGTCCCGAAACCTACGAACAGGCGTTCTTCGCCCGCGATCTGGCGGGCACGGTGGTGCTGGTCGGCGTACCCACCCCCGACCTCAAAGCCCCTGAACTCCCACTCATCGAGTTCTTCGGCCGAGGTGGGGCACTGAAGTCCTCGTGGTACGGCGACTGCCTACCGGAGCGGGACTTCCCGGCGTACACCGATCTGTACCTGCAGGGCCGGCTACCCCTGGACAAGTTCGTGAGCGAAACGATCAAGCTCGGTGATGTCGAAGAGGCGTTCCACAAGATGGAACGCGGCGAGGTGCTGCGCTCGGTGGTGGTGTTGTGAGCAGGATCGAGAAGGTCGTGACCTCGGGGACGTTCAGCCTCGACGGCGGCACCTGGGACGTCGACAACAACGTGTGGCTGCTCGGTGACGACGATGAGGTGATTGTGATCGACGCCGCTCACGACGCAGACGCCATCGTCGAGTCGATCGGCGGCCGGCGAGTGGTAGCGGTCCTGTTGACCCATGCGCACGACGACCATGTCGACGCCGCGCCCGCGCTGGCAGACACGACCGGTGCGCCGGTCTACCTCAACCCCGATGACGAACCGTTGTGGAACCTGGCGCACCCGGGCCTTCCGCTGCCCTCGCCTCTGACCGACGGCCAGACATTCGAGGTGGCGGGCACGACACTTGTCGCCCGGCACACACCCGGACATGCTCCGGGCGCAACCGTTTTCGTGGCACCTGACCTGGGCGTGGTGTTCACGGGGGACACCCTGTTCCAGGGCGGGCCGGGTGCCACAGGGCGGTCGTACAGCGACTTCCCGACGATCGTCGATTCGATCACCGATGTGCTGCTGACGCTGCCGCCGGAAACCGTCGTACACACCGGGCACGGCGACGACACCACGATCGGCGCTGAGGCGCCGCACCGACAGGAGTGGCTGGACCGCGGTCACTGACCCTTGTTCGCATAACATTCGGGGCGTGGTCGAGGAGGCGATGCCCTGGCGGGTGTGGACGGTGCCCAACGCGCTGTCGCTGCTACGCCTGCTCGGAATCCCGCTCTACCTGTGGCTCCTGCTGTCCCACCACGACGTGTGGGCCTTCTGGGTCCTGGTTATCTCCAGCTTCACCGACTGGGCCGACGGCAAGATCGCCCGGACGTACAACCTGACGTCCCGGGTCGGTCAGCTGCTCGACCCGCTGGCCGATCGGCTCTACATCATCGCGACCATCGTCGGCCTCGCACTGCGTTCGATCATCCCGTGGTGGCTGGTGGTGGTGCTCCTGGCCCGCGAAGTGTTCGTCTTCAGCTTCGGGCCGGCGTTGCGGGCGCACCGGTTGCCGATCCCGGCGGTGCACTTCTCCGGCAAGGCTGCCACGCTGTGCCTCGTCGTCGGATTCCCGCTCGTGCTGCTCGGCGCAACCGATCTACCCATCGCCACCCTTGCCAACTGGATCGGATGGGCGTTCGTGTGGTGGGGCACGGCGCTGTACTGGTTCGCCGGCTTCCTCTACGCCGTCCAGATCCGCCGGATGATCGCGGCCGTGTCATGACCACACCGACCAAGCCCCGGGACCCGGCTGCCTCGATGTCGCTGATCCGTGAGATCACCGAGCATCCGCTGGACCCGTCGTACGAGCAGGTGGCGGCGCAGCGGCGCGCCGCGGGTCTGCCGCAGCAGACGTCACTGCGCTCGCCGGGCGTGATCATCGCCTGTCTCCTGGTCGGATTCGCCATCGCAGTGGCGGCGCTGGCGCTGCGCGTGCCGCATACCCAGGCCCAGGCGCAGAAGGATGCGCTGATCCAACGGGTCGATTCGGCGCAGAGCCGCATCGACAAGGCCAACGGCACCATCCAGCGCACGCAGTTGGAGATCACCACGCTGCAGAACCAGGCCCTCGAGCGCGAGGACCAGGACGCGCTCGCCGCGCGACTGGCGCAGGCCGAGGTCACCTCGGGCACCCTCCCGGTCACCGGCAGCGGCCTGGTCCTGGAGGTCAACGATGCCAAGGACAGCGCTGCCGGTAGCGGGGAGGATCCCCGGGATCTGGACGACTCGAACGGCCGGTTGACCTCCACCGACATGCAGATCCTGGTCAACGGGCTGTGGCAGGGCGGCGCGGAGGCGATCGCCATCAACGGTCAACGACTGACGTCACTGAGCGCCATCCGGTTCGCGGGTCAGGCGATCCTGGTCAACTTCCGCCCGCTGCAGCCGCCGTATGAGATCGTGGCGATCGGTCCATCCTCCATGCGGTCGGCGTTCCAGAAGTCGGCCTCGGGTGCCTACCTGGACAATCTGACCGGGTCGTTCGACCTACGCGCGTCGTGGCGGACCGGCAAACAGTCGTTGCCCGCCGCGCCCGCCCCCGTGCTGTCCTACGCCACCGTCCCAGAGGAGAAGAACCAGTGATCCCCGCCATCGGGCTCCTGATCGGTCTGGTCGTGGGCGTGGTCCTGCACCCGGACGTTCCGTTATGGCTCCAGCCCTACCTGCCGGTCGCGGTCATCGCGGCGCTGGACGCGGTCTTCGGCGCCGTGCGCGCCGTACTGGACGGGATCTTCAACGACAAGGTGTTCGTCGTCTCGTTCTTGTCGAACGTGATCGTCGCGGCACTGATCGTCTTCCTCGGCGACCAACTCGGGGTCGGATCCCAGCTGTCCACCGCCGTGGTGGTGGTTCTGGGTCTGCGGATCTTCAGCAACCTGGCCGCTATCCGCCGGCACATCTTCCACGCCTGAGCCCATGAGCGATCCGAATCCCGAGCAGACCAGCCCGCATCAGGGTCACCACCTCGCGTCGCACCGTAAGCGTCCGGCCCGCCGGGCGACGGCGGGGCCCACGACGCTGGGCGAGCCGCTGGTTCATACCCCGCAGGACGACGCAGCCGGATTCGGTGCCGGGACACCGGAAGGCCCGGCGCAGGAAGCACCGCGCTCGGCGTGGCGCACGCTGGCCCGCATGGGCCGGCCGCGTGCCACCAAGGCCAATCTGTTCGCTGCGTTGCTGGCGGTGCTGTTGGGCTTCGGGATCACGACGCAGATCCAACAGACCAACGCCAGCGGCCTGGAAGCCCTGCGCCAGGACGAGTTGGTCGCCCTTCTGGACAGTGTGAACAGTCAGGCGTCACGTCTGGAGCAGGAGGCCGACCGGCTGACCACCACGCGGGACGAACTGAAGAACTCCACCGGCGACGCCGCCGCGCTCCAGGCAGCCAAGGAGCGCCTGGAGATGCTCGGAGTGTTGAACGGCACCCTGCCGGCGACCGGCCCCGGCATCACGATCACGATCCAGGACAACGAGAAGGGCGTCCAGGCGGCCAACCTCCTGGACACGGTCGAGGAGCTGCGGGATGCAGGCGCCGAGGCGATCCAGATCAACGATCAACGGGTCATCGTCAGCACGTGGTTCGGCGGCAGCTCCGATACCGGACTGACCGTGAGCGGCCACACCATTCGCCCGCCGTACACCATTGCCGCCATTGGTGATCCGCACACGATGTCCACGGCGATGGCCATTCCCGGCGGGGTCACCGAGAGCCTGCGATCGATGGGTGCCACTGCGACCGTCACGAGTTCGCAGCAGGTGAAGGTGACCGCGTTGCAGCCCACGCAGACGCCTCAGTACGCTCAACCCGAACCTTCCGCCACCGCCAAGGAGAGCTCATGAGCGACCTGGACTACCCCGACGACCTGCACTACACCGCCGATCACGAATGGGTGCGCGAAGGTGCGGACGGCGTGGTGCGGGTCGGGATCACCGCGTTCGCCCAGGACGCCCTGGGCGATGTCGTCTACGTCAGCCTGCCCGAGGTGGGGGACACCGTCGCCGCGGGCGACTCCGTCGGGGAGGTCGAGTCGACCAAGTCCGTGAGCGACCTCTACTCGCCGCTGGCCGGCGAGGTCGTGACGGTCAACGAGGCACTGGACGCCACCCCCGAGCTGGTGAACTCCGATCCGTACGGCGAGGGCTGGATGTACGAGCTGCGACTGGCCGAGGGTTCCTCGCTCGGGGAGCTGCAGGACGTGGCGACCTACACCGCTTCCCTCGACTGATCTAGGGTTGGTTGCATGATGGGTGAAGGGGACGCCGCGGAGTCCACTGAGCAGCCGACGCCCGCTGACGCCACCGCGTTCTTCCAGCCGGGCAGCGGCCAGCCGGTGGCCGACGGCACGGCCATCTCGGCCCCGTCGGCAACCGACCGTGCGACCGTGGATGCGCTGCGACCGGGAACCGCACTGCTCATCGCGCAACGCGGCCCGAACACCGGAGCCCGGTTCCTCCTCGATGCCGACGAGGTCAGTGTGGGCCGGCATCCCAGCAGCGACATCTTCCTCGACGACGTGACCGTCTCTCGCCGGCACGCAGTCTTCCGTCGCACCGACGCGGGGTTCGCCGTACAGGATGTCGGTTCGCTCAACGGCACCTACCTCAACGGCGGGTTGGTCGACTCAACGGTGCTGCGCACCGGCGACGAGGTCCAGATCGGTAAGTTCCGCCTCGTCTTCTACGACGCGCCGTCGTCGAGCTGAATCGTCGTCCGCAGGTGGCCATCGCCGAACGTGGCCGCACCGTCGGGGCGGTCCTGGATGTCTTGCAACCGGAGTTCCCGGATCTCACGATCTCCAAACTGCGTTACTTGGACGCCGAGGGGCTGGTCAGCCCGTCGCGTAGTGCCTCCGGGTACCGCAGGTACAGCGCTGCCGACGTTGACCGCCTCCGGTTCGTGCTCACCTGCCAGCGTGACCGCTTCTGGCCGCTGAAGAAGATCTCCGAGGCCCTCGACGCCTACGAGCGCGGCCTGACCCCCTCCCAGGAAGTCCCGCTGCCCGTCCCGCCGGCTCCCGAGCCCGACCCGGACGTGACCGGTCTGGACCTGCAGGTACGACGCGGTGCCCGACTGACGTCGGCCGAACTGCGCCAGGGTGCGGGTCTGGACCGGGCGGCGCTGGCAGACCTCGAGGCGTTCGGGTTGCTGCGCGCCGACAAAGAGGGCTATTTCGACGAGAGCGACCTGGCGGTGGCCGCGGCGGCGGCGACCCTGCTGAGCCACGGGGTCGAGGGTCGGCACCTGCGGTTGTTCCATCTCGCCGCAGGCCGGGAGGTCGATCTGGTGCGGCAGATGGCTGCCACCACCGACGTCGAGGCGAGTGACTTGTTGCGCGAGTGCCTGGCTCTGCATGTGTCCCTCGTCCGATCGCGGCTGTCCCGACCCTGATCGCGGGGTAGCGTGGAGGCGTGCGCGAAGTAGAGGTCATGGGTGTGCGGGTCGAGATGCCGACCAACAAGCCGATCATCCTGTTGCGCGAGCGCGGCGGACAGCGGTACGTGCCGATCTGGATCGGCGCGCCGGAGGCGACCGCGATCGCCTACGCGCAGCAGGGCGTCGTTCCTCCGCGGCCGCTGACCCACGATCTGATCGTCAATCTGATCGACGGCCTGGGCCATGCCTTGTCATCGGTGGTCATCACCAAGATGGAGGAGGGGTCTTCTTCGCCGATGTGGTGATCGACGAAGACCGGCGCATCGGGTCGCGTTCCTCGGATGCCATCGCGATCGCGCTGCGTGCGAACATCCCGATCTATGTCGCCGATCAGGTGCTCGACGAAGTGGGTGTCGAGATCGCCGACGAAGAACAGGAAGCCGAGCAGGTGGAGAAGTTCCGTGAGTTCCTGGACAACGTATCCGCTGAGGACTTCGAACTCGGCCCGGATTCGGATGCTCCTCATGAGCCGCCAGCCTAAGAATAACCCTTAGGTGGACGTTGAGGGTTACGTCACCGCCTGCGACACGCCGGGCCAGCTCGTTGACCCGCCGTTGAGCCGGCCATAGCTTTGAGCAGCAACCAAACAGAACTCCGGAGGTAGCCGTGGCCCACAACGAGGCTCCGAACCGCGCGCAGGACGGCCGCGGCATCGCTCCCGCGCCCTTGCAAGGTGCGTTGTTCACCCCTGACCTGCCCGAGCAGATGACCGAGGCCGTCGGGTACCGCGGACCGGTGGTCTGCAGCACCGTCGATGTGACCTACCGGCAACTGGACTACTGGGCGCGGACCGGCTTGGTCGAGCCCTCCGTGCGTAACCCGTCCGGTTCCGGTCACCAGCGGCTGTACAGCTTCCGCGACATCCTGTTGGTCAAGGTCGTCAAGCGGTTGCTCGACACCGGTGTCTCCCTCCAGCAGATCCGCGTCGCCGTGAGTCATCTGCGGGACCGCGGGGTGGAGGACCTGGCGTCGATCACCCTGATGTCGGACGGGGCCAGTGTCTATGAGTGCACCTCCGACGCGGAGGTCATTGACCTGGTCCGCGGCGGCCAGGGCGTCTTCGGTATCGCCCTCGGCACCGTCTGGCACGAGGTCGAAGGTTCCCTGGCCGAGCTCCCGAGCGAGCGCCCGGACGCTGCGACGCCGGCCGAGCACCCCGGTGACGAACTGCGCGCCCGCCGCCAGCGTCGCAACGTGAGCTGACCCACCTGCTTCTCGATAGCGACGGCGGCCCGGATTCCCGGGCCGCCGTCGCTATATACTCGGGCTAGCTTTCGACGCCGGATGGGAGAGCTTCCGATAGGGAAGCGCCGACGGGGCAACTCTCCCCAGAACCTCTCAGGCACCAGGACCATCCGGAAGAGGCTGCTCTGAAGGTCACGTGCTGACAGAGGGGGAGACGCCGTACCTCTGCGTTCGTCTCGACCCTCAGGACTGTCATGACTGATTTCGTAACCCGGCACATCGGCCCGTCGGCAGCTGACGTCGAGCGCATGCTCGCCACGATCGGCCAGCCGTCGCTGGAAGCCCTGATCACCACCGCCATCCCCGGTGGCATCCGGCAAGCCGCGGCGCTGGACGTCGCCGCCGCCGAGTCCGAGCCGGCCGTCATCGCCGAACTACGCGCAAAGGCCGAGCAGAACACCGTTCTCACCTCGATGATCGGCCTGGGTTACTACGGCACGCACACTCCGCCAGTGGTCAAGCGCAACATCCTGGAGAACCCCGCCTGGTACACCGCCTACACGCCCTACCAACCGGAGATCAGCCAGGGTCGTCTGGAGGCGCTGCTGAACTTCCAGACCATGGTCATCGACCTGACCGGCCTGGACGTCGCGGGCTCCTCCCTCTTGGACGAAGCGACCGCCGTTGCTGAGGCAATGACCCTGATGCGCAGGGCGAGCAAGGCCGCCAAGGACGCCGTCCTGCTGGTCGACGAGCAGGTTCTGCCCCAGTCGATCGCGGTCACCCGCACCCGGGCGGTGCCCCTCGGTCTCGAAGTGGTCGTGGCGGATCTGCGCTCGGATGAGCCCCTGCGGTCGCTGGCCGGGGACCGCGACGTTTTCGGCGTCGTCGTGCAGTACCCCTCGGCCGACGGTTCGATCACCGACTGGTCCGCGCGGGTCGGGGAGGCGCATGAGGCCGGTGCCCTGGTTACTGCGGCCGCCGACCTGCTCGCGCTGACTCTGCTCAAGCCGCCGGGGGAGTGGGGCGCCGACATCGCCGTCGGCACCACCCAGCGCTTCGGTGTCCCGATGGGCTTCGGCGGTCCGCACGCCGGCTACATGTCCGTGCACTCCGGCCTCGAGCGCAATCTGCCCGGGCGGCTGGTCGGTGTTTCCGTCGACGCCGACGGCGCCCCTGCCTACCGGCTCGCGTTGCAGACCCGCGAGCAGCACATCCGCCGCGAGAAGGCGACCTCCAACATCTGCACCGCCCAGGTGCTCCTGGCCGTGATGGCCTCGATGTACGCCGTGTGGCACGGCCCGGCCGGGCTGACCCGGATCGCCCGGCAGGTCCACGACAAGACCCGTGCGCTCGCCGGCGCGCTCACATCCGGCGGCTACGAACTGGCCTCCGAGTCCTACTTCGACACGCTGACCGTCGTTGCTCCCGGCCGGGGCGTCTCGTTGGTTGCCGCCGCGGCGGGCAACGGCATCAACATCCACGGCGTTGACGCCGACCGGGTCTCGATCAGCCTGGACGAGACCACCACCGAGTCGGATCTGGCCGACCTGGCTGCCGCCTTCGGGCTCACGGCCATTCCCGCGCTGGAAGGCGAGGTCGCCTGGCCGGCCGAATTGCGGCGTACGTCGGAGTTCCTCACCCACCCGGTCTTCTCCGCTCACCACAGCGAGACCGCGATGCTGCGCTACCTGCGCACGCTCGCCGACCGCGACTACGCGCTGGACCGCGGGATGATTCCGCTGGGCTCTTGCACGATGAAGCTCAACGCGACCACGGAGATGGAGTCGATCACCTGGCCGGAGTTCGCGAATCTGCACCCGTTCGCCCCGGAGGATCAGACGATCGGGATCCGTTCGCTGATCAGCGATCTCGAGCAATGGCTGTGCGCGATCACCGGGTACGACGCGGTGTCCCTGCAGCCGAACGCCGGGTCACAAGGAGAGTTCGCCGGGCTGCTGGCGATCCACGCCTTCCACGAGGCCAACGGGGATCGCGACCGCAACATCTGTCTGATCCCCGCTTCGGCGCACGGCACCAACGCCGCCTCCGCGGTCATGGCCGGTCTCAAGGTAGTCGTGGTCAAGACCGCTCCGACCGGTGAGATCGACATGGACGACCTGAAGACCAAGATCAAGCAGCACGGGGAAAACCTCGCGGCGATCATGGTCACCTACCCCTCCACGCACGGGGTCTTCGAGGACACCATCACCGAGTTGTGCGACCTGGTGCACGAGGCCGGCGGCCAGGTCTACATCGACGGCGCGAACCTCAATGCCCTTGTGGGACTGGCTCAGCCGGGCAAGTTCGGTGGCGACGTGTCGCACCTGAACCTGCACAAGACGTTCTGCATCCCGCACGGCGGCGGCGGCCCCGGCGTCGGCCCGGTTGCGGTGCGTAGTCACCTCGCGCCGTACCTGCCCGGCACCCCCTTCGCGCCCTCCGAGGTGGGGCCGGTTTCCGCGGCGCCATTCGGTTCGGCCTCGATCCTGCCGATCTCCTGGGCCTACGTGCGGCTGATGGGCGGTGCTGGCCTGACCCAGGCGACGCAGATGGCCATCCTCAACGCGAACTACATTGCGGCGCGACTGAATTCGTCGTACCCGGTGCTCTACTCCGGCGACGGCGGTCTGGTCGCGCACGAGTGCATTCTCGATCTGCGGGGGCTGACCAAGGAGTCCGGCGTGACGGTCGACGACGTCGCGAAGCGGCTGATCGACTACGGCTTCCACGCCCCGACGATGAGCTTCCCGGTGGCGGGCACGCTGATGGTGGAGCCGACCGAGAGCGAGTCTCTTGAGGAGATCGACCGGTTCTGCGACGCAATGATCGCCATCCGGGCTGAGATCCAGCAGGTCGCGGATGGTGCTGTGGCAGCGGAGGACTCGGTACTGCGACACGCACCGCACACGGCGGTGTCGCTGGCGCGGGACTGGGACCACGCCTACTCCCGTGAGGACGCGGCCTTCCCGGCAGGGTCGACCCGCTGCGTAAGTACTGGGCGCCGGTGCGCCGGATCGATGGCGCGTACGGCGACCGGCACCTGATCTGCTCGTGCCCCTCGCCGGAAGCGTTCGAGCACCTCGGTGACTGAGGTCCTGATCGGCGACGTGCCGGGTGAGTTCGTCTCACCCGGCACGTCCCCGTCTGCGGCCGTTCTGCTGCTGCACGGTACGGCGAGCCAGCGCGACGAGGTGGGCGGACTCTACACGCGGCTGGCCGCCGCGCTCGCGGAGCGCGGGATTGCCTCTCTGAGAATCGATTTCGCGGGATGCGGTGAGAGTGGTCGACCGCAGACCGACTTCACGGTGACCTCGGAGTTGGCCGACGCCGCGGCGGCGGTGGCCTGGCTGCAGTCCCAGCCGGCTGTGTCGCCGGACCGGGTCGCTGTGCTCGGTATGTCTCAGGGCGGGATGATTGCGTTGCTGCTCGCGGCGTCCGACCCGTCCCTGTCGGGTTTGGTGACCTGGTCGGCGGGTGTCTTGACGCCGTCGGAGTTGAGCAGTGCGTTCCCGGGACTTCTGGCCGATGGGGCACCGTCGGCGGTTGTCGACCTCGGCTACCGGAGGTTCGAGTTCTCCCGGCAATGGCTGGAGGAGTTCCGGTCGATGGATCTGGCCGGTGCGGCACTGGATCTGAGGATGTCGTTGCTGGCCGTGTGCGGATCCGCCGACACGGTGGTGGATCCGGCGGCGTCCCTGCGACTGGTGTCCGGAGTCGAGAGCGCAGATCGCACGCTGGTGCAGTTGCCAGACGCCGACCACGTCTTCAATGTGCTCAGCAATGACGCTGTCGCGCAGCGCTTATTGGCTGTCACCACCGACTGGCTCGTGGCAACGTTGGCCGGGTGAGCAACCCGCCGATCGCTGAAACCCTCGCCCAGGCATCGGAGCTGCTCGGTCGACCGTTGACCTTGGTCGGCGAACCGTTGCCGTCGGGTTCGCGCCATCTGGTCCTGCGGGTTCGCTCAGGTGACGAGGCCTCGGCCATCGTCAAGCGGCGTCTTGATCCGTCCCTGTCACCTGAAGCCTCGGCGCTGATGGTGATGGGCGACTCGTCGGTGACCCCAGCGTTGATAGCAGCCACCCCCGAGCTGCTCATCATGGAAGACCTGGGAGATCATCCGCACCTTGCCTCGTTGCTTCTGGGGAACGACCCGCTGGCCGCGCGCGGCGGTGTGCTTGCCTGGGCGCGCAGTCTCGGCGTGTTCCACCGTGCCGGCCTCGACGCACGCGCTCGTTTTCTGCAGCTCGTACCTGAGCACGACGACTACATGCCCGGACTGCTCGCCGAGGCAACCGACGATTTGGCGAGGCGGGCGCAGGACCTGGAGATCGACGTACGTCACGACTTTTCCGCCTTGACCCAGATCAACTTCCGCACACCGCTGCAGGTGCTGTCCGCTGGCGATATGTGCCCCGATAACAACCTGATGTCCGGCGGACGGGTGCACTTCATCGACCTGGAGTTCGCAACGCTGCGGCACGTGGCGTGGGATCTTGCCTATCTGATGGCGCCCTGGCCGTCCTGCTGGTGCGCCTGGCGCCTGCCCCCTGAGCTGGTCGACGCCGCCCTGGCGTCGTGGCGCACGGGCTTCGGCGCGGTCGACTGGCCTGAGCTCGAACGCGACCTTCGGCTGGCGACGGACGCATGGCGCTGGTTAGCGGTCAGTTGGTTGCTACCGTCCCTCGCTACCGGGTGGCCGGAGCGTCCGGACCGGCCGGCGCCGCCGGTCGCGGATCGCATCGTGGATGCGCTGGACGAGTTGTCGGTGAGTGCCTACCTGCCTGAACTTCGCGACACCGCAATGCATTTCGCGGTTGCGATCCGAGCAAAGCATTCAGCGGGCCGGCTCGGGGTGGCGAGGGCATGGCGGTAGGGCCGGACTGGCTGTCAGGGTATCGGCGGGTGAGCAACGCCGGACCCCGGCTCGTGATCCTGCGCGGCAACAGCGGGTCCGGGAAGTCGTGTGTTGCCTCTGATCTTCAAGCAGCCAACCGGGGCCGGGTAGCGCGGATAGGGCAGGACGCCATACGCCGTGACCTGCTCAAAGCCGACGACGCGCCTGGCACACTCGCCGTCGATCTCATCGATGACACGGCTCGGTGGTGCCTGGCCAGGGGTCTCGACGTGGTGGTTGAAGGCATCCTGAACGCAGGCATATACGGCGACATGCTGCGGCGTTTGGTGGCCGAACATCAGGGGTATGCGGCGGCGTACTACCTCGACATCCCGTTCGAGGAGACTCTCCGGCGGCACCTGACCAAACCGAACCGGAACGACTTCGGCGAGTCGGAGATGCGCGAGTGGTATCGCCCGCGGGATCTGGTCGACGGGCTCGATGAGTCGGTGATCGACGCCACCAGCTCGCGGCTGCAGACCGGCGTGACCATCGCCCTGGCCGCCGGGTGGAAATCTCCGCGACGTCGATCCTGACGGCGACCAGGGTCAGCCAGGACCGGAGTGGTCCCGACAGGCCGTGGACAGTCATCGCGCACTGACTTTGCCGGAATTGCTTGCCAGGAAGGCACGGTGCCGGCATTCTGTTAGGAAACTTTCCTGTTAGTCCTGAACGGTGCTCTGGCTAACGGGCTCAACGATGGGGGAGGTGCTGTTTCAGGTGAAGGGCGGAACGCCGCGCACGTTGCGCGGCATCAACGACAGGGTCACCCTCGACCTGCTCCTGGAGCGTGGCCCGTTGTCACGGACGCAGGTGGGTGAACTCACCGGACTCTCGAAACCAACTGCGTCGCAACTGTTGAGCCGCCTACAAGATGCGGGTTTGGTCGTGACCCAGGGCATCGAGAACAACGGACGAGGTCCGAAGGCTCAGTTGTACGCAATCGATCCGACGGCCGGTTATGCCGCAGGTGTTGATGTCACATCGACGCGTGTTGCGGCGGCGGTCGCGGACGTCACCGGATGCGTTGTCGGACGATCAGTCGTACCGACGCCCAGGCGCAGGTCGGTCGGCCCGGAGGCAGCGGTCACCGAGGCGGTTGACGCAGCCTGCGCAGAAGCCGGCATCGACCGAAACTTGCTGCGGCAGGTTGCGATCGGAACGCCCGGCGCCTTCGACCCGCAGACCCAGCACTTCCGGTACGCCCGTCATCTCGCCGGTTGGCACACTCCCGGCCTGCTCGACCGGCTTTCGGATGCGCTGCAGGTGCCGACGGAGGTCGCCAACGACGTCAACCTTGCAGCGACTGCGGAGCAAGCCGTCGGCGTGGCGCGTGGTGTGGATGATTTCGTGCTGCTCTTCGCGGAGAACGGGCTGGGTGCGGCCATCGTGATCGACGGTCGGGTTCATGCCGGTGCGACCGGCGGCGCCGGTGAGGTGGGCTTTCTTCCGGTGGCCGGAGCGCCGCTGGTCCGTGATGTCCGCCGGACCAACTCCGGTGGTTTCCAGGATGTGGCGGGCGGGCCGCAGGTTCTTGCATTGGCGAGGTCGGTCGGGCTTCGGGCCAGGACGCCGGAGCAGGCTATTCGGGTGGCTCTTGACGGAGCCGAGGGAGCTGCGGAGTTCCTGCAGACCGTCGGTGCTCGATTCGCCGTCGGCATCGCCGCGATTGTCGCGGTGGTCGATCCCGCGTTGGTCGTCCTCTCCGGCAGCGTATTGACCGCCGGCGGGGAAGACCTTTTGAAAATCATTGCTGCTGAACTGAATTCGATCGCCGCCGCTCAGCCTCGGCTTGAGCTGGCCGCCGTTAACGAAGAGCCCGTCCTCACGGGGGCGCTGCACCGAGCACTGGAGCTTGCGAGGCAGGACATCTTCGACACCACTTCGACGCAGGACATTTCTCACACCACCAGGAGAATTCGATGAACCGTTTGGGATTGGGCCGCCAGAGCGTGACGGCGGCTGCGTGTCTGGCTCTTGCCCTGTCAATGAGCGCCTGCGTGGGCTCCTCGCAGTCGGGGAGCAGCGATGATCCCAATGCCAAGGTGACCATCACGTTCTGGCACGGGTGGAGCGCGCCCGATGAGGTCAAGGCCATCCAAGGCACGATCGACGCCTTCGAGAAGACCCACCCGAATATCACGGTCAAGGCAGTCGGCAACATCACCGACGACAAGATCAACCAGGCACTCCGAGCCGGTGGCCCGGACGCTCCCGACGTCGTCTCGTCCTTCACCACTGACAACGTGGGGGAGTTCTGCACCTCCCACGCGTTGGCCGACCTCAGCCCGTTCTTGAAGAAGTCAGGGGTGGACGCTGCCGCCACGTTCCCGCAGGCGCAACTGGACTACACCCAGTTCAAGGGGAACCAGTGCGCACTACCTTTGCTCAGCGACGCGTACGGCCTGTACTACAACACGGACATGTTCAAGGCCGCCGGGATCACTGATCCGCCGAAGACCTTGTCCGAATTCGACGCTGACGCGATCAAACTGACCAAAACCTCCGGAGGCACCTACTCCCAGCTGGGCTTCATGCCGCTGTATCACGGCTATGAGTCGTCCATCAGCCACTTCGCCGCGCAATTCTCGCCCACCTACTTCACCGCCGACGGGAAGTCGAACGTGGCGAACGATCCGCCGCTGGCGGATACCTACGACTGGCAGAAGGACCTGGTGGGCAAACTCGGCGGGTACGCCGACCTCAGCAAGTTCCGCACAACCTTCGGCGACGAGTTCAGCGACAACAACCCGTTCATGACGGGCAAGGTCGCCATGGCGATCGACGGTGAGTGGCGGGCCGGCATGATCGACGCCAGCAAGTCTCCCATCCACTACAACGTGGCACCGTTCCCGGTGCCGGACGACCTGGTCAGCCAGTACGGCAAGGGGTACACCACCGGAACCATCGTCGGTATCGCGTCCAACAGCAGCAAGCAGAACGCGGCCTGGGAATTCGTGAAGTACCTGACCACGGACACCGACGCCGTCGTGAACTTTGCCAACGCGATCCACAACGTCCCGTCCACCAAGGCTGCGTTGGCTTCGCCGAAGGTGAGCCAGGATCCGCACTTCCAGACGTTCATCAAGATCGCGCAGAACCAGTACAGCAACACCACGCCGTCCAGTCCCAACGGCGGTGCCTACCAACTGACCCTGCAGAATTTGGGGTACGACTACGAGTCCGGCAAGCAGACGGATCTGCCGGCGGGCTTGAAGAAGGCAGCTCAGCAGATCGACAACGACATCGCGCAGAGCAAGTGAGCCCGCGGTGACCGTCGAAGCATCATCCGGTCGGTGGCGCGGCCGAACCCGCGCTACCCCGGCCCTGCGGGCACGCCGGCGCCGTGATGTGGTCCGGACAGTGGCCTTCCTGTCGCCGTGGCTGATCGGCACGGGACTGTTCTTCATCTATCCGTTGATCACCACCGCATGGCTGTCGTTCAGCCACTACGACGGATTCACCAGTCCGACATGGGTGGGGCTGACCAACTGGCACTACGTGTTCACGGCGTACCCGTTCTTCTGGCCGGCAATGCGGAACACGCTGTGGTTCGTCGTGGTACTGGTCACCGCTCGGGTGGTTGCCGGTCTGGCACTTGGCATGCTGGTGTTGAAGATCAAGCGCGGCAGCACCGTGCTACGAACCTTGTTCTACGCACCCTTCCTCGCTCCGCCGGTGGCCGGCACGCTGGCGTTCGTCTTCCTGCTCAACCCCGGAACCGGCGCAGTCAACCAGCTGCTGGCCACGTTGGGTCTGCCCCAACCGGGCTGGTTCACCTCCCCGGCCTGGTCGAAGCCCGCGCTCACCCTGCTCGCCTTGTGGGGGGTGGGTGACCTCATGGTGATCTTCATGGCCAGCCTGCTCGACGTACCGCGCGAGCTGTACGAGGCGGCCGAGCTGGACGGGGCGGGCGCGATCAACCGCTTCCGGCACGTCACCTTGCCGCACCTGCGACCGATCATCGGATTCGCCGTGATCACCGGTGTGATCGCCACGATGCAGTACTACACCCAGCCTCTGGTCGCCGGGCAGGTCGCCAGCGGACAGATCGGGGGCTCCGGTCAGCAGGTCGAGCCGGGCTACCCGGATGGGTCGACGCTGACCTTGCCGCAACTGGTCTACAACCTGGGCTTCCAGCGGTTCGACATCGGCTCGGCCTGCGTGGTGGCCATGGTGTTGTTCGTGTTCTCGATGGCCTTCGCCGCATTCCTGATGCGTCGACGCAGTGGATTCATGGGGGAGGACTGATGAGCGCAGCGACGGTCACACCTGTTGCCTCGGGCACCCGCCTGAAGTCGGTCTTGCAATGGATCGCCCTGCACGTCTTCGCGATTGCGGCCGTCCTCTTCTTCGTCCTGCCGTTCGTCTTCGTCGCGCTCACCGCGGTGATGAGCGACCAACAGTCGCTGACCTCGGAGCTGTGGCCCGATCCCTTCGTCTGGCACAACCTGGTCGACGTCTGGCACACGCCCGGTTTCGCCACCTGGTGGCGCAATACGTTGATCTACGCCGTGTTCGGCACGACACTGACGCTGCTGTCCAGCATCCCGGTGGCCTACGCGCTGGCCTGCTTCCGATTCCGCGGCCGCAATGTCGCGATGATGGCCGTCATCGCGACCATGATGTTGCCCCCACAGGTCGCGATCATTCCGTTGTACCTGGTGTGGTCCAAGGACTTGGGACTGACCGGAACCCTCTGGCCGTTGATCATCCCCATGGCGTTCGGGGACGCGTTCTCGATCTTCCTGTTGCGCCAGTTCATGCTGACCGTCCCACGTGAGTACCTCGAGGCGGCCAAGGTCGACGGCTGTAGCGACCTGCAGATCCTGCTGCGGGTGGTCATCCCCATGGTTCGGCCCGCGATCGCGGCTGTCGGGTTGTTCCAGTTCTTCTACTGCTGGAACGACTACTTCGGACCGCAGATCTACACCAGCGAGAACCCGGCGGCCTGGACGCTGAGTTACGGCCTGCAGTCCTTCAAGAGTGCCCACCACACCAACTGGAACCTCACGATGGCCGCGACGCTGCTCGTGATGGCACCCGTGATCATCATCTTCTTCCTGGCTCAGAAGGCCTTCATCGAGGGAGTCGCGTTGACAGGAGTCAAGGGTTGAAAATCGTTGTCGTCGGGGGAGGTTCGACGTACACCCCCGAGCTTGTGGACGGCATGGCCCGACTGCGCGATGTTCTCCCGGTCGACGAGTTGGTGCTGGTCGACCCGGACTCTCACCGGCTCGATCTGGTGGGCGGGTTCAGCCACCGAATCCTGGCCGCCCACGGACACCCGGCCAACCTGCGCACCGAGACGTCGCTGGACCGTTCGCTGGAGGGTGCCGACGCGGTGCTGATCCAGTTGCGTGTCGGCGGACAGGAAGCGCGATCCGGAGACGAGAGCTGGCCGCTGGAGTGTGGCTGCGTCGGTCAGGAGACGACGGGTGCGGGTGGTCTGGCGAAAGCCCTACGCACTGTGCCGGTGGTGCTTGACATTGCCGACCAGGTGCGTCGTCGGGCGCCCCAAGCCTGGATCGTCGACTTCACCAATCCGGTGGGTATCGTCACCCGGGCTTTGCTGGAGGCCGGCCACCGGGCCGTCGGCCTGTGCAACGTGGCGATCGGTTTCCAACGTCGTTTTGCGCGCCTGCTGGGTGTTCGTCCCGATCAGGTCGCACTCGACCACGTCGGCCTGAACCACCTCACCTGGGAGCGAGCGGCGTACGTCGACGGAACCGATCGTCTTCCCGAACTGCTGAGGACCAACGCGGCCGAGCTGGCGCACGAGATCGAACTACCCGAAGAGTTGCTGCACACCCTGGGCGTCGTGCCGTCGTACTACCTGCGCTACTACTACGCACACGACGAGGTAGTGCGTGAACTGCTCGATGCTCCCACCCGTGCCGCACGGGTGAGCGCCCTGGAGACCGAACTCCTGCAGATGTACGCCGATCCAGGGCTGACCGAGAAACCCGCCTTGCTCATGGAGCGCGGGGGCGCCTACTACTCGGAGGCGGCGGTCGACCTCATCGCGGCGCTACTGGGCCAGCAGACGCAATCCTCGAGGCAAGTGGTCAACCTGCGCAACGACGGAACGCTTCCGTTCCTGCCCGATCACGCTGTCATCGAAGTCCCGGCGCTCGTCGGCCACGACGGCGTGCGCCCCACCCCGATCGCGGAGGTGGACCCGGTGTTCGCGGGATTGGTCTCGGCCGTCACGGCGTACGAACACCTGGCGCTCGACGCGGCGCTGCACGGCGGCCGGGCTCGCGTGTTCAAGGCCTTGTTGGCACACCCCTGGTCGGGCAGGTTGACCGCGCCAACGGATTGACCGATCGGCTGATCGCCCATAACCGCGAATACCTGACGTGGGCCTGACGTGCCGACGGTTTCAGCCAGGTGCCGGTACGCCGTCATCGCCATCGATGCCGGGAACAGCAAGACCGATGGGTTGTTGATAGCCGCCGACGGCCAGGTGGTCGCCAGCGCGCGCAGTGGCCCGTTCCGCCCGCATCAGGTGGGCGTTGGTGCTGCGGTCGACAGCCTGGCTGCGCTGGTGGAGCAGTTGCGCTCGGCGGTCGGTGCTCGGGCCGGTGTTCCTGTGGCGCAACACGTTTCGGCGTGTCTGGCCAATGCGGACCTGGACCGCGAGGTCACGGCGCTGCATGATCAGATCGCTGGTCGGGGGTGGTCGCAGACCACTACGGTCCGCAACGACACGTTCGGGCTCCTGCGGGCCGGTCTCGATGCGCCGGATGGTGTGGCCGTGGTCTGCGGGGCGGGGATCAACTGCGCCGGGATCTGCGCGGACGGGACGACCGCGCGCTTTGCCGCGGTCGGTCACATCTCCGGGGATTGGGGCGGTGGCGGGGGCCTATGGCAGGAGGCGATGTGGTGGGCGGCCAGAGCCGAGGATGGTCGAGGTCCGGAAACGGCGTTGCGCGAGGCCCTACCGCGAAGTGTCGGGTTGGACTCGATGGCCGAGCTGATCGCGGCGGTGCACCTCGGCGATCTACCGGAGACCTCCTGCCTGCAGATGACGCCCTTGTTGTTCGAGGTCTCCGCATCGGGGGACCAGGTCGCGCGAGGGATAGTCCTTCGCCAGGCTGAGGAAGTCGTCCGGCTTGCCGTAGCCGCCATCCGGAGGCTGGGCCGCGCGGGAACGCCGATCGACGTGGTTCTGGGTGGCGGAGTTCTCACGGCCGGACACCGCGACCTCATGACAGAGATCGACCGTCTGCTCACCGAGAGCCAGCCGCACGCGCGAACCCGCGTGGTGCGCGCGGCCCCGGTGTTGGGCGCGGGTTTGCTGGGTCTGGACGAGATGGGTGCTGACCAGGAGTCGAAACTACGATTGCGGACCACCTTCGCCTCCTGATGGCCTCACAGGTGCTTCGCGGCTTCCCTGCTGCTCAACGGCGACAGCTCGTGGGTAGCCAGATAGCTGCGCACCCACTCCGGATGAGCACGAGCAGCATCGCGCAGTGCCCACCCGATCGCCTTGCGGATGAAGAACTCGCGGTCCTGACGGTTGGGCTCGATCACCTCGGCGAGCAATGTCAGATCGGTGTCTTCGCCGCGACCCAATTGAGCGATGATGGATGCCCGCCGGATCCAGAGATTCTCGTCCCGGCTCCAGCGCCGCAGCAGGTCGGGCATCCCGACAACGTCCGCGTCGAGCAGCTCCCGTAAGCGGTGAGCCGCCTCGTCGACGTAATCCCACCACTGCCCGTCCCGGATGAAGTGCTCCAGCGGTGCCAGTGAATCAGCCCGCCCAGCAACGTTTTTCGTGGCCAACAGAGCAAGGGCCGCGTAGCGCTCTTCCCGGTGGGTCGCCTCGTCCCACAGCCGCAGCGCTGCAGCGCGAGATGTGTCCGGGTCGGTCACAGCTCGCGCGGCTGTGCGGGCGATCCGTCGCGCAGTCGGCACGCGTACACCCAGGTAGGGCATGGCTGACTTCATGTACTGCTGCTGTCCCGGAGCGAGCAGCGGATCAGCTATCGAGCGCAATTCGCGCCGGATGTCCTCAACGAGGAGGTCAGCCGTGCTCATCGAGGGGTTGGCGGATCAGACCCGGATGGTGGCCAGGTAGTCTCCGATCCGGGTCAAGGCCTCAGTGAGGTCCTCGACCGACGGCAGGGTCACCAGGCGGAAGTGATCGGGATCCGGCCAGTTGAAGCCGGTGCCGTGGGTGACCAGGATCTTGGTCTCGCGCAGCAGATCGATCACGAACTTCTCGTCGTCCGCGATCGGATAGACCTGCGGGTCCAGCCGCGGGAAGCAGTACAGCGCACCCATCGGCTTGACGCAGGAGACCCCCGGGATGTCGTTGAGCATTTCGTAGGCCACGTTGCGCTGCTCCAGCAGCCGGCCGCCCGGCAGCAACAGGTCGTTGATCGACTGGTAACCGCCGAGCGCGGTTTGAATCGCGTGTTGGGCAGGGACATTCGCGCACATCCGCATATTCGCCAGCAGGGTGAGGCCTTCGAGGAAGTCCGTGGCCCGGTGGCGGGGACCGGTGATAGTGACCCACCCGCTGCGGAACCCGGCAACCCGGTATGCCTTGGACAGGCCGCTGAACGTCAGACAGAGCACGTCCTCACCGGCGAACCCGGCCAGGTGATGGTGGACCGCACCGTCGAAGAGGATCTTCTCGTAGATCTCGTCGGCGAAGAGCACCAGATCGTGGCGACGGGCAATGTCGGCCAGGCCTTGCAGGATCTCGGGGGAGTAGACCGCGCCGGTCGGATTGTTCGGATTGATGACGACCAACGCATGCGTGTTCTCGGTGATTTTGGCTTCGATGTCGGCGAGGTCGGGATTCCAACCATCGGCCTCGTCGCAGCGGTAATGAACCGGTGTGCCCCCGGCAAGGGAAACCGCGCCGGTCCACAGCGGGTAGTCCGGTGCGGGAACCAGGATCTCGTTGCCGTCGTCGACGAACGCCTGCAGCACCAGCGAGATCATCTCGCTGACGCCGTTGCCGATGAACACGTCTTCGACCCGGACATCGGTCAGCCCCTCGGCCTGATAAAAGTTCGCAACCGCCGTGCGGGCCGAGTAGATGCCGCGCGAGTCGCTGTACCCCTGGGCATTGGGCAGGTGGTGCACCATGTCCTGCAGGATCGTCTCGGGTGCTTCGAACCCGAAAGGTGCCGGGTTGCCGATGTTCAGCTTGAGGATCCGATGGCCCTCGGCCTCCAGACGCTCGGCCTCGACCAGGATCGGACCGCGCACGTCGTACCGCACGTGCTGGAGCTTCTTGGACTGTCGGATATCGCGGGCCACGGCCGAATTATCGCACCGCTGCGGCTAGGCCGCGCTGGCTCCGTCCCGGATCCGGACGGTGGACCCCGCTTCGGAGCGCCGCACCTCCAGTTGCGAAGGGATGCGCTGCCGCAGGTCAGGAACATGGCTGACGATCCCGACGACGCGGTCACCGGTGCGCAATTCGTCCAGCACCTGCAACACCCGGTCCAGCGTGTCCTGATCCAGCGAGCCGAAACCCTCATCGACCAGCAGGGTCTCCAGCGGTCGTCCGCCGGTCTCGGCGAGGACGGCGTCACCCAACCCCAGCGCGAGGGCCAGCGATGCCATGAAGGACTCGCCACCGGACAGCGTCGCGGTGTCTCGCGTCTGCCCGGTCCAGGCATCCCGCACCACCAGCCCCAGGCCGCTGCGGGCCCCGTGCTTGGCGCGGGCGTCGCTGTGCTCGAGGGTGAATCGCCCGTCGCTCATCGCCGTCAGCCGTTCGTTCGCGAACCTGGTCACGGACTCCAGCCGCGCGGCGAGGACGTATGCGGACAGCCGCATCCGCAACGCGTTGTCCTCGCCCGTGCCGTTGACCGTATCGGCGAGGGTCGCCACCGTAGTGAAGGCTCGCTCCGCCGCAACGTACGCCGAGTGCACCGCGCCGAGGTCACCGGTCAGAGCGCGCAGCCGGGTGACGGTTGCCTCCAGCCCGGTCGCCGCCGCCCGCTCGTCGGCGGCCCGCTCTTCGGCCACGGCGGCGGCGGCTTGCAGTGCATCGAGGTCGTCCGGCGCGGCCGCGCAGGCGGCGACGACCGCCGGGAGTTCGAGAACGGCGGTCGTGGCCTGCAGCCGGGCGTCGTAGTCGGCGATGTCGGCCTCGAGAACGGCACATTCTTCGGCGGTGCAGCGTGACTCGTTGTAATCCCCGATATCGGCGAAGCCGTGTTTCTGCAACGCTGTTGCGAGGTCGCCGGCGGCTTCCTCGGCGAGCGCCCGATCGGTCGTGACCCCCGCCAGTAGTCGGACGATCTCATCGATTGCTGCGACCGCCTCGGCGTGACCGTCCGCGTCACCGGCGCAGGCGCACGTCTCGGTATGTTGCTTCTCCGCTGCCGCAATGGCGCTGGACAGGTCGTCGATCTCGGCGTCGGTGTCCGCGAGCCGGGCACGCGCCGTCACGAGATCGGCGGTGGCAGCGGCCAGTTCGGTGGACACGACATCGGCGCTCTCCGCGAGTTCATCGAGGTCTCGCATCGCCCGTCTCACCCGCTCGACCTCGTCGGAGGCCGACCGCTGCACCTGTGCCAGCCCAGCGGTGCACGTCTCGATGACGTCCGCGGTCAACGGTGCTGTGGCGGACCAGACCGCACTCGCGGTCGAGACGAGGGTTGCCGGAAGCCATTGCTCGACCTGTGACCAGTCCGGCAGGTCCGAATGAGTTGCTTCCCAATGGGTTTGCGCAACCGTCAGCCGTGCCTGTGAGGCGGCGAACGCTTGGTCAGCCGCGGCTGCCTCGGCGACGGTGCGGTCCGCCGTGGCCGACGCCGCTGCGACATCGTCGGCGGTCACGGCGTCGTCGGTCGGTGTCGCGGGGGAGGGTGGGCCGCGGATCCGCAGACCGGGCACGGGACGCCGTTCTCCAGATCGGCACCGAGTTCAGCAGCGATCCCGGCGAGGCGTGCCGCCCGCAGCCGGTCGACTTCGGCGCGGGCCTCGCCGCTGGCTGCTTGGGCGAGGGCCGCCGTCCGCACCGCCGACTCGCAGGCAGCCCGAGCGTGCGTGACCGCTGCGGACGCCGCCGCCAACTTGCCGAGGGCATCGATCGCCGCGTTGACCGTAGTCCAGCGAGCGGTGGCTGCCTCGGAACCGGCTGTCACAGCGCGCAACGCCGTCTGCGCAGCTTCCGTTTCCACTTGTTGTGCACGCAGGTTCTCGACCCGGCCCGCAGCAGCAATTTCGCTGCGGTTCAGTGACTCTCGCCGTTCGTGAAGCCGGTGCAGTGAGCTGTGCTTCTGGGAGAGACCGTCCAGCGCGCGGCCACCGGTGAGCAGTGACGCCGTGAGTTCCGCCCACCATTCATCGGCGCCGTTGCCTCGGAGGACGGCGGGGAGCGACGCAACGGCGGTCTCGAACGCGGCCCGCGACACATCCCGGCGGCCGGTACGTAGCCGGTGCATTTCCGCCAGCGGATCGACCTGCAGGGCGCGGCGGGCCGCGGCCAGCCGGCGCCTTCGCGCCGACTGCAGCGGTGCCGCGGCCAGCAACTCGTCTCGCTGCTGGATCGCGGCTGCGGCTTCCGCCCGGCGAACTGAACGCTGCTGTGCGGCCACGAACGTCTGGCGGGCGGTCGCGGAAGCATCGGCCGCGGTGTGCGCCCGGGCCATGGCCTCGGTGGCCTCCTCCTCCAACCGGGCCAGAAATCCGGATACCGCAGACGGAAGGTCGGTGTCCGGAAGCGGCTCCTCGCGGCCACTGGCCACCAGCACCTCATCGATCCGGTCCCGGCACCGGGCGACAGCGGTGGCGGCCTCGTCGCGCCGGGTACGGGCGATCGATCGGCGCTCGGTCAACCACTTCTCCACACCGCGGTAGCGGTCGACGGAGAACAACCGCTCGAGCAGCACACCCCGGTCATCGGGTTTGGCGCGCAGGAAGGCCGCGAATTCACCCTGAGGCAGCAGGATCAGCTGGACGAACTGCTGCAGGTCCAGGCCCAGGGTGCGTTTGATGAACTCACCGGTCTCCTGCTCCTTGACCGCCTGCTCCTGCCACCGACCGTCGCGCAGTTCTTCCAGACGCACCGTCGAGCGGCGGGTCGTGGGCTGACCTTTCTTGCTGACCACCTCGTAACTGGCCGTGCGAGCGATCCGCAAGCGCCGACCGGCCACCGAGAACTCCATGCTGACGGTGGGCTGCACGCCCGGAGCATGGTCACTGGCAACCGTCACCGCGCCGGTCGAAACCCGCTGCCGCGGAATGCTGCCGAACAGGGCGAAGCACATCGCGTCCAGGAGGCTCGATTTGCCCGCGCCGGTGCGGCCGTGGATCAGGAAGAGACCCGCTGCGCCGACGGCATCGAAGTCAATGTCCTGCGATTGGGCGAACGGGCCGAATGCGGTCAGCGAGAGCCGATGGATCTTCATGCGCTACGCACCGCGTCGTCGGACAATTCCTCCCGGTCGGCACGGTCGGCGACGGCCAGGGCGGCGCGCAGCAGTTCGGACTCGTCGTCGGAGGCGCCCGTGCCCCCGCGCACGTGCGAGAGGAAACCACAGCACACGTCCAATTCACCTCGGCCGCGGACCTTCTCGGCATACCCGCGACGTGCAGCCAGGTCTGTCGTCTCCGATGCGAACTGCAGGCTGAGCGTATGCGGGAAGCGCCGGCGTACCCGGTCCATCGCCCCCAGCGGTCGCGTCGGGTCGGTGAGCGTCACCTCGCACCAGGCGCCCTCGGCGTACGAGAAGGCCGACGACGACAACAGCTCCGACAATGCGCCGCGCAATCGGACCACGGGCCGCTCGACGGGCGCCGCGATCGTCTCCCGCGACAGCACGCCGCCGACGATCGACACCAGCTCGGTGCCCTTGACGTGGTCGGCTTCGCTGAAGGACATGGCCACGGGCGATCCGCAGTAGACCACGGATTCGGTCACCGCTTGCGGGCGGTGCAGGTGCCCCAGGGCCGCATAGTCGAACTGCTCGAAGACCGCCGCAGGCACCGCCGCCAGGCCCCCGACGCTGATGTCGCGCTCGGAGTCCGACGAGGTCGCCCCGGTGACGAACGTGTGCGCCATCGCGACCGTGGGTCCGGCGCAGGCGGGAAGGTCGGCCAGCGCGGCCCGGAGCACTCCGGCGTGGGTGCGTTCGGTCGCCCCCAGTGCGTCCGCGACACTGGCGGGCTCCAGGTAGGGGACGGGGACCACGAAACCGTCACCGACCGGGATCGGCCGTCCGACCGATGACACGTGCGAGCGGATATGCAGCCCGGCGGACTCGAGCATCCGGGCGCCGAAGCCCAGTCGGACCGCCGAATCGTGGTTGCCGCTGGTCACGATGACCTGGGCACCGGTGTCCAGCAGACGGCTCAGCGCGTCGTCGAGCAGCGCAACGGTCTCCGGGGAGGGAATGGCCCGGTCGTAGATGTCGCCGGAGACCAGCACCGCGTCCACCGCTTCGCGGCGAGCAACCTCGATCAGATGATCGAGGTACGACTCGTGCGCAGCCCGTAGTCCGGCCCCGTGGAACGAGCGTCCCAGGTGCCAGTCGGAGGTGTGCAAGAAGCGCATGGCTGCACCATAAGCGCGACCTCCGACAGCCTTGGCCAGGCGCGCCTAGGCTGACCCTATGGGTGACGAGGTTGCAGGCACCGGATTCACGCGCGAGGACCGCCAGCGGTACCGCGAAAAGGTGCGTCAGAATCTCGATGTCTTCGAACGGATGCTGCGTACGCACGCCTTCCCCGCCGAGAAGCGCCTGACCGGCATGGAGATCGAACTCAACCTGGTCGACGCGCAGATGCAACCAGCGATGAAGAACGCCAGCATCCTGGAGGCGATTGCCGATCCGGACTATCAGACCGAGCTGGGTCAGTACAACATCGAACTCAACGTCCCACCCCGCGCCCTGCCCGGCGACGCGCCACGGCAGTTGGAGGAAGACCTGCGGGCCAGTCTCAACGAGGCCGAACGCCGTGCGCGCGAGCACGACGTGCGGATCTGCGCCATCGGAATCCTGCCGACGCTGATGCCGGAGCACTTCGACGCCGACTGGATGAGCGCCAATAACCGCTACCTGGCGTTGAACGAGTCCATCGTCAACGCCCGTGGCGAGGACATCTTCATCGATATCCAGGGCATGACGGGGGAGCGCTTGGCGACGTACGCCGATACGATCGCTCCCGAATCTGCCTGCACCTCAGTGCAATTGCACTTGCAAGTCGAGCCGATGCAATTCGCCGACTACTGGAACGCCGCGCAGGCCGTTGCCGGGCTGCAACTGGCCATGGGGGCGAACTCGCCGTACTTCTACGGTCGGCGGCTGTGGGCCGAGACGCGGGTCGAGTTGTTCGCCCAGGCAACCGACACGCGTGCGGTCGAGTTGAAGAACCAAGGGGTCAGGCCGCGCGTGTGGTTCGGGGAGCGGTGGATCACCAGCATCTTCGACCTCTTCGAGGAGAACGTGCGCTATTTCCCGGCGCTGCTGCCGGAGTGCTCCGAGGAGGATCCGGTCGCCGTCCTCGATGAGGGCGGCGCGCCCGCCCTGCAGGAGCTGCGGCTGCACAACGGCACCATCTACCGCTGGAACCGGCCGATCTACGACGTGGTGGACGGCCAGCCGCACTTGCGCGTCGAGAACCGGGTCCTGCCAGCAGGTCCGAGTATCGTTGACACGCTGGCTAATTCAGCCTTCTACTTCGGCTTGATGGACCGCTTGACTGCCGACGAGCGGCCGGTATGGACGCGGATGAGCTTCGCCGCGGCGTACGCCAACTTCACCGAGTGCGCGCGCCGTGGGATCGAGGCCGAGGTCTACTGGCCCGGTTACGGAACGGTGACCGCCGTCGAGTTGGTGCAGCGTCACCTGGTGCCCCTGGCGTACGACGGCCTGGCGCACCGGGGCGTGGCGCACGACGTGGCCGCGCGCTACCTGGGCATCATCGAGGAACGCTGCCGCCGTGAGGTGAACGGTGCCTCGTGGCAGATCGCCTGCGTCGAGGAGCTGGAGCGCAAGGGTGCTGATCGGCGTACGGCGCTGGCCGGAATGCTCGAGCGTTACCTCGAGCACATGGGGGACAACGCGCCCGTCCACACGTGGTGAGCTAATGCCGCTCGCGCCGGTTCCACACCTCGATGCTCGGGTACTGGTGGTAGTAGCCCAGGATCGAAACCGCGCCCGCGTCCAGGCGCAGCTGACCGGCGAAGCGCGGGTTCTTCTGCAGGAAGGTCGCGGCGAAGATACGTAACGAGTGACCGTGGGCGACCAGTGCGACGTTGGAGTCCTCCAGCAGGGGAGGACCCGGTTGACCACGTGGCTGACCCGGGCGGACACGTCCTCGACCGTCTCACCGGGAGTCTCCCCGGGCACGACACCGTTGGTGAAGATCTCCCAGTCCGGATTGCCGATCTGCTCGCGGATCTGGTCGGTCGTCAGGCCCTCGTAGCCGCCGTAATCCCACTCGCGCAGGTCCTGATCGATCTCGTAGTCGGTGAAGCCGGCCAGTTCGGCGGTCTGCCGGGCGCGCAGCAGCGGGGAGACCAGCACATGCTTGATGTCGAGGTGTTTGACCAGCTCGCCGGCGCGCCGGGCACCTTGCTCGCCTTCGGGAAGCAACGGCAGATCGGTGACGCCGGTGTGCTGACCGGTGAGCGACCACTTGGTCTCCCCGTGCCGGATCAGCACGATGTAGTTGTCCGGGAAGTGCTTGCGGTCGGTCTGCTGGGTCACGCTCTCTACGCTAGTGGAATGACCAACCACCGCAGTGTGAGCATCACCCGTACCGCCGCCGGCCACTTCACCGCGACCAACGCCCGTGGCGGCACCTTGGACTTCGGTGACGCCAGCGACGATCTGTTCAGTCCCGTCGAACTACTGCTGACCGCGATCGCCGGCTGCAGCGCCATCGACGTCGACATCTTCACCACTCGGCGCGCCGAGCCGACCGCCTTCGACGTCGTCGCCGAGGGCGACAAGCTGCGCGATGAGGAGGGCAACCACATGGGCCCGATCGACGTCACCTTCACGGTGCGGTTCCCCGAGGGTGAGGCGGGGGACGCGGCGCGCGCGGAGCTGCCGGACGCCGTACGCCGATCGCACGAGCGCCTGTGCACCGTGAGCCGGACCGTGTTGTTGCCGACCGACGTGTCGATGCACATCGACTGAGATGGAGTACGTCGTCCTGCTGCGGGCCGTGAACGTCGCGCCCCGCTGGGTAAAGATGGCTCGACTGCGAGAAGTTCTGCAGGACAACGGATTCGAGGTAGAGACCTACATCCAGAGCGGCAACCTGCTCATCGGGACCCGCAAGCGGAGCGTGGCCGCAGTGCGGTCGTCCCTGGAGCGGGTCATCGCGGAAGAGTTCGGCTTCGCCGTGCCGTGCATTGTCCGCACGCCCGCCCAGCTGCGCGAGATCTTGGCGTGGGTGGATGCTCTGGCCAGTCCGCTACCGGACGCGACCCGGCAATACGTGACATTCTTCGCTGAGCCGATCCCGCACGAGAAGGTGCTCGAACTGGACCATTGGGACATCGACGGCGAGCGGGTGCACGCCCGGGCCGGCGAGGCCGTCTGGTGGTTGGCGAAGTCGGCACACGAGGCGAAGCTCAGCAACGCCCGGCTGGAGCGCGGCGGTCACGTCGCGACGACGCGGGACCTGAAAGTCGTTCGCACTCTCGTCGATCGCTGGGCACCATAGTCCTCATGCGCTGGACATCCCTCGACGACGTCGCCGCCTGGACCGAACTCACCAACGAGCTCGCCCGGTTCGATGACACCGATGAGTTCTACGACGAGGAAGACCTGGCCGAGGAACTGACCGAGGACGGCGTCGACCCGGCCAGGGACCTCATGGCCGTGTGGGACGGCGATCAGCTGGTCGCCTACGGGCAGGTCCGCGTCCGCGGCATCGACAGCCAAGGTTTCGTGGGTGCCACCCTCAGCGGCGGGGTGCGGCCGTCGCATCGCGGTCGCGGCATCGGACGGGAACTCATCGCACGCGAGGAGGAGCGCGCAGTCCATCTGGCCCGCAGCCGGTTCCCCGGTGTGGACATCCGGCTCAAAGCAGAAGGTCTGACCGACGGCGCGAGCGTCCGCCCGCTGCTGGAGCACCGTGGCTACCGGCCGGTGCGTTACTTCACCCAGATGCAAATCACCGATCTTCAGGACCAGGATCTCCCGGCTCCCGGCGGGATCACCCGGCCGCTGGACCTCACTGACGCCGGGCTGGTCGAGCAGGTCCGGCTCGCGCATTGCGAGGCCTTCGCCGACCACTGGGGCTCGGCGCCGCCCACGGCACAGCAATGGGCAGACCGGATGGGTTCCCGGTCGCTGCGCCCGGAGCAATCCTCGCTGGTGGTCGCCCACGACGGCACCGTCAACGCCTATGTGATCAGCGAGAGCTGGGTGGCCGGCGAGCTGTACATCGGTAGCGTCGGCACCCGCCGAGCCGCCCGGGGCCGGGGGCTGGCCCGGCTGGCGTTGCTCGCGACCCTGGTGGCGGCGAAGCAAGCGCACTACGCCGTCGCCGACCTGCACGTCGACTCCGAGAACCCCACCGGGGCCCTCGGACTCTACGAGGGGCTCGGCTTCCGCGCACGGCGGGTCTTCGCGGCCTACGCAAAGGACCTGCCAGCCAATACCGTGGGGTGATGGCCCGCTACTTCGACGTCCACCCGCAGGATCCCCAGCCCCGCAGCGTCCGGCAGGTCGTTGACATCCTGCGCGACGGGGGCTGATCGCCTACCCCACCGACTCGTGTTTCGCGCTCGGCGCCATGCTCGGCAACGCCGACGCCAAGGACCGGATCGTGCGGATCCGGCACCTGGACGACAAGCACCACTTCACGATCGTCTGCCACGACTTCAGCCAGCTCGGGCAGTTGGTGCAACTGGACAACGCGACTTTCCGGGCCATCAAAGCGGCGACGCCAGGCAGCTACACCTTCATCGTTCCGGCCACCTCCGAGGTGCCGCGCCGCCTGCTGCATCCCAAGAAGCGCACCGTCGGAGTCCGCATCGTCGACCATCCGGTGGCGTGTGCCGTCCTGCAGGAGCTGGGCGAGCCGATGCTCTCGAGCACGCTGCTGCTGCCCGGGCAGGAGGAACCCATGGTGGACGGCTGGGCGATCAAAGAGGAACTGGACCACCAGATCGATGCGGTCATCGACTCCGGCGAGTGCGGCACCGAACCGACCACCGTCGTGGACTTCTCCGCCGGCTACCCCGAGATCATCCGCGTCGGCGCCGGTGACCCCTCGCGTTTCGAGTGAACCGGTCGCCGTGGAATCTGTCGCAGCGGCCGCCGGTCGACGGCGGCTGGACCCGCATCGAACCCTGGTGGCCGGGTTTGTACGCCGTGATCGCGTTGACCGGGCACGCGTTCGTCAGTGCGCCCTCCTCCTGGAGCGACGATGCGCTGACCGCACTAGGGGTCGACGGCTTCGGGGAGCGCACGACCCGCGCGTGCTGGTCGCTCTGGCGGGCCCGGACGGGTGGATCGACGTACTGGACCAGATCCTGATCGCCCAGCCGTTGGACGAGTCTGCGACGCTCGTCGAGCGTCACGATCTGGATGATCACCCGCGGGTACGTCGAGCGCGGGAGTTGCGCTCGCAGGTGAAGGTTTTCGGCGATGCACGCAGCGTCCTCGTGCTGGGCCGCGGCATCGCCGGCTACCTGGAAGCAGCCTTCGAAGTCGATCCCGCCCTGCGCGGTCAGGGGCTGGGGCGCGAGCTGCTGCTGGAGGCCCGACGGCTCTCGGACGAGCCGGTGCTCGTGGCGGTCTCGCCGGGGAACGTCGCGAGCACCCGCGCAGCATTGGCGGCCGGATACTTTCCGGTGGGTGCCGTGCAGCTGTACCGGCCTAGTGTTTGAGCATGACCAAAGCACTCCTCGTCACCGAACACGGCGACCGCTTCGTCCTGGCGGTCCGCGACATCGAAGTTCCGGCGCCCGGCCCTGAGCAGGTGCAGGTGCGCGTTGCTGCCGCGGGCGTGAATTTCATCGACGTGTACAAACGCCAGGGTGTCTATCCGCAGGACACACCCTTCACCCTCGGTGAGGAAGGAGCCGGCGTCGTCGAACAGGTCGGCTCCGGGGTCACCGACGTCTCCGTCGGGGATCGGGTGGCCTGGGGGCAAGCCGCCGGCAGTGCTGCGGAACTGGTGAATCTTCCTGCAGCGCTGACGGTTCCGGTGCCCGATGATCTCGATCTGGAGGTCGCTGCCGCCGCGATGCTGCAGGGGATGACCGCGCACTATCTGGTCAACTCGACGTGGCCGGTCAAGGCGGGCGAGATCGCCCTGGTGCATGCCGCGGCCGGCGGGGTCGGCCAGTTGCTGGTCCAGCTGATCACCGCGAAAGGCGCCACGGTCGTGGCGACCGCCGGCACGCCGGAAAAGCTCGAAATCGCCCGGAGGCTCGGTGCCCACCACGCGATCGACTACACCGGGTTGTCCACCGACGATCTGGCTGACGCGGTACGCGAGGCGGCAGGACGGGGCGTCGACGTCGCCTACGACGGTGTCGGCAAAGCAACATTCGACGCATCGCTGAAGTCCTTGCGTCCCCGGGGGATGGGCGTGCTCTTCGGCGGTGCGAGCGGACAGGTCCCGCCGTTCGACCTGCAGCGGCTGAACCAGCTCGGCTCGCTCTTCGTCACCAGGCCGTCGCTGGGTGCCTACCTGCAGACCCGCGAGGAGCTGCTGTGGCGGGCCGAGGACATCCTCGGCGGACTGGCCGACGGCTCCTTGAAACTCGACATCGGCGGCCGGTACCCCCTGGCCGACGCGGCGGATGCCTACGCGGCGCTGGAGGGCCGGGCCACAACCGGGAAGTTGATCCTCACGATGTGAGCTCGCGCAGGAAGTCGGCGGTCAGATCCAGCACGTGCCGGCCGGCAACAGTGTCGTAGCGCACTTCGTACTCGTGGTCCAGGCCTTCGCCAGTGCCCTGATGGATGTCGGTCACCATGGGGACGCCGTTGCGCTGCAGGGCATCTCGCAACTCGATCACTTGGCCGGTCATCGGGTCCGCGTCGCCACCGGTGAGCAGCGTGGCCGGCCAGGACGGCGTCACCCAGCGGACCGCTGATAGTTCGTCGAGGCGGGCAAGCGCATGCCAGTCCTTGCGACCGGTGTAGGCCGGCAGGAAGACCTTGAGGAAGGGAAACCCCGTCTGAGCAAGGGTGTCCATGTTGGACGGACCGCAGTAGAGCGTTGCGCCTCGCACCGTCAGATCTGCCGGCGTCGTGCCCATCCTCCGGGCCAACTCCGGGTTGGTCTGCATTCCGACCAGTTGCGCGGCCAGACCGCTCCCGGCCGAATCTCCGCCGAGAACGACCCGCCCGGAATCGATGCCGAGGGCAGCTGCGTTCGCGGCGACGTACTGCAGGAGGGTGTGGCCCTGCAGCACCGCCGTCGGGTACGCCGATTCCGGACTCAGCGCGTAGTCCGCCGAGATCACAACCCACCCGGTCGCCTCCGCGAGCCCGGTGGCCAGACAGCAGGCGGCGGTCCTGCTACCCGCCACGAAGCCGCCGCCATGCCACCAGATGAGCACCGGCAGCCTTTCGGGCCGTCGCGCCGGGCGATAGATGTCGACGGCGAACGGCGGTTCACCGCCGGGGATGTCCACGTCGCGGGTGATGAAAAGCCGGGCTTGTTTCTCGGCGAAGCCGGGCAGGGTGTGCCGGTGCCTGGCCGCGAGCGGCCGGAGGAGACGTAGTGCCGGACGCCAGCGCTGATAAGTCGGTGCTGTCACACTGTGAAGTGTGAACGACGCGAGTGAAGAGCCCGTCCGCACCCTCATCCCGGTCCCGGCGAATGAGCGCCCGCGCCGCACCCGTCGGACCGCGCGCGTCCTGCTGCTCGACGAGCAGGACCGGGTGCTGTTGTTCACCGACACCGACCCCGGGATGGCCGACTCGCGCTGGTGGATCACCCCCGGCGGCGGGATTGAGGATGGTGAGTCCGAGCAGGTCGCTGCGGTCCGGGAGGTCGCGGAGGAGACCGGGCTACAACTGCGCGACGATCAGCTCTTCGGCCCGCTGATGGTGCGCCACGTCGTCCACGGTTACACCGACGTGGTCATCGACCAGCACGACACCTTCTTCTTCGCGCGGGTTCCGCAGTTCGAGATCTCCACGGCCGGGCACACGCAGGAGGAGCGGATCACGATGGTGTCGTGGTCCTGGTGGAGTGAGCAGGAGTTGCGGCAGACCGCCGAAATCGTCTGGCCCATAGGCTTACTCGAGCTGTTGCAGGAGATCGCACGATTCGAGGTGGCGGCCGATCGATCGGCGTACCCGGTCGACTACGGGTCGGTGGAGGAGTCCACCGTCCCGGGTGTGCTGTAGCCCGGTCGCGCATGTCAGGGTTGGGCCATGGTCACCACGGAACGCACCTTCCGCGTCAACGTCCCGGTCGAGCGGGCGCGCGCCTACCTGCGCGACTTCGCCAACGCCATCGACTGGGACCCGGGCACGGTGTCGTGCGTCCAGCAGGATGACGGTCCGATCGCACAGGGCACCAGGTGGGACAACGTGTCCGAGGTCTTCGGCCGCAAGACCGAGCTGACCTACGAACTGACCCGGGACGATCCGACGCGGATCATCTTCAAGGGGACCAACAAGACCGCCACCTCGATCGACGACATCACCCTCACCGAGGTCGGCGATGGTGCCCTCGACCTGCGCTACCGCTCGGAGGTCACCTTCAACGGCATCGCCAAGGTGGCCAGCCCGCTGCTGAAGATCGCCTTCGCGAAGATCGCCGCTCAGATGGAGCAGGAGATGCCCGGCATCATCGAGCGGAAGGCGTAGCCACCGGTTCGCTGGCGTAACGTCCCGCCAGCCAGGAACACATCATCAGCTGGACCTGATGGAAGATCATCAGCGGCAGCACGATCAACCCGACCGTCCCCGCGGAGAAGAGCACCGCTGCCATCGGCAGCCCGCTGGCCAACGACTTCTTGGTCCCACAGAACTGGATGGCGATCATGTCCGCACGGTTGAACCCGAGCCGCAGCGCCGACCAGCGCGTCAGCCACAGCATGAACAGCACCAGCAGCACCGACAACACCACCAGCACGATGATCTGCCAGACGGCGACCTTGCTCCAGATGCCCTCCCGGACGCCCTCGCTGAAGGCTGAGTAGACCACCAGCAGGATCGAGCAGCGGTCGACGTACTTGAGCCAGGATGCGTTCTTCTTCACCCAGCCGCCGATCAGCGGGCGCGCCAGCATGCCCAGGACGAACGGCAACAACAACTGCACGACGATGTCGAGGACTGCGCTGCCGGTGATCGAGATGTCACCGTCGACACCCATAAGTCCCGCGGCCACCATCACCACGACCAACAGCGGGGTCAGGAACACCCCGAGCAGGTTGGATGCGGACGCGCTGACGATGGCGCCGGCCACATTTCCCCGGGCAATCGAGGTGAACGCGATCGAGGACTGCACCGTGGAGGGGACCAGCGTCAGATAGAGCACTCCGGTGTAGAGCGGCGCCGACAGCAACCAGGGCGACAGGGCTCGCATCGCCACACCGACCAGTGGGAAGACGACGAACGTGAAGCACAGGATGAGCAGGTGCAGCCGCCAGTGCGCCAGACCCTCGAGGGCTTCGCGCGGATGCAACCGCGCGCCGTACAGGAAGAACAACAAGCCGATCGCGATGGCCACGATCTTGTCCAAGGTCGGGGCGAACGAGCCGGAGGCCGGGAAGATCGAGGCGACGACGACGGTGAGCAGAATGGACAGGACGAAACCGTCGATACCGATCTTCTTGAGCCACCCCACGGTCGGCTAGCCTACGCAGCGTGACTTCCGAGGCGACAGCCGACGTATACGACCGGTTGGGTGAAGCGCTGGACTCCAGCTCGTTGCCGTGGCGCACGTACGGCGGTCGGCCGGCTTTCAGCGGGCCGGCAACGACGGTCCGCTGCTTCCGCGACAACGCGCTCGTGAAGGAACTGCTCAACACCCCCGGGCAGGGTCGCGTCCTGGTCGTCGACGGCGGCGGCTCGATCGAGAGCGCACTGTGCGGGGACCTGATCGCCAAGGCCGCCACCGACAACGGCTGGGCGGGCATCGTGATCAACGGAGCCGTCCGCGACACCCAGGTGCTGTCGACGCTGGACATCGGGGTCGTCGCCCTGGGGTCCAATCCGCGCAAGTCCGCCAAGGACGGAGCTGGGCAGGTCGACGTACCCGTCACCTTCGGGGGCGCCACCTTCAGCCCGGGAGCCACGGTCTGGGCCGACCCGGACGGGGTTCTGGTCGAGCGCGGCTAACCGACTGGTTTGGCCTGGCAGTCGCCGAGGCTGTCCATGGCCTTGACCACCCGTGCGTAGGCCGTGGGGTTCTGGGTCGGCGACGTGGTGCGGATGATGTGGTGCGCCGGGATGTCCACGTGCGTCGGCTGGTAGGTCGCGGTCTGCGACCACCCGCCGGCGGTCTTGGTGAACGTGACGGTCGGGATCACACCGTCGGCGTTGGCGTCGGTGAGGATCGAGGCCTGGCCCTGGCCCTGGTTGGACAGGAAGTTGCCCATTCCGTAGAAGACGTACTTGCCGGAGAGGGTCGAGCAGGGCTGGATGACGTGCGCGTGCGCGCCGTAGATGGCATCGACGTACGGCGAGGCGAGCAGCTTCTGCGCGTACGTCGTCTGATCGGCGGTGGGCTGCTGCTGGTACTCCTTGCCCCAGTGCATGCTGATGACCACGATGTCGGCACCGGCCTCCTTGGCCTTCTTGGCTTCGGCGAGGATGCCGTCGACACCTTCCGCCGGCCATGAAGCATCGGCCAGCCACGGGGCGCTCGAGGGCACTTCGGGACTCGGGCCGGCCTTGTTGATCACGCTGTAGGCATAGGCGAACTGAGCGACTTTCACCGTGCCCACCTGGTAGACGGCGGGTGCACCCGCACCGCTTGCAGTCGCAGTCGCGCCGGCGACCTTCAAACCGGCCTTCTCCAACGTGGCCGGGGTCTGCTGGATACCGGCCAGTTGCATGTCCCAGGTGTGGTTGCTGGCGAAGGAGCACCCGTCGAAGCCGGCCTTCTTCTCGGCGGTCGCGATCTCCTTGGGCGCGTTGTAGACCAGGCCGGTGTGCTCGAGGTTGGTGTCGTTGGCCGAGATCGGAGTCTCCTGCTGGCAGATCGTCACGTCCGCCTTGCTGAGCGCCGCCTTCACGGGAGCGAACATCGGATCGAAGTCGTAGCCGGTCTCGCCGTTCTGCTTGGCGAAGGCAGCCGCGTTGCGGCGGACCGGACCGTGGATCAGGATGTCGCCGGATCCCGCGACGGTCACGGTCGTCCCGGTGGGGATACTCGAGCCCGGCGCGGTCGCCGGCGACGGCGCTGACGAAACTACCCCGGACGATGCGACGCCGGACGAAGCGACCGCTGAGGGGGCCTGCCCGAGTCGTTGGAGCATGCGCCGAGCGTGACGACAGCGCTCAGACACGCGGCAGCGGGCAGGAGACGGCGCATGGGCGAAACCCTATCCAGCCGGGTGATCGATGCGACGGAGCAACACCAGCACTTCATGATGCCGCGTTTGCGGAAACATCGCGAAGGCTCGTGCAGCGACCGGATGCAGCGACGGCATGGCCGCCAGGTCGCGGGCGAGCGAACCCGCGTTGCAACTGGAGTACAGGAGATATTCGACACCGGATTGCTCGATCCGCCCGGCGAGGGCACCGATACCGCGCCGCGGCGGATTGACGATGAGCAGCTCGGGTGCGTCGGTGCCCAGCTCCTGCTCCGCGTCGGCCGCTTCGAAGATGCACCGGGTGCCGGTCTGATCGAGCGCGGCCGCCGCACGCTGGGCCGAGGCCACCGCGGCCGCAGAGATCTCGATCCCGCGCAGGACCTGCGGTTGGCAGACCTGGGCGACGTGCAGGCCGAAGCCGCCGACCCCGCAGAACAGATCCCACACCAGCTTGGGTCGTAAATCCGAAACCCATTGCTGCGCTTGTTGATACAACATTGCTGCAACCGCGGTGTCGGTTTGGAAGAACGCCTGCGGGCCGAGGTAGAGAGTCAGCTCCGGCAGCCGCATCGGCAGTTCGGCCTGTTGGGTGAGCAGATGCTCCTCTGCGCCCTCGGTGGCCGCCCGGTGCTCCGGCAGGAGGTTGACCGACACCACCCGGGTCTGCGGAAGGTGCTCGGACAGATCGGGTAACGCGCGCTCCAGTTTGGCCAGCTGACCGGTCGATCGCAGCACGAACCGGATCATCAGTTCGTCATCGGGGGAGTGGGTCACCAGCAGGTGCTTGAGCTCCCCGCTGCGCTGAGGCACGTCGTACGGCGTGAGACCGGTGCGCGCGACGAAATCCGCCAGGGGCGGCAGGGCTGCGTGCAATCCCGGCTCGTAGAGGCCGCAGTCGCGCAGGTCCACGCCGCGGCCGGCGGTGTCCAGGATCCCGAGGGTGGGTGCTCCGCGCCGGCCGCCGACGACCAGTTTGGCCTTGTTCCGGAAGTGCGACTCCGGCCCGGCCGCCGGCGCGGACCACGCCTCAGTAGGGACGGTCGGCAAGGTCTCGCGCAGGTGACGGTCGAGGTCGGCCAGCTGCTCGGCGTACGGGACACCCATCAGCTCGCAACTGCGGCAGCGGTGGGAGTCGAAGTAGCCGCAGCGCACCCGTCGACTCTAAGCGGTCGGACCCGCTCGTCGGCCGGGGACAGGTCCAGCCACCCGCGTCCGGACTGACGCCTGCCCGTAACGCGACCGTCACATAGCTCGCCTACCGTCGAACAACAGACCGCGCCACTCGCCCGAGGGGAGCCGCCAATGTTCGACCTGGTCGATCCGTTCATCGGCACCGCCGCCACCGACCTGCCGCAGCCGCACGGCATCGCGGCGAGTTGGTGGTGGCCGAAGCCGCAGGTCGGCAACACCCATCCCGGTGCGACCTACCCGTTCGGGATGGTGTCGGCCTGTGCCTACTCCGGTGCCTATCCCACGGGGTACGGCATCTACGAGCTGGGCACGGAGGGTCTGCCGGTGCCGATGACCGACCGGATGCGCGTGTCGGGTTTCACCCACTTCCAGCAATCGGGCACCGGCGCGATCCGCAAGTACTACAACTACTTCCGGGTCACCCCGATGCTCAGCACGTTGGACGATCTGGGTACGGCGTGGCAGGTGCGCGACGAGTACGCGGAGCCGGGTTACTACCGCGCCGAACTCGAGACCGGGATCGTCTGCGAGATCACCGTCGGACCCAAGAGCGCGGTGCACCGGTACACCTTCCCCGAGAGTCGCGACGCCCGGCTGGTCGTCGACTTCTCGACCGGCGGGTTGGCGATCCCGTACGGCGAGACCGTCCCGTTGCGGGCGCACCTGGAGTTCCTGCGCCAGGGCAGTGCGCGCGGTGAGGTGGTCATGGAGGGTGCCCCACTCGCCGTACACCTGGAATGCGACGCCACGGACTTCCGTCAGGTCCTGTGGTACGACCGGCGCATCATGCCCGGGGGATCGCGGTTGGATTTCGCCGACATCCGACCGACCACGTTGCGCCCGTTCGGCCTGATGTGGGCCGGGCCCTCCGTCGCGGGTCAGACGGTGGAACTGCGAATGGGCTTCTCGCTGAGGGGAACCGAGCAGGCGAAAGCCAATCTGGCGGCGGACACCGGCAACCTGGTCGGCGGCTTCCATGCGCGGCGCCAGCAGACCCAGGACGTCTGGCGCGATCATCTGTCGCAGATCACGGTGTCGACTCCCGATCGCGACCAGGGCACCGTGATGGCTACCGCGCTCTACCACTCGCTGATGAAGCCGTGCTTCGCCAAGGACGAGAGTCCGTTCTGGCCGACCAACGGTCCGTTCGTCTACGACCTGTGCACCATGTGGGACATCTACAAGACGCAGCTGCCGTTGATGACCCTGCTGCGACCCAAGCGGGCCGTCGACCTGGCCAACGCGCTGCTGAAGATTTGCGAGGAGGAGGAAACTTCCCTATCGGCTACCGCATGGCACGCGGCGCGGACCGTTTCTCGCGGCAGGGAAGTGCCTTGGCGCACACACTGTTCGCCGATCTGTGCCAGTTGCGGATGCCCGGTGTGGACTGGGACCGCGCCGTCGTGCACATGCACGCCGATCTGCGCCGCACGTACGGCGAGGAGTACCTACGCGACGGCATCACCCATCCGATCAGCCACGTTCTCGACCTGGCCTTCGGCTATTGGTGCGCGGCGGTGGTGGCCGACGCCATCGACGACCAGGCTCTGGTCGACGATCTGGCGCCCTGGGCGGACGGCTGGCCGGCAGCGTTCAATCCGGAGACCGGGCTGATGGCCAAGTCGACGTTCTACGAAGGCGGCCCGTGGAACTACTCGTTCCGGCTGCTGCACGACATGGCCGCCCGGATCAAGGTGGCCGGGGGTGAGGACCGGTTCGTGGAGTTGCTCGACCGATTCTTCGGTTACGGAGCACCTGCGGTGGTGCAACCCGGGCTGCGACCGGGCCGGGACGAGCTCGAACGGGGCTATGAGCTGGGCCGGTTCGAGGGGATGAACAACGAACCGGACATGGAAGCGCCGTGGGCCTACCACTACGCCGGCCGTCCCGACCGCACCGCGGAGGTCGTGCACGCCGCGGTGCACCAGATGTTCGGCACCGGCCCGGGCGGGCTCGCCGGCAACGACGACTCGGGCGCAATCTCGTCGTGGTACGTCTGGGCGAGCCTGGGCCTGTTCCCGGTGGCCGGCCAGAACGTGGTGCTGTTGCATCCGCCGGCGTTCGAGGAAGCCGAGATCCGCACCGCCGAATCCGAAATCTTCATTCGTACCAGCGGTTTCCGGGCGCCGAGCCGGGACACCGCACCGCAGTACATCCAGTCCGTGCGCCTCGACGGTGTCGAGGTTCCGCAGACCTGGTTGACCATGAGCGATCTGCACCGTGGCGGAGAGCTGCACATCACGCTGGGCGACACCCCCTCCGATTGGGGATCCTCGCTCCGGCCACCGTCCCGGCCCAGCGTCGGGGCAACCGCACTCGCAACGGGGGTTACGAAATGATGCCAGCACCGGAAGTCGTTCTCGAGCGGTACCGCCGCTTGGTCATCGTGGTCCGCGCGGACCCGGTCATCTGCGGTCATTCGGTCGAAGCGCGCAACATCGCAGAGGCCGCTCTGCAACGCGGCTTCACCGACGTGCGGATCCTCAGCTGGCCGTTGGACCGGTTGGAGGCGGCAGGTCTGCCGTTGAAGCCGTTGGACGGTGTCCAGCCCTACAGCCCTGGCATCACCGTCGAGCGGCCTGAACCGGTCGGTGACTACCGTGTCGTGGACGGTCGCTGGTACGCCGGACTGGTCGGCCGATTGGTCGAGTTGTTCACTGACGGCACTCCGACGATCTGTCTGAGCCTCTATCTGTCGCCGCACACCACGGCCGTCACGGACGCGCTCACCGTCGCCCAGCGCGTGGGGCTACCACTCGACGTACTCACGATCGCCGAAGCGGTCGGATCGGACATCACCAACGTCATCCGTGACTGCGTCGAGAAGGACCGGTACGGCGCGGCCGTGCACCTGTTGTCGGCCTACCTGACCAACGATTGTGTGCTCGCGGTCTCGCGGTACACCAAGGAACTGATCGTCGCTGAAGCCGCCGAACTCGATGCCCGGCACGGCACCTCGTTCGCCCACGAGTGCCGGCGGCGGATCCAGATCTCCTACCCGGCGCTGGACACGGCGTCGTATCGCTCGATTCCGCAAGCGGAGGCGAACGCGGTGATGGCCCGGCGCGGCCTGGCGGGGAGCGGTACGTGTTGTTTCTGTCCCGGCTGGTCAAGGCCAAGGGCATACCCGATCTGATCGCCGGTTATGAACGCAGCGGGGTCAGCGATCAAGTGCGGCTGATCATCGCGGGCCAGGGCCCTCAGGAGGAGCAGGTGCGAGAAATGGCGGCCGCCTCGCCGTTGGCCGACCGGATCACGGTCCTCACGGATGTGGACGACGATGAGAAGCCGGCGCTGATGCGCGGCTGCACCGCGTTCGTGCTGCCGACCCTGCCGCGCCCGGAGTTCGTGGAGACCTTCGGGATCGCTCTGGTGGAGAACATGCTCGCCGGTGGTGGACCGGTCATCACCACCGAGACCGGTGGGGTTCCCGAGGCAGTGGGCGACACCGCGATCACCGTGCCGGTGAGCGATCCGGAGGCCATCGCGCAGGCGCTGCGAGCGGTGACCGCCATGACCCAGCAGGAGTGGGTCGCGCACAGCAGCAAAGCGGTCGATTACGCGCTGCAGTTCGACCGGGCCGTCGTTCTGGACACCATGCTGGGCTACCTGACGCACTCCTTGGAAGGGGTTGCCTGCTGATCCGGATTGGCTGTTTCCAGGCTGGTTTGCTTCGGTAGGTCTGTGCTCCTTTCGCTGCCCGCCGCCACCGACACCACCACGGTGTCCGATCCGGCGGCGGCAAGTGGCACCGCAACGGACACCCCGACCGAGACGTCGACGACTCCGCAAACCACACCGGCACCGACGACGCCACCTGATAGCGCGACGTCCACTGAACCTGAGGGCGGGCAGACCGCTCGGACCACGACGACACCTGGTTCGTCATCGATCTCCACCACGACCACGACCACGCCCACGGTGACGACGACCACCACTTCGACCACGACGAGCACCAGCACCCAGGTCGAATGGATCAGTCCCCCGGCGGCCGCCAGCGGGAATGTGCCCTGGCCGCTCGCACTGACCGGCGTCGTCGTGACGCTCGCCGCGATCGCCGCAGGAATTGCCTGGTACGTCAAGACCCGCGCTGCGGGTCGGCGGGCGGCGGGTCGTCCAGCCCACACCACTGCCGCCCCGCAGGTTGCCCAGCCGGCCTCTCCCACGGACCGGCGAGACCTCCTGAGGTTCCTGACGGTGCTGGGCGAGGCCATGCTCGACATCAGCGCGCCGTTGATCCAGGTCAATCACACGCTGCGCAAGGTGGCCGCGGCGGGCGGCGAACCGAAGGCGGCCATCATCACCTTGCCGACCGCGCTGCTGGTCTCGGTACCGGGCGTCGAAGACTCGGCGACAGCGGCGATCGGCGGCGGGGAACGAGACATCGACCTGAGCCAGATGCAGGGCGTCACCGAAGTGGCGGAACAGGCCGGTGACGGAAGCCTCACGCCACGCGACGGGCTCGCGCGGCTGAGCGCCATCGCGGACGCCGACTACCCCTACCCCGCGGTGGTACAGGTGGCCGGATACACCGGGATGAGCATCGGAATCGCGTTGCTTCTCGGGGCCAACCCGCTGGATCTGGGTGTCGCGGCGGTGCTAGGGGTGTTGACCGCGGTGGTCCTGCGCTGGACGGCCCGCATCGACCCGGTGTACTCCGCGATGGTCGTGCTGGCGACTGCTTTTGTCGTTGCCGTCATCACCTTCCTGCTGGCGAGGACCGGGTGGGATCTGAATCTGCTGGCGGTCCTCATTCCGCCGCTGATCACGTTCCTGCCGGGTGCCCAGTTGACCAACGGCACCATCGACCTGGTCACCAAACAGATCGTGTCCGGTTCGTCGCGCCTCGCGTCCGGTTTCATGCAGTTGGCGTTGCTGGCGGTCGGGATCACCGCCGCAGCGTCGCTGCTCGGTGTGCCGGCTAGTCTCACGCGCAACGCGCAGTCGGTCTTCGGGCCGCTGGCGCCGTGGGCGGGGGTGCTGATCTACGGCACCGGTCTGGTCTTCTACAAGGCGGCCCGACCCGGCGCACGCCGGTGGATCCTGTTGGTGCTGGTGGTCGCATACGCCGGGCAGGTGGTGGGCGGTCTGCTGTTCGGTAGCGCCGTCTCAGCCATGGTCGGTGCGTTCTTCATGACACCGGCGGCGATGATCGTCTCTACCCGGCCGACCGGGCCACCGCCGTTGGTCAGCTTCCTGCCCGCGTTCTGGTTGCTGGTGCCCGGTGCCCTGGGCCTGGTCGGTGTCACCACAGCCGTCGGCGGAGGCAGCACCGCGGTCGCGACCCTGATCACCACGGCGACCACGCTGGTGACCATCTCCCTCGGCGTACTGGCCGGGCTGGCGGTCAGCCGACCGTTCGAGGACCGCCTGCGCGCCCGCTCAGCCCGTCGGTAGCTGATCCGATACGTCCTTCAACCGGACTCCTGTCGCGCCCAGTTGTCGAGCGCCGACGATCAATGCGGCGATGGTGCGGGCAGCCGTCCCGTAGTCCAGGCCGTGCGGCGGTCGGATATTGGAGACGCAGTTGCGGGCGGAGTCCAGCACCCCCGGCTGCGGTCGCCAGGTCAGGTAGGCCCCGAGAGAATCACTGGCGGACAGGCCGGGACGTTCGCCGATGAGCACCAACACCATCCGGGCACCCAGCGCCTGACCGATGTGGTCGCCGAGCGCGACCCGGGCCTGGGTGGCGATCACCGGCGCAGCGACGGTGGTGGGGGAGTCCAACAGCGGGAGCAACGCCTGCAGGAGGGGTACGCCGTGCGTCTGGGTTGCGACCGCGCTCAGTCCGTCGGCGAGTACCACCGCCACCTCCGCGTCGCCCGGGTCAGGCAGCGGGCCGCCCGGGGCGCGGCCCAGGTCCGGACGGGTGAGGTACGTCGACCGGTCCGGGGCCGCCGACGGCACCACGAGCGCGGGGCCGAGCCCCAGTCCGTCGAGTTCCCGCCGCAACGTCGGCACATCGAGCTGCGCATGGACCGCGTCACGCGCCGCAGCATGGGCAGCGGTAGCGGAAAGTACCGCAGCAGTCGGCGTTCCGGTCCCGGCCCGTCCGATACCGATCCGGGCAGGCGTGTGTCGACGCAGGCGTCCCCATAGGTCGTCGCTCACGCCAGTTCCTTCAGCGGGCTCGTGCTGGCGTCGATGGCCTGGATGCTCCCGTCACCGGCCAGGAGACCGAGCCGGTCCAGCCAGGACTCGAACTCCGGCGCCGGTCGCTTGCCGAGCACCCGGCGCAGGTAGAGCGCGTCGTGGAAGGAGGTCGACTGATACCCGAGCATGACGTCGTCGGCGCCGGGGACACCCATCACATAGGTGCAGCCTGCCGCGCCCAGTAGCGTCAGCAGGGTGTCCATGTCGTCCTGATCCGCCTCGGCGTGGTTGGTATAACAGACGTCCACGCCCATCGGCAGACCGAGAAGCTTGCCGCAGAAGTGATCCTCCAGCCCGGCCCGGATGATCTGCTTGCCGTCGTAGAGGTACTCAGGGCCGATGAAACCCACGACGGTGTTGACCAGGAGGGGTTCGAACGCCCGGGCGACACCGTAGGCGCGTGCTTCGAGCGTCTGCTGGTCGACCGGGCGGCCGTCGGTGCCCCAATGGGCATCGGCCGACAGCGCTGCGCCCTGGCCGGTCTCGAAGTACATGACGTTGTCGCCGACGGTGCCGCGGCCCAGAGACCGGGCGGCGGCCAGGGCCTCGTGGAGGGTGGCCAGTTCGACACCGAAACCCTCGTTGGCCCGTTGGGTTCCGGCGATGGACTGGAAGACCAGGTCGACCGGTGCTCCGGCGCCGATCAGGTCGAGGGTCGTGGTGACGTGGGTGAGCACGCACGACTGGGTGGGGATCTCGTAGCGGATGATGATCTCATCGAGCAGGCGCAGTAGGTCGCTCACGGTGCGCGGATTGTCCGAGGCGGGATTGATGCCGATGACCGCGTCACCGGAGCCCAGAAGCAGTCCGTCGAGCACACTGGCCGCTATCCCGGTGCGGTCGTCGGTCGGATGGTTGGGCTGCAGCCGGGTGGAGAACCGCCCCGGCAGCCCGATGGTGTCGCGAAAAGCCGTCGTCACCTGGCAGGCCTCCGCCACCGCGATCAGGTCCTGGTTGCGCATGATCTTGCTGACCGCCGCCGCCATCTCCGGAGTCAGTCCCGCACGGACGTCGGCCAGGGCGGAATGGTCGCCGCGGCCTGCTGCTTCGAGCAACCACTCTCGCAGTCCGCCGACGGTCAGGGCGGCAACCGGTGCGAACGCGGCCCGATCGTGAGCGGCCAGGATCAGCCGGGTGACATCGTCGGTCTCGGGAGGCACGACGTACTCGGTGAGGAAGAGTGACAGTGGCAGGTCTGCCAGAACCCATTGCGCCGCAGCGCGTTCTGCTCCGGACTGCGCGGCGCAGCCGGCCAGGACGTCACCCGATCGCAGGGGGTCGCCTTGGCGAGGACGTCGACCAGCCCGTCGAATGCGTAGCTTCGCTGGTTGATCGTCTGGCGGTACTTCACGTGGTGGTCGGCTCCGGTTCCGGATCGGTCGTCGTGGTGGCCGAATCGATGGTCGTGATCGGTCCAGTGAACCAGTGCTTGACCGAGACGTGCCAGTAGATCCACAGCAGGAGGAGGGCAACCGGAACCACGATGATCGCGTAGTTGACGTACTTCATCGAGAAACCGTCGACCCAGGGCACGCCGACGTTCAGGGTCGGTAGGAGGCCGACGATCGACATCACGCCGATCTCGATGGCCGCGACCAGGTTCATCCAGCGATATTTGCTGCCGTTGTTCCACGATCCCGCCTTGAAGGCGGACCCGGCCTTCCAGCGCAGGAAGATCGGGATACCGAAGGACAGGTACAGCCCGATGACGCCGATCGACACGACGGCGAAGAAGGCGACCGGCACCGGCGCACCGTTCACGTCCACCTTGACCAGCGCCGGCAGTGTCAGCAGCAGCGCGATCACGGCCGCCGCGATGACCGCGTAGACCGGCACCTTCTTGGCGTTCAGCCTCGACCAGTACTGGGAGCCGGGTACGGCCCGGTCACGACTGAACGCGAAGAACATCCGGCTGGTCGAGGTCATGCAGGCGCACGTGCAGAAGAACTGTCCGGCGGTGGAGATCAGAACGACCAGACCGGCCACCTTGGGATCCAGCGCCTGGCCGAAGATGGCGAACACCGATCCGCCGCCCTCGCTGACCTTGTCCGAATCCTGCACGGCGAACAGGAACGACAGCAGGAGGATCCAACCGCCGATGGCCGAGTAGAAGATCGACCGCCAGATGCCTCGCGCGGCGGAGTTGGCGGCCGACTTGGTCTCCTCGGACAAGTGCACCGAGGCGTCGTAGCCGGTGATCGTGTACTGCGTCAGGATCGCCGACAGCGGTAGGACGTAGAGCAGGAATCCCCACCCGCTGGTGTGCCCGCCGAAGAAGCCGGTGTTGTTGATCGTCTTGGTGAACACGTCCGACAGCGAGGCGTGGTGAGCGCCGGACTTCAGGAAGAACCACAAGATCGCGACCACGACGATCGAGCCGATGACGTGCCACCACACCGAGATGTTGTTCAGGACCGCCAGCAGGTGACTGGAGAAGATGTTGATCGCTGCAGCAAGGGCCAGGATGACGATGAATTCGATGAACACCCGGGTCAGTGAGTAGCTGGAGGCCCACGAGTCGCTGTAGTACCCGACGAAGGTGTCGAAGAAGCTCGCGCAGCCGTAGGCGACGGAGGCGTCGATGGCCAGCAGGCCGATCAGATTCAGCCAGCCGGTGTAGTAACCGGCTTTGGGCCCGCCGAGTTTACTTGCCCACCAGTAGATTCCGCCCGAGGTGGGATACGCGGACACCAACTCGGACATGCAGAAACCGATGACCATGATGAACGCGGCCACGATCGGCCAGCCCCACGCGATCGCCGCGGGGCCGCCGTTGTTCCAGCCGAGGCCGAAGCTGGTGAAGCAGCCCGCCAAGATCGAGATGATGGAGAAGGAGATGGCGAAGTTGGAGAACCCCGACCAGTTGCGCGACAACTCCTGCTTGTACCCCAGGCTCGCCAGGTGGGCTTCGTCGTCAAGGGGTTCGTAACCTTCGGGCATGACTGATGCTCCTTCCGCGGTCGGCGAAGGGCCCACGCCGGCGGGGGCTCGTGCTGTGGCAACAGTGTGCCGCCTGCGTGCGTGACGCGGTGAGAATTCGCCCGGATCGTGTTGCGGGGCCGAGCGATCGCCCGACCCCGCAACAGCTTCCGATGTGCTCCGGTCAGTGACCCCGGCCCAGCAACTGGGCGAGACTGAACGACATGGCACCCATACCGGTGACGTCGTCGTACCCCGGGGTCGTGCTCAGCGAGGTGTCCTTGTCCATGGTGATGAGGAACCGGTGTCCGCTCGTGGCGGAGGTGTACTCGACCGCCACCGGCGTGGCCGACGGCTTGACGTCCCGGAACGACCCGGGCAACACGCGGTCCAGCGCGTACAACGTGGGGTTGGCGAACCCGATTTTGGCGTGCGTCACCTGCTGGGAGAGCGCCACCATCGCCGCGGTGAGCGGCGAGGCCAAGGAGGTTCCGCCGTACGTCTCGTTCTCGTAGTCCGCCGTGGCCAGGGTGCCGTCATCGGTGATCGGGCTGATCCCGATCTGGAAGCCGGTGTAGGGGTCGGCCAGGGCAGCGACGTCCGGGGAGACCCGCTTGCCTGCGGACAGCGAGTTCGGCACGACACCCTTCTGGTACGCCGGCTCGGCGAACAGTGTGCTCACCCCGCCGCCGGCGCCGCCGCCGAACGCTCCGGGTAGCGCACCGGCGTAGGTCGAGGTGCCGTCGGCGTTGTCCACGATGCGCTGATAGGCCGTGCCCCAACCGGTTTCGACGGCCAGCTTGCCCTTGTTGTCGATTCCCATGGAGGTGCCGCCCACCGAGGTGACGAACGGGTCGGAGGCGGGGAAGTCAGGCTCGGGGGTGCCGAGCGCCGCCGCTTCGTCACCGTTGTCCCCGCTGGAGAAGTACAGCCCGATCCCTTCGCCGGCCGCCTGCACGAAGATGTTCTGCTCACCTGCGAGCACCTCGGCCGGGACGTCCTCACCGACATCGCCCCAGCTGTTGCTCACCACCGTGGCCAGCTTCTTGTCGATGATCGTCGACAGTGCCATATCCAGGCCGCCGCCGCAGTTGAAACCCCCGACGTAGAGGATCTTGGCCTTGGGGGCGATCGAATGAACGGCCTGCACGTCGAGCGATTGCTCACCTTGCCAACCGCTCGGACCCTCACACGCCTTCTCGTCGTAGAAGGTGCCGGGCACGATCTGCTGGTACTGCCCGGCGCCCAGCGCGGGCTCGCCGCTCTGCGCCGCCAGCGCATTGGTGTCGGAGACGATGGTGGGTGAGGCGTAGGCGTCCGTGATCGCGACCGTCTGGCCAGAACCGTTGACGCCCAGCGCGTTCCACGTCTTCAGGTTGTAACCCGAGCGCAGCTGCTTGGCGTCGTAGCCGCAGATGTTGGTCGGGTACGACGTCTGCCCGTTGTACGCGGCCGGCACCGAGGCGGTGTACTGGCCCCAGTACTGCGAACACGCGGCCGTGGCCGAGGGGGTCGTCTGCTGCGTGCTGCGAGCCTGTGCCGTGGCCCGGTTCAGCGTCGAAGAACCCGATGCCTTGTCCACGTGTCCCGGCGAGACCAGATCGGGCCGGGTCTGCAGCCGCGACTGGTCGAGGCTGACCGCGCTGACCAGTTTCGCGACATCGGACGGCAGGGACGGGGCCTTGGCCGGGGCGGCCAGACGGGTACCCGCGTGGTGGTAGAGGTGCATCGAGGTCGAGAAGGCGGCGTTGACCTGGTCGGCGGTCCCGCGGAAGATCACGTACAGCCGGCTGGCCGGTGTGCCGGTGATGGTCAGGCCCTCGGATTTCAGTTTGTCGACCACGATCGCGTAGTCGGCGGCCGAGGGGGAGAAGCGGCCGATCCACTGGCTTGGCGACAGCGGGTGCCGGTAGAGCGGACTGCCCGGCGTGGACACTGCGGTCGCGAGGGCCTCAGCACCCTGCTTGTCCCGCAGGTTCAGGTAGATCTCGCCCTCGACGGTGTCGTCCGCCGGTGCCGCCCCGGCGTCCTGGGCACTCACGGCCCATGTGGGTACTGAGCCCGAGTACCTGACGGACCCATCGGCGGTCACCGACGCGTTCGCGGCAGCCGCGCCGGCGACGCTCAAGGCGAGGGTGACGGTGACGGCGGCCATCTGTTGCGATGCTCGGCGCCGGTTGTTGCGCAGTCCCATACTGTTCGTCCTCGATCTGTTGGATAGCGCGCCGATATAACGCGCCTTCGGCAAGTTACCTGCTGAGAGGCCCGCTCTTGGTGGATTAGCCGCAGTAGATCGGGAAGCCGAAAGCTATTGCGCCACACGCATATTGGACTGAATGCAACCTCGTAGCAACCTGGGTGTTTGCTGGATGTCCTGGTGTGGCAGGGTCGAAGCATGACCCTCGACATCGAAGCGTTCCGGTCCCAGTTCCCGGCCCTGGCGGCCGGTGAGGCGTACTTCGACGGCGCGGGCGGGACGCAGACACCCGCGGCGGTGGCCGAGGCGATCGCGGGCGCACTGCGGGCGCCATTGTCGAACCGCGGGGCGGGCAGCCTGGCCGCGCGGAACTCTGCGGGGTACGTCGAGGACTTCAGGTCGGCGTACGGCGACCTGGGCGCGGTGCCCGCCGAGGGCATCGTGCACGGCCGGTCAGCAACCGCGCTGACCTTCGACTTCTCCCGGACGCTGGCGCGCACGTGGGGGAGCGGCGATGAGATCGTGCTGTCGCAGCTGGACCACGACTGCAACGTGCGACCGTGGGTGATCGCCGCGCAGCGCTCGGGAGTCGCCGTGCGCTGGCTCGAACTGGATCCGGCCACCGGACAGTTCACGCCGGAGTCGGTCGAGACTGCGATCACGTCCCGGACGCGGTTGCTGGCCCTCGCCGGCGCATCCAACCTGATCGGTTCCCGTCCGGACGTGGCGGCGTTGTCCGACGCGGCACATCAGGTGGGCGCATTGGTCTGGGTGGACGGCGTGCACCACGCGGCGCATTCCTTCGTGGACCTCGCCGCGCTGGGCGCGGACTTCTACGTGTGCTCACCGTACAAGTTCTTCGGTCCGCACTGCGGCGTTCTGATTGCGAATCCTCAAGTACTGCAGCAGCTTTCGCCGGACAAGTTGCTGCCGTCGACCAACGAGTCGCCCGAGTGCTTCGAGTTGGGGACGCTGCCCTACGAACAACTGGCCGGTGCCACCGCGGCGGTCGACTTCATCGCTTCCTGGGGTGAGGGGCCGTCGCGGCGCGAGCGCCTACGGTCAGCCCACACGGCGTTCGCTGCGCACGAAACCGAGCTGCTCGGCGTACTCGACGACGGCTTGGCCGACCTGATCGGTGACGGTCGGGTGGTCAATCACTCACGGGCACAGCGGCGTACGCCGACCACGTTGCTCACCTTCGCGGCGGCCGATCCGGCGCTCATCGCCGGCACGTTGGCCGCGCAGGGCTTGATCGCACCGTCGGGAACGTTCTACGCCTACGAGCCGGCGCTGGCGTTGGGATTGGGGAGTCCGGGGGTTGCGGATCTCGTTGGCGGCGTACACCAGCCGCGAGGAGGTCGAGCGCCTCGTGGCGGCGTTGCAGTCCGCGCTCGCATAGTCGTCGCGCCGAGCTTGGTCGAGGGAATCGACATGCGACCGCCGGCGTTGGACAATAGGCACGCCACGACCGTGGCACCGGACGAGGGAGCCGTACCCGGACAGCGACAAGACGGCCGCGAGAGGTCGTGGCCGTCATGGCGTGGTTGATCCTGATCGTTTCCGGCGGGCTGGAAGCCGTGTGGGCTACGGCGCTGAGCAAGTCCGATGGGTTCTCCCGGTGGCTGCCGTCGACGATCTTCGCGGTCGCGGCCGTGGGCAGCATGGTCGGTCTGGGTTACGCGTTGCGGTCATTGCCGGTCGGCACGGCGTACGCGGTCTGGACGGCGATCGGTGCGGCCGGCACGGTCATCTACGCGATGCTCACCGGCGCCGAGTCGGTCTCGGTCCTGAAGCTGGTCTGCCTGGTGGGCATCGTGGCGTGCGTCATCGGGCTCAAGCTCGCGCACTGATCGTTGCCGGCGGGGAGTGGAGCCACCGACATGTCATTCTGAGTGTTACTTGACATAATGTAGATTATCGGACAATTTGTGTGAGCGATAGAACACCGTTAGGCCAGCCTGCTCTTCGTTGTCATCGCTGCCGATCCGGGCCATCCTGGAATCATTCAAGTTTCGGTTTAGTGACATCAGGAGATCGACATGGCTACGAAAACCACCACCGAAGTTCCCCCGTGCTGGCTGCCTCGCACGAGGTTGCGGCCGGCGCCGCGCAGTTCCTGACTCCTGTCGTCCTGGACATGGAGGCGCTGGTCGTCAACGGCAAGCAGGCGCACTGGCACGTGCGCGGTGGCAGCTTCATCGGCATCCACGAACTGCTCGATGACGTCGTGACCCACGCTCAGGACTACGCCGACACCGCCGCCGAGCGCGTGGTCGCCCTTGGCCTGCCGCTTGACTCGCGGCTGGCGACGGTCGCTGCGAAGACGACCCTGCCGGCTCTTTCAGACGGCTTCCAGCCGTGGCAGACCACCGTCGCCGAGGTCGTCGGTCTGATCGACGCCGCCCTGGTCACGGTGCGCGCAGCCATCGTCGGACTGGACGACATCGACCTGTCCAGCCAGGACGTCGCTATCGAGATCGAGCGCGGCCTGACCAAGGACCGTTGGCTGCTCCAGGCGCACATCGCGGCGTAACTGCGCCCAACGATGGCACCCTCACGAAGGTAAGGCTATGCTTACCCTTCGTGAGGTCCCATCGTCGTCGCCACCCGCTTGACCACGTGCTCATCGTCGGCTGCGCCGACGACCTGGACGACGTGGGTATCACGCTCGCTCTCCTGCCGCCGGACGCATACGGGCAGGTCTTGATCGAGGCGCCTGCTGGCGCCACCGACTGCCTCACCGCACCGCCGCGGGTTGCGATACACCGCGTCGATCCGGGCCGCGCCGGACTGGAGGCAGCCGTGTCGGCGTGGGTCGAGGAATGGATTCCCTGGGAGCCCGACCCCCGGCGCGCCGTCGCCGTCTGGGTGGGGCGGCAGGCCGGTGCGGTCGTCGACCTCGACCACCTCGACCTGGATCACCTGACGGTCTGAGGCCACCCGCGCAGGTGGCCGCACATCGCGGCTGGCGGACAATCGGTAGGTCAAAAACCCCGATCCTAGGAGTCCGCTCCGTGACCACCACGGTCCCCGCCCTGTCCGTCGCCGACAAGAACGCGTCCTTCGAAAACACCACCATCGAGCGCCGAGACCTGCGGCCCGACGACGTCCGCATCGACATCCAGTACGTCGGCATCTGCCATTCCGACATCCACACCGCCCGCAACGAGTGGGGAGGCACCCGGTACCCAGTGGTCCCGGGTCACGAGATCATCGGTACCGTCGCGGCGGTCGGCGATGAGGTCAGCCAGCACCAGGTGGGCGACATCGTCGGCGTCGGTTGCTTCGTCGACTCATGTATGGAGTGCGAAGCGTGCAAGGACGGCGAAGAGCAGTTCTGCAGCATGGGCGTCGTGCAGACCTACAACTCCCGCGAACCGGACGGTGAGCGCACCAACGGCGGCTACAGCACCCAGATCGTCGTCCGCGACCACTTCGTCCTGAAGATTCCCGACGGTGTCGATCTGGCAGCCACCACGCCGCTGTTGTGCGCCGGCATCACCACCTTCGCGCCCATGCAGCGGGCCGGGATCGGCCCGGGCACCAAGGTTGCTGTCGTGGGCATGGGCGGGCTGGGCCACGTGGCCGTCAAGATCGCCGCCGCCATGGGCGCCGAGGTGACCGTGCTGAGCCGCACCGACGCCAAGCAGGACGACGGCCGGTCCTTCGGGGCATCCAACTACCATGCGACACAGGATGGTTCGGTCTTCAAGGAGCTGGCCGGTTCGTTCGACTTCATCCTCAACACCGTCGGCGCCAGCGTCGGCCTGGATGACTACCTGGGGTTGCTCGGCCGCGGCGGACGCATGGTCAACGTCGGCGCACCCGGTGAGCCACAGGAGTTCGGGATGTTCTCACTGCTGACCAACCGTCGCGAGTACGTCGGGTCCATGGTCGGCGGACTGCCCCAAACCCAAGAGATGCTCGACTTCTGCGCGGAGCACGGCATCACCGCCACCATTGAACTGATCGACGCTGACCAGGTCGACGAGTACTACGACAAGGTCGTCGAGGGCAAGGTGCGCTACCGCGCCGTGATCGACGTCAGCACCATCGGCAGCGCCGACTGATCAGGCGGCCCGCAGGGCCGCGTGGGCGGCAGCCACCGCCTGATCGGCGTATCCCCGGCCGAAGATCACCACGTGGGCCAGCAGCGGGAAGAGCTGGTGCAAGGGAATGCGATCGCGCCACCCGGGCGCCAACGGCGACGCCTCGTCGTACGCCGATCGGATGCGTTCCAGGTGCGGGCACCCGAAGAGCGCCAACAGTGCCAGGTCGCTCTCCCGGTGACCGCCGTGGGCGGCCGGGTCGATCAGCCAGGCCGCGTCGCGGGACCACAGCACGTTGCCTGACCACAAGTCGCCGTGCAGTCGGGCCGGCGGTTCCGGCGGACCGGCCAACTGCGGCAGCCGGGTGCAGACCTCGTCGAAGACGGCCGACTCCCCCGCAGTCAGCGAGCGCTCATCGACCGCCTGCCGCACGTAGGGTTCGATCCGGGTCGCGCGCATACCAGGTGGCCCAATCATCCTCAGGCACAGGCTTGTTCAGCATTCGCGTCGCCCCGAACCAAGCCACCTGGGGACCACCGGGCGGCGCTGCGCCGAAACCGTCGGCGCCGGCCAGGTGCATGGTCGCCAAGCGCCGACCGAACTCCTCGGCGACCTGAGGATCGGGCCTGGCCGACTCGACGTACGCCGTGACAAGCCGGGCCGGGTCATGCGACAGCACCGCGGGTAGGGGCGGACCGTCCGGCACCCGCAACCATTCCAGGGAAGCCGCCTCGGCGGCGATCGCCGACTCGGGCGCGTCCTTGGCGAAGCCGCGCCGGCCGTCGCTCAGCGTGATTGGTCGCGCACCCACTGCACCACTCCGGGGGTAGCCGCCTCGACCATGGCCAGCACGTCGCGGAACTGGTCCGGGCCGTCGTAGTACGGATCGGGAACGTCGTCACTGTCAGCGCCGGGATCGAAGGAACGCAGCAGCCGCACCCGCTCGGGATCGGCGCCCAACCGGCGCAGATCCCGGGCGTGCCCGGAGTCCAGAGCCACCAACAGGTCCGCCGACAGGTCATCATCGGTGATCTGATGTGCGACGTGCGAGGTCGAATAGCCAGCCTTCTCAAGGACGTTCACCGCCCGGGGATCGGCCGGCTCCCCTTCGTGCCACGGCCCGGTCCCGGCGCTGGTCACGGTCACCCCATCGCCGAGCCCGGCATCCTCGAGGTGCCGCTGCAACACCTTCTCCCCCATCGGAGAGCGGCAGATGTTCCCCGTGCAGACGAAGACGACGCGCAACGGGTCAGACATGTTTGCCCGGCTTGGGGAAGAAGAACGAGACACGCTGTTGGTAGTCGCGATAACCGGGCCGGTCCTGCATCTTCTTCTCGGTGCGCTTCGCGCCGGTCGCGTAGATCAGGAAGTAGTTCATCGCGATCGGCGACGGGAAGGTCCATTGCGCCGGGGACGAGGCCGCCGCCGCCACGTAGGCGCCGTCCCAGAAGAGTGAGTCGCCGAAGTAGTTCGGATGCCGCGACCAACCCCACAGGCCGGTGTCGAGGACGGATGGTCGCTCGTCGCGCGGGCGGGTGGAGTAGGCGTCCTTCTGCCGGTCCGCCACTGCTTCGACCACCGCTCCGGTGACCATGATCGCGGCACCGAGCGGGTACAGCAGCCGGCGTTTGCCCCGCGGCAGGGTCGACGCCGCTGCCATCATGGTCGGCGCGGAGACCAGAAGCTGCGAAACGGCCTGCGTGACAAAGACTTTGCCCACGACACCTGCGGTCGAGGACCCGTCGAGGAACTCGGTGTAGCGCTCGTCCTCGGTGTCCTTGCCGCGCAGCCGGCCCAGCATGAGGTGCTCCAGGCGTGCCGCCCAGGCGGTCGTGAGAGCGGCAGTGGTCCATCGGCGTACGGGATCGCCGTTGCCCAGGACCGCGCCGGTGACGGCCACGGCGGCCAGGCCGGGACCCCATGCCCCGTCGGCGTAGTCGCGGCGTTGCCGCGGGATGCCGACCGCGGCGGTCACGGTTTGGATGGCGGTCACGGCTAGCGCCGAGACGCCTGCGACCCGTCGGAGGTTTCGCGTGTCGAGACTCATCGCCACCACCGTAACGATCCGCCGGTGACCCGTAGGGTGAGGGGAGATGAAAGTCACCGCGATCCCCCGGGCGATCTGGGTGCTCCTGGTGGCCAACCTGGTCATCGCCCTCGGCTATGGGCTGGTCGCGCCGGCGTTGCCCGGTTTCGCACGCAGCTTCGATGTCACCCGAGCCGCCGCCACGGTTGTGGTCTCGTCCTTCGCACTCATGCGGTTGGTGTCCGCACCGATCAGCGGCCGGTTGGTGACGCGTCTCGGCGAGCGGCGGGTCTACCTGACCGGGTTGGCGATCGTGTCGGTCTCCACGTTCGCCTGCGCTTTCGCCCGGACCTACTGGCAACTACTGGTGCTCCGGGCGGCGGGCGGTCTGGGCTCGGCAATGTTCAGTGTGTCCGCACTGGCGTTGCTGCTCCGGTTGGCGCCGCCGGACCTGCGCGGGCGGACCTCCGGTCTGTTCAGCGCCGGCTTCCTGGTCGGCAGCATCACCGGGCCGCTGATCGGCGCGGCCCTGGTCGGGTACGGGCTGCGGATGCCGTTCGTGGTCTACGCCGTCGCGCTGGTCGTCGCATCACTGGTGGTGGCGACCCAGCTACGCGGGGTCGGTGGGCGGCCGGGCACGACCGATACCGCGGGCAGCACGCTGGCCCCGGCGCTGTCGTTCCTGGCCACCCTGCGCGACCCGACGTACCGGGCGATCATCACTTCCAGCTTCACCCAGGGCTTCGCGTCCATGGGGGTACGCGTAGCGCTCGTGCCGTTGTTCGTCACCGACGCGACCGGACTGGGTAAGAGTGCGGGCTGGTCCGGTGTCGTGCTGGCGGTGTACGCCGGTGGCAACGTCGTCGCGATCGCCCTGGCCGGCCGCTTGTCCGACCAGATCGGCCGTCGGCCTCTGATGTTGGGCGGACTGGCCCTGATGGCTGCCGGCACGCTGCCGCTCGGCTACAGCAACGGACTGGTGGCGGTCTGCGCGCTGAGCGTCGTCGCCGGAGCCGGCTCGGGATTGTTCGCCCCGACCCACCAGGCGGCACTGGGCGATCTGGTGGCGGCGCGCGCCCCGGGTGGGACCGCACTGGCGGCCTTCCCGATGGCCGGGGACATCGGCGGCGTGTGCGGGCCGGTCATCGCGGGGTTCATCGCCGACCGCGTCGGATACGGACCGGCCTTTGCCCTGTCCGGGGTCGTGGCGCTGGTCGCGATCGCCTTCTGGGTGCAGGCCAGGGAGACCGCGCCTCAGGTCACATCGGTGTAGGTCACCCGGCGGACGATCTGACTGATCACCTGCTGTGATGTGCCGTAGTCCCGGGCCAGTTGCGTCTGCGACGTGCCTGCGGCCGCGGCGGCGCGGATCTGCCGGATCTGGTCGCCACTGAAGGGTTTTCGGGCGCCGGACCCACGCCGACCGCTGATGATCGAATCGATCGTGTATCGCGAGATTCCCAGGTCCGCCGCGATCTCGGTGCGCTTCTCCCCCGCGGCCACCCGGCGACGTACCTGCTCGATCTGGCCGGGCGACAGCACCTTTCGCGACGAGGCGGGTGCCGGGCGCGGCGCGTGACGATCGGGCCGTGCGGCAAGAGGCCCACCGGCGGCCACCCGCGTTCGGCCGGTGACGATCGCCGACACTGCGGTCTGAGCGATGCCGAATTCCGTTGCCAGATCGACCTGTCGGGCACCGGCGGCGTACCGCTCGCGCAACCGAACCACCTCGGCGTCGCTGAGAGCCATCAGTTCCACCGGTCCGTGGACAAGAAGACCCGCAGAGCGGAGGTGAACGCCTCGGGCTGCTCCGAGTGCAGCCAATGCCCGGCGTTCTTGATCACCACATAGGTCATCCGGGGGAACAGCCGCTCCATCTCGGGTCGGTCCTGGTCGGTGATGTAGTCCGAGCGCTCCCCCGCCAGCCACAGGACCGGGTGATCGAACGTTGCGTCGATGTGAGGGAATCCGGCGATCGGAATCAGGCTGTCGCGCAACAGCTCCAGATTGGCCTGCCACCGGAAGCCGTCGGGCGTCGACCGCAGGTTCTGCAGCAGGAAGCCACGCACCGTGTCGTCCGGCACCATCGGCTTCAACTGCTCGTCGGCCTCGCCACGACGACGGATGCGGCTCAGGTCCAACGACTTCAACGAGTCCAGGAGATGCTCGAACTGGCCGGCGCTTTCCGAATGACGAGGCGCGATGTCCGCTACGACCAACCGATCGACCAGGTCCGGATGCCGCAACGCCAGGACCATGGCCACCTTGCCCCCCATCGAGTGGCCCACGACGTGCACCGGGCCGTCCGCGGCGAACCCGTCCCGCAGGAACTGCCCGACCCGGTCGGCCAGGTCGACGTAGTCCACCTGCTCGGTCCAGTCCGAGCGCCCGTGGTTGGGCAGGTCGACCAGCAGCGAGGTGAACTGCGGGGTGAGCGACTTCGCAATCCGGGTGAAGTTCTTGCCCTGCCCGAAGAGCCCGTGCAGGAAGACGATCCGGGCGCCGTCGTCGCCGATCTGGGTGGCGTGAATCCGTATCTGCTCCACGGCACCGAACGTACTAGGCCACGATGAAGCCATGACATCCCTTCCCGATTGGGCGCTCGATCTGGGTCTGCGGCCGCATCCCGAAGGCGGTTGGTACGCCGAGACCTACCGCTCGCAGGTACCCATCGGTGACCGGGTGAGCGCCACCGCAATCGTCTTCCTGCTGATGCCGGGCGAGGAGTCCGCCTGGCACCGGGTTCGATCCGATGAGTTGTGGATCCATCAGAAGGGCGGCCCGCTGGAGCTGGACCTGGGCGGATCCGGTGAGCGCCCGCAGTACGCCGATCGGACGGTCGTCGGCTCCGACCCGTCGGTGGGCCACGTCTTCCAGTCCCTCGTGCCCGGCGGCCACTGGCAGGCGGCGCGCCCTGCCGGGGATGAACCGGTTCTTGTGGCCTGCGTGGTGACGCCGGGCTTCGATTTCGCCGACTTCGAACTGGCTCCATCCGCAGGGTGAGGCCTGCGTCGTACGGTGGCGTCATGACCACATCGGCGCAGCTGCTCCAGGATCTCTTCGACCGAATCCGGCAGGAAGCGGCCACCGTCCTCGACGGCATCAGCGAGGCCGAGTTGGCGGCAGCGCCGGGCGGCAACAATTCGGTGGCCTGGCTGCTGTGGCACACCGCCCGGGTGCAGGACGCGCAGATCGCCGACGTCGCCGGCCATGAGCAGCTGTGGACCGCGGACGGGTGGGCCCGGCGGTTCGCGTTGCCGTTCGACGACTCCGCCACAGGTTACGGCCAGAGCCTGCAGGAGACAGCTCAGGTCACCGCGAGCGCGCGGTTGCTGCGCGACTATCTCGAGGCGGTCGCGGACCGAAGTAACACCTACCTGGCCACCATCACCGATGCCGACCTCGATGAGATCGTCGATGAGAACTGGGAGCCGCCGGTGACCCTGGCGGCCCGGCTCGTCTCCATCGCCGCCGACGATCTGCAACACCTCGGTCAGGCCGCGTACATACGCGGTATGCAGCGGTGAGCCTGCATCCGCTGCGCGGGCTGACGCTGGAGCAGTTGCAGCGACGGACCAGCGTCAAGTGGCGGGCCTATCCCCCGGATGTGTTGCCGGCGTTCGTGGCCGAGATGGACGCCCACCCGGTTCCGGCAGTGGTGGAGGCGGTGAGCCGGGCGATGCGCGACGGCGACACCGGATATCCCGCCGGCAGTAGCTACGCGGAGCAGTTCGGCGCGTTCTCCGAGCAGCGGTGGGGTTGGCGCTGGGATCCCGCGCGAGCCGTTCCCATCATCGACGTCGTCACCGGTCTCTCGTTGGCCATCGAGGCCGTCACCGACCGTGGCGACACCGTCGTGCTGAGCTCACCGGTCTACGGACCGTTCTTCATGGTGATCCAGCGCACCGGCCGCACGTTGGTCGATACCCCGCTGACGACTGACGGCCGCCTGGACCTCGCCGCCCTCGAGGCGGCTTTCGCCGCCGGCACCCGCGATGGGCGCCGCGCGGCCTATCTGTTGTGCAACCCGCACAACCCGACGTCGGTGGTCCATACCGCCGAAGAACTCGCCGCGCTGGCCGACCTCGCCGACCGGTACGGCGTGCGAGTGGTCTCCGATGAGATCCACGCGCCGCTGGTCGCCGAAGGGTTCACGCCGTACCTGGACGTGCTCGGGACCGAGCAGGCGCTCACCGTGACGTCGGCGTCCAAGGCGTTCAACCTGGCCGGGCTCAAAGCTGCACTGGTCGTCGCCGGAACGCACGCACTGCCGGCTCTGGCCGACATCTCGCACATGGTCGGCGCGTTGCCCAGCCACCTGGGCGTCATCGCGCACACCGCGGCGCTGCGGGACGGTGGCGACTGGCTCGACGGGGTACAGGAGGATCTGGCCGAGAACCGGCTACTGCTGCGTGAACTGCTGAATCGCGAACTGCCACAAGTGGGTTGGGGCGGTGGGGTCGGCACCTACCTGGCCTGGCTGGACTGCCGCGACCTGGGCCTCGGCGACGACCCGGGCGAGCACTTCCTCACCGCGGGTCGCGTCGCCCTGGCCCGTGGGCCGGACTTCGGCCCGACCGGCGCCGGATTCGCCCGGCTCAACCTGGCGACCACCCCGGAATTGCTCACCGAGGCGGTCACCCGGATCCGAAGCTGCCTCGACCAGCGATAGGTTCGGTCCCATGATCAGGAATGTCGTCATGGGCCGGGTGCGCACCGGGTCGGACGGTTCGGTCTCGGCCGACGACCGCGAGCAACTGGCCCAGGCGCTGGCCGGGATTGCAGCGCTGGATTTACCCGGACAGTTGTCGATGAGCGTGGGCGACGACCTGGGTTTGCGCGAGGGCGGGTGGAGCTTCGCGATCGTCAACGACTGGGTCGACGAGGCCGCCTACCGGGGATACGACGCCGACCCGGAGCACAACCGCCACCGCGCCGTCGTCGGTGCCTTGTGCGAGGACATCGCGCGGGTTCAGTTCTCGGTCGGCTGATCGGCGCCCCGGCACGCGGGCTGGGGTCGCACCATACCGATCGTGGCCGGTGCGGACGGGACGAACCCGACCGACTCGTACAGCCGCACCCCCGGCCGGTCGGCCATCAGCGTGACGTACGGCGCCTCCGGAGCCTGCTGCTCGATCCTGGTCAGCAGGTGGTCGATGACCGCCCGGCCGATCCCCCGGCGCTGGTGCTGCGGATCGGTGGCCATGTCGGCCAGGTGGAAGTACCACCCGCCGTCCCCGATGACCCGCCCCATCCCGACGACGGCACCGGTTGCGGTGTCCACGACGTGGCACCACGCCCAGCTGTGCTCCAGGGCCGGGCGGGCCTGGTCGGGCCGCTTGGGTGACAGACCGGACTCGGCGCGCAGTCGCAGGTAGGCCGCCAACGGCGGCGGACTACCGATCAGTTCGTAGTGATCGTCCATGTCGCCCAGTCAAGCCGATCGCCCAGCCACCACCTGAGCCACCTGCGCGATACCCGCCGGACCGACCCGGCAACAACCGCCCACGTACGCCGCGCCGGCGTCCAGCCAGTGGGGGACGAGATGCACGTCGTACGTCGGCTCACCGACCCAGCGGTGGTGGTCGGCGTCCCAACTCTCCCCGCGTTCGGGTAGGCGACCGCCGGTAGGCCGCTGACCGCTCGCGCGAGCTGGACCGCGGGCAGCACGTCGGCGGGGACACAACAGTTCACCCCGACCGCCACCAGGCCGGGTGCGCCGGTCGCGAGTGCGAACGCCTCGCTCAACGGTTGCCCGGCGCGGGTGCGGTCGCCCTCGATCGTGAAGGACAGCCACGCTGGTACGTCGAACCGAGCGATCAGGTCGACCAGCACGTGCGCTTCGCTCAGGTCGGGGATCGTCTCCACGGCGAGCAGGTCCGGCCCCTCGGAGAGCAGCAACTCGATGCGGGGAGCGTGGAAGTCGCGCAGCTGGGCAGCCGTCAGTCCGTAGTCGCCGCGATACTCCGAGCCGTCGCCGAGGACGGCGCCGTACGGGCCGACGGACGCCGCGACCAACCGGTCCGGTACGCCGTCGGTCGCCTCCTCGCCAGGCGGACACTGCGCCGGATCAGTTCCTCGGCGGTGCGCGCGGACATGCCGGCGGCGGTGAACCCGGCGACGCTGGCCTGGTAACTGGCCGTCGTCGCCACCTGTGCACCGGCAGCGAAGTACTCCCGATGGACCGCCACGATCTCGGCGGGGTCATCGGCGAGCAGCCGCGCGGTCCACAAATCGTCGGCCAGGTCGTGACCGCGATCGGCCAGCGCGTTGGACAGGCCGCCGTCGAGCACCACCGTCATGAGTCGATCCGTAGGTCGAGCCCGATCCGCACCGTGTCGCCGACACCGACGCCCTCAGCTCGTTGGGCGCTGACCCGCACGGGGACCAGGTAGCGGCCGTCCTTGGGCATCAGCGACGTGGGCCACGTCGTCCCCCCGAGGGTCGCCGTGACCGGAATGCAGCCCCAGCCGTAACTGAACCGGGTCCACTCGGCGACGTCGTCGGCGACCTCGTCCGCCACCGGCACGAACAGGTACGGCGCGGGGCCGCGCCATTCGATGACTTCGCCGACGAACCGGATGTCCACCATGGCATCTTGCTGCACATCGGCCGCCGAACGGAACTTAGGTTGTGCGAGATCCCTGGGGTAAAGTGACGGACGCCACTTTCCGGTTCGGTAAGTTAGCAGACTGTTCCGGCTTCCGTCGGCTGCTCTCGTATCGTCTCCGGTCGTCTGTCCTCGCGCTCGCCGCGACCTCGGGAGGTTCCCCATGCGCATCGATGAGTACTACCGGATCCTGCGTCGGCACTGGAAAGTCATCGTCGCTGCCACCCTGGCGGCCATCGCTGTGATGTTCGTCTGGGACCTGTTCCAGCCCAAGGTCTACCAGGCTTCGTCATCCGGCTTCGTGACCGCCGGCAAATCGCAGAACCTGTCCGAAGCATCGTTCGGTGACCAACTCGCCAAGTCGCGCGCCACGTCGTACGTCGATGTCGCGCAGAGCCGGGCCGTCGCCCAACGCGTCATCGAGGATCTGGACCTGGACACCACCCCGGCCGCTCTGATCAACCAGATCAGCGTGGATCAGCCCACCGACACCGTTCTCCTACGGATTTCCGCCAACTCCAGCAGCCCCGAGCAGGCCCAGGCGATCGCCAACGCCTGGGTGAAGGCCCTCGCGGCGCAGGTGGCGCAGCTGGAAGGGTCGGGGTCGAACTCGCTGCGCGTCGACGTCCTGGAGCCGGCCCAGCTGCCGTCCTCCCCCGTATCGCCCAACACCAAACTCGATCTGATCATCGCCGGCATCGTCGGTCTGCTCGGTGGCATCGCCCTGGCGATCCTGCGCAGTCAGATGGACGGCCGGTTGCGCGATCCGAACAAGGTCCGCGAGCAGTTCGGCGTGCCGGTCCTGGGTTCGGTGCCGCAGAACTCCCAGCTGAGCAAGTCCGAACGAGCCATCCCGATCGTGGTGGGTGAGGGGGTGCGCACCGACACCGAGGGCCTGGTGACCGCGGAAGCCTTCCTGAAAATGCGGACCAGCCTGCAGTACATGAACGTCGACCGCACGCTGCGGGTCATCGTCGTGTCCAGCCCCAGCCCGGACGACGGTAAGTCCACGGTGGCCGCAAACATCGCCGCCTCGGTCGCGCTCTCCGGCGAGAAGACGCTGTTGGTGGACGCCGACCTGCGCCGTCCCTCGGTCGCTGCCGGGTTCGGGCTGCTGGACGGTGCCGGACTGGCGGAGGTTCTCGCGCACCGGGTCGACCTGGCCGATGTGCTCCAGGATGCTCCCGAGACGCCGAATCTGTCCGTCCTGGCCGCCGGACTCACCCCGCCCAATCCCAGCGAGATGCTCGGCTCGAAGGCGATGAAGTCGCTGCTGGAGGACCTGTCGCAGGAGTACTTCGTCGTCATCGACGCTCCCCCGCTGCTGCCGGTGACGGACGCAGCCATCCTGGGCACGCAGGTCGACGGCGTCGTGGTCGTCATCAGTGCGGGAACCACCCTCGATCACCAACTGGAGACCGCCCTTCGCAGCCTGCGCGAAGTGCACGCCGACATCCTCGGTGTGGTCATGAACAAACTCAGCCAGCGCGACATGCAGTCCTACTACGGCAGCGGGTACGGCACGTACTACGGCCGCGAGCTGCCCGCACCGCAGCGGCCCTCGCGGGAGGGTACGTCACGCCGCCAGCGCAGCAAGAAGTAATCGCGGCAGCAGAAGGCCCCCGGTCCGCGGACCGGGGGCCTTTGCGATATCTGTCAGCCTCGCGCGGCGATGCGCAGGAACTGGGTGTTGCCGACCACGTAGCGGTGCGCGAGGCGACGCGGCTCGCTGGCCAGCCGGAAGAGCCACTCCATGCCCGCCCGCTGGACCCACTCCGGCGCCTCCGCCTTGGTCTGCGCGACGAAGTCGAATGCGGCACCCACGCCCACGCAGAGCGCGCCGGTCGCCTGTGCCAGACGCTGGGCGGCGAAGTCCTGCTTCGGCGTGCCGAGCGCAACCCAGATGATGTGCGGATCGGTGTCGCCGATCCGGGCCTGGGCCGCAGCGACGAAGTCGTCGTCCACCGGCCCGAAGGGGGCGCCCACTGACCCGCGATCTTCGCGGCCGGGAATTCATGGGACACCTGGGCGACCAACGCGGCGAGAGTCTCCTCGGTCGTTCCGAGGAAGAAGTGGCGCACCCCTGGGTCTGACCGCGTCGCAGGGTCTCCTTGAAGAACGACGGACCGCGTACCCGGCCGGCTCCGGACACCCGCCGGCGCTTCATGATCCATTCGATCGGCGCACCGTCGGCATAGGTGGCTCCGGGGCCATTGAGGACCTGGGCGTAGTCCGGATCCTGGTCGGCGACGACGACGGAGTACGCGTTGGCGAGTCGAACCGACCAGCCGCCGGATCGTTGTTCGTCGACGGCGTCCGTCAACAGTCGGTCGACCGCCGAGTCGAGCGTGGCGACGGTGAAGTCAACTCCTCCGACGCGGTGCTGGTCCGTACGCGGGGCGTATCCCCAAGCAAAGACTGTCTCCGGCGCGGGCGGAAGGCTCACAAAGCCAGGGCTAGGGTGTAACACGCGTCACATTCCAGCACTTACGAATCCGTAGGTCAATGGTTCCTTACCTTTCGGTAGCCATTAATTTTCGATTCACCGTGCTGCGCGATGTGACTTGGTTCATACAATGATGCGGATTACGCTTGCGTAGCTTCACCGGCCGGACATCCACGCGCCGGTTCCGTCCGGGAGGTATGTGTGGACTTCGGTCTGGTGACGATTCACTTCCGCCGACCGGACGCGGTTCAGGAACTCGTGGAGCAATCCGATGGCTGGGAATGTCCGCCGGCGCGCACCATCGTGGTCGACAACAGCGCCGGCTCAGCTGGTCTGGATGCTCATGCGCTACCGGGCTGCGAGGTCGTTGCAGCCCCCGACAACCCCGGGTACGCCGCCGCGGCGAACATCGGGATCGCCCGGCTACGTGAGCTGGGTATTCGCTACGCCCTGATCATGACCCAGGAGGCCCGCCTCGCCGCCGACGCGTCCCGCCTGCTGGGTGCAGCGCTGCTCGCCGATCCCCTGGCGGCGGTGGCGGCACCCGTCCTGGAATACGCATCCGCTCCCGGCGTCGTGTTCTCCGCCGGCGGAGAACTGACGCGTGATGCCCAGACCCGCCACCGCGCTCAAGGACAACCCCGATCGGCCTGCAACATCGGCGCCACGCCCTACCCGGTGGACTGGGCCGACGGAGCGGTGTTGCTGTTGGATCTCGACGCCACCGCCGAAGTCGACGACTTCGACACCTCCTACTTCTTGTACGTCGAGGAGATCGACCTCCAGCTTTCCCTCCGCAACGCCGGGTACCGGGTTCTCCTGGTCCCGAACGCGATCGGGCGGCAGGAGCCGGGTCGGTACCCGGCCTACCTCCGGTTCCGCAACAGCCGCTATCTGACCCAGAAGTTCTCGGCGACGCTGCGTCCCTACCCCTGGCGCCGGATGGTCCTGCGCGACGCGTTGAAACGGGTGATCGGACGGGGCCCTCGGTGGGACCTGGCCGCCGCTCTTCAGGGAGTGGACGCCGCTCGCCGGGGCGTGATGGGCAACCCCGCGGCGGCGCCACGAAGGGTCACCATCGTGTGCGAATTCGCACCCGAACACCTCCACACCGGTCTGGCCGGGCGGCTACGTCACGTGCAGGCACGCTATCCGGACGCGCAGGTGCGTTGGGTGCACGACGGCCCGCGATCCGGTGTTTCGTTGTCGCAGCGGTTGCGCGCGGCGCGCACCTTCGACCCACCCGGCGACACGGGCGAGATCATCGTGCTCGCCCTCGGATCGCCGCCGATGATGCACCTGGCCCGCCGGGCGCACCGGCACGGCCGTCCGGTGCGGCTGGACCTGTGCGACAGTGTCCTGCTGCAGTGGCGGGCACGGCGCGCCGAGGCGAGCCCGAAACTCCTGGCGGTGGGGGCCTGGATGATCGCGCTTCAGGTCAGCTCACCTCTCCTGCCCGCGGCGTACATCAGCGACCGCGACCGCCGGGCCGATCGCGTTCTGAACCGGTTGCGCCCGGTCGAGGTGATTCCCGCGAGCGCCCCGGCCGCGCTGACCAACCTGCCCGCGTTCAGCTGGCCGGCCCGACGCGTCGTATGCAGTGGCGACTTCAGCTCGTTCCACAACGCGGCGGGCCTGGACCTCTTGTGCGCTGCAGTGAGCACGGGTCCCATCGGCGTACCGATCGAGCTCTTCGGACCGTCGGCTCCGGCGCGGAAGCTGCCCAAGCAGGTCGTCTACCGCGGGTGGGCAGCTACCACCGACCAACTGCTGGCAGGTGACTGCGTGGCCTTCATCTCCAACCGGGCAGGCAGCGGCGTGCCGAACAAGCTGTGCGAGGCCATCGCGGCGGGGCGTCCGGTGATCGTCCACGAGGAGTTGCGCGATGTGGTGCACCAGTTGGCACCGGACGGGACCGCCGTCACCTTCTGGTACGACGACCTCGCTTCGTTGTGTGCCGCGCTCGCAGCGGTCACCGACCGTACGGCGGTGGCGGCATGAGCATCGCCACCGGGCTGGCGGGGCGAACGCGCTCGAGCACGGCGAATGCACCGGACCCGAGCGGCGCCGAACGGCTCACCTGGACGATGCGCGTCGTCATTCCGGCCCTGGTCATCTGCGTCTACTACCTCGACGTCCTGCGGATCGCGGGACTACCTCCCCGGTTGGTGATCACTGCGCTGCTGATCACGATCCTGATCACCGGAGTGGGCCCGCACGGGCCGATGGTGACGGTTCCGGGCGTCGGCTATCTGATCGCGCTGGTGCTGGTGGCCTGCGGGTATGCCCTCAGCTCACTGGTATCCGGTAGTCCCGTTGCGTCCGCGAACAGCCAGCGCTTCCTCGTGACGTTTCCGATCGCCATCGCGGCGGGCTGGGTTCTGGCGTGTTCCCGCGCCGGTCTGGCCTACCTGGCGCGCACCATCGCGGCGGTCGGCACCCTCACGGCGGTGCCCGCGATCGTCGAGTTCGTCAGCGGCCGGTCGTTGCTGGGGCGCGATGCCGAGTTCGAGACGTACGTTCGCGGTGATGCAGCCCGGGCTGTCGTCGGCGCCGAGCACCCGCTGATCCTCGGGGTGTTGTTCTGCGTAGCCGTGCCCTTCGCGTACCGGGGGATCCGACGCTGGTGGCTTCGCTGGGCCTGCGTCGTCCTGCTCGTGGCCGGGGTCTACGTCACCGGTAGCCGGGGGCCGCTGGGGGTGAGCATCGGGGTGTTGCTGGTGCTGGCCGTGCCCGGCTTCGCGCGGTTCATCGCCCGCCACTTCGGGACGCTGATCTTCGTGGTGATGGTGGGGCTGGGCGTGTTGTGGTACTTCGCCAGCCGGGTGTGGCAGCCGGTCACGACCAGCACCGACACCCTGGCCAACAGCATGGAATACCGCGCTGCCATCTATTCGTTGCTGCCGCGGATCCTGCTGTCCCAGCCGTTCGGCTACGGACTGGGCGACCTGCCGCAGAACACCTGGTTGATCCGCTCCCCCAACCAGATCCAGGACCTCACGATGACCGTCGACTCCCAGTGGGTCCTCTCGGCGATGCGCCTGGGTTGGATCGGAGTGTTGGCCGTCTTCCTGCTGGCTGCCATCGCCGTGCTGGCCTTGCGCCGGCGACTGGATTACGGCGTCGCACTGTTCGTGTTCACCGGGTGCGGCACGTTCGTAGCGCTGGACGCCTGGGACGGTGCCGGCAGCCTGTGGATGCTCCTCACGGGGGTGTGCGTGCGTCTGCTGTCCTACGCGCCGCACACGCTCGAGGCACGGTTCACGGGCGAACCGGATGAGAATGCCCGGGCTGCGCACCCGCCACCCGCGCTGACCATAGGATCGGGCGGACCCGATCGACCCACCCGCCGCCGACCCCGCGCCCAAGAGAACTGAGACGACCACCCCGATGGCTCCCAAACGCGCTCTGATCACCGGAATCACCGGTCAGGACGGTTCCTACCTGGCGGAACTGTTGTTGACGAAAGGGTATGAGGTTCACGGGCTGATCCGGCGTGCCTCGACCTTCAACACCCAACGCATCGACCATCTGTACCAGGACCCGCACGACCCCGATGCCCGGTTGTTCCTGCACTACGCCGACCTGGGTGACGGTGCGCGGCTGGTCACGCTGCTCAGCGAGATCCGGCCTGACGAGGTCTACAACCTGGCCGCCCAATCGCATGTGCGCGTGTCGTTCGACGAGCCGGAGCACACGGCCGACGTCACCGGAACCGGTGCGGTCCGGCTCCTGGAAGCCGTCCGGTTGGCCGGGATCAGCACGCGCTTCTACCAGGCCTCCTCTTCGGAGTTGTACGGCGCCACTCCCCCGCCGCAGGATGAAACCTCCCCGTTCTACCCGCGCTCGCCGTACGCCGCAGCCAAGCTGTACAGCTACTGGATCACGAAGAACTACCGCGAGGCCTACGACCTGTTCGCCGTCAACGGGATCCTGTTCAACCACGAGTCGCCCCGCCGCGGCGAGACCTTCGTGACGCGCAAGATCACCCGCGCCGTCGCCGCCATCAAAGCGGGCCAACAACAGGAACTCTTCATGGGCAATCTGGATTCGGTCCGCGACTGGGGCTACGCCCCGGAGTACGTGGAGGGTATGTGGCGGATGCTGCAGACCGATACTCCGGATGACTACGTCCTGGCCACCGGTGTGGGGATCACCGTGCGCGACTTCCTGAAGACCGCGTTCGAGCATGCCGGACTGAACTGGGCCGATCACGTGCGATTCGACGAGCGGTACCTGCGACCGACCGAGGTCGACGCCCTGGTCGGCAACCCCAAGCGGGCCGAACAGGATCTGGGTTGGAAGGCGTCCGTGGACGGCTACGCCCTGGCCCGGCTGATGGTGGACGCGGACATCGCGGCGCTGAAATGTGCCGGCACTCCGTGGGTCGACCGCGTCGAGCTACCAAGCTGGGTCGCGTGACTGGTTTCGCACCGGGACCGCTGGACCGCTCCCGCCGGTTCTACGTCGCCGGCCACCGCGGTCTGGTGGGCTCGGCAATCGTCCGTCGTTTGCAGCGGGCCGGATTCACCGACATCATCGGTGCCTCGTCCGGCGAGCTGGATCTGCGTGATCGCGACGCGGTCTTCCGGTACCTCGAGGCCCACCGGCCGGCGTACCTCGCCCTGGCTGCGGCGAAAGTCGGCGGCATCATGGCCAACAACACCTATCCGGTCGACTTCCTGTCGGAGAACCTGCAGATCCAGGTCAACGTCCTGGATGCCGCGCGCACCTACGGTGTCGAACGGCTGATCTTCCTGGGATCGTCCTGTATCTACCCCAAACTGGCGCCGCAGCCGATCCGGGAGGAGTCGCTGCTGACCGGACATCTGGAGCCTACGAACGACGCGTACGCGATCGCGAAGATCGCCGGCATCCTGCACGTACAGGCGGTGCGCCGCCAGGACGGCCTGCCCTGGATCAGTGCCATGCCAACCAACCTCTACGGACCTGGAGACAACTTCTCCCCCACCGGGTCGCACGTGCTGCCCGCCCTGATCCGCCGCTACCACGAAGCAGTGCAGGCCGGTGCAGGGTCGGTGACGAACTGGGGCACGGGAACCCCTCGACGCGAGTTCCTGCACGTCGATGACCTCGCCGACGCGGTGCTCTTCCTGCTGGAGAACTACGACGGGCCGACGCAGGTCAACGTCGGCGTCGGGCGCGATGAGTCGATCGCGGGAATCGCTGAACGAGTCGCCCACGTCACCGGGTTCACCGGCGAAACCCATTGGGACAGCAGCAAACCCGACGGCACACCCCAGAAGGTGCTGGACGTCGGTTTCCTGGAGTCGATGGGCTGGAAGTCACAGATCGACCTGGCCAGCGGCCTGGCATCGACGTACGACTGGTTCCTGGACCACCAGACCACCCTGCGGCGGTGAGCGTCTCCACTGCGCAGCAGCGCCAGCTCCAGCGGCGCTGGTACTGGAACGATCTAGGGGTGACCGGCTACCTCACGGTCACGATCACCGTCCTGCTCGGGCCCTACCTCACGACGGTCGCGAACGCCGCTGCCTGCCCCGATCAGCCGACGGACCAGACCTGTCGTACCGACCTGCACGTGCTGGGGATCCCGATCGCGCCCGGCTCGGTGGTTCCCTACACCCTGACCGCCGGCACGATCGTCGCCGCGGTCTTGCTCATCCTCGGTGGTGCGGTGGCAGACCGAGCGCGCCGCCCGGCCCGGGTCCTCGCATTCTTCGCGAGTGTCGGGTCGCTGGCCGCGATGGGGTTGTCGCTCGTGGCGGGCACCCGCTGGGGGCTCGGCGTCGTTCTTGCCATGATCTCGACGATCTGTATCGCCCTGAGCACCAGTGTCTACAACGCGATCATGGTGCGGATCACTCCTGCCCAGGACCGGGACCGGGTCTCCAGCGTCGGGTGGTCCTTCGGCTACATCGGCGGCGCGGTGCTGCTGGTGGTCGCCCTGGTCCTGCTCGGCGTGCACGGTGCGATCGGCTGGAGCACCACGGACGTCGTACGTCTCATCTTCCTGATCTCCGGTCTGTGGTGGGCCGCCTTCGCGTGGTACTCCGCAATCGGACTGGACGGTGTCCGCGGCGAGGCGCCCGCCGGATCGTTCGGCGAGAGCCTGCGGGCCGGTGCCAGCCAACTGCGCGCGACGTTCGGGGAGATCCGCAGCTACCCGCAGACCTTCCGCTTCCTGGTGGCGTTCCTGCTCTACAACGACGGCATCCAGACGGTGATCAGCTCCGCGAGCCTCTACGGCAATCGTCAGCTCGGCTTCAGCGACAACCAGTTGGTGATCACGATCCTGTGGGTGCAGATCGTGGCCTTCGCGGGTGCACTGACGTTCGCCCGGTTGGCGGCCCGGTTCGGCTCACAACGCAGCATCCTCTACAGCCTCGTGGCGTGGACTGCGGTCGTCACGATTGCGTTCTTCCTGCCGCGGGGGCCTTCGTGCTGTGGCTGCTGCTGGCGACGGGTATCGGCCTGGTCCTGGGCGGCAGCCAGTCCCTGAGCCGGTCCTTGTTCAGTCACCTGATCCCGCGTGGAGAGGAAACCAAATACTTCAGCTTCTACCAAGCCATGGAACGCGGAACGAGCTGGTTCGGGACCCTGCTGTTCGGCCTCATCTTCCAATGGGTGCACGATTACCGCTGGTCAATCCTGGCGCTGATCATTTTCTTCGCCGCGGGGGCCATGATCCTGCGGACTGTCGACGTGCGCTCCGGCATCGCCGCGGTCGGCAATGAGGTTCCCGTCACACTGAGGTGACGCGCCTCCTCACTCCTTGACGATCTCGCCCTCGATGATGGGCAGTCCGTTGCGTGATTCCTCGCCCGCTGGCCCGCTCTGGCCGGGAACCGTCGGCTGTCGGGCCGCGGCGACGGCGGATACCGCCCGGGTCGCGACGACCGTCGTCAGCAGGCGCCCCACGGTGCGTCGTACCCAGGGGATGAGCAGCAGGGCACCGATCACGGCACTGAGGAAGCCCGGGACGGTCATCAGCACGCTCGCGCCGATACCCACCGCCGACCCGCCCACGCTGGCAGGGTCCACGGGGGTCAGCACGGTCTCCGCGCCGTACTGCGAGCGCGTACCACCTTGCCGCCAGGTGCGCAGCGCACGCGCGAACTGGTGCCTGGTCACGCTGATTCCCACGAAGCTGAGAGCCAGCAGCACCAGAAGTGCCGGTCCCCACCCGATGAGCTGGGCCACGCCGTACAGCACGGCCAGTTCGATCACCAACCACAAGACGACTCCGATGGCCAGCCATCGTGGTCGACGGCGCGGTGGGCCGGCGGGCGGTGCGGTGTTCATACTCTGCAGAACGAACGACACGGTCCGCGGATTCCACCTGTCGCCGCACCCACAGGAAAATCACAGGACCGCGATGGAACACCCCAGCCCGGTGAGGCGTTACACCCATTGACAGCACGGAGCGCCGGACCGGCCTCCCGCCTGGCTGCCAGATCCCCATCGCGGTGAGCAGCCTTGTGATCAGAACGAGTCGGAAGGAACCGACATGGCAGAGCGTTCCCTGCGCGGCACCAACTTGAGCACCTTGTCCTTCGAAACCGAGGACGGCATCACCTTCAGTGAGCGCCAGATGGTGAGTTACGTCTGCCCGGAGGGGCACGTCAGCGAGTTGCCCTTCTCGGTGGAAGCCGATGTCCCGGCGATCTGGGAATGCCGTTGCGGCGCCGAGGCCAAACTGGTCGATGGTCCCGAGCCGGACCGCAAGCCCACCAAGGCCCCGCGCACCCACTGGGACATGTTGCTGGAGCGGCGGACCATCCCCGAGCTGGAGGAACTCCTGCAGGAGCGCCTCACGCTGCTACGCGCCTCGCGCGGCGAGAAATCGGCTCAGCGCAGCGCCTGAGCCCATCTGTACGGGGAATCCCCGATGTGCCTCCACGGCACATCGGGGTTTCTTCGTTCGGGCTGCGGTGTGATCAGCGGCCCGCGAGGGCGCGCAACTGCGCCAGCCGGTGTTTGACCCCCAGCCGGTGATGGAGCGCATGGACTCGCGGACGACGTCGCCGCTCATCTTCGAGTCGCCGTACTCACGCTCGGTGAAGGTGATCGGCAGTTCGCGGATCTGCAGTTCGGCCCGCGCGGCCCGCCAGGTTAGATCGGTCTGGAAGCAATAGCCCTGCGACTGCACGGTGTCCAGCCCCAGCGTCCGCAGTGCATCGGCCCGGTAGACCCGGTACCCGGCCGTCGCGTCGCGCACCGGCATTCCGAGCAACAACCGCACGTACTGATTGCCGAGCCGGCTGAGCAACTGACGGTGGACCGGCCAGTTGACCACGGCTCCCCCGGGCACGTACCGGGAGCCGATGACCAGATCGGCGCCGTCGGCCGCCTGCGCCAGCATGCTGGGAAGTACCTCCGGCGGGTGGGACCCGTCCGCGTCGATCTCGACCAGGAATTCGTACCCGTGCTCGAGGCCCCATTCGAAACCGGCGAGGTACGCCGCGCCCAGACCGTCCTTGCTGGTGCGGTGCAGGACCTTGATCGCCGCATCCTCGGCCGCCAGCTCATCGGCCAGCTTGCCGGTGCCGTCCGGGGAGTCGTCGTCGAGGACCAGCACATCGGCGTCCGGGACGGCGGAACGGATGCGATCCATCACCCGGGCGAGGTTGTCGATCTCGTTGTACGTCGGCAGGAGAACGAGAGTGGCGGACGGGGAGTGCGGGGTCATGTCTTCCGATCAAGCTTGTCGAGGGCTGACTGCGTGTCTGCCGTCCGGGGTCGGTCCTCAACGATACCGGGCAGGTCCGCGCGACGGCGCCGTAGCCGCAGGAACGCCGCGACGACCGTGCCGGTCACCGCGACCCAGATCGGTGCCATTCCGAGGCGGTCAGCCGGCGTCTGCTCGGTGCGCAACGGCACCGTGCCGTCCAGCACGGCCGCGGTGAACAACGACGTGCTCTGGTGCGCTGTGCCGTCGGGGGTGATCAGGGCGCTGATGCCAACGGTCGAGACGTGGATCACCGAGCGCCCGAACTCCACCGCGCGCACCCGGGAGATCGCCAGCTGTTGTGCGGACTCGGCGCTGTAGCCGAACGTGGCGTTGTTGGTCTGTACGGCGATCAGCTGGGCGCCGGCGTCGACCCCGGAACGCACCAGATCGTCGTAGGCCACCTCGAAACAGATGATCGGCGTGACGCGAACCGTGCCGCGGGCGGTGGGCACCTGGAAGAGCCCGACCTGGTCGCCGGCCGCGAAATCCGCGCGCACCAGGTCCACCTGCGTGCTGAAGAACCGGAAGAACGAACGGTAGGGGATGTACTCCGCGAACGGCACCGGATGGCGCTTGACGTAGGTCTGGGTCAGTCCTTGCTCCGGCAGGTAGAGCAGCGAAGCATTGGACAGCTTTGGTGAGGGTTGCTGCAGGACGGCGCCGATGATCGTGGGCGCCTTGATCGCGTTCACAGCCCGGACGATCTCGGTGGCTGCGTCGGCGTTGCGCAGCGGGTCGATGTCCGAGGAGTTTTCCGGCCACACCACCAGGTCGGGTTGTCGGCGCTGCCCGTCGGCGATTTCCGCCGCGACCTTTTCGGTGAGCCGGACGTGGTTGTCCAGGACGGCGCGGCGCTGGGCGTTGAACTCCAGCCCGGCGGTGGGGACGTTGCCCTGGATACCCATCACCTGCATCGGCCGGCCGTCGAGCGGCACGCTCAGGGCCAGGGGCGCGAGGCCCAACGCCACTGCAGCGCCGGCGGCGGCGAGGGCCATGCCCGGCGTACGTCGATCGTGCACCACCGCGGCCAGCAGACCGCCCAGCAGGGCCACCGCGAAGGTCAGACCGGTGGAGCCTGCGTACCGCGTGATCGGCAGCAACGGGCTGTCTGCTTGCGACCAGGCCAGTTGGAGCCAGGGAAACCCACCGAACGGAACCGTGCCGCGCAGCCATTCCTGGACGACCCACACCACAGCGACGATGAGTGGCCGGACCCGTGCTGCGGCCGGCGGGCCCTGCAGCCACGCCAGCAGCCCGCCCATCGCGGCCAGGTACAGCGATTCGGTGATGGCCAGGGCGAACCAGGGCACGTGACCGACGTAGGTCCCCGACCAGGCCAGCCCGGGCACGAAGAACGTCAATCCGGTGAGGAATCCGGTGAGTACGCCGCCACGGGCCCGTGTGCCGCGGGTCGCCAGTGCCAGGCCCGCCACGCCCAGCGGGGCCAGCCACCACCAGTTGATGGTCGGGAAGGCTGCCCAGAGCGCGATGCCGGAGACGGCGGCAAGGATCAGGCGGCGCAGCACTGGCCCAGCGTAATCGGCGGGTGGGTCTCGGCCGCGTCGTTGGGGCCGCCGCACGGTTTTCCGTGCGCACGTTTTCTACTAGAGCTACGGCCGAGACCCACCGCGGTGGGCCGCCGGGCCAACTGCCGACGCATGACAGGGAACTCCGTCCTCAGCGTCCTGTCAACCGGGCCCTGACCTGCGGCAACGCGCGTTTTTGCTGGTCAGCGAGGTGAACACGGCGCAACGACAAATTGGATTTCTGCTGTCATCACGGCGTGTCGCAGACGACACGCCGCTGTCGGCGTGCGCCGACCGTGCCCAGCACAATGTCGGACATGCCTGCCACTCCCGCGACCCGCACGTTGCGCGCAGCCAAGACACCGTTCGCCGAGCACGTGTACGACCACGACCCGTCGGTCACCGACTACGGGCAGGAGGCTGCGCAGGCCTTGGGCGTGTGCGCCGACCGGGTGTTCAAGACCCTGATCGTCGAGTCGGAGGTCGGGCTGGCCGTGGTCGTGGTTCCGGTCGCCACGATGATGGACCTGAAAGCGGTGGCCGCGGCGCTCGGGGTGAAGAAGGCGGCGCTTGCCGCCACTGCCGATGCGCAGCGCAGCACGGGATATGTCATCGGCGGGATCAGCCCGTTCGGTCAACGCCGACGCCTGCCCACGGTGCTGGACCGATCGGCGACCGGATACCCGAGCATCCTGGTCAGCGGCGGGCGCCGCGGCTTCGACATCGAGGTGGATCCGCAGGATCTGATCCGGCTGCTCGACGCCGTGGTGGCACCGGTCGCGCGCTGATCTGCTCGCTGCGGGCCGCCTCAGGAGTCGTTGCCGAACAGGTCCCGGGTGTAGACCTTCTCGCGGACCGGCTCCAGTTCCTCCACGAGGCGGTTGGCGACGATGACATCGGACCGGGCACAGAATTCGTCGAAATCGCGAAGCACCGGAGCGCCGAAGTATTCGTCGGCCTCGAGTTCCGGCTCGAACAACACGATCGGGACACCTTTGGCGTTGATGCGTTTCATCACACCCTGCACGCTGCTGGCGCGGAAGTTGTCCGAACCGGCCTTCATGATCAGTCGATGGATGCCGACCACCTTGGGCCGGCGCGCCAGCACCTCGGTGGCGATGAAGTCCTTGCGCGTGGTGTTGGCCGACACGATCGCCTCGATGAGATTCTGGGGCACGTTGTTGTAGTTGGCCAGCAGTTGCTTGGTGTCCTTGGGCAGGCAGTAACCGCCGTAGCCGAAGGACGGGTTGTTGTAGTGTGCGCCGACCCGCGGGTCCAGGCTCACCCCGTCGATGATCTGACGACTGGACAGGCCGTGCCGCACCGCGAAGGTGTCCAACTCGTTGAAGAAGGCGACGCGCATGGCCAGGTAGGTGTTGGCGAAGAGTTTGACCGCCTCGGCCTCGGTGCTGTCGATCAACAGCACGGGAGCATCCTCGATCGCGCCCTCGAGCAGCAGCCCGGCGAACTCCTTACCTCGCGGGCTGTTCTCCCCGACCACGATGCGCGAGGGGTGCAAGTTGTCGTAGAGCGCCCTGCCTTCGCGCAGGAATTCCGGGGAGAAGATGATGTTCGGGTTCCCGGTGCGGCCGCGCAGAGCAGCGGTGTACCCGACGGGAATCGTCGATTTGATGACGACCACCGCGTCGGCATTGATGCTGGCCACATCGGCGATCACCGATTCGACACTGGTGGTGTCGAAGTAGTTGGTCTGCGGGTCGTAGTCGGTCGGTGTAGCGACGATGACGAACTGCGCCTCGGCGTACGCCCGCTGCGGGTCCGTGGTGAAGGTGAGCCGCAGCGGTTCGTCACGCAGGAACTGCTCGATCTCGGGATCCGCGATCGGACTCGTACCCGCCTGCAGCGAAGCGATCTTCGCCGCATCCAGGTCGAGCGCCACGACATCGTTGTGCTGTGCGAGCAGCACCGCATTCGACAGTCCGACGTACCCCACACCGGCAACGGCGATCTTGGCGTCCATGCCTGACAGGCTAGTTGTCCCCGGTCATTCCCTGCTCGGCTTCGGGCCGCATGACGCACCGATCCTCCCACGGTGTGCTCAACACCACAGTGGTATGGGTCGTCACCGCCGCGGCCGCCCGGATCCGGGCCAGCAACTCCTCCAGGCGACCGGGGCTTGCGACACGCACTTTGAGGACGTAACTCTCCTCACCGGCCACGGAGAAGCACGAGTCGATCTCTTCCAGGTGCCGCAAACGATCCGGCACGTCGTCGGGCGCTGCAGGATCTACCGGGGTGACCGACACCAGAGCGGTCAGCGGGATGTCGGCGGCCTCGTAGTCGAGCACGGCCCGATAGCCCTGGATCACCCCGCGCTCCTCGAGCCGGCGAACCCGCTGGTGCACCGCCGAGGTTGACATCCCGGTCAGCCGCCCAAGGTCGGTGAAGCTCAGCCGCCCGTCGTTTCCCAGGAGTTGCACGATCTGCCGGTCGAACGCTTCCACGTGTGAAAGATAGCGCTTCGCGACGGCGCGTCCGGCTTCTGACACAGTGGCCTTGTGACGTCACGGTTGATGCTTCTCGACTCGGCCAGTCTGTATTTCCGGGCCTTCTTCGGGGTTCCTGCGCGCTCCGACGGCGCGCCGATCCCTACCAACGCCGTCCGTGGCTTCACCGACATGATCGCGACACTGGTCAACGACCACCGCCCAACGCACCTGGTGGCGTGCTGGGACAACGACTGGCGGCCGGCCTTCCGGGTGGCCGCCATCCCGTCGTACAAGGCGCACCGGCTGACACCCGGCAGTGACGTGCAGGAGGAGTCACCGGAAGATCTGACACCGCAGGTGCCGGTGATCGTCGACCTGTTGGCTGCCGTCGGCGTGTGCCGCGTGGGCAGCGACGGATACGAGGCGGACGACGTGATCGGGACGCTGGCGACCGGCTCCAGCGGACCGGTCGACATCGTCACCGGCGACCGCGACCTGTTCCAGCTGGTCGACGACGCTGCCGGTGTCCGGGTGCTGTACACGGCCAAAGGCGGGGTGCGCGCCCCTGACATCATCGACCAGGCAGCGCTGCTCCAGCGCTACGGCGTGCGCACCGGTGCCCAGTACGCCGATCTGGCGATCCTGCGCGGCGACACCAGTGACGGACTGCCCGGTGTGTCCGGCGTGGGTGAGAAGACCGCCGCCACCTTGATCGGCAGGTACGGCGATCTGTCCGGTCTGCGGGCCGCGCTCGCCGACGGGGACTCCGGCTTCACCCTCCCAGCGCACCAAGTTGCACGCGGCCGGCGACTATCTGGACGTGGCGCCCGAGGTCGTGCAGGTGGTCCGCGACGTCCCGTTGCCGGCGGACCTCGATCCGGCACTGCCCTCGACGGTCGCCGACCCGGAACGGCTCATCGACCTCATCGAGACCTATCGCATCGGCAATCCGGTGAGCCGGTTGCTCACAGCACTGGGCATCTGAGCGTCAGCGATCGGCGAACTGCGTCCCGTCGTCGTCGCTACCGTCGTGCAGATCCAGCAACAACTGGGTGATCTCGACCTGCACCTTCTTGACGTGCGGGATGTCCCGGAACGACAGACCGGCCTGCTGCGAGGCATCCGAGATGACCAGGGTTCCACAGCCGAGGATGCGGTCCAGCGGACCCTGCTGCGAGGAGACGTCGTTGATGCGATGGAGCGGGATGTCCCTGCCGCTGGTGGAGACCATGCCGTTGCGGGTGATGATTCGTTTGTTGGTCACGACGAAATGCGTGCTGTACCAGCGAGCTAGCGGCCGCAGCACCCAGACCGCGATCACCAGCAGCGCCGCGACGATGAGCGCGAGAACCACCCAGGTGCCCTTGTCGTGCAGGTAGGCCAGCGCGACGACGAGCGCGATCACTGTGACCAGACCGATCAGCAGCGCACCCCAGATCTGTTTGCTGTGCGTGCGCAAGGAGGCCACGACGTACTCGCCCTGGGTCAGTTCATCCTCGGTGAAGACCATGCGCCGATCCTGACACAGCGCGATCAGTCGAGCCGGTCGGCGGCCACCACGCCGCGCAGGATGGCGTCGACGGCACGGTCGGCGGTCCGGCGCAGGCCTTCATCGGGTGCCGCGTCCTTGATCTGACCCAGCAGGTCGACCAATTGCTTGCAGCGGCGCACGAAGTCGCCCGCGGTCAGCGAACCGTCGCGCAGGACCGTCTCCAGGCGACCGCCGCTGGCCCACCGATGGATACTCCACGCGAGACCGCCGTCCGGCTCGGCCATCTGCGGTACACCGGCCTCCTGCTGGCGGGCGACCAGGCCGGCCCACATGTCCCGCAGGTCCTCCAGGGCGTCGCGCACATCGGCGTTCGGGATCTTCGGGGCCTCCCCCGCTGCGTCACCGCGAGGCTCGTAGATGAGCGCACTCACAACCGCAGCGAGCGAGGCAGCATCGAGCTGCCGCCAGGTGCCCTGGCGCAGGCACTCGGCGACCAGGAGATCCTTCTCGGCGTAGATCCGCGCAAGCACCTGACCCTGATCGGTGACCGTCGTTCCGGTGGGATCGAGGTAGCCGAGTCCGGCCAGCAGGTCGCAGATCCGCTCGAAGGTGCGCGCCACCGTGTGGGTACGCCGGTCGACCTTGCGCTGCAGGCCCTCGGTCTCCCGTTCCAACTGCCACCAGCGCTGGGACCAGCGCGCGTGCTGCTCGCGGTAGGGGCAGCTGTGACACGGGTGCGCCCGGATCTGGGCGCGCAAGGTTTCGATCTGCTCGTCGTACGCCGATCGCCGGGCCTGCCGGGTCTCGTCCGCCTCCTGCGCGGCCCGGCTGATCTCCCGTGCCGTCGGCACGTCGCGACCGGCCTTCGCACGAACGGTAGCCGCCAGGTCGCGACGCGACTTGGGGTTGCGGGCGTTGAACTGCTTCGGAATCGGAAGGTGCGCGATCGGGCGCACGGGGCCGTCGACGTCAGAAGGCTCGAGGCGGCGTACTTGTGCGTCCTGGGTGAGCACGGTCGGCACCGGCGAGGACGCCTTGCCCGGTCGTTTCGGGGTGATGACGATGCCCAGGCCGGCCCGGCGCCCCTCGGCCAGGTGGATCACGTCACCGGGTTTCAACTCATCCAGCGAGACTTGGGTCGCGGCGGTTTCGGAGGCCATCCGTGCTTTGCGGGCTTGCTTCTCCAGGTCGCTCAGCTCACGTCGCAGTCCGGCGTACTCCTGGAAGTCGCCCAGGTGGCAACGCATTGCGTCGGCGTACCCCTCGAGGGCTTCCCGGTTCCGCTGGATCGAGCGGGCCACACCGACCACGGATCGGTCGGCCTGGAACTGCGCGAACGACGCCTCCAGCACCGACGTGGCCCGCTGCCGGCCGACCTGTCCGACCAGGTTGACCGCCATGTTGGCGGTGGGCACGAAGGAAGAGCGCAACGTGTAGGTGCGGGTGGAGGCCAGCCCGGCCACCTCGGCGGGGTCGATGCCGCGCTGCCACAGGACGACGGCGTGTCCTTCGATGTCGATCCCGCGCCGTCCGGCCCGACCGGTCAACTGGGTGTACTCGGCCGGGGTGATGTCGGCGTGGGTCTCACCGTTGAATTTCACCAGTCGTTCGAGCACCACGCTGCGGGCCGGCATGTTGATCCCGAGGGCCAGCGTCTCGGTAGCGAACACCGCGCGCAGGTCACCGTTGGTGAACAGTTCCTCGACGATCTCCCGGAAGCTCGGCAGCATGCCGGCGTGATGCGCGGCGAACCCCCGGGTCAGCCCTTCGAGGAATTCCCAGTACCCCAGGACCACCAGGTCCTCTTCGGGGATCGAGATGACCCGTTCCTGCACCTGGCGGCGGATCCGCTCGCCCTGCTCCGGCGGGATGAGCCGGGTCCCCCACGCCAGGCACTGGGCGACGGCGGCGTCACAACCGGCCCGGCTGAAGATGAAGGTGATCGCCGGCAGCAGCGCCTCACGGTCCAACGCCTCGATCACCTCGGGCCGGCTCGGCCCGCGGCCCGGACGACCCGCACGCACCGGACCTCTTGGTCCCCCACGACTCTGGCCGCGGCGGCCACGCGGCCCACCGGCGTCGTCACGGCGGCCATGCCGGGACTCGGCCTCTTGCGCCGAAATGCTTTGCAGCAGTTGAGGGTTGACCCGGGCGTTATCGCTGGCATTGACGAACAGATCCATGATCCGCTTGCCGACCATCATGTGCTGCCACAACGGCACAGGACGGTGTTCCTCGACGATGACCTCGGTGTCGCCGCGGACCTCCCGCAGCCAGTCGCCGAATTCTTCGGCGTTGCTGACGGTGGCCGACAACGACACCAGCTGGACCGACGCCGGGAGCTGGATGATCACTTCCTCCCAGACCGCGCCGCGGAAGCGATCGGCCAGGTAGTGCACCTCGTCCATGACCACGAAGCCCAGATCCCGCAGCGTGCCGGACCGCGCGTAGATCATGTTCCGCAACACCTCGGTGGTCATGACCACGACCGGAGCTTCGCCGTTGATCGAGGAATCGCCGGTCAGCAGCCCCACCTTGTCCGCCCCGTGCTGCTCGACCAGTTCGTTGTACTTCTGGTTGGACAGGGCCTTGATCGGGGTCGTGTAGAAGGTCTTGCGCCCGGTGTGCAGGGCCAGGTACGCCGCGAACGCACCGACAACCGTCTTGCCGGAGCCGGTCGGCGCGGCGACCAGCACGCTGCGGCCCTGCTGCACCGCGGTGCACCCGCGGACCTGGAAGTCATCGAGTTCGAAGTCGAATGACTCGATGAAACGGGTCAGGTGGGAACGGTCGAACCGCTTGGCCGGATCGTCGGGGTGGGCGGCGCTCACGCCATCACTTTAGAGCGGGGACCGTTCGTCATCGGGGACGTCCAACCACTCGGGGCGGCCGGAGTCGCGACGCTTGTCCATGAACAGTGAGATTCCGCAGGCGGCGAAATAGAGCGCGATCATCGGCCCCATCAACACCAGCATCGACCACACGTCGGGACTGGGACTCATCGCTGCCGCGAACACCCCGATGGCCATGACGGCGATGCGCCACCCTTTGAGCATGATGCGGCCGGGGAACACATGCGCGGCGTTCAGCGCAACGAGGAACACCGGGACCAGGAACGCGAACCCGAACGCGAGGATGAATTTCGTCACGAATGTCAGGTAGGTCTGCCCGTCCTGGAAGTTCGCGACGCCCTCGGGAGTGACTCCCAACAGGAACTTCACCGCGTTGGGCAGCGCGAAGGTCGACGCCCAACAGCCCACGAGGAAGAGCGGGACCGCAGCGGCGAGGAATCCCAGTCCGGTGCGCTTCTCCTTGCGGGTCAGGCCGGGAGCGAGGAACGCCCAGATCTCCCACAGCCACACGGGGCTGGATGCGATGATGCCCACCCACAGCGCGACCTTGAACTTGATGCTGAACGGGTCGGTGATGGCGCCGCCCATGTTCAGCTTGACGTCGGGATTGTTGCGTTCGCGGGCAACGCTGTTGATCGGCTCCTGGAGCCACTGCCAGATGTCGTCGTACCGGAGCCAGCCGATGATGCCACCGATGAGGATGGCGATGAAGGCAACCGTCGCCCGGTTACGGAACTCCTTGAAGTGTTCGCCCAGCGACATCCGGGCTTCGGGGTTGTTCTTGCGCCTCAGAAGTGCCATCGACGCGTCAGGTCTCTCACGGGCGGCTTCACGCAGTCAACTGGTGGTGGCTCAGGCACCCGTGGGGCGGTCGGAGTTGGTTGCGGTCGGCTGCTGAGGGTAGGTCTGCGCCGGCGGCTGCTGGGGGTAGGTCTGCGCCGGCGGCTGCTGAGGGTAGGTCTGCGCCGGGGGCTGCTGCACGGGGGCTTCGCCGGGAACGGCGCTAGCCGGCTGCGGCGGCACCGTCTCGCCGGGCACCGTCGTGTTGGCGGCGTCGCTCTTCTTGCCCTCTTCCTGCATCTCGCCGATCTCGCTCTTGAGGATGCGGGCCGACCGGCCCAGACTCCGCGCGGCGTCCGGCAGGCGCTTCCAGCCGAACACGACGATGGCGAGAAGCACGATGACAATCAGCGCGCTCGGCCGCTCGAAGAGGTTTCCAAACATACGAACTGAACTCCCTCGGTACGACACACGCTTTGTGTCGTTCGTCTCACCACGACGCGCAGGTCGCGCATCTGTTGTCAGCCTACGTCACATAGCCCGCCAGCGCGTCGCGCGCGCCGCTGGCAACCTGCTGACGCAGCGTCTCCGGCTCGATGACCTCGGCGGCGCCGCTCAGGCGCCACACCAACTGCCGCAGCCAGGTCAGGTCGGCGGTCCGCAGTCGCACGAGGAGGGTGCCCTCGGGGGTCCGCTCGACATGCTCGACCGGGTAGTAGTCGGCAACCCATGCCGCATGCGGCTGCAGCGACAAGGTGACCACGATGTCCTCCGGCCCGCTGGTGAACACCTCCGCGTTGAAACTGGCCACATCGCGCGGTGCGGCCTCCGGCGGCGGTGTTCCGTCCTCGTCGAGCACCTGCCACGCCTCGACCCGATCCAGCCGGAACAACCGCTGGTCCTGCGCCCGGTGGCACCAGCCTTCGAGATACCAGTGGCCGTCGATGGACAGCACCCGCATGGGGTCGACGTCGCGCTCGGTGGTCTCATCGCGCGACGCCACCAGGTACCGCAGGTGCACCCGTCGGTGGTCGCGGACCGCGCCGCGCAGGTCGGTCAGGAGGTCGGCGGGCAGATCCGCCAGCCGCACCTGCACGTTCGCCGACGCGGCGCTTGCGTCACCGGTGGCCTCGACCAGCTTGGCCAGTGCACGGTCGATCGCATCCCGATCCCCCAAGCCCGGCACGTCGGCCAGGGTGCGTAACCCGACGATCAGCGCGAGCGCCTCATCGACGCCCAGGCGCAACGGCCTGGCGATAGTGTCGGCGTTGCGCACGAAGACCCGGCCCTGCTCCCATTCGGCCTCGATCAGGTCGTCGGGCATGTGCCCCGGAGTTCCGCACATGAACAGCAGCGCCAGGTCCGATTCGATCTGGGACCGGCTCACGTCGAACTCCGCCGCGGCCTGTTCGATGTCGATCCCCTGTCGATTGACCAGCCAGGGCACCAGTTGCAGCAACCGGCCAAGGCGCTGGGTCGCAGATTCGGCCGCCATCATGCACCGTTCCGGTTGGCGTCGAGGGCCGCCTGCAATCGGCGTACGACACCCTGGACGACTTCGGGCGGCTCGATGGCCCGCACCGCCGGGCCGAACCCGGCGATCTCCTCGGCCAGACTCTCTGCGTCGCCGAACTCCAGCGTCAATTCGGTCCATCCCTGCGGATCCTCGGTCGTGGCGACGGCGCGACGGCGTAATGCGTGCGCCGAACCCGGGCGGGCCAGGACCCGGGCGCGGCCGATCACCTGCGGTCCGTCGGTGCCGGAGATCATCGCGATCGCGTCATGCGGCGGAATCTGGTACTCCCCGGTTTGCCGGTACGTCGAACGGGGCCTTCGATGCGGCTCAACCGGAAGACGCGCGGCGCCTGGCGATCCTGGTCGAACCCGGCGACGTACCAGCGGCCCAGGTGGTTGACCACCGACCACGGCTGCACGGTGCGTTCGGTGGCGGCGCCGCCCGGGCGCCGGTAGGTGAAGCGCACCGCGACCCGGTCGAGCACCGCATCCTTCACGGGTGCGAACGCGGGCTCGCTGGTGCGTACGCGTGGTTCCAGACCGATGATCGAGTCCACGTCGCGTTCGACGTCCGCGGCCTGGAGTTTGCGCAGCGCCGACGCGGCGGGACCGGCCAGGCTGGCCTGCTGCCAGGTCCGGCTGGCCAGGCCCAGCACGGCCAACTCGTCCGGCTCGAAGGCGATCTGGGGAAGGGCGTAGTCGCGCTGGTCGATCCGGTAGCCGGGCTCGTCGTCGAACAACGGGTCAAGGGGCTCGGTGCGTAGCGGGATACCCAACTCGCGCAACTCCTCCTTGTCCCGCTCGAACATCCGGTCGAACGCCTCATCGGAGGCGGTCTGCGCGTACTGCGGGACTGCCTCGTGGATCCGCGCTTTGGAGAGGGGGCGCCGGGTATAAAGCAGGCAGATCACGAGGTTGAGCAGCCGTTCCGTTTTGACGGCCGGTGACGGTGCGCTCACAGCGCCGACGGTATCCCACCCAGCACGCAGACGCGCCGTACTACCCTGCGTGCGTGATCAAGTGGCGTCAGGGAACCGTTGAGACGGTCGAAGAGTTGTGGTCCGGTGCGTGTCAGGTGCAGACCCGAGTAGGTCAGGATCTGGTACCGGCCATCGCCTACGTGACGCTCACCGGACGCCCGAACGTCGGGGACCGCGTGTTGTTGAACGTGACCGCGTTGGAGAAGGGGCTGGGCACGGGTGGTCTCGCGCTGGTGGTGGCCACACCCGATCGCTTGCCCAGTGACCCCGCCTTCACGCAGGGGCACGTCGTCAAGGCGCGGTACACACCGCTGCAGGACATGGTGCTCGGCGTCGACGAACAGGACAGTCCCCATCACCACCTGCTGGCCGATGCGGATTCGATCGACGGGATGCCGGTGATCGCGGCCGATCTGCACTCGTCGGTGCCAGCCATCATCGCCGGGCTGCGTTCGGTGAAGCCGGACGCGAAAGTCGTCTACGTGATGACCGACGGCGGCGCGCTGCCGCTGGCGTTCTCGCGCAATGTCGCCGGTCTGCGCCGCGCCAACTGGCTGACCGGCGCCATCACCGTGGGCCAAGCCTTCGGGGGCACGCTGGAGGCGGTCAACGTGCACACCGGCCTGCTCGCGGCGCGTCTGGTGCTGGGCGCCGACGTGGCCGTGGTCAGCCAGGGCCCGGGCAACCTGGGCACGGGAACCAGGTGGGGCTTTTCCGGGACTTCGGCCGGTGAGACCCTCAACGCCGCCCACACCCTGGGCGGGCGGGCGATCGCCGCGCTGCGGGTTTCGCAGGCCGACGAGCGCCCCCGGCACCGCGGTCTGTCCCACCACAGTCGTACGGCGTACGGCCGGGTGGCGCTGGTGCCCGCGGACGTGCCGGTGGCCGACCTCGACTCCGAGTTCGGCCGGTCGTTGTCGGATCAGGTCGATGAACTCATCGCCAGCACTGACGGACGGTTGCGACGGGTCGATGTCGACGTCACCGGAATGCGCGAGGTGCTCGATGAGTCACCCGTGCTCATGCAGTCGATGGGTCGCGGCCTCGAGCAGGACGAGGCGGCGTTCCTGGTGGCGGCGGCTGCGGGCAAGCACGTCGCAGGGCTGCTGTAACACCGGCGGCCGCGCAACCGGTGGGACCGGTGGGACCGACCCCCGGACTTTTGGAACGGGATCCACCCGAGAATTGCGGCAAGTTCAGGCGGTGGGTGCAACACGGTCTTGGAGGTTGTGTTGCAGGATCTGTCTCGGGAGCATCGCCGGGCTCTTCGGTTGTTGTCGCGGGGATTGAGCGCTGAACAGGCAGCGCGTCGGGTCGGGGTTAAGCCTGACCGGGTGCGTTCGTGGGCCAAGCTGGCCGGTATGACGCTGATTCTTGGTCGCCACGGGGGTGTGGCTGGTGTGGTCAAACCGGCCCCGGTGGCCGGGCCATGGACCGATGAGTCGGGCCGGTTGACCGACCAGGCCAGGGTGGTCATCCATCTGCGGCTGAACGAGCGGGTCAGTATCCCCGCGATCGCCGCGGAGTTGGGTGTGCACCGCAGCACGGTGTGGCGGGAGGTGACTCGCGGGCGAGATCCTCGTGATGGGTCCTACCGGGCGCGTCAAGCCGCTGGGTCCGCCCGCGTTCGGCGTCGTCGTCCGCGGGCGTCCCGGCTCGCGGGCACTGACCTTCGGCTCGAGGTGCTGCGGTTGCTGCAGGACCGGTTGTCTCCGGAGCAGATCAGCGCTGAGCTTCGTGTCCGGTTCCCGGGCCGGGACGATATGCAGGTGAGTCACGAAACGATCTACCAGGCGTTGTACGTGCAGGGTAAAGGCTCGCTGCGCCAAGAACTCCTCGGGGAGAAGGCGTTACGGACCGGGCGGACCCGGCGCCGGCCCCGTTCCAACCTGCCCCCACGGGGCGGTAGCCGTTCCTGGATCGGGGACGAGGCGATGATCACCCAGCGCCCCGCCGAAGCCGAGGATCGTGCCGTGCCTGGGCACTGGGAAGGGGACCTGGTGATCGGCACCGACGGATCCAGCGCGTTGATCACCCTGGTGGAACGGATGACCCGCTACGTGCTGGTCCGCCGCCTCCCGCTGACCCACGACTCAGCCACGGTGTCTGTCCAGCTGATCGCGATGATGCGTGACCTGCCGGCCTCGCTGCGGCAAACGGTGACCTAGGACCAAGGCGTGGAGATGGCCCGGCACGCGCAGTTCACCCTGGCCACGAACTGCCAGGTGTTCTTCTGCGATCCGCACTCGCCCTGGCAACGCGGGACGAATGAGAACACCAACGGACTGATCCGCGACTTCTACCCCAAGTCCACCAACTTCGCCGACATCACCGATGAGCAGATCGCCGACATGCAGCGCCTGCTGAACATCCGTCCCCGCAAGACCCTGGGCTGGGCCAAACCAGCCAATATGCTCAACGAACTACTCACCGTTGCAGCCACCACTTGAATCCGCCTGCGTTCTCAGGTGAATCCCGTTCCAAAAGTTGTGAGCCGTCAGCCGTCGACCCTTGGCCTTCAGCGCAGGCCGAACGCCGATCCCGCGCCGGGCTTGTCGGCGCTGACCAGGTCGACCACGAAGATCAACGTCTCGCCCGGGCCGATGGCGCCGCCCGCTCCACGATCGCCGTACGCCAGATCGGCGGGGATGGTCAGTTTGCGCCGGCCGCCCACCTTCATTCCCAGGATGCCGGTGTCCCAGCCCTGGATGACCTGACCGACACCCACCTGGAAGCGCAGGGGTGCCCCGCGGTTCCAGGACGAGTCGAACTCCTCGCCGGTGGACCAGGCGACGCCGACGTAATGCGCCTGAATGGTGTCTCCCGGCTCGGCCTCGCGGCCGTCACCGACCGTGATGTCCTCGATGACCAGGTCGGTCGGCGGCTCGTCGCCGGGGAAGTCGATCTCCGGTTTGACGTTGGGGTCGTGAGCCATACGGCGCTCCTTAGGAAGAGTGGACGGGGTTGATTCAGGTGATGGCCAGGATGTCGACCGCGAACACGAGGGTGTCGGTGCCCTTGATGCTGGCCTGGGTGTTGCCCGCGGTGCCGTAACCGTCGGCCGGTGGTACGACCAGCAACACCCGGCTGCCGACCGTCTTGCCCTCCAGGCCCTTGACCCAGCCGTTGATCAGCTGACCGGGGGCCAACTGGAAGGTCGTCGGCTGGCCACCCTGCTTGGCGGTGGAGTCGAAGGCGGTGCCCTTCTTGCCGTTGGCCCAGATCACGCCGGTGTAGCTGACCATGACGGTGTCACCCTCAGTGACCTTCGCGCCCTTGCCGGTGATCAGATCCTGGCTGACCAACGTCTTCGGCGGGTCGGCGTTCGGCATCGTGATGGCGGCTTCCTTGCCCTTCCCCGCGGGAACGCTCACGGTGGGCAGGCCGGCCTTGGGCGCCACCGGGGTACCGGTCGCCTCGGTCAGCGGCTGGGTCGCGCTGATGATGTTCATGTAGAAGACCATCGTGTCGTTCTCGGTGATGCCCAGGCTGGTCTGCCCGTCGCACCCGAACGCCTCGCTGGGCGGTACGGCGATGGTCAGGGTGCTGCCGACCTTCTGCCCGATCATGGCCTTGGACAGACCCTTCACCAAGGTGGTGTCGGTCAGGTTGAAAACCACCGACTTGCTGGCGAAGGTGTTGGCGGCCTCCTTGCCGGAGGTGCCGTTGACGAGGGTGTAGTTGACCGTCGCCAGATCTTTGTTGGTCAGCGTTGCGCCCGTGCCGGCCTTGAGCACCTTGGTCTCGGTCTTGGCCACCTTGAACGGTTTCTTGGCCAGCGTGATGACCGGCTTCTTGGCGTCCTTGGTGTCGACGGTGACCGCCGACAGGTCGGACACCTCTGCCGCGGAGGGGGGCGGGGCCGTACAGGTCGCGGTCGAGGACTTCGAACCGCTCGCCGATGAGTTGGAACTGTCACTCCCGCAAGCGGTGAGCAGGAGCAGGGGCAGGGTGCCGGCGGCGGCCAGGCGCAGAGTGCGGCGCACGAATGCAAACCTCGATGTCGAGCGGGGAATGGTCGGCTCACCATAACCCGGCTACTTAAGTGCGAATCACATCTGTGCGTTACATGCCGTCGATCAGCCGCTGCACCCGCGCGTCCACGGCGACGAACGGGTCCTTGACCAGTACCGTGCGCTGGGCCTGGTCGTTCAGCTTCAAATGCACCCAGTCGACGGTGAAGTCACGCCGACCGGCCTGTGCCGCGCGGATGAAATCACCGCGCAGTTTCGCCCGGGTCGTCTGCGGCGGGCGGGTCTTGGCCTCGAACACCTCGACGTCGGTGCTGACCCGGGCGGTGCGGCCGCTGCGCTGCAGCAGGTAGAACAGCCCGCGGCGGCGGTTGATGTCGTGATAGGTCAGGTCCAGTTGGAGCATCCGGGGGTCGTCCAGCGACAGACCGTGCTTGGCGGAGTAGCGATCCAGCAAAGTGTGTTTGATGACCCAGTCGATCTCGGTGTCGACCAGGGACAGGTCGCCGGTGTCCACAGCGTGCAGGGTGCGTTCCCATAGGTCCATGACCCGCTTGGTCTGCGCGTCGACGAGCCCGTGTTGGTCGACGAACGCCTTGGCGCGCTCGAAGTACTCGGTCTGGATCTGCAGCGCAGACATTTCCTTGCCGTTGGCCAGGCGCACCGGAGTGCGGCCGGTGATGTCGTGGCTGATGTCGCGGATCGCGCGGATGGGGTTCTCCAGGCTCAGGTCACGTAGCGCCACGCCCTCCTCGATCATCCGCAACACCAGGTCGGCCGAGCCCAGTTTGAGCATCGTCGTGGTCTCGCTCATGTTGCTGTCGCCGACGATGACGTGCAGCCGGCGATAGCGTTCGGCGTCGGCATGCGGTTCGTCGCGCGTGTTGATGATCGGCCGGGACCGCGTGGTTGCACTGGACACGCCTTCCCAGATGTGGTCGGCGCGTTGGCTGACGCAGTACGTCGGGCGATGACCCAGCAGCGCGATCTTGCCTGCGCCGCAGGTGATCTGGCGACTGACCAGGAACGGGATCAGGTGGTCGGAGATGCGCTGGAACTCCCCTGCCGGCCGACCAGGTAGTTCTCGTGGCAGCCGTAGGAGTTGCCCGCGGAGTCGGTGTTGTTCTTGAAGACGTAGATCTGCCCCTCGATGCCCTCCTCCGCCAGGCGCAGCTGGGCGTCCTCGACCAAACCCTCGACGATGCGTTCACCGGCCTTGTCGTGGATGACCGCTTCGCGGATGTCGTCGCATTCCGGCGTTGCGTACTCGGGGTGGCTGCCCACGTCGAGGTAGAGACGCGAACCGTTGGAGAGGAACACGTTGCTGGAGCGGCCCCACGAGACGACTTTGCGGAAGAGGTAGCGCGCGACCTCATCCGGCGTGAGCCGACGCTGCCCCTCGAAGGTGCACGTCACGCCGTACTCGTTCTCGATCCCGAAGATCCGACGGTCCATAGACCAACAGTAGTCGCGCACCAGCTTCCTGCCCGGTCGCCTGGCGGCAAGGAGGGTGTGTGTTGCCCGGTGGCCCCGCGATCAGGCGGGTACGTCGATCCAGTCCCGCCCGGCCGGGGTCGCGCTGAGCTGCCCGGCGCTCAGCCCGGCCACCAGTTCCGGCAGCTCACGGGCACTGACCCGGCCGGCCGCCAGGTGCAGGACGGCCTCGTCCTCATACCTGGTCTCCAGCACCTGCAGATCCGCCCGGTCCAGGGCCGCTGCTCGTAGTGCCGCTTCGACCCGTCCGGCGTCGGCGTGCGGTACGACCAGCTCGAACAGCTCGACCGGCACGCGGCGAACGCGGCGGTCGTCACTATCGAGCGCGGCGTGGACCGCATCGGCGTAGGCCCGGGCCAGGCCCCCGTGCCCAGCAAGGTGCCGCCGAAGTACCGGGTCACGACGGCCACCACATCCGACAGATCGGCGCTGCGCAGCACCTGGAGCATCGGCGCTCCGGCGGTGCCCGACGGTTCGCCGTCGTCGTTGCTGCGCTCGGTGCGCGGAGCGGGGCCGAGCACGAAGGCACTGCAGTGGTGGCGCGCATCCGGGTACGCCGATCGGCAGCCTGCGATGACCGCGCGGGCGGCCGACTCGTCCCCCACCCGACAGACCACGGCCAGGAATCGGGACCGGCGCACGTCGATCTCGGCCGTCAGCGCATGACCGGTCGGAAGGGTGAGGTAGCCGGCCATCAGGCCAGCGAGGATACCCACGCATCGTGCAACGCGGCGTACTCCCCTCACCGCTGGCGACCAGGTCGGCCGGCGAACCGTCCTGCAGGATCCGGCCGTGCTCGAGTACCAGTACCCGGTCGGCCACCTCCACCGTCGATAAGCGGTGGGCGATGATCAGCGCGGTCCGGTCGGCGAGGACGGTCTCCAGGGCACGCTGCACGAGTCGTTCGCTGGGGATGTCCAGCGACGAGGTCGCCTCGTCCAGGATCAGGACGGCCGGGTCGGCCAGGAACGCCCGGGCGAAGGCCACCAGTTGCCGTTGGCCGGCGGACAGCCGGCCGCCGCGCTTGGCGACGTTGGTGTCGTACCCCTGCGGCAGTTCGCCGATGAAGCGATCGGCACCGACGGCCTCCGCGGCGGCACGAACCTGCGCATCGCTGGCCCCAGGACGGCCGAACCGGATGTTGTCGGCGATGCTGCCCTCGAACTGGAAGTTCTCCTGGGTCACCATCACCACGTGCTGGCGCAGATCTTCCTGGGCCATGTCGCGCAGGTCGATGCCGTCCAGCCGGACCGTGCCGGCGCTCGGATCGTAGAAGCGTGCCATGAGTTTGGCGATGGTGGTCTTGCCCGCACCGGTCGTGCCGACCAGCGCCACGGTCTGTCCGGCCGGGATGTGCAGATCGAGGTCGGGTAGCACCGGCCGGCCCTCGACGTACTCGAACATCACATGGTCGAAATCAACTGCGCCCCGGATGTTCTCGGGTCGCACGGGTTCGGCGGGATTCTGGATGGCGGGCACTTCGGCCAGCACACCGGCCAGCTTCTCCAGTGCCGAGGACGCCGACTGGAAGGTGTTGTAGAACTGGGTGATCTCCTGCATGGGTTCGAAGAACATCCGCAGGTAGAGCAAGAAGGCGGTCAGCACCCCGATCGTCATGTCGCCCTCCAGGACCCGGTACCCGCCGTACAGCAGCACCATCCCGGTGGTGAGGTTGCCGACCAGTTTGACCGCGGGCATGAAGATCGCGACCAACCGGAAGGTACGTTCGTTGACCACCCGGTAGCGGTCGGCCACGTCGTCGAAGATCTCCTGGTTGCGGCCCTGACGACGGTAGGCCTGCACGGCCTGGATGCCGGTCATGGTCTCGACGAACTGCACGATCACCAGGGCCGCGTTCTCGCGGACCTGGCGGTAGGTGATCGCCGACTCGCGCCGGAACCACATCGCCAGCAGCACCAGGAACGGGAAGCCGATCAGGCACAGCAGACCCAGCTTCACGTCCAGCACGACCAGGAGCGTGGCCGTGCCGACCAACGTGAGCACGGCGGTGATCAATCCGTCGAAGCCGTTCTCCAGCATTTCCTGGATGGCCTCGACGTCGTTGGTGGAGCGGGACACAACCCGCCCGGAGGTGTAGCGGTCGTGGAACGCGACGTCGAGCGCCTGGAAGTGCCGGAAGACGCGGCGGCGAAGATCCAGCAGCACTTTCTGGCCGATGAACCCCGAGCGGCGCAGGAAGAACATCCGGGAGAACGCCTGCACGGTCACGACGATGCAGAGTGCGGCCACCACCTCCAGCAGCGGACCGGCGCTCCCCTCGCGCAGCAGCGGCGGCACGCCGTGGTCGATGCCGCGCTGGACCAGGATCGGCACGGACAACCGCGCGGCGTTCTCAACGATCACGACCAGCGCGAGCACCAGGATCATCCAGCGATAGGGCCGCAGCAGCGACCCCAGCAGCTCGCGTGCTTCGCGGCGGCGAGGAATGCTTTCGTCGATCGGGGTCTGATCGGGCTGCTCCTCGAACCGGCCCCGCCAGGTGGTGTCGGTGGTCGATGCACTGCCCACCGTGGTCGTCATGAGAGCACCTCTGCGAACTCGTCGTGGTCCAGTTCGGCGCTGAGCAGGAACCGGTAGGAAGGCACGTTCGCCAGAAGTTCGCGGTGCGTGCCGACGTGCGTGATGGTGCCGCGCTCCAGCAACGCGACCTTGTCGGCCAACAGGACCGTGGAGGCGCGGTGGGCGACGACGATGCCGGTGACATCGTGCAGGACCCGGCTCAACGCCTCCTCGACCTTCGCTTCGGTGTGTACGTCGAGGGCGGACAACGTGTCATCCAGCACGAGCACCCGGGGCCGGGTCAGGACGGCACGGGCCAGGGACAATCGCTGGCGCTGCCCGCCGGACAGGCTCATGCCTTGTTCACCGATCCGGGTGTCGAGTCCGTAGGGCAAATCGTGCACGAAGTGCGCCTGGGCCACCTCGATGGCTTCCTGCACGTGCTCCGGGTCGGCTCCCGGATTGCCCAACGTGAGGTTCTCCAGCACCGACATCGAGAACAACGTCGGGTCCTCGAAGGCCGTGGCCACCGTGCTGCGCAGGTCTGGCAGGCTCATGTCGCGGATGTCGACCCCGTCGATGCGAATCGCGCCCTCGCTCACGTCGTGTAGTCGCGGAATCAGCGCCGTGAGAATGGATTTGCCCGATCCGGTGGATCCGACCAGCGCGACGGTCTCCCCCGGCGCGACATCCAGGTTGACGTGCCGCAGCGCCCATTCGCCATCCGGGGGCGTGTCGTCGAAGCGGAACCCGACGTCGATCAACTCCAGATGCCCGGTGCGCGGTTGGTGCCCGGAGGCGCCGTCGGTGATCTCCATCGGTGCGTCGAAGATCTCCACGATGCGTGTCGATGCGGTCATCGCCTCCTGCGCCATGGACAGCAGGAACCCCAGCGAGGAGATCGGCCACACCAAGGACAGCATCAAGGTGATGAAGGCGACCAGGGTGCCCAGGGTCAACCGGTGCTGACCGGCGGCCGCGGCACCCAGGCCGAGGACCGCGATCAGGCTGAGGGTCGGGATGACTTCCAGCAGCGTCCAGAACTTGGCCTGGAGTTTCACCTTCTCCAGTTGGATGCCGTAGAGGTCGGTAGCGCGCTCATCGAAACGCTCGAAGATGTGCTCCTCACGCCCGAAGGACTTGATCACCCGGTCACCCATGGCCGCTTCTTCGACAGTGGTGGCCACGTGGCCGGCCTGATCCTGCGCGGCTCGCGACAGGCGGATGAACTCGCGTTGGAAGTGCCAGATGACCGCCACGATCGGCACCACGCTGACCAGGACCAGCAGCCCCAGCGGCCAGTACATCGCCAACAGGATCGCGCTGACCACGATGATCTGGATGACGTTGAGCACCAGGAATGTGAAGCCGAAACCGAGCAAGCGGCGCACGGTGGCCAGGTCGTTCATCATCCGCGAGAGCAACTGCCCGGACTGCCACTGACCGTGGAACGACATCGGCAGCACCTGCAGACGCGCGTAGAGATCCTTGCGGATCCCGGTCTCGGCACCCAGCGTCGCCCGGGACACCAGCCAGCGGCGGACGAACCACAAGGTGGCTTCCAGGATGCCGAAGGCAACCGCCCCGCTACCGAGCACCCACAGACCGTGACGGTCCTTGTGCGCGATCGGGCCGTCGATGACTGCCTTGGTCACCAGCGGGATCCCGATGGTCGCCACCAGGCTGAGGATCGCCGCCGTGAACATGGCTATCCAGCGGGCCCGGTAGGGACGCAGGTACGGCAGAAGGCGGACCAGCGCACTCCAGGAATGCTGCCTGGCGGGCGGTGGTGCGACCGCGGTTTGGTGATCCGGCATCGGCGAGCAGCCCCCACTTCTCCCCCAGCAGATCGTGCAGAGGGTGATGAGTCGCCGGACAACTTCTTTGCCTGGCTAACTACTCCGTCATTATGCCTCCCCGCACCGACAGCCTCGAAACGGATTGCCGGCGCCCGGGGGTTCGCCCGTCGTTATTCCGGTTCGCTGAGCGTGTCGCGGGCTCCAGCATGCGGTTCGTCGGTCGCCGGAACGTCGTGCGTCGGGTCGGCTGGATTGAGCAGCGCCTCCAGCAACGGCCCGGTCAACCGGCGGAACAGCCGGCGTTCGCGATGCCGATCGAGGACGGCGACCTCCAGTTGATCGGCACCCAGCACCCGCGCAGATCCGTTCTCGTCGTCCCCGCCGAGGAGTCGCACCGTCAAGCGCAGCACCGATCCCAGGTCCTGCCCGCTGCTCCAGTTCTGCTCCAGCCCCGTGCTGATCCGCTCGGCCGCACCGCCCATGGCGACGAAACCGCGCTCATCACTGACCGAGCCGTCGTACGTGAGCCGGTAGATCTGGTCCGCCTCCGGGGTCCGGCCGACCTCGGCGACGACGAGTTCGATCTCGTACGGTTTGGACTCCTGGGTGAACACCGCGCCCAGGGTCTGCGCGTAGGCGTTGGCCAAGCCGCGTGCCGTGACGTCGGCTCGGTCGTAGGAGTAGCCGCGCATGTCGGCGTAGCGGACACCGGCCACCCGGAGGTTCTCGAACTCGTTGTAACGGCCCACCGCAGCGAAGGCGATGCGGTCATAGATCTCGCTGATCTTGTGCAGCGCCCGGCTGGGGTTCTCCGCGACGAAGGCAATCCCCCCGTCGTACGCGACGACGACCACGGACCTACCCCGAGCAATTCCTTTGCGCGCGAAGTCGGCCCGGTCCTTCATCAACTGCTCGGGTGAGACGTAGAACGGCATGCTCATGCGCCGGCACCTCCCTGCGCTCGACGGGCTCCGACGACGTTCTCGACCACCGACTCCAGTTGATCGGTCGTGAGGAACCGGACGCCGTTGGGGTCCAGCACCGCAAGGGTCGGAAAGATGCGCCGGCCCAGATCGGGACCGCCGGTCGCGGAGTCGTCGTCGGCGGCGTCGTACAACGCCTCGACGGTCACCCGGACGGCCTCGGCCTCGTCCAGTCCGGGTCGCCACAGTTTCTTCAGCGCACCGCGGGCGAACAGGGAGCCGGACCCCACACTGTGGTGGTCGTGCTCCTCGTAGCAACCGCCGGTCACGTCGTAGGAGAAGATCCGGCCTACTGATGTGTCCAGGTCGAATCCGGCGAACAGCGGCACGACCGACAGACCCTGCATGGCCATGCCGAGGTTGCCGCGGATCATCGAGGCCAGCCGGTTGGCCTTGCCGTCCAACGACAGCAGGGCACCTTCGATCTTCTCGTAGTGCTCCAGCTCGACCTGGAACAACCGGACCAGCTCGATCGCAACACCCGCGGTGCCGGCGATCCCCACCGCGGAGTACTCGTCCGCGGCGTACACCTTGGTCATGTCATGGTTGGCGATCAGATTGCCCATCGTGGCGCGCCGGTCACCGGCGATCAGGACGCCACCGGCGTAGGTGACCGCGACGATCGTCGTGCCGTGCGGCGCTTCGAGCGTGGTGCCGGGGGCAACGTGCGGGCCGACGGCATCAGGTGCGGCGCGTAGTGGGACAGGAACTCACTGAACGACGACGATCCGGTGCGGGTGAAATCCAGCGGCAGCCGGCCATCGTCGCGGACGTTTCCAGCGCTCACTGGCCGCCCTTCTGGACGAAGCCGCGCACGAATTCCTCGGCGTTGCTCTCCAGGACGCTGTCGATCTCATCGAGGACGTCGTCGATGTCGGCGTCGAGTTCGGCCTTATTGGCCTGCGCCACCGGCGTGGGCTCCGGCGCGTCGTCGGCCGGATCGCCATCGCGGCGCTGGGTGCTCTTGTGCTCCTGGCTGGGCATCGCTGGTCACCTTTCGGGAGGTGGGCTTCTTGGACCCACCCTATGTCGTGGGACCGACAGGATCGCGGCTTTTACCCCCGCGTGCTCACTTGCTGCCGTCAGCCGGCGGGAGCGCTTCCAATGACCTCAGCAGGTCCTGCGCGGTCTGCGACTGCTCCAGCAGTTGGCCGACGTGTGCCCGGGTACCGCGTTCCGGCTCCAGGGTGGGCACCCGTTGGAGGCTGCTCTGCCCGGGGATGTCGAAGATGACCGAGTCCCAGGACGCAGCCGCCACTTCACGCGGGAACTTGGTCAGGCACATCCCGCGGAAATACGCGCGGGTGTCCGGCGGCGGTGCGGTCACCGCCTGGCGGACCTCGTCGATGCCCACGAGCTGGTCGAACCGCCCCGCGGCCGCCAGCCGGTTGAACAAGCCCTTGTCGGCACGTACGTCGGACCACTGGATATCGATCTGGCGCAACTTCGGGTTGCCCCAGTCGAGTCCGTCGCGTGCCCGGTAACCCTCGAGCGTGGCCAGTTTTGCGACCCAGTCCACCTGGCGCGCGGCGTCCATCGGGTCCCGTTCCAACGTGGTCAGGACCTGCTCCCAGTGCTGCATCACCTCGGCCGTGTCCGCATCGACATCTGAGCCGTACGTCGCGGCGAGCCAGTCGGCCACGAGCTCGTAGTAGCGCCACAGCAACTGCACCGCGGTCATCTGCCGGCCGCCGGCGAGCGAGACCTTCGTCTGCAGGGTCGGGTCGTGCGAGATCGCCTGCAGGGTTGCCACCGGTTTGTCGACGCTCAGGTCCTCGGTGATGGCTCCGGCCTCGATGAGCGCCAGGACCAGCGACGTCGTGCCCATCTTCAGAAGATTCGCGACGTCGCAGTGGTTGGCGTCGCCCAGGATGACGTGCAGCCGGCGGTACTTCTCGGTCGTGGCGTGCGGTTCGTCGCGGGTGTTGATGATCGGCCGCTTCAACGTCGTCTCCAGCCCGACCTCCACCTCGAAGAAGTCCGAGCGCTGGGCCAGTTGGAAACCGGGTTTGCCGGATTCGACACCGATGCCGACCCGGCCGGAGCCGCACATCACCTGGCGTACGACGAAGAACGGGATCAGGTGCTTGACGATGTCCGCGAACGGCGTGGTGCGGCTCATCAGGTAGTTCTCGTGCGTGCCGTAGCTGGCGCCCTTGCCGTCGGTGTTGTTCTTGTAGAGGTTGACGCCGGCGGTGCCGGGCGCGGACAACAACTGCACCGCGCGCGCCATCACCAGCTCGCCGGCGCGGTCGTATGCGACGGCTGCCCGGGGGTGGTCACCTCAGGCGAGCTGTACTCCGGGTGGGCGTGGTCGACGTAGAGCCGGGCGCCGTTGGTGAGCACGACGTTGGCCAGAGTGGGATCTTCCTCATCGGTCAGCTGGCTGGGATCGGCGTGCACGCGGGAGATCTCGAAGCCACGGGCGTCGCGCAGCGGCGCCTCGTCCTCGTAGTCCCAACCGGCGCGCGCTGCGCGCATGCCCTGATCGGTGGCGTACGCCGTGACAACACGCCCGGACAGGACCATCGGGTTGGCGGTGGGGTTGCCAGGCACCGAGATGCCGTACTCGGTCTCGATACCCATTACGCGGCGTACGGTCATGCGTTCAGTCTGACACTGCGGGGATACTGGACCGCGTGGCCCACCCGATCCGGCGCGCCGTCGGCGCGTTCGTCCTCGACGTTCTCCTGGTCGTCCTGTTCGCCGCGATCGGGCGCCGATCACATGACGAATCCGGCGCGGCGGCAGGCGTGCTGAGCACCGCCGGGCCCTTCCTTGCGGGTCTGGTGTTGGGCTGGGTGGTGAGCCTCGCCGTACGCCGATCGGCACCGGTGAGCGTGAACTCCGCCGTCTCCGTGTGGTTCGCGACCGTGTTCTTCGGCATGGTGCTGCGCGTGCTGACCGGACGCGGGATCGCGGTGTCGTTCGTGATCGTGGCCAGCGTCGTGCTGGCGGTCTTCCTACTGGGCTGGCGGTGGGCCGCCGGGTTCATCGCCCGGCGGCTCACCTCCTGAACCGAGTTTGCGCGGGTTGTCGACAGACGCGCGGGCTATAGGCCGCGCGAACGTGGACAACCTGCGCGGATCGGGTCTTCACCGCGTTACAGGTACTGGCCGGTGCTACCCACGGAGTCGATCGAGCGGCCCGGGTTGTCACCGTTCTTGCCGTCGATGAGCGTGCGGATGTACACGATCCGCTCACCCTTCTTGCCCGAGATCCGCGCCCAGTCATCGGGGTTGGTCGTGTTGGGCAGGTCCTCGTTCTCCTTGAACTCATCGACGCATGAGCGCAACAGGTGTTCCACGCGGATGCCCTTGGCGCCGAGGGTGAGCTGGTCCTTGATGGCCATCTTCTTGGCCCGGTCGACGATGTTCTGGATCATGGCGCCGGAGTTGAAATCCTTGAAGTAGAGGATCTCCTTGTCCCCGCTGGCGTAGGTGACCTCCAGGAAACGGTTCTCGTCGATCTCGGCGTACATCCGCTCGACGGTCGCCTGGATCATCGCCTCGACGGTGGCCTGGGCATCGCCGCCGTTCTCGGCCAGGTCGTCGGCGTGCAACGGCAGGCTCGGCTCGAGGTACTTGCTGAAGATCTCCCGGGCACTCTCGGCGTCCGGCCGCTCGATCTTGATCTTCACATCGAGTCGACCCGGTCGCAGGATCGCGGGGTCGATCATGTCTTCGCGGTTCGAAGCACCGATGACGATGACGTTCTCGAGACGCTCCACGCCGTCGATCTCGGCCAGCAACTGCGGCACGATCGTGGTCTCCACGTCGGAGGAGACACCGGATCCGCGGGTCCGGAAGAGTGACTCCATCTCATCGAAGAACACCACCACCGGGGTGCCGTCGGACGCGGCCTCCCGGGCGCGCTGGAAGATCAGCCGGATGTGCCGCTCGGTCTCACCGACGTACTTGTTGAGCAGCTCCGGCCCCTTGATGTTCAGGAAGTAGCTCTTGGTCTGCTCGCGGCCGGTCAGCTCGGCGACTTTGCGGGCCAGCGACGCGGCGACCGCCTTGGCGATCAGCGTCTTGCCGCAACCGGGCGGACCGTAGAGCAAGACACCCTTCGGCGGCCGCAGCGCGTGCTCGCGGAAGAGGTCGGCGTGCAGGTAGGGCAGCTCCACCGCGTCGCGGATCTGCTCGATCTGACCGGACAGACCGCCGATGTCTTCGTAGCGGATGTCCGGCACTTCCTCCAGGACCAGGTCGGCGACCTCGGCCTTGGGGATGCGTTCGAAGACGAACCCACTGCGGGTGTCCAACAGCAGCGAGTCCCCCACGCGGATGGTCTCATCGCGCAGCGACGCGGCGCGTCGGCAGACGCGCTCCTCGTCGCCGTGGGCAACGACCAGGATGCGGTCCTCGCCCAGCAGTTCCTTCACCTGGACCAGCTCGCCGACGTTCTCAAAGCCCACCGCAGCGACGACGTTCAAGGCCTCGTTCAGCATGACTTCCCGGCCCGGGACCATCTGCTCGCCCTCGACCGAGGGGCTGACGGCAACGCGCATCTTGCGGCCGGCGTTCAGGATGTCGGCGGTGCCGTCGTCATGCACGACCAACACCACGCCGAACGTGGCCGGCGGCTGCGCCAGTCGATCGACTTCCGACTTGAGGTTGACGATCTGCTCGCGGGCTTCTTTGAGCGTGCGGGCCAGTCGCTCGTTCTGCGCCGACAACGTACCGACGGACGACTGCAATTGGAGGATCTGCTGTTCGAGTTCGCGCGATCGGCTGCTTCCCGGCGCTGTGGCAAGGCGGTCGCGCAACGCGGCCACCTCGGATTGCAGGCGGGCGACCGACTCCTCGTCGGAGGAACCGTGGGGCGTGAAGTGCTCGGTCATCGTGGCCTCCTCTGCCGCGCCGGAGCGCGTCCAAGTGATGCCACCCGACCCTAACTCGCGGAGTTCAGTTTTCGTCGGGTGGCGCGCTGATTGCCCTCCGTAAGCGCCGAATCTTCTTCTCCGACACGGGTCTTTCGCCGAAGTCAGCGCCTTCCCAGTCCGATGTGTCCTTGGTCACATCTATCGCGAATGTCTCATCCTCCGGGACTTGCGTCTCGTCGTACGAGCCCTTGGCCGGTCGGCGGGTGCGCCTGGGCGGAGTGACGCCGGGAGCAAGTCGTCGCGTGGTGATCAGGAAGCCGGTATGGCCGTGCATCCGGTGCGCCGGCCGGACCGCGAGACCCTCGAGGTGCCAATCGCGCACCATCGACTCCCAGGCAGCGGGTTCGCTGAATCCTCCGTGGCTGCGAATGTCCTCGGCGACCCGGGACAGCTGGGTGGCGGTGGCGACGTAACAGATGAGAACCCCGCCCGGCGCGAGGGCGTAAGCGACCGCGTCGAGGCACTCCCACGGGGCCAGCATGTCCAGGACGATCCGGTCGACCGATCCTTCCGGTACGGCGAGGGGAAGCTCCTCCTGCAGGTCACCGATGCGGACCTGCCAGGCGGGGTGGTCCTCACCGAAGAACGCTCGTGCGTTGGCTCGTGCGATGTCGGCGAAGTCCTCGCGGCGTTCGATCGACAGCAACCGGCCCTGGTCGCCGACGGCCCGCAGCAACGACATGCTGAGCGCACCGGAGCCCACACCCGCCTCGACGACCACCGCGCCCGGGAAGATGTCGGCCATCGTGATGATCTGGCCGGCATCTTTCGGGTAGACGACGGCGGCGCCACGCGGCATCGACATCACGTAGTCCGACAGCAGCGGGCGCATCGCCAGGTATTCGATACCGGTGGTGTTGCGCACGGTCGTGCCGTCGGGTGCGCCGATGAGGTCGTCGTGCTTGATATGGCCGCGGTGGGTGTGGAACTGCTTGCCGGGCACCAGTTCGATGGTGTGCATCCGGCCTTTGGCGTCAGTGAGTTGGACGCGATCACCCGCCCGGAACGGGCCTCGGCGACGGTCGGCTCCGGTGGGCTGATCAGTCATCGCGCCCGATTCTAGTGGGCGCGCCTTAGGCGACCGCATTGAGCGCGACGCGCAGGTCCTCGGTGCGCACGATGCCAAGCACCTGGCCGCTTCCGTTCGCCACCAGCAGGTAGCCGGCTGCGCCCCCGGTGGCCTGGTAGACGCGCACCAGCTGGGAGACGTCAGCCTGCGGATCGTCGACCTGCGCCACCCAGGGCTGCGGCTGGCGGAGTGCGGCCGACTCGACCGCAAGCCCTGGCTGGCCGGCCCGCACCTGGGCGGCGATCTCGGCGGGCACGACGCCCCACGGCGTCCCGTCCGCTGCGGTCACCGCGATGTCGGCGTTCTGCGGCAGGTTCGACAGCGGCGTCGGACCCGCGGCGATGAACACCGGCCGCAGGAGCTGGCCCACCTGCACCTTGCCGAGCACCTGTTCGGCCTGGCCTCGGTTGATCGCGGCGCCGGCCCCGAACCACAGGAAGCCGCCGATCATGATCGCCCACACCGTGGTGATCATGGAGGGCTGCTGGCCATGCAGCAGCGGCAGCCCGATGGCCCACGCAACTGCCAGCACGGCGACGATCCGCCCGCACCAACCGGCGACGACGGAGCCGCGCGAGCGACTGCCGGTCACTGCCCACACCAGGGAGGAGACGAGATAGCCGCCGTCGAGCGGCAGCCCGGGCAGCAGGTTGAAGATCGCGACGAATCCGTTGGCCCACACGAACGCCGACAGCAGCAGCGTAGGGACGCTGATCGGGTCGAACCGGGTCACCGCCGAACCGTCGCCCTGCATCTGCAGGACCAACCAGCCGAGCACGGCGAGTACGCCGTTGGCCAGCGGCCCGACGACGGCCACCAGTGCGCCGGTGGCCGGCGAGGTGTCGTCCTGGTCGAAGCTGGTGTGCCCGCCCCACGCGTCGGCGACCACCTGGTGCACTTCCATCCCGCGGGCTTGGGCGACCAGGGCGTGCGCCGCCTCATGCACCAGGACCGACAGCAACAGCAGGATCGCGAAGGCGGCCGCGACCAGGTATCCGCCTGCTCCCAGGTCGGGCCGCAGGGTGGTCACCTGAGGTCCGAAGGTGAAGATGATGATGATCGCGATGACCGGCCAACTCCGGCCGATGAAGACCGGTGCGCCGCGCAGGGACCCGATCCGCAGACCTGGATTCTGCGCCGCACTCGCCATGGCGCCCAGCGTAGTCGGGCCGGTTGTCGGACCCGCGTCCTAGAGTTCTGCTCATGACCTCTCCCGTGTCCGAGACCGCCGCACCGCCCCGTCGTGCGGCGCTGTCACCGAGCCGGGCGGGCGACTTCATGCAGTGCCCGCTGTTGTACCGCTTCCGGGTCGTCGACCGCCTCCCCGAGGCGCCGTCGCCGGCGGCTTCGCGCGGGACCCTGGTGCACGCCGTACTCGAACGCCTCTTCGACCTGCCTGCGGGACAACGCGATCCGCAGACCGCCCGCGAGCTGATCGAGCCGCAGTGGCGCCGGCTGGTACAGGAGAATCCGGACCTGGGCGACCTGGTGGATGAGGACGACCTCGCCGACTGGGTGGCCGACGCGTTCCGGTTGGTGCAGCGCTGGTTCGAGATGGAGGACCCGACCCGGTTGGAGCCGGCCGCCCGGGAGTTGTACGTCGAGGCGGACGTGGACGGATTGACGCTGCGCGGGTACGTCGATCGGCTGGACGTGGCGCCCGGCGGCCAGGTGCGGGTCGTGGACTACAAGACGGGCCGTTCCCCCTCGGAGTTGTTCGAGGGCAAGGCGTTGTTCCAGATGAAGTTCTACGCCCTGGTGTGGTGGCGCACCCGCGGAGTGATCCCGGCGATGCTGCAACTGGTGTATCTCGGCAACGGCGAGATCATCCGCTACGAGCCGTCGGAGTGGGATCTGCTGGCGACCGAACGCAAGGTGAAGGCGCTGTGGCAGGCCATCGAGCGGGCGGCGACGACCGGCGATTGGCGACCGCGCCCTTCACGACTGTGCGACTGGTGCGATCACAAAGCCTTGTGCCCGGCGTGGGGTGGCACTCCCCCGCCGCTACCCGACTACTCGATCGAGCGAGCCACCGACCCCGAGATCACCGGAGCGATCGACCCGGATTGACCCTCACTCGATGACCAGGGTGACCGCCCCGTCGTCGTGGCGCAGGTAGACGTGCCGGCCGATGATGTCGCGCAACCGCCGAAGATCCTCGACCTCGGTCGAACCGAACTCCTGATAGCAGGTGCGCTCGCTGGCGTTGTTCAGTTCCGGGTAGAAGTCCTCGACCCAGGCGTCGAACCGGTCGAGGACGTCCTCCAACGGGTACTGCGAGATCCTGGCCGGGCTGTCTCCTTCGCCCCGCTCCGGCTCCTGCTCGAAACTCAAGGAAGTGACGTAGGTATCCGGGTCGTCCGGTGACCGGTAGATGCCCGTCTCGACACACTCATAGCCGCCGTCAGCGGCGTACTTCTCGGCGGGGAAGTCCGCGATGTTACGCATTCCAGCGAGCGTAGCCAGCTGTCCCGCCGCTAGTGTGCGGACATGGTGAAGGTCGCGGTAGGCGCCGCGGGCTCAGCGCTCATCGCAGCTTCGCTCGGGCTCACGGCTGCGTGCTCATCACAACAGGACGTCTCCGCGTGCCCGATGGACTATTCAGATCTGGACCAGGGTGTCGTGGTGTCGGTCAGCGGAGCAACGCCGACCTCTCCGACGTTTGCCTACCCGCCGCCGGCCACCTGGGTCGCGAATGCGTGCATTGAGGGTGCCTGCATGTTCGACAGTGCCCAGTCGGGCGCACCCATCAACGTGCGCGACACCTCCGTTGGGACGGCGGGTCCCGTGGTCGTCACCGTGGCCGTTGCTGATTCCGCCGGTGCCGTAGGACCCACCGTCACCTCTACGGTTGCACCGTCACGTCGTGTTCCGAACGGACCGACGTGCCCGCCTACCAATTACGTGGCGACGGTCATGGTCACGCCGACCAGGTGAGGCTGATCTCCGGTTCGTGTCTGGCGGTGTCCTGCGAATGCGGAGGAGCTACTTCGTGTTCAGGGGTTCGTTGCGATCGCTGAACAGCGCGGTCAGGTCGGCCAAGCGCAACCCGGCCAGCGTGTCCACCTGCACCGCGCCGTCCATCTGCGGCACCTCGACAACGTGCGGTACGGCGATCGTCGGCACGCCGGCAGCGACTGCCGAGCGGGCACCGGTTGGCGAATCCTCAATCGCGACAGCATCTTCCGGACGCACATCCAGCAGCGACGCTGCGGTCAGGTAGGGCTCAGGGTGCGGTTTGCCGTGCGTCACCACGTCACCGGTCACCACCGTGTCGAACGAACCGTCGGGCAGCGCCGCGACCAGTTCGTCGGCGAGCACGGTGTACGACATGGTCACCAGTGCGTTTGGAACCCCGGCCCGCACGGCTTCGGCCAGCAGCTCGCGAGCACCTGGTCGCCACGGCATGTGCCGGCGCATCGCGGTCAGCACCTGCCCGATCAGATGGTCCACGACCTGCTCGGGCGTCATGGTCACGTCCGAATTGTCGATGATGATCTGCGCCGAACGCAGCAGGGTGTTGCCGACGCATTCCTTGGCCATTGCGTCGGTCCACACGCCGCCGTGCGCCGCGACCAGGTCCTTTTCCGCCCCGATCCAGTAGGGCTCGGTGTCCACCAGCGTGCCGTCCATGTCCCACAGGACGGCCGCGGGCAGCGGCACTTACCGGTCCTCCGGTTCGTAACCCAGGTTCGGCGAGAGCCACTGCTCTGTTTGTTGCATCGTCCAGCCCTTGCGGCGCGCGTAGTCAGCAACCTGGTCCTGGCCTAGTCGGCCCACCACGAAGTACTGCGACTGCGGATGTGAGAAGTACCAACCGCTCACCGCAGCACCGGGCCACATCGCCATCGATTCGGTGAGGGTGATCCCGGCACGCTCCTGCACCTCCAGCAACTCCCACAACGTCTGCTTCTCGGTGTGGTCCGGACATGCGGGATAACCCGGCGCCGGGCGGATGCCGGTGTAGCGCTCGTCGATCAGGGCTGCGTTGTCCAACGACTCCTGCGGCGCGTAACCCCACAACTGCGTGCGGACCAGCTCATGCAGCCGCTCGGCGAACGCCTCTGCCAGCCGGTCGGCGAGCGATTCCAGCAGGATCGCGCTGTAGTCGTCCATTGCCGCCTTGAACTCGGCCACCTTCTCGGCTGCGCCCAGGCCGGCTGTGACCGCGAATCCTCCGACGTAGTCGGCGATTCCGGTGTCCTTGGGCGCGATGTAGTCCGCCAGCGACCGGTTCGGGACGCCCTCGCGGTGCTCCCCTGCTGGCGCAGGTGATGCAGCGTGGTGGCCACCTCATTGCGCTCCTCGGAGGTGTAGACCAGCAGGTCGTCGCCGACCGCCGCGGCTGGGAAGAATCCGACCACCCCGTTGGCCTGCAACCACTTCTCCTCGATCAACCGGTCGAGCATGGTCTGGGCGTCGTCCCACAACTTGCGGGCTGCCTCACCGCTGGCCGGGTTGTTGAGAATGTCCGGGTAGCGCCCCTTCATCTCCCACGCGTTGAAGAACGGCTGCCAGTCGATGTACTCACGCAGTTCCGCCAGCGGGTAGTCGTTGAAGCTGCGCAGACCCGTGAACGTCGGCCGGGTGGGTTCGTAACCATCCCAGTCGATCGGCGTACGTCGATCCATGGCTTGCGCGTAGGACGCCAGCGGCCGTTCGGTCCGCTTGGCGGCGTGGCGCTCCCGGATGGACTCGTAGTCCTTGGCGACTTCCTCCAAGAAGGCGCCGCGGCGGTCGTCGGATAGCAACGCGGAAGCCGTTGGGACAGAACGGGATGCGTCCTTCACCCACACGACCGGCCCGTGGTACTTGGGCTCGACCTTGACCGCGGTGTGCGCGCGGGAAGTTGTCGCGCCACCAAGCAGCAGCGGGATCTCGAAGCCCTGCCGCTCCATCTCCTGGGCCAGGTTGACCATCTCGTCCAACGACGGGGTGATCAGGCCGGACAGGCCGATGATGTCGGCGTTCTCGGCGCGCGCAGCGTCCAGGATCTTCTGCGGCGGCACCATGACCCCCAGATCCACGACGTCGTAGTTGTTGCACTGCAGGACGACACCCACGATGTTCTTGCCGATGTCGTGAACGTCGCCCTTGACCGTGGCCATGACGATCTTGCCCTTGCTGTGCGCGGCGTCGCCGGGCTGCTTCTCCGCCTCGATGTACGGAATCAGGTGTGCCACGGCCTTCTTCATCACCCGCGCGGATTTGACCACCTGGGGCAGGAACATCTTGCCGGCCCCGAAGAGGTCGCCGACGACGCCCATTCCGTCCATCAACGGACCCTCGATGACCTCCAGCGGCCGCCGGCCCTCCGCGGACAGCTCGACCCGCAGTTCCTCGGTGTCGTCGACCACGAATTCGTCGATGCCCTTGACCAGGGCGTGGGTGATGCGTTCGCGGACCGGCAGCGAACGCCACTCCGCCGCAGCGGGTTCGACCTCGTCACCCTTGACGTTGTACTTGTTTGCGATCTCCAGCAGGCGCTCGGTGCTGTCGGCCCGCCGGTTGAGGATGACGTCCTCGATCCGCTCGCGCAGCTCGGGATCGATCTCGTCGTAGACCACCAGGGCGCCGGCGTTGACAATGCCCATGTCCATCCCCGCGGAAATCGCGTGGTAGAGGAAGACCGCGTGGATCGCTTCGCGCACCGGGTTGTTGCCCCGGAACGAGAACGACACATTCGACACACCGCCGGACACCAGCGCGTGCGGCAGGTTCTGCTTGATCCAGCGGGTCGCCTCGATGAAATCGACACCGTAGTTGGCGTGCTCCTCGATACCGGTGGCCACCGCGAAGATGTTGGGGTCGAAGATGATGTCCTCGGCCGGGAAACCCACCTCTTCGGTCAGGATCCGGTAGGCGCGCCCGCAGATCTCCTTGCGCCGCTCCAGCGAATCGGCCTGACCCTCCTCGTCGAAGGCCATGACCACCACTGCCGCGCCGTACTTGCGACACAGCTTGGCGTGCTCGATGAACGACTCGACGCCCTCCTTCATGGAGATCGAGTTGACGATGGGTTTGCCCTGGACACAGCGCAATCCGGCCTCGATGACGTCCCACTTGGAGGAGTCGATCATCACCGGCACCCGGGAGATGTCCGGCTCGGAGGCGACCAGCTTGCAGAAGCGGTCCATCGCTTCGATGCCGTCGAGCATCCCTTCGTCCATGTTGATGTCGATCACCTGGGCGCCGGCCTCGACCTGCTGGCGGGCCACGTTGAGCGCCGAGGTGTAGTCACCGGCCTTGATCAGGTTGCGGAACTTGGCCGACCCCGTGACGTTGGTGCGCTCACCCACGTTGACGAACAGCGACTCGTCGGTGATGTTGAGCGGCTCCAGACCCGACAAGCGGCAGGCCGATTCGACGGTCGGCACCTCGCGGGGGAGAAGCCCCGGACCTGCTCGGCGATGGCTGCGATGTGCGCCGGGGACGTACCGCAGCAACCGCCCAGGATGTTGACCAGTCCGTCGGTGGCGAACTTGGCGATGATCTCGCTCATCTGCGACGGCGTCTCGTCGTACTCCCCGAACGCGTTCGGCAGACCCGCGTTGGGGTAGCACGACACGAAGCAGTCGGCGATCCGGGAGATCTCGGCCAGGTACGGGCGCATTTCCTCGGCGCCCAGCGCGCAGTTCAGGCCGACGGCCAGCGGGCGGGCATGCCGGACGCTGTTCCAGAAGGCTTCGGTCACCTGGCCGGAAAGGGTGCGCCCGGAGGCGTCGGTGATGGTGCCGGAGATGATGATCGGCCACCGGCGGCCGCGCAGCTCGAAGAGGGTCTCCAACGCGAAGATGGCGGCCTTGGCGTTCAGCGTGTCGAAGATCGTCTCGATGATCAGCAGGTCCGCGCCGCCGTCGACCAGACCCTCGGCCTGCTCCAGGTAGGCCTCGACCAGTTGCTCGTAGCTGACGTTGCGGGCGGCCGGGTCGTTCACGTCCGGGGAGATACTCGCCGTCCGGTTGGTCGGCCCGATCCCGCCGACCACGAAGCGCTGCTCGCCCGGGTGTGCGGCCACGAACTCATCGACTGCCGAACGCGCCAGCCGCGCCGAGGCCAGGTTGAACTCGTAGGCCAGATCGGACATGTCGTAATCGGCCAGCGAGATCCGCTGGGCGTTGAAGGTGTTGGTCTCGACCAGGGTCGCGCCCGCCTCGAGGTAGGCGGTGTGGATGTCCTTGATCGCATCCGGCTGGGTGAGGCTCAGCAGGTCGTTGTTGCCCCGCAGGTCACTGGGCCAGTCGGCGAAGCGCTCACCGCGATAGTCGGCCTCGGAAAACCCCTTCGCCTGGATCTGGGTACCCATCGCCCCATCGAGGATCAGGATGCGCTGGGTGAGTAGGTCGCGCAGGGTCGCCGTCTGGTCCGGCTGGATCTGCGACGCCTGGGCGGTTTCGGAGCGGCTGCTCACATCGGTCCCCATTCGGTTGAATCTGAGGAGGATTCTACCGAGCCGGTCACGGCAGTCCGTACGCTGAGCGGGTGATCGAGTTCGAGGAGTTGCCACTGCTGCGGGATCCGCTGATCATTGCCGCCTTCGAAGGGTGGAACGATGCCGGTGAAACCGCCACCTCGACCCTGGCCCACCTGGTGCAGATGTGGGACGCGCAACCCTTGGCGGCGCTCGACCCCGAGGAGTACTACGACTTCCAGGTCAACCGGCCCCGGATCTCCGGCGAGGCCGGGGACCGGGAGATCACCTGGCCCACGACCAAGTTGTTCCTGGCCCGGGACACCCCGCTGGATCGCGACGTGATCCTCGTGCAGGGCATCGAACCGTCGATGCGCTGGATCGCCTTCACCCAGGAGATCATCGACCTGGCCGCCGATGCGGACGCCACGATGCTCATCACCTTGGGCGGGCTGCTGGCCGACGTCCCGCACACCCGGCCCATTCCGGTCACGGTGTCCAGCGACGACCCGGACATCCGCGATCGCTACGACCTGGAGCCGAGCCGCTACGAGGGTCCGACGGGCATCGTCGGGGTAGTGTCCGACGCGGCCCACCGTAACGGGATTCCGACCATCTCACTGTGGGCCGCCGTACCGCACTACGCGGGCGGTTCGCCGTCCCCCAAGGCGACGTTGGCGCTGCTCACCCGGCTGGAGACGCTCTTCGACACACTCATCGGCCACGCCGACCTGCCCGACCTGGCCCGCGCCTGGGAGCACGGGGTCGACGAGTTGGCGGCATCCGACGAGGAGGTCGCGGACTACGTGCACTCCCTGGAGGAGCAGCAGGACACCACCGAACTGCCCGAGGCCAGCGGCGATGCGATCGCCAAGGAATTCGAGCGTTACCTACGCCGCCGCGACGAGGACTAGAGCTTCACACCCAGCAGGGCGTCGATGAGTTCACGTACGCCGAAGCTCGGCTGACCGCCGGACGGCACCCGGCCGGCCCACCGGTCGACCGCCCGCAACGCAGAGGGCGCATCGAGGTCCGCCCGCAGCGCGGCCCGCACGGTCATCACCAGGTCCTCGGCATCCCGGTCGTCCCCACCGGAAGCCGCCGCGCGCCAGCGGTCGAGACGGGCCTGGGCGGCGGCCAGCAACTGATCGGTGTACTCCCACTCGGCCCGGTAGTGCTGGTCCAGCAGCATCAGGCGGATGGCCATCGGGTCGACGCCGTCGCGGCGCAGCTGGGCCACGCGCACCAGGTTGCCGCGCGACTTGCTCATCTTGTGCCCCTCGAAACCCACCATGGCCTGGTAGGCGAAACTGTGCGCGAACGGTCGCGTGCCGGTCAGCGCAACCGCCTGGACCGCGCTCATCTCGTGGTGGGGGAAGATCAGGTCGGTCCCTCCGCCCTGCAGGGCGAAACCCATTCCCAGGTTGTCCAGCGCGATCGTCGTGCATTCGACGTGCCAGCCGGGTCGGCCCCGACCCAGGACCCCGCCGTCCCAGGCCGGTTCGCCCGGCCGCTCACCGCGCCACAGCAAAGGATCCAGCGGGTCGCGTTTGCCGGCGCGGTCGGGGTCGCCGCCGCGGTCGGCGAAGACCGACATCATCTGCTCACGGTCCCAACCGCTGACCGAGCCGAACGAATCCTGTTGTGCCAGATCCAGATACAGATCCGTTTCGACGGAGTAGGCCGCACCGGAGTCGAGCAGTTTGGTGACGACGGCGATGTGCCGGTCCATGGTCTGCACCACGCTGGCGTAGACGTCCGGCGGCAGCACCCGCAGGGCGCTCATGTCGTCTTTGAAGAGTTCGATCTCGCTGTGCGCGAGATCCTGCCAGTCGACGCCGTCCCGGGCGGCGCGCTCCAGCAGCGGGTCGTCGACATCGGTGACGTTCTGGACGTAGCGCACCCGGACACCGCAATCGCGCAGCACCCGGTTGGCAAGGTCGAACGTCACATAGGTGGCGGCGTGACCGAGGTGCGTCGCGTCGTACGGCGTGATGCCGCACACGTACATGCCCGCCAGCCCGTCGGTCGGGACGATCGGCTCGAGCGCTCCTTCCCGGGTCGCCAGCAACAGCCGGCCGGGCACCGGCGGCACGGCCGGGACGTCGGGAGCAGCCCAGGGCTGCAAGGGAGTGTCGGCCAGATTCACGGGGTTCAGCGTAATTGGCTCACCACAACGGCCACGGCAACGGGTGCCGATGGGGCGGTATCACCGGCATGGCCGCATCGCGCAGCAGCTTGCGGATCCGCCGGTCCAGCGCGGTCAGCTCGGTCTGGGTGATCAGGCGTCCCAGCAGGTCGCGCAGCTGCGAGGCCCCCAGGATGGTCTGCACGTCGGTCAGTTGCGCGACCTCGTCGGCGGTCAGCGGCTCACCGGCATACCCCCACAGCACCGTGCGCAGTTTGGGTTCCTCGTGCATGGTCAGCCCGTGATCGATCGCGAACAGGTCGCCGCCGTCCATGATCAACGCCGTCGCCTTGCGGTCGGCGTTGTTGAGCACCGCATCCAGCAGCGCGACCTGCCGCAACGCCGGATCGTCGGCGTGCGAGACCACCACGTCGGCGAAGTAGTCGTCCTGAGCCTGCACCACCGGGCGGTACCCCTCCGGCAGCTTCCCCGGCGGATCGACCCGCAACAAGTCGTGGTCACCGGTCACATCCAGCGGGCCGACCCACAGCTGCAGTGAACCCGGCCCCAGTGGACCGTCGCGCAGCACCGTCGGCGGGATCCGGTGCCAGCCGCCGAGCCGGGAGATCAGGTACGAAGCCAACTCCCTGGCCGCCAACGTCCCGTCCGGGAAGTCCCACAACGGCCGCTCACCGCGCACCGGTTTGTAGACGGCCCGCAGCGAGCCGTCCACCACGACCCGGTAGACCGCATTGGAGGCGTGGGTCAGCCGGCCCTCGATCTCCAGGTCGCCGCGCTCCAACAAGGCGGCGAGGTCGTCAGCGTCGGTATCCGTTGGCACGAGGACAGATGTGGCCGGATGCCTCCAGCGGAGCGCCGCAGAACGGGCACGGCGGCCGCCCACTGGCGACCGTCGCCAACCCGCGCCGGGCGAATTCCCGGGCGGCGACGGGAGACAAGACGATCCGTAGCACCGTTGCGTCCGGTTCGGTCAGTTCGACGACCTCGTCGCCGGAATCCTCCAGTTGGACGTCGCGATCGTGGCATTCGATGACGACCCGCTGCACGTCCGCGACCCAGGCCAGGCTCAAGGTGCTGACGCGGAACTCGTCCTCGATCGGCGTACTCAACGGGTCGTTGTCCGGTGGCAGCACCTGCTCATCCGATTGCCCCACCTCGTCCAGGAGGGCGTTCAAACGCTCGGCGAGGACCGCCACCTGCTCCTTCTCCAGCGACACGGTGGTGATCCGGGGGCCTTGAACAGCCTGCAGGAAGAAGGTGCGCTGCCCGGGCTCGCCCACGGTGCCGGCGATGAAGCGCTCCGGCTCGTCGTACTCGATCAGCGGCATGGATCGACCCTAAACCCGGTCATGACCCACCGCCGACCGGCGCATCACCCTCCGGCGCGTGCGCCGGTTTCGGGACCAGGTCGCTGACGTCGCCTCCGGTGTCGTTCAGCCGGACCACGAACGGGCGCGCCGGGCCGTAGCGCACGGCACTGAGCGAGGCCGGCCCGACCGTGATCCGCTGGAACTGGTCCAGATGGGTGCCCAATGCGTCGGCGAGGACGGCCTTGATGACATCCCCGTGACTGACGGCCACCCAGATCGCCTGGTCACCGAACTCCTGTGTGACCTCCAGATCGATCCGCCGCATGGCGGCAACCGCACGGCACTGCATGGCGCGCATCGACTCAGCCTCGAAATCTGCCGAGGCGGGGAACGTGGCCGCCGAGGGTTGGTCCTGCACGATGCGCCACAACGGATCCTTGGCCAGATCCTTCAGCGGCCGACCGGTCCACGCGCCGTACTTGCACTCCCCCAGGTCGTCAGCGGTCTCGATCGGCAGGTCGCGTACGCCGCGTAGCACCTCGGCCGTCTCCTGGCACCGCTGCAGGGGGCTGGCGACGATCCGGTGCACCGGCAGGTCGGCGATCCGGGCGCCCAGGCGCGCTGCCTGCTCCCGGCCGACGTCGTCGAGGGGGATCCCCGGGGTCCAGCCGGCAAGGGTGCCGGACGCGTTCGCTGCGGTGCGGCCGTGCCGCACGATCAGGGCCAGTGCCACCCCAGAACGGTAACCGGCGTCCCACTACGCTGCGTGCGTGCGTATCCAATCGGTCGGGGACAGCGGATTGCGGGTCAGCAGCCTGACCCTCGGCACGATGGGCTGGGGCGAGCAGGTCGACCCGGACAGCGCGCGGCAGTTGTTCACCCAGTTCCGCGACGCGGGCGGAAGATCGTTCGATACGGCGTACGGCTACGGCGGTGGCACCGCCGAAACGATCCTCGGTGAGCTGCTGTCCCCCGCCGAGCGCGATCAGGTGTGCCTGATCGGTAAGGCCGGGATCTCGCGCACTTCCGGGGCCCGGATGGTGGACGTTTCGCGCGGCACCCTGATGCGGCAGTTGGAGGAATCACTGCGGCGGCTCGGCGTCGACTACCTCGACGTGTGGCTGGTGCACACCTGGGATTCGCAGGTGCCGCTGGCCGAGACGATGTCGGCGTTGGAGGCCGCGCAGCGCAGTGGCCGAGCGCGGTACGTGGGGGTGTCCAACTACTCCGGCTGGCAGTTCACCGCGGCGGCTTCGATACTTCGTGAAGCCCGAATTCCGTTGGTGGCCAATGAGATCGAGTACAACCTGTTGGCTCGTTCGGCTGACACCGAGGTCATTCCCGCGGCGCAGTACGCCGGTGCGGGCATTCTCGCGTGGTCTCCGCTGGCCGGCGGGGTCCTGACCGGGAAGTACCGGCACGGCACCCCCGCGGACTCGCGCGCTGCCTCAGGCCAGCACGAGCGATGGGCCGAGCGCTATCTGGGCGAGGCCACCTCGCCGGTGGTGAACGCGGTGCTGACCGCCGCCGCCGGCCTGGAGGTCAGTCCTGCCGAGGTGTCGCTGGCGTGGGTCCGCGACCGGGTTGCTTCGAGCATCGTCGGCGCTCGCACGACGACCCAGCTGGCCTCGTTGCTGCGTAGCGAGGAACTGACGATCCCGGACGCGGTCCGTGAAGCACTGGACGAAGTGTCCGCGACGTCGGCCTAATCGTCGACGTCGTCGAGCTCGTCGTCCAGTTCCTCGATCTCATCGTCGTCGAGGTCATCGTCGTCCTCGTCGTCGTAGATCTCGAACGGGGTGACCTCGCCGTAGGTGTCCATCAGGGCTCGGTCGTACTCATCGAAGGCTTCGGCGAGCGCTTGGTACGCGGCTTCGACGGCCGGGTCCTGTTCTCCGCGGCGGGCTGCTACGACCTCGAAGTGACGTTCCAGGGCCGCCACGAAGGCAGCCAGCGCGACGCGCGGATCGGTGGCCATAGAGCAGACCGTATCGGTAATGACGCACAATGGGCGAACGATGGTCGAGTACGAGTTTCGCGAACTGCACTTCAACCGTGATGCCACCCCGGGGCAGATCCGGCAAATGCTTGCTGACTTCGCCGAATACGAACACTGGGAGTTGGCCCGGACGCGCCTCTACACCGGGGGCCGGCGGCGGATCTGGCTGCGCCGGAAGATCATTCGCGTGATGCGCACGGCCTGATCCGGTCAGCAGTCCTGCAGCAGTCGCCCGAGCACCCGGGTGCCGAACAACAGTGACTCGACCGGCACCCGTTCGTCCACGCCGTGGAACATCGCGGCGAAGTCCAGATCGGCCGGCAGCCGTAGCGGGGTGAAACCGTAGCCCTTGATCCCGAGCAGGCTGAGCGCCTTGTTGTCCGTGCCGGCGGACAAACAATAGGGCAGCACCGTGGCTTCGGGATCTTCCGCCAGGAGGCAGCGCTCCATCGCTGCGACCAGATCGGTGTCGTACGGCGCTTCGACGGCGATGTCCCGGTGCACCGTCTCGATGGTGACGTGCTCTCCCGCGAGGTCACGCAAGGTGGCCATCAGTTCGTCCTCGTGACCGGGCAGGAACCGGCAGTCGATACCTGCGGTCGCCGTCTGCGGAACGACGTTGTGCTTGTACCCGGCCTCCAGCATCGTCGCGTTGACCGTGTCCTGCAGCGTCGCGTCGACGAAACCACGGGTGCTGCCGAGCAGTTCGAGCACGGGTTCGGGGTCGTCGTCGGTGTAGCTGCGACCGGACAACTCGGCCAGTCCGTCCAGCAGCGCTCGGACGGTCGCGCCGTACTGCCGCGGCCAGGGGTGCTCGTTGATCCGGGTGAGCGCCTGGGCAAGGTGCATCACGGCGTTGTCCGGATTGGGCACCGACCCGTGACCCGCCCGCCCGGTCGCGCGCAACGTCAGCCACGCCAGGCCCTTCTCCGCGCTCTGCAGCAGGTAGGCCCGCTGTTCGCGGCCGGCCGCGTCGGGGAAGGTGATGCTGTAGCCGCCGACCTCACTGATCGCCTCCGTGGCGCCCTCGAACAGTTCGGGGTGGTGCGCCACCAGGTGGTGGCTGCCCTTCCGGCCGCCTGCTTCCTCGTCGGCGAACAGCGCCACGATCAGATCGCGGGCCGGCTTGCGGCCGGTGCGGGCCAGTTCGCGCACGTTCGCGATGATCATCGCGTCCATGTCCTTCATGTCGACTGCGCCGCGGCCCCAGATGCAGCCGTCCTTGATCTCGGCGCCGAACGGGTCGACCTGCCAGTCACTGGCGGTGGCCGGGACGACGTCGAGGTGACCGTGCACCACGAGCGCATCTCGTGAACTGTCTTCTCCCGGGATCCGGACCACGACGCTGGCCCGGCCGGGATCGCTCTCGATGATGACCGGATCGAGACCGACCTCCTCGAACTGGCCCACGACGTACTCGGCCGCTTTGCGTTCCCCGGGGCCGCTACCGTCCCCGAAATTGCTGGTGTCGAAGGCGATCAGATCCTGGCAGATCCGGACGACCTCATCGAGGGCAGTGGGCTGATCAGTCATTCCCCCAGCCTAAGCGGCGCAGTTCTTCGATCGAGTCGGCCGCTTCGGCTGTCTTGTCGTCCCGGTAGCGCAGTACCCGTGCGAACCGCAGCGCCACTCCCCCTGGATAGCGGCTGGAGCGTTGCACTCCGTCGAAGGCGATCTCGACGACCTGTTCCGGACGCACCCGCACCGTCCACCCGTCGCTCGGCCCGTCCGCCAACTCGGTGAACCGCCGGGTCTGCCAGCGGAGCATCTCGTCGGTCATCCCCTTGAACGTCTTTCCCACCATGACCAGTTCGCCGGTCTGCGGGTCGCGCGCACCGAGGTGGATATTGGACAGCCACTCACTGCGCCGGCCGCTGCCGCGTTCGACAGCGAGCACCACCAGGTCCAGCGTGTGGCGCGGTTTGACCTTGATCCACCCCGCACCACGTCGCCCCGCAGCGTAGGCGACGCCCGGATCCTTGAGCACGACACCCTCGTGTCCGGCCCCGACCCACTCATCGAACGCGGCCCGGGCTTGCGCCAGGTCGGCTCCCGCACGTCGCGGAATGCGATTCTCCGGACCGACGAGTTGCTCGAGCACTGCGATGCGCTCCCCCAGCGGCTCATCGAGCAACGTGCGCCCATCGGCGTGCAGGACGTCGAAGAAGAACGTCGACACGGGGACACCGTCGGCGCTGGCCGTCCGGGAGCCGGTGACCTGGAACGGCTCAGGGCGACCGTCGGCGCGCAACGCGATCGCTTCCCCGTCCAGGACCGCGGTGTGCGCCGGTAATGCCCGCACCACCTCGACGACCTCCGGCAACCGGTCGGTGATGTCGTCCAGGCTGCGGGTGAACAGCCACACGCGCTCGCCGTCCTTGTGAGCCTGCAACCGGATCCCGTCGAGTTTGCACTCCACGTCGAACTGCTGATCCGCTCCGTCGCCGTACGCCGCCTCCACACTGGGCGCGCTACCGGCCAGCATCGGCCGCAACGGGCGACCGACCTGCAGATCGACGCGCTGCAGACCCTCAGCCCCCGACGATTGCGCCGTGGCGGCGACATCGGTGAGGTCACCGGCCAACATGGCTGCGCGGCGTACGGCGGCCGGAGGGACGTCGAAGGCTTCGGCTATCGCCGACTGCATCACCCCGTCCTGCGCACCGTGCCGCAGCTCGCCGGTGAACAGGCCCACCAGGAAACGTTGTTCCTCCCCGTCGCCGCCCCGAACAGTTCAGCGAGCAACCTGGCCCGCGCGCTCGCCGAACCCGGTCCGGAAAGCTGCTCCATCGCGCTGACCGTGGAGTCGACGTCGCCAACCGTCAGAAAGGGGTCGGCGGCGGGTGGTGGCAAGTTCCGCACACTGCGCCAGCCCACGCCGGGGCGACGCTGCGGCAGCGCGCCGGTGAGGTATGCCGTCACCAGCGGCACGTCCTCGGGATCCGCCGAGCGCAGCACGGACGCGAGTTCGGCGATCTTGGCGTTGCGCGCCCTGGTCGAAGCGACCCGGCCGGAGACTTCGACGATCTGCGACAGCAGCATCCGGTCAGTCAAGCAGTTGCCGGAGGTCGTCCAGTCGGCCCGACACCCCGTCGGTGTCGGTCCAGTCCATCGAGGCGGCGCCGTCCGCGAGGTCGACCGTCAATCTCGCGCGGGGGCCACCGGGGTCGCCGCGACGGAGCGTGAGCACGCTGCGGGCGAGCTCGACCTCGAGGTCGTCGGCATCGAAGGCGCCGATGGTGTTGCGCAGCCGGCACAACTGCAACAGCGCCTGCACGACCGGCCGCTGCAGGTCCGCGTCGATCTCGGTCCCGCTGTAGTAGTGCCGGTTGATATCCCGTCCGACGTTCGTGCGTTCGAGCAGCTCGGTGTCGTTGCCGCCGGCCAACGCACCCACGTAGTAGACCTGCGGGATCCCCGGGGCGAAGAACTGGATCGCACGGGCGGCCAGGTAGGCCGCGTCGTCACGACCCATCGCGTCGTAGTAGGTGGAATTGACCTGGTAGAGGTCGAGATTCGAGGCTGTCGCACCACTCGCGGTCTGGCTGCTGCCGCCGGTGCGCTGGTGGATCCCGGCGACGAGCGTGTCGACCTGCTCCTCCGTGAGCAGCCCCGGCCGGATCGGGTCGCCGGGCTGCTCACCGCGACGTGGGCCGGCATCGATGATTCCGATGCCGTCATGGGTGTCGAGCACCGTGATCGCGTTGGTCGGCCGGTCCCTTAACCACTGAGCGAGTGGCTGCCCGTCACCGGTGGAGAAGGCGTAGAGCAGGAGCGGTGGCAACGCGAAGTCGTAGACGTAGTCGACCTTCTCGGCGATTGCGACCTGATCCCGGTAGTAGGAGTGCACCTCCACCAGCACCTCGACGCCGCGCTCACGAGCACGTTCGGTGAAGGCGGCGATGAAGTCGAAGGTTTCGGGAGTCATGAAACACGACGTACCCGGCGTCTTCACGGCGTACCCCACGGCGTCCAGGCGCACGAAGCGGACACCCGCCGCAGCTACCGCGTCCAGGATCTGGTGCAGGTAGTCCTGGCCGAGGTCCGAGGCCACGTCGATATCGATCTGCTCGGGGGTGAACGTAGTCCACACGTAGCGCAGCTCGCCGCCCAGTCGAAGCGCGGTGAAGGGCAGACCGGGCCGCGGCCGGTAGATCGCGGTCAGATCCGCTTCCGTCGCCCCGCCGGGGAATACCGAGGACATGGTGAGGAACATCGGGGCGTACGCCGAGCCGCGGCCCTTCGCGACCACGTCCTGGAACTGGGGCGAGGAGGACGAGACGTGGTTGACGATCAGGTCCGCCATCACGTCGTACGACGCGGCCAGGCGCTCGATGTCCGCCCAACTGCCCAGGCGAGGATCGACGCTGGTGTGATCGATCGGGTCGAAGCCGGCGTCCGCGCCGTCGTACGGCGAATAGAACGGCAACACGTGCACGCCCCCGAACGCGCCCGGGAATTTCTCATTGAGGAGCCGGTGGAGGCGCTCGATCGTGCCCCCGAACCGGTCGGCGTAGGCGATGAGCTGGACCTGGTTGCGCACCCGCAGACCCTAGCGCGGTGGGTCGACCAGAGCCTCGAGTCTGTCCAGGTCTGCCGGCCACGCCGGCGCGTCGTCGCTGCGTTCGACGGTGAGTAGGCAACCCGCGGGATCGGGGACGAAGGTGATGACGGTGTGCTGGCCGTCGGCGTCCGCGAGTTCGAGAAGGGCGCCCGGTTCCGAGCGGACGGTCTGAGCGGTCTCGGTGGAGGTCGCCGGCCACCACGCGGCCAGTTCGACCGGATCGGTGAAGGCCCGGAACAGCCGCTGCGGTGCGGTGGTGAACGTCCTGGTGATCAACGCCATGATCGAAGTCTCCCAGGCAGCAGCACGATTCGGGGGCGGGCACTCACCGTGCTAACGTTCACGGTCGCAACCTCGTCCGGGTGGCGGAATGGCAGACGCGCTAGCTTGAGGTGCTAGTCCCCGAAAGGGGGTGGGGGTTCAAGTCCCCCTCCGGACACTCCACATGATGATCCCTCCGCGGCAGGCGCCCGGAGGGATCGGCCGTCCGGCACGCGCCTGATGTCGAGCGGTCCGGGTCCCGAGTTCCCATCGGCAAGCGCACGCCTGCAGGAGCAGGCATGGAGTTCGCAGCACCAAAACAGGGATAGAGTCGGCCAGCCAGCGCACGAAAACTCGTCATGAGCAGTTCCCGAAGGGTCGAAGTGGCCAAAGATTCCTCCCCGTCCCCCGCAGGACGCTCGCGCGACGCACGTCCGGTGCATCGCGCCGGAGCCGCAGCCCTGATGCTCGGCGCGTTGGGTGTGGTGTTCGGTGACATCGGAACCAGCCCGCTGTACGCATTCCAGACCGTCTTCACCCTCGACAAGGGCATCGTCAAGAACAACGACGCCGATGTGTACGGCGTTGTCTCCCTGATCTTCTGGGCCATCACCCTGATTGTCTCGGTGAAGTACGTGACGCTGATCCTGCGCGCGGACAACGACGGCGAGGGCGGCGTCATGGCCCTGGCGGCCCTGGCCCGCAAACACGTGCGACCGGGTGGTCGGCGGTGGGCCGTGGTGATGGTGCTCGGCGTCCTCGGCGCATCCCTGTTCTACGGCGACAGTGTCATCACGCCGGCCATCTCGGTCATGTCAGCGATCGAGGGCCTGGAGGTCCCGGCGCCCAGCCTCGCGCACCTGGTGCTGCCCATCGGTGTCACCATCATCGTGGCCCTCTTCCTGGTCCAACGCTTCGGCACGGAGTTGGTGGGCCGCGTCTTCGGACCGGTCATGGTCGTGTGGTTCACGGTGCTGGCCCTGCTCGGCCTTCGCCAGATCGTCCGGGACCCGGAGATCCTGCGGGCCCTGTCCCCGTCCTACGCCGTGCTCTTCATCGTCGATCACCCGGGTATCGCGTTCATCGCGATGGGCGCGATCGTGTTGTCCATCACCGGTGCCGAGGCGCTGTACGCCGATATGGGCCACTTCGGTCGATCGCCGATCCGCCGGGCCTGGTTCCTCCTGGTCTTCCCCGCGCTCACCCTGAACTACCTCGGCCAGGCGGCGCTGATCCGCGAGGAACCCGATGCGCTGAGCAACCCGTTCTTCCGGCTCGCTCCGGGTTGGGCGCAGCTGGCGTTGGTCATCCTGGCCACCCTCGCGACGGTGATCGCCTCACAGGCGGTGATCTCGGGGTCCTACTCGGTGACCAACCAGGCCATCCGGTTGGGCTACCTGCCCCGCCTCACCGTCCGGCACACGTCGCACAAAGAGGGCGGCCAGATCTACCTGCCCGCGGTCAACTGGGTGCTCTTCGCCGGCGTCATCACGCTGTTGCTGATCTTCCAACACTCTTCAAAGCTCGCGACCGCCTACGGACTGGCCGTGACCGGCACCTTCCTGATCACCACGGTGCTCTTCCTGATCCACGCCCAGGCCGCCTGGCACTGGCCGCGCTGGAAGCTGATCCTGGTGGGCTCGCTGTTCGGTTGGTTGGAGTTGACCTTCTTCGTGGCCAACCTGACCAAGGTGGCGCACGGCGGCTGGCTGCCGTTGCTCATCGCGGCCGTCGTGGTGCTGGTGATGATGACCTGGCAGCGCGGCCGCACGTTGGTCACCGAGCGCCGCCAGAAACTCGAAGGCAAGCTGGTGCCGTTCGTGACCGAGCTCCAACAACAGGATCTGACGCGGGTACCGGGCACAGCGGTGTTCCTGCACCCCGACGACCAGACGACGCCGCTGGCGCTACGGGAGAACGTGACCTTCAACAAGGTGCTGCACGAGTCGGTGGTCATCCTGTCGGCCATCTCGGCGAACGTGCCCTATGTCCCCGAGGAGGAGCGGGTCACGGTGGCCACCATCGGGCACCCGTCGCACCACATCCACCACGTCACCGTGACCTACGGCTTCCAGGACGTGCAGGACGTGCCGCACTCCCTGGCCGGGGCGACGCAACTGGGCCTTCCCATCGACCCGGACGCCGCGTTGTACTTCCTGTCCCGGATCACCTTGTCGCGCACCGAACTGCCGAACATGAGCAGGTGGCGCAAGCGCCTCTTCACCTCGATGGCCCACAATGCGGCCGACCCGACCGAGTACTACCGCCTGCCGCCCGCCCGCACGATCATCATGGGCACCAACGTCCTGGTGTAGTACCTAGGCCACCAATTGCTTGCCCAGCGCGGCGAAGATCGTCGTGGACAGCCCGTTGAGCGTCTGTACGCCGTAGTCGAAGCCTTTGGGTGACTTGCTGAGCATGGCCAGGGTGTACTTGCGACCCTGCCCCTCCAGGTAGCCCATCGAGTTGACCCGCCACACGCCCTTGTAGGGCAGCCAACCGTTCTTGGTCAACGCCACCGTCGCGGCGGTGACCGGAGGGTTCGCCACTCCCCAGCGCTGGGTCTTGGTGACCTGGCTCATCAGCGAGCGGATGTACGCGCGGTCGGCTACCGACAGCACAGTGCTGCCCATCACAATGTGATCCATCAGCTTCACCCAGTCGGCCGGGGTGGTGGTGGAGATTCCCCAGGCCGGGTTGATGGTGGTGCCGGTCAGTCCGAACAGTCCGGCCACCCGCTGCACGTTCTTGTAACCCGCCGCGCGGAAGAGCCTGGTGGTGGCGTTGTTGTCGCTGTACTCGATCATCTGTGTCGCCAACGCCTTCTGCGTGGCGGTCAGCGACCGCTTGTTCTCCGCGGCGATCCGCAGGGTCGTTGCCAGCACCAGCACCTTGATACTGCTGGCGGTTTCATTCGCCTGGGGCCGGTAGTCCAGCCGGACCCCGGTGCGGTGATCGTGCAAGGAGAAGCCCAGGGTCGCCGTACGGGTAGCCAGGTATTTGCCGGCCACGGCGGTCAGTGCCGCCCGCGTGATGGTCGGGACGGCGGGCTTGGTCGTCGTCGTCGTCGAGCTCCGGGACGCCAACGCTGCCTGGCCGCCTTCGCTGCGGCCCAGCGGCGGGCGGCCCTCGGCGTTCGCGCAGGCGGCCAAGGCCGGCACGGCCAACGCAACGGTCAGCACCGAACGGCGCGACGGTTGAGCGGGCACGCTCGGGATCGTAGCGCTCCGTGCTGTCTCAGACAGGGAGGCGCTCCAGCGGGATGACATCCACCGCCACCTTCAACGTGCTCTTCTTCGACTCGGTAAAGATCACGCCCTTGAGCGGCGAGACATCCCGGAAGTCCCGGCCCCAGGCGGTCACGATGTAGCGGGAATCGGCGAAGTGGTTGTTGGTGGGATCCAGATCCACCCAGCGGCCGTCGGGAAGCCGGGTCGACGTCCACGCGTGGGTCGCATCAGAACCCTCGAGCTTCGGCTTACCTTCAGGGGGACGGGTCTCGATGTAACCGCTCACGTACCGCCCGGGCAGGCCGACCGCACGCAGACAGCCCGCGGCCAGATGCGCGAAGTCCTGGCACACGCCGGCGCGTTCGGCCAGCACCTCGGCCAGCGTCGTGGTCACCGAGGTCGCACCCTTCTGGTAGGTGAAGTCGCGGTAGATGGTCTCGTAGAGATCCACCAGGGCATCACCCAGCGGCCGGTCGGGCGGCAGGATCTGCCCGGCGTACTCGTGCACCTCCGGGGACAGCACCACCAGATCCGACGGCAGCGTGTACGACGCGTGCTCGGCCGGCGGGAACGTCGAGGGATCGCGCAACTGCAAAGCGGCCTGGGCAACGGTCCATTGGTTGACCTGGTCGACGTCGACCCGTGGCCAACTCACGTCGACGACCGAGGTCTTGGCGACCTGCAGCTGGGTGTGCCGGGTGCGGATCTCGATGTAGTGGCTGTAGTTGCCGAAGTAGTCGACGTGCTCGGTGAGCACGTCGGCACCCGGCAGCACCTCGATGCGGTTGCTCACCACTTGCTGGTGGGACGTGGTGCGCGGGCGCAAGCAGGACCGGGCGAACGAGGTTGTGACGAAATCGTCGTAGTTGTACGTCGTGCGGTGCCGGACCTCGTAGCTTCGGCGGGCGTGCACATCACCCCAGTCGGCGGCCATCAGCTGATCACCAACCCGCCGCCGGTGAGCGACATCTGGTTGGCACGGCGTACGAAGTGCACCCGCTCGACCTCGGCAGCCAACTCGTGCAACTCGGCGGCCAACTCCCCCAGTCGGGTACGCAGCGCAGCTCGCTTGCCGCGGGTCAGTTCCTCCAGGTCCATGGTGGCGATGGTGGTGGTCACCGCGGCGATCCGTTCGTCGAGTTCCTTGTTCGGGGCGTGGGACATCGCGACCACCATCTGGTCGAGTTGGTAACGCACCGAGCGCGGGTTGGTCCGGTCCGACAGCAGCAACGCCAGCGCGCCCTGCACCGGTCCGCCGTCGCTGTGCCCGGCCGACAGGCGCCGGCGGTGGGTGATGACACTGTCCGTGGCCCGCAGGACGGCCTCGATGACCTGGCCCTCGATGACCGGTGACCGCTCCTCGGCCAGGGTGTGCGACAACATCGTGACGGTGTGCTGGGCGCGCTCGATCCGCCGACCGGCCTCGAGGTAGGCCCAGACCTGATCGCGCACCATGCTCTCAGCGCCCAGGCCGGCGACCGCGATCAGCGACTCGAGCACCTGGGCGAGCACCGGCTGTAACGGCTGGTCCTCGCCCGTCTCGCCCGGTTCGATGACCCGGCTCAGGCGGCTGACGATCAGCCAGGTGTCACTGGACAGCAGTTCACGGACGGCCAGCGAGCTGCGGATGAGGTGACGCACGGCGTACGAGATCGATCCGGTGCCCGGACCGACCAGCACGGTGCGCAACAACTCCTGGTCGTTGCTGACCCCGTCCTGCGTTTCGCTGGTGCGCACCGTCGTCACCGCGCTGAGTGCATCGAGGAAGATCCGGGTGGCGGCGGCACCGAGCGAACCGGTGCGGCCCATGGTGTCGGCCAGCAGGTCGTCGGCGACGATCGACATGCGCGTAGCGGCCTCGGCGCGCTCGGCGTAGCGGCCCAGCCAGAACAGGTCGTCGGCGACGCGGGGTGCGACCGCGACCTCGGCCGCGGCCAGCCCGGGCAACTGGGCCGTGGCGGCGCCGATGGGGGTGAACAGTTCCGGTCCGGCGGTCTCGTCGGCTGCCAGCACCCAGATGTCCTTGGCCTGGCCGCCGAGGGCGTTGCTGACCATCCGGCTGCTGCTGTCGGTGGACAGGCGGCCCAGGCCACCGGGCATGAACCGGTAGCTTCCGTCCCGCGCGACACCGAAAGCGCGCAGCACCAGCCGGCGCGGCATCAAACCGTCGTTGGTGACGACCGGCACGGTCGACAGCGACACCGGGTCCTGCAGCGCCCAGGCCCAGGGCTGCTCCTCGATCCGGGCGCGGATGTCCGCCAGCTGGTCCTGGCTGAGCTCCCAGCCGAACCTGGTGACGAAACCGCTGTCGCGGCTGATCGCCTTGATGACCAGCTTGTCCAGCTGCGGCAATGCCTCCCGCCGGTGCTGGGCGTCCCCGCACCACCAGGTGCGGGCGGCGGGCAGCCGGGGACTGGTGCCGAGGACGGCACGCGACAACTGGGGCAGGTAGGCCAGCAGCGCTGGATTCTCCAGGATGCCGGCACCCACCGGGTTGACCACCGCTACGTGGCCGCGCCGGTTGGCCTCGATGAGGCCCGGTACGCCGAGCCGCGAGCCCGAGCGCAACTCAAGGGGATCGGACCAGCCGGCGTCCACCCGCCGCAGGATGACATCGACCCGCTCGTACTCGCCGGTCGTCGTGCGCATCCAGATGCGGCCGTCGCGGGTGGACAGATCCTCGGACTGCACCAGGGGAAAGCCGAGCAGGGCCGACAGGAAGGCTTGGTCGAAGGCGGTCTCGCTGTCCGGGCCGGGCGAGAGCAGCACGACCCGCGGCGAGCGGTCGTGATGCGGTGACACGTCCATCAGCGCGAAACGCATATCGTCGAAGAAGCCGCGCAACCGGGCGATCGGGGTATCGCGATACAGCGCCGGCATCGCCCGGGCGATGATCCGCCGGTCGGCCATGGCGTACCCGGCACCCGACGGTGCCTGGGAGCGGTCACCGATGACGGTCCATTCGCCGTCGGAATCCCGGCCCAGATCGATCGAGGGCAGGATCAGCTGGTTCGAGCCGGGCACGCGAGTGCCCACGGCTTGGTGGATGAAACCCCGGTGGCCCAGGATCGCCTCGGCCGGGATGACGCCCGTTGAGATGAGCCGCTGGTCGGTGTAGAGGTCATTGAGAATCTCGTCCAGCAATTGGGCGCGCTCGGCCAGACCCTTTTCCAGCCGCTGCCATTCGCCGCCGGACAGGATCGTCGGCAGCGGATCCAGACTCCACCGGCCGGCGCGTGCCGAGCCGGGCGCCCCGCCGTACGTGATGCCGTCGTCCTCGATGGCCCGGCGGACCGTGGCTCGTCGGGCCCGCAAACCGTTGACGCCCAGGGCGTCCACCCGCTCAGCCAGCGCCTCGTTGCCGTCACGCAGGGTCGCGCCGGCGACGAACTCGTCGCCGCCCGAACTTTCTTGCAGCAGCTGGGCGTACGCGTCGATGACGCCGGAGGAAGCGTCGGCGGGTTGGCTCATGATCGGCCCACCTTACGAGGTGGGCGGGGTCCCCGGCGAAAACCGTCTCAGGTCCAGCGTGGCCGGGTACTCCCCCGCACCGTGCCGCACCAGCGACTCGTACTGCGGCCATCTACTGGTGTCGACCCGCCCCGGCGTGTGCCCGGTCCGGGAGAACCGGCTGTTGCGGCGGGACTCGGCGGCGGCGGCGTTGACCGGGTAGTCGTCGTACGCTCGACCGCCCGGGTGGCTCACGTGGTAGGTGAAGCCGCCCAGGGACCGGCCGTTCCAGCGGTCGACCAGGTCGAACACCAGCGGGGAATGCACGCCGATAGTCGGATGCAGCGCACTGGGCGGTGCCCACGCGCGGTACCGCACGCCGCCCACCCAGGTGTCGGGCGCCGAACCGGTCCCGGGGGAACCCAGTCCCCAGCCGGAGCCGGCGATCGGCTGCAACGGGACCGGGATGCCGTTGCAGGTGACCACGTGCCGGCCCTCGACCAGCCCGGTCGCGGCGACCTGGACGCGCTCGACGGAGGAGTCGACGTACCGCGCGGTGCCGCCCAGGCTGACCTCCTCACCCAGGACATGCCAGGGCTCCACGGCAGTGCGCAACTCCAGGTGAACCCCGAGTACGTCGACCTCTCCCAGGCGCGGGAAGCGGAACTCCAGGAACGGATCCAGCCAGGTCTGGTCGAAGTACGGTCCGCTGTCGCCAAGGAAGTCGTTGAGGTCGCCGACGACGTCGCGCAGGTCGGCGGCGGCGAACGCCGGCAGCAGGTACCGGTCGTGCAGTGCGGTGCCCCAGCGCACCAGCGAGCCGGTGTACGGCTCGTTCCAGAACCGCGCGACCAGGGATCGGACCAGCAATCCCTGCACCAACGACATCTGGGCGTGCGGCGGCATCTCGAAGCCACGCATCTCCAACAGGCCGAGGCGACCGCGATCACTGTCGGGGCTGTAGAGCTTGTCGATGCAGAACTCGCTGCGGTGGGTGTTGCCGGTGATGTCGGTCAACAGGTGGCGCAGCAGCCGGTCGACCAGCCAGGGCCGCGGCTCCCCTTCGGCCAGCACCCGGTCCATCTCGGCGAACGCGATCTCGAGCTCGTAGAGCGTCTCGTGACGGCCTTCGTCCACACGCGGGGACTGGCTGGTCGGGCCGATGAACTTGCCGGAGAAGACGTAGGACAGCGCCGGGTGGTGCTGCCAGAAGGTGATCATGCTGCGCAGCAGGTCCGGCCGGCGCAGCATGGGCGAATCCTTGGGGGTGACGCCACCGAGGGTGATGTGATTGCCGCCGCCGGTGCCGGTGTGCGATCCGTCCAGGTCGAACTTCTCGGTGGTGAGACGGGCGTGCCGGGCGTCCTCGAACAGGGTGGTGGTCAGCTCCTGCAGCTCATCCCAGGTCGAGGTCGGCTGCACGTTGACCTCGATGACGCCGGGGTCAGGAGTCACGGTCAGCGACTTCGTGCGCGGGTCGCCGGGCGGGGCGTAGCCCTCCAGCACCACGGGCTGCCCGGCCGCCGCGGCGGCACCTTCGATGGCCGCGAGCAGTTTGATGGCGTCGTCCAACTCGGTCAACGGCGGCAGGAAGACGAACACGTGGCCATCGCGTTCCTGCACCGCCAGTGCCGTGCGGGGCGACTTCTCGATGTCGTAGACCTTGGCCTTCTTGACCTTGGCCACCCCGCGGACGGGGCGTGTTGCCGGCAGGTCGCCGCGGGCGGCGAACGGGGACGCGTCCGGTTCGTACGGCGCTTCCTTCCACGCGATCGAACCCAGCGGCAGGCGCAGACCGAGCGGCGAGGTGCCCGCGGTCAGGAACAACCGGCGTCGGCGGGTCCGCCACTGGGCAGTCGCCCAGCCCTTGCCCTTGGGGTCGGGGAAGACGGGAATAACCCAGCCGGCCGGCGTACCCGCGGCCTTGTCGATCTCGGCGCCGAGCTTGCGGCGGGACCTTTCGTCGCCCTGCTCCTCTGGGTCGGCGTCCTCCTGCGGTCGTTCCCCTGCGGGCCGGCTCACCTCGGCGGCCAACTGGTTCAGCGGATCCTCGTACGCCGCGCGGGTGAGTTTGGCGTCGATGCCCAGTCGGGCGGCGATACCCAGCGCGACGGCGCGCACCTGCCGGGCGGCCTGGACGCTGCCCGGCTTCAGATCCGACTCGGTCCACGGGTCGGCCAGCAGCTCCTGGTCGTGCCACAGCGGTTTGCCGTCAGCGCGCCAGATCAGCCCGATCAGCCAGCGCGGCAAAGGTTCTCCGGGGTACCACTTGCCCTGGCCGTGGAAGCTGAGGCCCTCGGGTGCCCACCGCGCTTTGAGCCGGCGGGCCAGGTCGGCGGCGCGTTCGCGTTTGTCCGGGCCGTCGGCGTCGGTCTCCCATTCCGGAGTGGAGGTGTCGTCGACCGAGACGAACGTCGGCTCACCGCCCATCGTCAGGCGGACGTCACCCTCCTGCAGCAGGGTGTCGACGTGGTGGCCCAGATTCTGGATGCGGGTCCACTGGTCATCGGAGTAGGGCTTGGTGACCCGCGGATCCTCGAAGACCCGCTGCACGGTATTGCTGAACTCGAAATCGACGCCGACGAAATCGGTCGCGCCGGAGATGGGGGCCGCGCTGCTGGGGTGAGGGGTCGCCGACAGCGGGATGTGTCCCTCTCCAGCGAACAGCCCTGAGGTGGCGTCCAGTCCGATCCAGCCTGCGCCCGGGATGTAGACCTCGGCCCAGGCGTGCAGGTCGGTGAAGTCCTCCGCGGGCCCGCTCGGACCGTCGATGGCCTGGATGTCGGAGGTCAACTGCACCAGGTAGCCGGAAACGAACCGCGCAGCCAGACCCAGCTGCCGCAGCACGCTGACCAGCAGCCAGGCACTGTCGCGGCACGAGCCCAGGTGCGCCGCCAGGGTGTGGTCCGGGCTTTGCACGCCCGGCTCCAAACGGACCGTGTAGTCGACGTCGCGGTTGATCTTGGCGTTGATGTCGACCAGGAAGTCAACGATTCGCATTCCGTCCTGCGGGACAACGACGTTGTCGGCAACCCATTGCGTCACCAACGGCCCCGGACCGGCGCCGCTTTCGTCAACCGGGCGCAGGTAGGGCTCCAGGTCGGCCTTCAGAGCGTCGGGGTAGGCGAAGGGGTAGTTCTCGGCGTACTCCTCGACGAAGAAGTCGAAGGGGTTGATGACGGTCATGTCCGCGACCAGGTCCACGCAGATGTCCAGCGTGGACACCTTCTCCGGGAACACCAACCGCGCCAGGTAGTTGCCGAACGCGTCCTGTTGCCAGTTGATGAAGTGGTTCGGGGGTCGATGGTCAACGAGTACGAATCGATCGGCGTCCTGCTGTGGGGCGCAGGACGCAGGCGAACGGTGTGGGGGTGCACCGTCACCGGATGGTCGAAGCGGTACGTCGTGCGGTGTTGCAGGGCTACCCGGATCGTCACAGGGTTACCTTGCCAGAGGTATGCGGCGAGGGTGTTGCGGTGGTGTTACACGCCAGTCCAATCGGGCGGGTCCGCCGGCCGCAGCGCCTCATCGGACGCCCGGAACGTGCGGACCTTGCCCGGTCCGGTCCGCGGGCCCTCGAAGCGGACCGTCACAACCCCGCGCCCGCTACCCCACACCCAGCCGTCGCCGTACTCCTCGTGGGTGACGTCCTGACCGGGGCGCCAGACCGGGTCGCCCGGATTCATCGCGTACGCCGCGGGGCGGCTGACCAGCGCCTGTGCCGATCCCCAGGCGTTGGCGACCTGATCGACGGCGATGTCGTCCTCGGCGGTGGCAGTAGCGGTCGGTAGGTCTTCCTCTCCCGGCCACTGCATGTCCAGTGCCGCCTGGGCATGGGCGACGAAACCGGAGACGCCGAAGCCGAGCAGTCGCAGACCGTCGCTGACGTCGTGGGCGTCGAGGAGCCCGATGGCTAGACGCAGCAGGGTCGCCGGGTCGTCGGTGGGGTGACCGGCGGTGATGCTGCGCGTGAACGTGCTGAAGTCGTGGTGGCGGACTTTGATGGTGACGGTGCGGGCGAATGCGCCGTGCTCGGCCAATCGTGCGCTCACCCGGTCGGTGAGGCGGGCGAGTTCCTCCCTGAGAACCGCACGATCGACGACGTCGACGTCGAAGGTTTCCTCGGCCGAGATGCTCTTGGCTTCGCGCTCCGTGACGACCTCGCGGTCGTCCTGAGCGCGGGCGATGGCGAAAAGTCCTGAGCCGTGGGCATTTCCGAAGATGCTCACCAGATCGGACTCGGTCATGCGGCGTAGCTGGGACACCTCTTCCACACCGAAGGTGCGCAGCCGATCCGCGGTGGCGGGTCCGACACCGCCCAGAGCGCGGACCGGCAGCGGAGCCAGGAAGTCCTCCTCGTCCCCGGGCTCGACGATCACCAGTCCCCTGGGTTTGTGCATGTCCGATGCGATCTTGGCGATCATCTTGGAACTGCCGACCCCAGCACTGGCGGTCAGACCGCCGGTGCCCTTCTCGATGGTGTCCAGGAGTTCTTCGACGCGGGCGCGGACCTGGTCGACGCTCAGGTGTTGATCCCCCTGCGCCGCCAGATCGACGTACGCCTCGTCGACGGAGACTTGCTCCACGACCGGGGACAGTTCCCGCAAGAGGTCCATGACCACCCGGCTCGAGCGGCGGTAGGCCTCGCCGCGCGGGAAGAGGAAGGCCGTCCCGGGCGGGCAGCGGCGGCGGGCCTCTGAGGTCGACATGGCCGAGCGAGCGCCGTACGCCCGCGCCTCGTAACTCGCGGTCGCCACCACGCCCCGGTTGCCGATGCCGCCGACCACGACGGGCTTGCCGCGCAGCGAGGGCTTGTCACGCTGCTCGACGGCGGCGAAGAAGGCATCGAGATCCAGGTGCAGGATGCTCGCCGTCGTACGCACGGCCTTATCGTCTCTCACCTGCGGCATAGCCCCAGCACGTGCCGCGGGCGAATTGGGCCAGTTGACGAGATGGACCGTTTGGCCGTGGCCCTGCGGTAGGGGTGTGCCCACATCGCCCTCGCGTCCGTAGTTTCGACGGATGAAGGCGTTGACGTGGCAGGGAATCCAGGACGTTCGTGTCCTCGAAGTTCCCGAGCCGACCGTGCAAGACCCCACCGACGCGATCGTGCGGGTCACCTCCACCGCGATCTGCGGTTCGGATCTGCACTTGTACAAAGTGCTGGCTCCGTATCTGACCGAGGGCGACATCCTGGGCCATGAATTCATGGGGGTGGTCGAAGAAGTCGGTTCGGCCGTGCAGGACCTGGCGCCGGGCGACCGTGTCGTGGTGCCGTTCAACATCTCCTGCGGGCACTGCTTCATGTGCGATCGCGGACTGTTCGCACAGTGCGAGACCACCCAGAACCGTGAACAGGACAAGGGCGCGAGCCTGTTCGGCTACACGAGTCTGTACGGCGCCGTGCCGGGTGGTCAGGCCGAATTGGTGCGTGTGCCGCACGCCGACTTCGGCCCGGTCAAGCTCCCCGAGGACCCTCCGGACGAACGGTTCCTCTACCTGTCCGACATCCTGCCCACGGCGTGGCAGGGCGTCGTCTACGCCGACGTGCCGCAGGACGGGACGCTGGCCGTTCTCGGTCTCGGACCCGTGGGTCAACTGGCCGTGCGCAGCGCACTGCACCGGGGCGTCAGCCGGGTGATCGGAGTCGACCTCGTGCCTGAGCGACTCGCTCTGGCGCGTGAGCAGGGCATCGACGTCGTAGACATCAACGACGTGGGTGACGTCGCAGCCGCCCTCAAGGACCTCACCGACGGCCGCGGGCCGGACTCGGTGCTGGAAGCGGTGGGTATGGAGGCACACGGTAATCCCATTGCGGAGAAGGTCATCGGGGCGGCCGCGCGTCTGCCCAAACCGATCTCACAGGCTGCGACCGAGAAGTTCGGGATCGACCGGCTTGCGGCACTGGACACTGCGTTCGAGGCCGTGCGTCGTGGCGGAACCGTGTCGATCAGCGGCGTCTACGGGGGATGGCCGACCCGTTCCCGATGATGACGATCTTCGACAAGGGAGTGACCCTGCGGATGGGGCAATGCCACGTCCGCCGGTGGACTGACGAACTGCTGGCCATCCTCGAGGAACCCAACGACGTCTTCGGCGTCGAATCCCTTGCGACCCATCACGCGCCGTTGGACGAAGCGGCCGAGATGTACGACGTCTTCCAGCGCAAGGCCGACGGTTGTGTGAAGGTCGTGCTGCGGCCCGGAGGTGGCTCCTGATGCAGACCGACGACTGGCTGCCGCTCTACCTGCGCGACCACTATGCGGGCGCGACCGCCGGGGTGCGGCTGTTCCGGCGGGTCGCCGACAGCCACAGCGTGCCCGAGGTCCGCGACTGCGTGGCGCGGTTGGCCGATGAGGTGCAACAGGATCGGGACAGCCTGGCCGAGATCATGGCCGCACTCGATGTCCGCCGCGACTCGCTCACCGAATACGCCGCAGTCGCAGGAGAATTCCTCGGACGGTTCAAACCGAACGGGTCCTTGTGGCATCGCTCGCCGGGAGCTGACGTGCTGGAGTTGGAAGCCCTGTCGGCGGCGGTCGCTGCGAAGGCAACGCTGTGGGAAACGCTGCTGTCGTGCACCGCCAGCCACGATCAGCTCGACACGGCTGCGCTGACGGCGTTGCACGAACGCGCCCTGGCCCAGGAGCGCACCGTGAAGGACCTGCACGAACGCGTGATTTCCTGATGAGCAAACCACTGGCGCTGGTCATCGGCGCGTCCCGCGGCCTGGGCCTGCTGATCGCAGATGAGCTGCTGGGTCATGGCTACGAGGTTGTCATCACTGCACGTGACGCCGCGGAACTAGACCGTGCCGCAGCGCAACTCACCTCGGGCAGACGCGACGTTCAGGTCCATCCCCGGGTGTGCGACGCGCGGGATCGCGAGGCACTGACCACACTCATCGATGACGTAGACGAGACCTACGGTGGGATTGACACCATGATCTACGTTGCGGGAGTGATCCAGGCCGGGCCGGCGGAGTCGATGGGTATGGCGCAGTTCGATGAAGCAATGGAGACCATGGGCATGGGGCCAGTCGTCGCAACGCTGGCCGTGCTTCCCCACCTGCGCCGCCGCGGCAAGGGCCGCATCGGAGTCGTGACGTCCATCGGCGGGATGGTGGCGCCACCGCATCTGTTGCCCTACGCCACAGCGAAATTCGCGGCCGTCGGCTTCACCGACGGGTTGGCGGCGGAACTGGCCGGGACCGGCATCACGGCGACGACGGTGATCCCCGGCCTGATGCGCACCGGCTCCCACGGCCGGGCGCAGTTCGCCGGCGACGCTGCGACGGAGTTCGCCTGGTTCGCCCCGGCCGCCTCACTGCCCTTGCTGTCGATCGATGCGGGTCGGGCCGCCCGGCGCATCGTGGACGGGGTACTGGCCGGTCGACCCAACGTCGTACTCACGCCGCTGGCCTGGCTGGGCATCCGGGTCCGCGGGATGGCCCCCGGACTGACGACCCGGGCCATGGGCCTTGCGGTGCGCCTGTTGCCGGACGCACCGAGCGATCAAGCGACCGGAACCGTGCCCGGCGAGGCTGCCCGGACCGGCTTGCAGCCCGCCACTGCGCGGTTCGTGCAGCGGTTGAGTGTTCTGGGTGACCGGGCGGCGCGGCGGAACAACGAACGGCCCGTGGCCTAGCGGGGCGTGCGGGCCTCAGCCGCCGCTGGCGACGTCAGCCTCGTCACCGGCTGGACCGGCGTCGTCCTGCGCACCGGAGGCACTGATCTCATCGTCCTGGTCGTGATCACCGCTGGCGCCCTCACTCGAACCGCCGCTGGCGACGTCGTTGTCGGCTCCGCCGGATTGATCGTCGCTGTGCGATCCCGGACCACCGTCTTGACGGTCCACCGCGGGGATTTCCTTGTCCGGGTTGTTGTCATCCATGGTTCGACGGTTGCACGATGCGGCGCTCGGCGTACCCTCCTGCGGGGTGCATCGCCTGCACGGTGCGTGATGCGCTACCCCACGGTGCGATGAACGATCAACGGCAGGACGCCGGTGGCCCCGGCTTCGCGAAGCGCGGCCGCCGCCACTGTGGACACCCATCCCGATGAGGTTTCGTCCACCACCAACAACACCTGCTCACCCGCCACCTGCGGCGGATCGACCAGCGTGCCGCGCCACCACGCTGCCTCCTCGCCGGAGGCGGCCGAGCCCGGGTGACCGGTCAGCGACACATCCCACGAGGCCGTGGGCAGCCGGCCCGCTACTGCCAGGCGTTCGGCGACCGACAGGACCAACGCGCGGCGGTTCGCAGCGGCTAGGGTCACGATCAACGTGGGGCGGCTCGACCACGAATCCTTCCATCCGACAAGGCAGCTCACCGCTGCGTCGAGCAGGTCATCAGACGCCGGCCCATCGGAGGACAACGGCCCCGCCAACTCGGTAGCCCATTCCACGGCGTCGGCGTGCACCAGCACCCGGCCGGGGTCGGCCTGCAGCTGCGGTGGGATCCGGCCCTTCGTGCCGAAGGCACCGCCCGGCCACATCTTGCGCGGCTCGAGCACCTGGCTGCCGGTGCGCAGCCTGGACCGGACACTGGCAATCGCGTCCGGTGGGATCTGCGCGCTCACACCGTCCGGCAGGCTGCCCAGGCACACACTGCACCGGCCGCACGGCGTCGCCGTAGGGTCATCGAGCGCCTGCTGCAGCAACTGCATCAAGCAGCGCTCGCCGCGCACGTAAGCCCGCATGATGTCCGCCTCGGCCCTGCGCTGGGCGAGAACACCGTCGTAGTGCGACTGGTCGAACGACCACGAAGCACCGGTGCTGACCCACCCGTCCGCGGTGCGGGAGACGACCTCCTCGACGGCCAGTTGCTTCAGCAGCAGCTCGACCCGCGAGCGACGGATCCCGGACTCGGCCTCCAGCGCCGGAATCGACTGGGGCTGGTCAGAGAGCAAACCGAGCAACCGTGTGACCTCGGCCGCCGAAGGGATCGTGGCCGTGGCGAAGTAGTCCCACACGGCATCGTCGGAAGAAGCGGGCAACAGCAGCGCGAGCGCGGAGTCGATGGCGCGGCCCGCGCGACCGACCTGCTGGTAGTACGCCACCGGAGACGGCGGTGCTCCGACGTGCACCACGAAGCCCAGGTCGGGTTTGTCGTATCCCATGCCGAGCGCGGAGGTGGCGACCAGCGCCTTGACCGTGTTGTCCCGAAGTGACTCCTCCAGGCGCAGCCGGGTGTCCGCGTCGACCCCGCCGGTATACGCCGCGACCGGGAACCGATCGCCGTACTCCGCAGTGATGGTATCCGCGAGACGCTCGGCGTCGGCCACGGTCAGGGTGTAGATGATGCCGCTGCCGGGCAGTGCCGGCAGGTTGGCCACCACCCAGGCGTAGCGGGACAGCGGATCGAGGCGCGGTAGCACGGCCAGGTGCAGACTGCGCCGGGCCAGCGGCCCGCGCAGCACCGTTGTTGCTGAACCCAGTTGTGCCGCCACGTCATCCACGACGCGTGAGTTGGCTGTTGCGGTGGTCGCCAGCACCGGAGCCGCGGGCGACAGGCGCGGTAGCAAGCGAGCCAGCCGGCGGTAGTCGGGCCGGAAATCATGGCCCCAGTCGGAGATCGAGTGGGCTTCGTCGATCACCAGCAGACCCAACCGCCCCGCCAGCGCCGACATGACCCGCTCTCCGAAAGCGGGGTTCGCCAGGCGCTCGGGCGAGACCAGCAACACGTCGAGTTCGTCGGCCGACACAGCAGATTCCACGGTCGACCAGTCGTCGAAATTCGCGCTGTTCAGCGTGGCCGCTCGCAACCCGGCTCGCTCGGCGGCGGCCACCTGATCGCGCATCAGCGACAGCAACGGCGACACGACGAGAGTGGGACCCGATCCCTGGCTGCGCAACGTGGCCGTCGCGATCCAGTAGACCGCTGACTTGCCCCAACCGGTGGCCTGCACCACCAGGACCCGTGCGCCGGGTTGCAACAGCGCATCGAGTGCTTCGCCCTGACCGTCCCGCAGTTGCGCACCGGGACCGGCCAGCGCCTCAAGGGTGCGGACGGCGACGGGAGACAACGTGGATGTGGACATGCCCGAGACGGTGTCAGGCGGCACCGACAACGCTCAGGACTGCTGTGCTCGACGCGCTGCCAGCGCAGCTTTCTTCCGCGCAAGTTCTGCGTCCTCGATCTTGGCCGCCTCCTCCATCGTCGGGGCCTTGCCGCCCATCCGGGCCGGGAGGAAGACCAGGTCGTCGCCGGTCAGCGGCTCGTAGGCCTCCTGCACCTCGTGCAGCATCTGCTCCATCACCGCATGCAGATCCTTGGTGGCGACCTCGGCATCCGCGTCCGGGTCGATGGAGATGGGCTCCCCGGTGCGGATGGTGATGGGCACATTGGTGCGGCCGAGCCGCTTGGGATGACCCTTGGTCCAGATCCGCTGCGAACCCCAGACGATCTGCGGCAGCACCGGCACCCCGGCCTGCGCAGCCATCCGCACCGCGCCGGTTTTGAAGCTGCGCAGTTCGAAGGACCGCGAGACGGTCGACTCCGGGAAGACGCCCACCAGCTCGCCGTGCTTCAGCGCATCGACCGCGGCATTGAAGGCACCGACACCGGCCGAGCGGTCCACCGGGATGTGCTTCATCGCGCGCATCATGGGGCCGGAGATCTTGTGGTCGAAGACCTCCTGTTTGGCCATGTAGCGGACCTTGCGCCCGGCATCGAGGGCGGCGTAACCGGCCAGGGCGAAGTCCATGTAGCCGATGTGGTTCAGTGCGATCACCGCACCGCCCGTGCGTGGGATGTTCTCCGAGCCGATCCGGGTGACTTTCAGGCCCTGGGCCGCGAAGGTTCCCTGCGCAATGCGGATGATGCTCCCGTAGAAAGGCTCCATCCGCCCAGCTTAGGCGGAATGCGCGCCCGGGTCCGCCGGGTTGCACTGTGCGTGAGCATCCCGCTATCCGTCCTGGATCTGTCCCCCATCGCATCCGGCCGCACCGGCTCGCAGGCCCTGCGCGAGACCGTGCGGCTCGCGCAGGCCGCCGAGTCGTTCGGCTACCACCGTTTCTGGGTCGCTGAGCATCACAACATCCCCAGCGTCGCGAGCAGCGCGCCCGTGGTGATGATCGCGACCGTGGCCGATCACACCGAGTCCATCCGCGTCGGGGCCGGCGGGATCATGCTGCCCAACCACGCGCCGCTACAGGTGGCCGAGCTGTTCCGGGTCCTGGAGGCCCTGCACCCCGGCCGGATCGACCTCGGGCTCGGGCGCGCTCCCGGCACCGACCAGCTGACCGCGCTGGCGTTGCGGCGCAGCCGGGAAGCGCTGATTGCCAACGACTTCCCCCAGCAGTACGCCGAGTTGTTGGCGTACGTCGAGGGGTTCCCCGCCGATCACCCGTTCGCCCCGATCTCGGCCCAGCCGACCGACGTACCGCTGCCTCCCGTGTGGATCCTGGGCTCCAGCCTGTACGGCGCGCAGGCGGCTGCCGCGGCGGGCGTCGCTTTCGCCTACGCAGGGCACTTCGGCGAAGCGGATCCGCGCGAGGCGATGCAGATCTACCGCGAGGAGTTCCGCCCAACCGGCAAACCGGGAGCGCTGACCGAACCGCACAGCATGCTCGCGGTAGCGGCCATCGTCGCCGAGACCGCTGATCGCGCTGCCGAACTCCAGCGGGCGGCCGCCTTGTCGATGGTTCGCCTGCGCCAGAACCGCCCGGGCCCGTTGCCCTCGCCGGATGAGGCAGCGGCCTACGACTGGACGCCCGTCGATGAGCAGATCGCCGCCGGTTTCGCCCGGTTCGCCACGGTGGGCACGGCCGATCGGGTTGCCGAGGGGATCGCACAACGCGCGGCCGCGTGCGGCGCCGACGAGCTGATGATCACCACCAACGTGCACGACCCCGCCGAGCGGATCGCATCCTACGAGTTGCTGATGAAGGCCTGGAGCTAGAGCCCGAACTGCTCGATCATGCCGCGCAGCGTGGTCGCCGAGCTGAGCAGGCCGGCTTCCTCCTGGTCCGACAGCGGCGTGTCGAGTCGTACGTCACAGCCCCGGCGGTCGACGACGGACGGCAAGGAGAGACACACCTCTCCGATCCCGTGGAAACCAGTGGCCAGGGTCGACACCGGCAGGATGCGTCGTTCGTCGCCGAGGACGGCCTCCACGATCCGCGCGGTGGCCAGCCCGATCGCGTAGTTCGTCGCGCCCTTGCCCTCGATGATCTGGTACGCCGAGTGGACCACCTCGTGGGCGATCTCGTCCCGGACGGTTTGGTCGAACTCCGGAAAACCCGGCAACGGAGTCCAGTTCATCAGCGGGATGGCGCCGATCGTCGCCGAGGACCACAACGGGATCTGGGAGTCACCGTGCTCGCCGGCGATGTAGGCGTGCACGTTCTGCACGGCTACACCGGTGTGTTGTGCGACCAGGTACCGCAGTCGTGAGGAGTCCAGCACCGTTCCGGAGCCGAACACCTGGTTCGGCGGCAGCCCGGTGGCCTTCAACGCGGCGTACGTGACGATGTCGACGGGGTTGGTGACCAGCACGTGGATGGCGTTGGGGGCGACGTCGACCAGATCGGGCAGCACCTTCTGCGCCAGCCGGACTGTCGTCTCGGCCAGCTGAAGGCGGGTCTGACCCGGCTTCTGCTTGGCGCCGGCGGTGAACACGATGATGTCGGAGTCGGCGCAGACCGCCGCATCGGTTCCGCCGATCACCGAGGCCGCTGAGGTGAACTGCGAACCGTGCGCGAGGTCGAGGACCTCCGCGTCCACCTTGGCCTGGTTGATGTCCATCAGTGCCACTGTCCGCGCCGATCCCCTCATCAGCAGCGCGTACGCCGTGGTCGCACCTACCGCTCCGGCGCCGATGATCGAGACCTTGCTGCCCTGGGTGTGGTTCATGGGTCCATCTTGTCGGTTCCTCCACCTCGATAGGCTCGTTGCGTGCTGCCTACCGCCCGTGCGATCCGTTACGTGACGCCGCTGCGCGAGGGCGGCTCGCTGCCCGGGGTCGTGGAGGCCGACGATGACGGCACCTGGGTGCTGAAGTTCCGGGGGCGGGACAGGGCCTGAAGGTGCTGGTCGCCGAGGTCATCGTCGGCGAACTCGGCCGGGCCCTGGGCATCCGGGTTCCGGCGCTGAAAGCCATCGAGTTGCCCGCGCCGATTGCGAAGTACGAAGCGGATGAGGAGGTGCAGGACCTGCTCACCGCGAGTATCGGGTTGAACCTGGGTGTCGACCTGCTGCCCGGTGCCTTCGGGTACGACGGGTCCGCACCTCCCGCTGCGTCGATCGCGGCCGAGATCCTCTGGCTGGATGCGTTCACCGCCAACATCGATCGCACCCCGCGCAACCCGAATCTGCTGGTGTGGCATGGCGAGACGTGGTGCATCGACCACGGCGCGGCGTTGTACTTCCAGCACGCCTGGCCGACGCGGGCGCCCTCGCCCTCCCGGTTCGCCGAACAGCCCTACGACGCGGACAGCCACATCTTGCGACCGATCGCCCGTGACCTGGTGGGGACCCACGCCCGCCTGTCCGAGGTGGTGACCCCCGATCTACTGTCCGAGGTGGTCGACCTGGTCCCCGAGGAGTGGCTGGAGACCACGGAGTGGTTGCCGTCCACGGCCAGTGTGCGATCGGCGTACGTCGATCACCTCCTGGCGCGGGTGGCGAACCCGGCCGCGTGGCTGCCCGAGGATCTGCCGTGACGGCCAGCGACTACGGCTATCAGTACGTCGTCCTGCGCTACGTGCCCGCGGTCGACCGGGAGGAATTCGTCAACGTCGGTGTCGTGCTCTACGCGCAGTTGGCGGACTTCCTGGGTGTCGCCTACGAACTGGACGCACTGCGACTGCGAGCCTTTTCGCCGGCGGTCGATCTGCATGCGCTGGCCCAGTCGTTGGCCGCGCTGGAACGAGTGTGCGACGACGATCCGCCGCCGGGGCTACCGCAGCACGCCAAACCGGGGCAACGCTTCGGATGGCTGTCGGCGCCGCGCAGCACCGTTCTACAGCCCGGACCGGTGCACGGTGGCGTCACGGCAGACCCCGCGGCGGAGCTTCAGCGCCTGGTGAAGAAACTGGTGACATGACGTCACTGGTCTGGAAGCCCGCCACCGCCCACCCCGAACTCATGGCGCCGTCGACGGCCGCCGCTGTCGAGGGGCTCTCCTTCGCCGACGAGGTTGAGGCGGTCGCAATCGATCCGGCCATCAGCGACACCGCGGCACTGGTGGCCGCCACCGGTCTCGATCCGGCTGATTCGGCGAACTGTGTCATCGTCGCCGGCAAACGCGACGGTGTGGAACGGGTCGCCGCGCTGTTGGTGCTGGCCAACACGCGCGCCGACATCAACAACGTGGTGCGACGGCACCTGGACGTACGCAAGATCTCCTTCATGGCGATGGATGACGCCGTGTCACGCAGCGGGATGGAGTACGGCGGCATCACACCGATCGGCCTACCGCAGGAGTGGCCGGTGTTGGTGGATGCGGCTGTGCTGCAACGCTCCTCGATCGTCATTGGCTCCGGCATCCGCGCCGGCAAGCTGCGGTTGCCCGGCGCCCGCGCCGCAGAGCTACCGAACGTCACCGTCATCGACAGCATGGCCCGCATCGTCGATGCGTGACGTCGTCCGCGCAGCGATCGCTTCGATTGCCCCGGTCGATGATCTGGCGCGCCAGCACATTCAGGGCGCACTCGCATGGATCGACAGCGGGGCGGACTTGTTCCGGCTCGAGCGACCGGCGACCCCGTCTCCGCACCTGGTGTCCTACTTCGTCCCGGTAGACACCACTCGGCGGACACTGTTGCTGGAAGAACATCTCCGGTCGGGTCTCTGGTTGCCGCCCGGCGGGCACGTCGAGATCGACGAAGACCCGCGGGACGCCGTACGTCGGGAGTGCCTGGAGGAGTTAGGTGTTGACGCGCGGCTCCTCACCGACGAGCCGCTTCTGGTGACCATCACCGAGACCAACCGCGAGGTGCACACTGACGTGAGCCTCTGGTACGCAATTGGCCTCAGCCAGGACGACGACGTGCAGATCGATCGACGCGAGATGGCCAGCGTGCGGTGGTACTCCTTCGAGGAGGCCGCCAAACTGGACCCGAGCACCACCGACCCGCATCTCGCCCGCTTCGTCACCGCTATCGACGCCCGTGCCCGCAGTTCCTGAGGAGAGTGACGTTTCTGAGGAGCAATAGCCGGCTTTGCATCCTCATAACCCGGGTTCTCCTCAGAAACAGACTCGCTTGCTAGCCGCCTCGCACAATGGTGGCGATGGCCATCCCGAACACACCAGCACCGACGATGAGTGGCACCGCACCGATTCCCCGGCCTGACGGCAGGCTCATGATCATCAGACCGACGGCGATGAGCAGTGTTCCGATGACCAGGAGCATCCACACCTCGGGTCTACGCAGCTGTTTGCTTGCCTCACCTCTCATGCGATCACTCTGGCACGCCGTTGGCGTTGCGAACGCGCACCAGATGCTGGCGGTCCAGCGACCGGAGCCCACCAGCCCGGCAAACTGCGTTCGTCCGGCGGCCACCGCTGCCGGTGTCGGCGCCCATTGATCAGTCATCGAGCACTCGCAGGGCCCAACCGGCGACCGCCGTCGCCGCGGCCACATTGAGAGAGTCCACTCCCCCGCGCATCGGGATCGTCACGACCAGGTCACTGGCCGCCAGCGTGGCTGGGGACAGCCCGTCTCCTTCGGTCCCGACCACGAGCGCGAGCTTCGCCGGCGGATCGGCGGCCAACGTGTCCAGCGACACCGCATCGTCGGCCAAGGCGAACGACGCCACGGTCCAGCCAGCCTCGTGCAACCTGCCGACAGCGCCTGGCCATGGCTCGATCCGGGTCCACGGAACTTGGAACACGGTGCCCATCGACACCCGAATTGCCCTGCGGTAGAGCGGATCCGCGCACCGCGGGGTGACAAGCACCGCATCCATCCCAAGGGCCGCGGCCGACCGGAAGATCGCACCGACATTCGTGTGATCGACGATGTCCTCACAGATCAACACCCGGCGCGCACCGAGCAGCACGTCCTCGACGGAGGGCAACGCCGGCCGGTGCATCGAAGCCAGGGCGCCGCGGTGCAGGTGAAACCCGGTCATCTCCCGGATCACCTCGGGCGACGCGACGTAGACCGGCGCCGCCGTGATCTCGATCACGTCAGCCAGGTCCTCCAGCCAGCGCTGGGCCATCAGGAACGAGCGCGGCTGGTGCCCGGCGGCGAGGGCGCGCCGGATCACCTTCTCGGACTCCGCGATGTAGAGGCCGGACGCCGGTTCGAGGATCCGGCGCAGGGCCACGTCGGTCAACGAGAAATAGTCGCGGACCCGTTCATCACCCGGATCATCGATCCAGACGACCATCAGGTGGCGGAGCGTGCCGCGTACCGGTCACCGTGCTGATCCAGCACCAACGGCATCCCGAAGGTCGTGCTGAGGTTCTCCGCCGTCAGCGTGTCGTCGATCTGACCGGCGACCACGACCCGGCCTTCGCGCAGCATCAGCACGTCGGTGAATCCGGGCGGGATCTCCTCCACGTGGTGGGTCACCATCACCATCGCAGGTGCGTAGACGTCCTCGGCGATCTCCCCGAGCCGGCGCACCAGGTCCTCCCGGCCACCCAGATCCATTCCCGCCGTGGGCTCGTCGAGGATGAGCAGCTCGGGGTCCACCATCAACGCACGTGCGATCTGCACCCGTTTGCGCTCCCCCTCGCTCAGCGTGCCGAAAGAGCGGTCCACCAGCTGAGCGGCACCCATCAGATCCAGCAACTCGACGGCGCGCCCGTGGTCGAGGGCGTCGTACGACTCCCGCCAGCGGCCCACCACGCCGTACGACGCGGTCACCACCACATCGCCAACGCGCTCGTCGTTCGGGATCCGACTGGCCAGGGCCGCCGACGCAATGCCGATCCGGGGGCGCAGCTCGAAGACGTCGACCTTGCCGAGTTGCTCATCGAGCACCCGTGCAACCCCGGACGTCGGGTGCATCTGGGCCGCGGCGATCTGCATCATCGTGGTCTTGCCCGCGCCGTTCGGGCCGAGAATGATCCAGCGCTCGCCCTCGTCGACACCCCAGGTGACCTTGTCGAGCAGCTTCCGGCCGCCGCGGACGATGGTCACCTCGTCGAAATCGAGCACGTCACCCATGCCCCCGAGGTTAGCCACCTACCATCGAGGGAATGTTCGCGCTCCCCGCCTCGACCCGCCTCAGCCTGTGGGTGACCGCCGCCTGGAGCGGCACCATGCCTGTCGAGGACGCCGTGGTCCGCGCCCTACCCGACGTTGATGACATAGCCGGCTCACTCGGCCGGTTCACCGACTGGGGTGAGTTCGGCGAACAGGTCCTGGCCTGCGCATTGCCCCGTCCGGGCGCACCGGGCCTGCTTCCGCGCGGACCGGAGCAGATGCGCCAGACGGCGACCGAGCACGGCGAATGCGTGTTCGTCCCAAGTCTGGGCGGCGTGGTGGTGCCGGTGGTCAGCGAGTACGGCGCCGCAAGGGACGTCGGTGTGAGCGTTGAGTTCCTGGCGTTCGACGCGGACCCGGTCCCCCAGCACCGCCTGACCGGAATCGACGTGGGAATCGCCGAGCGTGAGCTTCGGGCGGCGCTGGGCTCCTCCACGGCGGCGCTGGAGGAGCTGGACCTGGGCGCTACCGAAGTGCGCCGACCGGCCGTTGCCCGCCCGAGCGAGCACTGGGCCCTCCCCGGCGGGTTGCCACCACGGGCCGCCCGCTTGATCGAGCTTGCCGGCACCATCCTGTCGGCGGTCGAGGTGGCGCAGGAGCACACCGCGGACCTGGTCCGCGGTCGGGACGGGGCGGTCGCCGTCCAGTTGCAGACCTTGAACGCTGCGGCGACGACCGCTCTCGAGCACGCCACCAATGCGGCGGCCCTGCGGCTCGCCGGTCTCATCCCGGCTGAGTAGCTGCCCTCAGGCGTTCGGTCGTCTCCCGCATCACCTGTGCCTGGTCGCCGCGCCCGGCCGCTTCCAATTCGTCGGCGGCCGCCACCCGGTCCGCGAGCTCCGCATCAACCAGGGCTTCGATGTCTTCGCCGGTCAATTGCCGGCGCGGCACCTCCGCGGCCGACAACCCCGCAACGCTCACCTCGATCGCTCCTGCTCGAGGTGCTGCGATCCCCTTGGATGTCGCATTGTCGATCACAGCCAGGCAGCTGCGTAGCGCAGCTACCAGGTCGCGGTCCCGCTCCACCATGGCATCGCGCAGCGCCGCCCGCAGCTGATCGACGAGCGAATCAGTCATCGGAGCACAGACTCGTAAACCTCGACCGTACGCCGTGCGATCGCCTCCCAGCCGAAGTGCGAGATGGCCCGTTCCCGACCCGCGATCCCTCTCCGACGAGCCTCTTCCGGGTCCGAAACTGCCTGTGCCAGAGCAGAACTGAGGTCCGCGACGAAGGTCTCTGGCGAGACCGGTGTGCCTGTTCCGTCAGACAACTGCTCGATCGGCACCAGCCACCCGGTCTGTCCGTCGACCACCACCTCGGGAATTCCGCCGGTGGCGGTCCCGACTACCGGCAGTTCGCAGGCCATGGCCTCGAGATTGACGATGCCGAGCGGTTCGTAGATCGACGGGCAGACGAAAACCGTTGCGGCAGAGAGCAATGCGACGACCTGGTGGCGAGGCAGCATCTCGGTGATCCAGACGACACCGTCGCGCGACTCCCGCAGCGATGCCACCAGCGACTCCACCTCGGCCAGGATCTCCGGCGTGTCCGGTGCGCCGGCGCACAGGATGATCTGTACCTCCGGTGGCAGCGACGCCACCGCCTGCAGCAGGTACGGCAAACCCTTCTGCCGGGTGATCCGGCCGACGAAGATGACGCTGGGCCGCGCGGGGTCCACGCCCACCGACTCGACGAACGCAACCGCCGACGGCGACACGTCGCGCGCCCACTGCACGGTGTCAATCCCGTTGTGCACCACATGAACTCGAGCGGGATCGAGCGTGGGATACGAGGCAAGTACGTCCTTGCGCATCCCCTCGCTGACGGCGATCACGGCGTCCGCCCCCAGATAGGCGGTCTTCTCCACCCAGGACGACACGGCGTACCCGCCCCCGAGTTGTTCGGCCTTCCAGGGTCGCAACGGCTCCAAGCTGTGCGCGGTGATCACGTGCGGCACCCCATGCAGCAACGAGGCCAGGTGACCGGCCATGTTGGCGTACCACGTGTGGGAGTGCACGACCGAGGCGCCGGCGCAGTCGGCGGCGATCGTCAGATCGACCCCGAGGGTCTGAAGGGTGGCGTTCGCGGCGGCGAGTTCGGGCAGGTCGGCGTACGACGTGGTGTCGGTCTCGTCCCGCGGTCCGCCGAACGCGCGCACCTGGGTCTCGATGTCGAGCGCGCGCAGGGCCTTCACCAGCTCGGTCACGTGCACACCGGCCCCGCCGTAGATCGTCGGCGGGTATTCCTTGGTCAGTACGTCGATCCTCACCCGAATGACGCTAGTGCAAGTAGCGACAGATGCACCCGCGGCGTCATAGGTTGTGCCCATGGCGAGACGAAGCGGTCTACGGGTTCTGGCGATCGTCCTGGCCGGTGGAGAGGGCAAGCGGTTGATGCCCTTGACGGCCGACCGGGCGAAACCGGCGGTGCCCTTCGGCGGCATCTACCGGCTCATCGACTTCGCGTTGACGAACGTCGCGCACAGCGGCTACCTGCAGATGGTCGTACTGACGCAGTACAAGTCGCACAGCCTGGACCGTCACATCAGTAAGACCTGGCGACTGTCGAGCATGCTGGACAACTACGTGACCCCGGTCCCCGCGCAGCAGCGCCGCGGGAAGAGCTGGTACTCCGGCTCCGCCGACGCCATCTACCAGAGCCTGAACCTCATCTATGACCACAAGCCCGACATCGTGGTCGTCGTCGGCGCCGACCACGTCTACCGGATGGACTTCAGCCAGATGGTGATGCGGCACGTGGAGACCGGCGCTGCCGCCAGTGTTGCCGCGATTCGTCAACCGATCGGCCTGGCCGACCAGTTCGGCGTCATCGAACTGTCCGACGCCGGTGACAGCAAGATCGCGGCGTTCCGCGAAAAGCCCACGGACCCAAAGCCGTTGGCTGACGCCCCGCACGAGGTCCTGGCGTCGATGGGTAACTACGTCTTCGATGCGGATGCTCTCGTGAAGGCGGTGCTGGATGACGCCAAGGACGACGACAGCAAGCACGACATGGGTGGCAACATCATCCCCGCGTTCGTCGAACGGGGCGAGGCCTATGCCTATGACTTCAAGGACAACAAGATCCCCGGGGCGACCGACCGCGACCGCGGGTACTGGCGCGACGTCGGAACCTTGGACTCCTACTACGAAGCCCACATGGACCTGGTGTCCATCCACCCCGTGTTCAACGTCTACAACTACGAATGGCCAATCCTGACCAACGACGGTTCGTTCCCGCCGGCCAAGTTCGTCATGGGCGCCGAGCAACGCCAGGGGGTGGCCACCGGTTCGATGATCTCGCCCGGGTGCATCATCAGCGGTTCCACCATCGATGAGTCGGTACTCGGCCTGAACGTGCACACACACAGCCGCTCTGACATCCGGGCGTCCGTGCTGCTCGACGCGGTCGACATCGGGCGGGATTGCGTCATCCAGCACGCGATCATCGACAAGGAAGTCCGGGTGCCCGCCGGTGTCTCGATCGGGGTCGACCACGAGCAGGACCGCGCGCGGGGGTTCACGGTGACCGAGTCCGGTATCACCGTCGTGGGCAAAGGCACCATCATTGAGGGGTGACCGCCGCTCTCGTTGTCGTCCTTGCCGCTGACCGCGCCGCCGTCGAAGCCGCCCGGGCCGACGTACGTCGAGTGGTCGCCTCGGTGGGCGGCGTCACCGACGCCTGGGCGAACCTGACCGACCGTCCTCTGACGGCCGTCTCAACCCGGGTCACGGGAACGGAGATCGGCGCGCTGCGGGCGGTTCTGGCCCAGGTGGCCGCCGATCACGACGTCGACCTCGCCGTCACGGATGCCGCCCTGCACGAACCCGGCCCGGGGCTGCTGATCATGGACGTCGACAGCACACTCATCCAGCAGGAGGTCATCGAACTGCTGGCCGCACACGCCGGTCGCGAGCGGGAGGTCGCAGCCGTCACCGAACGGGCCATGCGCGGTGAGCTGGACTTCGCCGAGTCCCTCACGCAGCGGGTCGCTGCCCTGGTGGGGCTACCGCAGACCGTCTTCGAGCAGGTCCGCCGGCAGGTGGAGCTCAGTCCCGGTGCCCGCAATCTGATCGCGACGGCCAAGGAGCACGGATTCACGGTGGCAGTGGTCTCGGGCGGGTTCATCGAGATCGTCGGTCCGCTCGCCGCTGAACTGGGCATCGATCATGCCCGCGCCAACGCGCTCGAGGTGCGCGACGGCGTACTCACCGGTCGCACCAGCGGACCGATCATCGACCGCGCCGCCAAGGCTGCGACCCTGCGCGACATCGCGGCCTCCCTCGGCATCCCGCTGGAGCGCACCGTCGCGGTCGGCGACGGTGCCAACGACCTGGACATGCTCGCGACCGCCGGCCTGGGGATCGCCTACAACGCCAAGCCCATCGTGCGCGAACAGGCCCATGCGGCACTCAACCAGCCCCATCTGGACAGCGTGCTGTTCATGCTGGGGCTCGCTGCCGACCGGCACTCCCTAGACTCAGTGCATGACTGAGGACGCCCCCGGACCCTGCTGATCATCGGCGGCGCCGAGGACAAAGTCGGTCGAGTCACCATCCTGCGCCGGTTCGTCCGGCTTGCCGGTGGCCGGTCCGCCAACATCGTCATCATCCCGACCGCGTCATCGGTCCCGGACGAGGTCGTATCGGTCTACTCGACGGTGTTCAGCCGCCTGGGCGTCCAGGAGATCGGCGCGGTCAATCCCCCGTCCCGCAGCGCCAGCAGCGATCCCGACCTGGTGGCCCGGCTCGACCAGGCCACCGGGGTGTTCCTCTCCGGTGGCAACCAGCTGCGGCTGTCGCAGTTGGTGGTGGGTACCCCGATGGGCGAGGCGCTCCTGCGTGCCTACCGTCGCGGCACAGTCATCGCGGGCACGAGCGCCGGGGCCTCGATCATGAGCCAGTTCATGATCTCGATGGGCGAAGAGGGAGTGACCCCGCGGCAACGCTCCAGCCAGTTGACCGTCGGTCTCGGCCTGCTCACGGGCGTCATCGTCGACCAGCACTTCGACCAGCGAGCCCGCTACGGCCGGCTGATGTCCTTGGTAGCCGGCTCGCCCAGCCTGCTCGGAATGGGCATCGACGAGGACACCGCGGCCGAGATCCGTGATGAGACCGAACTGACCGTGGTCGGATCCGGCGCGGTGTTCGTCGTGGACGCCCGGTCCGCCGTCACCGACGCCCACGAAGCCAAACGCGATGCGCCCCTGCTGGTTTCGGGCGCGGTGGTCCATTCGCTGCCGTTCGGTGCCACCTTCGATCTGACCACCGCGACGTTGACCCATTTCGTTGAGAAGAACGCCGACATCTCGGTTTCCTTCAGCCGCGACCGGCACGACACTGCCGCTGCTGCCGCCGCCCTGCGCCACTGACCCGGAGGCCCACGTTGTCCCGTCCCGAGCGTCCCGAACCGTCCGGCCCGCCCGCCCCCGACCTGACCATCGCCGAACGCCGCGTCTACCGCGGACCCAACGTGTGGTCCTTCGAACAGGCCATCCACCTCGTCGTGGACCTGGGGGTCCTGGAGGCGTATCCCACGGACACCCTTCCCGGTTTCACCGACCGGCTCCTGGAAGCGCTGCCGGCGCTGGCCGAGCACACCTGCTCGCGCGGCTACCGCGGCGGCTTCGTCGAGCGGCTGCGTGAAGGCACGTGGCTGGGTCACGTCACCGAGCACGTCTCGCTGCAGTTGCAGCAGGAGGCGGGCCACGACATGCGCCGGGGCAAGACCCGCGCGGTCAAGGACGTCCCGGGCCGCTACAACATCGTCTTCGGGTACGTCGATGAGCGGGTCGGTCTCGCGGCCGGCGAGCTGGCCGCGCGGCTGGTCAACGACCTCGTCGAGCACGACCCCGGCTTCGACTGGCCGACCGAGCGCGAGGAGTTCCTGCGCTTGGCTGCCCGTACGGCGTTCGGCCCGTCCACGGCCGCCATCCTCGAGGAGGCGGTGAGCCGGGACATCCCCTGGACCCGGTTGAACCAGTACTCGCTGGTCCAACTCGGTCAAGGCGTGCACCAACAGCGGATCCGGGCCACGATGACCTCCCAGACGTCCGCACTGGCCGTCGACATCGCCGGCGACAAGAACCTCACCACGACGCTGCTGGGGTCCGCGGGGCTGCCCGTGCCGAAAGCCGAGACGGTCCGTTCCGAGGACGGCGCGGTGCGTGCTGCGCGCCGGATCGGCTACCCGGTCGTGGTCAAACCGCTGGACGGCAATCACGGCCGCGGTGTCTGTCTGAACCTGCGTTCGGAAGAAGAGGTGCGGGAGGCGTTCCCGGTCGCCGAGGCCGAATCACGGCGCGGCGTGGTGCAGGTCGAATCCTTCATCACCGGCAAGGACTACCGCTGCTTGATCATCGACGGGCACATGGCCGCTATCGCCGAACGGGTGCCTGCTCACGTGATGGGTGACGGAGAGCACTCGGTCACCGAGTTGGTGGAGATCACCAACGCCGATCCGAGACGTGGGGTCGGACACGAGAAGGTGCTGACCCGGATCCGGGTCGACGAAGCCGCGGTCGAACTGGTCGCCGACCAGGGCTATGCGATGAGTGACATCCCGCAGCAGGGCGAGATGGTCAAACTGGCGCTCACCGGCAACATGTCCACCGGCGGGATCTCGGTGGACCGGACCTTCGACGCACACCCGGACAATGTCGAGATCGCCGAGGAGGCCGCGCGGGTCATCGGCTTGGACGTGGCCGGAATCGACTTCATCTGCCCCGACATCACCGCGCCCGTGCGCGAGACCGGCGGTGCGATCTGCGAGGTGAACGCCGCACCCGGTTTCCGGATGCACACCCACCCCACCGTGGGCGAACCGCAGTTCATCGCCAAGCCGGTCGTCGACCTGCTGTTCCCGCCGGGCAGTCCCTCCCGGGTACCGATCGTCGCGGTCACCGGCACCAACGGCAAGACCACGACGTCGCGGATGCTGGCACACATCATGAAGGGCATGGGCCGCAAGGTCGGCATGACCTCTACCGACGGCATCGTGATCGACGAACGGCTGTTGATCAAGGCGGATGCGTCGGGTCCGCGGTCGGCGCGGATGGTGTTGCAGAACCCCCGGGTCGACTTCGCCGTCCTGGAGGTGGCGCGCGGCGGGATCCTGCGCGAGGGTCTGGGCTACGACCGCAACGACATCGCGGTGGTCACCAACATTGCCGCCGACCACCTCGGCACCCGCGGCATCGAAACCCTGCAGGATTTGGCGAACGTGAAATCCGTTGTGGTGGAGGCTGTTCCGCGCGACGGATTCGCAGTCCTCAACGCCGACGACGACCTCGTACGAGCCGTGCGCCGACGGTGCAGCGGCACGATCGTGTGGTTCTCGATGCAGCCGCCCGGAAGCCGCATCCGGGAGTTCATCGATGAGCGGTGTCGGCGCGGAGCCCGGGCCGTCGTACTCGAGCCGTCCGAGCGCGGCGAGATGATCGTCCTGAAGCAAGGTCGCCGGTCCATGCCCCTGGCATGGACGCACCTGCTGCCGTCGACCTTCGGCGGCGCCGCCCGGATGAACGTCGCCAATGCCCTGGCCGCCGCGGGAGCGGCCTTGCCGCGGGCGCTCCGTTGCACGACATCCGGCAGGGTCTGCGGACCTTCACCACGTCGTACTATCTGTCCCCCGGCCGGCTCAACAAGGCCGAGGTCAATGGCGCCGACGTCTTCGTCGACTACTGCCACAACCCGCCCGGCATGCGGGAGCTGGGCGAGTTCGTCGAGCGGTACGCCCAGCAGAAGGAGCGGTCGGTCGAGCGTCCGGTCACGCGGATCGGGATGATCGGTGCGCCTGGTGACCGTCGCGACGCCGACATCATGGAGCTGGGCGCCATTGCGGCGCAGCACTTCGACGTGCTGTTCCTGCGGGAGGACGAGAATCTGCGGCGCCGCAAGAAGGGCGTCTCTGCGGAGCTGCTCGCCGAGGGTGTCGAGGCAGCCATTGCCGACGGTGCGCGCTGCCGGACCGTAGTGACGGTCCTGGACGAGTTGGAAGCCACCCGCGACGTCATGAGCCGGGCGCGTCCCGGCGACCTCGTGGTGCTGTGCGTTGACCAGCACGCCAAGGTGGTCGCCGAGTTGGAGGACTACACCAACCAAGCGGGGGCCGGATCGCGCACCACGGAGTGGCAGCCCGGCGACCCCGACCTCGACCCGCGAGAGATGTCCGACCAGGCGGCTCTGCAGTCCGCGCAGGACGAAGAGGAGCTACGCAAAGTCCTCGAGGATCAGAGCTGACCGGCACGGTTCACGTCGTCACCTGCCATCGCAGTCGGTCGGGACCGGTCACTGGATGGCGTCGGTGAACCGGCGCAGCGACGACGGGTAACGAGCCACGTCCGGATCGGTCGAACCGGCCAGCGCTGTGCGCAGGACCTCGCGCAGCGCTTCCGCGTCCCGATCGAGGTCGTGCAGGGTGAACGCCCGGAAAGCTTGCACCACGAGGCTGTTCGGTCGCTCCTGCGCCAAAGCGTCCAGGATGGCCAACGACTCCTCCAGCCGCCCCAGGTGGCGTAATGTGCTGGCCTTCTGCAGCAGCGCGCGGTGACGGAACGGCTCGCTCAACCCGCCCTGCAGGGCCAGGTCGTAGTGCCCGAGCGCTTCGTGCTCCAGACCCGCGCTGTCGAACGTCCCGGCGTACTCGTAGCGCAGCCGAGCATCCTGCGGATGCGCTGAGACCAGTTCCGCGGCCCGCTCGATCCGCAACCGGTCATCCTCGATCGTCCACAGCTGGTCGATGGCGGTGTCCAACTCGTGGCGCCCCGCCGCGGTCAGCACCTTTCGCCGGATGGCGGCCGCGTCATCCTCCCGCCCACCCTCAGCAATCAGCCAGTCGTGCAGCGACGCCCGGTCTTCGTGCGTCATCAGCGCGACGACGTCACCGGGCCGGGATTGCTCCAGGAGGCCTGCCAGAGCTGACGGTTCGTCGTCGCACAAGCCGATGGGGACCACACCGGCCCTGGCCAGACCCTCCCGCATCAGGCTCATCATCTCGTCCTTGTTGCGGTCGCGTAGGTAATGCTCCTTGTGCACAAGCATGACGTGGTCGGCTACCAACCCGGCCTGCTCGCCCAGGTTGACCAGGATCTCGTTGGTACGGTCACCGCCGGTTCCAAGACCCAGCCACAACTCCGCTCCCGGTGGTCGCAGGCCGGAGGCGACCGTGAGCAGCGCAGCCAACCCGGCTTCGTTGTGGGCCATGTCCAACACCACGGTGGCTTCACGAAGGGAGTAGATGTTCATCCGCCCCGGATTGTGCGCGACGTCCGGAGCGAACGTCCGCAGCCCCTCGACCACGGCGTCCCGCGGCAACCCCGCCGCCAGACCGGCCGCGGCACCGGCCAGGGCGTTGGCGATGTTCTGTTGCGACAGTCCCGCCAGCGTCATCGGCACGTCGAGGACGTTGATCAACCGCTCGAGTTCACCGTGCTCGTCGATCGTCACGATGTCACCGTCGAGCACCGTGATGCCGCGGCCGCGCACCGCCTGAGATTCGCGCAACGCCGGCGAATCGGGGCTGAGAGTGAAACACCACGGCGGCGCCGGAGCGGAGGCGCGCATGGCCCAGACGCGCGGATCGTCGCCGTTGAGCACCACCCAGCCGGAGGTGACCTTGGTGACGATCGCCTTCACCTCGGCCAACTGGTCGAGGGTGTCCACCCCTTGCATCCCCAAGTGGTCGGCACTGACGTTCGTGACCACGCTGACGTCGTTGGTGGCGACGCCCAACCCTTTGAACAGCATTCCGCCACGGGCAGTTTCAAGGACAGCGAACTCGACCCCGGGTGTGTTCAGCACGGTCCGCGCGCCCGCCGGGCCCGAGTAGTCACCGGTGACCACGACCTCCCCCTGGACCAGAACACCGTCCGTCGAGCTCCACCCGGTCCGCAGCCCGGCCGTCATCGCCAGGTGCGCTATCAACCGCGTGGTGGTGGTCTTCCCGTTCGTTCCCGTGACCGAAACCGCCGGCACCTGCGGCGTGATCGGCGCAAGGGTCTCGTCAGCCGGCGCATTGCGCACGGTGGCCGCCGCCTGCGTCCAGACTCCCGGGTCCAGCCGTTCGTCGATGGCTGCGTCCAGGACCTCACCCAGCGCGGTGCCCAGCGCGTGGGCACGGCCCCGGCTGCGCACCGGACAGGCGAGGACCACTTCCTGGGGCTGCTCCCCAGATCGCACCCGGATACCCAGGCGGGTGATGCCGGCCTCCCGCGAGATGCGTCGCACGACCGGCGGCAACAGACTCATCAGGGCCCGTTGCCGCGCGGCGCTGTCCGGCACTCCGACGACCGATCGACGTACGCCGAGATCACCGGCCAGGGCCAGGAAGCGCGCCGCCGGGCACGAGAGCAACTCGGGCAGATCCAACGTGAGTTTGGCTGCGGGCCGGGGGAAGTAGAGGTTCGGTCCCTCCAGGACCCGCACCGCAACTCGCGTCATGGCCCCAGCGTAGGCGGCTACTGACCCATCGCGTGCACACCGCCGTCGACGTGCAGGATCTCCCCCGTGGTGGCCGGGAACCAATCCGACAACAGCGCGACACAGGCCCGCGCCGCAGGCTCCGGGTCACGCACGTCCCAGCCGAGGGGGCGCGGGTGGACCAGGTGTCCTCGAACTGCTCGAACCCGGGAATCGACTTGGCGGCGGTGGTCCGGATGGGTCCGGCGGCAACCAGGTTGCACCGGACCCCGCGCGGGCCGAGGTCACGTGCCAGATAACGGCTGGTTGCTTCGAATGCGGCCTTGGCCACTCCCATCCAGTCGTAGACCGGCCACGCGAACTTTGCGTCGAACGTCAACCCCACGACTGCCGAACCTTGCTGCAGCACAGGCAAAGTCGCGACCGATAAAGCCTTCAAGGAGTACGCGGACGCGTGCAGAGCCGTCGACACGTCCTCCCAGGTCCCGCCCATGAAGTCGAAAGCACCCGGCGGCGCGAAACCGATCGAATGCAGCACGCCGTCCACACCGTCGACGTGCTCGCCCAGACGGTCGGCGAGTGAATCCAGGTCGTCTGCCGAGGTGACGTCCAGTTCCAGGACCGGGGGTGTCTGCGGCAGGCGTTTGGCGATGGTCTGGGTGATCTTCATCGTCCGGCCGAACGACGTGAGCACGACCTGTGCACCCTCCTCCTGGGCCAACCGGGCCACGTGGAACGCGATCGAGGAGTCCATCAGGACCCCGGTGATCAGCAGCCGTTTGCCGTCGAGCAGTCCCATCTCAGTGCCCCATTCCCAGTCCGCCGTCCACGGGCAGGACGGCCCCGCTGATGTACGCCGCGTCCTCACCGGCGAGGAACGTCACCGCCCGCGCGACGTCCTTGGTGCCGCCAAACCGGCCGGCCGGGATCGCCGCGAGATAGGCGTCCTGTTGCGCCTGCGGCAGCGCCGCGGTCATGTCGGTGTCGATGAATCCGGGAGCCACGACGTTCGCGGTGATCCCCCGGCCGCCCAACTCGCGCGTGATCGACCGGGCCAGTCCGATCAGACCTGCTTTGGAGGCGGCGTAGTTCGCCTGCCCCGGTGAACCGTAGAGCGCGACGACGCTGGAGATGAAGATCAACCGGCCGAACCGGCGCTGGATCATGCTTTTGCTGGCCCGTCGCGCCACGCGGAAGGTCCCGGCCAGGTTGGTGTCCAGCACCCGGTCGAAATCGTCGTCGCTCATCCGCATCAACAGGGTGTCGGCGGTGATGCCCGCGTTGGCGACGACCACCTCGATCGGGCCCCCGCACCACTGCTCGGCCTCGGTGAACGCCGCGTCCACCGAGTCGCTTCGGGTGACGTCGGCCGCGACGGCGTAGGCGCCGTCCGGCCCCTGACCGCTGCGCGAGGTGACGACGACCTTGTCTCCCTGATCGACGAAGGCGGCTGCGATGGCATAGCCGATCCCCCGGTTGCCACCTGTTACCAGAACGTTCCGCTGACGAGTTTCGACCTGACTCACCCGCGCGACGTTAGTGCACTACTGGGGGTAGTACCCATCGGCGATGCGGCGCCTATCCTGAACGGGTGAGTGACAAGCCCAGTGTGCCGTCGGCAACCAATCTGCCGGTGTCACCGAAGGGCGACCAGTCCATCCGGATGCGCAACTACACCATTTCGATGACGATCCGGACGCTGTGCTTCGTGCTGGCGATCTTCACCCACGGATGGATCCGGTGGGTTTTTGCGATCGCCGCCATCCTGTTGCCCTACATCGCGGTCGTCCTGGCCAACGCCAGCAACCAGCGCCGGATCGACGTACGCGGGTCGCTGCGTCCGTTGCGGGCCGACCAACAGCTACCGCCGGCCGCCTCCGACACCCACCACAACCTTCGCTGAGGCGGCCCCGTACGGGTGTCGGGAATTCTCCGGTCCCGCCCCACCCGGCGATGAACTGGCCCCGTACGCCATTGCATGCCACGATCGGGGCATGGCCAAGAACCTCCTGATCGCCGCCGCTTCGACCGTCGCCGCAGCGGCGGTGCTGAGCGGCTGCGGATCCACCGTCACCGTCAACCCCTCCGCCACCGCCTCGGCCACCACGACGAGCACGACCACGTCCGAGACGCCCAGCGAAACCACGACCAGCGAAACCACGAGCGAGACGCCGAGCGAGACCACGACCTCGCAGACCTCCACCTCCGAGGCACCAGCGTCCAGCACGTCGGCGCCGAGCCCGTCGACCAGTGTCGACGAGATCCACAAGACCGCCTTCCTGAAGGTCGTGAAGCAGCGCTTCCCCACCATCACCGACCAGGCTGCCCTGGCCGATGGCCAGTGGGTGTGCGGTCAGATGGGTCAGGACAAGAACATCCTGACGGTCATCGGCGACCTGAAGCAGAAGCACCCGGACTGGAGCACGACCAACGCCGGCTACTTCCTCGGCGTGTCCATCGGTGCCCTGTGCCCGCAGTACACCTCCAAGGTGACTGCCGGCGCCTGATCGATCACGGCGGCGTCAGCCGCCGATACTCGACATCGGCCGTTCGGGTTGTACGAAACCCGGGCGGCCGATGCCGTGGCCGCGGGCTTTGCGCCACATCGTGGCCCGGATGATGTCGACCAGTTCGGCGTCGCTGGCGCCCGCCCGCAACGGATCGCGCACATTGTCCTCGTCGCGCGCGAAGAGGCAGTTGCGCACCTGCCCGTCGGCGGTCAGCCGCACCCGGTCACACGATCCGCAGAACGGCGCGGTGACGCTGGCGATGATGCCGACGGTCGCCGGTCCCCCGTCCACCGTGAACCTCTCCGCGGGCGCGCTTCCGCGCTCCTCGACGGGCGTGAGCCCGAAGGCCGCGCCCAGCGTCGTCAGCAGCTCATCCCTGGTCAGCATGGTGGCGCGGTCCCACGTGTGACCGGCGTCCAAGGGCATCTGCTCGATGAACCGCAGGTCGTATCCGCGGTCGAGACACCACGAGAGCAAACGGACCGGGTCCTCCCCGTCACGCGTGGCCACGGCGTTGACCTTCACCGGCCGTAGTCCTGCGTCCGCCGCCGCTTTGAGGCCCCGCTCGACGTCATGGAAGCGGTTGCGCCGGGTCAACCGGGCGTAGATCTGCGGGTCCACCGCGTCCAACGACACGTTCACCCGATCGAGGCCGGCCTCGGCCAGCGGCGCAGCGAGCCGGTCCAGGCCGATGCCGTTGGTGGTCAATGACAACTCGGGGCGGGGCGCCAAGCCGGCCAGTCGGCGTACGACGCCGGGCAGTCCCCGGCGCAGCAGCGGCTCACCGCCGGTCAGCCTGACCGACGTCACCCCCTCGGCGACGAACAGGCCGACCACGCGCACCAGTTCGTCGTCGGTCAGGTGTTCGCTGCGCGGCAACCAGTTCAGCCCCTCCTCGGGCATGCAGTACGTGCAGCGCAGGTTGCAGCGATCGGTGAGCGACACCCGCAAATCTGTCCCCACCCGACCGAACTGGTCGACCAACGTCATGGGCCCCACCCTATGCCGAGTAACGTCAGGGGGTGCTCGCCAAGCTGACCGAACGGCGGTGGCTGACCTGGTTGTTGGTCGCCACCGTGTGGGCCGTCGGCTGTTTCTTCCTCGGCCTGTGGCAATGGCACCGGTTCAGCGACAAGCACGCCGCTCAGGAACAACTGCAGGTCAACTACGACGCCGACCCGCGACCTCTGGCCGACGCCGTCGGCAGCGGGCGGGACTGGCTGCGCGTCACGATGACCGGCACCTACGCGGCCGATCAACAGGTCCTGGCCAGGAACCGGCCCAATGACGGTGACTTCGGCTACGAGGTGCTCGTACCGCTGCGACTCAGCTCGCCGGCGGACGGCGCCACCACTGTGATCGTGGATCGCGGCTGGGTACCCAACGGCAGCACGGCGTCGGCGCCCGACTCGGTACCCGCCGTACCCTCCGGCCAGATCACCGTCGTGGGCTGGCTGCGGCCGTTCGAGCCGAATCTGGCCAAACCCGCGGTCACCGGACAGGTCGCGTCGATCTACCTGCCGGACATCGTCGCCGCGGCCGGGCTCACTGCCTCCGATGTGGTCGGCGACAAGTACGTGCTCATGCAATCGGAACGTACGTCGACCGGTGCGGCACCGGCGCGACCAGCCGCCCTGCCCGCGCCGGACCCGGGCTCCTACGCCGGCATCAACCTGTCGTACGCGATCCAGTGGTGGATCGGCATGGTCGCGGGGTACGGATTCGTGGTCATGCGCGCCCGGCGCGAGCTTCGCGACGAACGCGGCGCCGACCGACCCGGTGCCAACACGCCGCAACCGCCCAAACCCCAGAAGGTGCGGGTCTGGGACGAGGAGGACGCGTGAGCCGCGCGTCAGGCCAGCGCCACCAGATCGGCGTAGTCCGGACCCCACAGGTCTTCGACGCCGTCGGGCAGTAGCAGCACCCGGTCGGGCTCCAGTGCGTGCACGGCTCCCTCGTCGTGGGTCACCAGCACCACCGCCCCCTCGAAGGCGTGCAGCGCGCCCAGGATCTCTTCCCGGGAGGCCGGGTCGAGGTTGTTGGTCGGCTCGTCGAGCAACAACACGTTCGCCGACGAGACCACGAGCAGCGCCAGCGACAACCGGGTCTTCTCACCTCCGGAGAGCACCCCCGCGGGTTTGTCGACATCGTCGCCGCTGAACAGGAACGACCCCAGGACCTTGCGGGTCTCGGTCTCCCCGAGTTCCGGCGCCGCGGACTTCATGTTGTCCAGCACGGTGCGATCCATGTCGAGGTTCTCGTGTTCCTGCGCGTAGTAGCCCAACCGCAGGCCGTGCCCGTGGTCCACGATCCCGGTGTCCGGCGGATCGATGCCGGCCAGGATCCGCAGCAGCGTCGTCTTACCGGCACCGTTGAGGCCGAGGACCACGACCCGTGACCCGCGGTCGATGGCGAGGTCGACGTCGGTGAAGATCTCCAGCGAGCCGTAGGACCGCGACAACCCCTGGCCATCAACGGGGTCTTGCCGCACGGGGCCGGTTTGGGGAACCGCAGTTTGGCCACCCGGTCGCTCTGCCGCTCGCCTTCCACCGAACTCAGCAGCCGTTCGGCGCGCCGGGCCATGTTCTGTGCCGCGGTGGCCTTGGTGGCCTTCGCGCGCATCTTGTCGGCCTGGGCGAGCAGCGTCGCAGCCTTCTTCTGCGCGTTCTGCAGTTCGCGTTTGCGGCGGCGCTCGTCAGTCTCCCGCTGCTGCAGGTAGGACTTCCACCCGACGTTGTACTGGTCGATCACCTGCCGGTTAGCGTCCAGATGGAACACCCGGTTCACAACCTTCTCCAGCAGGTCGACATCGTGACTGATGATGATCAGTCCGCCGGAGTAGCTGGCCAGGTGGTCGCGCAGCCAGACGATGGAATCGGCGTCCAGGTGGTTGGTCGGTTCGTCCAGCAGCAGCGTTTCCGCGCCGGAGAAGAGGATCCGGGCCAACTCGACGCGGCGACGCTGACCGCCGGAGAGGGTGGAGAGGGGTTGTTCGAGGATGCGCTCGGGTAACCCGAGGCTGGAGGCGATCGCAGCGGCCTGGGATTGCGCGGCGTACCCGCCGGCGGCTTCGAACTCGGCCTCCCGGCGGGCGTAGCGGCGCATCGCCCGCTCGGCGACGGCCGGGTCGTCGTCGCCCATCTGGGCCGCCGACGCGGCGAGATCACGCACGATCACGTCCAATGATCGTGCGGACAGGATGCGGTCGCGGGCCAGTACGGACAGGTCACCGGTCCGGGGGTCCTGTGGCAGGTAGCCGACCTCGCCGCTGGAGGTGACCGACCCGGCGGCGGGCTGGCTCTGTCCGGCGAGGACCTTGGTCAGCGTCGTCTTGCCCGCTCCGTTGCGACCCACCAAGCCGATTCGATCCCCGGCAGCCACCCGGAAGCTGGCATCGGACAGCAAGAGTCGGGAACCGGCCCGCAGTTCGATATCGGTGGCTACGATCACGTGGAGCGACTCTAGTCGCGCGCCCGCTTGCACCCCCAATCGTGAACGGTGATGATCAGCGCATGACGTTCAATGACAACGTCGGACTCGACACCTCCCAGGTGCAGTCCGGCGGATCGGGTGGGGGCTACAGCAGCGGCGGGGTCGGCCGCGGCGGCGTGGCGGTCGGCGGTATCGGCGGCATCATCATCCTGATTCTGACCATGATCTTCGGCGGCAATCTGCTTGGTACCAGCGGCACTTCCAACGCCCTGAACAACGGCAACGATGTAGCGTCCAACTCCGGCTCCGTCAGCGACCAGTTCAGCGAGTGCAAGACCGGTGCCGACGCCAACAACAACGACACGTGCCGGGTCATCGCTACGGTCAACAGCCTGCAGAACTTCTGGTCGGGGTACCTGCCGAAGTACGGCCAGAACTACACACCCGCGAAGACCGTCCTCTACTCCGGCAGGACCGCCTCGGGGTGTGGCACCGCGACTTCCGCCATGGGCCCGTTCTACTGTCCCCTGGATCAGAAGGTCTACGTGGACGTGTCCTTCTACCGAGAGTTGACCAGCACCTATGGCGCCGACACCGGCGCACTGGCGAAGGAGTACGTCGTCGCGCACGAGTACGGCCACCACGTCCAGAACATCCTGGGTTTGCTCGGCGCCTCACAGCAGGACCCACAGGGCGCAAACAGTGCCTCGGTGCGCACGGAACTGCAAGCGGATTGCTTTGCGGGTCTGTGGGTCCGCTACGCCTCGCAGACCACTGACGCCCAGGGCAACGTGTTCATCCCGAACATCACCGACACCGACATCAAATCGGCCTTGTCCGCGGCCGCGGCGGTCGGCGACGACCACATCCAGGCCCAGGCCGGTGGACGGGTCCGTCCCGACACGTTCACGCACGGCACCTCGGCGCAACGGCAGAAGTGGTTCTACACCGGTTACTCCACCGGCGACCTCAACCGCTGCGACACCTTCAACGCGGCTTCGCTGGGCTGAGGCCGCCCGAAGCGGCGGAACGCCAGGCCCCCGGAACCTTTGGTTTCCGGGGGCCTGGCGTTGGTAGGTGGTAGAAGGACCTCAGATGTTGAAGCCGAGGGCGCGCAACATCTCGCGCCCGTCGTCGGTGATCTTGTCCGGCCCCCACGGCGGCATCCACACCCAGTTGATCCGGTGACTGGTCACGAGACCCTCCAGGGCGGAAGCAGTCTGGTCCTCGATGACATCGGTCAGCGGACAGGCGGCGCTCGTCAGCGTCATGTCGAGCACCGCGTTGGCCTCACCGTCGACGGTGATCCCGTAGACCAGACCGAGATCGACGACGTTGATCCCCAGCTCGGGGTCGACGACATCGCGCATCGCTTCTTCGACGTCGGCGACATTGACGGGGTTGGTGGTCTCTGTCATGCGGTTTCCTCCTGGGTACGGCTGAGCGCGTCGAGGTAGGCCGACCACGCCAGCAGTGCGCACTTGACCCGCGCGGGATATTTGGCGACGCCGGCGAACGCGACCCCGTCTCCGATGAGTTCCTCATCGCCGGGGTCCTGGCCTCGGGAGGTCAGCATGGACTTCATGGCTTCGTAGGTCGCCATGCTCTCGGTGATCGAGTGGCCGATGACTTCCTCGGCCAGTACCGACGCCGACGCCACCGAGATCGAGCAGCCGGTCGAGTCATAGGACACGTCCTTGACCACGTCGCCGTCCACATCGACCCGCAGCGTGATCTCATCGCCGCACGTGGTGTTGATGTGGTGCACCTGGGCGTCGAACGGCTCGCGCAGACCGGCGTGCTGCGGGTGTTTGTAGTGATCGAGGATCACTTCCTGGTACAGGTCCATCACACGTCCAATCCGAAGACCACCGGCACCGCGTCGAGTGCGTCGACGAAAGCGTCGATCTCCTCGAACGTGGTGTACGGCGCGAAGCTGGCCCGCGTCGAGGCCGGCACCTTCAGAGCTCGGTGCAGCGGCCAGGCGCAGTGGTGCCCGGTGCGTACGGCGACCCCCGCGTCGTCGAGAATCTGCCCCACATCGTGGGGGTGGACTCCGTCGATCGTGAAGGCGACCGCGCCACAATGGATCTGCGGATCAGTCGGGCCAAGTACGCGCACCCAGGGCCGCTCGGCGAGCCGGTCGAGGGTGTAGGCGACCAGGGCACGGTCGTGCGCGGCCACGTTGTCCATGCCCATTCCGGCCAGGTAATCGCTGGCGACCCCGAGAGCAACCGCCTGGGCAGCCATCGGCACTCCGGCTTCGAAGCGCTGGGGCGGCGCGGCGTACGTCGACTTCTCCATCGTGACCAGCTCGATCATCGAGCCGCCGGTCAGGAACGGCGGCAGTGCGGCCAGCAACTCCTGGCGTCCCCACAGCACGCCGATCCCGGACGGGCCCAGCATCTTGTGGCCGGAGAACGCGAGGAAGTCCACGCCCAGCTGCGTCACGTCCACCGGGAGGTGCGGCACGGACTGGCAGGCGTCCAGCACGGTCAGCGCACCGACCTCGCGGGCCCGCGAGACCAACTCGGCGACCGGGTTGATCGTGCCCACGACGTTCGAGACATGGGTGAACGCCAGCAGTTTGGTGTGTTCCCCGATGGGTGCGTTCTCCAGGTCGAGCGTTCCGTCCGGCAGCACCGGGATCCAGCGCAGCGTCGCGCCGGTGCGGCGGCAGAACTCCTGCCACGGCACCAGATTCGCGTGGTGCTCCATCTCGGTGATGCAGACCTCGTCGCCGGGGCCGATGCGTAGCCGGTCGGCGATGGCCGGGTCGACCCCGTCCAGGGCGCCCGGGGCCAGCGCGTTGGACAGCCCGTAGGCGACCAGGTTCAGTGACTCGGTCGCGTTCTTGGTGAAGACCACGTCGTCCGCCGCCGCGCCGATGAACGCCGCCACCCGGGCTCGCGCGGTCTCGAAGGCGTCCGTCGCCTCCTCCGCCAGCTGGTGGGCACCGCGGTGCACCGCCGCGTTGCGCTGCTCATAGAAGTCGCGTTCGGCCTCGATGACGACTCGCGGCTTCTGTGACGTGGCGCCCGAATCGAGGTACACCAGCGGCTTTCCCTCACGCACGGTACGGGACAGGATCGAGAAGTCGGCCCGGATCGCGGCCAGGTCCAGCGCGGTCGCATCGGGAGTGGCTACGCCGATGTCGGCGTGTGTGGTCACGACGCAGTCGCCCCCTGCAGGTAGCGGTCGTAGCCCTCGTTCTCGAGGCGTTCGGCCAGTTCGGGGCCGCCCTCTTCGGCAACCTTGCCGTCGACGAAGACGTGCACGAAGTCCGGTTTGATGTACCGCAGGATCCGCGTGTAGTGAGTGATCAGCAGGACGCCGAGGTCGGTGGTTTCCTTGGCGCGGTTGACCCCCTCGGACACGATCCGCAGCGCGTCCACGTCGAGACCGGAGTCGGTCTCGTCCAGGATGGCGATCCTGGGCTGCAGGAGTTCCAGCTGCAGGATCTCGTGACGCTTCTTCTCACCACCGGAGAAGCCCTCGTTCACGTTGCGCTCGGCGAAGGCGGAGTCCATCCGCAGGTTCTCCATGGCGCCCTTGACGTCCTTGACCCAGGTGCGCAGCTTCGGCGCTTCTCCGTCGATCGCCGTCTTGGCGGTGCGCAGGAAGTTGCTCACGGTGACGCCGGGCACCTCGACGGGGTACTGCATGGCCAGGAAGAGACCGGCGCGGGCCCGCTCGTCGACCGACATCGCCAGGACGTCCTCGCCGTCGAGGGTCACACTGCCCTGGGTGACGGTGTACTTCGGGTGACCGGCGACGCTGTAGGCCAAGGTCGACTTACCCGAGCCGTTGGGGCCCATGATCGCGTGGGTCTCGCCGGAGGACACGGTCAGGTCGACCCCTTTGAGGATCTCCTTGGTGCCCTGTTCGGTATCGACGGTGACGTGCAGGTCACGGATTTCAAGCGTGGACATGGTTCTTCCTTCTTCAGTGATTCAGACGCAGTAGTTCAGACGGCGACGCCGTTGACGGAGGCGGTCACGTCGACCAGCACGTCACCGTCCTCGACCTTCACGGGGTAGACGGCAATGGGCTCGGTGGCCGGCAGACTGGTGGGTTCCCCGGTGTTCAGATCGAAAGCGGAGCCGTGCAGCCAGCATTCGATCGTGCAGCCGTCGACCTCACCCTCGGACAGGGAGACGTTCGCGTGCGAGCAGGTGTCGTCCACGGCGTGCACGTGATCGTCCTCGTCCCGCACGATCGCGACCGGCCGGCCGTCGATCTCGGCCAGCGCCGGAGTGTTCCGGGTCAGATCGCCGAGGGCGCATACCCGGACGAACTCGCTCATGCTCCGGCCTCCGAGCCGGCCGCGAGCTCGCGGTCGATCGCCTCCATCAGCGGATCGACGACCTCGGGGATACCGATCTTGGCGACGATGTCGGCGAAGAAGCCGCGCACCACCAGGCGGCGGGCGGCATCCTCGGGGATTCCGCGAGCCTGCAGGTAGAACAACTGCTCGTCGTCGAACCGGCCGGTCGATGAGGCGTGACCGGCTCCCTCGATGTCACCGGTCTCGATCTCCAGGTTGGGCACCGAGTCGGCGCGCGCACCGTCGGTCAGGACCAGGTTGCGGTTGAGCTCGTAGGTTTCGATGCCCTCGGCCGCAGCCCGGATGAGCACATCCCCGACCCACACGGTGTGGGCCGAATCCCCTTGCAGCGCACCCTTGTACGTCACCAGAGAGGTGCAGCGGGGTGCGTTGTGGTCGACGAACGAACGGTGCTCGAGGTGCTGACCGGCGTCGGCGAAGTAGACGCCGAGCAGCGTCGCGTCGCCGCCCGGGCCGTCGTACGTCACGTTGGTGTTGAGCCGCACGATGGCCCCGCCCAGGGTGACGGCGATGTGCCGGTACCTGGCGTCGCGGCGTACGACCGCGTCGTACTGACCCAGGTGGATGGCCTCGTCCTGCCACTCAGCGGTGGTGACGAGGGTCAGGTTCGCGCCGTCCTGGACCTCGACGGTCAGCACTTCGCTGTAGTCGGAGATGCCGTGGTGGCTCAGCACCACGGTTGCCTGCGCGTGCTTGCCGACGCGCACCAGCAGGTGGCCGTGCACGGTCTCGCGCTGCACACCGGTCAGCTCGATGCGCACCGGCTCGGTGAGCTCGGCGTTCGCCGCGATGTCCAGCACCGCGACGCCACCGGAATGAGCGGCAGCCACGGCCGCGGCCCGATCGGCCGGAATCGCCAGACCGAGGTCGCGCCACTCCTGCACCGACATGGTGCTCAGGGTGGCCCCCTGCGGCAGGTGCTCGGACCACTCCAGGTGGCCGCCGGTTGCCTCGTCACGGAACAGCGGACCCAACCGGTCGACCGGGGTGAAGCGCCACTCCTCCTCGCGACCGTTGGGGATCGCGAAGTCGGCGACGTCGAACGACGTACGCCGCTCGGCGCGCGACTGATCGGGGATGACCCCGGCCGACACCTGGGCGGACGGGTCGACGTGACTCTTTTCGGGCGTCAGCAACGACATCAGCCGACGGCTCCTTCCATCTGCAGTTCGATGAGGCGGTTGAGTTCGAGGGCGTACTCCATCGGCAACTCACGGGCGATCGGCTCGACGAAGCCGCGCACGATCATCGCCATCGCCTCGGTCTCGGTCAGGCCGCGGGACTGCAGATAGAACATCTGGTCCTCGCTGACCTTGGACACGGTGGCCTCGTGACCCATCTGCACGTCGTCCTCACGGACGTCGACATAGGGGTAGGTGTCGCTGCGGCTGATCTGGTCGACCAGCAGCGCATCGCAGACCACCGACGACTTGGAGTTGGTGGCACCGGGCAGAACTTGCACCAGACCGCGGTAGGAGGTGCGGCCACCACCGCGGGCCACCGACTTGGACACGATGGTCGAGCTGGTGTTGGGCGCGGCGTGCACCATCTTGGAACCGGCATCCTGGTGCTGGCCCTCGCCGGCGAACGCGATCGACAACGTTTCGCCCTTGGCGTGCTCACCGAGCAGGAAGACAGCCGGGTACTTCATCGTCACCTTGGATCCGATGTTCCCGTCGATCCACTCCATGGTCGCGCCGGCCTCGCAGGTCGCGCGCTTGGTCACCAGGTTGTAGACGTTGTTGGACCAGTTCTGGATCGTCGTGTAGCGCACCCGTGCGTTCTTCTTCACGATGATCTCCACGACCGCGGAGTGCAGCGAGTCGGACTGGTAGATGGGCGCGGTGCAGCCCTCCACGTAGTGCACGTAGGAGTCCTCGTCGGCGATGATCAGGGTCCGCTCGAACTGGCCCATGTTCTCGGTGTTGATCCGGAAGTAGGCCTGCAGCGGGATGTCGACGTGCACACCCTTGGGCACGTAGATGAACGAACCGCCCGACCACACAGCGGTGTTCAGCGAGGCGAACTTGTTGTCGCCGGCCGGGATGACCGAGCCGAAGTACTCCTTGAAGATGTCCTCGTGCTCGCGCAAACCGGTGTCGGTGTCGACGAAGATGACGCCCTTCTCCTCCAGGTCCTCTCGGATCTGGTGGTAGACCACCTCCGACTCGTACTGCGCGGCGACGCCGGCGACGAGGCGCTGCTTCTCCGCCTCCGGGATGCCCAGCTTGTCGTAGGTGTTCTTGATGTCCTCGGGCAGTTCGTCCCAGGTGGTGGCCTGCTTCTCCGTGGACTTCACGAAGTACTTGATGTTCTGGAAGTCGATCCCGGTCAGGTCACTCCCCCAGGACGGCATGGGCTTCTTGTCGAAGAGGGACAGCGCCTTGAGCCGGAGTTTGGTCATCCATTCCGGTTCGTTCTTGCGCCCGGAGATGTCGCGCACGACGTCCTCCGACAGCCCTCGTCGGGCACTGGCGCCGGCGGTGTCGGAGTCGGCCCAGCCGTACTCGTACCGTCCGATGCCCTCCAAGCCGGGGTTGAGCTCTTCGATCGTGCTCATGATTCGTCCCTTCGGGTGGTGGATTGCGGGTGCTGACCATTGCCTGACTGAGCAGGGGTCGGCACGAAGGTCGTGCACACGTGATCCCCGTGTGCCAACGAAGCCAGTCTCTGTACGTGAACACCGAGGACCCGCGAGAACATTTCCGTTTCCGCCTCGCACAATGCGGGAAACTGCTCGGCGACGTGCTGTACCGGGCAATGTCCCTGGCACAACTGCACGCCCGTCCCCAGCGGGCGGGTCGAGGTGGCGAATCCCCGTGCGTCGAGGGCCGTCGCCAAGGCCTGGGTACGGTCGGCGACCGTACCCTCGGCCGGCAGCTCCAGACCCTCGGCGAGCACCGACGCGCGACGCCGGGCGTACGCCTGGACGGCCTCGTCGCCGCCCTGCTCGGCCAGGAAGGCCAACAGATCGGCGGCCAGGTCGTCGTAATCCGAGCGCAGCCGCGAATGCCCCGCATCGGTGACGACGTACGCCCGCGCCGGTCGACCCCGGCGACGTTCACCGTGCAGGTCACGTTGGCTGTCGCGTTCGGACAACTGCCCCTCGGCGACCAGCGCATCCAGGTGCCGGCGGACGGCCGTGGGAGTCACCTCGAGCCGATCGGCCAACTCGACCGCGGTGATCGGACCCTGCTCTGAGACGGTGCGAAGTACCCGTTGCCGGGTACCCGTCTCGATATTCACAACACGAGTGTTACCTAATTCGCCGTAGCACTTCTAGGCAGGCCAACCTAACTTGTGCTACATGTCACAGGTGCCGCGGTGACTGTCGCTGCGGTCAGGAGCCACAGGTCACCAGCCCCAGCCGCTGCTTGGCTGCGATCACCCGGATCGCGGCCTGCCTGAGCCGGTTGCGGAACCCGGCGTCGGACGTCGCGCGGTCGTGCACCGCCTGCCACATGGTCGGCAGCACCTGCGGCTGGGCCGACAACAACAGCAGGTCGTCGCCTGCGGCCAGCGCGGCGATCGCGCGCGGCCCGGCGGGCAGGACCTGGGGCGCCTTCGCGCCGCTGAGGTCGTCGGTGATGATTGCGCCGGAGAAGCCGAGGCCCCCGCGCAGCCACGACAGGATGGTCGCAGAGAAGACGGCCAGATGGTGGGGGTCGATCTTCTGGTACGTCGCGGAGGAGACCATCACGAACGGAGCCCCCGCGTCGATCACCTGACGGAACGCGCCGATGCTCGCCGAGTCCTTCGTCGTCGATCTGTCGACGACGGACGCGGAGAAATCGGTGTTGGCGGTCACCGAACCCAGACCGGGGAAGTGTTTGACGCTGACCGTGATTCCTTGACCCAGTTGGCCCTTGGCAAAGGCCGTGGCTCCTGCCCCCGCCACCCCGGGGGTGTGTCCGAACTCCCTGTCGAAGCCACCGATGGGCGGGTTCCGGGCGCCGGCCGCCACCGTGTCCGCCACCGGAGCCAGGTTCATGTTCACTCCGGCTGCCTTCAACTGCCGGGCCCACCGTCCCGCCCGGTCCTCGAGTGTCGATGACCGCCATCCGCCCTGCACCAGGGCGGTCGGCATCCGGTCGAAGCCGGGCCCTTTGAGCACCTGGACGTTGCCGCCCTCCTGATCCGTGGCGATGAAAGGCCGCACGCCGGCAACGGTGGTCATCCGCCTCAGGTCAGCGGTGAGGTGGGCCACGCGACTGACGGACGCCGTACTCCGACCGGTCAGCATCACGTTGCCCACGTGGTGGCGGGTCGCCCAACCGGACAACTCGCTGGTTGCGCTGCGGGCCGGCGTGCCGACCATGAAGACTTGTCCCACCTGCTCCTCCAGGCTGAGCCGCCCGACGACGGCCGCCGCTGGGCAGCCGCTCGGAGAGGACGAGCGGGATGCGGACGGAGACGATGCCGGCGGGGACGAAACAGGCGGTGACGACGAGGTGGGTGGTGCGGAGGTGACGGGGGCTTGCGAGCCGGACGCCGTCACCGGAGCATTCGACGTCGCGGGCGGCGCGGATACCGGCGAACTGCACGCCGCGACGGTCAGCACCGTGCCGGCAATCGTCACCATCTCGGCCCGCCTGGTCACCCAGCGACCCTAACCGAGGCACTACCGCGCCTCGCCTAGAATGGCTCTTCGTGACGTCCGCAGCAGTTGAGATCCGCGACGTCGTGCATTCGTACGGAACCACTCGCGCATTGGCGGGCCTGACCTGGTCGGCCGCGGCCGGACGGGTCACCTGCGTGCTCGGCCCGAACGGCGCCGGTAAGACCAGCATCATCGAGATGGCCGAGGGTTTGCGCCGTCCCGACTCCGGGTCGATCCGGGTGCTGGGCGTCGATCCGTGGGGCGCCGACGCCGAGCACCGAGCCAAGGTGGGCGTCATGCTGCAGGACGGCGGTCTGCCCGGCAGCGTTGCCGTCGGTCGGTTCCTGACCCACTTCGCCCGGCTCTACCCCGACACCGGACGCCTTCCGCAGTTGGCAGACCGGCTGGGACTGGCCGCGTTCGAGAAGACCACGGTACGACGACTGTCCGGTGGCCAGCGCCAGCGCGTCGCGTTGGCGGCGGCCCTGCTGCCGCGTCCCGCGGTCGCCTTCCTGGACGAGCCGAGTGCCGGCCTGGATCCGCACGCCCGGTTGGACGTCTGGGATTTGGTGCGCGAAGAACGCGATCGCGGCTGCGCCGTCGTGGTCACCACTCACTCCTTCGAGGAAGCCGAACAGTTGGCCGACGACATCGTGATCATGGCCGCCGGGCGCGTCGTGGCCGCCGGAACACCCGCCGCCGTGGCCGCCGGAGCCTCGCTCGCCGACACCTATTTCGACCTGACGCGACCGGCGTGACGACGATGACGACCACCTCGACGAGGCTGCCTTCACCTGCCGCTCGGATCCGCGCACAGGGCGCCTACGAGGCGCAGACCCTGCTGCGCAACGGCGAACAACTGCTGGTGTCGGTCGTGCTGCCGGTCATGGCGCTGGTCGGCCTGGCGGTCTCGACCATCCCTTCCCTGGGCCCCGGCCGGCGCATCGATGTCGCAGTACCCGGCGTGCTCGCCCTGGCTGTCGTGTCCACCGCATTCACCGGACAAGCCATCGCGACCGGATTCGATCGCCGGTACGGCGTGTTGCGGCTTCTCGGAGCCAGCCCGCTCGGGCGCGGCGGGCTGCTGGCCGGTAAAGCGCTCGCCGTACTCGCCGTCGTCGCCATCCAGACCGTGGTCCTGTCCGCCATCGGAATCGGTTTCGGGTGGCGACCGCACCTGCCCGGCATCCTGGCCGGGATCGTCCTGCTGGTCCTCGGCACGTGGACCTGGGTGGCGCTGGCCCTGCTGCTGGCCGGTTCACTGCGCGCCGAAGGGGTTCTCGCCGTCGCCAACCTGATCTGGGTTCTGCTGGCGGCCGGCGGCGGCCTGCTGATCCCGACCGATCGGCTCGGGGGCCTCGGTGAGGTCGTGCGCTACCTACCCTCCGGTGCCCTCGGCGACGGGTTGCGCGCTGCGTTGCAGGGGCACGACACCTCACTGGTGGTGCCGGTCCTGGTCCTGGTCGTGTGGGGCGTCGCCGGCACCCTGCTCACGGCCCGGTTCTTCCGGTGGAGCGACTGATGGGCGCCGTCCTTCCGATCCTGCCGCGTGCGGTCCCGACCCACCGGGTCCTGCGATTCCTGGTGTGGCTGAACCTGGTCGTCGAGGTGCTCATCGTGTGCACCGGCGGCCTGGTGCGCCTCACCGGCAGCGGTCTGGGCTGCCCGACCTGGCCGCAATGCGTCCCGGGATCCTACGTACCCGTTGCCCACCAGGAGCAGTCCTGGCACAAATACGTCGAGTTCGGTAACCGGACCCTGACCGGCCTCGTCGGTGTCGTTGCGATCGCCCTGCTCGTGGCCATCTGGTTGTGGGCCCGCGATCGCAAGGGCCTGCTGCTGCCGGTGGGCCTGATCATCCTCGGGATCGTCATCCAAGCGGTCGTCGGTGGGATCAGCGTCCATCTCAAGCTGAATCCGGCGATCGTCGCGATCCACTTCCTGACCTCGATGCTGCTGGTCTGCGGCTCTGCCTGGCTCGTCTGGCGCGAACGCGAGGGTGACGCGGACCGAAAGTGGTTGGTGCGCAAAGAAATCCAATGGCTCGCGGTGGCGGCGTCCGTCATGACCGTCATCGTGCTGGTCCTCGGGACGATGGTGACGGGGTCGGGCCCGCACTCCGGCGACGCGACGCAGCCGGCCCGCTTGGACATCGATCCGCGCACCACTTCCTGGCTGCACGCCGACGCCGTGATGTTGCTGCTGGGCCTGGTGTTCGCCGTACTCATCGCGCTGCGACTGACGGCCAAGGATTCGCAGCCGTGGCGCAACTGGTTGTGGGTCCTGATCGTGATCCTGCTGCAAGGGGTCCTGGGCTACACGCAGTACTTCCTCGGGGTGCCCGCACCGCTGGTCCTGCTGCACATGCTGGGCGCCAGCCTGCTGGTGGTCTTCGTCACCTGGGCGATGCTCAGTCTGCGCGAACGCGTCGCGCCCTCAGGGTTGTGAGCAACGCGTCCGACGTCTGACACCTGTCACGCACCCGGCAGGACGCATGGTCCTGTTCCGCGGCTCCGGCGACGGCCAGACTGTGGTCATGACCGATGACACCCTGCACCTGAACGGCACGCTCGGCAGCACCAAACGGTCCGGGTTGTGGCAGGTACCTCGCTACGTGTCGATCAAGCGCCGGCTCGGCTCGGTCGAACTCGATTTCTCCCAGGCCGAGTTCGTCGACGACACGGTCGACATCCTGGTCGACCTGGTCGGGGGCTCACTGGAGATCCGGTGCCGGCTGACGTGTGGGTGGAAAGCAGTGTCACCACCAACCTCGGCAGCTACGAGGACCATCGCAAGGGCAATCCCGACGACCCCCGGATCATGATGCGTCTGTCAGGATCGACGACCGCCGGTTCGGTGCAGGTACGCGGTCCGAAGAAGGCAATCTGGCCCTTCGGCGCCAAACAATGACCGAGCGCCGGCGGTCAGTGCCAGGGGGTCAGATGCAGCAGCGGATCGATCGCAACGCCGAGGAACACCAGCGTCAGGTAGCTGATCGAGAAATGGAACAGCCGCATCGGTTTGAGCACTGAGTACGGCGCTCCGGTCCCTGCCCGGGCAAGTAGCAGGTGCGACTCGCGCAGGAAGACCGCGCCCGAGGCGACGGCCACCACGATGTAGATCAGACCCATGTCGCCGACGGGGATGAGAACCAGCGTGGCCAGGACGGTCGCCCACGCGTAGGCGACGATCTTGCGGCCGACGGCGACGTCCTCGGCCACGACGGGCAACATCGGGACGCCGGCTGCGGCGTAGTCGTCCTTGAACCTCATCGACAACGGCCAGTAGTGCGGCGGGGTCCAGAAGAACACCACCAGGAACAGCACGACCGGCGTCCAGTCGAGGCTGTTGCGTACGGCGGCCCAACCGATCAGGACCGGCATACAGCCGGCGACTCCGCCCCACACGATGTTCTGCGCGGTGCGCCGCTTGAGCAGCATCGTGTAGAAGCCGACGTAGAGCACGATGGCCGCGAACGACAGTGCGGCGGACAGCCAGTTCACCAGCAATCCCAGCCACAGCACGGAGATGACGCCCAGCGCGGTAGCGAAGATCAGCGCCGACCCGGGCCGGATGGCACCCGTGGCCAGGGGGCGGTTCTGGGTCCGGTGCATCTTGGCGTCGATGTCCCGGTCCAGGTAACAGTTGAACGCGTTGGCCGAGCCGGCGGACAAGGTGCCACCGACCAAGGTGGCCAGAATCAACCAGACCGACGGCACCCCGCGATCGGCCAGGAACATCACCGGGAACGTCGTCACCAGCAACAGTTCGATGATCCGCGGCTTGGTCAGCGCGACGTAATCGCGTACGACGGTGCGCCACGTGCGCAGACCGAGGTCCGGGGTGTCGGCCTCGCCGCCGATCGGATCCACCGCCGCCGACTCCTGAGCACCGGAGTGCGGGCGGATCGCGGTCACGATGTCCTTGTCGTAGCTGCTGGGCAGGGAAGCGCTGCGGCAGTGCGCAGACGCACTTCGAAACGCGCCTCCATCGTAGCCTCCCTATCCGGCACCCTCGTCGGGGCGACGCCACCTCGGCAGCGAGGACAGGCAGGACTAGGCTCGTGACGAACGGTTAAGCGGCCTGTTGTCCGGTAAACGCAACGTCCTGCCGAAGGAGCCTGAACCAGTGAGTGTCGAAACCCAGTCCCCCATCGCCCAGCGCGATTCCTCTCTCGCCCGTCCGATCGCCGACAAGGTCGGCTGGAGTGATCTGGACATCCGCGCCGTCGACACCGTCCGTGTCCTCGCTGCCGATGCCGTCCAGAAGACGGGCAACGGTCACCCGGGTACGGCGATGAGCCTTGCTCCGCTGGCCTACCTGCTCTTCCAGAAAGTCATGAAACACGACCCGACCGACCCCCACTGGTTGGGCCGGGACCGGTTCGTGCTGTCCTGCGGGCACTCCAGCCTCACCCAGTACATCCAGTTGTACTTCAGCGGCTACGGCCTCGAACTGTCCGATCTGGAGGCACTGCGCACGTGGGGTTCCAAAACCCCCGGCCACCCCGAGGTGCACCACACGGTCGGCGTCGAGATCACGACCGGGCCGCTCGGCTCCGGTATGGCCTCCGCGGTCGGTATGGCGATGGCGCAGCGGCGCCAGCGCGGGCTGCTGGACCCGGACGCCCCGATCGGTGAGAGCCCCTTCGACCACCACGTCTACGTCATCGCCAGCGACGGCGACATCATGGAGGGTGTCCAGCGAGGCGTCCTCACTAGCGGGCCGGCAGAAGCTGGGCAACCTGACGTTGTTCTACGACGAGAACTACATCTCGATCGAGGACCAGACCCAGGTGTCCTTCTCCGAGGATGTCGCCGCCCGCTACGCGGCCTACGGCTGGCACACCCAGGTCGTCGACTGGCGCCAATCCCGGGCCGACGACGGCACGTACGTCGAGGACGTCGATGCGCTGTACGAGGCCATCGAAGCCGCGCAGGGTGTCACCGACCAGCCCAGCATCATCGTGCTGCGCACGATCCTGGGCTACCCGGCGCCCACGAAGGAGGACACCGGCAAGGCACACGGGTCCGCACTGGGTGACGAGGAGGTCGCGGCCACCAAGAAACTCCTCGGATTCGACCCCGACAAGACCTTCGAAGTGTCCGATGAGGTCATCTCCCACGTCCGGGAAGTGGCTACGCGCGGTAAGGCGGCGCACGAGGCGTGGCAACCGGGCTACGAGAAGTGGCGTGCCAACAACCCGGCGGGCGCCGAGTTGCTCGACCGGCTGGTTGCCGGCGAGTTGCCCACGGGGTTCGCGGACGCGTTCCCCACGTTCGACGCCGACGCCAAGGGCATCGCGACCCGCGCCGCATCCGGCAAGATCCTGACCGCTCTCGCCCCGGTGATGCCGGAGCTGTGGGGTGGCTCAGCCGACCTCGCGGAGTCCAACAACACCACGATGGACGGTCAGCCCAGCTTCCTTCCGGAGGGTGTCGAGACCCGCGAGTGGAAGGGCGGTCCCTACGGGCGCACTCTGCACTTCGGGATCCGAGAGAACGCCATGGGGATGATCCTGAACGGTATTGCCCTGGAAGGGCTGACCCGCCCCTACGGCGGCACCTTCCTGGTGTTCTCCGACTACATGCGCCCCGCCGTACGTCTGGCTGCGATCCAGCAGCTCCCGGTCACCTTCGTCTGGACGCACGATTCGATCGGCCTGGGTGAGGACGGTCCCACCCACCAGCCGATCGAGCACCTGGCGGCGCTGCGGGCGATCCCCGGCCTGGACGTGGTGCGGCCTGCGGACGCCAACGAGACCGCGATCGCCTGGCGAACGATCCTGCAGCACAAGGATCGCCCGGCCGGCCTGGCCCTCACCCGGCAGAATCTGCCCATCGTCGACCGCAGCGTCTACGCCAGTGCCGACGGTGTCTCCCGCGGTGCGTATGTCCTGGCCGACGCAGAGGGCACCGCTCCGGACGTCATCCTGATTGCGACCGGCAGCGAAGTGCAGCTGGCCGTCTCCGCTCGCGAGACGCTCGCCGAGGAAGGCATTCAGGCCCGGGTGGTCTCGATGCCCTGCCGGGAATGGTTCCTGGAGCAGGATCAGTCCTACCGCGACGAGGTACTGCCTCCCACCATCAAGGCCCGGGTCAGCGTCGAGGCCGCCAGCCAACTGGGTTGGCGCGAATTCGTCGGTGATGCCGGCCGGACCGTGGCGATCGACCACTTCGGCGCCAGTGCCGCCGGCCCGGTGCTCTTCGAGAAGTTCGGCTTCACCCCGGAAGCCGTCGTCGACGCCGCCAAGGCGTCCATCGCCGACGCCACCGCCTAACCGTCCACGCCTAACCAGGAGGCTTCTTCTATGTCCAACGCACACACCCAGGCGCTGAGCGACCTCGGCGTATCCATCTGGCTCGACGACCTGTCCCGCACTCTCATCTCGTCCGGCGACCTCAAGAAGCTGACCGAGGACAAGAACGTCGTCGGCGTCACCACCAACCCGACGATCTTCGCCAGCGCGCTGTCCAACGGATCGGCGTACGACGAGCAGGTGGGTTCGCTGGCTGCCGACGGCGCCGACGTGGACGAGGCAGTGTTCGTCATCACCACCGACGACGTACGCAACGCCTGCGACGTCCTGCGCCCGGTATACGACGCCACGGACGGCCAGGACGGCCGGGTGTCGATCGAGGTCGACCCGCGGCTGGCCCGCCGAACCCAGGACACCATCGACAGCGCCCGTCGGCTCTGGGACACGGTCGACCGGCCCAATGTGATGATCAAGATCCCAGCGACCGCAGAGGGACTGCCCGCCATCACCGCAGCCATCGCAGCCGGCATCAGCGTCAACGTCACCCTGATTTTCGCCCTGGAGCGCTACCGCGAGGTGATGGATGCCTACCTGTCGGGGCTGGAGCAGGCGCAGCAGGCCGGCGTCGACCTGTCGACGATCCGCTCCGTCGCGTCGTTCTTCGTCTCCCGCGTGGACACTGAGGTCGACAAGCGCCTGGAGAAGATCGGCACCGACGAGGCCGCCGGCCTGAAGTCAAAGGCAGCCATCGCCAATGCCCGGCTGGCCTATCAGGCCTTCACGGAGGTCTTCACCACGCCACGCTGGGAGAATTTGGCCCAGGCAGGTGCCCACCTCCAGCGGCCGCTGTGGGCCTCTACGAGTGTCAAGGACCCGTCGCTGCCGGACACGCTCTACGTCGTCGAACTCGCCGTAGCCGATACCGTCAACACGATGCCGCCCAAGACCCTGGATGCCCTCGCCGACCACGGCGAACTCGAAGGTGACCGGGTCACCGGTGAGTACGCCGATGCCGCCGCCGTGATGGACAAGCTGGACCAGCTCGGCATCTCCTACGAGGACGTGGTGAAGGTTCTCGAGGACGAAGGCATCGATAAGTTCGAGGCGTCCTGGAACGACCTGCTCGAATCGGTGTCCGGCGAGCTGTCCAAGGCCCGGGCCTAGGCGCCGAGGCTGAGCTGAGACGGTGAGTCCCGCACGAGTCGCCCGGGGGATCAATCCCCTTCGCCACGCCGACGATCGCCGCATGCCGCGGATCGCGGGCCCGTGTTGCATGGTGATGTTCGGTGTCACCGGCGACCTGGCCCGCAAGAAGCTGCTACCGGCCATCTACGACCTGTACAACCGCGGATTGTTGCCGCCCAGCTTCGCGCTGGTCGGCTTCGCTCGCCGGGACTGGGCCGACCAGGACTTCGGCAAGATCGTCTACGATGCCGTCCGCGCGGGCGCACGTACCCCTTTTCGGGAGGATGTCTGGCGCAACCTGTCGGAGGGATTGCGTTTCGTCCCAGGCAGTTTCGATGATCCCGAGGCGTTCGCCGAACTGGCCAGCACGGTCAAGCAACTGGACGAGGAGCGCGGCACCGGCGGCAATATCGCCTTCTACCTGTCGATTCCGCCCGGTTCCTTCAGCACCGTCTGCGAGCAGCTGGACGCCTCCGGCCTGACCGACCAGAAGGAGGGTTCGTGGCGGCGGGTCGTCATCGAGAAGCCGTTCGGCCACGACCTGGCCAGCGCACGTGCGCTCTCGGAGGTTCTGGAACGGGTGTTTCCCCCGGACTCGATCTTCCGGATCGACCATTACCTGGGTAAGGAGACGGTCCAGAACATCCTGGCGCTGCGGTTCGCCAACCAGCTCTTCGAACCGGTCTGGAACAGCCACTACGTCGACCATGTGCAGATCACCATGGCTGAGGACATCGGCATCGCCGGTCGTGCGGGCTACTACGACGGAATCGGCGCGGCCCGGGACGTGATCCAGAATCACCTCCTGCAGTTGCTTGCCCTCACAGCGATGGAGCAACCCAACTCCTTCGATGCCGGCGGCTTGCGGCAGGAGAAGGAGAAGGTGCTGGCGGCCGTCAGCCTGCCGGACGACCTGGGCAAATCCACCGCGCGGGGGCAGTACGCCGCGGGGTGGCAAGGCAGCAAGAAGGTCATCGGCTACCTCGAAGAGGACGGCATCGACAAACGCTCCACCACCGAGACGTACGCCGCGGTCAAGCTCGAGGTACACACCCGCCGGTGGGCGGGGGTGCCGTTCTATCTGCGCACCGGCAAACGTCTGGGCAAACGCGTCACGGAGATCGCCGTCGTCTTCAAACGCGCGCCGCACCTGCCCTTCGCCGACACCGACACCGAGGAACTGGGGCAGAACGCGATCGTCATCCGGGTCCAGCCCGACGAAGGGGTCACGATCCGGTTCGGGTCGAAAGTACCCGGCGCCACCGGGATGGAGGTGCGCGACGTGACCATGGACTTCGGGTACGGCAGCGCCTTCACCGAGTCCAGCCCGGAGGCCTACGAGCGACTCATCCTGGATGTGCTCCTGGGCGACCCGCCGCTGTTCCCCCGGCACGAGGAGGTCGAACTGTCCTGGAAGATCCTCGACCCGATCGAACGCTTCTGGTCCCGTAAGGGTCGCCCGGAGCAGTACCCCGCGGGCACCTGGGGTCCGCACAGTGCCGATGTGATGATGCGCCGCGACGGGCGCACCTGGAGGATGCCGTGATCGTCGATCTGCCCAGCAGCAGCGTCCAGGACGTCAGCAAGGCGATGGTCCGGTTGCGGAACGAAACCGGCTCGATGACCATCGGCCGGGTGATGACCCTCATCATCGTCACTGACGAGGAATACGCCGAGGAATCCATCGAGTCGGCTGCGCAGGCCAGCCGCCAGCACCCCAGCCGGATCATCGTGATCGTGCGGTCCAACGTGCGCGCCGCGTCCCGCATGGATGCCCAGATCCGCCTCGGCGGTGACGCCGGCGCTTCCGAGATCATCGTGCTGCGTCTGTACGGCGAGTTGGCCGACCACGGGGATGCCGCCGTGATCCCGTTGTTGCTGGCCGACTCCCCCGTCGTGGCCTGGTGGCCGCACGAACCGGGGTACGACGTGGCCCGCTCCCCCATCGGCAAGATGGCCGACCGGCGGATCACCGATGCGTCATCGTCCAACGACCCGCGCCGCGAGCTGCAGAAGCGTCGCGAGCACTTCGACGAGGGTGACACCGACATGGCCTGGTCCCGGGCGACCCGGTGGCGCGGTCTGCTGGCCGCGGCACTGGACCAACCGCCGTACGAGCAGGTCACCTCGGCGGTCGTCACGGGCGCATCCGATTCGGCCAGCGCGGACCTGTTGGCCGGATGGCTCGCGATCTGTCTCAAGTGTCCGGTGCGCCGGATCAGCGGACCGGCCGGCCGTGGGCTGATCTCGGTGCGCCTGCTGCGGGCCAGCGGGCCGATCGACCTGGTCCGTACCGAGGACCAGCAGGCGACGTTGAGTCAGCCCGGGCATCCGGTGCGGCGTCTCGCGCTGCACCGACCGACCACCGCGGACTGCCTGGCCGAGGAGTTACGCCGTCTCGACAAAGACGACATCTACCGGGAGACGCTTCTGAAGGGCCTGCCCAAGGTCACCCAGGCGCGGACGCCGTCCGCCACCGCCACCCGCAAGGGCCAGACGCCATCGGTCGCGAAGGCGACCAAGGAGGGCGAGAAGGCCGCCCGGCGGGCCGACTCGAAGATGTCGGCGCGATCGCTGGCCAAGCGACCGGCACCGACCGCGAAGAAGACCGCGACCAAGCCCACCGCCAAGAAGACCACCGCCAAGAAGACCACCGCCAAGAAGGCCTCGCCGCAGAAGGCAGCCGCCGCCAGCAAGGCCAGCACGAAAACACCGGCGAAGAAGACCGCCTCGAAGAAGACCGCCGCGACGAAGACCGCCGCGAAACGGGCTTCGACCGGCCGGGGAAGTCCTCATGAGCACAGCCAGCAGGGTCATCGTGCACCCGGACAAACAAGCGGTCGCCGATGCGGGCGCGGCACGCTTGCTGACGGCGATCATCGACGCACAGGCCGACCGTGCGGAGGCCCAACTGGCTCTGACCGGTGGGTCGATGGGCTCGACAATCATCACCTCCCTGGTCAACCAGCCCGGCCGCGATGCGGTCGATTGGCGACGAGTACGCGTCTGGTGGGGTGACGAGCGTTATCTGCCAACGGGCCACCCGGACCGCAACGACACCCAGAACGACGACGCCGGTCTGACGATGTTGGGGCTGGACCCGGACAAAGTGCACCGGGTTGCCGGCCCCGACACCAGTGACTCGGTGCAGGACAGTGCCGAGGCGTATGCCGAAACCCTGCGTGAGTACGGACTGGGTGCCTTCGACGTCGTGATGCTGGGTGTCGGCCCGGACGCACACGTGGCCTCGCTCTTCCCGCACCACCCGGCGCAACAGATCAGCGGCGCGATCGCCATTCCCGTGGAGGACTCGCCCAAACCGCCGCCCACGCGGGTATCGCTGACCTTTGACGCCCTCAACCGGAGCCGGGCCGTGTGGTTCCTCGTGGCGGGCGCAGAGAAGGCGGACGCGGTCGCTGGAGCGCTAACCCCCGATGCCCGGGCCTGGGACTTCCCGGCCGCCGGGGCGCACGGCACCGAGGCCTCGCTGTGGTTGGTGGATCAGGCAGCCGCGTCCTCACTCGAGGCACGTCGCGACTGACCGCCCCGGGGCCTTCCGACCGGATTACCGGATCCCGGATTACTGGATCAGACCGCGGTCCCGCAGGGACTTGAGCGCTTCGTCAAGGATGACGGCGCCTTCTTTGTCGCTGCGGCGCTCTTTGACGTAGGCCAGATGGGTCTTGTACGGCTCGGCTTTCGGCGGAGCCGGCGGGTTGTCCTGATCCTGGCCAGCGGGGAACCCGCATCGCGGACAGTCCCAGAACTCCGGGATGACCATGCCGGGCTCCTGGGCGAAGCTCGGAGTCGTCACGTGGTCGTTCGCGCAGTAGTACGCGATGACGACCCGCGGAGCTGCCTCCCCACGCTCGGCCTCGCCCATCGGACCCGCACCGACCCGGCTACCCCTGATCGCGTTACCACCGGCCACGTACTTCCTCCTGATGCCTGACCGGACCGGCAGGCAACCCCCGATGCCCGACAGCCGGATTCCTTTGCTGAACCGGACCTAACTGAAACGGACGAGCAGACCTAACCCGATGATGGCCAATACCCACAAGAGGCTCGCGGCCAAGGTCAACCGGTCGAGGTTGCGTTCTGCGACCGAGGAGCCGCCCAGGTTGCTCGAGACGCCGCCACCGAACATGTCCGACAACCCACCGCCCTTGCCCTTGTGCAACAGGATCAGGAGGGTGAGGAACAGACTCGTGATGGCAACAACGATCTCGAGCGCGATCTTTACGGCTTCCACAGACGTCGAGTGTAAACGGTGAATCAGGCAGTGACGTGCGCCTGGTAGCGGCAGATCGCCGCAAACTCGACAGGATCCAACGATGCACCCCCGACCAGCGCACCGTCGACGTCGGGTTGGGCCATGATCGAGGCGACGTTGCCGGACTTCACCGAGCCGCCGTACAGCACGCGGACAGCATCGGCCGTCGCCTCGTCGTACAACTCGGCCAGTTTGGCCCGGATGGCTCCGCAGACTTCCTGCGCGTCGTCGGGGGTAGCCACCTCGCCGGTGCCGATCGCCCAGATCGGCTCGTAGGCCACCACGACGGTGGCGGCCTGTGCGGCGCTCAGCCCCTCGAACGCAGCCACGATCTGGGCATCGACGTGGGCAACCTGTTCGCCGGCCTGACGCACCTCCAACGACTCGCCCACGCACAGCAGCGGCACGAGGTCGTTGCGGAAGGCGGCTTTGACCTTGGCTGCGACCACTTCGTCGGTCTCGTCATGACCCTCGCGCCGCTCGCTGTGCCCGACGAGGACGTAACTCACACCGAGCTTGCGCAGGAAGACCCCGGAGATGTCGCCGGTGTAGGCACCCTCGTCGTGCGGCGACAGGTCCTGCGCGCCGAGGATGAGCGACAACTTGTCCCCGTCGATCAAGGTCTGCACCGAGCGCAGATCGGTGAACGGCGGCACCACGCAGACCTCCACGGCCTCGAAGTCGTGCTTCTTGTCGCGCAGGGTCCAATCCAGCTTCTGCACCAGAACGGTCGCCTGCTGGTGGTCGATGTTCATCTTCCAGTTGCCGGCGATCAACGGCGTACGAGCCATGCTTCAGTCCTCCAGGACGGCGAGGCCGGGCAGGGTCTTGCCTTCGAGGTATTCGAGGCTTGCACCCCCGCCGGTCGAGATGTGGGTGAACTGGTCATCGTGGAAGCCCAGCTGCCGCACCGCGGCCGCTGAGTCGCCACCGCCGACCACGGTGAGTGCGCCGGCGGCCGTCGCATCGACCAGAGCCTCTGCAACCGCCTTGGTGCCCGCGGCGTACGGCGCCATTTCGAACGCGCCCATCGGACCGTTCCAGAACACCGTCTTGGACTCACGGATCTTCGCACCGAAAGCCTCGGCGGAGTCCGGCCCGATATCCAGACCCATCTGGTCGGCCGGGATGGCGTCGGCGGCGACGACCTCGTGATGCGCATCGGCCGAGAAGGCGTCGGCGGCGACGATGTCCGTCGGAAGCACGATGTCCACGCCGCGGTTCTCGGCCTCGGCCAGATAACCCTTCACGGTGTCGATCTGATCGGCCTCCAAGAGGCTCTTGCCCACCTCATAGCCCTGGGCGGCCAGGAAGGTGAACACCATGCCGCCCCCGATGAGCAGGGTGTCGGCCTCCTTCAGCAGGTTCTCGATGACGCCGAGTTTGTCGCTGACCTTGGCGCCGCCGAGCACCACGGCGTACGGGCGACGGGGACGGGTCAGCCGGGAGAGTACGCCGACCTCGGTCTCCACCAGACCGCCGGCGGCCTGGGGCAGTCGCTCCGCGACGTCGACGACGCTGGCCTGTGCGCGGTGCACCACGCCGAACCCGTCGGAGACGAAAACATCGGCGAGAGAGGCGAGTTGATCGGCAAAGGCGCCGCGTTCGGCGTCGTCCTTGCTGGTCTCGCCCTTGTTGAACCGCAGATTCTCCAGGACCGCGACGTCCCCGTCCTGGAGGCCTGCGACGACCTCATGGGCGGAATCCCCCACCGTGTCGGTGGCGAACGCCACCGGCTGGCCGAGGAGTTGCGAGAGTCGCTCCGCGACCGGTCGCAGGGAGTACTGCGGGTCCGGCTCGCCCTTGGGACGACCCAGGTGAGCGACCACGATCACCCGGGCGCCCTGCTCGGTCAGCCGCTTGATGGTGGGTACGGATGCCCGTACCCGGCCGTCGTCAGTGATGTTGCCGGACTTGTCCAGCGGGACGTTCAGGTCGCTGCGCAGCAGCACCTTCTTACCCCGCAGATCGCCCAGATCCGCGATGGTACGCATCAGAGCGACGAACCGACCAGGACGGTGAGGTCCACCAGACGGTTGGAGTAGCCCCACTCGTTGTCGTACCAGCCCAGCACCTTGACCAGATCACCGGTCACCTTGGTCAGGGGCGCATCGAAGATGCACGAGGCGGGGTCGGTGACGATGTCGGTGGACACCAGCGGGTCCTCGTTGTACTTGACGTACTTGGCCAACGGGCCGGACTCCGAGGCGGCCTTCATGATCGCGTTGACTTCCTCGACGGAGGTCTCCTTGGGCGCCTGGAAGGTCAGGTCGGTCATCGAACCGGTCGGAACCGGGACGCGCAACGCGAATCCGTCGAGCTTGCCCTTCAACTCCGGCAGGACCAGGGCCACCGCCTTCGCCGCACCGGTGGAGGTCGGGACGATGTTGAGCGCGGCGGCCCGGGCACGCCGCAGGTCGCGGTGCGGACCGTCATGCAGGTTCTGGTCACCGGTGTAGGCGTGAATGGTCGTCATCAGCCCGCGCTCGATGCCCAGGCCTTCGTGCAGTGCCTTGGCCATCGGCGCCAGGCAGTTCGTGGTGCACGAGGCGTTGGAGATGATGGTGTCCTTGGCCGGGTCGTACAGATCGTCGTTGACGCCCATGACGATGGTGATGTCTTCGTTCTTGGCCGGGGCGGAGATGATGACCTTCTTGGCGCCACCGGCCAGGTGCGCTTTGGCCTTCTCGGCGTCGGTGAAGAAGCCGGTCGACTCGATCACGATGTCGGCGCCGACGCTGCCCCAGTCCAGAGCGGCGGGGTCGCGGTCGGCGAAGGCCGCGATGGGCTTGCCGTCGATCGAGATGCTCTTGTCGTCGTAGGTGACCTCACCGGGCAACCGGCCCAGGATCGAGTCGTATTTCAACAACGTGGCAAGAGTGTGGTTGTCGGTGAGGTCGTTGACCGCCACCACTTCGATGTCCGCACCGGAAGCCAGCGCGGCACGCAGGAAGTTGCGCCCGATGCGTCCGAAACCGTTGATGCCTACCTTGACCGTCATGGTGACTCGCCTCTCTATCGCCGGCTCTCGCCGTATTCGTCCAGCTGGGGCTGGGGTCCAGCCGTCAGCGTGCGCGTGCTCTTTGCGGTGCTGCGGTTCAGTTGACTTTCACGACTGACTATCTGTCACGACTGCCTGTTACGACCCTAGGGGAATCCACCGCCTCTGGCCCCCGGCTGCCCAGCCTTCGGGCGATACCGGACAGTACGTCTCACTCTTCAAGCATGTCCGGTGTGAGCACCGCCTCAGTGTTGGGAATGTTCAGTTCCTCGGCCCGTTTGTCGGCCATGGCCAGCAGCCGGCGGATCCGCCCGGCGACGGCGTCCTTGGTCATCGGCGGATCGGCCAGCTGGCCGAGTTCCTCCAGGGATGCCTGCTTGTGCTCGACGCGCAGTCGACCCGCCTGCTGAAGATGCTCCGGGATGTCCTCCCCGAGGATCTCCATGGCGCGCTCGACCCGCGCCCCCGCCGCGACCGCGGCGCGCACCGATCGGCGCAGGTTGGCGTCATCGAAGTTGGCCAACCGGTTTGCCGTCGCCCGCACCTCGCGGCGCATGCGCCGCTCCTCCCACTGCATGAACGCGTCGTGGGCGCCGAGCAGCGTCAGGAGTGCACCGATTGCGTCCCCATCGCGGATGACCACGCGATCGACGCCACGGGCCTCCCGGGCTTTGGCCGATATGCCGAGGCGCCGGGCGGCCCCCACCAACGCCAGAGCAGCTTCTGAACCGGGGCACGACACTTCGAGGGCACCCGAGCGACCGGGCTCAGTGAGCGAACCGTGCGCGAGGAACGCACCGCGCCAAGCGGATTCGGCGTCACACACCGAGCCGTTGACCACCCGCGGCGGTAAGCCACGAACAGGGCGACCCTTGAGGTCGATGAGTCCGGCCTGTCGAGCCAGGGCCTCCCCACCCTGCACGACCCGGACGACGTAATGCGTCGCGCGTCGAATTCCGTTGGGATTGACCACGATCAGCTCGGAATCATGCCCGTAGACCGACGAGATCGCCTGTCGCAGTCGCCTGGCCGCTGACGCTGTGTCGAGCTCGGCCTCGATCACGATCCGTCCACCGACGATGTGTAGACCGCCGGCGAAACGCAAGGTGGCAGACACCTCCGCTTTGCGGCAACAGGCTTTGACGACCGGCAGTCGGCTCAATTCGTCTTTGACGTCGGCAGTCATCGCCATGGGTTCATCATCCCACTCGCGTCCAGCATGCATGCACCGCCGTCGCTGCCAAGCCTCTTTCCGGGTCGCGTGGCAGTCACAACTCGAAGATGTCGCGATACGCCGCAGCCAACCGCAAGGGATCATGCGTACCAGGGGCGTCGCTGTCCGCGACCTGGGTGAAAACCACCGTGGCACCGAGGGATTGAGCCGCATCTCGCAACTGGTCGCCGGAGTCGGTCACGACGCTGGGATCGGCCAGCACCACATCCAGATGCAGTTCGGGTGCATGCGCTGCGAGCACCTCCAGATGATCAGCGGCGGTATATCCCGCCGTCTCCCCTGTGTGCATCGTCACGTTCAAGGTCAGCAGCCGTCGCGCCTTGGTATGCACGAGCGCATCCCGCAGGTCGGGAACCAGCAGGTGCGGGATCACGGAGGTGAACCAGGAGCCAGGACCCAGCACGATCCAGTCGGCGTCGCCGACGGCGTCCAGCGCCTCGGTGCAGGGCCGGGGCGGGTCCGGATGCAGACCGACGCTCAGGACGTCGCCGGTGGTGGTGGCGACCTTCACCTGACCGGTCACCGTGCTGATCTGCTCGGGCTGGTCCGGGTCGGCGCCGCGCACCTGCGCCTCGATTCGTACGGGTTCGATGGCCATCGGCAACACCCGGCCCCGGGCCTCGACCAACCGGCCCACCAGATCCAGGCCGGCGACCGGATCACCGAGCAGGTCCCACAGCGAGGCGATCATCAGGTTGCCCAGCGGATGCCCGCCCAGGGGACCGTCTCCGGCGAACCGGTGCTGCAGCGCGTCCCGCCATTGCAGACCCCATTCCGACGGGTCGCAGAGGGCGGCAAGGGCCATCCGCAGGTCACCGGGCGGCAGGATGTCGAACTCCTCCCGCAACCGACCGCTGGACCCGCCGTCGTCAGCGACGGTGACGATAGCCGTGATCTGGTCGGTGACGTACTGCAGGGCCTGCAACGAGGCGAACAGACCGTGTCCGCCGCCGAGTGCGGCGACCGCCGGACGACGGCTCACTCCCGCCCCAGATCGCGGTGTACGACGATGGCCCGGATCTCATCGGAGTCCAGTTCCTTGGCGAGGGCTTCCGACATCGCGACGGAACGGTGCTTTCCGCCGGTGCAGCCGATCGCCAACGTGATGTAGCTGCGACCCTCACGCAGGTAGCCCTCCGTCATCGGGCGCAGGAGTTCGACGGCGCTACGCAGGAACTCCTTGGCCCCGGGTTGGGCGAGCACGAAGTCGGCCACGATCGGTTCGCGACCGCTGTGCGGACGCAGCTGTGGATTCCAGAACGGGTTGGGTAGGAAGCGCATGTCGAAGACGATGTCCGCATCGAGCGGAATGCCGTACTTGAAGCCGAACGACATCACGGCGATCCGCAGGCTCGGACCGTCGTCGCCGCCGAACATGCCGCGGATCTTCGCGGTCAGTTGGTGCACGTTGAGCCCGCTGGAGTCGATGATCACATCGGCGGTGTCCCTCAGGTCCGACAGCGCCTCCCGCTCGGCCTGGATCCCGTCGAGCATCCGGCCGTCGCCCTGCAACGGATGCGGTCGGCGTACCGACTCGAAGCGACGCACCAGCGCCTCGTCGGTGGCGTCCATGAACACCACTGTCGGCTTCCAGCCGGCATCGCGCAGCCGGTCCAGGCCATCGCGGAACTCGGTGAAGAACACCCTCGACCGGATGTCCACCACGGCCGCCAGCGATCGCCCCTCCCCGCCGGCGTCGGCCAGCAACTCCGCCATCGCGGTCAGCAACTGCGGCGGCAGGTTGTCGATGACGTACCAACCCCGGTCCTCCAGGACTTTGGCGGCCGTCGTGCGACCGGCACCGCTCATCCCGGTCACGATGATCAGCTCGGCTTGCGGGCTCACACCAGTGATCCAATCACTCCAGCACCTCGCCCGTCGTCAGGTTGACGGCAGGCACGTCTGCACCATCCTCGCTCAGGGCACGATGAACGGACTCGGCCAACGCCGGTCCGATCCCTTTGACGGCCGTGATCTCGCTGACATCGGCGGCCCGCAACTTCTTCACCGAACCGAAGTGCGCCAGCAGCGCCTTCGCGCGGACCTGCCCGAGACCGGGAATGTCGTCGAGGGCCGATCGCACCATCGCCTTGGACCGTCGTTGCCGGTGGAAGGTGATGGCGAAGCGGTGCGCCTCGTCGCGGACGCGCTGCAGCAAATAGAGGCCTTCGCTGGTGCGCGGCAGGATGACCGGGAAATCGTCGTCGGGCAGCCAGACCTCCTCCAACCGTTTGGCCAGGCCGACCACGGCGACGTCGTCGATCCCCAGCTTGCTCAATGCGACCGCCGCGGCGTTGACCTGCGGCTTGCCGCCGTCCACCACGATCAGCTGCGGTGGATAGGCGAACCGGCGGGGCTTGCCGGTGGTCTCGTCGATCGGCCCGTGCGGCAGACCGTCGTCGCCCTCCCGGTCGTCGATCTCCAGACCACCGCTATCGCCCTGCTCATCGAGGTAGCGCCGGAACCGCCGGGTCAGCACCTCATCCATCGCGGCCGTATCGTCCACCCGCACCGAACCGTCGGCCTGCGGGGTTCCGCGCACGATGAACCGTCGGTACTCCCCTTTGCGGGCCAGGCCGTCCTCGAAGACCACCATCGACGCGACGACGTTGGTGCCCTGCACGTGGCTGACGTCGAAACATTCGATCCGCAACGGTGCCTGCGACAGGCCGAGCGCATCCTGCAGATCCTGCAGCGCCTGGCTGCGCGCGGTCAGGTCGCCGGCGCGAGCCACCTTGTGCCGGGCCAACGCCTGGCTGGCATTGCGCTCGACGGTCTGCATCAGCGTGCGTTTGTCGCCGCGCTGCGGCACCCGCAGGTCCACCCGGGCGCCCCGAAGACTGCTCAGCCAGGCGGCAACCGACTCCGGATCCGTCGGCAGGACGGGCACGAGAACTTCGCGCGGAACCCCTTCGGGTGACTCCCCGCCGTACACCTGGATCAGTAGTCGCTCGACCACTTCGGCCAGGCCCAGGTCACCCTCCTCCTGTTTGTCGACGACCCATCCCCGCTGGCCGCGCACCCGGCCGCCGCGGACGTGGAAGACCTGGACGGCCGCCTCCAACTCGTCGTCGGCGATTCCGAAGACGTCAGCATCGGTGGCGTCACCCAATACCACCGCGCTGCGCTCCAGCGCCTTGGTGAGCGCACCCAGGTCGTCGCGACGGCGGGCGGCGGTCTCGAAGTCGAGTTCGCTACTGGCTTCGAGCATCTCGCGTTCGAGGCGCTTCACGAAGCGGTCGGTGTGGCCGGCCATGAAGTCACAGAAATCCTCAGCGATCGCGCGGTGCGCTTCCTCGCTGACGCGGCCAACGCACGGCGCCGAGCACTTCTCGATGTAGCCCAGCAGACAGGGCCGCCCGACCTGGCCGGCGCGCTTGAAAACGCCGCTGCTGCAGGTGCGGACCGGGAAAACGCGCAGCAACTGATCCAACGTCTCGCGGATCGCCCACGCGTGCGCGTAAGGCCCGAAGTACCGGGTGCCGGGACGCTTGCGGCCGCGCATGACCTGCGCGCGCGGATAGAGCTCGCCCATCGTCACGGCGAGGTAGGGGTAGGACTTGTCATCGCGATACTTGACGTTGAACCGCGGATCGAACTCCTTGATCCAGGAGTACTCCAGTTGCAAGGCCTCGACCTCGTTGCGCACCACGGTCCACTCGACGCTGGCCCCCGTGGTGACCATCGTGCGGGTGCGCGGGTGCAGCGCCGAAATGTCCTGGAAGTACGACGACAGCCGGCTCCGCAGCGACTTCGCCTTGCCGACGTAGATCACCCGTCCGTCCTTGTCCCGGAAGCGGTACACACCGGGATCAACGGGGATCTGCCCCGGCTTGGGACGGTACGTCGATGGGTCGGCCACGCCTCTACTCTACGAAGCGGCGCCGACAGTCCCGATCAGCTGACCCGGACGTCACTGCCGTCCACGGTCGCGGTGTAGGACGCCAACGCCTCGGTTGCCGGGCCTTCTGTGACCGAACCGTCCGAGATACTGAATTCGCTGCCGTGGCAAGGACACTTGATGACACCGTCCTCGACCGACGTCACCGGACAGCCCTGATGGGTGCAGATCGCGGTGAATGCTTTGTACGCACCCGAGGTGGGTTGGGTGACGACGTACTTCTCCTCGAGAATCACCCCACCACCGACCGGCACCTTGGAGGTGGCAACGGTGGCCTTCGCGGCACCAGCGCCGGACGCCGCGGCCGACGTGCTCGTCCCGGCTGCTGCGGAAGTACCGGAATCGGTCGTCGCGGCGGCCGCGGGAGTGTCAGTGTCCGAAGATTGCCCGCAAGCGGCGAGCGCGACCGTTGCGGCGACCGCTGAGCCGCCGAGACCGGCCGACCGCAGGATTGCGCGGCGGTCGGCCACCAACTGCTGCATCGTGCGCTGAACGTTCTTGTCGGGGTTCATAGACCCATCGTGGGTGTTTGAACCGTCAATCACAACGCACCCCTCCTAGGAGGTGGCTGTGAGAAGCGGTCAGGCGCCTTTGGCTCGAGGGGTTCGTGCCGTCGGGGGCGCCTTCTTGGCCGAAGTGGTTGTCTTTGCCGACCTGGACCTGGTCGACGTGGTCTTCGCCGATGCTGCCGTGCGTGGTGCGGCACGCCTGGTCGACGGCCGTGCCTTCGCCGGAGCAGCAAGCAACGGCGCCAAGAACTGCCCGGTATACGAATCCTGCACCGCCGCAACGTCTTCCGGCGTACCGGTAGCGACCACTAAGCCGCCGCGGTTGCCGCCCTCCGGACCCATGTCGACGATCCAGTCCGCCGACTTGATGACGTCGAGGTTGTGCTCGATGACCAGCACGGTGTTGCCCTTGTCGACCAAACCCTGCAGGACCAACAGCAGCTTGCGAATGTCCTCGAAGTGCAGGCCGGTCGTCGGCTCGTCCAGCACGTAAATGGTGCGACCGGTCGACCGCTTCTGCAATTCAGCAGCGAGTTTGACCCGTTGCGCCTCGCCGCCGGACAGCGTCGGCGCGGGCTGACCCAACCGGACATACCCCAGACCGACGTCGACGAGGGTGTTCATGTGCCGGGCGATGGCGGGCACCGCTGCGAAGAATTCGGCCGCTTCCTCGATCGGCATGTCCAGCACCTCGGCGATGTTCTTGCCCTTGAAGTGCACCTCCAGTGTCTCCCGGTTGTACCGCGCACCGTGGCACACCTCGCACGGCACATAGACGTCCGGCAGGAAGTTCATCTCGATCTTGATAGTGCCGTCTCCGGTGCACGCCTCACAGCGCCCGCCCTTGACGTTGAAGGAGAACCGGCCCGGTTGGTAGCCGCGGACCTTGGCCTCCGTGGTCTCGGCGAAGAGCCTTCGGACGTGGTCGAAGACCCCGGTGTACGTCGCGGGGTTGCTGCGCGGCGTACGTCCGATCGGCCCCTGGTCTACATGCACGACCTTGTCCAGGTGGTGCAGTCCCTCGACCGTCCGGTGGCGGCCGGGCACGTGCCGCGCGCCGTTGAGCTGGTTGGCCAGCACGTTGTAGAGGATCTCGTTGACCAGCGTCGACTTACCCGACCCCGACACCCCGGTCACCGCGATCAGGTTGCCCAGCGGGAATTCGACGTCGACGTCCTGCAGGTTGTGCTCTCGGGCTCCCCGCACGGTGAGTACGCGGCCGTCCTGGGGCCGGCGCACGGCCGGCGTGACGATCTCCCTCGCACCGGACAGGTAGGCGCCGGTGATCGAATCCCGGGCCTTCAGCAGACCCGGCACCGGACCGGAGTAGACGACCTTGCCGCCGTGCTCCCCGCGCCCGGGCCGATGTCGACGATCCAGTCCGCCGTGGAGATGGTGTCCTCGTCGTGCTCGACGACGATCAGCGTGTTGCCCAGATCCCGCAGCCGGGTCAGGGTCTCGATGAGCCGGTGGTTGTCGCGTTGGTGCAGACCGATCGAGGGTTCGTCCAAGACGTAGAGAACACCGACCAGACCTGAACCGATCTGGGTCGCCAGCCGGATCCGCTGCGCCTCACCGCCGGACAACGTCCCCGCTGGACGGTCCAGTGACAAGTAATCCAGACCGACGTCCAGCAGGAAGCCAAGCCGCGCGTCGATCTCCTTGATCACCCGCTCGGCGATCTGCTTCTCACGAGCAGTGAACTCGACCGAGTCCAGGAAACCGGCCGACTCCGAAAGCGGCATCGCGCACACCTCGGCGATCGACCGGCCGCCGATCGTGACCGCCAGGACCTCCGGCCGCAGACGGGCACCGTGACACGTCGGGCACGGCACCTCGCGCATGTAACCCTCGTACCGGTCGCGGCTCCAGTCCGAATCGGTCTCCGCGTGCCGTCGCTTGACGAACGGAATGACCCCTTCGAAGCCGGTGGAGTAACTGCGTTCGCGGCCGTACCGGTTGCGGTACTTCACGTGGACCTGGTGATTGCGCCCCAGCAGCAGGGCATCCCGCGCTGTCGCCGGCAAGTCCCGCCACGGGTCGTCGATCGAGAAGCCCATCTCCTCGGCCAACGCCCCGATCACGCGCAGGAAGTAGTCGGCCGCACCCGAGCCCTGTGCCCACGGCAGGATCGCGCCCTCCCGGATCGATTTGTCCTGGTCGGGCACCAACAGATCGGGGTCGACCTGCAACTCGGTCCCCAGGCCCGAGCATTCGGGGCAGGCACCGAACGGACTGTTGAAGGAGAACGTACGAGGCTCGATCTCGTCCAGGGCGAGCGGATGGTTGTTGGGACAGGCCATCTTCTCCGAGAAGCGGCGCTCGCGGCCGGGATCGTCAGCCGGCAGATCGACGTACTCGATGAACAACATGCCGTCGGCCAGCCGCAACGCGGTCTCCACCGAGTCCGTGAGGCGCTGCTTGCCCGACGCATCCCCACCCCGGGCGACCAACCGGTCGACCACGACATCGATGGAGTGCTTCTTCTGCTTGGTCAGCGCGGGCGGCTCGGCCAGCGAGACCACCTCGCCGTCGACCCGGGCCCGCGAGTACCCCTTGGTCTGCAGCTCGGCGAACAGCTCGGTGTATTCGCCCTTACGCTGACGCACGACGGGGGCAAGGACCTGGAAGCGGGTCCGATCGGGTAGCTCCAGCAGGGTGTCGACGATCTGCTGCGGCGTCTGCCGGCCCACCGGCTCGCCGCAGATGGGGCAGTGCGGTCGGCCCGCACGGGCAAAGAGCAACCGCAGGTAGTCGTAGACCTCGGTGATCGTGCCGACCGTTGACCGCGGGTTGCGGTTGGTCGACTTCTGGTCGATCGAGACCGCGGGCGACAGACCCTCGATGAAGTCCACGTCCGGTTTGTCCATCTGACCGAGGAACTGCCGGGCGTACGCCGAGAGCGACTCGACGTAACGGCGCTGCCCCTCGGCGAAGATCGTGTCGAACGCAAGGGATGACTTCCCGGATCCCGACAAACCGGTGAACACCGCCAGGGCGTCCCGCGGAATGTCGACATTGATGGAACGTAGGTTGTGTTCGCGGGCACCGCGGACACGCAGCTGGTCGTGATTCATAGAGCCCCGAGCGGGCACGGACCGGGAGGAGACAGGCACCCGTCAATGCTAGGCGGCGCCACCGACAGCCTCCCACCCGCTGACCGGCTGCAGGGTATTCACCGCCTCACGCCCTACGCTCTGAGCATGGTCGATGTCGCTGATCACGCGCGCTCCCACCGGGAGGTGCCCGGGCCGTACAACTCGGCATCGGACACACCGCCCCGCGTGCCCATCGCGGAGTACGCCATCATCGGCGACACCGAGACCGCGGCGCTGGTCAGCCGCCGCGGATCCCTCGACTGGATGTGCCTTCCCCGCTTCGACAGTGCCGCCTGTTTCGCGGCGCTTCTCGGCACCCCCGACCACGGCCGCTGGTTGATCGGCCCGGTCGGCGATGCCACATCGACGCGCAGCTACCGCGGCAACAGTTCGGTGCTCGATACCGTGCACTCCACGGCCACGGGCAAAGTCCGCGTGACCGATCTCATGCCGTTGGGCATGGACCGGGCCGACATCGTACGGGTCGTGGAGGGTCTCGAGGGCGAGGTCGAGATCGAGCACGAGTGGGTCGTCCGGTTCGGTTACGGCCGGGTGCGGCCCTGGGTCGCCCGGCACAGCGGACACAGCGAGCAGAACGACGTCCTCACCGCCATCGCCGGCCCGGACATGCTGGTCCTTCGCGGGACCCGTCTGCCGCACGCGGTCGACGGTCACCACTACGACCGTTTCACGGTCAAAGCCGGTGAACGATACGAGTACTCGTTGAACTGGTTCGCCTCGTGGAAACCGATCCCGCCGCCGCTGGAGGTCGAGTCCCGGATCCAGCGCACCATCGAGACCTCCGAGGCGTGGGCCTCGTCCAGTTCCTACCAAGGGCCCTACCAGGAGTACGTCGTGCGCTCCCTCCTGGTGCTGCGGCTGCTCACCGACACCCGGCGCGGCGGCATCGTCGCCGCCCCCACCACCAGCCTCCCGGAGGAACTGGGCGGCGTCCGCAACTGGGACTACCGCTACTGCTGGCTGCGGGATGCGTCCCTCACGCTGGAGGCGCTGCTCGGAGCGGGATTCACCGGAGCCACCAGTCTGTGGCGAGATTGGCTGGTGAGGGCGCTCGCGGGTGACCCCGAGGACATGCAGATCATGTACGCCGTCGACGGCAAGCGCGACCTACCCGAAAGCGAACTGAGCCATCTGCCGGGGTACGCCGGGTCCCGGCCGGTCCGTATCGGCAACGGCGCGGTCGATCAGAAGCAGACGGATGTGCTCGGTGAGGTGATGATCGCCCTGCACGACGCCCGCGAGATGGGCCTGCAGGAGAGCGCGCACGCCTGGTCGGTCCAGCGTGCCCTGGTGGACGATCTGGTCAAGCACTGGGACGAACCGGACAACGGGTTGTGGGAGATCCGCGGGCCGCTGCGGCATTTCACCCACTCCCGGGTCATGGTGTGGGCGGCGTTCGACCGCGCCATCCGGGCGGTCGAGGATCACGGACGCCACGGGTCGGTGCAGGAATGGCGCCGCGTGCGCGACGAGGTCCATCGCGAGGTGCTGGCCAAGGGGTTCAACACCGAGATCAACTCTTTCACCCAGCATTACGACACGACCGAGGTCGACGCGAGTCTGTTGCTGATCCCCGCGGTCGGCTTCCTGCCGGGTGACGATCCGCGAGTCGCTGCCACGATCGAGCGGATCGAGCGCGATCTGTTGCGGGACGGGTTGCTGTTGCGTTATCGCACCGACTCCGGGGTCGACGGCCTGCCCGGTGACGAACACCCGTTCCTGGCCTGCTCGTTCTGGTTGGTGAGCGCCTACGCTCTGACCGGGCGACTCGACGAGGCGCACGCATTGATGAAGCGACTGGTGGCTCTCACCAACGACCTCGGACTGCTTTCCGAGGAGTACGACCCGGCGTCCGGTCACATGGTCGGGAACTACCCGCAGGCATTCAGTCACCTCACCCTGGTGCAGGCCGCGGTCACGATCGCGCGGATGGAGGCGAAGACGACATGAGCCACGACGGCCTGACGTACGACGGGCGGGTGACTCCCGGCGGACCGTGGGCGGTTCGCGAACTACCGGAAGCAACGATCTACAAGCTCGCCGTGTCCGAGATGAGCAACAACGTCTACCTCATCGAGGACCGGGTTTCGCACGATGCGATCCTCATCGACGCCGCCGACGACTGGCCGGCGATCGCCGCCATGATCGAGAACAGCGCAGCCCGGGTGCGCACCATCCTGACCACCCACCGGCACTGGGACCACGTGCGCGCTCTGCAGGAGGCGGCCGAGGCGACCGGTGCGCAGACGGCTGCAGGCGTCGCCGATGTCGACGCCATTCCGGTGCGGACCGACATCCCACTGGCCCACGGCGACCGGCTGACCGTGGGGAGCCTGACGTTGGACGTCATCGCCCTGCGTGGCCACACCCCCGGATCGGTGGCGGTGGCTCTCACCAGCGCGGACGGTGTGCAGCTGTTCACCGGCGACTCACTGTTCCCTGGAGGCGTCGGCGCCACCAATCATTATGACTACCAGTCGTTTCCGTCACTCATCGCCGACGTGTCCGACCGCATCTTCGATGTGTACGACGACGCTTGGGTCTATCCCGGCCACGGCGACGACACCACGCTGGCTGCCGAACGGCCGCACCTGCAGGAATGGCGCGATCGGGGCTGGTGATTGGATGGCTCGGTGACCGCCGCCCAGTTGTTCCTCGTCCGAGTTCCCGTGTCGCCGGTCTGGGTGTCACCGCACTCCTCCGGTGCGGTGGACGGCCCGGTGACGGCCGACGTACCCGATCACGGGGCGTGGCTGGCGGCGCTGGATGCCGCCGGCCCGGAAGCCGACCGGCTCTCGCTGCACGGCCGGCTGGACACCGAGTTGGTCGAGGGCGAGCCGTTCTGGGTGGACGAGCAGACTGACGACGGGTGGAGCCACGGGTACGCCGCGTGGCAGCCGAGCGCCAAGGACGAGCGGGGCTACCCGGGTTGGGTGCGTACCGCCCATCTACAGGTTGCCGAATCGCAGGAGACACCGCCGCTGCGATCGCCGCGCATCGCACCGTTGCCGGAGATCTTCATCCAACGGGCACAGGAGTACGCCGGCACCAAGTATCTCTGGGGCGGTTCAGCGCCCGACGCGGTCGACTGTTCCTCGTTGGTACACAACACTGCTCGCTGGTTCGGCATCGTGCTGCCCCGCGACGCCGACGATCAGGCAGATGCGTTGCCCGCGGTAGCCCTCGAGGAGGCGCAGCCCGGTGATCTCTACTTCTTCGCCCATCCCGGCAAGCGGATCCACCATGTCGGCATCGTCACCGGACCCCGGCGCATGCTGCACGCACCCGAGACCGGTGCGACCGTCGTCGAGGAAGCGCTGACTCCGGAACGGATGACGACGCTGGTAGCGGCGGCCCGGATCCCCGGCCTCATGCGGTGACCTCCGCGGCGGGTCCCGGCCGCCCGGCAACCTTGCCCGGCGACCGGGTGCCGGCGCCGCTGCTGGTCCTGGCCGGGATCGTCTCGGTCCAGTTCGGTGGCGCCTTGGCCGCCACGCTGCTGCCGCTGGTGGGTGCTGCGGGATCGGTGGCGCTGCGCCTGGCCATCGGGGCGCTGATCATGCTGGCCGTCGCCAGGCCCCGGTGGTCGGGGCGCAGCCGGCGGGACTGGTTGGCGGTTACGGCGTACGCCGCCGCCCTGGGTTGTATGAACCTGTCGTTCTACGGCTCACTGGAGCGGCTGCCGATCGGCGTGGCCGTCACCATCGAATTCGTCGGGCCGCTGGTGCTTTCCGCAGTGCTGTCCCGTCGTCCCCGGGACGCGATCGCGGTTGCGGCCGCAGGTGTAGGAGTCGTCCTGATCTCGGGAGCACTGACCACGCCGTGGGCCGAACTTGATCTGGTGGGAATCGCTCTAGCGCTGGCGGCCGGAGGTTTCTGGGCGCTCTACATCCTGACCAGCGGCTGGACCGGGGCTCGTTTCGAACGGCTCGACGGATTGACCATCGCGATGTGTCTCGCATCGGTCGTCGTGGTGCCGCTCGGCGTGCTGTCTGCCGGATCGAGCCTCTTGCACCCGGAGGCACTCCTCAAAGGCGCCGGGATCGCCATCCTGTCCTCGGTGCTGCCGTACTCCTTCGAACTGCTGGCCCTGCGCCGGTTGTCGCCGCAGGTGTTCGGGATCTTGCTCAGCCTCGAGCCGGCTGCGGCTGCTCTTGCCGGGCTCATCGTGCTGCACCAACGGCTGACGCCCGTGCAACTCGTGGGGATGGCAATGGTCGTCTCAGCGAGCGTTGCCGTGCTCACCGGCCGAAAGGTCGCCGACAACGAGCCGATCGCGGAGCAGTGACCGTCAACGAGTCGCTTCGGCCATCTGCCGCAGTTCCTTCTTGAGGTCACCGATCTCATCGCGCAACCGGGCGGCCAGTTCGAAGTGCAGATCGGTTGCCGCCTGGTGCATCTGCGCGGTGAGCTCCTGGATGAGGTCGGACAACTCACCCGCCGGCAGGCTCGCCACCCGCGATCCGGACACCTCGGCCGCATCGGCGGCAGCAGCACCACGACCACCCCGACCGCGGCCGGTGGACTTCCCGCGCGACTGGGTCCGGCCGCTTCCGATCAGGGCGTCGGTATCGGCGTCCTCCCGCTGCAGCAGGTCGGTGATGTCAGCGATCTTCTTGCGCAGCGGCTCCGGATCGATACCGTGCTCCGTGTTGTAGGCCAACTGCTTCTCGCGCCGGCGGTGCGTCTCATCGATGGCCTCTTGCATCGACGGCGTCACCGTGTCGGCGTACATGTGCACCTGACCCGAGACGTTACGCGCGGCACGGCCGATGGTCTGGATCAGTGACCGCGCCGAGCGGAGGAAGCCCTCCTTGTCGGCGTCGAGGATGCTCACCAGCGAGACCTCCGGAAGGTCGAGACCTTCTCGCAGCAAGTTGATGCCGACCAGCACATCGAACTCGCCCAGTCGCAACTCGCGCAAGAGCTCCACCCGGCGCAGTGTGTCGACCTCCGAGTGCAGGTACCGGACGCGAACCCCCTTCTCCAGCAGGTAGTCCGTGAGATCTTCGGCCATCTTCTTGGTCAGCGTCGTGACGAGGACACGCTCGTTGCGGTCGACCCGCTCGCGGATCTCACCGAGCAGATCGTCGATCTGACCCTTGGTCGGCTTCAGCACGATCTCGGGGTCGACCAGCCCGGTCGGTCGGATGACCTGCTCGACGACACCGTCGGCCTTGGCCACTTCGTAATCGCCCGGCGTCGCCGACAGATAGACCATCTGCCCGATCCGCTCCAGGAACTCCTCCCATTTCAGCGGCCGGTTGTCCATCGCGCTGGGCAGCCGGAAACCGTGATCGACCAGCATCCGCTTGCGGGACATGTCGCCTTCGTACATCGCGCCGATCTGCGGCACCGTCTGGTGCGACTCGTCGATGACCAGCAGGAAGTCCTCGGGGAAGTAGTCGAGCAGGCAGTTGGGCGCTGACCCGGGCGAGCGACCGTCGATGTGCCGGGAGTAGTTCTCGATACCGGAGCAGGATCCGACCTGCCGCATCATCTCGATGTCGTACGTCGTGCGCATTCGCAGCCGCTGCGACTCCAACAGCTTGCCCTGCCGCTCGAGCTCGGCAAGCCGCTGCTCCAACTCGGATTCGATGCCGCTGATCGCCCGCTCCATCCGCTCCGGGCCGGCGACGTAGTGAGATGCAGGGAAGACGTACATCTCGTTCTCTTCGCGGACGATCTCTCCGGTCAACGGGTGCAGTGTGTAGATGCGCTCGATCTCGTCACCGAAGAACTCGATGCGGATCGCCAACTCCTCGTAGACCGGAATGATCTCCACCGTGTCACCGCGCACCCGGAAGGTGCCGCGAGTGAAGGCCAAGTCGTTGCGGGTGTACTGCATCTGCACGAACCGGCGCAGCAAGTCGTCCCGGTCGATGCGGTCGCCGACGCGCAGGCGGGCCATCCGATCGACGTACTCCTGCGGGGTCCCCAAACCGTAGATGCACGACACCGACGCGACCACGATCACATCGCGCCGGGTGAGCAGCGAGTTGGTCGCCGAGTGCCGTAGCCGCTCAACCTCCTCGTTGATCGAGGAGTCCTTCTCGATGTAGGTGTCCGTCTGCGGGATGTACGCCTCGGGCTGGTAGTAGTCGTAGTACGACACGAAGTACTCGACCGCGTTGTTCGGCAGCAGCTCGCGGAACTCATTGGCCAGTTGCGCAGCGAGAGTCTTGTTCGGTGCCATGACCAACGTCGGCCGCTGCACCTGCTCGATCAGCCAGGCCGTCGTCGCGGACTTACCGGTGCCGGTGGCACCCAGCAGCACCACATCCTGCTCGCCCGACTTCACCCGCGCGGTCAGGTCGGCAATGGCCGTCGGCTGGTCACCGCTCGGCGAATACTCCGAGACGACCTCGAAGGGCGCCACCCGGCGCTGCAGATCAGTTGTCGGTCGCATATTGCAACGGTAAACGCCACCACCGACAGCGACATTCCGGCGGCGGCCCGCCACGCGTCGTACGCTCTGATCCATGCCCCGTCGGAGCCTCGTCGCGCTCGGTCTCACCTGCACCGCGCTGTTGGCCGGATGCTCCGGCGCGGCCGCGACATCCGCCACGTTCCCGGCGTTGCCGGCAGCGACCAGGAGCACCCCGGGTACCCCGCCACGAACGGGTTGAGTGCCACCCAACTGCGCGTCGTGACGGTGGCCCGGGAGCAGTTCGAGCACCCGCAGAGCGCGACCACCTACTCCCAGGGCGTCGACGAGGCGTGGTGCGCCGATTTCGTCAGTTGGGTGATGAAGACCGCCGGTACTCCCCTGCGCAATCCGAACTCCGGCGGCTGGCGGATCCCCGGCGTCTACACGTTGCAGGACTACTTCACCAAGGCGGGCCGCTTCCATCGCGGTGGCTCCGCGTACCGTCCGGTGATCGGCGATGTCGTCATGTACGACGCGCCGAACCGTTGGGGCAACCACACCAACTTGGTGGTGGCCACCTCTGGCGACTCCTTCACGACGGTGGGCGGAAACCAGCCCGGCGGCATCACCGTAACCACCCAGAACATCACGGACGCAGGCATACTCGGCTACGGCTCGCTGCCCTGAGCGAACGTGCGCTCATCGGGCGGGCGCGGCAACCCCCACGCGACATCCCTTGCGGCCGCCGTAATTTCGTGGCCTGTCCGAGGCGTTGGTTCACTGGTCGCCGCCTCATTTCTGGGGCCGACGAGTCGTCGCCGAAGGAGCCTGATGCCCATGTCCGCCCGCCTCGAACATGACGCCGACAACCAGCATGACGCCATCGCACAGGAGCAGAAGGCCGTCGACGCGGCGTACGCCCGACGCGACGAACTGCTGACGCAGGCGAACCAGCAACTGGCCGACATCCTCGCGGACGACGAGGTGGGGGTGGCGCGCCTGGCCTCGGTGCGCCGGTGGCGGGCAGAACTGGAGCACGCCGAGCGCGGGCTGGTCTTCGGCCGGCTGGACAGCCTCGATGGTTCCACCCGCCGGCTGGGTCGGATCGGGCTGCCGGACCCCGTGGAGGACAACGAACCACTGGTGCTGGACTGGCGGGCACGTGCTGCGCGGGCGTTCTACACCGCGACCCCGCTCGATCCCCAGGGGTACGCGCGACGCCGGCACATCCGTCTGGATGGCCGAGATGTGATCAGGGTCGACGACGAACCGCTCGACCCGAGCCTGCCCGGAACCGATCTGGTCGGGGAAGGCGCTCTGCTGGCGGCACTGTCCGCGCGACGGACCGGCACCATGGGCACAGCCATCGCCACCCTGCAACGCGAACAGGACGACATCGTGCGGGCCCCGGCCAACCAGCCGCTGGTGGTGCAGGGCGGGCCCGGCACCGGCAAGACCGTCGTCGCGCTGCACCGGGTCGCCTACCTGCTCTTCGACCAACCCGAGCTCGCCCGGCAAGGCGTCCTGGTCATCGGCCCGTCCCGCCGGTTCCTTGACTACATCGCCCAGGTACTGCCCGCCCTGGGCGAAACCTCGGTCGTTGCCATGACACTGGACACCTTGATCCCCGGGGTCGAGACCCGGCTGCCCGAGACTCGCGAGGTCGCTGAGATCAAGGGTCGCGATGCCTGGCAACCCGCCCTCACGGCGTACGTCAGATCCCTGAGACCCCAACCCGCGCCGTTGACCGTCGCCATCGACGGTGAGCAGGTGACCGTCGATGGCGACCGCGTGCAGCGCGCGATCGATGCGTCAGCGGGCCGCGACTATCACGCCGCCAGGCGCCGGTTCATCGACACGATGCATGACGCGCTGACCGATGGCGTCATCGCTCTGCACGACCAGCTCGTCGCCAGCATGGAGGAGGGCTTCGAGGACATCCTGGCCGGGGTCGACGCCGGTCTGGCGCGCGCGGACAATCGCGGCGTCCTGCTAGGAGTGTCTGGCGGCGAGGTCGATGGGTCACTCACCGACGCCGACATCGAACGGCTCCGCACCCGTATCGCCGACGACACGGTCGTGGCGGGTGCATTGGAGAAGTTCTGGCCGACCCTCGATGCGGAAACGACACTGAGCCGGCTGCTCGGCGACTGCGGGCTACTCACCCACTTCATGCCGTGGCTGACGGACGGCGAGCGCAACCAGGTGCTCCGTGCGCCCGATCTTGATACCAAGGGCCAGGTGGCCCCCAGCGACCTACCCCTGCTGGACGCCATCGCCGACGCGCTCGGCGAGGCCCACGGCAGTAACGACGCCCAGGGCGAATTCGTGGCTCACCGGGCTGCGGACCGCCGCGACTGGGTCTACGGGCACGTCGTGATCGACGAGGCGCAGGAGCTGTCCGCGATGCAATGGCACATGGTGGGCCGCCGCGTGCCGTCCCGATCCGTCACGGCGGTCGGCGACATCGATCAAGCCGAGACGCCGCATCGTCACACCACGTGGGAGCAAGCAGTCTCGGTCGCCTTCGGCGATCGCTGGCGGCGCGCCGACCTGACGATCTGCTACCGCACCCCACGAGAAGTCATGGCCCTGACCCCGCCGGTCCTGAAAGCGGCCGGTAGCCACAACCATCCACCCCGGGCCATGCGCGACTCCGGCTACCAGCCGTGGGAGGTCAGCGCGACCGAAGAGGTCCTCATCGCCACGACCGCACGCTTGGCCGCAGAACTCACCGAGCGCTGGGCCGGCGGCACCGTCGGTGTCATCGCCCCAAGCGACCGCCTCACCGCACTCCGGTCCGAGCTGCCGGCCCTGCCGGTGCTGGCGGCTACCGAAGCCAAGGGACTGGAGTGGGACGCCACCCTCGTGGTGGATCCCGGCGGCATCTGCCGGGAACCCCGTGGCTGGAACGGCCTGTACGTCGCGCTCACGCGATGTACGCAGGAACTCGGCCAGGTGCTGCTGGCCCCGTGAGCACCCTGCCTAGGCTGCACCCATGATCCCGACAACCGGCCACCGCCCGATGAAGGCCTGAGGATGGTCACCCGGATCCGGTCGCGCAACGCGACCTTCCAGTACTGGCAGACCCTGCTGACCAACCGCACCAAGCGCAACCGGGCCGGTGAACTGATCGTTCAGGGCGTGCGCCCGACCGATCTGGCCCTCACTGCGGGTACGCCGATCCGTTCCGTTCTCATCGCTGCAGACGGTCCGCGTTCGGGGTGGGCCCGCAACGTCGCCGACCGGGCGAGGGCGGCCGGCGCCAGGGAGTATCTGCTGGAGCCGGACCTGCTCGCCGAACTCGGCGAGCAGGAGGACCGCACGCCGGAGCTGCTCATCACGGTCGCGATCCCGCCGGATGACCCCGGCCGGATCCCGGTTGCCCCGGACCTGCTGGCGGTCGCCCTCGACCGGCCCGCCTCCCCCGGCAACATCGGCTCGATCATCCGGTCAGCCGACGCGTTCGGGGCACACGGCGTCCTGATCACCGGACACGGAGCCGACCCTTACGACCCCCGGGCGGTACGGGCATCTACCGGGTCGGTGTTCACCGTCCCGTCGGTACGGCTCGCCGGACCGGCCGAGGCGATGGACTGGGTCGACTCGATGCGGCACGGCGGCATACCGGTCCAGGTCGTCGGCACCGACGAGACCGGCACCGACTCGGTCGACCGCATCGATCTGACCCGCCCGACCCTGATTGTCACGGGCACGGAACGGACGGGGATGTCGGCGGGCTGGCGGGAGGCGTGCGATGTCATCGCCAGGATCCCGATCGGCGGGCACGCATCATCGCTCAACGCTGCGAACTCCACCTCGATCGTGCTGTACGAAGCGGTCCGTCAGCGCGGCTGAGAGTCACCGGCCCACATCCACCGGTTCAGGGGCACGGGAGGCGTGCACTCATGGTCGCAGGTTCCACCGGACGCCCATCGCGGTCACCGTCGCGGTGAGTTCCTGCTCGTGGACCAGGGTGTGGTGTCGTCGGCACAACAACCCGCAGTTCGCCAGGTCGGTCCGTCCACCCTTGGCCCACGCGATCAGATGGTGCAGGTCGCACCACGGGGCACGCACCGAGCACCCGGGGAACGTGCACTTGCCGTCCCGGCGCCAGACCGCGAGGCGTTGTGCCTGCGTGAAGAGCCGTTTCTCCCGACCGATGTCGAGGGCCTGACCAGCCGTCCCCAGAACCATCGGGATGATCCCGGCGTCACACGCCGTACGCCGAACGGCCGCAGCCGACAGCACCTGACCGGTACCGGTGTGCGGCGTCAGTGTCACCGCGCAGCGCATCGAGGCCGATCGTCACGAGCAGCTGGGCCCGCGACCACCGAGGAAGAGCGCCGCCGGCTTCGACGCCTCGAGCGATCACGTCCATCAGGGCATCCGCGCGCCGGCGCGCCAGCCGCCGCGGATCCGGCTCGCCCTGGGGACCGGGCACCGGTGCCGACAGCGCCGCGACGGCCGCGTCGATCACGGCGGCTGCTTCCGCCTCGACGGTCAACCGGTACTCGGTCAATCCTCCGGGCCCGGGCAACGTGTGCAGTGTCCGGCCCCGGCGCGCTGCGGACTCCTCCTGCGCCAGAAGATCGTGCGGTGCGAGCACCTGTCGGCTCTTGTTGATCACCGTCGCCAACTCCCGGGAGGTCAGACCCCACGATCCCAACCACGACTCGCCCGGCCTACGCAGGCGCTGCGCAGTCTCCGGGGCGTCCACGGACGCGACGACCATCGTGGTGATGACCTCTGACAGCTCCTGCTCGTCGACGACCGGTGCCACGTCTTCGACGAACCGGATGATCTGCGCAGCCTTGTCCACCGCCAGTCGCCCCTCGCTCACTGCGGACACGACCTGACCGAGAGGCGGGAGGCCGCCCACCGCGGTGGCATTCGCGGCTGAAGCGACCGCCACCACCCGACCCGCATGCGTCCGATCCGGCGGTGGCGCGTGCACGCCCTCGACGACGCGCACCCAATCCGGGCCCGAACGGCCCTGCGACGCAGGCAGTCCGCGGGCCAGTCCCTCGCGGACCAGTTCAGTCTCGAGGCGTTGCAGAGCGGCCCTCGACACCCCGACCGCGTCCAACGCATCCACCAGAGCACGCTCGGTGAAACGAGCCGCGGCCCCGGCCACGGGATCCAACTCCTGCCCGGGGGCATGGCTGCCATCACGGCGACACCGCCGCGCACCGCGTCCAACGCTGCGGCACAGAGTCCTGTGAACGGGGCCAACAGGGTTTCGGCAATTTCGAATTCCTCTGCAGCACAGAATGATTCGCCGGAGGGCGGAACCGGCTCTGCGGAAGTGCTCACCCCTCGAACGTAGGGCGGCCCCGATGCACCGGCCAGAGCCGACGTCACGGGTGTGGACAACTCGCGATCGCGCCCCGCAATCCACAGCTCAGGGCGACCGACCCAGAGCTACCCCTAGTTCTCCGCGCGCCCCTCGCGCCAATACCCCATGAACGCAACCGCCGACTTCGGTACCTCGAACTCGTTCACCAGCACCCGGCGCAACGACTTCACCACCGAGGACTCCCCCGCGATCCACACCGAAAACCGGGGATCCTGCTCCTGCGTCGTCTCCCAGTACGCGTCATCGGCGCCGTCGAAGAAGATGGTCGTTGCACCCGGGCCGCCGCCGTGGGTGAGTTCGGGGTGGTCGGCGAGCCATCGACGTACCACCTCGGTCTGCAACTCGCCACGCACCGGCGCCGAGCGCACCCAACTGACCTCCAGGCCGGGCGGGCGCGGTAGGTCAACGACATCCGCAGCGTCCGCAGTCTCGACGCACACCAAGCCCCGGGCGTTTTGCGGCAGACGTTCGCAGATCCCCCAGATCGCCGGGACCGCCGTCTCGTCACCCACCAGCAGATGCGTACCCGCCGCCGCGTCACGGTGGAATTCCAGCCCGCCGGCGTCGCCGTCGTAGGCGTCGTTGGGCCCCAGCACCAGCACCCGGTCCCCAACCGCTGCACTGCCGGCGAACGCCGAACCGGGACCGTTGTCACCGTGGTCGACCATGTCCACGTCGAATTCCCCGGCGGCACGGCGCACCTGGCGCAACGTATAGGTGCGGATGGCAGCCCGCTGCGCATCGGGAAGTTGCCGCCATTGCGTGAACCAGTCCGCCCCCTGGGGAAGTCATCGAGACTCTGCCGCGGCGCCGCGAAGATCAGCTTGATCCGCTGGTCGTAGCCGGCGTCCGCGATCCACGGCTGCCCCTCGGGCAGCGACGCGTCACCGAACGTCACGCGCACCAAGTGCGGCGTGAGCCGTTCGCGGCGAAGGACGCGCACGTCGTACAGCTCGAAGGGGCGGACTTCGGAAAGGACTGACGGGTCCGTCGCGGTCATGGACCGACCGTAACAGATAGCTAAGGCTTACCTAAGTCACGGGACGCGGTGCGTCCACTCCTCCGTACCGAACTTCTCCTGCACCAACCGTTCCGCCTCCGACAGCTCAGCGGGCGAGTACGCCGACAGCCGGCTGGCGTAGCGGGCCATGAACGACCGCTGGAAAGAGGAGAGAATCTCCGCCCGCGGCAGACCGGTCTGCGAACGCATCGGGTCGACCCGTTTGTTCGCGCTCCTGGTGCCCTTGTCGGACATCTTCTCCCGGCCGATCCGCAACACCTGCAGCATCTTGTCGGCATCGATGTCGTAGGACATCGTCACGTGATGCAACACCGCTCCCGCCGCGAAGCGCTTCTGCGCCGCGCCGCCGATCTTGCCCTGGTCGGAGGCGATGTCGTTCAGCGGTATGAAGTGCGCGTTCACGCCGACCTCGCCCAACGCAGCGATGACCCATTCGTCGAGGAAGGAGTAGGACCGTTCGAACGACAGGCCCTCGACCAGTGACGCGGGCACGACCAGCGAGTAGGTGATGCAGTTGCCGGGCTCCATGAACATCGCACCGCCGCCGGAGATCCGGCGCACCACTCCGATGCCGTACTTCGCCGCCCCCTCCGGATCGATCTCGTTCCGGTAGGACTGGAACGACCCGATCACCACCAGCGGCGAGTCCCAGTCCCAGAAGCGGAAGGTCGGGTTTCGCGTCCCCGCCGCGACCTCCTTGGCGATGACCTCGTCCAGAGCCACGTGCATGACCGGCGGCAGGACTACTGGCGGGATCACGTCGAACGTGTGGTCGTCCCAGCCGGTCGCCTTGCCCAATGCTCGGCGTACGGCGATCCCCACCGCCTCGGGGCTAAACCCGATCAGCCGCACGCTCGGGTCCAGCGCCCCTTCGATGGCGTGCGCCAACTGCTCCACCGAAGCATCCACCGGCATACCGTCCAACGCCGCGTCGATGTCCTCCAACGCATCGTCGGGTTCCAGGAAGAAGTCGCCCGACACAGACACCCCTGCGAGACGGTCGTTTTCGACCTCGAGTTCGACTGCTACGAGTTTTCCGCCGACGACTTTGTATTCACCGCGCATACGACCACCGTAAGCCGACCGCTCAATCGAACAGCGCAGCCACCTTTCCCTGGCTGCGGACGGCCCATCTCGAACCGATCACCAGCGCCACCGCCGCGAGTACCACGCCGATGACCGCCGTGATCGCCCACGCCGGTCGCGACGCGCGGGCGAAGTCGCCATGAGCAGCGCCCAGTCCCGCGTAGGTGACCGCCGGCAGGATCGCCACGCCCAGCGACGTTCCCACCTGGCGGCTCGTCGAAGCGATCGCGGCCGCGACCCCTGCTTGCGATCGCGGCATCCCTGCGACCGCTGAGTTGGTGATCGGTGCGTTGAGCAGTCCGGCGCCGAGCCCGAAGATCATGTACGACGCGATCAGGTACGCCCACAGCGTGTCGGCGGCCAGCCGCACGAGCAGCAATCCGGCGAGCGCCGTCGCCAGGCCGCCGATGAGCGTGGGCAACCGGGCTCCACGCGCGGCGACCAGCCGGCCCGAGATCGGGGCACAGACGGCCATCACCAAGGCCATCGGCAGCGTCATCAGACCGGCGTGCAACGCGGACAGCTCCCGGGTGTTCTGCAGGTAGACGCTGGTCAGGAACAGGAAGCCACCCATGGCACAGAACGCGAGGACGGCGCTGACCACCGCGCCGCTGAACGTGACACTGCGGAAGAATCGGGGATCGATCAGCGGCTCGCACACCCGCGACTCGACGACGACCAAAGTCGCCAACGCCACGGCAGCCACTGCGAAACAGCCGATGATCGCGGCCGAGGTCCAGCCCAGCCGACGACCCTCGATGATGCCGAATACCAGGCTGGTGAGGAAGACGACGACCAGCAGTTGCCCGGCCGGGTCGAACCGGCGCACCCGATCGGCACGGGATTCGGGCACGAACCGAGCGGTCAGAGCCATGGCCAGCACCACGACCGGGAGGTTCAGCCAGAAGATGGCTCGCCAGTCGACGGCGGCGATCAGGGCACCGCCGACCACCGGCCCCAACGCCATGCTCAGCCCGAAGACCGCACCCCAGATACCGATCGCCTTGGCCCGTTCTCGTGGCTCGCGGAACGTGTTGGTGATGATGGCCATCGCCACGGGGTTCAGCATGCAGCCGCCGATGGCCTGTGCGGCTCGGGAAGCGATCAGCAGGTCGGCGTTCGGGGCAAGGGAGCAGAGGAGGGATCCGAGGCCGAACACGACCAATCCGGTCGTGAAGACCCGGCGCCGGCCGAACCGGTCGCCCATGGAACCGCCCAGCATCAAACCGCCGGCGAGCACCAAGGTGTAGGCGTCCACGACCCACTGCAGTTGTGCGTCCGCGGCGCCCAACTGACGGGAGATGTCCGGTAGCGCCAGGTTGACGCCGGTGGAGTCGATCCCAACGACCAGGAGGCTGAGGGCGCAGATCCCCAGGATCACATGACGCCGATCGTGCCCTGGCGCGATGTCCACCGGTTCACCGAGAGTCCGCGTCACGTCCCGACAGTACGACGCGGGCGACAATCCGGTTGACTCGGCAGCCCTGGTGGGCGAAGTTCGATGACGTGACCGTCAGCATCCGCCGCGCCACCCCGTCCGACTACGACGCCATCGACGATGTGGTCCGGGAGGCGTTCGGCCCTGACGAGGGTCCTGCCGTCGCCACCATGGTGCGCAGCATCCGCACGGGCGAATTCGTCTGCCCGGACCACGAACTCGTTGCCGAGGAGGATGGTCAGGTCGTCGGTCAGGTGTGTCTGAGCGGAACGCCGGTGCGGGCGCAGGACGGCACGGTCGGCACGATCACCATGCTCTCGCCCCTCGCCGTACGTCCCGGATCCCAAGGCACCGGCATCGGGTCCGCGCTCGTCCGCGCGGTTCTGCACGCAGCCACCCACGACGGTGTGCCCTTCGTCGTGCTCGAGGGCTCACCGCAGTACTACGGGCGGTTCGGGTTCGGCCGGGCCGCGGCGTACGGCCTGCACCTTCCGATCCCCGACTGGGCTCCACCGGAGGTGGCCCAGATCCTCGTTCTGGACTCCGGTGCACCGGTACCTGCCGGGCAGGTCGCGTATCCGGCGTACGTGCCCTGACCGATCAGACCCGCTCGCCGGACTCCGCGTCGAATACGTGGATCTCCTGTGCGTCGACCGCGACCCGGACCTGCGAACCGACCTCGGGCGACGCACGTTTGGCCACGCGTACGGCGATCCGCGGCGCCTCGGGATCGCCGCCCGGCCGGCCGTAGACGAACGACTCCGCCCCCAGCGCCTCCACCAGTTCGACGGTGATCGGGATGCCGTCCTCGCCCTCACCGACCACGTGCCATCCCTCGGTGCGAACACCGACGGTGACACGGGCGGCCTGTGCCTGCTCGCGTGGCAACGGCACGGCGAGCCCGAAGACGTCTACCCGCCCATCGGTGACCTCGGAGTCGAACAAGGTGATCGCCGGTGAGCCGATGAACGCAGCGACGAAGGTGTTCGCCGGGTTGTCATACAGCTCCTGCGGCGGCGCAACCTGTTGCAGCACACCCTCGTTCAGCACTGCGACCCTATCGCCCATCGTCATGGCCTCGACCTGGTCGTGAGTGACGTAGACGGTCGTGACACCGAGCCGGCGTTGGAGTTGGGCGATCTGGGCGCGGGTCGAAACCCGCAGCTTGGCATCCAGGTTGGACAGCGGCTCATCCATACAGAACACCTTCGGCTGGCGCACGATCGCCCGGCCCATCGCGACGCGCTGGCGCTGGCCGCCGGACAGTTGCCCCGGTTTGCGATCCAACAGCGGTTCGAGCTCCAGGATCTTGGCCGCGTCGGCGACCCGCGCGTGCGCATCGGCTTTCGACACCCCGGCGTTGCGCAGTGCGAAGGCCATGTTCTCCTCGGCGGTCATGTTGGGGTAGAGCGCGTAACTCTGGAAGACCATCGCCACGTCCCTGTCCCTGGCCCGTACGCCGTCCTGATCGTGGCCGTCGATCAGCACCCGACCGCCGTTGACCGGTTCGAGACCCGCCAGCATGCGCAACGTCGTGGACTTACCGCAGCCGGACGGTCCCACCAACACGAGGAATTCGCCGTCCGGGATGTCCAGCGTGAGCGCATCGACCGCAGGTCGGTCGTTCCCGCGGTACCGCCGGGTGGTCTTGTCGAAGAAAACTGACGCCATTGACCCTACTTCTGCACCTTCGACTTCAGCTGGCTGTCGTACGCCGACTGGATCTGCTGGTTGAGCGCGCTCAGGGTTCCGTTGACGTCGGAACCGGCGACGATCTTGTCCAGTGCCTCACCGATCATGGTGCCGCCTCCGGGGACGAAGACACGCGCGTAGTCCTGCGGCCGGGTCCTCGGCAGCTGCTTGACCGCCACCTCGTAGTTCGGGTTGGCCTTGAGGTAGGCCGCCTCCGAGGCATCGGAGGTCGCCGAGGTCCGCACCGGCATGTAGCCGGTGGCCTGGGTGAAGGTGGCCGTGTTGGCGGTGTTGGTCAGGAAATCGATGAACTTGATCGCGTTCGCCTTCCGGGCATCGGAGATACCCTGCGGCACAGCCACTCCCGCACCACCGGTCGGGCAGGTCTTCACTCCCTCGGGGGCCGGCACGAAGCCCACGCCCAACTCGAACGGCAGGTCTTTGAACCCACCCAGGTCGCCGGTGGACTCCATCAACACGGCGCCCAGACCGGCACTGAAGTCGGCAGCCGAGTCCGCCGACGTCTTCAGGTACTTGTTCTTGGCCCACGACTGCAGCAGCGTCGCCGCCTTGACCGTGCCCGGGTCGGTGAAGGTCGGCGTCCAATCCTTGGAGTAGGCACCGCCGTAGTTCCACACGATGTTCTGGAAGGTCCAGTCGAGGTAGTTCGAGCCGTCGTCCAGGATGATCGGCGACTTGCCGCTGCCGATCGCAGACTGCAGCTTCGGCGCCCACTGCGTGAACTCATCCCACGACGTCGGCGCACGGTCGGGCAGGCCGGCCTTCTTGAACATGTCCTTGTTCCAGTAGAAGACGACCGTGGAGCGGGCGTACGGCGCCGCGTAGTGCTTCCCGTCGTACTGGTAGTCGTTGTAGAGGCCCTCGACGTAGTCGGCGGTGTCCACCTTGTTCGCGGTCGCCAGTGCGGCGAAATCGGCCAGCCGGTCGTTGATCGCGAAGTTGAACCAGGTGACGTCCGAGACGACGACCACGTCGGGCAGTGACCCACCCGAGAGGGCCGCGTTGAACTTCTGCGCGACCTCTTCGTAGTTCTTGCCGGCGTCGGTGAGCTTTACCTTGAGACCGGGGTTGGCCTTCTCGAAGGCCGCGATGATCTTCTGCTCGGTCGCTTTCGACTTGCCCGGGTGGTTGCTCCAGAAATCGATCGTTCCCGACCCGGCGGTGCCGCCACCGCCGTTGTCGGAGGTCGTCGAACCGGTGCCGGCGCATGCCGACAGGCCGGCGGCGATCAGCGCACCTCCGCCCAGACCAAGAAGGTTACGGCGGGAGACAGTTGAATCCATCACGGACACAGTCCTTTCGAGGTTGTCAGCCTTTGACCGCACCCGCGGTCAGGCCCTTGATCATGTGACGTTGCAGGACAAGGAAGAGCGCAAGCACGGGCAGCATCGCCAGGACGGTCGCCGCCATGACGGGTCCCCAGTTGCTGATGCCGTCGGTGTTCTGCAACTGGGTCAGGCCGATCGGCAGCGTGCCGACCCGGCTGTCGCTGGCCATCAGGTAGGGCCAGAGGTATTCGTTCCATTCGTTGACGACGGTGATCAGACCGAAGGCGATCAACGTCGGCCAGGTCATCGGCAGCACCACGCGCCACAGCAGCTTCAACGGGCCGGCGCCGTCCATCCGTGCGGCCTCGACGATCTCGTGCGGTACCGCCAGGAACGCGTTGCGCATCAGGAAGGTGCCGAAGGCCACCCCGGCCAACGGGATGATGATGCCCTGGTAGGTGTCACGCCAGCCGAGTTGACTGACCAGCGCGTAGTTGGAGATGACGGTGATCTGGTTGGGCACCATCAGCGCCGCGATCACGACGATGAAGACCAGTGACCGGCCGGGAAAGCGCAGTAGCGACAACGCATAGGCGGACAGCACCCCGAGGATGATCTTGGCCAACGACAGCACGGCGGTGATGAAGACCGAGTTGCGCAGATAGGACCAGAAGTCGATCTCGGTCGTCGCCGCCGGGTAGTTCTTCGTCGTGAAGTGTTTCGGCCACCACTGCGCCGGCTGGGTGTAGATGTCCGGCCGCTCCTTGAACGAGGTGACCACGATCCAGTAGAGCGGCACGGCGACGATCAGGAAGGCCACCAGCATCCCGGCGTACCCGACGACCTTGCGCGCCGTGGAGACGTTCAACTCGGGTCCGTCGTCGACCAGCCCCTGCTCGGTGTCGCGAACCTCGTCGCCCTGTACAGCGGAATCAGTCACGACGCTGCCCCCGATCCATGACCCGGACCTGGACCACGGTGACGACCAGCAGGATCAGGAACATGATGGTGGCCACCGTCGCTCCGTAGCCGGCCTTGTTGTTGACGAAGGTCTCCCGGTAGACCTGGTAGACCATCGTGGTGGTGCCGTAGCCCTGCGGACCGCCCTTGGTCATCACGTTGATGATGTCGAACACCTGCACCGAGCTGAGCAGCACCGTGATCGACAGGAAGTACGTCGTGGGGCGCAACTGCGGCAACAGCACCCGGCGGAAGTGCTGCCAGGCCGACGCACCGTCGATTTCGGCGGCTTCGTCCAGGTCGGTGCGCCGGCCCTGCAGCGCGGCCAGGTAGATCACGAAGGTGTACCCGATGTTCTTCCACACGTAGGTGGCCGTGACCATAACCAGCGCCCAACCCGGCTCCTGGTAGAAGTCCGGGGTCCCGATGCCGACCCGGGACAACAGATCGTGCACCATGCCGAAGTTCGGGTCGAACACGAACTGGAAGGCGATGCCGATCGCCGCACCGGAGATGACGAACGGCGCGAAGATTGCCGAGCGCACCAGGTTGCGCCCGCGCAGTTTCTGGTCGAGCAACATGGCCAGGGCGAGGCCGATGACCAATGACAAACCCACCGTCGCGACCGTGAAGACGAGCGTATTGCGCAGCACCAGATGGGAATTCGGATCCGACAGCCAGGCGCGGTAGTTCTCCAGACCGATGTAGTTGGCCAGCGGTGCCGCGATGTTCCAGTCGGTGAAGGACAACCGGATGTTGTCGATCAACGGCCGGTAGGTGAAGACGATCAGCAGCACCAGATTCGGAAGCAACAGGGCGATGGCCAGCAGCCATTCCCCTACCGGGCGCCCGCGGCGGCGTGGCGGGGGCCGGTGGGCTCCGGTGCCGTCGTGATCTGACTCACAGTCGCCGACTGTAGCTGGCCCCCTCGCTCGATGGGGCGATCGGGGTCCGGCACGTTCGTCGAGGCTGGTCGGCACCGATGACCAGCCGGTGGCCCGATCCTGTCGAACCGGTGAACGGCCGGTCAGGAATTGGTCAGGACGGCTGCCAACCGGAGTGGCCGGACCATTCCCGGGCGCGCTCGAAAGCCTGGTCGAACCACGGCTCCTTCGCCTCGGCGTACTCCCCCGTCGTCGCACTGGATGCCGCCAACGAACGCTTCAGCTCGACGTACGCCGCCCGCTCGCCTGCCTCGGCCCGCAACCAATCACGGAACAGCAGGGCCGCCGTCCAGCCGGCCGAGCCGATCTCCCGCACATGGACGTGCACGATCCGTCCGGGATCGCTTCCCCCGTGAAAACGCTTCTGCCAGTTGGCAACATCCGGCGACCAGGACTTGGGCGAGTCCCAGGTGTTGCCAGCCATCCGCGGGAACCCGGCCGCCGCGAGATCCGCGATAAACCCTGGCTCGTCGGCATCGACGAGCTGCGCCACGCCCACCTGGAGATCAATGACGTCCTTGGCGGCCAGGCCCGGTATCGACGTCGAACCGATGTGGTCGATCTGGACTGCGCGGTCACCCAGGACGTGCTGCAGCCGGTTGATGAGCCGTTGAGCCTGCGCGGGCCAGGTCGGGTCAGGCGGCACCAGGCGGGCGGGACCGGTCAGCGCAGCTCGGGTCCCGGTCAGCAGGTTCCGGTTGTACGGCGCGAGACGGGCGTCCCACACGCGGTCCACCGCGGCCGCCAGTTCGTCACGGGAGCCGTGGTTGGCCAGCCATACGTCGGCGACCGCACGCCGTTGCACCACGCCCGCCTGGGCTGCGATCCGGCTGCGAGCCGCCTGCGGGTCCATCCCCCGGTCACTGACCAGGCGGTCCTGCCGCACCTGCTCGTCGGCGTGCACCATCATCACCAGGTGGTAGTTCGGCGCCATCCCCAACTCCACCAGGAGCGGCACGTCGTGCACGACCACCGCCTCCGGCGGCGCGGCGGCAAACAGCTCCCGCGTCCTGGCCTGGATCAACGGGTGGGTGATCGACTCCAACGTACGTCGAGCAGCCGGGTCCTCGAAGACCACCGCTCCCAGCGCGGCCCGGTCGAGCGCACCGTCCTGCGCGATCACCGACGGCCCGAACGTCGCTGCGATCCGGGCGAGTCCGGGCGTGCCGGGTTCGACCACCTCGCGCGCAAGTCGGTCCGCGTCCACAACCACAGCGCCGCGCTCCAGCAGGCGTGCGGCCACCGTCGACTTCCCCGAGCCGATCCCGCCGGTCAATCCGATCCGCAGCATGGACCGACCCTAGTGCGGATGCTACGCGCCGAAGAATTCCTTCGACCTGGGCGAGGCAAGGGCGGCAATCACCAACGCCGCCACGACGGCCGTGACGATCGTGACGATCCGGCTGGTGGTATCGATGACGAAGATGGTGGCCATGATCAGGCCGATGATGTTCAGCACCGAGACGAAGATGACGATGACCCGCCAGGTGTCGTCACCGGCCCAGAGACCACGGGACGCCGCGATGTACATCAGCCCGATGACGATGGCGGCGATTCCGAGCAGCAGCAGTGTCGTGGCGTGCGGGACGTCAGGGCTCGCCGTCCCGAGTCCCTCTTGCGTGTCTTTGTTGTCATGGTTCACGATCAGCAGGATGCCGGCGATGATCTCCAGGATCCCGGCGACCAGCAGAAAGATCGAAACCGCCCCGACCGACACCGGACGCCGAAGCGTCGTCTCGTGACTCATGGGTACCCCTTCACAACGACACCGCGCAGCCGTGGCGGTGTGACCTGGTTAACGTTGGGACAAACCTAGCGTTACTGACCCGTAACTGGGCACCAACCACGCGCGGCGCACCCACGAAGCACCGCCACACGACGCTGCCCGCCCCGCAATTGCGGGGCGGGCAGCGTCTGCTGTGACGAAGCGAATCGTCAGTTGCCGGTGAGCTTCTCGCGCAGTGCGGCCAGCGCCTCGTCGGAAGCCAGCGTGCCCTCGACCGGCGCAGCGGCACCGGTGTCGGAACCGGACTCCGAGGAGAACGAGCTCGTCGTGGCGGCGGAGTCCGCGGCCTCGGCGTCGGCCCTGCGGGCCGCCTCGATCTGCGCCTGGTGCGATTCGTAGCGGGCGTGCGCCTCGGCGTACTCCTTCTCCCACTTCTCGCGCTGGGCGTCGAAGCCCTCGAGCCACTCGTTGGTCTCCGGGTCGAAGCCCTCGGGGTACTTGTAGTTGCCCTGCTCGTCGTACTCGGCCGCCATGCCGTAGAGCGTCGGATCGAACTCGGTGGCACCGTCAGCGGCCTCGTTGGCCTGCTTCAGCGACAGCGAGATCCGGCGACGCTCCAGGTCGATGTCGATGACCTTGACGAAGATGTCCTGGCCGACGGTGACGACCTGCTCCGGCAGCTCCACGTGGCGCTCGGCCAGCTCGGAGATGTGCACCAGGCCCTCGATGCCGTCCTCGACACGCACGAACGCACCGAACGGGACCAGCTTGGTGACCTTGCCCGGCACGACCTGGCCGATGGCGTGGGTGCGGGCGAAGTGCTGCCACGGGTCTTCCTGGGTCGCCTTCAGCGACAGGGAGACACGCTCGCGGTCCATGTCCACGTCGAGCACCTCGACGGTGACCGGCTGACCGACCTCGACGACCTCGCTCGGGTGGTCGATGTGCTTCCAGGACAACTCGGACACGTGCACCAGACCGTCGACACCGCCGAGGTCCACGAACGCACCGAAGTTGACGATCGAGGAGACGACACCGTCGCGGATCTGGCCCTTCTGCAGTTCCTTGAGGAAGGTCGTGCGGACCTCGGACTGGGTCTGCTCGAGCCACGCGCGGCGGGACAGCACCACGTTGTTGCGGTTCTTGTCCAGCTCGATGATCTTGGCCTCGATCTCCTTGCCGACGTACGGCTGCAGGTCGCGCACCCGGCGCATCTCGACCAGGGAGGCCGGCAGGAAGCCACGCAGGCCGATGTCCAGGATCAGGCCGCCCTTGACGACCTCGATGACGGTGCCGGTGACGACGCCGTCCTCTTCCTTGATCTTCTCGATCGCGCCCCAGGCCCGCTCGTACTGAGCGCGCTTCTTGGACAGGATCAGCCGACCTTCCTTGTCCTCCTTCTGAAGGACCAGGGCCTCGACCTCATCGCCGACGGAAACGACCTCACCGGGGTCGACATCGTGCTTGATGGAGAGTTCGCGGGAGGGAATGACACCCTCGGTCTTGTACCCGATGTCGAGCAGGACCTCGTCCCGGTCGACCTTGACGATGACACCTTCGACGATGTCGCCGTCGTTGAAGTGCTTGATCGTCGCGTCGATCGCGGCGAGCAGCTCTTCCTCCGACCCGATGTCGTTGATCGCGATCGGAGAGGTAGTAGTGGCAGTCATGTAGTAGGAAACCTTTAGATAAATGGAATGGAGTTGGGTGTACGCATAGAGCGCACCCAGCAAGCCTACTGATGTTGGGAGCACCGGGTCAAAATGAGTGATACGGTATCCCGCCGCCCTGCCGGTCACGACGAGACCGTTCATGCGAATCGCACGTGGTGGGACGCGGAGGCCGCCGAGTACGTGGCCGAACACGGCGGCTTCCTCGGCGACAGCGACCTCGTCTGGGGCCCCGAGGGCTGGACCGAGCAGGAACTGCAGTTGCTGGGCGCGCGCCCGGACGACCGGGTGCTCGAGGTCGGCGCCGGCGCGGCCCAGGGCAGCCGCTACCTGCAGAAGATCGGCGTACGGCGAGTCGTCGCCACCGATCTGTCGGCGGGAATGCTGGCGCAGGGCCGCCTGATCGACGGCTCGGCCGGCACGCAGCTGCCGATGGTGCAGTGCGACGCCACCAGGCTCCCCTTTGCTGACCGCAGCTTCGACCTGGTGTTCACGGCGTACGGGGCGATCCCGTTCATCGCCGATACGGCCACGGTGATGACGGAGGTCTACCGGGTGCTGGACGCCGGCGGCCGCTGGGTGTTCGCGACCACCCACCCCCTGCGCTGGGCGTTCCCGGACGCGCCCGGACCCGAGGGCCTGACGGTGGCCTCGAGCTACTTCGACCGCACGCCGTACGTCGAGCAGGACTCCACCGGCCGGGCGACGTACGTCGAGCATCACCGCACGCTCGGCGACCGGATCCGCGAACTGGCCGCCGCCGGCTTCGTCCTCAACGATGTGGTGGAGCCGGAATGGCCGGAACGCAACGACGAGGTGTGGGGCGGTTGGAGTCCCCTGCGCGGCAGGCTGATTCCCGGAACGGCCATCTTCGTGGCACACCGCCCGGACTGACGCGGCCGCGGTCGCTCCGCACCACGATTCGTGACGAAATCGCCACACGTTGCCGCGCCACAGCAACACCGCACCACGATTCGTGACGAAACCGCCACGGGTTCACGAGGCAGGAACGGCGCCGGGAAGTCCTAGTCCGCGGGCTGACCCGGCTCGCCGCGGGTCAGGATTCGTTGTGTCTGCTCCGGGCTGAGCGCCTGATCCGCGACCTCGTGTTTGCGGAACCACGCGATGGTGCGCTCCAGGCCGTCCTCGATCTCCACTCGGGGTGACCAGCCGAGCACCTGCTGCGCCTTGGTGGCATCGGGCCGTCGTACCGTGGGGTCGTCGACGGGTCGTTCGATGTGCACCACCGGTGATCTGGAATTGGTCAGCTTCACCACCCAGCCGGCCAGATCCAGCATGGAGATCTCGTGCGGATTGCCGATGTTGATCGGGCCCGGCTCCGAACTGTCCGCGAGGGCCACGATGCCGGCGACCAGGTCGTCGACGTAGCAGATCGACCGGGTCTGCAGGCCGTCGCCGCTCACCGTCACCGGCTCCCCCGCCAACGCCTGCCGGATGAAGTTCGGGATGGCACGGCCGTCATTGGGCCGCATCCGGGGGCCGAAGGTGTTGAAGATCCGCACGATGGCGGTGTCCACGCCGTACGTCGCGCGGTAGGCCATCGTCATGGCCTCGCCGAACCGCTTGGCCTCGTCGTAGACACCGCGCGGACCGACCGGGTTCACATTGCCCCAATAGTCCTCGCGCTGCGGGTGGATCTCCGGGTCGCCGTACACCTCCGATGTGGAGGCGAGCACGAAGCGGGCCGCCTTGTCGCGGGCCAGGTCGAGAGCGTGCATGGTGCCCTGGGATCCGACGCGCAACGTCTCGATCGGCAGCCGCAGATAGTCCACCGGCGAAGCGGGACTGGCGAAGTGCAGCACTGTGTCCACCGGACCATCGATCTGCAGACCGTCGACCACATCGGCCGTGACCAGGGTGAACCGCGGATTGTCCTGCAGCGCAGCAACATTCGAGACACGCCCTGTGCACAGGTTGTCGACGGCCACCACAGTGTCACCTCGGGCGAGCAAGGTTTCGCACAGATGGGAACCGAGGAATCCTGCGCCCCCGGTCACGACGACACGAGACGTCACTTCTTACGCAACTCGATCGTGTCGTCGCCGCTCCCGCTGCGGCGCTCGGCGCGCGTGGCGTACTCGTCGTCCCAGATCTCGTCGGCGTGCACGTAGCCGGCATCACGGTGCTCGGCGTCATCGTGGTTGGCGTCATCGTGGTCGGCGTCGACGTGATCGGCGTCGTAGGACCGGGTCTCGGCGTGCTCGGCGCGATGGGTGGACCCGTCCGGCCCGGACTCGTCGTCGGACCACTCGGCGTATTCCTCCTCGTCGCGACGGTTCAGCAACCTGGCCACCAGCGGCGCACCGAGAAGGGTCAGGACACCCAGGGGGCCGAGGATCCACGGCATGATGTGCAGGACCTTTAGCAGGAACGCCTTCTGGCCCCAGTAGTCGGTGTTCTCCTTGATCGTCGCCGGCGTCATGACCTGGGTCGTGTCGACTGCCAGCGCCGGGTCGTGACCCGGAATCTTGAACCGCTGCACCTGGTGCTCCGAGGCCTTGATGAAGACGCCGGTCTGCGGTTCGACCCACAGCATGCGGGTGTTGGCGTAGGTGCGGTCCGCATCCTGACCCGGGCTGCTGGCGCCCAGGCCGAAGATCGCCCCAGGGACTTCCTGCTTGCGGAAGGTTGTCTCCGGCACGGTTCCCTCGAATTTGTACACCTCGAGACCGTTGATGCTCTCGGTGGACACGTACTTCATGTCCATCGTGCGTTTGAGGGTGTCGTCCCAGTACGGGTAGGTCGTCTTCTGGGTGCCGAACGGGAACTTGATGGTGTAACCCTCGACGGTCGCCGGCTGGTCGCCGTTGATGCCGTCGTTGACGGTGGTACCCGACCATTCCTTCGGCAGGCCGGTGTTGCGGTCCACGGCGTACCTGGAGGAGTTGGCGGCCATCGGCGGCGGGGTGTTGTTGTTGTCGGTGACCTGCCACTTGTTCAGGATCACCTTGTTGCCGCCCAGCTTCTCGCTGGCCGCCTTGTCGGCGGCGACCACCAACGTCGTGGTAACCGGGCCTTCCTTGTAGGACAAGGTGTCCGCGTCGAAGAACTTCGCGTTCTGGTCGTTGAGGACCTGACGGGTGTTCTGGTCCAGGGGGATGATCGCCAGTTTGTCGGGAGCCCAGAACTTCAGACCGAGGGCCATCACGATCAGAAAGGCCCCCAGGCCGATAAGGAAGGGGAGCGCCAACTTGCGCAGCATGCTGCGTAACCTCCAACGCCGGACGGACTTACCTACCGGACAGTAGCAGGATCGATGCGATCCACGTCACACGGCGCGCGAATCTGGGATATCCAATGCGCTCACCGTCAACCCGGATGCGCCGAGGCGCACCCCGGACGTCCGCGGACGCCGCAGCGCCCAGGTCGGAGTCCTGGTCGCCGAAGAGGATGCACCGCGCCCGATCCGCCCAGGGCGCGCGAGCCAGGGCCAGCTCGAGCAACCCGGGTGCCGGTTTGCGACAGCGGCAGGTGCCCGTGTCATGCGGGCATACCTGCACCGCGTCCAGGTGCGCTCCGCCGTTCGCGAGCCGGCGGACCAACTCGCGCTGGACGCGCAGGAGGTCGGCCTCCCGCAGGGCTCCCGTAGCGATGCCGCGCTGGTTGGCGATAAGCACCACCCGCGCCCCGCTGTCGTTGATCGCGCGAACCGCCGCCACCGCATCCGGCAGCAGGATCAGGTCGGCCGGCCGGTCGACGTACCCGGGCCGGTGCTCGTTGAGGGTCCCGTCGCGATCGAGGAAAACCAGGTCGTACGGCGCGTGCGGGTCGGCCGCCGGGATCGGGCCGGCGGCCCGGCCCAGGAGCTCGTCGTCGGTGAGGGTCACGGACGGTTGCCGGTCACGGCTGGCTGAGCGCGTCCACAGCCTCGCACCATGCGTGCGCCCACATCATGTGCACTTCCTGGACACGCGGGGTCTGGTCGCTGGGCACGACCAGGACGTGGTCGGCCCGGCCATGCAGACCCTCACCCTTGGCACCGGTCAGCACGATCGTGAGCAGGCCGTGCTGCGCGGCGACGTCGAGGGCGGCGAGAATGTTCGGACTGGTCCCGCTGGTGGTCATCGCAAGAAGGACGTCGCCCGGCCGGCCATGCGCCAGGATTCCCCGGGTGAACACCTGGTCGTAGCCGTAGTCGTTGGCGATCGCGGTGACCGACGACAGCGACTCGGCCAGATTGAGCGCGGGCAGGGGTGCGCGGTCCTGCACGCACTTGCCGATGAACTCGGCAGCGACGTGGCTGGCGATCGCTGCACTGCCGCCGTTGCCGGCCACCAGCAACGCTCCCCCGCCGCCAGCGCTCCGACCAGCGCCGTCCCGGCAGCGTCCACCCGCTCGGTCAGGTCGGTAGCGGACAGTGCCGTTGCCAGTTCCTGCCACGAGCGGCCGGCATCGCCCGATGCGGCAGCGACCGCGCGTGCGATGTCGCCGGTGGTCCGCTGGGTCAAGGGGTGGGTCGTCATCGTTGTCCTCGCCACGTGGTGACGCCGTCGCCGCTGAAGGTGACTTCCTCCAGGCGTAGGCCGAGCTCCAGCAATTGTGCGGCAACGATGTGCCGCCGCTCGAATTCGCAGATGAACAGCAGATAGCCACCCCCACCGGCGCCGGTGACCTTGCCGCCCAGGGCGCCGTGCGCCAGGGCACGTCCGATCGCCTCGTCGATGAGCGGTGTCGCGATGCGGGCGGACATCTTGCGCTTCTCGGCCCAGGCCTGGCCCAGGAGCCGGCCCAGTTCGTCGACGTTGCCGCGGACCAGCTCCTCCTTCATGGCGACCGCGAGCTGTTTCTGGGCGCGCAACCCCTCCAACGCCTCGGCGTTGCCGGTCTCGTACCGGTGGACCTGGTCATCGATGATGTGGTCACTGACCCGCGTGGCGCCGGTGAAGGCCAGCAGCATGTTGTGCTCGAGTTCGTGGACCGTGCCCGGCCGCACCCGCAACGGGTTGACCAGCACCTGGTCACCTGTGAACTCCATGAAATTGAATCCGCCGAACGCCGCTGCGTACTGGTCCTGCGATCCGCCCGGTACGGCAAGGTCCTCGCGTTCCAGCCGGTAGGCCAGGTCGGCGATCTCGTACGGCGTGAGGTCGACACCGCAGTGTGCTGCCACCACCCCGATGACCGAGACCATGACGGCGCTGGACGAGCCGAGACCCGAGCCCGGAGGTGCCTGCGTGTGGATGAACAGGTCGAACCCCGATGTGGGGATCGCGCCCTCGAAGTCGCGTAGTCGCGCGATCGCCGCCTTCGGCAGGTCCAGGTTGCCGTCGAACTCGACCTCCTCGTCGACTCCGAAGCCGACCGCGGTGCCGAAGTCCACCGAATGCACCGAGATGCGTCCGTCGACGCGCGGGCGCAGGGTGCAGAACGCGAAGGCCGAGATCGTGCCCGACAGCACGGCGCCACCCTCCCGCTGCGGGAACGGCGCGACGTCAGTCCCGCCCCCGGCGAAGGACAACCGCAGCGGTGCACGCGCCCGCAGCACCGGACGCGTCGGATGCTGCGCCCCGGCCGGCGTAGCTGGCGTGATGTCGACACCGGTCATGACGCGCCTTCGGGTACCTTCCAGTTGATGGGTGGGCACGACGGTACCGGAGGCAGTGGGCGCTTCCCGCTGGTGGACGCGGTCCGCGGTCTGGCCGCGGCTTTCGTCCTGGTGGCCCACGTGTCCTTCTGGACTGGAACCAGCGCGCTCGACGTACCGGGCGCCGTCCTGGCCCGCGGCGACAGCGGGGTCGCCATCTTCTTCGTGCTGTCGGCGATGTTGTTGCTGCGTCCATGGATCACCGGCCGGGCCGGCGGACGCACCTACTGGGCGCACCGGCTGATCCGGATCTACCCCGCCTATCTGCTGGCCCTGGCCGGGGTCCTGGCGGTTGCGGCCCTCCTGCCGACGCAGACCGGCGGCCTGGGCGGGGTCGGCAAGGTGGTGGCCCACCTGTTCTTCCTGCAGGGGTACACCGACGACCAGTACCAGGCCTTCACCCAGACGTGGAGCCTCACGACCGAGATGACCTTCTATGTGCTGGTCCCCCTGATCGGTATCGCATTGGGCCGGTTGGCTCGTCGCAGCGACCGGGTGGTGTTCGGCACGCTGGCGGGTATCGGCGTACTGGGCGTGTTGTTGCAGACGTTGTCGACGGTCTGGTCCAGATCCGGAAACAATTGGGCTGCAGGCGTTCTCGGCCGCAGCGTATTCGGGCACCTCGCCTGGTATGCCGCCGGTGCCGCGCTCGCCCTCCTGGTGAGCGGCCCCCGGGAACGATGGGAACGGGTCGCCGGACGGCCGGCGGCCTGCGCGGCCGCAGCACTGTGCATCCTGCTCGTCACGGCCACCCCGCTCGGCGGCCCGGTGGATCTGCACCTGCCGACCCCGGCGCAGGCCGCGTTCAAGGAAGCCGCCTACGCGCTGTTCGCCGGATTGTTGGTGCTGGCTGCGATGGGCCGACCGCGGGGGACCTGACGACCACGGTCGTGGACACCGGCCTGGCCCGCTGGGCCGGAGACATGTCGTACGCCGTGTTCTTGTGGCAGGTGCTCGCGCTGCAGGTGCTCTACATCGTCACCGGCCAGCCGGTGCTGACCGGCTCGTTCTGGCTGGTCCTGATCGCTGTCAGTGCCGTCACGCTGCTGGTGGCCTCGGCGTCGGTGTACCTCGTGGAGCAACCGTTGCTGCGCTGGGCGCATCGCCGGTGGCCCACCGGGCGGCCAGCAGTGCCAGCGTCACCGTCGACACCAGTTGCCCGCTGATCGCACCGAACGAGTACCGATCCACCACCCCGAACGCCGATAGCAACACTCCGGAGAGCACCAACGCGCCCGCCGCCGCCTGCCCCCGGTACCGCGACGGTACGGCGAGTGCGATCGCCGCCGCCGCGACTCCCCACAGCCCGCTGGTCAGCACCGCGACAACGGTGGCCGCCGCGACCGGCAGGACCCGCGACACAACAGGGACACTCGACCCTGCGCCCACCCTCTCCGGCGCCCTGTCGTCACCGGAGAGGGACACTGGACCCGGTCGTCGCCCCCCAGGGGACCGCGCGGTGCCCGCCCACAGGGCCAGTAGCACGAGGACCGCCAGCGCGCCGAGCCCCAGACCGATGCGGTGCAGGGTATTCGGGGCGAAGGTGACCGTGACGTCCTTCGGCGCGATGCCGGCCGGCAGGACGAAGCCCTGCTGCCAGCCGTCCAGGGTCACGGGGGTGAGAGCGCGTCCGCCGGCGTGCGCCTGCCAACCGGCATTCGCGCCCTGGTGGGTGGTCAGGTAGCGGCCCGCGCCTGCTGCCGGCATCGCGCCGAGAACGACGTGCTGCACGGTCGCATCCGTCCCCGCCGCAGCCTCGACCGCGACGGTACCGGTCGGGACCTGCACCGCGCCACCGCCGCACGACGTGGCCTCGACCGATGCTCCGTCGGCGATCTGCCGGGCGGTGAACGAGACCGACAGCGGGATCCGGCTGGCACCCACCGTGACGGAACCCGCTGCACCGCAGGCAGTTTCACCAGGTTTGCTGGCTGCGACAGGCCTCACCCAGGCACGCACGGTGGTGTGTCCGCCCGCGGCGACCTGGACCTGCCGCGACAACGTGCTCGGGTCCTCGGCCGCGCGGGTGAGCAGCACGGCCTGCTGCGCGGTGTCGACCGTGCCCGGCAGCCGCAACGCCGTGCCGAAGCGCGTGCCGGGAATGCTGACCTCGGCGATCCCCATGGGCACCTGGTCGGCGTCGGTGTGGTCGGTGTCCGTGCCGTGCCCGCTGTCCAGCGTGATCGAGACCGGACCTGCGGCGGCACCGGGAACCGGGAACCGCACGGTGCCCTGCCCTCCGACGGCTACGGACTGCGACCAGCCTCCGACGCGCACCGTCACCTGCCGGGGAAGGGCGAGAGCACTGCCCTGCGCCAACAGGATCGTCACCTGCCGCACGGTCACGGAAGGGTCGACGCGGAAGGTGAGGGTCGCCGTACGCGATTGGCCGGTGGTGCGCCAGGCGGTGGCGGGATCGCCGTCAAGGGCCGACCAGGGGGCGTACGCCGGACCGGCGTAACCGTCGGCGAACGGATCGGAGGCATCGGACGTCGCCGCGATGCCGGTGAAGCCCTCGAAGACGCGGGTGGTGTGGTCGGCAGGGTCGTTACTGGACGCCAGGTCGAGCCCGCCGACGCGGGTGGGCCCGGAGTCCGAACCGGGCAGCGTGGGCGTGAACGCCAGTTGCGCCGGCACGCCGTTGTTGTAGGCCCGCCAGCGAGCGGTGTCGGTCACGACCTGGGGATGGTCGTCGGTGAGCAGGAGCGCCTGGTCCGACCCCAGCAGCTGGGTGCCCAGCAGATCGCCGGCCGACTCCGGGCTGCCGGCCACCCGGATGGCGCCGGTGTACGCCGTCGCCGCGGAATCGCTCACGTCCCATAGGTCGATGCGCTGGACCCCCGCACCGTAGTCGCCGGTCCGGCGAAAGCCGGTCGAGCGGCCGAGGGTGGTCTCGACCCGGTCGGCGGACAGAGCGCGCGCCGCGGTCGAGACGTCGTGCCGCACCACGACCCGGGTGATCCCCATCCGGGACAGGGTCCGCGCCAGGTCCGGTTGGGCGACGCCGCTGGCGGCCAGCTGGTCGACCCGATCCAGCAACCGGGTCGCGCCCGGGTGACCGAGCGGAGCTGCCGCCCGGGTCACGATCGGCGACTGCGCGAGCGCGCTCAACGGCTCGTCGGTGGTCTTGCCCCAGACGAACTGCGCGGTGCGGGCGGCGGGCAGCACCAGCGTCGAGCCGCCGTCCTGGTCGGCAGCCGCATCGACCGCGGCGGCGACCTGCTGCCACGACGACGGAATGGCCTCGTAGGCAGCGGCATCGCCGAGGCGGCCGACCCACACCGGCGTCGCCGCGATCAGTACCAGCGCGCCGAGACCGAAGCGGCGCAGCGCAATTCGCCGTTCGCCGCAACGTTGCCAGGCGGTCCACAGGACGGCCAGCCCCAGGCTCAGCGGCAGACGGAGCAACGGATCGGCCTTGTGCACGTTGCGCAGCGGCGCCAACGGGCCGTCCAACAGATCACGCACCGGACCCGCGACCGGCGAGCCGACGACCCCGTCGTGACCGATCACCATCGCGAGCGCGCCGATCAGGACACTGAGTAGCGCCCAGCGGGCCAGGTGGCCGCGGAGCCGGACGATGCCGACGATCCCCAGACCGGCGACGGCGCAGGTGGCCAGGATCGCGACGACGGTCTGCGCAAGCACCCAGCCGCTCTGCCAGACGGGGTGGTTCTCGGCGTCGAGGATGAAGGCGACCCAGTCGTTGGCGCCGCGCAGCGTGTTCGGCGCCGAGGTGACGGCGGTCGTCAGCGAGGAGGTCTCGATGAAGTCCAGGAACGGGTAGGCGTACCGTCCCAGGACCAGCAGCGGGATGAGCCACCACAGCCCGCCGAGGAATGCGCCGCCGGCCCACCACCCGATCCGGCGGCGTCCCGTGGGGTGGGTGAGCAGGAAGAGCGCCGGAAGTACCAGGACGGAGGCGGAGGCCGCGGCGTTGACCCCGCCGAGCGCCGTCGTCAACAGGCCGGTGACTGCTGCGGCGTGCAGCTTCTGGCGCCGGGCGGCCGCCGGGTCGGTCAACGGCAACGCAGCGACGACCAGCCAGGGCGCCACGGCCATCGGCCACGCTTCGACGGAATTGTTCGCCAGCACCGTGAGGATCCGGGCGCTGAACGCATAGGCCAGCCCCGCGATGGCACCGGCTTGCGGTGTGCCCAGGCCCAGCCGCGCGGTCAGCCGCATGACTCCGGCGCAGGCGAGGACCAGCAGCAGCGACCACCACACCCGCTGGGTCATCCAGGCGGGGAGGTGCAACCACTGCCCGATCGCGAAGACCGGGCCCATCGGGAAGAGGTAGCCGTAGGCCTGGTTCTGCAACTCGCCGAGACCGGCGTGGTCGTTCCATGCGGTGAGCGCGCGGGCGAGGTAGCGCACCGGCGAGATGGTCAGGTCGGTCTTGGTGTCCGGCTGGATCAGGCGCGGCGCCACCAGCCAGGGCAGGACCGCCACCGCGACGAGCACCCAATGACGCCGACACCACTCCCCTGCGGTCACCACCGCGCTGCGCGTCATCGTTTCCGCAATACCAACAGCAGGTTCCACGTCACGATCTCGCGCAGCCCGGGCAGGTTCAGGACCCAGCGCAACGAGTCGGGCAGATAGCGGGGACGTGCGACCAGAACTTCCGCGGAGCGCTGCGTGCGGGCCCAGTCCAGCCCGGTTGCGACACTCACCTTGAACAGCGTCGACCCCACCCGGTTCTTGGGTGCGTGGCCTTCGCGCTTCTCGTATCGGCGTACGGCGAACTCCCCGCCCAGCCAGTGCCAGGGCGAGGTTTCGTGCCCGCCCCAGGGCGAGAGCCAGTTGGTGTAGGACAGCAGGAGCAGACCGCCGGGACGTACGACGCGCAGGAACTCATCGCCCACCGCACGGGGGTGGGCGACGTGCTCCCAGAGGTTGCTGCTGAACACGATGTCGATGCTGTCGTCGGCGAACGGCAGCTGCGCTGCCTCAGCAACGATCCCGCCGTCGCGGACCGACGCGACGCCCGGGTCGCGGTCCAGGGGGATGTAGCGCGCACCGGCCGAGCGGAACGCGCGGGCGAACTCCGCCGGCCCGGCGCCGACGTCCAACACCGTCCGCCCCGTCAGACTGGTCCAGTCCTGGACGTCTGCGACGGAGTCCTGCGCCAGCGCGCCGTAGAACACCTCGGGCTCGGTCTGCTCGACCAGGAAGGACCGGAACAGGTGCACCGACCGGCGCAGGTCGCGCCGGCGGGTCACGTCGGTCTCCGGGCGACCAGCAGCAGCGATGGGCGGCTGAGCGGCTGAGCGGTACGGCGCGCGAGGACCCAGGGTGCCGACAGGGCCGCGCGGACCAGGACGGAACGGTCGGCGAGCGCGCCGGCCGGTCTGGGACCCCGGCGCCGGGCCGCACTGGCGGCGTCGGTGACCAGGGAGTCCAGCCGCGGGCGACGCACCTGCACATCGTGCAGCCCGGCCCGGTGCGCCACGTCGGCCAGGCTGTCGGCGGAGAAGAACCGCACATGCGTGGGGTCCTCCAGCATCCACCAGTCGCTGCCCCAGCGGCGCAGTCCGTCGCTGTCGCCGGCAGGGGTGAGGAAGGCCAGGGTGCCCCCGGGACGAACCAGTCGGGCCGCCACCTGCATCGTGCGCGCTGGATCGCGGACGTGTTCGACGACGTGGATGCCGAAGACCAGGTCGGCGGCCGTTGTGTCGACGACGTCGGCCCCGAGGTCTTCGACCGCTACGGGACTCAGCCGGCCGGAGGCTGCCACCACCGGGTCGACGGCGACGTCGAGCTGGTCGGGATCGGCCCCTGCGACACGGGCGCCTGCGTCAGCGAAGGCTCGCAGCAGTTGGCCGCTGCCGTAGCCGATCTCGAAGACGGAGGTGGGCTTCTCGGGACACGCCTGCTGCAGCAACCGGTGCGTCAGCAGGAGTCGCAGCCGGTCCAGGTGGGGTTCCCCGCCGTATGCGGCGGCGCGGTGCTGCGCCGGCGCCAGGGCGACGTCACGGGTGAGGTGGCCACACGCCGTACACCGCGTCAGCTGGTTATCGGGGTCCAGAACCCACGCGGCGGCCGGGGCACCGCACACCTCGCACCGCGAATTCATGACCTCATCCTGACGTGCCGCCGGCGATTGCGGCCTGCGGGGTTTCCTGGCGTACTCTACTGGCCGGTAGTGTCCTGAATCACAGGGAGCGAGTGGTGGGCGAGAAGGCAGCGGGGGCGCCGCACCTGCGGGTGCTCTACCTGTCCTGGCGTGACCGGGAGAATCCGGAGGCGGGCGGCTCGGAGACCTTCGTCGAACGCACCGCAGAGGTGCTCACCGAACAGGGCCATGAGGTCACCCTGTTCACCAGCCGCTTCCCTGGAGCGGCGCGGCAGACCCGGCACGGGAAGGTGCGGGTGCTGCGCCGGGGAAACCGCTTCACCACCTACCTGTCCGGGCTGGTGCACACCGCGCGGCATCGCCGGGCCTACGACATCGTGATCGACGTCCAGAACGGGGTGCCCTTCTGGTCGCCGCTGGCTGCGGCGGTCCCGGTGGTCGACGTCGTGCACCACGTGCACCGCGACCAGTGGCACACCTTCTTCCCGCGCCCGGTCGCCGCGCTGGGGTGGTTCCTGGAATCACGGGTCGCGCCGAGGGTCTACCGTCGCAGCCGTTACGTCACGGTGTCCGAAGCGACCCGGGAGGAACTGGCCGACCTGGGTATCACCTCCGATCGCGTCGACCTGATCTACTCCGGTAACGATCAACCCGACGAACCCGAGCGGTTCGCACTCATGCCGCGCAGCGATCGACCCAGCATCGTGGTCCTTGGCCGACTGGTGCCGCACAAACAGGTCGAGGTGGCCATCGACGTGGTGGCGGCGCTACGTGCTGCGGGTCGGGACGTCGATCTGCACGTGGTGGGCGCCGGCTACTGGCAGAACGCGCTGGAACAGCACGCCGTCGCTGCTGGCGTCGAGGACCTGGTCACCCTGCACGGATTCGTCGACGAGGACACCAAACACACCCTGCTCGCCTCGGCGTGGCTGGTCCTGATGCCCTCGGGCAAGGAAGGCTGGGGTCTGACCATCGTCGAGGCCGGGCTGCACGCAACGCCCACCATCGCCTTCCGCCACGCCGGCGGCCCCAGGGAATCGATCGTCGACGGCGTCACCGGATATCTCGTCGACGACGTGGACCAGATGACCCGCCGGACCCAGGAGCTGCTGGAGAGCCGGGATCTGCGCGAGAAACTCGGCGCCAACGCCCGGGAGTTCGCGATGAGCTTCGACTGGCTGGACACCGGAAGGGCACTGGAGCAGACGCTTCTGTCGGTCCTGGGGTATGCGCCCCGGCCGGTGAGCGCCGCGACGTCGTTCCGCCTACGCAGTTCCGGTCCGGCGGCGCCGCCCCGGGTCACCGAGGATCAGCACTCGTCGGTGGCCTGAGGCGGGCCGGAGCAAGAACGAGGGCGCGTCCCCCGGAGGGGAACGCGCCCGGTTCGACCGACGATCGACCTACTGGTCGTAGCTGATGACCTTGCTGTACTTCTGCGGCTGCTGGATCGAACTCTGCTGAGCCACGATGCCGAATACTGATCCGGCGGCGATGACGATCCCGCCGAGAGTGCCGCCGATGATCCACAACGCGCGGTTTCCGCCACTGCCCACTACCGGACTCCATCCCGTCGAACCGCGACCGCGTCGCGGAAGTTACTTGACCGTCATCATAGTCATACACATCACATTCGCGCTCGTCCGACGCTCCCGCCGACCCGCAGTATCGAGGCCGCGGCAGCCAGGACGACGGCGATCGTGAGCCCGGCCAGGCCGACCCAGCGCCACCAACCCGACGCACCGACGCGCGTCGCAACCTGGCCCAGATCGTATAAACGCAGATGGCCCTCGGCCGCGATCGGCGTACCCAGCTCGGGTAGCCGTCCGACCGCAGGCTGGTCGGTTTGCACCAGCACCCAGCGCACTCCCTGCGCGCGCAGCACGGCCACCAAATCTCCACTGGCCAGAGCGGAACCGATGGCCGCGGAGGCGGCACTTTCACCGCGCACCACGCGGTCCGACAGCGGCAGATCGTCGTTGACCAGGACCTGCCGGTCGACCAGACGCTGCCAGGGATCCAGCACCGTGCGATCGGCGTTCCAGGCGTACTTGCGGTACAACGTCCACGGGAAGACCGCCACCGAGCCCGGCGCGGACCCGTTGAGACGGTCCGCCATCGCAAGGAACGAGTCCGGATACTGCACGGCGGCCCACCGCGGCGCGGTGTGAATGCACTGTTGCGGATCGGTGGAGGAACGCACCGTGCAGGTGCGACCGCCACCCCAAGCCATCCCCGGTAGCGTCGCCACCGGCCACAGGGCCACCGCTGCCGCCACCAGGGCCACTGCCAGCGTCGGCACTCCGGTCCGGCGACCGCTGGTGACCAACCACTCGATCAACCTGCCCGCACCGAGCGCGACCACGATCATCCACACCGCTGCGAATTTCTGCGCATCGCGGATCAGGCCACCGCCGGGGACGTGGGTGATCACCCAGGTGACCGCCTGCTCGCCGCCCGGCACGGCACTCGCGCCCGCGATCCCCAGGCCGATGACCGCCGCAACGAGCAGCCCGCGCACCAGCGGGTCGGACCGGTCCTCGGGGCGACGCAGCAGCGCCAGGACGCACACCGCGACCACGACCAGCGTCAGGACGGCCACCGCCAGGACCTGCCGGCTGCCGAACCACCACGCCTGGCCCCAGATTCCGCCCCCACTGAGCAGTGAGCCCCATACCCCGAGCGGAGTGTCCGGCCGGGCCATGAACGCTTGCGCGCCGGCCGGATCCGCGTCGCCCGACGGCGCGAGGGTCAGGAACGGCCACCACCACGCCGCATTGGCCACCAGGAACGCCGGAACGATCCAGCGCAGTTCGCGCCACGCGGGCCGGGTGGCCGCCGGCACCAGCAGCACCGCCAGCAACACCAGCGCCGCCAGGATCGCACCGGTCGAGCCGGTCAGCGCCACCACGACGATCCAGGTTCCCAACCGGATCCGGGCGGCGCGGCTCGGATCCGCGCGAAGCTGCCGAGCGGCGTACGCGATGAACGGCAGACACGCGTATCCGAGCAGGAAGCCCCAGTGACCGATCGCCAGCCGCTGGGCCACCCACGGGTTCCAGGTCGCCGCCAGCGCTGCCCCCGCCGCGCCCCACGGCGTCCGGGCCAGCGCGGCAGTCCCCGCACCCGCGCCCACGAAAACCAGCACCAGCAGGACGTGCTGGACCACCCACCCCGGTACGACATGGGAGGCCAGCGCGACCACCAGATCATTGGGTACGGCGCGTGGCACCGAGCCGTCGATGCCCAGTGTCCGATCGCTGAGTCCCAGCCTCGGCACGAACACCATGTCGTAGAACAGCAGGTACCCCGGCTTCAGCGCGGGACCAAGTACCGCAGCCGCCGTGAGCAGCCCCACGATGGCCCCGATCCAGCGGCGCTGCCTCACGGCCACACCCTCACAGCGGCGCCCTCACTGCTGAGCCTCGACCTGAGCGAACGCCTCTCCCATCCGGGCACATTGGGTGCTCAGATCGTGCTCCGCGACCATCCTGGCCCGGTTGACCGCCCCGACCCCGGCCCGACGGGCGCGATCGGACAGGAAAGCCAGCAGCCCATCGGCGAGTGCCTCGGGGTCGTCGTCCACCAGAAGGTTCGGTGCGTGGACGGCTTCGTCGTTCGTGCCACACCGGGTCGTCACGACCGGCAGACCACAGGCCTGTGCCTCCAGGTAGGCCAACCCGAGTTGTTCGGTCCACTTCCACGTGGGCCGGGGGCCGTGGTGAACACGGCCGAGGATCGCAACAGGTCGGCCACGCCGGCGGCGTCCAGATAACCGGCGAGGGTGACCCGTTGACCTGGATCTGCCGCAGCAGACTGCACGAGGGGCAACAACGAGCCGCTGCCGGCGACGACCAGCGACGCCTCCGGAATGGTGCGACGCACGATCGTCATCGCTTGCAGTACCCGGTCGATCCCCTTGTTGGGTTCCAGCGGCGAGATGAAGACCACCCGCGGATCGGTCGACGGCGCCGAGGCCGGGGTGAACAGCCCGGTGTCCACGCCCGGTTTGACCACCCGGATCCGTTCGTCTTCGAACCCGTTGGCCAGCAGGTGGTCTCGCGCAGCATCGACCATGCACAGCAGCAGGTCCGCGTCACGGCACGACGTCACTGCCTGCCGGTAGGGCGGGATCTTGTACAGCGGCTGGTCGGGCAGGTTCTCCCAGGTGATGACCGCCTGCAGCGGTGTGCCGCCCCGCCGCCACCGGCTGGCCTGACCGGTCACCAGCGAGCACAACTCCAGTGACGCAACCCAGTCGTAATCGCCCGGATCCTGCCGGTCGAGGCCGCGCGCCCAGGCGAAGGCGCCCGCCTCGATGAACCGCTTGATCGGCCGCCGGTACGTCGTGGGAACCCATGTGATGTCACCCACCGGCTCCTGCCGGGCCAGCGCCGTGACCGATGTCCCCGGCATCTTGGACATCCAGTACAACTCCCGGCGAGCACGCTGATCCGGCAAGGACACCCACAGCAGACGGCGGGTCATCGCCGCCGCCGACCGGCCCGCGCACCGGCGAGGTAACCGGCCGCTTCCATCCCGCGCATGAGCACCATTCCCGCCGCGTGCACCGGCCGGCGCAGCAGTCTGCCCCGGTTCTGCACGTACGCCGTGAGCAGTGCACGGCCCTGGCCGCTGACCGCACCTTCGTGCTCGTTCTCCAGGGCCGGGATGCTGAGGCCGTAGTAGTAGCGCTTGGTCCAGATGTCGCGCAGCGTCAGCCGGCCTTCGTCGTGGTCGATGATGACCGGCGCCAACGCGATCACGTCACCGCGCTCCCGCATCCGCAACCGCAGGTCGGCATCCTCGGGACCGGACATCGCCGGGTCGAAGCCGCCATCCTCCCGCAGGTAATCCCGTCGCAGCAGACGCGGGTTGTGCAGACCGGGTTGATCCAGGTAGCACTCGCGCTCCAAAGCACGGCAGGCGGTCCAGAAACCTTCTCCCACAGTGCGTTCCGGCAGTGCGATTCCCGTCGCGCCGGTCTCGTGCGCCGTCGCGACGGCCGCGGTCACGGCGTCCGGCGGCAGGATCATGTCACTGTCCAGCCAGATGATCCACGGCCCCGAAGCGACCTCGATACCGCGATTTCGCTGCGCCGAACGCTCCGGTCCCGCGATCTCCAGGCGATCGGCGTACTCGCGCGCAATCTGCTGCGTCGCGTCGGAGCTGTGGTTGTCCACGACGATGAGCTCGACGCTGGGGTAGTCCTGGGCGCGCACCGACTCCAGGCAGGCGGCGATGGTGCGTTGGTTGTTGCGCGTCGGCACCACCACACTGACCATCTCGGACACGTCAGTCATCCTCGCCGTTGTCGCGCCATAGCGTGCGCAGCGTACCGGCCAGCGCGACGACCAGCCCGGCGCCGGCCAGGTAGTGCGGCCACAGATGCGCAGCGACTGCGGTCGCGTTCTGCGTGCCGCGAGCATCGCCCAGCACGATCAGATACACGATCATCGAGGCGACGATCGCACCGGCGCCGACCCATTGCAGGACCCGACCCGGAAGCCGCCAGATCCGCACGGCCGCAACGGTTCCCAACGCAGCCAGCAGGCCGGGGATGCCGACGAAGAAGGCGCTCACCACGACCAGTGCACCCTCCAGCGCCCACCGGGTCCGTGGGGAAACCGCCGGCGCGCGCCAGGTGCCCTCGGGCACCGTGGAGACGGCCCGCAATCGCGAACGCCGGGCCGCCAGGACCAGCGCCGCCAGCAGGAACGCTCCGGATCCGCCGAGCGCGATGTTCGCCGAGGACTGCGGCGCGTAGCGAATGTCGATGACCGTCTCCCGCGCAGAGGCGGTCAGCCGCCACCCGGTGGAGTAGCCGTCGATGACCTGCGGCGCCCCTAGATCCTCGCCGTCGGCCGTGGCCTTCCAGCGACTGTCGTAGCTCTGCCCGATGAGAACGTTCACCGGCCCCTCGCCGCGGACGACAATCGTCTTGTGCGTCGCATCGTTACGCGTGATCTGCTGACCCGGGGTCTGACCCGGCGTGGTGCGTGCACCCTGCCGATCGCGCAACTGCAGGGCATCGATGACATAACCGGCCACCGGCGCGATCGTGTGTTGCCCCGCCGATACCGGGGTGGACGCCTTGCAGGCCCGCCACGTCGAACCGCTCGCCGACACCGCGCTGGTCGCCGGCCGGAGGATGAGCGGCTCACCGTCGATCGTCGTGACCGTGCGGCACGGGTTGGGTGTGGTCGCCCCGGACCCGGTGTGCACCTTCGCACCCGTATCGATCCTGACGAAGCGTGCAGCCGGCCCGCGCGGCGCACCCGAGTCCGACAGGATCCTGATCCGGACTGACGATCCCTGCACGTCACCGGGGACCGGGATGGTCGTGCTGCCGTCGTGCTCGAGGGTTGCGGTGGTGACCTGCTTACCGTCCACCAGTACCGCCACCCGATCCGCCCAGCGGGTGCTGACCCCGGTGTCGTCGCCGGAGCCGCGCTGCTGGTCCACGGTGACCGACCTGATCGGACGCCGGGCCGTATCGATCTGCCACCAGGCGCCCACCAGAGAGGTGGCCGCGGAGGCGGTGCTCGCCGGCACCCACGCGGTACCGCTCGAGCCGTCGGCTGCTTGTGACGGGCGCGACGCGGCCTGGTCGAAGGCAGCTCCTGAGCCCGTGACCCGAACATCCGTCGCGTAGCCGGCGAGGTCGTCGTCCAAACGCTGCCGTTGCTGGGCGCTGGTCACCCGCACCGTCGCAGTCGCCGCGAAGTCCCGGTCATCCGGCAGCGTGACGATGCGCTGCAGCGACGTCTCCGGATCATCGTTGCCGGCGCTGCCGCGAACCCGGGTCAGCAGGACGTCCAGTGGCGTGGCGTCGAACTCCTGCCGGCCGGCGGAGTCCAGTGCGGCGTACGCCGTGTTGAACGTCAGCGGGGTCCGGGCCGCGCGCACGGCGACAGCGCCGTCCACCTGGATGTCCCGGATGCCGACCACGTTGTAACCGCTACCGCGGGTGCTGTCGATGGTGACCCGGACGCTGGTGGCGCGAACCCCGCCGAGGTCGACCGTGCCGTAACCGCTGTCGGGCAACGACACGGTTCGTTTCACACCACCCGCCTGCACGGTGACCTTGTCGATCCGCACCCCGGCATCACCGGTCACCTGGGCGATCCGGATCGTGCGCAGGTCCTGTTCGTGCGGCAGTGCGATCTGCAGCCACTGCCCGTCGGCGTGTCCGAAATCGCCGAAGAGCCAGGCGGTCTCGGGATTGCCGTCGACGGCGTTCTCCGGGACCGCATACGGCATCCCGATGAATGCGCCGCCGTACGACGAGGCGGTCACCAAAGCACCGGATCGCACCAGCACGGTCTGGTCGCCCGTGTCGGTGCCGAGCGTGCGCGTGACCCCCAACGGTTCGTCAGCCGACACAAGGGCGCCCTGGCCGTCGGTCAGCCGGTTGGTGAGCGTGTCGCGGCGCGCGTTGGTGTCGGTCAGCACCAACCGTCCGGCGGTCGACAACCGCTGGCTGAACTGGGCGGCGCTCAGACCCGCGGCGTACTCGAAACTGGGTGACGTCCCCAGGTCGCCGGCGGCACTGAGCTGCGGAACGGCCCAGCCGTCGCCGGCCACCAGCAGAGAACCGCGAGCCGGTTCCGCGCGCAGCGTCGGTCTCGCGTTCCTCACCGAGAACAGTTGCAGTGGGGTCAGTTTCGCGGTCTGCTCATCGACGTCCGAGGCGCCCGCGAAGAGGTACTCCCCGGATCGCCGAAGTTCTGCTCGCCGGTGAGTCCCTGATCCGCATCCAGGGTGCCGGCGGTCTGCAGCGGCGAGGCCCCACCGTCGGTCTGCCAGTCGATGTCGTGTCGCAACAGGACCTTGTCCACGCCCAGATAGCGTGCCGCCGACGAGACGAAGTCGGTGGGCGCCGTACCCGATTGCAGCGTGTCATCCAGTGCCGCAAGGTAATTGGCCGCTGGTGCGGACGCGTTGGGAGTGGTGTAGGGAATGATCACGTTGCGCGTGAACAGCGCATTGGCCAGGTCGTCCGGCCGGTTGGTCGACCACCGGTACCGGGCACTGACCTGGCCGGGCAGCATCAGCACCGCGGAGTCCGCAGCCCCGGAGTCAGCCGCGGCGGACGCGGTGATCCAGTAGTCGGGTACGTCCAAGGGCGAGATGTAGAGGTTGCCGGTGACCGCGGGCAGCGTCCAGGCGGTCAGCAACGCCAGGGCACCGGCGCCGGCGGCCGGCGCCACCACGGGCAGGGTCCGCAAACGGCGGACCAGCACCCACGCCCCTGCGCCCAGCGACAGCGCGAACGCCAGTGCGAGCACCGCGCCCACCTTGTTGGTGGTGCGGAAGGCCGACAACGCGGGTACGCCGAGCACCCGGGCCAGCAGACCGCCGAACGGCGACGCGGGATCGCTTCCGGGATAGGCCCCCACCATCACCACCGCGGCGATCGCGACCGCACCCGTCGCGAACCACCGGGCCATACCTCGCGACCAGCGCAGGCTCACCAGCGCCAACGCCGGCCAGACGATCGTCAGCAGCATGATCAGCGGACTGGTGACGTAGGCGCTGTACTGCGGGATCCAGGCGCCGTCGGCGTCGAAGCCGTACAGCGGCCACAGCCCCATCCCGCGCAGCACCTCCGGGTAGGACGACACCTTTGCGATGCCGTCGATGGTCTCGGAGGCGGCCGTGATCGACGCACCGGTCGCGGACGCCGAGATCGCCGGCACCAACCAGTAGGCCGACAGGCCGAGCACGAAGACGGCGCAGCGCAGCACCGTACCCGCGATCCGGCCCCAGCCGATCTGCCACTGCCAGCGGGCGAAGACGATAAGGGGCACCAACGCCAACAGCTGCAACACGGGGACCACGCCGGCGTTCATGCCGCTCATCGCGAAGAAGCACAGGCCGAACAATCCCGCCCACGCCCAGCGACCCCAGCGGGTCTCGGCGCGCAGCGCCCTGAGAAAGCACAGCAACTGCCACGGCAGGAAAGCCAGCGGCAGCGCGATCGCCAGCGTCGAACCGGCCTGCACGGTGTAGGGGTTGGCCAGGTACAGAACACCGGCAGCCAGCGCCGACCACCTGCTGACCTTCGGACTCAACTCCCGCAGCAGACGGTTGGCGCCCCATGCAGCAATCAGCCACAGTCCCAGGTGGAACACCTTGAAGGTCCACTCCGGTGACAAGCCGATGCTGCGCAGCACTCCCGTGACGAGCAGGACCGGGACGACGCCGACATTGAAGTTCGGAGAGCCGAGGTAGGGCGAGGAGATCCACGCGTGCAGGTAACTACCCGCCGTACGCCAGGGAGCCCAGTAGATCTCCGGCTTGATGTCGGTGTTGAAGGTGCCCAGGCCGTTCAGGAAGACGATCGCGGTCAGTAGCGCGATCCCCATGCCGACGGCGAACCGGTAGGGGTCCAGCACACGTCGCACAGTGAACAAAGCTCCAGGTATTGGCGGGCAGTCGCGCCAATATAACCCGGGAGTAACCTGCATCACTGTGCCCCGTCGCCACGTAGCAGACCCCGGCGCCGGCGCCGGTTCGGCCGGGCCGCGGGATGAGTGCAGCGCTCGGCGTCGCGATGGGCGTCGCGAACGCGGTGGGTTACCTCGTCGTGCTGTTGCTGTCGCGGTCCCTGGGTGCTTCCGACTTCGGCGGATACAGCGCCCTGAGCGCGTACGGCGTCCTGCTGTCGATCCCGGCCGGCGCCTTCCAGGTCATCATCGCCCGACGTATCGCGATGAACCGGGCCGGTGAGGTCACCTCCGGGCTACGGGCCACACTGCTGCTGTCCGCCCTTGCCACGACCATCACGGTCGTCCTCGCGCCCGTGCTGGCGGCGGCATTCCACCTGTCATCGCTGTGGGCTGTGGTCCTCCTGGCGGCGATGCTGCCGGGCATGCTGATCACCGGCTGCCTGCAGGGAATCCTGCTCGGCAGCCACCGGCTGCCGGCTCTGGCATCGCTGTACGTCGTGACCGCGGTGACGCGACTCATCGCGGCCTTCGTCGCCGCCGCAGTCCACGCGGACGTGACCGGGGTGATGGCGGCGATGTTGACCGCCAACGTCCTGACCGTTCTGGTCGGCGGGTGGCTGTGCCGGCGGGAACTGCGCACAGTGCCGACGACGGGGCATGCCCTGGTGCGCGAGATGCTGCGCTCCAACAGTTCGCTGGCGGCGTTCATCGCGCTCACCAACGTCGACGTTCTGCTCGCCCGCCACTTCCTGAGCCCGCACGAGTCCGGCGGCTACGCGCTGGCGTCGACCTTCGCCCGCGCCATCTTCTGGGGCACCCAGTTCATCGCCCTCATCGTGGTCCCGCGGATGCATCGCGTCGACGCGACCCGGGCGCTGCTGCGCGCGACCGGCCTCGTCGTGCTGATCGGCCTGACCGGTTTCGCGATCGTCGCGATCAACCCGCGCTTCTGGGTCACCGCGGCCGGCGGCCCGGAGTACGCCGAGTACGGACCCCTGGCCCTGGCGTGCGTCCTGCTCGGGATCGCCTGGGCTCTGGCACAGCTGTGGCTGTTCTCCGAGATGAGCCGCGGCGGGGCCGTGCTCGGCGCGCTGACCTGGGTGGTCACCGCCGCGCAGATCGCGGTGATCGCGTTGTGGATGCACGGGTCCGGTGCTCAGATCGCGTTGGTGTGCGGTATCGGCGCAACCGTCATCGCCGTCGGCGGGCTGGTCGAACTGCGGCTGCGCCGCTGAACGCATCGCCCGGGCGCACGCAGCCCATCAGTCGATCTTGCGCGAGCGTCCCATCACCCATCTGGCCGCTTCCTTGGCGGGGCCGGGGAACCGCGCGGCTGCCTTCCACGCAACGCTGTTGAGGCGGTCCTGCACGTGCGCCTGGTAGTACCGCAGCGCCTCGTCGGTGCGACTGAGCTCACGGCGAGCGCCGGGGGACGGCGGTAGACCAGGGCATGCAGACCGTTGGCCCACAGCGGGTCGTCCGCCTCGCGGGCGTCCCACCGTTCGACGACCTGCCAGCCGCTGTGCCGCTTGATGAACTGACGGTGCGCCCGCTGCACCACCGGCCAGGTCGCGTCGTCGACCAGGACCAGGGCCTCGTCGGCCAACAGCGGTTCGACGACGGCCAGCGCCAGGTAGTGCGACAACAGCGTGTGTTCGCCGTCGTAGAAGTAGACCCCGACAGGGTCGGGCAGTGCGCCGGGCTCGGCCATCAGCTTGAAGCAGTCGCCCTCGAGCAGGGTCACGTCAGCAGTACCCGCCCACCGCTCGAGGTTGGCCTCCAACTCGGCCCGGGCCTCCTGGCCGGCCATGCCGAATTCGAGGAAATTCTCCATCGCGTAGAACTTCTGGTGCCTCGCGTCCTGCACCGCCGCGCACAGCGAACGGCCCTTGAAGGTGCCGACCTCCAGGTAGACCTCGTCGGGCGGTAACAGACTCGCGGCCCAGTGCAGCACGGCGAGTTCGTTCGGGCCGGTGAAGCCGGTCACCGCGTCCGGACCGTCGACGAAACCCATCCAGCGCTCGTCGGCCGGCGGGGTCGTCTGCGGGTCTGCCGTGAACAGCGGCGCAATGCCAGCGAGAAATGCCTGCGTGTCCACTCAGCCGCGCCCTGCCGTACTCGGATCGACGTCCTCAGCAGCGGTTCCGGCTACATCCTGGTTCCGGCGGAACTGGCCGTCCTCGCTGATGTAGCCACGGGGTGTCCGGGGCACTTCGGTGCGCGCGACGCCGAAGAACAACGACCCCAGGATCAGCACCATGAGACCGAGACCGCCGAAGAGGAACGTCCGCAGCTTGCTGACGTCGGCCAGGTTGCCGCACACTCCCTTGGCGAATGCATCGGTCGGGATGTTGGCTGCAGAGCCGCAACCGAAAATGCCGCCGCTGTCACTGACCGTGTGGAGCGGCTCGTAGTAGAAGTACAGCGCGATGGCCAGCAGGGCCAGACCCACCAGCAGGCAGATCTTGGTGCCCAACCGGGGTCGAACGGAGACGCGCGTGGGCGCCTCTGCGCGGGTTGCTGCTTGATCGTCGGACATACCGACATACCCTAGTGGCGTGCGACACACGTGCCGTCAGCGGACCGCTTGATTCCATGGACGATTCGGCACATCGCCCGGCCTCCCTCGGCCGGGTCGTCGCCATCGTGCTGGCCGGCGGACGCGGTGAGCGTCTGCGCCCCCTCACCGACGAATGTCCCAAACCGTTGGTGGAGGTGGGCGGCCGTCCGCTTGTGGGCTACGCCTTGGACCGGCTTGCCGCCGCCGGCGTCACCGATGTCCTGCTCAGTACCGCGTACCGCTCCGCGCAATTCCCTGCCGTGCTCGGCGACGGATCGGCGTACGGCGTGCGCTTGCGTTTCAGTGTCGAGAACCCCCGCTCGGCACCGGTGGCGCACTGGGCCTCGCGTGGCGCGTGATCAACCGGGGCGACGGCCCGCCCCCGATGCGGTGGTCGTCCTCAACGCCGACCAGTTGTCCGGCCACGACCTGTCTGCGCAACTGCGGCAGTTCGACCGCGACCGGCCCGAGGGGCTGCTGCATGTGCGGTTCGCTCATGACCGTCGTACGTTCGGCGCCGTGGAGGTGGACGCGGCCGGCCGGGTGACGGCCTTCCGGGAGAAGCCGGCCGGCGCCGGTCCCGGGCTGGTCAACGTCGGCTGTTACGTGTTCCACCCGTCGCTGATCCGACAGGTGGCTGAGCACAACGGTCCGGTGAGCCTGGAGCGAGAGCTCCTGCCGGGCTGGATCGCCGGGGGTAGAGCCATCGACGCGTTCCGCGACGACGCATTCGGCCTGGATGTCGGCACTCCAGCCGCCCTGGCCGAGGCGCACAAGCACCTCGGGAACGGGGCCGATCGATGAGGCACCCCGAACGCGACCGGGCGCACCTCATCGTGTGGCTCGCGGTCATCGTGCTGTGCGCCGTCATCGCTGCGTGGGTCGTCATCCTGGCGGGAGCGCACTGGATCCCTCAGGGCGACAACGCTGTCGTCGCGACCAAGGTGCACGACGTCTTCAGCGCCCACCCGCCGCTTCAGGGGCAGCGCAGTACCAGCAGCCTCACGACCAACGACGTCTACGCCCACCACCCCGGCCCGATCGAGTTCTATCTGCTCGCGATCCCCTATGCCCTTTTCGGTTTCGCTCCGGTGGGACTGCTGGTGGGCAGCGCCCTGGTACAGATGGCGTTCGTGGTGGTGGGGGTACGCGCCGCTGCGTTGACCGGTGGCCTGGTGGGCGGGTGGATCGCGGTGGCGGTCACCGCAGCCACGATGGCCGGCTTCGGCGATCTGCTCATCCGCCCCCTCAACCTCTACTTCCCGATCCTGGGTCTGGTCCCCCTGGTCATGCTTGCGTGGCGCCTGATGGTGGGCCGCCGCGACGCCACGGTCTGGTACGTCGCGATCGCCAGTATCGTGGCGCAACCGCACATCTCGCTGCTGCTGACCGTCGCCGTCATAACCCTGACGGTGATCGTGACCGCGGTCGTCCGGCGACGGTTGCGCACGGGCAGTTGGTTCCCGCCGCCGTGGTCTCGACGCGGTGTGCTGGCACTGCTCGTCGGATTGGTCCTGTGGGCGCCGGTCATCGTCGAGACGTTCGCCTTCTTCCCCGGCAATACCGCCCAGCTGATCGGCGTGGCCCTCGGCGGCGCGCCATCGGTGCCGTTGTCCGATGCCCTGGGCCAGGTCGGATCGGCCATCTGGCCCTGGGGCGGGCATCTGGTGCACTCCGCGGTGCTTGTGATCGTGCTCGTCCTGGCCATCGTCTGCTGCGTGGATCTGGCCCGGCGTTACTGGCACGGTCAGCGGCGCGGCCTGGGTGTTCACGCCGCGGTCGTCGTCGCGCTCCTCGGGACGTTAGCGGCGATCTGGACGACGCTGCGGATCGGTAACCTGCTGCAACTGCCGTACGCCGACGCGCTCAGCGCCGTCCCGTTCAGTCTGGCCGCGTTCGTCGCGTGGTGGGTGGTTCGCAACCTGGCCGGGGTCTGGGATCCGGCACGGACGGCCGCCCGATCCCTCGCGCAGCGATCGGTGCCGGTTTCCGTCGGGGCGGGAGCGTTGATCGCCGCCTTCTCGGTGTTCGTCCTTCCGGCCAGCGCGCTGCGATCCTCCTTCAGCGAGCCGACCACCCTCACGACGCTGGCCCGGGACGCGGTCGGCGTGGTGGACCGCGAGTTGTCGGCGCAGGGCTTCACCGACGGGCCCGTCCGGGTGGAATATCAGGGCCTGTATTCGTGGACCAGTCTGGGTCCGGCGGTCGTCACGGACCTTGCGGCCGCGGGCCGGCCGGTGTATTTCGACGTGTTCTGGCCCAACCCGCAGGACGACGACTTCCATCGGTTGCGCAACGCACCGGCGGGTGCCCCGACGGTCTTCCTGCGGGACGCCGGCGGCCATGACGCCCTGCCGGAATGGGCGGGTACCGCCGGCTGCGTCTGGCACTCGATCCAGCCGCCCACCGATGCGGCGCCCGGCACCCGGATCGAGGCGTGTGTGCGCCGCTGACGTGAGCGGCTCGCGGCTCAGTGCGCGGCGTCGTGCCAGGACCTGCCCACGCCGACGCTGACGTCCAGCGGTACATCCAGCGCCACGGCCTTGCCCATGTCGTCGCGCACGATCTGCTCGACCCGGTCCAGCTCGCCGGGTGCGATCTCCAGGACGAGCTCGTCGTGCACCTGCAACAGCATCCGCGAGCGCAGCCCGGCCTCCCGCAGCGACGCCCCCACCCGCAGCATCGCCAACTTGATGATGTCGGCGGCCGAGCCCTGGATCGGCGCGTTCAGTGCCATCCGCTCGGCCATCTCGCGGCGCTGCCTATTGTCCGAGGTGAGGTCGGGCAGGTACCGGCGGCGCCCGAGCATCGTCTCGGTGTAGCCGGTCTTGCGGGCCTGCTCGACCACTTCGTGCAGGTAGTCGCGCACCCCGCCGAACCGGGCGAAGTACTCCTCCATCAGCCCGGAGGCCTCACCGGTCGAGATCGACAGCTGCTTGGACAGCCCGAACGCCGACAGGCCGTAGGCCAGCCCGTAGGACATCGCCTTCACCTTGGCCCGCATCTGCGCGGAGACATCCGCCGGTTCGACGGAGAACACCCGCGACCCGACGAACCGGTGCAGGTCCTCCCCGCCCCGGAACGCCTCGATCAGACCGGCGTCGCCGGACAGGTGCGCCATGATGCGCATCTCGATCTGGCTGTAGTCGGCGGACATCAGGGATTCATAGCCCTGACCGACCACGAACACCTCGCGGATCCGGCGGCCGGCCTCGGTGCGGATCGGGATGTTCTGCAGGTTCGGGTCGGTGGAGGACAGCCGGCCGGTGGCCGCGATGGTCTGCTGGTACGTCGTGTGGATGCGACCGTCGTCCGCCACCGACTTGCGCAGCCCCTCGACCGTCACCCTCAACCGGGTCGCGTCGCGGTGGCGCAGCAGCGCCTCCAGGAAGGGGTGGCCGGTCCTGGCGTAGAGCTCGGTCAAGGCGTCGGCGTCGGTCGTGTAGCCGGTCTTGGTCCGCTTGGTCTTGGGCATGCCCAGGTCGTCGAAGAGCACGGCTTGCAACTGCTTGGGTGAGCCGAGGTTGATCTGCTTGCCCTCGATCGCCTCGTAGGCGTCCTGCGCGGCCTGGTGTACACCGTCGGCGTAGCCGTCCTCGAGCTCGGCCAGCAGGTCGCTGTCCACGGCGATACCGTCGTGCTCCATGGTGGCCAGCACACCGGCCAGCGGGAGTTCGACGTCGCGCAGCAGCGCGGCACCACCCGTGGCGACCAGTTCCTCGTCCAGAGCTATCGACAGGTCCAGTACGGCGCTGGCGTTGCGCATCGCCTGCTGGGCTTCGTCGTCCATCCCGTCCAGGGCCAGGAGTCCCTGGTCCGGGTTACCGGACGCCGGGTTGAGCTCAACCTTCAGATGCCGCAGGGCTAGGTCCGCCAGATCGTACGAGCGCTGGTCCGGACGGACCAGGTAGGCCGCGAGCGCGGTGTCGCTCACGACACCTTCGACCAGGAGGCCACGCGCGGCCAACGCCTGCAACTGACCCTTGACCTCGTGAAACACCTTCTCCCGCAACGGATCCGCGGCCCAGCGGGCAACGGCATCCTCGGCTTCGGGGGTCAGGGCGGCCAGATCGATGTATGCACCGGTGTGCTCGCCGTCGCCGACGGCCAGGGCGATGCCGCGTGCGTCACCGGTGCCCTGGGCCCAGGTGCCGACCACGTGGACGCCGGCGCGGGAGCCGGTGGGCACCTGCTCGGCCAGCCAACCGGCAACCTCATCGGATGCCAGCACCGCGCCGTCGACGGTCACATCCTCCTGGGCCTCGGGTTCGGCCGCCTCCAGCGTCGCGAAGAGCCGGTCGCGCAGGACCCGGAACTCCAAGCCGTCGAAGACGCGATGCACCTCGTCGCGATCCCATACCTGCCGGGCCAGATCTTCCGGGCCCACCGGCAGGTCCAGGTCGCGCAACAACTGGTTCAACCGGCGGTTGCGCAGAACTCCGTCCAGGTGCTCCCGCAACGACTCTCCGGCCTTGCCCTTGATCTCCCCGACGTGGGCGACCAGCCCGCCGAGGTCGCCGTACTGGCCGATCCACTTGGCCGCAGTCTTCGGACCCACGCCGGGCACACCCGGCAGGTTGTCGGAGGTCTCCCCCACCAGCGCGGCCAGGTCGCTGTAACGCTCGGGGGCACGCCGTACTTCTCCTGCACCGCCTCGGGCGTCAGCCGGGCCAGATCGGAGACGCCCTTGCGCGGGTAGAGCAACGTCACTTCGGGGCTGACCAACTGGATGGCGTCGCGATCGCCGGAGCAGATCAGGACCTCATCGAATCCCTCCGCGACGGCCCGGGTCGTCAACGTCGCGATGATGTCGTCGGCCTCGTAACCCTCGGACTCGACGTACGGGATGCGCAGCGCCGCCAGCACCTCGTGGATCAGCGACACCTGGCCCTTGAACTCATCCGGGGTCTTGGAGCGACCGGCTTTGTACTCGGGGTACTCGGCGGCGCGGAAGGTCTGCCGGGACACATCGAAGGCGACACCGATGTGCGTGGGCTCCTCGTCCCGCAGCACGTTGATCAGCATCGAGGTGAAGCCGTAGACGGCGTTGGTGGTCTGGCCGGTGGTGGTCGAGAAGTTCTCCGCCGGCAGCGCGAAGAACGCGCGATAGGCCAATGAATGTCCGTCGAGCAGTAGCAGTCGCTTCACGCATGGCAGCCTAGGCGCTATGACTGACACTTCCTTCTCCACCGCCGGCACGCTGATCGAACGCATGGGTATCGAGATCCTCGAAGCCAGCCCGGAACGCGTCGTGGCCACCATGCCGGTCGCCGGTAACACCCAGCCCTACGGGCTGCTGCACGGCGGCGCCAGCGTGGTGCTGGCCGAAAGCCTCGGCTCCGTGGGCGCCGCACTGCACGCGGGGCCGAACCGGGTCGCCGTAGGAGTGGATATCAACGCCACCCACCACCGGGCCGCGCGCAGCGGTGTGGTCACCGGAACGGCGACCGCGTTGTCGCTGGGTAACACCATGGCCAGTTATGACGTGGTGGTCACCGATGAGGACGGCAAACGTGTGTGTACGTCGCGTATCACCTGTCTGCTGCGCGACGCCGCTCCCGGGTCACGTGCGGGGTAGGGCCGCCCGGGCCCGCAACGACCGGCGTCGGCGCACCAGCGCCGTCGCCACGGTCTCGCGGTGGTCGTCGGTGGCCAGCCGCCTGCGCAGCGCAGCGGGGGTCACGCTGCGGGCGTTGACGAAGGGACCGAAACCGAGGCGGGCGAAGAAGCGCTGCTCGTCGCGACCGGCGGCCGGCACACACGACACCAGTGACGTCGCGCCCACCTGCTCGGCCCGGGAGACCGCCGCCGCCAGCAGCACCCGGGAGACACCACGGCGGCGCATATCCGGCCGGACCCACAACTGCTCCAACCACAAGGTGGGCTCGACCGTCAGACCGGACAACTGGTCGAGCGTGAGCACCGCGAACCCGGCGGGTACATCGTCGACTCGAGCCAGGTAGATCGAAACTTCTTCTCGCGCAAGGGCATTCGCGAGTCGGCCCTCGATCACCTGTCGCTCGGCGAAGTCGGTGCGATGTCCGTCGTCGCTGACCGAGGAAACCCACAGGGGGGCCAGGATGTCGTGATCGGAGCTTCCGATGCGACAAACGGTCAGGTTCGCAGCCAACACACAACTCCTCGGGCCGAGCACGACAGAACGCGTCAGACAATACTCGCGCTCGTGCCCGGCTGGGGAGTCAGGCGCCCAAGTATGCGGCGCGCACCGCGTCGTCCGACGCGAGCTCGCGGCCCAGGCCCTCCCGGGTGATCCGGCCGGTCTCCAGGATGTAGGCGCGGTGCGCCAGTCTGAGCGCCTGGTTGGCGTTCTGCTCCACCAACAGGACCGTCGTTCCCTGCTGGTTCACCTGTTTGACGATGGAGAAGATCTGCCGGATGAACTGCGGCGCCAGACCCATCGACGGCTCGTCCAGCAGCAGCAGTTTGGGCCGGGCCATCAACGCGCGCCCGATTGCCAGCATCTGTTGCTCGCCACCGGACATCGTGCCGCCGGACTGCTTCTGGCGTTCCTTCAGTCGCGGGAACAGGTCGAAGACCCGGTCCAGATCCTCGGCCATCGCCGCCTTGTCGCTGCGGGTGTAGGCGCCCATGTCGAGGTTCTCCATGACCGTGAGCGAGGGGAAGATGCCCCGGCCCTCGGGGGTCAGCGACATACCCTTCACGACGCGCAGATGCGCTCTGGTCTTGGAGATGTCCTCGCCGTCGAAGCTGATGCTCCCACCGGACAGGGACAGCAGACCGGCGATGGAGCGCATCGTGGTGGTCTTGCCGGCACCGTTGGCGCCGATCAGGCTGACGATCTCCCCCTCGTCGACGTGGATGGACATGTTGTGGATCGCCTGGATCCGCCCGTAGTGGACGCTGACGTCGTCCAGCTCAAGCAGCGCCATCGTCTTCGTCCTCTTCGTCGGTGCCCAGGTAGGCGGCAATGACCGCGGGGTCTTGTTGGATCTTGGCCGGTACGTCGTCCGCGATCTTGCGACCGAACTCCAGCACCACGATGCGGTCGGTGACGCCCATGACCAGTTTCATGTCGTGCTCGATCAGCAGGACGGTGTAGCCGTCGTCGCGGATGGAGCGGATCAGCTCCATCAACTCCTGCTTCTCGGCCGGGTTGAAGCCGGCCGCCGGCTCGTCCAGGCACAGCAGCTTGGGTTCCGTGGCCAGCGCACGGGCGATCTCCAACCGGCGCTGGTAGCCGTAGGGCAGGCTGCGTGAGGGAGCGGTGGCCTTGTCGGCGATACCGACGAACTCCAGCAACGCCATCCCCCGGTCGATGGCCTCACGCTCCTCGCGCCGGTGTCGCGTGGTCCGGAAGATCGCACCGGGAACACTGGTGCGGTGCCGGGCATCCAGGCCCACCACGACGTTCTCCAGAGCGGTCATCTCGCCGAAGAGCCGGATGTTCTGGAACGTCCGGGCGATACCGGCCTGGGTGATGGCGTGCTTCTTCTTGCCGACCAGGGAGTTGCCCTCCATGGTGACGGTCCCGGCGGAGGGACGGTAGACACCGGTCATCGCGTTGAAACAGGTGGTCTTGCCCGCTCCGTTGGGTCCGATCAGACCCAGGATCTCCCCGCGCAGGATGTCGAAGGTGACGTGATCGAGCGCGGTCAGACCGCCGAAGGTCACGGTCAGCTCGTTCAGCGAGACCAGCGGCTCGCCGACCCCGACCCGGATCGTGCGATCCGGCGCCACCACTTGGGCGATATCGGGCAGGTCCTCCGGGACGGTGACTTCGACCTCGGGGCTGAGGTGACCCTCGGTAGGCGGCGTCGCGTCCGGATCGTCATGCGGATTGGTCATCGCTGCTCCTCCCCCGTCGCCGTCGCCGGGCTGGTCGTCGCGACCGGCGTCGTACTCACCCATTGCTTCAGTCGACGGGTCGCGGCCAGCAGGTGGTTGCGCACACCGAGCAGACCCTGGGGCCGGAAGATCATCAAGACGATCAGGGCGACACCGAAGATGAAGTACTTCCAGTCGGCGATGAACAGGAACCGGTTGGGCAGGTAGGACACCAGAGCGCCGCCCAGGATGGCGCCGAACTTGTTGCCGGCACCGCCGAGCACCACCGCCGCCAGGAACAGCATCGACGTGGCCACGTCGAACTTCTGGTTGTTCACGAAGCCGACCTGCCCGGCGAAGATCGCACCGGACAAACCACCGATGGCGGCACCGGTCCCGAACGCCCACAACTTGAACTTGAACGTGGGCACACCCATCGTCTCGGCGGCGTCCTCGTCCTCGCGGATCGCGACCCAGGCCCGACCCACACGGGATCGTTCGAGGTTGCCCAGCAGGATCATCACCAGGACGATGATGACCACGGTGAACATGTACCAGGGCGTGCCGTGGCTGTTGTCGAAGATCGGCTGGCCGTTGTGTTCGCCGGGTGGCGCACCGACGTTCTGGAAACCGACGTTGCCGCGCAGCGGCGGAATGATGCTGGCCAGCAACCGGATGATCTCACCGAACCCCAGCGTCACGATGGCCAGATAGTCACCGCGTAGTCGCAGTGTCGGCACACCCAGCAGGACACCGAACACGACGGTGACGATCATCGCCAGCGGCAGGGTCCACAGGTAGGGAATGTGGACCATCGTGGAGTCGGTACTGGTCCACAACGCCGCCACGTAGGAGCCGACGGCGAAGAAGCCGACGTATCCCAGGTCCAGCAATCCCGCCTGCCCGACGACGACGTTCAGACCGAGGGCCGCCAACGCGAACCGGGCCATGTCGAAGCAGGCCAGCGGGAAGTCGGTCCCGGGCTCGGTGCTGATGATCGGCGGATTGAGCACCGGCAGGAAGAAGACGATGAGCCCGAAGACCGCCAGGAAGGCCCACTGCTGCCAGCGCTCGAGGCCGTTCCACTTCTCCTGCAGCTTGTGGAACCGGCCCGGTCTGCGGGTCGACTCCTCGAGTTGCTCGTCCTGCATCTCCTGCGCCTCGGCGGCGCCGCCCATGGGGGCTTGACCCATACTCATCACGCACGCACCTTCGCCAGACTGGAGCCGAGGATGCCCTCGGGCCGGACCATGAGGACCAGCACCAGGACCACGAAGCAGACCACGTCGGTCCATTGCGCATCGCCCAGCAGGTATTGGCCGTAGTTACCGATCATGCCCAGCAGCAGACCACCGAGCAACGCCCCTCGGATGTTGCCGATCCCGCCGAGCACGGCCGCGGTGAAGGCTTTGATACCCAGGACGAAACCGCCGTTGTAGATGACGCCCGCCGGAACCTTCATCACATAGAACAGCGCCGCAGCACCGGCCAACAGGCCACCGATGAGGAACGTCGACATGATGATGCGCTCCTTGTTGACGCCCATCAGGGTTGCGGTGTCAGGGTCCTGGGCGACGGCGCGGATACCGCGACCGAGGCGGGTGCGGCGGATGAACTGGTCGACCGCGACCATCATCACGACTGCCGCGATGACGATGGTCAGCTGCTGGCTGTCGATGATCGTGCCGAACACGTCGAAGACCGGCTTCGGCGTGAACATGATGACCGCCGATTCCGCGTTCGAACCGCGCCAGTTGAACAGCAGGTACTGGATCGCGAACGAGGCGCCGATCGCGCTGATCAGGTAGGCCAACCGCGGGGCACCGCGATCTCGTAGCGGTTTGTAGGCGACCCGCTCCACCAGGAGTGCGACCAGGCCGCTGACCAGCATGGCCGCCAGGCACGCCAGCACGAGGTCCAGGATGATCGAGGCCAGGGGAAGGTTCGGCGCATTGGGCCCGAACCCCAGCGCCGTCAGGGTGAACACCACCGCATACGCACCGGAGATGAAGACCTCGGAGTGGGCGAAGTTGATCAGGTTCAACACGCCGTACACCAGTGTGTATCCGAGGGCCACGAGGGCGTAGATCGCACCGAAGGTCAGTCCGTCGAAGGTCGCGGTCCAGAAATTCTGTAGCAGGTAGGACCAGTCGAACTGGATCCAGCTGTCGTCCGTCGCGACGGCGAGAGCAAAGGTGTGCACAAATGGCTCCTGGGGGTTCGATCGAGGTTCGGGCCACCCGCACCTGCGGCCCCGTCAGCCCGGGGACTGACGGGGCCGCAGCCGTGGTTAGCCCGGATCGGACAGTTACTGGCTGATCACACCGACCGAGACGATCTTGCCGTTGTCGACCTTGTAGCCGTAGACCGGGAGTGCTTCGAGCTCACCGGTGGAGGTCCACTTGTACTTCTTGGACAGGCCGTCCGCGTCGTAGGTCTTGATGAAGTCCTTCAACTTGGCGCGGGTGCCGTCGCCCTTGTCGATACCGGTCAGCATGATCGTCGCCGCGTCGTAACCCTCGACCGAGTAGGTGCCCGGAGCCTTGCCACCCGAGACACTCGAGTAGTCCTTGCTGAAGGAGGGGATCAACTCGCCGGGGATGCAGGGGCAGGTGAAGTAGGCGTTGGAGCTGGCGCTACCGGCCTGCTTGATGAACTCGTCGTCCTTGACACCGTCCGGGCCGATGAAGGCGCCCTTGAAGCCCTTCTGCACCAACTGCTGGTCGAACGGCGCACCCTCGGCGTAGTAACCGGAGTAGAACACGACGTCGGCCTTGGAGTTGATGACCTTCTGCGCCGTGGCGGAGAAGTCCTTCTGACCGGTGGTCACCTTGTCGGTGCCGGCGAGCTTGTCGCCCAGCGCCTTGGTGGTGGTTGCGGCCAGACCGATGCCGTAGTCGGAGTCGTCCTGGACCACGAAGACCTTCTTGGCGCCGAGCTTGGTGGCCAGGTTGGCGGCCGCCGGGCCCTGCACGTTGTCGTTGGCCAGACCGCGGAAGAACGTCGTCCAACCGTTCTGGGTCAGCGTCGGGTTCGTGGCCGAGGGCGTGATGTGCGCCAGACCGGCCTGGTCGAAGATCTTGCCGGTCGCCTTGGACTCACCGGAGAACGGCAGACCGATCACGCCGATGATCTTGTCGTCGTTCACAGCCTGGGTGACCGGGCCGGTGGCCTTGGTCGGGTCGCCTTCGGTGTCGTACTTCTTGAACTGCACCTGGCAGCCCGGGTTGGCCTTGTTGTGCTGGTTGATGGCCAGCTGCACGCCGTTGTAGATGTTGATACCCAACTGGGCGTTGGCGCCGGTCTCGGCACCCACGTACGCGAGCGTCGTACCCGAGTCACACGTGGCCTTGCCGTCCCCGGCCGGCGACACTGCGTCCTTGGGGACATCGAGCGTGGTCACCACGGGAAGCGAGGTCAGATTGCTTCCACCACCTGCACCGGCGGAGCTGGTGCCACCACCGGTACTGCTGTTGGCGCAGCCGGCGAGCGCCAGACCCGCCGCGACGGCCGGGACCGCCACCTTCATGAAAGAACGCACTGGAAAATCCTCCTGTAACACGTAGCAACTGCCCGCGCAGTCGTCTGCCGATGAACACTAAGCCGAATCGCGGTGTCTTCTAGGGACACACACGGGTTCGAGTCCTGTTTGTTACCTTTGCCCGTCCGCCGGAGCCCGCGGCGGGCTCGGCTTGGGTCGTTCGCCGACCGGTTGTCCCGCGGTGCCGGCCGACGGTGCAGTCGGCGTAGCCGGTGCCGCACCGCCCGCAATCACCGCGTCGGCGACCTCGCGCATGCCCAGCCGGCGGTCCATCGCGGTCTTCTGGATCCACCGGAAAGCGCCCGGCTCGTCCAGACCGAGACGGGCCATCAAGATGCCCTTGGCACGATCCAGTCTCTTGCGGGTCTCCAGCCGTTCGCCCAGATCCGCGATCTCGGTCTCCAGGGCCTTGCGCTCACTCCACCGATGCAGTGCGACGGTGATCGCCGGGCGGAGGTCGTCGATCGTGAACGGTTTGAGCACGTAGGCCATGACCCCGGCGTCCGAGGCCCGCTCGACCAGCTCCTTGTCGGAGAACGCGGTCAGCATGACCACCGGTGCGACCCCGCTTGCGCCGAGCTGCTCGGCCGCCGAAATGCCGTCCAGCACAGGCATTTTGACATCCATGACGACGATGTCGGGCTGCAGTGCGGTTGCTCGTTCGACGGCCGCCCGGCCGTCGCCGACTGCCTCCAGGACGTCGTACCCGGATTCGGTCAGCATTTCGGTCAGGTCCAGGCGGATGATGGCCTCGTCCTCGGCGACGAGGATCCGCGGCGATGCGGTATCGACGGTGCTCACGACCCATACTCAAGCACGGCCGTGTTACGCCTACGTGTCAGCCGTAGGTCACCCACCTCACATCAGACGCGAGCGGATCAGGAACCGTTTGCCCGTGGGCGCCTCCAGCGAAAACCCTGCGCCCCTGCCGGGGACCAGGTCGATGGTCAGGTGGGTGTGCTTCCACACCTCGAACTGTTCCTTGGACATCCAGACGGGTACGACGACCCCTTCGCCTGCGTCGAGGTCGCCGAGGTGGACGTCAGCGTCGCCCAGCTTGAACTCACCCTGGGGGAAGCACATCGGCGCCGACCCGTCGCAGCAGCCACCGGACTGGTGGAACATCAACGGGCCGTTGGCCGCAGCGAGGCTGCGCAGCAGTTGCGCAGCCTCGCCGGTCACCGCCACCCGCTCGACGGGTCTTGGGACAGTGACGTAGTCGACCATTCTCTCTGTCGCGCCTCCGGCCTCGGCTCCGGGCCTCGCTTCGCTCGTGTCCTCACCTCGGTCGGCGCTCATGCCGGCTTAGAAGAACCCGAGCTTGTTGGCGTCGTACGACACCAGCAGGTTCTTGGTCTGCTGGTAGTGGTCGAGCATCATCAGGTGGTTCTCGCGGCCGATACCCGAGGACTTGTACCCGCCGAACGCGGCGTGCGCCGGGTAGGCGTGGTAGCAGTTGGTCCACACCCGACCCGCCTGGATCTCGCGGCCCGCCCGGTACGCCGTGTTGATGTCCCGCGACCAGACGCCGGCGCCCAGCCCGTAGAGCGTGTCGTTGGCGATCGACATGGCGTCGTCGTAGTCGTCGAACTCGGTCACCGAGACCACCGGTCCGAAGATCTCCTCCTGGAAGATGCGCATCTTGTTGTTGCCCACGAACACGGTCGGCGCCACGTAGTACCCACCCGACAGGTCGCCGCCGAGGTCGACACGCTCACCACCGGTGATGATGCGCGCGCCCTCCTGGGTACCGATGTCGATGTAGGACAGGATCTTTTCCAACTGGTCGTTGGAGGCCTGCGCCCCGACCATGGTGTCGGTGTCCAGCGGGTTGCCCTGCTTGATCGCCTTCACGCGGTCGATGCCGTCGCCCAGGAACGGGTCGAAGATCGACTTCTGGATCAGCGCGCGGCTCGGGCAGGTGCAGACCTCACCCTGGTTCAGCGCGAACATCGCGAAACCCTCGAGGGCCTTGTCGTAGAACGCATCCTGCTGGCTGGCGACGTCCTCGAAGAAGATGTTCGGGCTCTTGCCGCCCAGTTCGAGGGTGACCGGGATGAGGTTCTCCGAGGCGTACTGCGAGATCAGCCGGCCGGTGGTGGTCTCACCGGTGAAGGCGATCTTGCGGATGCGCTTGGAGGAGGCCAGCGGCTTACCGGCCTCGACACCGAAGCCGTTGACCACGTTGATCACGCCGTCCGGCAGCAGGTCGCCGATCAGCTCCATCAGCAACATGATGGAGGCGGGGGTCTGCTCGGCCGGTTTGATGACGACCGCGTTCCCGGCCGCCAGCGCGGGCGCGAGCTTCCACACGGCCATCAGCAACGGGAAGTTCCACGGGATGATCTGACCGACGACACCCAGCGGTTCCTGGAAGTGGTAGGCGACGGTGTTGTCGTCGATCTGGGAGATGTGCCCCTCCTGGGCGCGCAGCGCACCTGCGAAGTAGCGGAAGTGGTCGACCGCGAGCGGCAGGTCGGCGGCCAGGGTCTCGCGAACCGGCTTGCCGTTGTCCCAGGTCTCGCCGACGGCGAGCATCTCCAGGTTGGCCTCGATGCGGTCGGCGATCTTGTTCAGGATGTTGGAACGCTCGGCGACCGAGGTCTTGCCCCAGGCGGGTGCGGCGGCGTGCGCAGCATCGAGAGCTTTCTCGATGTCGTCGGAGGTGGAGCGCGCCACCTCGCAGAAGACCTTGCCGTTGACCGGCGAGACGTTCTCGAAATACTGACCGGACACCGGCGGCACCCATTGTCCGCCGATGTAGTTGTCGTAGCGGGACTTGTAGGTGACCTTGCTGCCCTCTTGTCCGGGCGGGGCGTAAACAGTCATCGGACACTGCCTTTCGGTGGTCTGCTCCGGCGGCCTTGCCGGATGTGACGCACATTACGAAGCAGCCAGTTGCAGCAACGTTGCACTGATCACACCGGGACCGGTGCCGGGGTCAGAAGTCGCCGAAGGTGAGCGCGTGGATGCGCGCCTCCACGCTGACCATCCGGGGCGAATCGGTTGGCAGCCGGCGCCGCGCGACCTCCCACAATTCCAGGTCGTCGCGACCGAATTCGGTGTCGGCGAAGCGCAGCAGAACGTCCGGATCGCCCGCCCGCAGCACTGCCGCCCTGATCTGCACGTGCACCTCGTCACGTAGTTCGGTGATCGCCGGCGACTCCGATGTCGGCAGCAGCGGCCCGCGGTAACACTGGGCGGCCTCGGTCACCGATCCGCGCGCCAGCAGATCCCGCATGGCGGCCAGGTCCGTGGTCAACGGCCCGGCGACCCGATAGGGCCGTGAGGCAATCGTTTCCTCACCGAGCACCGCTCGCAGCCGGGACATCTCGGCGCGCACGGTCACCGCCGGAATCTCCCGGTCGCTCAGCGCGACGGCGATCTCCTCGGTGGTCAGACCGTCCGGCGCAAGGCTCAGGAGCAGAAGCAGTTCGCTGTGTCGCAGACTGAGCCGCCGCACTCCGTGCGGCTCGGTCAGCAGACCCGCTCGGGCGCCCAGCACCTGAAGGCGCCGTTGAGGGGATGGCGCCGGCACGGCGTACGTCGATAGGTCGGCCCAGCGCGACAACCGGGCCAGGCGCAACTGGGCTTCGACCGCGGCGACGGTCGCCCGCACCATCGACAGACTCTGCGGGTTGGCCGCCTCGTCGTCACCGGTGAGGTCGAGGACGCCGAGCATCGCGCCGGTCTCCGGATCGTGGATCGGCGCGGCGGAACAACTCCAGCGGGTCACCTGGCGGGCCAGGTGTTCGGCGGCCCGGATCTGCACCGCCTGATCGAGCGCCAGGGCGGTGCCCGGCGCGTTGGTGCCGACGACCTGTTCGCTCCAGGTCGCGCCGGGGACGAAGAGCATCGACTCGGCGCGGGCGCGTAGGCCCTGGTCGCCTTCGACCCACAGCAGCCGTCCCGCTGCATCGCTGACCGCCACGAGCATCCCGGCCTCGGAGGCACCCTCCACCAGTAACTGGCGGATCAGCGGCATGAACTCGCCCAGCGGGTGGGCCGCCTGCAACGCGACCAGATCCTGCTGGGTCAAGGTCGGTTGATCGACCTCCGCCTCGGGATCCAGACCGCTGGACAGCGAGCGCTTCCACGAGTCGAGCACGATATCGCGCACTGCAGGCGGCTCGGCCTGGGCGAGGAACGCTTCCCGCGCCTGGGCCAGCAGGCGGCGGTGCTCGCGGTGATCCACCGTTCAACCATACGACGTGTGAGCGGCAGCACTTCCGGATCCGCCGATTCAGGCTGTCGCGTGGCCGGTGACACCCACGGATCGAGTTTCCAACCCAAACAAATGCCCGTTTGTGTTGTTTTCGATTGTTTCATGTGGTTTCCTTGCTCTATGTACGCAACGGAGCGACACGAGCAGATCCTCAACGAGGCTCGTACGGCGGGGCGCGTGGAGGTCAGCACGATCGCCCACACCCTCGGGGTGACCACCGAAACCGTGCGCCGCGATCTGCGGGTCCTCGAGCAACGCGGCGCCGTTCGCCGGGTCCACGGCGGCGCGATTCCGATCGAGCGGTTCACCCCGGAGTCGGCCGTGGACGTGCGCGCCGGGCGGCTGACCAGCCAGAAGCGAGCGATCGCCGCACGCGCCCTCGATGAGATCCCGACCGGCGGGACGATCGTGCTCGACGCCGGTACGACGACCCAGGCCCTGGTCGAACTGCTCCCCCGGGAGATCGAACTGTCCGTCGTCACCAACTCGGTGTCGGCCGCGGCCGCCCTGGCAACCTTTCCCCACGTCGATCTGTTCGTGGTGGGCGGCCGGGTCCGCCGGCTCACCGGGGCCACGGTCGGGCGATGGACCACCGATGCGCTGGCCAACGTGTCCGCCGACGTCGCCTTCGTGGGCACCAACGGCTTCAGCCTCCGGCACGGGATGAGCACCCCGGACCAGGCCGAAGCCACCTCGAAGCAGGCCATCATCGACTGCGCGCGGCACGTCGTGGTCCTGGCCGACTCCAGCAAGTACGACGCGGATCAGTTCCATTCGTTCGCGCCCCTCAGCCGGGTCGACGTCCTCATCTCCGACCGCGGCCTGGCCGCGACCGAGATTGCCGACGCCGGACCCGAGGTGGTGCTCGCATGATCGTCAGCATCACTCCGAACCCCAGCGTCGACCGGACGATCTCAGTGCCCGGCTTCCGGGTCGGGGAGGTCAATCGCGCACTGTCCAGTCGGATCGATCCCGGCGGCAAGGGCATCAACGTGAGTCGTGCCCTGACCTCGATGGGCAGCCGGTCCCTCGCGGTGCTGCCGACGGGCGGACCCGAGGGGCAGCTCATGACGCAACTGCTGACCCGCGCGGGCGTCTCCTACCGCGCGGTCCCCATCGTCGGACAGACCCGGATGAACGTCGCCGCGGTGGAACCCGATGGCACGACGACCAAGTTCAACGAGGCCGGCCCGGTCCTCGAAGGCACCGACACGGCGGCCCTCCTGCAGCAGGTCTCACTCGAACTCCCCGCCGCCGATTGGCTGGTCGGTTGCGGGAGCCTGCCACCCGGCGTACCTGATGACTTCTACGCACGGATCGTCGCCCTGGGACGCGAGCACGGAGTCCGGGTCGCGGTCGACTCCTCCGGACCGCCGCTTGCTGTGGCCGTGGCCGCCGGACCCGACCTGATCAAACCGAACCACGAAGAGCTGGCCGAACTCGTCGGTGCCCCCTTGGCCACGCTCGGCGAGGTCATCGAGGCGGCGCACACCCTGGTCGCCGGCGGAGTCGGCGCGGTCGTGGTCAGTCTGGGCGCCGACGGTGCGGTACTGGTCGACGCGGAGCGCTGCGTCTGGGCCGGCGCGCGCGTCAGCAAACCGCGCTCCACCGTCGGCGCGGGTGACTGCCTGCTGGCCGGATTGCTGTCCGAACTCCACGCCGGCCACGACCCGGAACGCGCACTGATCGCCGGGACCACCTGGGGAGCGGCCGCCGTTCGCCTCCCGGGCAGCGCCGTCCCCGTGGCGGCAGACCTGCAGGACATCGACGTCACCGTCTCCCACCACCCCGATCCCACCATCGCGATCTCGTAGTCCCACCCCACCCCGCGGTCCGCACCGCACCACGAAAGGACACACAGCCGTGTCGCTCATCACCACCGACCAGGTCCTGCTCGACCTGGACTCCACCACCAGGGAGGACGCCACCACCCGGTTGGCGCAGACCCTGGCCGACTCCGGCCGCTGTACCGACATCGACGTGTTCCTGCGCGATGTCCGGGACCGGGAGGCCAAGATGGCGACCGGCCTGCCCGGCGGCATCGGCATCCCGCACGCCCGCAGCGCCGCCATCACCGAACCGTCGCTGGCCTTCGCCCGTTCACGCGACGGCATCGACTGGGGGCCAAAGACGGTCCGGCGCACCTGATCTTCCTGATCGCGGCGCCCGCCGACGGTGGCGACGCCCACATGCAGATGCTGCCGAAGCTGGCAAAAGCATTGATGAACAAGGACTTCCGCGCTCGCCTGGAGTCAGCGACCTCGGACCAGGAGGTCGTGGACCTGGTGAACGAGCACGTGTCCCTGGATGAGCCGGCACCGGCAGGGACCGCCGGCACGGCCGACGCGGCGACGGCACCGATCACCGAGGCACCGGGCTCTGCCGCACCGACCGACGATGCACCGGCATCGCTGACCCTCGTCGGCGTGACCAGCTGCCCGACCGGGATCGCCCACACCTACATGGCGGCCGAGGCGCTGGAGAACGCAGCCCGCGAAGCCGGGTACACGATGACCGTCGAGACCCAGGGGTCAGCCGGCCTGACCAAACTCACCCCGGAGCAGATCGCGGCCGCCGATGCGGTGATCTTCGCCCACGACGTCGAGGTGCGCGAGCGCGACCGGTTCGCCGGCAAGCCGCTGGTCGACGTCGGGGTCAAGAAGGCGATCAGCGACGGGCCGGCTCTCATCGACGAGGCGGCCGCCCTCGCGGCCGAGTGGAAGGCCGACCCGAGCAGGGCCGCCGCCGCAGCCACCGCCACGCTCACCGGCTCCGGCATGGCGACCAAGGTCGATGAGAGCGCCGGCTGGGGCACCCGGATCCGTCAGATCCTGATGACCGGCGTGTCCTACATGATCCCGTTCGTCGCCGCCGGCGGCATCCTGATCGCGCTCGGCTTCATGGTCGCCCAGTTCGCGGGCGGCAAGAGCGGCGCGATCGACGTGACGAAGAACTTCACGCTGGACCCGACGTCCACTGCTCAGGGCGTGACGATCCTGCAGAACAGCTTCAACCCGGCCAACGGTATGCACTGGGCGGCGTTGCTCTTCCTGATCGGAGCAGCCGCGTTCGGATTCCTGGTCCCGATCCTGTCCGGGTTCATCGCCTTCGCGATCGCCGACCGGCCCGGCCTGGTCCCCGGCATCGTCGGCGGCGCGGTGGCTGTGACGATGCACGCGGGCTTCATCGGCGGCATCGTCACCGGATTCCTCGGCGGGTTCCTGGCCAAGTGGATCTCCGGCTGGGCGGTGCCCAAGGGCGTGCGCGGTGTGATGCCGGTCGTCGTGATCCCGCTGCTGTCGACGTTGCTGACCGTTGGTCTGTTCATCACCGTGCTGGGCCGCCCCATCAAGGGCATCTCCGACGGTCTGACCCACTGGCTGAACGGGATGTCCGGCACGAGTGCCCTGGTCCTGGGAGCCATCCTGGGCGCCATGATGGGCTTCGACCTCGGCGGCCCGGTCAACAAGGTGGCCTACACCTTCGCGACCACCGGTCTGGCCGCTGCCGGCACCGCCACGAACGCCCCCAGTTGAAGATCATGGCCGCCGTGATGGCCGCCGGTATGGTCGCGCCGCTGGCGATGGCACTGGCCACAACCGTGCGACCGGGCCTGTTCAGCGAACCCGAGCGCGAGAACGGCAAGGCCGCCTGGCTGCTCGGTCTGTCCTTCATCAGTGAAGGCGCCATCCCGTTCGCAGCAGCCGATCCGTGGCGGGTCATCGTCTCCTCGGTGGCGGGTTCGGCCGTGACCGGCGCCCTGGCCATGCAGTTCGGGACGACGTTGCGCGCCCCGCACGGCGGAATCTGGGTGCTGCCGCTGATCGGCAACTTCCTGCTCTTCCTGGTCGCGCTGGCGATCGGTGTCCTCATCACCACGGCGTTGGTTGTCGCCCTGAAGTCGGGTGACCGCAGCCGCCAGCAGGTGGACGCCGCCGCTACTGTCTGAACAGGCCATCGTTCGTCAACCAGCAAGGAGACACTCATGGCGGAACGCACCGTCACCATCGCCTCATCGGTCGGCCTGCACGCCCGTCCGGCAGCGCTCTTCGTCCAAGCGGCATCCGAGAGCGGCCTGGACATCGAGATCGGCCGCAAGGGCGAGGACCCGGTGGACGCGACCAGCATCCTCGGCGTCATGGCGCTGGGCGCCAAGCACGGTGAAGAAGTTGTGCTGACTGCTGACGGGGAAGGTGCCGATCAGGCACTGGATTCCCTCGTCGAGCTGTTGTCGCAGGATCTGGACGCCTGAGTCCGATGACTGTGCTGCGAGGTATCGGGGTCAGTTCCGGAGCGGCGTACGGTCCCGTCGTGCTCGTCTCTGCGGCGGTCCGCCCGCCGGACAACGAGCCGGCGGCGGCCGATCCGGACGCCGAACTGGTCCGGGTCAAGGAGGCGTTCGAACACGTCGCTACCGACCTCGATACCCGCGCGGCGCATGCGGACGACACCGCACAGCAGATCCTCACCGCGACCGCACTGATCGCCCGGGACAAGAGTCTGCACAAGGCGGTCGGCAAACACCTGGCCGCCGGGCAGGGCCCGGCGACCTCGGTCGCGGCCGGCGTCGAGGAGTTCGCCGCCCAGTTCGAGGCGCTCGGCGGCTACTTCGCCGAGCGGGTCACCGACCTGCGTGACGTCGGTGCCCGCACGGTCGCTGCGGTGCTCGGGGTGCCCGCACCCGGCGTTCCCGAACTCACCCAGCCCAGTGTCATCGTCGCCGAAGATCTGGCCCCCGCCGAGACCGCGACCCTCGACCGATCCCTGGTCGCCGGAATCGTGACCGCCGAGGGCGGCCGGACGAGCCACACCGCGATTCTCGCGGCGCAAATGGCCATCCCGGCCGTGGTGCATTGCGAGGGAGCAATGGACCTGAAGCCCGGCACCATGGTCGCCGTGGACGGCGACGCCGGCGAGGTGCTGTTGTCTCCCTCGCACGAGACGGTCGAGCGGCTGCGCGAGCGGGGCGATCGGCGTACGGCGGCCCTCGCCTCCTCCTCCGGGCCCGGCCGCACGCAGGACGGTCACCCGGTCGCCCTCCTGGCCAACATCGGCGGTGTCGCCGACGCCGTCGACGCCGGAGCCCAGGACCTCGAGGGGGTCGGGCTCTTCCGCACCGAATTCGTCTACCTGTCGGCCACGACCGCACCGACCGCGCAGGAGCAAGCCGAGATCTACCGGCAGGTCTTCGCGCCGTTCCCGGGGCGCCGGGTCATCGTGCGCACCCTCGATGCGGGCGCGGACAAACCGCTGGCGTTCGCCGACCTCGGACCCGAGGAGAACCCCGCCCTCGGTCAGCGTGGGCTGCGGTTGTCCGCCGTGCGGCCCGATCTGCTGGACGCGCAACTGGAGGCGCTCGCGATCGCCGCGAAGGACACCGGCGCCGACGTCCGTGTCATGGCCCCCATGGTGGCCACTGCCGAGGAAGCGGCCTGGTTCGCGCGGCGCGTCCGCGAGAACGGCCTGCCGAAGTCCGGGGTGATGATCGAGGTGCCTGCCGCGGCCCTGCGCTCCCGGGACGTGCTCGCCGAGGTCGATTTCGGCAGCCTGGGCACGAACGACCTGGGTCAGTACACCATGGCCGCGGACCGGATGCACGGCGCCCTGTCGGACCTGCTGGACCCGTGGCAGCCCGCAGTGCTCGACGTGGTCGCCGCTGCCTGCCACGGCGCGGCCGACCGCGGCAAACCGATGGGAGTTTGCGGCGAGGCCGGCGGTGATCCGTTGCTGGCGCTCGTGCTCACCGGCCTGGGGGTACAGAGCCTTTCGATGGCGTCGGCCAAGGTGCCCATGGTCCGCTACGCCCTGTCCCGGCACACTCTGTCGGACTGCCAGCGCCTGGCTGCGCTGGCGCGGGATGCCCGCTCCGCAGGAGACGCGCAGGCCGCCGTACGGGCAGGTGCCAACCCCGAGGTCACCGCGTTGCTTTAGAAAAGGCAACGGGAATCCGACGCCTCGGTTTGACCTACCGGCAATCGGCACCGGCTTCAATGTAACCATCCGGCCGGGTTTCTTGGTGGTCGCGCCGGGCGAGGAGGTTTCCATGATGAAATTGCCGTCGACTCCGCGACGCAATCGGTACCTGGCTGCGGTCACCGCCGTTGCAGTCACCGCCATCGGAATTCCCGCCGTCCAATTGGTCGGCTCGTCCGCTTCGGCCGTCAGTAGGGTCTCTCCCGACCGCGACCAGCCGCAGTTTCTGAAGCGCACCAGAACGACACTGGTGGGAAATCTCCCGCGGATCCCGTGGGAGGGCGGTTCGGCCTACTGGGCCAAGTTTGCGAACGCACGGGCAGGGGGCTGGAACTCCGCCAGCTTCTTCCCTATCGGCTGCTGGTTCTGCAATGTCTCCAGTGACCAGGAGATCGCGTTCGACAAATCGAAGGGGATCAACACCTATATCGGGATGTGGGAAGGCACGGATTTCTCGCTGTTCCCGTCCAACCGCGTGTACTGGCTGGGTACCGGCCTCAAGGGTCAGTCGAATACTTCGCCGTACAACCCCGGGGTGTTTCTCGATGACGAAGCCGACGGCACCTTCACCCCGGCTTCTGCGGGCCAGCAGCACCTGGCGGCGCTCCGCAAAACCGTGGGCTCCAACCGCTTCTCCTACGCCAACTACACCTCACAGGTCATCGGGAGCGATATGGCGCTCTCCGATCAGCTCAAATTCGTGAACGACTACACCGACGCTGTCTCCGTCGATATGTACTGGTACTCGATCCCGTTCTGTGACTGGACGCCGTATCGGGGCAACCTATACGCGGTGCCGATCCCGCAAAAGACGTGCCGGACCGCGCATTCCTACGGCCTCACCAACGAGGCCCTTCGCAAGCGGGACGCAGCCGACGGCAAATTGCAACCCACGTGGACCTGGATAGAGAACTTCAACGGGATGTCCGGTGCGCCTGCCGCGCCCTACATCACACCGGCGCAGTTGAAGGCGGCGGCGATGTCGACGATTATCCATGAGGCCCGCGGACTGTTCTGGTTCAACCAATCGTTCACCGGGGCCTGCCAAAGCGCCAACGTGATCCGGGAAGCGCAGTACAGCCCGACCAGCACCTGCGGCAAGAAGTACCGCGCGAATATCGACGCGATGGGCGTGGTCAACAACCAGGTGAAGGCGTTGGCCCCGGTCCTCAACACCCAGTCGTATCGGTGGAGCTTCGGCACCGGCATCGATTCGATGCTCAAGCTCAAGGACGGGTACGCCTACATCTTCGCGATGACCGACGGTACGGCAGGCCAACGCACATTCACCCTGCCACCGGGCATTTCGGGCAAGGCGGTGCAAGTTCTCAACGAGAACCGGTCACTGCCGGTTGCGAACGCCAAGTTCACCGATGCGTTCGCGGCCGAAACCACCTACCACATCTATCGGACTTCGCTGAAGTAGCGTCATTGCGCGGCCTTGAGAAAGGCCACCTTCGATCAGAGTGCCGGGAGCGGGACTTGAACCCGCACGCCCTTGCGAGCAAAGCATTTTGAGTGCTCCGTGTCTGCCATTCCACCACCCCGGCAGGGCGGGCCCAAGCATAGACGAGCACCCGGGCCACTGCGAAACCGACGGCGTGGGCTAGTCGTCCTCGTACGCCGGGGTGACCTTGTTCACGGCGTCGCCGACCCGGTGGACCCGCAGTGCGTTCGTCGATCCGGGGATGCCGGGCGGCGCACCCGCGACGATGACGACCTGGTCGCCTTCCTCGCACAGGCCGCTGGTCAGCAGGATCTCGTCGACCTGCTTGGCCATCTGGTCGGTGTGCTTGACCTGGGGCATCAGGAAGGTCTGCACACCCCACACCACGGCCAGGCGGTTGCGGGTGGACTCGAACGGCGTGAACGCCAGCATCGGCCGCTTGGAGCGCACCCGTGCCAGTCGCTGCGCGGAGTCACCCGACGTCGTGAAGGTGACCAGGAACTTCACGTCGAGTTGCTCACCGACCTCGGCCGCAGCGGCGGTGATCGCTCCGCCCTTGGTCTTCGGCTTGGTGCCGAGCGGCCGGATCCGCTCCAGACCGTGCTCCTCGGTGCTTTCGATGATCTTGGCCATCGTCTTGACCGCCTCCAGCGGCCACGCGCCGACACTGGTCTCGCCGGACAGCATGATGGCGTCCGCACCGTCGAGTACGGCGTTCGCGCAGTCGCTGGTCTCCGCCCGGGTCGGGCGGGGATTCTCGATCATCGACTCCAGCACCTGGGTCGCCACGATGGCCGGTTTGGCGGCGCGCCGGCAGATCTCGACCGCACGCTTCTGCACGATCGGTACCTCTTCCAGCGGCATCTCCACGCCCAGGTCGCCGCGGGCCACCATCACCCCGTCGAAGGCGTCGACGATCGCGCGCAGGTTGGCCACCGCTTGCGGCTTCTCGATCTTGGCGATGACCGGGACGAATCGGTCCTCCTCGCGCATGATCTCGTGCGCCCGGTCGATGTCCGAGGGCTCGCGCACGAAGGACATCGCGATCAGGTCGGCGCCCAGCCGCAGCGCGAACCGCAGATCGTCCTCGTCCTTGGCCGACAGCGCCGGCACGCTGACGGCGACACCCGGCAGGTTGATGCCCTTGTTGTTCGAGCAGACCCCGCCCTCGACCACCGTCGTGACAACATCCTGACCGTCGACCGCCACCGCGCGAAGTTCGATCTTGCCGTCGTCGATGAGCAACCGGTCCCCGGGCCGGACATCACCGGGCAGACCTTTGAAGGTCGTCGACACGATGTCCTGGGTCCCCGGGACATCCCGGGTGGTGATGGTGAAGGTCGCACCGTTCTTCAGTTCCACCGGGCCGTCGGCGAACCGGCCGGTGCGGATCTTCGGCCCCTGCAGGTCGCACAGGATGCCCACCGCGCGGCCGGTCTGGTTCGAGGCGTCACGGATCGCCACGTACCGCTTCTCGTGTTCCGGATGCTCCCCGTGCGACAGATTCAGCCGCGCGATGTCGAGCCCGGCCTGCACCAGCTCGAGAGTTCGTTCCGGGCCATCGGTGGCTGGGCCGAGAGTGGCCACGATCTTGGCGCGTCGCATGCTCCCAACCCTAATGAGCAGAAGCCGTACGAACGAGTAACACCCTCACACCACCAGGGGTCGATCGGTGGGTTTGATCGGCGCCGGGAGGGCCGATCCGCCGGTGAGGAAGGCATCTACCCCCGGGCTGCGGCTCGGCCCTCGGCGATCGCCCACACGATCAGCGACTGCCCGCGGCCCGCGTCACCGGCGACGAACACACCGGGGACGGAGGTCATGAAATCCTTGTCCCGCTTGATGTTCGAGCGTTCGTCGAGATCGACACCGAGTTGTTCGACGACCCCCTTGCTCTCCGGACCCAGGAACCCCATCGCCAGCAGAACCAGGTCGGCGGGGATCTCCCGCTCGGTGCCGGGGACCGGCTCGAAGCCCTTATCGGTCCGCTCCACCTCTACCAGGCGTAGCGCCTTCACGTTGCCCTGATCGTCACCCACCAGTTCCGTGGTGTTCACCGCGTAGGTGCGTTCGCCACCCTCTTCGTGGGCGCTGGCGACGCGGTAGATCATCGGGTACGTCGGCCACGGCTGGTTGTCGGGCCGCTCATCGGTCGGTCGCGGCATGATCTCCAGCGAGGTGACCGATGCAGCGCCCTGGCGCAGTGAGGTACCGATGCAGTCCGCGCCGGTGTCGCCACCGCCGATGACCACGACGTGCTTACCCTGCGCCGTGACCTGGCCCTCGACGCTCTCCCCCACCGCGACTCGGTTGGCCGGCGGCAGGAAGTCCATTGCCTGCATGATGCCGTTCAGTTCACGGCCGGGGACGGGCAGGTCGCGCGGCACGGTCGCACCGATCGCCAGCACCACGGCGTCGTAGCGCTGCCGCAGCTGCTCGCCAGTCACCTCGGTGCCCACGGCGGTGCCGCAACGGAAGCGGGTGCCCTCCATTTCCATCTGCGCCAGGCGCCGATCGAGGACGGACTTCTCCATCTTGAACTCGGGAATGCCGTACCGCAGCAGGCCACCGGCCTTGTCGGCACGTTCGTAGACCGCCACGGTATGCCCGACCCGGGTCAACTGCTGGGCAACCGCGAGGCCGGCGGGGCCGGAGCCGATGATCGCAACCGTCTTGCCGGACAAGCGGGTCGGGATCTGCGGCGTGACGTTCCCGTGCTCGAAAGCCTGCTCGATGGTGGTGACCTCAATCTGCTTGATGGTCACCGCCGGCTCGGAAATGCCCAGCACACAAGCCGTTTCACACGGCGCCGGGCACAGCCGACCGGTGAACTCCGGGAAGTTGTTGGTCGCGTGCAACCGGTCGATCGCATCGGACCAGTCGCCCCGCCACGCCAGGTCATTCCACTCCGGAATGAGGTTGCCGAGCGGACAACCGCTGTGGCAGAACGGGATTCCGCAATCCATGCAACGGCTGGCCTGACGCTGCAGGGTGCCGAGCTGCTGCTCCTCGTAGACCTCTTTCCAGTCCTTCAGTCTCACCGGGACGGGACGACGGGCCGGCAGCTCACGCTCGCGGACCTTCAAGAAACCGCGCGGGTCAGCCACGGCTCACCTCCATGATTCGCTCCCACACTTCGTCGCCGTCGAGGTCGAGTCCCTCGGCCTGTGCGTCCTCACGCACGTCCAGCACCTTCTGGTAGGCCCGCGGCAGCACCAGCGAGAACCGTTCGGAGCTGGCCTCCCAATCGGTCAGCAGGCCGCCGGCCACCGCGGAGTCGGTCCATTCCTGATGTTCCTGCAGCAATCTGTGCACCACGTCCAGGTCGGACAGGCGAAGCGCCATCACGTCCACCAGTTCGGGGTTCACGAGACGCTCGTCCAGGTCGAGGACGTAGGCGACACCGCCGGACATCCCCGCGGCGAAGTTCCGGCCGGTCGGACCGAGGATCAGCGCGGTGCCACCGGTCATGTACTCGCACCCGTGATCACCCACTCCCTCGACCACGGCCGTCGCACCGGAGTTGCGCACGCAGAAGCGCTCCCCCACCAGACCGCGCAGGAAGATCTGCCCGCTCGTGGCGCCGTACCCGATCACGTTGCCGGCGATCGCGTTCAGCTCCGCGACCAGGGATGCGTCCCGGGTCGGTCGCACGACGACCCGCCCGCCGGACAGACCCTTACCGACGTAGTCGTTGCCCTCGCCGAACAACCGCAAGGTGATGCCCTTGGGCAGGAAGGCGCCGAACGACTGACCGGCGGCACCGACGAGGGACAACTCGATCGTCCCGTCCGGCAGGCCCTCGTGGTAGCGCTTGGTCACCTCGTGACCGAGCATCGTGCCCACCGTGCGGTTGACGTTGGCGATGGCGACCTCGCCGCGCACCGGCTCCTGGTTCTCCAGCGCGTCGTGGCACATGGCGATCAGTTGCTGGTCCAGCGCCTTCTGCAGACCGTGGTCCTGCGGCACGACGTGGTGCCGGGCGGCACCGGCGGGTACGTCGACCTGCCGCAGGATCGGCGAGAGGTCCAGCCCCTGCGCCTTCCAGTGGTGAATCGCCTCGGTCGTGTCCAGGGTCTCCACCTGGCCAACGGCTTCCTCGATGGAGCGGAAACCCAACTCCGCCAGCAGTTCTCGCACTTCGGTGGCGATGTACTCGAAGAACGTCTCGACGAATTCGGGCTTGCCGTTGAACCGCTCGCGCAGCTCCGGGTTCTGCGTGGCCACACCCACCGGGCAGGTGTCCAGGTGGCAGACCCGCATCATGATGCAGCCGCTGACCACCAGCGGTGCGGTCGCGAACCCGAACTCCTCGGCGCCCAGCAACGCGGCGATGACGACATCGCGGCCGGTCTTCATCTGGCCGTCGGTCTGTACGACGATCCGGTCGCGCAGGTCGTTTAGCAGGAGCGTTTGCTGGGTCTCGGCCAGGCCGATCTCCCACGGCGCACCCGCGTGCTTCAGCGAGGTCAGCGGAGCTGCGCCGGTGCCACCGTCGTGGCCGGAGATCAGCACGACGTCCGCGTGCGCCTTGGACACACCGGTCGCTACGGTGCCGACACCGACCTCGGAGACCAGCTTCACGTGCACCCGGGCCTCCGGGTTGGCGTTCTTCAGGTCGTGGATCAGTTGTGCGAGGTCCTCGATCGAATAGATGTCGTGGTGCGGCGGCGGCGAGATCAGCCCGACGCCGGGCGTCGAATGCCGGGTGCGCGCGACCCACGGGTAGACCTTGTTGCCGGGCAGCTGGCCGCCCTCGCCGGGCTTGGCGCCCTGCGCCATCTTGATCTGGATGTCGTCGGCTTCGGTGAGGTAGAGCGAGGTGACCCCGAACCGGCCGGAGGCGACCTGTTTGATCGCCGAGCGGCGCGTCGGGTCGAGCAGCCGGTCGACGTCCTCGCCGCCCTCACCGGTATTCGACCGGGCGCCAAGGCGATTCATCGCGATGGCCAGCGTCTCGTGCGCTTCCTTGCTGATGGAGCCGTAGCTCATGGCGCCGGTGGAGAACCGCTTCACGATCTCGCTGATGGGCTCGACCTCGTCCACCGGGATCGCGGGGCGATCGGACTTGAACTTGAACAGACCGCGCAGGGTCATCAATCGTTCGGCCTGGTCGTCGACCCGTGCGGTGTACTGCTTGAAGATGTCGTAACGCCGCGCCCGGGTGGCGTGCTGCAGGCGGAACACCGTTTCCGGATCGAACAGGTGCTGCGGGCCCTCACGACGCCATTGGTACTCACCGCCGACCTCGAGGGTGCGGTGCGACAGCGGCTGACCGTTGACCGGGTAGGCGATCGCGTGCCGGGCGGCGATCTCCTTGGCCAGGACATCCAGACCGACCCCGCCGAGACGGCTGACGGTGCCGGTGAAGTACTCGTCCACCAGTTCGCGGGACAGTCCGATGGCCTCGAAGACCTGGGCCCCGCGGTAGGAGGCGACCGTGGAGATACCCATCTTGGACATGACCTTCAGCACGCCCTTGCCGAGGGCCTTGATGAGGTTCTTGACGGCCTTCTCCGGCGTGATGTCGGTGATCGCGCCGCGGCGGATCATGTCCTCCACCGACTCCATGGCCAGGTAGGGGTTGACGCACGCCGCGCCGTACCCGATGAGCAACGCGACATGGTGCACCTCCCGCACGTCCCCGGCCTCGACGACCAGACCGACCAGGGTGCGGGTCTTCTCGCGGGTCAGGTGGTGATGCACGGCCGAGGTGAGCAGCAGCGACGGGATCGGTGCGAATTCGGCGTTGCTGTCCCGGTCGGACAGCACGATGAACTGGTAGCCGTCCCGGATCGCCTCGCTGACCTCGGCGAAGATGCCGCGCAGCCGTGCGCGCAGGGCCGTGACGCCGCCGTTGACGTTGTAGGTGCCCCGGATGACGTACGTCGCCTGGCGGCCGTCGATCTCGAGGTGCGTGATCTTGGACAACTCGTCGTTGTCGATCACCGGGAAGTCGAACTGCAGCATCCGGGCGTGCTCCGGACCCGCCGTCAGCGCGTTGCTCTCCGGACCCATCAGGCCGCCCAGTGAGGTGACCAGTTCCTCGCGGATCGCGTCCAGCGGCGGGTTGGTGACTTGGGCGAACAACTGGGTGAAGTAGTCGAAGATCAACCGCGGGCGATCGGAGAGTACGGCGATCGGAGTGTCCGTGCCCATCGCACCGAGCGCTTCGCCGCCGGTCTTGGCCATCGGCGCCACGAGGATGCGCAGTTCCTCCTGGGTATAGCCGAAGGTCTGCTGGCGACGTACCACCGAGGCGGGGGTGTGCCAGATGTGCTCACGCTCGGGCAGATCGGCGAGTTTGATGACGCCGTCCTGGAGCCACTGGGCGTACGGGTGCGCGCCGGCCAGTTCTTCCTTGATCTCGTCATCGCCCACGATGCGGCCCTGCTCGGTGTCGATCAGGAACATCCTGCCGGGCTGCAACCGGCCGCGGCGCACCACCTTGGACGGGTCGAGATCGAGGACACCGGCCTCGCTGGCGAGCACGACCAGGCCGTCGTCGGTGACCGAGTAGCGGCCGGGTCGCAGACCGTTGCGGTCCAGGACGGCGCCAACGAGGGTGCCGTCGGTGAACGCCACACAGGCGGGGCCGTCCCAGGGTTCCATGATCGTGGAGTGGTACTGGTAGAACGCGCGTCGGCCCGGATCCATGGTGGAGTGGTTCTCCCACGCCTCCGGGATCATCATCAGGACCGCGTGCGGCAGGCTGCGGCCACCCAGGTGCAGCAACTCAAGGACCTCATCGAAGCTGGCCGAGTCGGAGGAGAAGTTGGAGCAGATCGGCAGGATCCGAGATAGGTCGCCCTTGAACAGGTCGCTGCTCAGCTGGGATTCACGGGCGCGCATCCAGTTGCGGTTGCCCTTGACGGTATTGATCTCACCGTTGTGCGCGATGTAGCGGTACGGGTGGCTCAGCGGCCAGCTCGGGAAGGTGTTGGTGGAGAACCGCGAGTGCACCAGCGCCAACTCGGTGGTGAACCGCCGGTCGGACAGGTCGGGATAGAACGGCTCGACCTGGCCGGTGGTCAGCATCCCCTTGTAGGTGATGGTCCGACACGAGAACGAGGGGAAGTAGACGCCTTTTTCGTTCTCGATGCGCTTGCGCAGACAGTAGGCGCGCCGGTCCAGTTCGACGCCGGTGAGGTCGCCTTCGACCGAGGTCACGAACGGTTGGCGGAACGCCGGCATGACGTCGCGCGCGGCCTGACCGATCACATCGGGGTTGGTGGGCACGTCGCGCCAGCCCAGCACCCGTAGGCCCTCCTCGGCGGCGATCTGGGCAAACCGCTCACCCACGGCCCACTGCTCGTCGGGGTCGGTGGGCAGGAACACCGTGCCCACGGCGTAGGAGCCGGCGGTGGGCAACTCGAAGTCGACGACGGCGCGGAAGAACTCGTCGGGGATCTGGGTCAGGATGCCTGCCCCATCACCGACCATCGGGTCCGCACCGGTGGCCCCGCGGTGCTCCAGGTTGATGAGCGCCGTCATGGCGTGCTCGACGATGTCGTGACCGGGGGTACCCCGCATGGTCACGACCATGGCAACCCCGCACGCGTCGTGCTCGTTGGCCGGGTCGTAGAGACCCGTGGAGGCGGGTACCGCTGAGAAGGGCATGGAAGCCATATCCGCTCACCGTTCTCCGGCCGGAGCCGGTTCGTCGTCTACCGAAGGCACACCGCAGTGCGCCCAGCGGGACGACGTTGGCCTGCGGGTCCCGTCAGCCTAGTCGGCTGCGCGAGTGTTCACCAAATGGGACACAAAGTCTCATTCCGTGAGACAAACCTGTTCTTCCTCGCAGCCTTCGCGAACTCCGTCCGGATGGCGCCTGCCGACCGCGAGGAACCCGATCAAACCTGCGATGAACACCAGAATGCACACCCACACATTCACTCGTAAACCCAGAATATGGTTCGCCGGGTCGGTCCGCATCAGTTCAAAGACGATGCGTCCGCACGGATAGAGCATCACGTACAGCGCGAACACCCGCCCCCGCCCCAGGATCCGGCGCCGGTCGAGCAACACGATGAGCAGGGCGATGGCCAGGCAGTAGAGCGACTCGTACAGGAAGGTGGGCTGGAAATAACCCAGGACGACCGGGTTGCCCGCACTGTCCAGCACCGCTCGGCCCGCCGACTCGTCCCACTGATGGATCTGCAACGCCCACGGCAAGGTGCTGTGACCGCCGTACAACTCGTTGTTGAAGTAGTTGCCCCAGCGGCCCATGGCCTGCGCGACCAGCACCCCGGGCGCGGCCGCGTCGCAGAAGTCCAGGAAGTTCACGCCGGACCGCCGGCAGCCGATGTAGGCGCCCAGCGCACCCAGCGCGACGGCGCCCCAGATGCCGAGTCCGCCGTGCCAGATCTTGAGAGCGTCGATCGGGTGACCGCCCTGCCCGAAGTACGGCTGCCAACTGGTGATGACGTGGTAGATCCGGCCGCCGACGATGCCGAACGGCACCGCCCACCAGGCGACGCTGAGCGCGTCCTCTGCCTTGGCGCAACGGTCCACCAGCCGTCGGCCGGTGATCCAGATCGCCACCGCGATGCCGGCCAGGATGCACAGCGCGTACATCCGCACGGGGATAGGTCCGAGCCAGAAGACCCCGTGGGTAGGGCTGGGAAGGTAGGTGACCATCAACGGCGTACGCCGGCCGCCAGCCCCTGCGCGATCTGCACCATCGCGCGGATCCCCTCGGCGGCGCTGCGGCCCTCGGCGTCGGCATCGACCAGCGGCCGCACCAGGGCGGTGCCGACGATGACCCCGTCGGAGAACTGTGCGGCTTCGTGGGCCTGCTCGGCGTTGGAGACCCCGATCCCGACGCAGATCGGAACGTCGGTGACCGCCTTGGCCCGTTCGACCAGTCCGGCGGCGCGCTCGCCGAGGCTCTCGCGCGCACCGGTCACTCCCATCACCGAGGCCGCGTAGACGAAACCGCGGCAGGCCTGCGTCGTCAGCTCCAACCGCTCAGGCGTCGTCGACGGGGCGATGAGGAAGATCGGGTCCAGGTCGAACTTGGCGGCAGCGCTGAGCCACTCGCCCGCCTCATCGGGGGTGATGTCGGGAGTGATCAAGCCCGAACCTCCGGCGTCGGCGAAATCCTCGGCGAACTTGGCCACGCCGTACTGCAGGATCAGGTTCCAGGAGGTCATCACCACGGCCGCCGCCCCGGCCTCGCGAATCGCCTGGACGGCGGCAAAGACGTCGCGGACATGCGACCCGCGGGCCAGTGCTTTGCTGACCGCCGTCTGGATGACGGGACCGTCCAGCAACGGATCGGAGTAGGGCAGGCCGATCTCGACCACGTCGGCTCCGGCGGCCACGACCGCCCGCATGGCGTCCAGGGAGTCGGCAACCGTCGGGAAACCCAGGGGCAGGTAGGCGATGAACGCGGCGCGGCCCTCGTCGCGGGCCCGGTCCAGTGCCGAGGTCAACTCGGTCATGCGTGGTCCTCCAGAAGTCCGAACCACCGCGCCGCGGTCTCGACGTCCTTGTCGCCGCGACCGGACAAGCTCACCAGCAGCAGTGCACCCGGGCCGAGTTCGCGGCCCAGTTTGATCGCGCCGGCCAGGGCATGCGAACTCTCGATCGCCGGCAGAATACCCTCGGTGCGGGTCAGCAGCCCGAACGCCTCCATCGCCTCGTCATCGGTGATGGCCCAGTACTCGGCGCGTCCGGCATCGCGCAGGTAGGCGTGCTCCGGACCGACGCTCGGGTAGTCCAACCCGGCGGACACCGAGTGGGATTCGACCGTCTGCCCCTCCTCGTCCTGCAACACGTAGGTGAACGCACCGTGCAGCACCCCGGGGGTCGCCTGACCGCTGAACCGAGCGGCGTGCCGCCCGGACTCGACGCCTTCACCGCCGCCTTCGAGCCCGATCAGCCGCACCCCGGCGTCGTCGATGAACCGGTGGAAGATCCCCATCGCGTTGGATCCGCCTCCGACACATGCGAGTACGGCGTCCGGTAGCCGGCCGTAGGTGTCCAGCACCTGACCGCGGGCTTCGACGCCGATGATGCGGTGGAAGTCGCGCACCATCTCCGGGAAGGGGTAGGGCCCGGTGACGGTACCCAGTACGTAGTGGGTGTGCTCGACGTTGGCGACCCAGTCGCGGAAGGCCTCGTTGACGGCGTCCTTCAACGTCTGCGAGCCGTGCTCGACCGGGACGACCGTGGCACCGAGCAAGCGCATGCGAGCGACGTTGAGCGCCTGACGCTGGGTGTCGACCTTGCCCATGTAGACGACGCATTCCATGCCCATCAGCGCGGCAGCCGTCGCGGTGGCGACGCCGTGCTGACCGGCACCGGTCTCGGCGATCAGGCGCTTCTTGCCCATCCGGCGCGCGAGCAGAGCCTGGCCCAGGACGTTGTTGATCTTGTGCGAGCCGGTGTGGTTCAGGTCCTCGCGTTTCAGAACGATCTGCGCGCCGCCGGCGTGCTCGGCGAAGCGGGGCACCTCGGTGATGATGGAGGGCCGGCCGGTGTAGGTGCGGTGCAACTGGGCCAGCTCACCCAGGAACGCCGGGTCGTGCGCGGCCTTGGTGCGCACCTCGTCGAGTTCTTCCAGCGCCGCGACGAGCGCTTCGGGCACGTACCGGCCGCCGAAGTCACCGAACCGCCCCAGGCCCGTCATGCCGCACGCCCCATCAGCGTGCTCACGGCCGACCGCGGATCACCGCTGCGGACCAGGGCTTCCCCGACGAGTACGGCGCGAGCACCCAGCTGCTGGTACCTCGCGACATCGGCCGGTCCGGTGATACCGGACTCGGCCACCTTGATCATGTCGTCCGGGATCATCGGTGCCAGCCGCGCGAAGACCCCGGGGTCGACGTCAAGCGTCTTCAGGTTGCGGGAGTTGACCCCGATCACGCGGGCACCCAGGTGGACCGCGCGCTCGGCCTCCGCCTCGTCGTGGACCTCGACCAGCACGGTCATTCCGAGGTCCCGGGCCTGCTGGTAGAGGTCACGCAGCAGCGCGTCATCCAGCGCCGCGACGATCAGCAGCACGATGTCGGCGCCGTGCGCGCGCGCCTCGTCGATCTGGTAGGCGTCCACCATGAAGTCCTTGCGCAGGATCGGGATGTCGACCCGGGCCCGGACCGCGTCCAGGTCTGCCAACGAGCCGTTGAACCTGCGCTGTTCGGTCAGCACCGAGATAGCGGTCGCTCCACCCTCGGCGTACTGCTGGGCCAGTGCGGCGGGGTCGGTGATCTGCGCCAGCGCACCCTTGCTGGGGCTGGCTCTCTTCACTTCGGCGATCACGCCCAGGCCGGCCTTCTCGAAGGCGCCGAACGCATCGCGCACGGAAGGCGCCGCCGTGACGTCGACGACCGGGATCTGAACCCGGCGCACGGCCAGATCCGCGCGGACCCCTTCGATGATGGAGTCGAGAACAGTGCCCACCGGTCAGACGGATTCGCGGGCTGCCGACTGGCGCTCGGGCGCGGAGGCGGTCCCGAAGCCGGCCTTGTTGAGTACGATCCCGGCGGCTACACCGACGACGATGAGCACGACACCGATGATGTCGAGAACGTGGTTACCGAAGGCGACGCCGAAGGAGATCAGCAGCGCGGCGATCATCAGGATGCCGACGCAGGTCCAGGCCGCGACGCTGTGCCCGTGGTCCTCGTGGATCTCGCCGTCGTGTTCAGCAGCGCCGTGGGCAGCATGGGAGCCGGTGTCTTCAACCATGGCGCCCATTCTGTCAGGCCGACGGTCCATCGCGCTCGGCGGTGGGGTCCAGACCGGCGGTCAACTTGTCCCAGTCGCTCACCGGCGCCTGCGCGCGGCCGGCCGGCGCGTCGTACCGGCCGGACAGCCCGCCCCACCGGCGGACGGCGACCAGGGTGAGCACCCCGGCAGCGACCAGCAGGATCGCAGCGGCCAACGCCAGCCAGACCCAGGGCGTCAGGGTGCCGTGCGCGGCCACCGACCCGGTGCGCCCGGTCGTCGCGGCGGCCTGATCACTGACCGGTCCGTCCGGGTTCACCATCACCATGACGACGCTGATCAGGGCCAGGACCCCGGACAGCAGGACGAACGCGGCGGCGATCCATCGGGCGATGCGGCCGGCGGTGAGGGCCACGATGCCGGCGGCGGCGCCGACCAGTGCGGCCGCGAAGACGCCGGGAGCTGCGCTGGAGCCGGCGACGGAGACCTTGACGTCGGACAGGACCGCGTCGCTGACCGTGCCGGTGACCCACGTGCGGGTGGCGGCGAACATCAGGACGGCGACGGCAACCGCGATGACCAGGAAGACGAGGCGTTTCACAGCGGAGTCAGTCCCCCGGCGGTCGCGACGGCGCGCAGCGCGGCGGCCGCCTTGTTGATGGTCTCCTGGTACTCACTCTCCGGGACCGAGTCGGCGACGATGCCCGCGCCGGCCTGGACGTGGGCAACGCCGTCCTTGATCACCGCCGTCCGGATCGCGATGGCCATGTCCATGTCACCCGCGAAGTCCAGATAGCCGACGACACCGCCGTAGACCCCTCGCCGCAGCCCTTCGTATTGGTCGATCAGCGCCATCGCGCGTGGCTTCGGGGCGCCCGAAAGGGTGCCGGCCGGGAACGTCGCCTGCAACACGTCGTACGCCGATCGCCCGGTCGAGAGCTGACCGACCACCGTGGACTCCAGGTGCATGATGTGGCTGTAGTGCCGGATCGTCATGAACTCCACCGTCTCGACGGTCCCCGCATCGCAGACCCGCTGCAGATCGTTGCGCGACAGGTCGACCAGCATCAAGTGCTCGGCGCGCTCCTTCGGATCGGCGAGCAGGTCGTCGGCCAGGTCCTGGTCTTCCTCCGGGCTCTTACCGCGCGGCCGGGAACCCGCGATCGGGTGGGTGATGACCCGCTGCCCGGTCACCTTGACCAACGCCTCCGGACTGGAGCCGACCACGTCATAGCTGCCGCCACCGGGAAGCGGCAGCCGGAACAGATACATGTAGGGACTGGGGTTCGACACCCGCAGCATCCGGTAGACGTCGAGCGCATCCGCGGCACACGGCACCGAAAACCGTTGGGACACCACGATTTGAAACGCTTCACCGGCGCGGATGGCCTCCTTGGCCGCCTCCACCATGTCGTGGAACTGCTCCTGCGCGTGACTGGACACCGGTTGCTGCGCGATGGCCTTGGGGATCGCGACCGTGCTGGGCGCCGCACTGCGCAGGTCGTGCGCCATCGCGTCCAGCCGCTCCACCGCGTCGGTCCAGGCCTGCTCGACGCGCTCGTCGCTGGCATCCCAGTTGATGGCGTTGGCGATCAGCATGAGCGATCCGTCCGAGTGGTCGAACACGGCGAGGTCGGTCGCGAGCAGCATGCTGATTTCCGGCAGACCGAGCGTGTCGACGCCGGTGTCCGGCAGCTTCTCCCAGTGCCGGACCGCGTCGTAGGTGACCGCGCCGACCATCCCTCCGGTCAGCGGCGGGAGGCCGGGCAGCGGATCCGTGGCCAGCAGGGCGATCGTGTCGCGCAGCGCGTCGACGGGTGAGCCGCCTTCGGGGACGCCGACCGGAGGCGTGCCGAGCCAGGTCGCCCGGCCGTCGACCTCCGTGAGCGTCGCCGCGCTGGAGACACCGACGATGGAATAGCGCGACCACACGCCACCATGCTCGGCGGACTCCAGCAGGAACGTGCCAGGACGATCGGCCGCCAACTTGCGGTAGACGCCCAGCGGCGTTTCCCCGTCGGCGAGCACTCGGCGTACGACGGGGATGACGCGCCGGCCCCGGGCCAGGACGGTGAAGGCGTTCAGCGCCGGCCAGGTCTCGCCGAAGCCGATCATGCGCTCAGTTCCGTGAAGAAGCAGGTCCGGTTGCCGGTGTGGCAGGCCGCGCCGATCTGGTCCACGCGCACCAGCAGGGCGTCGCCGTCGCAGTCGACGGCCACGGACTTCACGTGTTGTTCGTGCCCGGAGGTGTCGCCTTTGCGCCAGTACTCGCTGCGACTGCGCGACCAGAAGGTCACCCGTCCCTCGGTCAGCGTGCGGGAAAGGGCCTCGTCGTCCATCCAGCCCAGCATCAGCACTTCGCCGGTGTCGTGCTGCTGGATGATCGCCGCGACCAACCCGTGCTCGTCACGCTTGAGAAGGTCGGCGATGTCGGAAGGGAGGGTGGCACTGCTCACCGGGTCATTATGGACGCATGACTGATTACGCCCGAGCCGAGCGTGCTGGCCTGTGTGACGACTTCCTGCGGTTGGGCCCGGACGCGCCCACGTTGTGCGAGGGCTGGGCTGCCAACGACCTGGCCGCGCACCTGGTCGTGCGGGAGCGCCGGCCCGACGGTGCCATCGGGATCGTGTTGCCGGCAGCCGCCGGTCACACGCAGAAGCTGATGGACGACCTGAAGGCCGGTGACTGGCCCGGCCTGGTGCAGAAGGTGCGTTCCGGGCCGCCGAAATGGAGCCCGATGGCGATCCCGGCAGTGGACGAGAAGGTCAACCTGCTGGAGTTCTTCGTGCATCACGAGGATCTGCTGCGCGGCGATCCCGCGACGTGGACGCCGCGTGAGCTGTCGCCGGAGCTGGCCGACGCGGTGTGGTCGGGGCTGGCGAGCATGACCGCGCTGTCGCTGCGCAGCGTGCCCGTGGGTGTGGTTGCCGCTCCTGACGGTCTCGGACGGCGAAACCTGCACTCCGCCAAGGACGGTCATGGTTCGGTGGTGCTGTCCGGTCCGCTCTCGGACATCGTGATGGTGCTCTTCGGCCGGCCGCGCACCGATGCGGTGACCCTCGACGGTGCGGACGCGGACGTCGCGACGTTCGAGGGCCTCAGACTCGGGAACTGAACCACACTTGTGTCGCACGGGTGCTACGGTTGAGCGGTGAGCACGCCCGAGCCTGAGCCGTTGTCGCAGCGGGAACTGCGCAACGAATCGGGCCGGGTGCTGCGCGCGGTCAGTCAGGGACAGTCGTTCGTGCTCACCAACAGTGGCACTCCTGTCGGAATGGTCGTCCCGCTCGATGCACCGGTCCCGGCCCTGCCGATTGTCCGACCCGCACGACGAGTTGGCGGCTGGTCCGACCTCGGCATCCAACGCAAAGCCACAACCGCCGATCTCTCGGCGATCCTGGATGACCTTCGCGCGGACCACGGGTGAATCCGACGCCCGCGCTGGGAGTGGTCTACGTCGACACCTCAGCACTCGCCGCATTGCTCATTGAGCAGCCCGAGAGCCAGGCGGTCCTGGACTGGCTCGATCACCACTCGGCGACATTGGTCTCCAGCGACCTGCTGGAGACCGAACTGAGGCGGCTGGCTATCCGCGAAGGCCTGAGGCAAAGGGACGTCACCGTCCTGCTCGAGGGAATCGGCCTCGCCGCGCTCGACCGGGCGGTCTACCGCGGCGCCGGGTTTCTCCCGATGCCGTATTTGCGGACCCTCGATGCGCTGCATTTGGAGGCGGCAATTCGGCTCGACGCTTCCCACGTGCTCACCTACGACCGCCGGCTCGGCGATGCCGCCCGTGCCGCCGGACTCGAGGTTCTGTCGCCTGAGGTCTAGCGGACCTCGTAACCGGCCTGCGCCAGTGCGGCTTTCACGTCACCAATCGTGAATTCGCCGAAGTGGAAGACGCTGGCTGCGAGCACCGCGTCCGCACCGGCGGCAACGGCCTCGACGAAATGCCCCGGCTTGCCGGCTCCCCCACTGGCCACGATCGGCACGCTCACCTCGGCCCGCACCGCGCGGATCAGCTCCAGGTCGAACCCGTCCTTGGTGCCGTCCGCGTCCATGGAGTTCAGCAGGATCTCCCCGGCACCGAGCTGCTCAGCCCGGGCACACCATTCGATCGCCTCGACCCCGGCCGGTTTGCGCCCTCCGTGGGTGGTGACCTCGAACGATCCGGTCTGCGATCGGCGTACGTCGGCCGACAGCACCAGCACCTGCGCACCGAAGCGGTCGGCGATTTCCGCGATCACCTCGGGGCGGGCCAGCGCGCCGGTGTTGATCCCGACCTTGTCGGCCCCCGCGCGCAGCAACCGGTCGACGTCCTCGACCGTGCGTACGCCGCCGCCGACGGTGAGGGGAATGAACACCTCTTCGGCGGTGCGGCTGACCACCTCGTAGGTGGTGTCGCGCTGATCGAAACTGGCGGTGACGTCCAGGAAGGTGAGTTCGTCTGCGCCCTGGTCGTCGTAGCGGTGGGCCAACTCAACCGGGTCGCCGGCGTCACGCAGGTTCACGAAGTTGACGCCCTTGACGACGCGCCCGGCATCGACATCCAGGCAGGGGATGACACGCACCGCGACACTCACGACCGTTAGCGTAATAGCGTGCGCCTCATCGCGATCGACGGACGCAGCGGCTCCGGCAAGACGGCCTATACCGCGCGGCATTTCCCCCAGGCGAACGTCATCCACATGGATGACCTGTACCCCGGGTGGGATGGCCTCATCGAGGGAACGGTCACCCTCGCCGAGCGGGTGCTGCGGCCCCTACGTGAAGGCGAGCGAGCGGCGTACCGGCGATTCGATTGGTACACAGGTGCGTTCGCGGACGAAGTCGTCGTGGAGCCAGCCGACCTCATCGTCGTCGAGGGGGTGGGCAGTAGTGCTCCCCGGCGACCGGGTTCTTCGACGAGCGCATCTGGCTGAGTGCCGACAACGCGGTCCGTAGGGCACGTGCCCTCGCCCGCGACGGCGACACGTTCGCCCCGCACTGGGATCGGTGGGCCGCTCAGGAGGACACACTCTTCCCGGCAGACCCACCGCCGTGGACGACCCGGGTCGTCGACACCTCTCCCGATCCGCGGATCGTGGCAGATCTGTCCGCGCGGCTCCACGAGGCCGACCCGATGGGCCTTTCGGGCGCGCCGCGCGACGAATACGACAGTGAGGCAGCGATTCTCGCCGATCAACTGCCGGGCCTGGATGAGGCGGCGGCGATCGCTAGCGTCCGGCGTTGTTTCGACCTGATGTTCTGGCCGGGAGCCGTCGCCAACCCGCAGGCCGTGGCGATCGCCGCCGACCTTGGTCGCCTCGTTGATCGGCAGTAGCAAGCGGTTGCGGCAGTCCCGTCGACCCGCCGCCGTGGGCGGATCGCGTCGTGGCCCCCTTGACGGGATCAGCCCGGGGCCGGCTCGGCAATCACCGACTTCGGTTCGAACGAGTAACCCTCGTGGAAGGTGGTGACCTCGGTGTCCGCCGCCTGCCGACCGACCTCCTCGGCCAGCTCTCCCAGCGCCCGGAGTAGCAGCTGCGGGGCGCCGTACCGGTCGCTCACCGCGAGAGCTTGGCGATAACGGCCGACCAGTTCCTGCAGCTGCGCCACGCGCGGGTCCACGATCTCGACCGGACCGGGGTCGCTGATCGGCGGTGGCCACTGCACTCCCGCCTGCGGCACCCGAGGCCGCCGTACCGTCTGGTCGATCCGGATCCGCGCCCGACGGGTGGCCTCGTCGATGGACTCGACGGTGGCGGTGAAGCTGGGGCCGAAGAACTGCTGGTGCTCGAACCTTGCGCCGGCGACCAGGTCGTGGGATCCGTCGGAACCGGCCATCAGGTACGAGCGATTGGCCTCGGCGCGATGGACCAGCACGGCAGATCGCGGAATCCCCGCATCCCAGCGGTCGGCCATCCGGAACTCGATGAGGTACTCGCCGACGTCGATCGCGGCGGCGGCCGGGCCGGCGTCGTGCAGGGGGCCGAGCTCGATCTCCCGATGCGCAGGCTGCATCGGGTCGATCCGCACAACCCGCCCTTCGTTCAGCCATCCCCGCATCCGCATGTTCCAGGCATTCAGCCCTGGGCCGATCGAGCCGTAGTCGGGGTCGCTGGCGCTGTACGCGTTCGCCGTGCTCATGGTGTCCCACGGATCCTGGTAATCCTCGGTCGATGTGTCGACGCGGGAGTGATCCAATCCGTAGCCATGACCCATCTCCTGACCGAGCAGGCTCGGGACCAACGAGTGTGAGTCGCACAGCGCCGCCATACCGCCCACCCAGCCGCACAGGTCCAGCAGCTCGTAGCCGCACACGACGATGCCGGCGTAGCTGGACAGGTCGATCTGATGAGCGGTCGCCGCGGCACGTCCGGCCGCGAGCACGCCGCCGCGATCGATCTGGCCGGGCCCGGGTGCGGAGTTCCCGACGTACGCGGCACGGTCGTAACCGATCGTGAACGGACCGACAACGACCGAGCCGCCGGTGTTCAATTTGCCGTGACTCATGTCGCGGAAGTACCGGACCATATTCATCGTTCCCGCCCCCGTCGCCGTGAACAGCTTGCGGTGGTGGGCCAACGGATCGACGCCCGGGATGTGTACCGGGCGCGGGTCGTCCTCGAACCGGACGACCACGATCAGCCACGGTGAGGTCTGTGTCCCCAGCAGGCCGGTGAACAATCCCTGGATCACCGGGTTCGTCGCACGCGCGCGGTCGATGGTGGTCGCCGGATCCAACTCGAAGTGCTCGTGTTCCTCTGCCGGGAGCTCAGGCAGCGGTCTGTCCACGGTCGTCACGACGTTCTCCTCAGGTGGTGGCGGAGCGATGCGCATCCGCACCAGCCAGGAGCGGTCCTTTACTGATCTTGATACCGCGCCGCAGCGGCCACCCTGGTCGACCGGCAGCGACTCGTGGCGGTGTCGTCACACATCACGGTGCTCCGATCACTAGCGGCCACCACTCGCGACGGTCTCGTCACACATCGTTGCGGCGAAGGGTCATTCGTGAGCGGCCGGGCCGCCATGCGCCGCGATCAAGGCCGCCAGGCGCTGAGCCTCACGCATCGCGACCGGCCCGTCGGACCGCTGGATCGCCATGACCGCCAGCTGCTCGGTGTCGGCCAGGTCCAGGACCGCCCAGGGCTGGCCGCCGCCGTACTGCACCGCCACGATCTGCGCCCAGTCCAGCCGCCGGGTGATCAGTAGGTTGCGCACCCGCAGACCCTGCTCGTCCGGCCAGGCACCGACCATCGCATAACGCAGCAAGAAGGCAGCTATGGCCACTCCCACCGCGATCAACATGACGCTGTCGAAGCCGGTCCAGCCCGCCGAACCGCCCTGCGGGACGTTGATGCCCACGATCGCGAAAACCAGCACGATCCCCAGCGCCGCGATGCTGGAGACGATCCGCGCTCGCCGCGGAAGGAACGGTGCGTAGGGATCGCTCAGATCCGGCACGCAGCGATCTCCGTGACCAGAATGGCGCGAGCGCCGAGTTCGTACAGCTCGTCCATCACGGTGTTCGTCTGGGCCTTGGGCACCATTGCGCGCACCGCGACATAGCCCTTGTCGTGCAGCGGCGAGACCGTCGGGCTTTCCAGACCGGGCGTGAGTTCACAGGCCTTCTCGACCAGTTGGACCGCGATGTCGTAGTCCATCATCACGTAGTTGCGCGCGGTCAACACACCCTGCAACCGGCGTACGAGCACATCGACGGCCGGGTTGCGCGCACTGTTGGCCGGACGGATCAAGACGGCTTCACTGGCCAGGATCGGGTCGCCGAAGACTTCCAGGCCCGCGTTGCGCAAGGTGGTCCCGGTCTCGACCACGTCGGCGATGATGTCGGCCACGCCGAGCGTCACCGCCGACTCCACGGCGCCGTCCAACCGGACAACCGATGCCTCCACGCCCAGGCTGGCCAGGTGGTTTCGGACCAGCCCCGGGAAGCTGGTCGCGATCCGCTTACCGGCCAGTTCCTGGTCTGCGCCAACCGGAGCGGCATACCGGAAGGTGCTGGAACCGAATCCGAGCTGCAGGACCTCCGAGGCCGGTGAGCCGGAATCCAGCATCAGGTCGCGCCCGGTGATTCCGACATCGAGCGTGCCCGATCCCACGTAGACCGCGATGTCGCGCGGACGCAGGTAGAACAGCTCGACGTTCTGCTCGGGGTCGGAGATCACCAGTTCCTTGCTGTCCCGCCGACCGCGGTAGCCGGCCTCGCGCATCATCTGCGCGGCCAACTCGGAAAGAGCGCCCTTGTTGGGCATGGCAATTCGAAGCATGGTCAAACCTCAGAGGTGGGTGTAGACGTCGGACGGCTCAATGCCGCTGGCCAACATGAGCACCTGCAGGTGGTAGATCAGCTGGCTGATCTCCTCGGCGGTGCGCTCGCGGCCCTCGTGCTCGGCGGCCATCCAGACCTCAGCCGCCTCCTCGACGATCTTCTTGCCGATGGCATGCACGCCGGCATCGAGTTCGGCGACTGTCCCCGAACCCTCCGGTCGCTGCTGGGCCTTAGCGGCCAGCTCCACCCACAACTGATCGAACGTCTTCACAGGAGGCAAGGGTACTGGCCGTCGCGACTGCGGCTTGCGCCGCTTCGAATCCCTTGTCCTCGATCGACCCGGGCAGACCGGCCCGATCGAGGGCTTGCTGCTCGGTGTCACAGGTCAGAACCCCGAAGCCGATGGGTACGCCGGTCTGCACGCTGACCTGCGTGATGCCCACGGTGGCCGCCTCACAGACGTACTCGAAGTGAGGGGTCCCTCCCCGGATCACGACGCCGAGAGCGACCAGCGCGTCGTACGCCGGGGCCAGGCGCGCGCACGCCACCGGCAGTTCGAAGGTGCCGGGCACCCGGATCACCTCGGCCGAACCGCCGAGCGCCCGCTGCGCTCCCGCGATCAGGCCGTCCATCACCTCGTCGTGCCAACTGGCTGCGACGATCGCCACGCGCAGGCCGCTGGCGTCCACCTCCAGGACCGGTCCGTGTCCGCTCATGATGCCCCTTCCAGAAGGTCAGGCTCGGGTGCCAGGTGGCCCATCCGCTCGAGCTTGGTGGCCAGATACCCCAGGTTGTGCACACTGGCACCGACATGCAGCGGCAGGCGTGCCGTCACGTCCACACCACCGGCCCGCAGAGCGTGCTCTTTGGCGGGATTGTTGGTCAGTAGTCGGATAGTCATCAGGCCGCGCTCGCGCAAAATGGCTGCTGCAGCATCGAATTCACGCGCGTCGATAGGCAACCCCAGCGCGGACTGTGCATCAACGGTGTCCAGGCCGGTGTCTTGCAGGCTGTAGGCCCTCAGTTTGTTCAGCAGCCCCACTCCGCGCCCCTCGTGGCCGCCGAGATAGATCACCGCTCCACCTTCTGCGGCAACAGCCTTCAGCGACGCGTCGAGCTGCGGACCGCAATCACAGCGCTGCGATCCGAAAACGTCCCCGGTCAGGCATTCGGAGTGCACGCGCACCACGTCGCCACCGTCCCTGACCAGGGCGAGGTGTTCGGCACCAGTGACGAGGTCGAGATAACCATGGGCGATGAAGTCGCCGTGCGCCGTGGGTAGCCGGGTGCTGGCGACGCGGCGGACCCGGTCATGCCGCTGCCGCCACGCGATCAGGTCCGCGATCGAGATGACCAGCAGACCGGCGCGGACGGCGAGATCCTGCGCGGCGGCCAGGCGCATCATCGACCCGTCGTCGTGGACGAGTTCGACGATGGCGCCGACCGGTTCGAGCCCGGCGAGCCGGGCCAGGTCGACGGCGGCCTCGGTGTGTCCGGGCCGCTCGAGTACTCCCCCGGCACGTGCCCGCAACGGGAAGACGTGACCGGGCCGGGTCAGATCACCGGCCGCTGTCGCCGGGTCCGCCAGCACCCGCAGTGTGCGCGCCCGGTCGGCCGCGCTGATGCCGGTACTGACCTCCTCGCGGGCATCCACCGACACGGTGTACGCCGTGCCCTTGGGGTCCTGGTTGTCGCTCACCATCGGCGGCAGGGCCAAACGGTCCGCGATGTCACCGGTCATCGGAGCGCACAGAACCCCGGAGCCGTGGCGGACCGCGAAACCGACCCAGCGCTCATCGGCCGCCGAAGCGGCCATCACCAGATCGGCCTCGTTCTCACGGTCCTCGTCGTCGACGACGACAACCGGTCGGCCGGCGGCGATTTCGCGCAGTGCGTCCTCGATGGTCGCCAGCTCGCGGGTAGCCACGTCACACCTGCCCGGCTGGTTGGAGCACCGATTGTTCCTCCCGCGATGCACGCCACCACACGAAGAAGCCCCATACGACGAAGGCGGCGTAGACCAGGTAGAGCACAGCGGAGGGGTAGAACTTGAAGTAGATGAGTTCGGGTACCCCGACGATGTCCACGGCCAGCCACATCAGCCAGAAGTCGGTCCATCCACGGGCCATTGCGTAGGTGGCCAGCATTGAGCCGACGAAGATCCAGGCATCGGCCCACCAGTAGAACTCCGGTGGCTGCCAGTAGTCGACACCGATGGTGCGAAATACCCACTGGCACACCAGGACTCCTGCGGCCCACACCAGGATGTAGCCGAGCCGCTCTTGAGCTGTCGCCCAACGCGGTTGTACTGCGGGTGCATCGGGATCGGATGCCTGCTTCTTGTTCTGTTGCCAGCGCCACCAGCCGTAGACGGAGGTGATGATGAAGAACACCTGGCGACCGGCTTGGCCGTAAAGCTTCTCCTGGCCGTGACCGGTGAAGCCGACCGCGAAGAACACCGTGAAGAGCAACGCGTTGCCGATGATCCCCACCGGCCAGGCCCACACCTTGCGACGCATGCCGCCGATCGCCGAGGCAAGACCGAAGGCGTTACCGACGATTTCGCGCCACGTGATGGCCTGCCCCCCGATCGTCAGGTGAGCATCGAACAAGGTCAAGAAAATGTTGCTGTCCGTCACTTCATCAGCCTCTCCACGTACTTCGCCAACACGTCGACTTCGAGATTCACCAGGTCACCGATTCCTTTGCGCCCCAACGTGGTCAGTTCCAGCGTGGTCGGGATGAGCGACACCTCGAAGAAATCGGCCCCGACGGCGCTGACCGTCAGCGAAACTCCGTCGATGGTGATCGACCCCTTCTCCACGACGTACGGCGCCAGTGGGGTGGGCAGCCCGAAACGGACCACCGTCCAGTGCGGCTGCTGGTCCCGGTGCTGGATGCGGGTCGTCCCGTCCACGTGTCCCTGCACGATGTGTCCGCCCAAGCGTCCGTCGGCCCGCATCGCCCGCTCGAGATTCACGGGTGCACCCGCCTGACCCAGGCTGGTCCGCCGCAGTGTCTCGGCCATGACGTCGACGGTGAACGTCTCGGTCGTCCAGTCGGTGACGGTCAAACACACTCCGTTCACGGCGATCGACGCGCCGTGACTCACGTCGTCCAGCACCTTGGGTCCCCGCACGGTGACCCGGGCCGCATCGCCGTCGGTGTCGATGGCCACGATCGAGCCCAGTTCTTCGACAATGCCGGTGAACATCAGACATCCTTTCCGGACAGGGTGATTCGCACGTCTTCACCCACACGGGCGACGTCTCGCAGTTCGTAGCGCTGAATGCCGGCCATGCTGCCGATGCCGAGATCGGCGACGGCGGACCGGCCGGCACCGAGTAGCGCCGGAGCCAGGTAGGCGACGATCTCGTCCACCAGTCCGGCGCGCAGGAAGGCGGCAGCCACCGTGGGGCCGCCTTCGAGCCACGCGTGCCAGATCTGCCGATCATGCAATGCCGCGAGGACGACGGACGGATCATGGGTCGCGATCTGCAGGACGTTGTCGTCGGCGTGGACCCGCGCGGTCGCCGGAATGCTCCGCTTGCCCACGATCACGCGCAGCGGGTTTCCGGCGTGACCGCGCAGCGTCAACCGCGGATCGTCGGCGAGCACCGTGCCCGTTCCCGCCACGATCGCCCCGGCGCTTGCCCGGCGGGCCTGTACATCCGCCCGGGCGGCGGGTCCGGTGATCCACTGGCTGCTGCCGTCGGCCGCCGCACTGCGACCGTCCAACGTCGCCGCGAACTTCCAGGTGACGAACGGACGGGCGTGCGACACGGCGTACGTCCAATAGCGATTCAGGTCGGTGTCGATGTGTTCGTGCTCGACCCGGACGCCGGCCGTACGCAGCGCCGACGCTCCGCCGGCCGCGTCAGGGTTCGGGTCGGGTTGGGCATAGCGGACTTCCGCGACCCCGGCGTCGATCAGCGCCTGCGTACACGGACCGGTGCGACCGGTGTGGTGACACGGCTCGAGACTGACGTAGGCCGTGGCGCCCCGGGCGCCGCCGGCGGCCTGCAGCGCCGCGACCTCGGCGTGCGGTGTGCCCGCACCCTCGTGCCAGCCCTCACCGATCACCCGGTCATCGCGGACCAGCACACAACCGACCTGGGGGTTGGGGTCGGCAAGCGGTCCGCGGCGCGCGAGCTCCACCGCGCGATACAGGTATGTCGATGCCACCTGGTCCGCCTTCCCGTCCTGCGCCGATGCGCACCGGGGTGACCAGAGACCGCCGAGCGCACATGGGTGCGCGTCGACGCTGGCGTGCTGCCTCCCATCCGGACTTTCACCGTCGGTCCTGGAGTTTCACCAGATCAACCGCCTACTCGCCGAAGCGAATGTGCGGGTCGCGGACTATCACCGCCGGCTCGGAATTACACCGACCCCGGAGCACGTTTGGCAAAACTCTACACCGGCTGGCGGGATCAGGTATGCGTGTGCTTACCCGCCAGTGCGCGCAACTCGTCCACGGCATCTGCCGCAGACGCCGCCCCGTAGACCGCGGAACCGGCCACGAAGACATCCGCACCAGCGTCGGCACACTGCTCGATCGTGGCCGCAGAGACGCCCCCGTCGACCTGGATCCAGACCTCCCCGCCGAGCCGGCGGACCGCCTCGCGCACCTGGCGCACCTTCGGCATCTGATCGGCCATGAACGACTGGCCGCCGAAGCCCGGCTCCACCGTCATCACCAGCACCATGTCGAGTTCCGGGAGCAGATCTTCGTACGGCGCGAACGGAGTTCCCGGCTTGAGCGCCATCGACGCGCGGGCGCCTTCGGATCGCAACGTGCGCGCCAGTGTGACCGGGTCGCTGGCGGCTTCGATGTGGAAGGTGACGCTGCGCGCGCCCACCTCGGCGTACTGCGGCGCCCAGCGATCCGGATCCTCGATCATCAGATGGGCGTCCAGCGGGATGGGCGACACCTTGGCCAGCGCCTCGACGACCGGCGCGCCGAGGGTCAGGTTGGGCACGAAATGGTTGTCCATCACGTCCACATGGGCCCAGTCGGCATTGGCGATGCGGTCGAGCTCGGACTGCAGGTTGGCGAAGTCCGCCGACAGGATCGAGGGCGAGATCAGCATCAGGGAGCAACCTTCCGCAGGAGCGCGAAGAACATCGCGTCGGTGCCGTGGATGTGGGGCCACAACTGCACTGCCGGTCCGGGTCCGAGGTCACCCACCGACTCGAAGAGTGGTCGAGCATCCTCCTGCCGAACGTCGTCACGACCGGTCAGCGCCTCAGAGACGACCTGCTGGGTTTCGGCCACGTGCGGGCTGCAGGTCACATACGCGACGATCCCGCCCGGACGTGCCGCGTCCAGTGCCGAAGCTAGCAGTTCGCTCTGGAGGACGGTGAGCGGAGCGACGTCTGCAGGGGTCCGTCGCCACCGGGCCTCCGGCCGGCGACGCAGCGCACCCAATCCGGTGCACGGTGCATCCACGAGCACCCGGTCGTAGGTGTCCGGCTCCTCGGCGCCCATGTCGCGACCGTCTCCTGTCCCGATCATCACCTCAGCACCTGAGTCGATAGCTGCCACAAGGGTTTTGCGGACCAGTTCAGTGCGGTGCTCACTGACCTCATTGGCGAAGAGTACGGCGCCCTGCTGGTGGGCGAGAGCCGCCAGCAAACCGCTCTTGCCCCCGGCCCGGCACACAGGTCCAACCACTCCTGATCGGCTCGGGTCGTCACATCGGCTCCCGCCACCGCGAGCCCCACCAACTGCGAGCCGGCGTCCTGCACGGCTGCGCGGGTATCCCGCACCGCGGGGATCTGCCCCGGATCACCGGATTCGAGCACCGCGCCGACCGGCGAAATGTCCGAGGGGATCGCTCCGAATTGTTCCAGCTCCTGCACCGTGGACAACCCGGGCCGGGCGACCAGGGTCACAGGAGCCGGAGTGTTGTCGGCGATCAACAGGTCTTCCAGCGTGTCCGCGGACACCCCGTTGGCCACCAGGGAGGAACGCAACGCGCGCACCACCCACAGCGGATGCGAATGCTCGATCGCCAACGCTTCCAACGGTTCCCGGCCAGCCGTGACCTCAGCGACCCAGTCCTGCCGGCTGCGCTCGGTGATTCGGCGTAGTACGGCGTTGACGAACCCCGCGGCACCGGCACCATTGACCGAACGGGCCAACCCCACGGTCTCCGAGGCCGCCGCGTGCGCGGGCACCCGCATACCGAGCAGTTGGTGCGCGCCCAGCCGCAGGGTCGACAGGACCGGGGGGTCGATCGTGCCGACGGGCCGGCCTGCGCACAGTTCGATGACCGGGTCGTAGAAGCCCTGCATCCGCAAGGTGCCGTAGCCCAACTCGGTCGCGAACGCCGCATCCCGTCCGCTCAGTCCAGCCGCCCGCAACAGCCGGGGCATCTCCAGGTTCGCGTATCCCCCGCCGTCCACCCGGCGCAACAGATCCCAGGCGGCCCGCCGCGCCGGGTCCCCATCACGGCGCCGTTGGCTGGGCCGGTTCGTGGAGAACTGACCCCGCTTCTGCGTCCGAGCGGCCGGCCGCTGCCGGCCCCGTGCGTCCCGTTCAGCCACCGAGCACCTCACCATCCCCGTCGCGTACGCCGCGGGCCCACGCCGCCGCGTCCATCACCTTCTTGCCGACGGCCTGGACCTGGCCGAGCTCAACCGCCTCTGTCGCGGTGCCGACCAGCACCGCGCGCTTCTGCACGCGCATCCGACCGGGCGGCAGCACCTGGTCCGTGGTGCCCACCGGCAGCACCTTGAGCCGCTCTCCGCGGAACGTCGTCCAGGCCCCGGGCGCGGGCGTCATCGCGCGCACGTGCCGGTCGACCGCGAACGCCGGTGTCTCCCAGTCGATCCGGGCATCGTCGACCGTGATCTTGGGCGCCATCGACACGCCGTCGTACGGCTGCGGAGCCGGTTCCAGTGCGCCCGACTCCAGCGCATCCAAGGTCGCCACCAGCAGATCGGCTCCGGTCACGGCCAACCGTTCGAGCAACTCGCCGCTGGTCTCCCGGGGCCCGACCGCAGCGGTCATCCTGCCCAGCACCGGCCCGGTATCCATTCCTTCATCGATGACGAAAGTCGTCGCACCGGTGACCTCGTCACCGTGTGCGATCGCGTGCTGGACCGGTGCCGCGCCCCGCCACGCCGGCAACAACGAAAAGTGCAGATTGATCCATCCGTGCTGCGGGATCGCCAGCAACTCGGCCGGCAGCAACGCGCCGTACGCGACGACCGGGCAGGCGTCCGGATTGAGCTCACGCAGTTGCCCCTCGACCTCGCGGGGACGGTTCGCAGTGAGGACCGGGATGCCGGACTCGTCGGCGACCTGCCCGACCGGGGAGCGGCGGGTGGAGCGGCCCCGGCCTGCCGGTGCGTCGGGGCGGGTGAGAACGGCCAGTACCTCGTGACGCGAATGCAGAAGGGCCTGCAGTGAGGGTACGGCGACCTGCGGGGTTCCGGCGAACACCACTCTCATCGGCGCCCCCGGGTGGCGTGGGGACTGATGCGCACGTCGGGCACGTCCTGCCCGGTCCACTGCGCGTTGCGAATCGCTTTCATGGCCAATCGTTTTGTTTCGTAATCCAAGCGGTCGATGAAGATGATGCCGTCCAAGTGGTCGGTCTCGTGCTGAAGACAGCGGGCCATCAGGTCGGTCCCTTCGATGGTCACCGGCTCGCCGTACATGTCGAATCCGCGTGCAACGGTCCGCAGGGCCCGCGGGGTCTCGAACACCAGCCCGGGCAGGGACAGGCAGCCCTCGTCGCCGATCTGTTGCTCGGCGGACAGGGACAGGTCAGGATTGATCAGATGGCCCAGTTGACCGTCGATGTAGTAGGTGAAGACCCGCAGGCTGACGCCGATCTGCGGCGCAGCCAGCCCGGCGCCCGGAGCGTCCATCATGGTGTCGGTGAGGTCTTTGACCAGCTGCCGGAGCTCTTTGTCGAAGACGGTGACCTCGGCGGCCGGTTGCCGTAGGACCGGGTCGCCGAATATCCGGATATCGGTGATGGACACTCAGGCCTCCTTGATCGGCAGACCGCGGGCGTGCAAGTCGGCCCGCAAATCCGCAGCCGTCGTGAAGACGATGGCATCCAGGCCGGCGTCGATCGCACCCTGCACGTTGGCCAGCGAATCATCGATGAACAGCGCATCGTCCAAGCTGCCCAGGTGCCGGATCCGGTCGGCCAGCACGGCGAATATCGCGGGGTCCGGCTTGGCGACACCTTCCTCACCGGATACGACGATGTCGTCGAAGAGGTCCAGGAAGTCGAAGCGATCCAGCGCAGCCGGGAACATTCCGGCCGACCAGTTGGTCAGCGCCACCAGGGGTACGCCGGCAGCGTGCAACTCCCGCAGGATCTCCTGGGTGCCCTCGACCGGCTCCTTGATCGAGTGCCGGAAGTGGTTGCGATAGGCCAGGATCTCCTCGCGGTACTGCGGATGCGAGGCGATGGCGGCGGCCTCCGCGTCCTCCCAGCTACGACCGCTGTCCTGCAACAGGTTCCAGCCCGCGAAGTCGAAATCGGGGTCGTTGACGAATCGCCGAGCCCGCTCGACGCCGACGTCCTGGGCGATCGCTTCGACCGGATCCCACTTGATCAGGACGTTCCCCAGGTCGAACACCACCACGTCGTAGGCGACCGGGGCGCCGGTGGCGGGAGAGTCAGTCATGGTCACGAGGCTACCGGCGTACTCACAGTTCGCCCGCGGTCGGTTCTACCCGGACGGTGACCGGGCCGCCGAACTTCGCCGCCGACCACCGCGACCGCACCGCTTTGAGGATCGGGGCCGGGTCGGGCAGGCCCTGCGGTGCGCGCACGATGGTCTGCGTGGGCGTCGCCAGCCGCTCCCAGTCCGAGGGCAACCCGGCAGCGAAATGCCGCACGTCCGCATCTTCGCCGCGCAGCAACGCCATCCACCGGGCCGGAGGCAGACCCAGGGCGGTGCGGTCGGCCAGTTCGCGATCGGCGTACGCCGCGGGTGCCCACCGCACCAGAGCCTGGTGCACCGGCAGTTGCCGGGAGACACCGCACAGCACGACCGCGCCGGCCGGGTCGACCAGGACCGCAGCGGCCAGCCAGCGGCGCAACGCCTCCTCCCCCGCATCCAGGGTGGGTCGCTCGGTCAGCGCCCAGGCGTCCAACAGCAGCGCGGCTCGATAACCGCCCGTAGCGACGGGTTCCGCCCCGGGGGTGGCGATCACCAGGGCCGGGGATGCGGGTACGGCGTCCAACACCTCGCGCGCCCCCGATTGCACGACGGGGACACCGGGGAAGGCCCGGCCCAACTCCTCCGCGGTGCGGCGCGCACCGACGACGGTGGCGCGCAACGCCGTACTGCCGCACTCGCGGCACTGCGTCCCGCGGGCACCGCACCACCGGCACAGAGCCGGGCCGTCCGGGCCGGCCAGCGCCAGCGGCCCTTGACAGCGTTCGCAGGTGGCCCGGGTCCCGCAGTCGGCGCACCGCAGTGCCGGGAGGTAGCCGCGTCGGGGCACCTGGACCAGGACGGGGCCGTGTTGCAGACCTTCGCGGGCGATGTGCCAGGCTCGCGTCGGGATCCGGGCCGTCGCGGCCGGCCCGGAGCGTTCCCGCTCGACCTCGTCGCCCGCGATGTGCACGACCGGGTGCGGATCGTGACCGGTGAGCTGCGGCAGCTGCCACGCCTGCAGCGCCACCGACCGGGAGACCGCCCCGGACAGCAATGCCGCACCCGCATCGACGGCTCGTGCGCGCAGGATCTCCCGCACGTGCGGATACGGGGAACGGGGTTCCACCAGCAGGTCATCACCGTCGTCCCACCAGATGAAAAGACCGGGATCCCGCACCGGCGCGAATGCCGCGGCGCGGTTGCCGACCACACACTTCACTTGTCCCCGAAGGGCTTTCAGCCAGGCGGTGTAGCGGGCCTGCGGCCCCTGGTCAGCCGTCAGCCGGACGTGCTGGTCCGGCCCCAAGGCAGCCGACAGCGCCGCATCGACACGGGTCACGTCGCGGTGATCGGGTACGACGATCACCACCCCCTTCCCGCGCTCAACGCGACGTGGGCGGCCTGGGCGATCCCGTCGGGCCAGTCCGGCCCGGCGGTCCACACCGCTGCGGGCGCACCACCGGATCCGAGGTGGTCGAGGAAGGCCGGGCCGGCCTCATAGCGCTGCCACACGGTCGCCGCGAGGGGCGGCACCGGGGGCGGCGCCCCCGCCGTCAGCGCCTTCTCGGCCCGGGCGTGCCGCGGCGGGATAGCCAGCCGCAACACGTCCGACAAGGTGCCCGCGTAGTGGCCGGCGATCTGTCGCGCGACCCGCAGGATGTGCGGGGTCAGCACGGCCTCGTCGCTCACGACCGTCCGCAGCGGGGTGAGCTTACCGGTGTGCTCGGCCTTCTCGGCCCGCGCCACCACGAATCCAGCGGTGTCCTTGCCGGCGAACCGGGCCCGGATCCGGACGCCCGGAACGGCGACGTCGGCGAGTTCGGGGGGAACGGCGTACTCGAACTCCCGGTCCAGATGCGGCAGCGGACCGTCCAGGACGACGCGGGCGACCGGTAGTTCCGGCACCGCTGATCCGGTTACAGAGCGCGCTTGAGGTCTTCGACCTTGTCGGTCCGCTCCCAGGTGAAGGCGTCGGTGATGCCGTCGGCGCGGGTCCGGCCGAAGTGACCGTACGCGGCGGTCGGCTTGTAGATCGGACGCAGCAGGTCCAGTTCGTCGACGATGGCCGCCGGACGCAGGTCGAAGACGGTCTGGATGGCGTTCTGGATCTTGTCGACCGGCACGGTCTCGGTGCCGAAGGTCTCGACGTAGAGGCCGACCGGCTGCGCCTTGCCGATGGCGTAGGCGACCTGCACCTCGCATCGGGTGGCCAGGCCGGCGGCGACGACGTTCTTGGCGACCCAGCGCATTGCGTAGGCGGCCGAGCGGTCGACCTTCGACGGGTCCTTACCGGAGAAGGCGCCACCGCCGTGGCGGGCCATGCCGCCGTAGGTGTCCACGATGATCTTGCGGCCGGTCAGCCCGGCGTCACCCATCGGGCCGCCGATGACGAACTTGCCCGTGGGGTTGATCAGCTTGCGGTAGCCGTCGGTCTGCAACTGGGTGCCGTTGGCGGCAAGCTCCTCCAGCACCGGCTTGATGACGTGAGTGTCGATGTCCGGCTCGAGCATGCCCTCCAGCGAGATGCCGTCCGCGTGCTGCGTCGAGAGCACCACGGTGTCCAGCGCGACGGCCGTGTCGCCCTCGTAGGCGATGGTGACCTGGGTCTTGCCGTCGGGGCGCAGGTAGGGCAGCGTGCCGTCCTTGCGGACCCCGGTCAGCCGCTCGGAGAGCCGGTGGGCCAGAAAGATCGGCAGCGGCATGAGTTCGGCGGTGTCGTTGCACGCGTAGCCGAACATCAGGCCCTGGTCGCCGGCGCCCTGCTTGTCGTAGGCCTCCTCGGAGGACTGCGTGCGGCTCTCGTGTGCGTCGTCCACGCCCTGGGCGATGTCGGAGCTCTGCTCGCCGATGGAGATGGACACACCGCACGAGCGGCCGTCGAAACCCTTGTCGGAGGAGTCGTAACCCACCTCGACGATGGTGTCGCGCACCAGCTGGGCGATCGGCACGTAGCTCTGCGTGCGCACCTCACCGGCAACGTGGACCAGGCCGGTCGTGACCATGGTCTCCACGGCGACGCGCGAGGTAGGGTCCTCGGCCAACATCGCATCCAGGATGCTGTCGGAGATCTGGTCGCAGATCTTGTCGGGGTGACCCTCGGTGACGGATTCGGACGTGAAAAGGCGTGCCATGGAGATCTCCTCGTATGCAGCGGCTGCTGGCTGGTTGCTGGGGTGAGTTTAGACGGAGCGTCGGACAGTGATGAGATCGCGTACGGCGTCCAGCACCGCAGCGGCGATCTGCCGTTTGTCGGCGGGACCGACGGTGGCTTCGGGGCCGCCGTCCGCGCGCAGCAGGTAGACGGTGCTGGTGTCCTTGCCGAAGGTGATGTCCTCACCCACCTCGTTGGCCACCAGCAGGTCACATCCTTTGCGGGCGAGCTTGGCGCGAGCGTGCTCCAGGACAGTGTGCCCGGCGTCGCCGGTTTCCGCCGCGAACCCGACCAGAACCGGCCAGTCCGCAGTGCCACGAGCCTGCACGGCCTGGGCCAGGATGTCCGGGTTGCGCACCAAGGTGATCGTGGGCGCGTCGTCGGGATGGGCCGGGTCGAAGGTCTTCTTGATCTTGGCCGCCTCGCGCCTTGCGGGCCGGAAGTCGGCGACTGCGGCAGCCATGATGATCACGTCGACCGCCGCGCCGAGCACCTTCTCGCGTAGTTGATCCGCGGTCTCGACGCGTTGCACGTCGACTCCCTCGGGCGTGTCCAGGTCGACGGTGCTGACCAAGGTGACCTTGGCGCCGCGGGCCGCAGCCACCTGGGCCAACGCATAACCCTGTTTGCCCGAGGAACGGTTGCCCAGGTAACGCACCGGGTCCAGTGGCTCCCGGGTGCCGCCGGCGGAGATCAGGATCGACAGCCCGGCCAGGTCCTGCTCGACGGGTTCGGCCGCCGCGAGCGCAGCGTCGAAAATCTGTTCCGGCTCCGGGAGCCGTCCCGGCCCGGAGTCCTTACCGGTCAGCCGGCCCGACGCGGGCTCGATGACATGCACGCCGCGTTCGCGCAGCAGCGCGACGTTGGCGCGGGTGGCGGCGTGCTGCCACATCTCCGTGTGCATCGCCGGGGCGAGCACCACGGGGCAGGACGCAGTGAGCAGGACGTTGGTGAGCAGATCATTGGCCATCCCGTGCGCGGCCCGGGCCAGCAGATCGGCCGTGGCCGGGGCGACGACCACCAGGTCGGCTTCCTGACCCAACTTCACGTGCCGGACCTGTTCGACGTCATCCCAGACCGCATCGGTGACGGGTTTACCGGACAGCGCGGCCCAGGTGGGGGCACCGACGAATTTCAGCGCGGAGGCGGTGGGTACGACGGTGACGTCATGGCCGGCCTCGGTGAACAGCCGCAGCAGGCTGCACGCCTTGTACGCAGCGATCCCGCCCGCAACTCCGAGGACGATCCGCACCGGTCGGCTTCCGCAGCTCAGATTCGAAGAACTCAGGCTTCGGTCGTGGGCTCGATCGAGAGCAGGCCCTCGTTGATCTCACGCAGCGCGATCGACAAGGGCTTGTCGGTGATGTGGCTGTCCACCAACGGGCCGACGTACTCCAACAGGCCCTCGGACAGCTGGGAGTAGTAGGCGTTGATCTGACGGGCCCGCTTGGAGGCGTAGAGCACGAGGGCGTACTTGGAGTCGGCGACCTTCAACAGGTCGTCGATGGGCGGGTTGGTGATGCCTTCGGGCTTGGCCACGGTCCCAGACACGGATGAATCTCGTTTCTTCAGTGTGCGTCGGTCTGCATCAAGTGTACGAGTTCTTCGGCCGCTCGCCGAACGTCGTCGTTGACGATGACCGAATCGAACTCGCCGATCGCGGCCATTTCGGTCTCCGCCGTGCGCAGGCGGCGGGCCCGGTCGGCCTCGTCCTCGGTCCCCCGGCCGACCAGCCGGCGGACCAATTCATCCATGTCCGGTGGGGCGAGGAAAACCAGGTGCGCGTCGGGCATCGCCTCACGCACCTGGCGCGCACCCTGCAAGTCGATCTCCAGCAGCGGCAGCCGGCCCTCGGCCCGGGCCCGCTCCACCGGCTCGCGCGGCGTGCCGTAGCTCGCCTGACCGTGCACCACCGCGTGCTCGAGGAATTCGCCGCGCCGCACCATCTCGTCGAATTCGTCCTGGCTCAGGAACAGGTACTGCACCCCGTCCACTTCGCCCGGGCGGGGCGGGCGGGTCGTCGCCGATACCGACAACCAGACCTGCGGGAAGTGATCGCGCACGTAGGCGGACACGGTGCCTTTGCCGACAGCCGTCGGACCGGCGAGCACGAACAGTGGGCTCACGTGGTTACTGACCTCTGGTAGTTGCTAGTTGTTGTCGAACCGTTCGAGCAACGCCGTGATCTGGTTGACGCCCAGCCCCCGGACCCGGCGGGTATGGGCGATCCTGATCTCATCCATGATCTGACGCGCTGTCACCGGTCCGACCCCCGGCAGCGATTCCAGGAGCGCGGTGACCTTCATCTTGCCGATCACCTCGTTCTCCTGGCCGGCCTCGATGACCTCGCGCAACGAACCCTGCGAGTACTTCAGCCGGTTCTTGATCTCGGCACGCTCGCGACGCGCTGCTGCGGCCTTGGCCAGCGCCTCCGCGCGCTGCTCGGGCGTGAGGGTGGGAAGGGCCACGAAGACTCCTCGTTCTGTGGTGACTGGGGACCGGCAGGGCGGTTGCCGACCGCCGAACCTACCGCGCGGCGTCGTTGCCGGCTCGGGCGGCCCTGCGTAGGTCCGAAACGTCGGGTCCCGCGGCGAGGACCTCCCGGGAACTCGCTGGTAGGACGAGACTAGCGGCGGGACCGAACCCGCGCCGTACATCCTCGAAGGTCGCACCCTGTGCACCCAGGCCGGGCGCCAGCAGCGGCGCCTTGGCGTCCGCCAGCGCCCCGGTCAAGCGCAGATCGGCCAACTGCCCCCGGTGGTCGCTCCCACGACCATGCCGACGTCACCGAACCGGTGCGCACGTGCGTTCAGCTGTCCGACCCGCTCGATCACCTCGGCGACCACGGGACGCCCGTCGTACGTCGCGTGCTGGACGTGCGCCGCCTCCGGGTTGCTCGTGAGGGCCAGCACGAAAACTCCGCGTCCGGTTTCGGCGGCCAGGTCCAGTGCCGGTCGCAGGGACCCGAAGCCGAGGTACGGCGAGACCGTGATCGCGTCCGCGCGCAAGGGTGACGCTTCGCTCAAGTAGGCATCCGCGTAACCGCCCATCGTGGAACCGATGTCACCCCGCTTGACGTCCAACAGGCTCAGTGTCCCCGCTTCGCGCAACCCGGCCAGGACATCCTCGAGCACCGCAATTCCGGCGGAGCCGAAGCGCTCGAAGAAGGCCGACTGGGGTTTGACGATGGCCACCTGGCCGCCGAAGGCCTCAACGCAGATCTCCGCGAACACCCGCAGGCCCTCGACGTCGTCTGCGAGCCCCCACGCCTTCAGCAGGGCGGCGTGCGGGTCGATGCCCGGGCAGAACGGGCCGAACCGGTCGACCTGCTGCGCGAGGCGCCTACCGAAGCTCACGGGCATGCTCCTGCAGCGACTTCACCCGCATGGGCCCCGCCAGTTGCGCCTCGATGCCCTGGACGGCGGCGGCCAGCTGCTGGACGGTGGTGATGATCGGGCGGTCAACACTGGTGGTGGCCGCGCGGATCGCGTAACCGTCGGCCCGGGCACCCTGACCGGACGGAGTGTTCACGACCATTCCCACCTCGCCGGACAGGATGATGTCCACGATGGTCGGCTCACCGTCGGGTCCGCGGCCATCGCTGTGCTTGCGGACGATTTGCGCGTGAACACCGTTGCGGCGCAGAACATCTGCGGTTCCAGCGGTCGCAAGTAGGGTGAACCCGAGGTCGGCCAGTCGCTTGGCCGGGAAGATCATCGCGCGCTTGTCGCGGTTGGCGACGGACACGAAGATCTTGCCGGCGCGCGGCAGGCCGGTCACGCTGCCGAGCTGGCTCTTGGCGAAGGCCGAGCCGAAGTCGCGGTCGATGCCCATGACCTCACCGGTCGAGCGCATCTCCGGGCCGAGCAGGCTGTCGACGACCTCGCCGTCCTTGGTGCGGAACCGCTTGAACGGCAGCACCGCTTCCTTCACCGAGATCGCGGCGTCGGGCGGCAGCGTGGTGCCATCACCGTCCGCCGGGAGCAGTCCCTCGCCGCGCAGTTCCTTGATCGAGGCGCCGAGCATCACCCGAGCGGCGGCCTTGGCCAGCTGGACGCCGGTGGCCTTCGCGACGAAGGGAACCGTGCGGCTGGCCCGGGGTTGGCCTCCAGCACGTAGAGGATGTCCTGGGCCAGGGCGAACTGGACGTTCATCAGGCCACGAACGCCGATCCCCTCCGCCAGCTTGAGAGTCGACTCGCGCACGCGGGCGATCTCCTCGGCACCGAGCGTCACCGGCGGCAGCGCGCACGCAGAGTCGCCGGAGTGGATCCCGGCTTCCTCGATGTGCTCCATGATGCCGCCGAGGTAGATGTCGGTGCCGTCGTAGAGCGCGTCGACGTCGATCTCGATCGCGTCGTCCAGGAACCGGTCCACCAGCACCGGGTGCTCCGGCGAGGCAGTCGTCGCCCGGGTGACGTAGTCGATCAGCGTCTGGTCGTCGTACACGATCTCCATCCCGCGACCGCCGAGCACGTACGACGGACGCACCAGGACGGGGTACCCGATCCCCCGGGCCACCTCGAGGGCCTCGGCGGCGCTGTACGCCGTGCCGTGCTTGGGTGCCGGCAGTTGCGCCTCGGCCAGCACCCGGCCGAACGCGCCACGGTCCTCCGCCAGATCGATCGCCTCCGGTGAGGTACCGACGATCGGAACCCCTTCTGCCTCCAGCGCTTCGGCCAGCCCCAGCGGGGTCTGGCCGCCGAACTGAACGATGACTCCGGCGATCGGTCCGGCGGTGCGCTCGGCGTGATAGACCTCCAGTACGTCCTCCAGGGTCAGCGGCTCGAAGTACAGCCGGCTGGAGGTGTCGTAGTCCGTCGAGACGGTCTCGGGGTTGCAGTTGACCATCACGGTGTCGAATCCCTTGTCCCGCAACGCGAACGACGCGTGGACGCAGGAGTAGTCGAACTCGACGCCCTGACCGATGCGGTTCGGGCCGGAGCCGAGGATCAGGACCGCCGGCTTGTCACGCGGCAACACCTCGGTCTCCTGGTCGTAGGAGGAGTAGTAGTACGGCGTGCTGGCGGCGAACTCGGCCGCGCAGGTGTCCACCGTCTTGTAGACCGGGCGAACCCCGAGGGCATGGCGCACACCGCGTACGACGGCCTCGGGCATCGCCCGCAACTGGGCCAACTGGGCGTCGGAGAAGCCGTGCTTCTTGGCCATCTGCAACAACTCCGGCGTCAGCTCGTCGGCGTCCTTCACGATCACCGCGACCTGGTTGATCAACGCGATCTGATCCAGGAACCACGGGTCGATCTTGGTCGCGTCGAAGACCTCCTCGACGCTGAGTCCGGCTCGAAGAGCTTGCTGCACCAGGACAATTCGGCCATCGGTGGGCGTCTTGGCCTGCTCCAGCAGCGCCCGGCCCATCTCCTTGCTCGGCTCGTTGTCCGGGTCCCAGTGGAAGGCGGCACCCTTGCGCTCCATCGAGCGCAGCGCCTTTTGCAGTGCCTCGGTGAAGTTGCGCCCGATCGACATCGCCTCACCGACGGACTTCATGGTGGTGGTCAGGGTGGGGTCAGCCGCCGGGAACTTCTCGAACGCGAACCGCGGCACCTTCACCACGACGTAGTCCAGCGTGGGCTCGAAGCTGGCCGGAGTCTCCCGGGTGATGTCGTTCGGCACCTCATCGAGGGTGTACCCGATGGCCATCTTGGCGGCGATCTTGGCGATGGGGAAGCCGGTGGCCTTCGACGCGAGGGCCGACGAACGGGAGACGCGGGGATTCATCTCGATCACGATGATCCGGCCGTTCTGCGGGTCGATGGCGAACTGGATGTTGCAACCACCGGTTTCGACACCGACCTCGCGGATCACAGCGATTCCGATGTCACGCATCCGCTGGTACTCGCGGTCGGTCAGCGTCAGCGCGGGGGCCACCGTGATGGAGTCGCCGGTGTGCACACCGACCGGGTCGACATTCTCGATGGAGCAGACCACGACGACGTTGTCCGCACGATCGCGCATGACCTCGAGTTCATATTCCTTCCAGCCGAGGATGGACTCCTCCAGCAGGACCTCGGTGGTCGGACTCGCCTGCAGACCCGATCCGGCGATGCGGCGCAGGTCGGTCTCGTCGTACGCGAATCCGGACCCCAGCCCGCCCATGGTGAACGAGGGCCGCACGACCAGCGGGTAGCCCAGTTCAGCTGCAGCGGTGATGCATTCGTCCATCGTGTGACAGATGAAGGACTTGGCCGACTCGGCACCGCAGCGCTCGACCACTCCCTTGAACCGCTCGCGGTCCTCGCCCAGCTCGATGGCCTCGACACTGGCACCGATCAACGGGCAGTTGTACTTCTCCAGCACTCCGTTCTCGTGCAGGGCGATTGCGGTGTTGAGCGCGGTCTGGCCGCCGAGGGTGGCCAGCACGGCATCGGGGCGTTCCTTGGCGATGATGGACTCGACGACGTCGGGATTGATCGGCTCGATGTAGGTCGCGTCGGCGAACTCCGGGTCGGTCATGATCGTCGCCGGGTTGGAGTTGACCAGGATGACCCGCAACCCTTCCTCCCGCAGCACCCGGCAGGCCTGGGTGCCGGAATAGTCGAATTCACAGGCCTGACCGATGACGATCGGGCCGGAGCCGATCACCAGGACCGACCTGATGTCCTCGCGGCGGGGCATCAGTTGCTCACTTTCTGCTGGTTGCTCATGAGGTCGACGAACCGGTCGAAGAGATACTCCGCGTCGTGCGGGCCCGCGGCCGCCTCCGGGTGGTACTGAACCGAGAAGGCTGGAATATCAAGACATTCCAGCCCTTCCACGACGTCGTCGTTGAGATTGACGTGTGACACCCTGACCCGGCCGAATTCGGTCTCGCTGTCCCGGTCGAGCGGTGCGTCGACGGCGAACCCGTGGTTGTGCGCGGTGACCTCGACCTTGCCGGTCGAGCGGTCCATCACCGGCTGGTTGATTCCGCGGTGGCCGTACTTCAGCTTGTAGGTGCCGAAACCCAGTGCTCGCCCGAGCAACTGATTACCGAAGCAGATTCCGAAGAACGGGATTCCGGCCGCCAGCACCTCCTGCAGCACCCCCACCTGGGGCGCTGTGGCCGGATCACCGGGCCCGTTGGAGAAGAAGACCCCATCCGGTGTGATCGCTTCGATCTCGGCGAAGGTGGTGGTGGCCGGTAGCACGTGCACGTCGATCCCCCGCCGGGCCATGAGCGCCGGAGTCATTGCCTTGATCCCGAGGTCCACCGCCGCAACCGTGAAGCGCTTATCACCCTGGGCCGCAACGACGTACGGCTCCTTCGTGGCCACCTCCGAGGCCAGCTCCGACCCGGCCATCAGCGGCTGGTCGCTGACCTGCTGCACGCTCGCGCCCGCCGCCTGCGGACCGGAGAAGATGCCCACGCGCATCGCGCCGCGCTCGCGTAGGTGCCGGGTCAGTGCCCGGGTGTCGATGTCGCAGATTCCGACAATGCCCTGCTCACGCAGGTCGTCTTCGAGGGTTTTGGTCGAGCGCCAGTTGGACGGGCGGATCGCAGGGTCGCGCACGACGTACCCGCTGACCCAGATCTTGCGTGATTCGGAGTCCTCGTCGTTGACGCCCGTGTTGCCGACGTGCGGCGCGGTCATCACCACCACCTGGCGGTGGTAGCTGGGATCGGTCAGTGTCTCCTGGTAGCCGGTCATCCCGGTGGAGAAGACCGCCTCGCCGTACGTCGACCCGATCGCGCCGTACGCCTGGCCGGTGAAGGTCGTGCCGTCCTCGAGGATCAGGACGGCCGGTTCCCGGCCGGTGAGGATGTCGGTCATGCGGTGGCCTCCTGCGGCTGGTTCTGGAGTTCGAACGTGGGTACGCCGCGAAGCAGCGTGGTGTGCACCTGGCCGGCGAGTTGCCTTCCGGCCCAGGGGTTGTTGCGCGACAGGGAGCGTGAGGCGTCGGCGTCGATCGTGACCCTCGCCGACGGGTCGATGAGGGTCAGGTTGGCCGGTTCCCCGACGTCGATCGGCCGACCGTGACCGCGCAATCCGGCGATGCGTGCGGGAGTCACGGACATCACGTCAGCGACCCTCGCCCAGGTCATGGCCCCGGTCGCGACCATGGTCGTGTTGACGACCTGCAGCGCCTGCTCCAGACCGAGCATGCCGAACGCGGCCTCGGCGAAGGCGTGCTCCTTGTCGTGCCGCGCGTGCGGCGCGTGGTCGGTGGCGACCGCGTCGATCGTGCCGTCCACCAGGCCTTTTCGCAGTTCTTCCACCAGCTCGCCGGGGCGCAGCGGCGGGTTGACCTTGAAGACCGGGTCGTAGCCGTCGAGGAGATCGGTGGTCAGCATCAGGTGGTGCGGGGTGACCTCCGCGGTGACCGCGATGCCCTGTTTCTTGGCCCAGCGGATCACATCGAGCGATCCGGGCGTCGACACGTGGGCGACGTGCACCCGGCTGCCGGTGTGCCGGGCGAGCATGACGTCCCGCGCGACGATGACCTCCTCGGCGACCACGGGCCAGCCCGGCAGACCCAGCCGGCCGGAGACCTCACCCTCGTGGCAGCACGCCTGGCCATCGGCCAGTCGCGGGTCCTGGCTGTGCTGGGAGATGACGCCACCGAAGCTGCGGATGTACTCCAGGGCCCGTCGCATCAGCCGGGCGTCATGGACGCAGCGACCGTCGTCGGAGAAGACCCGGACCCGGGCGCGGGATCGCGCCATCAGGCCGAGTTCGGCGAGTCCTTCCCCTGCAAGTCCCTTGGTGACCGCACCGACCGGCTGCACGTCGACCAGTCCGGCGCGGCGGCCAAGGTCATAGACGTGTTCGGCGGCTTCGGCGGTGTCGGTCACGGGGTTGGTGTTGGCCATGGCCAGCACCGCGGTGTATCCACCGGCCGCTGCGGCGCGCGATCCGCTCTCGACGGTCTCGGCGTCCTCCCGGCCCGGCTCGCGCAGGTGGGTGTGCAGGTCGACCAGCCCCGGCAGGAGGATCAGGCCGTCGGCATCGATCGTGCGGTCCGCAGTACCCGCCTCCAGCGAGGTGATGACGCCGTCCTCGAGGAGCACGTCAGCCGCACGCTCCCCCAGGATCGAGGCGCCCTTGATGAGGATGCTGCTCACGCTTGGCCTCCCAGCAGGTAGTACAGGACACTCATCCGCACCGCGACTCCGGCGGACACCTGGTCCAGGATCGAGGAGCGTGCCTCATCGGCGGCGTCCGCGGCGATCTCCAGGCCGCGGTTCATCGGGCCGGGGTGACAGATCACCGCATGCTCCGGTAGGAGTCTCAAACGGTCGCGGGTCAGGCCGTAGTGCACGGTGTATTCGCGCGGGGTCGGGAAGTAGCCGCCGGTCATCCGTTCCTTCTGCACCCGCAGCATCATCACGGCGTCCACCGTCGGCAGGACGGCGTCGAAGTCCTCGCTCAGCGTGAAGCCGTCGGCCTTCGACCAGTCGGCAATACCGCTGGGCATCAACGTCGGCGGCGCGACCAGGGTGATCTGCGCCCCAAGCGTTTTCAGCAGCAGCAGGTTGGATCGCACGACCCGCGAGTGGGTCAGGTCCCCGACGATCGCGACGTGCTTGCCTTCGATGTCACCGAGGCGTTGCTGCATCGTGTAGGCATCCAGCAGCGCCTGGGTGGGGTGCTCGTGCGTGCCGTCGCCGGCGTTGACGATGGCGGCGTCGACCCATTGCGCGACCTGGTGCGGTGCACCGCTGGCGTGGTGGCGGATGACCATGCCGTCGACGCCCATCGCGGCGATGGTGAGCGCGGTGTCACGCAGGGATTCCCCCTTGCTGACCGACGAACCCTTGGCCGACACGTTGATGACGTCGGCGGACAGCCACTTGCCGGCGATCTCGAAGGAGGACCGGGTGCGGGTGGAGTCCTCGAAGAAGAGGTTGACCACGGTGCGCCCGCGCAGCGCGGGCAGCTTCTTGACCTCGCGACGCTGCACGTCGTGCATCTCGGCGGCGGTGTCCAGGATCTGGCCGATCTCATCGCGGCTCAGGTCGGCCGCGGACAGCAGGTTCTTCACGAGATGCGGACCTCCTCGGTGTCGTCGATGCCCGCGAGGCGCACGTGGACCCGTTCGCTGCTGGCGGTGGGCAGGTTCTTGCCGACGTGGTCGGCCCGGATGGGCAGTTCCCGGTGCCCGCGGTCCACCAGCACCGCCAGGCGTACGGCACGTGGCCGGCCCAGGTCGCCCAGCGCATCGAGCGCGGCACGAACAGTACGTCCGCTGTAGAGAACGTCGTCGACCAGCACCACGACCTTGTCATCGATACCGCCGGCGGGGATCGAGGTGTGCTGCGCGGGCCGGGTGGGCTGACGTCGCAGGTCATCGCGGTACATCGTGATGTCGAGGGTGCCGACCGGGACGTCCGCGCCTTCGACGGCCGCGAGTTCGGTGACCAGGCGCCGGGCCAGTTCGGCCCCGCGGGTGGGAATGCCAAGGATCACCAGATCGTCAGCGCCCTTGTTGCGCTCGAGAACCTCGTGCGCGATGCGCCGGACGGCGCGCTTGATGTCAGCAGAAGACAAAACGACTCTGCCAACGCCGGAATCGTCATCGGGCACAGCAGAGTCTGAACGCTCAGTGTTGGGGCACACGCGTTGTCGACCTCCTTCGCCGCCTCACAGGACGGAATCGTTAAAGGATGGTTTCGCCTGATGCTACCGGAGCGTGCCGCCGACTGACGAACCGCCGTCCATGATGCGCATCGTGCTTCCGCCGCCACCAGACATGCGGCGATTTCGTCAGGAATCACGGTCCGCGAGTCACCAGCGTCCGCGATCGGTGGCGAAGTCGTCACGAATCGAGGCTGGCCGACCGACGGCACCCTGTGCTGCGTGTCAGTTTCGTCACGAGCGCGTAGCTGCGCCCGACCTCAGCTGAGGACGTCCTTGCGGCGGAACACGGCGTACGCCAGCCCGACGAAGAGCGTGAACCACAGCACCGACCACAACGCACCGTGCCGCATCGCCGTCCAATCCACCGAGGGCGACAGCAGATCGAACCACGCCCGGTCGTAGTAGAGCGGCAGCCCGTTGCGCAGTGACCCCAGGTTGTCGATCTGACCCAGGATGGTGCTGATGATGGTCACCATCACCGCCCCGCCCACCGCGGCCAAGGGCGCGTCGGTGCGCACCCCGAAGAAGAACGCGATCCCGGCGACCGTCAGCATCAGCACGATCACGTAGACAGCCACCCCTACGAGCCGCCAGCCGAACACGGACCAGTCCAGTGCGCCGCCCCCGGGCACCGAGAACGACGACCAGCCGTAGGCGAGACCGCCCACCAGCACCGACCACGCGACCAGCAACACCACGGCAACGGCGACCGTCATGAGCCCGACGATCAGCTTGGAGGTCAGCAACCGTGACCGGGGCACGGGGGCCACCAGCAGATAGCGCAGCGACGACCACGATGCCTCCGACGGCACCGCGTCCCCGACGAACAGCGCCGTGAGCACGATCAGCAGGAACTGCGCGGCCGATGAGGTCGTGAAGAGGGCGAAGTTCGCCGAGCCACTCGTTGCCAGCGACACCAGGGAGGTGCCGGATCCGCCCCGCGAACCGAAGGCGAAGGCCGCGATCAGTACCAGCGGAAGGGCCAGGACCAGGACGAACGACCACAACGTACGCCGACGCCCCAGTTGGCGCCGCGCCTCGGCTCTGATCGACAACGGGTGCGCCATCAGCGATCCCGGATCCGTCGAAGAGCATCCGGCGAGACGTCCGAGGATGCTCCTGAGGCGGCGATCATGCCCAGGAACACTTCCTCCAGATGCTTGCGGCTACTCACGCCGGTCACCGCCATCCCGGCCCCCACGGCAGCGGCGACCACCGAGGCGCGAGGGAGCGACGAGGTCACAACGACCTCGGTGTCCGACACCACGGACACCTCGATCCCGGGCACGGTGCGTAGCTGCGCCAGGCCGTCCAACGAGGACACCTCCAGCACGGTCGTGTCGCTGCCCGCCACCAGCTCGGCCACCGGTCCGGTGGTGACGACCCGACCGGCGTTCATGACAACGATGTGCGTGCAGGTCTGCTCGACCTCGGCCAGCAGGTGACTGGAGACGATCACGGTCCGTCCGCCCGCGGCGTACTCCCGCAGGATCGGTCGCATCGCCGCGATCTGCGGCGGGTCCAGACCGTTGGTCGGCTCGTCCAGGATGAGCACCTCCGGCAGGCCCAGCATTGCCTGCGCGATCCCGAGTCGCTGCCGCATGCCCTGGCTGTAGGAGCGCACCGGGCGATCGACCGCGTCTCCCAGGGCCGCCACCGACAGTGCCTCCTCGTAATGCGCTTCCTCGTCCGGTCGGCCGGTCGCGGCCCAGTAGGCCCGCAGGTTCGCCCGCCCGGACAGGTGCGGCAGGAACCCGGGGCCTTCCACCAAGGCGCCCACCCGGCTAAGCACCGAAGCGCCGGGCACCACGTGGTCGCCGAGGATCCGTGTCTCGCCGGCGTCCGGCCGGATCAACCCGAGCACCATCCGCAGCGTGGTGGTTTTGCCCGCACCGTTGGGCCCGAGCAAACCGACGATCTGCCCGCTCTCCGCGCGCCACGAGACGTCGTCGACGGCGCGGTGGCCGTCCTTGAATGTCTGCGTCAATCCGGACACGACCAGCGGCACGTCCGCCAACCCGGCCTCCGGCGCCGCGACCGTCCGTCGAGCCCGCCACGCCCAGAGGCCGAAGGCCACCAGCAGCGCGAGAACGGCCGCGCCCACCCCGATGCTCTCCCAGTCGCGACTGCCTGCGCCCGCCGCCGGCAGCGGGACGGACGAGACCTGCGGCAGTTGGAGCTGAGCGATCGACACCGAATCCGCCCGCGCCGCAGTGCTATTGGCGAAGGTGCTGTCCGTTGGCGTCACCAGGATTCGTAGTGAGGTCCCTGCCGGGAAGCTCCACGTTGCTGCCGGCAGAGCGACGTCCACCGTGCGGGTCTGCCCCGGTGTGCCCGACACGCGGACCGGAGCCACCAGCGACCGGGCCAAGGTCGCCGTCCCGTCGTTGACTGTCCACACGCTCAGGAACAGCGTGCTGACTGGTCCGGTCGAGCGGACCCTCAGCTTCAACCGGGGTGCGCCCACCACCGTGGTCTGTGTACCGAATGCGGGGGTGTCGTACGCCGCGCTCAGGCCGGGCAGGGCCGCCAACGCGTATGTCGGGAGGCTGGCGCCGAGCGAAGCCGCCTGCGGCAACAGCGTATTCGACGCCGGCAAACCACCCGGCGGGCTGACGATCGTCTCCGTCGCCTGGTCGATGGGCTGGTTGCGCCACGTCGCATCCGTGACGTACGACGTCCCGGACGCCCGCTGCAACGTCGCCGTGCTCTGTCGACGGCTGAGCGGATCGGCGAACACGAACGACGGGACGGTCGCCGCGTCGCCGAGCAGTTCGTGCCGCAGCCAGGTCCGCACGGCTGCGTCGTCCGCATCAGCGGTGGATGAGGTCCCGTCGTGACCTCCGTCCATCCAGCGCACGGCGACCGGCGTGCCCTGCGCTGTCAGCGTGCGCGCGGTCGCGTCCGCCTGGTCCAGTCCGAACAGCGTGTCGTTCATCCCCTGGACCAGGAAGGTCGGCACTTTCAGCCGGGATAGGAAGGCGGCCGGGCTGTGCGCCCGCAGCATGGTCAGCAGCGCCGCGCTGGGCGATCCGGTCTGGGACGCCTGCAGGAACTGCTCGCAGATCGTGGGATCGAATCGGCCGCATCCACCCGCGGCGCTTGGATCGGGGTTGTCGGTCACGGTCAGCGAAGAGTTCTCGTCGTCGCCGAAGACCGGGTCGGCCGACGAACTGGTCGCCGTCGCGCTGCGTCCGACCTGGCCCAGAAAGAACAGCGAGGCCCACTGCTGCTTCAGCGGTCCGGTCACCCCGCCGGAGGGCAACGCCGCCGGGGAGGTGGGGGTCGACGTACCCGCATGTTGGGGGAAGAACGACTGGGCCAGGTCGTTCCAGGTGATGGAGGCGACCACGGTGTCGACCCGCGGGTCGGTCGCGGCGAGCATGAGGGCCAGTGCGCCGCCGTAGGAACCGCCAACGACCGCCAACCGGGGGTCGCCCGGCGCGTCCATCCTGATGCGAGGTGCCGCGGATGACACCAGAACGGCGCTGATCACCGCCCGAGCATCGGCTACCTCGTAGTCCGGATCGTCCAGGTGGATATTGCCTCCCGATGAACCGAAACCCCGCGCACTATAGGTGACGACGACAAAGCCATCGGCGACCAGCGAGCGTGCCTGCGGTTCGACGGATTCCTTCGACCCGCCGAAGCCGTGTGCGAGCAGCACCATCGGATGCGACCCGGATCCGGCCGGCAGGAAGACCGTTGTGTCCAGGGCGACCGAAGACCCGTCCGGCTCGGCGCGGACCGGCACCGACAGATCGACCGACGTCGCGGCCCGCGCGACCGGGACCGGGGCCAGGAACGCGATGACAGCCAGCAGCACCAGCAGTGCCGACCGGATGCGCATGCGCCACGGTAACCCGCGGCGGGCTCAGACGAGGGTGGTCTTGACCTCAGCGATGCGGCTGAGCAGTCCGTTGACGAAGCGCGGCGACTCATCGGTGGACAACTCCCGCGCCAGCCCGACGGCCTCGGCGATCGCTGCCGACTCCGGGACGTCGTCCGGCCCGAACACCAACTCCCACACGGCAACTCGCAGCAACGCGCGATCCACCGCCGGCATCCGTTCCAGCGGCCAGTCACGGCTGTAGGTCTCGATCGCCTCGTTGATGACGGTCCAGTGTTCGACGACGCCACGCACCAGTGTCTGGGTGTAGTCGTTCACTGGTGCCTGGGTCACCGGCACGGCGATCCGCTCCTCGAGCAGCGTGACCGCGTTGATGCCGCGTTGTTCGGACTCGAAGAGGATGTCGAGCGCCCGCTTGCGGGACTTGGTGCGAGCGCCCATAGGTCAGCTGACCCGGCCGAGGTACGAACCGTCGCGGGTGTCCACCTTGACCTTGGTGCCGGTCTCCAGGAACAGCGGCACCTGGATCTCGGCGCCGGTCTCCAGGGTCGCCGGCTTGGTGCCTCCGGTGGAGCGGTCACCCTGCAACCCCGGCTCGGTGTGGGTGATCTCCAGGACGACGGAAACGGGAAGTTCGACGTAGAGCACGGTGCCGTCGTGCCGGGCGACGATGGCTTCCTGGTTCTCCAGCATGTAGTTCGCTGCGGTGCCGACGGTTTCGGCGGGGATGGAGATCTGGTCGTAGTCCTTGGTGTCCATGAAGACGAAGTCGTTGCCGTCTTTGTACAGGAACTGCATGTCCGAGCGATCGACGTTCGCCGTCTCGACCTTGACGCCGGCGTTGAAAGTCTTGTCGACGACCTTGCCGGACAGGACGTTCTTGAGCTTCGTGCGCACGAAGGCCGGGCCCTTGCCCGGCTTGACGTGCTGGAACTCCACGACGGTCCACAACTGACCGTCGATGTTGAGCACGATGCCGTTCTTCAAATCATTCGTCGTAGCCACGACGGACCATCTTACCGATCGGCAGGGCTCACACCGAAACCGCGTCGTACGCCGCCCGCAGGTTCTCCTCCGGCGGCCCTTCCAGCCGGGTCGGCCGGGCGAGCGCGGTCAGCGCCACGAATCGCAGCAGGTCGCCGCGGGTCTTCTTGTCCCGGCGCATCGCGGTCAGCAGCGCCTCCCAGTCTCCCCGGCGTACGACGTGGGCAGACCCACGCTGGACAGCACCTCCCGGTGCCGCTGGACCAGGTCGTCGTCGATCAGGCCGGCCAGGCGGGACAACTCGGCGATGTAGACCATGCCGACCGCGACCGCGTCGCCGTGCCGCCAGGTGTATTGCTCGACCTGCTCGATGGCGTGCGCGAAGGTGTGCCCGTAGTTGAGGATCTCGCGCAGCGAGGACTCCTTCAGATCGGCGGCGACCACGTCGGCCTTGACCTGCACGGCACGACGGACCAACTCGGGCAGCACCTCACCGTCGACGTCGAGTGCGGCCTGCGGATCCGCGGACACCAGATCCAGGATCACCGGATCGGCGATGAAACCGCACTTGACGACCTCCGCCAGGCCGGCTGTCAGGTCCCCTCGCGGCAGGGTGCGCAGCAGCGACAGGTCGGCGATCACCGCAGCCGGCGGGTGGAACGCGCCCACGAGGTTCTTGCCCTCGGCGGTGTTGATGCCGGTCTTGCCGCCGACCGCCGCATCGACCATCCCTAGCAGCGTCGTCGGCACCTGGACGACGGGCACGCCGCGCAGCCAGGTCGCCGCCACGAATCCGCCGAGGTCGGTCGTCGCCCCGCCACCGATCGCCACGATGGCATCGGACCGGGTGAACCCGGCCTCTCCCAGCAGACCCCACAACCAGGCGGTCACCTCGGCTGTCTTGGCCGCTTCTGCGTCGGGCAACGGCGCCAGGATCGCGCCGATCCCCTGCTGTGCCAGAGCATCCTCCAGGGCCCACGCCGCCGCGGCCATCACGGGTGCGTGCACGATCAGGACCCGAAGTACCCCGTCGGGCAGGGCATCCGGCACCTGGTCCAGGACGTCGTACCCGATGGTGACGTCGTAGTCCCCGCCGACGGAGATCACCGTGCTCACGCCAACTCCTCCAGCCGGTCCAGGATTTCCTGCGCGATCTCCTCCGGTGTCCGACCGGTCGTGTCGACGGTGAAGGTCGCCAGTTCCTCGTAGCGCGGCCGGCGCTGCTTCAGCAATGCGTTCAACTGGGCCCGCGGGTTGATGGCCAGAAGCGGACGCGCAGTGTTCAGACCGACCCGTTTGGCGGCCTCGGAAACATCGACATCGAGGAAGACCACGACATGCCCGTCCAGCAGCGCCGCGGTGTCCGGGTGCATCGGTGCCCCACCTCCCAGGGACAGCACGCCGTCGTGACCGGACAGGGCCTCGCGCACGGCGTCTGCTTCCAGGCGCCGGAAGTGCTCCTCGCCCTGCACGACGAAGATGTCAGAGATCGGCACACCCTCCTGGCTGACGATCACCTCGTCGGTGTCGAGGTGCTGCCACCCGGTGCGCGCCGCGATGGCAGCGGCCACCGTGCTCTTGCCGGCGCCGGGCGGACCGATGAGCACGGCCGCCGGACGGGTGCCTGCGGCGCGACGATTGCTCACCACGTGCGCATGTTGGCCGGGATCGCGGCCAGGTAGGACTGGTGGTTGCGCGCCGTCTCGGCCACGCTGTCGCCACCGAACTTCTCCAACGCCGCCTGCGCCAGGACCAGCGCGACCATGGCCTCGGCCACGACACCGGCCGCTGGCACGGCGCACACGTCGGAGCGCTGGTGGATGGCGGTGGCCGCTTCGCCGGTCGCCACGTCCACGGTCCGCAGCGCCCGCGGAACGGTCGAGATGGGCTTCATCGCCGCGCGGACCCGCACGATGTTCCCGTTGCTCATCCCGCCCTCGATGCCGCCGGCGCGGTTGCTCAACCGCGTCACGTGCTCCTCCTCGGGCACCATCTCATCGTGCGCCTCGGAGCCCGGGTGCCGGGCCACGTCGAAGCCGTCCCCGACCTCGACCCCCTTGATGGCCTGGATGCCCATCAACGCCCCGGCCAGACGCGCGTCCAGCCGCCGGTCGGCCTGCACGTAAGAGCCCAGACCCGGTGGCACTCCGTAGGCGAGTACCTCGACCACACCGCCGAGGGTGTCACCGTTCTTCTTGGCCTCGTCGATGGCGGCAACCATCGCGGCACTACCTGTCGCGTCGAGGCTGCGGACCGGCGAATCGTCAAGTGCGACAACATCATCCGGGACCGGCAACGGGCTGTCACTCGCCACGGACGCCGCACCGATGGCCACGGTGTGCGCGACCAACCGGATGCCGTAGGCCTGCCGCAGGAACGCCGAGGCAACGGTGCCCAGGGCGACGCGGGCCGCGGTTTCGCGAGCCGAAGCGCGCTCGAGCACCGGACGCGCGTCGTCGAAACCGTATTTCTGCATCCCGGCCATGTCGGCGTGCCCGGGCCGCGGCCGGGTCAGCGGCTTGTTGCGGGCCAGTTCCTGGGGAGCGCCGACGTCGTTGGCTCGCTCGAGCTCCTCGGTGGCCACCGGGGCCGGGCTCATCACGGTTTCCCACTTGTGCCACTCGGTGTTGGCGATCGTGATGGCGATCGGCGAACCCATGCTCAACCCGTGCCGCACCCCGCCGGTCAGCGTGACCTGGTCCTTCTCGAAGCTCATCCGCGCACCGCGTCCATAGCCCAGCCGTCGACGCGCCAGGGCGTCCTGCAGCATGGGCACGGTCACCTGGACATCGGCCGGGATCCCTTCGATCACGGCTGTGAGTGCGGGGCCGTGTGACTCCCCCGCCGTCAACCAACGCAGCATGTCTGAATCTTCCCACGCAGCGCGGCGGGTCCGTCGTCGCGTGTCAGCGGGCGGCCATTGCGGCCCGGCCGGCTGCCTGCATCGCATCGACCGGGGCTTCGTGGCCGGTCATCAGCCGCACCTGCTGCGCGGCCTGGTGCACGAGCATCTCGATCCCGCCCACCAGGTGCCCACCGGCGGCGGCAACGGCAGCTGCGAGCGGTGTGCGATCGGCCGCGTAACGCACGTCGAGTACGACCTGCCCGGCGCGGACCGGCACCTGCCACAGTTCCGCGAGATCATCGGCCGCCGTCCCCGGGACCGTGTTGATCACCACCGGTGCCCCCGGCACGTCCGGCCCGTCGATCGACACCCCGTCGGCGGCGGCCTGCGCCTGGGTCCCGGGTCGGACCCGGTCGCGCACGACGAACGCCACCCTGGTCGCGCCCAGGTCGGTCAGCGCCGCGAGCGCCGAGCGCGCGGTCGCTCCGCTGCCCAAGATCACGGGCAGACCGTCGCGAACTGCCGCGGGGTCCAGGCCGGCGTCCAGGAGCGCTTGCCGCACGCCGTACACGTCGGTGTTGTCACCGGCCCAGCCACCCGACGTACGCACCAAGGTGTTGACCGCACCGGTGCGCTCGGCGAGCGGGGATCGGGTGGCCGCAGCAGCGTAGGCGTCCCCCTTGACCGGCATGGTCACCGAGAAGCCCCGCCAGGTGGCGTCGCGCCCGGACAGGAACGGCGCCAACTCACCCTCGCCCACTTCGAACCGTTCGTAGGTCCAATCGGTGAGTCCCAGCTCGGCGTACGCCGCCTGGTGCAGCAACGGGGACAGCGAATGGTCGATGGGTTTGCCAAGGACCGCGGCGCGGGCGGACACCGTGCCTCAGCACTTCCCGGGGTTGTCGGTGCACCACTGGCGGAACTTCGCGGTGTCCGCGTTGAACTGCTCCAACGTCGTGGAGAACAGCGTTTCACCCGTCTCGGGGTTGACGGTCACGAAGTAGAGCCACGGACCGGGCGTGGGACTCTGCGCGGCCTTGATCGCACCCAGCCCCGGGTTACCGATCGGCCCCGGCGGCAGGCCGGGCACGCGGTAGGTGTTGTAGGGGCTGGTGGACTCACGCGCAGCGGTGGCGTTGGTCAGTGATCGCTGACCCTCGGCGAAGCTGACCGTGCTGTCCAGACCCAGAAGTCCGTTGGTCTGACCCTTGTCGACCCCCGGATCCAGCCGGTTGTCGATCACGCGGGCCACCTTGCCGCCGTAGACGGCCGGGTCGGCCTCCGCCTGCACCAAGGACGCGACGATCAAGGTGCGCTCGGCGTTCTCCGGGTCGATCCCGACCGTTTTCAGGTTGGTCTTGGTCAGCGCCACCATGGTCTTGAGCTGCTCGACCGCCGTGGTGCCCGGCTCGAAGTTGTACGTCGAGGGGAACAGCCAGCCGGTCAGGTTACCTTTCGCCGCGGCCGGCAGGCCCACCTGCGCGGCCGTGACCTTCTGGTACTGCGCGACCGGAACACCGGTCGCCTTGGACAGCAACGCGAAGATCTCGCTGTTCCACAGTCCTTCGCGGACGGTGGCACCGGCCGCGCGGGTGCCCGGTTCCAGCATCAGACTCGCGGCCGCGGCCGAACTCATCTGCTTGCGCATCGTGTAGGTACCCGGCTGGATCGAGGTGAACCCCGGGGTCGCTCCGGCAACGGCCGCGAACGTGCTCGCGGACTTGACCACCCCGGCCTTCTGCAGGGTTTCGCCGATGGCCGCGCCGGAGTCTCCTTGCGGACCACGATCTGCACCGAACCGGTGCCGTTGCCGGTGTAATCCGAGGTGGCCTGGCTGGACGAACTGCCGCTCAACAGCGAGCCGCCGAGATTCTTGACCACGAAGAACGCTCCCGCCAGCAGCAGCACGACAGCCAGCAGGATGGCCAGACAACCGCGGCGGGCACGGACCTTCGATCGCTCGTGATGCGCGTCGTCGACCGCGAACGCCGGATGATCGAGGTGCGCGTCGTGCGGGATGTCGCCCGCCTCCTGGGCCAGGGCCGCTTCGCGTTCGCGAAGTACCCGGCGGGTCACCGGGCTCGCCGGTGCCGGCAGCGGCTGGCGGATCGGTTCGTCGGCCGGAACTTCCTCCGGGCGGCGCGCCTGCGCCGGGTCGGCGGGCCCTCGGGGGCTGGCGAACCGCCCGAGCCGAAAATCGACTCCGACAAGTTGGCCTCGTCCATGTTCACCCTTTCGCGACGTCACCCGGTGGGCGACGCCCCTTCTTCTGCCGTGGCTTGCGCCCCCCGACGCGCACCCCGGCCGGGCGGCCGGTAGTTCGTTCTGTGTCCACTGCGACCTGCAGGATAAGCGCAGCAGACTGTTGATCGATGTACGCCCGGGCCTGCCGAGCGTTCTTTCCTCCGTCTCGCAGGTCACGGTACGCCGAAACCGTGGTGAGGCGCTCGTCAACCAAACGGACCGGCGTGGCGCCGATCAGTCGACTCAGCCGCGTCGCCCAGTCCCGGGCGGCCTGGGTGGAGGCGCTGTCCGAGCCGTCGAGATTCAGCGGCAGGCCGACGACGACCGACGCGGCCGACCGTTCGACGACGAGGTCGGCGACCTGGCTGATGTCGCTGTCGCCCGCGGCGTCACGCGCCAACGTGGTCAACGGCAGGACGACGACGCCACCGGGATCGGTGACGGCCACGCCCACCCGGGCCGCCCCCACATCGATCCCGATGCGCGCCGCCGACACGTCAGCTGCTCAGCGCGCCGTGACGGTTGATCCGATGGCGTGTTCGACCGCCTCCAGCGCCGCGCCGGTCTGCGCCGGGTCGGTGCCGCCGCCCTGCGCAAGGTCCGGCTTGCCGCCACCGCCACCGCCGAGGACACCGGCGGCCACCTTCACCAGCCCACCGGCCTGCACACCCCACTCACGAGCGGCCTGGTTGGTCGCGACGACGATCGAGGGCCGGCCCTTAGCGGTCACCGTGACCGCGACCACCGCCGGACGCTCGTTGCCGAACCGCTGGCGCAGGTCGATCGCCAGGGTGCGCGCATCGTCCGCGGCTCCCTCGCCGAGGTCGACGCTGGCGAACTGCACGCCGTAGACGTCGCTGGCCTCGCTGACCAGGCGACCCGCGTCGGCCAGCAACTGCTGCTGGTGCAGCCGTGCGATCTCGCGCTCGGATTCCTTGGCCCGCGTGAGCAATTCGTTGATCCGCTCGGGTAGCTCTTCAGACGACTGGGCCTTCAACAGCCCGGTGATCTGCGACAACAGCGTGCGTTCCTTGCCCAGGTATCGCAATGCGTCGATACCGACCATGGCCTCCACCCGGCGTACGCCGGAGCCCACACTCGACTCACCGGTCAGGCTGATCGCGCCGACCTGGCTGGAGTGGGCGACGTGGGTGCCACCGCACAACTCACGCGACCAGGGCCCGCCGATCTCCACGACCCGGACCTGCTCGTCGTAGGTCTCACCGAACAACGCCAGCGCGCCCCACTCCTTGGCTTCGGGCAGCGTCATGTATTGCGCACTCACCGGAAGGTCTTGTCGCACGGCGAGATTCGAGACCTCTTCGATCTCCGAGCGGGTGGCCTCGGACAGCGCCGAGTTCCACGCGAAGTCCAGGCGCAGGTAACCCGGCTTGTTGTACGAACCGGACTGCAACGCCGACGGGCCGAGCACCTGGCGCAGCGCCGCGTGCACGACGTGCGTGCCGGAGTGCGCCTGGCACGCCGACAGCCGCCAGTCCGGATCGACCTGCGCGTACGCCGCGTCGCCGACGGATACCGGCCCGCCGTCGACGGTGACCGTGTGGACGACCAGGCCCTTGACCGGGCGCTGCACGTCGATCACCGTCAGCGTCGACCCGTCGAGCGTGATGACTCCGGAGTCGGCGATCTGACCACCGGACTCGGCGTAGAAACTGGTGCGGTCGAGCACTACCTGGCCGGTCTGACCAGGCTGCAGCTCACTGACCTGCTCGCCGTCCACGACCAGACCGCGCACCGTGCCTTCGGACGAAAGCGATTGGTAGGCAACCCAATCGGTCGCGCCGAGCTCGCGCAGTTCCTTCCACACCTCGGTATCCGCGTGGCCGTGCTTCTTGGCCTTCGCATCCGCCTTGGCCCGCGCACGCTGCTCCTGCATCAGTGCGCGGAAACCTTCCTGGTCGACCGCGACACCCTGCTCAGCCGCCATCTCCAGCGTCAGGTCGATCGGGAAGCCGTAGGTGTCGTGCAGCGCGAACGCCTGGTCCCCCGGCAGCGTCGCCGATCCCCGTTGGCCTTCGCTTTCGCGCCGGCGACAGCCGTGTCCAGGATCGTGATGCCCTGGGACAGGGTGCGGCGGAAGGCGTCCTCCTCCGCGTAGGCGATCTGGCTGATCCGTGCGAAATCGGTCTCCAACTCCGGGTAGGACGCCTTCATCCGGTCCTTGCTGACCGGCAGCAGGTGCGGCAGAGCCACATCCTCGTAGCCGAGCAGGCGCATGGCGCGTACGGCGCGGCGTAGCATCCGGCGCAACACGTATCCACGGCCCTCGTTCCCGGGCGTGACCCCGTCACCGATCAGCATCAGCGAGGAGCGCACGTGGTCGGCGACGACCCGCAGGTGGACGTCGTCGGGATGGCTGGAGCTGGCCGCGTGCCCCGAATGCGCGCCGTACTTCTTGCCGGTCATCTCCGCGGCCTTGTCCAGGACCGGGAAGACCTCGTCGATCTCGTACAGGTTGTCGACGCCCTGCAGCAGGCTCGCCATCCGCTCCAGGCCCATCCCGGTGTCGATGTTCTTGGCCGGCAACGGGCCGGCGACGTCGAAGTCGGCTTTGGAGCGGACTGCGGACAGGTCGTCCTGCATGAACACGAGGTTCCAGAACTCCATGTAGCGGTCCTCATCGACCGCGGGGCCGCCCTCCTGCCCGTATTCGGCTCCACGGTCGTAGAACAACTCCGAGCACGGTCCGCCCGGGCCGGGTACGCCCATGTTCCAGTAGTTGTCCTCCTCGTCCCGGCGGGTGATCCGCTCAGCGGGTACGCCGATGACGTCACGCCAGAGTGCGAATGCCTCGTCGTCGTCGCGGAAAACGGTGGGCCAGATGCGCTCGGGGTCCAAGCCGTACCCGCCCTCGGACTGTGAGGCTGTGATCAATCCCCACGCCAGTTCGATGGCACCTTGCTTGAAGTAGTCACCGAAGCTGAAGTTGCCGTTCATCTGGAAGAACGTGCCGTGCCGGGAGGTCTTACCGACTTCTTCGATGTCGCCGGTGCGTACACACTTCTGCACGCTGGTGGCGCGCGGCCACGGCGGTGTCTGCTGACCGAGCAAGTACGGCTTGAAGGGCACCATGCCGGCGTTGACGAACAGCAGGTTCGGGTCGTCGTAGATCAGCGGGGCGCTGGGCACCACCGTGTGATCACGATTCTGGAAGTAGGTCAGCCAGCGGCGCCGGATCTCGGCGGTTTCCATGCGAATTCAGTCCTTTGCGGTGGTTGGGCAGGCAGCAACGAGGCAGGGCTTGTCAGCCCTCGATAGCTCGCTCCTGCACCAACCGGTCGATCACCCGGCCCAGTGTAGTCAGGCCGGGGTGGGCTCCGCGTCCGCGATCATCTCGGTGTTGATCTCCGGGAAGTGACACGCGATCGTGTGCCCGGCCTTGGCGCCCTTCTTGCTTTCCAGGGGCGGTTCGGTCTGGGCGCAGATGTCCTGCGCTTTCCAGCACCGCGTGCGGAAGCGGCAACCGCTCGGCGGGTCGATCGGGCTCGGCACGTCACCGACCAGGCGAATCCGCTCGGCGGGGATCGCACCGCGGACCACGTTCAGGTCCGGCGCGGCGGACAGCAGTGCCTGGGTGTACGGGTGCTGCGGGGCACCGTAGATGTCGTCACGGCTGCCGAGTTCCATCACCTTGCCGAGGTACATCACGGCGATCCGGTCGGAGAAGTGGCGTACGACGCCCAGGTCGTGGGCGATGAAGACGAACGCGATGCCCATCTCCCGACGCAGCTTGCTCATCAGGTTCATCACCTGTGCCTGGATGGACACATCCAGGGCGGAGACGGGTTCATCGGCCACGATGACCTTGGGTTCGACGGCGAGGGCCCGGGCGATCCCGATGCGCTGGCGCTGACCGCCGGAGAACTCGTTGGGGTAGCGGTTGATGTGCTCGGGGTTCAGACCCACGACCTCGAGCAGCTCCTGCACCCGCTCCTTGATCTTGTTCTTCGGCACGATCTTGTGGATCTCCAGCGGTGTGCCGATGATCGTCTGGACCGTGAACCGGGGGTTCAGCGACCCGTACGGATCCTGGAAGATCAGCTGCAGGTTGCGCCGCATCGGACGCAGTTCGCGCTCCTTGGCGTGCGTGATGTCCTGGCCCTCGAAGGTGATCTTGCCGTCGGTGGGCTCCAACAGGCGGGTGATCAGCCGGCCGACCGTCGACTTGCCGCATCCGGACTCCCCGACGACGCCGAGAGTCTCCCCCGCGGCCAGGTCGAACGTGACGCCGTCCACGGCGCGGGTCTGCAAAGTGGTCGGGAACAGCCCGCTGTACTCCTTGACCGGAAACAACTTCTGGACGTTCTCCAGGGTCAGGATAGGTGTGCGATCGGCGTCCGAGATCGGGTGCACGATGGTCTGGCTCAGATCGATCGGGTCGCCGGCCGTCTCGTTGGAGGCGACCTCGTCGGTCGACAACCCCTCGGTGGTCCCTTCGTTGGTCTGCTCGACCCGCCGACGCAGGTCCTCGCTGGTGTATTTGTCGGGCAGCGGTTGGGTCATGGCGTCAGCTCACTCACAAGTTAGGTTCGATCTCGGCCGCGAAAATGCCGGCCGGATCGGCCAGGTGGCAGCGGGACAGCCGCCCCGGTTCCCCCGCGACGGGCAGGAATTCGGGCAGTTCGGTGATGCAGCGGTCCCCGGGACACGCGACATGTAGTCGCAGCGGGGATGGAACGAGCATCCGGTCGGCAAGTTCAGCAGGCTCGGCGGGTTACCGCGCACCGGCTTCAACTCGCTGCCGACATCGGTGCTCAAGGACGGCACGCTCGACAGCAGTCCCCACGTGTAGGGGTGCCGCGGGGTGGCCAGGATCTCCTGGGCCGTGCCGTACTCGACGCTGCGACCGGCGTACATGACCATGACGTAGTCGGATACCTCGGCCACCACGGCCAGGTCGTGGGTGATCATGATGATCGCCGAGCCGAATTCCTTCTGCAGGTCGTTGAGCAGGTCGAGGATCTGTGCCTGCACGGTGACGTCCAGAGCGGTCGTGGGCTCGTCCGCGATCAACAGCTGGGGGTCGTTGACCAGCCCCAGCGCGATCATGGCCCGCTGCCGCATACCGCCGGAGAACTCGTGCGGGTACTGCTTCGCCCGCCGCTGCGGGTTGGGAATGCCCACGCGGTCCAGCATCTCGACCGCACGTGCACTCGCGACCTTCTTGGAGACCTTGTTGTGGATCCGGTAGGCCTCGGCGATCTGGTCACCGACCCGTTTGAACGGGTGCATCGCCGACTGGGGGTCCTGGAAGATCATCGCGACCTTCTTGCTACGGACCTCGCGGAAGACGCTGGCGTCGGCCCCCACCAACTCGGTCCCGTCCAACTCGATCGAGCCGCTGATCAGGCTGCGTTTGGGGTCGTGCAACCCCATCACCGCCATGCTGGACACCGACTTGCCGGAGCCGGACTCGCCGACGATGGCCAGGGTCTGGCCGAGTTTGACCTCGTAGGACACCCCGCTGACGGCGTTGACGATGCCGTCTCCGGTCGGGAACTGAACCTGCAGATCCTTGACCGTGAGGATGGTCCTGGCGTCCTGGTCGACCGGTGGCCGACGGGTGGTGCCTGTCTCGATAATCGCTGACACGTAAGGCTCCTCAGCTCAGTTTCACGCGTGGGTCCACGACGCCGTAGAGCAGGTCGACGATCAGGTTGCCCAGGCTGGTCACGATGGCGGTCACCACGACGATGCCGCTGATGACCTGCAGGTCGGAGTTGTTGAACGACTGGATCGACAGATACCCCATGCCCTGCAGACCGAAGATGTTCTCGGTGAAGATCGCTCCGCCGATGTCCAGCACCAGGTTCAGACCCACCAGGGTCAGGAACGGTGCCATCGTCGCGCGCAGTGCGTGGGAGATCGTCACCCGCCATTCCGGCAGACCCTTGGAACGCGCGGTGCGCACGTAGTCGCCGGACAGCGCATCGATCATGTTCGCTCGGACGTACCGCACGTAACCGGTGGCCGCGTACAACCCGTACAGCATCCACACGCCGATGAAGCCGGTGATCCAGGCGAACGGATTGTCGAACGGCGAGGTGTAACTGGCCTGCGGCAGGATCGGGTGCAACACCATCAGGTAGAGGTAGAACAACAGGGCCAGCACGTAGTACGGCACTGCCGGGACCGTCTGGGTGACCCCGACGATGAATCTATCCAGGTAGTTTCCCCGGTTGCGCGCGGCGATCACCCCGAACGCCAGGCCGAAGATGACGTACACCACGGCGCCGCCGATCAGGATGCTCAGCGTCACCGGAAGCACCTGGAACACGATGTCCTTGACCGGTCGGTTCTGGATGAACGACCAGCCGAGGCAGGGTGCGTCACAGCTCTGCGCGGTGGGGCCGGAACCGATCTCCCGGCCCGCGACCAGGCCCTTCATGTACTGCCCGTACTGCTCGATCCGCGGCTGGTCGAGGCCCATCTTGCGCTCGATCTGCGCCTGCTGGTTGGCCGTGCAGTTGCGCGGGCAGAGCGCCGCGACCGGGTCGCTGGGCCCGAGGTAGAAGATGACGAAGGTCAACGTGATCGCCCCCACGATCACGCTGAGGGTCAACGCCAGTCGGCGCAGGATGTAGACGAGCACTCAACGCTCCTTGGTCTGGAAGAACACGTCGGATCGGTCGATCGCCGGACGGTTGACGACGGGCCGCGGGGATAACCGCGTCATCGCCGGGTGCTGGGGTTGAAGGCGTCGGCCACGGCATCGCCCAGCAGGCTGAGCGCGAGGACGAGCAGGGCAACCGACAGCACAGGTACCCACAGGTAGAGCGGTTGGGTGGCGTAATACTTCTGCGCGTCGGCGATCATGTTGCCCCAGGAGGCGATGGGGTCTTGCAGCCCGACGCCGAGATAGGACAGACCCGCCTCGGAGGAGATGTACGTCGGCACGGCCATGGTCAGGAAGACCAGCGTCACGCCGACCAGGTTCGGGACCATCTCCTTGAACAGGATGCGGCGGGTCGGAACGCCGAGCACGCGGGCAGCCTGGATGAATTCGGACTCGCGCAGCGAGATGACGGTACTTCGGGTCAGCCGGGCCATCGTGGCCCAGCCGAAGATCAGCAGGATGAAGATCAGCGCGCCGAATCTGACCCGGGCCGTGGTCTCCGCGGTGATCGTGAACGGGTTACCGAACCACGACTGCACGATCGGCACCAGACCGATGGCGAAGAGCAGGAAGGGCAGGGAGAGCAGGAAGTCGACCCACCAGGAGACGACCTTGTCGACCCAGCCGCCGAAGTACCCGGCCAGCAGACCGAGTACGAGGCCGATCAGGGTGGTGCCGATGGCGGCGAACACCGCGATGGCCAGACTGGGCCGCACGCCGTAGACGTAACGGGCGAAGATGTCACGACCGACCTTGGGTGTGACGCCCAACCAGTGCTGGGAGTTCGGACCGTCGATCGGGTTGCCGTCCAGGTCGACCAGGTTGGTGTCCGAGACGTTGGGATCCTGGCCCTCCCACGAGGCAAGCAATGGCGCGAAAATCGCCATCAGCAGGAAGAACAGCACGATGAACGAGCAGAAGATCGCCACCTTGTCCTTACGCAAACGCTCCCAGGCGATGCGCGATGGGGACTTGCTGGCGTTGTCCGTACCTTTACGCCGGCTGCGGCGCCCGGACGGCGCGGGCGCGTGCTCGGCCTCCGTGAGTGTTTCGACACCCTCCGCGGCCTGATCCGGATTCAGTTGCGGACTGAGACTCATCGATCCTCCAATACCTACCCACGAGCGGATGGTGCCCGCTGGTCGAGCCTAACCGGAACCGGTGTGTTCGGTCAGGTGTGTACTGCCGCACCGGTGAGCCCGCCTCCGCGGTCGCGAAGGCGGGCTCACCTGGCGTTGCTACCCGAAGGTCAGCCGACCCAGATCTGGGCCAGGTCCGGCAGGCCGCGGTTCGGGTCATTGATCACGTTGTGCACCTGCTTGCCGAACAGCAGGTTCGCACGACCGTAGTCGAGCGGCACCGCCGGCAGGTACTTCTCCGCGATCTCCTTGTCCAGGTCGTTCCACTTGGCCTGCTGCTGGTCGATCGGCAGGACGGCGATCGCGTTGATCTGCGAGTCCAGCGTCGGGTCCTTCAGCATGCCGACGCTGATGGAGGCGCCGATCGCTGCAGAGGTGAAGATCTGCGGGTAGACCGAGTCGTTGGCCGGCCAGTCGTAGCACCAGCCGCGCGGACCCTGGCCGGTGTTGACCGAACCGTCCGTCAGGTTGCGCTTCTTACGCAGGTCGGTCTTGGAGACACCCACGTCCTGCACCGTGAAGCCGGCCGCGGTCAGCGCCTGCTTCTTGACCGAGTTGGCCGCAACGGCTGTCGGGTCGTTGTTCGCGTAGTAGTAGGAGATCTTGAAGCCGGTCTTGCCCGCGGCCTGCAGCATCTGCTTGGCCTTGGCCGGGTCGCCGTTGCCCTTACCCGTGAGCCCGTTCACCGGTTCGTAGGCCTTGAAGCCGGGGATGTTCGCCGAGCCGAACGTGGTCGCCGGCGTGAACGAGAGAGTCGTCTCACCAGTCGCCTTGCGCAGCTGGTCGATCGGGTAGGCAACCGCGTAGGCCTTGCGGACCTCCAGCGGGATGGAGCGGGTGTCCATCGTCGCGTAGGTCACGCACGGGTCCGGACCGACGACCAGCTGGGAGGCGTTGCTGGCGCCCGCGCCGCTGACCTTGCCGATCAGCGAGGAGTCCACGCCGTCCCAGTTCAGCGACGTCGCCGCGGTGCCGTTGGAAGCGATGATCGCGGTCTGGTTCGGGACGATGTCGACACCGAACTTGAAGTCGTAGGCGTCGACGAACTGGTGACGTGACGGGTCGGAGTTGGGGTCCCAGTTGGGGTTCTTCTTCAGCTTCAGCTCGCTGCCGACGGTGTAGCTGTCGAACATGTACGGGCCGGAGGCGACCGGGTTGTTGCCGTAGTTGGCCTTGGTGTCCTTGGCCTGCGGGATCGGCGACATCACCGGGAACGCCGCGTAGTACGGGAAGGTCGGCCACTTCTTCTTGAGGTGGATGACCAGCGTGGTGTCGTTCGGGGCCTCAGCGGTGGTGAAGTCCTTGTCGTTGCCGGTGTAGGGACCGGTGTAGATCCCCGCCGCCTGCTTCTCGGCCGAGGGTCCGGGAAGTTCTTGAAGTACTGGAAGCCGTAGTTGGCGGCCGGACCGTCGGCGTAGTCCGCGGTGTCGAACGAGCGCTTGATCGAGTACACGAAGTCGGCGGCCTTGATGGTGCTGCCGTCGGAGTACTTCAGGTTCGGCTTGAGCTTGAAGGTCCAGGTCAGGCCATCGTCGGACTGGGTGCCCAGGTCCTCGGCCAGGTCCGGCACGAGCACCGGCTTACCTTCCTTACCCACCCGGTAGGCGGTCAACGACCGCGTCACCAGCTGGCTCATGATGGCGTCGGTGTCCTGGTAGTAGTCACGGGTCGGGTCGAAGGTCTCCGGCACCGAGTTGTAGGGCACCGTCAGGGTGCCACCGGTCTTGGCGCCCTCGACCGCGGGGGCCGGACCCTTGGCGGTGGCGTCCAGCGCGACCGTCTGCGATCCCCCACCGCTGGTGTCACCACCTGTGCTTCCACCACCCTTGTTGCTTCCGCCGCCACATGCGGCGAGCGACAACGAACCTGCGGCGGCGAGCGCCACGATCTTCGTCCAACGCATTGAGTTGCTCCTCATAGGTAAGAACCGGGAACTTCCGGCACGGGCGCGCGGGTTGTCCGCGGCACGCTGGCCACCACCATCCATTGCTGAGCCTCGCCTGTCCATGCCCCTTGACCCAACTGTTATCGGTGTTAACCGAACCGTTACAGAGGGGTGGATGCGGCGACTTTCCGGTAAACGTCCAGTTATACCGAAGATTCGTCGTCAGGTGGGGTTTGGCCGTGGATGCGTCGACGATTCGATTTCCACCGCGGTCCGAGGGTGTTCTCCCAGCCCCGATCGGTCGGATGGTAGTAGTCCGCCTCCCCTACCAGGTCGTCCGGAAGATACTGCTGCGCACCGACGCCGCCTGGCTCGTCGTGGCTGTAGCGGTACCCGTCGCCGTGTCCCAAACGCTCCGCCCCGGCGTACCCGCTGCCCCGCAGATGCGGCGGCACCGGCCCGCCCCGCCCGGCCCGGACATCCGCGATGGCGGCGTTGATCCCGGCGTACGCCGCGTTCGACTTGGGTGCCAGCGCGTTGTGTACGACGGCCTGGGCCAGGATGATCCGAGCCTCGGGCATCCCGATCTGCGCCACGGCGTGCATCGCGGCGACCGCGGTCTGCAACGCCGTAGGGTCGGCCATCCCGACGTCCTCACTGGCGGCGATCACGATCCGGCGGGCGATGAACCGCGGGTCCTCCCCCGCCTCCAGCATGCGCGCCAGGTAGTGCAGTGCCGCATCCACGTCGCTGCCGCGCATGGATTTGATCAGCGCACTGGCCACGTCGTAGTGCTGGTCGCCGGCCCGGTCGTAGCGGACCATCGCCTGCTGCATGGCCTGCTCGACGTGCGCGGCGGTGATCTCGGGCGATCCTGCGGCGGCGCCCGCAGCCGCCTCCAATGCGGTCAGCGCCCGCCGCGCGTCCCCGCCGGCCATCCGCACCAGATGGGTCTGCGCATCCTCGGCCAGCGTGAACTGGCCGGACAGGCCGCGCTCATCGGTCAACGCGTCCTGCAGGACAGATGCGATGTCCTCATCGGACAGCGGTTGGACCGTCACCAGGATCGAGCGTGACAGCAGCGGAGCGATCACACTGAACGACGGGTTCTCGGTGGTCGCGGCGACCAGGATGATCAGCCGGTTCTCGACCGCCGGCAGCAGCGCGTCCTGTTGGGCCTTGCTGAACCGGTGGATCTCATCAAGGAAGAGCACCGTCGCCCGGCCATAAAGAGCACGATCCTGTCTGGCGGCGTCGATCACGGCGCGGACGTCTTTGACACCGGCGTTGATCGCGGACAGCTCGACGAACTTGCGGTCCGCTGCGAGCGCCACCAAATGCGCCAGCGTGGTCTTGCCGGTCCCCGGGGGCCCCACAGGATGGCCGACATCGGACCGGCAGCTCCGCTGGCACCTTCGATCAGGCGCCGCAGCGGGCTGCCCGGCCGGAGACTGGCTTCCTGACCTCGGACCTCGTCGATCGTCCGCGGGCGCATCCGGACCGCCAACGGGGCCGCGAGGTCCGGGCCGTCGCCGGCCGTCGCGGCGGCAAAGAGGTCGTCACCGGATCCGCTCACCACACCTGACACGCTAACCACCGTGGGTGACATCCAAGAGGTCGCGTCGGTGCAGCAGCTGCTGGACGCCGCCGACGACCCGTTCCTGAGGTATGACATCGGTCCGGAGTCGGCCACTGCTCTTCCGGCCTGGTCGTGCGGGACGGCCAGCGCCTACCTGCGGCGACCGCCGCACCGACGAGGACTGTCGATGAATCTCCAGGGCCCGCCGGATGACGCTTTCCCGTTGATCGCAGCCTTACCGGATCTTCTGGAGTACGCCGGGACCACCCACCCCGGTCTGACGGGATTGACCCTCGATGCGCACCTGGCTGCGGCAGCGCGGTCCAGGCTGGGATCGACGTACCGGGTGGAGGTGATGGGGGCCTGGAGTTGGATGTCGACGCACGAGCCGGTCGCCATCGAAACCCCCTGGCGCCTGGCCGAACTCGACGACACCAGCGATGCCGCTGAGCTGCTGGCGTTCTATGGGACGGCCAACCCGAGCGCGGAGTCCGAGCCGGGTGAGGGGACCTCGCAGTACTGGCTCGGCGTGCGCGACGAGGGGCGACTGGTAGCGGCCGGGGCCCTGCACACCACCCCGGCCGGAGCGCCGCACCTGACCGGGATCGCGGTACACCCGGCGTACCGGCGCACCGGACTCGGAGCGGCGGTCACCGCCGCATTGACCAACGAGGCGGTCCGTCGCGCGGGAGTGGCGACCCTCGGGGTGATGACCGCCAACGCCGCGGCGATCGCGTTGTATCGAAGACTCGGGTACGTCGTGGCGCACGACTGGTGCTCACATACGCTGACCCGGTGAGCAGCGAGTACGACAAGGCGACGGCGTTCGATCTGACCGGCAATCGCGCCACGGTGCAGCTGTCGGCGGACTGGGGCATCGGAAATGCGGTCAACGGGGGCATCATCATGTCGCTGCTGGCGCAGGCCACGTCGTCGGTCAGCCGGGCGGCCGGCGGGCACAGCGACGTTCTGGGGTTGAGTGCTGTCTTCCTGTCGCCGGGTACCGATGGCGACGGCGCGACGACCACCGACGTCCTGCGCAGCGGTCGTTCGATGACGACCGCCCAGACGGTCCTGACCCAGGACAGCGAACGGGTCCGCGCCTTCCTGACGCTCGGCGACATCGACCGGTACGCCGAGCCGGTCACCCTCAACCCCGCGCCGCCGGTCATCCCCGGCCCGGAGGACTGCGCACGGTCGTCGGATGCTCCGCCCGGGGCCCTCTCGCAGAGCGGACTACTACACCGGGTGGACATCCGGATGGATCCGGCCACCGCGGGCTGGGCGGTCGGTCAGCCCAGCGGAAACGGTGAGCTGCGCGGTTGGATCCGCTTCACCGACGGCCGGGAACCGGATCTGCACTCACTGCTGCTCTTCCTGGACGCCTTCCCACCGGTCACCTTCGACCTCGGCGCCAAGGGCTGGGTGCCCACGGTGCAGTTCAGCGGCTACCTGCACGCCCGGCCGGAGCCCGGGTGGCTGCAGGTGCGCACCCGAACGACGACCGTCGCCGGCGGGCTGCACGAGGAGGACGCCCAGATCTGGGACTCCACCGGCCGCCTGGTGGCGCAATCGCGACAGTTGGCCTCGGCCCGTTTCTGACCCCGCTCTCGCAGTGCTCGCCGTCCTGCAGGGCTCTCGCAGTGACCACCGTTCTGCAGGGCTCTCGCAGTGACCACCGTTCTGCAGGAGATCGAGGATTCTGGAGGTCGATTGGCGGCAAGGGACCTGCATAACCTCGGTCGCTCCAGAATCCTCGCGGTCGGGCGGGTCAGTGCGGGACGGCGTATTCCGTCAGGATCCGCTCGAGGCCGGCGGCTCCGTCGTTCGGATCATGACGTACGGCGCGCAGCCCCACCTCGCGCGCAGCCTGGACGTTCATCTCCAGATCGTCGATGAACAGCAGGTCCTCGACAGGCAGCCCAAGGTCGGTACTGACGCGCGCAAAGAACTCCGGCTCGGGTTTGGCCACGCCCAGATCACTGGAGAAGTAGAGCCGGTCGAAGTGATCGGCGTACCCCATGGCCTCGACCATGTGCCGGCGGCGCTCGTCGTGCTGGTTGCTGGCCAATGCGCACATCGTGCCGGCAGCACGCACCCGGTCAACCAGGGCGAACGCCGCCGGGTCGACGTCTACGTGGGTCCACGAATCAACGATCGCGGTGAAGTGCTCGCTCAGCTGCAACTTCGCCAGCGCCCGCCGGATCCCGTCGGTGAACGGTTCGTCACCGCGCAGTGCCGGCCCTTCGGCCTTCCACAGCGCTTCGGGCAGATGGTCGCCACCGATGGCGCGCATCGTGGCAACCCAGTCGCCGCGGTGGTGCTGCAGGACGCCGTCGGCATCCCACAGCACCGCCGCGATCGGGCCGGCGCCGTCGCTCACGCTTGCTTCGGCTCCGCCGGTGACACGACGGGCTTGGCGTCTACGCCGGCTTCCTTGCGCTGCTGCGGCGTGATCGGCGCAGGCGCAGCGGTGAGCGGGTCGTAGCCACCGCCGGACTTCGGGAACGCGATGACCTCGCGGATCGAGTCGGAGCCGGCCAGCAGAGCGCAAATGCGGTCCCAGCCGAAGGCGATGCCGCCGTGCGGCGGCGCCCCGAACTGGAACGCCTCCAGCAGGAAGCCGAACTTCTCGTTCGCCTCCTGCTCCGAAAGGCCCATCACCTTGAACACCCGCTCCTGGATGTCCTTGCGGTGGATACGGATCGAGCCGCCACCGATCTCGTTGCCGTTGCACACCATGTCGTAGGCGTACGCGAGCGCCGAGCCGGGGTCGGTGTCGAAGGTGTCGAGGTACTCCTTCTTCGGCATGGTGAAGGCGTGGTGCACGGCCGTCCACGCACCGGCGCCGACCGCCACGTCGCCCGAGGCCACCGCGTCTGCGGCCGGCTCGAACAGCGGTGCGTCCAGCACCCACAGGAAGCTCCACGCCGACTCGTCGATCAGTTCGCAGCGCTTGCCGATCTCCAGCCGCGCGGCGCCGAGCAGTGCCCGGGAGGACTTGACGTCACCGGCAGCGAAGAAGATGCAGTCGCCCGGTTTCGCGCCGACATGCGGCAGCAGAGCGGACTTCTCGGCGTCCGAGAGGTTCTTGGCCACCGGACCGGTCAGCTCGCCGTCCTCCTGGACCAGCACGTAGGCCAAACCCTTTGCGCCGCGCTGCTTGGCCCAGTCCTGCCAGCCGTCCAACGTGCGCCGCGGCTGACTCGCGCCACCGGGCATGACGACCGCACCGACGTACGGCGCCTGGAAGACCCGGAAGGTGGTGTCCTTGAACAACGCGGTGCACTCGGTCAGTTCGTTGCCGAAGCGCAGGTCGGGCTTGTCCGAGCCGTAGCGGGCCATCGCCTCGGCGTACGTCATCTGCGGGAACGGCGTGGCGATGTCCACCCCGATCACCGCCCAGAGCGCCTTGGCGATGGCTTCACCGAGTTCGATGATGTCGGACTGCTCGACGAAGCTCATCTCGATGTCGAGCTGGGTGAATTCCGGCTGCCGGTCGGCGCGGAAGTCCTCATCGCGGTAGCAGCGGGCGATCTGGTAGTAGCGCTCCATCCCGGCCACCATCAGCAACTGCTTGAACAACTGCGGGCTCTGCGGCAGGGCGTACCAACTGCCCGGCGCCAGCCGCGCGGGCACCAGGAAGTCGCGGGCGCCTTCGGGAGTCGAGCGGGTCAGGGTCGGAGTCTCGATCTCGACGAAGTCGCGCTCGGCCAACACCGAGCGTGCCGCAGCGTTCACCTTGGAGCGCAGGCGGATTGCCCCACCCTGGTCCGGTCGGCGCAAGTCGAGGTAGCGGTACTTCAGCCGCGCTTCCTCGCCGACCGTCACGCGCTCGTCGATCTGGAAGGGCAACGGTGCGGCGGCACTCAGCACCTCGATCTCGTCGGCGACGACGTCCACCTCACCGGTGGGCAGGTCGGGGTTGACGTCCTTCTCGTCGCGGGGGTCACGGTGCCGACGACCTTGATGCAGTACTCGTTGCGCAGACCGTGCGCGGCTCCGGTGAGCACCTCGTCGCGGGCGACCACCTGCACGATGCCGCTGGCGTCGCGCAGGTCGAGGAAGGCCACACCACCGTGGTCTCGTCGTCGGGCCACCCAGCCGGTGAGCGTCACCGTGTTGCCCGCGTCAGCGGCGCGGAGCGTGCCGGCGTCATGGGTTCGAAGCATGATGTGCGTCCTTTCGGGTCAGTTCCCGGCAAGATCGCGATGAGCCGCCGCCTTGTCGGGAAGGCAGCCCAGGAGGTGTGGGCGGGGGCCAAGTCGCGGTGCCACCACACCTTCGCCGAGGAGACCCCGGCCTCTCGTCGGTCCGCCGCACGCGCGGTCCAGGGTCGGCGCGCTACGGCGCCTGATGGGTCGTCACGCCACCACCGAGGACGGGTCCATCGTACGACGTCCGCGGGTTGACCCCGAAACGGATTTCACGCCGCAACCTCTAGGCTTGATCTTTGTGTCAAAGGTGTTGAACTCGATCCCCGTCGGCGAGCGCGTCGGCATTGCCTTCTCCGGTGGCCTGGACACTTCCGTGGCCGTGGCCTGGATGCGTGAGCACGGCGCCATTCCGTGCGCCTACACCGCCGACCTCGGCCAGTACGACGAGCCGGACATCGCCTCCATCCCCGGCCGGGCCGGGCAGTACGGCGCGGAGCTGGCCCGGTTGGTCGACTGCCGTCGGCAGCTGGTCGAGGAAGGTCTGGCCGCGATCGCCTGCGGCGCGTTCCATATCCGCACCGGGGGACGTACCTACTTCAACACCACTCCCCTGGGCCGCGCGGTCACCGGCACGCTGCTGGTGCGGGCCATGCAGGACGACGGCGTGTCGATCTGGGGTGACGGATCGACGTACAAGGGCAACGACATCGAACGGTTCTACCGTTACGGCCTGCTGGCCAACCCCGGCCTGCGCATCTACAAGCCGTGGCTGGACGCGGACTTCGTCGATGAACTCGGCGGCCGGCAGGAGATGTCAGAGTGGCTGACCGCGCGCGACTTGCCCTACCGGGCTTCTGCCGAAAAGGCCTACTCGACCGACGCCAACATCCTGGGAGCGACCCACGAGGCGAAAACCCTTGAGCTGCTCGACTCTTCGCTGGAGATCGTCGAGCCGATCATGGGCGTGCCCTTCTGGGACGAGTCGGAGCACATCGCCGCCGAGGACGTGACGATCCGTTTCGAAGGCGGCCGCCCGGTGGCGATCAACGATGACACCTACGGCGGCGACATCGTCGCCCTCTTCATGGCCGCGAACGAGATCGGCGGCCGGCACGGTCTGGGAATGTCCGACCAGATCGAGAACCGCATCATCGAGGCCAAGTCCCGCGGTATCTACGAAGCACCGGGGATGGCGCTGCTCTTCGCCGCCTACGAGCGCCTGCTCAACGCGATCCACAACGAGGACACCGTCGCTGGGTATCACACGGACGGTCGGCGGCTGGGTCGCCTTCTGTACGAAGGGCGTTGGTTCGATCCGCAGTCGCTGATGATCCGTGAGGGCCTGTTGCGCTGGGTCGCGTCAGTGGTCACCGGCGAGGTCACGCTGCGGCTGCGCCGGGGCGAGGACTACTCGATCATCGCCACGGCCGGGCCGGCGTTCAGCTACCACCCGGACAAGTTGTCGATGGAACGCACCGAGGACGCCGCGTTCGGCCCGACCGACCGGATCGGGCAGCTGACGATGCGCAACCTGGACATCGCCGACACCCGCGCGAAGCTGGAGCAGTACGCCGGCCAGGGCTCTCTACCAGCCCGCGAGCGTGACCTCGTGGGTGAGTTGGAAACCGGCGGTGCGTCCCAGATCGCCGAGAACGCCACCACGAAGCCGAATGAGGAGTCGCTGGAGGCGGCATCGTTCGACTTCGGCGCCGACTGATCGCGCGTCGAACGGCGGACCGACGCCCACAAGGCCCGCGACGCGGCGATGTGTAGTGGTGCAGGCGCTGATGGCGACCGGGCCCGGAAGCGTGTCGCTGGTGTCAGTCAGTCCATGGTGACGACGAGTTTGCCGAACACATCCCCGTCGATCATCTTGGCGAAGGCGTCCTTCGCCTCGGCCAGCGGGCGCACCGAGTCGATGACCGGCTCGACGTTGTGTTCGACCAAAAAGTCCAGCAGATCCTTCAGCTCGGCCCGGGTGCCCATCGTCGAACCCTGGATCCGCATCTGCAGGAAGAAGATTCTGGTCAGCTCGGCCTTGTCCGGCGCATCCCCGGAGGTGGCACCGGCGATGACGACCGTGCCGCCGGGGCGCAGCGATTTGATCGAGTGCGACCAGGTAGCGGCACCGACGGTCTCGATGACCGCGTCGACGCGTCCGGGCAAACGCTCACCGGACGCGAAAACCTGGTCCGCGCCCAGCTCCAGCGCCCGCTGTGCCTTGGCCTCGTCGCGGCTGGTGACCCACATCCGCAGCCCGGCTGCAGCGCCCAGTTGCACTGCCGCCGTAGCGACTCCGCCGCCGGCGCCCTGGACGAGGACGGTGTCCCCCTTGCTGACCCGGGCGTTGGTGAAAAGCATCCGGTACGCCGTGAGCCAGCTTGTGGACAACACCGCCGCGTGTGTGGTGTCCAGTGCCGCCGGTTTGGGGATGAGATTCTCCCGCGGCACGTGCACGACCTCGGCGAGCGTGCCCGGATACACCTCCGACAGCAGCGACCGCTTCGGGTCCAGCGTCTCGTCCTGCCCGGCGTAGCCGGGCGATGAGATCACCGTGTGCAGCACACACTCGGTGCCATCCGGAGCGATCCCGACACCGTCGCAACCCAGGATCATGGGCAGCCGGTCGGCCGGCAGACCGACACCCTTGAGCGAGAAGACATCGTGGTGGTTGATGCTTCCGGCCTTCATCTGCACCGGTACCCACCCCTCCGGTGTGCTGGGCGGGTCGATCTGCCCGACCTCCAGGGCGTTGATCGGGTTGTCGGCATCGGCAGCGACGGCGAAGGCAGCAAGCATGGAAGCCACGCTAACGCGTCACGGCTCGCAATCGATCGATGGCCTCGTCCAGATCCGACGTACTGCCGCAAAAGGACAGCCTGGCGAAGCGATGCCCCTCCACCAGGTCGAAGTCGATACCCGGCGCGATGGCCACACCGGTGCGATCGAGCACGTCGAAGCACCAGGTCCGCGAGTCGTCGGTCAGGTGGGACACGTCGACGTAGGCGTAGAACGCACCGTCCGGTGGCGCGAACCGGGTGATCCCGAGCTCCGGCAACCGGCGCAGCAGCAGGTCGCGGTTGCGGGCGTAGCGCGCGACGTGACGTTCCAACTCGCCGCGCGCCCTCACCCAGCGCGGCCAGCGCCGCGACCTGTGAGACCGAAGGTGCGCAGATCGACAGATTGGCTTGCAGCACTTCGGCTCTCGCCCGGACGTCCGCCGGCAGAACGGTCCAGCCGACCCGCCACCCGGTCATCGAGTGGTACTTGCTGAAGGAACCCAGCACGATCGCGTCCGCACTGAACTGCCGGGCCGTCACGCAGGGTGCGCCGAAACTGATGCCGTGGTAGATCTCGTCGGAGAGCAGCACCACCTCGTTGGCTGCGCACCAGGCGGCCAGTTCGGCGAGGCGAGCAGGGTCGATGATGGTTCCTGTGGGGTTACCGGGACTGGCCACCACCAAGCCGCGCGGTCGCTCGGTCAGCGACTCCAGCGCTTCGACGGTGGGTTGGAACCTGGTGCTCGCATCCACCGGCACGTCCACCACGCGCAGCCCGAGAGCAAGCGCCGAGCTGCGATTGGCCGGATAGCCGGGCCGGGTCATGGCGATCAGGTCACCGGCTTCGAAGGCCGTGAGCAGCACCGTGCTGAATCCGCCCGACGACCCGTTGCTGATCAGGACCTCGTCCGGGTCAACCTCGACGTCGTAGGCCTCACGATAATGCGCTGCGACGGCGGCCAGGAGATCCGTGTTGCCACCGGGGTCGGTGTAGCCGAGGCCCTGTGTCTCCACGGCGGTCGCGACAGCGTCCCGCACCACGCGGGGCGCTGGCGTGGACGGCTGGCCGACGCACAACAACAGCAGGTCACCGTGCGTGGCCTGTCGCTTCGTCGCCGCCTTGAAAATCTCCATGACTTGGAACGGCGGGACGTCGGAGCGGCCTGAGACGGGAATCATCGGTGCGAGGGATGCTCCGGCCAGCCCGCGTCCGCCGCCCTCAGCGTGGACCAGTCGCGGCTCCGTGCGGCAGCGGCGGCCAGGACGCCGGCGATGAGCAACGAATTGTGCAGTCGTCCTTCCAAAGCGGCCGTCACCGCGGCATCGAGACCCAGCCAGCCGCAGCTCATCCCCGCCTCTTCGCCCTGGCGCACGAAACCCTCTGCGACCGCGTCGAATACGTCCCGAGCCAGGAAAACCCGGATTGCTTCCGACGACCCTCCCGGTGTTGAGAACATGTCGACGAGGACGTGCCACTGCCTTGCTCCGAGGTGCGCCTCCTCGGCCAGTTCCCGGGACGCGGCCTCCTGCGGCGGCTCGCCCTCCACATCGAGCAGTCCGGCGGGAAGTTCCCATTCCAGTGCCCGCACCGGATGGCGGTACTGCCGGATCAGCAGCACCTGCTCGGATCCGGGCCCACCGCGCAACGCCACGATGCCTACGGCTCCGGGGTGGCGCACGTAGTCTCGGGTGACGGTGCCGCCGTCACCGCCGAGGTCCACGACGTCGGTGCGGACATCCCAGACGTGCCCGGCGAAGGACGTCTGTGATGACAGCAGCTTCGCCGGCTCGATCCGGTCGGCGAGGTCCGTCGGTAGGTCTGGGGCCGACGTACCCGAGGAGTTGGACGTCACTGCGCGGCAACGGTTTCGGCCGCGCGGGGCTTCTCGACCTCCACCAACCGGCTTGCCTTCTGCGCATCGATGGCGGCGCCGACCAGCCCCGCAAACAGCGGGTGGGCGCGGTCCGGGCGGGACTTGAACTCCGGGTGCGCCTGGGTCGAGACGTAGTAGGGATGTACGTCGCGCGGCAACTCCACGAACTCCACCAGATTGCGATCCGGTGAGGTGCCGCTGATGACCAGCCCGGCCTCCGTCAGGCGGTCGCGGTAGGCGTTGTTGACCTCGTAACGGTGCCGATGCCGCTCGGTCACCTCGGTCGCCTCGTACACCGAGGCAGCAATCGAATCTTCCTGCAGCACAGCCGGATAAGACCCCAGGCGCATCGTGCCGCCCAGGTCACCGGCTCCTTCGACGAACGCCTTCTGCTCCTCCATCGTCGCGATCACCGGGTCGGCGGTCTGCGGATCGAACTCGCTGGAGCTGGCGTCCTCGATGCCCAGCACGTGCCGGGCGTACTCGATCACCATGCACTGCAGACCCAGGCAGATGCCCAGCGTCGGGATCTTGTTCTCGCGTGCCCAGCGCAGCGCACCGAGCTTGCCCTCGATGCCGCGCACCCCGAAGCCGCCGGGCACCAGGATCGCATCCACACCACCCAACGCCTTCTGCGCACCGGCCGGGGACTGACATTCGTCCGAAGCGACCCATCGGATGGTGACCTTGGCGTCGTGGTGGAATCCGCCGGCCCGCATGGCCTCGGTCACCGACAGGTAGGCGTCGGGCAGATCGATGTACTTGCCCACCAGGGCGATCTCGACGTTATGCGCAGGGTCGTGCACGCGGCGCAGCAGCTCGTCCCAGTCGTCCCAGACCACGTCACGGAACGGCAACCCGAGCCGGCGTACGACATAAGCGTCCAGGCCTTCGCGGTGCAGCACCTTGGGAATGTCGTAGATTGACGGCGCATCAACGCACGCGGCGACCGCCTCGTTGTCGACATCGCACATGAGGGAGATCTTGCGCTTGATCGACTCCGGAAGGTCGCGGTCGGCGCGCAGGACCAACCCGTCGGGCTGAATACCCAACTGCCGCAACGCAGCCACCGAGTGCTGGGTCGGCTTGGTCTTCAGTTCGCCGCTGGGCGCAAGGTAGGGCACCAGCGAGACGTGCAGGAAGAAGACGTTGTCGCGGCCGAGGTCCTGACGCACCTGCCGGGCCGCCTCGAGGAAGGGCAGCGATTCGATGTCACCGACGGTGCCGCCGATCTCGGTGATGATCAGGTCGACGTCGCTGGCCGCCTGAGCGCGCATCAGCCGCTTGATCTCGTTGGTGATGTGCGGGATCACCTGCACCGTGTCGCCCAGGTACTCCCCGCGGCGCTCCTTGGCGATCACCTGGCTGTAGACCTTGCCCGTGGTCGCGTTGGCGCTGCCCTCGAGGTTGGTGTCCAGGAAGCGCTCGTAGTGCCCGATGTCCAGGTCGGTCTCGGCACCGTCCTCGGTGACGAAGACCTCGCCGTGCTGGAACGGGTTCATCGTGCCGGGATCGACATTGATGTAAGGGTCCAGCTTTTGCATCGTGACCCGTAGACCGCGGGCCCGGAGCAGATGCCCGAGGCTCGAGGCGGTCAGGCCCTTGCCGAGTGAGGAGGCGACGCCTCCGGTTACGAAGATCTGTTTCGTCACGTCCACCACGGGTTACCAGTCTATGACATCGGAAGCGTTGTCAGGGACTCATAGAGCCCGATCAATGCGTCGATCTCGTCACGCCGGGTCGGAAGTGTGGCGGCGACGGCGCGCACCTGAGCCCCGCGAGAGGTGCGGTACGCCGGGTCGCCGGCCAGTCGGCGTACCTCGCCGGCGATCCCCTCCACGTGCGGGAAGTCGACGAAAACGCCTGCCGCACCGATAGTTTCGCGGATTCCACCGACGTCGAAGGCGACTACGGGCAGCCCGGCACGCACCGCTTCCTGCAACCACACGGGCTGCCCCTCCCACGCAGCGGTGGACACGGCGACATCGGCGGCGGCCAGCACCCGGGGCACGTCGTCACGGCGGCCGAGGAGTTCCACCGGCGCGCCGCCGGCGTCGATCCGCGCCTGGAGCGAGGGACGGTCCGGGCCGTCGCCCACCACCGACCACCTCACGTCGTCGACGAGAGTGGCCGCATCGATCAGCAGGTCGATCCGTTTCTGGGCGGTCAGCCGGCCGACGCACACGGCCCGGAAACCTTCGTGGGGTATCGGCGCCGCAACGACATCGTCGGGCGCCGCGATCACGGCGCGGCGGACGTCCCGGGCTCCCGCTCGACGGGCCGGTTCGTCCAGGTCCGGACTGACCGAGAGCACCACGGCACTGCTGCACACCGCCACCCGCAGCAGCAGTTTGAACACCGCCGCATGGACCCCGGAGGTCGTCGGTGCTGCGTTGTGCAGTGTGGTGACCACTGGGCGCCCGGTACGCGCCAGGGCCGTCAGGGCGCCGGCCCGCACCCCGTGCGCGTGCACGACGTCCGCGTCTCGCAGCCCGCGCAGCAGCCTCACGGTGGCCGCGTCCGCGCGCGGATCCGGTCGTACGCCGATGCGCACCGGCACGCGACGCACGCCGTCGATCGCCAGCGCATCCAGGACCCCGGCCGGCGCTGCCACCTCCACGGTGTGCCCGGTGTCGATCAGGCCCCCGGCCACCGACCGCACGTGGGCCAGGACTCCGCCGGCCACCTCACCGAGCACGATGGCGACCTTCATGCCCGCCCCCGGCGGATGACCAGCCGCTGCAGCGTTGCACGGTCGAGCAGAGCAAGTACCACCCCGAAGACCGCCGTGGTCACGACGGCCGCGAGGACCGCAGTGAGGGCGGACGCGACCAGCGAGTTGCCCTCGAGGACCTGCGCGCACCACCGCCCGACCAGAGCGCCGGCCGCAGCCGCCACCAGCCCGGCCCCCAGGGTCCGCCACGGCAGTCGTGACCATCCTGCGCCGCGCAGCAGCAGCGCCGCGAGCGCGAGGGCGGCGATACTCATCCCGATCGTGCTGAAGACACCCAGGCGCACCAGCACCGTCCCGGAGTCGGTGCGCGACGTGAGGGTCAGCAGCGGCCCGAGTCCCGCGATCGCCCAGCCGAGGCACATTGCGGCGGCCGCTGCGCCGGTGATCTGCCGTGCGTACGCCGCGCGCAGCAGCAACGCGGTCAGCCCGAATCCGAGCACCCCGGGCGCAAAGGCGGTCAGCGACGGTGCCAGGGCGTCGAGTGCGTTCGCCCCGGTGCCGTCGCGGCCGGCGTCGAGCGCGCCGAAGAACCGTCCGGCAGCCGGCGCTACCGCGATCAACAGGGCCGCGGAAGCGGCTCCGGCGACGGCGACCACCGCGGCCGACCGGCCCAGTGTGCCGGGAGTCCCGGTGGCCAGGCGCGGGAAAGCCGCGGTTGCGACGGGGACGGCCAGCACGGCGTACGGGAGAAGGTAGAGAGCCTGCACGTAGTTGTAGACGGTCAGCGCGCCCGGGCCGCCCCGGTGGTTGGTCACCCAGGCGGTGATCAGGACGGCGAGCTGCTGCGCGATCAGTGCGGCGACGCCCGCGCCGGCGAGCCGGCGGGCCTGGGCGGCCACTCCCGGCGGGAAGTGCCAGGTCGGGCGCAGCCGGATGCGCGCCCGGGCGGCAACGCCCAGTAACGGCAGACTCAAGGCGCACACCCCCAAGGTGGTACCCCCGGCCAGCACGGCGACGGCGGCGGGCGTGACCGTCGCCGGGTCACCGGTGCCGATCCGACCGAAAAGCAGGTACGAGGCGATGACGACCAGACTGGACAACAAGGGTGCGACGGCGGCGGCGACGAAGCGCTGGTGCGCTTGGAGAACTCCCCGGCCACCACGCCGATGCCGTAGAGGACGACCTGCGGGGCGAAGATGCGCACGAACGTCGCCGCCAGACCGACCGCCGAATCACCGCAACCGTTGCTGCCCAGCAGCCATGCGGCGATCGGTCCGGCGAACAGGGCGAGGAGTACGGCGAGCGGCAGCAACACCGCGATCGCCCAGGTCAGCAGCGCGGAGGCGATCCGGTCGGCGTCGGCGCGGTCCGTGACCAGCGCACGGGCTACGAGCGGCACCGCGACGGCGGCCAGCGCACCGCCGGCTGCGACTTCGTACAACACGTTCGGCAGCAGATTCGCAGTGTTGTAGACCTGCCCCACGCACGTCGCGCCGACGGAGTGGGAGAAGGCCAGCCACCTGCCGAATCCGACGATCCGGGACAGCAGGGTAATCGCCGCGATCGTCCCGGCGGCGGCGGCCAACGAACCGCGGCGGCTCATTCCGGCCGACCCCAGCGGTCGACGGCATCCAGGACGGGGTTGCTCGCAATGACGGCGGTGAAACTGATGCGTTCGGAGGCGAGGATCAGTCCGACGACGGCGGCGGCGGCCACGGCACGACCTGCCAGCGGCAGCCGCCGGGCCCATGCCACTCCCAGGACGGCCCCCAGGGCGTTGGCGCCGGTGTCGCCCAGCATGCTGCGTCCGGCCAGGTCGGCCGGTGCGGCAGCAGCCGTGGCACCCACGATCGCTGCGGCGCTGTCGTCGGCGACGAGCAGCAACGGCGCCGCCGCGGCGAGCGCGACCTTGAGGGCCCGGCCCGGGCGCAGGTCGAACAGGTTCAGCAGGTTCGCGCACCCCGCGACCAGGACAGCGCCGGCCGCGGTGTCCACGGCGCCCCGGCGACCGCGGTCCGTAATCGCGGTGGCGGCCACGGCCGCGGCGCCGATCCCGACGATCTTGACCACGCCGGTGGTGAGCTGACCGTGCCGTAGCGCCGTGAGGTGACCCCGCAAACCCTTGCTGGCGGCCTTCTGGCCGGTCGCGAGATCGTCCAGCAGACCCGCGGCACCAGTTGCCGCAGCCAGGGCCGCCGGAAGCGCCCCTGCGGTGACCAGGCCCGCGACGACTGCGGGACCCTCAGCGAGGGTCACGTCCCGTCCCGCAAAGTTCCTGCGAGACAGGGGTTCTCGGCACTGCGTGCGCAGCAGACCGCGGTAGGCAGCGGTGCTGATGAGGCCTGCGCCAACCGCGCGGATCGCAGCCGCCGGGTAGCTGGTCACCGGGGCGCGGTGATTGCCGGGATCGGTCCCGTCGCGTCCGCTCCGAGGCCGTACTGGCCGGAGACGCCGGCTAATTCTTTCTGGGTGGCCAGCACCAGTGCCGTCTGGCCCATGGCCCGGCTGCCGTCGTCGACCACGCTCATCGTGGCGGTTGCGTCGGCCGACCCGCGCAGCGAGGTCACCAACGGATCGGGGTTGGTCAGGTCGTTGTCGGCCGGGCCGCTGGAGACACCGACGACGGCGGTGGTGGAGGCGCCGAGTCCGGAGACGGTGCCGGTCCAGCCGGTGACGGTCTGTTGGTCGGTCGTCGCGGGCAGCCCGGGCCACAGGACCACGAGGCTGGTGGGTTTGCTGGTGCCGGTGTCGTCGATGTCGATCAGCGACTCGGCTTGCAGTTTGTCCAGAGCGGTCTTCCCGGCGGCGGACTCCCGGCCCATGACGGCTTTGCCCAGGACGATTCCCGGCAGCCGGGTGGCGTCGGTCTGCGCCGGGTCGACTCCGACCGTCGAAGCCGCCGACCGCAGGTGTTCAGCGGACGATGACTGCAACCAGGAGTCGCTGAGGGTGATCGTGGTCGCCACGGACCCCCGGCGGTGGCGATCGAGGACTTGGTCGCCGAGACCAGGCCGTTGGGGGTGCCGGGCAACAGGACCAGCGCTATCGAGTCGCCGCTCAACACCCCGCCGACCAGAGCGGGGTCGGCGAGGGTGGCGAAGTTGTCGGCCCGGTTCAGGGCGTTGCCGGTGGCCTGGACCTGTGCGCGCAGCGCTGCCTGCTCCGATCGCAGACTGCTGGCCTGGTGGTTCAACGAGTCGCCGACGCCACCGGCCAGCGTGAACGCGCCGATGACGATACCCACCGCGAGCGCCAGGAAGACGGCGACGAGCGAAACGATGTGATAGCGGAAATCGATCATTGGAACAATCCTCGCAACCACGCCCACAGGTCGTCCCAGCGGGCGCCCAGCAATTGCAGCGCGGCGCTACCGCCGGGGGTTGCGATCATCGCCACGACCAGCGCGATCAGCCCCGCCAGCACCAACAGCACCAGCGCCCGGGCGCTGATCGTGGAGCGGTAGAGCTGACTGACGCCCTTGGCATCGACCAACTTGCTGCCGACCCGCAACCGGGTCAGGAAGGTACTGGCCATCCCGGCCCGGCCCTTGTCGAGGAACTCGATCAACGTCACGTGCGTGCCCACCGCGACGATGAGGTTCGCACCGGACTCGTCGGCCAGCAGCATCGCGATGTCCTCGCTGGTGCCCGTGGCAGGGAACACCACGGGGTCCTCGACCCCCAACTCCTTGACGCGGGCCAGCCCCGGCGCCCGGCCGTCGCGGTAGGCGTGCACCACGATCTCGGCGCCGCAGCGCAGAGTTTCATCGGACACCGAGTCCATGTCTCCGACGATCAGATCCGGTTTGTAGCCCGCTTCCCGCAGTGCGTCGGCGCCGCCGTCGACCCCGATCAGGATGGGCCGCTGGTCGCGGATGAAACTGCGCAGCGTCTGCAGATCCTCGCGGTAGTGATAACCGCGCACGACGATCAGCACCGGCAGGCCGTCCATCGACGTACGCAATTCCGGCAGGCCGACACCGTTCAACAACAGGTCGCGCTCTTCGCGCAGGTAGCTCATGGTGTTGCCGGCGAACGCCTCGATCTGCACGGCGAGACCCGCGCGCGCTTCGTCCATCGCGTGTTCGACCGCTTCAGGCGTCATCGTCGTCCCGGTAGCGACGACCGCGCCGTCGACCAGCACCCCACCGTCCGCGCTCACGCCGACCTGATGGCCTTCGGGGATCTTCATCACCTCAGCACCGGCCGCGTCGATCAGCGGAATCCCACTGTCGACCACGATGCCGGGGCCGAGATTCGGATACCGGCCGGTGCTGGACCTCGCGGCGTTGATGATGGCCACCGGGCGGCAGGTGACCAGGGCCTCGGCGCTGACCCGGTCCAGATCCTCGTGATCGATGATGGCCACGTCGCCGGGTTTCAACCGCTTGGTGAGGGTTTTGGTGCGAGCGTCGACGCGCGCAGGCCCGAGCACCGCAACGGCGTCGGTGCCGGAATCGCGGCGTACGGGCAGTCTCACGCCCGCCATCGTCGCACGTCGGCGTAGGTCATCGCTCCCGCGCAACGCTCAGCAGCTCCCTGGCGTGCTCGCGAGCCGGACGGCTGTCCGCCACCCCGCCGAGCATGCGGGCCAGCTCCGCGACGCGTTCTTCACCGTCGACCACGGTGACATCGGACTGGGTGACCGCGCCGTCCGACTGTTTGTGCACGACCAGGTGTCGGTCGGCGTACGCCGCGACCTGCGGCAGGTGGGTGACGACGATGACCTGGGCCGTGCGAGCCAGATCCGCTAGCCGCGCGCCGATCTCGTGCGCTGCGGCACCCCGACGCCGGCGTCGACCTCGTCGAAGACGAAGGTCGGTACGTCGTCGGCCCCCAGCACGACCTCCAGAGCCAGCATGATGCGGGATAGTTCGCCGCCCGAGGCAGCCTTGGCCACGGACCGGGCGGGCTGGCCCGGTCCCGCGCTCAACTCGATGCTCACATCGTCGGCGCCGTCGGCGGACAGGTTCTCGGCAGCCGGCTCGCGCGGCGTCACGCAGACCTGCACCCGGGCCGAACCCATCGCCAACCGACTCAACTCCCTGTTGACCGCCTTGCCCAGCGCTGTGGCCGCGACCCGGCGGGCTGAGCTGAGCTCACCCGCCTTCTCGACAGCCGCCTTCTGCAGGGCCGGGACCCGCTCGCGCAGCTCGGTCAGCCGCTCATCGCCGCCATCCAGCGTGGCGATCTCCGCCGCTGCTTTCTGGGCGAACGAGAGCACCTCATCGACCGTGGAACCGTAGCGGCGGGTCAGATGGGTCAACTCGGCGCGCCGTTGTTGCACCCACGCCAGTCGCTCCGGGTCGCTCGGCAGGTCAGCGAGGTAGCCGCCGAGGTCGGCAGAGACGTCTGCCGCAAGCACCGCGAGTTCCCGCATCCGGGTCACCAGCTCCCCCAGCGCCTCGTCGTACTCCGCGGCCGTGGACAACGCCTGCCCCGCGGCGCTCAGGCAGCCCAGGACATGCGGGACCGGTTCGCCACCCTCGTCGTCGCCGGCGAGTTCGCGATGGGCCTGGGTGGTGGTCTCCCGCAGCAGTTCCACGTGGTCGAGTCGGTTGGCCTCGGCCGCCAGCGCGACGTCCTCACCGGCCTGGGGGTCGACCCGCTCGATGTCCTGTAGAGCTGCGGTCAGCTGATCCAGCCGCAACGTGCGCGTCTGCGAATCCGATTGCAGCGCAGCCAGTTCCGTGCGCGCGACCTGCCACTCGGCGTACGCCGATCGGTAGCTTTCCAGTGCGCGCGCCAGGTTGCGGCCGTGTCGTCTCCCGAAGTCGTCCAGGACGGCGCGATGCTGGTCGGTCCTCGCCAGTCGCCACTGATCGGCCTGGCCGTGCACGGCCACGATCTGCTCGCCGACCTCGCGCAGAACCCCCACCGGACTGGTACTTCCGCCGATCACTGCCCGGGAGCGGCCGGCGGTGGTCACGCTGCGCTGCAGGATCAGTTCGCCGTCGTCCATCTCGGCACCCGCTTCGAGCGCGCGCGCCGCGGCCGGGTGATCCTGCGCCAACTCGGCGATCCCCTCGACGCTGGACCGATCGGCGCCGGACCGGACCAGGGCCGGATCGGCACGCTGGCCCAGCAGCATGCCCAGCGACTGCACCACCATGGTCTTGCCGGCACCGGTCTCGCCCGTGAGCACGTTCAGTCCCGGACTCAGCTCCAGTGCGGCGTCCTCGATGACGCCCAGATTGCGGATGCGTAGTTCGCGCAGCATCGTCAGCTGCCGCGGCGGGTCCCGCGCCACCCGGAGACCGACAGATCGAACTTGGCCACCAACCGATCTGTGAATGGCGCGTCGGTCAGTCTGGCGAGCAGCACCGGGGTGTCGGCGCGGCAGACCTCGATCCGCGAGCCCGCCGGCAAGTCGTAGGAGCGCCGGCCATCGCACCAGACGACCGCCTCGGCTTCGGCGTCCTGTTTCAGCTCGACCGCGATGCGCACGTCGGTGGACAGGACCAACGGCCGGGCAAACAGCGCGTGCGCCGAGATCGGCACCAGCAAGATGGCCGCAACACCGGGCCAGACGATCGGACCGCCCGCTGAGAATGCGTAGGCCGTGGATCCGGTGGGCGTCGACATGACGACCCCGTCGCAACCCCAGCTGGACAAAGGGCGGCCATCGATCTCGACGACGACCTCGAGCATGCGCTCACGCGCGCGCTTCTCGACGCTGGCCTCGTTCAGTGCCCAGTCCCGCCAGAGCACCGCACCGTCCAAGGACGCGGTGACCGCCAAGGTGGCGCGTTCCTCGACCGTCCAGGATCGGTCGACGACCTTGCGAACCGTGGTGTGGATATCGTCGCGTTCTGCCTCGGCAAGGAATCCGACGTGCCCCAGGTTGATGCCGAGCAAGGGAACACGGTGGTCGCGCACGAGTTCGGCGCCTCGCAGGATCGTGCCGTCGCCACCGAGCACGATGGCCAGTTCGCACCCGGCGGCCGGGTCGTCGGCGTCGGCGACTTCGACCAGCGGCTCGTCGATGATGCCGAACGCCCGTAGTTCTTCGGCGGTCCCGACCACGCGGATGTCGTTGTCGCCCAGGTCTTTGACCAACTGGGCGGCGATTTCCAGGGCCTCCGGGCGGCCGGGATGGCCGATCAGCAGGATCTGGCGGGTCATCGCGGTCCTTTGTCGTCGCTGGTCCTGATGGTCGCGAGGGCGTTCGCGACCTGTGCTGGGTCCATCCTGCCTTCCACGGCCGGCCGCAACCACAGCAGGTACTCCTGGTTGCCGTGGGTGCCGGCCACGGCACTGATGGTGACACCGTGCACCGACAACCCGACACGGCCGGCCGAGTCGATGACTGCCGCCACGGCTTCGGCGCGTTGCTCGGCCGATCGCACGACCCCGTCGGAACCCAGGCGCTCCCGCCCCACTTCGAACTGCGGCTTTACCAGGACTACCACGTCGCCGTCCGAGGTCACCAGGCCCGACAGGACGCCGATCACGATGGTCAGCGAGATGAAACTGAGATCGGCCACGACCAGGTCGAATGCACCGCCCAGGTCGTCCACCGAGACGTCTCGGATCGAGGTACCTGATCGTTCGATCACCCGCGGATCGCTCCGGACCGGCTCGGCCAACTGACCGTGACCGACGTCCAGGGCGATCACCTGCGCGGCGCCGCGCTCCAGCAGCACCTGGGTGAACCCGCCCGTCGACGCGCCCACGTCCAGACAGCGTCGATCATCGACGCGCACCTGCGGGAATGCTTCGAGGGCGCCGATCAGTTTGTACGCCGCGCGTCCCACGTAGCGTTCCGGCTCACCGATCAGTTCAAGGTCGTCGGCGTCGGTGATCCGGCTGCTGGCCTTGGCCAGGATCGCACCGTTGCACCGGACGCGGGAGGAGTCGATGTACTCCCGGGCGAGCATGCGCGACCTGGCCAGGCCCCGGTCCACCAGAGCTTGGTCCAGACGCTGCCCACGCTGCGCGCGGGTCATGATCAGTCCAGCCCGGACAACCGGTCGGCCAGACGTTGATGGGCCGCGGTCAGCAATTCGAGTGCGGCGTCGACATCCAGGGGTGCGCGCGACTCGGCGTCGGCGGCCAACTGCTGTGCCATCGGCCCGAGATCGGCCAGGACCGCGTCGACACCCGGATCACCGGTGGTGTAGGAGGTCGCGCCCGGCTGCTCGTCGGTGGGCACCTCGTCGTCGGGCCCCGGTACGTTGTCGCCGGTCATGAGGAAGGCACCGAGCCGGACTGGGCGGTTTTCTTGATGGTGGCCCGCTTCGTAGTCGGCCTCTTGGCCGCCGTCGTCTTTTTCACCGTTGAACTCTTCGCCGTCGTCTTCCTGGGCCGGTCGGTGGGCATCGTCGTCTTCCTACTCGCCGACTTCGATGCCGGAGCAGCTTTGGCTGTTGTCTTGGCCGCGCTGGTCTTCGACGCCGGGGCCGATCGCACCGCCGCCTTCCTGGCGGTCGACTTCCTAGCCGCAGCAGTCTTCGCGGCCGGCGCTTTCGTGGCGGCTGCTTTCTTCGCCCCCGCCTTCTTAACCGTCGTCTTCTTCGCCGTCGTCTTCTTCGCCGCTGCCTTCTTCGCAGCTGCCTTCTTCGCAGCTGCAGCCTCCTTGACCGGCGCCGCCGGTACCTCTCCGCCCGCCGTGGAGGACTGCCGTTGGGCGGCCTCGCGCAGGGCTGCGCGCGAGACGACCGGTCGGCTGGGCGATCCAGGGCCCCTCGGCCCGGCCGGACGGGGCTGGGGAGAGACATCCTGGGCGAGCGCACGCTGCAGACGCTGGTTCTCCGCCCGCAATCGGTCGATCTCCTCCAGTGCCAGCGCCAACTCGTTCTCCGAAGCCAAGCCGACACGGTGCAGCTGACCTTCGATTTCGGCTCGGATCACGTCCTCGACCATGGCGCGATTCGCGGACAACGCTCCGACCAACTCGGCTGCGACTCCGGACACCGCCGCAGCACGCTCACCCACACCGGACGGTACGGCGGTGTGGACGGCCGTCGTGAAGCCACCGAAGTCGCCGACCCGATCTCCCAATTGGTCTGCCACGTCGTTGAACTGACCGCTCAAGACAGCCGCGAGGTCACCGACCTGGCCGGCGAAGTCGTGGGCCCGCCGACTGGCCGGCGCCACCGCCGGGGACGTCATGACCCCGTTGGACACCGAGTGCGCGGCCTCCAGCGTGCGGTCTGCCACCTGCAACAAAGCCTTGATCACCGACTGCAACATGTCGTCACTCATCTCCAGACTCCTGTGTCATCGGCGGGGCTACTCCTGCGTTCTACCGTACTGTGCCGCCAGCCGCGCGGCGCTCCGTTGGTCTATCCGGTTGTCGTCCAATGCATCCCAGACCACCCGGAGCACGACACGCAACGCCACGATGTCGTCCTGCGGTGCGCCGTCGGACCACCGGATCGCATCCCCCGATAGGTGCGCCACGCTGTCACCGATGCGGTAACCGCCCGACTCCGGACGAGGTTCCTCGTACGGCTCGCGCAGGCCGCCGGCATCGGCACACACGAACCGAGGGCGTTGCTCGCGAGGTGCCTGGGCCAGATCAGCCGGTCCGTGCACTCCCGACAGCACGAACAATGCATCCATCCCCGCCGCCGAGGCACCGGCGATGTCGGTGTCGAGCCGGTCGCCCACTCCGAGCGTCTGAGCAGCCGGAACCTCGAGCGCGGTCGCGGCCATGGTGTAGAGCAACGGTCCCGGCTTTCCGACAGTCTCCGGCTGCACGCCGGTGGCCACGGCGACCGCCTCGACCAGGGTGCCGTTGCCCGGCGCCACCCCACGATCCGTCGGCAGCGTGCGGTCGGTATTGGTCGCCACCCATACCGCCCCGTTCTCGACGGCGTACGCCGCCTCGGCCAACCGCGCCGCCGTGACATGGGGACCGTAACCCTGCAACACTGCCGCCGGACGGTCCTCGGCATTGTCGACAATCTCAAAACCTCTGTCCCGCAGCGCAATAGCGACTCCGTCGCCGCCTACCGGCAGCACCCGAGCACCCTCAGGCAGTCGTTGCGACAGGTGGTGTGCTCCGGCCAGCGAACTGGTGAACACCTCTGTGGGCCGGACGTCCAACCCGAAGGACCGTAGGTGCTCGGCCACCTCCTGCGGACTGCGGGATGCGTTGTTGGTGGCATAGGCCACCCTGGTGCCGTGCCGCGCCAGCGCGGCCAACGCGTCCACCGCCGGTTGGATGGGCTGAGGGCCCCGGTAGACGACCCCGTCAAGATCGACGACGAGGGCCCGATAGTCATCGGCCAGTGTGCTCATTCCGCCATTGTGTCGGGTGCCGCACACCCGAAGACGCGCCGCCCGCCCTCCGATCGTCAACCCACCGGAGCGCGGCCGCGTGATCTGCCCCGCGCGGCAGCGCCACGTTTGCCCCGGTCGGTGGTCGCTGCCCTGGTGAGCACGGTCATTGCCCCGACTTCGACCTCGACCCGGCTCTGCACAGCAGTCCCGGCACGCCAGAAGCGGCGACGCAGTTCGCCCGACACGGCGATCTCGTCGCCACCCGCGAGCCGCGCACCCTGCCGACGCAAACGGGTAACCCAGCAGACCAGATCAAAAGTGTCCACCCGCTGTCCGGTTGCCTTCGCGCGACTGTCCTCCGGGCGGGGCACCACCAGCCGGAACGTCACAATCTCGTCTCCGCTGGGCAACTCCCGTACCGTCGGCTCCCCGCTGACGCGGCCGCACAGCGTCACCGTGTTGACCGGTGGCGATTGCTGCTGCCCGGCATCATGCTGTGCACCCTTCACCGCTAACCCCCTCACGCAATGCACCCTTGGCATTGCTGGGAATCAGCCTGGCGTCGAACGCCCGCCGCTCGCCAGGGCGGGCTGCAGCGGTGTGGACAACCGCGGTCAGGCTGTGGACACCGGCAGACGCGCTTGCTCAGTCGTCGCTGAACGGATTGGTCAGGGCGTCGTAGGACGACTCCGCTGAACCGGGCGCCTCCTCGGCAACCTCCGGAACGGCCGTGTCCGTCGAGCCGGCCGAGTCCTCGAGGATGAAGCTCTCTTCCGAGACCCGGGCGGTCACCGTCTCGTCATCGGCGTGACCGTCTTCCTCGAGGTCGACCAGCAGGAATCCATCGAGTTCGTCGAGCCGCTCGTCGGCATCCGTTTCGCCCTCGGCATCGGCCGCGGCGGCCTTGGCGAACCACTTCCTGGCTTCGGTCTGGCGGCCGGCCGCGAGCAGAGCATCGGCGTACGCGTAGAACAGCCGCGCCGCCCAGGGTTGGGTGCTCGCACGCTGCAGCGCAGGCACATTGAGCACGGCGACCGCTGCCTCAGGCTGATCCAGATCGCGGCGGATCCCTGAAACGACGATCAGCAGCTCGATGTTGTCGGCCTCGGTCAGCTTGCGTGCGGCAGGGCTCGCGGCAAGATCCAGTGCGCGCTCGTAACGGCCCAGACCGCGTTCTGAATCCACCATGTAGGGCAGCAGATGATCGCTGCCGGACAGGCGGCGGGCAGTGCGGAACTCCCGCAACGCATCGGCGAATTCGCCTCGCCGGTAGTAGACGAGGCCCAGCGCCTCACGAACTGCGGGCACCCGGCCGGCACGACCGGCTGCGTGCAATGCGTGCGACAACGCCGTGTCCGGATCATCGTCCAGCACGGATGCCGAGGCCACGAGGTGCTTGGCGACGCCATCGGCGTTGTCCTTGCTCAGCGTCCGAAGCTGGGTCCAGACGTCTCGATCCAACTCGTGCCCGGTGATGTCCTCGGGGATCTCAGGTTCGACGGCACGCGGGCCCCGATCCCGCCCTTCGTTACGCGGTGAGGTCCGGTCCCAACTACGCGGCGCCCGTTGCGGATTCGACGTCTGCGAGATGGGCCGGTCCTGACCGTCACGGTCGGGCCGGCCGGATCGGCGCTGGGCACCACGATCCCGCGACGCACCACGATCCCGCGACTCGAACTTCCGGTCGTTACCCCGACCCTGGGTGCTTTCGCGTCGCCCGGACCGTTCCCCGCGGTCCCGGGGCCCGCGGCCGCCCTCCTTTTTCGCGCGATCAGGCCGATCCGAGCGTCCAGCACGATCCGAGCGGTTGGGTGCCTGCCGCCGAGCGGCATCACGGCCGCCGCCGGATCGGGTGCCGCGGTCCGCCCGAGGCGGGGTGTCCGTCGGAGCCGAGTCAGCTGCGCTGGCCGTTCCTTCGCCCGTGGCACGCGACCAGCGTCCCGAGCGCTGCGCTTCGGATGAGCTGTCGGCGCCGTCCTGGGGTACGCCGCTTGGATCGTTGTCGCTCATTCCTGCTCCACTCGTGGTCGTCAACCAACTGCGACCCTAGTCCAACGGCCGATAAATGCTTTCAGGGCCACCGGTGGGGTGGCCCTGAAAGGGTTTGCTGAATGGTTGTTCGGCGGTGTCCTACTCTCCCACACCCTGGCGGGTGCAGTACCATCGGCGCTGAAGGGCTTAGCTTCCGGGTTCGGGATGTGTCCGGGCGTTTCCCGCTTCGCTATGACCGCCGTAACGTTGTGAAACAACGTGTTGTTCCACCACTTTTCACTTATTCGTGTTGTTGTGGGGTGTTGTTTCAGATTCGCATAGTGGACGCAAGCAGTTCGTGTGTTCGTGTTCTTGTGGTGGTTTTGGTGCCACCTGCCACACCGGCTAGGGGTGTGGTGTGGTCAAGTTGTTGGCTTATTAGTACCGGTCAGCTCCACACATTGCTGTGCTTCCACGTCCGGCCTATCAACCCAGTCGTCTAGCTGGGAGCCTTCACACCGTGTTGGTGATGGAAACCTGATCTTGGAGCGTGCTTCCCGCTTAGATGCTTTCAGCGGTTATCACTTCCGAACGTAGCTAATCAGCGGTGCCCCTGGCGGGACAACTGACACACCAGAGGTTCGTCCATCCCGGTCCTCTCGTACTAGGGACAGGTCTCCTCAAGTTTCCTACGCGCGCAGCGGATAGGGACCGAACTGTCTCACGACGTTCTAAACCCAGCTCGCGTACCGCTTTAATGGGCGAACAGCCCAACCCTTGGGACCTACTCCAGCCCCAGGATGCGACGAGCCGACATCGAGGTGCCAAACCATGCCGTCGATATGAGCTCTTGGGCAAGATCAGCCTGTTATCCCCGGGGTACCTTTTATCCGTTGAGCGACGGCGCTTCCACAAGCCACCGTCGGGTCACTAGTCCCCACTTTCGTGTCTGCTCGACATGTCTGTCTCACAGTCAAGCTCCCTTGTGCACTTACACTCAACACCTGATTGCCAACCAGGCTGAGGGAACCTTTGGGCGCCTCCGTTACTCTTTGGGAGGCAACCGCCCCAGTTAAACTACCCACCAGGCACTGTCCCTGAACCAGATCATGGTCCGAGGTGAGGAGCCCAGAACGACCAGAGTGGTATTTCAACGTTGACTCCACCACCACTAGCGTGGCGGCTTCATAGTCTCCCACCTATCCTACACAAGCCGTACCGAACACCAATACCAAGCTATAGTAAAGGTCCCGGGGTCTTTCCGTCCTGCTGCGCGTAACGAGCATCTTTACTCGTAGTGCAATTTCGCCGAGTTCGCGGTTGAGACAGTGGAGAAGTCGTTACGCCATTCGTGCAGGTCGGAACTTACCCGACAAGGAATTTCGCTACCTTAGGATGGTTATAGTTACCACCGCCGTTTACTGGGGCTTAAATTCTCAGCTTCACACCCAAAGGATGTTAACCGGTCCTCTTAACCTTCCAGCACCGGGCAGGCGTCAGTCCGTATACATCGAATTACTTCTTCGCACGGACCTGTGTTTTTAGTAAACAGTCGCTTCTCCCTGGTCTCTGCGGCCCTCCCCCTAGCCAGTAAATGGCTTCAGGGTTGGGGCCCCCTTCTCCCGAAGTTACGGGGGCATTTTGCCGAATTCCTTAACCACGATTCACTCGATCGCCTTAGTATTCTCTACCTAACCACCTGAGTCGGTTTAGGGTACGGGCGGCTCGGACCTCGCTAGAAGTTTTTCTAGGCAGCATAGGATCACCCTACTTCCCACATTCGTGGTCACTATCAAGCCTCACCCACATGACCGGCGGATTTGCCTACCGATCGGGCTGCGCTCTTAGACGTGGACAACCATCGCCACGCGGAGGCTACCTTCCTGCGTCACTCCCTTGCTTACCTACTACGAGATCGGGTCCCACGCTCCCCACGATCAGTACCACCCGAAGGTGACACAACGACCATGGTTTGGGTGGTTAGCATCCCTCGCCTCGATATGGGCGGTCCTTCGCCGGTTCCGGAATATCAACCGGATGTCCATCGACTACGCCTGTCGGCCTCGCCTTAGGTCCCGACTTACCCAGGGCAGATGAGCTTGACCCTGGAACCCTTGGTTATTCGGCGGACGGGTTTCTCACCCGTCATTCGCTACTCATGCCTGCATTCTCACTCGTGTCACCTCCACCCCTGGTTCACACCGGGACTTCACTGGTGACACGACGCTCCCCTACCCAACCACACCCCTGAACACCACAGAACAAGTCCGGGTACTAGGGAACATGTGTGATTGCCACAGCTTCGGTGGTGTGCTTGAGCCCCGCTACATTGTCGGCGCGGAATCACTTGACCAGTGAGCTATTACGCACTCTTTAAAGGGTGGCTGCTTCTAAGCCAACCTCCTGGTTGTCACAGCAACTCCACATCCTTTCCCACTTAGCACACGCTTAGGGACCTTAGCTGGTGATCTGGGCTGTTTCCCTCTCGACGACGAAGCTTATCCCCCGCCGTCTCACTGCCACGCTCTCACTTACCGGCATTCGGAGTTTGGCTGACGTCAGTAACCTGGTGAGGCCCATCAGCCATCCAGTAGCTCTACCTCCGGCAAGAAACACGTGACGCTGCACCTAAATGCATTTCGGGGAGAACCAGCTATCACGGAGTTTGATTGGCCTTTCACCCCTACCCACAGCTCATCCCCTCCATTTTCAACTGAAGTGGGTTCGGTCCTCCACACCGTCTTACCGGCGCTTCAACCTGGCCATGGGTAGATCACTCCGCTTCGGGTCTAGACCCAGCGACTCAAACGCCCTCTTCGGACTCGCTTTCGCTACGGCTTCCCCACACGGGTTAACCTCGCCACTGAGCACTAACTCGCAGGCTCATTCTTCAAAAGGCACGCCATCACCCAACCCCCAACGGGGCAGGCCCTGACGGATTGTAAGCACACGGTTTCAGGTACTATTTCACTCCCCTCCCGGGGTACTTTTCACCTTTCCCTCACGGTACTAGTCCGCTATCGGTCACCAGGGAATATTTAGGCTTAGCAGGTGGTCCTGCCAGATTCACACGAGATTCCTCGAGCCCCGTGCTACTTGGGAAAAAACGTTCAGGCAGTCACACATGTTTCGTCTACGGGACCACCACCCTCTACGGTGCACCATTCAAGATGCTTCGACTACACGCGCGATTTATCACTACCCACCAGCATGTCAGTACCGGTACAACGCATCCCACAACCCCCACGCCGCAACCCCTGACAGGTATCACACAACGCAGGTTTAGCCTGATCCGCTTTCGCTCGCCACTACTCACGGAATCACTATTGTTTTCTCTTCCTGCGGGTACTGAGATGTTTCACTTCCCCGCGTTCCCTCCACACACCCTATACATTCAGGTGCAGGTGACTGGACATAACTCCAGCCGGGTTCCCCCATTCGGCAACCCTCGGATCAGCCCGTTTATCGACTCCCCGAGGCTTATCGCAGATTACTACGGCCTTCATCGGTTCCTGGTGCCAAGGCATCCACCGTGCGCCCTTAAAAACTTGACCACCACCCACCAACCAACAGCAGGCAGCAACCAAAATTCACAAAGACACAAAAAACAAGATGCTCGCGTCCACTATGCAATTCTCAAACAACACACACACCACACCACCAACCCCCACCACCAGATGAGGACCAGCACCATGCGTGCCACACCAGAAAAAACACTCACGTGTTCCTTCAGGACCCAACAGTGTGCCGACGCCCCCACACCACACCCACCAACACCACCAACCCTCCACGAACACCACACCACAACGGGCTTGATCTTCAGTACTAGTTGATCGAGTCGGCACTCGCGGTCACGAGGCACCATGATTGATGTTCCACCCTTGAGCAACACCCACCACACGGACCCACCCACCCCACAACGGGTAAGCAGTATCGGTGATGCTGATGTCTTCTCTGCACCCGCCAACACCACACCCCCACCAACCGGTGGAAGCACATGACATGACAGGTGAGCGCTCCTTAGAAAGGAGGTGATCCAGCCGCACCTTCCGGTACGGCTACCTTGTTACGACTTAGTCCCAATCGCCAATCCCACCTTCGACCACTCCCCCGGTAAACCGGTTAGGCCGTGGGCTTCGGGTGTTACCAACTTTCGTGACTTGACGGGCGGTGTGTACAAGGCCCGGGAACGTATTCACCGCAGCAATGCTGATCTGCGATTACTAGCGACTCCGACTTCATGGGGTCGAGTTGCAGACCCCAATCCGAACTGAGACTCGTTTTAAGGGATTCGCTCCACCTCACAGTATCGCAACCCTCTGTACGAGCCATTGTAGCATGCGTGAAGCCCAAGACATAAGGGGCATGATGATTTGACGTCATCCCCACCTTCCTCCGAGTTGACCCCGGCAGTCTCCCATGAGTCCCCACCATCACGTGCTGGCAACATGGAACGAGGGTTGCGCTCGTTGCGGGACTTAACCCAACATCTCACGACACGAGCTGACGACAACCATGCACCACCTGTACACCAGCCAAAAAGGCTCACACATCTCTGCATGATTCCGGTGTATGTCAAGCCTTGGTAAGGTTCTTCGCGTTGCATCGAATTAATCCGCATGCTCCGCCGCTTGTGCGGGCCCCCGTCAATTCCTTTGAGTTTTAGCCTTGCGGCCGTACTCCCCAGGCGGGGCGCTTAATGCGTTAGCTACGGCACGGAACCCGTGGAATGGATCCCACACCTAGCGCCCAACGTTTACGGCATGGACTACCAGGGTATCTAATCCTGTTTGCTCCCCATGCTTTCGCTTCTCAGCGTCAGTAGTGGCCCAGAGACCTGCCTTCGCCATCGGTGTTCCTCCTGATATCTGCGCATTTCACCGCTACACCAGGAATTCCAGTCTCCCCTACCACACTCTAGCCTGCCCGTACCCACTGCAGACCCGGAGTTAAGCCCCGGGCTTTCACAGCAGACGCGACAAACCGCCTACAAGCTCTTTACGCCCAATAATTCCGGACAACGCTCGCACCCTACGTATTACCGCGGCTGCTGGCACGTAGTTAGCCGGTGCTTCTTCTCCACCTACCGTCACCCAAAAAGGCTTCGTCAATGGCGAAAGGAGTTTACAACCCGAAGGCCGTCATCCCCCACGCGGCGTCGCTGCATCAGGCTTGCGCCCATTGTGCAATATTCCCCACTGCTGCCTCCCGTAGGAGTCTGGGCCGTGTCTCAGTCCCAGTGTGGCCGGTCGCCCTCTCAGGCCGGCTATCCGTCAAAGCCTTGGTAAGCCATTACCCCACCAACAAGCTGATAGTCCGCGAGCCCATCCTCCACCACAAAAGCTTTCCACCACACACCATGCGATGCGCAGTCATACCCGGTATTAGACCCCGTTTCCAAGGCTTATCCCAAAGTGAAGGGCAGGTTACTCACGTGTTACTCACCCGTTCGCCACTCATCCACACCAGCAAGCTGGTGCTTCAGCGTTCGACTTGCATGTGTTAAGCACGCCGCCAGCGTTCGTCCTGAGCCAGGATCAAACTCTCCGCAAAAAAATACAGACAATCCAAAACTGGCAATCAATCAACAAAGAGCACCCAACCAAAAGGTCAGGCAACAATTCATAACACTGACAACCAATCAAAAAACAATTGGCATCAATCACTCGACACACTATTGAGTTCTCAAGAAACACGCTGTCCACCGTGATTTTCCCTTGCGGGTTTCTCACCGAGGCAACTTCTAAAACTTACCACCGCTACTTGGGACTTTCCAAATCCGCTTCCCGGGCCGATCCGCTCGGATCTTGCCGGTCCACGCAAGCGCGACGAATCGTCGTACTCGAATCTTGGAAGGTGCCCACGATCACGGGGCGATGCGCCGGGACCGGCCAACCTTGCGGCTGTCCGTGCCTCCCTGGCAACCCGGTGAACATTACGCGACGCAGCCCATGGCGCAAAATCGGTGCGGGTGGCCGCCCACGATGTGAGCAGCCACCCGCCGGTGGATGAGAAACTGCAGGTCAGACCGGCATCCGCACGGCCGCAAGGTGCTTGCGGCCGCGCTTCAACAGGGCCACCTGACCGTGCAGGTAGTCCTTGTCCTCGAGCACTGCGGTGACGGACTCGACTTTGAGGTTGTTCAGCGAGATCCCGCCCTCCGTGACCAGCCGGCGCGCCGCGTTACGGCTGTCGGCGATCCCGACGGCCACCACGGCATCGACCAGCTCGGTCCCCGGCTGCACCTGCGCCCCCGGCAATTCACTGGTCGCATCCCGCAGTGTGTCGGCATCCAGTGCGCCGACGTCACCCTTCCCGAACAACGCCTCGGAGGCGGCCCTCACCGCGTCGGTCGCGCTCTGACCATGCACCATCGTCGTGACCTGCTCAGCAAGGGTGCGCTGAGCGGCCCGTCGGAACGGCTCCTGATTCACCTGCCGCTCGAGGTCTTCGATCTCCGCCCGCGGCAGGTCGGTCAACGCCTTCAACAGGCTGATCACCGACGCGTCCTCGGTGTTGAGGAAGTACTGGTAGAACGCGTACGGGGTCGTCATGTCCGCGGACAACCACACGGCGTTGCCTTCGGATTTGCCGAACTTGCGACCCGTCGAATCCGTCAGCAACGGCGTGGCCAGTGCGTGCACGGCTTTGCCCTCCACGCGGTGCACCAGATCGACGCCCGCCGTGATGTTGCCCCACTGATCGCTGCCACCGATCTCCAGCGTGCAGCCGTGCTCGCGGAAGAGCTGCAGGTAGTCCATCGCCTGCAGGATCTGGTAGCTGAACTCGGTGTAGGAGATGCCCTGTTCGCTCTCCAACCGGCGCGCGACTGCTTCCTTGCGGATCATCGTGTTGACCCGGAAATGCTGGCCGATGTCGCGCAGGAAATCCAGCGCACTCAGCGGCGCGGTCCAGTCGAGGTTGTTCACCAGGATGGCGGGGTTGTCCCCCTCGAAGTCCAATAGCGGACCGACGAGGGTCTTGATCCGGTCGACCGACGCCGCGATGGTCTCCTTGCTCTGCAGCACTCGCTCGGAGTCCGGCTTGGGGTCGCCGATCAGTCCTGTCGACCCGCCGACCAGACAGATCACGTGATGACCGGCGGCCTGCATCCGGCGCAACACCGACAATTGCACGAAGTTTCCGAAGTGCAGGGACGGTGCGCTGGGGTCGAACCCGCAATAGACCGTGATCGGCCCGTCGGCGAGTGCTTGGCGCAGCGCGGACTCGTCGGTGGTCTGCGCCACCAGCCCCCGCCACTGCAGCTCGTCGAAAAAGTCGCTCACGATCCCGTTGTCCTTATCTCTCGGTTGTTCCGTGTGGATGCCACACACCCGGGTCAGCATGGCGTACGCCGCGTGCCCGGACGCGCTCCATTCTCACCTGCCGGACCCCTCAGGCACCGGGTCGGGGTCGCGGCACCGCCGGTCGGTAGACCGACACGAACGGATCGCCGGCGATCCAGAACCGCCACGGGAACAGCCCACCGTCGCCGCCCGGACCCCGCACGCCGACCCGGGGTCCGGATTCGACGGCGGCCACCGCGGCTCCTTCACCCAGGGTGATTGCGCGTTCGTCACGAGAGTCGGTGACGATCGGTGCACCATTGTCGGCCAGCGTCAGCCCCAACGCCTGTGCCAGCCTGGCCGGCCCGCGCGCCAGGTCGCGATCGGTGACGGCGCCGCGGCGTTGCCTGGCAAGCCCAGCGCCCTCGACGACCTCTCCGGAGCGAACCAAGGCGGCCGCCGCCGAACCGTCCTGGGACAGAACGACGTTGGCGCAGTAGTGCATTCCGTAGGTGAAGTAGACGTACAGGTGCCGGGGCGGGCCGAACATCACCGCGTTGCGCTTCGTGCGGCCACGGTAAGCGTGCGAGCCCGGGTCGACCTCCCCGCGTACGCCTCGACCTCGGTGATGCGCACCGTGACTCCCCCGTGCGACAGGTGCGCGCCCAGCAGCGCGCGAGCCTGGTCCAGCAGGAGAGGTACGTCGATCGGCACGTCAGCGGATCTGCGGCGGTTCTTCGGCCCAGCCGCGGTAGTCCCCCGAGGTCTTCTCAGCCGCGGCCAGTTGTTCAGCGACTCGTGACGGCGCAGTGCCCCCGGTTGCGTCACGGGAGGCGAGAGAACCTTCGACGGTGAGCACCCGGCGTACGTCGGGAGTCAGGTTCGGGTTGATCGCGGCCAGGTCCTCGTCGCTCAGATCCCACAACTCGATCCCGCGCTCCTCGCACACCCGCACACAGGCCCCGGCCACCTCGTGAGCGACCCGGAACGGCACGCCCTCGCGCACCAACCACTCCGCAATGTCCGTTGCCAACGCAAAGCCCTGCGGCGCCAAGGATTCCATCCGCTGCGTGTTGAAGACCAACGTCGCGACCATGCCGCTGACCGCCGGGAGCAGCACCTCAAGAGTGTCCACCGCGTCGAAGACCGGCTCTTTGTCCTCCTGCAGGTCCCGGTTGTAGGCCAAGGGCAGCGCCTTGAGTGTCGTCAGCAGACCGGCGAGGTCCCCGACCAGCCGTCCGGCCTTGCCACGGGCCAACTCCGCGACGTCGGGGTTCTTCTTCTGCGGCATGATGCTCGAGCCGGTCGAATAGGCATCGTCGAGCGTGACGAAGGAGAACTCCTTGGTCGCCCACAGCACGATCTCCTCAGCCAGCCGGGAAACGTCGACTGCGGCCATCGCTGCCACGAAGGCGAATTCGGCGGCGAAGTCGCGGCTGGCCGTACCGTCGATGGAGTTGGCGCTGCTGCGGCTGAAGCCGAGGTCCTGCGCGACGGACTGCGGGTCCAGGCCGAGCGAGGAACCGGCCAGGGCCCCTGAACCGTACGGAGATTCATCTGCCCGGCGATCCCAGTCACGCAACCGGTCCACGTCGCGCAACAACGCCCACGCGTGCGCCTGCAGGTGATGGGACAGCAACACCGGCTGAGCGTGCTGCAGGTGGGTGCGGCCGGGCATCGCCACCCCGAGGTTGGCCCCGGCCTGGGCGAGCAGGGCATCGACGACGTCCAGCAGCAGCGTCGCGACCGAGCGGGCGTGCGCCCGCAGGTACATCCGGAACAGGGTGGCGATCTGGTCGTTTCGGGACCTGCCGGCGCGCAAACGGCCCCCGACGTCGGCGCCGGCCCGTTCGATCAGGCCCCGTTCGAGAGCCGTGTGCACGTCCTCGTCGCCGGGTGCGGGGGTGAACTCACCGGATCGTACGTCGGCCAGCAATTGCTCGAGGCCGGCGAGCATGGCGGCCAGCCCCTCATCGTCCAGCAATCCCGCCGAGTGCAGCACCCGGGCGTGCGCCCGGGAGCCGGCGATGTCGAATTCGGCCAGCCGCCAGTCGAAATGGGTCGACTTGGACAGGGCGGCGAGCGCGTCCGCCGGCCCGCCGGCGAAGCGGCCACCCCATAGGGCGAGATTTCCTTCGGTGTTCACGGATCTCCTCTGCGACTACTGCTGCGCGAGTTCGAGCAGGGTGCGCACCAGGCGCGACGCCGCACTCTTGGACTCGGTGACGATCAAGATGGTGTCATCGCCGGCGATCGTGCCGAGCACCGACGGCAGACCGGCGTGATCGAGTGCTGAGGCCAGGAAGCTCGCCGCCCCCGGCGGGGTCCGCACGACGACCTGGTTGGTCGCGGGCACCGCGGTGACGAGGAGCTCGGCCGCTACCCGGCGCAGGCGATCGGTGGGTGCCTCGACGTCGTCACCTCCGGCCCGCGGCGCCGGATCGCCACCCTCGCCGGGGACGGCGTAGACCAGGTCGCGCCCACGGCGCACCTTCACAGCTCCCAGCTCGACCAGATCCCGCGACAGCGTCGCCTGGGTGACCTCGACCCCGTCCAGCGCCAGTTGCTGGGCCAACTGGGTCTGCGAACGAATCATCTGGCTGGCGATGATCTGGGCGATCCGCTGCTGGCGGCCGGTGCGGGTGGCGACGATCATCCCTGCTCCAGAAGAAACTCCAGCAGCGCCTTCTGGGCGTGCAACCGGTTCTCGGCCTCGTCCCACACGACCGACTGCGGCCCGTCGATGACCGATGCCTCGATCTCGAAGCCCCGGTAGGCGGGCAGGCAATGCATCGCGATGGCGTCGGGCGCGGCGTACGTCATGAGCTCGGCGGTGAGCGCGTACGGCGTGAACGGGGACTCGCTGCCCTTGCGTTCCCCGGCCTCCGACTCCATGCCCATCGAGACCCACGTGTCGGTGATCACCACGTCGGCATCGGTGACAGCCTCGGTGGCGTCGGTTCCGATCACGACGGAACCACCGGTGGATTCCGCCAATCCCTCTGCGCGAGAGACGATCTGGGCTTCAGGTTGATGACTGGCCGGGCCAGCGAGCCGCACGTGCAGCCCCGCGAGGGAGCCACCCAGCAGATAGGAGTTGGCCATGTTGTTGGCGCAGTCACCGACGTAGGCCATGGTCAGCCCGGCCAAGGCACCCTTGTGCTCGGTGATCGTCAACAGGTCGGCCAGGATCTGGCAGGGGTGGAAGTCGTCGGTGAGAGCGTTGACGACCGGTACGTCGACGAACTGCACCATCTGTTCCAGCCGCTCCTGGGCGTAGGTGCGCCACACGATGGCTGACACCTGACGACCGATGACGCGGGCCACATCGGGGATCGACTCGCGGGTGCCGATCTGCGCGAGATTGCCGTCGACGATCATCGGGTAACCGCCCAGTTCGACGACACCGGTGCTGAACGACAGTTGGGTACGCAGCGTCGGCTTGTCGAAGATGAGCGCCACCGAACGCGGACCCTGCAGCACGCGACTGGCAAAGCGGTCCTTCTTCAGTTCGGCCGCACGAGCGAGGATCTGGGCCTGCTCGGTTGCCGTCAGGTCGTCATCACGCAGGAAATGCCGCGTCATCACGACACCTCCAGCAGACCCGGCAACGCGGTGACGAACTCATCGATCTCACTGCCGGCGATGATCAGCGGCGGCGCCAGACGCAGGGCGTCGGGAGCCACCGGGTTGATGATGATCCCACGGTCACGGGCTCGCTCGGCGATCTGTGCGGACACCGGCCGGGCCAACGTGATCGCGCGCAGCAGCCCAGCTCCGCGGACCCCCGTGACCAGCGGATGATCCATCGCCGTGACACGGGCAGCGAGGTACTCCCCATGCGCTGCGCGTTACCGACCAGGTCCTGCTCCTCGATGGTTTCCAGCACGGCCAGCCCGGCGGCGGCGGCCAGCGGATTGCCACCGAACGTCGAACCGTGCTGCCCGACGGTGAGCAGGTCCGACACCGCGCCGCCGAAGGTGACCAGGGCCCCGATCGGGACGCCCCCGCCGAGCCCTTTGGCCAGGGTGATGGCGTCCGGCCGAATGCCCTCGTGCTCGTAACCGAACCAGCGACCGGTCCGGCCGATACCGCTCTGTATCTCGTCCACGATCAGCAACGCGCCTGCGGCGGCGGTGATTTCGCGAGCAGCCCGCAGATACCCGGTATCGGGAGCGATGACTCCGGCTTCACCCTGGATGGGCTCGAGGACGACGGCACCCGTCTGCTCGGTAACCGCCGCCCGCAGCGCATCGACGTCCCCGTAGGGCACATGGGAGACACCGGGGATCAACGGTTCGAAGGGTTCCCGGTAGTCCGCCTTGTAGGTCAGGGCCAACGCACCGGTCGTGCGCCCGTGGAAAGCGCCTTCGGCAGCGACGATCCCCGGGCGACCGGTGCGACGGGACAGCTTGATAGCCGCCTCGATGGCCTCGGTGCCGGAGTTGGCGAAGAAGACCTTTGACCCGTCGGGTGCCTGGGTCAGGTCCAGCAGGCGTTCGGCCAGGGCGATCTGTCCCGGCGAGGTGAACAGGTTGGACACGTGCAGCGCCTCGCCGGCCTGCTTCGAGATGGCGCTGACCAACGCGGGGTGGCCGTGGCCGAGGGAGCTGACGGCCAGACCTCCGACCAGATCCAGGTACTTGTTGCCCTCGACATCCCAGACGTAGCAGCCGGATCCGTGGCTGAGCACCAGCGGCGGTCGACCGAAGACGCCCAGCAGGCTGGCCTGATAGCGATCCAGCAGACCGTTGTTGGTCAGGGGGTCAGTCATCGGATCCCTCCTCGGGGAGCACCATGGTGCCGATACCGGCATCGGTGAAGACTTCGAGCAACAAGGAATGCGGCGCCCGGCCGTCGATCACGTGCGCCTGGGGCACACCGCCGCGTATCGCCCGCACGCATGCTTCCAACTTGGGCACCATCCCTGAATCCACCCGTTGCAGAAGCTGTTCCGCACGATCGACCGGCAGCGACGACAGCAGCGAGTCGCGGTCGGGCCAGTTGTCGTAGACGCCTTCCACATCGGTGAGGACGACGAGTTTGTGGGCGCCGAGCGCCACCGCAAGTGCGCTGGCCGCAGTGTCGGCGTTGACGTTGAGCACGTCGCCTTCGTGATCGAGGTCGGGTGCGATCGAGGACACCACCGGAATCCGTCCGGCCCGCAACAGATCTCGCACCGCGGCCGGGTTGACCGTGACGACGTCGCCGACCAGACCGATGTCGACGGTTTCGCCATCGACGATCGCTCCACGACGGCGGGCACCGAACAGCGAGCCGTCCTCGCCGGACAGGCCCACGGCCAGGGCACCGTGCGCGTTGATCAGGTTGATCAGTTCGCGCGAGACCTGCCCGGTCAGCACCATTCGGACGATGTCCATCGTCTCCGGCGTCGTGACCCGTAGGCCGCCTTTGAACTCCGAGACCAGGCCGACCCGGTCGAGCATCGCCTGGATCTGCGGTCCGCCGCCGTGCACGACGACAACCCGCAGGCCGGCGTACCGCATGAAGGCGACGTCCTGGGCGAACGCTGCTTTGAGGGCGGCGTCGGTCATGGCGTTGCCGCCGTACTTCACCACGACAAGGGCGTCCTTGAACCGCTGCAACCAGGGCAGCGCCTCGACCAGGGTCGCCGCCTTGCCGGCGGCGACGCTCAGGTCGGTGGGTGGGCGCTGGGCGATCATGTGCTGTACGCCGAGTTCTCGTGCACGTACTCGTGCGTCAGGTCGTTCGTCCAGACGGTGACTGCCTCCGCGCCGGCGTTGAGGTCCACCACGAGGCGCACTTCGCGTGGGGTCAGGTCGACCAGCGACCGATCGTCACCGACTCCGCCGTCCCGGCAGACCTGCACGCCGTTCATGCTCACGGCCAACTGCTCCGGCACGAACGCCGCCTTGGTGGTGCCCACGGCAGCCAGTACGCGGCCCCAGTTCGGGTCGCGGCCGAAGATCGCGCACTTGAACAAGTTGTTGCGGGCGATGGCCCGCGCGACCTCCAGGGCGTCGTGCTCGCTGGCCGCCGTCCGGACCTCGATGGCGATGTCGTGTGCGGCACCTTCGGCGTCACCGATCAGCTGCCGGGCCAGATCGGCGCAGCACGCGGTGACCGCCTCCGTCAGCTCCCGGGCCGTCGGACGGACGCCACTGGCACCGGAGGCCATCAGCAGCACGGTGTCATTCGTCGACTGGCACCCGTCGGAGTCGATCCGGTCAAAGGTGACGTGCGTGGCCGATCGGAGTACACCGTCCAGCATTTCTTCGTCGACCACCGCGTCCGTGGTGATGACCACGAGCATCGTGGCCAGGGCCGGGGCCAACATGCCGGCGCCTTTGGCCATACCGCCCACGACCCAGCCATCCCCTTTCACCACAGCGGTCTTGGGGTGGGTGTCGGTGGTCATGATCGCCTCGGCGGCCGCTGCTCCCCCGTCGGCGGTCAGCGCACTGGCTGCTTCGGTGATCCCCGCTGACAGCTTCGGCATCGGCAACAGCTCTCCGATGAGACCGGTCGAGCAGACGACGACATCCCCCGATGACACACCCGTCACCTCAGCGACCTGCTCCGCGGTGCGGTGCGTGTCGATGAATCCCTGGGCACCGGTGATCGCATTCGCCCCACCGGAGTTCAGCACGACGGCATCGACACGGCCGTCGGTGACGACCTGCTTGCTCCACGTCACCGGCGCCGCGCACACCCGGTTGCTGGTGAAGACGGCGGCGGCGTGGTGGTCAGGCCCGTCGTTGACCACGAGCGCGACGTCCGGCTTCCCGGAGGGCTTCAGTCCGGCGGTCACCCCGCTGGCCCGGAATCCCTGTGCTGCAGTGACACTCACGGCGCGACCCCTGTCATCGGAAGGCCAAGGGTCTCCTCGAGTCCCAGGGCCAGGTTCATGCTCTGGACGGCACCACCCGCCGTACCTTTGGTCAGGTTGTCGATGGCACTCACGACGATCAGTCGGCCGATCCGCTCATCCACCGCGATCTGCAGCTGCACGTTGTTCGATCCGAGCACGGCGCCGGTCGAGGGCCACCGGCCGTCGGGGAGCAGTTGCACGAACGGCTCGTCGCCGTAGGCCTTCTCGTACACCCCACGCACGTCGGTCGGGGATACGCCATCGGTCAACGGGGCGGAGCAGGTCGCGAGGATGCCCCGCGGCATCGGCGCCAGCGTCGGCGTGAAGGAGACCGTGACCGGGGCGCCAGCCGCGAGCGAGAGGTTCTGCTCGATTTCCGGCGTGTGCCGGTGGACGCCGCCCACGCCGTACGGGCTCATCGAGCCCATCACCTCGGCGCCGAGCAGATGCGGTTTGAGCGACTTGCCGGCACCCGAGGTGCCACTGGCCGCGACGATGACCACGTCACGCGCGGCCACGACACCGGCCGCGAAGGCGGGAGCCAGGGCTAGCGACGTCCCCGTCGGGTAGCACCCGGGGACGGCAATGCGACGGGCACCGCGCAGGGCGCTGCGCTGTTTGCTGTCGGTGCCGACCGGCAGCTCAGGCAGACCGTAGGGCCAGGACCCGGCGTACGGCGATCCGTAGAACTGCTCCCACGCATCGGCATCTGTCAGCCTGAAGTCGGCGCCGGCATCGATGACCACGGTGTCCGGCAACTGCTCTGCTACCTGTGCCGACGTGCCGTGCGGAAGCGCCAGGAAGACGACGTCGTGCTCGGACAGCACCTGCGGCGTCGTCTCCTGCACCACGACGTCCGCGAGCGGGGTCAGATGCGGCTGGAGGTCGCCAAGGCGCGTACCGGCCGACGATCCCGCGGTCAGGGCACCGATCCGCACCTGCGGATGGGCCAGGAGGAGACGCAGGATCTCGCCGCCGGCGTATCCGCTGGCGCCTGCTACGGCAACTGAGAACACCTGCATGACTATACACAATCATGCAGTGTCATGCAGCTACCGCTGGACGGCTCCGACCCTCTCACCGGCACGGGCGACCGCCGCGTCACGGAAGGCGTTGACTTCCTCGGTCTTCAGCGTGCGATCCGGGGCCCGGAAGACCAGCCGGTAGGCCAACGACTTCTTGCCCGGTTCGATCTGCTCGCCCTCGTAGAGATCGAACAACTCGATCGACTCCAGCAACTCACCGGCCCCGTCACGCAGCGCCGCCTCGACGACGGCAGCGGGAACAGCGGCATCGACCAGCAGCGCCACATCGGAGTCGGCCATCGGCATCACCGACAGGGCGGTCGCCTGCGGCGTGGCCTCACTGAGCCGGATGAGTTCATCCAGAAGCAACTGACCGCCGACGACCCGTGGTGGAAGACCCAGTCGCTGGAGCGTCTTCGGATGCAGTTCGCCGACGTGACCCAGGAAGGTGCCGTCGCCGGCCTCGACCCGACCGCTGCGACCGGGGTGGAACGGTGCGGTCGACTCCTGCGTGACGGTCAGCGGCACCGCCAACGCGTCCCCGATCGCCTGCACGGCCTCGAGAGCGTCCGTCCAGTCCGCGGGCCTGCCCGGGCCGGTCCAGCCCGCTGGCGTGCGGTTGCCCGTCAGCAGGAAGGCCAGGTGGCGCGGCTGTGGAGGCACCGAACCGCGGATGGCTGCCAGCACCTCATCCGAGGGGTGCACGCCCACCGGGCTGTAGGGGGCTTGGGTCAGCGGTCCGTCGATGGCGGCCACCAGCCCGACCTCGAAAAGGGCCAGGTCGGAGAACCCGCGGGATACGTTGCGGCGCAGGACGTCCACCATGGTGGTGAGCAGACTGATCCGGAACAGCGGCTGCTCGTCCGACAGCGGGTTGGCCAGTGCGACAGTGCGAGCACGGGCCTGCGCAGGATCCCATCCGAACGCCTCGTGGACGTCGTCGCCGACGAACGGCGCGGACCACACCTCGTCGAACCCGCGGGCCGCGAGCGCGTTCGCGACGAGTCGCCGCACCTGCTGGCCGTGAGTGAGTCCGCGACCGCCGGGCGGGGTGGGCAGGATCGACGGGATCTGCTCGTAGCCCCGGATCCGTGCCACCTCTTCGGTCAGGTCCGGCCCCGTGGTGAGATCGGGCCGCCACGACGGCGGCGTGACGTGCAGCGTGTCGCCGGAAGCATCGACGGTGCAGCCGATCTCGCGCAGTACGTCGATCACGTCGGTGGCGGTGTACGGCACGCCGACGAGTCGGCCGGCGTCCGCGGGGTCGAAATCGATGACGGCCTGCGGCATCGGCAGCCGCACGTCGGTGACACCGTCGTCTACTCGTCCACCGCCATGCTCGACCAGCAGCTCGACCGCGAATTGTGCTGCAGCGGCGGCGATCTCGGGGTCAACGCCACGCTCGAACCGCTTGGCCGCCTCGGAGGGCAGCTTGTGCCGGCGCGCTGATCGGGCCACGGAGGTCTGATCGAAACGAGCCGCTTCGATCAGAATGTCCGTGGTCGTGTCCGTGACCTCGGTCGCTTCGCCGCCCATGGTGCCGGCGATCGCAATCGCGCGCCGGTCGTCGGCGATGACCAGGTCTTCGTCGAACAACGTCCGCTCGACCCCGTCGAGCGTCTTCAAGGTCTCCCCGGCGCGGCGCGCCGCACGGTGATCCCACCGTCGAGCGCCGTCAGGTCGAAGGCGTGCAGCGGCTGGCCCAGAGCCAGCATCACGTAGTTGGTGACGTCGACCGGCAGCGAGATCGGTCGCATCCCGGCTTCGGTGAGCCGGGTGGCCAACCAGGCCGGGGACGGCGCGGAGGGTCGACACCGCGGACGATCCGCGCAACGTACCGGCTGCAGCCGACCCGGTCGCGGATGGGAGCCTCATCGGCCAGCCGGACGGGGAATCCGCGGTCGTTGGCGGACGCGGCGCGCTGCGCGAGAGCGGTCACCGGATCGGTGAACGCTGCCCCCGTCGCGTGGGAGTATTCGCGGGCCACTCCTCGCAGGCTGAAACAGTAACCGCGGTCCGGCGTGACGTTGATCTCGACGGTTTCACGGTCGAGACCGAGCAGCGCAATCGCGTCCTGACCAGGGGTCAGGTCGACGCCGGGCAGGCGCTCAGCCAGCCGGATAATGCCACCGGATCCGTCGTCGGGAAGGCCGAGTTCATCTGCGGCACAGATCATTCCGGCTGAGACGTGGCCGTAGGTCTTCCGCGCCGCGATCGCGAAACCGCCCGGGAGCACCGCACCCGGCAGGACGACGACGACGAAGTCACCGGGGGCGAAGTTGTGCGCGCCGCAGACGATGCCCTGGGGTTCACCGGTGCCGTTGGCATCACCGACATCGACCGTGCACCAGTTGATGACCTTGCCGTTCTTCTGCGGTTCGGGGTCCTGGGTGAGCACCTTGCCGACCACCAGCGGTCCCGTCAGGTCGCCGCCGTGCAGACCTTCTTCCTCCAGGCCCACCTTCACCAGGGCGGCGGCCACGTCCGTGCCGCGCACGCCCGGCGCCAGATCGACGTACTCTCCCAGCCAATCGAGCGGAATCCGCATCAGATCTCCAATCCGAACTGCGCGTCGAAGCGCACGTCTCCCTCGATCATTTCGCGCATGTCGGCAACCCCCGTGCGGAACATCAGCGCACGGTCGACGCCCATTCCGAAGGCGAATCCGCTGAAGCGGTCGGTGTCGATGCCGCAGGCACGCAGCACGTTCTGGTTGACCATGCCGCAGCCGCCCCACTCGATCCAGCCGGTGCCGCTGCACGCCCGGCAGTCGGGGTCGGTGCCCCGGCAGACGAAACAGCGCAGATCCATCTCTGCGCTGGGCTCGGTGAAGGGGAAGTACGACGGGCGCAGGCGGGTCGTGATGCCTTCGCCGAAGAGCTCACTGGCCAGGCGGTCGAGGGTGCCCTTCAGGTTCGCCATCGTGATGCCTTCATCCACAGCCAGGCCCTCGACCTGGTGGAAGGCAGGCATGTGCGTCGCATCGAGTTCGTCGGTGCGGAAGACTCGGCCGATACACCCGACGTACAACGGTGCGCCCCGCTCCAGCATCGCCCGCGCCTGGACCGGCGAGGTGTGCGTGCGCAGCACGAGACCGGCCGAGGGCGGGTCGACGTAGAACGTGTCCTGCATCTGCCGGGCGGGGTGGTCGATGTCGAAGTTGAGTGCGTCGAAGTTGAACCACTCGGCCTCGATCTCCGGGCCTTCGGCGATCTCCCAGCCCATCCCGACCATGATGTCGGCGATCCGGGTGCCCATCAGCTCGATCGGGTGCCGGTGGCCCATCGGCGCGCGTCGCGGGACCAGAGACATGTCGACGGCCTCGTCGATCAGGATCCGCTGGTCGCGCTCGTCCTCGAGCTCGGCCTGGCGCTCCTTGAGCGCCTGACCGACCCGGCCACGAGCCTGACCGACCCGCTTGCCCGCTTCGGCCTTCGCGGTCGGGGGCAGCGCGCCGATCTCCCGGTTGGCCAGCGCGAGCGCCGACTTGTCGCCGGCGTGCTCGGTGCGGACCGCCTTGAGTTCGCCGAGACTACCGGCCGCGGCGATCGCCGTCAGGGCGGCGGACACTGCCTCATCGATCGCTGCTGGGTCGAGCGCGGAGACCTCGACCGGGTCGTATGAAGTATTGGGACCGGACACGATCAACCAGTCTACGGAACGCGCCCCGTGCCGCGCCGCTGAGTATCGGCGCTGGCGTACAAGCAGACCGTGGCGGCCATCGCCAGGTTCAGCGACTCGGCGTGACCGTAGATCGGCACCCGGATCACCTCATCGCACAATGCGCGGGTTTGCGCCGATAACCCCCAGGCTTCGTTGCCCATCAGCCAGGCGTGCCGGCCGGTCAAGTCGACATCGGGCAGGAGCACCTCGCCCGCTCCGTCGGCCGCCAGGACCCGCAGGCCGGCCGTCCGGCAGGCCCCGATGATCGTCTCGACGGACTCGCCGATGCTGATCGGCAGGTGCCACAGCGACCCGACGGTCGAGCGGACGACCTTGGGGTTGTAGATGTCGACGCTGGCATCGCTGACGATGACTGCGGCGGCGCCGGCAGCGTCCGCTCCGCGGATGACCGTGCCGGCGTTACCGGGATCGCGGACGTTGGACAGGACCACGACGAACCCTCCGTCGGCGGCGAGAGCCTGCTCCAGGGGTACGTCGACCGGCCGGGCCACCGCGAGGATGCCCTGCGGATGCGCAGTGTCGACCAGCGCAGCGAACACCTCGGGACTGCACTCGTGCAACGGCATGGTCAGCTCAGCCGAGCGGAACTCTGCGGTGCGTTCGGGAACGCTGGAATCGACGTACATCTCGATGACGCTGTCGGGTGCGAAAGCGAGCAGTTCACGGACCGCTTGCGGGCCTTCGACCACGAAGCGACCGGCCCGCTCACGTGCAGAACGCCGGCCCAGCGCCCGGACCGACCGCACCCGCTCAGCGCGGGGATTGGTCAGCACGGGGTGGGCCGGCGTTCCGGCGGGTGATGCAGGGCTCAGGCGGCCGGCGCGGTAGCCGGGACGTTGGCCTTGGCGATCTCCACCAGCGCGGCGAACGCGGGGGCGTCGTTGACGGCCAGCTCGGCCAGCATGCGACGGTCGACCTCGATCTCCGCAGCCTTCAGGCCCTGGATGAACCGGTTGTAGGTGATGCCGTTGGCGCGGGCGCCGGCGTTGATGCGCTGGATCCACAGACGACGGAAGTCGCCCTTGCGCGCCCGGCGGTCACGGTAGCTGTAACCCATCGAGTGGGTGACCTGCTCCTTGGCCTTGCGGTAGAGCCGCGAGCGCTGGCCGCGGTAACCGCTGGCCTGCTCCAGGACTGTCCGGCGCTTCTTCTGGGCGTTGACCGCCCGCTTCACGCGTGCCACGTGAGTACTCCTTCTAGCTGGTAAAGATCGGGATTACTTGCCGAGCAGACGCTTGACGGCCTTGGTGTCGGACGGTGCGACGACGACGTCGTTGACCAACCGGCGGGCATCGCTGCTGCTGCGCTCCTGGAACTTGTGCACGTGGCGAGCACGCTGGCGCATGATCTTGCCGGAACCGGTGACCCGGAACCGCTTCTTCGCACCGCTGTGCGTCTTGTTCTTCGGCATGGGCCGATCTCCTTCTGGCTCGTGCTAACTCGCAGCCGGTGGGCTGCGGTCTGTGTCTACCGGCCGGGGGCCGGGAGGTCTGTCCGGCTCAGGCCGGTTGGTTCTGCTCGCTCGACGCGGCGTCCTCGCTGGGCGCCGGGTCGTGTTGTTCGCGACGGCGGCGGTTCTCCGCGCGGGCCTCGGCCTTCTTCTTGGTCGGACCCAGCACCATCACCATGTTGCGCCCGTCCTGCTTGGGCGAACTCTCCACGAAACCCAGGTCGGCGACGTCCTCGGCCAGCTTCTGCAGCAACCGGAAACCCAGTTCGGGGCGGGACTGCTCACGACCGCGGAACATGATCGTCACCTTGACCTTGTCACCGGCGGAGAGGAACCGCTCGACGTGACCCTTCTTGGTGCCGTAGTCGTGCGGGTCGATCTTCGGCCGGAGTTTGATCTCCTTGATGACCGTGTTGACCTGGTTCTTGCGGGCTTCCCGTGCCTTCACCGCGGCTTCGTACTTGAACTTGCCGTAGTCCATGAGTTTGGCAACGGGAGGTTTTGCCATCGGGGCGACCTCGACCAGATCGAGATCTGCTTCCGCGGCCAGGCGCAGCGCATCCTCCACACGGACGATGCCGACCTGTTCGCCGTTCGGCCCAACCAACCGCACCTCGGGAACCCGGATGCGGTCGTTAATACGAGGCTCGACGCTGATGTCTACTCCTTCGTCGTTCGCGATGTACCGCCTGGAGACGAAGAAAGGCTCCTCGTCACCGGAGTGCGCGAGGAGCCCAAAGCATGCAAACATCAGGTACGCCGAGTGACGAACTGCTGCTCACACCGGACCCGGCGACATGCCTGTCGACTCAGGTGGAAGTTCGGGACTTCTCTTGCACACCGATGCTCACGCACCGGTCGGTGTATCAAGAATACCAGCGAGTGCGCCGTCCGCTGAAATCGTGGACGCCAGGGGCCGTGCCAGGTCACCCCGCGGTGCGACCGCGACGTCCTGCAGGCCGAGCCAGCCGGCGAGCCGTCGCAACTCATGGGCCAGTGCCTCGGCGGTGTGGGCTGGGGCGCTGGGCTCGGCGTACGCCGCGTGGACCAGCAGCCGGCCAGCGCGCCGGTCCGCCTTCAGATCGACGCGCGCCGCGATGCGGTCGCCGAGCAGGAAGGGCAGCACGTAATAGCCGTGCACCCGTTTGGCAGCCGGGGTGTAGATCTCGATGCGGTAGTGGAAGTCGAAGAGCGCTTCGCTGCGCGGGCGGTACCAGACCACCGGATCGAAGGGGCTGAGCAACGCCTGCGCGTGCACCCGCCGCGGGATGCGGGCCTGCGCGTCGAGATAGGCCGGTTGCTTCCAGCCCTCGACACGCACTGGGCGCAGCTCACCGGAATCCACCAGCGCCGCGATGGCCGGCTTGGTCTGCGTGTGGTGCATGCGGTAGTAGTCCTGGAGCGTGAGTTCCGTTGCGACCCCGAGGGATCGGGCAGCTCGACGAATGAGTTCGCGGTGCGCCTGCGCCTCGCTCGGTATGGACTGATCGAGGATCGCCGGCGGGATCACGCGCTCCGGCAGGTCGAAGATGCGCTCGAACTGGGCATTGCGTTCGGCGACGGCCAACTCCCCCACGATCCACAGATAATCCAGGGCTTCCTGGGTCGCCGACCAGTTCCAGCCCCAGTTCTCCTTGCTCCGTTCGCTGCCGTCGTCCAACTGCCGGGGTGTCGCGGCACCGTCGGCCCGGATCCGCTCCAGGAGATGCTGCAGCAACTCCGGCTGCTCGCGCTCGACCCGCGATCCCTTGGACCGGTAGCGGGCCATCCGGTGCTGCATGTGCGGCCACAGGTCGACCGGCATGTAGGCGGCGCAATGCGCCCAGTACTCGACCAGCCGGCGCGGTTTCACCGACGTCGCCCGGTGCAGCAGCCGGACGTCGTAAGGACCCATGCGGGAGAACAGCGGCATCAGATGCGCCCGGGCCAGCACGTTGACCGAGTCGATCTGCAGGACACCGGTGCGAGCGACGGTGCGCTCCAGGGTGCGCATGGTCGGCGCGGCGTGCGGCGGGTCCAGGAATCCCTGGGCCGCGAGCGCGATCCGACGCGCCTGGCCCAACGAGATCTCATCGCTCACCCCGTCAAGGTAACGGTGGACACCGACACCCTCCGATCGACGTACGCCGATCGGCCGCGCACCGGGACTGTTGGCGGGATCGCGGTCAGCTCAGGTGCTCGGCCACGATCGGCCACCAGTGCCGCGAGTCCAGCTCCCCGCGAGCGTGTTCTAGCGCGACCCAGCGCCCTTCGACGGCCGGTGTCGTCCCCTCCGGCGCGACGAAGACCGGAACGTGTGCGTACGGCGCGGGGTGCGGATAGCTCGCATCCGGGCTGGGAACGACATTCCGGACGTAGCCCACGCAGCGAAGCTGGAGTCCTTCCCTGCCCAGAGTCCGTCGCTGCAGTTCAGCCAGCCCGGCGTCAAGGCTCATCCGCTCTGGACCGCGGCCGAGGAACAACGTCGGCAGGTCCGGCCCCTTCGGCGTCAGAACACAGAAGAAGGTCCGGCGTGCGTCTGGGTCCGTCGAGGTCAGCAGCAGCCGGACGATGATCGACGGCTCGGGCGGACGGCAGTCATCCTCGACCCAGACCTCGGCGCAACTGCCGCCCGGTAGCCACGGCGCGTTTTCGGTGCGGACGATCCTACGAGCTGTCGACACGGGATCAGCATCGCAACAGCGCACGGGAAGTCGATCAAGCGACGAGCGCGTGGCGGGCCCGAAGGACCCGCGAACGGGCCAGCAGGGCAGCGCCGCCACCCAGCGCAATCGCCGCGCCGATGGCGGACACCAGCAGCAGGCCGGCACCGAAACCGCCCGCGTCGATCGCAATCCCGGCCAGCGGTGCACCGAGGGCTGATCCGGCGGTCATGAACGAACCGTGCCACCCCATCGCCTCACCACGGGCCGCAGCGGGAACGACGCGACTGACTGCATCGACGGTCGCGGTGATGGTGGGAGCGCAGAACAAACCGGAGAACACCGCGAGAACGGCGAACACCCACAGGTTCGGCGCGAAGGCCATCGGCGCCGTGGTCAACGCCAGCATCAACAGCAGGATGAACGGCGAGAACCCGCGCGACATCGCCCCGTAGATCAACCCTCCGACCAGGGAACCGAAGCTCCACGGAATCAGCACGACCGCCAGCTGCGACACGGCATCCCAGTGCCGCATGGCGGCGACGATGGCCACGTCGGAGCCACCGAGCACGATCGTCGAGGCGGTGGCCGCGAGGCAGATCGCGACGAACGGAACCCGGAACCACGAACGCCGGGCGGTGGCACCGACCTCGGACTCATCGACCTCCGCCGAGCGCAACGCCGGGTTGGCCCACCACAGCAGGGCGGCGAGTACGACGCCCAGCATCTCGATGCCGAACAACACCCAGGAGGTGGGCAGGAACGTGGTCAACCAGACCACGATGACCGGGCCGATCATGAAGGCCAGCTCCACCGACATCCCGTCCAGGGACAACGCGGTCCGGCGCTGATCGTCGGGAACCGCGGCGATGACGCCCTGTCGGATGATCGAGAAGGTGGGGACGACGAAGAGTCCGCCGATCACCGCCAACACCAACAGCGGGACATAGCCGACGAACGGCGCAATGGACCAACAGATGGCGCTGACGATCATCGAAGGGACCAGCACGCGCCGCAGACCCATGCGGTCGAGCAGCCGGCCGCGCCACGGGCCGGAGATGGCAATCGCGATCGTCGCCGCCGCGGCGACCAGGCCGGCGTCGGCGTAGCTGTGGCCGAGGTGGGTGACCACGTGAAGGGTCAGGATGATGCCGGCGCTGAAGATGGGCATCCGCAGCAGGAACCCCAGCAACAACACGCGACGGGCGTCGCGGATGGACAGGACGCGCTGGTAGGGCTGCAAGGACATAGGGGTAATATTTCCATTCCGAAACTTCGATGTGCAACTATTTTCCAGGATGCGGAACGGCCACACCTCAACGATTCATTCCCGCGCCCGGCCGTCGCACTCAGGCCGACGACGCAATGAGCCACCCGTTGGGAGGCACGACTTAGGCGGGCCTGTCTTGAATCGTTCCATTCTGCGCGGTTGGTTGGATGCACCCGAACTCAAGGAGGTCCGACATGTCGGACAGCACGAGAACGTCTATCGAAACCGCACCGAGCCCTGAGGCCAACCTGGGCTCCACGACCGACACCGGCGCGCCGGCCGTCAGCGACCGTAACTCACTCACGATCGGCAACGACGGCCCGATCTTGTTGCACGACGTGCACTTCCTGAACCAGATGGCGCACTTCAATCGCGAGCGCGTCCCCGAACGCAACGTCCATGCGAAGGGCTCCGGCGCCTTCGGCGTGTTCGAGACGACCGAGGATGTCAGCAAGTACACCAAGGCCGCGCTGTTCCAGAAGGGCGTCAAGACCGACATGCTGGCGCGCTTCTCCACCGTGGCCGGCGAGCAGGGCTCGCCCGACACTTGGCGTGACCCCGGGGTTTCGCGCTGAAGTTCTACACCACCGAGGGCAACTACGACCTGGTCGGCAACAACACCCCGGTCTTCTTCATCCGCGACACGATGAAGTTCCCGCACTTCATCCGTTCGCAGAAGCGGCTGGGGGCTCCGGCCTGCGTGACAACCACATGCAATGGGACTTCTGGACGCTGAACCCGGAGTCGGCGCACCAGGTCACCTACCTGATGGGCGATCGCGGCATTCCCACCAGCTACCGGCACATGAACGGCTACGGCTCGCACACCTACTTGTGGATCAACGAGGCCGGCGAGAAGCACTGGGTGAAGTACCACTTCCACTCCAACCAAGGCGTGGCGGGCCTGACCGGTGACGACGCCACCCGGATCGCCGGCGAGGACGCCGATTTCCACCGCCGCGACCTACGCGAGGCCATCGACAACGGGGACTTCCCCAGCTGGACGCTGTCCATCCAGGCGATGCCCTACGAAGACGCCAAGGATTACCACCTCAACCCCTTCGACCTGACCAAGGTCTGGCCGCACTCCGACTACCCGCTGATCACGGTCGGCACGATGACCTTGAACAAGAACCCGGACAACTTCTTCGCCCAGATCGAGCAGGCCGCGTTCGAGCCCTCTGCGCTCGTCCCCGGCATCGGCTTCTCCCCGGACAAGATGCTGCTGGGCCGGGCCTTCGCGTACGCCGACACCCACCGCTACCGCATCGGGCCGAACTACCTGCAGTTGCCGGTGAACCAGCCGCGCGTGGAGGTCAACACCTACACGTTCGACGGTCCGATGGCCTACGAGCACAGCGGTAACGACCCGGTCTACGCCCCCAACAGCGCCGGTCGCGGGTACGCCGACGAGGTCGGTGAGGTCGAGGATGGCTGGGAGACCGACGGGGCGATGGTTCGCGCCGCCTACACGCTGCGCCCGGACGATGACGACTTCAGCCAGGCGGGAGCCATGGTGCGGGAGGTGTGGAACGACGAGCAGCGCGCCGCGTTCGTCGACACCGTCGCCGGTCACCTGCTGGGCGGAGTCAAGTCGCCGGTGCTGGAGAAGGCGTTCGAATACTGGAAGAGCGTCGACCCGACGACCGGTGCCGCGATCGAGGCCAAGGTCAAGGCCGGCTCCAAGGCGCCGAACCCTGGCGGCGAGGCCGACGCAGCCAAGGACAACGAGCCCATCAAGGAGGACGCCTCCAACGCCGCGCATTGAGCGCCGCTCACCGCGAGGGGTACGTCGGCCATCGGGCCGGCGTACCCCTCGCCGTGTCGCATGCCAACTCAATCCGGCATGACGGGAATTATCCGGAGCCGTCCTCCGTTAAAACCGGAGTAAGCCTCCGCACGAACGTAAGGAACCATCATGGGCACCTCCCCCGTCGTCCGGTCCACCACCTCGGCCCTGCTCGACCGCACCCACCGGCGCACGCTGGTCTCCTCCGCGCGGCTCAACGGCGACTCGTCGTTCACCTTCCGCCCGATGCGCCGCGAGGCCGATCTGCCCGCGCAGGGACGCAGCATTTCCTGAGGCGCGGACCCGATTCCGCGCACACATCGCAACTGGATAGAGTCGAAACCGTGGCACAACACTTTGACGTCGTCGTCCTGGGAGCCGGACCTGGCGGGTATGTCGCCGCCATCCGAGCCAGTCAACTGGGCCTGAAGGCCGCAGTCATCGAGAAGAAGTACTGGGGCGGTGTCTGCCTCAACGTGGGCTGCATCCCCTCGAAGGCCCTGCTGCGCAACGCGGAGTTGTCGCACATCCTCACCAGCGAGAAGGACAAGTTCGGCATCACCGGTGATGCGTCGATGTCCTACGAGCCCACGCACGCCCGCAGCCGCCAGGTGTCGGCCGGCATCGTCAAGGGCGTGCACTACCTGATGAAGAAGAACAAGATCACCGAGATCGACGGCTGGGGCACCTTCAAGGACGCCAAGACCATCGAGGTCAACTTCAACGATGGCAGCACCGACACGATCACCGGCGACAAGATCATCATCGCGACCGGTGCCACGACTCGACTGATCCCGGGCACCGAGTTGTCCGAGCGCGTGGTCACCTACGAGGAGCAGATCCTCGACCCGGTCCTTCCGAAGTCGATCATCATCGCCGGCTCCGGTGCCATCGGCGTCGAATTCGCTTACGTCATGAAGAACTTCGGCGTCGACGTCACGATCGTCGAGTTCCTGGACCGGATGGTGCCCACCGAGGATGCGGACGTGTCCAAGGAACTCGCCAAGCACTACAAGAAGCTCGGTGTGAAGGTGCTCACCAAGACCAAGGTCGAGTCCATCGAGGACACCGGCACCAACGTGAAGGTGACCGTCTCTCCGGCCGAGGGCGGCGACCAGCAGGTCCTCGAAGCCGACAAGGTCCTGCAGGCCATCGGTTTCGCACCGCGGCTGACCGGTTACGGCCTGGAGAACACCGGGGTCAAGATCACCGAGCGCAAGGCCATCGAGATTGATGACTTCTGCCGCACCAACGTGCCCGACGTCTACGCCATCGGTGACGTGACCGGAAAGCTGATGTTGGCGCACACCGCTGAGGCGCAGGGCATCGTTGCCGCCGAGACCATGGCCGGTGCCGAGACGATGCCGCTGGAATACGTGATGATCCCGCGGGCGACCTATTGCCAGCCGCAGGTCGCCTCCTTCGGCTACACCGAGGCACAGGCCAAGGACCTGGGGTACGACGTCAAGACAGCCCAGTTCCCGTTCTCCGCCAACGGCAAGGCCCAAGGTCTCGGCGAGGCAGTGGGCTTCGTGAAGATCGTCGCCGACGCCAAACACAACGAGTTCCTCGGCGCGCACCTGATCGGCCCGGACGTGACCGAACTCCTGCCAGTACTCACCCTGGCCCAGCGTTGGGATCTGACGGCCGATGAAGTGGCCCGCAACGTCTTTGCCCACCCGACCCTGGGTGAGTCGGTCAAGGAGGCCGTCGAGGGCATCGTCGGCCACATGATCAACCTCTAGGACATCCGTGAAGACCGCCTTCGTCCTCGGCGGGGGCGGTCTGCTCGGAGCAACCCAGATCGGCGGGATGCGCGCGTTGCTGGAGCGCGGCGTACATCCCGATCTGGTCGTCGGCACGAGCATCGGGGCCATCAACGGCGCGCACGTTGCCTACTCCCCCACCGTCGAGAACCTGGACGCACTCGCCGAGCACTGGGTGCGTCTGTCCAGTGCCCGCAGCCTGCGCGACTTGCGCACCGTGGCCCCCACCGACCCAGGCGCAACGCCTCCCCGCCGCTTCGGTCGTGCGCGCAAGCTCAGCCTGCGCAAACCGTCGTATCTCTACCCGGCCGGGCCGTTCCTCCGGATGTTGCGGGCCACGCTGCCGACCCAGACCTTCGATGGCCTGCAACTGCCGTTCCAGTGCGTCGCTGCATCGGTCGAGCGCTCTGTGGCGCAATGGTTTTCGGAGGGTCCGCTGCCCGAGGCGGTGATGGCCTCCTGCTCAGTGCCGGGCCTCTTCCCGCCCTTCCGGATCGGGGATGAGCACTACTACGACGGCGGACTGGTGCACTCGATCCCGATCGGCCGGGCGATCGCGCTGGGCGCTACCCGGATCTACGTCTTGCACGTCGGCCGGGTCGAGCAAGCGCTGAAACCGCCGGAGTGGCCGTGGGAAGTGGGCACCGTCGCGTTCGAGATCGCCCGGCGACACCGGTACATGGAGGAGATCGCAGAGACTCCCAGCGACATCGAGTTGCACGTCATGCCGTCCGGCACCGACGATGCGCCCATGGTGTCGCTACTGCATCTGAACACCGAATTCGTCACCGGACGGATCGACGCCGCCCACCGCGCGGCCGTCAAATATCTCGAGCAGGAGAGATGAACCTGCCCGTTGCCCCCACCCCGGTGCGGCGTGCGTTCCAACCGGTGATCATGCTGCTGGAGATTGCACTTCTGATCATCATCGGCGCGTTCAGCGGACTGATGGTGTTGCTGAGCGCTTTTCGGTTCGCCCGCAAGGCAATCCGGGTGTGCATCATGGCCACCGGTCTGGTCGGCCTCGACCTGCTGATCACGCTGGGCTGCTGGCGCTTGTGGATCCTTCGTCGCCTCGGGCACAGCGATCCGGACACCTGGCGCACCGACCACATCCGGCTGCTCGGCGATGCGTTGGACCGCTATGTCCGCGTCGCCCAACGGGTCGTCGGCTTCCGGGTCGCGGCCACCGACCTCACCGAACCGCTGTACGACGACGAACCCGTGTTGTTCCTCGCCCGGCACGCCGGGCCGGGCGATTCGTTGCTGATCGCCTGGCTCATCTCCCATGAACTGCACCGCGCACCCCGCGTGGTGCTCAAACGATTCCTGATGTGGGACCCGGCCATCGATCTGATCATCCACCGCCTGGGCGGTTACTTCCTGCCGCCGAAGGGCACACCGGCCGCCGAGCGCACGGCCTCCCTGCGGGCCTTCTGCGCATCCATGGGTCCGCGCGACGGCGCGATGGTCTTCCCGGAGGGCCAGAACTGGACGCCGGCCCGCCACGCTGCGGCCATCGAACGCGACCGGGTAAGCGACGATCCGGACGCGCCCATGCGCGTGGCGTGGTTGGAACGGCACCCGACCGTCCTCACGCCCCGGGTGGGTGCCGCCGCCAACTTCATCGACGCCGTACCCGGTCTGCGGGTCATCTGCATCTGGCACGCCGGGGTCGAAGATCTACACACCCTGAGGTCGATCTGGGCCGCGATCCCCCTGAAGGAACCCATGCACGTCCGCTTCACCGAGCACCGTCCGGTCCCCACCGGGACGGCGCTGAAGGAGTACCTCTACAAGGAGTGGGGCGCCATGGATGACTGGTCGCGGCAGATCAGCCACCAACCCGCGACTGCAGGCGAACGACCGCTCTACACCGCCCAGATCACGACCCGGTCGTTCCTCACTCAGCTGCGGGCGTCGTCGCGGCGCGCAAAGCGAACGTGAGCCCGTCGATCCGGGCGCGCACTTCCCCATCGGTGGCCAGTCGCTCGCCGATCGTCGTCGCGATCTGGCGGATGTCGTCCTGGGTCAGCCCGGGGGTCAGCGCAATGACCACCCGGAGCACCCCGGCGCCGACGTCCGAACCGTCTTCGAGGGCGACGTCGACGACCGGTTCCAGATCACGTACGGCGCCTTTCACCTTCTGGGCAACGAACGGGTCCGTGTGAGCCGGCTGCCAATCCTGGTGTTGGGCAAGAGCCCACAGCATGCTGGGTCGGACGACGACCTCGGTACCCGATCCGGGGTCGACCACGAGCACGTCGCACTCCTCACTGATCGCGGCACGGGCGGCCACGGGGGCCAGCACCGGGGACGGTCTCGCCGCACTGCTCCATGACGCCAGCGAATCCAGTCCGGTGAACACCGGCAGCGCCCGTTCCCCCTGCGGTCCCTGCACGATCACCGTCGCCATCGACGCCGCCTTGTCCACGCCGTCCTCATCGCGTCCCTCCTCGGTCGCGACGACCGGCACGAGAACCCGTGCGTGCGCCAGAGCGGCCATCCAGGTGCGTTCGTCGTGCGCCAGCGCCGCACGCAGGGCGGGATCCGCAGTACCGTCGTCAGTCTCGAACCCGGTGCCGGTGACCTCCCGGCCGGCCCACGGAAGACCCGCCGAATCGGCGTCGTGGCTCATGGGCGCCCCGCGACGTCGAGCGCTTCGGGCAGGCCGAAGGCGCCCCGGTAGAGCGCCGAGCCGATGATCGCGCCTTCGACCCCGGCCGGCACCATCGTGCGCAACGCCTCGATGTCGGCCAAGGTGGAAACCCCGCCGGAAGCAACCACCGGACGATCCGTACGATCGCAAACCTGTTGAAGCAGCGCGGTGTTCGGCCCTTGGAGCATTCCGTCCTTGGCGACGTCGGTCACGACGTAACGTGCGCACCCCTCACTGTCCAGGCGCGCCAGCGTCTCCCACAGGTCGCCCCCTCCTTGGTCCAGCCACGCGCCGCCAGCGTCGTCCCCCGCACGTCCAGACCTACGGCGATCCGGTCGCCGTACTGTGCGATAGCCGACGCGGTCCACGCGGGATCCTCGAGCGCAGCCGTGCCCAGGTTGACCCGCCGGCAGCCGGTGGCCAAGGCACGCTCAAGGGTGTCCTGGTCGCGGATACCGCCCGACATCTCGACTTTGATGTCCAGTCGCTGCACGATGTCGGCCAACAACGGCGCATTGCTGCCTCGACCGAACGCCGCGTCGAGGTCCACCAGGTGCAACCACTCCGCTCCCTGATCCTGCCAGGCTTTGGCCGCCTCCCAGGGGTCACCGAACTGGCCGCCGGTGCCGGCCACCCCCTGCACCAGCTGGACGGCCTGACCGCCCGCGACATCGACCGCCGGCAACAGTTCGAGGCGTGCCTCACTCACAATGGGTCCTTCCGAACGGGGTGATGACTAGCTGAAACTCTGAATCCAGTTGCGCAAGAGGGCAGCTCCGGCATCACCGGATTTCTCCGGGTGGAACTGCGTACCCCAGAGCGCACCCTCCTGCAGGGCGGCGACGAAGGGGTCCCCGTGCTCGGCGTGGCCGACCTGCACTGCGGCGGCGTCAGCGGCCGCGTAGGAGTGCACGAAGTAGAACCGCTCGCCGGCGACCCCGTCGAACATCGACAGCTCCGCCGCATCCGTCACCAACGACCACCCCATGTGCGGGACCACCGCAGCCCGCAGACGCGTGACCAGCCCGTTGACGACTCCCAGACCCGGCAGCGGCTCGACCGCCGGCTCGGTGGACCCGTCGAACAGGATCTGGTGCCCGACGCACACCCCGAGCACGGGTGCGCCGACCGCCAGCCGGTCCCGGATGAGCTGGTCTCCGCCCACCGCGAGCAGCCCGCGCATACAGGCGTGGAAGTTGCCGACCCCGGGCACGTACAGCCCGTCGGCGCGGAGCACCGCATCGGGGTCAGCCGTCAACGAGACCTCGGCGCCGACCCGGCTGAGCATCCGGACAACGGAGTGGACGTTGCCGCTGCCGTAGTCGAGCACGGCGACCCGCGCCGTCACGAGGACTTCAACTCCTCGGCGATGTCGCGCTCCTCGCGCGTCACCTTTTCAAAGCGCCGCACCGAGCGTTCATCGGGTTCGACCAGAGCGGCGCCGGACGCGTGTCGCGCGGCGCCCGCTTCCAACAGTTCGGCCCCGGGTAGCCCGAGCGCGTCGATGAGATCGTGTAGCAGGTCATCGGCAGTCTGGTCGGTGTCACGCAACACAGACTCGACCCGGGGCAGATCCTCGCGGCTGATGCCGGCGACACTGACCAGATCCGTGGGGCGCACGGACGGGAACGGGGTCGGCCCGCTGGGTCCTTGGCCGCTCTGCCAGATCAGCCAGCGCGGCACCGCGCGCCAGCCGGGAGGATGCAGGACGAGGACGGCGCGATCGTCGATGGCCGCGAAGCACAGGGCGGCTCGCAACCCGGACGAAACCGGCCGGGCCACGAGCATGGGCACCGACTTGTCGTACGGCGCGCTGCTGCGTGCGTCCGAACCGGCCGGTACCACTGCGGTCCAACCACCGACGGGCACGACGTAGGCAGGCACGGACCCGCGCCGCAGCCACGCGGTGACCCGATGGGTGTCACTACGCAGCAACAACAGCAGGGTGTCCGCGGCCATGATCGCTAGAGCGCGCCCTTGGCGCTCGGGATCCCGACGACCCGGGGGTCCCGCTCGACCGCGAACCGCAGGGCCCGAGCGACTGCCTTGAACTGGCACTCGGCGATGTGGTGCGGATCGCGTCCGGACACCAATCGCACGTGCAAGGCGATCCCGGCGTGCGTCGCGAAGCTCTGGAAGACGTGCTGGGTCAGTGATCCTGTGTAGCTGCCGCCGATGATCACGTAGGCCTGCGCGTCGGGTTCGCCCTCGTGCACGAAGAACGGCCGGCCCGCGACATCGACCACGGCCTGCGCGAGCGCCTCATCCAGCGGGACGAGCGCATCGCCGAACCGGCTGATCCCGCTCTTGTCGCCCAGCGCCTCGCGGACTGCGTCGCCGAGCACGATCGCGGTGTCCTCGACACTGTGATGCGCATCGATGTCCGTGTCACCGGTCGTCGTGACCTTCAGGTCGATCAGGCTGTGGCGGGCGAAGCTGTCGAGCATGTGGTCGTAGAACCGCACACCCGTGCTGATCTCCGCCTCCCCGGTGCCGTCCAGGTCGAGCCACAGGTCGACCGAACTCTCCTTGGTGGAGCGCTGTAGGTGCGCGGTCCGGTGCTGACCCGTCACGATGTCTCCTTCTGCAGCGCGATGCTGCCGTCCTCGATGCTCTGGCTCAGCACCCGCAGCACGGTCTGAGTCTCCTCCGGCGTGCCCGCTGTGATGCGTAGGTGATGCGGGATGCCGACGTCACGTACGAGCACCCCGCGATCGAGCAGGACCTGCCAGGCGCCGGCCGCATCGGCGAAGCCGCCGACCAGGACGAAGTTGGCGTCCGACGGAACCGGCTTCAGCCCGAGTTGTGCTGTGGCTGTTGATAATTCGTCACGCATAGCCTTGATGGCCTCGACCATCGCCAGCATCGTGCCGGCGTGTTCCAACGCTGCCTCGGCGACCGCCTGCGTCACCGAGGACAGGTGGTAGGGCAGCCGCACGAGCCGCAGCAGCTCGGTCAGCTCCGGGTCGGCGGCCAGATAGCCCAACCGCACCCCCGCGAAAGCGAACGCCTTCGACATCGTGCGGGTCACCACCAGCCGCTCCCGCCCGGGCAGCAGCGTCAACGCGCTGCGCGTCCCCGGCCGGGCGAACTCGGCGTACGCCTCGTCGACGACCACGATCCCGCGCGGCAACGCGTCATAGACCGCCTCGACGACGTCGAGGCCGACCGCGGTGCCGGTCGGGTTGTTGGGCGAGCACAGGAAGACGATGTCGGGCTCGTGCTGGCCCACCTGCTGCACGGCCAGCTCCGCGTCGACGTCGTAGCCGGCGCCGGTGGCGTTCCGCAGACCGTCGACCCAACCCGTCCCGACACCGCGACTGATGATGGGGTGCATGGAGTACGCCGGGGTGAAGCCGAGGGCGACCCGCCCGGGACCTCCGAACGCCGCCACGATGTGCGACAAGACCTCGTTGGAGCCATTGCCGGCCCACAACTGGGCCGGTGACAACTCGACACCAGTGGCGATCTGCAGATAGGCCGCCAAAGCCGTTCGTAGATCGACGAATTCGCGATCGGGGTAGCGATTCAGGTCAGGAGCGACCTGCGCCACCCGTGCGATGATCGCTGCGACGACCTCTTCGGGCACGGAGTACGAGGACTCGTTGGTGTTCAAGGCCACGGCCACGGGAAGCTGCGGCGCGCCGTACGCCGTCTGGCCCTGCAGGTCCGGGCGCAGCAACTCACTCAGCCGGGCACGCACCGGGGTGTCCCCGGTCATGGCAGTTCGTCGCCGAAGCGTGCCGTGACCGCCTGGCCGTGCGCGGGCAGGTCCTCGGACTCGGCCAGCGTCACCACGGTCGCCGCTACGTCGGCCAGCGCATCGCGCGTGTAGTCCACGACGTGGATGCCGCGCAGGAACGACTGCACCGACAGTCCGGAGCTGTGACAGGCGCAGCCGCCGGTCGGCAGAACGTGATTGGAGCCGGCGGCGTAGTCGCCGAGGCTGACCGGGGCGAAGTCGCCGACGAAGATCGCGCCCGCATTGCGGATGCGTGCGGCCACCTCAGCGGCGTCGCGGGTCTGGATCTCCAGGTGCTCCGCGCCGTAGGCGTCCACGACCCGCACGCCGGCCTCGACGTCGTCGACCAGCACGATGCCGGACTGAGCACCGCTCAGGGCCTCCTTGACCCGCACTTCGTGTTTGGTGTGCGAAACCCGCTCCTGCAGAGCAGTTTCCACCGCATCGGCCAGCTCCGGTGAATCGGTGACCAGGACGGACGCGGCCAGCGGGTCGTGCTCGGCCTGGCTGATCAGGTCCGCCGCGACGTACTGCGGATCGGCGCTGTCGTCGGCCAGGATCGCGATCTCGGTCGGGCCGGCCTCGGCGTCGATGCCGATCACACCCTGCAGCAGACGCTTGGCGGCCGCCACGTAGATGTTGCCCGGCCCGGTCACCAGATTGACCGGCTCGCACACGACGCTGCCGTCATCCTCGCGAGCACCGTAGGCGAACATCGCGATCGCTTGCGCGCCGCCGACGGTGTAGACCTCATCGACCCCGAGCAATTCGCAGGCGGCCAGGATCGTGGGGTGGGGGTACCCGGCGTACGCGCCGGTGTTGTCCGCCTGGGGCGGACTGGCCACGGCCAACGAGCCGACGCCCGCCACCTGCGCGGGCACGACGTTCATGACCACGCTGCTGGGGTAGACCGCCCGGCCACCGGGCACGTAGAGCCCGACCCGCTCGACGGGCACGTGCCGCTCGATGACGACGCCGCCGGGGACCACCTGGGTCACCGTGTCGACCCGGCGCTGGTCCTCGTGCACCACCCGAGCCCGGCGGATGGACTCCTCCAACGCCGCACGTACGTCGCGCGACAAATCCTGCAGTGCACTCGCCAGCACATCGGCCGGCACCCGCAACTGCGTCGGGCGCACGTGATCGAAGCGCCCCCCAACTCACGCAGCGCCTCGGCACCATGCTCGCGGACCTGCTCGCAGATCGGACGCACCGTCTCCAGGGCGGCGTCCACGTCGAACTCGGCGCGGGGCAGGACGGTGCGCAACTGGCGGGCGTCGAGGCGCGCCAGCGCGTCACCGCGCAGGTCGATACGGGAGATCACGGCACCATTCTAGGGAACTACCGGGTGGGCTCCCGGTCCCGTCCGGCGTCTGGATCCCGGTCGTAGAACTCCCGCTCCATGACCCCGCGCGCACGCCGGGCCATCCGCAGGTAGTCGTTGCGCAGTGCCTCCCCCGCACCCTGACCCATGCCCAGGATGCTGGCGATGCCGTTGGCGTCGACCACGTCGGAGGGCAAGGAGTCGACGGCGCGGCCCCGCCAGAGCACCGAAGCGTTGCGGATCCGGGTGGCCATCGTCCATGACTGCTCCAGCGCGTCGGCGTGTTCGGCACTGATCAGGTCGCAGTCGACCATCGCGTGCAATGGGGTGATCGTCGCGGGGTTGCGGATCTGTGGGACCTTTCCGGCGTAGCGCAATTGCATGAGTTGCACGGTCCACTCGACATCGGACAGTCCCCCGCGACCCAGCTTCAGGTGGGTCAATGCGTTGCCGCCGCGCGGAATGCGCTCAGCCTCGACCCGCGCCTTGAGCAACCGAATCTGACGGATCGCCGCCGCAGAGATCCCGTCCGCGGGATAGCGCAACGGGTCGATCAGGGCGATGAATCGTTCCCCCAGGTCCGCATCACCGGCCACCGGCGTCGCCCGCAGCAGCGCCTGGGCCTCCCAGCCCTCCGACCACCGCGCGTAGTACGCGGCGTAGGACTCGAAAGTGCGCACCAGCGGACCGGAGCGGCCTTCGGGTCGCAGATCGGCGTCGATGCCCAGCGCCGGGTCGGGTCCCGCGCCGCCCAGCCACCGGCGCACCTCGGTGACGATGCGCTCAGCCTGGTTCTGCGCCAGCTGTGCGTCCGCACCCGGCAACGGATCGTGCACGAAGAGCACGTCGGCATCGCTGGAGTAGCCGGTCTCGCCGCCGCCGAGGCGGCCCATCCCGATGATCGCGACCCGGGTGACGATCGTGCCCTGGGCCCGCTGCGCCGCGCGGATCGAGACGTCGAGCACCGCCTGCAACGTGGCCGCGGTCAGGTCGGTCAGGCCGTCCTCGATGTCGAGGAGTTCGAGGCGCCCGGACAGGTCGGCGGTCGCGATGCGGATGAGTTCGGCGCGCCGGATGGTGCGCACCGCCGTCACGGCTTCCTGGTCGTCATTGCGGTGCCGCTCGATCGCCACCTGCATCGACTCCGCGATGTCCGCGCGCGGGCGCGGTCGCAGCGCGCTCAGGTCGCCGAACATCGCGACCGTGGAGGGAGCGCGCTCGATCAGACCGCCGACGTAGCGGCTACTGGCCAGCACCCGCGCGAGGATGTCGGCCGCACCGCCTTCGTCGCGCAGCATCTTCAGGTACCAGTGCGTCGAGCCCAGCGCTTCGGAGACCTTGCGGAAGGCCAGCAGCCCCATGTCGGGATCGGCCTCGTCGGCGAAGCGACGCAGCAGCACCGGCAACAGGGTGCGCTGGATCGCGGCCCGCCGGCTGACCCCCACCGTCAGCGCCTCGATGTGCCGCATCGCACCGGCCGGGTCGCGGTAGCCCAGAGCGGCCAAGCGCTCCTGGGCGTCCTGCGTGGTGAGCCGGGCATCGTCGTCGGTGAGCCGGGCCACCGCGCTGAGCAACGGGCGGTAGAAGAGTCGCTCGTGCAACCGGCGTGCCTTGCGCGACTCCTCGGCCCGCAGGGTCTGCACCTGACGCACGGGATCGGCGGTGAAACCGACGGCCCTGCCCAGCCGGCGCAGATCATCCTCGGCAGTGGGCATCAGGTGGGTGCGCTTCATCCGCCACATCTGGATCCGGTGCTCCAGCACCCGCAGCACCCGGTAGGCGTCGTCCAGGTCGTGCGCGTCGGTCCGCCCGACGTAACCGCCCCGGGACAGCGACTCCAACCCGGACAGCGTCGACCGCACCCGCAACCGGGGATCGGTGCGCCCGTGCACCAACTGCAGCAACTGCACACTGAATTCGATGTCCCGCAGACCACCCTTGCCCAGTTTGAGTTCGCGGTCGGCATCCCCGGCGGGCAGCAACTGCTCGACCCGCCGGCGCATCGCCTGCACGTCGGGCACGAAGTTGTCCCGGCTACTGGCCTGCCACACGAACGGCTGCACAGCGTCCAGATAGGCCTGACCCACCTGCGGATCGCCGGCGACCGGACGAGCCTTGAGCAACGCCTGGAACTCCCAGGTGCTGGCCCAGCGCTCGTAGTAGTGCCGGTGATTCTCTACCGAGCGGACCAGCGGCCCGGCTTTTCCTCCGGCCGTAGCGCCGCGTCGACCTGCCAGAGGCTGCCCTCGGCGGTGCGCATGGAGCAGGCGCGCATCAGCTCGCTGGCGACCTCCGCACCGATGCGCATGGCGTCCTGTTCGGGTACGCCGGGCGCAGGCTCCGCGGCGAAGATCACGTCGACGTCGGAGATGTAGTTCAGTTCCCGGCCGCCGGTTTTGCCCATGGCGATCACAGCGAGGCGCACGTGGTCGGACCCCTCGACGCGCGCGCAGGCGATCCGGTGCGCGGCTTCCAGCGCCGCACCCGCCGCCTCGGCGAGCGCCTCGGCGATCGCCGGGAAGGCCTCGAACGGATCCGATGTCAGGTCGATCGCCGCTATCCGGCACACCCGCCGGTCGTAGGCGACCCGCAACGCGTCGTATGCCGCGTCCGGTGCCTGCCCGGGCTGCGGGAGAACCGGTGTCACTGCCTCGACCATTTCGGCACGTACGACGGGTGCCGGGTCCAGCGCGGCGTCCACCACGTCCACCCAGGACTGCGGATGTTTGACCAGGTGGTCGCCGAACGCGACGGATGCCCCCACGACGGAGATCAACCGGTGCGAGCGGACGTCGCAGGTCTCGAGCAACTGCGCGATCGCCGTACGTTGCTGGTCGTCCATCACCTCCCGCAGGCGGGTGAGGGTCAACAGCGCCTGGTCCGGATCCGGCGCCTTGGCCAGGCACCGGACCAGGCCCGGCGCCCAGTCGCCGAGCTCCTCGGCGAAGGCCAGCCCGCGATCGGTGTCCAGGACCCCGGCCCGCACCAGGGCAGCACGAGGGGACTCGGTGCGCGGCGTGGCCATCAGAGCGCTCCGGCCCCGGTCACGGCAGGTTGAGGTACTCGTCGAGCTCGAACCGCGTGACCTGGTCGCGGTAGGCCGCCCACTCGGCACGCTTGTTGCGCAGGAAGAAGTCGAAGACGTGCTCGCCCAGGGTTTCCGCGACCAGTTCACTCTCCTCCATCAGGTGGATCGCATGGTCCAACGACGCCGGCAGCGGCCGTAGACCCATCGCCAAGCGCTCCTGCTCGGTGAGGTTCCAGACGTCGTCCTCGGATTCGGGCGGCAGCTCGTAGCCCTGCTCGATGCCCTTCATCCCGGCGGCCAGCAGCACGGCATAGGTCAGGTAGGGGTTGGCGGCCGAGTCGATGGAGCGGATCTCCACCCGCGTGCTGGCTCCCTTGCCCGGTTTGTACATCGGGACCCGGACCATTGCGCTGCGGTTGTTGTGCCCCCAGCAGATGTAGGCGGGTGCCTCGGCGCCGCCCCACAACCGCTTGTAGGAGTTGACGTACTGGTTGGTGACCGCGCTGATCTCCGGGGCGTGGTGCAGGATGCCGGCGATGAACTGCTGACCGATCTCCGAGAGCTCGTAGCGACCGGCCGGGTCGTGGAAGGCGTTGTCGTCGCCCTCGAACAGCGAAACGTGCGAGTGCATACCCGAGCCGGGCTGTTGCGCAAGGGGTTTGGGCATGAACGATGCGAACAGGCCATGCTCCAGGGCCACCTCGCGGATGATTGCGCGGAAGGTCTGGATGTTGTCGGACATGGTGAGCGCGTCGGCGTAGCGCAGGTCGATCTCGTTCTGCCCCGGCCCGGCTTCGTGGTGGCTGAACTCCACCGAGATGCCCATCGTCTCCAGCAGCATGATGGCGGCCTTGCGGAAGTCCTGGCCGGTGCCGTGCGGCACGTGATCGAAGAACCCGGCGTGGTCGACCGGCACGGGCACCTCACCGCTTCCGGGTTTCCTGTCGAACAGATAGAACTCGATCTCCGGGTGGACGTAGAAGGTGTAGCCGGCCTTGGCCGCGCCGGTCAGCACCCGCTGCAGCACATTGCGTGGATCGGCCATGCTGGCGGTGCCGTCGGGCAACCGGATATCGGCGAACATCCTTGCGGTCCCGGGCCGTTCACCGCGCCATGTGAGGATCTGGAAACTGGAGGCGTCGGGGCGCACCAACATGTCGGACTCGAAGACCCGGGCCAGCCCCTCGATGGAGCTGCCGTCGAAGCCCAGCCCCTCAGAGAAGGCGCCCTCCAACTCCGCCGGTGCGACGGCCACCGATTTGAGGGTGCCCAGCACATCGGTGAACCACAACCGCACGAAGCGGATGTCGTGCTCCTCGATGGTGCGCAGAACGAACTCTTGCTGACGATCCATATCCCCGATCCTGCCCTATTGCGGTCAGGCCCAGACAGGGATGGTCCCCGGATACGCGGACGCATCCGGGGACCATCACCTGGGCGGTTACCGCTTCTTGGTGGCGTCCACCCACAGGACCATGCCGTCACCCAGTTTGGTCAGCACCGAGATCTTCGTCCCGGAACCGGCCGTCTTGACCGAGGCGTACGGGCTTTCGGCGCTCCAGTACTTGGTGGCACTGGAGTCATCGAAGGTACGGACCGCGGCCTGCGAGGGGACCTTGGTCTCGACGCCCTGGCGGTGCAGCGTCAAGGCATCGGTCCGCTCGGTGCCGAAGGTGGCGTCGAACGGCGAGATGCGGTTGGACATCAACTGACCGGTCGACCACTTCAGCGGTGCCGGATGAGCGTCAACCGGCAGCACCAAACCGCCACCGGGGTGGGTGAAGACGTTGTTGTTCGCGAACTCGTTGTTCACATAGGAGACCAGCAAGCCGTCCTGATAGGGGAAGTGCTCCACGTAGTCAGGTTTCGGAGCCGGGCTCCAACCGAAGTTGTACGGACCCTCCTTGAGCGTCTTGTCGTAGCCGGAGTAGCGGCGGTACTCGGCCAGGTAGTAGTGCGCGACCTGTTTGGAGGTGGACCCGCCCATGCGGGTGAACCCGCTGGGCGCCCACGCGCTGGTGGTCGACTCGACATCGTCAACGGCCGTGGAGCCGTCCACGGTCAAGGCGAGGTCGTCCAGGAAGGCTCCGGCCTCGTTCACGCCGCCGTCGGTCTGGTAGAGGAAGCGGAACTTGACCTTCTGTCCCTTGTAGGCCGACAGGTCGTAGTTGACCGAACCCCATTGCGGCGCAGAGCCGGTGATGGCGTTACCGACGTTGGTCCACGTGCCGCCGCCGTCGGTCGACACCTGCGGATACAGGTAGTCGTAGCCGTCTTCGATGTCGTACCAGATGGCGGCCGACAGCGACGCCGTCGAGGCACTGGTCAGGTCCAGGTCGCGGGTCAGCGACGAGGTGTAGTTGTCGCCGCGACCGCTCCACCATTCGTAGGAACCGGACTTGGGTTTGTTGTAGTCCGTGACGACCGTCTTGTTCGGGAGCGTGACCGCGAGGGCCTGCGGCTTGCGGCGGTTGTCCAGGTCCGCCGGGCCGAGGTTGACCAGTGCCCGCGAGCCGTAGGAGACCGTCTTGAAGTCGAGCCAGCCCAACTGCAGCTTCTCCCAGGCGCCCATGTAACCCGGGGTCGTCCCGATGTCGTCCTTGCCGTGGTTCAACCAGGAACCGGCACTCATCAAGGTCCAGAAGGACGTGGAGTTGGTGGCCATGTTGGTGGTGTCGTAGAGGTCCGGCAGACCCAGGTCGTGACCGAACTCGTGGGTGAAGACGCCGAGGCCGCCGTTCTCCGGCTCGGTCGTGTAGTCCGCGACCCAGATCCCGGTGTTACCGATCTGCACGCCGCCGCCCTTGTTGGCGCCGGGGCCGGTGCTGCCGTAACCGTAGCCAACCGCCCAACGGTGGCTCCAGATGGCGTCCTCGCCCTGCGCGCCGCCGCCGGCCTCCTCGCCCTCACCGGCGTGGATGGCCTGGAAGTGGTCGATGTAGCCGTCCGGCTCATCGAAGTTACCGTCGCCGTCGTAGTCGTAGCGGTCCCACTTGTCGAACTGCGACAGGTAGTCCTTGATCTGCGCGTCCGTCTTGCCGGAGGCCTTCTGCTGGTTGTACCAGGCGGTCAGCGTGTCGCTGATGTAGGCCCAGTAGCCGACAGCATCGTTGGCGTACTTGTTACTGCCGTAGGCCGCTTCGTTGTAGGGCAGCGTCACCCAGTCCGAGACGTCACCTTCGACATCGAACCGGCCCTGTGACTGCGCCTTGTAGAAGTTCTTGAAGGATTCGCCCTTGGTCCCGAACATCATGTCCAGGTAGTGCTTGCGGTCGAAGTTGCTCTCCCAGTAGGTCGAGTTGTCCTGCGCGCGGTCCGGCTTGGCGATCTGGTTGACCAACGGACCGGCGGTCCCGCCGGCGGCCGGTTTGGTCGCCGTACCGAACTGGGACAGCACGGTGAAGATCGACGCAGTGCGGTCCACGTCGTACTCGACGTAGCGGCTCTGCTTGCCCTTGGTCCCCTTGGACCCCTTCTTGCCCGAGGAGCCGCTGGTCTCCGACTGCACCTCGATGACGGTCTTACCGTTCACCTCCTTGGTGCTGGCCCTACCCTGGACGAGTTTGGTGACCGCCTCCTGCCGCAACGCAGCGGCCGCGTCGGCGCGCGGGCTGGGATAGTTGTCCTTCTGGGCCTGCTGCTGATCCGGTCCGGCCGGGCCGACGGCAGGGACCGAGAGGGCACCAGCACCGGTGGCGGTGAGGGTCAGGCCCAGACTGATCACGGTGGCACCCGTCAAGGCGCCCACGAGACGTACTTTCACAATTCCTCCGTGTGGGAGTCGGATCGGCGGCGGGGTTACGCACGCCTGAGAGGATCTTGCAAGGTTTTCCGGTGTTTTGGTGGGAAACTGACAGGTCATTTTCAGGAACTACGATGCGTCCATGAGCGAACAGACCGCGCCGTACGGCGCCGGCACGCCCGCGCCCCGCCGGCGCACGCGGATCGTGCATCTGCTGGAGGCCAAACAGCGCGGCGAACGATGGGCCATGCTCACCGCGTACGACCGGGCGTCGGCCTCGATCTTCGACGAAGCCGGGATTCCCGTTCTGCTGGTCGGCGACTCGGCGGCGAACAACGCTCTCGGTTACGACACCACCCTGCCCGTGACCACCGATGAGTTGCTCCCGCTGGTGCGCGCAGTCGTGCGCGGAGCCCCCAACACGCTGGTTGTCGCGGACCTGCCCTTCGGCAGTTACGAGGTCAGCCCGCAGCAGGCGCTGAAGACCGCCGTGCGGTTCATGAAGGAGGGGCAGGCGCATGCGGTGAAGCTGGAGGGCGGCGTCGAGATGGCGCCGGTCATCGAAGCGATCACCGCCGCCGGGATCCCGGTGATGGCGCACATCGGCTTCACCCCGCAGAGCGAGCACGCCCTGGGCGGTTACCGGGTGCAGGGTCGTGGGCAGGAGAAGGCGCAGGAATTGCTGCGCTCGGCACACGCGGTCCAGGAGGCGGGAGCGTTTGCCGTCGTATTGGAGATGGTGCCCGCGCCCATTGCCGCCAAGGTGACCGAACAGCTGACCATCCCGACGATCGGCATCGGCGCCGGCGTGGGGTGTGACGCCCAGGTGCTGGTCTGGTACGACTTCGCCGGCCTGAACGACCGGAAGATGCCGCGCTTCGTCAAGCAGTACGCCGATCTGCACGGCACCCTGCTGGCGGCCGCACGCGAGTACAAGGCCGAGGTCGAGGCCGGGACGTTCCCCGGGCCCGAGCATTCATTCGACAGCTGAGCTCGGCCTTCACACCGACCGCCGCGGCACGGCCCGCCACATCTGCAGGGCCGCCACCAGACCGATCCCGCCGGAAATGGCGATAGCCGGACCCAGTCCGAGCAGCGCCGTGAAGGCGGCGAGCAGCAGCGGGCCTGCGGTGCCGCCGATGTCGGACATCTCCCGCCAGATGCCGAGGAACTGCGCGCGGCCCAGATCAGGTGCGAAGTCCGCGCCCAACGTCATGACCATGCCGGCGCCGATCCCGTTCCCGAAACCGAGAATGCACGAGACCAGGGTCAACGTCGCGACCCCGTGGGTGAGCGGCATGGCCAGCATCGACAGACCCATCACCAGCATCGAGGGCACCGTCACCCACCGCCGGCCGCGGACGTCCATCACCTTGCCGGCCGGGTAGAAGACCAGCATGTCGATGGCGCCGGAGACGCCGTAGATCACCGAACTGACCTGCGGGCTCAGCCCCAGGTGCTCGGCCCACAACGGGATGACCGCCTGGCGTGATTGGCGTACGGCGGACACCAGCAGGATGCCGACGCCGACGGTGGCGAAGACACTCCACTTCTCGCGCAGGATCGTGCGGACCCGCGGCGGCGCAACGGCATCCGGTGCCGTGCGCGCGGCCAGCCCGTGACCGGGTAGGTCCTGCAAGGTCGCCCCGAGGACGCCGGCCAGCAGGAGCGCGACGACGCACACGACGTACGCCCCCGCAGATGCCAGACGACCATCGCGGCCGCACCGAGGAACGGACCGATGAAGACACCGACCCGCATGACGCCGCCCAGGGTGGACAGCGCGCGAGCGCGGTACTGAGCCGGAACGGCTTCGGTCAGATACGTCTGGCGGGCCAGCAGGAACACCGAACTGGCGATGCCGATCAGGAAAACGCCCACCGAGAAGACAGCGAGGTTGCCGGCGACCAGACACAGCACGGTGGCCGCCACCCCCAGGGCCGAGGCTCCCACGATGGCCAACCGCTCGCCGTACCGGTCGCAGATGATCGAAGCGGGCACATTGAAGACCAGCGAGCCGGCGTTGATCAGCATCACCATCAAAGCGGCCACGGCGACGGAGGCACCGAACGATCGGGCGGACAACGCGATCACCGGCAGGATCGCGCCCTCGCCCAGGCCGAAGAGCAGGCTCGGGCCGTAGATCGGTAACGCCAGTCTGCGCAGGTCGGCCGGGGTGTCGTAGGTGGTGTCCGGTTGCGTCGGTTGCGAAAGGTTCACCACATAACCAACTTTATACCTTCTCTATGTACTCGCTCGTTGCGTCGTCACGTGGCCGGGCCAGGACGCGCTGACCCAGGGCTGCAGTGAGCGCGAGCGATGCACCGGCGGCCAACGGCACCACGTAGGCGTGCGCGCCGCCAACGTGATCGGCCACCACTCCGCCGACGGCCGACCCCGCGGCGACTCCGACCAGCATGGCCGTGAGGACCACGCTGAGTGCCTCGTTGATCTGATGCACCGGGATCAGTTGCTGGGTCAGGTTCATAGAGGTCACCAGGGCCGGCGCGGCGGCCAGCCCGGCGAGAAACATCAGGACGGCGAGTACGCCGACCGACTGGGCCAGCAGGATGGGCGCCTGCATCACCACGAGGATCACCGCGGAGACCAGAAGAACCCGTCGCATCGGCATCCGCACCGTACGCGTGCCGAAGCCCAGGGCAGCAATGGCCGACCCCAGGGCGAACGTGCCCAGAACGATGCCGGCCAGGCTCGCGTGACCGAACTGTTTGCTGACAGCGATGGTGACGATCTCGTTGCTGCCGAAGATCACTCCGACCAGGAACAGGCACACCGCGAGGACCTGGATGCCGGGTTGCACGATGGCCAGGGTGGGTTGGTGCACGTGCTCGGCACGAGCGGGCGGCTCGGTGCGCCGGTTGGCCATCAGCAGAGCGGTGCCGCTGGCGTAGAGCACCACCGCGAGAATGAATCCGGACTCGGGGAACAAGATGGTGGCCAGGGCTGCGGCGAGCGCCGGCCCGATGACGAAGGAGATCTCGTCGGCCACCTGCTCCAGGGCCATGGCCGAGTGCCGCAGATCGTCGGGAGCCAGGTGCACCCAGCGTGCCCGCGACATCGTCCCGATCTCCACGACGATCGCACTGAGCGAGTAGGTGACGAACAGCGTCCAGGTCGGCCAGGACAGCAGCGAGGCCAGCACGGTCATGACCGACCAGATCACACCCCAGGCCACGAGCGGCAGAGCGATACGCCGTTGACCGTGGGTGTCGATGAGGCGCCCGACGATGACCGCGGTAATGGCGAAGACCATCAATCCGACCGCGGAGACCGCGCCGGCCAGTCCGTAGGAACCGGTCCGACCCGAAATCATCGCGACGATCGCAACGCCGAACATGGCGTTGCCGAGGCGTCCGACCGCGGCACTGACAACGAAAGAACGTGCCCCCGGCAGCGAGAGGAGGCGGCGGTAGGCGTTCAGGTCAGCGCTGTCCTTCGTCGTTCCAGCGACGGTCCTCTTCGTCCCACTGCTCGGACTTCTCGTGTGCCGTCTGCAGGGCGTTCTGCGCCGCCTCCGGCGTGTCGTAGGGGCCCATGACGTTGGCGTTGGGCGAGCGGTCGTCGTCGGACTCCACCTGCGCGGTATCGACGTTGTACCAGTACTGCATAACGGCTCCTTGCGGCATCGAACGGGATCGGGGCCAGCCTATGCGTCGTCGCCTGTGACCGCTCATCGTGGCGTGGGTCATAGACTCATCAGCTATGAGCGCGACGTACCCCTTGGCATTGACGTAGGCGGCAGCGGGATCAAGGGGGCGCCGGTCGATCTGTCGACGGGGCAATTCGCCGCCGACCGGCTGCGCATCGAAACCCCGCAGCCGTCCACACCGGCCGCCGTCACCGAGGTGATCGCGCAGATCGTCGAACACTTCGAGGATCAGATCCGCGGCGAGGCGATCGGCATCACCCTGCCTGCCGTGGTCACCCACGGCGTGGTGCGCACCGCCGCCAATATCGACTCCGGGTGGATCGGGATGGCGGCGGAGGAGATGCTGAGTTCGAAGCTGGGCCATCCGGTCACCGTCGTCAACGACGCGGACGCCGCCGGCGTCGGCGAGCTGCACTACGGGGCGGCACGCGACCACGAAGGCCTGGTGCTGGTCTCGACGCTGGGCACCGGCATCGGCAGCGCCTTGCTCAACGAAGGCGCGCTGGTCCCCAACACTGAGCTGGGCCACCTGGAGATCGACGGTCACGACGCCGAGCACAAGGCGGCGGACAGTGCCCGCGACCGCGAGGATCTGTCCTGGGAGAAGTGGGCCGAGCGGTTGCAGCGCTACTACAGCCACGTGGAGGACCTGCTCTGGCCGGACCTGATCGTGGTGGGCGGCGGCGTCAGTAAGAAGTCGGAGAAATTCCTTCCCCTGCTACACCTGCGGGCACCGATCGTGGCGGCTCAGCTGGAGAACGCCGCCGGGATCGTCGGCGCTGCCTGGTTGGCCGACGCACGCTCCCAGGCTGCGAAGAAGTAACCGCTACTTCCGGCGCAGCTTGCCGATCGCCGACGACACCTGCGACTTCGCCTGCGGCAGATACGTTTTCGCTGTCTTGCGGACGACGGGCAGCGCCCTGCTGTACGGCGCGTAGAGCGGTGAGAGCGGTTTGTCCCAGGTGCCGATCAACTGGTCCTCGTGCTTGGCGAACTGCCGCTTGAAATCGGAGATGCCGTCGTTGAGCAGGCCGTTGAAGTCGTAGCGTTGCACTCCGATGGCCTTCATCTGTTGCATCGCGTAGAACTTCAGGCCGTAGTTGAGGCGCAGCTTCTGCCCGCGAGGTGACACCCCGCCGTACAACTCGAAGGCGGTGCGCGCGGAGGCGACCAGCCACACGAAGGCGACGACCTGCTCATCCTCCCAGGCGGCCAGCAAATGCGAGTCGCCGCCCATCAGGTCGCGGATGCCTCGGTGGTACCCATCGTCATGGACCGCGAACCCGTTGCGTTCACCGGTGGCTCGGTTGATCGCAAGAACAGCGTCCAGATCCCGGTCGTGCACGACCTCGCCGAAACGAACTTCCGTGTTACGCAATGACTTACGGACGTTCTGGCGGGTGGTCGAGGTGAACGAGGCCAGGATGGCGTTCTCGTCCGGAGTCAGATCCACGATGAGCGTGTGCGGGATGAGTCCGGTGTTCTCGGACCGGCTGAACCCTGCTGCTTCCAGCCCGGCCAGCCATCCGCTGACCGGCTCGGTGAGCTTCTGGGCGATGACCTCGTCGGCGGAAGGTCCCTTGTCGCCCTTGGCCGGCTGGGCCACCGGGGAGAACGGCTCGGGCCAATCCGGCTCGATCGTCAGTGCCAGCGGCTTCCGGCTCGTCTTCACGTAGTCCGCGATGGCCTGCAGGACCCGGACCCGGTCGCCCTCGGCGGCTTGCGGGCCGCGTGGGATGTAAGCCAGGCAGCTGACCGGGAGTTTGCGGAAGAGCACCTGGGCCGAGCCGATGACTTTCTCGTCGTCATGCACCACTAGCCGGGTGACGTCCCATTCGTAGCGCGCCTTGAGCGCGCCCCACCCCCACAGTTGCAACGGGTGGCCGCCGGCGTCGTTGACGATGCCGTTCCAGGCGGATTCGTCCTCGACGACGGTGACCTGCAGGCTCATGGCATCAACCCTAGCCACGTCCGCTCAGCGTGCTCGCGCCGCCTTGAAGGACTTCTTGTCGACCTTGCCGGTCACCTCGAAGGTGCGCTTGTCCTGACGCTCGGCGTAGCCCTGCTTGGCCAGCCGGTGCCACACCACGGGGCACTTCTTGCAGCGCGTGCTGGACTTGCAGCACTTCTTCTTGGTTCTCACGACCGGCACGGTTCCAGCTTAGGCGAGCCTTCCCTTGGAGCGAAACCGTCGACCCATGCCCTACCTGTGCATCTGCAGTCATGTATGTACAAGTACCAACAACTTGCTTTACGCTGCTCGACACCAAGTGTGTTCGCGGTCACAGTGCAACTGCCGTCCGCGGTGTCTAAGGAGCAGAAATGAGCGCTGTCCGCGCATTCGTAGGAATCGACGCCGGCACCACAGGGTGCACGGTCATGATCTTCGACGAACACGGAAACCGGCTGGGCGAGGGTTATCAGGAGTACCCCTGCATCTCCCCTCGCGCGGGCTGGGTCGAACAAGACGTCGAGGACGTCTGGCGGGGTATTTGCGCCGCCACCAAGGAGGCGGTCACCTCGGCCGCGCTACCTGACGAGGCCTATCAGTCGGTGGGCTTCTCCAGCCAGCGCGGCACGTTCCTGCTCCTGGACGAGGACAAGAACCCGCTGGCCAACTCCATCGTGTGGAACGACGGTCGGGCGCTGAAATACCAAGCCATCTTCGGTGAGCAGATCAGCCCGGAGGATTACCAGACGCTCACCGGCATGCAGCTGTCGCCGCTGTGGTCCGCCGCCAAGATCGCATGGCTGCGGGACAACGAACCGGATCTGTTCGCGCGCACCCGGTGGTTCGCCAACGGCCAGGAATACTTCCTGTACCGCCTCGGCGCTGACCAGTGGGTGACCGACCCCGCCTCGCTCACGCTCAACGGGATGCTCGACATCGAGAAGCTGGACTGGAGTGACGAGGTCCTGGCCCTGTGCGGGATCGACCGTGACCGGCTCCCCCGGTCGGCATTCCGTCCGGGCAGGCCGGCGTCGTCTCGCCAGCCGCCTCCTACGCAACGGGATTGCCCGTCGGCGTTCCATTGTGCCGGGGCGCTGGAGATCAGCAGTGCGCCGCGATCGGTGCCGGCGTCGTACGCCAGGGCATGGCGGAATTCACCGTCGGCACCTCCGGGATCATGGTCGCCCACCTGGACGGACTGGACCGCATCCAGGGACGCAACCTGTGGTGGGGTGGCCACGCCGTGCCCGGCGCGTGGGATATCGAAGGCGGAGCTTTCGCCCTCGGTGCGAATCTCAAGTGGTGGCGGGACAACTTCGGCAGCGACGAGCTGGCGGAGGCGGAGGCACAGGGTCGCAGTGTGTACTCGGTGATGGTGGACAAGGCGGCCACCTCACCCGCCGGTGCGAACGGGCTGCTGTTCCATTCCTTCCTCACCAGCCAGGTCACGCCGTACTACGACGCGGCGTCCAAGGGCGGCTGGTTGGGGCTGGGCATCCACCACACCCGCGCCGATATGCTGCGGGCCCTGCTCGAGGGCTGCGCCCACGAGATGCGCATGGTCGTGGACGCCTTCCGCAGCGACATCGTCGGGGGCATCACCGACCTGCGGCTGACCGGTGGCGGCACCAAGTCCGACGGATTCGCCCAACTGATGACCGACATCATCGGTCTGCCCACCAAGGTCACCCGCGAGCGCGAGTGCACCGTGCTGGGCGCAGCGATCCTGGGTGCCTATGGCGCCGGGGCGTTCGCGTCGATCGACGATGCCGTCGGGGCAATGGTCAACGTCGAGGGTGAGTTCACCCCGAGCGAGTCCACGGCGAAGCTCTACGACGAGCTGCACCAGGTCTACCGGGGAATGTATGAAGCCATGGCCAGGGCCGGCCAGTACGACGCGCTGGCCGAGGTGTCCGCGCGCTACTTCTGATCGGCGTACGTCGATCAGTCCAGCTCGGGAGTCACCGCACCCTGGCCGCGGAAATCCTGCAGGTGCACTCCCCCGTCGATGCCAAACCCACTGATGTGGCCCAGATACATGGCGCGGCCCGCCTCACTGGCGGTCCCGTCGTGGATCGGGACGAGCAGGCGGGGCCGGATCCGCCGGACGAACGCGATCGTGTCCTTCACCGCCGACCAAGGGGCGGTGACGGGCACGGCCAGGATGTCGATCGGCGTACCCGGGTCGGCGTCCAACGCATCCCCCGGATGGAACAGCGTCAGTCCCCCGCCGCTGATCACCAGACCGGTGTTGTCGATGCGCGGGATATACGGATGGATCTCGGCATGCTGGGAGCCCACCGGCGTGACGGTGAGGTCGCCGATCGTGAGTGCCTCGTCGCCGCCGGTCCACGGCTGCAACGAATGAGCATCGTCACCGAACTGTGCGGCCGATTGGGAGTCGGAGTAGATCGGTACGTCCGGGTTGGCGGCGAGCACCGTCGCCAACTGCTCGCCCGTCACGTGGTCGGCATGCTGATGGGTGATGAAGACGGCGTCCAGGTTATCGACACCGCTCACGTCGGAGAATCCGCCGGGATCCACCAGAACCCGCGTCGACCCGGTGTCGATGAGGACTGCTGCGTGGCCGAGATGCGTCAATTCCATGGGTTCAACCGTACGATGGACTCCCGTGAAGTTCCTGCACTCCTCACCCGCATATGACCTGACGTACAACGACGTCTTCATGGTGCCGTCGCGCTCCAACGTGACCAGCCGGCTCGACGTGGATCTGACAACGGCGGACGGGACCGGCACCACGATCCCGCTGGTCGTCGCCAACATGACGGCCGTCTCCGGTCGCCGGATGAGCGAGACGGTTGCCCGCCGCGGCGGCATCGCGATCCTGCCGCAGGACATTCCGATCCATGCGGTCCGCGAAACCATCGACTACGTCAAGTCGCGGCACACCGTCTACGAATCACCGGTCACCGTCACCCCCGACGCACCCGTCTCCTCGGTGCTCGCCCTGCTGGGTAAGCGCGCCCACCGCGCAGCCATTGTCATCGGGCCGGCCAAGGAGCCGGTGGGCATCGTGACCGAACGACACCTGTTGGAGCGCGACCGCTTCGAAACGGTCGGCGACGTCATGACCCGGGATCTGGTGGCCGTGCAGGACGGCTCGAGCCTGGCGGACGCCTTCGATCTGCTGACCGACAAACACCTCGACGTCGTCCCGGTGGTCGGCAACGGCACCTTGCTCGGCGTACTCACCAAACGCGGCATCCTGCGTTCGGGCATCTACACGCCCGCGGTCGATGACCGGGGCCGGCTGCGCCTCGGCGTGGCGATCGGGATCAACGGAGACGTGCAGGGCAAGGCCGAGGCCATGCTCGAAGCCGGCGCCGACGTCCTGGTCGTCGACACCGCTCACGGCCACCAGGACAAGATGCTCGACGCACTGAAAGTGGTGCGCGGCGTACGCGATGCGTCTGGTCGCGCCGATGTGCCGATCGCCGCGGGCAACGTGGTGACCGCGGACGGCGTGTCCGATCTGGTCGGCGCGGGCGCGGAGATCATCAAGGTCGGTGTCGGTCCCGGTGCCATGTGCACCACCCGCATGATGACCGGCGTCGGTCGGCCGCAGTTCTCGGCGGTGCTCGAATGCTCCACGGCAGCAACGGAACTCGGTGCTCACGTGTGGGCCGACGGTGGGGTGAAGTACCCGCGGGACGTCGCCCTCGCCCTCGCCGCGGGTGGCGCCAACGTGATGATCGGCTCGTGGTTCGCGGGGACGTGGGAGTCTCCCGGCGACCTCAACCGCGACCACGACGGGCGTCTCTACAAGGAGTCCTTCGGCATGGCGTCGGCGCGCGCTGTGCGCAACCGCACCTCGACCCAATCCGCCTACGACCGGGCCCGGTCGGCGATGTTCGAAGAGGGCATCTCCTCCTCGAAGATGTTCCTGGCCCCCGAACGGCCCGGCGTTGAAGACCTGATCGATCAGATCATCGCCGGGGTCCGCTCGTCCTTCACCTACGCGGGCGCCCGCACCATCGGGCAGTTCCACGAGCGCGCCACGGTGGGGGTCCAGTCAGCCAGTGGGTACGACGAGGGCAGGCCGCGCGAAACTTCCTGGTGACAAGGCAAATTTGCGCGTCAACCGGGCAGAGGTCCCGGGGCGGTTCGATAAGGCCTCGCTCAGCACGGCCAGCTCCGACCACCACGTGTCGGTCCGACGACGCCGCATCGGATCGGCGCCGGTCGCGACGCTCGCCAACGGCTCCGGTGAGACCAGACCTTCGCGCACCGTCGTGACGACGTGTGCCGGACAGGTGCCATCAGCCGACGCAAGCCAGGTGACGGCGCATCGCGCGACCCTCGCCGCCAACAGCCGATCCGCAGGACTGGGCGAGCCACCGAACTGTGTCTGACCCGGCACGACCTGGTGCATCGTGAACCGGCCGTCCCCGAATTCCTCGAAAGCGCGGCACAATTCGTCAGTCGTCAGTGCACCGGCAGCGCGTTCGCCGCGGATGACCAACCCCAGTCGCTGACCCTGATCCACGCTGCGCGCCAGTCGTTGCGCATCCTCGCGGATGATGGCGGCATCCACCGGTTCCTCCGGTACGTAGACGCGAACCGCACCCCCGGCGAGGCCCGCGACAGTGGGCAGATACCCACAGGCATCCCCTCCGGTCTCGACCACGATGCACCGCACCTGCGAAGTACCCAGGTGGCGGATCCGATCGGCGTTGGAGACGATCCAGTTGACCGCCGAGTCGGCGCCGACGCAGGTCTCCGTCCCCGGAACGTCCCCGCCGATCGAGGCCGGGATCACCACGGTCGGCACCTCCAGCGCCGCCAGGCGGGTCGCCTGCTCGTACGCCGACCAACCGCCCAGCACGACCAACGCGTCGAGGCCGTGTTTCTCCAGCGCGGCGCCGACGTCGGAAAGATCGACAGGTCTCGCGTCGCCGCTGATGACGCGGGAACCGGCCTCGCCGGCCCAGCCGCAGACGCTGTCCCAATCCAGTCTGCGCACCTGTCCCGTGACCAAACCCGCCAGCCCGTCGTCGATCTGCGCGAACTCCAGCCCCTCGGACAGACCCAGGCGCACCAGCGCCCGGACGACGGCGTTCATCCCCGGCGCGAGCGGTCCCTCCACCAGAACGCCCACCCGGCGAGCGTCCTCCTGCGGGCTGCGCGGGACGGCCCGGGCCATGGCGTCGCTGGTGCGCACCAGATCCCCGAACGCTGCGCCGCGCAGCGCCCGGACCCCGGCGCCGTCTCCGTGTTGGGCACACTGCGCGATCTGACCGGCCCGCGCGAGGGCATCGCGCAGCAGGGACAGTTCCGGCCGGGTGCCGCGAATGCCCACCAGGTGCGCATCGGCCGTCAGATCGGCATCGACCGCGGCACGTGCGGCGGCAGCACCCATGAGCGAGGCGACCACGCGGTCGGCCGCGCTCGGCACTCCCCGCGCTGCACATGCCCGGGGACGGTCACGCGGGTCTCGTCACCGAGCAGCCGCTCGATCGCAGCACGCACTTCGCCCGCTGTGATCGGGGCGCCTGCCGCATTGCGGGCACCCTCAGCCACGACGACCACGCTGTTGCGCCGGCCTGCCGCACGGCCCGCGCCCAGCAGGGTGCACATCTCGTGCTGCCAGTCCGGGCCGACGGGAGTCTCCGGCAGAAGGACGTAGTCGGCGCCGCCCGCGATGGCCCCGGCGGCGGCCAGATAGCCGCAGTTTCGGCCCATCACCTCGACCACGAAGGTCCGCTGGTGACTGGTCGCGGTCGCTTCGAGCGCATCGATCGCGTCGACGATCTGCCGCAGTGCGCTATCGGTCCCGACCGCCACATCCGTGCCCGGCAGGTCGTTGTCGATCGAGCCGGGTACGCCGACGATCACCACGCCCCCGTGGCGCTCTGCCTCGGCGGCGGACAGCTCACCGGCGGCCACCGCCTCGGCCAGCAATTGCGACCACTCGTCGTGCAGCAGCAGCGCACCGGTCAGACTGCCATCGCCACCGATGACAACTATTCGGTCGATTCCTTTGCGCACGAGTCGGATTGCGGCTAACCGGCGACCGGCGCGCTCGCGGAACGCCGTCGAGCGAGCAGTGCCCAGCATCGTGCCGCCGCGATCCAGCACGCGCGACACGTCATCCCACCCCAGCTGTTCGATACGTTCCGTCGCACCCGCAAGCCCGTCGTACCCCTCATGCACGCCGAAGACCTCGACGCCCAGGTGCAACGCGGTTCTGACGACCGCGCGAATAGCAGCGTTCATCGCCTGCGCGTCCCCGCCGCTGGTGAGCACCGCGAGGCGCGCCGATCGAGGGTTCACACCTTCTTCCGCGGAAGGTAGAGGTCGGTGATGGTGCCCTCCCAGACCTCGGCTGCCATCCCCAGCGTCTCCGACAATGTGGGGTGGGCATGGACGGTCAGGGCCACGTCCTCGGCCAGCGCACCCAGTTCGATCGCAAGGGTCGCCTCGGCGATGAGTTCGCCCGCCGCGGGGCCGACGATGCCCGCGCCGAGAATCCGGCCCGTCTGCGGCTCCACGACCAGCTTGGTCAGACCCTCGTCGCGACCCAACGACAGCGACCGGCCCGAGGCAGCCCATGGGAAAACCCCCACCTCTACGTCGACGCCCGCTGCGGCCGCCGTGTTCTCCGTCATCCCCACCCAGGCCACCTCGGGGTCGGTGTAGGCGACACTCGGGATCAAGGTGGTGTCGAAACCGCTGGACTGTCCAGCGGCGTTCTGAGCGGCCACGCGTCCCTCGTGCACGGCCTTGTGCGCGAGCATCGGGTTGCCGACGACATCCCCGATCGCGTAGATGTGCCCAACGTTCGTGCGCTGCTGTGAATCCACCGAGATGAAGCCGCGTTCATCCACGTCCAAACCGGCGACCTCCGCGTCGATCAACCCACCGTTGGGCACCCGCCCCACCGCGACGAGAACTGCATCGAATTGTGCTGTCGCCGGGGCTGATTCACCACTGAAAGACACCGTGATGCCACTCGGCGTGGCATCGACGGCCGTGACGCTGGTCGAGGTCCAGACCGCGTCGTACTGCCGCGAGATGCGCGCGGCGAGAGGTGCGATCAGATCCGCATCGGCGCCGGGCACCACTTGCGGCGCCAGTTCCACCACCGAGACCGCCGAGCCAAGCTCGTGATAGACCGCCGCCATCTCCAAGCCGATGATGCCCCCGCCGATGACCAGCAGCCGCTTCGGGATCTGTCGCAGCTCGAGGGCGCCCGTCGAGTCGAAGACTCGTGGATCGTCGTACGGGACGAAGGGCAGTCGGACCGGTCGGGAGCCCACGGCAACGATTGCCTGCTCGAAACTCACCGTCGTGGTCCGGCCGTCGTCGTCGGCGACCTCGATCGTGTGTGACCCCGTGAAGCGACCGACGCCTACGACGGTCTGGACCTTGCGCTTGCGAGCCAGGCCGGTCAGGCCGCCGGTCAAGCGTCCGACGACACCGTCCTTCCAGCCGCGCAAGGCGTCGATGTCGACGGTCGGTGCTCCGAAGCTGATACCCCGCTCCTGCATCTCCCGCGCTTCGGACAGCACCTTCGCCGCGTGCAGCAGCGCCTTCGACGGGATGCACCCCACGTTGAGGCATACGCCACCCAACGCGGGGCGATCGTCGATGAGCACGACCTCGCACCCGAGGTCAGCGGCGCGGAACGCAGCGGTGTACCCACCCGGGCCGCCGCCGAGCACGACGACCTGGGTGGTGAGGGAGGTACTGCTGCTCATCCTGGTATTTCCTTGCGTTGATCGGGAATGGTTGGTGGTCAGGCGAAGGCGCGTAGCGCTGCGGCGAGTTCCCGGTGGTCACCGGCCGCCTCGGTCACCGGTACGCCCGCCATCGCTGCGTCGATCGCCTGACGCATCGCGTCGGCGCCGGCAGCCGGTCCGTCCGGGTGGCCCTGGATCGCGCCGCCGGCGCCCAACACGATGTCGGTGCCGAGATCATCGATGTACGTCGCGACCACACCCGGGTGCACCCCGCCGCCGACGATGGGCATGGCGGACTTCACCCCTGGCCTGGGCAGTGAGATCTGCTGTGCAGTCCGCAGGTATTGCAGCCGGGCGAGCGGGTACCCGCCGTACGGCGTTGCCATCAGGACGAAGTCGGCGCCGGCCACCCTCGGCAGCAACCCTGCTGCGATCGGCGATGCCATGCCGGAGGCCGGGCCCTCGTAGAACGGTGCCACGCCGGCGAAGTGACCGAGAATCGGAACATCGGCCACCTCGGCGAGAGCCTGCACCGCGCCGTACCCGACGCTGGCAAAGGCGACCATGAGCGCTCGCGCGCCGTTGTCGACCGCGGCCGTGGCGTGTTCCAGCATCCGGTCCGGGCGGTCGGTGACGTTGGGGATGTACACCACGTCCCGACCGGTCACCTGCCGAGCACGCTCGGCGGCAGCTGTGTAGGCCTTGACCCGATCGGGCACCGGAGAAAACTCCGGCGAACCCATGAGCTCGTCGTCCTTGATCATGTCGACCGCGCCGAGCGCGGTCTGGTAGAAGATCTCCGCGCCCGCTTCGGGCGTCAACCCGGTGCACGGCTTGATCATGTTCAGCAGCAACGGACGGTCGGGGACGCCGAGCAGGTCACGGATACCCTCGACTCCGAAACGCGGTCCGCCGATCGCTGCGGCAAACCGCGGTGGCACTTGCACGTCGATCAGTTTCGCTTGCACCGACGTCGAACTGTCGTTACCGAGGATCGTCGTGAGAAGCATCGGGATCGATGGCCCGATGTTGACGGTGGGTACTGCGACCTGCACGACGTAGCCGCTGACATCTGGCTGCTGTGTGGCGAGATCAACTGGCGGGCAGGGTAGTACGCCGATCACGCGGCCGACGTGCCGATCGCGCATCTCAGCCGTCACGCCGGGTACCTCGACCCAGGTTCCGATGCTCTGTCCCACGGCAAACCCAGCCGCACGAGCCAGAACGTCTGCAGTAGAGGGAAGTTCGAGATAGTAACTGCCGACGACGTACTCCTGGTCCCCCGCGGCAAGCTGCTCCGGAAGGCAGAACACGTCGTTGCCCTTGGCCGTCATGACGCCACCTCCGGCCAGGAATTCACTTCCTGCATCAGGAATTCAGCCGCTCCCTCGTCCGCGTGATGTCCGGCGACGGCCACGGCCACCTCATGCACCGACGGATGGGCGTTGGCCATCGCCACCGGACGTCCGACGCGGGCCAGCCAGCGCACGTCGTTGCCGCCGTCACCGATGCCCAGCACGCCGTCAGGGTCGATCTCCAGCCGCCGGAACAGCCACTCCAAGGCGCCCCACTTGTCCCCATCCTGGGCCGACAACTCCCAGAAGGTCGGAAGCGAACGGGTCACGCGCGGAAGGGCTTCGGTCACGATGTCACCGATGGCGTCCAACTGCGCGGCGGTCCCGTTCAACATGATTTTCAGAACGTCCTGGGGTGGCGGCTCTGGCGCAGCGACAACCTCGATCTCACCGTCGCCCAGCTGCGCGAGCTCGGCTTTCAGTCGCTCACTGGTGACGAAAATCTGCTCCGGCGTCCACCAGGTGAGGGCGGCGCCGGTGCGGCGATGCAACTCGATCATCGTCGAGACGTCAGCCGGGGCGACCGTCCGCACGCGCAGCCGGTCACCGCTGACGGGATCGACGACCAGCGCGCCGTTGCAGGCGATGGCCGGAGTCGTCAGTCCCGCGCGCCGGGCGATGGCCAGAACATTCGCCTCGGAGCGACCGGTGGCCAGGATGACGGGGACACCCCGCCGCTCGAGAGCGGCGAGGGTGTCCAACGTCCGCGGTGAGACCTGATGGTCGGCGCCCGCGATGGTTCCGTCGACGTCCGCAACGACTGCGGCCGGGATCTCTACGGGTGCCGGCACGGTTCTCCTCTTGGTTGGCGACGAACGGGTGTCAGGTCGGTCAGCTGAACAAGGCCGCAGCCACCAGAATGATGGTCGTAGCCGGCCAGATCGCGGCCGCGGGAGGATCGATGTGGGTGTCGCCCTGGTTGTACCAGAGCCGCGCGAACAACTCACCCAGCCACGCACCCAGGATCCCGCCGAGGACACCGATGAGAATGGCCGCGGTGTGGTTGCCGTGCACGATTGGCAGGAAGGCCGCGGCGGCCACCCCAGCGGGCAACGTGATGTGGTGAGTCACCGGGAACGACACTCCCAAGCCCAGGAAGATCAGCGACAGGGCCGACAAACCGAAGGCAAACGTCTTGGCTGTCGCACCAAGGTCCGGGTACGCAGTGGACAACAACACCGTGATGCCGGCGGCGAACAGGCCGACGAATGCCCCGAGCATGGTCGCTGGCACGAACCGCTCGTGGTACTTGATCCAGCGAGCCTCGTCGTACGGTGCGAAGCGGCCCCAGCCGCTGGCCCCGTCGGGCCGCGAGCCGGACTTGGGGAACAGTCCCGTGCGGCCGAACAGCAGGCGGGTGGCAATGGCCATCACAATCACGGTGAACGCGATGGTGTCGGTGTGCGTGCCGAACCAACCGATTGCGGCGACGACCTGGTTGACGCAGTAGCCGAGCATCCCGGCCACGACGCCCACCAGCAGAACGTCCCACTGCTCCAAGGAGATCAGCGGAACACCGATGTCCTTGCCGCCGACGATGGGAGCATCGTCCGGTGCCGGACCGGCGTTCTCAAGATCCACCACCGACACATCGCGCGGCCGGTCCAGATCCGCCGTGCCCGCACCGGACATCGCCGCGACGGCGGCGGGAGCGACCGCCAGATCGGCGGCCCTCTCCGCCACCCGGGCCGCCTTGCGCCCGGCGTACGCGACGGCGGCGACACCGCCGACGAAGGCGACGTGCGGACCGAGGAACGGGCCGAACGCCACGGTGTTCAGGAAACCGGCCGAGCCGCCCGCCATCAGGATCGCGTTACCCAACAACACCGCCAGTCCGGTGAAGATGAACGCGTTGAGGCCGCCGATCGCGGCGCCCAAGAAGCCCCCACCTGCTGCGAGCAGGAGCATCAGTGCATCGAATGTCATTCCAGTTGACCTTCCGGGAGCTGTGCTTTCGCACTGCCTGGTGAGACCAAAGCACGGGTAAGAAGTGTGATCTGGCTCTCAATGATGGTCGGGACACTAGCTGGCTATACAAGTTTATACAAGTGCTTGACTGTACTTGTACGAGCGGTCTACCTTCTGAGCACCCCCTGTGATCCGACTCACATCGCGTCACCTGCTCTGCCCCCGCTACTCCCATAGCGCTTCACCGTCAGAACGGATAGACCCATGGCCACATACATTCTCGGGATCGACGAAGGCACCACCAGCGCACGATCGTTCGTCATCGATCAGGACTGCACGATCGTCGGATTCGCCCAGCAGGAGCTGACTCAGCACTACCCCAAGCCGGGTTGGATCGAGCATGACGCCACGGAGATCCTGAACACCCAGCTGGAGGTCATTCGCGCGGCGCTGCGCGATGCCAACCTGACCCCGTCAGATCTCTCAGCGGTGGCGCTGACCAACCAGCGCGAGACCGGCATCGTGTGGGAGAAGGACACCGGCCGGCCCATCCACAACGCGATCGTGTGGGCCTCCCGACAGACCGTCGACGTGGTCGAGCGGTGGGCCCAGGCCGGTCACGGCGATCTGATCCAGTCCCGCACCGGACTGATTCCCGATGCCTATTACACCGCCTCGAAGATCCGCTTCATCCTCGACGCCGTCCCCGGCGCACAGGAACGCGCGGAACGTGGAGAACTGCTCGCCGGCACCGTCGACACCTGGCTGATCTGGAATCTCACCGGCCGCCAGTCCTTTGTCACCGACTACTCCAATGCGTCCCGCACGATGATGATGGATCTGCAGACTCTGCGCTGGGACGACGATCTCCTGGCGATCTACAACATCCCCAAGACCATGCTGGCCGAGATCGTCCCGTCCGACGCGGTCGTCGGTGACATCGAAGCAACCTTCGGTTCGCCGGTCCCCATCGCCGCCAACCTCGGCGATCAGCAGGCCGGCCTGTTCGGCCAGGCCGCCTACGAGCCGGGTCTGTCCAAGATGACCTACGGGACTGCCGGAGTGCTCAACATCAACTGTGGTGACAAGCCCCAACTGATTCCGGGCTTGACCCCGAGCGTCGGCTGGGGCGTCCAGGGCAAGGTCGCCTACGAGATCGAGGGCGTCCTCTTCGCCATGGGAAAGACCATGCAGTGGCTGCGTGACGACCTGAAACTCATTCACGCCGCCCCCGACTCGGAGTGGTACGCCGGTCAGGTCCCGAGCACTGACGGGGTCTACCTGGTGCCCGCCTTCACCGGCCTTTCGGCGCCGGACTGGGATCCTTACGCGCGGGCAGCCATCATCGGGATGAGCAACGCGACCAGCCGCCTGCACATCATCCGTGCCGCCGTGGAGTCGATGACCTATCAGACGCGGGACGTGGTCGAGGCCGCCCGGCAGGGCACCGGCGCCGTGGACATCGCCGAGCTGCGCGTGGACGGCGGCGCGGTGAAGAACAACTTCCTGTGCCAGCTCACCGCCGACATCCTGGGCATTCCGGTCGTGCGACCCAAGGTCGCCGAAGCCACGATCTTCGGCACCATGCTGTTGTCGGGCCTGTCCACCGGCATCTTCGCCGACCTGGACGAGGTCTCCGCCAAGTGGCAGGTGGACCGCCGCTTCGAGCCCACGATGAGCCGCGACCAGGCCGACGCGATGTACGACGGCTGGCGCGCCGCCCGCGATCTGACGCGCGGATGGACCAACCGGGTGGTGCCCGCCTGAGCCGCGCAGCACCATCACGAACGCACGAATCGATGCCAGCACCGGCTCCCGGTGCTGGTATCGGCACACAACCAGACAGTAAGGGTGGGCAATGGCCGTACTCGGAGCAACCGACGCAGCACAACTCGCAGCGCGACACTACGACCTGGTGATCGTGGGTGCCGGCATCAACGGCGCGGCGATCGCACGAGAGGCCGCCTTACGCGGCCTCTCCGTGGCAGTCCTGGAGCGTGCCGACATCGGGTCGGGCACGTCCTCCTGGTCGAGCCGGCTGATTCACGGCGGACTTCGCTACCTGGAGCACGGCGAGCTGCGGCTCGTGCACGAGTCCCTGCACGACCGCGAGCGGCTTCTTCAGATCGCACCGCACTTGGTCAAACCGCTGGGCTTCGTCGTACCCATCTACCGGCACAACCACAAGCCCGGTTGGATGTTCCGGATCGGCATGGTGCTCTACGACGCGCTGTCGTCCGGGAAGTCGTTGCCGCGCCACCGGAGCATCGGCAAGAAGGCGGCCGCCGTCGAGTTGTCCTCCCTGGACCCCGATGGTCTGACCGGCGGGCTGCACTACTACGACGGCCAGGTGGAGTACGCCGAGCGTCTGGTCCTCGAAACCCTCCTGTCCGCAGTCGAATCGGGTGCCACCGTTCAGACGTACGCCGCCGTCGAGGAGATCACGTGCGCCTCCGGTCGTGCCACCGGTGTGCGCTACACCGATCTGACGACGGGTGCCGAGCACACCGTGTCCGCAGAGGTGGTCGTCAACGCGGCCGGGCCGTGGCTGGATGAGTTGGCGGGTCTCGTGTCGCTGGAACGCATGGTGGGCGGTACCAAGGGTGCCCACCTGGTAGTCGATCCGTTCCCCGGTGCGCCCGCCGAATGCATTTACTACGAGGCGCGTTCGGACAATCGCGCCGTGCTGGTCATCCCGTGGAACGATCGCTATCTCATCGGCACGACCGATGAGCGGTTCACCGGTGACCCGGGGACGGTCGCCGCCGACGAAGACGATGTCGACTATCTGATCCGCGAGACCAACGCGCTGATCCCCAGCGCCGGCCTGAGCCGGGAGAGTGTCTTGTTCACGTACGCCGGCGTTCGGCCCCTGCCGTACCGCCCCGACGGTTCGACCGGCGACATCCCTCGGTCGCATCTGATCCTGACCCACCCCCAGGTCGAGCGGCTGGTGAGCATCGTCGGCGGCAAGTTGACGCCGCACCTCTCGCTCGGGGTCCAGACGGTGGACGTCGTCGCGAAGCTACTGGGAGTCTCGACTCAGCCGTCGCACGCCGACACCACTGCCCTACCCGGCGCCGCCGATCAATGGCTCGCAGTCGCAACGCAATTGGCCGACGAGCTTCGCGCTCAGGGCGTGCCGGATGTCGTCATACGCCGTCTGATCAAGGTGTACGGCGCGCGGTGCCGCCAGCTCATCGACCTCATCCGGCGAGACCCGGCAGCCGGCCGGGTGATCGGCGAGGGACGAGACGCCGTACTGACCGCCGAGATCGACATCGCGATCCGTGGCGAAGGTGCGACCCACCTGACGGATCTGCTGCACCGACGCACCATGGTGGGCCTGGAGCCGGATCTGGGACGGTCGGTGGATCGCGAGGTCGCCGAAGCGGCAGCACCCTTGATGGGCTGGGACTCCGCCGACATCGACTGCGAGGTGCGCGCGCATCGCGAGTACGTCGAGCAGCGGCTGCGCGGCGGACTTCAGCCTGCGCGCGACACGGTGCCGGCATGACCGCCGGCGTTCCACCCCTGCCCGCCACCTTGATCGGGACCAGTACCAAGTCGTATCTCGGGGCGGAGGCGGCGAGAGCCTGGGGCCCGACCGTCCTGGGCCGCTTGCAGGCCTCCGGAGTGGACCCGGGAAGCACCTACATCTGCCCTGCCTTCGCGTTGATCCCGCTGTTACGCGACGGTTTCGGCGCCGGCGGCGGGCTGGTCGGTGCCCAGGATGTGTCCGTCCATCCCCCTGGTCCTTTCACCGGAGAGGTCAGTGCCCCGTTGCTGGCCGAGCTGGGGGTGCGGATGGTGATGGCCGGCCACCCGGAACGTCGACGCCTGTTCGGCGAATCCGACGACACGGTCTTGGCCAAGGTGAGAGCGACGGCCCGAGAAGGCATGGCCCCGGTCGTCGTCGTGGGTGAGGCGGTGGAGGGCGAATCCGCCGTGGCTGCCGTCAGCGCCCAGATCGATGCCGTCATCGGCGACACGGACTGCCCGGGCGGATTGGTGGTGGCCTATGAGCCGGCCTGGGCCATCGGACGCGATCGACCGGCACCAGCCGAGCACGTCGTCGACGTTGTGGCAGCACTCCGGAGTCTCCTTGCGCCCCGGGGTGATTCGGTGCGGGTCCTGTACGGCGGCAGTGCTCAGCCGGGGACGTTCACCGCCATCGCCGAGGCCGCCCAGGGCGATGCGCAGGCAGTGCCGGACGGCGTCTTCCTCGGCCGCGCCGGCGTCGATCCTGACAGCTTCGCCGACGTCGCCACCGAAGTGTGGAACATTCGCCGCGAGTAGGTTGTCTAGGGTCGTATATACATGTATGGTGACTGCACGCACCCGGGTCGTTGTGTCGTTCTGACCACTCCGGCTGCACCCGTCTCCCGACGTTAGGACAGCTCATGGCTATCGCCAACACCGTCGACCTCGTAACGACCGCCCGTGCCGGCGGTTACGCGGTTCCCGCCGTCAACATCGTCGACGAAATGTCGCTGCGTGCCGTGGTGCAGGCGGCGCAGGCTGCCCAATCACCCGTCATCATCCAGACCTCGGTCAAGACCGTGAAGGCAACGGGCGCCCAGCCGCTCTTCGATGCGTTCCGGCATGCGGCGCAGGCCGCGAGTGTCCCGGTGAGTTTGCATCTGGACCATTGTCCCGACCGGTCGGTGATCACCGAGGTCATCGGTACCGGCTGGTCCTCGGTTCTCTTCGACGCCTCCGACCGCCCGCTGGACCAGGCCTGGCGCGAGACGGCGGAGGTCGTTGCCGAGGCGCACGCCGCCGGAGTCGGCGTGGAAAGCGAGATCGAGAACATCATCGGCGTGGAAGACGGCGTCGGCTCCGATGAAGCACTGCACAGTTACACCAACGAACAACTCGTCGAGGTCGCCAGCGACACCGGTGTCGATCTGCTTGCGCCACAATTGGGCACGGCGCACGGTCTGTACAAGGCCTCCCCGGTTCTCGCCTTCGATCGGGTCCTGGAGCTGGGCCGGCTGACCGACCTGCCGATCGTCTTGCACGGTGGCACGGGGCTGTCCCAAACCGACTTCGACCGTTTCATCGCCAACGGGATCGCCAAGATCAACATCTCGACGACCGTGAAGCTGGCCTACATGAAGGCCGCACAGGCGCACATCGCGACGGCGGAGGAGACCGGCAAATGGGAGCCGGTCAAGATGTTCGACCAGATCTCCGCAGCGGTGGCCGCGACCGTCACCGAGCACATCGAACAGTTCGGTTCAGCCGGCAGGGCCCACGCGCTGGTCGGGGTGGGCGCATGACATCGAGCTCACCCGCACTCATCCTGGACTGCGACGGTGTCCTGGCCGATACCGAACGGGACGGCCACCTGGTGGCGTTCAACCAAGCCTTCGCCGAAGCCGGCCTGGACATCGAATGGAGCGTGGCGGAGTACGCCGACCTGGTCAAGATCGGTGGCGGCAAGGAACGTATGCGCCACTACCTACAGACCCACCCGGAGGCGGGCGTCGCCGAGGCCGACCTGGACGCCACCGTTGCCGATCTGCACCGGCGCAAGAGCCAGCTCTACGTTGAACTGGTGGAAGCGGGCAAGCTGCCCGGCCGAGCTGGGGTGCGTCGACTCATCGAGAGTGCGCTCGATGCCGGTTGGCGGGTGGCGGTCGCCTCCACCTCGGCCGAACGCAGCGTCGAGGCAGTCCTGCGAACGGCCGTCGGTGAGGCGACCCGATCCCGCATGGCCGGGGTCTGGGCCGGTGACATCGTCGCCGCCAAGAAGCCGGCACCCGACATCTATCTGCGCGCACTGGCCGATCTCGATCAGGACCCGGAAATGGTTGTCGTGGTTGAAGATTCGGAGTCCGGTGCTCGCGCAGCCGCCGCCGCAGGACTGCGCCACATCGTCACCATCAGCTCACTGACCGGCGACGATTCCTTCCCAGACGCTGCCACCGTGATCAGCAACCTGGGCGAGCCCGGTGCGCCGGCGCACTACCGGGCGGGCCTGGACGTCCGCGACGAGGACGGCCTGGTCACCGTGTCGTCACTCGAACTGATTCTCGACAAGGCTGACCGCCCGTGGCCCCAGTGACCGGCGCGACGACCGCTCGCGGATCAGAGGTCGTAGTGGAACTGCAGCCGGATCTTGTCGCCCCGGAAGAGGATGCGCGAGTACTCGAAGAGCTTCCCGCTCGGATCGGAGATCTGGTGGCTCAGCAGCAGCAGCGGCGTGCTGCGCTTGATGCCCAGTTCCGAAGCTGCCGCTGCCGAGGGCAACGTGGACTCGAGGGTCTCATCGATGTGCCCCATCCGCAGGCCGTACTCGGACTCAAGCACCACGCACAACTGTCGGCTGGCAAGGTCCGCCGCCCCGAGCCCCGGAGCCAGCGCCGCCGGCACGTACGACGTGTGGATGCTGATCGGCTCGTCATCCGGCAGCAGCCGAATCCGGCGGATCTCGTAGACATCCTCCCCCGGCATCAACCGCAGCGCCTCGGCGACTCGGCCGTCGGCGGGCACGATGCCTTCTTTGAGGATCTTGGTCTGGACCGCGTAACCCATTCCCTCCAACTGCTCGCGGATGCCCATGTAGGCCGGCGAGCGCGTGGAGATCTTGCGGTGCGCGACGAAAGTGCCCTTGCCCTGGACCCGGAAGAGCAGGTCCTCGTTGACCAGTTGGGCCAGCACCTGTCGGGCGGTCATCCGGCTCACGCCGTACATCCGGTTGAGCTCGTTCTCCGACGGAATCCGTTGACCCGGCTGCCATTCACCGCTCTCGATGCGTGCGCGCAACACCTCAGCGAGCTGGATGTAGATCGGCGTGGCACCGTCTCGATCCAGCACAGCAGGAATCGGGCTGGGGGTCGACGAGGCGCTGGCGGCAGAAATGTTCATAGCCTCGCTGACGGTACCAGGCTGAGCGTTTACTTGACTGCACCCACGCCATACCTGTGTGTACCTGGCTATCCCCATCATTCTGCCCACGACCGCGCCGCCGCGCGTCACGATCACTGACGAACCACGAGAACACCGGAAGGTAACGCCGGTGCCCAAGACCACCCCGCTCAAGCCTCTCGCCCCCTGGGTCGAGCTCGCCACCACCACGGCGGACTGGGACGCAGCCACGCCGGCCGAGCTGGACACCATGTACGCCCAGCTCAACATCATCCGGTCGTTCGAGGAGGAGGTCCTCGTCCTGGCCGGCCAGAAGCTGATCAACGGTCCGGCGCACTCGAGCATCGGGCAGGAGGCCGGTGCTGTGGGTTCGGGTCTGCCGTTGAACGGCGGTGACCAGGTCAACGGCTCGCACCGAGGGCACCACCAGTTCCTGGCCAAGGCGTTGGGCTTCGTTGCTCCGGGCGGCATTGATCCGGCGCAGCCGCTGAGTGATGCGGTGCGCGAGGTCCTCCACCGCTCGATGGCCGAGATCGCCGGTCTCGCCGACGGCTACTGCCACGGTCGTGGCGGCTCGATGCACCTGCAGTGGAAGGAAGCCGGCGCAATGGGTACCAACGCCATCGTGGGCGGGGCGGTCCCCTTCGCAACCGGATTCGCCTGGGCCGACCGGCACGCCGACACCGACAACGTCGCGGTCACCTACTTCGGTGACGGAGCGGTCAACATCGGCTCGGTGCTGGAGTCCTTCAACCTTGCGGCCGCGTGGAACCTCCCGGTGTGCTTCTTCATCGAGAACAACCAGTACGCCGTGTCCACCACGGTGCAGGAAGCCACCGGCGACGCGCGCCTGTCGGCCCGCGGTCTCGGGTTCGGCATTCCCAGCTGGCGCGTGGACGGCCAGGACGTGCTCGCCGTGAAACTCGCCATGGATCAAGCGCTGGCCCACATGCGCGCGGGCGGCGGTCCGACGATCATCGAGGCGGACACCTACCGCTACTTCCACCAGAACGGTCCCTTCCCCGGCAGCGCCTTCGGCTACCGCGACAAGGACGAGGAGACCCAGTGGCGTGACCGGGACCCGATCGCGTTGGTCGAGTCGCACCTGATCCGCCGCACACTGCGCACCGCCGATGAGTTGAGCACCATCCGCAGCGCAATCCGTGCGGAGTTGGCCACGATCGGAGCCGGTCTGATCGAGCAGGACCCGGAGGGCAAGCCCGGTCAGAACCGCATCCGCCCCGAGCTGTGGCCGGACCCCGCCCGCATCGACGTCGGCATCCGCGGCGACCTGTCGACCCTGGAGGGCAGGAGCGTCCGCGAGGAGAAGGACTTCGGCGCCGATGAGGTCGCCGACCAGAAGTTCGTCGACGTGATCGCTGAGGTGATGGGCCGGCGGATGGATGCCGACCCCCGCATCGTGATCATGGGTGAGGACGTGCACAAACTCAGTGGCGGGTCGCGTGGCGCGACCAAGGGTCTGGCGGAGAAGTTCGAGGACCGCGTGCTGGGTACGCCGATCTCCGAGGCCGCCTTCACCGGGCTCGGCGGGGGCTGGCGCTTGACGGCCGCTTCTACCCCGTCGTCGAGCTGATGTACGCCGATTTCATCTGGGTGGCCGCCGACCAGTTGTTCAACCAGATCGGCAAAGCCCGCCACATGTTCGGCGGCGATCACGACATGCCGTTGTTGCTGCGGATCAAGATCGGCACCGGCACCGGTTACGGGTCACAGCACTCGATGGACCCGGCCGGCATCCTTGCGACCTCCGTCGGCTGGCGCATCATCGCGCCGTCCTCACCGCTGGAGTACGTCGGTCTGCTGAACGCAGCGATGGCCCTGAAAGATCCGGTCGCCGTCCTCGAGCACGACGCCGATCTCTACAAGTCGGTGGCGCCGGCTCCGCTGCGCGACTTCGACTACGTGCTGCCGCCGGGTCGGGCCGCCATCCGCCGGGAGGGCTCCGCGGTGACGGTGCTGTCCTACCTGTCCATGGTGAACAAGTCGGTTGCCGCAGCAGACAGCAGCGGCATCGACGCCGAGGTCGTCGACCTGCGGTGGCTGGACCGGGCCAGTATCGACTGGGACACCATCGAGGCCAGCATCAAGAAGACCAACCGCGTCCTGATCGTCGAGCAGGGCTCCCTGCAGACGTCGTACGGCGGGTGGTTGGCCGATGAGATCCAGCGCCGCTACTTTGACTGGCTGGATGCGCCGATCGAGCGGGTCCACGGCAGCGAGTCCTCCCCCAGCATCTCGAAGGTCCTGGAGGCAGCAGCTCTGGCCGACGAGAGCGACATCGTGGCCGGCCTGCAGCGCGTCACCGCCTGATCCGCGAATCTACCTCAACGACTAAGGAATACACATGGCGAGCTACTTCCGGATGCCAGGCGTCTCCGCGGATTCCGACGAAGCCATCCTCGAATCGTGGATGGTCGAGGCCGGGGCCGAGATCAGCAAGGATCAGACCATCGCGACCGTTGAGACCGAGAAGGCACTGGTCGAGGTGTCCGCCGATAGCGACGGCATCGTGCACACCCTGTTGGTCGACGGTGGTGCGACCGTACCGGTCGGTGACCCGATTGCGGTGATCCTCGCGGTGGGCGAACCTGCCGCGGCCGCAGAGGAATTGGTGGCGGCGCTCGGGGGCGAACCCGCGTCTGCTCCCGAGCCCACGGCACCGGCACCGCCCGAGCCCTCCGTGCCGGTCGCTGTAACACCCGCCCCTGCTGCACCGTCGGCGGCAGCGCCGGTTCCGGAGCGGGAACTGGTCGGCGCCGGCACCGCCGGGCGGCGGTTCTCGAGCCCGTCGGCGCGACGGGTGGCTCGGGAATTGGGCGTTGACATCGATCGCGTCGACGGCAGCGGCCCGCGGGGTCGGATCGTGCGCGCGGACGTCGAGGCGGCTGCGGCCGCCGGTACCGCTCCGGAAACCTCCGCACCCTCTGCCGCACCGGTTGCGCAGCCCGCACCGAGCCCGCAAACGGTCTCGTCGGCGTACGACGGGTGGGAGGCGGTGCCACACACCAAACTGCGCCGCCTGGTGGCCGGCCGCCTGCAGCAGTCGAAGCAGACCGCACCGCACTTCTACCTTCGCGCGTCCGTGCGGATGGATGCCGTGCTGGCCCTGCGCGCCGAGATCAACGCCAGTCGCGACCAGCGGATCTCGGTCAATGACTTCATCGTCAAAGCGGCCGCTCTCGCGTTGCTCGACGTGCCGGGTATGAACGTGGTGTGGACCGACGACGCGATCCTGCGGGCACCACGGGCGGACGTCGCCGTCGCGGTGGCCTCCGAGCGGGGGCTGGTCACGCCAGTCATCACTGACGCCGGATCACTCTCCCTCTCAACGCTTTCCGCGCGTATCAAGGACGCCGCCGACCGCGCTGGCGAAGGTCGCCTCAACCAGTCCGAGCTGGAAGGCGGCACCCTCACCGTCAGCAATCTGGGCATGTACGGCATCGAGGAGTTCGACGCGATCATCAATCCCCCGCACGCCGGCATCCTCGCCGTCGGCGCCGCCGTCCCGAAAGCGGTGGTCACCGACGACGGCCAGCTCGAGGTCGGCACGGTGATGTCGGTGGTCCTGTCGGTGGACCATCGTCCGGTGGACGGCGCCCTCGGCGCGCAGTGGCTCGCCCGCTTCAAGCAGTTGATGCAGCAGCCGATGTTGCTTTTGGTATGACGCCGCCGGCACCCGGGTTGCTGCTGGACCGGATCGAGACAGCCGTTTTCGATCTGGACGGCACCGTCTACCTCGGCGACGCACTCCTGCCCGGCGCGCAACGCACGATCCATGCGCTGCGCGATTCGGGCAAGCGCACCGTCTTTTGCAGCAACAACCCCACGAAGACCGCCGTGGAGTACGCCGAGAAGCTGACCCGGCTGGGCGTGCCGACCGACCCTGCCGATGTCGTGACGAGCCTGACGGCGACGGTGCGGTGGATCCAGGACAACGCGGCAGGTGCCAAGGTCTTCGCTATCGGGGAGGCGCCGCTGGAGTCTGCGCTCACCGAAGCCGGCGTCGAATTGAGTGACGACCCCGAGCAGATCGACGTCGTCATCGCTTCCTACGACCGGGCTTTCGACTACCGGAAGCTGCAAATTGCCTTCGACGCGTTGTGGTTTCACAAGCGGTCGCGGCTGGTGGCCACGAACCCCGACCGCTTCTGCCCCTTCCCCGGCGGTCGCGGAGAGCCCGATGCCGCATCGGTCATCGCGGCGATCGAAGCCTGCGCCCAGGTGCGTTGCGAGGCGGTGTTCGGCAAACCCGAGCGAGGGCTGTTGGACATCATGATCCGCCTCACCGGGTTGCGCCCTGAATCGACCGTGATGCTCGGAGACCGCCTCGCCACCGACATCCGCTTCGCCAACCGCGGCGGGATGACGTCGGCCCTGGTCCTGACCGGCGAGACCGATCGGGCACTCCTGGCCCACAACGGAGCCGACGACCCGCCCGACGTCGTCCTCGACCGGATCGATGAGCTGTTGACCGTCCGCGGCTGATGCAGTTGCGACACCCCGCCTGAAGGAGGCACGACCATGTTCCGATCGGCCGTCGACAGCGACACCGCCGCCGCAGGCAACGAGATAGCCATCCCGGGCACGCAGGTGCCGATGCGCGTCGTCGCACGGCAGGGGGCATTGGACGACCTCGCCGCGATTCTCGACAGCGCCGGCCGGTTCGCGCGGCCGGCGTTGCTGACCGACGACGTCCCCAAGACGTTCGCCGGGGGTGACGTGCTGGACAGCGTACGCCGGGCGCTACCCGCCGGGGTCACCACTCGGCAGCTCGTCGTACACACAGCTGACCATGGCGTCACGCTCGACGAAGCGACGGTGGAATCGGCGGTCGCCCAGGCCGCGGGCGCCGACCTGGTCCTGGGGGTGGGCTCGGGCACCGTCTGCGACTTGGCCAAACAGCTGGGCGCGACGCTTGACGTACCGGTGATCCTCGTGCAGACCGCAGCCTCGGTGAACGGCTACTCCGATTCGTTGTCGGTGTTGGTGCGTTCCGGGGCGAAGCGGACCGTGCCGTCCACCTGGCCGCACACGCTGGTCATCGACCACGACATCCTGGCGGGCGCGCCGGACCGGCTGACCCGGGCCGGTGTCGGCGACGCCATCGCGGCGTGGTGCGCGCCGGCCGACTGGTATCTGGCGTGTGCCACCGGATTGGATCCCGCGGCCTACCGGTCGGACGCGGTCGATGCGGTGCTGTCCGCGGCCGACCGACTCGGTGCCGTCGACCCCGAAACCCCGAGCGGTCTTGCAGCGCTTGCGGAAACCCTTACGCTGGGCGGCCTTGCGATCGGTGTCACGGGCACAACGGCAACACTCTCGGGCACCGAGCACCTGGTGAGCCACCTGCTGGACATGGCCGCGATGGCCAGGGGCACCGAGCACGATCTGCATGGCGCCCAGGTCGGCGTCGCCAGCGTCGTGAGCGCAGCGCTGTGGGAAGTGAGTCTTGATGAGCTGGACCTCGGTGCCATGGACCCCGATGCCTCCGGCACACCAGCGGATCTGGAACCGGCGGTGCTGTCCTCGTGGTCGGTCGTCGACGAGAGCGGGCAAGTGGGTCAGGAGTGCTTGGCCGCGGTGCATCGCAAGTCGGCTACCTGGGAGGAGCACCGCAGCTGCGGTGCCCTGCGCCGGGTCTGGTCGGAGTGGGCCCGACACGAAGCTGCGCTGCGCTCGTTGGTCCGCACCCCCGAGGAGATCGCCGCCGTGTTGCACCGGTGGGGCGCCCCGACCCGCTTCCGCGACCTGGCGCCTGCGGTCGATGAGGATCGGGTGCGGTGGGTGCTGCGCACGTTGCCGCTCATGCGAGACCGGTTCACTCTGACCGACGTGCTCTACTTCACCGGTCGGTGGGACGACACCGTCATCGACCGCGTCCTGGAGCGTGCGGCCGCCGCCGGTGGCGGTTTGTGACGGTGTGCGGTGTGGTCGTCGCGCGCTATCCCGCGACGGCGGCGGCCAGTCCACGGACGGACTGCGCGTCGCTCGGCGCCATCGTCAGCACGACTTTCACACCGTCGGCCATCAACTCCAGCGCGTGCTCCCATTCGGCCACCGGGAGCACCTCCCCGATCACTCTTTCAAGATCAACCTGACCAGAGGCCATGAGCCGCAGCGCGATTCGAAAACTCGACGGTGCCTTACCCCGCGAACCGACCAGTTCGTACTCGCGCTCAATCAATTGCGTGACGTCAATGGCGGGGCGGTCGTGGTAGAACGCCACCAGCACCAGCCGCCCACCCTTTCGCAAGTAGTCGGCGCTGTCCTCCAACGCCGACGCGGCGCCGCTGCACTCGAAGACGCTGTGCGCGCCGTACCCGTCGGTCAGGTCCGCGACGTAGGCGGCAACGTCCACCTGATCGGAGGCCACCACGTGGTCGATCCCCATCTCCCGTGCCCGGTTCAACCGCGCCTCGTGGCGGGAGCGACCTACGAGGAGCACCGTCGCGCCGACGGCGCGTGCCACCTGGGCGCACAGCATGCCCACGGCACCCGGCCCGACGACCACCACCACCTCCCCCGCCAGGGACGGACTGCGCTCGATGACAGCATGTACGGCGATCGCCAGCGGTTCGGTCAACGCACCCGCCGTGAGGGGAACGTCGTCAGGCAGCCGGTGGACCGTCTCGGCCGGCATGGCAAGCTGCTCGGCGAGGCCCCCGTCGACGGTTGTTCCGATCCCTTTGCGATGCGGGCACCGATTTACTTGTCCGACAAGACAATACGCGCACTTGCCGCACCGGTAGGCATCGGTCTCGACGGTTACGGGGTCGCCGACCTTCAGGTCGGTTTGCACGTCTGGTGCGATGGCAGCCACTCGCCCGGCAACCTCATGACCCAGCGTGCGCGGGACGGGATACGTGCTCGACCTGGTGATCGCGGACCGGTCCGTGCCGCACAATGCCACCGCCGCGACGTCGAGCAGGATCTGACCGGATTTCAGGACCGGCCGGTCCACCTCGACCAGCTCGACGTTCCCCGGCCCCGGTGCCGTCTTTCGCAACGCGCGCATGCGTCATCCTTCCGCGTGTTCTGCGGTCGATAGTTATACAAGTACGTACAAGATAGTGGTTGTCTATTGCACTAACAAGATGTGACCTGGCACACTTTCGGCATCGCGGCTTCGTGACCCTGTCAGACCTGGGCAATCCCGCACGACCGCAATCAAATCCGGAGGCGAAATGAACGCACCAACCAGCAACGGGTTCCTCATGGGACTGGACGCCGGCACCTCGGTCGTGAAGGCGGCAATCTTCGACCAAGCTGGCAACGAGATGAGTCGCGGGGCCAGGACGGTCCCCATCGTCAACCCCGAACCGCACCTGGCCGAGGAGGACATGGACCTGGTGTGGGAGGCCGCTGCAGGCGCGATCCAGGACGCCTTGGTCAACGGTTCGGTGCGTGCCGAGGAAATTCTGGCCGTGTGCGCCACGGGACAAGGAGACGGCAGCTGGATGGTCGGCCCCGACGGTAAGCCCGCCGGTCCGGCGATCCTGTGGACCGATGGGCGTACCGGGGATCTGCTGGACCAGTGGTACGACAGTGGTGCCGTGGCCAAGCAGTTCCCGATCAGCGGAACCGGCCCGTACGCCGGCACCACCTCCGCCCTCTTGCGCTGGCGGCAGGACAACGAGCCGGCCTTGCTCGCCCCCGGGAACACGAACTTGTGGTGCAAGGACTGGGTCGAATACGGGTTGACCGGCGATCTCAGCACGGATCCCTCCGACGCCAGCCTCGCGGGCATCGACGTACGCGCCCGGACCTGGTCGGAGGACGTTTTCGACATTCTGGGCATCGACCAGCGCACCCGCGACGTCCTGCCAGCGCTGCGCAACCCCACCGAGCAGTGCGGCACAGTCACCCGCCACGCGGCCGGCGTCACCGGCCTCATCGAGGGCACACCGGTCTTCAAGGGCCAGATGGACATCACCGCCTCCTCGCTGGGCGTGGGTGTGGCCCGGCCCGGTGACTGCATGGCGGTGATCGGTACGGCCGGGATCGTCACGGTGGCGACCAACGACCTGTCCGGCGACATCCTGCCCCCGGACGTCGGCTGGGTCATCCCGCACGGCCCGGACACCTGGGTGCGCGGTCTGGGCATGAACTGCTGCACGCCGAACGTCGACTGGTTCTTGCGTGAGTTCGGTGAGCCGTTCCGCAGCGAGGCCGCGGCGCAGCCAGGCGGTCAGCTGTTCTCCTACCTCGACCAGAAGATCGCCCAGACACCGATCGGCTCCGGCGGTGTCATCTTCCACGGCTACCTGGCCCCCGGCGGCGAGCGCGCGCCGTTCGTCAAGCCCAGCGCTCGCGGCTCCTTCAACGGTCTGACCGGCGGCCACGACCGCTGGCACATGCTGCGCGCGGTTTACGAAGGCGTTGCCTACGGCATCCGGGACTGCCTCGATGCCATCCCGACACCCGTGGACACCGTGCGGATGGCCGGCGGTGGCGCGAACAGCCCGGTCTGGTCCCAGATTTTCGCTGACGTGCTCAACCGGCGGATCATCATCCCCGCCGGCACCGAGTTCGGCGCCAAGGGTGCCGCCATCGTCGGTGGTGTGGGTCTGGGCATCTACGACTCCTACGAGGCGGGTGCGGACGCGACGGTCACCATCACACGTGAGTACGAGCCGAACCCGCAGCGCGCGGAGTTGTACACCGAGTTCTTCGAGGTCTATCGCTCCCTGCGGGCATCGACCGTCGAGGTGTGGGACCAGTTGCAGTCAGCGACCCGCAAAGCGAGCGCGTTCGTGGCCTGATCGGGCCCGAGCGGCGTGGCGGACGACATTGTCCGCCACGCCGCATGCTGCATGTAGTGGCGGATGAGCTGGCCGATACGCCGGGTTCTGTCGTCGCCGCCAGCAAACCGGCGGCGACGGGCGACCATCCATCTCGGGTGACTGTTGCCAGCCACCTCCAGCGGTCTACCCGCGTGCTCGGGCGAGCAGCCCTCGAGCGCACGCTGTCTGACCTTGCTCCCGGTGGGGTTTACCGAGCCGGTGCAGTCACCTGCACCGCTGGTGGTCTCTTACACCACCGTTTCACCCTTACCCACGCAAACGTGGGCGGTTTGTTTTCTGTGGCACTTTCCCGCGGGTCACCCCGGGTGGCCGTTAGCCACCACCGTGCTCTGCGGAGCCCGGACGTTCCTCGGCGAGAACATGTCTCGACGCGGCCGCCTGGCCAGCTCATCCGGGCCCGAGTCTAGCGGGCATCGACAGGGGCTCAGACGAGCGCGAACTCCAGCGTCCGCGACGCCAGGTCGGCGCTGACGACCTTCACCTGCACCGAGTCTCCCGCAGCTGCGTCGCCCGGCAGTGTCGCGATGACGGGCCGATCGGTGAGCTGGACCTCGACGCCGGTCTTGGTGCGCGCGACCACCGTCGCGGCGAAGGTGTCCGCCACGTGATGCGACATCACCGCCACCTCGACGGCGTCGGTGCACATGCGATCGACCTTGTGCGCCAGTTGATCACCGGCGGCCATGAGCTTGGGCAGATCAGGCAGTGACTCGCGCGCCCAGTCAGGCACCGGCGTACCGGCACAGATGCTCTCGCAGATGACCAGGCCGAACCGATCAACGAGGCGCCGCAGCGGAGCCGTGACGTGCGCGTACGGTGCGGCGACCGCCGCCTGCATCGTCTGGTCCGGCGTGGAGCCGTCGAACACGGTGTATCCCGCGCCACGGAAGAGGCTGCCCGCGGCGTACATCAAAGCCAGGTGGTGCGGATCGTTGCGATCCAGCGTGCGCAGGAACTCGCCGTACGCCAGACCGCTCGGCCAGGTGACGCCCAGCGCCTTGGCCTGCCCCCGGAAGCGGTCCACCGCGAACTGCGGGGCTTCGGGCATGGTTCGCAGGATCCCGACCTCTGCCTCCAACATCATCGCGGCGGCCGCCATCCCGGTCAGTAGCGAGATCTGGGAGTTCCAGTCCTCGGAGGCCACCGGCGGACGCAGTCGCAGGTGATAGTCGCCGTTGTCGTCGCGCTGCACTTCCTGGGCGGGGATCGGCAGGTCGGCGCCACCGCGCTGACGCTCCAGCGCGATCCGCAACTCACCGATCGTCCTGAGCAACATCAGACCCTCGGGCGCGCTGCCGTCCTCGATCGAAGCCTGGACTCCTTCGTAATCGAGGCGTGCCACCGAGCGCACCCTCGCGCGATAGACCTGCGCACTCGTCTGCGCGCCGGCCGCATCGAGTCGGATGTCCCAGACGAAGGCACCGCGATCCTGGCCGGGCAGCAAACTGCCTTTGTCCTCGCTGATGACCGGCGGGTGCAGTGGGACACGCTGGTCGGGGAAATACAGCGTCTGCGTGCGTTCGCGGGTGACCCGATCCAGCGCCCCTCCCGGAGCGACGAAGGCCGGCACGTCCGCGATGGCGTATCGCACCCGGTATCCTTCGCCGTCGCGCTCCAGGAACATCGCCTGGTCCAGGTCGGTCGACCCCGGCGGATCGATGGTGAAGAACGGCACCGCCGTCTCATCGCGATCCGGCAGCTGCACCGTCGAAGCTGCTTGTTGCGCCTCGGCCAGCGCGTCGGCCGGATACTCGGTGGACACCTCCAGCTCCGTGCGGATCGCCGCGAACGCCTCGTTGAGCGGCGCTCCCGGCTCGGGGTCTTCGTTGACGATGCGAGCCAGCACCCAGTCACCCTACCGACGGTCGGCCAGGTCGCGGTCAGTAACCTGCGGCAGTGCTCATCCTGTTGCCACCGTCGGAGGGCAAGTCCGCCCGCAGCCGCGGCCGGCCGATGGCCCTGGACGCGCTGAGCGCGCCGGAGCTGAATCCGTTGCGCGATCGCGTGATCGACGCGCTGGCCCGCGTAAGCGCGCAGCCGGACGCGGCTGCCGTCCTGAAGGTCAGCGCCAATCTCACCGACGAGATCGCCCGCAACGTCCGCCTCCGAAGCGCCTCGGCCCTGCCTGCCGGCGAACTGTATTCGGGAGTGCTCTACGACGCACTGGACCTTGCCTCCCTCGATGCGTCTGCCCGGCGCCGGGCGGGCCGGTGGGTCGCCGTGCAATCCGCCCTGTACGGCGTGCTGCGCCTCAGCGACCGCGTCGCGCCCTACCGTCTCTCGATGGGCGTCAACCTGCCCGGCATCGGGCCGCTCGCCGGCTTCTGGCGACCCGCACTCGATGCGGCCATGCCGGCGATGGCCCGTGGCGTGATCGTCGACTGCCGATCCAGCACGTACGCCGCGGCGTGGCCCCCGCACGGCGAGCTCGCCGATCGCTGGGTGCAGGTCAACGTCCAGGGCGCCACGCACATGGCCAAACACAGCCGCGGGTTGGTCACCCGTCAGCTGTGCGCGGCCGGCGTCGACGCCAAGACCCCACAAGCGCTGCATTCCATTGTCTCCGAATCATTTTCGGCGACTCTAGAATCACCGACTCGCAGCAACCGCCCGTGGCGGCTGACGGTTCAGTACGCCTGACGCCACTTGCTGGTAGAACCGACATATGAGCGACGACGGTCCGACCGCTGGCAGCGGCGTGGTTCTGGTGCACGGCATCGGGGAGTCCGGCTCGACCGCGGAACAGCTGGTGCAGCAGTGGTTGCCGGCCCTGCAGACCGGACTGCGCACGGCTGGAGCCGATGAGCTCGCCGACCAGCTCGTCGCAGGTCCCGGTCGCCTGGGCGTCCAGATGGCCTACTACGCGGATGTTTTCGCACCCTACGAGGCGGCTAACGCCATGGCGCTGGCCACCGACCCCGACCTCACCGAGGCCATCGGGCAACTGACCCAGCAGTGGTTGGAAACGGCGGCCACACGATCCAGCGACCCTGCGGACCGGACAGCCGCCCAGGACGCACTGGCCTTCGGCGCCACCGAGGAGTCGCTGTGGGACACGTTGCGCATCCTCAGCGACGCGCTCAACGACCTGCACTTCTTCCGCCCCGGAGTCGTCAGCGCGGCCGGTTTCGTCGACCACGCCTTGCGCGAAGTGGCCCTCTACAGTGCCAATGCGCAGGTCAAAACCGCTGTGCAACAACGGATCCGCGCCGCCGTCACACCGACCACCAGGGTCGTGGTCGCGCACTCACTGGGCTCGGTGGCGGCCTACGAGGTCCTGCAGGAGATCGACCAACCGATCGTCCTGCTCACCCTCGGCTCCCCGCTGGGCATGTCCACCGTGTTCTACGAGCGGCTGACCGTGCAGCCGCCGCATGTCCCGGCCTGCGTGACCGCCTGGACCAATCTGGCCGATCCCGACGATCTGATCGCCACCCACCTCGACCTCGCGCCGTACTTCCCGCCGGCGCCCGGACGCACCGTCCAGTGCATCAGCCACCAGATCGACAACGGGGCCGATCCGCACGACCCGGTGCGCTACCTGGAGCACCGACAGGCCGGAGCCGCGGTCGGGGCCGCGCTCACCGGCCCGTAGCGGCCTTCAACGCCTGGGTCAGGTCGGCCACCAGATCGTCGGCGTCCTCCAGGCCCACGGAGACCCGCAGCACACCCTCGGTGATCCCGACCTTGAGCCGGTCCGCCTCCGCGAGGCGTCGATGCGTCGTGGTCGCCGGGTGCGTGATCAACGACTTGGAGTCACCCAGGTTGTTCGAAATGTCCACGATGGCAAGGGCATTCATGAGCGCGAACGCTTCGTCCTTGCCGCCGTCGAGCTCGAACGTGACCACGGTGCCGCCGCCGAGCATCTGCCTCTTGGCGAGGTCGTACTGCGGGTGTGAGTCCAAGAAGGGATACCAGACCCGGCGGATAGCCGGGTGGTCCTGCAGAGCTTGCGCCACGGCGTACGCCGATCGGGCCTGCTGCTCCACCCGCAGCCGCAGCGTCTCCAGGCCCTTGACCAGAACCCAGGCGTTGAACGCCGACAACGTCGGCCCGGTGTGCCGGATGAGGTTCTCGACCGGCCCGTGGATGTAATCCTCCGGCCCGAGGATCGCACCGCCCATGACCCGCCCTTGGCCGTCGATGTGCTTGGTCGCCGAGTAGACCACGATGTCGGCGCCGTACTCCAGCGGGCGCGACATCACCGGCGTGCCGAAGACATTGTCGACGACAACCTTGGCGCCCGCGGCATGCGCCAGAGCACTGACCGCTTCGATGTCCACGATCTCCTGCATCGGGTTGGACGGGGTCTCGAAGAACACCGCCGCCGTCGGCGAGGACAGGGCCGCTTCCCACTGCGACAGGTCGGCGCCGTCGACCAACACGGTCTCGACACCCCAGCGGGGCAGGATCTCATCGACGATGACGAAACAGGACCCGAACAGCGCCCGGGAAGCCACCAACCGGTCGCCGGCACCGACGAGCGCCGCCAACGCCGTGAAGACCGCTCCCATCCCGGAGGCCGTCGCGTAACACGCCTGCGCACCCTCAAGCAGGCGCAACCGCTCCTCGAAGACCGCGACCGTCGGGTTGCCGTACCGGCTGTAGACGAAACGATCGACGTCGCCCTTGAACGCCGCTTCAGCATCCTCCGCGGTCTCGTAGACGTATCCCGAGGTCAGGTAGAGCGCCTCGGCCGTTTCCTCAAAACCACTGCGTGCCAGGCCTCCTCGGACACTGACCGTGTCGCGACCCCAATCCTCTACTGGCGCCACGGCAACCCCGCCAGCTTCCAGCCGTTGACGGCGCGATGGCCGTCCTTGTCGAGGCCGCCCTCGAAACCTTCGACGATGTTGAAGCTGTTCGGCAGACCGGCCGCAGTCAGGGCCTGCGCCGCGGCGACAGAACGCACGCCCGAGCGGCACAGCAACAGGATCGGGCCACCGTCCGGTGTTGCCGCTCGAACCTGATCGACGAAGTCGGGGTTGACCTCCCCGTCGGGGTAGTTCAGCCACTCCACGGTGACGACCTGTTTGCCGATGCCGGACAGGTCGGGCAGACCCACGTAGGTCCACTCGGCCCGGGTGCGCACGTCGACCAACGTCGCGTTCGGCTCTTCCTCGAGCAGGGCGTACGCCTCGGCGGGCGTGACGTCCCCGGCGTACGTGGGCGCGGACTCAGTCATGGCAAAACTCTCCCACAACGGGCGGGATTGGCTACAGGTGATGTTGGTCGTTGAGACGTTCGATGGTGACGGCGCCGGGGAACACGTCGACCACCGTGAACGACGCCGGCCCGCAGCCGAGCCGCCAACCCGAGGCCATGTCCAGCCCCAGGACGTGGGCCAGGACCGCCATGATCGGCTTGCGATGGGTGGCCACCACCACCGTCTGCCCCTCGTCAACCCCGTCCAGCAACCTCTCGTACGCCGCCAGGACCCGGGCAATGAAGTCGCGATGGCTCTCCCCGCCCGGTGCGCAGAAGTCCGGGTCCGATCGCAGCGATGCCAGACCGTCAGGTGCCAGATCACGAATCCTGCTGAAGGACAATCCATCCCAGGCTCCGAAGGACTGCTCGTCCCAGTCCGCATCGACCCGTGCGGGTACGCCGAGTGCCTGGGCCACAGCCCCGCCCGTGGCTTTCGCCCGCGCCAGGGAGGAGGTCACGACGTACGGGACCTCGCCCAGGATCTGGTCGTGCACGCCTTGCGCGGCGGCGTAGGCCTGGCGGCGTCCCTCGGGGTTGAGCTCGGGGTCGATACCTCCGCGGCCATCGAGCCGGCCCTGCACGGTCAGGTCAGTGACCCCGTGCCGCAACAGCACGATTCGGCGAGGCGTGGGCGAGGTGCGGGCCGGCACCACGACGGGCGGCTCGGGCACGGCGCGCTCGCCGTCCTCATCCGGCATCAGCAGCGTCAACTGCTCGCCGGCCAGGGACGCGGGGCGCGAGTCCGCCTCCCGCCAGTAATCCGAGGTGACGACCTCACCGTCCATGCCGTCGTTGGACAACTTGTCGGCCCGCTTGTTGCGCTCCCGGGGGATCCAGGTCCAGGTGACCTCGCCCTCGGATTCGCGGATGCGCCGGACCAGGTCCTGGGCCTGCAGCGCCAGGCGGCGCATGTCCTCGTGTTTGATCTTCCAGCGGCCGGCCATCTGCTCGATGACCAGCTTGGAATCCATCGCCACCTCGATCCGGGCGCCCGGATCGATCTCCATCGCCGCCTCGAGGCCGGCGATCAGCCCGCTGTACTCGGCCACGTTGTTGCTGGCCTTGCCCAACGGCGCCGCTCGCTCGGCCAGGGTGTCACCGGTGACTGCGTCGAAGACCACGGCACCGTAACCCGCGACGCCGGGGTTACCGCGCGAACCCCCGTCCGCTTCAAGCCGAAGCGCCCGCCTTCCGCTCACGGCTACAGGCCGGATTCGGCCGTGCGAACCAGGATCCGCCCGCACTCCTCGCAGCGCAGCACCTCGTCCTCGGCGGCCGCCTTGATCCGCACCAACTCGCTGGCGTTGAGCTCCAGCCCGCACCCCGTGCAGCGCTTCGCCACCAACGCCGCGGCGCCGGTGCCGCGTTGATCGCGCAACCGCTCGTACAGCGCCAGCAGGTCGGCTCCCACGCCGGCCGCGACGTTGGCCCGCTCGGCCGCAGCAGCCTCCTGCTCGGCGGTGATCGCGGCGAGCTCCCGGTCGCGCGCAGCGCTCAGTTCAGCGATCCGGCCGCCGAAACGGGCCACCGCCGCGGTGTGCCGGTCGAGATCGGTACGCAGCGACTCGACCTGTTCCATGAGCTCGAGTTCGACGTCCTCCAGTTCGCTCTGCCGGCGGGCGAGGGTCTCCAGCTCGTGCTGCAGGCCCTGCAGATCCTTGGCCGACCCGGTCCCGGCGGCGAGACGCTCCTGGTCGCGAGCGGTGCGCACCCGCACCTGTTCGACATCCGTCTCGGCCTTGGCGACGGCGCGCTCGGCGTCGCTGACCGCGACCCGGGCCAGCACTTCGTCCTCCGCAGCCCGGTCCCGCTGCTCGGACACGGCGGTCAGCTCGGCGATCTCCGGCAGGTTGCGAGCGCGATGCTGCAACTGCGCGAGCCGCGTATCGAGTTGCTGCAAATCCAGTAGCCGCCACTGCCGGGTCAGCTCTGCTTTCACTGCTACTCCTTCGCCTGCGGGCGCTGCCCGACGTCCTCCGGGCGCTGCCCGACCAGGAAGTCCCAGGGATCGGTGCGCACCGCGCTCACGGAAGTCTCTACGGTAATCCCCCGCTGCTCCAACACGGCGGCCAGCCGGTGCGCCGCCGGGGCGAGCCACAACCACTCCGTGGCGAAGTGCCCGGCGTCGATGAGGTACGGCGTGCCACCTCTGGCCTCCTGCCTCGCCTCGAGGGCGGGGTGATGCCGCAGATCCGCCGTCACGTAGACATCCGCGCCGCAAGCCCGGACCTGTTCGAAGCGGTCGTCCCCTGCGCCACCCAGGACCGCCACTCGGCGTACCGGCGCATCTGCGGGCCCGGAGACCCGCAGACCCACCGGCGTCGGCGGCAGGGCTTCAGCAAGCCGAACGGCGAACTCGCGCAACGAGATCGCCTCGACCAGCTCGCCCACCAGGCCCAGCTCCCGATCGCCCTCACGCGACAGGCCACGCAACCGGGTCAGACGGCACGCCGCCGCAAGCGCATCGTTGACGCCGGGCCGGGCCACGTCCGCGGTGGTGTGCGCGCAATACAGTGCGACGTCGGCGACGATCAACGAGGTCAGCGCGGCGCCCTTGGCGTGCGTGGTCGCGACCGAGTGCACGCCTCGAAGCAGCAGCGGATGGTGGGTGACGAGCAGGTCGACGCTGTCGTCACGAGCCTGCTGGATGACCTCCAGGGTCGGGTCGACCGCGAACCGCACGTGCTCGACGGTCTGCCCGAGGTCGCCGGTCACCAGCCCCACGTGATCCCAGGATGCCGCCGTCGCGGGCGGGTAGAGCTCATCGAGCGCCTGCACGACATCAACAAGGGTGGCCACCGGCTCACCCTTGCACAGCGGCTCGTCCGATCAGTCGGGTGCGCCGAAGTTGGCCGTGTCCGGGTGCGCCCCGAACCGTTGGCCGTCATCGAGCCCGTCGATCTTGCGCAGGTCGTCGGCATCCAGTTCGAAGTCGAACACGTCGATGTTGGCGGCGATCCGCTCCTCATGCACCGACTTGGGAATCACGATGAGCCCCTGTTGTAGGTGCCAACGGATCAGCACCTGCGCCGGTGATTTGCCGTACTTCTCGCCCACAGCGGAGATCACCGGGTCGCTCAGGAGCGAGCTGGCCTTCCCGTCGCGCGGCGAGCCGCCCAGCGGACTCCAGGACTCCACCGCGATCCCGTGCTGGGCGGCGAAGTCGCGGATCTGGTGTTGCGGCAGGTGCGGATGCAATTCGACCTGGTCGACGGCAGGCACCACATCGGTGTGCTCGAGGAGTTCGGCCAGGTGGTGCGGTTCGAAGTTGCACACCCCGATCGACCGGGCCCGCTCGGAAGCCTGGATGTCGACCAGCGCATCCCAGGTGCGATGGCGCCGTTCGGCGTCCTGCAGCGGCCAATGGATGAGGTAGAGATCGACGTAGTCCAGGCCGAGCTTGTCCAGGCTGGCGGAGAACGCCGGGAACGTCTGCTCGTACCCGTGATCGGCGTTCCAGAGTTTGGTCGTCACGAAGTACTCGTCGCGGTCGACGCCGCTGGCCGCCAGGCCGCGGCCGACCGCTTCCTCGTTGCCGTACGCAGCTGCCGTGTCGACGTGGCGGTATCCGACCTCCAGTGCGTACTTCACCGCACGCTCGCACTCGGCATCCTCGGCCTGCCACACACCCAGACCGAGCTGCGGGATCACACCGCCCGAATTGAGTTGGATTCCAGGAACATTCGCAGGGGCATCGCTCATAAACCCCACGGTAGATCCACGACCGAGGGGTGCTGAGGTACTGCACCGCCTTCCGTGTGTGATGCAGCGGACTGTCGTGACTCGCGATCCTCTCGACCAGGCACTTACGTTTGGGTAAGTTTTGTGACGCACGCCACACCTTCCGCCATGCGCGTGCCCGCATCAAAGGAGATGTCATGAAATCGTTGCGCACCGGCGTAGCCGTCGTCGCCACCATCGGCGCCCTGGCCGCCTCTGCCGGGTCCGCACAGGCGTGGACCAATCCGTTACCCCGGGCCCTGAAATACGGGGCCATCGGACAGGACAACTCGTTCCCCGCGGCGTTGACCACCTCGATCGGCAACCCCACCAGGAACCCGTCCGGCGCGAACGACTGGTCCTGCACTCCGAGCAAGAAGCACCCCTACCCCGTCGTGCTGGTGCATGGCACCTGGGAGAACGCCTACGACAACTGGAACGGCCTGTCGCCGATGATCAAGGCCGAGGGTTACTGCGTCTACGCACTCAACTACGGCAACACCACCGGGATCGGCTTCCTCAACGGCACCGGCGACATGATCGACTCGGCGAACGCCATCACGCCCTTCGTCGATCGCGTGCTGGCTCAGACCGGAGCAGCCAAGGTCGACCTCATCGGCCACAGCCAGGGGGTGCGCTCATCCGCTACTACGCCAACAAGATCGGCGGTGCGGCCAAGGTCGACCAAGTCATCGCCCTCGCCCCCTCGAACCACCCGACCACGCTGTCCGGCCTGACCCAATTCGGTAAGACCATCGGCTTGTTCACCACCGCAATGAACGTGTTGGACGCCATCAAGATGCCGGCAGCGGTGCAGCAGGCCGACCAGAGCCCCAACCCGCAAGCGCCGTTCTACCAGCAGGTCAACGGCGGCAGCGAAACGGTCCCCGGGATCAGCTACACCAACATCATGACCAAGAACGACGAGGTCGTGACGCCCTACACCCAGGGCGCCATCACCGCCGGACCGGGTGCACGCGTGGACAACATCACGATCCAGGACGTCTGCGGCAACGACGGCTCCGAGCACGTCAGCCTGCCTTACTCCAAGAACGTCGCGCAGATCGTCCTGAACAAACTGGACCCGGGTGATCAGCACTCGATCCTGTGCTTCAGCCAGGCGGCCGTCTTCGGCAACACCCAGTTGATCGGCTGAACCCGACGGCACCCGCTACCGGCGCCGCTGCCCGTGATCGGGTCACGGCGCCGGTAGCGTTCGCGCTGTGAGTGTGCTCGACCGCTGGCACGTACCGGCTGCGCTGTTGAGCCCGGTGCGCGCCGTACCGCTGGTCTTCGCCGCGTTCATCCTGCTCGGAACCGGTTTGCTGCTGCTGCCGTGGTGTCACGAGCCCGGCGCGTCGGTGAGTTTCATGCAGGCCTTCTTCACCGCGACCTCGGCGGTCACGGTCACCGGCCTGGCAACGGTGGACATCGGCAGCCACTTCTCGTGGGCGGGACAGGCGGTCATCCTGCTGCTGGCCGAGTTCGGCGGTATCGGCATCATCCTGGTGGCCACCACGCTCGGCGTCCTGATGGGCGGGCGGATCGGGTTACGGATGAAGCTGGCCAGTCAGACCGACCTGCACGTCACCGGTCTTGGCCAGGTGGGTCCGCTCTTCCGGCGCATCCTGCTGACCACCTTGTTCTTCCAGGGCGTGACCGCGGTCATCCTGATCGGCCGTTACCGGATGACCTACTTCGACCGGTTCAGTACCGCTGCCTGGCACGGCGCGTTCGACTCGGTCATGGCGTTCAACAACGCCGGGCTCAGCCTGCAACCGAACGGCCTGGCCGCCTACGCCGCAGATCCGGTGGTCGTTCTGACGATCACCCTTGCCGTCCTCGTGGGGACGGTCGGATTCCCGGTGCTGGCCGAGTTGCGGGATCGGTGGCGGCGGCCCGCCACCTGGACCATCCACACCCGTCTCACCGTCTGGGGCAGTCTGCTGCTGGTCATCGTCGGCTGGCTGTGCTTCCTGGGTTTCGAATGGACCAACGCCGCCACCATCGGCGCCCAGTCGGTCCCGCACAAGATCATGACCGGCCTCGAGGGAAGTGTGATGCCGCGCTCCGGCGGCCTGGCCACCTTCGATTGGGGTGCCGTGCGCCCCGAGACCACGTTGATGACGCTGGCGATGATGCTGATCGGCGGCGGCTCGGCCAGTACGGCCGGCGGTATCAAGGTGACCACCTTCTTCCTGCTGGCCTACGTCGTGCTGGCCGAAGTCCGCGGTGACGAGCAGGTGCGCATCGGCCGTCGGGCGATCAGTTCCCAGACCATCCGGACCGCGGTGTCGATCGCCCTGATCGGCGTCGCCCTCGCCGCGGGAGGGACGCTCGGTCTGCTGTTGTTGTCCGACAGCACCCTTCCGGATGCTGCTTTCGAGGCCACGTCGGCCTTCGGCACGACCGGGTTGTCCACCGGCCTGACCCCGCACCTGAGCGTCCCGGCGCAACTGGTCGTGATCGCCTTGATGTTCGTGGGTCGCGTGGGCACGATTACCGCAGCCTCCGCTTTCGCGATGCGCCGCCGTAAATCCCGCTACCGGTTGCCCGAAGAGCAGCCGATCATCGGCTAGGAGTGCCCGTGCCCAAGGATTCCAACCCCTCTGTCGATCCCGTGCTGGTGATCGGCCTCGGCCGGTTCGGCTACTCCGTAGCCTCCTCCCTGACCTCGATGGGCCACGAGATCCTGGCCGTCGATGAGGACGCGGTGGTCGTGCAGCGCTACGCCAACGAGTTCACCCAATGCCTGGCACTGGATTCGACCGACACCGAGGCTCTGCAGCAGATCGGCGCGGCTGACTTCTCCCGCGTGGTGGTGGGTATCGGCAGCGATCTCGAGGCCAGCGTGATGACCGTGCTGAGCCTGGCCGAGCTCGGAATCGCCGAGATCTGGGCCAAGGCGGTCAGCCGCAAACACGCCAGCATCCTCGAACGCGTCGGCGCGCACCACGTCGTGCGACCGGAGTCCGACATGGGTGAACGCGTCGCGCACAAACTCACCGGCGCGATGATCGATTACATGCAGTTCGAAGACGACTTCGCGATCGCCCGGACCCGGGCCGTCCCCCGCATCACCGGGCGGCAACTGGGGCAGTTGGGGACCGAGAGCAAGTACGGCGTGACCATCCTGGGCGTCAAGCACGCCGGCGCCGCTTTCGAGCAGGCCAGTTCGCAGACCACGCTCGAACAAAGCGACGAGTTGATCGTGTCCGGACCCAAACGAGGTGTGGAGGCATTCTGCGGACTGCTGCAGTCCTGAGCCATGATGTGCGGGTGAGCACACCGACCGGCCCGTCCGATCCGAAGGACCCGTGGGCGTACGACCCGTCCGCAACGCAAGCGGTACCGGCCACCCCGCCGACCGCGCCGACCCCGACCAACCCTTCGGCGTACCCGAATCCCTGGGACCAGTACCCGCAGTACCAGCAGCAACCTCCGCAGTACGGCCAGTACGCCGGTCAGTACGGTCCGGCCTACAACCCCTACCCCGCGGGTGGGCCCTACCAACCGGGCGTCGTCGCCACCACGAACGGCAAAGCGACGGCGTCGTTGGTCTGTGCGATCGCCGGCTTCTTCTGTTTCGGGCCGTTCCTGTCGGTGCCGGCGATCATCCTGGGCATCCTGGCCCGGCGGGAGATCGCCCGCACCGGCGGCCAGCAGGGCGGATCGGGTCAGGCACTGGCCGGCATCATCATCGGCATCGTGGTCACGGTCCTCAGCGTCCTGGCCATCATCGGACTCATCGCGCTGATCAGCACCGGCAGCTTCGACAACTCCTACAACGACACCGGAACGTTCTGAGGGACATGAGTGACCGCCTGGAAGTCACGCGCACCATCCCCGCTGCAGCATCAGACATCTTCGCGGTCCTGACCGACCCCCAGGGGCACGTCGCCATCGACGCGTCCGGGATGTTGATGAGCGCCGACGGTGCGCGGGTCCGTTCTGTAGGCGACCAGTTCGTCGTGCACATGGATCGCGAGGCGCTGGGCGATCTGCCGATGGGCGAGTACGACGTCACCGTCACCATCACCGACTTCGAGCCGGACACGTCGATTGCCTGGACCATTCTGGGCACCGTGCGCCCACCCATCGGTCACGTGTACGGCTATTCTCTGCAGCCGCAAGGGGATTCGACCCTCGTCACGTCCTTCTACGACTGGTCGCAGATCGCGCCCGAATGGCGCGACGCGGGCATTTTCCCCGTGATCTCCGAGGCGAACCTCAAGGGCACACTCGGGATCCTGGACCGCACGGTCCGGCGCGGATACCCGCAGGCTTCACCGCGCTGAGCCGGCGAAGCTGGGGATGGTGGGCCCGGCCGGGTTCGAACCGACGACACCCGCGGTGTAAACGCGGTGCTCTACCAACTGAGCTACAGGCCCTGACGGGCGGCGCCCAAGACTACAGTGCCGCGCTACAAAGCCGCGATCGCGTCCGCCGCTTCGCTGAAGTCGCGCGCTTCGCCCGGCCCGTTGACCACCGACCAGCGCACGACACCGCTCTGGTCGATCAGGAACGATCCGCGTACGGCGAACCCCGCCTCCTCGTGGAACACCCCGTAATCGCGGGCCACCTGACCGTGCGGCCAGAAGTCCGACAACAGCGAGAAGTCGTAGCCCTCCTGCTCACCCCACGCCTTGAGCGCCGGCATCGGGTCACAGGAGATGGCCAGGAAGTCCACCGCGTCGTTCTGGTAGCGGGCCAGGTCGTCCCGGACCCCGCACAGCTCGCCGGTGCAGATCCCGGAGAATGCGAACGGGTAGAAGACCACCAGGGCCGCTTTGCCGGTCAACACCCCGGACAGGGTGATCGGCGCGCCGAACTGGTCCTTCAGCGTGAAATCGGGGGCGTTGTCCCCCACTGCGAGGCTCATCGCTGTTTGCTCTGGCCGGCCTGAACCAGCTTCACCGCGATCCAGTCGGGCCCGGCCTTGCTGGTCGAGCCCACCTTGAGCCCGGCGGTCTGCGCGGCCTCCTGGATGTCAGCGGCGTCCACGTGGTCGGGATGACCGGCCTTCGGCACGAGCAAGAGCACAAAGCCTTTGTCGGCCAGGTTGGTCAACGCATCGACGCAGTCGTCGATCAGATCACCGTCGCCGTCGCGCCACCACAACATCACGACGTCCACGACGCCGTCGAAGTCCTCATCCTCCAAGGACGCACTGACCACGTCCTCGATCGCTGCGCGAAGATCGTCGTCGCTGTCCTCGTCCCAGCCGATCTCCTGGACGATTTGACCGTCCGCGAATCCCAGTTTCTCCCAGAAGGCCACGTCGATGGCGTCATTCACCATGCGCGTAGTCCACTAGGTATCCCCCGCGTTCGCAACCCGACTGGCGCGAAAAGGTCCCCCGAGCGGCATTCCCGAGGAATGGGAACTACCGGCGGGTAACCCACCCGGCCCTGCACGCTTGGGCTTCGGAGTGCTTCGATGGAAGCAAGCCTCTTCACGGTGTCGCACGAGAGGAGCCACTCATGACACCCGACCCTGTAACCCCGGCAAACCCGGGTCCACTCCTGAACGGCATCCCCAGCCAACTGCCCGACACCGATCCCGACGAGACCAGCGAGTGGCTGGAGTCGCTGGATCAGGTCATCGAGCACGCCGGGAAGAACCGTGCGCGCTACGTGATGCTGAAGCTGCTCGAACGAGCCCGTCAGCAGCAGGTGGGCGTCCCCTCGCTGGTCGCCACCGACTACGTGAACACCATCGGGCCCGAGGCGGAGCCGTGGTTCCCCGGCGATGAGGAGACCGAGCGCAAGTACCGCAACTGGCTGCGCTGGAACGCCGCGATCATGGTGCACCGGGCCCAGCGGCCGGGCATCGGGGTCGGCGGCCACATCTCCACCTATGCCAGTGCCGCGACGCTGTACGAAGTCGGCTTCAACCACTTCTTCCGCGGCAAGGACCACGAGGGCGGCGGCGACCAGATCTTCTTCCAGGGTCACGCCTCCCCCGGCATGTACGCCCGCGCCTTCCTCGAGGGCCGTCTCACCCAGGACCAGCTCGACGGTTTCCGCCAGGAGAAGTCGCACATCGTCGACGGTGAGCTCAAGGGCATCCCGTCCTACCCGCACCCGCGCAACATGCCCGACTTCTGGGAGTTCCCCACCGTCTCGATGGGGATCGGCCCGATGAACGCGGTCTACCAGGCCCAGTTCAACAAGTACCTGCACAACCGAGGCTTCAAAGACACCAGCCAGCAACGGGTCTGGGCCTTCCTCGGGGACGGTGAGATGGACGAACCGGAGGCACGCGGCGTACTCCAATTGGCGGGCAACGAGGGTCTGGACAATCTGACCTTCGTCATCAACTGCAACCTGCAGCGCCTCGACGGTCCGGTCCGCGGCAACGGCAAGATCATCCAGGAATTGGAGTCCTTCTTCCGCGGGGCCGGCTGGAACGTCATCAAGTGCATCTGGGGCCGCGGCTGGGACCCGCTGCTGGCCGCCGACCGTGACGGCGCGCTGGTCAACCTGATGAACTCCACCCCGGACGGTGACTACCAGACCTTCCGGGCCAACGACGGCGCCTACGTGCGCGAGCACTTCTTCGGCCGTGACCCGCGCACCCGCAAGCTCGTGGCGGACTGGTCCGACGACGACATCTGGTGGAAGCTCAAGCGGGGCGGGCACGACTACCGCAAGGTGTACGCCGCGTACAAAGCCGCGACCGAACACGTCGGCCAGCCGACGGTGATCCTGGCGCACACCATCAAGGGCTACAGCCTGGGCACCCACTTCGCGGGCCGCAACGCGACCCACCAGATGAAGAAGATGACCCTGGATGACCTCAAGCAGTTCCGGGACTCCCTGAAGATCCCGATCAGCGACGAGGTCCTCGAGGCCGACCCGTACGCCCCGCCGTACTACCACCCCGGCGACGACGACCCGGCGATCCAGTACCTCAAGGAACGGCGGGCCAAGCTGGGCGGCGGACTGCCGAACCGGCGCACCCGGGCGGCGGCGATCAAGCTGCCGGACGACTCGGCGTACGCGATCGGTAAGAAGGGCTCGGGCAAGCAGGAAGTCGCCACGACGATGGGCTTCGTGCGGGTCCTGAAAGACCTGATGCGCGACAAGGAGTTCGGCAAGCACGTGGTGCCGATCATCCCCGACGAGGCCCGAACCTTCGGGATGGACAGCTTCTTCCCGACGGCCAAGATCTACAACCCGCACGGTCAGCACTACACCTCCGTGGACCACGAGTTGATGCTGTCCTACAAGGAGGCAATCGACGGTCAGATCCTGCACCTGGGCATCAACGAAGGCGGCTCGACGGCGGCCTTCACCGCCGCGGGCACGTCGTACGCGACGCACGGCATCCACATGGTGCCGATCTACATCTTCTATTCGATGTTCGGGTTCCAGCGCACAGCGGACTACCTGTGGGCGGCCGCCGACCAGATGACGCGCGGTTTCCTCATCGGTGCCACCGCCGGGCGGACCACGCTGACCGGTGAGGGTTTGCAGCACGCCGACGGTCATTCGCATCTGCTCGCGGAAACCAACCCGGCGGTGGTTGCCTACGACCCGGCCTACGTCTACGAGTTGACGCACATCGTCCAGGACGGCCTGCGGCGGATGTACGGCGATCAGCCGGAGAACGTGTATTACTACCTGACCGTCTACAACGAGCCGATGGTGCAGCCGGCGGAGCCCGAAAACGTCGACGTGGAAGGCATTCTGAAGGGAATGCACCGGATCAGCGAGGGCTCCGGCGACGGCCCGCGCGCCCAGCTGCTGGCCTCGGGCGTCGGTGTGCCGTGGGCGCTGGAGGCGCAGGAGCTGCTGAAGGACGACTGGGGCGTCGTCGCCGACGTGTGGTCGGTGACCTCCTGGAACGAACTGCGCCGGGACGGCCTCGCGTGCGATGAGCACAACTTCCTGCACCCGCAGGAGGAGCCGCGCACGGCGTACGTCACCCAGCGCCTGGCCGACGCCCAGGGTCCGGTCGTGGCCACCTCCGACTGGGAACGCGGCGTACAGGACCAGATCCGCGAGTGGGTGCCCGGTGACTACGTGACCCTGGGCGCCGACGGGTTCGGCTTCAGTGACACCCGCGCTGCCGCCCGGCGCTTCTTCCACATCGATGGCCCGTCATTGGCGGTCCGGACGCTGCAGGAACTGGGCCGTCGCGGTGATGTCGACCCGGCTCTGGCCGGGCAGGCCGCGGAGAAGTACCGGCTGCTGGATGTCACCGCCGGCACCTCCGGCAACGCGGGCGGCGAGTCCTGAGGGAGCCGTTCCACGCGCACGTCTCGAACGCGACCGGCGGTCTTCGGACCGCCGGTCGCGGCGTCCCCTAAGGGTGGTCACCCGCACCAGGTTCGGCGGTTCCCCTAACGTCGGCTGAGCTGAGGGTCTGTGGCCGCCAAGTGAAGGGGTACCGATGGACATCACCCGCAAGAAGAGCGTGGACGACGTCATCCACCAGAACGACGAGGACCCGGGGGCAGCCGACGAGCACGGCGGCAGTCTGCGCAAGAGCCTCGGGGTATGGGACCTGATCGGATTCGGGATCGGCATCGTCATCGGCACGGGCATCTTCACCCTGACCGGTGTGCAGGCCAAGAACAACGCCGGACCGGCCATCGTCATCTCGTTCCTGATCGCCGGTGCCGTCTCGCTGCTGGCCGCGTTGTGCTACGCCGAACTGGCGGCGGCGGTTCCGACCGCGGGCAGTTCCTACACCTACGCCTATACGACCATCGGGGAGATCTTCGCCTGGATCATCGCGTGGGACCTGATCCTCGAATTCGCTTTGGGCGCAGCGGTGGTCGCGCGCGGCTGGTCCGGATACATAGCCGGCGTCTTCAACCTGCCATCGAAGTGGTTCGCCGAAGAGGGATCCGTCGTCAACGTCGGCGCCATCTTCATCACCCTCGTCCTCGGCTACGTCGCGTTGCGCGGGATCCGGGAGAGTAAGTGGGTCACCAACGGGCTGGTGGCGATCAAGGTCATCGTCTGCATCTTCGTCATCGCGGTCGGCGCGTTCTACGTCAAGACCAAGAACTGGGTGCCCTTCATCCCGCCGGCCCAGCCCGCTAAGAGTTCGGGAGCCGAACTGACGGCCCCGTTGTGGCAGTTCCTGACCGGTGTCACCCCCAGCCAGTACGGCATCGCCGGTGTGCTGGTGGCATCGGCCGTGGTGTTCTTCGCCTACTCCGGATTCGAGGCGGTCGCCAACCTGGGCGAGGAGACCAAGAAGCCCGCCCGCGACATGCCGCTGGGCCTGCTGGGCACGTTAGGCATCTGCACCTTGCTGTACGTCGGGGTCTGCCTGGTCATGACCGGCATGGTCAACTACCGCGACCTGTCCGAGGCCGACGCGGTCGCCGACGTCTTCCACCAGGTGGGCGTCGGGTGGGCCGGCATCCTGATCGGTATCGCGGCGGTCGCCGGGTTGAGCTCGGTGATCCTGGTCGACATCATCGCCATGGGCCGGATCGGTTTCGCGTTGGCCCGCGACGGACTGCTGCCGCCCATCTTCCGCAAGGTCCATCCCTCGTGGGGCACACCGGTGCTCATGACGGCCCTCACGATCGCCACCGTCGCCATCCTGGCCGGGTTCGTCCCGATCAGTGTCCTGGCCGAAATGGTCAGCATCGGAACGCTTTTCGCGTTCGTGGTGGTCTCGATCGCGGTCGTTGTCCTGCGAAGGACGCAGCCGGACATGAAGCGACCCTTCCGCACTCCCCTGGTGCCCTTCGTGCCGATCCTGGCTACGGCCTGCTGCCTCGCCCTGATGGCCAGCCTCGCGGTCGAGACCTGGATCCGGTTCCTCGTCTGGTTGGCCATCGGCCTGCTGGTCTACTTCTTCTACGGCCGCAAGCACGCCCGGTTGGCCACACCGGACCTCGCCGGCGAGTTGACCCAGGAGGGCACCGTCCCGGGAAGTCCGCAATGAGCATCGTCGTCGGGTTCGGCCCGTACCCGTCCACCAACTCGGGCTTGTACCTGGCCGCCCAGTTGGCCCGGACGACCGGCGACGAACTGGTGCTGTGCTGCATCATCCAGAGCATGTCCGACTCCCCTGCGCTGCGAGACCCCGCGGGGATCGACAACGAATGGCAGCAACGGATCCGCGAAGCCGCTGCGGAAGCATTGGCGGCCGCTCGCGATCGGCTACCGGCGCAGTTGCCGGTCACCGAGGTGGTCCGGGCCGGCCGCTCGGTTCCGGCGATGCTGCAACGTGAGGGGAGGCCCGACGCGCACGCGCGCTCATCGTCGGCTCCTCGGCATCGGGTCCGTTGGGTCAGATCAGCCTGGGCAGCACCTCCGACCGGCTGGTGCACAGCTCCTCGATCCCGGTAGGCCTGGCCCCCAGGGGGTACCGCCCCAACGACGAACGGATCCGCCGGGTCGTCCTGGCCGTGCGACCGGGTCGCACCGATCTCGGCCTCACCGGCGAAGCGGCCGCCTTGTGCAACTGGCTCGGGGTGCCCGCCACCTTGGTGACGTTCGCGGTGCGGGACTCGGCAGCGCTGACGATTTTCGCCGACCAGGGCGTCTTCGACAGTTGGCGCGCCGATGCCGTCGCCGTCCAGGAGCGCATCGGTCAGGCGCTCGCGCAGTCCGGCGTCACGACCCATCGCAGCGGCGTACTGGTCGGCTCGCGATGGTCCCGCGCCACGGACCAGTTCGACTGGCTGCCCGGCGACCTGCTGGTCCTGGGCTCCAGTGAGCACGCTCCTGTGGCCCGGGTGTTCCTCGGGTCCACCGCCACCCGCATCGTGCGGACCTCCCCGGTGCCGACGGTGCTGCTGCCGCACCGCCGACGGGTCTGATCAACCGGCGTGGGCGAAGACCTCGGCTCGCGCGTGCACGGCCACGTCGGGGTGGTCGGTAATCAATCCGTCGACCCCGGCGCGCGTGAAGATGGCGAGCTCGGAGAGTCCGTCGCCGAACTCCTGCGGGACGCGGCTGGAGCGCAAATCGACTGGTAGGAACGTGTTTTCGGTCCGGAACGTCCACACGTGCACGCGGAGACCGGCGTCGTGCGCGTGCCGCACGAGATCGGTGGGCCGCCCGAGGGAGCCGTCCGGGCGACGCACGATGACCTGGTCCTTGCTCGGACCGATCCCGGTCACCCAGGTCGAGATCAGCCGCAGGGCTCGCGGAGTCACCAGATCGGCGTACGTGCGCTCGTCGGGGGTGCCGGCCAGATCGGTCGGTGCTCCCTCCCGCTCGGTGAGCATCAGCAGCGGGGTGCGCAGCCCGAGGTCCTCGCGCAACCGGATCAGACTGGTCAGCTCGAAGGACTGCACGAAGACCGGAGCATTGGGCGCATCCAGTCGGGCCTCACGCAGGGCGCGCGTGACCGCACCCTCCAGATCCAGGCCGCGAGCGCGGAAGTATGCCGCATGCTTCAGTTCGGGGCTGACCCCCACGATGCGGCTCAACTCCTGGGACAGTGCCCGGCGTAGCACTAACAACTCATCGAGGGTCGGGACCCGCAAACGACGTTCGTAGATCGTGTTCGCCTGTCGCAGCCGGGGCAACCGTTCGACCGCCCACAGCGTCTTGATCTCCGCCAGGGTGAAGTCCTCGCTGAACCACCCGGTGCGCTCGATGCCGTCCACCACCCGTGACGTACGCCGATCGGCGAATTCGGGGTGGGCCGCCACGTCCGTGGTCCGCGAGAGTTCGTTCTCGTGCCGGCAGATCGCGACCCCGTCGGCCGTCATCACCAGGTCGGTCTCGACACTGTCGGCGCCCAGTCGCGCCGCGAGCTCATAGGCGGGAAGCGTGTGCTCGGGGCGGTAGCCGCTCGCGCCACGATGGCCAATCACGAGCGGCGGTTCGTCGAGCCGGTAGGCCACCATGCTCAGACTTCACCGGTCCAACACGACCGCAAGGCATCCCTGCAGTGCCGCGGGAGGGAACCGATGGTGAACTCTGCACATTGCGACAGTCCGTCCGCTGGAGGGAATCCACAAACGACGACCGGTATCGTCGGACTGCGATGACGATCACTTCGACCACCCGGGAGCTGACCTGGCGCCGCCTGCAGGGTGCCGCGGGCGCGATGGCGACCGCGGCGATCCAGCAGATGGAGTCCGAGCACTCGTGGTACCGCGAGTTGTCGGCCGAGGAGCGCTCCTGGGTGGGCATGGTGGCCCAGGCCGGTATCGGCGGTTTCATCGACTGGTATCACGCCGACGGTGCCGCGCCCGCCTCGGCGATCGACATCTTCGACCCCGCGCCGGCCGAGCTGGCCAGGTCCATCAGCCTCAGCCACACCCTCGATCTGATCCGCACCAGTGTCGCCGTGGTCGAGGAACACGTCCCCGCGCTGGCCGACGACGCCGATCGGGTGGAGCTGCGCGAAGCGGTGTTGATCTATTCGCGGGAGATCGCGTTCGCCGCCGCGACGGTCTATGCACAGGCGGCCGAGGCCCGCGGCGCGTGGGACGCCCGGCTCGAGGCGCACGTCATCGACGCCGTCCTGCGAGCAGAGGCCGACGAAGCCCTCCGCTCGCGCGTTGCCGCCCTCGGCTGGGACGAGGTGCACGACGTACTGGTGGCCGTGGGCCGGGCGCCGAGCGGCGTACACAGTGCCATCGTGGACGGCCTGCGCCGGGAAGCACGGCGCGCCGGCCTGGAGTCCCTGGTCTCGGTGCAGGGCCGATCACTGATCGCGATCATTGGCGGGGTCACCGACCCCGTCAGGCAGCTGCCGCCCCTGTCGGAGCATTGGGCTCCCGGGCCGATCGTGCTCGGCCCCACCGTGCCGCACGTCTTCGCTGCCGGCCGCAGCGCCCGGGCCGCCCTGTCGGGGTACGGGGCTGCCCCCGCCTGGCCGGAAGCCCCCGGCTGTGCCCAGCCGACGAACTGTTGGCCGAGCGTGCGTTACACGGTGACAACCACGCCCGCCGCAGTCTGGTCGACCGGGTGATGCGCCCGCTGCGGGACCGCGACGCGGTACGCGAGACCGCGGTGGGCTTCCTGGGCCAGCCGAGCCTGGAGGCCACGGCGCGGGCGTTGTTCGTGCACGCCAACACGGTGCGCTACCGGCTGGGGCAGTTCGCGGAGGCGACCGGTTACGACCTGACCGACGTGCGGGAAGCTTTCGTGGTCCGGGTCGCCTTCGCCTTCGCTGCCTGGGACGAGCGATAGAAGCCTTTGTAGGAACCCCACAGATTCGCCGAGTGAATCTCATGGTGTCATCGGTCGCTGTGCACAGGGTCGACTAGGCAGGGTAGGAGTCGTGCTCGCGATCGTCTGCCCCGGCCAGGGTGCGCAAACCCCCGGCTTCCTTGCTCCCTGGTTGGAACTGCCCGGTTTCCGGGACCGGTTGGGCTGGCTGGGTGCCGCCGCCGACGTGGACCTGGTCGAGCACGGCACGACCTCCGATGCCGACACCATCCGGGACACCGCCATCGCACAGCCGCTGATCGTCGGCGCCGGGCTGGTGGCCGCTCTCGCGCTGTTCGAGCACCCCTCCGACGGCTTCCGAGTGACCGGGGTCGGGGCCGGTCACTCGGTCGGTGAGATCACCGCTCTGGCCGCGGCCGGCGTACTCACCGCCGAACAGGCGATGGTCTTCGTCCGCGAACGCGGCCGGGCCATGGCCGCAGCCTCTGCGATCGCCCCGACCGGCATGAGCGCCGTCGTTGGCGGCGATCCCGACGAAGTGGATGCCGCCATCGAAGCCGCCGGGCTGACCGCGGCCAACCGCAACGGCGCCGGTCAGGTGGTCGCTGCCGGGACCATGGACCAGCTGGCCGAGTTGTCGGCCAACCCGCCGGCCAAGGCCCGCGTCATCCCGCTGAGCGTTGCCGGAGCGTTCCACACCGAGCACATGGCGTCTGCGGTCGCTCACCTCGCCCGCTACGCTCGGGCGATCTCCACCCACGACGCCCGCGTCGCCGTCGTCAGCAACAAGGACGGCCATGTGGTGCACGACAGCCGCGAGCTGCTGCGCCGACTGGTCCAGCAGATCAGCAGCCCCGTCCGCTGGGACCTGACTATGCGCACGATGACCGAGATGGGGGTCACCGGGTTGATCGAGATCCCGCCCGCCGGCACCCTCGCCGGCCTGGCCAAGCGCGGTATGCCGGGGGTCGAGACCCTTGCGCTCAAGACGCCCGCCGACCTGGAGGACGCGCACCGGATGGTGCGCGAGCACGGTGAGCCCCGCAGCAGTTTCGACCCGGCATGGCGCCTCGTCGTCGCGCCGGCCAAGGGCGTCGTCGAGTACGCCGACCTGCAGACCGGCGCGAACGTGCAGGCCGGTGCCGTGGTGGCGACCGTCTCCACCCGCGCTCCTCGACGCCGGTCACCGCCCCGCACGGTGGCACGGTGATCGAGCGGCTGGCCGAGGAGGGCGACCCCGTGTCGCCGGGTCAAGTACTGCTGAGATTGCACCCCGAGACGAGCGAGGTGTGATGCAGCCCAAGGGAACCGGCCACCTCATCGAGCCGGAGGGCGCCCGTCACGCGGCCATCCTCGGCCTCGGCGGATACCGTCCCGAGCGGGTCATCGACAACGCCGAAGTGTGCACGTGGATCGACTCCAGCGACGAGTGGATCCGCGACCGCTCGGGCATCGTGACCCGGCGCTGGGCCGCACCGGACGAGACTGTCGTCGACATGTCGCTGCCCGCATCCCGGACGGCGCTCGAGCAGGCCGGTATCCGGCCCGAGCAGGTCAGTGTGGTCGTGGTCGCCACCATCACCCACCCGTTCCAAACCCCGGCCGCTGCGCCGATGATCGCCGACCGTCTCGGCTGCGTCGATGCCGCGGCCTTCGACATCTCGGCCGCGTGCGCCGGATACTGCCACGCCGTCGCGATGGCCGGTGACATGGTGCGCGGCGGCAGCGCCGAATACGTCCTGGTCATCGGCGTCGAGAAGCTGTCGTCGCTGGTCGACCCGCACGATCGTGGATCGGCGTTCATCTTCGGCGACGGCGCCGGAGCCGCCGTCGTCGGCCCCTCGGCCACCACCGGTATCGGTCCCACGGTGTGGGGCTCGGACGGGAAGCAGTGGGACGTCATCCGGCAGCGGCGCTCCTGGTGGGACATCCGCGACCAGGGTGACGCTGCGCAGACGGAGGACGGACTCGACCCCTCCACCATGAGCATGGCCGGCCCCTCGGTGTTCCGCTGGGCGGTCTGGTCCATGGCACCGGTGGCCCAGCAGGCGATCGACAAGGCCGGTATCCGGGTCGAGGACCTCGACGCCTTCATCCCGCACCAGGCGAACATGCGGATCATCGACGCGATGATCAAGCAACTTCATCTGCCGAGCGACATCGCCGTAGCCCGTGACATCGCGCAGACCGGCAACACCTCGGCTGCTTCGATCCCCCTGGCCGCCGAACGCATGCTGCGCGAAGGTGAGGCACCGCACGGTGGCCTGGCCCTGCAGATCGGTTTCGGCGCCGGATTGTCCTACGCGGCCCAGGTCGTCGTACTCCCCTGATCCCCGCACCTGGCGGTTCCAGGTAAACGTCCAAAAACCCTTAGGAGACAAGCACATGGCGCTCAGCGACCAGGAGATCCTCGCCGGCCTCGCCGACATCGTGAACGAAGAGACCGGTGTCGACACCGCGCAGGTCCAGGCCGACAAGTCCTTCACGGACGACCTCGACATCGACTCGCTGTCGATGATGACCATCGTGGTCAACGCCGAGGAGAAGTTCGGTGTGCGCATCCCCGACGACGAGGTCAAGAACCTCAACACGGTCGGTGACGCCATTTCCTTCATCCAGCAGGCCCAGGCCTGATGCCCGACGCGCAGCGCATCGTCGTCACCGGGCTCGGCGCGACCACCCCGATCGGTGAGACCGCGCCCGCAACCTGGGATGCGCTGCTGGCGGGGGTCAGCGGCGCACGGACTCTCACCCAGGACTGGGTGGCGCAGTACGACCTGCCGGTGACCTTCGCCGCGTCCTTGAAACAGGACCCGGCGGAGCGCCTCGCGAAGGTGGAGACGCGCCGGCTCGACCCGTTCGCGCAGTACGCCCTGATCGCCTCGCGCGAAGCCTGGGACGACGCCGGTACTCCCGAGGTCGAGCCCGAGCGGTTGGCGGTGGCCATCGGCACCGGGATCGGCGGCGTGCACAGCCTGCTGGCCCAGTACGACGTACTGAAGGAGAAGGGGCCGCGCCGGGTCTACCCGTTGACGGTTCCGATGCTGATGCCGAACGCTGCATCCGGCAGTGTCTCGCTCGAGCTCGGTGCCCGCGCCGGTGCCCACACGACGGTGTCGGCGTGTGCGTCCGGCGCCGAGGCGATGGGGTACGCAGCCGACATGATTCGCGAAGGTCGCGCCGACGTCGTCGTGACCGGTGGCGCGGAGGCGGCCATCCACGCGCTGCCCCTGGCGGGTTTCGCCGCGATGCAGGCGCTGTCGACCCGTAACGACGACCCGGCGCACGCCTCGCGGCCCTACGACGTGGACCGCGACGGCTTCGTCATGGGCGAGGGTGCCGCGGTGATCGTGCTGGAGAAGTACGAACACGCCGTCGCCCGCGGCGCCCGGATCTACGCCGAGTTCGCCTCGGTGGGCATGTCGGCCGATGCGCACCACATCACCGCCCCCGAGCCCGAGGGGGCCGGGGCATCCCGGGCGATGCTCGAGGCCCTGGAGCTGGCCGACCTGTCGGTCTCCGACATCCACCACATCAACGCACACGCCACCTCGACGCCGGTCGGCGACGTCGCCGAAGTGGCCGCGATCCGACGGGCCTTCGGCAGCGCCGCCGACGACATGGCGGTCACCGCGACCAAGTCGATGACCGGTCACCTGCTCGGCGCGGCCGGAGCCTTGGAGACCTTGATCACCGTTCAGAGCATCTACCACCGGCTCATCCCCGCCACCATCAACATCGAGAACCTCGACCCCGCGGTCGATCTCGATGTCGTGCGTGGTGATCACCGGAAACTGCCCGACACCACGGCCGCGCTGAACAACTCGTTCGGTTTCGGCGGGCACAACGTGGCGTCCGTTCTCAGGAGTGTCTCGTGACCCGGCAACCGTCTCTCGCCTCCAGCGAAACCCACGCTTCGGCACGCGCGATCGCGGTCGACGATCCGCGGAACCCCCTGCTGCGGTTGGAGAATTTCTTCGACGCGGACTCGGTCGACCTGATCACCGAGCCGGACGCCAGTGGTGCGCTCGCCGCCCGAGGCCTGATCGACGGCACCCCGGCGGTGGCCTTCGCCACGGATGCGACCATCCAGGGCGGCGCCATGGGGGACGCGGGCTGCAAGGTCATCGTCGCGGCGTACGAGTGCGCCCTGGCCGATCAGGTGCCGGTCATCGGCCTCTGGCACTCCGGCGGCGCCCGGCTGGCCGAGGGCGTCCTGTCACTGGACGCCGTGGGTCACGTCTTCGCGATCATGACGCGGGCATCGGGCAAGATCCCGCAGATCTCCGTCGTGGTGGGTCCCGCTGCCGGCGGTGCCGCCTACGGGCCGGCCCTGACCGACATCGTGATCCTGGCCGCCGAAGGACGCATCTTCGTCACCGGTCCCGACGTCGTGCGTTCGGTCACCGGAGAGGACGTCGACGCGCTGCGCCTCGGCGGCCCGGAGCCGCACGGCCGCCGCTCCGGCGTCGTGCACGTGGTGACCGACTCCGCGGAGCAGGCCTACGAGCGGGGTCGGCAGATCACCCATCTGCTGGGCGACCAGGGCACGTGGGGTGCCGTCGACGACCGCGACCTGGCTGCGCTGCTGCCGGAGTCGCCCAAACGCGCCTACGACGTCCACCCGCTCGTCGAGCAGATCCTCGACGATCCGCACACCACCGTCGAACTGCATCCGAAGTGGGCGCCGAACCTCACCACCGCCCTCGGCCGGCTGGGTGGGCGCACGGTCGGTGTCGTGGCCAACAACCCGATCCGCCTGGGTGGCTGCCTGGATGCGTCCTCGGCCGAGAAGGCTGCGCGCTTCGTGCGGATGTGCGATGCGTTCGGCGTTCCGCTGATCGTCCTGGTCGACGTACCCGGTTATCTGCCCGGCGTGGGCCAGGAGTGGGACGGTGTCGTACGCCGCGGAGCCAAGTTGCTGCATGCCTTCGCCGAGTGCGTCGTTCCCCGGGTGACCGTCGTCACCCGCAAGGCCTACGGCGGCGCCTACATCGCCATGAACGCCAAGTCCCTTGGCGCGACAAAGGTTTTCGCGTGGCCCGGCGCCGAACTGGCCGTGATGGGTCACGTCGCGGCAGTGCGCATCCTGCACCGTCGCCGCCTCGCGGAGACCGAGGGCGAGGAGCGCACCGACATGGAGAACCAGCTCGCGGCCGAGCACGCGGTCCTGGCCGGCGGCCTGACCCGCGCGCTGGAGATCGGTGTCGTCGACGAGGTCGTGGAACCCTCCGCGACCCGCACCGCGGTTGCCGCCGCCCTGGCTGCCGCACCGGCGCAGCGTGGGCAGCACGGCAACATCCCGCTCTAGGCAGCCGCCGGTTCCCGGTCGGTCTGGTCCTGGTCGGCGCGCCGCCGCAGATCGAAGAAGAGCAACCCGAGGCCGATGACCGCGGCGGGAATCACCACCGCGGTCAGCAGGCCGCCCATCAGGTCCTCGATCCAGATCGGCCAACCGGTCAGCAACAGCAGTGCCCCGCCGATGAACGGCCCGACGCCGGCGGCCGTGAGCACGAGCAGCAACGCGACGATCGCGGACTTCACCGGCCGGGTCCACACCAACTGGGCGCTGCGCTTGAACGCCGCCCGCAGCGGCCGCTCCTCGACGGCGGCAGCGGCCATGGCGAGCGACCACAGGGTGAGCATGATCAGCGCCAGCGGTGCGAGCCAGAAGGTGAGCAGCGCGATCCCCACCGCCGCCGCCGTCACCAGGAACACATAGACCGGTGTGCGGTGCGCGTTGACCTCGACCGCGGCGGCGCGTACGTCGGGTTCACGGCCGTTGCGCACCTGCTGCAGCAGGTCGAGAACGATTGCAGCACAGACCGCGTCGATGACGGCGACCAGCACCCATCCGATTCCGGCGATCACCCAGGTCCACCAGGCGTTCACGCCCGGATCGAGGTCGGTGATCGTTCCCTGCGGCCCGATGCGGGTCGCCAGACCGGTCACGGTGCGCACGATGTAGGTGCTCACGAAGAGCACTCCCGCGACCGGTAGCAGTTGCGGGGTCAGGCGCCATGCGACCCCGAACATCGCCGCCAGGATCTGGCCCACGTTGCGGGTGCGATCCACCCTCCCGGGCTCGCTGTCCCGCCACTTCGTCCGAACGCCCAGCCAGACGAACAGGGCGATCGCGGCCAGGATGAGCCCACCGGTCAGCACCGGTTGGGCGAGCAGCCGTTGGAAGAGCGTCGAGCCCTGGGAAACCATGCCGCAGAACGCCGAGGTAGCCATCGTCGGCACCTGCGGAAGGTCGACCGACGCCGGGCGGCCCTGGTCCTCGACCCACGCGATCGGCGTACTCCACTGAGTCTTGGTCGCCGGTCCGGTGGGCCCGTTGTTGAACGTCGGCTGCTTTTCGCCCCAGTGCCCCGTGAAGGCCAGCCAGGCGTACGCATCGCCCGCATCGGTCGGCACCGTGGTGGGCATCAAAGCGACGTGCGGCCGGATCTCGGTCCCCGGCGCCGAGGTGTCGTCGCAGCCGAACCCGGTGGCCGATCCCCGACCGAGCCAGTGCTGCTGGCTGTAGTACGACGCGTGCGAGCCCTGCCCGGGGTAGACCACCGGATGGGTGCCGTCGACCAGACGCAGTTTGTCCTCGCCCCAGTCGGCGGTTTCGGAACCCTCGTGCTGGGCGTACGCCGTGCGCGACGGCTGGGCGGTGAGCGCCGCTGCGACCGTGGGCACGTCGAAGTCGACCTGGATCATCTCCCAGTCGCTCTCGTGCCGGTCGTTCCAGTCGTTGTAGACGTAGTAGAACCAGTACTGCACGGCCACCTGACCCTGGTCGGTGACGACCCGGGCGTAGATGGTCGGCTCGTGGCCCTGCCGGATCTGGTCGTACCACTTCTCGTAGGTGCACCCCGGTTCGAGCGCGTTTCCCGGCAGATCCAGATAGCTGTTCGGTCCCGCGCCGGCCAGCTGCCGGGCCGTCGGAGCCTTGATCGTGCCGCGCGCAGTGCGCAAGGTGACCTCCGCGCGGCCCAGCACGGCGTCCACCGAGATGGGCAGATAGGGCTCGCCGTCGCCGCACTGCTTCGTGTGTTTGCGCACGACCAGGACCGGCGCGTAGCGGTCGGCGAGTTGCTGCGCCTGGCTGCTACTCGTCGTACTCGATGACGCGTCAGTAGCGGACGCCGGTGCCCATCCGGACAGTACGGCGATCAGCAGGGCGAGTAGTACGCCGCCGAGCGCGCTGCGCGGGGTCAGGAGACGCGGTGCAGCCACCGGACGGTGGCACCGTCCCCCGCGATTCGGAAGGGTTCGAGCTCCTGGTCCCAGGCGGTGCCCAGCAACTCGGCGACCTCGACGCGGAACTGCTCGGGGTTGCCGCCGCTGGCGATCAGCACCGAGCGCAACCGGTCCTCGTTGACCACCGCGTCCCCCGACGCGTTGGTCCAGGTGTGATGGATTCCCAGGTCGGGGGTGCTGGCCCACCGGGACCCGTCGCATCCGGGAGTGGGTTCCTCGGTCACCTCGTAGCGCACACCCTCCCAGCCCCGCAGGGCCGTTGTCAGGCGAGCGCCCGTGCCGGGCTCCGCCGCCCAGGAGAACTCGGTACGCACCGAGCCGGGGGCTACCGGCTGCTTGGTCCATTCCAGATGAACCGGCTGCCCCAGGACGCTCTCCAGGGCCCAGCCGATATGCGGGCACAACGAAACCGGGGTGGAGTGGATGAACACCACACCCCGGGCGACGGCGCGCGAACGCGATGCCGACATAACCTGCCTCCTTCACGGGACCGAGGACGTCTTCCCCTACGCCTCGAACAGTGAAGGACTCCCCCATTGTGCCCCACACGTCACAGGAGCACCAGGGGTCACAACAACCCGCTGGTGCTCCTGATCGCCGGTATGACGGCGTGACTACGCGGTGGGCGGGGTGGCCGACGGGTCGATCGGGGTGGCGGCTGTGCCCGGAAACCCCGAGGCGTTCGGCCGCAGCCCGGCTTCATCCAGCAAGGTGCCGGCCTGCTGGGCGAACTTGTGCTCGACCAGCAGTTCGAAGCTGCTGGGAACGATCGCGCTGACCGAGCTGAAGTCTCGCTGTCCGCGGGTGAAGGCGTAGCCGATCGCCGACCAGATCAGACCGAAGACCGCACCCCAGAGAGCGGTGTAGATCACGACCTGCCACACGGTGATGTTCTGGACGAACAGCGAGAAGATCAGGCCGATGAACAGACCGAACCAGGCACCGGACAGGATGCCGGCGGTGATGACCTTGCTCCAGGTGAGTCGGCCGGTGACCCGCTCGATCTGCTTCAGGTCCGAGCCGACGATCAGGCAGTTCTCGACCGGGAACTGCTTGTCCGACAGCAGGTCCACCGCCTTCTGCGCTTCCGGGTAGGTGGCGTAGGTGGCCAGAGACATCGGATATTCGAGTGTGAGCGCGGTATTTCGGGCGGCTGCGCCGAGGCCCATCGAGTTTGTCGACATGTTCTGATCGTATCGGCGGGGCGCGCCCACGGGCCCCGACTCGCCGCGGGCAACAGCGCCGTGGATCATGCCGGGCCATTTACACTGGCCGGGATCGGCATACAACGAGGTGGTCCCGGACGCGGAACGGCCTTGCCGGTTCGCAGCCACACGATCCCCGTTGCTGCGTGTTTCCGGAGCTACAGGAGCCCCCGCGAGTGCCACGCCCAGTATCCGCCAAGGACACCTACCTCCCCGGTCTTGATGGCATCCGCGCCATCGCGGTGGGCGCGGTGGTGCTCTACCACCTCAACGTGCCCGGCCTGTCCGGCGGCCTGCTCGGCGTCGGCATCTTCTTCACCCTGAGTGGCTTTCTGATCACCACCATCTTGTTGCGTGCCTGGGCGCGCACCAACTCGGTCGGCCTGATCGGTTTCTACCTACGCCGTGCCCGCCGGCTGTTCCCGGCCGTCGTCCTGGTGATCGCAGTGGTCATCGTCGCCACTCTCATCGCCGACCGGGACAATCTGGGCGCGACGGTCGGCAACGGCCTGGCCGGACTGTTCTACGTGGCCAACTGGCACACGATCGCCGCCGGGGAGATTACTTCGCCATCACCGCGGGCAACGGCGGACCGCTGGACCATCTGTGGTCGCTGTCGGTCGAGGAGCAGTTCTACTTCGTATGGCCGTTGCTCCTGATCGGCATGATCGTGCTCTTCCGCGGCAATCTGCGGGCGGTCGCCGTCGCTACGGGTGTGTTGTCAGCCATCAGCTTCGTGCTGCTGTACAAATTCTCGATCCGCCCGGCCGATGTGATGCCGGCGTTGTGGAGCACCACCCGCGCCTACGAGGGCACCGACACGCGGGCCGGCGGCCTGTTGATCGGTGCGATCTTCGCGATCGTGCTCTTCGAGCGCCCGTTCCGGGCCACCGCAGGGACGTGGAAGGCACCGGTCGACGTCCTGGGTCTGGCCAGCCTCGTCGGGCTGGGCTGGATCATCTACTTCAGCGGTTCGCACCCCGACTCCCTGTACTCCTGGGGCATCCTCGCGCAGTCGCTGCTCACCGCGGTCCTGGTGATCAGTGCGATCCACCCCGGCTCGATGATCGTGCGTAACGTCCTGGGCGCCCAGCCGTTCCGCTGGATCGGTGAGCGCTCGTACGGCATCTACCTGTGGCATCTACCGGTGATCTACTTCACCCCCAGAGCTGGATCGACGCACATCCCGTACCGACCGGCGTCGGCCAGGTGGCCGTCACGCTGATCCTGTCCGCGCTGAGCTGGACGCTGCTGGAGGATCCCATCCGCCGCAACGGGTTCCGGGCCGCTTTCCAACGCCCGGCCACCGGCGAGGGCCGCCGACGCGCCGTACCGGTCATCGTCTCCGGCTTCGCCGCTCTGGGCCTGGTCGCCAGCGTCGGCCTGGGCAGCGCATCGGCCCTGGGCGGCAGCGCCTCGGTCGCGGACCCCGGCAGCGAGGGCACGCCGGGAGCCATCAACACCCCGCCGCCGACCACCCCCGGCAAACCGGTGCACAACGGGATTCCGGGCAAGACCTCGTGTACGACGGTCGCCCACATCGGTGACTCAACCTCGATCGGCCTGGAGTCCCCCGCGTCCCTGCCGAACGTCGCCGACCGGATCACCGCCCAGTACAAGAAGGTGGGCGTGACGACGGTGAAGGAAGACATCTCCGGCGCTCGCGCCATCGTCGAGCACTGGAACAACCAACCCAACGGCCAGGACGCGATCGAGAAGTTCCAGAAGAACGGTTTCAAGGGCTGCTACGTGATCGCCCTGGGCAACAACGACGTCGCGAATCTCTCGGTCGGCGCTGCGTACTCGCTGGACCAGCGCATCGACATGGTCATGAAGCACACCGCCGGACAGCCGACGATGTGGCTGACCAGTCGCACCCTACGCACGGTGGGCCCCTACCGCGACGAGGGTTTCCCCGCGTTGTCGACCGCCCTGCAGAACGCCTGCAAACGCTGGCCGAACCTGCGGGTCTTCGACTGGCGCAGTGAGGTGCAGACCAGTTGGTACCTGCCCGACGACCGGATCCACTACACGACCAAGGGCTACCAGGAGCGCGCCAAGCGGATCGCCCTGGCGCTGGCGAACGCCTTCCCCAAGGACGGGAAACCTGCCCCGACGTGCCTGGTGTACTCGGGATTGAAGGCCAACCAGTGAGGGCGTCGGAGGCCCGTGCAGGCATGGCTCGGCGTACGTCGATGCTCGGGTCCGCATCGGTCCTCACCGTGGCGGCACTGACCCTGAGCGCTTGCAGCGGCGGCACGACTGCGGCGCCTTCGTCGACCTCCACCACGTCGTCCACGTCGTCACCGTCGTCCACATCGTCACCGACGTCCACGTCGGCCGCCGCGAGCACGACGAGTACGCCGTCGTCGACCGCCTCGGCGAGTTCGTCCGCTTCCGGTTCCATGACGTCGACCGCCTCGGCGACGGGATCGAGCGGCGCGGCGGCGGTCGCCTACCCGCAGACGTCGTGCACGTCGGTGGTGCACATCGGCGACTCGACCTCCGACGGACTGGTGGGCGCCAGTTTCCTGTCCAACCCCGCGTGGCGGATCGACGCGCAATACAAGGATGTCGGGGTCAAGAACGTCACGACCGACATCTCCGGCGCCCGCGCGGTGATCGAGCACTGGAACAACCAGCCGAACTCGCTGGACGCGATCGAGAAATTCGAGAAGCAGGGCTATCAGGGCTGCTACGTGATGGCGATCGGCAACAACGACCTGGCCAACATCAGCGTCGGTGGGGCCGGGCCGATCTCGATGCGGATCGACCTGATCATGAAACATGCCGGGTCCAACCCGGTGATGTGGCTGACCAGTCGCACCCTGCGCACCTCCGGTCCGTACACGGACGCCAACTTCCCGGCCCTATCGAACGCGTTGATCGCTGCGTGCCAGAAGTATCCGAACCTGCGGGTCTTCGACTGGCGCAGCGAGGTGCAGACCAGTTGGTACCAACCGGCCGACAAGATCCACTACACCAGCCACGGCTACCGCGAGCGGGCCGAGCGCATCGCCCGGGCGCTCGCGAACGCATTCCCGGCATCGGGCGCGACATCCGGATGCGTGGTCCACTCCGGACTGACCGCCAGCCAGTAGAACCACCCGTGGACTACACCGACGATCAGCGCTGGCTGGTGGTCGGCGGGCGGCGGTGGCGCCGGACCGATCCGTGCCTGCCGTCAGACCTCGTCTCCGCCCTCACATCCCAGCTCGGCCGTGGCCGGTCCAGCGTGCGGGTCGCTGGACGACGCGGCGACGACGACGCGGTGGCCGCGGCCCGTCAGCGCGTTGCCCTGGCCAAGCTGGGCCTTGGCGAGCGGGGGCCGCGTTGGTGGGAGCGTGCCGAATCCGCACGCATCGAGCAGGCCCGGCAATCGTTGCGACAACTAGAAGAACTCGACCGCACGCGCCCCGGCCACTAAGCCGTCGAGGCTCAGTCGACGCGCCGGATCCGGATCGGGCCCCGTGCCGTGCTGGGGTCGACGACGTGACCGTTCTGGGTGATCTGCACCCGGCCCTGGTCCACCAGCCGGCGCGCCGCCCGTCGCGAGGGTTCCATCAAGGTGCGCCACCCCTCTCCGCCGATGGCCCGGGCCGCTTCCGACGGGCAGACCGTCGCGGACCGCGCTCGATCCGAGAGCAGCTGCAGGATCGAAGCCTCCAGCTGCGCGTCCACAGCGGTGACACCGCGACGCCGGCAGGCACCGGAGCAGTAGCGCACCTGATCCCAGGAGCCGGCCCATTTGCTGCGCCACCGGAACCGCCGCCCGCAGGAGGCGCACACCTTGTCCTCCGGCTGGGTCATGGTGGGATTATCGACCGGCGCGGGCGCCAAGCACCCTTTCAGCGCAACGTGAACCCTCAGGACGCGCCGCGGTGAGGCGCCGTAGGGCGGCTGGGGCTTGAACCCAGGACCGACGGATTATGAGTCCGCTGCTCTAACCGGCTGAGCTACCGCCCCCTGCCCGGAATCACGGGGAATCCGCTGGCGCGCCCACCGCGTGACCGGCCAGGTCTTGGCCGATCGGCGAGTAAGAACACGTCCGCGACGATCCGGAGCACCGCTAGGCTACCCGTCCTCATCCCTGCCACTGCACGGCGCATCAGTCGGCCGGTTTTCCTCACCGCCCGGCCCAAGGGCACCGATCCAGTCGTCTCGGGCGTCCCGCCGACCGATGGCTCAACCCAGGCCGTCGCGGCGCCCCGCAGCCGACCATCCTTGCTCGACGTTCCCGCGGCGCTACCTCCGTGAGCAGGATGATCTGACCCAGCGACGCGCTAGGCTCAACGGGCATGGCGATGGTGTCAGCTTTCGCATCGGCGATGCTCGCCGCAACACCTGTTGCTGCGATGTCCGCCGTACCCGCTCAGAGCGCTACCGCAACTGCCTCGTGTGTGGTCTTCGCGGTACGAACCGGCGACACCGGGGCCGCGGTCTCGGTTGTGCAGTCCCGGTTGAGGATCACAGCGGACGGGGTCTTCGGCGCGGTGACAGCACGAGCGGTCAAGACGTTCCAGGCTGGTCACAAGCTGGTCGCCGACGGCGTCGTAGGACCGCTCACCTGGGCGGCGCTCGGTGGATTCCCTTGCAGCGCAGTCGGATCCCAGGCCGTTGCCACGGTTACGGGCATCAGTTCCGCCGTCGCCGCACGGATGCGTTACTCCTACCGCTTGGGGTGCCCGGTCCCGCTCAGCTCACTGCGGTATCTGCGCCTGCCTTACTGGGGCTGGGACGGCAGGTACCACGTCGGTGAGCTGGTGGTGAATTCATCGATCGCGACCGTTACGGCAAAGACCTTCACCACTTTGGCCACACAGCGCTTCCCCATCCAGCAACTTCGCCTGGTCGACGACTTCAAGGGCGACGACGACGCATCAGTGCGGGCCAACAACACCTCGGCATTCAACTGCCGCAAGATCACCAACGGATCAACGTGGTCCCAGCACGCCTACGGCAGAGCCATCGACGTCAACCCGTGGGTCAACCCCTACGTCTTTCACGGCCGGCCGCAGTTCGACACCTTCACCCACGTTGCCCGCACCGCCGGAAAGGGAAAGATCCTGCGCGGAGACGCCACCTACCGGGCTTTCATCGCCTCCCGGTTCAGCTGGGGAGGCGACTGGAAGAACGGCGTGCTGGACTACCAGCATTTCGAGCACGCCTGAACCACTCGCGACCCTACGTCGCGTAGGGCAGAGAAGAGCTCGACAGGCTCGCGTTCCTGCCCGCCGACGTTCGAGCTGTCACTCCAGAAGTGGCAACCGCAGGTCGACCACCGTCCCCTGCGGCTGCCCCGCTCGGACGCCCAAGCCCCCACCGGCGGCTTCCATCCGGACCCGCAGTGAGGCGAGTCCGAGGTGACCTTGTTCCAGTCGTGCGGCCAGGTCGACCGATCCCATCCCACGCCCGTCGTCCGCCACGGTGAGCACGGCCTCACCCCCGTCGCGGCGGAGCGTGACCTGTACCCGGTCAGCTTCTGCGTGCTTCACCACGTTGGTCAGCAACTCCCGGGCACCGGCGAACAATTGACTGTCAACAGGGGTCCGCAGCCGGTCGTCCCACCCTTCGACTATCAGGGAGACCTGCAGGGGCTGTCGGGCCCGAACGGTCTCGACCAGGTCGTTCAGGGCAGCGGGCAACCCGGCGGCCTCAAGGACCGCCGGGTGCAATTGACTGGTGGTGGAACGCAACAGGCGCGCCGCCTCCCGCAATGCCTCGTCGACGCGCTGTCCTGCCGACGGGTCTCCCTCGGCGACGTCCTCCAACTGCTGCCGGGCGCCCAGGACGTACTGCAGTGCGCCGTCGTGCAAGACCTCGGCCAGGTCCTGCTGTTCTCGCTGCTGCACCACGAGTAGTTCCTCAAGCAACGCGGTCCGGTCGGCCAGTAGCCCGGCAATCCGCTGCACCCGCGCCCGCTGCAGCCTGGACAGCAGCACGGCGCCGAGGCCGACCGCGCTCAGCACCACGGTGCGCAGCACCACGTAGGACCAAGGCTCGCCGCCGACGTTACGGATCAGCGCCCCTGCGACGAACTGGACCAGGACCGTCGGAGCGACCACCGCGGCGCACATCCACGGGTTGAGTTGTGCCGCAGCGATGATCGGGATCACGAAGAAGCCGTTGATCAGCAGGTACGGGGTCCAGGACTGGGTGGCTGCGGTGTCGCTGAGCAGGGTCAGCAGGGTCAGCACCGCGACATCGACCACGAGAGCGACCCAGAGCAGCCGTTGCGCCCGTGGGTCGGCGGTGGCCAAGAATCCGGTGCCGATGGTCCAGACCAGATAACAGCCGACTATCACCCAGCAGGGGATCAACTGCTCGGCGGGCGGCTCGGTGAGTAACACCGCCACGTAGAAGCCGACCAGCAGCAGCCTCAACAGTTGCCGGATCCGGGCCGCGCGCAGCGCGTGAACCGGCAGCTCCGCGGCGAGGGTCACTCCAGCAGTCCGCGGCGCATACCCTCGGCGACCGCAGCGGCCCGGTCCGAGACCCCCAGCTTGTCGTAGAGGCGCTGGGTGTGCGTCTTGACAGTGCTGGCGCCCAGGTACAGCTCGGCGGCCAACTGAGGGATCGACAGACCACGGGCGAACCCTTCCAACACCTGCTGCTCACGCTCGCTGAGCGAGGGCCCGTCCTGCTGGCGCTGTCTGCGAATCTGCTCGGCCAGCCCCGCCGTCAACTCCGCTGGGACCACGGTTGCTCCCTTGGCGATCCGCCGTACTGCGTCCACGATCTCCGCGCGACTGGCCTCTTTGGACAGGTAACCGCTGGCGCCCTCCTGGATGGCCCGGAAGACCACCGAGCTGTCGGTCAGTGCGGACAGCACCAGGGTGCGGGTCGGTAGATTCTCCCTGGCCACTGCGTGTACGACGTCCAGGCCGTCGAGATCGGGCATCTGGTAATCCAGCACGGCCACGTCCGGTGCTTGGGACCGGATGAGTTCCAGGCCCTCCCGGCCGTCACCGGCCTCGCCGATCACCTCGACGTACCCGCTGTTGCGTAGGCCACGGCTCAGTCCGTCGCGGAAGAACGGGTGATCATCCACCACCACGACTCGAACGAGGCGCGCGTGAGTGCTCTGGCCCGGGCTCATGTCACCTCCAGCGTTGGGGTAGTCCAGTCGAGCGTGACGCAACCCGGCGGGACATGTCCACCACGCGGGTCATCAGTACAGTGCGCGTGGCGTGGCCGGTCGCGCGTGGTGGGGACCGATCCGTGCCGGCCGGTCCCCACCATTCGTCATACGTTAAGACTGTGCCTTGCAGCCAACGAGATTGCCGCTGTACTGGTCCCAGATCGGCAGGTTCGTCGTGGTCAGGTAGGTGTTCTGGAAGTACGGCTCGACCACGCCGACGTTCGTGCTCGAGGTCGGCGGGATCTTCGGGTTGATCGCTCCGCTCAGCTGGTCTGCGGTGGCCGCCGGCAGACCGTATTTCTGAGCCACTCCCTTCTTGCTGTATGAGCCGAAGTTGTTCGGGTCGGTGATCGCACCGATCCAGGACACTGTGCCCACGCCTGCCCAGAACGCGTTCTGATCGGAATTGGAGAACGGGTCGGCCCAACCCGATCCGGGCCATTCCGTGTTGAGGCAGGAGAGGGGATTGCCGAGCGACGACGGTCCGGTCCACACGGTGTATACCGGAGCCATCAGCGTGCCCCACAAATACTGGTTGACGCCGTACGCGGTGGCCCGTTCGACGTCGCCCTCGTGGTTTCCGGAAAGCGAGTACTCGGTCCCGAGCAGGTGCGCACCCTGCATCAGCTTCATCGGGTCCGATGCGAGGAAGTCACCGTAGACAGCGAACTGGGTCGAAGCGTCGTTGAGATTCGTCGCGAGGGTGGCCGCGGCGGTGTCCTGCGTGACCCGCTCGGTGCCGCCCACCTGGACTCCGGGACCGCTGTCGGCCTGGAACATTCCCATCAGTTTGAGCCCGCTGGAGAAGTACCTTATTTCGGGCGCGGCGGGGCCAAAGGCCGTGACGACGTTCGTCATCATGGTCAGCACGTTCGCAACGTCAGTGTCGATCGTGGCGCCGGAGGTTGGCAGGTTCTTCAGGATGTCGTCGCCGATGGTGCCCGTTTGCACGATCGCGCTTTCCGTGGCGTTGCCGAAGATGTTCTGATAGTCCTCGATGGTGGTGTAGATGATCGAGGCGTTCTCGAATTCGGTCTTGACCGCCGATTGGACCGTCGCGAAGTCGGCTGCCGTGTAGCCACCGGCGCTGCCCTGTCCGGCATTGAACGACAGCCCCGACACGTTCAGAGCGTCTGACAGCAGCACGCTGGTGTTCGTGTTGCACAATGCGCCGCGGATCGGGTCGGGAGCGGCCGGACAGAGGAACTTCGCCGGATCGCTCGGGATCAGGCTGCCCGAGGGATTGACGAGGGCGCCTTGGATGTCGTTGAAAGCTGCCTGCTCCGCCGCGGTCGGGGTCCGCAGTCCACCGGAGCCGTCCGGTATCCATGCCTTCCACGACGAGGGCGTCTGGTAGACCACTTTCATGAGGTCGTTGTCGCCCTCGATCTGCCCGTCACCCGCCGCCGTGGTGGTCATCGGCACGTAGTCGTTCTGGGTCTGGTCGCGCACGAGCAGCGAGGCCAGGGTGCCGTCCCCGCTGCGTTCCTTGCTGGCTTCTTGGCCCAGCCAGCCGTAGGGCAGCGCAGCTGCCTTGTTCGGATCGGTGTACCGGGCGCCGATGAGCGCGTATTCCTGGTCGCTGGGACCGGAGGCGGTGCCCATGTGGCTCAATACGTCCGCGTTTCCGCCGAGCGTTGTGATGGCCTGCGCGAGCGGCCCGGTGCCTGCCAGTTGCGGCAGCTTTCCGAAGCCCTGCAGCATGACGGTGACGTGGCCATCGTCGATGGCCTTGGTGAGCGCGGTCGCGAGCGAGGAGACTGTCGCAGCGTCGGCGGACGGGTCTCCGACGAACGAGTAGGCGGTGGCCGGATCGGTCGGCTGGCCGATGTTGTTCAGAGTCAGGAGCTCGAAACCGCCGGTTGCGCCGCTCGACAACGACACCGGGTAGGAGGTGCCGCCGATCGTCATCGTGTTGCTGGTGGCGCCGTCGTCGGCCTGACGCGTCTGGACGGTGAGCATGTCGCTGTCAGTCCAGGTTGCGGGGTTCACCCCGGCTGCCGGCTCCAGCCAGCCGTGCAGGTTCGTATTGCAGTTCCCGTAGGGGTTGCAGTCGTAGTGGCTCTCGTTGTCAGCCACTTCCCGGGTGCCGATCCACATCCGGGATCCGTTCGGTGTGCCGGCGAACGAGACGTCGTGGTCCTTCCACACCGCGATCGTGACCGTGCCGGCCTTCGGGGCCACCCCGGTGCCGTCGAGACTCGACGCCACCGGTGCGAACGTCGCAGCGTCGAGCTGCACGATGATCGCGGAGCCGATCGAGAGCGTTGAGGTGTACGCCGTGTCGGCGACGGACATCGTGTTGTAGTTATTGCCGCCGTCCACCGACTGCAGATCGGTACTGACGTAGAGACCCTGCGCTCCGAGCGCCGGTGCCTCGTCGGCTCCGAGGCGGCCTGAACCCAACGTGTGTTTGAAGGTCCAACTCTTGGTAGCCAGGCCACCGTGCTGATCCTGGACGACCAACGAGGCGCGGTTGACTCCAGAGCGCAGCCCGGAGATCTTGGTCAGCCGCCAGCTGTGGGTGCTGCTCGACCCAGGGTCGTTGATGTCTGCGACCGGTACGCCGTTCAGCGTCAACGTGGCCGTTGTGGCTCTCGCGGTGCGAGCGTTGATGGTGACGGCGGAGCTGTCGACGTTATGGGTCTGCACGTTGGTCAGCAACCCGCGCACGGTATGGCCGACGACGAAGGTCACGGAGTCGGTCCCGCCGTCGCCGTGCTTGGTCAGGGCTCGCACGATCAGCTTCTGCGTGCCGTTACCGACCCGAGCAACGGGCACGTCCCCGCTCCAGGATTGACCGTGACGGCGAAGCATGCCAGAGATGTTCGTCGTGCCGATGTACGCCTTGATCCCGGTGACGGCGGTACCGGTCCGAAGGCTCACCCGGACGGACTTGCCCGTGACGACGCCGATCGCCGACGGGGCGGTGATCACGACACCCGTCGACAGGAAGGCCCGGTGGGCCGCGCCGTTGGCAGTGACAGCAGCATGGGCCGGGACGGTCGTGCCTGAGGCGACTCCGGCGGGGACGGCAGCCGCCAGTGCGAGACCCGCTCCGACCGTCGCAACGAGTGTTCGGCGGGTCGAGCTGGTGGCGATGCGCTTGGTGCGGTTCATCGTGGTCGTCCGTTCTGGGATGGGGCCGGAAGCGTCCGGCCGGCTGGGTGAGGTGGTGCGACGAACTTCCCGCCAGAATGTGGAGGCTCCCTCACAAACCGCTCACATCGTGGTGCGGCTCGGATGTGAGCTGTTGGTGAGACCGGCTCGGGATGATCGCCGGACCCGACAGCGAAGGCGAAGCACATGACAACGACGCGACAGCTCGGTGTCGGCGGGACCCAGCCCGTCCTGATCGCCGGTACGGCGGCGCTGCCTGACGAACACGCGGTGTTCAACGCGGAGGCGCAACTGGCTGACCTGTGCGCCACCGGCGCGTTCACCCTGCTGGACGGCTGGGTGCAGCGTTGGCCCGTCCCTTCGCTGGACCCGTGCGGGCGGGCGGTACGCAATGTGGCAAGGGTGCGTCCGTTGCCGGCTTCGGTCTGGGAACGGCTCGCCCGGGAACTCACACGGCCCGGCACGGCGTTGGTGCCGTCTGCCGACCTCGCCCTGCGCCCCGGTGACTCGCTTCTCGTTGCCTTCCTCACCCGTCCTACCGGCGGAAGTATCAGCGCGCGCGAATGGGCGGCTCTTGCCTACGAGCGCACCATCACGGCCGAGGACTACCGCGGCCTGCTCGGCGACTAAGGGTGGCCGTAACGGCTGGCTCCGACGTCGACTGGGCGGGCTATAACGTCAGCGCTGAAGCATTCGAGCCCCGGCGCCAGGCGCTCTGGAAGTCGTCGATGGGAAGTAGGTCGCGCACCGCCTGCAGCATCGGTTGCACGGCAACCAAATAGGGCCACGATGTCCCCGCCGCGAATGCGGTCGCGCGCGCCTCCGCGAAGAGGGTGACCGCGCGGTTGAGGTCTGCGCCCAGTACCGCGAAGGCACCGGCGAACTCCAGCATGACGGGGGTTACGAGGCAACCCAGACGCTTCTGGTAGCTCGCGGCCTGCTCCAGCAACTGATTGCCTGTTGGGACGTCCTGCTGCAGCAAGGCGCACATCATCCCCAGCAAAGTGGCCAACCAGGCCGCGTAGAGGTTGTCCTGCGCCAACGCACGATCCCGCAGTTCGTTCGCCCGGCGGATCGACGCATCGGCGGTTTGTGGCCCGACCTCGAGCAGGGTCGCCAGCAGTGCAGCATGCAACTCGGCCGTGCTGTCGCCGGCCTCGCCCAGGCGCTTCAGTTCGGCGTCGACGATGTCCAGCTCACGACCGCCTTGTGTCAGCGTGGCCCAACGTATGGTGGCGAGCAGCTGCGTCGTCATGCCGTCTCGCTCGTGCCCGGAGCGGGCCACCACGAGCTGGATCTGCGACTCTGCCAGGTCGGGTCGGCCGCTGACGACGTAGGCACACGCCAGGGTCATGCGCGCCAGGTCGCGGTCGTGCGGGTCAGCCCCGGTCAGGTTCACTGCGAGGGGAGCCAGACGCAGGGCCTCGATGACCCGGTTGGTGTAGTAGTAGTAGAGCGTCAGCCGGCCAAGTAAGTACACCCCTCGAGGGCTGGGCTCGGTCACCAGGCTCTGCTGAAGGACGGCGGCCAGGGTGTCGTGGTTGTCCGAGACACGGGGAAACCACCCCGTGACGTCGGGCCGTTCGAAGTCCGGGTGCGAGGCCACCAGTTGCTCGACGTACCAGGCCCGGGCGCGGATGGCCGCATCGCCCTGCCCGGTTGCGGCAAGTACCCGTTCCGCGTGAGCCCGGACCGTCGCCAACTGCCGGTAGCGTGTCGGCCGGTCGGGCTCGGTGGGACGGACGACAGCCAGCAGCGAGCGGTGTACGAGCTGGGCCAGCAGGTGCGGCACCGACTCCGGCGATACGCCCTCGGAGGCGACCACGGCGCTGGCTGCCTCGAGGGTGAACACCCCAGGCAGCACCGAGATCCGGGCGTGCGCGACAGTCTCCGGGGTGGATAGGAGCCGGACGCTCCACTCGATGGATCGGTCGATGGTGTCGTGGTGGGAAATGTCGCCGGAGCCGATCCGGGACAGATCGGCCAGGCTGTTGGTGACCTGGGCGAGGATCTCCTGGATACCGAAGCTGCGTATGCGGGCCGCCGCGAGTTCGATGGCCAGTGGCAGGCCGTCAAGCGCGGCGCAGATCGACTCCACGACGGCGATGTCCGGGTTGGGGTCGAGCGTCGGCTCGAGGTCGGCGACCCGGGCCAGAAACAGTTGCGCTGCGACCGTGGCGCCGGTCTCGATACCCCGGCCGCCGCCGACTGTGTCCCGGGTCGGTAGCGGTGCCAGGCTCCATAGCACCTCCCCGGGCACGCCCAGAGGTTCCCGGCTGGTGGCCAGAACGCTGCTCTCGCCGTCTGCGCCGAGCAGATGCGCCACGACCGGTCCGAGACCAGGCAGCAGGTGCTCGCAGTTGTCCAGCACCAGCCGAAGGCGGCGGTCCAGCAGGTAGCTGCGCAGGCTGGTCATGACGTCGCCGGTCGCGGGCGCGGCGACACCGAGTTGGGAGGCGATCGAATACACCGCAGCAGAGGGGCTTTCGGCGGCAGTGAGGTCTATGAACCAGACTCCGTCCGGCGAGGAACTCAGCGCTCGACGGGCCGTCTCGATGGCTAGCCGCGTCTTGCCGCAGCCGCCCGCACCCACGATGGTCACGAACCGGTGCTGCTCGATCGCCCGCGCCAGACGGGCCAGCTCGTCCTGACGGCCGATCAGGGTCGTCAGCGTCAGCGGTAGGTGCGTCGGCGTTGGTCCGGCGGTGGCGCCGGGCGGTTGGACGGTCGCGTTCCTCGGCGCCGGGTTGATGCCGGGGGCCGCTGCAAGGCCTGGATCCCGACACAGGATGCGCTGGTGAAGGTCGCGCAGTCCCTCTCCCGGCTCCACGCCCAGCTCATCCAGCAGCAGCGTCCGCACCTGACCGTAGGCAGCAAGCGACTCCCCGATGCGGCCGGAGCGGTATCGGGCCAGCATCAGCAGCTGCCAGACGCGCTCGCGCAGAGGGCTTGACGCCATCAGCTGCTCCAGCAGGATCAGTGCACGGTCATTTTCGCCCAGCCGTAGGAGAGCGTCGGTGTACTGCTCCTGCACCTGACCATGCAGTTCGTCGAGGCGGGCCAGTGCGGGCAGGGCCCACTCCTGGTCGGCGACCGCCTGGAACGGCGTACCCCTCCAGAGGTCGAGGGCCAGGGCGTACCGGTCCGCAGCCCGCGTTGCGTCGCCGGTCGCGAGAGCGGCATCGCCCTGCTCGGCGAGCTGGGCAAACCGTAGGGAATCTGCTTCGGTGGGGTCCAGGACGAGGCGGTAGCCCCCGTGGTCGCCGACCAGGACACTCCACGGTGCTCCGCGCCGGTGGTCCGGTTCCAGGACACCGCGCAGCCGCCAGATCAGGGACTCCAACGGCCCGGTGACCTCGGCGACCGATCGGTCACCCCAACCGGCAGTGACCAGCTCGTCACGGGAGACGCGGCTGTTGACCTTCATCAGCAGGGCGCTCAGGACGCGCTCCGGCTTCGGTCCTCCCACCCGCTGCACCTCACCGACGTGACCGTGCCGCTCGATCTCGACGCACAGCGGTCCGAGATCGCGAAGGCGCAAAGCCGGTCGCACCGAGCCGGGTTGTCTCGCAGCGAACCTCACGCCCACAAGTGAGAGCGTAGCCAGCGCAGCAGTGCGCCCGTGAGCCTTCGGTCGATCCCGGCCACGCACGCATCTCGCCGCGCTGCGCGTGCGCGCCGCCACTGCTGTGTCCCCCGATCGGAGGACCCGCAGTTCAGCCGTCCGGTCAGCCCATCGGGCGACAGCCTGGAAGCCGGGCCGCCCGGAAGCTTGAGCCATCGGTCCGCAGCCCGTGGACCCGGCCCAAGGAGTCACGATGAAGTTCCAGAAGATGTTCCTCACCAGGACGGTCTGCTCGGTCGCAGCGGCGGCCTCACTCGGCGGAGTAGCCCTGAGCTTGTCCCCGTCCGCCTCGGCTGCGACCCCGCAGGAGCACCTCGGCGGTGCGCCCTGGTCGCAGACCTACGACTACACCGGCGGCGTCCAGTGGACGACCGTCCCGTCGGATACCGACCAGCTGAGCATGCATGCGATCGGCGGCGACGGTGGCACGTTCGGTGTGTGGCCGGGCACCGAGTTCGAGGGCAGCGGTGCCGTGGTCGACGGGTCCATCGCCGTCACCCCCGGGCAGCGGATCGCAATCTCGGTCGGCGGGATGGGCGAGTCCGGTGGCACCACCTCATCCGACCCCCATGGTGGTTGGGGCGGCCTGGGGCTGGACGGCGGCAGCGGTAACGGCGCCAGCGATCATCTGCGCACCAGCGCCGGCGGCGGCGGTGCTACCGTCATCCAGATCGAGAACGCCGACGGCTCCGACCTGCGCACGATCGTGATCGCTGCCGGCGGTGGCGGCGATGGCGGGGCCTCCGGCGACATTTGCGAAATCGGCAACGGTGGTGACGGCGGTGCTGGCTGGAACGGCCAGAACGGTCAATCCGCAACCGACGGCGGCGTGATCGGCGGCGGCGCGGCCGGCGGAAAGTCGGCCACGCAAGCCAGCGGTTCAGGGGCTCGAGGCCTCGGCGGGTCCGGGTTCGGCGGCAACGGGGGCGGCGGGGGCGGCGGCTTCGCCGGTGGCGGAGCCGGCAGCGGAGCCGTGGGGTTCAACGCCGGCGGGGGCGGTGCCTCCGGCAGCTCCGCGGTCGAGGGCGTCATGAACGCCACCATCAGCCCGCGGTACAGCTACGACACGCAGCAGACCGCCGCCAACGGACAGGTTGTGCTGACCTGGATGTACGTCTGAGCCATCGCGTAAGGACGGTCCGATGCTCGAGGGGCAACGGGCCGTCGCTTGCGTGCGTCGCCCGACGCTTACCGGGCGGTACTGCCGAGCGAGCCGAGAGCGACGCGGGTTCGGGACGTTCACGTGGCATGTCGCGACGTTGTCGGAGCATCGCTACATGCACCCCGTCGTGGAGTTCGCGCACCGGTACGCCTGTGCCGACAGGTGCCCTGCCGATGACCGGACCAGGATTCGCGTGCCGAAGGGCCGATGGTGGTCGGCGACGCCTCCTGCGACGGCCGTGCGCCAGGCGGTTACATCACAATCCTGAAAATAAGCTGCGTCTTCCTGTCTTTTTGCTGAATGCGCTGTCTACAGTGCGTGCATGACCTCACCTGCACAAGGCGACGGCCCGCTGATCGTCATCGAATCGGTCAACAAGCACTTCGGCGATCTGCACGTGCTGCAGGACATCAACCTGTCCGTCGGCCGCGGCGAGGTGGTCGTGGTGCTCGGCCCCTCCGGGTCGGGCAAATCCACGCTGTGCCGGGTGATCAACCGCTTGGAGACGTTCGAGTCGGGAACCATCACCATCGACGGCCAGGCCCTTCCCGAGGAGGGTGCGCAGCTGGCAAAACTGCGCGCCGACGTCGGAATGGTCTTCCAGTCGTTCAACCTCTTCGCGCACAAGACGATCCTGGAGAACGTCACTCTCGGACCGATCAAAGTCCGCAAAATGCCCAAAGCACAGGCTGATTCGCTGGGCAAGGAACTCCTCGAGCGGGTCGGCGTGCACCAGCAGGCGAGCAAGTATCCAGCCCAGTTGTCCGGTGGCCAGCAGCAGCGCGTCGCTATCGCTCGCTCGTTGGCGATGAAACCGAAGGTGATGCTCTTCGACGAACCCACCTCTGCGCTCGACCCGGAGATGATCACCGAAGTCCTGGACGTCATGACCGGCCTGGCCAAGGACGGCATGACGATGATCGTCGTCACCCACGAAATGGGCTTCGCCCGCAAGGCCGCCGACCGGGTCGTGTTCATGTCCGACGGGCAGATCCTCGAGCAGGCTCCGCCGGAGCAGTTCTTCACCGACCCGCAGACCGACCGGGCCAAGGACTTCCTCAGCAAGATCCTCGCCCACTGACTTCGCAGCACCCACCAATCAGGAGGAATCAGATGTTCCGTCACACCACTGCGGTCGCCGCCGGCGCCGCCTCGGTCGCCCTTTTGCTCGCCGCGTGCGGCGGCGGCTCGTCGTCCTCCGGCGATGGAGCCTCCGGCGGCGGCTCCATCAAGATCGGCATCAAATTCGACCAGCCCGGCTTGGGCCTGAAGTCCGGGAACGACTACACCGGCATGGACGTCGACGTCGCCAAGTACGTCGCGAAGGAACTGGGTTATGAACCTGGCAACATCTCGTGGATCCAGGCCCCATCCAAGCAACGCGAAACGCTGATCAAGTCGGGCCAGGTCAACATGGTGGTTGCGACCTACTCCATCACTGATGCTCGCAAGAAGGAGGTGTCCTTTGCGGGACCGTATTTCGTTGCCGGACAGTCAGTTCTGGTTCGAAGCGACAGCGACATCAGCAGCGTCGACGCATTGAAGGGCAAGAAGGTCTGTTCGGTCACCGGCTCCACCTCGGTGAAGAACCTCGAGGAGAAGGTGAGCGGCCTCGTCCCTCAACAGTTCGATACCTACTCCAAGTGTGTCGAGGCCCTCTCCTCCGGCGCGATCGACGCCCTGACCACCGACGACACGATCCTGGCCGGCTTCGCCAACCAGGACGCCTACAAAGGCAAGTTCAAGCTCGTCGGCGGCACCTTCTCGACCGAGAACTACGGGATCGGCCTCAAGAAGGGCGACACCGCCATGTGCAACAAGGTCACCGACGCGATCAAGAAGATGATCGACGACGGCAGCTGGAAGAAGATCGTCGAGGACAACCTGGGCACCGACTACAAGTACGACACCGCGAAGAACCCGCCCACCCCCGCCGCCTGCAGCTGACATGGGCGAACTGTTCGGCCAGTTCGACTTCTGGGGCGCCTTCGGGATGACGATCAAGCTGACGGTGTTCGGCGCGATCGGCGCCCTCATCATCGGCACGGTCATCGCTATCCTCCGACTGTCACCGGTGACGTCGCTACGGGCGATCGGCACGTCGTACGTCACGATCTTCCGCAACACGCCGCTGACGGTGATCATCTTCGCCAGCGTCTACGTGCTCTACGTGCAGTTGGGCATCTCGTTCGCGGACGACAAGGCGGCCGACTTCGTCACCCAGAACAACTTCCGGATGGGTGTTCTCGGCCTGGCCGTCTACCACGCGGCGTTCGTGTGTGAGGCGCTGCGCAGCGGGGTCAACACGATCCCGCTCGGCCAGGCCGAGGCGGCCCGCTCGATCGGACTGTCGTTCAGTCAGTCCATGCGGCAGGTCATCCTCCCGCAGGCGTTCCGCGGCGCGATCACGCCGCTGGGCAACACGTTGATCGCCCTGACCAAGAACACCACGGTGGTGATCACGATCGGGGTGGTCGAATCGGCGTATGTCCTCAACCAAGTCAACGAATACGCTACGGACAAGCTGAATCTCGCGTTCGCAGTCGTGGCCGCGTTCTTCGTCATCCTGACCGTCCCGATGGGAGTGGCCACCGGATGGCTGGCCAAACGATGGGCGGTGCAGCGATGAGCGAAGCGAACGTCCTCTTCGACGCCCCCGGTCCGCGGGCCAGGGCGCGGTATCGGATCCTCACGGTGATCGGCGCGCTCCTCGCGCTGGCGATCGGCGTGCTGGTCATCCGCACACTCGCGTCCAAGGGACAGTTCGAGGCGGCGAAGTGGAAGCCGTTCCTGACCGCGGAACTCTGGGACGCCTACCTGCTCCCGGGCCTGCTCGGCACGTTGAAAGCCGCTGCGCTGGCCATCGTCATCTCCTGCATCCTGGGGCCGGCGCTCGCGCTGGCCCGGATGTCCGGAATGCGCTGGCTGCGAGCCGTCGCGACGGTGTGGGTCGAGATCTTCCGAGCCATCCCGGTGCTGCTGATGATGATCTTCTTCTTCGGTCTTTATGCTTACAACGCGGTATTCAGCGCAGAACTGAATCCGCTCGCCGCGACCGTTACGGGGTTGGTGCTCTACAACAGCGCGGTGTTGTGCGAGGTGCTTCGCTCGGGTGTCGATCAACTCCCCCGCGGTCAACGCGAAGCGGGTCTGTCGATCGGCCTAAGTGCCGGGCAGACGTTGCGCACCATCCTTCTGCCGCAAGCGATTACGGCAATGCTGCCAACGCTGGTCAGCCAGCTCGTGGTGATCCTGAAGGACACGGCGCTGGGGTACAACATCACCTACTTGGAGTTGCTCAACGCCGGCAACACCGCGGCCAGCAACTACAGCAACCTGGTGCCGATGATCTTCGTGGTCGCGTTGATCTTCATCCTCATCAACTACTCGCTCACCAAACTGGCGGAGTACTTGGAACGCCGGCTCAAGCGGCGCGGGCACACCGCCGGCAATCCCGTTGCCGAGGGGTCGGTCGCCGAACCCACCTGACGCGAGGCCTCTCGTAGAGGTCCACGGCCCGACCGGCCACATGTGTGGTGGGCCTCAGGGGTCATGTCCAAGGAGAGAGCCAGACCATCACTTCACGAGTTGCGCTACCGACCACGCGCACGCTTTAACGGACCGTCAAGTACCGCAGCGGCGTCCGGTGCTGCGTGACGTGATCGCACCAACGCCGACCAACGTTGGTTAGCGCCGGGTGCCACCGGGCATCCCACCACCGGGCATCCCACCGCCGAACTGCCCGCCACCGGTGAAGGCGTTCTCGTTTGCGGAGCTGTCGGCACCCAGCGTCGCCGTCAGATCACCCAGGACCACCCGTGTACCGGCACTCAGCCCGGTCACCTGCGCCTTACCTCCACCGACCACGCCAACGGTCACCGTCTGCGTCGTGACCTCGTGGTCCCCGGTCACCGTCTGCACCGTGGCGCGCTTCGTGGCCACCATGGTCAGCGCCGAGGCCGGGACGGTTACAACGTCGGACACCGAGGTCGTCGTGATGGCGACCTGAGCCTGCGAATCCTGGGCTAGCGCTTGCGGCGGATCGTCGACCGTGATCACGATCGGGTACGTCGGGGTGCTGCTACTCGTGTCAGCCGGAAGGATGCCGATCTGGGTCACAGTCCCGCCGATGGTGCCGCCGCCGCCCGCCGGCGTCACTGTGGCTACCTGACCTACGGCGAGCGAGGGTAGGAGCGTCAACGAGGCATCCACCGTGATTTGCGCGGCGCCGGAACCGATGATGGTGATACTCGACGACGTCGAAGCTGCCGTGCCGTTGGTAAGACCGACGCTGGCTACCGTGCCGCTGATCGGGGCGGTCAGGGTAGCCGAATCCAGCGCAGACTGGGCCTGCGTGACCTCCAGTTGCGCCGCCGACACGGTCTTGGTCCCGCCCGCACCGCCTCCGGAAGCACCATTGTTCGCGGCAACACTGCCCGAACCCGAACCGGAGTTCGAGCCAGAACCCGAGGCAGAGCCGGATTTCGAGGCAGAACCGGAGTTCGAGGCAGAGCCGGAAGCAGAGCCGGAGCCGGCTTTCGATCCAGCCGAGCCCGATGTGCCCCCGGATCCGGACTGACCGCCGGACGCTGTCGACAATCGCGCCAGAAAGGTGTTCAGGTGAGTGAGGGTGGTTGATGCTTGGTCGAATGCGCCGCTGGCCGTCTTGGTGGCACCCACGCACCGGGCGACTTGGGCAGGGTCCACTGACGAGCTGCTGGACGACGTGCTGGTCGGGCTTGCGGTGCCCGTCGCAGTCGTGGTCCCAGTGGGCTCCCCGCTCGATGTAGGCGATGCGGTTGAGGTCGGTGTAGACGTGGGCTCCCCGCTCGATGTAGGCGATGCGGTGGAGGTCGGTGAGGACGCGGACGACCCAGTGGAGGAGAGCGAATCGGTTGCAGTCTGTGAAGCAGCGGACGTGGCGGTGCTCGTCTGATCACTCGTGCTGTCCCCCGCCCGCACGGTGCTGGCCGATCTCGCGGGCAGCCCGGTCTCGGTGGGGTGTGCGGTCGGCGATGTCGTCGACCCTCCCCCGCCGCCGGATCCGGTCGTCGAACCGATCACCGGCGCGCACTGCCCCTGCTGCGCCGTCACAGCCGCCTTCAACTCACGGATCTGGCGATCCAGCGTCGAGGACAGTGACTTCAATTGCCGGACGGTCTGCATGGTGTCCGAGCCGGATGAGCCAGAGCCGGCGGAGCTTGAACCGGTAGATCCGGCACTTGTTGTCCCTGAGGCGGAGGCCGTCGGCACCGACGAACGCGACCCCGACGAGGAGCCGGACGACGAGCCTGAAGTCGAGCCTGAAGTCGAGGCTGCTCCTGACGATGACCCCGTGGAACTCGTCGATGTCGTCGTACTCGTAGCCGCCGCTGCCTTGGCTTCGGCTAAATCGGCTTGAGCTGACAGAAGGGAGGCGGTCAATCCGGAGGTATCCATCGTGGCCAGCGTCTGACCGGCGGTGACCGTGTCACCCACCGCCACCTTCACCGCTGTCACCTGGCCGGAAGCGGGAAACGCCGCCGACACCTGATTGACCCTCGTAACTGAGCCGCTGAGCGTCGACTGGCTGCTCACCGATCCGGTGCTGGCAATGGCCAAGCGATAGTGATCCGACAGCGCGTCGGCGACGGCCGTGTGCGCTACGCCGTAGGTCACGGCGGCGGTGACCGCAACCACGCACAGTCCGGCAACGGTGCCGAGCACGATTCGGCGGCGTCGATCCGGATCACGAAGCATTGCCGCTTGCCCCGCTGCCCGCTGCGCCGTTGGGGCTCCCGCCGCCGAAACCGCCCGCCTGCGAGGTGCATTCGCCATTCACGGATTCACTGATAGTGATGCTGGTTGCGGCCAGGGCCGAGGTCGAGGTTGTCCCCCGTGCTTCGACGCACTTGCCGGCGGCGATCACGGCACTGCTCGCCGTGGCCTGCTTGATGTACGTCGTGCTCGATGAGGTCGTGACCGTCACCGGTTTCGCGGTGTTGCCGGTGGTTTTGAAGACGAAGCCACTGCCGCTGATCGAGGAGACCACACCGGTCAGACCGCCGAAACCGCCCATCCCCCGCCCTATTCCGGACGCGCTGGTCGCCGAGGGCGAGGCAGGCCCCGATGCGGTCGATGTTGTGCAGTCACCCGCCGGCAGGATGGTCACCGAGGTCGCGGTCACACTGCTCGGCACCGTGTAGGACGGCTGACTACCGGACGGGCCACCCGTTGGCGTCACCCCACCCGACGGCATCGCACCACCGGTGGGTGCTCCGGAAGGCCGGTTGCCCATCCCACCGCTGAACTGCTGGCGCACGGAGACGCAGGTTCCTGCGACGACATCACCGGCAGCGCCGGTGGATTGGCTGCTAATTCGGGTGCTACTGGTCCACGTGATCTTGTTCGTGCTGCCCTGGGAATTCGTGGCGGTCAGGCTGTTACCGGAAACCGCCGCGATGACCCCACTGACACCGGGATTTCCGCCGCGAGCACCACCCGGCCCGCCGGCCCGCTCGGTCGCGTTCCCCGTCGGCGTACCGGCAGCGTTCGCGGCTCCGCTGGTCCCGGAACCGCACCCGGCGACGACCACCGCCAGGAGAGCGGCGCCGACCACACTCGCGACGCGGTCCGCCCGGCGGATGTGCTGGATACGCACCATGACTTACTCACTCCTCAAAGCTTCGATGGGCGCCAACCGGGCGGCCCGGCTGGCTGGATAGACGCCGGCACCGACGCCGATGACGATGGATACCGCCAGGGCCAGCAGCGCTGCCTCCCACGACAGCGCGACCGGTTGATCCAGGAATCGGGGCAGCACCAAGGCCCCTAGGACGCCGACCCCGATGCCCAGGGCCCCACCGGCCAGACCGAGCATGGACGCCTCGGTCAGGAACTGCTTCCGGATCGTGCGGGGCGTGGCGCCCAGTGCCTTGCGCAGACCGATCTCGCGGATCCGCTCGGTCACCGAGACAAGCATGATGTTCATGACACCGATCCCGCCGACCAGCAGCGAGATCGCGGCGATCCCGGCCAGCAGAACCGTCAGGGTCTTGGTCGTGCTCGTGGCGGTGTCGACCAGTGACTGCTGGCTGCTGATCGAGAAGTCGGCCGCGCTGACGGTGACCCCGTGTGCGGTCGCCAGTGCGTTGGTCGCCTCCTGCTTGGCCGCCGCCAGATGGTCGCTGCTGGCGGCTTCGAGGTAGATGTTCGAGACGCTGTTCGACGTTGACGTCGACAGCCGGTGGGCGAACGTCGTCGTTGGGACGATCACTGTGTCGTCCTGGTCGACGTTGTTGACCGTGCCGGCCGTGGCAAGAACGCCGATCACGGTGAACGTCTGACCGTCGATGGTCACCTGCCGACCAACGGGATCGGGGTTGTTGGAGAACAACGCGGCAACCACCGTACTGCCCAGCACCACTACCGAATTGGCGTTCGCGACATCGGCGGCACCGATGAACCGGCCACTCGTGACCGAACGGGCTCGCACTGACAACCAACTGGGCGTCGTGCCCACCACGGTGGTCGTGCTGTTGGTGCTCCCGTTGGCCACCGACAGTGAGCTACTCGAGGTGGCGGCCACACCGGCCACGTCGGGGATCACCTGTTGATCAGCGAGCATTGCCGCATCGGACTGCGTCAAAGTGGTCGCCGAGCCGGCCGCACCGCGCACGCCCCCGGAGGACGTCGTACTGCCGGGCGTGACCACCAACAGATTGGTGCCGAGAGCGTTGATCTGATCAGCCACCTTCTGCTGGGCTCCCTGCCCCAGCCCGACGGTGAGCATCACGGCCGTGATACCGATCAGGATGCCGAGGACGGTCAGTCCTGAGCGCAGCCGGCGGGCGTTAATCGCATCGAAGGCGCTGCGCGCCGTCTCCGTCCAGCTCATACCCCGGCGGCCTCATGGCTCAGTCGCCCGTCGCGGATGCGGACTGCGTGCGCGGCGCTTGCCGCCACGTCTGCCTCGTGGGTGATGACCACGACTGTGCGGCCCTGGTCGTGCAACGCATGGAAGAGTTCGAGTACGTCGGTCGTGGCCACCGAGTCCAAGTTGCCTGTCGGTTCGTCCGCCAAGATCATCGTGGGGTTGGTGACCAGCGCACGAGCTACCGAAACCCGCTGCTGCTGACCGCCGGAGAGCTGGGTGGGTTTGTGATCCAACCGGTCGCCAAGCCCGACCCGCTCGAGCGCCTCGGCGGCGCGGTCCTGCCGCTCGGCCCGGGCCATGCCCGCGTAGACCATCGGTAGCTCCACGTTGCGCAGCGCACTCTGCGACTGCAGCAGGTTGAACTGCTGGAAGACGAAACCGATCTCGCGATTGCGGACGTGAGCCAGATCGGATTCGGACATCTGTGACACGTCGACACCGGCGAGTTCGTAACTTCCGGTGGTGGGTACGTCCAGGCAGCCGAGGATGTGCATCAACGTGGATTTGCCGGAGCCTGAAGGACCGGTGATCGCCAAGAAGTCGCCCTCGGGTACGTCCAGGTCGATGCCGCGCAACGCCTGTACCTGCAGATCGCCCGAACCATAGGACTTGGTCACGCCGCGCAGCGACAGGATGGCGGTCATTGGGGCTGACCTGCTGGTCGTGCGGAAGTGCCTGTGCCACCGAAGGATCCGCCACCGAATCCGCCCGGACCCCGCGAGGTCACCTGTACCATCTGGCCGGCCGAAATTCCCGAGAGCACCTGCGTGCGAGTGCCGTAGACCGAGCCGGTCGTCACTGCCACCTGCTTGGTGTGCCCTTCTTGAGAGACGGTCACGACGGACTTCCCGTCCGCAGTCGAGATCGCTTGGGTGGGAACGGAAAGCACGTTGTTAACAGCTTTGGTCGTCACGACGACGGACGCGCTCGTGCCGACGTAGATGCCGCTCTCGGTACCGGACACGGTGATCACCACCGGGAAGGTGGCGGTGCTGCCGGTCGAGGTGGTGCCCACAATGCCAACCGACTTCACCGTGCCCGGTAGTGCCGTGCCGGTGGTCGTTGTCGTGCTGCCGGACGACCCGGAGGATGCCAAGCTCGACCCAGCGCCCGAGCCTCCGTTGCCGCCGGCTGCGCCGCCGAAGTTTCCGCCCCCGAAGCCACCTGCGAACGCACCGCTGCGGCTGTTCGTGGACGAGGTGGCAGTCGAGATACTGACCTGCGCGTTTTGGCCCTTGGCCAGTTGGGCCAGGTCCGCCGAGCTCACTGAGGCGTTCACTGTCCACGATGTGGTGTCGACCAGCACGATCGCCGATGTGGAACCGGACGACGAAGAGCCGCCTGCGGACTGGACACCAGACCCGCTGGCGCCGGCTGTGGCACCACCGCCGCTAGAGCTGCCCGACGTGTCACCGGCGGCGATGTTGACGGTGGCGACCGTCCCACTGAACGGCGCGGTGAGACTGGCGGCCGCCAGCGCCTTACGCGCCTGACTCACCTTGCTCGCGTCAGATGCAACCGTGGCCTTTGCCGCGGCGATCTGGGTGGATGTACCGCTGCTCTGGACAGATTCGAGATTCTCCTGCGCCGTCGACAGCGTGTTCTTGGCGTCTGCGAGCGCGGCCGCCAAGTCGGTGTCGTCGATCGTGGCAAGCACCTGCCCCTTGGTCACTTTGTCGCCGACGGCGACGTCCACCGCCGTTATCGTTCCGGAACTGGCGAAGTCCAGGTCGGCCTCTTGTGCCGGCGCGAAAGTACCGGAGATGGTGAGGGTCTGGCTGACGGTTCCCACAGTCGCAGCCTGCAAAGTGGTCGTAGTCTGCGCGGCGGTCTGGGCCTGGTCGTCACTGCGGTGGGTGAGATACCAACCGGCTCCAGCGCTTGCCGCAACCACGACGGCGACCACCCCCGCGATCGCCCGGCGGCGCGCACGCCCGGGATGCTCTGTCATAGGTGGCAATGTAGGAAGGCAATGTAGAGCCTCACTGTCGGCAACCTATGCGCGCAATATGCCGCCGGACGCGTTCCTGTGACTCCGTGCTGCTGGGTGAATCAACCTGCGCCACAGGCGCGCCCGTGATAAAGGGGCGGTCCGGGAACACGACCGCTGGTGAGGATGTCCCGAATGGGACTAGGCACACAGCACCGCCCGCGCGGAACGCATTGCGAGCTTGCTTCCCCGAGAACTGTGGGGCGGCATCTGGTCAGGCGGCGGTGTGCTTCACCCAGGCGATGAAGTTGGTCGTGGCGTTGCCAGTCCGCTCTGCCATCGTGTGCCCCAGCCCCCACACCGTGGCGAAATCCACGGAAGTGATCCCCAGGTTTGTCAGCGCCAGAGCGAGATTCACCTCGGTGGTGTTAGCGGTGTCGCCCTGCATGATGCCGGTGCGGATCCGCCAGTGCGGCGCGACCGTCGATGCTTTGTAGCCGTCGTACATTGGCGACAGGTAGTACATCGGGTTGTACATGTCCTGTCGCACCAGCGTGGTCTTGCCCACGGAGTCGGTCCTGGCGAAGTCGACCGCGTATTCCGAGGCTGCGTACGAGGACTTCCAGTTGGTCAGCTTGACGTAGGCACTCTGGTTGGCGGCGATGACCTCCTTCGACACCTGAGCGAAGTGGTATCCGTCTGTGCCGGAACCCATCACGACGTTCTCGGTCTGTCCGCGCCCGGACCGTCGAACGCACCGACGTCCTTGCTGGCGTTCTTCTGACTCTTGACGAACCCGGCGAGATCTTTGACCGTCGCCTTCTTGGTGCTGGCGTCGTAGGTGACCCACGTCGAGTCTGTGTTCAGGTAGGAGATGTAGTCAGCCACCGTCTTGTAGGTCGTACTCGACGAAGAGGACGGCGACCCGCCGGTAGCACCTGATGGCGGTTGTCCACCACCCGTCGGTGCGCCGCTCGGCGCCCCGCCTGAACTGTCCGCCGGCGGCCCGCCCGCCGAGCCACCGGCGCCGCCCATCCCTGCCATCGTCTGGGTGTTGGGCGTATACGGGAACGTCGTATCGGACAGAAAGTCGTTGAGCGACTGGTTGATCACCGACACCAGATGGTCGTAGTAGCTGCCGGACAGGTAATGCCCCGAGGTGGACGACGCCAGGGTGAGGGTGGCACCCGAGCCGTCCTTCAGTTTCAGCTTGTTCACGTACGTCGCGAACGCGTCCGCGAGGTGCCCGGAGTACCCCGTTGTCCAGGTGCCGCTCGCCCTCGTCCCGGTGGTCGCGAACTGGCCCATGTTCCATTCGTAGGCGACGTTGGCATAGTCGAGGCTGGTGATCGGGCACCACGCCATGACCCCGTTCACGGCGTCGCTGATCGCGGCCCCGGTCGAGTCAGTCATCGCGGCCCCGATCGCGTTCAGATGGGCGGTGTAGAGATCAGAGTCGCCGGTCGCCCCGGCGATGGTGCTCTGCGCGCCCCCGCCGCTCATCCCGAACACGTAGACCTTGTCCTTCCCGCCCGGGATCGAGGCCAGGTTGAGCCGCAGATAGCGGATCGCCGCCTTGAGATCCGTCACACCCCACGGAGCGTTGCCGTGATAACTGGTGCTTTGCGAGTCTTTACCCCGCAATCCTGCTGCGACGTAAACGAATCCGGCCTTCAGGTAGCTCGACACATCGTTGTAGCTGTATGTCGTCGGCGGCTTCTGCGCAGCGTACCCCGGGGTGTTCACCGGCAGCACGATCGGCGCGGTCCGCGCGGTGAAGCCGCCCACCGTCACCGAGGTGTTGACCACCGCGGTGTAGGTGCCGTCGCTGTTCTTGGTGCCGGTCAGATACTTCCCCGGCACGTAGACGCCCAGCGTTTCGTAGTCCTTCGCCGCAGGTTTGGCAACGTAGCTGACCCCGAGTTGGTAGTAGACGTCGTTCCCGGAGTCGTAATGCCAGCCCTTGCTGTTGAACCCGAGGAAGCCGCCACCGCCGTGGCATCCGCAGTCGCGGTAGACGAGCTCGCTGAGGTCTTCGACGCGCTTCTTTCCGGATCCGAGCAGGCGGTCAGCGCGAAGCCGCCCAGGACCGAGGCGGCTGTCCCTTGGACGACGGTGCGGCGACTGATGGTCATGGCGATACTCCCGGGTTGCGTGACGGCGCGAGGCTCTCGCACCACGGTCAACGTAGGGCGCCCGATTCGCCTGACCCGGTGTGTCTGCTGTGCGGCCTCTTTGAGCGTGGGTCCGATGAACTGGCCACCTACCCGGTTCAGCGATGCACAGCCGATGCAACCAGCGCGCAAAAAAGGCCCGTGATCTGCGTTTCCGCAGATCAGGGTCTTCTCGTGTGCTCCCCCGGTTGAACTCGAACCCCCCCCCCCCCCCCCATGTGACCAGGTCGTCCGGCCACACCGATACCGCGCTGGTGCGAGGAACCCATTCGAACGTCACACCAAGCCGACTCGCGAGCGTCCTCGCGTGGCTCAGTGATGCTGAGAACGGCCACGACTGCTGACGGGACTCCCACTGCCACCGAGCTGGCGGCGTAAACGTCTCAAAGCAGCACGAAGCATCGAATGCAGACCTGCCCGCCCTCGTCCCGGGCGAGCCCAATGAACTGGTTCTCCGCGAGCCAGCGATGCGGCGGAGCGTCGGTCTGGAAGACCGGCGCGGTCCGGAAGTAGTACTGCTCCTCCGGGACGGCTTCTCCGGCAGCGATGCGCCGTTCGACCTCGCGGTCGGCCCGGTAATACCCGCGGTTGTGGATGTCGATCACGGAGCCGTCATCGGCCCGCAGGAGGTATCGCGCGTCGAGTTGGGTCGTGCTTCCCCGTTCCACCGACCAATCGCCCCCTCCCGCAATGATGACACCGTTCAACCGAGGCCCCTGCACCGTGCCACCGACGATCGGGGTGAACCAGAGTCGCTCCTGCTCGCTTCGTCCCACGTGCCAGCCGTCTTCGACATCGACGCGGATCTCGAAGGCGAACTCCAGACGAGGGTGGAGCAGTTGCGCGGTCACCGACGGTCGTCCCCGCGGTGACCGCCTACCGCGACCGTCGGGCACGCCGGCCCGGGATCGGGCAGGACGCCCATCTCAAGCCGCACGCCGTCGGGTCCACCGACGATCACCGATTGCGTTGTCGCCGCGACATCCACCGCGGACCAGGGCGATTCGTCCGTTCCCGGTTGCGGCATGAACTCCGGGAAATCACTGCTCTGCACGTGCAGACGCAGGTGGTGACCGGCCGCCAGCTGGTATCCGACGTGGCCGAGATCCAGGTCAACCCGGACAGGCACGCCGGCGTCATCGACCGTCTGCTGGCCCCGGGCGATCCGAAGGAACCGGCCGTCGGGCGCCACGTCGTACAACCGAGCCATGACGTCCATCGTGGGACCGGTGGATTCGACGGTCAACGACAGCCTGACCGGCCCGACGAGGTTCACCGGTTCGGCGACCGGTGCCCCGGCGAAGCCGACCACGTCCGCCCGTTGCGCAAGGTCACGCTCGTCCGGGCTGTGCTGTAGGAACGAAAAGGGGTCAGGGACCGACGACGGCACCAGGTCGTTCGGATCGTGCTTCCAGCTCAGGCGGGTGCACGGGCCCGAATCACTATGAGACAGCTGACCATCCGCGGTCGCCCACCAGGAAACCCGCTCGACCTGCGAGGGCGGCCAGTGAGCTGCGTGCCGGAAGCCTTCTGTGCCGGCGAGACTCCACCGCACTTTGGGGATCTGCGCGGCGGTGCCGCGCCCCCGCAGGAAGACATCAAAGAACTCAACGGCGGGGTCAAGATAGGCCGGCAACATCTGCCTGAGCGCTTCCTGCGTACGCTCACCGCCTGGCCATCCCAACGGATAGTTTTCGTGGTCGATGGACTCGATGACCAGAAACTCGTTGTGTTCCCACGCCGGTCGACGAGCGATGTCGGCGTGGTCCCGCCACGACCACGGTGCGCAGTTGTCCCACCAACCAATAGTGCTCAGTACGGGGACCGGCCGCGCTTCGAACGGGCTGCCACCACGAAACCGTTGCAAATAAACAGGATTCGGGTACCACAGATCGAACGACGGCGAACGCAGCCCGATCTCCTCCTGGAACTGCTCAAGTTGATCGATATAGGGCCGACGAGTCCAGTCCGGCTCCCACAGGTAGGTGTCCTGGGTGACGAAGTGGGTCAACGCGTACATCAGGATGATGCTCATCTCAACATCCCGGGTCCGACTGCCGGGCTCCGCGACGGGAAATTCACCCAGCGCGGTTCCGGTGACCCGGGGGCGATCGCCTTCAGCGCCGGATGCCCGGAAGCTACCGCCGCCCACTGCGTATACCCGTAGTAGGAGTCTCCCCACATGGCGACTGTTCCGTCGGACCACGGTTGCTGGATCAGCCAGTCGATCGTGTCGTAGCCGTCGTCGACCTCGTTGACGAACAGCAACGGCACACCTTCGGAACGGAACTTGCCACGAACGTCCTGGACGACAACTCGATACCCCCGTCGCGACAAGTAATCGGCGACCAGCGGCAGGAAGGTGTACTCACCATCCTTGTCGTAGGGCAGCCGGACCAGGATGGCCGGGCCGGGGCCGTCATCGCCGGGCGGCAGATAGACATCGGTGGCCAAGTGGACACCGTCCCTCATACGGACCGCGTGCGTTGCGGCCTGCGCAGGTACCTCGGCGGGAGACAACTGCAGATAGTCGATCTTCATGAGACGCGGGCGGGCCCTTCCTGAACGGTGGACGAACGAGGCGGGTCGATGACGCGACCGCCTCTGCGACGGGGCTTCCAGCCCGGTCGCGGTACGGATTCAATGAGCTGTCGGGTGTACGGGTGCTGCGGGTTGGTCAGTACCGCACCGACAGCCCCCGTTCCACGACCTTCCCGTCCTTCATGACGATCACCGAATCGCAGATCTGACCGACGATCGGCAGATCATGGGAGATGAACAAGAAGGCCACACCCGTCGTACGTCGCACGTCCGCCAGCAGCTTCAGGACCTGCGCCTGGGTGGAAACGTCGAGCGACGCCAACGCTTCGTCGAGCACCAGGATGTCCGGCTCGGCCGCCAACGATCGCGCGATCGCGACCCGCTGTCGTTGCCCACCAGACAACTGCCGGGGGTGAGCAGAGGCGATCTGTTGATCGAGGCGCACCTGACTCAACAGGTCCGCCACGCGCTTCGCGCGTGCTGACCGCTCGAGGTCGGTATGGATTCGCAGCGCCTCATCCAGGCAGGATCCGATGGTCTGCCGCCGATCCAGCGACAGATACGGGTCCTGGAACACCATCTGAATCCGGCCACCGCGCTCCCGCCGATCCCGCCCGCTCACCTTTTCGGTGGGCCGCCACTCCTGGCCGTCGACCCTGATCGAGCCCTGGGTGGCACGCTCCAGCCCGACGATGATGCGGGCGGACGTCGTCTTCCCCGACCCCGACTCCCCCACGATGGCCAGCGAGCCACCCGTCGGGAGTTCGAAGGAGACGTCGTCGACCGCGCGGAAGGTTTCGTGCCTCCAGCCCTGTTGACGCCGTACCCGATAGTCCTTGACGAGCCCGGCGACCGACAGGATCGGCAACATGTTGGTGACTTCAGCCATGGTCAACCGCCAGCGGAAATTCCTGTGTAGCAGTCGATTCGAACCACGAGCGCGCCTCCATCAGGGCGATGGTGTACGGGTCGTTTGCCGTCATGGCGGCGCCGGGTACGAGCGACTCGACTACGTTGCCGTCTTTCATGACGAGCAGGCGATCGCAGACCGCGGCCGCCAGGTCGAGATCATGGGTCACAAAGACCATGGCAAGCCCGCGCTGTCGTCGTTCCTCGTCGAGTATCGCCATCACCTCTTCTTGTGTGGTCACGTCGAGGGCGGTCGAAATCTCGTCGGCAAGAATGATCCTTGGCTGAGCAAGGAGCGCTGCAGCGATCATGACGCGCTGCAGCAGACCACCGGACAGCTCCGACGGGCGCTGCCTCATCCTGCGGGCCGCCGACGAAACCCCCACTTCACCGAGGATGCGCACAGCGCGGGACTCTGCATCCTTCGCCGAGACGCCGCGCTCCAGCACCAACAGCTCGGTCAGAAAGCTACCGATAGTGCGGACCGGGTTGATGTGCGCGCGGGGGTCCTGGAACATCATGGCGACATCGCCCGTCCGGTACTGCCGCAGTTGCCGCGACGACATCGACAGGACCTCCTGCCCGTCGAAGCACACACTTCCGCTCACCTCGGCCCTCTTCGGTAGCAACCGGATGATGGATCGCAGGCTCACTGATTTGCCGGACCCGGACTCGCCGACGATGCCGAGCGCGTCGCCCGATTCGAGACCGAACGAGACCCCGTGCAGTACCTCGCGTCGACCGGCCGCGGAATCGAAACTCACCCTCAGGTCTTCGACCTGCAACAACGCAGCCATCAACGTTCCCCGATCTCGTAGCGCTGGGCCAGGCGGTCGCCGACCAGATTCACGGCGATAACGGTGAGTACGACGAGCGTTGAGGCGAAGAGGGCTTGCTGGGGGTACCCCTGCACAATCGCGGACTGGCCCTGGGAGATCAGCAGACCCCAGTCCGCAGCCGGGGGTTGCAACCCGAGCCCCAGGTAGGAAATGGCGGACAGATCGAGCAGGGCGTAACCGAAACCCACCGTTGCCTGCACGAAGAGGAACGGCAGCAGGTTGGGCACGATGTGCCTGATGACGATCGAGAGTGCCGGTGCACCCTGCACCTGCAGCGCCTGGACGTAGGGCAGGTTGCGCTCGCGCAAAGCCGCCGTTCGCAGGATGCGAGCGATCATCGGCACAAAGGTGACCGACAGTGCGATGACCGGAGCCACGATGCCGGGACCGAACATGGTGACGGCGACGATGGCGACGACGATTCCGGGGAAGGCGAAGACGATGTCCATCGCGCGAGAGACGACCGTGTCCCACCAGCCGCCGAACCAGGCGGCGATGACCGCCAGAGCGGTCCCCACGACACTCGAGACCAGCACGACGCACGCCGGACCCAGCAGGGTGACCCGCGTCCCGACGATCACGCGGGAGAAGATGTCGCGTCCGGACGAGTCCGTGCCGAACCAATGCAGCGCGCTCGGTCCTGCGAAAACGTTGGTCACATCGACCGCGTCCGGGTCATAGGGCGCGATCAGCGGTCCGACAGCGGCGAGCACCACGAGTCCGGTCAAGAAGATCAGCGCGACGACGCTCAACCAGCCGACGGAAGCCAGTCGGCGGGTCAACGGGAGCCGGCCGGCGCCGACCATCTGGGCGGTGCTCAAGTGCCACTCCTCTGCGCAAGTCGTGGATCGATGGCCACGTTGATGAGATCGACGATCGTGTTGATGACCACGAAGGCGACGACCATGATCAAGGAGATGAGGAGGACGACCGGGAGATCCTTGCGCCCGGCGGCCTGGACCAGAAGTGCTCCGATTCCGTTGACGCCGAACGCTGTTTCGGCCACCGCGGTAGCTGCAATAAGGCCGGCGACGGTGATTCCCGATACGGCGAACACCTCGGGTGATGCGTTGCGCAGGACGTGCCGCGTGATGATCGCCCGGGGCGAGATGCCCCTGCTGGTCGCCGTTTCGACGTGCTCCGACCCCAAGGCGGAGCGCACTGCTGTGCGGGTGATCCGGGAGAGAAAGGCCAGGTACGCACAGCTCATCGCCACCGCCGGTAGCGTCAGGTGCCACAGCATGTCCAGCAAGCCGTCACCTGTCCCGTACACGGGGAACCAGCTGAGCTTCTGGGAGAAGAGCCAGATCAGGAACATCGCTACGACGAAGGTCGGCGCACCCATGAGGATGGATCCGATGACCGTGATCGACCGATCGACGATGCGCCCGCTCAGGGCGGCGAGAATTCCACTCCCAATGCCCACCGTCAGGATCAGCAGGGCCGCGTAGGCGGTCAACAACGTGGTCGTCTCGATGCGCGGGCCGATGAGGCTCGAGACCGGGCTGCGGTAGACGAAGGACTCTCCGAAGTCTCCATGGAGAACACCGCCGACCCAGATGAGGTAGCGCTGCCATAGCGGTGCGTCAAGGTGGAACTCCTGACGGATCTGTTCGAGCGTCGCCGGGTCGGGCCGCGAGCCCCCGCCAGGACGGCCGCCGGGTCGCCCGGGGTGAGCGCGAAGGCGAGGAAGATCAGGACGCTGGCGACGAATACTGTGAGGATCAGAGCTCCTAATCGCCTACTCGCAAATGCAAAGACGCTCATCATTGGCCGTCACTTACCGCCGAGGTGCAGCGCCCACGGAGAGCCGATGTAGGCGAACGAGGTCGTGACCCCCGTCAGCTTGGGGTTGAGGTACACCGAGGCGTACTTCTCGCCGAGAGTGACCTGCAGGTTCGCCGGAGCAAAGATCGCCTGTGCCTTCACGAAGTCGTTCGCCGCTTGCGTCTCGTCGACGGCCGTATTGGCGGAGCCCAGGTACTTCGTGACCTGCGGGTCGCTGTACTGGCTCCAGTTGAACAGGCCGAGGGGCGGGGGCATCGTGAAGAACGAGGCGTTGGCGATGGGACCGGGGGCGTTCAAGTAGCCCATGGTCGCGAGGAAGTCGATTCCCTTACGAGCATTGGCGTTGTAGAACAAGGCGGCGAAATCGGTCGCCTGCAATTGCTTGACGTTGATGGTCAGACCGAGTTGTTTGCCGGCGGACTGGATCAGGGTGGCCGCCTGCAAAAGCTCGTCGTTGCCCGACGGGATGGCTAAAGTCAGCGGCGTGCTTGCCGGTTTGGCTTGCTGGATGAGGGCTTTCGCCTTTGCCAGATCAGTCACCGGCGCCGGAAGTGCGTCGTACCCCTTCTGGTAGATCGCCGCGTCCGGTAGTCCGGTGAAGGTCAAGGGAACGCTGAAGGTCTTGGCCACCCTCCCGTAGCCGCCGAGTACGTTCTTGACGAACGCCGTCTTGTCGATAGCCAGATTGAGAGCCTGACGCACGCGGGGGTCAGCTGCGGCGCCACTACTCGCGACCGGACCGAAGCTCAGCGTCCCCGTGCTGGGGCCGAAGTACAACGAGCCGGAGGATGCCTTGGCCAACGCCTTGGCGCTTGCGGTGGGAATGTCGTAGGCGCCGTCGACCTGGCCGGACAGCAGCGCACTCGTGAGCGTTGCGTTGTCCGGAATGAAGACGTACTCAAGGGATTTGACCTTCGGCTGGCCATTCCAATAGTTCGGGTTGGACGTAGTCACGATGTTCTTGCCGGACGTCCAGCTCTTGAACTCGAATGGGCCAGTGCACATCAGACCGCCTTGCGGCGTACCGAGGGTCTTACCCGCCTTCTGCGCAAAAGCCTTCTCAAAGACGACGCCAGCGTTCGTTGCCAGGGCGTTGCGGAACTGAGAGTTCGGTGCGGCGAACTTCAGCGTCACCTGCAGTGGCCCGGACGCCGTGATCGACTTCACCGCTCCGAAGAGTCCGACGTTGATCGAACCGCTCGCCGGGTTGGCGTTCTGCTGCAGGCTGTAGGCCACATCGGCCGAGGTCATCGGGCTGCCATCCCAGAACTTCACTCCGCTTCGCAGTTGAATCTGGAAGGTTGTGGGGTCAGTCCATTCCGCCTTGGTGGCCAACCCCGGCGCGACCCCGAAGTCGGGCGTCACCGTCAAGAGGTTCTCGCACAGGTTCGCGTTGACGATGTACGACGAGTCCGTTCCGGACTGCACCGGGTTCAGGGTCGGCGGCTCACCGGTGGCCAGCGCCCAGGTCACGGTGTCCACGGCCTTGGTCCCTGCCGGCGTCGAAGACACGAGTTTGGCTGCCGGGTACAGACCGCCCGGGCTGTCCGCGCTCCCGGACCCCGTGGAAGACCCACCGGAGGAGCAGGCCGCGAGGGTGGTGGCGAGCGCGGCGGTGGCTGCGAGCTTGCGCTTCATGAGGTGCCTTTCGTGAACTGTCCGGTCGCCAATCGCGGCGGGTCGGTCGTGGATTGTTTGGAGGCCCAGGAGGCCGGAACCGACCGAGTGGACTGCTCCGGTGCTGAGGAGCTGTTGGTGAATATTTGCAGCAAACGGATTATTAGTCAATAATGACTAACAAAGAATTTGACGGCACCCCCAAAGGCGAAAACCCTGTCAGCACAAGCGAAACACTCGGATGCACACCACGTCGCACTCCGGGCGCGCGAGTCCGACGAAGACGTGCCGGTTCATCCAGTCGTATCGGTAGTCGGCGGTAGTGAAGGACGCCGACGTGCGGTAGTAGAGGGCGGCTTCCGGGATCGGGGCGCGCGCTTGGTACTCAGCCGCGAAGCTGGCATCGGCGAGCCAGAAGTGACCTTTGTTTTGTACCTCGATGGTTGCCCCGTCGTCGGCTTCGATGAGGTACCGAGCGTCGAGGTAGGTGTCCTCAGGATCACCTTTGGTGCGCCACCAGTCGCCGCCACCGGGTAGGACCCGCCCGTTGAAACGTGGTCCACGCACAACGCCACCCAGGATGGCAGCGAAGTGCAGATCATCGTCGCCAGGCGCCCCGATACGGATTGGCGCCGCCACGTCGACGCGCAACTCGAAGACGTACTCCAGGGTCGGCGGGAACGCCGCCGCATCACTCACGGGGTTCACGGGGATCGACCGGCGTAAAGGCGCCAAGTTCCCGCTCGACGTCCGATGCCGCGGCCAGCGCTATGTGTTCACCGAACCGCGGGCTGATCACCTGCACGCCGTAGGGCAATCCGTTGCGCCCGATGTGCGTGGGAAGAGCCACGGACGGAAGCCCGAGGAAGTTGACCGCCACCACCAGGCGGTGGCGCCGCCACAGCTCATCAGTGGCTGGTGTACCGCTGAGGTCGAATCCAACGGGGAACGGATCGGCAGTCGAGACGGGTCCGATCATGACGGGGTATCGGGACTGGAACTGGCGCCACAGCGAGCTGATCAGCGCCTGCCGTGCCCAGGCGTCGACGTACGCATCGACGTTGTCGAACAATTCGGTGCCCTTGACGTTGTCTCGGAAGTACTGAGTGGCACCGTCGGTCAACGGCCCGGGGAGTACGCCGGGCTCGAATAGGCCGCCCATCTCTTGTGACGACAACCGTCGCCACAGTCGCGCCGCATCTTCCAGGAGCGGGGGCTCGGCTTCCTCGATCTGCCAACCAGCATCTCCCAGCGCACCGGCAGCGCGATCGATGGCCTCCGCCATACCATCTTCAACACCCCAGCCCAGGGGATCGCGAAGGATCGCGGCCCGGCGCGGGCCGTCGTACCCAGTCGGATGATCGACCGTCACAGCCAACGGGTCGCGCCCGTCCGCACCATGGATCACGCTGAACGCCAGATCGAGGTCCGCGACGGATCGAGCAATCGGACCGTTCACCGCGAACTTCTGCAGCGACAGGGGCACTGGTGCCGCAGCCACGACGGGTGCGGGCACTCGACCCTCCGAGGTCCGAAGAGCACAGACGCCCGCGGCGCTGGCGGGCAACCTCAGCGAGCCGCCGTAGTCATTTCCAAGACCGACGGCAGACATGCCCGTGGCCACCGCGACGGCGTCCCCGCCACTGGAGCCGAAGGGTGTCCGTTCGGCATCCCATGGATTGATGGTCCGGCCAAACAGATCGTTGTCCGTATCCCACCGCAGACCGAAGTCGGGCATGTTGCCCCTAGCCACCGGGACGGCGTCGGCATCGAGCAACCGCTGGACCAGTGTCGCATCTGTGGGCGCGACGTTGTCCTTCAGGAACGTCGCAGCCTCCGTGGTGGGAGACCAGGTGAAATCGATGTTCTCCTTGATCGAGATCGGGACCCCCGCTAGCCGACCGACCCGCTCGCCCAGGGCAATTCGAGCATCGAGCGCTGCGGCGTATTCACGGGCCCGCTCGTAAAAGACGACCGTCAACGCATTGACCTTCGGGTTGACCCGGTCGATGCGCTGCAGATGGGATTCGAGAACCTCACTTGCGGAGAGCTGGCCGTGCTGCACGGCGTCGACGATCTGCGATGCGGTCAGTTGCCATGGCTGTCGGCTCACAAGGGTCCTTCTTCGTGGAGGCGTTAGGGTGCGACTCGCACACTAGACAGACGTTGCGTTCTTAGTCAATAGTGACTAAGAAACCGATTGAGAGGCATCCCCATGGGAAGACCGAGCGTGCGCACCGAGCGGCGGGCCCAAATCCTGGCCGCTACCGCGCAGTGTGTCGCCACATTTGGACTGGCGGGCCTGACTCTCGAAAAGGTCTCTGCCGAAAGCGGAATGAGCCGCGGGCACATTCGCCACTACATCGGAAACCGCGATGACCTCATCCTGGCTCTGGTCGAATGGGAGCTCGGTCGGGACGAGATAGCCGCTGGCGGCCAGTTGACTGACTCCAGCAACATTGCAGCGATGCTGGACTACCTGTTCGGCCCGACTTTCTCGGAGCCCGGCGACGAGAACACCGTCGTCCTGGAGCTGCTGAACGCGGCCCGCACCAACGACGGGATCCGCGAAGCCATGCTCGATGGCTACAACGGCCTGCGCCAACAGATCAACTCCGTCCTGAGCGACACGTTTCCGGCTGCTGACGCCGAGCTGCTCTCGGGGCGTTCCTATGCCTTGCTCTGTCTGGCCATCGGAAACGCCGCTCTCAGCGATCTCGATCGATCCACCGCGTCCGACCCCATCGTGCGGGCAGCCGCGGAGCGCATCATTCTTGAATTCGAGAAGCCACAGTCAGCCCCACCGCGCCGCGCGGGGGCCAAGCGATAGTCGAACTCGGTCGTGCGCCTGGGTACCCGCGTCTTGACGATGCATAGCCGACGCAAAGAGGACATAAAAGGCCCGTGACTTGTGTTTCCACAGGTCACGGGCCTTCTAGGGTGCTCCCCGGTTGGACTCGAACCAACAACCTGCCGGTTAACAGCCGGCTGCTCTGCCAATTGAGCTACAGGGGATCACGCTGCCGTGGCAGCCCCGCAACCTTAGCAAAGTGACCCGGAGTTCACCGAATCGCGGTGGCCGCCGCGGACCGGGTTCATATCCTCGGCAATCAGCACTATCTCGGCGATCATGCAGGGTGCGAACCGAGATAGTGCAGAACTACGAAGATGTGAGGTGCGGTCAGAGTCCGACGTCGTCGCGCAGTCCCGCGCTGACCCGCTCGATGGCGGCCCCGACGGCCGGATCCGAGGGTCGACCCGCCGGCCGAGCACCGTCTGGAGTAGGAGTTCACCGGTGGCCAGGTCACGGCGTACGACGACCCGCCCGTTGCCGTTCGGGCCCTTGAGCCCTAGCGGCTCGGACCGCACGACGCTGGCCTGGACCCGCTCGTGGAAGGTCTCGGCGATCATCCCGGCCTGGTCGCGGAAGGTCCACTGCCCGGGCCGCGAACCGTCCACCCAGGTGACCGACAGGGTCCACGTGTCCGGCGACCAGGCGCCAGCGTCGACCTCGTGCCACGAGCGGCGCAGCAGCTGCGCGTCCGGGGTGGCAACGACCAGGTGGGTGGTCGTGATCGCGACGTAGGCGCCGGTGTTGTCGTCCTGCCCGTGCGCGAGCAACCGCTCCTTGCGCTCCAGGCCGAGGTTGGCGCGCACCTGCTCCGGCAGGTCGACCACCTTGCCCTTACGGCGCCACTTCACGGTTCGGCCCGTTCCTTGAGGGCGGACAGCTCCTGCTGCAAACCCGCCAGACGTACGGCGATCGCCCGGCTGGCGCCCGGATCCTCCGTACGTCGTAACCGGCTCATGGCTTCGTCGATCTGGCGTTTCAACGAGGCCTCGTGCAGTCCGACGACCAGTGACTGCACGTAGCGCCAATCGGGTTCGCCGTTCAGGCCCAAGCGGATCGGCAGCGACGCGACGGCCAGGTCGGTGACCAGCGGCTGCAGGTGCGGCGCTCGCCCAATCACCGACTGCACCCACGCGGCACCGGACAGACCGGTCGGATCGCCGGCTGCGCCCCACACCATCGCGTGCGCCGGTGCGGCGAAATCCTGCGGTCCGATCTCGGCGCGCTGCTCCACGGTCAACGCGCCCGGGTATTGCAGAAGCACTTGCAGCAGTTGACGTTCCAGCTGTACCGCCGGGTTGCGCAGGTCGGGTGCGGGGATACCGGCCGGCTCAGCGGCCTGCTCATCGGGCGGCGCTTCGGCGACCGGCTCCGTGGGCGCGGCACGGTGGGCCGACCGCCCTGCTTTGGCCACCTCAGCGGCTAACGGCTCGATGTCAACACCCAACCAGCCGGCCGCTGCGCGCACGTACTCCGGGCGCAACGCGGCGTCGCGGATCCCGGACAGGATGGGGGCGACGGCTCGCATCGCGGCCACCCGGTCCTGGGCGGCGGACAGATCGAACCGGCCGATCGTCGTACGCACGGCGAATTCGAACAGCGGCACCGCGTCCTCGACCAGTCCGCGCACGGCGGCGTCGCCGGCGGACAGCCGCAACTCGCACGGGTCCTGGCCCTCGGGTGCCACCGCGACGTAGGACTGCGCCGCCCACTGCTGGTCGAGTTCGAACGCCTTCATCGCGGCCTTCTGCCCCGCCGCATCACCGTCGAAGGTGAAGATGATGCGGGCCGGCGACTGGTCGGCCTCATCGCGCACGATCCGGCGCAGCGTCTTGAGGTGGTCGGCGCCGAACGCCGTGCCGCAGGTCGCGACCACCTGCTCGACACCGGCCAGGTGGCACGCCATCACGTCGGTGTACCCCTCCACGATGACCGCCCGGCGCGTTGCGGCCATCGACTTCTTGGCCAGGTCGAGCCCGTAGAGCACGGTTGCCTTCTTGTAGATCGGCGTCTCGGCCGTGTTGAGGTACTTCGCCTGGATCCGGTCGTCATCGAAGATCTTGCGCGCGCCGAAGCCGATCGTGTCGCCGGTCGTATCCCGGATCGGCCACATCAGCCGGCCACGGAACCGGTCATAGAGCCCGCGCCCCTGGGAGGCCAGACCGGCGACGGTCAGCTCCTCCTCGGTGAATCCGCGCCGGCGCAGGTCGCGCACCAGGGCCGAGCCGTCCCGTGGGGAGAAACCCACGCCGAACGGCTCGCAGGCGGCGGAGTCGAAGCCGCGAGCGCGCAGGAAGTCCCGTGCCGGGCGGGCTTCGGGCGACAGCAGTGCTGCGGTGTAGAACTCCGCGGCCGCCCGGTGTGCTTCGACCAGCCGGATCCGTCGGATGCCGCCGGTCTCCTCCCGTGCGCCGCCCTCCTCGTAGCGCAGGATGATGTTGGCCTTCGCGGCCAGCCGCTCAACCGCTTCGCTGAACGACAGGTGGTCCATCTCCTGCACGAAGGTGATCACGTCGCCGCTCTTGCCGCAGCCGAAGCAGTGGTAGTAGCCGACCTGCGGGCGCACGTTGAACGACGGCGACTTCTCGTCGTGGAACGGGCACAACCCCTTCAGCGAGCCGCTGCCGGCCGGGCGAAGGGTGACGTGCTCGCTCACCACACTCTCCAGGGAGGTGCGCTCTTTGACGAGCTCGATGTCCTCGGCTCGGATCCGCCCCGGCACCGCCTCAGTCTAGGTCAGCGCCGGTGCCCTCGCGGAGCGGCTGTGGATGGACCAGTCGCGTGGGGTGCAAGCTCTCCACCACGGCCGCCGCCGGGCCGGTACGGGCGGACTCCCAACCGGTACCCGCCCACAACGACACCCACTGGTAGTTGCCGTCGGCCGCCGCGGCGGCGCGAACCGGCTTGGTGATCTGGTCGACGACCGGGTAGACCGGCGGCGCGAACTCATCGAACTGCTCGATGAATTCATTGCGTACGCCGCGTGCGGGCCGACCGCTGAACGCCCGGGTGACCGCCGACCGGGTCAGAGTCCTGTCGCTGAGGCCGGCTCGCGCCGTCGTTGACGTGCCGGCCTCGTCGGTGAGCAGGAAGGCTGTCCCGCACTGCACAGCGGCAGCGCCCGATCGGATCGCGAATTCGACCTGGGCGCGCGTCATGATCCCGCCGCAGACGATCAGCGGCAGGGCAGCGATGCTGCGACACCGGCGGAGTAACTCGGTCCACGAGTCCTCGTTCGGTATGGCCGTCGCGTCGTGGGTGCTGCGATGACCACCGGCGGCGGCGCCTTGGATGCACAACGCGTCGGCCCCGGCCCGCGCCGCGGCCAACGCCTCGTCGGGGTCGGTCACGGTCACCACGACTTCCGTTCCGCATTCGTGCAGTGCGTCGATCACGGCCTGCGGCGGAATCCCGAAGGTGAAGGACACCACGGCAACCGGGTCGTCCAGCAGCAACGTGACCTTGTCCTCGAAGTGGTCGCGATCGTGCCAGTCGACGCGGCCCAGCTTGGCGCCCAGGCGACGGGCGCTGAAACGCAACCGATCGGCGTACTCCTGGACGGAGCCCAGGTCCCGGTCGCGGTCGAGATCGGCGGGCACGAACAGGTTGACCCCGAACCCGGCTGCCGTGAGTGCGCGGGTCTCGACGATCCGGTCGGCCAGCGCGTTGGCGGTGAGATAACCGCCGGCCAGGAAGCCCAGTCCGCCGGCGTCGTTGACAGCGGCGACCAGTTCCGGCGTCGAGGGCCCACCGGCCATGGGGGCGGCGACGATCGGTCGTTCGAGGCGCCGCAACAACGAGGTCACAGCCACTCCCCCGCCAGCAGATGCGCGCGCACGTCGGTCAGCGAGGCCACCTGATCGATGATCACCCGGAGTGCCTGCGCGTCATTGTCTGCATTCGAAAACGCTTCTGCCTGCGTCGGGTCCAGCCGCGACGGATCCTTGACGTACGCCGCGACCAACCCCGCCACGATCTCCCGCTGCTTGCCCAACAGAACCGTCCGAACATCCGAAAGCATCACGAACAGTAACGCGGTCGTCTTCAACATGGCGCACTCGGCGCGGACCAGATCGGGTACGACGACGTTGGCGTCGTACCGGGTCATCTGTCCCTGCCCGTAAGTCCCGCGCGTTGCCGCGACCGCCGAACCGACGAAATGTCCGATCAACCGGCTCGTCATGTCCTTCAGTCGGGCCTGGGCAGCACGGGTTCCGTCGTAAGCCCGGGGCAGCACTCCGCTGGCCAGCAACCGGCTCCACCCCTCACGCAACAGCTCCTCGTCGAGGTCGGCTGCGTAATGCTGCTCGGCCAGTGGCACGAGTTGTTCCACCAAGGCCGGCTCCCGCAGAGCGATCAGGTCGATGTGACCGGCGGCCACACCGTCTTCGACGTCGTGCACCGAGTAGGCCACGTCGTCGGCCCAGTCCATTACTTGCGCCTCCAAGGACGCACGACCGATCGGGGCAACCCTACGCACCCAGTCGAAGGCGGGCCGGTCGTCTTCGTAGACACCGAATTTAGCTGCGCCCGAGGGATTCTCGCCGATTCCCCACGGATACTTCGTGGCTGCATCCAGACTCGCCCGGGTCAGGTTCAACCCCACGCTGCGCCCGTCCGGCAGGCTCCGTTTGGGCTCCAACCGGGTCAGGATCCGCAGTGTCTGGGCGTTCCCCTCGAAACCGCCGATGTCCGCGCTCAGCTCGGCCAGCGCGTCCTCACCGTTGTGTCCGAACGGTGGATGTCCCAGATCGTGAGCCAGACACGCGGTGTCGACCACATCGGCGTTACAGCCCAAGGCCGCTCCGAACTCTCGCCCGATCTGGGCAACCTCCAACGAATGGGTCAACCGATTGCGGATGAAATCGTCGCTACCCGGCTGCAGCACCTGGGTTTTCGCTGCCAACCGGCGAAGCGCGGCAGAGTGCAGGACTCGCGCCCGATCGCGGGCGAAATCGTCCCGGTCCGCGCTCTTTTGTGCCGGGTCTTCGCCCAGGAGGCGCTCGCGATCGACGGCCGAATAGCCGCTCATGCGAGGCGATCCCGACGGAACAACGGGCGGACGGCGCGCTCGCGGTAGCCCCCGTCGGCCAGCCCGGCGCCGCGCTCGAACACATTGCGCGAGGCCACATCGCCGGTCCGCAGCCACGACCACGCACTCGCCGCAACGTAGAGGGGCAGGTAGAGCAGGCCTCCGCACACGGCGTACTGCGTGCTGTGTTTCTCCTCGTGCACGAGCAGTTGGGGCCGATACTGGTTGAGCAGATCCCAGTCGTAGCGGGCGACGATCACGTTGCCGACGGTGAACGCGGGCGCCGGTGGGACCGGCAGCCGGTAACCTTGGGCGAGGATCAGGCCGCGGGGACCGCGCCGCAGCGCGGAACGTCCTGCGACGGCGACGAGCAGCCCGACGGCGGTCGAACCGTTCACGGCGTTGACGACCGCCCGGATGCACTGGCCCGCTGACAGCGGGGCGTCCATCAGGCGGCGCCGTAGCGGGCTTGCGCCCGAGCCTTCGCCTTGATCGCCTCGGTCTCCCGGTCCTTCGGCGGCGCCGTGGTCACCAGCGAGTCCACCAACTCGCGGGTGGCCGCAGCAATCACCTCGACCGCATGGTCATAGGCCGCCTGGTTCGCGGCCGAGGGGTGGGTGGAGCCACCGACCTTGCGCACGTACTGCAACGCGGCCGCCGCGATCTCGTCATCTGTCGCGGGGGTGCGAAGTTGTTCAGGGGGCGGATGTTGCGACACATGTGACCAAGCGTTCCACATCTACCCCGGCAGCTTGTCGGCTACCGCGGACTGCGCGTCGGCGATCGCCTTCTCCGCCGAGTGCGCGAAGTCGCTCACGCTGTCGCTCGCAGACTGGGTGATGTCGCCGATGCTGGTCTTGGCCGAGTCCACGGCATGCCCGGTGCGCCAAGCCAGACCCGGCTGACCCTTGGTGTCGACCGCGGTGACGATCAGGCCGCCGAAGATCGCCAGGTTCTTCAGGAACTGGGTGCGCTGCATCCCCTGCTGGTCCTTGGGAGCTGACCAGAACGCGTGCCCGGCGATCGTCGTGGGCACCAGGGACGCCGCCAGCGCCAGAGCGCTGATCCGCGGGAACTTACCGATGGCCAGCAGGCTGCCGGCGACCAGCTGGACGCCGCCGTTCAGCCGCACAAGCTGCTCCGGCGAGCTCGGCAACGGGTCGGAGATCTTGTTCGGGGCCGCGTTGACTGCCTTCTCCAGGAACGGACCGGCCACCTTCGCCCGGCCACCGGGATTCTTCACCGCGTCATAACCGCTGATGATGAACAGTGCGCCCTGAGCGGCGTAGGCGAGACGTCGTACGAGCATGGATCAGCAACTCCTCGGTCAGATGAACGTGTCGTCGCCACGCTATCGGGACACGCGTCACGGCGGGGACCTCCCTCGGCGTTGCGCCGGTCAGCCGGGCCCGGGAGACTGACCGGCGTGAGCGCCGTACCCAGCCCGTTGATCCGGCCCGAGACCCTTGCGGAGTGGCCGGACGAGCCGCCGGTCCTGCTCGACGTGCGCTGGCAACTGGGCGGACCCGACCAGCGTCCGGCCTACGAGCAGGGCCATCTGCCCGGCGCGGCGTACGTCGATCTGGAGACCGCGCTGGCCGGCCCACCCGGGGCCGGTGGGCGCCACCCGATGCCGGCTACGCAAGCCTTCCAGGACGCGATGCGGGCCGCGGGGGTCTGCGGTGACAGTTCGGTGGTCGTCTACGACGCAGGCAATTCGCTCGCCGCATCGCGGTGCTGGTGGTTGTTGCGCTACTTCGGCCACCAGGACGTGCGGGTGCTGGACGGCGGGTACGCCGCGTGGTCGGCCGCCGACCTACCCACCGAGAGCGGCCCCTCACCGCAGCGATCCGGCGACTTCGTTGCGCAGCCGGGCGCCGAGATACTCCTGGATGCCGGCGACGCGGCCGAACTCGCGCGCACCGGGCTGTTACTGGACGGCCGTCCGGCGCCGCGCTTCCACGGACGGGAGGAAACCATCGATCCTGTCGCCGGGCACATTCCGGGGGCAGTGAGTGCGCCCGCATTGGCCAACCTGCAGCCCGACGGCCATTTCCTGGACGCGGACGATCTGGCGCTGCGCTTCACCGCGCTGGGGGTGGAGACACACGAACAGGTCGGGGTCTACTGCGGATCCGGTGTGCAGGCCGCCCATCTGGCGCTGGCGTTGGAGGCCAGCGGTGTGCAGGCTCCGGTCGGCGTCTACATCGGGTCGTGGTCGGACTGGATCACCGACCCCGACCGCCCCGTGGAGCTCTGATCTGACCGCTGCTGACCACAGTGCGTCGAGTGGTCACATCTGGTCGCGATCGCGGGCTGCAGCTCGACCATCACGTGTCGAGTGGTCACATCTGGTCGCGGATCGCGGCCAGCAGCTCTCAACCGCCGGAGTTGTGCTCCTCGGCCGCGGCAACCTCGGCCTGCTGCTTGGCCGACAGGTCGCGGTTGTCCAACCAGCCTTCGGGCAGCACGACGTGGCGCTCGGAGCCGGCGCGGCCCCGAGGACCGTCAGCGGCCTCTCCCGGCCACGGCTGGTCCAGGTCGAGAGTTGCGATCAAATCGTCAAGCGCCGCAAGCGAATCCACCAGCGCCAGCTGGTTGCGCAGCGACGAACCCACCCGGAAGCCCTTGAGATACCACGCGATGTGCTTGCGGATATCGCGGCATCCCTTGATCTCGTCGTCGTAGAACTCCACGAGGTACGCCGCGTGCCGGCGCAACGTGTCCGTCACCTCGCGCAAGGTCGGGCTGAGGCGCTCGTCGCTCCCGGTGAAGGCAGCGGCCAGGTCGGCGAAGAGCCACGGGCGCCCTAGGCAGCCGCGACCGACCACGACTCCGTCGCAACCGGTTTCGGCGACCATGCGCACGGCGTCGTCGGCAGACCAGATGTCGCCGTTACCGAGCACCGGAATGCCGCTGACCGCCTCCTTGAGCCGGGCGATCGCCGACCAGTCAGCGGTCCCCGAATAGGCCTGGGACGCCGTACGTGCATGCAGCGCAACGCAGGCCGCGCCTTCACCCTCAGCGATCCGGCCCGCTTCCAGGTACGTGTGGTGCTCAGCGTCGATCCCGACGCGCATCTTGACGGTGACGGGAATCCCGTACGGCGTGGCCTCGCGTACTGCTGCGGCCACGATGGCACGGAACCACTGCGTCTTCCACGGCAGCGCCGACCCGCCGCCCTTGCGGGTCACCTTGGGCACGGGGCAGCCGAAGTTGAGATCGATGTGATCGCAGCGGTCTTCGCTGGCCAGGATGTGCGCGGCCTTGGCGGTAGTGAGCGGGTCGGTGCTGTAGAGCTGGATGGAGCGCGGGGACTCGTCCGGGTCGTGCTCGATCAACTTCATCGTGATCGGCGTGCGCTCGACCAGTGCCCGTGAGGTGATCATCTCGCTGACGTAGAGGCTGTCCCCCGCCGGACTGCCGGCACAGCCGCCGGAACGCCCGGTTGGTGATCCCCGCCATCGGCGCGAGCACCACAGGTGTCGCGATGGTGAGGTCACCGAGGCGCAACGGCGGCGCGACGGCAGGAGCAAGGGTCACGATCGACCAGTCTACTTAGCGGGCCTGCTCACCCAGTAATGCGCGGAAATCGGGCACCGCGTCGTACGGGGTGGCGTTCGGCGCGCCGGGGACATCGGCGATCGCCGGGCCGGTGTCCACCGACCACGAGTTCACCTTCGCCCGTGGCGCCTCGATGGCAAGCGCCCGGGCCAGTTCGCCTGCAGCCCGGTCGATCCGGCGCGACAACGCGTCGTCCGCGAAGTCATCGGTCGCGGCGAAGACCGCGGTCGGCAGCACCTGCGCCCGCAGGTAGGTGAACAGCGGGCGCAAGGCGTACTCGGTGACCAGCGAGTGCCGGGACGTGCCGGCGGTGGCCGCGACCAGCACCGGCACCTCGTACAGCGCGTCCTTGTCGACCAGATCGACGAAGGACTTGAACAGCCCCGAGAACGAGGCGGTGAAGACCGGTGTGACGGCGATCAGCGCATCCGCACTGGCAACGGCGTCCAGGGCAGCGCCCAGGCGCTGCGACGGGAAGCCGGTCAGCAGGTGCGAGGTGATGTCGGTTGCGAGATCGCGGACCTCGATCACCTGCACCTCGACCCCGTCGCCCGCCTGCCGCTGCACCGACGCGACGATGCGGTCGGTCAGCAGACGGGTCGAACTCGGTTGACTCAGACCGGCCGTGATGGCCACGACGCGGCGGCTCACTTGCTGGCCTCCTGCTCCTGACGAGCGGGCAGCACGTGCGCGTTGGGGCTGTTGTCGCCGGCGGCCACCAACGAGGCGTGGGTGGGCGGGTCGGACGGAACGTGCGCCGGGCGGTGCGCCTCTGCCTCCTTGCGTAGCGCCGGGACGACCTCGGAGCCGAGGATCTCGATCTGCTCGAGGACGGTCTCCATCGGCAGGCCGGCGTGGTCGATCAGGAACAGCTGGCGCTGGTAGTCGCCCACCTGCTCACGGAAGCCGGCGTATCGGTCGATGACCTGCTGGGGCGAACCCACCGTCAGCGGGGTCTCCCGGGTGAATTCCTCCAGCGACGGGCCGTAGCCGTAGACCGGCGCCACGTCGAAGTAGGGGCGGAACTCCTTGACCGCGTCCTGGCTGTTCTTACGCATGAAGACCTGACCGCCCAGGCCCACGATGGCCGTGTCGGCGGGGCCGTGGCCGTGGAATTCGAAGCGGCGACGGTAGAGCTGGACCATCTGGCGGGTGTGGGACATCGGCCAGAAGATGTTGTTGTGGAAGAAGCCGTCGCCGTAGAACGCGGCCTGCTCAGCGATCTCCGGGCTGCGGATCGAACCGTGCCACACGAAGGGCGGCACTCCGTCCAGCGGCCGCGGCGTGGAGGTGAAGCCCTGCAGCGGCGTACGGAACTTGCCCGACCAATCCACGACGTCCTCACGCCACAGGCGACGCAGCAGGTGGTAGTTCTCGACGGCCAGGTTGATGCCCTCACGAATGTCCTTGCCGAACCACGGGTAGACCGGGCCGGTGTTGCCGCGGCCCATCATCAGGTCAAGGCGGCCCTCGGCGAGGTGCTGCGCGTAGGCGTAGTCCTCCGCGATCCGCACCGGGTCGTTGGTCGTGATCAGCGTGGTCGAGGTGGACAACTGGATGTTGGCGGTCTTGGCGGCCAGGTAGGCCAGCAGGACCGGTGGGTTGGCCGGGGCGACGAACGGCGGGTTGTGGTGCTCGCCGGTCGCGAAAACGTCCAGACCGACTTCCTCGGCCTTCTGCGCCAGCTTGACCGTGTTCATGATCCGCTCGTGCTCGGTCGGGACGCGACCGGTCAGCGGGTCAGGAGTGATGTCGCCGATGGTGAAGATTCCGAACTGCATGGTGTATGCCCTTCGTTTGTCGTTGGTCGCCCGACCCCTCACATCCAGATCGTTGCGATTTCAACTACTTCAACGATAGCGGCACCCGGATCATTCCGACCCCCGGTGTGGCTATGTTGTGATCGGCAACACATTTCGGGATCTGTTGGTACCCCCAGCCCGTCGAGTGCGTCGTGCAGGTGCGATCGCCTTGCTCTGAATTTGATCCGACCAGGGAAATCCTGAAGAGGTCCGGACCGGGCGTGGGGAAATCGGCCCGATCGGATTTGACAGCCGCCGCTGCCGCAGATCTAAAGGCTTTGAAGAGAACCCACCAGGAAGGCGACGACGATGACGGAAACCAGTGATCCGGGCCCTGCGCCGGCGAGCACCGGTCAGGGACCGGTTAAGAAGGCCTGGTGGAAACGATGGTGGGTGTGGCTGATCGCTGTGATCGTGGTCGCCGGCGCGTTCGGTGCGGCGACCGAGGAGAAGGACAAGGACGCGGCGTCGCCAGCTCCGACCGGGTCCGTGACGACTAGCACGACGCCAGCGCCCACGACCACGACGACGACGTCGAGTACAGCTCCCACGACAACGACGACGACGCCGGCTTCTTCCTCGAGCGCCGCGCCGACTACGTCGACAACGTCCTCGCCGAGTCCGACCACGACCGCTGATCAGGGCGCCGTGCTGTACAAGGCGCTGAAGGACAACTTCGGGCAGACGTCGTGGGGGATGACTATCACCGGGGTGCAGGTTCGCAACAAAAGCGCATTCGTCCGTGCTCAAATCAGCCACGACGACAAAGAAACTGCGGAGAAGGTGTTGCGGGGCGCGTACAACATCGTGACAACCGGAACGGACTATGAGGACATCAACTTCGTGGTCGTCGAGGACGGCACCGGGGTGGTCGTGGTCCAGAAAATGGTAGACCGGTGACCGACTTGTGAACGGTAGTCAGCGGCGATGAGTGGCAAACCTACTTCATGCCTGTACTGCGGCCGCAAGCCAGGGGACATCGATGATCGCCCCCGTAACGGTCCTGTCGTCACCAGGATGAGCGACGAGCACGTCCTGAAGAAGACATGGCCCAAGCGACTCCCGGAGGTGAACCATGCCGGTACTGCCTGGGTGTGGTTCGATCCGGCGACGGGGAAGCGAGAACGGAAACAGGTCGGCACCTCAGCGTGGAATATTCGCGTGCCGAGGCTGTGCGCCGAGTGCAACAGCCGCTCCGATGTGTTGATCGAACAGCCCGTCGAGCCGTTCATCTTTGAGTTGGCGAACGGCGATCTGGATGCAGCTACAGGGCTGTCTAAGGAGCAGTCCGACCTGCTGACGGCCTGGACCGTCAAGACCGGCGTGATGCAGGCAGCCACGCGACCAGGCATCGAGATCCCGGCGGCTGCGCTCGATGTGGTGCGGGCTTCGATGAGGCTAGGCCCGCTGACTGCGTTCGCCCGGCTGGCGAGCCAGCCCTGCGACGTTCTGGACACCTGGTTCTTCGAGTCCCGGATGCACCTGTGGCAGCAGGTCGCGCACGTCCACCTCATCGCAATCCGCAAGGTGGCGCTCCTTAGTGTCGTGTCGTTCTCGCGGTTCGCCGCTGACGCCATCACCTCGGATCTGATGGGTAGGTTCGACACCGGCAGCGACGCTCCCACCACCGAAGAGCAATACGTGGCTATGGCGCAGGATGTGCTGCAGGACTCGTACCGGTATCTGGCTTCGCGGGGATCATCCAGCGGGTAGGTGTTTAGCTGCTTGACACTTGAGTGTTTAGCGGCTAAACCGTATGGTATGAGGCACCAAGAAGTGATCGCGCGCATCGAGGCACTCGGCGGATACCAAACCCGCCAGCGCGGATCGCACCGTCGCTTCGAAGCCAAGTACAACGACGCTGACGGCGTCACCCGGGCAGTGCACACCACAGTGCAGGTCCACAAGGGCAAGGACATCCCCACCGGGACGCTCCGCTCGATACAGAAAGATATGGAACCCGCATTCGGAAAGGGCTGGTTGCAGTGAACACCTTCACCGCTGACGTCACCCGCGAGGGCAGCGACTGGCTCGGGGATATCCCCGAACTGGAAGGTGCCTCGACCTACGCACCCACCCTCGCCCGCCTGGTCGAATACCTGCAGGACGTCGCGATCATGGCAGCGGACTTGCCCGACGATGCCGACGTCGCGATCGAACTACGGTTCGACGATTCCCTCGCCGATGTCGCAGATGCCGCATCCGTCGGGCAGGCCCGCCGGGCCAACGCGCAGGAAGCGCAAGAACTCGCGGAACGCACCAACCGAGCCGTGCACCAGTTATCCAGCGACGGGTACTCCGTGAGGGACATCGCGACGATCGTAGGGATCACCCACGGTCGCGTTTCGCAGATCGCGCAGGGCACGTCCACCACCAGCGCACGAGGGACCAAGAAAATCGCACGATCGTCCAAGGCGAGCCCACGGGGGTTCAAGGTCGCGAACCACGGAGGTGGTTCCAGCGAGATTCGGGTACCGGTTCGGCGCACATCCTCTGTGGCGGCGAAGACGGTGCGCCGCCAGGGGCAGTCCTAGATCACCAGATCGGGGTGATCTTGACCAGGTCCGGGTCAAAGGTGCGGTTGCCGCGCCCCGCGGGTAGAACCCGCACGTCGACCGTTTCCCGCAGGATAATCGAGCGCTGCTCTTCCAGGCCGCCGGCGCCGGCAGACTCCCACGACGCCACCGGGTCGAACGAGTCGAACCCGGCCTACCGAGACGGCAGCAGCAGCAAGCGCACCCTGGCCTCCGCGGTCGCGGTCTGCAGCGCCGACCGCATCTCGAGCTTCGCCACCGTCGCCGCCGATAGTCCAGCCGTTGTGGCCTGGTCGACGAATCCCTCGAGGCGCCCCCGCAGTTGGGTCACCGCTTGCCGTGCCTGAGTGACTTCCTCGGTGTCAGTAGCGGCCAGTAGCGCACTTCACCTACTGAGGCCCCGGCTAGAGCCAGCCGTTGTTGTCAGCGATCTGGACCGCCTCGGCCCGTGTCCGCGCGCCGGTCTTCCCAATGGCCGAGGACAGGTGATTGCGGATGGTCCCCTCCGACAGGAAGAGGGTGCCGGCCAGATCCGCCACGGTTCCGCCCGAGCGAGCTGTCCGCAGCACCTCCGTCTCGCGCTGGGTCAGGGGTGACTCCCCCGCCACGAGCGAGTCAGTCGCCAGCGCCGGGTCCACCACGCGCAGACCCTGGTGCACTCGGCGTACGGCGTCCGCCAACTCCCGCGCGGGCGTGTCCTTCACGACGAACCCGGCAGCCCCGGCCTGCAGTCCGCGACGCAGGAAACCCGGCCGACCGAAGGTGGTCACGATCAGCACCTTGATCTGCGGTAGCGCCGCGTGCAGCGCGGCGGTGGCCGCGATGCCGTCCATGCCCGGCATCTCCACGTCCATCAACACCACGTCCGGCGCCTCGGCGCGGGCGGCGTCGACGACCTCGTCACCGCGGCCCACTTCACCGACGACCTCCAGGTCGGACTCCAGCGCGAGCAACGCCGCGAGCGCCCCGCGCACCAGAGCCTGGTCGTCGGCCAGCATCACCTTGATCATGAGGCGCTGCTGGTCAGGACGGGCAGTTGGTCGGCCCGCTCGGGGGTGGCGACGGCGAGCTCGAACCCGTGCGGTTGCAGGGACCGCGTGATCAATACGGCACCCGCGGCGGCGGCCCGTTCGCGCAGTCCGCGCAGGCCGTTGCCGCTCGTGGCGACCGCAGCCGGCCCCCGGCCGTCATCGCTGATCTGCACCGACTGGGCGCCGACCCGGATCACGCACCTGGTTGCCGAACTGTGCCGGATCACGTTCGTGACGCCCTCCCGGACGGCCCACGCGAACATTTCGCTCAGGTCCTCGGGCACCTCCTCGACGCTGCTCGGCAGATCGGAGTGGATGCCGGCCGACGACAGCGCCTCCCGCGCCCGGGTCAACTCGCCGGACAGCGATATCTCCCGGTAACCCTCCACAGCTCGCCGTACGTCACCCAGCGCCGCCCGCGAGAGTCGCTCCAGATCCGCCAGTTCGCTCCTGGCCCGGTCCAGGTCCACATCGATCAACCGGCTGGCCAGCTCGGCCTTCACCGTGATGACGGTCAAGGAGTGACCGAGGATGTCGTGCAGATCCCGAGCCATCCGGTTGCGCTCCTCGCGGACCCTCAGGTCGGCGTTCTCGAGCCGGCTGCGTTGCAGCGCCTCCTGGCGCTGACTGGCCAGCCGGCCGAAACCGACCGCAATACAGCCGAATCCGAGCCCGACCAGAGTGCCCGTGTCGGTCGTCCACCCCGGGATATGGGTGGACGCGAAGATGTAGATCGCACCTGTGAGCAGAGCTACGCCGACCGCGATCGGGACCCGGAAGGTCCACATCGCCACGATCCCGACGAAGGCCACGGTGGCCGAGGCGGACTGTCCCAGCGTCCAACAGGCCACCACCGCCAGAAGGACCAGCCCGGCGTAGCGCAGCAGGTTGCCGCTAGTGGTCAGAATCGGCGGACCGTCGGGGCCGAAGGAGGCGCTGTTGGTCGCGAAGTGCACGACATGCAGGACGATGAAGCACAGGACCGCGGCGGCCCCCAGCCATGCCGACGCCTCGTCCCGGTGCTGCCATGCCTGGACGAATGCCGGCACCAGCCAGAACAGCCAGATGCACGACCAGAACAGTCCGACCCATCGACCGAAACGATCACCGCGCTCGGTCGCCCCCTCGCACGTATCGCGCGAGAGGGCGGCCGAACGATCACGAACCATGGCTCAAGCGTCTCAGACGCGCTTGGTGTCTCGGCGGAAGAAGTAGGTGGCTCCCAGGAAGAACGCACCGATCCAGACCACGAGGCTGACCAGCCACCCGATTTCGAAGGACCCGCCCATCAGCGGCCAGCGGGCGATCTCACCGGCCCCCACATCGGGGTGAAGCGGGCGACGGTCTGCATCGTGGGGCTCAAGACGTCATACGGGACGAAGAGCCCGCCGCCAAAGGCCAGGATGGCCAGCAACGGCCCGAGTATCTGCATGCCGTTCTCTGTCGGCACGACGTACCCGACGAACAGACCCAGGGAAGCGAAGAGCCCGCCCATCAACCAGGTCAACAGGAACGAGGTGACCCAGGCATCGGTGGGGAGACTGGAGTGCCGCAGGGCGCCCGCAATAAAGAGGATCACCACAGGCGCGAGGCTTCCGACGAGTGCGGTCAGCAGCTTGGTGGCGATGTAGGCGCGGCCGGTCAACGGAGTCAGGCGCAGTTGTCGGCTCCAGCCCTGCGCCCGCTCGATGGAGACGCTGGCCCCGATCGCGCAGGCGGCCACCAGCGCGCCGTACAGGGCGAAGTTGATCATCGTGTAGGCGTTGTAGTCACCGCGCCCGATCCGGCCCGCGGATCCGCTGGAGAAGAGCAGGAAGAACGCCAGCGGCATGATCGTCGCAAAGATGAGGGTGCGCCGGTTGCGCAGCAGGCGGCGCACCTCGATCCGCAACAACCTCAGGTTGAGCCCGCCGTGGGCCGGGACCTTGCGATCCAGGGTGATCGCGTCGTCGCCCGGGGTGATGGCTGCAGTGCTCATGCCGATTCTCCTTCGAAGTCGTCGCCGGTCAGCGCGATGAACGCTGCTTCCAGGCCTTGGCTGGTGATTTCCAGGTCGTACGCCGCGGTGTTGGTCAGCAGGTAGCGCGCCAGTGCGTCCGAGTCCTTGGTGCCGAACGTGACCACGTCGCCGCGCACGTCGACGCTCTCGACCCCCGGCATCGCGCTCAGCACAGCGGAGTTCGCTTCGGGCAGCGTGGCTTTGACGACTCGTCCGGCGGTGAGCGCCTTGATCTCGCTACTGGTTCCGTCGGCCACGATCCGCCCGTGCCGCACGAGGACGACGCGATCGGCGTACTGGTCGGCCTCCTCCAGGTAGTGGGTGGCGAACAGCACGGTGCGGCCGCGCTGCGCGTCCGCGTGGATCGCCGACCAGAAGTCGCGGCGACCGGTCACGTCCATCCCGGTGGTCGGCTCGTCCAGGATGATCAGAGCGGGGTCGCTCACCAGCGCCATCGCGAAGCGCACGCGCTGCTGCTGACCGCCCGAGCACTTGGCCACCAGCCGCGTGGCGATGTCGGCGATGCCCGCTCGCTCCAGGCACTCCTGGGTCGAGCGGGTCTGGGCGAACAAGCTGGCGGTCAGATCCACCGTCTCGCTGACGGTGAGGTCCTTCAGCAGTCCCCCGGTCTGCATCACCGCCGCCACCAGTCCTCGCTCGATGGCGGACCGCGGGGCCATCCCGAACACCTCGACCCGCCCCTGGTCCGGTCGGGACAGGCCGGTGAGCATGTCGATCGTGGTGGTCTTGCCGGCGCCGTTCGGCCCGAGGAAGGCAACGACCTCACCGGGGGCGACGTGCAGATCGATACCGCGTACGGCGTGGACGTCACCGAAGCTCTTGGTAACACCGTCCAGGCTGATCGCGTCCGGTGTCGACGCGGCGCCGGCCCGGTGCAGTGGAGTGACAGTGGAGTTCATACCGGTAAGCCTGTCGCCGTATGCCGATCCGGACCTCGCGCGGACGTCATCACCTGGGCATGACAAACCGTATAGCCCCACCCATTACGCTGCTGCGGTGTCCTCACCGTCGCATGAACAACAGCCCGAGGTCCGGGTCTCGCCGCTGCGCGCCCGCCTGGAGCACGTGGCCGCACCAGTGGTCGAACGCACGATGCAGACCCCGGCGATCCCGCTGGTGGTGGTGGGCGCGCTCCTGGTCATCGGCGTACTCACCCGGCACGTCGTCGGTGCGATCGCCTTCGGCCTCATCGCGCTGCTCCTGGTCTGCGTGCTCTACCTGGGCTGGCCACGGCTGACCGGTCTGGAAAAACTGATGCGGTTCTCGGTGCTGCTGCTGACCGTCGCCGTTGCCGTGGTGATGGCCGCCCAATAATCCGCCCGATCGGGGTAGCGTGAAACGGCCGTCACTGGAGAAGAGGCCACCGTCATGTCTTCGCGCCCGGTTCGCTCACTCGTCCTGCTCCTGAGCTTCGTGCTCTGGTCCTCCTTCGCGCAGATGCTGCCGGCGAGGGCGTCAGCCGCGATGCCCCGGGTCAGTACGGCTGCGGTTCAGCCCTGGTCGGGTTTCACCCTGTTGCCGACGGCCCAGCGAATCCTGGATACCCGCACCGGCAGCAGACCGGTCGCCGGCGCGACCACTGCGGTGGACATCCGCGGCCGGGCGATCCCCGGCAACCCGTCACTGAGCAGTGCCACCGCGGTGATCGTCAACCTGACGGCGGTGGACGCCGCGGGCTCGGGCTCGGTGTCGGCGTTCCCGGACGGCCAGAGCTCGGTCACCACCTCCAACCTCAACGTCTATCCCGGTCGTACCGTCGCCAACCAGGCCGTCGTTCCCGTCGGGTCCGACGGGAAGATCGCGGTGCGCGCATCGACCGGCGCACATCTGATCGTGGACCTGATCGGCTACGCGGATGCGACCACGGCCTACCACGCGGTCACTCCGGTCCGCGCCCTCGACACCCGCTCGGGCCGGCAACCATCGGCTGGTTCGGTTTCCACCGTCGCCCTGTCCGGGCGGCACGGCATCCCGGCGGCCGGGGTCGCCGCAGCAGTCGTCAACGTCACCGCGGTGAACCCGGCTCGGGCCGGCTACCTGCAGGTCTACCCGGGCAGCCAGCGGCCGACGACGTCCACCGTCAACTACTCGGCGGGGCGCACCACCGCAGGGATGACCATCGTGCCGATGGGCACCGACGGGCGGATCTCGCTCTACACCTCCGCCGCCAGCCACCAGCTGGTCGATGTCGTGGGCTGGATCCCGGCCCGCAGCACCTACCGACCGCTGTCATCGGCCCGGATCGTCGACACGCGCAGCGGCCTCGGCGGCCAGCACGGCGCGGTCGCCGCCGGCGGCACCCTGACGATCTCGCTGGGCGGCGCCGGCGGCCTGCCCACCCAGTTCAATGCCGTCGAGGTCAACGTCACGGCGGTCGGCGCGCAACGCAACGGCTGGGTGGGGATAACCCCGGACCGGGGCGCCGCCACGACCTCGACGCTCAATCTGATCGCCGGTTCGACAGTCTCGAACTCGACGACGCTGTCCTCAGCCGACCGCGTCTACGTGCACACCACGGCCGCAACCGACTTCGTCGTGGACGTCGTCGGTTACTGGGCCACGCCCAGTGACCCCGACGTGGTCAGCGGAGGTGCCCACGCCTGCGCGCTCAGCCCCGCAGGAAGCGTTTCGTGCTGGGGCGCCGGCGAATCGGGCCAACTCGGCACCGGCAGCCTGGGCGATCAGACCCGTGCCGTCGACGTGCGTGCCGCCGGGGGCGCGAGTGCTCTCGCCGCAGGACGTGCGCACACCTGTGCCATCGCCAACGGCTCGGTCCTGTGTTGGGGAGCCAACAACCACGGGCAGTTGGGCAACGGCGGCCACACCAACTCCAGCCTGCCGGTCAAGGTCAGCGGCATCACGCAGGCCAGGGAGCTGGCAGCCGGGGGCGACGAGACCTGCGCCATCCAATCCACGACGATGTATTGCTGGGGAGCCGGCACCCGAGGACAACTCGGCAACGCCGCCCGCACCGACTCGTCCACTCCGGTCGCGGTCCGCGGCCTACCGGCAGATCAGCTGCTCGCAGCCGTGCGGGTCGGCTCGAACTTCGCCTGCGCGATCATGGACCAGGCGCAATACTTCCCCGACCGCGCGTCCGTCAACCTCTACTGCTGGGGCGCCGGCAACACGGGGCAGTTGGGCAACGGCACGTCACTCGACGCCAGCACACCGCAGTTCCTTGGAACCCGCGACGTGAGCCTGAATGCCGATTGGAGCACCCAACTGAGCAGCGGCGGGGCCAGCAGTTGTTTCGTCGAAGACAGCGATGCCGTGTTGTGCTGGGGGGCCGGGTCGCTCGGCCAACTCGGCGACGGTGCGACCTCGGCATCGACCACACCGGTAGCCGCCAGCATCGGCGACCAGGACCCGTATGCGGTGACCGTCGGCGCCCAGCACGCCTGTGCGATCTTCTTCGGCGGCGGTTCGGTGCGTTGCTGGGGCGAGGGAACTCGCGGCCAGATCGGCGACGGTGGTAGCACGACCAGGCTGCTACCGACCGAAGTCCCCGGGCAGCTCGCCCGCCGCATCGCCGCGGGTACGTCGTTCACGTGTGCGCTTCACGCCGATGGCACCGTCGACTGCTGGGGCGCCGGGGACCGCGGTCAGCTCGGTAACGGCGGCACCGCGGACTCGCCCTCACCGGTCGCGGTGCAGGGCTTGTCCTGACCTCACCTCTTGCGCCGGCTGCTGATCGTCTGCCCCAGGATCACCAGGATCACGGCGATCAGGAACATCGAGAAGCCGATCACGTTGGCTTGCGCGGGGATTCCGCGCAGGTAGGACACGTAGACGAACTTCGGGAACGTCGTCTCGTCGCCGGAGACGAAGTTGGTGATGATGAAGTCGTCGAAGGACAGCGAGAAGCTCAGCAGCGCCGCTCCCACGATGCCGGGCAGCACCAGCGGGAAGGTGACCCGCCAGAAGGACGCTGCCGGACCGGCATAGAGATCGGCGGCCGCCTCCTCCAGTCGCGGATCGAGGCTCTGTAGCCTGGCTTTGACGGTGACCACCACGAAGCTGATGCAGAACATGATGTGCGCGATCACGATCGTCCAGAAGCCGAGGTCCAGCCCGAACCGGCTGAAACCCTGCACGAAGATCGTCAACAGGCTTGCGCCCAGGACGATTTCAGGGGTGGCCATCGGGATGAAGACCAGGGTGCTCGCGGCGGAGCGCCCCCGCCACACATGCCGTACCAGCGCGAAGGCGAGCATGGTGCCCAGCACGGTTGCCACCACGGTCGCGATCGCGCCGACCTTCAGCGAGGTCACCAGCGCGTCACAGACGCCGGGCGCACCACAGGGATTCTGCCAGTGCTTCAGCGTCGGGCTGCCTTCGGAGACCCAGGTGATGTTCGACTTGCGGTAGTTGTTGAACGAGAAGACGAACGTGTAGGCAACGGGGACGAAGAGATAGACCAGCACCACGATGGCCGCGATGATCGCGAAGTGATCGGCGAGCCAGTTCTTGATCCGCCGCCCGCGCGAGACACCCGTGCGGGGAGCCGGGATGGTTGCAGCGCTCATACCAGGTCCTCCGTCCCGAACCTGCGCACGTAGAAGAACACCAGCAGCAGGATCAGCGCCATCAACGTGAAGGAAAGCGCTGCGGCTGTGGGGAATCCGCCCGGCACCTTGAAGAACTGCGATTCGATGACGTTGCCGACCATCTTGGTGCTGCGGTCCGAACCCAGCAGGTCGGCGTTGACGTAGTCACCGGCGGCCGGGATGAAGGTCAGCAGCGTTCCGGCCAGCACACCGGGCATGCTCATCGGCAGCGTCACGGTGCGGAAGGTCGTGAATCCGTTGGCGTACAGATCCCCGCCCGCCTCGATGACCCGTGGATCGGCCCGTTCGAGGGAGGCATAGATGGGCAGCACCATGAACGGCAGGAAGTTGTAGGTCAGTCCCGCCACGACGGCGATCCACGTCTCGGTGATCCGGCCGTCCGGCAGCAGCCAGGTCAGATGCGCATGGTTGAAGCCCCACATCACCGGACCGCCGTCAGCCAGGATCTGCCGCCACGCGATGGTGCGCAGGATGAACGAGGTGAAGAACGGCGCGATGACGCAGATCAGCATCACATTGCGCCAGCGACCGGCTTTGAACGCCATCGCGTAGGCCAGGGGTAGGCCAGCACGAACGCGAAAAACGTGGCCAGACCGGCGAAGAGCAACGACCGGACGAAGTGCGGCCAGTACTGCGTGAACGCGGACAAATAGTTGCCGAAATTGACGTCCCGGTAGTAGTAGCCCGGGTAGCCGGGATACCCGCTCTGCAGGGAGACCGTGAAGAGCTGGATCAACGGCACCACGAAAAAGACGATCAGCCAGATCGTCGCCGGTAGCAGGAGCAAGTAGGCAACCCACGACCGCTTGCGCTTGGCCGGCTCGCCCGGGGGCGCCGTACTGCTGGCATGGGCCAGGGCGGTCACGACTCGTCCTCGACGACCGGGCCCTTGGTGGCCGCGATGGCGTCATCGTCGACCGGCACCCCGAACGCGTGAGCGGACTGCCAGCGCAACCACACCTCGCTGCCCGGGCGCAACGTCTCCGGTTCGACGTCGAGGTTCTGCGCATACACGCTCCAGGTGGAACCGCTGGCGGTCGTGACCAGATACTGCGTGGCGACGCCGATGAAGGACACGTCCACGACCGTGGCACGTACGTCGTCGCCGGCGCCCTCTGGTTGCTTGCTGTGGATCGTGACCTTCTCCGGACGTACGCCGAGTGCCACCTTTCCGTGCTGAACAGAACTGCGGGACTTCGGAATTCGCACCGTGGTCCCTGCGATGTCCGCTACGAGGTAGTCACCGTCGGTACCGGTGATCTCACCGATGCCCATATTGGTCTGGCCCACGAAGTTCGCGACGAACGCAGTCTGCGGCAGGTCGTAGAGGGCGACCGGGTCAGCCATCTGCTCGATGCGTCCGGCGTTCATCACCGCGACGGTATCGGCCATCGTCATGGCTTCTTCCTGGTCGTGGGTGACGTGGATGAAGGTCAACCCGACCTCGGACTGGATGCGCTTGAGCTCGACCTGCATCTGGCGGCGCAGCTTCAGGTCCAGCGCACCCAGCGGTTCGTCCAGCAGCAACACCTCGGGTTTGTTCACGATCGCCCGAGCGACCGCCACGCGCTGCTGTTGACCGCCGGACAGCTGGGCCGGTTTGCGGCTGGCCAGATGGGTCAGCTGCACCAGCTCCAGCGCCTGATCGGCCTGCGCCATGGCGTCCTTCTCACCACGTCGTTTCGGACCGAACGCGACGTTCTCGCGGATCGTCAGGTGCGGAAAGAGGGCATAGCTCTGGAAGACGGTGTTGACCGGCCGCTGGTAGGGGCGCGAGCCGGTCAGGTCGGTATCGCCGATGAGAATGTTTCCGCTGGTGGGCTGTTCGAGACCGGCGACCATCCGCAGGGTCGTCGTCTTCCCGCAGCCTGACGGGCCGAGCAGCGCAAAGGACCCTCGCGGGACGCGCAGGGTGAGGTCATCGACAGCTGTGAAGTCCCCGAACGACTTGGTGATCGCTTCGAGCCGCAAGTCGCCTTGGGCAGCGCGCAGTCCGCTCTCGGCCTTGGCGGAGGTGAAGAGGCTCATCAGTTGCCCACCACCTTTGCCCACTCGGCGCTGTAGTCGGCGTCCTCCGTGGGCGACAGGGCCCGGAACACCTTGATGTTGTTCTTCTTGATCCAGTCCGCGGAGGGGAAGATCAGCGGTGACTCCGCCAGGTCCTTGTCCAGCTTCTCCATCTCCTTCTGGGCGCCGACCACCGGGCAGACGTAGTTGACGTACGCCGCCACCTGCGCAGCGACCGCCGGGTCGTAGTAGTAATTCATCAGCGTCATCGCGTTACGCCGATGCGTAGAGGTGATCGGGATCATCATGTTGTCGCTCCAGAGCGTGCCGCCGGACTCGGGGATGACGAAGTCCCAGTCGTCGTCCTCGGTTTCGCTGCGAAGAACGAACAGGTCACCGCTCCAGACGATTCCAGCGATCGCATTGCCGGACTTGAGGTCTTCGAGGTAGGAGTTGCCCTTGACCCGGCGGATGTTGCCGTCGCTGATCCGCTTGTTGATCTCATCGAGGGCGGTTTCAAACTGAGCCTTGGTGAACTGACCCGACGGGTCGACACCCTGACGCTGCATGACCAGGCCGAGGGTGTCGCGGAACTCTGACAGAACGACGATCTTGCCCTTCAAATCGTCGGCCCACAGGTCGTCAAGACTCTTCAGCTCCCGACCGACCTTCTTCTTGTGATAGCCGATACCGGCGAAGCCGGACTGCCAGGTCAGCGAGTGAGTGCGGCCGGGGTCGAAGCTGACGTCTTTGAGAGTGTCGAGCAGGTTGCTCGCGTTGGGCATCCGGATCAGTTCGAGCGGTTGCACCAGTTGCTCGCGGACGATCCGGTTGGCCATCCAGTCGGTGAAGACGAAAACATCGCGGTCGATGTCCTGCGGCGGGTCGGCCCGCAGCTGCGGCGCGATCTTGTTGAAGTAGCTGTCGTTGTCCTCGATGTCCTCGGAGTAGGTGGCGTTGATGCCGTACTTCTTCTTGAAGGCCTCAAGGGTCGGATACGTCTTTGTCTTGTCGTCGTAGTCCAGGTAGGCGGTCCAGTTCGCCCAGCGCACGATCTTCTCGGTGGAGGAGACATCCGTCGGCAACGTGGGCGCCGCGGCGCCGCCCGTCGAGGTCGGCGGCGTGGGTGGGGCACAGGCCGCCAGTCCCGCTGCAAGCGCGGCGGCGCCACCGCCGAGCAGGGTGCGGCGGCTGAGGCTGCCGCGCGCTGCTTCCAGGACGGCGCGAACCTGGGGATCGACCGGCGGACGGGATCGCGACATGGATGACCCTTCAATCAGACTGGTGAGGTGCGCCTAGCCTGACCCACGAACTCAGACTTTTGTCAGGATCTGCGCCGACGCAACATATCCGTAACCAAGTCTGCCGCTGGATCCTCGGAAAACGCGGAAATATCAGCCTTGAACCGCGGATTCCGAACCTGAGGGATCTGGCGTCGCCGCACGGTCAACGGCGCCGCCAAACCTGCGGTCGCGCTCGGCGTACGTCTGGATCGCTTGCCACAGGTGGGTCCGGTCGAAGTCCGGCCACAGCGTGTCCAGGAAGACCATCTCGGCATAAGCGGACTGCCAGACCAGGAAGTTGCTGGTGCGCTGCTCGCCGGAGGAACGGACGAACAGGTCGACGTCGGGCATGTCGGGCCAGGTGAGGTTGCGCGCGATCGTCTTCTCGTCGATCCGGCTGGGTTTCAACTCGCCGCGCTGCACCTGCTCGGCGATCCGGCGGGCCGCGTTGGCAATCTCGGCGCGACCGCCGTAGTTGACGCACATCTGCAGGGTCATCACGGTGTTGCCAGCGGTGAGTTCCTCGGCGCGTTGCAACTCACGCTGCACTGAGCGCCACAGGCGCGGACGCTCACCGTTCCAGCGACAGCGCACACCCCAGGAGTGCAGCAGATCCACACGGCGGCGGATCACGTCGCGGTTGAAGCCCATCAGGAAGCGGACCTCGTCCGGTGAGCGACGCCAGTTCTCGGTGGAGAACATGTAGGCCGACAGGTTCGGCACACCGATCTCGATGGCTCCGGCGATCACGTCGATCAGTTGGGCTTCGCCGGCCTCATGGCCCTTGGTCCGCGGCAGACCGCGCTGGTTGGCCCAGCGACCGTTGCCGTCCATGACCATGGCGACGTGTTGGGGGATCAGCCGGGCCGGGATGCCCGGGGGCGTGGCACCGCTGGGGTGCGGGAAGGGTTTGATCGTCATCCTGTGTCCACCAGGCGTAAGGATCGCACACCGCGTTCGAGATGCCATTGCACGTACGCCGCGACCAGACCCCGCGCCTCTCGTCGCTCCGGCTCGTCGCTGGCGTCCGCCGTCAGCCAGTCGCCGGTCTGCAGTGCGGCCAGCAACGCGAAGGTCTCGGTGCGCGGGGCGGCCGAACCGGGTGCGCGGCACTGCACGCAGACCGCTCCCCCGCTGGCCAGGTTGAAGGCTCGGTGCGGGCCGGGCTGTCCGCAGCCGGCGCAGTCGGTGAAACTCGCCGCCCAGCCGCCGATGGCCAGGGCGCGCAGCAGATAGGAGTCCAGCACCAGCCCGGCGGGGTGTTCGCCGCGGGCGAGAGCAGCGAGCGCCCCGGTCAGCAGGGCGAACTGGGGACGGCTGGTCTCGTGCTCCTCGGTCAACCGGTCCGCGGTTTCGAGCACGGCGCTGGCCGCTGTGTAGGCGCCGTAGTCGCGGGCGATGTGATCGCCGTACGCCGCGTGGATGGCGGTCTCCTTGACCGTGTCCAGGTTGGTCTTGCCGGTGTAGCACTGCACGTCGGCGAGCATCCCCGGCTCCAAGCGGGCACCGGCGCGCGAGCGGGTTTTGCGGGCACCATGCTGCACTGCGCGGATCTTGCCGTGATCCCGGGTCAGCATCGTGATGATGCGGTCGCTTTCGCGCAGTTTGTGGGTCCGCAGCACGATCGCGGCATCACGGTAAAGGGGCATGGCCCACCTATTGTCGCGCGGCGCACCGACAACGGTCGCCACCGACGTGCGCTGAGCGCAAAATCGCAGGATCCAGCGCGGTGGCCGCCGCAGTCGTGGCAATTCCGTCACGAATCACGGTCCGCCAGCTCGGTGGCCGCCGCAGTCGCGCCGGTTTCGTCACGAATCACGGTCCGCCAGCGCGGTGGCCGCCGCAGTCGTGGCGGTTTCGTCACGAATCACGGTCCGCCAGCGCGGTGGCCGCCGCAGTCGCGCCGGTTTCGTCACGAATCACGGTCCGCCAGCGCGGTGGCCGCCGCAATCGCGCCGGTTTCGTCACAAACCACGGTCCGCCAGCGCGGTGGCCGCCACAGTCGCGCCGGTTTCGTCACAAACCACGGTCCGCCAGCGTGGTGGCCGCCGCAATCGTGGCAATTTCGTCACGAATCACGGTCCGCCAGCTCGGTGGCCGCCGCAGTCGTGCCGGTTTCGTCACGAATCACGGTCCGCCAGCTCGGTGGCCGCCGCAGTCGTGCCGGTTTCGTCACGAATCACGGTCCGCCAGCTCGGTGGCCGCCGCAGTCGTGCCGGTTTCGTCAGAAATCACGGTCCGCCAGCGCGGTGGCCGCCACAGTCGCGCCGGTTTCGTCACAAACCACGGTCCGCCAGCGTGGTGGCCGCCGCAGTCGTGGCAATTCCGTCACGAATCACGACGCGCGCAGCACCTCAGTCAGGGTGAATTCGTTGCCGTCCGGATCGCGCATCGTGGTGGCGTCGATCTCGGTGGCACCCAGCGCGCTCAGTGCTGTGCGCGCCCGGGCCAGGTCCGCCGTACCAACAACGAGTCGGAGTCGGTCCCGCTCGTAGCGCGGCATCAGCGGCGGTCCGCTCCAGGCGATCTTTGAACCTCCGGCCGGGGACTGGATCGCCGTCTCCTGATCCTGGTCCCAGACCAGCGGCCAGCCCAGCGCCGCGCTCCAGAAGTAACCCAAGGCCTGCGACCCGTCGCAATTGATGGCCCCGATCGTGCCCGTGCCGGCCAGGAAGCGGTTGCCCGGCTCGATGATGCACAGTTCGTTGCCCTCAGGATCGGCGAGAACCTCGTGGCCCTCCTCCGCTGTCTGCCCGATATCGATCAATCGGCCGCCGGCGGCCACACCACGCTGCACACTCGCAGCCATTGCCTCCCGTGAATCGCTGGTGAGATCGAAGTGGATCTTGTTCGGGCCGACCTTGGCGGTGTCGGCCGGCTGGATCATGACCACGTACGCCGACCCACCCGACGGCACGAGCGTGACGCTCCCGTCCGGGACGGGTTGGGCGCTCCAGCCCAGCAACTCGCTCCAGAATCGGGCTTCAGCGGCAACGTTCGCAGCGTCGATCGACACGCCGCGCAAGCTCACCTGGCTGAGTTCGCTCATCAGTCGTCAGTCTCCTTCGATGGCTGCCTGCGCCATGATCAGTCGATCGGCGCACCGCGCCGGCATGGTCGCGCCGTAGTAGGGAAAGGTGATGAACGCGATCAGCAGCGCCCATCCCCGGGAGACGGCTATCTGCGCGTCATCGACGTCAAGCGCACTCCATAGCGCCGACCGGCCAGCTCGATCGAGCGCCTCCCAGGCAACGATGAGGTCGACGGTTGGGTCACCCACCCCCAGGCCACCGAAGTCGAGCACGCCGGCCAACCGGCCCTCATCATCGACCAGCAGGTTCTCGATGAGCAGATCCCCGTGGTACCAAGCAGTTTCGGCAGAAACGGAGTGCGCCGCAGCAAGAGCGTCCGCCCATACCGCGACCGCGCGATCGAGATCGAGCGGCAGCGACGCGGAACGGCAGGCTGCGGCCGCTTCCTGGAAGTCGTCATCCATTGCGGCCAACGACTCGCCGCGATACCAGCGCAACCGGTCATCACCCGCAGCCGCGTCGGGGATCGGTACGTCGCGAAGCTGGGTCACGAACTGCGCGATGTCCTTCCCTAAGTACTCGCCACCGGGAGCCCGCAACCGGCGACCTTGCAGCCAGGACGTGATCGACCAGGTTTCGGGATAGCCGAACGCGGACTCGCCCACCCCGAGGACGACCGGCGTGGGAGCGCTGAGGCCGGCGCCGATGGTGGGCAACCAGTCAGCTTCCTTCTGCACGGTGGCACCGCCGCCCGGCTGGCGGGGCAGCCGCACCAGCACCCGACCAGATCCGGCGACATCATCGAGCGCGAAGAGCACGTTGGACGATCCGGAATCACCCAGCCGCGTGACCTGCCAGTCCGCGAACCGCGGGAACTGCGATCGAACGAGTGCGCCCACCAACGAGCCGGTCACGGGCAGCTCGTCGGAATGCAGCAGGTCCACCCCGACATCCTGGGCCGGATGGCGGGTGCCACACCATCGCTTTTCGCGCGTGGCAGGTTTCAGGCGCGGGGAGCAAGAGGTGGACGGGACCGAGCCGGATCCTTGAGACTCGGACCCATGGCAGTGCATGGCAGGTCGGCGCTCGCGGGCGCGACGGCGTTGTTTACCCTCGGCGCGTGCACTGCAGGCGAGGAAGGCTCCAAAGCATCGCCGCAGCTCAGCACGAGAACGCCATCGGCATCAGCATCGGCATCGGCATCGGCATCGGCATCGGCATCCATGCGAACAGTTCAATTCGACTGCTCGAGCCCCATCGATCACTCTGAAGCGCCACCGGCTGGCTACGCGAATGTTGGCAACGCCGTCGCCCTCGACGCGGGGTCACGGCTCAGCCTTGCAGACTCCCCCGGGGCTAACGCACATCGGTACTTCGCCAAAACCGGCCTGGGCGTCAAATCAGGCGCTTCTGCCACGATCGCCGTCCCTGCCGCGCTCGCGAACGCGGTCGCCATCGGGTGGGACAACCACGGCACACCAGTTGCCGCTACGCGAATCGACATCGCCAATTGCTCCTCCGACCGGGGTGGCTGGCTGTGGTACCCGGGAGGTCTCTCTGTCGCGGCGCCGCAATGCGTGCCTCTCGACATCACCACCGGCACCGGGCAGCACGAACAGATCCTTATCTCTGCGGGCAAACCGTGCCATGAATGACGTCGTCGGCTCGCCTCGGGCCTAGCAGGACTCCTGCGATGTCCATGCGACTCGTTTCCCGAAGCACGGCAGGTCACGCCACATGATCAACAGGTCGACCGGTCCACGAACCGGACGGATGAAAGCTCCCGGCGCAGCGCCGACGATTCGAAAGCCTTCGGATTGGTACAACCGCACGGCCGCGGCGTTCGACACGACGACCGCGTTGAACTGGATGTCCCGGAAACCTTCGGCGTGGGCCCAAGCGATCATGTCTCGCACGAGCACACGACCAACGCCCCGGCCGCGATGTTCGGCCGCCACCATGAGCGAGCCAGACGCGACATGAGCCCCCTGGTTGGGGCGATTCGGGTACATGTTCGCCGTCCCCACGGCGTGTCCGCCGTCGTCGACCGCAACGACGACGCGACCCGGCGGCACAGACATCCACGCTGACCGCATCGCCGACTCATCGGGCGCTGCATCCATCGCGAAGGTCTCCTGGGCCGCGGCGACCTCTTGAATGATCGGCCAGATGCCTTGCCAGTCGTCACAGGTGGCAGCGCGCACAGCGAGTGTCATGGCAGCACCTCAGCAGACGCCACCTCACGACCGCCAGCGGTTAACCAGCCGCGACCCCATAGCGTGGAGGCCATGAGCACTGACCGGTACGACGCGATCATCGTCGGCGGCGGCCATAACGGCCTGACCGCCGCGGCCTACCTCGGCAGGGCGGGCAAACGTGTCCTGCTCCTCGAAGCCCAGGATCACCTCGGGGGTGCCAGTGTGTCGCAGCGCCCGTTCGCCGGTCGCGACGCCCGCTTGTCGCGCTATTCGTACCTGGTCAGTCTGCTGCCGCAGCAGATCATCGATGACCTCGGTTTGCGAATCACTCTGCGCCGCAGGCGGTTTTCGTCGTACACGCCGCTGCCCGGCACCGACCGCGGTCTGCTGATCGATCATGGCGACGCCGCCGCCACCGCAGACTCCTTCAGCGCCGTCGGCGCTGGGGCGGACATCGACAGCTGGCGCACCTTCTACGACCGGGTCGGGGTGCTCGGACGTGCCCTCTGGCCGACCGTCACCGGCCCGCTCCCGACGCGCAGCGATGTACGCCGATTGGTCGCCGATGACTCGATCGTCGCCGACTTTCTCGAGCGTCCGCTGGGCGAGGTCATCGAGCAGTCCGTCCGGGACGACCTGGTGCGCGGGGTGATCCTCACCGACGGTTTGATCGGGACGTTCGCCTCGGCGTACGAGCCGGATCTGCGCCAGAACGTGTGCTTCCTCTACCACGTGATGGGCGGCGGGACCGGGGACTGGGACGTGCCCGTGGGCGGCATGGGCGCGGTCAGCGGCGAACTCGAGCGGGCCGCGCGAGAGGCGGGGGCCGAGCTGCGGACCGGCGCGCGGGTGCAGGCGGTCAGCGACGGTACGGTCACCTGGGACGCCGGAACCGCGCACGCACCGACCGTGTTGTGGGCGGCGGCGCCGGCCGTCCTCGACCAGGTGATGGGCCAGCAAGCGCCAGCCGTCGAAGGCGCGCAGGTCAAGGTCAATCTGCTGCTGGAGCGCCTGCCGCAACTCAAGGACGGCGTCGATCCGAAGGCCGCGTTCGGCGGAACCTTCCACATCAACGAGTCTTTTGAGCAGCTCGAATCTGCCTATGCCGCAGCGAGTTCCGGTCGCACACCGTCGCCGGTTCCCGCTGAGATCTACTGCCACTCGCTGACTGACCCCAGCATCCTGTCTCCGGAGCTCCAGGACTCCGGCGCGCAGACGCTGACCATCTTCGCGCTCCACACGCCGCACCGGCTGCTGGCCGGTCGCAACCTGGACGTAGTGCGCGCGGAGTTCGAACGTCGCGTCCTGGACTCGCTGTCGAGCGTGCTGGCTGAGCCGATCGAGGAAGTCCTGATGCGTGAGCCCGACGGGCGACTGTGCGTGGAAGCCAAGACGACCGGCGATCTGCAGGACACACTGGGCATGCCGGGCGGGAACATTTTCCACGCCCCGCTCACCTGGCCGTTCGCGGAGGACGACGAGGAGTTGAGTACGCCGGCCGCGCGCTGGGGGGTCACCTCGCCGTACGACGGGGTACTCATCGCCGGTGCCGGATCACGCCGCGGTGGCGGGGTTTCCGGCCTCGGCGGGTATCACGCGGCGATGGCAGTACTGCAGGCCTAGCTGGCCAGCCGCTGGCAATCGACGCACAGGAGCGCAGTCGGCCGCGCCTCGAGCCTCCCGGCACCGATCGGCCGACCGCACGACGCACATAACCCGTAGGTGCCGTCGTCCACCCGTTCGCGGGCCGCGTCGATCTCCGCCAGGCGCTGCGCGGCATCCCGGGCGAGGGCGGCGGTTTGAGCATGGTCGAACGCGATCGTGGATCCCTCGGGGTCGTGCTCGTCGTCGACGTTTGAGTCCCGTCGGGCCTCCGCGATGTCACGGGCCTGGGTTTCGAGGTCACGGAGCCGTTCCTGAGCCTCCGCGGCGAGCCGGTCGAGTGCACGCCGAGCCCGCTGGCGGCCGGGTCCGACGTCGCTCCTCATGCATCGAGCGTAGGACTGACCCCTTCGTGTCATCTCTCAGGACATCGGCGACTGTTCTGCACCAGGACACGATCCGACGCCACCAAGGAAGCGACAGTTCGTTGGTCAGCGCAGGTAGCCCCGCTGAGGTCGCAATCGTTCGTCGTTTAGCTTGAGCAGCCTCGGCGGGTATCACGGCGGCGATGGCAGTCCTCAATCAGTAGGAGTGGCGCGCAGCGTCGCCCAGGTCAGGGCGTAGTCAGCTACCTCCTCCCACCCGGGCTCACCCACGATGTAGTGGCTACGCCCGGCGAATTCCTTCACTTCGGTGATGGTGCTGCCGGCCTTGTACCGGCGGGCGTTGGCGCGGTTGACCTTCGGCGGGGCGATGTGGTCTTCGCCACCGGCGATGAACAGCAACGGCGGACGGACTGCGTTGCGGTAGTCGATGCGGGTGTCGCCGGTGTTGGTCAGCAGAGCGGACGCGGCCTGAAAGAACGGTTTGCCCGGGCCTGGGATCTGAAACTCCTCAGAGACGCGGGTGGCCTTCGCGAGGGTCAGAGTGTTGGCGAACGCGTAGTGGAACTGCTTGGGCGTCAGCAGGACGGTGCCGCGTGCCTTCCACGGTTTACCCAGGACGGGGAATCCGGCACGGATGGAGGACCACGGCAGGACCGGGATGCCCGCGGACTGAGCCGAGTCGATCGCGACGCCAGCCGTTCCCAATCCCCGGTCAAGCAGGACTTGCGTGATCACTCCGCCGAACGAATGCCCCATGATGATCGGCTTCTCGTCGAGGTCGGCGATAACACTGGCGTAGCTGTCGACGATAGTGCCGATGCGCAGCCCGTTCAGGACCGAGGGATCTCGTCGAAGTCCTTCGACGTCGTCTGTGACTCCAGGCCACGCGGGGGTGAGAACTTGATGGCCGGCGGCCTCGAACCGCTGTTTCCAGCCCTGCCAACTCTTCGGTGTCATCCACAACCCGTGGACAAGAACTATGGCGGGTTTCGACGACTGCATCTCATGACTCCTAACAGGTAGAACGAACGATCTGTCTACCGTAGTATCTCGGCACCTAGATGGGCTCCCCTCTGCAGAATGATCGTTCTGTACGATGCGTGAGATGAGCCACACCGGGGGCAGGGCGCCCACCTCGAAACCCTCCGATGCCCGCAGCCGGTTGCTTTCCACGGCGGCCCGGATCTTCTACCGGGAAGGCATTCACGCGGTGGGCGTGGACCGCCTGGTGTCCGAGGCAGGGGTCACGCGCGCCACGTTCTACCGGCACTTTCCTCGAAGGACGCGCTTGTCCGCGCGTACATCGAGTTGGAAGACGAAGCACTACGGACCCTTTTCGCCGCTGGCTCCGCACTGGCGACCACCCCGGACCATGCCGTAGAGATCGTCCTGCAGGGGATTGCCCGCGACGTCCAGGAAAATCACACCCGCGGTTGCCCGTTCCTGAACGCTGCCGCCGAATTCCCCGACCCGGAGCACCCCGTGCGGCAGGCCGTGCGCATCCACCGCCAGTGGTTCGCGGCCACCCTGGCCGAACTCGTCGAGGCCACCGGAAGCCCGAATCCAATTGCAACCGCTAGAGCATTGGTGTTACTGCGAGACTCGGCTCTCGTCGGGGCGTATGTTGACGACACCACCGACGTCGTCGAGTCCTTCCTGTGGACCGCCCGGCGCATCCTCCGGGCGGATGATTCCGTCGATGCGCCGCAGGGAGACGGAATGCTCTAGAGGCCGTGCCGGGAACGATCGGGGCCATCGACCCGATTGCCGCGGACTCCCACTGGTGTGATGTCTCAGGACATGGGTGACAGTTCTGCATCAGGACATCGGTGACACTCCATGTATCAGGACATCGGTGACTGTGCCCAGCGGATGCGTCGGCTTGCGATCAGCTGTCGGTGGGCCCCTGTTCGTGTAGGAAAGGTCCTACTGGCGTTGGGCAAGCACGATGATCTCGGGCGATTGATTGGTCAGGATCGATTCATCCCAATCTCCGAAGACGCTGCCGATCTCGAATCCGGCGCGTCGCAAAGTGCGGTCGATCGCCTCGTGATCCCTGAACGCTAAGACGTTGCGGCTGCGCGATTCGTCACCGCTCGTGAGATTCCGCGTGAAGGTATCGTAGGTGACTTGCGGCAAGGACACATCGACTGTCTCGTGCCAAAACTCCACCTCACCGTCCGCGCTCGGGACGGTGCGCAGGGTGGCAGCACGCGTCCAGCGCTCCCAACTTTGCGCGCTGGGGTTGCGGGACTCGAACGCCAGGATTCCTCCGTCTCGAAGGGCACGATGAAGCTGCTGGAGAACATCTCCCCAGGCCTCCTCCGACACGAAGACCTGTGCGACGTGCCCTGACATAACCGCCAGATCAGCCCAACCGAGGTCGGCGCTATCGCAATAACCGAGACGCCAGTCGACGTCGTTAGAACCCGGCTTTCCGCGGGCAACCCGCAGCATGTCCGGATCGGGGTCAATCCCGACAACCTCGCGACCATGCCTGGCCAGCAGTCGCGCCAAGGTGCCGGTGCCACAGCCAAGGTCGAGCACACGACCCGCTTGCAGCTGCCCGGCGACGGCACCGTAGAAGCGGTAATCGTGATCATCAGCGTTCAACTCGTCGTACGCGGCATGGAAGTCGAAGGACACCACACCACCCAACCGAAGATCGACTGTTCGGCACAACGAAATATCTCGATTTGACCCTCGCTGCATCCGGATGAGCAAACCACCGGGCGCTCGTCCGACATTAGCCGCGAACAGTGACGGTGACAGTCAGCCCTGGTCGCCGAGAACTTCGTCAGGCTGTGTTTTGGGGGTGGCCCTGGGGTCGGCCGTTGCCGACGTAGGTGATGCCGGGGGCGGGTCGGGTGTGTTCGGCGATGACTTCTCCGTCCAGGGTCGAGATGATGACCCGGTCGCCGGGGTTGGTGCCATCGACCACGACGAGGACTTTCTCGAAGACGTGGCCGGGGTCGATCTTGTAGATCACCATGTCCACGCTGACGGTGCCGGGTGTGCCGACGGTCCGCACGCGGGTGTCGGCAGGCAGATCCGCCGGTACGGCTTGTCTGGGTCGCCGGTAGCGGCTCGGCGGTCGGCGAGCAGCGAACTGCTCCCACACGTCCGGCTGGGGCCGCGGCGGATCAGTCTTCGGGGTCGCGTTCCATGCCACCGCCGGTGTGACTCGCCCGGGCAGTCCTTGATGGGGAGGTTGGGTGTTGTAAATGTCATCGAACGCATCGACCTGAACCTGTAGCTCCTGCAACGTGTTGGCCAGCGGTTGCTTGTCCAGGTACCGAAACAATGTCTGGTGGAACCGTTCGTTCTTACCCTGCGTGGTCGGCTTGTACGGCTTGCCGGTGATCGCTTGCACCCCCAGCGCCGTGACGTGCTCGACCAGCTGCCCGAGGATCCCGCGCCGGGAGGGGTTCAACGCCATCCCGTTGTCGGACAGCAACCGTTGCGGCACCCCGTGCGCGGCGACGGCTTTGTCGAACACGGCGATCGCCGCGTCGCTGGTTTCACCCTCGGCGACGTGAGAGGCCACCGCGTACCGGGAGTGGTCATCGATCAGCTGGAAGATCACACATTTACGGCCCCCGGTCAGGACGTACTCTGTGGCATCCAGTTGCCAGCACGCGTTCGGGGCCGGATACACGAACCGTCGCCACGCCGAGCGGGGCTTCTTGCGCGGCTCGTGCCGGGCGACCCCGGCCTGGCGGAACACCCGGGCCAACGCAGCGGTCGAGGGCACCGGGTCCAGGCCCATCGCGTGCATCTTGTCGTGCACGCTGATCGGGCCGTGGTCCAACCCGGAAGCCTCCAACGCAGCCCGCACCTCCAACGCTTGCTTCTTGACCTCATCGCTGAGCCGGGTGGGGCTGGATGCCGGGCGTCGGGTCCGCGGTTCCAGCACCGCCGCCGGCCCATCCGTCAACGCCCGGTTACGCAGCACGTAGAACGACTTTCGCGAGATGCCGTGCTCCGCGCAGAACGTCGACACCGCACCACGCGGCGCGTCGTCGGGCCACTGCGAGATCGCCAGGCGGACACGAGGATCAATGGGTTCAGTACCAGTCACCCCCGAAGCCTGAGATCACAAGTGTCACCACCAAGACCGGCCGAAGTGTCACCGATGTCCTGATGCAGAACTGTCACCGATGTCCTGAGAGATAACAGCGGACTCCCACTGGCCAGTTCCGGTCAATCGAACATATGATCGATCCATGCACGCGCTGCAGGGCTCGCTCTGGGACCAGGTAGACGAAGTCGGGCTCAGACCGCTCGCCGGTGCCGTGCAGCGGATCGAGCTCACCGACGGCGCCTGGCTCGACCTGCGGCCCGGTTGGCTGACCGGCGCGGACAGTCTCTTCGAACGACTCAACGCCGGTGGCAGCGCCGGTGTCGAGTGGCGCGGCGAGCGTCGGGTCATGTGGGACAAGGAACTGCCCACGCCGCGCCTGTTGCGGTTCTACCGTGAGCGCGAACCTCTCCCCGACCCGGTCATCGAGCAGGCGCGCGACGCGCTGACCTCCCATTACCGAGCCGAGCCGTTCGCGACCGTCGGCATGTGCCTCTACCGCGACCACCGCGACTCCGTCGCCTGGCACGGCGACCGCTTCGGGCGCGGCGCCACGCACGACACCATGGTCGCGATCGTGTCGATCGGCGCACCGCGCGCGCTCCTCCTGCGACCGACAGGCGGCGGCAGTTCTCGCCGGTTCCTACTCGGCCACGGCGACCTGATCGTGATGGGTGGCAGCTGCCAACGGACCTGGGAGCACGCCGTACCCAAATCGAGTACGCCGACCGGCCCGCGGATCAGCATCCAGTTCCGTCCCGCCGGGGTCAGGTAGGACCGACATAATCGGCACCGTGCGTGCCCTAGCCCGGATGTCCGCGATCGTCGCGGTGCTCGGCGTCACCTCCGGATTGGTCGGGGGCCTGTTGGTGATACTGCTGCACGCAGTGCAGCACATCGCGTTCGGTTACTCCGAAGGCCTATTCCTCTACGGCTCCGAGCAGGCGCCCCCGTGGCGCCGGTTGGTCTGTCTCATGGCCGCCGGTCTGATCGCCGGAGTCGGGTGGTGGGCGGTCTACCGCTGGTTCAAACCCCTGGTCTCGATCGGCGCAGCCCTCGGTCGCGAGGACACCGATGGCAGGCGAATGCCATTCTGGCCCACCGTGGTTCACGGTCTTCTGCAGATCGTCACCGTGGCGCTCGGCTCACCGTTGGGTCGAGAAGTCGCACCCCGGGAGATCTCCGCAGCGGTCGCCGACCGGATCACCGCCTCGGTCGGGATCCTCGGGCATCCACGGCGCGTCCTGATCGCCAGTTCGGCCGGTGCCGGTCTGGCCGCGGTGTACGGCGTGCCTCTGGGCGGTGCGATCTTCACCCTCGAAGTGCTCCTGGTGTCGTTCGCGTGGTCCTGTGTCATCCCCGCCCTGGCCTGTAGCGCGATCGCCTCCGGCGTAGCCGCCGCGATCGTGCCGGACGACCTGCAGTACACCGTGGGCCACACCCCGGTCACCGCATCGGTCTGGTTCTGGGCGGTGGTCTTCGGGCCGTTGTGCGGCCTGGCGGCGTGGGGCTTTCGTTGGTTCACCCGGCGCTGTGCCGCTTCCGCGCCTCGGGACTGGCATCTGATACCGCGGGCATTCGCAGCCTTCACCACGGTCGGCGCCATCTCCATGTTGTTGCCCGAGATCCTCGGTAACGGCAAGGCCGCCGCACAGGTCGGGTTCGATCACTCGGTCGGGTTCTGGATGCTGTTGGCATTGCTGGCCGCCCGCGTGATCGCCGTCGGGTTGGCGCTGCTCGGTGGCGGCCAGGGCGGTCTGCTGACCCCCTCGATCGCGAACGGGTCGCTGTTAGGGGCGCTTGTCGGCACGCTGTGGAGCGGGCTCAACCCAGGGACGGTCATCACGACGTACGCCCTGATCGGTGCAGCGGCGTTCCTGGCGGCGGCACAACGGATGCCGGCTACCGCGATCGTGCTGGTCTTCGAACTGACCCGGATGGACGCGGCTCTCCTCGGACCTGCGATGCTCGCCGCTGCCGGAGCGGCTGCGATCGAGCGCGCGATCGATCGCAGCCCGCGAGCGGCCAGGCTCACTTCAGGTCAGACCGGATCCGGCTGAAGACGATGAGATCGACCCGCCCGTCGTGCAGGAAGCCGGCGTTGCGCAAGGTGCCTTCCTGCACATAGCCGGCGGCGCGCGCTACGCGCTGGGAAGCGAGATTTCCCGTGGCAACCCTGATCTCCACCCGCTGCATCCCCTGATCGGTAAGGGCCCAGTCCCTCAGCAGGCGAACTGAACTCGCCATCAGACCTCGACCACGGAAGGCCGGGTGCAACCAGTAACCGATCTCTGTCGTCTCGGCGCGCCAGTCCGTCTTCTTCAGATCGATCACCCCCGCGAGTGACCCATTCACGTCGATGGCTCGCGGGAACGCCGGCGGCGCGATGTGGTGGGAGATCCAGTCAACCGCGTGCTCGCGCATATACGGCCGTGGGAGCGGCAACCACTCCAAGGTGATCGGATCGGATGCGCCCTCGGCGAGAGCATCGGCATCCGAGAGATCAAGGGGCGCAGCGTGAAACCAGCACCGGTCAGTGTCAACTCATCGAAATGGTCCCGCACACAGGTGATTAGAGCAGACCCCGCTCAAAGGCCACGCGCACGGCCGCGGCGCGGTCGCCCACCCCCAGCTTGCTGTAGATGTGCAACAGATGTGTCTTCACCGTCGCTTCACTGACGAAAAGTTGCTGAGCCACAGACCGATTGGTACCACCGTCCGCGATTGCCCGCAGGACCTCGATCTCCCGCTCGCTCAACCGCTCCTCCCGGCGACGGGCGACCAAGCGCTGCGCTGCTACCGGAGCCAGAACGGTGCGACCGGCGGCCACATCGAGCACCGACCGGATGAGTTCCTCCCGGCCCAGCGCTTTCAGCAGATAGCCGTCCGCGCCGGCGTCCATCGCCGCCGTGATATCCCGATCCGTCTCGTACGTCGTGAGCACCAGGATCGCGGGCCGGTTCGAGTCCCGTGCGCGCAGCGCCCGGATCGCATCCACGCCGTCCCCTTCGGGCATTCGCAGATCCATCAGAACCACATCGGGTTCGTGTCGTTGTACCTGCACCACCGCCTCAGGCCCCCCACCGGCTTCGGCGACGACACGCAACCGCTCATGCCCATCGAGCATGCCGCGGATGCCGTTGCGCACGATGGGATGATCATCGGCGATCAACACAGTGACCACGCCGGCGGTCATGCGGGCGCCGCCACGTCGATCAAACATCCTGCGCCACAGGCCGATTCGACATCGAGCGACCCTCCGACGGCTTCTACGCGTTCACGCATGTTCCGCAAACCGTGGCCCGACTCGGTCTGCAGCGGCTCGAACCCACGGCCATCGTCGCGCACCTGCAGCAACAGCCCGTCCTGTGTGTAGCGCAGTTGAACCTCGACGCAGCTGGCACCGGCGTGCCGCGCGACGTTGGACAACGCCTCCTGGCAGACGCGGACGATCATCTGGTCCTGCTCAGTGCGCACCGGGACGCCCTGCACCGACAGGTGTGCTCTGATCCGGTGACGGGCCGACCAGTCGTCCAGGAAACTGCGCACCGCGTCGGCCGCGGACGCATCGTCCAGCAACGGTGACCGTAACGCTGAAACCGCCCGGCGGGCCTCGCCGAGCCCGTCACGGGCCAAGGCCTTCGCCGCGGTGACGCGACAACGCCAATCCCCCTCAGCATCAATGGCTTCCAACTGGCTGACGATAGCGACCAAGTCCTGGGCAACGGTGTCGTGAATCTCTCGGGACAACCGCTCCCGCTCCTGCAGGATGCCCTGTCGGTGTGCCTGCTCCAGCAACTGATCCTGTAACTCCTGGTTACGCCGGCTCACCTCGGCCAACCGCGACGCCGCCGCCTCTCGCTCCTGCACCTCTTCAGCCCGGCGCACCCCGAAATGCACGATCACCGCGACCACTCCGGCATTCACCAGGCTGAGCGCCAGGAAAGCGTGCCAGTTCGAGACCGCCTCCGAGAACCCGCCCACCTGCGATGCCGCCATCACCAGGGCGTTCAGACCCAACGCGACGAGCAGCGTGGGGCCACTGAAAAGCAGCATGGCGATCACGTAGCCGAAGAACCCGAAAATCCCGTAGAACGGCGAAATGGCGATCATCGCCGCGCCCATCGCGAGATGCGCCGCGAAGATGGCCACCCGCAACGGGAGCACGAGAGCCGTCCGGTGCATCCACCACGCGGCCAGCAGGACGCTCGCCGCAGACAATGCGGCCAGCAGCAGGTAGCCAACCGCGCCGGACCTGATGGGGACGACGATCGCGCAGACCATCGATCCGGCCACCAGGGCCAGCGGCGCCCACCGCACTGCCGCGACCGGGCCGTCCACCCGGTCCCAGTACGGTCCCTGCACCGAGGCCACGTGCTGTGTCATGACCTCCATCGTGGCATCACTCCCAGCGGAAGAGCCGGACCGAAAGCAGGGCCAGCAGCACGGTCCATACCAGCATGACCAGCAGGTGCGACCACCCCGGCCACCCACCGCTCAGCGCATCCTGCAACGACCCCACCGCGGCACCGGCCGGACTCAGATCCGAGATCGTCTGCATCCAGCCCGGCATGGTGCGCCGCGGCCACCACAGACCACCGAGGAACGCCAGAACGAAGAACAACACCGTGCCGGCCGCGGCAGCCACCTTGTTGCGGGTGAACACGCTCGCAATCACCATTCCGATCGACAACAGGCACACCGTCATGACGACGAACGCCAGAAGCAGGCCCAGCGGGTTGCCTGGAGCGCCCGCGCCGAACGCAGCGGGCAGGACCACGATCAGCAGGCCCGCCACGAGCGCCACCGCTGCAGTCAGCAGGAACTGGGCACTGAGCAGTGCTGAAGGCGACGCGGGTGTGGCGCGCAACCGCTTCAAAACCCCTGTTCGCGATACTTCGTCAGCACGTCGGGCAGCGCCTGGACCGCAAGGATCGACACCGCGAAGAAGAGCAAGATCGGCTGGTACGTCGCGAACCAGCTCAGCCCGCCCAGATCCTTCACCGGTTCGCGGGTCGCCGGGATCGCCCCCAGCACGATTGCCGCCACCAGGGGCAGGACCGCCACCCACAAGACCACCGCCGGGTTGCGTCGCAACAGCACCGCCTCACTGCGCACGAGTCCGCTCAGACCGGTCATCGCGTCACCTCCTGCTTCTCCATCAGCGCCACGAAGGCGTCCTCGAGATTGGATTGATCAACCCGCAGATCCCGCGGGCGGGCGCCGTGGGCATCCAGCGCCAGGATGACCTCGGTGACCACGTCCGCGTCGCCGTCCACCCAGACGACCCCGTCCTCGACCCGCACCGAGTGCACCGAGGGGACCGATCGCAGTACGTCGATCGGCGGGCTACCGCGAAGCGTGAAACTCATCCGCTGGCCGGCTTCGAGCGTCGCGGCCAGACGTGCTGGTGTATCCAACGCCACCACGCGCCCCGCGTCGATCACCACGACCCGGTCGCAGAGCCGTTGGGCCTCCTCCATGAAGTGCGAGACCAGCAGGAAGGTCGTGCCGGTGTCCCGCAGTTGTTCCAGGATCGACCACACCTCCCGGCGCGCCTGCGGGTCGAGGCCGGTCGTCAGCTCGTCGAGAATGGCCACCCTGGGCCGCCCGATCAGAGCCAGCGCCACCGACAGCCGCTGTTGCTGCCCCCGCTGAGCCGGCCGAAGTAGCTGTCGCCCACCGGGGTCAATCCCAGCCGGTCACGCAGCTCGTCGGTGGGTGCGGGGTCGTCGTAGAACGAGGCGTACAGGCTCAGCGCCTCATCGACGGTCAGCTTCTCCGGCAGGGCGGCGTCCTGCAGCTGTACACCGAGGACCTTCCGCAGCGCAGGCTCGTCGGCAGCGGGGTCGATACCGCACACCGCGACCTGCCCCGCGTCACGGTCGCGCAGGCCGGCAATGCACTCCACCGTGGTCGACTTGCCCGCGCCGTTGCGCCCGAGGACCCCGAAGATCTCCCCGGGTGCGACGTCGAACGAAACGTCCTGCACGCCACGGCCCCCGGATACTCCTTGCGCAGACCGCGCACTGTGATAGCTGGTTCCATACCTCCAGCCTGGGGCGCCGAGCGCCGTGGGGCGTCAACCGGTCGGTTGATCGATGCCGTCCAATCGATCGCACTAAGGTGCTCGTCGTGGGCTTCTACGACCGGCACGTCCTGCCGCGGCTGGTCGACCTCACCTGCGGCAGTGCTGCCCTCTTTCCGATCCGGCAGTGGGCCTGTGAGGGACTCTCCGGCGACGTCGTCGAGCTGGGTTTCGGCTCCGGCCGCAACGTCGGTGCCTACCCTGGGGCGGTCTCGAGCGTTGCGGCGATCGAACCGTCCGACACCGCCTGGACGCTGGCCGCTGACCGGGTGGCGAGCGCGTCGATCGACATCACTCGGTCCGGCCTGGACGGTGAGCGGATCCCCTTCGCCGACAACACGTTCGACGCCGCGCTCAGCACATTCACGCTGTGCACCATTCCCGACCCGCGGGCAGCCGTCGACGAAGTCATCCGGGTGGTCAAGGACGGTGGAAGCCTGCACTTCCTGGAGCACGGCCTGGCCCCCGACGAGCACGTACGCCGCTGGCAGCGCCGGCTGGACCCGATCGAGCGGCGGGTGGCCGGCGGATGCCACCTCACTCGCGACGTGACCCGTGAACTGACCGACGCCGGGTTGACGATCACATCGATCAAGCAGTTCTACGGCGCACGGCCGAAGTCGCTGGGCTTCCTCAGCGTCGGCGTGGCCCGGGTCGGCTGATCAGGCCGGACCGTCGCCCAGCGCTGCACCAATCGCCGCCACCAGCTCACCGACCTGTTCATCGGTCATCGTGAAGGCCGGCGAGATCTGGATGGCTCCGGCACCAGCAGCCCGGGTCGCGACCCCGAACGAGCGCAGCTTCGTGGCGAACTTCATCGCAGCTGGTGCATCAGCCAGCTGCACGGCCGCGACCGCCCCCGTGCCGGAACGAATCTCGACCACATCCGGGTGTGCGGCCAGCGGAGCGAACGCCGTGTGGAGCGTCTGCTCCAATCGTGCCGACTCCTCCAACAACCCCTCGGACTCGATGATGTCGAGATTGGCGAGGGCCACCGCGGCGGCCACCGCATGACCCGAGTAGGTGTAGCCGTGCCGGAACCAGCGGCCCGCATCAGCCTCGAAGAACGGTTCGGCCACTTTCGGAGACACGAAGACCGCACCCATCGGCAGGTAGCCGGAGGTGAGCCCCTTAGCGGTGGTGATCATGTCCGGTTCGAGGCCGAATCGCCCAGAGGCGAACCAGGATCCACCGATCCGGCCAAAACCGGTGACGACCTCGTCGGCGATGAAGAGCACGTCGTACTCGGTGCAGATCTTGCGGACCTCGGTGAGGTAGTCCGCCGGCGGTGGGTAGACACCTCCGGCACCGATGACGGGCTCACAGAAGAAGGCAGCGACGTTCTCCTCCCCCAGTTGCTCGATGGTCGCGCGCAGGTCCTGGGGGTCGTCCCAGACCACGTGAGCCTGGTCGGCGACCAGGACGCCGTAGCCCTCGATGTTGCCGGGGATACCCGCCAAAGACGTTCCGGCGTAATGCATTCCGTGATAAGCCTTGGTCCGGCCGACGATGTAGCGGCGGTCGGGCTGCCCTTCTCCACCCAGTAGCGACGGGCCAGCTTGGCGGCGGTCTCGACCGAATCCGAACCGCCGGAAGTGAAGAAGATCTTCGACCCGGGCACCGGCGCGATCCCGGCCAACCGGTCCGCCAGCTCCAGCGTCACATCCGGCACGTAGTCGCCGAAGGTGCTGTAGTGCGCCAGCTTCTTCATCTGCTGCGCGGCGGCCTGCGCCAGCTCGTCGCGACCGTGCCCGACGTTGGTGAACCACAGGCCGGCGGTCGCGTCGAGATACTTGTTGCCGTCGGCGTTCCACACGTGGACGCCTTCACCGCGACTGATGACGAATTCACCGTTCGCTTCGACCGATGCCATGTCCGAAAAGGGGTGCCAGAAGTTGCCCATGGGCTCGACGGTATCGGTCGCCGCCGATTGGGGCAGAGTGGAGTCCATGACGATCGACTACGTGGCCACCGTGCGGGAGCAGTCCGCCCGGTTCCTGTCCGTCCTGCAGGCAACCGGCGCGAGCGTTGCGGTGCCCAGCTGCCCGGACTGGGATGCCGCGGACCTGGTGTGGCACCTGGGTCAGGTGCAGAGCTTCTGGGAGAACGTCGTACGCCGAGACGTGACCGACGAGGCCCAGCTCGATGATCTGGAGAGCACGGAACGACCCTCGGACTATGCGGGCTTGCTCGCGTATTGCGAGGAGTCCGGTTCGCAACTGGTCCGCACCCTCGGCCGTTACCCCGCGAGCGATCAGCGCTACATGTGGGCGCACGATCCGGCGTTGCACACGGTCGGGTACATCAGCCGGCGCCAGGCGCTGGAGGCCCTGATCCACCGGGTCGACGCGGAACTGACCGCGGGCGTCGCGCGCGCACCGATCGATCCCATGCTTGCCGTCGACGGCGTCGATGAGGTGATCGATGTGATCCGCGGCGGTGCCGTCCCGGACTGGGCGTCCTTCACCCCGGCCGGTGACCGGATCGTCGAGTTGGTAGCCACCGATACCGACCAGCGCTGGACGCTGCAACTCGGGTCGTTCGGCGGGATCACCCCCGACGGCGTCGAAGTCCACGAGCAGGGCTTCGAGCGGGTCGAGAACGGCCTGTCGGCCAGGGCCACCGTGAGTGCGGCCAGCGCGGATCTGCTGCTGTGGCTGTGGAATCGGCCAGCCGGAACCGTGGACCTAGCAGGGGACCCAGATGCGCTGAGAAGTCTTGATTACGCTGTCAATGAAGATATCGATTAGTGATCTCGATCACTACCGGACAAAGGAGTCAGGATGAGCCAGGGCACTGAGACCGTCTTCACCTGGGGAGCACCACCGCTGAAATTCGGCGCCGGCGCCCTCGATGAAGTCGGGTACGACATCAGCACCCACGGCGCCAAGCGCGTCCTGGTCGTCACCGATCCGGGGGTGGCCCACCTCGGCATCGCCGACCGGGTCGTCGCGTCGCTGCGCCACTACGGCATCGAGACCGAAGTGTTCGAGCACAGCCACGTCGAGCCGACCGACAAGTCCATGAACGAGGCCCTCGACTTCGCCAAGGACAAGGGCCCGTTCGACGGCTACGTCGCCGTCGGCGGCGGGTCGTCGATCGACACGGCCAAGGCCGTCAACCTGCTGCTCACCGACGGCGGCGAACTCACCGAGTACCTCAACAAACCGGTCGGGGACGGCCGGGCGCCGAGCGGGCCGCTGATGCCGCTCATCGCCGTACCCACCACTGCCGGAACCGGATCGGAGAGCACGGGCACCTGCGTCATGGACGTGCTGTCCCTGCGGGTGAAGACCGGCATCGGTCACTGGCGCCTGCGGCCGACCATGGCGGTCATCGACCCGACGGTCACACTCAGCCTGCCCGCCGGGGTGACGGCCTCGTCCGGGATGGACATCGTCTGCCACGCGCTGGAGTCCTTCACCGCACGGCCGTTCGAGGATTACCCGGCCAAGAAGGCCGAGGAGCGGGTGCCCTACTGCGGCTCGAACCCGGTCGCGGATCTGTGGTGTGAAAAGGCGTTGTCGCTGATCGCCCGTTCCTTCCGGACCGCGGTACGCGACGGCGCCAACGTCGATGCCCGCTCGGACATGATGCTGGCCGCCACGTGTGCAGGAATGGGTTTCGGCAACGCCGGGGTGCACATCCCGCACGCGAACGCCTACCCGATCGCCGGCATGGTCAAGGACTTCCACCCGGTGGACTACCCGCAGGACGAGGCCATGGTCCCGCACGGCATGTCGGTGTCCTTGACCGCGCCGGCGGCGTTCCGCTTCACCTACTCCAGCGCGCCCGAGCGACACGTGCAGGCGGCGCTGATGCTGCAGCCCGACCTCGACTCCAAGATCCCGGACGAGGAGAAGCTGCCGACCGCGCTGATCAACCTGATGCGCGACATCGGCATCCCGAACGGCATCTCGGGTGTCGGCTTCGAAGCCTCGGATATCCCTGAGCTGGTGCCGGGGACGATGAAACAGCAACGGCTGCTGTCGATCTCGCCGCGCGAGGTCACCGAGGACGACATCGCGGCGATCTTCGAGGAGTCGCTCAGCAACTGGTGACGAAACGACGAGGGGGCCCGTCGACCGGCGGGCCCCCTCGTCGTTCTCGCCGTTCTAGCGGGCGTCTCGCTCAGCGCGGTTGACCGCCGACAGGATCGCGGTCAGCGAAGCCTTGACGATCGAGCTGGAGGTCCCGACGCCCCACAGGACGCGGTCGCCCACAGCGCACTCCAAGTACGCCGCGGCCGCCGAGTCACCGCCGGAGGTCAGCGCGTGCTCGTTGTAGTCCAGGATGCGTACGTCGACCCCTAGGGTGTGCAGCGCGTCGATGAACGCCGCCAGCGGACCGTTGCCCTCGCCGGTGATCACCTTCTCCTCACCGCGATCGGTCACGGTCGCGATGATCCGGTCACGCTCGTCGTCGACCGACTCGACCCGGTGGTTGATCGGTGCGAACCGGCCCCACGCCGCTTCGCCGACGCCGGTGCCGGGCAGGTACTCGTCGCTGAAGGCCTGCCACAGCTGCTCGGGTGACACCTCGCCGCCCAACTCGTCGGTACGCCGCTGCACCACACCGCTGAACTCGATCTGCAGCCGTCGCGGCAGGTCCAGCTGGTGCTCGGTCTTGAGGATGTAGGCCATGCCACCCTTGCCGGACTGGGAGTTGACCCGGACCACGGCCTCGTAGGAGCGGCCGACGTCGTGCGGGTCGATCGGCAGGTACGGCACGCCCCAGACCAGTTCGTCGATCGACTTACCGGTCGCCGCGGACTGGCGCTCCATGTCTTCGAAGCCCTTTTTGATGGCGTCCTGGTGGGAGCCGGAGAAGGCGGTGAAGACCAGGTCGCCGCCGTACGGGTGCCGCTCGGGCACCGGCAACTGGTTGCAGTACTCGACGGTGCGGCGGATCTCGTCGATGTCGGAGAAGTCGATCTGCGGGTCGATGCCCTGGCCGAACATGTTCAGTCCCAGCGTCACCAGGCAGACGTTGCCGGTCCGCTCACCGTTGCCGAACAGGCAGCCCTCGATGCGGTCCGCGCCGGCCTGGTAGCCCAGTTCAGCCGCGGCCACACCGGTGCCCCGGTCGTTGTGCGGATGCAGCGACAGCACGATCGACTCGCGACGGTCGAGGTTGCGCGACATCCACTCGATGGAGTCCGCGTAGACGTTGGGGGTGGCCATCTCGACGGTCGCCGGCAGGTTGATGACCATCGGGTGGTCCGGCGTCGGATCGATGATCTCGATGACCGCGTTGCAGATCCGGGCCGCGAATTCCAACTCGGTGCCGGTGTAGGACTCCGGGGAGTACTCGTAGTAGACCTGCGTCTCCGGGACGGTCTCCTCCAGCTTGCGCACCAGACGCGCCGCCTGGGTGGCGATGTCGATGATGCCTTCCTGGTCCTTGCCGAACACCACGCGCCGCTGCAGCACGGACGTGGAGTTGTAGAAGTGCACGATGGCCTGCGGGGCGCCGGCGATCGCTTCGAACGTGCGCTCGATGAGCTCGTCGCGGCATTGCGTCAGCACCTGGATGGTCACGTCATCCGGGATGTGATTGCCATCGATCAGCTCACGCACGAAGTCGAAGTCGGTCTGGCTGGCCGAGGGGAACCCGACCTCGATCTCCTTGTAGCCCATGCGGACCAGGAGTTTGAACATCCGGAGCTTGCGCTCGGAGTTCATCGGGTCGATCAGGGCCTGGTTGCCGTCGCGCAGGTCGACCGCACACCAGCGCGGGGCCTTGTCGATGATCTTGTCCGGCCAGGTGCGGTCGGGAAGGTCGACCTTGATCTGCTCGTGGAAGGGGACGTACTTGCCGATCGGCATGGTGGTGTTCTGCTGGGGATGGATCACGGGTGAATCGCCTTTGAACTGAAGGAGGGGCGCCCGGTCCGTACCGCTGCTGCCTCGCGCAGCGGAAACCTCCGCGGCGAGGATGACCGAGTCGAACTAGGCCTCGCCGCGGCAATCAAGGAGGAGCTGGTACGCCGCACGCACGTCCCCCAGCGTAGCGCACCGACCGCCGCACGTGGCCGCCGTCACTTATTCTGGTGCGATGGACCTCCTCGGCGGGATCATCGCGTGGGCCGTTGCCGCAGTGCTGATGTGCAGCGGGGCGCTCAAACTCGGCCGACACCGGGAGTTCTTCAAGAGCATGCAGACCCTGCGCCTGCCGGCCTGGTTGCTGCGCGACTACACCTTCGCCAAGGCGTTCCCGTTCATCGAGATGGGGCTGGGCGCGCTGATCGTGCTGCTACCCGGTCCGTGGCAGCTGCTCCCCTGGCCGGGGCGACCGCCCTCTTCGTGGCGTTCCTGGTGGTCATCGTGCGCGCGGTGCGTTCCGCCGTACCTGCCTCGTGCAACTGCTTCGGCGGCCTCGGTGCCGATGAGGTCGGTCCGCGCACGGTGGTTCGCAACGTCATTTTCGTCGTGTTGCCGCTGCTGGCTCTGATCCTGCACACCGCACCCGCTTCCGTGGCGGACGATCGACTCGGCGGGTGGGCGTACGTTCTCCCGGCCGTCCTGGCCGCGGGGGTCGCAGGCGGGCTGGTGGTGTACCGCAACAACGCCGAGCAGCGGGCGGAGCGTGACCTGATCGACAACCTCACCGTGCAGACCCGCGCCGGCGACCGGTTGCCGATCCGCGAGCTGCAGGATCCGCCGTCCTACGTGGTCTTCTTCTCGGCCGGCTGCGGGGCGTGCTCCCAGGCGATCGAGGAGTTCCGTTGGTGGCCGCACGCGATGGCCGAGGGGTACGACCTGGTGCCGGTGCTGGCCGGGACCCCGGAGCAGTTCGCGATGGTCCCGGAGTTCGAGCCGCTGCTCGATCACGCGTGGTACGACCCCGAGATGAAGTTCTACAAGGCCGTCGGCGGACCGGGCACGCCGGCGGGCACGCTCATCGACGCCGCCCATCCGTTGGGCAACGGCGCGGTGGCCGGCATCGGGCCCCTGCGCGAGCTGATCTGGACCCCGGAGTTCACGCAGCAGCGACGGCGCGAAGCCGAGGCGAGGCGCGACGACACGGCGCGGGAGCTGGCTCGTCAGGCGTTGATCGACGGCGGATGGGATCCGGCGTGGGCCGACCTGGCGGAGATCGTGCTCACCAACGACGACGGTCGGCAGATCACGGTCAACCCGATGTCGACCGACGCTGACACCGCACCCGACGAGGAGTCCGCCACGCGCTGACCCCAAGGTGTCGGTGGTGTGGTTCATGCTCGAGACATGACTCCGCACCAGCCGCACGGCATCGTCCCCCCGCACCTGCTGCAGCACCTCGTCGACTCGGCCGAAGGCGACGTCGCCGACGCGGCGCGCCGCACCCTCGAACTCAGTGTCGACATCTCGGTGCAGCGCGAATACCGCGCCGCCCGTTCCGACCAGTCCGGCCTGATCCCGCCCCAGTTGCGCGAACGCGCCCGCTCGCACCGCACCACCGGCACCGAGTTGCGCGATGTGAGGACCCCTTCCGCACCCGGCGAGCCCGGACCGCAGCGCACGATCTACACCGCCGGGCAGGGCACGACCCTGCCGGGCACGCAGGTCCGCGCGGAAGGTCAGGCCGCCGTCGCCGACGAATCGGTGAACGAGGCCTACGACGGTCTCGGGGACACCTTCGCGCTGTACTGGCAGGCGTTCCAACGCAATTCGCTGGACAACAAAGGGTTGCCGCTGATCGCGACCGTGCACTACGACAAGGATTTCGACAACGCCTACTGGGACGGTCAGCAGATGGTCTTCGGTGACGGGGACGGGATCTACTTCAGCTCGTTCACCGACTCCGTGGATGTCATCGGGCACGAGTTGACCCACGGCGTGACCCAGTACACCGCCGGACTGACCTACGTGGCGCAGCCCGGGGCGTTGAATGAGTCGATGTCGGACTGTTTCGGCTCGATGGTCAAGCAATGGGTCAAGGGCCAGACCGCTGCCCAGGCGGATTGGCTGATCGGTCAGGGGTTGTTCACCGCCAAGGTGCACGGGGTGGCGTTGCGCTCGATGAAGGCCCCCGGCACGGCGTACGACGACCCGCACCTCGGCAAGGACCCGCAACCGGCCGACATGACCGGCTACCAGGATCTACCGCACGACTCGGCCCACGACAACGGTGGCGTGCACATCAACTCCGGTATCCCCAACCGGGCGTTCTATCTGGCGGCCACCGCGATCGGAGGCACCAGCTGGGAAGGCGCAGGGCGCATCTGGTACGCCGTCCTGACCGGCGGCAATCTCGCCAAAGACGTTGACTTCAAAGGCTTCGCCCGCGCGACCATCACGGCTGCGGGACAACTGTTCGGCGCCAGCAGCAGCCAACGCGACGCGGTGGGCGATGCGTGGCAGACGGTGAAGGTGCTCTAGAACTCCTCGTGCGTGCGGGAGTCCCAGGCGGCGTCCTCGCCCCGGTCCAAACCGGACAACCGCTCCATCTGCCCGTCGGACAACTGGAAGTCGAAGACGTCGGCGTTCTCCTTCTGCCGCTTCGGGTTGCCCGACTTCGGGATGGCGATGATGCCCTGCTGGACGTGCCAGCGCAGGATCACCTGGCCGACCGAACGACCGGTCTCCTCCGCAACCTTCTGCACCACGGGCGAGTCCGGCAGCTTCTCCCGCAGACCCAGCGGACCCCACGCCTCGGTGAGGATGCCGCGATCGGACATGAAGCCGCGCAGCTGCGTGCGGGTCAGCATCGGGCTGCACTGGATCTGGTTGATCGCCGGCCACACACCGGTTGCGTCGTAGAGCGCGGCCAGCTGTTCCTGCACGAAGTTGCTGGTGCCGACCGAGCGAATCAGACCCTCTGACTGCAACTCCAACATGGTCGCGAACGACTCGACGTACTTGCCCTGGCTGGGGTTGGGCCAATGGATCAGGTACAGATCGAGGTAGTCCAGACCCAGCGTGGTCAGGCTCCTCTCCAACCCACGGCGTACTGAATCGGCGCCGTGGTCGCTGCCTCGCAGTTTGCTTGTCACGACGAGGGTTTCACGGTCCACCCCGCTGTCGCGAATCCCTTGTCCGACACCGTCCTCGTTGCCGTACTGGGCGGCGGTGTCGATCAACCGGTAGCCCACACCGATCGCGGAGGCCACCGCATCAGCGCACTCCTGACCCTTCATCGGGTAGGTGCCCAGACCGATCAGCGGCAGGTCACGCGAGCCATCTGCGGTGGCAAGGGATGTGGTCGCGATGAAGGAGTCCGTCATGCGACCAGTCTGCTCCGGCCCGGTCAGCGCCGCAGATCCGGGGCCCTCCGAACGGCCACGTATCGCTCGTCCAACTCCTCGATGCTGAACCGGCCGATCGGAATCTCACCGAGCACCGTTTCTTCGTCCAGCCCCTGCGGCGTGATGCGCGTGACGACCTCACGCACCTGCTCCCCGTCCCGCAGCACCCGGTAGGTGTTGATGATCTCCACCCGGTCCTCCCGGGAGCGCTGGTCGAAGAACGGCCGGGCTGCGAACCACCGCTGGTACTCCTGCCGGCCGATGGTGGCCTTGCGCAACAGCGTCATCGGAACCTCGGTGACCGGAACACCGCCATAGGAGCGACTGAGCAGGATCGGTGCGCCGGGGACCATCACCTGCGACATCCGCTCCCAGAACGCCTCGCGCGCCGGTTCGGACAGGAAGTAGATGACGTTGAACAGCAGCGCCCCTCCGGACTCTGCCGGCAACCAGCACTCGGTGATCGGCTCGGGCACCACCGTCACCCGGTCGCGCAACAACTCGTCGTCAGCTACCCGTCGCATCAACAGCGCGCGCATCAACGGATCGGGCTCGACCGCGATCACCTAGGTGCCGGTGAACCGGTGCGCGAGGACCTGGGTGGTCAGGCCGCTGCCGCACCCGATGTCCAGCAGCGGGCGCGATGTGTCGAAACCTGCTGTGTCCCAGGGGACGTGATCGATGTAATCCTCGGATGACTCCGGTTGCCGGAGGAACTCCCCGAATTCAGCCCACGCCAGGGTGTCGGGATCCTCCGCCATCAGAAGCCCAACTTACTGAGCTGGTTGGGGTCGCGCTGCCAGTCCTTGGCGATCTTCACGTGCAGGTCCAGGTAGACGCGCTGACCGAGCAACTCCTCGATCGCCGTACGCGCGTTGGTCCCGACCTCGCGCAGGCGCGAACCCCGCGACCGATGATGATCGCCTTCTGGCTCGGGCGCTCGACGAAAACGTTCACGCGTACGTCGAGGAGCGGCTTGTCGGCCGGCCGGCCTTCACGCGGGGTGATCTCCTCGACCACCACCGCGAGACTGTGCGGCAATTCGTCGCGCACTCCTTCGAGCGCGGCCTCACGGACCAGCTCGGCAATCATGACCGCATCGGGCTCGTCGGTGTGCACATCGGAGGGGTACAGCTGCGGCGACACCGGCAAGTGCGACATCAGGACCTCGGCGACGGTGTCCACCTGATCGCCGCGGGTCGCCGAGCACGGCACGATGTCGTCCCAGTCGCCCAGGCCGTCGATCGCGACCAGGTGCTGGGCCAGCCGGTCCTTGTCGACCCGGTCGCTCTTGGTTGCGATCGCCACCACCGGGCGGCGTCGGCCCTGGCGGATCTCGGCGAGCTCGCGAGCGATGAAGGTGTCCCCCGGGCCGATCCGCTGGTCGGCGGGCAGACAGAAGCCGATGACGTCCACGTCGAGCAGCGTCTCGCGGACCACGTCGTTGAGCCGCTGCCCCAGCAGGGTGCGCGGCTTGTGCAGACCGGGGGTGTCGACCAACACCAACTGGGCCTGCTCGGTGGTGATGATCCCCCGGACGGTGTGCCGCGTGGTCTGCGGTTTGCTGGAGGTGATGGCCACCTTCTGCCCGACCAGGGCATTGGTCAACGTCGACTTGCCCGCGTTGGGCCGGCCCACCAAGCAGGCGAACCCGGCGCGGTAGTCCCCACTCATGACGTTGCCACCTCCTCGTGTTCGACGGACGGCTCATCCTCGGATTTCACCCGTGACACCAGGATGGTCGCAATCTGGTGTCGGCGCCCGGCCATCTCATCAGCGGTCAACTGCAGACCGGCCACCTGGGCCGTCGCACCGGGAATCGGCACGCGGCCGATCAGCTTGGCCAGCAGCCCGCCAACCGTATCGACGTCCTCGTCCTCCAGCGTGACATCCATCAACTCGGCCAGATCGTCCACCGGCATCCGCGCCGGGATGCGGAGGACTCCATCGGGGAGTTCCTCCACGCCGGGGGCGACCCGGTCGTACTCGTCGTCGATCTCGCCGACAACCTCCTCGACGATGTCCTCCAGGGTGATCAGCCCGGCCGTGCCGCCGTACTCGTCGATCACGACGGCGAAGTGCTGACGACTGGTCTGCATCTCCCGCAGGAGATCATCGATCGGTTTGCTGTCCGGGACGAAGGCCACCTCCCGGACGACCTCGGTCACCGGCAACGACGCACTGTCGGGGTTGAGAGTCAACCGGCGGGCGACGTCCTTGAGGAAGACCAGGCCCTCGATGTCGTCCGGGCCGTCGTCGACCACCGGAACCCGGGAGAAGCCGGACCGCAGGAACAGCGACATTGCCGAGCGCAGCGACTTCGTCTTGTCGATGACCACCATGTCGGTGCGGGGGACCATGACCTCGCGGGCGACGGTGTCACCCAGCTCGAAGACCGAGTGGATCATGCGGCGTTCGTCGGCCTCGATCAACTGGGAGTCGGTGGCCATGTCGACGAAATCACGCAACTCCTCTTCCGAGGCGAACGGGCCATCCCGGAAACCCGGCCCGGGCGTCACCGCATTGCCGACCGCGACCAGGCCGCGCGCCACCGGGCCGAGCACGGTCAGGAAGAAGCTGACGATCGGCGCTCCGAACAGGGCCATGGCCGTCGCATGTTGTTGTCCGAACGTACGCGGCGATACGCCGACCAGGATGAAGGATGCCAGGGCCATGACGCCGATCGACACCAGCAACGCCACCCAGATCGAGCTGAACGCCCTACTGGCAGCGAGGGTTACCAGCACTGCCGCAGTGGCCTCGGCGCCAACCCGGAGGAAGGCCAGCACCATGGCCACCGGTCCGCGGTTGTCGACCAACCGCACCAGTTGCACGCCTCCGCGCCTGCCCTCCTCAAGCAGTTCGCGCGCCTGGGACTTACTGATGCGGACCAGCGAGCTTTCCATCGCGGCCAGGAAGAACCCCGCGACCACCGAGGCGGCCGCGACGAGCAACAGCACGACCACGGCCGGGTCACTCTCCGGACGGCGGCTGGATCCGGGCGGGCTCGCGCCGCTCCTGGCTGGCCAGGAAGGTCAACAACAGGGTGCGCTGCAGTCCGAACATCTCCTGGCGTTCCTGCGGTTCAGCATGGTCGAAGCCGAGCAGATGTAACAGTCCGTGCACCGTGAGCAGCAACAGTTCCTCGTCGGTGCTGTGCCCGGCCTCCGCGGCCTGTTTGGCGGCGACGCTCGGACACAGAACCAGGTCACCGAGGATGCCCGGCTCGGGGTCCTCGCCGTCGCGTCCGGGCCGCAACTCGTCCATCGGGAAACTCATGACGTCGGTCGGGCCTGGCAGGTCCATCCACTGCACGTGCAGGGTCTCCATCGCCGGTTCGTCGACGACGCGAATGCACAGATCCGCGTGCGGGTGGACGCGCATCTGCGTCATGACGTACGCCGCGCAGTCGCGCAGTTCCTCCAGATCGACCTCGGCATCGGTCTCGTTGAGAACGTCGATGCTCACGAGCGCTTCCCGGCCGGTCGCAGCGAGGCTGGTGGGTGGTGGGCGTCCCACGCGCCGTACGCGTCGACGATCGCACTCACCAGCCGGTGCCGCACCACGTCCTGCGCGCTGAGGTAGGCGAAGTGGATGTCGTCGACGTTGCCGAGGATGTCCTGGATGATCCGCAGTCCCGACGTGGTGCCGCCGGGCAGGTCGACCTGGGTCACGTCACCGGTGATGACCATCTTGGAGCCGAAACCGAGGCGGGTCAGGAACATCTTCATCTGCTCGGCCGAGGTGTTCTGCGCCTCGTCGAGGATGATGAACGCATCGTTGAGGGTGCGGCCGCGCATGTAGGCCAGCGGCGCCACCTCGATGGTCCCGGAGGCCATCAACCGCGGGATCGAATCGGGGTCGACCATGTCGTGCAGCGCGTCGTAGAGCGGTCGCAGGTACGGGTCGATCTTGTCGTTGAGCGTGCCGGGCAGAAAGCCCAGTCGCTCACCGGCCTCGACCGCCGGGCGGGTCAGGATGATCCGGTTGACCTGCTTGGCCTGCAGGGCCGCAACCGCCTTGGCCATGGCCAGGTAGGTCTTGCCCGTGCCGGCCGGACCGATCCCGAAGATGATGGTGTTGGCGTCGATCGCGTCGACGTATTCCTTCTGGCCCAACGTCTTCGGGCGGATCGTGCGACCGCGGCTGGAGACGATGTTCATCGTGAGGACGTCGGCAGGCCGCTCACGGGTCTGCCCGCGCAGCATCTGGATCGAGCGTTCGACCGCGTCGCGGTTCAGCGGCTGACCGGCGTCGACGATCTCGACCAGCTCATCGATCAGTTCCTCGACGAGCGCCATGTCGGCGCTGTCACCCTCCAGGCGGAAGGCGTTGCCGCGTACGTGGATCGCCAGGCCCGGGAAGGCGCGTTCCATGGTCCGGAGCAACTCGTCACGCGGGCCGAGGAGCGCGACCATCGAGACACCGGCCGGGATCTCGACGGTGTGGGTGGGTGTTGTGGGCTGGTCCTGATCGGTCATCGTCTCGTCATTCTATGGGTTGTGCGACATCCCACCGGGTTCGCGCGAGTAGTACCGCCAACGCGGCAGGGCCGGCGCTGGAGGAGCGCAGCACGGTGGAGCCGAGCCGTACGCTGATCGCACCGGCGCCGGTGAGTGCGCCGAGTTCCGCGGGTGAGATACCGCCTTCGGGTCCGACGACGACCGCCACCTCCCCGTCAGCAGGCAGGTCCACGGCGGCGATCGGGGTGGTCGCCTCTTCGTGCAGGACGAGCGTCAGCCGACCACTCGACGTACGCCGGGCCAAGCCCTTGGTGTCCATCGCCGGCTCCACGACGGGGATGGTCGCCCGACGCGACTGCTTCGCGGCGGCCCGCACCACACCGCGCCACTTGGCCAGGGCCCGGTCACCGCGCGGGCCGCGCCACTGCACGATGCTGCGGTCGGCCTGCCACGGCACGATGGTGTCGACCCCGAGTTCGGTGGCCGCCTCGATGGCCTGGTCGTCCCGATCACCCTTGGCCAGCGCCTGCACCAGGGTGAACGAAGGCGCGGGATCCGGTTCTCGGCGCACCCGCTCGACACGCACCTGCAGGCTCGGCCCGTCGACGGAGGCCACGACACCGCTCAGCACCAACCCGGCGCCGTCGGCGAGCTGGATCGGCTCACCGACCTTCAGGCGGCGGACGGTCGCCGCATGCCGGCCCTCATCGCCGGCGAGCAGCACCCGATCACCGACCCGGGCGCCGGCGAGATCGTCGGCGAAGAACAGCGGTGCGGTCACCGGACTACTTCCAGGCGTCCTTCAGCCTGCCGAACAGGCCCTTGTCGGCACGCTGGAAGACCGGCTCGGGGCGTTCCTCGTCGCGGACCTTGGCCAACTGCCGCAGCAGCTCCTCCTGCTCGGGATCCAGCTTGGTCGGCGTGCGCACGTTCAGGTGGACCATCAGGTCACCCCGGGTGGTCGTGCGCAGATGGGTGACCCCGAGACCGGCGAGCGTCACGACGTCGCCGGCCTGTGTGCCGGGTTTGACCGCGACGTCTCGCACGCCGTCCAGGGTGTCCAGGCTCAGCGTGGTGCCCAGCGCGGCGGCGGTCATCGGCAGGTTGACGCTGCAGTGCAGGTCGTCCCGGCGCCGTTCGAAGGTGGGGTGCTTGCTGACCCGGATCTCGACGTACAGGTCACCCGCCGGTCCGCCACCCGGCCCCACCTCACCGTGCCCGGCAAGCTGGATCCGGGTGCCGGTGTCGACTCCGGCCGGAACTTTGATCGAGATGGTCTTGCGGTCGCGGACGCGACCTTCGCCGGAGCAGTCGAAGCACGGGTCGGTGATGACCTCGCCGTACCCGCGACACGCCTGGCACGCGCGGGCGGTCATGACCTGGCCGAGGAACGTGCGCTGCACCTGCTGGACCTGGCCGGCGCCCTTGCAGACGTCGCAGGTACGCCGGCCGGTGCCCGGGCGCGAACCATCACCGTGACAGGTCTGGCAGACCACGGCGGTGTCGTAGGTCAGGTCCTCGGCGCCGCCGAAGACGGCGACCTTGAGGTCGATGTCCAACGGCAGCAGGGCATCCTGGCCGCGCTGAACCCGCGAGCGCGGCCCGGCGCCGCCGGCGGCGCCCGGCCCGCCGAAGAACGCGTCCATGACGTCGGAGAAGGAGAATCCGGCGCCGAACCCGGCCGGTCCGCCGCCGCCGGCCGCGAACGGATCGGCACCCATGTCGTAGGACTGGCGCTTCTCGGGATCGGACAGGACCTCGTAGGCCTGCGAGACCTTTTTGAACTGCTCGGCAGCTTCCTCACCCGGATTCACGTCCGGGTGCAGTTTGCGGGCCAGTCGCCGGTAGGCGCGCTTGATCTCCTCCGGCGAAGCGTCCCGGGAGACGCCCAGGTCGCCGTAGTAGTCGTTCACTGATGTCACTCCAGGATCTCTGAGACGTAACGGGCGACCGCACGGACGGCGGCCATCGTGGCGGGGTAGTCCATGCGCGTCGGTCCGACGACGCCCAGACCCCCGGTTTGGTAGGTGGTGCTGATCACCGAGGTGCTCTGCAGATCGGCCACGTCGTTCTCGGCGCCGATCCGGACCATCACGAGGTTGTCGGGGTCACCATCCAGGTGACCGAGCAGCTTCAACAGGATGACGTGCTGTTCGAGGGCTTCCAGGACCGGCGCCAGGGCGCGGACGTCGGTTGCGGACTTGGCCAGGTTGGCCCGGCCGGCCATGACGACCCGCTCGTCGCCGAGGATCTGCAGCGCGGAGGTCACCTCGGCCAGGATCTGACTGAGCATGCCTTGGTCGGCCTGGGGTAGTTGCTCGGCCAGTGGCACGGCGAGGTCCTTGATCGCGCTGACGGCGTCGGTGCGACGGCGCCCGACGACTGCCTCGTTCACCCGGGTGCGCAGCTGTGCCAGCAGGTCGGTCTCGTCACTCAGATCCGAGGGCACCGGCACCACGCGCTGCTCGACCCGCCCGGTGGACAGGATGAGCACGACCAGGAGCCGGTTGCCGGCCATCGGCACCAACTCGACGTGTCGCACGCTCGCCGAGGTCACCGACGGGTACTGCATGACGGCGACCTGGTTGGTCAGCGAGGCCAACAGGCGGGTACTGCGGTCGACGACATCGTCCAGGTCCACAGACTGGGCAAGGAAGGTCTGGATCGCGGACTTCTCCGCCCGGCTGAGCGGTTTGACGGTGCTGAGTCGGTCGACGAACAACCGGTAGCCGGCATCCGTCGGAATCCGGCCCGCCGAGGTGTGCGGCGCACTGATCAGCCCCTCATCCTCCAGCGCGGCCATGTCCCCGCGCACCGTCGCGGCACTCACTCCCAGCTGGTGTCGCTCCAGCAACGCTTTGGAGCCGACCGGTTCCGAAGTGGCCACGTAATCCTGGACGATGGCCCGCAGCACCTCCAGACGGCGTTCCTCGCTCACGGCATCCTCCTTCGCGCGTAGTTCGGTGACACTGGTGTTCGTTGGCACTCGTGTTGCTCGAGTGCCAAGTCTACGTCTGAAAAAGAGTGCGTTGCTCTACCGTTGCCGTCGTGACCTCTGATCGGTACGGCGCTGACGTGCTCTCCGGCGATTGGCGCGCCCACGGGCGCACCCGGTCGCGGGAGCAGACCGCTGACCCCGGGTTGGTGGTCGAGGACCTGGAGACCGGCTGGTGCGGCGCCGTCGTGCGGGTCGAGAAGGCCGGCGGCATGCATGTGGTGCATCTGGAGGACCGGCACGGTAAGACCCGCGCGTTCCGTCTCGGCCCGGGCTTCCTGGTCGAGGGACAGCCGGTGGTGCTGACCGCTCCGCGCGCGGCGGCGGCTCCCGCCCGCTCCTCGCGTACGGCGAGCGGTTCCGTGGCCGTCGACACCTCCGCCCGCGTCGCGGTGGGCTCCCGCATCTTCGTCGAAGGCCGCCATGACGCGGAGCTGGTGGAGAAGGTGTGGGGTGACGACCTGCGTGTCGAGGGGGTGGTCGTCGAGCTCCTGGAAGGAGTGGACCGTCTCGAGGAGGTGATCGCCGCCTTCTCCCCGGCCCCGGCCGGCGGATGGGCGTGCTGGTGGACCACCTGGTGAGCGGCAGCAAGGAGGATCGCCTCGTACGCGCGGCGCTCGCGGCGTACGGCGGCTCGGACGTCCTGGTCGTCGGTCACCCGTTCGTGGACGTCTGGCAGTCGGTCCGTCCGGAGCGTCTCGGGTGGTCGCGGTGGCCGGTGATTCCGCGCTCGGTGGAGTGGAAGAAAGGGGTCCTGGCCGAGCTCGGCTGGCCGAATTCGACCCAGGCCGATGTGGCGACGGGTTGGAAGAAGATCCTGGGCACGGTCCGCAGCTACGCCGACCTGGAGCCGGAACTGCTGGGTCGCGTCGAGGAACTCATCGATTTCGTCACCGACCCGGGTCATGGCTGAGGATCTGGCCGCCGGCATCCGCGCCGAACTGATCGCGGTGGTCATGGCGGTGACCGGAGGTGCGACGGGTTCGGTGGTCCCGCGGGTCCTGGCCGACGGTCGACCGCCCGCGCTGCCGTCCGGGCCGTTGCGCACGGACCACGACTCGCTCCAGCAAGGTGCCCGGGCGTTCGTCCGGGATCAGACCGGGGCAACACTGGGCTACGTCGAGCAGCTCTACACCTTCGCCGACCTGGGTCGCACCGACGACGCGGTACGCGAGATCTCGATCAGCTACCTGGGCCTGACGCGGGCCGACGACCGACACGACGGTTGGGCCAGCCTCTATGACCTGTTGCCCTGGGAGGACCGCCGGCATGTGGCGGACGACGCACCGGCCGACCGGTTGTCCCAGGAGATCCACACCGCGCTGGGCCGGTGGGCGGGCTCGGACCCGGCTCGCCAGGAGCGGGTCAGCTACCAGTTCGGACTCGAAGGTTCCGGTTGGCGCAGCGAGCTTGCCCTCCAGCGCTACGAGCTGCTGTGGGAAGCCGGGTTGGTTGCTGAATCTCCCTGCCGTACAGGCTCTTTGAGCCTCACGGGGCCAGCCATGAAAGGCGATCACCGGCGAATCCTGGCCACGGCCCTATCCCGGTTGCGTTCGCGGCTGCAATACCGCCCGCTGGTCTTCGAGCTGATGGATCCGGAGTTCACCCTCGGCCAGTTGCAGGAGGTCGTGGAGGCGCTGGGCGGCGTACGCGTACACAAACAGAACTTCCGGCGCGCGATCTCCGCCCAGGATCTGGTTGAACCCACGGGCGGATCGACCCGGTCCACCGGCGGCCGGCCCGCCGCGCTCTACCGGTTCCGGCGAGACGTCCTCACTGAGCGGGAGCAGGCCGGCACCAAACTGCCACTTCCCCGCTGAGCCCGCGGCCGTCGGACCCCGGCGCCCCCGGCCGCACCACGCCCACATCACCGGGACACTCGACCCACCCCCGGCGCCCCCGGCCCCTCCACGCCCACATCACCGGGACACTCGACCCACGCTCGGCGCCCCCGGCCGCACCACGCCCACATCACCGGGACACTCGACCCACCCCCGGCGCCCCCGGCCCCTCCACGCCCACCTCACCGGGACACTCGACCCACCCCCGCGATTCGCCACCCACCCGGCAGACCGTTATGCTCACTTGTAGCAAATGCTCGCAATGAGCACATGTCGCCAAGGAGGGCACAGATGTCGATCGCTACGTACGACAAGGTCCGCAGTCACATCCCGCCGGTCGAATGGGCCATGGTCGAGCCGGAGATCCGCTCGATCGAGGCACTCAAGCGTGAGCACGACGCGGTGATCCTGGCGCACAACTACATGACGCCGGAGGTATTCCACGGTGTCGCGGACATCGTCGGTGACTCCCTGGCCCTGGCTCGCGAGGCGCAGACCGTCGAGGCCGGCACCATCGTGCTGGCCGGCGTGCACTTCATGGCCGAGACCGCGAAGCTGCTCAACCCGGCCAAACGGGTGCTGCTGCCCGACCTGCGCTCCGGCTGCTCGCTGGCGGAATCCATCACTCCTGCAGATATCGCCGAGCTCCGACGCCAGCACCCGGGCGTCCCTGTCGTGACCTACGTCAACACCTCGGCCGCGGTCAAAGCCGCCAGCGACATCTGCTGCACCTCCGGTAACGCCGTCGAAGTCATCGAATCCCTGGGCGTCGACAAGGTCATCATGATCCCCGACCAGTACCTGGCCCGGAACATCGCGGCCCGCACAGGCGTCGAGGTCATCACCCATCCCGGCGCCTGCGAGGTCCACGAGCGCTTCACCCCGGCCGACATCCGCCACATCCGCGACGACTTCCCCGGCGTGACCGTCCTTGCTCACCCCGAGTGCCCGCCGCCGGTCGTCGCCGCTGCCGATTACGCCGGGTCGACTGCACAGATGCAGGACTTCCTGGTCCGCAATCAGCCCCGCCGGGTCGCTCTCATCACCGAGTGCTCGATGAGCGACAACGTCGCCGCCGACAACCCCGGGGTGGAGTTCGTGCGGCCGTGCAACCTGTGCCCGCACATGAAGCGCAACACGCTGACCGCCATCCGCCGCAGCCTGGAGCTGGGTCAGCACGAGATCACTCTCGACCCTGCGCTCGAGGCACCCGCGCGGCGGGCCATCGAGCGGATGCTGGAGGTGAAGTAACCATGGAACCTGTCGTCATCGTGGGCTCCGGCCTGGCCGGACTCACCGCCGCCTGGGCCCTGGCGCCCGCACCATGCATCCTGATCACCACCGGATGCCTCACCGGCGGCGCGGCTTCGATGTGGGCCCAGGGCGGCGTCGCCGCCGCCCTCGGCGCGGGCGACCGGCCCGAGCTGCACGCTCGCGACACCTTTGTCGCCGGCGCCCGCTATGGCGACCGGCAGGTGATCGACCGCATCACCTCTGCCGCGCCCGAGGTGGTGCGCGAATTAGCCCGGCTCGGAGTGCCATTCGATCGTACGCCGAGTGGTGACTTCGATCTGGCTCTCGAGGGCGGTCATGGCCGGCACCGCGTCGCCCACGCCGGTGATCACAGCGGTGCCACCATCACCTCGGTGATGTCCGCGCGCGTCGCCGGGCTGCCATCGGTGACCGTCCGCGAGTTCAGCACCGCGGTCGCCTTGACCACGTACGGCGGCCGGATCAGCGGCGTCGACGTCCGCGATGAGCACACCGGCATGGTGCAGCACCTGAGCACCGACCGGGTCGTCCTGGCCACCGGCGGCCTGGGCGGCCTGTTCGCCCACACCACCAACCCGGTCACCGCGACCGGCCGGGGTGTTGCCCTGGCCGCGCGCATCGGTGCCCGCACCGACGACCTGCACCTGGTTCAGTTCCATCCCACGGCCCTGGACGTCGGCGCCGATCCGATGCCGTTGCTCACCGAGGCACTACGCGGAGCCGGCGCCGCGCTGCTTGCTGACGGTCGCCGGTTCGTCGACGAGCTGCAGCCCCGCGACGTCGTCGCCGCCGCCGTCTGGGAGCAGTTGACCGCCGGACGGCGGGTCGTTCTCGACGCTCGCCATATCCACCAGCTCACAGAGCGATTCCCCTCCGTCACCGCACTCGCCGCCGGTCACGGTGTGGACATCCGCACGGACCTCCTGCCGGTGCGACCCGCGCTGCATTTCAGCATGGGTGGAATCACCACCGACGCCGATGCCCGCACCAGCCTCCCCGGCCTATGGGCCGTGGGTGAGTGCAGTCGCACCGGCCTACACGGCGCGAACCGGTTGGCGTCCAACTCCCTGCTGGAAGCGGTAGTGACCGGCAAAGCGGCCGCTGCCTCCGCCGCCACGTTCGACGACACGTGGCCGGCCTACGCCGGCGCTGACCCCGATTCCGTTGTGGCAGCGACCGATTCAACGGATGACCCGACCGTTCTTGCTATCGTGCGCGCGACCCTGGATACCCACTGCGGCGTACTGCGCGACGGCGAAGGACTGCAGCGGGCCATCGACGAACTGGCACCCTACGCGGCCACGAGCGACGCGGCGTACGTCGGGTGGTTGATCGCCCGGTCAGCCCTCGCGCATCCGGACAGTGCCGGGGCCCACCGTCGCACCGACGAGCCAGTGATGGCGGCGACCGCGTGAACGGGGAACTGTACCGAGTGGTTCGTACGGCGTTGGCCGAAGACCTCGGCCTGGTCGGTGACCTGACCAGCCAGGTGACGGTGCCAGCCGATGCCCATGGCACGGCGTACGTCGTGGCGCGCGAACCGGGGGTGCTGGCCGGAACAGCGGCGGGCGAGGCGACCTTCGCCGAGGTCGACCCGTCGGTCGTGGTCGACTGGCAGCTGCGGGACGGCGAGGCGTTCGAGGCAGGAGCCGTGATCGGGTCCTTCACCGGTAGCGCGCGATCCATCCTCACCGGTGAGCGGACTGCCCTCAACCTGCTCGGCCACCTGACCGGGATTGCCACGCGCACAGCGGGATTCGTGGGTCTGGTCGCCGGCACGAACGCTGTCATCGCCGATACCCGCAAGACGACACCCGGACTACGTGCCCTGGAGAAGGCCGCAGTCCTCGCCGGTGGCGGGGTCAACCACCGGTTCGGACTGCATGACGCGATCCTGGTGAAGGACAACCACATCGGCCTCGGCGGCGGCCTCGTCCCGGTGCTGAACCGGCTGGCTGACCACGCTTCGCACCTGGTGCGCGTCGAGGTCGAGGTCGACACCCTCGACCAGTTGGCGACGCTGTTGAAGTACGACGATCAGCGGCGCAGCGATGGCCGACCGCCGGTGGTGCACGCGGTCCTGCTGGACAACATGGGTCCGGACGAGCTGGCGCAGGGCGTGGCGATGGTGCGCGCCCATGCGGCACCGATCGTCGTGGAGGCATCCGGCGGCGTCCGGGAGGAGACGGTGCGCGGCTTGGCCGACGCCGGAGTCGATGTGATCTCGATCGGAGCATTGACCCACAGTGTGCGCTGCCTCGATCTCGGCCTCGACCTGCGTGACCTCGGCCCGGTCACAACGCCAGCGTCATGAACCGCACTGTTCGGATCCTGCCGGTAGGACCCGAACAGCCGGACGCTCGCTGAGACTGGCCTATCGGTGCAGGGCACGCGCGGGCAGCCGCGGATCGGTGAGGTCGGCATCGGTGATGGTGATCGCGCTCCGGTGCGGCATGGTGCCTCGCTGCGCTACCAGGCGAGCAATCGACGTACGACGGTATCGGCCAGCAAGCGACCCCTCAGGGTCAGGACCACCCGGCCGGGTCGCCGCAGCGCCGGCCCGGGCGCGACGAGGCCGTCGGAGATCAACTCGGCGACCGCGGAACGCGCCACTGGGTCAAGGGATTCCAGGGCAAGGCCGTCTACCCGGCGGATCCCGAGAAGAATCCGCTCATGTTCCTGCTGCTGCTCGTCCAGGAGTTCCCGACCTGCGCCCGGGCTGCGGCCGTCGGCCAGTGACGCGGCGTACCGCATGGGATGCTTGACGTTCCACCAGCGCACTCCGCCGATGTGGCTGTGCGCGCCGGGACCGATGCCCCACCAGTTCCCACCGGACCAGTAGGCCTCGTTGTGCCGGCACCGGGTGCCCGCGGACCGTGACCAGTTGCTGATCTCATACCAACCGAAACCAGCTGCGCTCAGGACTGATTCAGCGAGCTCGTATTTGTCGGCCTCATCGTCGCCGGTCGGCGTCGGCAACTCACCGCGGCGCACCTTGCGAGCCAACGCCGTCCCGTCTTCGACGGTCAACGCGTACGCACTGATGTGGTCGGGTTCGAGGTCGATGGCTGCGTCCAGACTGATCTGCCAATCCGCCAACGACTCTCCGGGTGTGCCGTAGATCAGGTCAACGCTGACCTGCAGCCCGGCGGCGCGCGCGGCGGCCACGGCGCGATCGACACCGGCCGGGTCGTGCGTGCGATCAAGGGTCGCCAACACGCGCGGTACCGCCGATTGCATACCCAGACTGACGCGGGTGAAGCCGCCGTCGGCCAGCTGCTGCAGGCTTTCCGGGGTGACCGAGTCGGGGTTCGCCTCCGTGGTCACTTCGACGTCGCCGGTCAGCCCGAATTCTTGCGCCACGCCGTCCAGCAGGCGCACCAGGTCACCCGATGCAAGCATCGTCGGCGTACCGCCGCCTACGAAAACCGTTGATACCGGGGGTGTTTCGCCAAGCACCCGGTGAGCCAGCCTGACCTCGGCCAGGGCCGAATCGGCGTACGACGAGATGGAAGCTCCCGGGCCCAGCTCGCCCAACGTGTAGGTGTTGAAGTCGCAGTACCCGCAACGCACCGAGCAGAAGGGGACGTGCAGGTAGACCCCGAAGCTCCGCTCAGCCAGATCGGCCAGAGCTTCGGCGGGTAGCGAACCGTCGGCCGGAACTGGCTCACCCTCGGGCAGAGTGGGCATCAGGCGGACTGGGCAACCTTCGCGGTCGCCTCTTTGATCTGCGACACGTAGACCGGGATGACGCCGCGCACCACCACGGTGCCGTCGTCGAGGGTAGCGGTGACCCGGACCGGCACGTCGAACGGCGGCTCGTGAGCCCAATCGGAGGGATCGGTCTCGGCGCAGCAGGTGACGTCGGCCGGTGTCTTCGTCAGGTACTCCAGCTCGATGCCGCGTGGCAACCAGCGCGCGCCGGCGGGAACGGTGGCTTCGGCCAGTAGCCCCATCGCTGCCTCCAGCCCGTTGGCGACCGCGATCGCGTGCACGGTGCCGATGTGGTTCTGCACCCGCCACCGCTTGCGGATGCGCACGACGGCCCGGTTCGGGCCCATCTGCTGGATCCAGGGCCGAACGGTGGAGAAGTACGGCGCCTTCACCATGTACGCCACCGAAAACATCTGACGGCCCAAGGGTTTGGTGGAGATCTTCCGATAGGCGTCGTAGACGACGGTCACTGGATGCTCCCCCGCGGGTTACGAAGGACATGGACGTCGCGGATGATCCGACCGGCTTGGAGACCCTTGCGCTCGAAGCGGGTCATCACCCGCCCCTCGAAACGCGGCGCAAAGCCACCGTGTGGGCCACGCGGATCGAACTCGGCGTCGCGCGGGTCGGCGAGCCGGCCAGCGTGCGGATTTCCGAACGCCGACTCGGCCTCGACCACATCCCGGATCTGCCAGGCGTAGTCAGCCCAATCGCTGGCCAACCGCCAGCTACCGCCGTCGGCCAGGGCGCGCGCGACCACGGCGGCGAACTGCGGCTGCACCAACCGCCGCTTGTGATGTTTGGTCTTGGGCCACGGATCCGGAAAGAACGTCCACACCTCCGCAACTCCGGCCGTCGGCAAGAAGTCGCGCACCGTAGGCAGAGCATCGGCGGTGAGCAGCCGCAGATTGCGCACACCGGCGTGCGCGGCCTTGGCAATCGTCTGGGCGATACCCGGGCGCCACACCTCGATCCCGAGGTAGTCGCGGTCGGGGTCGGCGGCGGCCGCCGCAACGATGCAATCGCCGGCTCCCCCACCGACCTCCACGACCAGATCAGCCTGCCGTCCGAACGCGGCACGCTGATCGAACAGCACGCCGTCCGCGACCGTCGTACCCTCCATGGGTACGTCGAGGAGGTAGGTGCCAGAGTGATTTTCGAGCGCTCGGTGGTGGCGTTGCGGCATCCGGCCGCCGCGGCGGGTGTACGACCGATTCCGCGCCAGAGGACGTGAAACAGCCTGCGGTCGAGCGGACATGGGCTACTTCTTGGCCTTGTCGGCCGGTCCGCCGTCCTGGGAGAGGGCCGCGATGAAGGCCTCCTGGGGAACCTCCACGGACCCGACCATCTTCATCCGCTTCTTGCCCTCCTTCTGCTTCTCCAGCAGTTTGCGCTTGCGGGTGATGTCACCGCCGTAGCACTTGGCCAGCACGTCCTTGCGGATAGCGCGGATCGTCTCGCGGGCAATCACCCGCGCGCCGATCGCCGCCTGGATCGGCACCTCGAACTGCTGGCGAGGGATGAGGTCCTTGAGCTTGCCGGCCATCATCACCCCGTAGGAGTAGGCCTTGTCCCGGTGGACGATCGTGCTGAAGGCATCGACTTTGTCTCCCTGCAGCAGGACGTCGACCTTCACCAGGTCCGCCTCCTGGGAGCCGTCGGGCTCGTAGTCCAGCGAGGCGTATCCGCGCGTGCGTGACTTCAGGGAATCGAAGAAGTCGAAAACGATCTCCGCGAGCGGCAGGGTGTAGCGCATCTCCACCCGCTCGGGAGACAGATAATCCATCCCGCGCAGCGTGCCGCGCCGCGACTGGCACAACTCCATGATCGTACCGATGAACTCCGCCGGCGCGAGAATCGTTGCGCGCACGATGGGTTCGGTGATCGAGGCAACCTTCCCGTCGGGGAACTCGCTGGGGTTGGTCACCGTGATCCGGGTGCCGTCGTCCATCGTGACCTCGTAGACCACACTCGGCAGGGTCGAGATCAGATCGAGGTCGAACTCCCGCTCGAGTCGCTCTCTGACGATCTCCAGGTGCAGCATGCCCAGGAAGCCGACCCGGAATCCGAATCCGAGCGCCGCGGAGGTCTCCGGCTCGTAGACCAGTGCCGCGTCGTTGAGCTTCAGCTTGTCCAAGGCGTCGCGCAGCAAGGGGTAATCCGAGCCGTCGATCGGATAAAGACCCGAGAAGACCATCGGCTTGGGGTCCTGGTAGCCGCCGAGGGCCTCGGTGGCGGGTTTGGCCGCGTTCGTGACCGTGTCACCGACACGCGACTGCCGGACGTCCTTGACACCGGTGATCAGATATCCGACCTCGCCCACGCCCAGGCCCTTGGCAGGCACGGGCTCGGGCGAGATGACGCCGATCTCCAACAACTCGTGCGTGGCCTTGGTCGACATCATGGCGATGCGCTCCCGGGGCGTCAGGGAACCGTCGACGACGCGGACGTAGGTGACCACACCGCGGTAACTGTCGTAGACCGAGTCGAAGATCATCGCCCGCGCGGGAGCCGCCGGGTCACCCTGCGGCGCGGGCACTTGCTGCACGATCTGGTCGAGCAGTGCCTCCACCCCGGCGCCGGTCTTGCCCGACACCTGAAGGCAATCGCCGGGGTCGCAACCGATCAGACCGGCCAGCTCCTCGGCGTACTTCTCGGGTTGCGCGGCGGGCAGGTCGATCTTGTTCAGCACCGGGATGATCGCCAGGTCGTTCTCCATGGCCAGATACAGGTTGGCCAGGGTCTGGGCCTCGATGCCCTGGGCGGCATCGACCAGGAGAACTGCGCCCTCGCACGCCGCCAGGGACCGCGAGACCTCATAGGTGAAGTCGACGTGCCCGGGGGTGTCGATCATGTTGAGGCAGTACGTCGATCCGTCGGCCTCCCAGGGCATCCGGACCGCCTGCGACTTGATGGTGATACCGCGCTCCCGCTCGATATCCATCCGGTCGAGGTACTGCGCGCGCATCGCGCGGGCGTCCACCACTCCGGTGAGTTGCAGCATCCGATCGGCAAGCGTCGACTTGCCGTGATCGATGTGGGCGATGATGCAGAAATTCCGGATGGCCTCCGGCGGCGTCGCCGCGGGGGGCAGGGAATGACGGGCGGACGGGGACAACAAACACCTCGGGACGACTCGGCCGGTAAGCGTCTATCGTCCCACGTCGCATTCGACCCGGATAACGCACTCGTCCTCGTAAGCGAACACTTCCCCACGAATCCTTGTTCAGCGTGATCCAGGTCACCTACGTTGTCACGGCGCGATCGGAGTTACCGATCCGTAAGTAACAACGAAGGAGCGCCTCCCATGGCATCACGTATCCACACCGGCTCCCGTGCAGCACTGATCGGGATGGGCGCGGTCGCCGCTGTCGCCTCCGCAGTCGCCCTCTCCCCTGGCGCCGACGCGGCCACCCTGACCCTCAACCACACCGGCACGATTACGACCCACCTGGCCTCGCAGAACCAGGACATCGTGTTCCAGACCACCGAGAAGACGAAGGTGGACGCCAACACCTTCGCCGTCACCTCCACCATCACCCCGAGTGACGGCAGTGCATGGTTCAAGCCGGTCGGACTCAACCTGGCCAAGTTCTGGATCTCGATCCAGCCGACCGGCCCCGCTACCGGGCAGACCACGTTCAACCCCGACGGCTCGGCTGTCCTCACCATCAACCAACAGCTCAACGTCCAGGTCAAGCAGGTCCTGCCGTTCGGCTGGAACGCCAATCTGGTCGGCAACAACTGCAAGACGAGCACGCCCACCAACCTCACCCTGTCCGGCAACATCGCCAATGACCCCGACGAGGGGTTGGAGATCTTCGGGCCGCTGACGCTGACCGGCACGCTGAACATCCCGCAGTTCACCGACTGCAACGGATTGGACGGCCTGGTCAGTTCGATCGCCTCCGGCCCGGGCAACGCCGTGACCGTTGCACTGGGCGCCGCCGCCTGAGCAACGTACGGTCCTACCCCGTGCCGGGCGTGCACCACCAGGGTGCGCCCGGCACGGCGGTGGGTACGACGCTCCGACCCCATCCGGACGAATCGGTTGAAAACGTGATGGCCATCACATATGGTGCGAGGGCCAGTTACTCATCCGTAACTAAGCCCCGAACGAAGGAGTTCCCCTCATGGCCCGAACCACAATGACCGGACGCCGCGCAGCCGTCGTCGGCGCCGGCGCGGTCGCAGCCGTCGCCTCGGCCGTCGCGTTCTCCCCGGGCGCCGACGCCGCGACGCTGACGTTGAAGCACACCGGCACCATCACCACGCACCTCAAGACGCTGAACCAGGACCTGGTCTTCCAGACGACCGAGACCACCAAGGTCGACGCGAACACCTTCGCCGTGACCTCCACCATCAACCCCGGCACCGCGCGCGGCAGCATCGACCTGGGCGGCGCGATCCGCCTGGTCACGATGCAGGTCGCGATCCTGCCCGACGGCCCGGCCACCGGACAGACCACCTTCAATCCCGACGGTTCAGCGAGCCTGGCGGTGACCCAGAAGCTGAAGGTCCAGATCCAGCGCGTGGAGCCCATCGGGATCAAGGAGATCAACCTGGTCCCCAACACCTGCATCAGTAGCAAGACGGCGTCCCTGGATCTGACGGCGCCGATCGGCAACGATCCCGACGAGGGCCTGGAGATCTTCGGCCCGATCAACCTCAAGGGCACGCTGAACATCCCGGCGTTCGCCAACTGCGGGTTGCTCACGCCGTTGCTGAATGCGATCGCCAGCGGCCCCGGCAACGATGTGACCATCGCCCTGGGAGCAGCCGCCTGAGTAACTCCTGCTCCGACGGCGGGGTGAGCACGGTGCCAACCGTGCTCACCCCGCCGTTCGGATTTCGGCGACGCGCATCCTGAGCGGTTCGAGACACCGGGTCGCAATGGTGACATCGCCCGAGAGGTCGCGATCGCGTCGGTCTTCGGCCACGGACCGCAACCGGTCCAGCTCGGGCCAGTCCGGCCAGTCGGCTGCATCCGCCAGCGCCCGTGCGGCAGTAACCAACTCGGTGCCGATCAGGACCCGTAGCTGGGCCAGTCCGGAGAGTACGTTCACGGCCAGTTGGCTGGTGTACGGCGCGAACTCCTCCACCCCGGCCGACAACGGGATGGACACGGCGCCGTACGCCGCGTCCCACCCTGCGACCTGAGCCGCTGCCGACGCGGCGAGGAACTCCAGGGGCATCGTGCCGCTGGACCCGGGGGTGCCGTCGGTCAGAAACGCCGACCGGCCGGTCACCCCGGGCTGTCCCAGCGCCGAGATGCGCGCGTTGCTGGCCCGGGCGGCATCCGCGAGCGCGTTCACCACGGCTCGCAGCGCGGCCCGCAGATAGTTGGTGTAGAAGCCGCCGTGATGGACCACCGTCCCGTCGGCGAACATCGGATTCTCACTGCCGGTCCGGACGGCCTGCTGGATCACGAACGTCGCGTAGTCCAGCTCGTCCAGGAGCAGTCCGTGGATGTGCGGCAGCGTGCGCAACGAGTACGAGTCCTGGATCCGCGCGCCGCGGCGGCCGGCCGGCCACAACGCGGTCAGCACCTCGCACACGACCAGAACGCCCCGGTACGGCGCTGCGGTGGCCGCCTGCGGACTGAACGCCTCCGGGTTGGCCCGACTGGCACGAGCACTGAGGGCACTGACCCCCAGCCAGGCATCGCTGAGTTGTCTGATCTGCTCCACCGCCAGGGCCGCGTCGGCCAGGGTCGCCGCGTTGCTCGAGATCAGCGGCAGGGCATCGCCGGCGTGCAGCAGTCCGGGCCGCTCGCCCAGCAGCCAGACCCCGATCTCGGCGAACACCGACAGGTCACCGGTGCCGATCGCGGAGCCTTCGTGCACGTCAGGCAGGTCATCCTCGGCGAGCGCCTGCACCAGCCGGTTCACGACGGCCAGAGGGACCCCGCCGTGGCCGCCGGCGCACTGGGCGATCCGGATCGCCAGCAGCGCCCGGACCCGCTCGCGCGAGCGCAACGGACCGCTGGTGGTGGCATGCGAGGTCAGGATGCGGCGCAACTGGGCCTCGTCGTCCGCGACCGCAGCGATCCGCTGGGCGCCCACTCCCGTCGTACGTCCATAGACCGGTCGCTGCGCGCTGATCCGGCCCGCCTCCGAGTGGGCATGCTCGATGGCGACGCGGTCGGCATCGGTCAGCACCAATGCCGCTTCCCGCCGGGCAATCGCGGCGACGCCGGCTAGGTCGAGCTCGCCCGGGACGATGGTACGCATCTCACCCCTTTCGTCGGTTTGGCGCGATGCAGCCACGAACTGTCCGATCAATACGCAAGACTGCCAGCCATGATCCGCTTCGAGGCAGTGACCAAGAAGTACGACGACGGGACTACGGCGGTCGATCATCTCGATCTGACGGCACCGACCGGCAAGATCACGGTGCTCGTCGGCCCCTCGGGGTGCGGGAAGACCACCAGCCTGCGGATGATCAACCGGATGATCACCCCCACCTCCGGCACGGTCCTGATCGACGACCAGGACACTGCCTCGCTGCCGGCAGCGAAGTTGCGGCGCGGGATCGGCTACGTGATCCAGCACGCCGGGCTCTTTCCGCACCGCACGGTGGTGGACAACATCGCGACGGTGCCCATGCTCAACGGGGTCGGCCGCCGGCAGGCACGCAGCCAGGCCGTGGAGTTGATGGAGCGGGTGGGCCTGTCCCCCGACTTCGCCAAGCGTTACCCGGCCCAGTTGTCCGGCGGCCAGCAACAGCGGGTGGGCGTCGCCCGCGCCCTGGCCGCCGACCCGCCCGTCATGCTGATGGACGAACCCTTCTCGGCCGTGGACCCGGTGGTCCGTGACCAGTTGCAGGACGAGTTCCTGCGCCTGCAGGGCGAACTGGGCAAGACCATCGTCTTCGTCACCCACGACATCGACGAAGCCATCAAACTCGGCGACCAGATCGCGGTGCTGCGTGTGGGCGGCAAACTCGCACAACTGGCCGCCCCGCACGAGCTGCTGACCCGGCCGACGGACGCGTTCGTCGCCGGCTTCGTGGGCCGCGACCGCGGCTACCGCGCGCTGGGTTTCGCCGACGCCGACCTACCCGTGGCCGGCGAACCCACCGTCAGGCTGGGCCAGGACGTCGGCTCGGGTGAGGACTGGGTGCTGGTGCTCGACGACGGTGACGCTCCCCAGGGCTGGATTGATCGACGTACGACGAGCGGCCAGATCACGCCGGACGTTCTGCGCCGCGGTGGAACCCTTGCCACCCAAGGAGGTTCGTTGCGCGCTGCCCTGGACGCCTGCCTGTCCTCACCGTCGGGTCGCGGCGTGGTGGTCGACGAGGACGGTCGGTTCGTGGGGACGCTCCGACTGGACACGGTGATCGAGCGGATCGAGGCGGACGCACCCGAGGTGTCGGCCTGATGTTCGCCTACTTCCGGGACCATTTCGATGAGGTGATGGGCGAGCTGTGGGCGCACACCTGGCTGTCCACGCTGCCGGTCGTCATCGGACTGTTGCTGGCGTTGCCGCTGGGGTGGATCGCGCGCAGGTATTCCTTCACCTACCCGCCGATCATGACGGTGACCGGCCTGCTCTACACGATTCCGTCGATCGCACTCTTCGTGCTGATCCCGCCGTTGCTCGGGCTGGATCCGCTCACTCCGTGGCAGGTGCCGATCGCCCTGATCATCTACTCGGTGGCGTTGCTGGTGCGGGTCGTTGCGGACGGGCTGGGCTCGGTGAGTGAGACCACGACCAACGCGGCGACCGCGATCGGCTACACGGGGCCGCGGCGGTTCTTCGCGGTGGACCTACCGGTCGCCGTACCCGTCATCAGCGCAGGGGTGCGGGTCGCGGTCGTCTCCAACGTCAGCATCGTGGCCGTCGCCGGCACGATCGGCATGACCAACCTGGGGTCCCTGTTCGACCAGGGGTACCAACTGTCGGTGAACGGTCCGTACTACCCGCCGATCCTGCTCGGTCTGGTGCTGTGCATCCTGCTCGCCCTCGTGCTCGACGCGCTGGTGGTGCTGATCACCCGGCTGCTCACGCCGTGGCGGCGCGCCACGAACTCTGCGGTGGGAGCGCCGGCATGATCGGACAGGTCCTGGAGTGGTTGAACGACCCCGCGCACTGGCGCAACATCGGTCCGTACACCGGCATCCGCACGCAGTTGGCGACCCACGTCGGGTACTGCCTGATCGCGTTGTTCTTCGGTGCCCTCATCGCCGTTCCGCTGGGTCTGTGGATCGGACACACCGGACGGGCGAAGTGGATCGTCTCGGCCGCCAACGCGCTGCGCGCGATTCCGACGGTCGGTCTGTTGATCCTGCTGGTGGTGATGATCGCGCCCCATTTCACCGGCCGCACCTCGGCCGGTTTCCTGATCCCCACGTTGATCGTGCTGGTCATCCTGGCGATCCCGCCGTTGCTGGCCGGGACCTACTCCGGGATCGACAACGTCGATGATGACGTGCGCGACGCGGCGTACGGGATGGGCATGACCGGCCGGTCGGTGCTCCGGAAAGTCGAGCTGCCCAACGCCCTGCCGCTGATTTTCTCCGGGTTGCGCTCCGCCGCCCTGCAGGTGATCGCGACGGCCACCATCGCGGCGTACGTGACGCTTGGCGGTCTGGGCCGGTTCATCTACGACGGCCTCGCCCAGCAGGATTACCCCCAGATGATCGGTGGTGGAGTCTTGGTCGCTGGACTAGCGTTGGTCACCGATATTTTGCTTGCCATAATCCAACGTTATGTAGTTTCACCCGGGGTGTCCGGCCGCTTCCGCCGGGTGACCGCCTCGGACCAGAAGGCGTCAGCCGACCCGACCGAATTAGCCCTGGAGTTGTCATGATCAAACGTTCGCTCGCTGCCGCGACCATCGCCGGCCTCGCCCTCAGCTTGGCCGCTTGCGGCAAGGACAGCGCCGCCGGCAACCCCGCCTCCCCCGGCGGGTCGGGGGCGCCACCGTTGCCTCGCAGATGATTTTCGGCGGTCCGGCCGAGTTCCAGACCCGCGCGGACGGCCTGCCGGGGCTGACCAAGCACTACGGGGTGACGTTCAGCAAGTTCATCACCACCGACACCGGCGGCCCGGTGACCGTGACCGCGCTCAAGAACGGCCGCATCGACGCCGCCGATCTCTTCACCACCGACCCCTCGATCAAGGCCAACGACTTCGTCATCCTCACCGACCCGAAGTCCAACTTCGCCGCCCAGAACATCGTGCCGATCGTCAACAAGGCCAAGGCGAACCAAGGCACCCAGGACGTGCTGAACGCCATCTCGGCCAAACTGACCACCGCCGACCTGGGCACCCTGGTCGGGGCGGTGCAGAACGACAAGAAGGACCCGGAGACGGTCGCCAAGCAATGGCTGACCGATCACCCGTTGGGAACCGCCGCAAACGCAGCCTCCGGTGCGACGCTGACCGTCGGATCGGCCAACTTCCCCGAGAACGTCGTCCTGGCCTGGATCTACGCCGACGCTTTGAAATCGGCGGGGGCCAACGTGACCACGAAACTGAACATCGGCAGCCGCGAGAAGTACTTCCCGGCGCTCAAATCCGGCTCGATCGACGTCTTCCCGGAGTACAACGGGGCGGTGCTGAGCTACCTCGACAAGAACGCGACCGCCTCGAGCACCGCCGACGTGGATGCCGCGCTCGCCAAGGCGCTGCCGAGCAGTTTGATTGCGTTGAAGTCGTCATCGGCCGAAGACTCCGACGCCATCGTGGTCACGAAGGCGACCGCGGAGAAGTACAAGCTGACCTCGATCGCCGACCTGGCCAAGCCGGCGTCCTGATCGACCCGTCGACCACAGCCTGCGGGCGGCCTACTGCCGGTAGGCCGCCCGCACGGCTTGTTCGACCTGCTCGAAGCGGTCTCGCGACAGAGCGGATGCCTGCCGGCGCACCCGGGCCGGATCGATGCGCAGCGTCCGGTTGACCCGTACTTCGCTGGGCCGGCCACTGCTGTCCCACGCCCCCGACCCAATGTCGACCCACAACCGCCCCGCCCGTCGTTCCTGCTCGGCGTCCCGATCGTGGTCCTTACTGGTCAGCGGCAACGCCAGGAGCCACGGCCCATCCGTTCCGATGACCAGCACCGGGCGGTCCTTGCCCTGGCTGTAGTCCTCCTCGAACGGCACCCAGGCCCAGACGATCTCGCCGGGATCGAACCGGCTGTCCGCGTGCGGGGCGTAACTGATCGGCGGCATACCTTCGAAGTCCCCGGGGTAGTCCCGGGCCGCCGGCGCCTGCTGCGCGGCTCCCCGCTCGGCGATCGGCCGGACCCGCTGCTCCTGGTCGCGGTCCGCACCGCGGACAGAACCGACTCGAACACCGAACGCCAACCCGAGGAAGCCATGACGCGATCGTAGGGGTTCGCCGATTACCTGTAACTCGGTGTTCCCGGTACCGCGCGTACCCGTTATCGGTTACGCTGTCGTAAGTGCGGACCGAGTCCGGGCACCGTTTGCCACGTTCCCGGCTATCGAAAGGCGTGCCATGAGCATCCTGAACACCAAATTGACGCCCTCCGACAAGGCCCAGGCCTACGGGATGCGGCTGCTCACGAAGGCCGGTGGCCTCGATGCGGTCAAGAACGACGGACTGCGCAAACGGTTGGAGAAGATCCTGTACTCCGGCGCGAAGCAGGGCTTCAAGGCCCAGACGGTCGCGGGTAAGGCGTTCGCCAAGAAGTCCGGTTCCGGGGCGCCCGTGCGCGCGACCCCCAGCAGACCGAAGTCCGTCTTTGACCTGAACCCCACGGAAGACCAGGCGATGATCGCCGAGGCCGCCCGGGAGATCGCCGACGAGGTGCTGCGTCCGGCGGCTGCACAGGCCGACACCGACCGCGCACTACCAGACAAGGTGCGCGCCCAGGCCGCGGAAATGGGCCTGACCCTGGTCGGGGTGCCCGCCGAGCTCGGCGGAATCGCCGAGGAGGCATCGGCCGTCACAGGGGTTCTGGTCCTCGAGCAGCTCGCCCGCGGCGACATGGGCCTGGCTGTTGCGCTGATGTCCAGCGCCGCGGTCGCGGGAGCCATCGCCAACTACGGCGACGCCGCCCAGCAGGCCACCTTCCTGCCGGCGTTCACGGACGAAACGGACCCGGCTACCGGTGCCTTGGGCATTCAGGAACCGCAACCGCTCTTCGACCCGGCCAAGCCCGCAACCACCGCCATCCGCCAGGGCGACGACATCGTCATCAACGGCACCAAAGCCCTCGTGCCCGGCGCCGACAGCAGGGACCTGTTCATCGTGTCCGCCCTGTTGGACGGGTCGCCCCGCCTGATCATCGTCGAGCCCGGCACGCAGGGGCTGCGCCACGACGACGACCCGGCCATGGGAATCCGCGCGGCGAAGACCGGCCAGTTGATCCTGGAGAACGTCACCGTCCCCGCGGCCAACGTTCTGGGCACCGCTGCGGACCACGCGGACGCCGTACGCCGAGCCCGCCTGGCCTGGGCCGCCGCGGCGGTCGGCACGGGCACGGCGGTTCTGGACCAGCTGAAGGGCTACACCAAGGAGCGCAAGGCATTCGGCGAGCCCATCGCCTACCGCCAGGCAGTGGCCTTCACCGTGGCCAACATCGCCATCGAGGTCGACGGCCTGCGCTTGGTGGTCCTGCGTGCCGCGGCGCTGCTCGACGCGGGCAAGGACGCCTGCGCCCAGATCGCCCACGCCCGGTCGCTGGCCGCCCGCCACCTGACCGAGGTCGGGTCCAACGCCGTGCAGATGCTCGGCGGGCACGGCTTCGTCAAGGAATTCGACAACGAGCGTTGGTACCGCGATCTGCGCGCCACCGGCGTCCTCGAGGGCACCCTCTACGTCTGAGCGGCCCCGCACACCTTCAGGAGATGAACATGATCAACCTCGAGATCCCCCGCAAATTCGTGCCGCTGGTCAAGCAGGCAGGTTCGATGGCCGATGAGGTCTTCCGCCCGATCAGCCGCAAGTACGACCTGGCCGAGCACGAATACCCCGTCGAGCTGGACCTGATGTCCGCGCTCATCGACGGCATGTCCGACAGCGGCGCCACCCAGGGTGCCGGTGCCACCGGTGCGACCAGGGATGCCGCAGTCACCGAGAAGAAGGCCGACGACGGCAGTGCCAAGAACGGTGCCAACCTCTCCTCGGTGCTGTCGATCATGGAAACCTGCCGCGGGGACGTCGGTCTGACCCTGTCACTGCCCCGCCAGGGACTGGGCAACGCGGCGATCGCCGCCGTCGCCAACGACGAGCAGAAGGCGCGGTACGCCGGTCGCTGGGCGGCCATGGCGATCACCGAGCCCGGAGCGGGCTCGGATTCCGGCGCCATCCGCACCACCGCGGTCAAGGACGGCGACGAGTACGTGCTCAACGGCGAGAAGATCTACGTCACTGCCGGTGAGCGGGCCGAATTGGTCGTGGTCTGGGCGACCCTGGACCGCAGCCTGGGCAAGAAGGCGATCAAGTCGTTCGTGGTCGAGCGATCGAACCCCGGACTCAAACTCGTCCGGCTCGAGCACAAGCTGGGCATCCGCGCCTCTGACACCGCCGCGTTCAGCCTGCAGGACTGCCGGGTGCCCGCCGCCGACCTCCTGGGCGACCCGGAGATCAAGACCGAGGGCGGCTTCGGCGGTGCCATGCAGACCTTCGACAACACTCGGCCACTGGTGGCGGCGATGGCGGTGGGTCTCACCCGCGCGTCCCTGGACCTCGCGACCGAGTTGCTGGCCAAGGCGGGGGTCGAACCCGACCTGGATGCGCCGATCACCACCCAGTCGTACGCCGCGGCCAGCCTGATCGAGATGGAAGCCGACTTCGAGGCGGCGTACCTGCTGGCGCTGCGCGCCGCGTGGATGGCCGACAACGGTCAACCCAACTCGATGGAAGCCTCGATGGCCAAGGCCAAGGCGGGCCGGACCTGCGTCAACGTCGCGCTCAAGTGCGTCGAGCTGTGCGGGGCCACCGGGTACGCCGAGACCGAGTTGCTGGAGAAGTGGGCCCGCGACGCCAAGATCCTGGACATCTTCGAGGGTACCCAGCAGATCCAGTTGCTGGTGGTCGCCCGCCGCCTTCTGGAGCTGTCTTCGACGGAGCTGAAGTAGACGGCGAACCCAGCACGGCACGGCCCACCCCGGATGCCCGGGGTGGGCCGAATTGTCAGAGGTTCCAGCGGTATTCGTGCTCCGGCCGGCCGGTAGAACCGTACCGGAGCGCGATCGCCAACTCGCCGGAATCGGCCATGACCGACAGGTACCGCTGCGCCGTCGCCCGGCCGATGCCGAGGCCGGTGGCGACCTCCGTCGCGGTCACCGCGCACGAGGAGTCGCGGACCAGATCCCGGACCAGTCCCTGGGTCACAGACGAATGCCGGGACGTGGTGCCCGCCGGCTTGCCCGGGACCAATGCGGCTGCTGCGGCGTCGATCTGTCTCTGATGCAGGTGACCTCGCTGGATCCGGGACCGATAGCGCTGATAAGCCAGCAATCTGGCCGCCAGGTCGTCCTCGGTGAAGGGTTTGACCAGATAGCCCAGTGCTCCGGCGCTGAAAGCGGCGCGCACCGTATCCGCTGCGGTGTCTGCGGTCACCATCACAACATCGGTGCGGGTGCCGGCCAGGCGGACAGCCACCTCCAGGCCAGGCTGATCGGGTAGGTAGCTGTCCAGCAGCACCAGGTCGGGCTGGACCAGGGCACACTGCTCGAGCGCCTCCGCGCCGGTGTGCGCCACCCCCGCAACCTCGAAGTCGGGCACTTTGCCCACGTAGGAGGCATGCAGCTGCGCGACACGGAAGTCGTCGTCGACCACGAGCGCCTTCAGCATGGCGAACCGGCCGCCTGCTTCGGTCCGACCGACCGGTCTGCGTCCAGAACACCCGGCAAGGTAGCGACGAAAACCGTTGCCGCATCGTGCTTTCCGGTCGAGGTGATCTCGATGTCACCGGACAGGTCACGCGCTGTCCGTCGGGCGATCGCCAACCCGTAACCCCGGTCCGGCCCACGCGTGCTCAAGCCCTCCTGGAATACGACGCCTCTCATCTGCTCTGCGATGCCGTCCCCGCTGTCGGCGACGGACATGACCAGGTTGCTCCCGTCCTCGAGCAGGTCGAGATCGACCCGGGCAGGGCGGTTGACCGAGCCGGCCGCGGCATCAATGGCGTTGTCCAGGAGGTTGCCCAGCACGGTGACCACTTCCACCGGTGCCAGCAACTTGTGGGGCACGGCCGAGTGCTCCGATAGCTCCAGGACGACCCCACGCTCGGCCGCCAACGCGACCTTCGCGCTGAAGAGCGCCCGGATGGTGTTGGACGCCACCGCATCCAAGGCACTGACGTGGTCGGTGCCTTCCACGGCACCGGATTCGTCCAGATACTCCAGCGCATCCGCCGTCGACCCTGATCGCAACAGCCCGATCACGGTGTGCATGCGGTTGGCGAACTCGTGACGTTGGGCACGCAGGGCACTGGTCATCGTTCGCACAGAAGCCAATTCATCCGTCAAGGATTCGATGTCGGTGCGATCTCGCAGGGTCAACACCGCGCCGAGACTCCTGCCGTCGTGCTCGACTCCTCGCGAGACACCGATCAGCACCCGTCGCTCGCTGGCCGAAACCGCCCGGTCCGGCGGGGCGCTGAGTGCCTGCTGCAACCGCTCCGGCAACCCGGCGTCCGATACCAGCGCTCCGACCTCCAGATCATTGTCCAAGAGGCGACGAGCTTCGTTGTTGCACATGGTGATCCGGCCCGAGTCGTCGATCGCCAGCACACCCTCGCCGATGCCGTGGAGTACCGCTTCCCGCTCGCGCACCAGGTCGGCGACCTCGCGCGGCTCCAGGCCGAAGGTGCCTCGCTTGACCCGCCGCGCGACCAGCCCCGCAGCCGAGGCTCCGACGAGCACCGCACCCACCCCGATCGGGATGGCGATGGCCAACAGATGGAGCAGTGCCCGGTCGATGTCGTCCGCACTGAACCCAACGCTCACCTCTCCCACGACCGCCCCGTCGGAGGTCCGCAGCGGCACCTTTCCGCGTGCCGACAGCCCGAGCGTCCCCTCCTCGATGTCCGCCACCTCGCGGCCGTGCAGGGCTTCTTCCGGCGACGTGCTCACTGACTTGCCGACCTCTTGGGGGTTCGGATGCGCAAGCCGTATTCCTCGACGATCGGTGACAACCACGAAAAGTGCTGCGGTTGCTCGTTGTTGAGCCATCGCAATCCGTTGCACGGTTGCCTGGTCCTCGCGAGCGACCGCATCGGCAAGGCCTGGGTCGGCCGCGATGGTGCGGGAGACGGCCAGCGCCCGCTGCTCGTACTGACCGCGCAGCATCGATCGCGCCAACCACGTCACCGCAGCCAGTCCCAGCATCCCCAGCAGGAGCACCACGAGCACCTGCGAGACCAGTAGCTGCCCGCTGAAGCTCAGGCGGCGTCGTGAGGTCCTCGCGGTCATGGTTTCTCACGATAAACCGTGTGACCGGCGTCTCACCAACTGCTGGGCAGAATGCGCAAAAGGACCGCATCGAGCAGAACGCGAGCATCGATCACAACCGGTGACACCGGCTGTAGGTCCTACCTAGCGTGAGGCTCGCTCCCCGGATGAGACCTGGATCACAGCGTCGGATTCCGGTCCCGATCGCTCCCAGGAGGGCCTATGACTCTGGTCGAACTCAGACATGCGACCAAGCGTTTCCTGACCAGCACCGGTGGCACCCACACCGCCATCAGGGACGTCAACCTCAGTGTCGGCGAGGGTGAATTCGTCGCCATCGTCGGACCCACCGGATGCGGAAAGTCCACCACGCTGTCCCTTGTCAGCGGGCTGGAACCGGCCTCCGAGGGAACCGTCACCGTTGCGGGCGAGCCCGTCACCGGGATCCCCGACGGCGTCGGTTACATGTTCCAGGCGGATGCGATGCTTCCGTGGCGCACCGTGCTGGGCAACGTATCCGCCGGCCCGTTGTGGCGGGGTGTCGCCAAGGAGGAGGCTCAGGGCAGAGCGGCCGAATGGATCGCCAAGGTGGGCCTGGCCGGTTTCGAGTCGTACTACATGCACCAACTGTCAGGCGGGATGCGCAAGCGCGTCGCTCTCGCCCAGACGCTGGTCAACGAACCGTCGATCCTGTTGATGGACGAGCCCTTCTCGGCGCTGGACGTGCAGACCCGTGCGCTGATGCAGACCGAGTTGCTGGACCTGTGGTCGCAGTCCAGGTCAGCGGTCATCTTCGTGACCCACGACCTGGAGGAAGCCATCGCACTCGCCGACCGGGTCGTCGTCATGACCGCCAGCCCGGCCACGGTCAAGGACGACTTCACCGTCGAGATCCCCCGGCCGCGCAACGTGGAGGAACTGCGGATGGATCCGCAGTTCGTGCAGACCTATTCGAAGATCTGGGAGTCGTTGTCCTCCGAGGTCGCCATCGCCCGCAGGAGCGCCGACCGTGTCGCTTGATACCGCAATCCAGAACCCCAGCACCGACGACACCGACCCGGGAACGCGTCGGATGACTCCCAAGCAGCGGGTCCGCCGCCACAAGGCGAAGGTCTATGTGCTGCGCGTCCTGCTCCTCGTGGCCGTCCTGGCCTTCTGGCAGCTGTCAGTCGCCCTCTGGTTCGACCCGTTCTTCTACTCCCAGCCCAGCTTGATCTGGAACAAGTTGGTGGTCTGGTTCACCGAGGGCACCGCTCAGGGCTCCATCTGGCTGCAGATCGGGTACACCCTCGTCGAGGCGGTGATCGGTTTCATCATCGGTTCCATCCTCGGCGTGGTTCTCGGCATTCTGCTCGGCCGCGCCAAGCTCCTGTCCGAGGTCCTCGCGCCCTACATCCAGGCCCTCAACGCTGTGCCGCGCATCGTGCTGGCATCGCTGTTCATCATCTGGTTCGGCCTCGGGATGGGCAGCAAGATCGCCACCGCGGTGGTGCTGGTGTTCTTTCCGGTCTTCTTCAACGCCTTCCAGGGCGCTCGCGAAGTGGACGGCAACCTGGTCAACAACGCCCGCATCCTCGGCGCCAGCCGCTGGCAGATCCTGCGTTCGATCGTGGTCCCCAGCGCCACCAGCTGGATCCTGGCCAGTCTGCACACCGCCTTCGGATTCGCACTGATCGGCGCCATCGTCGGTGAGTACGCCGGAGCCACGCACGGTATCGGCCTGCTGATCAGCACCGCCCAGGGCTCGTTCGACGCTGCTGGGATCTACGCCGGAATGCTCATCTCCACGGTCCTGGCCCTGGGTGCCGAGCTCATCCTCGGCTTCTTCGAAGGCAAGTTGCTGCGCTGGCGGCCGCCGACGAACACGGCGGCGATCCAGGTCTGACGAACGACCCCAATCACTCACTGCTACAACTCGATTCGCTAAGGAACATCATGAAACGCACGATTTCTGCAGCCGTTGCCCTGGCTGCCGCCAGCACGCTGGCCCTGTCCGGCTGTGCCACGAAGAAGACCGACGCCAGTGGCGGTGGTGACCAAGGCTCGACGGATGTGACCATCATGGTCGGCGGGATGAGCAAGATCATCTACCTGCCCGCCGCCCTCACCCAGCAACTGGGGTATTTCAAGCAACAGGGCCTGAACGTCAATCTGGTGGACACCCCGGCGGGGGTCACCGCCGAGACGGCACTGATCGCCAACCAGGCACAAGGTGTCGTGGGCTTCTACGACCACACCATCGACATGCAGGCCAAGGGCAAATGCCTGGAGAGCGTCGTGCAGTTCGCCAACGTGCCCGGCGAGGCCGAGGTGGTCAGCAAAGACGCGGAATCCTCCGTCACCAACCCGGCCGGTTTCAAGGGCAAGAAGCTGGGGGTGACCAGCGCCGGCAGCTCGACGGACTTCCTGACCCAGTACCTCGCCGGCCGGGCCGGTGTGACCACCTCGCAGTACACGACGGTGAAGGCCGGTGCCGACTCGACCTTCATCGCCGCGTTGAAGACCGGCGGCATCGACGCCGGGATGACAACCGACCCCACCATCGCCAAGATCACCCAGGGCGACATGGGCAAGGTGATGGTCGACATGCGCACCGAGGACGGGACCAAACAGGCCCTCGGTGGCTTGTACCCGGCGAGTTCGTTGTACATGAGTTGCGACTACGTGGCCAACAACAAGGCGACGGTGCAAAAACTGGCCAACGCCTTCGTCAAGACCCTGAAGTTCGTCGACAGCCACTCGGCTGCCGAGATCGCGGAGAAGATGCCGGCCGACTACAAGGGCAGCGACCCGGATCTGTACGTCAAAGCCATCGGCGATTCGATCGGGATGTTCAACGGGAACGGGGTGATGAACGCCGACGGCGCCAAGAACGTGCTCACCGTGCTCGGCTCCTTCTCCGCAGCCGTCAAGCCGAAGAAGGACAGCATCGACGTCGCCAAGACCTACACCACCGAGTTCGCGGAGGCGGCCAAGTAGTCCGCGAGCACACCGACGAAGCGGCCCGTCCCGGGTGCCCGGGGTGGGCCGCTTCACGCCTGCACCCGCAACGTCTGTGTTCCCCGACCCAGGACGCGAAAGTTTTTACCATTCATCTCCACGCTACGGAGAGTTCTTTACGTATGCTCTCCATCGGGGGGCGCGTCAATGCGTCGGCCGAACCACCCAGACCAGAGCAGGAGCAACCTCATGACACATCCGCTTCGCACCAGCACCCGCCGGACGCGCACGACCCTCAGCGCCGTCGGCATGATCGCGGTGGCCGGGCTGTTCCTGGCCGGCTGCGGGGACGACGGCTCGAGCACCGGGTCCACCGGAGGGGCCAGCGGTGGCTCCGGTGGGGGCAAGTCGGTCAGCCTCTGGGTCATGAAGGGCACCAACCCGGACGCCTCGGGCTACTACAACGCATTGAAGAGCGCGTTCAAGGCCAAGACCGGTGCGACCCTGAACATCCAGGAAGTCGAGTGGGCGGACGCACACGACAAGCTGGTGCGCTCCTTCGCCAGCGGCGACGGCCCGGACGTTTCAGAGATCGGCACGACCTGGACGCCGGAGTTCGCCTCCGCCGGCGGCCTGGCGGACCTGTCCAACAAGATCCAGTCCTCCGGCAAGGGCAACGACCTGTTGCAGGCACTGAAGGACTCGGCGACCTACGACGGCAAGCAGTACGGGGTGGGCTGGTACGCCGGTACCCGAGGAATCGTCTACCGCAAAGACATCTTCGCCAAGGACGGCATCAAGGTGCCGACCAACTGGGCCGAGCTGGAAGACACCGTCAAGACGCTGAAGCAGAAGGAGCCGGGAATGGCCGCGATGCCGATCGCCGGTGCCTCGTCGTACGCCGCTGCCCCCTTCATCTGGGGTGCAGGCGGTGACTTCGCCACCGAGAGCGGCGGCACGTGGACCGGCGCCCTTGATAACGACACGTCGCGCGCCGGTCTGTCCTTCTACACCGGTCTGGCCACCAAGGACGGCTCCTCCACCACCGGTGCCTCGACCTGGAAGGAGACCGACCTGCTGGACGCCTTCACCAAGGGCAAGGCCGCCATGGTCATCCAGGGCAACTGGACACCGAAGGCGGCCGTGCAGGCCGACCCGAGCCTGAAGGACAAGATCGGCGCCTTCGCCGTGCCGGGCAAGGACGGCGGTATCGCCCCGACCTTCCTGGGCGGCTCGAACCTGGCCGTCATGGCCAAGAGCAAGAACCAGGACCTGGACTGGCAACTGATCGACCTGATGACCTCGGACACGCTCGCCAAGCAGTGGGCCGACGAGACCGGCTTCTTCCCCAGCACCCAGAGTGCGCTCAAGCCCTACGCGAACAGCACCGACCCGTTGGTCGCGCCCTTCGCGAAGGCGATGCTGGAGGCCGGTCGCAACGTCCCGAACGCACCGCAGTGGGGCAAAGTCGAGGGCAATAAGACCATCACCCAGATGTTGCAGTCGATCCTGACAGGGACCTCCGTCGACGACGCAACCACGAAGGCCAGCCAGGCGATCACCGCCACCTTGAACGCCAACTGATTCCGCGCCACCGCCACCAGGAGCACCCATGACCCACCGCCCACTTCGCCTCCCCGCCCGTCGTCTGATCGGTCTGGCCGGGATCGTCGCAGTGACGGGGGTGCTCCTGGCCGGCTGTGGTGACGACGGGTCGACAGGGGCCGCCAGTAGCGCTGCCGGCGGCGGCAAGACGGTGAATCTGTGGGTGATGAAGGGCACCAACCCCGATTCGTCGGGCTACTACAACGCATTGAAGAGCGCGTTCAAAGCCAAGACCGGTGCGACGGTGAACATCACCGAGGTCGAGTGGGCGGACGCACACGACAAGCTGGTGCGCTCCTTCGCCAGCGGTGACGGCCCGGACGTTTCGGAGATCGGCGCCACCTGGAACTCCGAGTTCGCCGCCGCCGGGGGTTTAGCCGATCTATCCGGCAGGATCCAGTCCTCCGGCCTGGGCAGCGATGAGTTGCAGGCACTGAAGGACTCGGCGACCTACGACGGCAAGCAGTACGGGGTGGGCTGGTACGCCGGTACCCGAGGAATCGTCTACCGCAAAGACATCTTCGCCAAGGACGGCATCAAGGTGCCGACCAACTGGGCCGAACTCGAAGCAACGGTGAAGACGTTGAAAGCCAAGGAGCCGGGAATGGCCGCGATGCCGATCGCCGGTGCCTCGCAGTACGCCGCTGCCCCCTTCATCTGGGGCGCAGGCGGTGACTTCGCCACCGAGAGCGGCGGCACGTGGACCGGGCACCTGGACAGTGCCCGGTCCCGGGCGGGGCTGTCCTTCTACACCGGTCTGGCCACCAAGGACGGTTCGTCCACGACGGGCGCCGCCACATGGAAAGAGACCGACCTGCTGGACGCCTTCACCAAGGGCAAGGCCGCCATGGTGATCCAGGGCAACTGGACGCCGAAGGCGGCCGTGCAGGCCGACCCGAGCCTGAAGGACAAGATCGGCGCCTTCGCGATCCCCGGCAAGGACGGCGGCATCGCACCCACCCTGGTCGGGGGCTCCAATCTGGCTGCGATGGCCAGAAGCAAGAACCAGGACCTGGACTGGCAACTGATCGAACTGATGACGACCGGGTCCCTGGCCAAACAGTTCGCCGAAGAAAGCAGCTTCTTTCCCAGCACCAAGTCGGGCCTGAAAAGCTTTGCCAACAATGCCGATTCGCTGACCGCACCGTTTGCGACCGCGATGCTGGAGGAGGGCCGCGCCTTGCCCAGCGCACCGCAATGGGGCGCGGCGGAGGGCAAGAAGCTCATTCCCCAGATGCTGCAGTCGATCCTGACCGGTACGTCCGTCGATGAGGCGACGAGCACTGCCAACCAGCAGTTGACTGCCACCTTGAACGAGAGCTGAGATGCGCCGTACCACTCGCCGTCCGTGGCTGTTGCTGGCCGCGCCGCTGCTGGTCATCGCGGCCCTGCTGCTCTACCCGATCTACCGCGTCATCTACCTGTCGTTCCACGCCTACGGACTGAAGGAGATCATCTCCGGGGTCCCGCGCTGGGTCGGGCTGGAGAACTACCGGCAGGTGTTCTCCGGCTCCCCGGCCTGCCGGCGAACTACCTGTGGAGCATCATCCTGCCCAACACCGTTGTCTTCGCGGTGATCACCGTCGTGGGAACGGTCGTGCTGGGCACGCTGGTGGCGTTGCTGCTCCGCGCACTCGGGCCCAGATGGCGCAGCGTCATCATCGGCGCGATGCTGATCGCGTGGGCGCTGCCCGCCGTTACCGGAACCTACATCTGGCGCTGGATCTTCGACCCCGACGCAGGCATCGTTCGCCAGGCCCTCCAAGCGGTCGGCCTGCTGGGCCCGGAGGGATACAACTGGTTCCTCGACCGCCTCAGCTTCTACGCGATCGCCGCGCTGAACGTGATCCACCACGGCTATCCGTTCGTGGCGCTGACCATCTACGCCGGGCTGCTCACCGTGCCCGAAGACCTCTACGAGGCTGCGGCGTTGGACGGCGCCAGCGCCTGGAAGCGGTTCACCGGCATCACGCTGCCCATCCTGCGACCGGTCTTCGCCGTCGTCACGATCCTGTCGACGATCTGGAACTTCAAAGTGTTTGCGCAGATCTATCTGATGCCCGGCGGTGACGGCAGCAACCCCGAGGTGCTCAACATGGGCGTCTGGTCCTACATCACCGGTATCAACCAGACCAATTACGGCCTGGGCTCGGCGATCGCGGTGCTGCTCACCCTCGTCCTGCTGGCTATCACCCTGGTCTATCTGCGACTGCTCTTCCGGGAGGACGACCTGCAATGAACAGCCACTCCACCCCGGCCATGAAGGTCGGCAAGTACGTCGCGGCGATTGCTCTGCTGCTCTTCACCTTGTTCCCGATCTACTTCATGCTCACGACCGCGGTCAGCAACACCAACACCTCTGGCGCGGACAGCCTGTTGCCGACCTCGTTCACGTTCCGGCATTTCACCGACGTGATGACCAAAGGCCACTTCAGTACGTACCTGGTGAACTCGGCCATCGTCACCGTCATCACGGTGGTCGTGTCGGTCTTCCTGGCGCTGTTGGGCTCGGTGGCCATCGCGCGCTTCCGGTTCCGTTTCCGCACAACGGTTCTCGTGCTCGTCCTGATCGTGCAGATGCTGCCCGCCGAAGCGCTGGTGATCCCGCTCTTCCTGCAGATGAAGCAATGGCACCTGCTGAACTCCCTGATCGGGCTGGCCGTCGTCTACATCGCCTTCTCACTGCCGTTCGCGATCTGGAACCTGCGCGGCTTCGTCGCGGCCGTGCCCGTGGAGTTGGAGGAGGCCGCCTATCTCGACGGCTGCGGCTGGTGGCGGATGTTCCGCTCGGTGCTCCTGCCCCTGGTCACGCCCGGACTGATCGCGACCGGTGCGTTCTCCTTCGTCCTGGCCTGGGAAGAGTTCACCTTCGCGCTCACCTTCCTCTCCCGCGACGACCGCCTCACCGTCGGTGTCGGGTTGCAGTCCTTCTTCGGCCAGAACACCAACGACTGGAACGGCCTGATGGCAGCCTCGACCATCGTCACCATCCCGGTCGTGGTCATCTTCGTGCTCGCGCAGAAGCGGATGGGTGCCGGATTGGTGGCCGGGTCGGTCAAATGAGCGAGCTGCGTCGCCTGGCCCTCTCGGTGCTCATGCCCGGATTCGAGGGGCGAACCGCACCGGACTGGCTCAAGGAAGCCATCGACGACGGACTGGGCAGCGTGTGCTACTTCGGGCACAACGTCAGCCCCGAAGCCGTTGCCACCCGATCCCTTTCTGATGATCTCCACTCTCGGGGCCTTCGAGTCATCGCGGTCGACGAGGAGGGCGGGACGGTCAGCCGCCTGGGCACCCACCACGGCAGTGCGCACCTGGGTGCGGCGACGCTGGGGGTCGTCGATGACCTCGCGGCGACCTCGGCGGTTGCCTCGGCCATCGGACAGGACGTGCGCGCTCTCGGGATCGACCTGGACTTCGCGCCCGTCGCCGACGTCGACAACAATCCGCGCAATCCCGTCATCGGCATTCGCTCGTTCGGCAGTGACCCGCGGCGGGTCGGCGAGCAGGTCGCCGCGTATGTGCGCGGGCTACAGTCGCAGGGCGTTGCCGGATGTGCGAAACACTTTCCGGGACATGGCGATACCGCCGTCGACTCGCACCTCGGCCTGCCCCGGATCGATCACGACCGAGCTCGCTTGCAACACGTGGAGCTGCTGCCGTTCCGCGCTGCGGTGGACGCGGGCGTTCGAGCCGTCATGACCGCGCACATCGTCTTCGCGGCGGTCGATCCCGACCAGCCGGCAACCACCAGTCCGGCCGCGCTGTCGCTCCTACGTGAGGAGCTGGGCTTCACGGGTCTGATCGTGACCGATGCGCTGGACATGCGGGCTATCCGCGACGGTATGGGGATGGGCGAGGGCTGCGTGCGCGCCCTGTCCGCCGGCGCCGACGTGATCGCCCTCGGCAACGCCGTGTTCAACGGCGGCGCAGACGGGCCGGAGGGCGTTCTGCGAGAGGCAGTTTCAGCCGTTACGACCGCCTTGCGCAATGGCCGCCTCGATCCTGCTCGCGTCCAGACGGCGGCCGCACGCATCGCGCGGATGCAGGACTGGGTGACCGGACCCCATGACCGGCTGCCGGCTGCCACCGCGCAGGACGAACGTCGCTGGGCCGCATCAGCGCTCACCGTCCGCGGTGAGGTGCCGCCCCTGGCGGGGCCGCTGCGCATCCTGGACGCGCGCCGGGCGCGCAACATCGCTGCCGGCGCGCTCAACGACGTCCTGGTGGATGAGGTCGTACGCCGACACCCGGGTTCGACGGTTGTCCGCGCCTTCGCTCGCCAAAAGTCGCCCGAGGGTCACGGTGACGATTCCGCACCGGACGCCGTCCTGCCGGTCGCCCCCGACGCCGACCTGGTGCTCACCGGCACCCTCGGCGTGGATCCCGTCCAGGACGAGACCGTGCGCGCAGCACTCGTGGCCGACCCGGAGGCGATCCTGGTGTGCGCAGCGGGGGATGACCGGCTGACCTGGGCCACTCGATGGCCGCGGGTCGTGCGCACCCACGGGCACAGCATCCCGACCGCCGCCGCACTCGCCGATCTGCTCGACGGGACGGCCGGCTAGCGGGTCAGTGCCGCAGTTCGGAACGCTGCCATGCCGCGACCAGATCGTCGCGGGCACCCTGGCTCGGCGCCAGATCGATCGCGCGCTGCAACGCACGGATGGAGCGTGCGGCATCACGACGGGCGGCGAGGGTACGGGTCAGGCGGGACATGCTAGGGCTCGACTTTCGAATTCCGATCGGTGATCCGGACCACACATATTGCAGTCCGAATATTTCAATATCGAAATTGTACGCCGGTGCAGCCGCTCGGCTCAACCTGGTGGCTCAGGCCACCAGATCGGCGTACTCCGGGTGCTGATCGATCCACCGCCGCACGTACGGGCACGACGGCACGACGTGAACACCTTTCTCCCGCAGGTCATCCAGAGCGAACCGCACGATCGCCCCGGCAATCCCCGCCCCTGGCGGGCGGGATCGACCTCGGTGTGCGGGATCGCGATGACGCCCTCCCCCGCCGGGCGGTAGTCCGCCAGACCGACGAGCACGCCTTCGGACCAGCCCTCGTACCGCGATTCGTCCGGGTTGTCGATGACGCGCAGCGCAGTGCTCATACGGCCATCATCGCGCGGTCCATCCCTCCAGCACGGCCGGGGTCGTCAGCTCATCGATCGCCCGGCTGACCGCGCCGGCGACCGGCCCGTCGTCATGCGAAGCCGCCAGCACCGGCGGCGGATCGGATCGCCGGAAGGCCATCAAGCCGTCGTGATAGCCCCGCTCGAAGGCGGTCGGATCGGCCGCCATCACGGCGGGTGCCAGGCCGCCCACCGTCACCACCTGCGGATCCAACCCGTTGACCAGGGCGCCCACTCCGCGGCCGAAGGCGTGCGCCACGGCCTCGATCGCGGCCGGTTCGCCCGCGTCCAGCACCGTCGCATCCACCTGGCGCGACCAGCAGCCGAACGCACCGCACGGACACGGCTGCGCCGGGTCACCGAACGGCATGTGCCCGAACTCCCCGGCGGCCCCCGAAGCGCCCACGACCGGTGCGCCGTCGATGACCATCACCCCGCCGATGCCCCCGGTCAGCAGTAGGTGCAGGCAGCTAGCGGCGCCGCGGGCGGCACCGGTCCGCGCTTCGGCGAGACCGCCGAGCGTGGCGTCGTTGTCCACCAAGAGCGCGGCGTGCGACGGCAGCCCGCGCAGCAGCGGAGCCAGGTCCGCCGGCTGCGGCTGCTCGCCCGCGAACTGCAGCAGGCGGTTACCGGTGACCGTCCCCGCCACCGCGACGGACACGACCAGGACGCGATCGGCGTACGGCGAGAGGGCTTCGGCCAGCCGCTTGGCCAGGCGGGGAATGAAGCGGGCGGGCGTCGCATCGGCGTACGCACCGTGCGCGAGGCGGGTGACGTCACCGGCCAGGTCGGCCAGCAGTATCTGCCACGACGAACCGGCAAGGTCGAGTACGCCGATCAAGGGGCCCTGCGGCGCGGCCGCCAGGAGCGTCGTGGGCCGGCCGGGTCCCGTTGCGGGAGCGGGGTTTTCGGTCAGCAGCTCACACTGGCGCAGGCGATCGAACAGATCGGTGGCACTGGCGCTGGAGATCCCCAGTTGCTCGACGGCCTGGGCGCGGGTGACGCCGGGGGTCGTGTGCAGTAGACGCAGTACCTCGCCGGCGACCTCCCACCGGCGCTGCACTGTGCGGGGAATCACCGCCGCGGCGGCGTCGGCCGACTTGGCAGACCCGGCCTTCGACGAATATTCTCGAGTCACGAGGAAATACTACCCGGTGTCTCGAGGAGTCTTTGTGCAACAACCGACCACGGCCGACCGGTCGCCTTCGGTCGTGGCCGACGGTGACGCGGCGTTCCGCGCTGCCCGGATCGGCCTGGTGACGCTGTCGCTGGCCTCGTTCGGCGCGTTGACCACCGAGATGCTCCCGGTCGGCCTGCTGCCGCAGATCGCCGATTCGCTGGGGATCGCCGAGCAGCACGCCGGTCTGCTGGTGGGTGTCTACGCCCTGATGGTCGCGGTCCTCGCGGTGCCGTTGACGATCCTGACCCGCCGTCTGCCGCGCAAGCCGTTGTTGCTCGCAACGCTCTTCGGATATGCGATCAGCAACGCACTCGCCGCTACGGCAAGCGGATTCGCAGTGCTGGCCCTCGCCCGCGGATTGGGCGGTATCGCCCACGCACTGTTCTTCTCCATCTCCATCGGGTACGCCGCCCGGCTGGCCCCGCTCTCGCACACCGGCAAGGCGATGGCGCTGATGTCCGTCGGCGGCTCGGCCGGATTCGTGCTGGGCGTGCCGCTCGGGACCGTCATCGGTACCGTCTGGGGGTGGCGCGCGGCCTTCGCGATTCTCACCGCCGGAGTCCTGGCCATCGCAGCAGTCGCCTGGCGCGTTCTTCCCGACGTCAGCGTGCCGCCGACGGAGCAGCGTCGCGTTCGTCGCGATCCACGGCCGCTCATCGTGGTCATCCTGGCCTGCGGTCTGGCCTTCCTGGGCCACTACACCGCCTACACCTACATCTCCTCCATGCTGCAGTCCGCCGGCCTGCGCCAGGACTGGATCGGGCCGGTCCTGCTCGTCTTCGGGGTCGTGGGGCTGATCGGTCTGCGGATCGGCGCTGCGCATCTGGACCGCCGGCCGCTGGGCAGCGCCCGGATGATCCCCGCGCTCCTGGCGACGGGCCTGTTGGTGGTCGCGGCCGGTTATCCGGCGCTGGTGCCCGTCCTGGTCGGCGTCACGCTGTGGACCGGGGCGTTCGGGTCGGTCCCGTCACTTTTCCAGGCCCTGGCCGTGCGCGCCGGGGTGGCCTCCGCCGACGTCGCCGGCGCATGGGTCAACTCCTCCGCGAACGTGGGCATCGCCGGCGGCTCCGTGGTCGGCGGATACGTGTTGTCGCATGCGGGTATCGGCTGGCTGCCGGTCGTTGCCGCTGCCCTGTTGCTCGCGGTCGGCATCCTGGCCCTGCTGGCACCGGCCGCCTTCCGCGGCGCCTGACCCAGCGGCGCCTGACCCAGCGACGAAAGGCCCTCGGCGGACCCGCCCGATCAATTCGCAGCGGCGCCGCCCGCGGCCGTCTTCACCTCGCGGTCCTCGTCGGCCAGCCGTGAGACCTGCACCGACCGGGCGGTGAGCGAGTCGTAGATCGGCTCCGAGCGCAACGCACTCGCGACCAGCAACGCCACCGCGCACGCACCGAGCATCGGAGCAAGCTGACCGGCCGAGCCGCTCATCTCCGTCACCAGCACCAACCCGGTCACCGGGGCGTGCACGCTCGCGGTGAAGAAGGCGGCCATGCCCAGCAGGGCCAGGGCGGTGACGGACGGGGCGGTGGCTCCGCCGACCTGATGGGCGAAGCGACCGACGATCTCGCCGGTGAGCGCGCCGATCACGAGCATCGGGGCGAACAGACCCCCGGGGACGGTCGCGGCGTACGACACCACACTGAGCGCGATCCTCACCAACAGGATCCCGACCACGGTGAGCAGCGTGCCTGTGCCCAGGAGCGCATCCTGGGTGAGTCCGTCGCCACTACCGACCAGGCCCGGCGAGAGCCAACAGACGATTGCGACGACGCCTCCGATGACCGCGGCCCGCACCGGTGGCGACCACCGGCTGGTGTCGGCCCAGCGCAGGCCCCTCATGATCGCCCGGTTGTATCCCACCGCGAGCACGCCGGTCGCGATGCCGACAAGGAGTACCCAGGGCGCCTCCGCGACGCGCGGCGCGGGCAACGGCGGCACGGTGAAGATGACCCCGCCGCGCACCAGGAAGTGCGCGGCCAGGAAGCCGGTCGCCGACGCCACCAGCGTCGCGAGCGTCGTACGCCGATCGAAGCGCCGCAACAACTCCTCCAGCACGAAGACCCCGCCGGCGATCGGCGCGTTGAAGGCGGTCGCCAGGCCCGCCGCCGCTCCGGCAGCAACCAGGACACGTACGTCGGATGCGTTGCGCCGCAGGGCCGTTCCGATCCTCGCGGCGATGGTTCCGCCCATCTGAACCGATGGCCCCTCCCGCCCGAGGGCCAGGCCGGCGCCCATGGACAGCACGCCCCCGACGTACTTCACCGGCAGAATGCGCAACCGGCCCGGGGCCGAACGACCCTCCACCACCGCTTCGACCCGCGGGATGCCACTGCCTTCGGCGTGCGGTTCCACGCGATGCACCAGCCAGGCCGAGATCGAGGTGGCAGCGGCACACAGCAGGATCAGCAGCGGCAGACCCCACCACCGGCCGTGCCAGATCCCGACCGCGTCGGTGCGCCAATCGTTCACCCGCTCCACCACGATCCGGAACGTCGCGGCGGTCAGCCCGGTCAGGATCCCGACCAGGGCCGCGATACCAGTGAAGCCGAGCAGCTCGCCGGCGCCCTGCCCCGTGGCGTACACCGATCGCCCGCGACCGTACGCCTCGAACCACCGACGCATACGCTCCGGCCGCCGCCAGCTGCGGTCGAAGCGCCCAGGAAACATAGTTCCATTATCGAACAGCTGGCCGGGAACCCTTATTCGGTGGTCGCCGCCCGCGACAGGCGCACCTCCTCAATGTCCAGCCGGGACTGCACCTGTCGCAGCACGATGTCATCGATCCGGCGTTCGTCGCGCAGCTGGATCAGCGTCTCGCGTTCCTTCGCGAGCAGTGCCAGCCGCAAGGCGGTGTATTCGTCGTGGTGCTGGACCAGCGCCTGGTTTCCGTCGTCGGCAGCGGTCAGCAGCCGCCGACGTTTGTCCATCTCATGCCGCACCCGCTCGATGACGTGCTCGCTACTGCCGAGGTCGGCGCCGATCTCATCGATCGCGTCGTACGCCGCGTCGGCGGTCACCGTTTCGGCCAGCTTCCGCTCCTGCTCGACCGAGGTGTCCGTCGGCAAGCGAGCGGCCCGCACGATGAGCGGCAACCACAGCGCCTGCAGCAGGGTCAGCACGATGACTCCGCAGGTGATGACGATGATCAGATCCCGCCCCGGGAAGGGCTCGCCGGAGTCCAGTCGCTGCGGGATGGCCAGGGCGACCGCCAGGGAGACTGCGCCGCGGAATCCGGCGTTGGCCGTCACCATCCGCTGCCGGGCGCCTACCCGTCGGACGCGCTGGGACGGGCGGCGGTCGACCAGCCGGATCACGTACGGCGTGGTGTAGGTCCACATCCACCGCGTCCCGATGACGACCGCGCCGACGACGAGGATGTCCACGAGAGCGCCCTCGTAGGACTCGCTGCGCAGATTGCGGACAGCCGACTGGGCTTGCAGTCCGACCAGCACGAACAGCGCGCTGCTGAGGACGGTCGTCGCCAGCGACCAGAAGCCGATCATCTGCTGGCGGGCAGCGGCGCTGGTGATGCGAGGTGCGCTCTGGCTCATCCACAGTCCGCACGTGACCACAGCCAGAACCCCCGACGCACCGATCAATTCGGCAAGAAGGAACGCAGCGAACGGCGTCACCAGCACCGCGATGTTCTCCAGTGTGGGGTCGCTGATGCGGCGGCGGACCGTGCTGCTGACCCACCCGATGATCAGTCCGGCCAGGATGCCCCCGGCGTAGGACAACACCACCAGCCAGGTCAGATGCAGCGGCGCGAGCGTCTCCTGCCCGACCGTGACCCCCACCGCAACGGCGAAGATCACCAGGGCGGTGCCGTCGTTGACCAGGCTCTCGGCCTTGAGCACGGTGACGGTACGCCGCGGAAGGTCTCGGGCGAGAACGCCCACCGCAGTGGCGTCCGTGGGCGCGACGGCAGCACCGAGGACCCACGCCGGGCCCCAGGGAAGGCCCCGCGCATGCGCGACCCAGGCGACGGCACCGGCGGTCAGGACGACCAACGCCGTACTGGTCAGCGCCACCACGCGAAGGTTGCTGCGGATCTCCCGCAACGAGGTGGTGAGGCTCTCCCAATACAGCAGCGCCGGAAGGAAGACCAGCAGCACCACCTCGGGCGGCAGCTGTGCTTCACGGAACCGCGGCACGAAACCGATGACGATTCCGGCGAGCAACAACAGGATCGCCGGGGCCACCGGATAACGCCGGGCGAGCGCACCGCACAGCAGCAGCGCCACGCCGAGAACGACGATCAACTCCAAGCCCAGCACGGTGCTCCTCTCGACGGGACTGGCACAAGGCTGGCATGAGCAGCGTCGACCGAGCCTATTTGTCACACTGCAGGGGTGACTGACCGCATCGACACGCTCGTCGTCGGGGCCGGCATCAGCGGCCTGACCGCCGCCCGCCTTCTCGCCGACGCCGGTAGGGGTGTCGTCGTGCTCGAGGCCCGGGACCGGATCGGCGGGCGCGTGCACACCTCTCGCGTCGATGGGCGTATCACCGATCTGGGTGCCTCGTGGATCCACGGCATCGACGACGGACCCGTCTGGGCGGCGACGCAGGACCTCGGGATGCGGGCGGCCGAGTTCACCGTGGGCAGCTATCAGGCCGGCGGCCGGCCGATCGCCTACTACGGACCCGACGGCGTCCGGCTCAGCGACGAGCAGGCGGCGGCCTTCGTCGAGGACGTGCGGAGCGTTGACGAGCGGCTGGCAGTCCTGCTCGCCTCCGTGGCCCCCGGCACGTCGTACGCCGAGTTGGCCGACCGCGCACTCGGCGCCGTGGACTGGACGCCGGACCGCATCGAACGGGTCCGGGAATTCCTGCAACACCGCACCGAGGAGCAGTACGGCGTGTGGATCGCCGACATGGACGCACACGGACTGGACGACGACCAGACCAACGGCGATGAGGTGGTCTTCCCGGACGGATACGTCCAGCTGGCAACGGGATTGGCGATCGGGCTGGACATCCGGCTGGGCCAGGTCGTGACGCGGATCGACTGGTCGACCGGCGGCGCGCGAGTGAGCACCGCCGGTCTGAGCCTGGACGCGCGGCACGTGGTCGTGACGGTGCCGGTCGGCGTCCTGCAGTCGGATGACCTGGTGATCTCACCGGCTCTGCCGACTCCGGTGACCGCGGCGCTGTCGAACCTGGCGATGAACGACTTCGAGAAGGTGTTCCTGCGGTTCGATGGACGTTTCTGGGATCCTGACGTCTACGCGGTGCGGCGGCAGGGCCCGCGGCGCGGTGGTGGCACTCGTTCTACGACCTCACCCGGCTGCACGGGGAGCCGACGTTGCTGACGTTCGCGGCCGGTCCGTGCGCGCAGGCGGTGCGATCGTGGTCCGACGACCAGATCACGCACTCGGTGCTGTCATCGCTACGCGAGATCTACGGTGACTCGGTCTCCTCCCCGACCACGTCGACGTAACCCGCTGGCGCGAGTCGCGCGAATTCGCTACTCCGGCGGGACGTTGGCCGTTGCGTCGATGCAGACGCTGTTGACCGGGATCCAGCGCAACGTCTACCACAACGGCGGTCGTCTGCGGTTCGGTCCCGACGGCATGCTCTACGTTTCAACCGGGGACGCGCTCAACAGTGCCAATGCGCAGCGCCTGACCGGAGCCGGGTCGCTCAACGGCAAGATCCTGCGCATGACCCGCACCGGGGGCATTCCCGCCGGCAACCCGTTCAACTCCTACGTGTGGAGCTACGGTCACCGCAACCCCCAAGGACTCGCCTTCGACGCCCAGGGCCGCCTGTGGGAGCAGGAATTCGGCAACAACGTCATGGACGAGACCAACCTGATCGTGCGCGGCGGCAACTACGGGTGGCCGCAATGTGAAGGTACGACGGGCAGCTGCGGTGGCTCTCTCATCGCACCGAAGCAGACGTACCCGACGTCCGCCGGTTCGTGCAGCGGGTTGGCGATCGTCGCGAGTGTGGTGTACGTCGCGTGTGCACGCGGCCAGCGGATGTACCGCGAGCAGATCTCCGGCTCGTCACTGGTCAACTCCCAGCAGTACTTCGCCGGGACCTACGGCCGGCTGCGGACCATCGAGCCGGCCCCGGGCGGGAACCTGTGGCTGACCACGACCAACGACCGCGACAGCACCCCGAACAACAGCACCGAGAAGGTCATTCGGGTCGATCTGCGCTAGGCGGGGAGACCGGTCGTCTCCTCGCGCAAGCGCGGCTCGGTCCGGTTCTGCGGGTGGATGCCGTATTTGTCGGCGTAGAAGGCGCGCACGAAATCCATATCGGCGGCGACGTCGCCGGAGGGCGTGAAGGTAGGGCCCATGCCAAGGGTGCGGGTCGGTCCGTCGATGAACCCCAGGGTCACCAGTAGCCCGGTCTGCCGAGCGATCCGTAGGAAGCCCGGTTTCCAGTACTCCCCCTTGCTGCGAGTGCCTTCCGCCGCGATGACGAGCAGGAATGCGTCGGATTTCTCCGCTTCGGCCAGTAGTGCCCGGATGGTGTCGCCGGGGTTGGCACGATCCAGTGGGATGCCGCCGGTGTGGCGCAGGATCGCACCGGCGGGGCCGTTGAAGTAACTGCTCTTGATCAGCACCTGCGGGCTGCGGGAGTTGGCCCAGGAGATCGCCAGCATGGCCACCCAGTCCCAGGCGGAGGTGTGCGGCGCGCCGACCATGATGCCCGACTCAGGCATCTCGCCGACCAGCCGCCAGCGGGTGGCTTTCAGCAGACCACGGGCAACGGAACGACGTACGGGCATCGGACGACTCACAGGGCCGATTCTAGCCAGGCCTCTAGGCTGGGGCGATGTCACAGCGCACCTCTCGTGAACAACCGTGGGTCGACGAGCCGGCCCCGGCGGGGCGACTGATCGTGCTCACCGAGAACCCCGTCGCGACCGCGCTGGTGGCGCTGGCGCAGATCGTCGACGTCCCGACGCGACTCATCGCCGAGGATGAAGGCGGCAAGGGGGCGGCGGCCGTTGCGGCACTCTCCCCCGCTGCCGCTGATGCGGTGGTGCTGTGCGACCACGACGCGCCCGATGCGCCGCTCATCCTGCGCTCGGCGCTACGGGCCGGATGCGGGTACGTCGCGATGCTGGCCAGCCGCGCCCGGAGTGAATCGGTGCTGGCTCAGTTGCAGTCAGAAGGTTTTACCGAGGCCGACCTGGCACGCGTGCACCTGCCGGCCGGGCTGAACATCGGTGGGAAAACGCCTGGGATTATTGCGCTTTCGGTGCTGGGCGAGGTGGTGGCAACCTGGAACGAGCGTCCCGGTGGTCCGATGCGGACTCAGCCGACCGCTCCGAGTGACCTCCAGTAGCGGTTCAGCGCATCGTTGACCTGGATGAACCAGACGATGTTGCCGATGAACGGCAGAAACACCCACAGCCCGTAGATCGCGCTCACCGGTTTGCCCAGACCGCGCTCCAGGCTGGCGTTGCCGACCTCGTCGGGAGTCATGAAGTAGAGAACGACCGGCAGGAAGATCGCGAGGACGAGGGCCAGTCCACCGCCGAGGCCACGGCCACCACGCTGGGTCTTGAGCTCGTCGTGGACGCAGTACCAGTAGTACCAGGAGTAGAAGCCCAGGGTCACGATCATCAGCAGGAAGCAGGTGCCGGTCGAGCGCACCTTGCCGGCGACGAACGGCGGACCGGGCGGGCCCGCGAATCCGTAGGGTGCCGGCGGCGGCGGGCCGTAGTTGGGATACCCCGGGTTATCGGTCATGGGCAGCAACCTACGTGACCGATGATCAGCGACAATGCGTGCGTGGACCATGAACTAGCCGTGCCCGAAGTGCTGCCGCTCGAACCCTTGGATCCCGGTCATATCATCGAGGGCAATCCCGCCGCCGGGTCGGTCCCACTGACCACTCTGGCGGATCTCGAAATCGGCGTCTGGGAGATGACTCCCGGCGTCTGCAGCGACGTCGAAGCGGACGAAGTGTTCGTGGTGCTGTCCGGGTCCGCGACAGTTCAGTTCGAGGACGGTAGTGCCGTCGAACTGCACCCGGGATCGGTGGTCAGACTCCACCAGGGCGAGCACACCACCTGGACCGTCCGCGAGACTCTGCGCAAGATCTACCTGTCGTGACGAGGCGAGGCCCAAGCGCACAAGGCTCTCTCAGGCCATCCCTGCGGGGAAGCCGGAGCACGAGGCGTCGTCTCAATCCCCCCGGGGGTGTTCCTTGGGTCGGCAGTGCGCGCGTGCCGGCGTTGACGCGGCACGCGCGCACGGTCGATTCAGTACGTCCCTAGTCACTCGGTAAAGGAGTCGTCAACATACTTGGCCGCCGGAATCGGGGTGCTGTACTTCAACGCACCGGAGGAGATCCAGACCTCCTGCATTGCCGTCAATTGGTCAGGCAACGGCTGCAACCGCGGTTCCCAGGTGTTATACGGCGCGGTCTTCAGCGAGGACGTCGACTCGCCTGTGTACTTGCCGATGTAACCGAGCAGTTCGGAATTCTTGCGGTAGTCGCCCTGAAGATCTTTGGATGCCATTTGCAGTGCAGCCATGAAATCAGTCGCAGTCTTGGTGTTCTTGGCAAAGTCACCTCCATAGACGACGCCCCCGGATGTCAGGCCCTTCGGGGGAACAGCGAGATTACTTCCGCCCTTATTTGCGATCTGGAGGTTATATGGGTACGACGCCATTGCGGCATCGACAGACCCAGACTGGGCAGCGGCAGGCATATCCGAGGACTTGATGTTGACCATCGTTACGTCGTTAACAGACAGTCCGGCAGGTTTGAGGATCTGACCGAGAATGAACGCGCCTGCCCCTCCCGGTCCGGCTAGAACGGCAACCTTCTTGCCCTTCATATCAGACAAAGAGTTGATGCCGGATTCCTTGGTAACAACGAGAGAGGTTGGTGTGTTCTCGGTCGATCCATCGGCGACATTCATCGAACCGACCACTTTGATATTCAGACCCGACTGGACTGAGCTGAACAATCCCGCACTGAATCCGCCGATCACGACGTCTTCCTTGCCTGCCGCGGCGAGCGGAATCGCGTCCTGGCCCGATGTCACCTTGTCAAGCTGGACGGTGATTCCCTTTTGCTTGAAGTACCCCTTCTCCTGGGCAACGTACAGCGGGGCAAATAGACCCAGCGGAACGTAGGCCACCTTGACGGTTGATGAGCCTCCTGCGGACGAAGAGTCGTCCGACGAGCCTCCGCATCCGGTAAGTACACTAGTGGCCACGGTAGCTACGAGCACGACGGCCAGTGTCGACTTCATGGTTCTCTCCTCATTGAGATGTCAACGTTGTTTGGAATTCTGAGCGACGAGGGCGAGTTACCTGTCCCCATTGCGCCGCCAAGGCATGGCAGCCTTCTCAGCCAGGACAACTAGATAGGTCAGAACAGCACCGAGGATGGACACTGCTGCCATGCCGACATACATCGTTGCGGGCTGGAAGATCTGCCACGAGTTCCAGATCAGGTATCCCAACCCATCATTGGCAGCAACAAATTCAATCGCCGTGACAATGATTACAGCCATCCCGGCAGCAACCCGAAGTCCCGTGAAAATCTGCGGTAGCGCGGCGGGCAGCACGATCCGGGTAAGCCGGCGCCAGCCTTTCGCGCCGAAGGCGGTCGCCGCCTCCAGGTACCGCTCATCGGTGTACACGATGCCTTGCAAAGTGTTGATTTGAAGAACGAAGAAGACACCAATCGCGGTCAGTAGAACCCTCGGAATGTCGTTAATACCAAAAATTAACAGCAGCAGTGGAAGCAGCGCAATCTTGGGCAGCGCGTACAACGCGGACAGGGTAGGCTCAAGCGCCGCCTTGACCGCAGGAATGAGCCCCATCACGACCCCGACGATGATTCCTGCAACCGACCCCAGCAGATAGCCGCTGATCAGCCGCAGCACCGTTGCCCGTGTGTCTGCCAGGAGAGTGCCGTGCTGAATGTCATCGATCGCAGCCGAAACGATCTTGGTAGGTGCCGGGAAGATCTTGTCGTCGATCATCGCCGTGCTGGCCGCAATCTGCCAGAGCACAAGCACCAGGAGAGGGAAGCCGATTCCGAGTGCGAAGTTGCGCACCTGGACCCTGCGCCTTGTCGCCCGGATGCGCTCCACGGCAGCGTCGAGGTCGCCAGTCGCGGTTATGGTCCCGGGATGCACGTCGTCCATGAGCGGACGTTGATCGTTCATGGTCATGCGCTCACTCCAAGCGATTCGTTGACTTCCGTACGCAGCGTTCGCCAGATCCGCGACTTCATAGCGATAAAGCCAGAATCGGCCTCGAGGTCTAGCGAGCGTGGTCGCACGAACGGCACGACGTCGTCTTCCTTCACCTGCCCCGGGCGCGCGGTCATGGTGATCACGCGATCCCCGAGTAGAAGCGCCTCTTCGATGGCGTGCGTGACGAGGACGACGGTTTTTTGTTCCTCCTGCCACAGCTGCAGAAGTTGCTCCTGCATGACACGGCGGGTCTGCGCGTCGAGCGCTCCGAGCGGTTCGTCCATCAAGAGGTACGGCGAGCCAGTAGCGAAAGCACGCGCGATAGCAACGCGTTGCCGCATCCCTCCGGAGAGCTGCTCAGGGTAAGCGGTGGCGAACTGCTCCATCCCAACCTTCGATAGCCATTGCATGGCGATGTCGCGGCGCTCTTTCTTCTTAACGCCAGCCATCTCCAGCCCGAACGAAACGTTGTCTGCCACCGTGAGCCACGGGAACACACCGTGGTCTTGAAAGACGTAGGCAGATGCCGGTACTTCCTCGCCCCCCAGCGCGGCCGTTTCCACTGAGCCGCTGGTTGGTTTCTCTAGTCCGCCGAGGATGCGCAAGAGGGTAGATTTGCCGCACCCTGATGGACCGAGGATGCATGTGAATGACCCGGTCTCAATGTCGAGGTTGATGTTCGTGAGCGCGTGCACGGCTCGGTCACTAGAGAAGAAGACCTTGTGTACGTCGCGCACCGCGAACGCCACGGTGGAGTTCATGGGCGCAATTCCTTTCGTGTTGTGGCGTGGCCGAAGCCGCTGGGTTCATTCATCGTGGGAGGAGACGGTGAGCTGAACACCCCACCAATCGTCCGATCCCACGGCTGGCTACCCCCGGCTCAGGTGTGACGAATGCCACAGCATCGTCCTGAGGAGCATAGGATATCGATGTACCGCCTGCGCTCGACAACCACGCCTCGGAATTTGCCGAAATGCCCCAAACCAACCGGAAGCCCGGCGATGGAGCGGTCAGGGCCGCTACGAACAGTCGGCCGGCGTCAGCCGGAGACAACCACGTGTGCTGCATTCGCGCGTCCCGCGGTCGGTCGAACCTGGACGCAATTCGCAGGGCAACAACATCCATTCCGAACCGATCGTGGTAGAGACTTCCGAGCGCTTCCATGGCGACTTTCGATACGCCATACAGCGTGTTCGGCCGCGCGGGGATGTCATCGGCGAGCAGCTGCCCCTGCGCAGGTACCGCAGCGAACCCCACCGCGTGGATCGAACTAGCCAGAACCGCACGTGCGACTCCGCTTTGTTGGGCAACTCGCAGGACGAGTTCGGTGGAGTCGACGTTGGCAGCACGCAGCGTGCGCCAGTCCGATTCAAGCGGCACGCCTGCCAAGTGAACTACCGCGTCGCAGCCGGTGAGGTCGGGTTCATCCCGGGTCAAGTCACAGGTTTGCCACTCACGCCCGCACCAGTCCGTCGGAGGTGGTACGCGGTCGATCCCCACAAGCTCAAATCCCTTCGCCACCAGCGCTGGACTAACATCCGTCGCGAGGCTGCCGGCGGCTCCGGTCACTGCCACGCGCATCAGATCAGAGCTCCCTGGCGTTTCAGTTCCGACTGAACCCTCGTGACGTCCACCCCGAAGTCAGCGAAGTGTGCGGCGGCGACTCCCGCTGCGTGTCCGGTGGCGAACGACGTGCCCATCACACGTAGCGAGGCGTATGCCTGAGCATCGGCGGCGGTGAGTCGTCCAGCCGCGAACAGGTTCGGCGTGGTCTCAGATCGCAAGGCGTCGAGCCCAATGTGATACCAGCCATCGTCCTTGATCGGCACGTAGTGGGTGTGGCCTTGCTCCACATGCGACTCGATCGGCCAACCACAGCGGGCGATCGCATCCGCTCGGCGCCTGCCCGTCAGAGCGTCGTCACCCAGGACCTTGTCGATCCCTCGCAGGTGGCGACTTTCCCTGATTCCGAGTTGAGGGCCAGTCTGCGCGAGGTAAGACCCCTGCCAACCGGGGATCTGCTGTAGTGCAGCCAGATAGTGCGGTGTGATCTGCCGAGTCTGGATCTCTGCCGCTGTAAGTCCGTGAGGATCAAGAACATCATGCCGATCGTCCGCCAGCAGCAGCATCACGTTCCCGGACACCGGCTCCCTCACCGCGAGGCCGCGGTCCCGGGGAAGCTGACATGGTGGGCTTCGGCGTAGTCCCGAATCGCACTGCTGAGCCGTGACGCCTCGAGCGTCGCGTCCGCGTCGACCCCGCCGACGTGCATCACTAAAGTGCTGAACTGCCGCTGGCTTAGATCGGTCGGCACCGTCGCGCTGCCCGCGCCTGCGACGACGACGCCGTCACCACTGCCGTCCACGACCGCCCGCGGCCGGATCGTGGTCAGACCGCCCCGGTGGTGCACCGTGACGCCGCGCACCGCGCCGCTTTCGACTTCTACATGAATTACCTGGCTATGAAGCAGGATTTCGACACCCGACCCTAAGACTTCGCGATCGTAGACGCGTTTCGTCGTTTCCGGATCCAGCAGAACCACGACGTTCCCAGACTCAGGCATCCGTTGGCGGTGCATTCCTCCGCTGGCTGCAAATGACCGCAACAGCTGGCCACCCACGCCGTCAACCACCTGCTCGCCGGTGCGGTCATAGAAGCCGCACAGTGTGTGCACGCCAGACTGCGTCGCGGCCCCACCTAGGAAGCCGTATTGCTCGACGAGCACCACACGGGCACCCGCGTTAGCAGCACCGATAGCGGCACCAATGCCCGCGGAACCGCCACCGACAACGAGTACATCGGGTTGCTCAGCATGGGCCTTGGGGTTGATCTGCATGCTTTGACTATGGGACAGATCACATATGCCGTCAAAGACATGGATAGCATGACCTCATGCCTTCAAGGCATGGCATAGGGAGGTGGAATGGAACTACGGCAGCTGCGGTACTTCGTCCGCACGGCAGAACTAGAATCGATCACCAAGGCCGCGGAGTCGCTACACACGTCGCAACCATCGATGAGTAGACAACTGGCAGCCCTATCACGCGAGGTTGGCGCGGCCTTGCTTCAGCGCAGCTCCACAGGGGTTTCACTCACATCAGCCGGCCGCGAGTTCTGGCATGGCGCCGAAGCCATCCTGCGATTGATCGACGAACTCCCTGGGCGAGCCAGACAAGCCGCCGTGGGCACGGTGTCGGTGCGCGTCGGAATCCCGAGTGGGCTACCGAAGGCGTGGTTCGCCGATGCCATCGACCAGCTCAAAGTGGCCGAACCGCACATCGCCCTCGCGCTCACTGAAGCCACCACGGATCGTCAGCGTTTGCAACTTCAACACGGAGAACTAGACATTGCCCTAATCCATGTACCAGCCCCGGAGGCAGCCCATCGCGAGCTGTTGACGCAACCGTACGGCGTGGCCGTGCCTCCCTCGTCACCTCTAGCGACCGCAGACAGCGTGACCCTTGACGTTTTATCGGATGGCCGATGGCTTACTCACTCCGCTCCCGGTCGCGCGGACGACACCCACCTGAGAGAGACGGCGGATGCGCATGGCATCACGGTCGATTGGGAGTTGTATTCGTTCACCGAGTCGCTCGCTCTGGTGGCCGCCGCAACGGATGTCGCCGGGGCAGTCCTCACTCGCGAATCGTCAGTGAGCAGACTACGTGGGTGGGCCTGGATTCCCCTGCGGGACATGGACATTTCCGGTCGGCGGCTAGCCGTGCGCACGTGGGCTGCTTGGCGCAGCCCGTTCTCTCCGGCAGCACAGGTCGTGCTGCGAACACTGAGCAAAACGGTGTTCGACCAGTCAGATGCAGACCGCCCCTACCGACCGGCGACGCGTACCCATCTGTGACACCTAAGACAGGCGAAAGACCGCACGAAATTCGTGTCCGGCCCTATGGGTGGAGCATAGGGGATTCGAACCCCTGACCTCTTCCATGCCATGAACGAGGATCTGGTGCTCTACCGCGCTATACCGCGCTATATGGTGGTTCGGGAAACCACCACAACCCTACCGATCGGGGCCGATATGCGGGGGTTTTGTGGGCGTTTCGTGGGGGTCGGCGATTCCCAAGGTAAAAGCCCCTTAACTATTTCGTGGGTCCAGACGCGCCCGCAACAGACCCCACCGCCACGGCTTGCTTCGCGCCCAGTCGAGCCACGAGCTTGCCAAGCCGGGGCAGGACACCCGGCTCGATCACGTAACGCAGCGGCTTCGTCGGGACCGGGCGAACCAGGCCCACTCGGGCGAGGATGCGGAGTTTCTCAGCGGCGTTCAAGTCGCCCGCGGTGTATCCAAGATCGCGAGGCAGCGCCGGCGCCTCGGCCTGGCGCACAAGCTCCAGCAGCCGCAGGTTGCGGAAGGTGAGCACGCGGGTCAGTTCGGCCAGGGCTGCCAGGTCCCCATGCTCAGCGTCGTCGATCAGCACAGCGCAGAGGCTCCCACAGCCGCGATCGCAAGATCGACTCTGTGCCAGTTTTGCGCCGTAAATCACTCCGAGAGGTGGAAGCCGACCCGACCGCTCTCGGCGCGTCGCAGACCCACGCACCCGATCGGCAGGCAGGATTACCGGCTCTTCACAGTTGACGGTGTAATCAGGGCCGGCGCTGGGTAGACGTCGAGGTCGCCCGAAGATGGAAGTTCTGACGCTCACCATCTGGAAGACCTCGACGTGCTTGACGCTACCTTCGCTTGCCCTGATCTGACTACGTTCGCCCGCCTCGATGGCCTCGGCCTGGTCGTGACCGGCCAACGGCTGGAAGTGGATCGAGCGGTGCTGGCGTGCCGTGTAGTAGAACCGGATCAGTGGTGCCGCCGCTGCGGGTGCGAAGGCGCCCCGAGGGACACCGTGACCCGCCGCCTGGCGCACGAACCGCTGGGTTGGCGACCCACGACGTTGCTGGTCACGGTGCGCCGGTACCGGTGCACCGGGTGCGCTCACGTGTGGCGACAAGACACCAGCTTGGCCGCGGAGCCGAAAGCGAAATTGTCCCGTGGTGGGCTGCGGTGGGCGTTGGAAGGGATCGTGGTGCAGCACCTGACCGTGGCCCGGGTCGCCGAGGGCCTCGGGGTTGCCTGGACTCCCCGCAAGCGGGAGGTACCCCTCCGCCAACGACGCCGTGCTGGCCGAGGGCAGACGGGTCTTGATCGATGACGAGCACCGCTTCGACGGGGTGGCGGTGATCGGGGTCGATGAGCACGTGTGGCGGCACACCCGCCGCGGCGACAAGTTCGTCACGGTGATCATCGATCTGACCCCGATCCGTGACGGGGTCGGTCCGGCCCGGTTGTTGGACATGGTCGAGGGGCGCTCAAAAGCAGTGTTCAAGACCTGGCTCGCGGAGCGTCCCCAGTCGTGGCGGGACGCCGTGCAGGTGGTGGTGATGGATGGGTTCACCGGGTTCAAAACCGCTGCCGCTGAGGAGGTCCCGGACGCCACAGCGGTGATGGACCCCTTCCATGTCGTGCGCCTTGCCGGTGACGCCCTGGACCAGTGCCGGCGCCGGATCCAACAAGACCTCCACGGGCGGCGGGGCCGGAAGGACGACCCGCTGTACCGGGCACGGCGCACCCTGCACACCGGAGCGGACCTGCTCACCGAGAAACAGCAAGCCCGGATCAGCGCTTTGTTCGATGAGCAGGTCCATGGTGACCGGCATGTGCCGGTGGAGGCCACGTGGGGGATCTACCAGCGGATGATCGCCGCCTACCGCCACGCCGACCGGGACCAGGGCAAGAAGCTGATGGCGGCGCTGATCGAGTCCGTCAGTAGCGGTGTCCCCAAGGGCTTGGCCGAGATCACCACGCTGGGACGCACGATGAAGCAACGGGCCGCCGACGTGCTCGCCTACTTCGACCGACCCGGCACCTCCAACGGACCCACGGAGGCGATCAACGGCCGCCTGGAGCACCTGCGCGGCTCCGCCCTGGGCTTTCGGAACCTGACCAACTACATCGCCCGATCGCTACTCGAAACTGGCGGCTTCAGACCCAAGCTCCTACACCGTGGATTGTGAAGAGCCGGATTACCGCGGCCGCCCTCACCCCCACGAGTGGTCGAAAGGAATGGTCATGCAACCGCTCGATCCGACGCTCCCAGCCAGTAGCGGCGTCGCACCGTCAGGACAGCACCAACCAAATCGACCGGGCCCCGCGTGGGAGCCCGGCGATGCCACGTCGCACCGTCCAGCGCATGGAGTATCTACAACGGCCAGAAGCCGCCCAGCAGATGCCCACAACCAACTAGGACGGGTCGCGCGGTCCGCCCACGACCGGGGAGGACCGATGCTGACCTTGAAGACAAGTGCCAAGTTCGCAGCGGCGGCGTTGGCCGTCGGTGCCAGCTTCTCGATGGCCGCGTGCAGCGGAGGCTCCGCCAGCGGCAGTGGTGGCAACCCGAGGTCTGGTGTCGGCGCATCAACAACAGTCTCATGGAAGTCGATCACCGACGATGCCAGCGCCAAGGCCGCTTGCCGGACGCTGACGGGAGTCACTGACCCCGCCAGCGCCGCTGCGGTCTACAAGGACCTATCCGGCAAGGACGTGCCGTCCGGTGAGACCTTCGGTGTGGTTGTGGCGCAACGCCCCGGCACGGCCACACTCCTGCAGTGTCAGGTTGGGACTAATCAACGCGGCTTCATCGTGTCTTTCGCGCCCGATAAAAGCGCGCATGACGGGACGACGTTCAACGGCGGAGTCACAGCCGAAGCCAACGGCTTCACCGCGGGGGCATGGCAGAACACCATGAGCCCGAACGTGCAGAGCGTCATCCAGACAATGGTTAGCAGGCTGACCGCCTAGCACTCGTTGGGTAGTCCGCGGCGGCTGCCGGGTGGGCCGACAAGAGGCGGCGCACCAGGGACCAGTCCGGTGCGCCGCCTCTCGGGTCTCCGTGGTGGCTTAGTACGGGTTCATCTGGCTGACCTGGTTGGTGTTGATAGCGCCCAGGTAACTGGCGGAATCCTTCGTCCAGAACGCGGCGTCCTTCGTGGCCGCGGCTGTCTCCCGAGCAAGGCGCTGGGCTTCCTCCTCGGCGCGGCGCTTCTTCACGTTGTAGGCGATGCCGAAGTTCTCGAACCCGTACCGTGACGCGAAATCTGCCAGCGTCGCCTGCGTCCCATCGCCGATGACGAACATCTGTCGCGACAGCAGTTCTCGGTCGTCGGGACTCAGCGCCCAGGTGTTCTCCCAGAGGCCGCGAAGTCGACAGAGGTCTCGCGCGGCGACGTCATAGATGGTCCGGTCCTTCTTGCGTTCCTCAGCCACCGCGAGGTCGCGACCTTCCTTCCAGATTCGACGCGCCTCGACGACCTGTGGGCTGACTCCGTCCGCGTACTTCTTGGACGGCTTCTCCGCAGGAGGATACGGGTTGGCCTCGCCGTACCTTGCACTGGCCGCGCCCGCCTGACGGTCCCGGTACTCCTTGTAGTTGGCGCAGAAGGTCTCGCAGTCCTCGTCGGAGATCGGGACCGAAGTCCAGAAAGCGAGCAACTCGTCGACGTCCACGATCCTCGGCGGGAACCTGTACGTTCCGCCCGCGTGCGGACCGGACAGTTCGATCGGAGATTCAGGTCTAATCACGGCCTGAAACTTACCGCCGTTGGGATCCCCTGCGGGGACTCTAGGCTGATCGACTGTCGTCACGGCTCAAACACCTCGCTCATGCCCCATTGGTTGGCGGCACCTGGCCTCCACCATCGCGAGGCGGTGCCGCGGGACGATCACCACCGAACCAGTGCTTCGACTCGCGCCGCGCGGCCCGAGTCGGCGGAGCCGGCGCGACGGAGGTGTCCCGCGGCGCTTCTGGAGCGGACTGGCCAGGTTCTGCCGACGGCGAGAGCGTCTCCGCAGGTCGAGATGGCGCGTGGTGGCTACGGGGCTGCATCCCCACAGGTTCGCTCTTGGCCGGACCACCGCCCGTTGACGGCGTGCTGTTCTGCTGCTGCAGCGCTGGATCCGGTGCGGAGGTTTCGCCACCGCGCTCGTCGAACTCCGGAGGTGCCCCCACTGTTGCTGGGACTTGGTCATCTCCCTCATCGTCGGCGTCCGGCAACGCGCCATCCCGGGGTGGTCCAGACTGAGTGTCGGCCCGGGCCGGGATCTGGCCTGACGCTGTCTCCGCAGGGTTCATTCCACCAATCCCTCGGTCTTCTGCCAGGGCCCGCTTGTCAGTCTCGTCATCGCCGCCACCAGGCTGAGTTTGCTGGCCTCCGGAATTGTCCAACTCGCCCTGACTCTGGCCTCCACCAGTCTCAATGTTCGGCTTTCCACCAGCGGCCTGCTGCTGTCGCTGCTGCGCGGCTTCCTCGGCGCGACGGGTCGCCTCCTTGTTGCGCTCGGATGCCTGCCGGTTCATCGAGTCGAAGAACGCGTTCTTCTCCCGGTTGTCGAGTAGCTTGCGCGACTGACGGTGTGCCCGGCCACGGCGCGACAAGGTTGACCCTGCAGCCACTAGGCCGGCGGCACCGGCGACGGCAAACATGGCAGGCATCGCTGTGACGGCCCCGGCTGCGAGCCCAGCGGCACCAACGGCGGTCCAGGCTCCGCGACTGTGCAGCGTCGACTTGATCGGATTGTTCCGCAACGCCTGGATGGCGCGCTGACGACGAGCGGCGAGCTCGTTGGCGACCTTCGCCTTCGCTCCCCCGGCGACCTCGTCGCGGCCCCCGTACCACTGGCGGCGCTGAGCGGCACCTTCGCGACGCGATTTGCGCTGAGCCTTCGGGTCGTAGCGACGTTCGACGCTGCTGTGGTCGTAGGCGCTACTTGCGCCACTCGCAACGGCTGCGCCAGCGGCGAGTTTGTCATCCAGGCTGCCATCTCCGGTGCCAGCGACGGGCCGGCCATTGCTGTCCAGGTCGTACCCTGCGGCGCCGGCACGCTCAGCGACCTCTGGGTCGACTCCCGCACCCGCAGACCCACCGGCCGCGTTGCCGTCGATCTCACGCGCCAGAGGGTCGGCACCACCGGAACGAGCAGAAGCACCCTGCGGGTTTGTGGTTCCTCCGGCCACGGTCGAGCCGCTGCCCGCGCCGCCCATGACGCCACCGGCGTTCGGGTTGCGGCCCATGCCCGGCATCGCTTCCTTGCCACGCTGGAACAGCCCCGACACGCCCTCCGCCGCCGCACCGCCGATCATGCCGGAGGCGGCGCTGGACATGTACCCCCTGGCTCCGCGGACACTGAACGGGTCCGGTGCTTTGGCGATCTTCTTCCAGATCATCTTCATCGCCACGATCGCGATGATCGGGGCGGCCGACACCCACAGGACGTCGAAGAAGCCAGACAGCCCCATGGCGTTGCCGATGGACAGGATGAAGCTGGTCAGCAAGATCATCACCGACAACGCCAAGCTGTAGCCGAAAGCAACGACCACGAATCCGAGCGTCGTCTTGAAATAGCGCAACGTCTGGCTCTCACGGTGGATCGGCAAGATGTCGACCAGCAACACGAAGAAGACGAACACGCCGAACGCCAGCAGCAGCGTTTTAAGCACGAAGATCATGCCGGCCATCACCCCGAAGATGAACAGGTTGATGACGCTGAACATGGCATAGAGCATCGCCGCGGTGGAGGCCGAACCCGTGCTGGTGCCGTGCAGGACGTTGAGGAAGTCACGCGGGTTGTTGCCACTGCTGATCGCGGCCGAACTGACGTCCTTCGTCCCAGTCTGGACAGCGCTGGCATCGTCCTGCCAGTTGAAGAACATGTCGTCTTTGCTGCCGGTGCCGTTGTAGAAGTCCAGGCACTGCTTGGCGTCCAGGGTCTTGGCGTCTGTGTGACTGTTAGACACCGTCTCCCAACCCGGCGCAACGGACCAGCTCTTGCCACCGTCACCGGTCTGGCAGGCAGCCCAGAAGACTGCCATCTCGTCCCATGTGGTGCCGTCGGCCGGTGCGAACGCCCACGACGTCGTCACGGTACTGGGCGCGCTCATCCCTTGCGCCGCCAGAAGCTCCGGAACTGAGACACCTGTCTTTGCGTCGTCGACCAGGGAGGATCCCGCGTTGACTTCAAGTCCTCGGCAGAAGCTGGCCCAACCGTAGTTGTTGTCAGTCCCATATTGGGCGCGCACGTAGCTGGACAACCCACTGAGTTGCCACATCGAGTCCATCGCCAAAGGCACAGCCGCTGACGACCTCAACGAGGCACTGGATCCGCCGAAACTCTTTTCGTACTGCGAACGCATGGCCGTCAAGTAGTTGATGCACGACGCGTCGTTCTGAGACGCAGAATCACGCGCGTTCTGGGTCGCGAAGCTGTTCGCGTAGGCGTTGTCGGCGATCGGTGCCGCGACCGCGCCGGATACCCCGGACACGACGTTGCTGGCGGCGTTGACCATCCAGCCGGGGCTCATCGTGCCGAACTTGCCGGGAACCGTGCTCAGCGCGCCGTTCATCATGACGGCAAACAGGGCCAGGACCATCACCGGCTTGATGATCGCTCTGCCGAACTGCCCCGGCGACTGGCGTGCCCTCATCACGGCCATCGCGATCGCACCGATCAGCAGTAGCAGGACGATCGTGACGCCGCCGGCCGACCCGTCGCCCCACAACGTCTTGGCCAGTTCGCCAGCCTTGTTGTCGATGGTGTAGCCGATGCCGTCGGCGATGCAGAAGTTGTTCGACAACTCCACCAGCGATGTCGAGGCTTGCCACATCGCGTTGCCCACGCTGAGCATGGTGGAGTCGACTTGGTTGCGCTGCACCTTGTTGCTGATGTCACCCCAAGCGTCCGCGTCCAATCGGGAATGCAGGTTGGAAGTGACTGGAGCCCAACGGTTCACGGCCAGTAGGTCGCTGCTCGTGCTGCCGTCGCTACTGCCGCTGGATGAGCACACCGGGGCGGTCGCGCTTCCTTCGTCCGGCGAGATCGGGCGGAACGCCGGCAGGTAGGTAACCTCCTGTCCCGCAACGGTTCCGGTGCCGAGAGCCAACGTGCGGCTCGGCGCCGACGCGATTGCCGATGTGACACCGACCGTGCTCAGCACGACGGTGAAGACGACGGCGAACAGCGTCAGCCAGCGAGCGGCTCGACGGAACGCGTTGCGTGACAGCAAAGTCTGGTCCTTTGGTTGGTGCGGTGGGCTGGCTCTGGCTGGTTAGCCGAATACGGTCTCCGGCGTGGTGTGCTCCTGGGCTGCACTGAGCGCCTCAGCGCTGTCGTCGTACGCCGGCCGATTGGCTTGTCTCAGAACGTGCAGCCGGATGGTGCCGGGCGAGATTTCACGTCCGCACATGATGAAGCTGCCGCGGTTGGAGCGCTGGTAGTCCATGAGCGCGTGATAGCGCCGTAGCCGCATACCGTCTGCCGTGCGGGTCTCGACCAACCAGTAGATGAGCCCGTACGCGGCCAGCACCGGAACAACCACCCATATGCCCATCAGGGTGTATCCCCACGCGGTGATCGGCAGCATCGGAATCGACACGGCCAGCAACAGGTAGAAGGTGCGGCGCGGCATATCCCACCCCCGCCAGGTCATCCGGCGGTCTTCGGAGCGGCTCCGGGTCAACCCGGACAGGTCGTAGACGTACATCGCGGAGGCTCAGCCGCCCAGGACTGAGCCACCCCAGTTGATCGCGCCATCGGCCAGTTTCAGGAACAGCGGGAACAGCAACCCGGGAGCGGCAAACACACCGGCAGCCACCAGCGTCCACGCCAAGTGCTGTGCGTTGCCGCCGCCGCCGCGACGCCGATCCATCAGGTACTTGATGATCGCGAACGCGACCAGCGCCAACGCCACCAACGTCAGCAGCGTGCCGAGGTTCGGCACGGAACTGGTCAGCTTCGACCACACGCCGGACCAGGCACCGGACATGTTCGAGGTGGAACCTTCGGCCTGGATGGCCAGGGTCTGGACTTTGGTGATGCGCACGAGACTTCCTCCGTGTCGGTGGTCGGCCCCCTTTTTGCGGCCTCACTGACCTACATGGGCCAGGTCCGCAAACCCAGGGTCGAGTTACTGCTTTCCTCGCCTTGTTGGTTGGCGGGCACCACCGAGACGCGTCGCACCGATCGGCGGGCTAGCGGCGAGGGAGTCTGGGTTGTCCGTCCGGAAAGTAGGCGCGCCGACGAGCAGCCAACCGGTACAGGTACAACCGAGACGGTGTCTTGTTGGACTTGCGCAGGTTGTGGCGCGTGCAGAGCATCTGCAGGTTCTCCAACGTGGTCGGGCCGCCCTTGGAGTGCGGGACCAGGTGATCGCCGGCGGTCCCACGCGCCCGGCAACGAGGCAGCAGCAACGACTTGTGCTCGCATCGGCCACCGCACCACGCGGAGACGGTCGCTTTGTCCTGCTGGCTGAACACTCGCAACGGATCCCGCTGGTAACTGCGGTGCGACCGGACTCGACGGACTGCGCACGCCAGCACGATCGACACCACCAGCGCGGCGGCGCACCACAACGCGCCAGTCGTGTGCGGCCAGCGGTGCAGGAGGGAGTCAACGTTCACCGAGGCACGGTGCGACGCAAACCAACCGCGCCCGAGTGTTTCTCGGACGCGGTTGGCGACTGCGGGCTACCCTCCGATCAGAAGTCCTGCCCGCCGGCGTACGCGGGCTGCGGCGCTGCGACCGGCGCGGCCTGCTGAACGGGCTGCGGCTGCGCGTACTGCTGCCCAGCGGGAGCGGCCGAAGCCTGCTGGGCCTGTGCGTTTCCCGACGCGCCGCCCGCGGGGGCGTTACGGGTGGTCGCGGCCGTGGCGTTCGCCAGAGACACTCCCACCGTCTCGGCGTCGATCTCGAAGTAGGTGATCTTGGCACCGTCCTTCTCGACGACGTTCGACTTCAACTTGCCGGTGACGATGACGGCGTTGCCCTTGCGCAGGGACGCGGCGACGTTCTCGCCGAGCTTGCGCCAGGCCGACACACGCAGGAAGACGGTGTCGCCGTCAACCCAGGCGCCCGAGTCCCGGTCGTACTTCCGGTCCGTGCTGGCCACCGTGAAGCTGGTGACGGCGACACCGGACTGCAGAAAGCGGGTCTCCGGGTCGCTGGTCAGGTTGCCGGCGATGGTGATGGTGTTGCTGCTCATTCGAGGATTCCTTTGGTAGAGGCACTGCACTTGGTCGGCGGGTTCGCCGTCCACCCGTACGGTGCGACGAGGTTCCCGAATCACCCCGTCTTGGTGCGCGAACCGACCAGGACTGCGTGTACGACGTACCGTTCCCGTGCGCTGAACTCCGGGTGGCAACTAGACATCGTCAGCATCGCCACTGTTGGCTTAACACCGGGTTTGCCTGGTACCGGGTCGAATACGGCAACATCTGTCGGTTGGACGACCTCGTGACTGGTGACCTTGTAGATGTAGGTGTCCGTAGCGGTTTCAACCGTGATGAGGTCGCCTGCCTGAAGCGTTGCGATCAGGTTAAACGGCTTGTCGTGCGTGGTTCTATGCCCGGCGACAGCGAAGTTGCCGACCTGGCCGGGCATCGCCGACCCCGCCGCGTGGCCGATTCCGGCGGCCAACTCGTCCAGGTTCGCGCCTTGCACGATCGGCTGGATCCAGTCCGCCCCGAACCGCGGCACCCGCATGATCGCGAACGGGGTGCCGTAGGCGTCCGGCTGAGCCATGACGCGCGGGTCGTTGCCCGGCGCGGCAGTTCTGCCGGACTTCCACTGCTGCTGTAGGGCCCTTACTTCATCGGAATGCTCCTGTGCCGCAACCGCATTGCCGATCCACAACTGCCACACCAGGACGCCACCGCAGGTCAGACTGATCGCCAGCAAGGCTGCGCAGGCTGACCACAACCCAGCAGCCAGCGGGTTGCGCCGGAACCAGGCGATCACCGCCGGGCGCTTGCATCGAGGCCCGGAATCTTCCTGCGACCCAACAGGAACGGCACCAACCGGTACGTCCCGTCGGCGTCGCTGGCGACGTACGTGCGGCGTTGGACGTCGGTCAACTCGTGCATCTTGCTCCGATCGACACTGACGAGCGGCTCCCCCAAACAGTGCTCGGCGAACGGCTTCAACGACCAAGGCACCCCGAGTGCTTGCGCGAACGGCTTCGCCACATAGGCCAGGTCAGTGTGTCGATCGCGCCCGTCGATCAGCGCGCGGTAACCGCCATCGAACCCAGGGCACGGGTCGTACTTGGCCACGATGGCCGGATCCAGCACCAGGCGGTAGGGGACGTCGACGCCGTGCACCGCAGCCCTGGCCGCCAGGAACGGAAGGTCGAACACGGAGCCGTTCCAGGTCACCAGATGCTCGTGCTCGCCGAGCATCGAGATGAGCTCCATCGTGTCGGCCAGCACGCTGGCTTCGTCACCGGTGAACACTTCGTGAAAGTCCATGCCGCAGAACGCGACATCGGTGACAGGCGTGTGGCCAGGGTCTAGTCCGCGCGGTCCGAGCCCGGCAGCCTGCTCGGCTGCGGTCAGCGGGCTGGTGTCGGTTTCGATGTCGAGCGCGACGCAGGTCGGCTTGGCGGGTCGGGGCATTAGGCGGGGTCCTCCTGGTTGTCATGGTCGGCTTCGTGCTGGCGGAACTGGTCCAGCGCCCACAGCCCGTTGGCGAGTTCCACGAACTGCGCCGACCGCAAACCCCGGGCGGCATAGCTCCGCGGCAGGTGCGCGTAGCACTGCGGCACCTCGCCGCGCATGGTGGCTCCGGACTGCTGTTCCAGTGCCCAGCGCTGCAGCCGGGACAGTTGCGTCAGGTCGGGGGAATCCACCAGCGCGTCACGCACCACCGGGTCGAGCAGTTTGTCGTAGTCGCCGCGGTGTACCTGGCCGAACGCCTCGCCGATGGCGGTCTTGTCCAGGGAGGTCTGCGGGATCGTGGTGAACACGCTGTCGCGGACCAGGCCCAGGTCGAGCACCCGCACGTCGAGGGTCGACTTCTTGCCTTTGCCGAACCGGCCCGGTGACGCCTTCTTGGCCCCGTTGGCGACGATCGGGCACCCCAGATGGTCGGACGCCTCACGCAGCCAGGCGTTGTTGTACCGCGCAAAGCTTTCACCGACGACGTACAGCCGCCCGGACAGCGCGTTGACGCCCGCGGTGTCCAGATGCTGCGCATCTCCGCCGCCAGGCAACCAGGTTTGGAAAGTGACCGTCCGCTGACGGGTCGGGCGCACCACCTTCGCGCGGAACTCCTCAAACGTCCACGTCGCAATCTGGTCCTCGCCCGGGCCGTAGGGCAGGTATCCGATGTGACCGGAGGGCTGGTCCACCACGACGTACCGCTGCACGACACCCGCGCCGGCCGAGACCAGGCGGGCGTTGGTCCGCAGGTACTTCACCTGCTCGACGCTGCCGTCGGTGACAACGGCGACGGTGTTCGCGCCGGAGGTCAGATGCACCCGGACCTGATCGGAAACGTTGTCGTAGATCTTCGACTTGATCGCGCCCTGGTGATCGAGGTTGCTGCTGCGCAACGCGAACCCGGTGCCGCTGCCGGCACATCGTTCCACGGCCGTCCCGGCGAAGGCGGGGTCGGTCCGGTCCCAGGTCTTGATTCCCCGCCAGGTCACCTGCACCGGCGCGGCGTCGATCAGCGGCGCCGGGTTGTCCATCGTGTCCGCCAGGGCGTTGACCAACGTCCCGATGTCGCGGGTCGCTTCCAACAGAACCGCGTCGGTGTCGGCGTTGTCCCGGATGCTTTCTCGCGCTGGTGCCGGGCGGACCGCGCCCAGCGGCAACGTGATGACGAGCCCGGTCGGCATTGACTTCACCGGCACGCCGCAGTTGTGCAGCGACTCAGCCAGTGTGTGCCTCTGTCGACTGGTCAGCGGGTAGCGCACACCGCCCATCACCACCGCCGGAATCTGGTCTTTCACCAGCGTCACCGAGTCTGACAGGCGAAAGCCCGAGTCCAGCGTGCAGACGTTGAGCTGGCCGTCGAACTCCACCGAGCCGGTCGGCAACCACTTACTCACCGAATCGACCGCCTGGCTCAGTGCCAACGTGTTCAACTCCATCGGGACGCGCACGGTAACCCCGTTCGGCGCACCGGTCGGGGCGGCGTTGACCAGGATGCTCACCTGGCCGACACCTTCCGGCGACAACGACATCATCGCCACACTGCGCCGGCCATCTTTGACACCTTCCGCAGTGAACGTCGACGTCACCGCGTGCGCGGACTTCGCGCCCAGCCCGAAGCCGCCGATCTGCTCGGTCGCCTCTCGCTTGTCGGAGCCGCCGAAGCTACTGAACGTGCGGATCAAACCTTCGCGGTCCAGGCCCAGGCCGGTGTCGGCGACCACGAACACGCACCGGGACCGGCCGTCCGGGCCGTCCTCGGTGTCTTGCACCTGCACCCGCACTGGGCTGGCCTGCCCGGCGGAGGCGTGCGAATCGACTGCGTTGCAGATCAGTTCGCGGGTGACGGCAGTGACTGGGTCGCTGTAGAGGGCGTACAACGCCTCCATCAGCACCGGGGTCGCGGCGGCATCGAACGTGGCGGTCGTCGTGTCCGGCGTCGTGACGTCGAGGACCGGACTGCTGGTGAACGGATTCATGCCCCTACGGTGCGACGGACCGTCGCTGACGCCCCAGCCTGGACGGGGTGCTCCGCGCGTTGCCAACCCACCAGAGATCGGTCATCGAGCAACTCGACCAGGCGGCCAGCCAGGTCAGTGACGCTGCCGTCATTGACGAGCGTGGCCTCCACCATGTCCTCCGGTAGCGGTTGCTCGGTGACGTGCCGCACCGCGGGTCCCACCCCTGGGCGCGTCACGCGGATGACCACGCCGCCCAGGTCGTGCACTGCCTGCGCTTCGTTCGCCAATCGCACGTCGGAGACCACAATCCGCTCCCCGGGACCACGCGCGGCGAACCGCGTCCGTAAAGCATCCACCCACACCGATGGACACAGACGCTCCCGGCAACTCATGCCGAGAGCGATCAGCATCCGCCGCAGCTCCGGCGCATCCACAGGGTCGGCCTTGATACCTTCCCAGCCGACAGCGTCCACGCGCTGCGAGAGCCGAAAACCCGACGGCAGCAACGGGTTCAGGTCGTATGCGATGGCTCGCAACGGGTCCGCCAACGCGACCTGGGTGTAGCCGTAGGGTTTCAAGCAGGCGGCGGCCGTGTCTTTGCCTGAGCGGGCGAACCCGGACAGGCCGATCAATGAAGGGAAGTCGCTCACTCCTGCACGGTGCGACGCAGCGCGCAGCGGCGCTGCGTCGCAATCGGCTACACGCGGATCAGTCGCACCTCGTGCGCAACCTCGAACCCCTTGGTGGACAGGTCGATCGCTTCGCCGGGCTCCATATCGGTCCACAACCGACTGACCCGGGTCATTTCGTCACGGGTGACGACCCGGCCGAAGCGCAGACGCATCCGGCGGCGCAACGTCACGGTCGAGTCGACCATTTCGGCGTCAAGCTCCAACACTGTGTCTGCGGCGGTCATGGTGGCTGTGCCCGCGTTGCCTGCGATCGTCGGCCGTGGAGCCAGTTCGATCGGTCGGCGCAGCGACTGCCACGGTGGCAACTGATCCCGGGCGGGGTCATCGAAGTCGGCCAGCCAGAAGTTGGCGCCGACCATCTCCACCTGTGGGTCTTCGATGATCTCGTCGTCGGCTTCACCGTCGACCTCGTCGTTGTCGTCCTTGCGCATCGTGACGACTTTGACCCGTCCGCGCATGGCGATGATGTCGCCGGGCACCGGGTGCCGTCCACCACTAGCTGCGGTGGCGACCGCCAGCCGGTTCGGCCAGATCACACCAGTGATCGCGCCTGTCGAACCCTCCAGCGTGAAGTTGGCACGCATCCCGCCGTTTCGCGCGGGCCGCTCGACCCATTCGGACACGACCGCCTTCGTGACGACGTTGGCTGCCGGACGCAGGCCCTGTACGGGGACGCACGGACTCTGGTCGCCGGTCGGGTTCCATTCACGGACGTGCGTCTGCATGACGGTCAGCGGGTGTGTCCCGATGACGACCCCGAGCCGAGCTCGTTCCCGCTCCGCCCGCTCGGTCGTGGAAAACTCGATGTCGGGCACTGGCACATCGACGTCTTCGCCCGCTGCATCGGCACCGAAGGCGCGTACGACGGCCAACATGCCCATCCGTGGGTGACCCAAGCCGTCGAGCGCACCGGCGTCGATGAGCGCCTCGATCACGTTGATCGGAAGTTTCCGGCCGTCGGCGGCCTTTGCCCTGGCGACCACGTCAGCCAACGAGGTGAACGGACCGTCGGAGTCGCGGGCTGCCAGCAGCGCAGCGGCGTTGTCTTTGACGCCCACGATCTCCGACAGACCAATCCGGATGGTGCGTTCATCAATGGCAGCAGTGTCCAGCCCTCCATTCAGGAGGTCGGGACCAAGTACCGAGATACCGCTGTGACGGATCGAGTGAAGCACCGGCAATCGGTCGGAGTCCTTCTCGGTCACGGCCAACTGTGCGGCCGCGTAGTGCGCAGGCCAGTTGGCTTTCAGGAACGCCGTCTGATAGGCGATGTAGGCGTAAGGGGTGGAGTGGCTGGCGTTGAAGATATAGCTAGCCGATGCGGCGAACGTCGTCCACAGTGCGTCAAGCGTGTTGCGGGAGAACGGAATTGAAGCTTCGGTGTCGTTGTCCGGATCGTCCACAGTCGCCACTAGACCGCCCGACAGGAAGTCCTCTCGAAGCGCCCTCATCTCAGCTTCGACCTTCTTGGAGAACGCCTTGCGCAATCTGTTGCGTCGGCCCGGGCCGAACCCAGCCACGACACGCGACAGAGACATCAGGTGCTCCTGGACCACGATCAACCCCATCGACCCGTCCAGGACGCTCGCCAACGCGGCCTGCTCTGCTGGGTCGGAAGTCAGGTAGTCATAGGTGGCCGGTTCGTCACCGCGCTTGCGCGCCACGTACCGCTCGTGCATGCCTGCACCCATCGGGCCGGGACGGTACAACGCCACAGCATCGGAGAGTTCCGAAAGGCTCTGCGGCGCAATCCCCTTCACCAGCTTCGTCATACCTGAACTGGACACCTGGAACAGGCCGGCAGTGTCACCGGCGGCCAACAGATCCCAGGCGGCTTTGGCTCGGGGGTCGCTGGTGGCGTCCATCGGCAGGTGCCCGTAGCGGGTGTCGACAACCTCACCAGTTGCTGCCTGGATCATCTTCGTGCACCCGGCGATGACGTCGAGGTTTTTCAGTGCCAGTCGGTCGAACTTCACGAAGCCGACCGACTCCAGTTCGCCCGCCTCCCAGGTGGTCACCCACTGGCCGGTCTTGGAATCCACGCGCATCGGGATCAGGTCGTCCAGGGGCTCGTCACACAGCACGATGCCGCAGGCGTGGATACCGGGGCTGGCCTTCACGCCTTCCAGCGGCAGGCACTGCTGGATGACAGCAGCCGCCTTGGCGTCCGCTGCCACCAGGTCGCGCAGTGCGGCACCGTCGGCGTGGGTGGGGTCCATAAGGACAGCCAGGCCCTTGTTGATCTTCGGGATCGCCTCCGACAGCCGCTCCCCCAGGCTCGGGTCGCCGCCCAACCGGGTCATGTCGCGCACCAACGACTTGGCCTTCTTGGTGCCGTAGGTGCCGATCTGCGCAACGTGCCGCTCGCCCCAGACGTCCTGTAGATGCGCGACGACATCGCCGACCAGTCCCTGCGGGAAGTCCAGGTCGATGTCCGGCATACCCTTGCGGGTCACGTCGAGGAACCGCTCGAACAGCAAACCGTGCTCGATCGGGTCGACGTCAGTGATGGTCAGACAGAACGCCACCATCGACCCTGCGGCCGATCCGCGACCGGAGCCGAGGTTGTGGCCTTGCGAACGCACCCAGTGCGCCAACTCGGCAAGGATCAGAAAGTAGTCGGCGAACCCGAATCCGGAAATGACGCCGAGCTCGAAGTCGAGACGCTCAGATACCTCGGAGGGAATGGCTTTCCCGAAGCGCTGCTTGGCGCCGTCGAGCACGTACAGCCGCAGCAGCGTGTCCTGCGGACTGGGGTCGCCGCGACGTTCACTGGTCTGCTGGATCTTGGCCGGCACCGGGAACTTCGGAAGCCGCATCCGGTTGGTCGGCAGGAATGCCGACAGAGTGTCTTCGACCTGCTCGGCGATGGCCAGGGAGTTCGCAACGACGTCCTGGCCGCCGATCCGATCAGGGAACACCTGACGCATCTGAGCGCCGGTGCGCAGCCAGTAGCCGGATCCGGTGAACCGGAAACGGTCTGGGTCGTCGAACGGTTTGTTGACCCCGATAGCCAACAGCCGGTCGTGGTCGCCCTGCTGCTGCTCGTGGGTGAAGTGGGCGTCGTTGGTGGCGACCATGCGCAACCCGAAGTGGGCTGCGATCGCGGTCAGGTTGTCCATCACGGCTCGCTGGGCGGGAATGCCGTGGTCCATGACTTCCACGAACAACCGGCTCTTGTCGCCGCCGACGCACGCCAGCAGCCGTTCGGTCTCGGCGACGCCGCGGGCCAGTGCGTCGCCGGGGTTGTCCAGCATCGCGGCGATCACCGGGCCGCCCAAGCAGCCGGTGCCCAGAATCAGCCCGTCGCCGTGCTCGGTCAGCAGGTCGTAGTCCATCCGTGGCTGGTACCACACCGTTTTCGCGGCCTCGTTGGACACGCTCACCAGGTTCGTCCAGCCGATCCGGCTCGCAGCCAGCATCGTCAGGTGGTGGTACCGCCGGACCTTCGAGCCCTCGAAGCCGGACTCCGAGGTGGCGGTGTTCTGCTCGAACCTGGAGCCGATGGCCAAGTAGCCCTCGCAATTGTGGAGAACGAAATCTGAGACGTATGAGTTGTCTTCTTCGACCTCAAAGTTGAAGACATCGTCTTCGATACGGATCTCGTCTACCCGAGCCACCGGACGGTAGCTGAAGCTCTCGTCGTGCTTCCCGTACGCGAAGCTCCTTAGTGGGTTGTACGGAACTTGGTAGATGTCTTGGAATGGCGCTCGGGACTTGCGTCCGACGTGGGGGAAGAATCCCTCGTCCGCCAAGAGGGCGCGCAGACCCCACGCGAGGTGTGGAGAGGTAGTTCGGAGGTCGGCACGGTTCTTGGTGTTGCTTGGGATACCCAACGTTCGACCGTCTCCGTCAAGCAGCCCGCGTACGAAAGATCGTTTTACATCGAGCGGTGCCGTCATGATTCCAGCAGGTACCGTTTTAGATGAAGCTCCGCGCCCGACGGTGTCGGCGAGCAGGAGTGCTATTGGGAGGCAATTGAACTCGGCGTTGATCGTGCGTTCACGATAGCCACCCCGGGGACGGCTAATGAGTTGAGCACCGAACCGGTTTGCGACGCGACCAATCCGATCCACGATGAATTGTTCGCTGATGTGGTGCGTTGTCCCGATCCGCCCGTTTGGTTCACCTTGCCTGACGCCCAGGTGCCCCTCAGCGGCGTACACGCCCATGAGGTACGCCAGATCCGCGTCAATCTCAAGCATGCGAGGTACCGGCCACTCACAGGGAGCATGGTGACGCCGATACGACTTCATGGCGTTTGGTCGAAAGGACCAGCCGCCAGATGCGGGCAACACTGTCGCCATGTCGATGATGTACGGCTTCTGCTCCAGTTTTGGCAGGCAAACCCAGGAGTTCCATGCGGAGGCGCCTTCGCGTTTGCCGGGCCTGCCGGCAACAATCTCACCAGGCTTCGTCCAATCGAGTCGTCCGTCGCGCGTGCGGATAAGGATCGGATGCTCCTCGGTCAGCGTCAGCGTGCGGGAGTACCGCCCGGACAGGTGCATCCTGAAGCCGCCGCCTTCGTAGCGGCGCGTCATTGTCCGCACTACTGGACGGAAGCGTCCGCGGTGCGTGAGCACGAGGTCCCCTACCTCCACATCTTCCACCGCCTTCACCCCGGCCGACGTGTAGATCTCCTGACCTCGCAGGAGGCAGCCGCCTATTGCCTTTAGCCCGAACTCATCGGCCGCCCTGGCCAAGGCCATCGTGCCGCCGAGAGAACCGTGGTCGGTCACGGCGATCGCACGCTGACCGTCCGCGGCGGCCGCAGCAACCATCTCCCGTGCCCGTTGCAAGCCGTCCAAAGGCGAGTGCTCGGTGTGATTGTGGAGGTGTACGAAATCGGCCATGGGCTTACGGTGCGACGCCTGTCGTCGTTAGCTGGCGGCGAACTCGGACAGGCCGGTTTGGCGCCGGACCCGCTCGAACTGGGCCAGAAGGTCGTTCTCGATCGGCTCGCCAGCATCGACCATGTCGGCGAAGATCGCAGACAGCGCGAACACGGGTGACCCCGCATCGGACAGCCCGCCGGCGTAGGCGTCCAGACGTTCGCGGACCTGTTCGATGCGTGCGCCCAACGCCTCATCCCCGCACGTTGCCCAGACGCCAAGCGTCAGCATCATCCCCACCATTTCGGCTTGCTCGGCAGGCTCGACCCCATCGCCGGTCAGAGTCTCGTTGCACATCGCCAGCAACTGTCGGGCAGCCTTCGTGCGGGCAACGACCTCCAGCGGTTCCAGGCTGGAAATGGCGGCTTCGAGCGACCACTCGGGTGCGTCCTCGACGAAGATCAGTTCGTCCAGGTCGAACTCGTCCAGCCGCCGGTCGGGACCGCCGGCCAGCCAGGACGATAGGCGGTGGGCGTCGTCGGCGTTCGCCGGGTCGATCCCAAGATGCGTCAGGACGTCAAACCAAGACCCGGACACCTGGTCGTACAGGCCGGACTCTTGCAGTTCCAGACCGACGCGCAGCACCCAGCCGTTGTCTGGTTCGACGTCATCGCCGTTGGTCAGCGGACGCTTCAACCGTTCCGGCAACCAGGCCATTGGATGCCAGATGAGCTCAGGCGCGAAATCCCGAGGGCTCCATCCGGCCGGTGGCAACGGCAGCCCGATCAAGGGGCTCGCCATCAGGGACGGCGCCGGGACGCTGATGGCGCTGGCGAAGTCGTCGAAGGCGACGACGTAGTCGACGACGTTGCCGGGCAAGATCAACGATGTGCCCGGGCTGAGCCCAGGGCGCCTCTGGTGCATCGCAAGGGTGCCTTTCGGTGAGGGACGGGGACAGAAAGTCTGTTCACTCACCAACATGGGCCATCGTCTGCAGGCCAGGGTCGGGTTAACGCCTCGACGCCCAGCGCGCCGCGATCAACGGTTCCGGATCGTGGAAAATCGGAGGGGATACCCCTCGCGCGCACGCGCGCGTAGGGGTCTGCCCCTACCTGGTGGGGTGCGAAAACAGTGTCCTGGCTGCATCCGCCACCACTTGACCACAGGTGTGGTCAGGCAGTTCGAGGACGTTTGCGCAGGTCAGGTGGTGTTTGGGGGTCGTAAAACGGCAATCTGGCCACATGACCACGCCCGCAACAACCCTTATAGGGGATTTGGATATATATCTCCTCCGAAAGTAATGTAAGCGAATCCTCATAAGGGGGTATATGCGGTGTGGTCAAGTGGTCAGATCAGTAAAAAGTAGTAGTAAGTAGTAGTAGTAGAGGGCTCTGACCTGCGGTTTTGTGTTTCGAGGTTCCGGCGAAAACTGGCCACATGGTGTGGCCAGTTGCAGCCAGTTGCAGCCAGAAACGGCCAAGTTTCCCGGAATGCCGCGGTTTCTGCAGGTCCGGGTTGCGGTTTTGGCGACTCGGTGGGTAGGGTCAGACCCCTACGCGCGCGCGCGCGAGGGGTATCCCCTCCGATTCGGTCCAGGTCAGGGTCTCGTGATCGGCCGACAGCGACGTTTTCACCGAAAGATGCGTAGGGTCACACCCCTCGCGCGCGCGTACGTGTACGCGCGCGTGCGCACGCGCCTGACGGGTACGACCCCTTGGATTGAACTTTCAACTACGTAGTGTGCGTTGCCCGCCCGGAACCAGGTCAAAGGGTCATACCCCTCGCGCGCGCGTACGCGTGAGGGGTATGGGGCTTTCATCTTCGGGTCGAGTTTCGGCGGCCCTGGGGTTGCGTAGGTGGCCCATGTAGGTCTACGTGGGCTTGTTGATCTCCGGTGACGGCTTGGCGACGATGGATCGCTTGCGTCAGATCGGTGTACGCCCAGACCTGATCTACGCCGACCCACCGTTCGGCACCGGCCGCCATCAAGGCGACTATGCCGACCCCTCTGGGCAGGCGTGGCGCGACATGATCGACCGGCTCGTCACTGCCGCATTCGGACTCCTTCCCGAACATGGCAGCCTGTGGTTGCACTTGGGCGTCGGTGATGGAAACCGGTCGATGCTTCGGTACGCCGAACAGTCCGCCCTGGCCGCCTTCGGACCGTCAGCGCACCGGACCACCATCTGGTGGCAACGCACTGCGTCGGCACCCGTGGCCGGCACCGGCTTCCGCGAACAGCACGACCCCATCCTGGTACTGGCCAAGTCGCCCGCTTTTACTGTGCGTCGTCCGCCACGCACTGATGACGAAAACACCTGGTTCAAGTCCTGGGACGGCGATCTGGTCCCGTGGAGTTCCGGCGATCTGACCGGGCCACGCGGTGACCGGCACCCCGACCTGGTGTATGGGATCCAGTCGCCATTCACCGCAACCGTGCACTACCCGGGTCCGGGGCGGCACTGGGTCTACAACCGCACCGAGATGACGGCCCGGCTGGCCGCGTGGGGGTCCTACCTCCCGCAGCACCTGCCCGACGCCGAGACTCGCCGCCGCATCGTCGGCTCCGACGTCGGCGACAGCCCTGCACTGATGCTGACCGGCGGGCTGGCGCAGGCACAGCGCCAAGCCACTGCACGGATGGCCGCGGGCACCTGGCCGGAGGTATTTTTCGGGCGAACAGGGGCCGGCCGTCCGCGCCGCAAAGTTCCGTTGCCGGCCACGGGCGCCGCGCCCGCCAGCGTGTGGGACGCCCGTGTCGCCGGATCCGTCCGCGACGCACGCGACGAAGTCCAGCGCGCCACCGGCACTCGGTTCGCCACTCCGAAACCGGAGGCGCTTCTGACCAGGATCATCCAGATCGCCACCGACCCCGACCACCTGGTGTTCGACCCGTTCGCCGGGTCCGGCGTCACCGCAGCCGTCGCGCACAAGCTGCGCCGGTCCTGGATCACCTGCGAGTCATGGCAATCCACGCTAGAGCAGGTAACACTTCCCCGATTGCGCTTCGCCTGCGCCGGCAACGCCCCGCACACCACGACGGAATTGGTCGAGCCGCTGCCCCACAAGATGCTGTGCGAAGCACCGAAGCAGGCCGCCGCGACGTTGGCAGCATTGAGTGACCGACTCGACGTCGATCCGGCCACCATCCGGCGAATCCGTGCCCGGCTGGCTGTCATAGCCAAAACACGGCAGGTCGAGCATCGTGCCCCGAACGAGGACGTCATCGTCGCGGGACTCGACGATCTGCAGGTACAGATTCTTGCCCGGTATACCCGCACAGGGTTGCCGTTAACGACTACGCCCTGACTGGTTATCGCGATGCGTCGCACCGTCCGAGCGTGAAGCAAAGCGAGAAGTCCGCACCGGTGCTCTCCCCGGAGCAGCTTGCGGGACGACTGACTACGGCCACAGCCATGGTTGGTGGGCACCGGGAAGCGGTGAGGATTCAGTTGACTGCGGTCGCTACAGGCGTTCTGTTCTTCGGCACCGGTCCGGACTTGGTGCAGCCCATGATGGAGTCCTTCGCCTCAGCGCCGGACACCGTCGCGTTGGACGAACTCTGGACGGTGGCCGCATCATCGGTGCCGTTCCTTCGCCAGCACCTGCCGCACCTGACTGGCTGGGCGGGTCGCCCCGACGCCCAGGCGGTGAAGGTCTCTCGGGCATGTTTCACCGACCTGGCCCAGATCGACTTGATCGGCTCCGCAGCGGCCGAGAACGTCGGCGGTGAACTCCTCGGCCCCGTCTACAGCAACCTGCGTTCGTTGGACTCCCAGCGCGTCAGTGGCGCGTTCTACACCCCGATGAATCTGGCTCGGTTGCTCGCCGAAATGAACCCATTGGTCGAGGGCGAGACCTTCGCTGACCCGACCTGCGGCGCCGGGGTGTTGCCGGTGGCTGCAGCGATCGCAATGCGCCGCCGCGGGCTGGACCCGGCCACAGTCACCTGGGTGTTGAACGACATCGACCCGGTCGCCGTGACCTTGGCGGGCATAAACGCCGTGGTGCACAGTCTCGGCCCACGGGTTGTCCTCACTTGCGGTGACGGCCTGCGGCTAGGGGCCGCCGATGGCTGATCTGGCGTTCCGAGCAATCGGGCACCCGCGACCGCAGGGTTCCAAACGACACGTTGGCAAAGGGATCCTGGTGGAGTCGTCCGACGTCAAAACGTGGCGCAGCACTGTCGTTGACGCCGCCGTCGAAGCACTGGCCGGGGCGGAGCCGTTCACCGGCGCCGTCATCGTCACGGCGAGGTTCAGCTTCTGCCGGCCAAAATCGCACTACGGGACAGGCCGCAACCAGAATCGTTTGAGACCGTCCGCGCCTGACTACTGCACCAGTCGTGCTCTCGGCGACGCCGACAAGCTCGGGCGAGCCGTTCTCGACGCTCTGACCGCTGCCAGGGTGTACGTCGATGACTCTCAGGTCGTCCGTGTGATCGCTGAAAAAGGCTGGTGCGACCGCTCGGTCAGGGAAGGCGCATCCATCACCGTCACCCCGCTGGAAGCGGCCGACCAGCGCAACATTCCGATACAGGTTGATGGCGCGGCTTGAAACGCAGTGGCGCAAAACTGCGACGCCCGCCAACCAAACCGGCATGACCCATGGTTCGCCCCACCGCTTAATGCGGCCACCTGCCGGAATCCCACCCATGCCCTGGGCTGGTGAGCCGCGATGAACAAAGTTGATGCCACTGGCGCGATCCACGCCGCCGACGGGCGGTTCGCTGGCCACGTTGCTGGCGAGGCGGACGATATTTGCCTGGTCGACGTTCCTGAAATCGACGCAGCGACAGCGGAGGTCGAACGTTGCGCTCTTGATGCGGCCGGTGACCTGAACGTTGACTTGAACGCCGCCCGTGACGACGCGATCAAGCGACTCACCGACGCCGGCCTGGCACCTGACCAAGCACTCGACACCTGGGACGGCGCGCTACGCAACGCGTTCCGCGCCTTGGTGCCCAACGAACGTACCTCCGAGTCCGAAAGTATGAAGGTCTCCCGATGAAGCGCTACCAGTCCATTCTGGGCGGTGCAGTAGGAGTGTGTTCGGTCGCGGCACTGTCCGCCTGCGGACCCACCAGCAACATCAGCTCGCGGCCGGTCGTCACCACCGCGTCGCACAGCACCTCCTCGCCTGTGGTGGTTTCGAGCTCGGCCCGCACGACTGCCGGGGACACGACCCCAATGACTGCCGACCCAACGAGCTCAGCGACCACGGTCACGCGCGTCCTGACACCGACACCCAGGTTGACATCGCAGGCCGAGCCGAGCGAGGTGTCCACTCCTGTGCCCAGCAGCGTGAAAGAACCCCCGGTTCCGAGCAATCCCACTGGGGCAGCGACTCAGGCGCCCACCGCGGAGACATCGGTCGTGGCTATCGGTAGCGCCCCAGCCGGGAGCAGCGGCGGCTTCGCCGTCATGAACGTCACCTCCGAACTGCCCAGGCTCGGTGCCAACCGGCTCTACGTGCCGAAGTTGGGGATCAACACGTCGATTGTCGCGGCACCGGTCAAGGCTGGAGCACTGGTCGTCCCCGGCGCGACGAAGGTGGGTCGGTGGACCGGCTCGGTTGGTTATGGCGCAAAGACCGGACGGGCTGTCATCGCGGGACACACCCTGTCTTACGGCCGGTACAAGGGCGCGTTGGCCCCGATTGCTCGTGCGACCAAGGGCACGGTCATCTACGTCAGCGATTCTGCCGGAAGGGTCTACCGCTTCCTTGTGACCGTTCGCGCCGAGATGACGAAGTCTGCTCTACCGGCGGACGTGTTCTATGGCCGCGACTCGATGAAGTTGGAACTGGTCACCTGCGGCGGAGTCATCCTGCGAGGCGGGCACCACAAAGACAACGTGGTGGTCACGGCTGTGCGGTTCTAAGCATCCTCCACATGTCCAGGTCTGCTTGGATCGCGGCGATCCGGGCCGACAGGTGGCCCCGGTAGTCGTTATCCAAGTCAGACCCTGCGTTGTCGAGGCGGCGTAGGTCACTTTGGGCAATGTCTAGTTCCGCGGTCAAAGCAGCGATGCGGACCTGCGCGACATCCAGGCTCACCGTTGTCATACCTGGACGGTGCGACGCGTCGCACCGTCCAGGTATGAACGCAACCCGGCACACGGCACGTAAGGCCCACCGCAGCACCGGTTTACGCCCAGTTCCCGGTGGTGGCGTGAAATGGTTCGTTCCGGGTCGGCGAAGTGCTGTTGCCGAGACCACCACCGCCACGTCGGACCTGGTTGTCGGCCTGGTGTACGCCGGCGCGAGTAGTTTCCGAATGGTCGCTGAGGCAGTGCACTTCGACAACGACGCCATCGAGTTGTGCGCCGTCATGGCTCGCCACGGCGCGATCGACGCACCGCTGGAGGTGGACGGGCATCATGTCTGTTTCGCCGAGTGACGAGCGTCGCACCGTCAACTCGTGAACGACTCCCGCGCACTTGCCACAGTTGCCGTCATCGGTGACCTGCAGCCCATTCCCGGCGCCGATCAGATCGAACGAGCGACCGTCCGTGGATGGCACGTCGTTGTCCGTAAGGGCCAGTTCGCCGCCGGACAGCGGGTCATCTACATCGAGGTCGATGCGCTGCTGCCGATCAGCGACCCGCGTTTCGCGTTCCTGGCTGCGCGCGGAACGAAAACCGTTGCACTGCGGGATGGTTCGGGCCTGGAAGGGCATGTACTGCGCACGGTGAAACTACGAGGCCAGGTATCGCAGGGTCTTGTGCTGTCGGAGCACGAGGCCGGAATCAACCTGGACGAGTCCCCTGTCGGTTCTGATCTGACCGACTCGCTCGGCATCGTCAAGTACGAGCCGCCGATTCCGGCCCATCTGGCAGGTCAAGTGGTCGGACCATTCCCGGCGCAATTCGCCCCGAGAACTGATGCTGAGCGCGTACAGAACCTGCACGCTCACTGGGCTGTGTTGACTGCGCATCCGGCGGGCTGGATCGCGACCGAGAAGGTCGACGGTAGTTCCGTGACAATCGTTCGCGACCCGGCAGACGGTCGCATTCGTTACTGCTCGCGCAACCTCGAACTGCGTCCGACGCCGGAGTTGTCCAGCCAGATCGTGGACGAGCGGATCGGCCTGAGTGCGGCGCTCGAACCGGGCATGGTGGTGCAGGCGGAGATCGCCGGGCCCGGGATCCAAGGCAACCCGTTACAGCTGCCCGACCTACGGCTGTTCGTCTTCAACGTTCTGGACGCTCATCGCCGGTTCCTGCCCCGGTCGGCGTGGCCGCAAGTGGCGCTCAATCACGCTGCGCCGCTACTGGACCTACCGTTCCCGGCCGGCACCGAAGAAGCGGTGGCCCAGGTGGACGGGTTGCGGTCGGTTGTCGGCCGCGACCGTGCTGCCGAGGGAGTCGTATGGCACACCGCCGACGGCCATGGCCTGACGGTGCTAGATGGACGGGACTACTGGAAGGCGATCAACAACCGCTACCTGCTGAAGCATGGCGGGTAGCCGAAATGGCAAAAGACACGAGGACATTGCACGTCGTCACGCACCAACGCTGGATCGCGGACGACTTCGCTGCCGCGCCCCCGGACGGCTGGCAGGTGCGCCACAGCAACGGGCTCGACGTCCCAGCCGTGGGTCCGGGTGACGCTTTGTGGGCTCCCATGGCCTGGGTTGCGCGAGCTTACCGGTCCGGGATGAGCCACCCGCTGGCTGCGCCGACTCCCCTCCTGGCCGACCTGATCGCCCCGCACCACCTCAAACGGCCTCTCGTGACGATGACTCTGCGTGAGACGGAACGGATGACCGCGAAGCGGCCAGTGTTCGCCAAGCTGGCGATGATGAAACACGAGGGTCTACCGGCTCAGTGGTACGCCGATGTCGGTGAGTTTCGCTGCGCTGCAGAGAAACTTGGCGCTTCGGAGTCAACGATGGTGTCGTTGTGCTGGGATCGGATGCTCTGGTTGGCGGAGTACCGGCTATTCGTAGCAGGCGGACACGCAGTTGGCGCGAGTCGGTACCTAGTGCGCGACTCGGCGACCGGCGAACCGATGTTGTGGTCCGAGGAGCTCGACCAGGTCCCGGCGCCACAGGGCGAGCTCGCCGAAGCCATCGACTTCGGCGAACAGGTACTGGTCGGCCCTGTGGAGCGCCCCTCGCTGAACGCATGCACGTTGGACGTCGGCTGGTCGCCCGACACTGGCTGGTCCGTGATCGAGGTGAACCCGGCATGGTGTTCGGCGGTCTACGGCACCCCGATCGACGCCGCCTGGCGCTCCGTGCTCGACGCGAACTCGCCCGCGCCACAGAGTCTGTGGACACCTGATCCGTGGCTGCGAAAGATCGCAGGACGACAGACTCCGTTGTCGATCAGGACAGACGAGCCAGTCGCATGCGAGGCCACTCCTGCCAGGGGAGCCAGCCCCGATGAACGTAGAGCAGTGCTTGCATACGCAGGTCCGAGACTGACCCGTCGCACCGTCAACAAATGACAACGACTCTGACGGCGAGCCAGCTTGGACGCCAGCACCACGGGCGAATCATCCGGATCCCGCACGGCAGTTGGACCGGGCACCGCGACATCGTCCTCATTGGGATCCGGCGCTGGGAGTTCGAGGGCGTCCAGCGGACGGAACTTCTGGCTCTCGACGGCACTGGCCGCTGGGCTGGTGTCGCCCACAGCGTGGCCGCCGATGCGATGCTGACGATCCTGGAGGAGTCGCCGCGGACACGGCGCCGGCCGAGACTTGTTGAGCGCAACTACCGGTCTGCGAGCCACTAGCCATGACCGGCAACGCCTTCCGCGAAGGCAAGGTCCACGTCGTCGCCGACAGGTGCGGTACGTGCATCTTCCGGCCGGGCGACCCGATGCGCTTGGCACCTGGCCGGGTCAAGGACATGGTAAACGCCGCGGTGTCGCAGGACTCCGCGATCATCTGCCACAGCTCCTTAGGTGGCCAGAACGCCGTCTGCCGTGGATTCTTCGACCGTTACGACACGACCCCGCTGCGGCTGGCTCGTGCCCTGCGCCTGGTGGAGTTCGACCAGCCTGCCAGCCTGGGCGGTCCCGTCGCACCATGAACCTGGCTGGGCGGCGTCAAGCCGGAGGTTTGGAAGGTTGTCGCCGGCAAGGACGACTGGGGCGCAAGCCTTTCTACGCCCTGTAGCGGCGTACCTGCGCCGCCCAGCCCGCCCGTCGCACCGTGAAGGTATGACCTATTCCGATCACCCGCTGCACATTGTCGGAAGCCCGCGGGCCGCTGCGCTATGTGGACGGCATGATGTGCGGGTGACGGATGCGGTGTTGTCGCCGGACGGTCGATACCGGTACCTGCTGACTCGCCGCTGGGCGGACGGGCCAGTCGCGACGTCAAGGGCTTGGTCGGTGACGCGGCGCACCGGCAGTTCCGCGACGCCTTCATCCACCGCTTCGAGAACGACCCGGCCACCGGCGCGCAGTCGCTAGTGCTCGGCCTGGTCCGTCGCGTGGCTGGCGGCCCCGAGTGCGCTCCCTGGGTCTCCCGACGCGCCACCGCGACAGGCCGACAGGCCATGTTGGTGTTCGTCGCCCGCGGGTTCGCTGCTTCTGGTGTTCCTGCTCACGGGCCCCTCGGTGGCGAGGTTGCCTCATCAGTGGTGGTGCGGCCTGCCGAGGGCAGTGCTTGCCGAACTCATCAGCTTTCGCGAATCGCCCGTCGCACCGTGAAGGCATGACCACCACTACCCGGCTGCAGCAACACCGCGACCAGATCAGCGTACAGTGTTCGCACCTTGAAGGACTCCCGCCGCACCGGAACTCCGTGCTGTTGGCTCGCGAATGCCTTGGTCGTACGGCCGAGATGACGCCGGACCGGCTGGCTCCGCTATTGGCGGCCCCAGATTGCATTCGGCTCGATTGGTTCGACACGCTGGAAGGATGCGGGCACACCCCGACCGAGGCCATTAGTGTCGGACCTGTGCCTGGCGCCCCGACCCTTGCTGTTGCCGTGGCGGGACACCGTCGTGCGCTCGCATGCGTGTTGTCCCCGGGCATGGTTGGCCTTGCTGGGCCGCACGTCGCCCCCATGTTTGACCACCCCCTCGCGCTCTTCGGAGGCACGATCGCCGACAACCGTGAAGGCTACTTGCAGCGCGCCCGCACGGGGCGGGCGGCGTCGTGACAAGAGGGAAGCTGTCGGTGGTGGATGACAAGGTGCCCGCCATGACCATCCGCAGCCTGGAGGAACTCGTGGCGTGCGCGGTGGCACTCGGGGCGGAGAACGTGGACGGCCTGAGCGTCGCTGAGAAGGAACTGATCATGCAGACGCATGTAGGCCGCCGCGATGTCGCCGCCCTACGAGAGCAGATCGCCACCGGGATTGACCCATTGGGTGATGCGTTCTGTGCGCTCCGAAGCGCGGAGGAACGTCGACCCCAGGGGCAGACCTACACGCCTGCCCTCATCGTGGACTCGATGATCAACTGGGCGAAGGCTCAGGGCGAACCGGCGCGGGTCGTCGATCCCGGTGTGGGGTCAGGTCGTTACCTGCTCAAGGCAGCGGTCGCGTTCCCCGATGCTGTGCTCATCGGCGCTGATCTGGACCCCATCGCCGCGCTCATGGCAAGGGCCAACCTCAACGCTGCTGGTCATGCCGATCGCGCGCGAGTCGAACTGGTGGACTACCGCGCCCTCATGGTGGAAGGGATCGAGGGCCGAACGTTGTACGTCGGCAACCCACCCTACGTTCGGCACCACGGGATCACACAAGACTGGAAGCAGTGGCTTTCGGCGACGGCGGCGCTTCACGGGTACAAGGCGTCGCAGCTCGCAGGGCTGCACGTCCACTTTTTCCTTGCCACTCTACAGCACGCGACGACGAACGACTTCGGTGCTTTCGTCACCTCTTCGGAGTGGCTGGACGTCAACTACGGCGCGCTCGTTCGGCAGATGCTCCTCGGCAAGCTAGGCGGCGACTCCGTCCACGTAGTTGACCCTGCTGCCATGCCTTTCGACGCCAATACGACGGCAGCCATCACCTGCTTCAACGTCGGGCGACAAGTCGAGTCGATCACACTTCAGTCAGTAAACACGCTGCCCGAACTGGGGGCACTGTCCAACGGCCACGCGGTGGCCAAGGAACGGCTCATCGAGGCACCCCGTTGGATGCCGCTTCTTCGCGTGACCCCCAAACTTCCAGAGGGCTACGTCGAACTCGGCGAGCTCGCGCGTGTTCACCGGGGCACCGTGACCGGCGCCAACGCTGTTTGGGTGACGCACAGAGACACAACCAAGTTGCCCGAGTCCCTGTTGCAGCCGTCGGTAACGAAGGCCCGTGAGCTTTTCGCGGCAGGCAGTGTTCTCCAGGACACATCCACCCTTCGGGTCGTCATCGACCTTCCGACGGAACTGGACGAGCTTGACCCGGATGAGCGGCGGAAGGTGGACGCCTTTCTCCGCCGACCGGAGGTGAAGGTCGCGAAACAGGGCTTCGTGGCCTCTAACCGCAAGGCGTGGTGGAGTGTCGGACTTCGCAGCCCTGCGCCGATCCTCGCTACCTACATGGCTCGCCGCCCCCCGCCTTCGTGCGAAACGCGGCAGATGCGCGGCACATCAACATCGCACATGGGCTCTATCCACGCGAGGCGATGTCGGTGCACGCTCTCGCAAAGCTCACTGAGCATCTGAGAGTGTCAGTTACCCTCGGGCAGGGTCGGACGTACGCAGGTGGTCTGACCAAGTTCGAACCGAGGGAGATGGAACGGCTCCCTGTGCCAACGATGGAGCTGCTGAACGATGACGGCTACACCCCCAAGGTGGGACAATGAGCAGCTGACGTCGGACCGTCTGACCGCGACCACTCAGTTCCGTGAGGAGCGCACGACCGAGCCGCTCGACCACTACCTCGAGTTCTATGAAGACGCCTACTCCGTATTCGCCGACGTGATGGAGGCGAGCGACGACCTCCGCAAGCTTCGTGAAACGGCTGCCGACCTGCTTTTGAACAAGTCGCGCCAGCACCTTTGCCGTTACGTCGCTTCGCCTCCGCTGAGCGAGGACGATCTGAAGACTCTGGGGGACTGCTCCCTTGCCATCGGAGCGCTCAAGGCGAACCCCGACAACATCGACATCCTGATGGAGTACATCCTCATGGGCCTCGATCGCGAGCGGTTCCCCTGGGTGGGCGAAGACCGGGAGCCCTCGGAGTCCGAGCGACAGGCAGCCATCGTGTCAACTGCCGCCATGTTCGCAATGCGCAAGATGGAGACCTTCCGGCGCGGCAGAGGCAAGGCTTTCGAGAAGGCACTGAAGGTCTACCTCGCCGAGGAATGCGGCCTGACAGAGGTGAAGGCAACCGTCATCTCCAACGCCTCTCAAGGGCCGCAGATTGGGGAGTTCTCGGGCGAATCCTCGGTAGTCGGCGGGAAGGCTGACATCGTGGTGCGCCTGTTCGACGGGCGCTTGCTCCCCATCGAGTGCAAAGTCAGCAACTCGGAGACCAACTCCTACAAGCGCTTGATTCATGACTGTGGTGAAAAGGCGCAGGCATGGGTAGCAGACCTCGGAGTAGCGAACTGCCTGCCCGTCGCGGCGCTATCGGGCTGCTATTCACTCGGCAACCTCAACAAAGCTCAGAACATGGGCTTGACGCTCATCTGGTCGCACGATTTCGAGCCTCTGGGCACGTTCATCGAGAGCACCCTAGCCGAGCCCAGCGCTTGACCCCTGCCGATTTCGCGCCTCACTGGCCTCTCGGCCCGTCGGCGACCAGGGGCTCTTGACAGCAAAGCGCCCGCTGCAGCCCTCGGCGGCACCGGCGCACAGTCGCTAGTGCTCGGCCTGGTCCGTCGCGTCGTCGACGACACGCTGCGCGGCGGCCCGCAGGTCGATCTTTTGGTTGCGGGCGCTGAGCCGGTGACCAGCTAACCACGCCGGATCCTGCCGGCGGTCTGGCACCAGACCGAAAGCCATCGCCACCGGGTCGTCTTCAAGCGGCGCACCCTTGGCGCCCATGGCGCGCAGGATCATCCCCCACTCCTCCCGTTCCTCATCGCTCCACCCAACCGCGTCGAGCCGACCCTCCAACTGGCGCAAGCGCTCAGCGCGCCAGCACTCGATGATCTGGGCCTGTGTCCATCCAGCCATGACGATCTTCCCCGTTCCGCGTCGCGGATCGACGCCTTCACCAGGTAGTCGAGACAGCGCCCCGCAGAGTTAGCCGAAGCCAGCAGGCGCCTGACGTCGCACCGTCAAGGCATGGACCGCAACGATCCAGCCCGGCACGTCGCCGGCACATCGACCAACACCGCGTTCGCGCAGCTACTCGGATACCGCCAAACCGGCGGCATCGTCCTGTTCTCCCCTGGCGAGCAGGGCTACACATGCCCGGTCCACGCGCACCCGAGCGGCGACCGCTTCGACGGCTTGAAGTGGAGCGAATACAACGCCTGCGTGTGGTGCCCGGTATGCGACCGCGACTACCCGTCGGCTCTGTGCACCGGCCTCACCTGCGACGACCCGGCCGCGCTGGAACGCGCGATCGAGGTCTTCATTTCAACGGTGCGGGACGCCCTTAGGCGTCCGTAGCCGAACAGTCACCGCAGCCAACCGAACGGAAGAACCATGTCTGACAATCAGTTCCCAATGCCCCAGTACGGCGACGCGAAGCCGCTCGGCAAGGCGACCGTGAAAGCTGCCGACAAGTAGGTTCTGGTCGGCCCCGGACAGCAGCCCGGGGCCGACGCGCCTTCGTCGTCCAACGGACACGGCGCCCGCCTCCTAGGCGGGCAACGCAGTTCGACTCCTGGCAAGAAGTCGGCACTAGCCTGGAGATTTCACGGCGGGATGGCCTGAAACCCGTTGCGTGACAAGGAAAAGTGCTCCTGACCTGGGAAGATAGTGATTGCGAAGTCCCTATCTGGTCCCTGAGAAGGAGCACCTTTCTGGTGGTCAAGACTACTGCGTTGTACCCGCAGGTCCGTGTCGATTCGGCACCGGTTTCGGCGGCTGGTTCCGCGGGTGGGGTGCTGTTGACGAAGACGGCCGCGGTGACCGGGCTGGGCGCCGCGTTGGTCGATGGTCTGGGGCGGTGGATGAAGCCGTTCGCGACGCACCGGCCGGGGAAGGTCCTGACCGATCTGGCGATCTCGGTGGCGTTGGGCGGGGACTGCTTGGCTGATGCCGGGCTGTTGCGCGCCGAGCCGGGCCTGTTCGGGCCCGTGGGCTCCGAGGCGACGATCTCGCGGACGATCACCGCGCTGGCCAGGGACGCGGACCGGGTCATTCGGGGGATCAACACTGCCCGGGCCGCCGCCCGAGCCCGTGCCTGGGAGTTGGCCGGGGACGCCGCACCAAACCGCGACACCTGCGCTGAGCATCCGTTGATCGTGGACATCGACGCCACGCTGGTCACCGCCCATTCGGAGAAGGAGAAGGCTGCGCCCACGTTCAAACGCGGGTTCGGGTTCCACCCGTTGTGTGCGTTCCTTGACCACGGCCAGGCCGGGACCGGGGAGCCGTTGGCGATGCTGCTACGCGCCGGCAACGCTGGCAGTAATACGGCTGCTGATCACATCGCTGTCACCACCGAAGCGCTCAAGCAGTTGCCGGGGATCGACCGGCGCTGGCCCGGACGGAAAGTGTTGATCCGTACTGATGGGGCCGGCGGCACCAAGGAGTTCTTGACCTGGTTGGTCAAGCGGAACCTCTCCTACAGTGTGGGTTTCACCCTCCCAGCGATCACCCCGCAGCTGTACGCCCTGATCCCCGAGGGCGTGTGGTCACCGGCGTTGGACAGCGACGAAGAGGGAATCCGCAAAGGTGCAGCCGTCGCGGAGATCACCGACCTGCTACGCCACCACGGGCTGCTGACCGGCTGGCCCAAGGGGATACGAGTCATCATCCGCCGCGAACGACCCCACCCCGGCGCACAACTGAGGTTCGACGATGTCGACGGCTACCGGATCACTGGGTTCGCCACGAACACCACCCACGGACAGTTGCAACAGTTGGAGTTGCGCCACCGGCGACGGGCCCGATGCGAGGACCGGATCCGGATCGCCAAAGACACCGGCCTTGCCAACCTGCCGCTCAAGAGCTTCAACAGCAACCGGATCTGGTGTCACCTGGTCATGCTCGCCGGGGACCTCACCGCGTGGATGCAACTCCTGGCGTTCGAGGCCACCGATCCGGCCCGCCGGTGGGAACCCAAACGGGTACGCCACCGGATCTTCAGCATCCCCGCCGTCCTGGTCCGCCACGCCCGTCAGCAGTGGTTGCGCATCAAAACCACCGCACCATGGGCGCCGCTCGTCCTGACCGCGCACGCCCGCCTCGCCGCTCTCGGACCACCGATCTAGCAACGCCTCCGCCGACCGCACGAGCAGCAACACCCACCGGCACGTGGAACCCGGCGTCCACCGCGAACGACATCGCGGCAGGTCGTCACACCCCGATGCCAGAATCGCCCTCACGGCCAGCGATCACGCCGCCGACGACATCACGCACGGGCCCGACGAAAGATCGAGGCTAGCACTCGGGATATTTTCAGTGTTTTAGGGGACTATTCGCAGTATCCCCCGCCGCCAGGGCCCCCTCTTGCCTGACACGTTGGTGTTTCTCATGACGAGGAACCTGAGGCTAAAGGAGAGACCCTGTGAAGAAAGTTCTAGCCGTCGCGGGAACTGCGGTTGCCGCTTACACCCTGCTCGCCCCAATCGCCGCGAATGCTGCCAATACGCGGTCTGGCGAGCGGACAGCCGCCGTGGCCCCATCAACACATCTTTCGGTCAAAGTGAACCCGATGTCAGCGACCGGATTCCAGAGCATCGGGTCGTTTAGCTATTCGCTGGACGGCATCTCGATCAGTATCCCTGCTGGTTGCCTTCTCGGACACACGATCAAGGGGGACGGGAAGAAGCTGGACAGCGAGTTCGCGGGATGGACTTGCGCTCCGCCCGCTTCGAGCTACCTCGATTTCAACGAGGACATGTGCAACCCTCGGATCGACTTCATCTACCGCGACACGAACAACAAGATCTACTCCCGCTACACCAGCAAGACGAAGTACGGCTGTTGGGGAGCCAGCGGCCCTGACTTCGACGCGCCAAACAACCGGACCCTGGCCCATTACGGCACGGCGTGCGCGGCCCTGTATCTGAACGGGCAATATAAGGCCCAGCAGTGCCACAACATCACACCCTGAGAGTTCGGAGCAGCCATGACGGTCTACCCCCTCACCATGCTCGTAGGTGGCGTCCTTGCGGCCGTCGCCTACGAGTTATGGCGCACCAGCAATCGTCCCTACCTGTGGGCGATTGCCCTAGGGCTAGCAGTTGTGGCCTTGCTAACGGGGATCCCTGCGGCCCATTCCGTGGGGGCGTTCGCCGGTGGACTGCTCATGGCGCTTGTGGTCGGTGCAGTCCTTGTGGCAATCGCCGAGACCCTAATCAGACCGATTCGGCATCGCTAACCGCAGGCATGGCTCCCGGTCAGGTGCCAGGGGTTCCGCACGGGAGCGCCGAGGGTAATCGTCCACGTCCTGCCGGTCGCCGGTGAATCCTGGCGTCAGGTCATCCCCGCCCCACCGTGAACATCAGATTGCGGCGAGCATCGCGGCGAAATCGTCCTCGCTGACCACCTGCACCCCGAGGGACTCGGCCTTGACCAGCTTCGAGCCAGCTTTCTGCCCGGCCACCAACAGCCCGGTGGACTTGCTGACGCTGGATGCTGCCCGGCCGCCGTGGCGCTCGATCAGTTCGTTCACCTCGTTACGGGACAGCCCAGCCAGGGCTCCGACCATGCTGCCGGTCACGCACACCGCCAATCCGTCCAGTGCTCCTGAACCCAGTGCACCCGAACAACTTGCGCCAGTTGCAGTTTCGGGAACCGCCTCACCCATCCGCACACCGGCAGCGGCCAGACGTTGGATCACGTTGCGCATCCCTGGCTTCGCGAGTTGCCGGTAGATGCTGTCGGCCTTGGTCTGGCCCAGTCCGTCAACCGCCGACAGATCGCCGGGGCTCGCGTCCAGCAGGGCGTCCATCGACCCGAAGTGGGCGGCCATGCGCCGCGACATCGACCGGCCCGTACCGGCCAGGCCGAGCGCGGTCAGCACACGGGCGAACCCGGCATCCTTGGCCTTCTCGATCTGAGCGACGATTTTCGGCGCGTTCGCCGGGGCGACCCCGCCGTCAGCGATCAGAATGCTTGGCCGCAGGCCGACCTCGAAGATGCTGGCCAGGTCGATGAACGCCTCCGACTCCACCAGCCGGGTGATGGTCGCGACCGACAGACCTTCGATGTCCAGAGCGTCACGCGACACCGCGTACGTCAGCGCAGGGATCAGCCCGCACTCCCCCGATCGACACAGCAACCGGGCACCGGAGTCGTCCACCGCGCCGCCGCACTGAGGGCACTGCGTCGGAATCTGGACGGGGGTCTGGGTGCCGTCGCGCAACGCGACCAACGGTGCCTCCAGCCGCGGGATCACTTCCCCGGCGCGGCGCACCAGCACCGGGTCACCGATCAGGAACCCTTTGCGGGCAATGTCTTCCGGGTTGTGCAGCGTCGCGTACTCGACCCGTGTCCCGCCGCACTCGACCGGCTCGATCCGGGCTCGCGGTGCGATGACCCCGGTCCGCCCCACCGCCCACGTCACTTCCAGCAGCGTGCTGGTGACCTCCTGGGAGGGGTACTTGTAGGCGATCGCCCAACGAGGGGCACGCGGCCCGGCACCGGCCGCGGCCCGGTCGCTGGGTAGGTCGGCCTTGATGACCATGCCGTCGCAGGCCATCGTGAACACCGAGCCGCCACCTGGCGGCGGGCTGCCCGCTTCGATCTCGCTGATGGCGTCGCGCAGGTCGCATTGGCTGTGCGAGCCAGTCACCGATGCGGCAGTGGCGAACCCGGCGTCCGCCAGGTCAACCATCAGGTCAACGTGGCTCGCGTCCGGCAGGCCGACCACGTCGTAGGCGTAAAACCGCAGCGGCAGTCGGTAGTCGCGGGTGGCTGCCCCGGCGACGGCTCCGGCGGCACCGTTGCGCGGGTTGGTGAACGGCCGGTCGCCCCGTAGCTCTCGGGCCGCGTTGGCGGCCTGGAAGTCTTCGTGGGTGAATACGACCTCGCCGCGGACCTCGAACTGGAAGAAGGCAGCGCCCGAAGCGTCGCGGAACTGGACCGGCGAGTCGCCCGCGACCCCGGGCAGGTTGGTGATGTCGGCCAGTGCCGGTGTGGCGTCTTCGCCGGTGATGCCGTCACCGCGTTTGAGCATCGCGACCGGGCGGCCGTTGACGTAACGGATCGCCGTCGCCAGACCGTCCAGCTTCGGCTCGACAGCAAGCCGAATGTCACTGACGGGCTTACCGATTCGCTTAGCCAGGCCGTCAACCCATGCTTGGAACTCCTCGACCGAGTAGACGTTGTCCAGCGACAGCATCGGGCGGCTGTGCGCCAGTGTTGACTCAGCCTGGTTCAGCCCGGCACCTGCGGCGACCTGGGTCGAGATCGGGTCGGTGATTTCCGGGTGCTGCGCTTCAAACCGGGCGGCGTCCGCCATCAGCCGGTCGTACTGCTCGTCCGACATGACGACGTCGCCGCCGCCGTAGTACGCGGCTGCCGCGTTCTGCAGTGCTTCGCGCGTCATCTGGTAGCCGGCCACTGCCTCATCGGTGGTTGTCATACCTGCACGGTGCGACGGGCTCAGCCCCGCTTGGCTGCGAACACGGCGTCTTCGGTCCAGTCGCCGACGTGCTGCCCGCGCACCTGCATTGCCAGCAGCTCGTGCTCGGGCTCATACCCATAGTCGCCCCAGGTCGCCAGCATCATTCCGCCGCTGGTGGCTTGGTGGTTGTCCAGGAACTGGAGCTCAGGACCTTGGTTCTTGGTCACCTTGCAGACAGCCAGGGCCGCCGCCAACGTCTCGGTAGTCGCCGCGAAACCACCGCGCGCCGCGACCGCAGCCCTGGCTGCCCCCTCGAAGATCCGCTCGACCGCCTGGAACTGCTGGGTGGCGCCTGCCTCAGCTACTAGCTAGCTCGCCGGCTATCCCGGTTGCGAAACGTTTGGCTGCTCAAGCGTGTCTAAAGCTTCGCAACCGGGAACTGCGGCCGCGCTCGGATCAAGTCCGGGTCACGTCAACCAATATGACTACCAGAGTGACGACAGCTAAAAGCGTCGCGGCAAGCAACACGTTCCTTCGGGTAGCGCTGGTGGTTTTCGCGAACAGTCCGTAGGCAAGAACCGATGCGAATAGAACGCCCATCAGCGAGATCGTGAAATTGATCACAGCTGATCCACCAACCAGCTTGCTCCGACCCCCAGAGCACCGCATCCGACTGTGGCGCCCAAGGAGAGACCGCCCGTCTCCGGTGCCGCTGCAAACGCGATGGAGTCGCAGGTAAAGGTGACGCTGAAACCAACAGCCCATGAGAGTGCGTCGTCCCCAAGCTGACTCCAATCTGGCCAAAGGCCGGCGGGGTCGGTGTAGTTGATGGGGTTGTCGCCGGCGTAGGTGTAGGGGTTGGCGCGGTCGGGGTCGTTGAGGCGGGTGATGGGGTCCACGGTGGTCCAGGTGCCGGTGTAGGTGTCATTCCACCGGGCACCTCGCTTCCACCAGTGGGTGATGTGGTCGCCTACCCCGATCGTGGCCCACGGGGTTTGACCACCGGTACCGGCCGCGTTCGCGCTGACCTTCCCGTCGGTGGACCCCTTGACCTGACCCTTGGCAGTGGTGGTGTTTGCGGTGAGCATGTCGGACTGGAACGCCCCGTACGGGTCGTACTGGGTGGCACCATTCTGGGTGCCCTGCGCGGTCACGGTGCTGAACCACTGCCCGATCCCATCGAACACGATGAAGTACGGTTTCCCGTCCTGCACGATGTCGATCGGTTGTCCGGCGGCATCGTTGTCCCAGTACTGCGTGAACGGACCAGTTACTTCCTCCAGGGTCGGGGTCCCGGCCTGTCCAGCGACACCCCAGTAGTAGTTCATCGCAGGGTTACCGGCGCGGGTCTGCTGGATGATCTCGTTCTGGTCCGCTCCGGCGTACCGCAGATCCGCCGAATCGTTGTTGGTGACCTGTTTGATCATTTGCCCGGCCTTGTTGTACGTCATCGTCCCCCGTGCGGATCTACGGTGCGCCGTCCCGCCGCGTCGTAGGAGTACCCGCTGGAAGTGATCTCGTTGTCGCTGGGCCGGAACTTGACGGTCTGCGTCGTCGTCCCGTCGACCGTGACCTGGGTCCGGTTGCCGTTTTTGTCGTACTGGTAGGTGTAGGAATGCCCGTCGTTGCCCGCCACGTTGTTGTAGTTGCTCACCGCACTGATCCGGTTCTGCGAGTCGTAGCTGATCGTGGCCACGTTCCCCGAACTGATCAGGTTGTTGGTGATCGATTGGATGAGCCCGGTGTCTTTACCGGCCTTGGCGTAGCTGTAACTGTTGTCCACGATCCGGGTCGCCGACGCCGAGGTCCCTTGCGTCCAGGACCGGGTCACCCGCCCTGACTTGTCGAAATCGGTGTGGCTGCGCGCCATCCACGACGTTCCACTGGCGTTGACGTGCCAGTAGGTGTCGGTGCGGCGGCCGTCGGCGTCGTAAGAGAACGTCGTCGCGGCCCCGTCGACCCCGACCATCTTCGTCAGCAGGTTCCGGGCGTCGTAGGAATAGCTGGTGCTCTTACCGTCTACGGCCCGGGACGTCATGTTCCCGACAAGGTCATGCGTATAGGTCACCGTCCGCGCGGCGGGGGCGCCGGTCGCGATCGGTGTCGTGGCTACCGACGCCAAATTTCCCCGCACGTCATAGGTGTACACCGTTTTCTGCTGCTGATCAGTCCGGGAGATCACCCGGTTGTCCGCGTCATAGACATACGTGACCGTCACATCCCCGGCGACGATCTTGGTCACGTTCAGGTAATCGTCGTAGAAGTACGACGTGGTCTCACCGGCGCCGTTGGTCACCGAGGTCACCGGGTTCCCGCTGATCGTGGTCGCACCCACCTGCGATCCGGTCGGCGGGGTGATCTTGTTGGTGTACTTCCGGGAGTGTCCGAAATTCGGTGTTTCTGGCCCACTTGATTTAGTACTTCTCTGCGGTGGGCCAGCGGCCTTCGAAGACGGTCGCGAACGCGTTGAGCGCTGGCTTCCATCGCATGGTCCATCGTGCCTGACCGCGCCCGGTCGGGTCCAGTGAACGAGTCACCAGGTACAGGCACTTCAGGGCGGCTTGCTCGTTGGGGAAGTGTCCCCGGGCGCGAACAGCCCGCCGGTACCGGGCGTTCAAAGACTCAATCGCGTTGGTGGAGAACAACACTCGCCGCACTTCCAGGTGGTAGTCCAGGAACGGGGTGAACTCCTCCCACGCGTTGTCCCACAGCCGGATCAGCGCCGGGTACCGATCACCCCACGCCGCGGCGAACGTGTCGAACTCCGCCCGTGCTGCGGTCGCCGACGGGGCGGTGTACACCAGCTTGAGTTGCTTGGCGATCTGGTCCCAGTACTTGCGGGAGGTGAGCCGGAAGGAGTTGCGCAGCAGATGGATCACGCAGGTCTGCACGATCACGTCCGGCCAGGTGGTCTCCACGACCTCCGGTAGGCCTTTGAGCCCGTCACAGACCACGAACATCGTGTCGGTCACGCCACGGTTCTTCAGCTCGGTCAGCACCGACAGCCAGTACTTGGCTCCTTCGCCGTCGCCGGGGGTCCCGGCCCACAAGCCGAGCACGTCCTTGCAGCCATCGACGGTGACCCCGATCGCGGCGTAGAACGGGCGGTTGGCGACTTGCCCGTCGCGGACCTTGACCACGATCGCGTCGATGAAGATCGCCGCGTACACCGCCTCCAACGGCCGCGCCAACCACTGATCCATCTCCTCGCTGACCCGGTCGGTGATCCGGCTGATGGTGTCCTTGGACACCGACGCACCGTAGATCTCCTCCAAGTGGGCGCTGATCTCCCCGGTGGTCAACCCTTTGGCGGTCAGCGACAACACCAACGCGTCCAACGAGCCCAGCTTGCGTTGGTGCTTAGCCACGATCACCGGTTCGAAGGTCCCCGCCCGGTCCCGCGGGACCTGGATGGCGACCTTGCCGACGTTGTCGGTCATGACCGTCTTGGTCCGGAAACCATTACGAACATTACGGATTGGGCCATCCCGCCCGTCCATCACATCGCCGTCGAGCACCTGGTCGCTGCCCTGGTCCCCGTCACGACCAACGTCGCCGTCATCACCGCCCGCGTCGGCGGTTGGCTCGTGTTTGCCGCGGCCCAGGTGCTCGGTCATCTCCTCCTCGAGGGAGACCTCCAGCACCATCTTGGTCAGTTCCTTCAACAACCCCGTCGGCCCGGTCAGCTCCTCGCCACCGGCACGCACCTGACGCACCAGATCGGCGATGACCTCCCGGCGAGCCTGTTCAAGGACCGAGGCCTTCGGCCGCCGGTCAGCCGGCACCTTTCGGCCCCGCGAACCCGTCGCATCCGGTTGCTTCACCGTGCTGTCGTTCATGTCCTGCAGTGTCATACCCAACTACTCCGATCCCGCCCCAACCAAAGGGGCGTGTCACGGACCAGAAACACCGACTTTGCGACAGTCCCGCCGACGCCACCCGCCGAAGGCTCATCGGTGGATCGAGGTTCATAGGCCGAGGTTGGTCGCGGCGTTGTCGTTCCAGGCGCTTTCGACGCGCACGTAGGTGCCGACGGAGGCTAGGGACCGGTGGCGGGTTTGACGGGCGATGGCTCGGTCGGTCGCGCCGCGTAGGTGGGCGTGGGTGACGAACCCGGCCCGCAGGGAGTGGGCGGAGTACCCATCAGGGTTGTGCCCGGTCCGGGTAATGGCTTGTTGGACGAGGGTGTTGATCGATTCTGGGTTAAGCCGCCCGGGTCGTGCCCGGTTGCCTTTGGTGACCCCGCGGAACACCGGACCGTCGGTGATGCCGGCCAGGTCCAGCCAGGTGGTCAGGGCGGTGACGGGGCACCGTGCGGGGTTGCTGCTGCGGGGCAGGACGACGAGTTCGGCGGGTCCGTGCTGGTTGGTTTTGGACCGAGGCAGCGAGATCACCATGCCGAGTTCGTGGTCGTCGAGGTCGGTCACGTTCATGGCGGACAGTTCGCTGCGTCGTAGCGCGGCGACGAATCCGACCAGCAGCAGCGCCCGGTCCCGGGCGCCGGCGAGATCGGGTTCATCGGCCCGTTTCGGGTCTTTGAATACGCGGGTGGTTGGGCAGGCCTCGAGGGCGTCGATGAGTAGCGGTAGCAGCAGGGGCCGGGACTGGGAGGCGTCGTGGCCTTTGTCGCGGCGGATCCCGTCCCAGACCAGCATCACCCTCGGCAGGGTGGTGGGGTCCACCATTCCCCGCATCCGGTGCTCGTACCGGATTGAGGACAGCCGCCGGGAGATGGTGCCGAGCTTGGCGCCGGAGTCGGCCAGCATCGTGAGGTAGCCGGTGAGGGCGGCGGGATCGGCCGGGGCCGGTTGCGAGCCGCGGGCTTGGCACCAGGAGGTGAATTCCTGCCAGTCGGCGGCGTATCCGCGCAGCGTGTTCGGGGCTCGGTGTTGTTGGGCGTAGTACACCTCCCGTTGGTTCAGCCCGCCGAGGGTGGTGTCGGGGGAGGGGTTTGCGCCGGTTTGGCGGGGTGCTGGTCAGGCACGGAACTTCTCCAGCAGTTCGGTCAGCTGGGCGGTGACCCCTTCGGCCAGGGTGTAGTTCTTCGGGGCGACGCCGTGTTTGTGGCGCACGATCAGCCCGGCCCGTAGCAGCGTCTGTAGGTGGGCTTCGATGGTGCCCAGGTCTAGGGCGGCGCACAGTTCGGGTTCGGTGCGGGGCCCGTCGCGCAGCAGGATCAGTATCCGCAGACGTTGCGGGCTGCTAAGGGCCTTGAACACTAGCCCCATCGCGTCGAGATTCCCCCGTGCGGCAGCCGCCAGCGATGTGCCCTGGTCGGGTGACGTGCTCTGAATCATTGGGGGTGGCCGTGGCTCGAACCGGGCAGTGGCTCTGGCCACCGATCGGGCGGTGTTGGCGCACCCCACGGCCCAGGCACCGAACCCGCGAACTCGGCCTTGGTGAAGGTGGCCAGACCTCGTTTGAACTTGGCGCCGTCAAAGGTCGTCTCGCCGCCGGTGAACTTGGCGCCGTTGAAGGTGACCTGGCCGTCGACAAAACTCGCCTTACCGAAATAGAGCGACCCGGCATTGATCGAGGCCTGGTTGAAACTGACCTTTCCACTGAAGTTCGCGGAGTCGAAGTTGACCCGGCTACCTTCAAAAGCTGCGTTAGTGAAGGACATGATCTGATTGGAAATCGTCGCCTTGGTGAAGGTGACCAGACCTCCTTTGAACTTGGCCCCATTGAAAAAGAGCTTGCCACCGGTCAGCTTTGCGGAACCGAAGTGCACTGTGCTACCAGTGAAGCCGGCGCCGCTGAAGGTGGTCTCGCCGCCGGTGAACCCGGCGTTCTTGAAGCTGACGTAGCCGCCGGTGAACCCGGCGTTCTTGAAGCTGACGTAGCCGCCGGCGAACCCGGCGCAATCGAAACTGACTGTGCCGCCGCTGAACCGCACGTTGTCAAAGGTGACTTTGCCTGCGGTGAACTGGGCGCCATGGAAAGAGTAGTCGCCGTCGAAGTGGCTGCCGGTGAAGTCCAGGTCGAGCGTCGACCAGCTCGGTAGGTCTCCGCGTGTGTCGTCGGGTTGGAGGCGGTTGGTGATGGTGCGCACGATGGTCTGGCGGATCTCGGTGTCAGCCTGCTTCTTGACCTCGGAGTCGCCGTAGTCGCGGCGGGTGCGCACGTACCCGCACAGGACGTCGACGCAGACCTGGGCTTCGTGCTGGTTGTTTTGGCGGAGCCAGTCGTCGGCGAGGGTGGCCATGGCGTAGACGCCGGCGAGGCGGACCGGGTCGGCGTCGTGGCCGAGTTGCTCGGCGGCGGTGGTGAACCGGTCCCGTAGGTAGGACACGTCTTCCCGTTCGGCGCGGCGCAGGTCCAGGGCGTACGCCTGGGCGTTGATCTCCTGGACTTTGGCGCCGACCTTCTGCGCCTCGGCGCTGGTGTTCTGCGCCTCGGCGCTGATCTTCTGCGCCTCGGCGTTCAGCGCGACGGTGCGTTCGGTGGAGTGCTGCCTGCGGATCCCCAGAACGATCGCCACTGCGGCACCGATGAGTGCGGTGCCGGTCGCGGAGGCCTTGGCCACGTTGACGACGTCCGGGGTGTGGCGGCGCCCCATGGCCACCAATAGTGAAGGTCGGTATAGAGGCAGCTAGCCAAGTAACACCCGACAAGGAACACGACAATCACCGCGATCACGGTCCAGACAACCAGGACCAGCAAGCCATCTTCGTTCAGCTGGTGCCAGTCCGGGGTAATTGGCCGCCGCGGTCGCTTGTCGGACTCAGCCGTTGTGCTCATTTCCGCACTCTATGGCTGTTGCCGCGCAGCGATGCTGGCGGGCGCGCCATATCACCTGGGATTCATTCCATAATCCCAGGTGATAGATGAACTCTTCGGATCAGTCTGCAAGGTCCCAGGAGGAGGCGCGGCGTCCTCATTGATCAGCCCCGTGCAGACCGATGAGCCTCCGGCTGCCCTGTAGCTGCGCTGCGCCTGCTGAGATCTCCGGTGAATGCAACCTCGTTGCGACGATGTTTGCTCGGCAGCGGCTACCAGCGACGTCAGTTTGAGTAGCCGACGTCGGTTTTGAACCATGCGGAAGTTTTCCAGGTAGTGCCGGTGAAGGTGTCGCAGGTCAGAGAGGACCCATCAGCGACGGCTCGGCAGTAGGAGATCGTGCCGTCGCGGTTGGCGACCCATCCTCGCAGCCAGGCGTAGCCCCAGTCCCCGGGCGTGCTGGTGTACGACTTCCAACCAGCGCTGGTGAGGACATTGCAGACCAGGTAAGGGTGCTGACTATCTCCGGCCCGGCCGCATTCGGCCGGCCCGGCAGCGGTGGGTAGGAAGGTCCGGTTGCCATCGCCGTAGCCGACGTCGGTTTTGAACCATGCGGAAGTTTTCCAGGTAGTGCCGGTGAAGGTGTCGCAGGTCAGAGAGGACCCATCAGCGACGGCTCGGCAGTAGGAGATCGTGCCGTCGCGGTTGGCGACCCATCCTCGCAGCCAGGCGTAGCCCCAGTCCCCGGGCGTGCTGGTGTACGACTTCCAACCAGCGCTGGTGAGGACATTGCAGACCAGGTAAGGGTGCTGACTATCTCCGGCCCGGCCGCATTCGGCCGGCCCGGCAGCGGTGGGCAACGTGGTTCTTTCGCCCCACTCCTCGTTGGTGTAGGTGTACGCCTGGTTCGGGGAGACCTGAATCGCCTGTAAGTCTTCGTGGTGGTCGGCCTGGGGTCGACTGGCAGGGTTGGTGCTGTCGCTCTCCGCGTGTTGTGACTCGTGAATCGCCTGACCCCCGGTGGGGTGTCATGCCTGGGATCTGTCCATCGGGCGGTGGGTGCCGGCGCCGACCCTGGCCCACGACGATGGCTTGATCAGAAGCATGTCCACCACGGGGATTGCCGTCCTCGGGGTGTGGCTCATTACAGGCCTGCCTCGTCGTGACTTCTCTCCCGGGCTGACGCCGGCAACGACGTCCACCCCGTTCGAGAGAGGAACATCGCCTTGACCAGTTTGCACACCACCGTCGCCGACTTCTACCGCTACGTCGTCGGTGTCGACACCCATGCAGCAACGCACAGCTACGCGATCGTTGCGGCCAACGGTGCCGCCATTGATCACGCCACCTTCCCCACGACCCGGGCCGGTCTTGGTCGTGCCCGGGACTGGATCGCCCGCCGCAGCGAGGGCGACGTCGATGGCGTCCTGATCTCGGCCGAGGGGACCGGCTCCTACGGCGCGGTCTTGGCCGAGGTGCTCAGCCAAGCCGGCTACCGAGTCGTGGAGGCCCCCACCCCACGCCGCGATCGCGGTCGAGGCAAAACCGATGCCCTCGATGCCATGCTGGCCGCCCGCTCGACACTGGTGATGCCGTTGCGGCGGCTACGCGACCGCCGCGCCGGCGAAACTTACACCGCGTTGCGGGTGCTGACCGTCGCACGTGAGCACCTCAACATCGACCGGCTCCGGTGCATCAACGCACTGACGGCGTTGCTGCGTACTCACGACCTGGGCATCGATACCCGCACGGCGATGACTTCCGCTCAGTTCACCCTGGTCGCCGGATGGCGTCACCGCGACGAACCATTGGGGATCGCCACGGCACGGGCGGAGGCGGTGCGCCTGGCCAAGAAGATCATGACGCTCAACCAGGAATTGGCGAACAATCGTGCCGCAATCACGAGCCTGGTCACCGCCCAAGCCCCCGAACTGCTGCACTTACACGGCGTTGGTGCAATCACCGCCGCCGTCGTGCTGACGGTGTGGTCCCACCCCGGCCGGATCCGCACCGAAGCCGCCTTCGCCCAGATCGCCGGGACCGCACCCATCCCCGCGTCCTCAGGCAACACGATCCGCCACCGACTCAGCCGCGGCGGCGACCGCCAGCTCAACCGCAGCTTGAACACCATCGTGCTCACCCGGATGCGAACCGACCCAGACACTCGCGCGTACATCCAGCGGCGACAAGCAGAAGGCAAGACCACCAAAGAAATCCGACGGTGCCTCAAACGCTACGTGGCGCGGCAGATCTTCCGGACTCTCGCAGCCGCCCATCCGGCGAACACGACAGCAACGCAAGCCGCTTGACACGACATAGAAGCATCCCGAGTTTCGTAGAGGCTTGGTTAGTTGGATTCGGCCTCGGTGAGGACCGGGTTCTGAGGGTAGTGCTTCGCGGGCTGGGATGCCCAGTGGTTGGCTTCGAACTCGGCGGGCGGGACGAGCCCGATCTCGCCGTGCAGGCGCCTGTGGTTGAACCAATCGACGTACTCGGCGACGGCGATCTCGATGTCGCCGACGTTCTTCCAGCCGCCGCTGGGCCGCATGACCGGGTTGCGGATGCACTCGGCCTTGAACAGCGAGTTCAGTGCCTCTGCCATGGCGTTGTCATAGCTGTCTCCCTTGGACCCGACCGATGCGACGGCCTCGGCTTCAGCGAGCCGCTGGGTGTAGCGAACCGCTCGATACTGGGCGGATTCAACCAGTCGTCGCAACACCGGGTTGTTGGGTCGACTGTAGCTGTTCGGCGAACACTTCGGCTGGCGTCTTCCAGCCGAGTGCTTTCCGGGGCCGGTTGTTGAGCGTAAAGGCCACGGCGGCGAGGTCGTCAGCGCTCCAACGGGACAGGTCGGTGCCCTTCGGGAAGTACTGCCGCAGCAGCCCGTTCGTGTTCTCGTTCGTCGGGCGTTGCCACGGCGAGTGCGGGTCGGCGAAGAACACCTTCGTCCCTGTGTCGAGGGCGAGCTGGGCGTGCTCGGAGAGCTCTTTCCCGCGGTCCCAGGTGAGGGTCTTACGCAGTTGCTGCGGCAGCGTGGTCAGCGACGCGACCAACGCGACGTTCATCGCGACGGCGCCGTAGCCGCTGAGCGCGGGTCCGTGCTTGGTGCGCGGCTGCTCGCCGTAGCCTTCCAGTCTGGGTAGGTGCACCAGCAGCGTGGAGCGGCTCGACCGTTCAACGAGCGTGCCGATCGCCGAGCGGTTCGTCCCGATGATCAGATCGCCTTCCCAATGCCCGGGAACCGCACGATCCGCAGCCTCGGCAGGGCGCTCGGAGATCACCACGTCCGCGGTGACATGCGCCTGGGGCTTGTTCTGTGATCGGGCACGGGGCTTGCGCAGCGCCCGTCCGGTCCGCAGTGCAGCGACGAGCTCTCGTTTGAGGGCTCCGCGGCCCTCGATGAACAGCGACTGGTAGATCGCTTCGTGGCTGATGCGCATGCTCTCATCATCGGGGAACTCGACCTCGAGCCGTTTGGAGATCTGCTGCGGACTCCACGCCGTCGACCACTTCCGGTCCTGCCGGTGCGGCTTGTTCCGTCCTTGCCACGCCACCACAGGCGGACCGTTCACCGCCGTACCGCCAGGCAGCCGCATCCGCCATCGAGTCGCTCCTGCACGTACTCGCGCAGCCGGTGGTTCGTCGCAAGCTTCGCCGGCTTCGGCCGGCGGGCCATCAGCTCGGCCTTCCACTGCGCGACCGATGCCCGGTACTCCAACTTGCCGCCCCGCGTGGCCGCGTTCCGCCGCAACTCTCGCGAGATCGTCCCAGGGTCACGGCCAAGGCGGCGTGCGATCTCTCGCACCCCATGCCTTTGCTCACGCAGCAGCATGATCTCCTCCCGCTCAGCGAACGAGAGATACCGGCCGCCGGGCTCGGTCAGCGTGATCGTAGGCATGCCGCCACCCTGCCGGAACCACCGTGCACCGACGGCGGCCGACACACCGACCACCACCGCGGCATCCTCGGATGAGAGCCCGCCCGCGACCTCCCTCCAGAACGCACGCTCGACGCTACGTCGCGTCTTCGGCGCGCCCGGTGAGACCATCGCCGAACGTCCCGTCAACTCCCTCAACCAGCCTGCTGGACGTCCCATCAACACTCCGTAGCTCAGGGTGTTGCGACGACCGGTTGAATCCGCCACCGCAGCACGGTGTGGCGGGAGGTGACTCGCGGGCGAGATCCCCGTGATGGGTCCTACCGGGCACCTCAAGCCGCTGGGTCCGCCCGCGTTCGGCGTCGTCGTCCGCGGGCGTCCCGGCTCGCGGCGGGCACTGACCTTCGGCTCGAGGTGCTGCGGTTGCTGCAGGACCGGTTGTCCCCGGAGCAGATCAGCGCTGAGCTTCGTGTCCGGTTCCCGGGCCGGGACGATATGCAGGTGAGTCACGAAACGATCTACCAAGCGCTGTACGTGCAGGGCAAAGGCTCGCTACGCCAAGAACTCCTCGGGGAGAAAGCGTTACGCACCGGGCGGACCCGGCGCCGGGCCCGTTCCAACCTGCCCCCACGGGCCAGTAACCGCTCCTGGATCGGGGACGAGGCGATGATCACCCAGCGCCCCGCCGAGGTCGAGGATCGTGCCGTGCCTGGGCATTGGGAAGGGGACCTGGTGATCGGCACCGACGGATCCAGCGCGTTGATCACCCTGGTGGAACGGATGACCCGCTACGTGCTGGTCCGCCGGCTACCGCTGACCCACGACTCAGCCACGGTGTCCGAGCAGCTGATCGCGATGATGCGTGACCTGCCGGCATCGCTGCGGCAAACGGTGACCTGGGACCAAGGCGTGGAAATGGCCCGGCACGCACAGTTCACCCTCGCCACGAACTGCCAGGTGTTCTTCTGCGATCCGCACTCGCCCTGGCAACGCGGGACCAATGAGAACACCAACGGACTGATCCGCGACTTCTACCCCAAGTCCACCAACTTCGCCGACGAGCAGATCGCCGACATGCAGCGGTTGTTGAACATCCGTCCCCGCAAGACCCTCGGCTGGGCCAAACCAGCCAATATGCTCAACGAACTACTCACCGTTGCAGCCACCACTTGAATCCGCCACCGCTCCCAGGTGCGCACTGGTGCCGCGCCCCAGATCATGGCCACCCTGCGTAACACCGCGATCAGCATCCTGCGCCTGGCCAGATGGGACAACATCGCCGCCGGGCTACGACATCACGCCCGCAACCCCGATCAAGCCATCACACACGTCCTGACCAGGTGAAACACGACTTTTCCGGGACCCTGGGCAGTCGCCGTCGTCGGCGCGACCATAAAGGCGCCAGTAATCGCGAGGAGCGCGACGGCGGCAACGGAGATCATGCGAATAACGCGGTAAAACCCAACCAGCACTAAGTGCTCCACATCTGTGCCAACGCTGACAGCATCCGCTGTGGGGCTGACTCTATTGGGCCGGTTGTCGCGACCGCATCAGTTTGCGGGAGGCTGAGAATCGTGCAACAAGCAAGGTTGCCATGGTTTCTAAATGACGACACTTGATAGCGCCGGACGAGCCAACTGCGCACGCCAACCCGCCTCGCACGTGAATCTTCGCACCTGGCCAGCCACCGTGGCCCTCCATGTCAACGCCTTCGCATCCTTGCTGACCAATGGGTGTCGCGGCCTGTCTATAGGCCGCCGGAAGCAGCGCTGTGACCCCGCAATCAAAGCGTTCACTCCCACGTCATTGCACCTCCCGGACAGCCAGGCTTGGCAACCCGTCGACGACCTGCATGGTCTTCAAGCTGACCGTCACGATGCGGCCGAGCAGGTCGATGATGTACCGCGGGTCGTCCACTTCGCGTGACCAGTCGTTCGGGTCGTTGACGATGCCGGACGGCTTATCGGTCTTCACCTGATAACGGTCGATGATCCACTCGATCGCCGAGCGCGACCCCAGCATGTACCTGTGGGCGCCCTCGGGGACTCCGGACAGGGTGATCCGGTCGTTGTAGACGATGGTCGAACGGTCCGCGATCTGCTTGTTGGTTTCGGGGTCACGGGTCTTGGCGAACGCCATCTTCTGGATCCGGTAAAAGTCGAACGGGTCTGCGCCAGTTGGCGGCTCAGCGTCGATCCCGGCCAGCGGGTACACGTCCACTTCCTCGTACCCGAGGTGCAGCTCCATCAGAGCCCGACCTGCTTCGACGTACGGTGCGGCGTCCTCGACCAGCGGTATCCGCGGCAGCATCTTCTTCAAGTCGGCGGCGTACGTTGCGCGGTAATCAGGTGAGTGCAACAAGCCATATACGTAGTGGAAGACATCGTCCTTGGTGAACGAATCGCCATACGCCGCAACGAACTTGGCCAGCGCCTCGTCGGTGATGTTGTCGATCCGGCGGTAGCCGTCGATGATCTCGCCGTTGCCCGTGCTGGTGTCGATGCCCAGGGTGCCGTCGTCGGCGTCAATTTTCTCGTAGCGCCAGCGGGCGAAGAATTGACCGCTGTACGAGAAGAAGGACAGGTCGGGGATGTCATGTAAAGCCAGAAGCCCTGACTCCACCTCCGCGCGAGGAGCCACCACCATGAACCCGAGCCCGGCTTTTCGTCCCGCGAAGTAGCTAGGGGTGCTACCCATCTCATCGACTAGCCCGCTATCGCAGTAGATCAGCTCCTTCGTGAATGGCCTATAGCCCCCACCTGTACCGCCTCGATGTCTACGGCGAGCGGACGATCCTGCTCGTGACGGGTACGAAGTTTGCGGGACCAACTCAAGTCCGCTGGGCTGGACGCAACGGAGGAAGAACTCAGCCCAGCGTTGAAAGCCCTGATCGTATGCTCCACATTTCGGATGAGACTCCTTTGGCCGAAGTTCCACACCCAGGCATCTCGTTTGGTCTTGACGCCTGCTGCGTACGAGCCGAAAACCGTCGGGCGGGAGACCTTGTCGCCGATCGGCATAAACCGCCCGAAGTCGTCTCGGCGCTGGTTGATCCAGTCACCGAACTCGTTCGGAATGACCTCGACGGCAGAGAGTTCGACCACGGAGCCTGCGTCCGCCACGGCTGCCAGCTTGGCCTCTCGGGTTAGGTAGTCGCCGACGTCGGTGTAGTGAATACGAGCCACGCCGGAACGTTCGGGGTCGCGCACCAGCACGGTCACCGCGACGGTCGCCCGCGAGCCAGCAGAGAAGACACCACCGCCTTCCCTTTGGCGCTGATCTCCGGCGGTTCGAGCGTTGCCGCGCAGGTTGTAGACGTAGATGTCGCTGAACTCGGTGCCGAGCGTTTTGCGCATGCCGTCGGCGGTGTTGGAGTCGATCCATCCCCCGTTGGTGACGAACGCGATGACGCCGCGGTCGCCCAGTCGCAGCGTGGCCCAGCGGAATGCCCGGATGTAGCTGTCGTACAGCGAGTTCTTGTTGGTGGCAGTAGACAAAGCGGCGTAGGTGTCGCGGATGGAGGCGTCCAGGCCGGGGTAAGACTCGTTGGCGTTGTCGTCGTTGGCGGAGTCCTGCCCGGATGAGTAGGGCGGGTTGCCGATGATGACGGTGATCGGCAGGGCGCGTTGTTTGACGATGCGGTCGTTGTTGGTGACGAACACGCTCTCATCGAGGGTGTCGCCGTCCTCATAGGACTGGAACGTGTCAGTGAGCACCAGGCCCGGGAACGGTTCGTACTCGACGTCATCCGGCACCTGCGCTGTCTCGCGGCGGGCGTCCAGATACGCCGACTCGATGTTGACCGCGGCGATGTAGTACGCCAGCAACAACAACTCGTTGGCGTGAATCTCGTTGCGATACTTACGGATCAGGTCTTCACGTTCGATCAAGCCCAGTTGCAGCAGCCGCACGATGAACGTTCCGGTGCCGGTGAACCCGTCCAGGATGTGCACGCCCTCAGAAGTCAGGCCCTGATCGAAGTGCTCGCGCAGCAAATCATCAGCCGAGCGCAGAATGAAGTCGACGATCTCGATGGGGGTGTAGACCATGCCGTTCTTGTCGACCATCTTCTTGAAGGCTTTGGCGAAGAAGTTGTCGTACAGCTCCACCAGGATGCGCTGCCGGCCCTCGGTGTTGTCGATGTCGTCCACGCGCAACGCCACCGACTCGTAGAACTGCTCCAGGCTCGCGGTTTCGGTGTCCAGGGCGTGCTCGTCAAGAACGGCCAGCATCCGCTCCATGATCTGCGCGACCGGGTTGGACTTGGCGAAGTCGTAGCTACCGAACAGTGACTGGAAGATGGGGCGGGTGATGAGGTGCTGCGCCAGCATCTCGATCGCGTCGTCACGGGTGATGCTGTCGTTGAGGTTGCCGCGCAATCCTTCGAGGAAGTCATCGAACTGTGCTGCAGCCGTGTTTGATTCAGCCGTGTTCGACTCATCACCCAGCAGGCCGGTGAGGCGTTCAATCAGTTGCTGGGCGATGACGGCGACGTCACCGGCCCAGTTCTCCCAGTATTTGCGGTCGCCGACCTTCTGCACGATCTTGGCGTAGATCGCATCCCGCCATTCACCGAAGTCCAGGTCCAACCCTTCCTGGGTGGCGGACCCGTCGGTGGTGTTGCCGTCCTTGTCGATGCCGCCGAACCCGATCCGGGGGAGGTCTTCTTCTTGTTCAGGTCGATCTTGTTGATCTCGGCGTTGAACCGGTCATCATGCGACCGCAGCGCGTTCAGCACCTGCCAGATCACCGAGTACCGCTTGTTATCCGCCAACGCCTTCTCGGGGGCCTCCCCGGCCGGGACGGCCACCGGCAAGATGATGTAGCCGTAGTCCTTGCCCGGTGCCCGGCGCATCACCCGACCCACCGACTGCACGATGTCCACCTCGGAGCCGCGCGGCGTCAGGAACATCACCGCATCCAGGGCTGGCACGTCGACCCCTTCGGACAGGCACCGGGCGTTGGTCAGCACCCGGCAGACCCCCTCGGTCGCAGGGGCCTTCAACCATTCCAAGCGCTCGTTGCGCTCCAGCGCGTTGAACGTGCCATCGACGTGCTCGCACTCGACCCGCAGGTCACGCGACGGTTCGTCGCCGGCGTAACCCCGGCTAGTCGAGCCGTCAGCAGACTCCTCGAAGTCATCCTCGAAGTCGTCATCCTCGGCGGTGGGGCGTTCGATGGTTTCGATGTGGCGTTCCACCACGGCCGGGAACGCCGACGCGATCGCCTTGCTGGTCTTGATGTTGGGCAGGAACGCCACCGCACGCTGCATCGGTGCCAGCGGCTCGGTCGGCATCGTGTCGAAGTGCTTGGCCAGGCCGTTCCAGCAGCCGATGATCTTGGCGGCGTCGGACAACTGGATCTCACCGTCTTCGGCGAGCTCGCTCTGGAAGTTGCCCGAGACGTACCGTTCGTCCACGGTCAGGATCAGCACCCGGTAGTCGGTCAGCAGGTTCTTGCTGACCGCTTCACCGAACCCGAGCCGGTGCAGCTCCGGCCCGAACAGTGCCTCATCGTCCATCGAGGCCAGCACGGCATCTTTGAGTTTCGCCTTGCCCTTGGAGGCTTCCCCGAATATCCGCGGCGTCGCCGTCATGTAGAGCCGCTTAGAAGCGGGCAGGAACGTGTTGTCGTGGACCTTCACGAACGCTGACTCATCCACCCCGGCCAACGTGACACCGGTGGTGCGGTGCGCTTCGTCGCACACGATCAGGTCGAACCCGCCCAGCTCGCTGGCCTTGATCGCCTCGGAGACCACCTGGATCGACTGGTAGGTGGAGAACACCACCGTCATCCGGTCCGGCTCAGTCGCAGCGTCCTGCAACCGGGAAGACACCAGGTCGACGTTGGTGGTGGCCGGCAGCGGCATGTCCACTGACGAAATGTCCTCGGTGCTGGCGGTCGCCTTGGACGCTTTGGGGTCCGAGCACACCCCGAGCATCCGCAGCGGCACCTGCGCGTTGTTCGCCCACGCCGGGACCGTCTGCGACAGCAGCGAAATCGACGGCACCAAGAACAACACCCGCCCGCCAGCACCGACAAGCTCCTCCGCCAGGCGCAGCGAGGTGTACGTCTTGCCGGTGCCGCACGCCATGATGAGCTTGCCCCGGTCGTGCTCCTCGAACCCGGCCAGCACGTCGTCGATCGCTTTGCGCTGATAGGGACGGACCGTGTTCTTACCCAGGGTCGGCATCGTCTCCGGGGTGGAGATCTCATACACCGACCAGTCAACGCTGGAACTGGCCAACTCGGCCATCCCGATCCGGGTCACCGGGATGGTCTGGTTGTGCATCACCGCTTCGGCGTTCGATCCCCAGTCGGCACCGGTCGACACGATGATCCGCCGCGTGAACTGCGCCGTCCCGGAGGCCGCCAGGAACCCATCCAGGTCAGCCTTGGAGACGTGGTGATTCTGCGCGTAGAACTTGCACTGGATCGCCACGTTCCCACCGGTCAGGCGGTCCACTGCAACCAGGTCGATCCCGGTATCGACCTTCCCGTCCCGGCCAGGCCAGTCCTTCCACCGCCACACCTCGGTGAACTGGTCGGCGTACGTCGGGTCCGTCCGCAGGAACGTCACCATCAACCGCTCAAACCGGTCACCCTTGTCGTACTCCGACGTCGCTGACGCCCGGATCTGATCCAGAACGTCATAGATGGTGACGGCGGTTGCTGCAGGCGACGGTGACGGCATGGGCGTCATCATGTCGCACCCTGGCCCGGACCGTGCCGGCTAGGGCGGGACAAGTTCGAACGCAGCGACCACGCCTCCACGTCCGGCCTGAGCGCTGCGAGATGGACGGGCGCTGGCGTCAGCGGGCAGACGTCGCACCGTGACCGTATGAGTAGGAACCGCCGCAACTCCGGCAACTGGGACGTAGCTTCCGTCATCCTGGTCGCCATTCTGGCGCTCGGGGCCATCAACGCGTTGAAGTCGCACGTTGGCAACGTCATCGCGACCCCGAGCGCCTCGTCGGTGCCGTCAGTGACTACGCCCGACGCCAAGGCGATGCTGGCGAAGCTGAACGCGTTGAAGACGCTTTCCAGCGAACCGAACACTCCCGGCTACCAGCGTGGATGCCGAACCGGTCAGGCGTGCAGCTTCGGCGCCGCCTGGAGCGACAACACCAGCGCCCCGGACGGGCATAACGGGTGTGGCACCCGTGTTATCTGCACCAGAGGAAGCGAGTCAGAGCTGACTTGCCTGGTGAGAGCCTGAAGAGTGCAGCCCGTCCTCAGTGAGGGACGGACGGGACGGGACACGTCTCTCGCGGTGGATGGTCGAACGTGTCCCGCAAGAGGCACCTCACCGGCAATGGAGGCCGGACGGCCTATTCGTGTGGCTTGCGCCGTTAAATGGCGGGGTTCTGTAGGTGATATGTGGCGGGCCCCGGTCAACTGACGCCGATGACGAGAGTGCTGGCGGCGGCTTCGATGACGTCGTTGGTGATGGTGTCGAGTTCGTTGATCTTCAGGACGCGCTCGATCTGGGGGAAGAGTCGTTCCAGAAGCCGGAAGTTACCTCGGGTGATCCGGGCGATGGCGGCGATGGCTTGGGCGTCGGTGAAGTCCTCTGGGTCGAGGATCTTACCGAGGGCGCGCCAATGCCGTTGCAGGACGAAGAGCAGTTCCTCCTTGCCCAGGGGCCGGTACTGGTGGGCGAAGCCGACGCGGCTGTAGAACTGGGGATAGTGGCTGAACTGCTTCTCCAGACCGGGCATGCCGATCAGGATGAGGGCAAGGTTTTCTCGGTCGTAGCGATCGCGCAGCAGTTCCATTGCGGTGGGGCGGAGGCGTTCGGACTCATCGACGATGACCAGCTCCACGTAGTTCCTGCTGTGGCGCCATCCGCGCGTCTCTGGCGTGACCTGCCCGGCCGGCGCGAGGTGCTGCTCGATGCAGATGTTGGTGCGGGTGATGACCTGGTCGAGTTCGTCCTTCAAGGCTCGTGGCGTGGTCAGCACGCTGGGGGTGTAGAGCACGGTGCGGCTCTTGGCCAGCGCAGCGTAGACCTGCGCGTCACTGTCGGAGCGCGGTCCCCAGTAGGTCAGCAGGTCGTGGACCTTGTCCCAGCGGGCGTAGCGGCGCGCGGAGAGCGTCTTGCCCACGCCGGCTGGGCCAAAGCACAGGCCGATGGTGTGCCCGCGCCGCACGGCGTCGGCGAACTCGGTGAAGCGGCGGTGTTCTTTGGTCACGATGAAGCGCTGACTCACCTTAGGTCCTCTCTGTAAACCTTCAACTTCCGCCGTGGCGCCGGTGGCGGCGCCTCGGTCGCTGGTGGCGTTTCGGTGGTGTGGGTGGCCACGACGGCGATCCGCTCGTTGATGCCCTCCCGCAACGCCCGGCGCCGGGCGTTGCGGGAGGCCTGGACCTCCTTGAGGCTGACCTTCTGGTCGTGGTGGTCCTGGTTGATGGCCTTACAGACGAACTCCTCGTGGTCGAACACGCGGATCTCGGTGATGTCCCTGGGGTCGTAACGGATCACGACCGCCCGGCCGACATAGCCAGCCAGGGTCGGGGAGATGTAGCGCAGGCCCTGGAAGTGGATGCCATCGCGGCGCACCACCCTGGTCTGGGCGACGGTGAGCAGCAGCCCGTCGAGGTCCTCCAGGCTCTCCGGCATGCGCGGTAGCCAGCCATCGGCGATCCAGGCAGCGCGCGCGGAGGTGCCGAGCTCGCTGTGAGTCCGGTCGTTGTAGGTGATCACGAACTCCTCCAGCGCAGCGTCGAGCTCAGCCAGGGACAGCTTTGGCGTTGGCCAGGGTGGCCCTCGGCGATGTACCCAGGCAGACCAGCCAGCAGCTCGGTGTTCACGGTCCCGAAGATCCTCTCCACCTTGCCGCGACCCTGAGGACGAGCGACAGCAGAGTGGATGAGCCGGATATGCAGGTCCACGGCTGTGCCGGTGAGTTGGTTGCTGATGAAGTCGCTGCCGTGATCGACGTAGAGCACATCGGGCAGGCCGCACATCGGCCAGGAGAGGACGGCCTTGTGCCAGATCGCCTGGCGCAGCGCCAAGGCGGTGTTCATCGCCGAGGGCGCGCCGAGGAAGACGGTGTAACCGCAGATCGCCCGGGAGTGGTCATCGATGATCGTGGTCAGCCATGGCCGGGCAGGCTTGCCGTCGGTGCCCACCACGAGGATGTCGAGCATCGTGTGGTCGGCCTGCCACATCGCATTGGGGTGCTCGGCCTGCCGTCGCAGCGCCAGTTCGTACTTGTCGCGATACGACGTCGGCCCTTCCAGGGCAAGGGTGACCATGCCCGGGTCGAGGTCGGCGATGATCGCGCGCACCACGCCATAGGAGGGCGCCGGCCATCCCCCTCCTCGCAGATGGCGCTGATCTTGCGGTGGATGGTGATGATCGTCGGGCGGGGCTTGCTCAATGCCAGCCCCTCGATCAAGGACACGAGCTCGGAGGGCAGGTGATGGCTGCCGGCATCAGCGCGTCTTCGCGTACCGAGGCCCGTGTACCCCTCGGTGCGGTAGCGGGCGTGCCAGCGCTCCAGGGTGCGCAGCCCGACACCGGTGTCCCGGGCCAGGGCGGCGAGCGGGATCTGGTCCTCGACGTGAAGCCTGAGGATCTGCCAGCGCCCGGCCGCGTCCATGACCTACACGGCGCTTCTCGACTGTCGTGGTTCGACCACTGGGACACTTTGGCGGTTGAGCGCGCGGTAGATGGTGGCGCGGCTGACGCCCAGGACCGCACCGATCTTCGCCACCGTCATCTCATTCTGCTCATACATCCGACGGGCCGCCTTGACCTGGTCCGGCGACAGTGCGGGCGGTCGCCCGCCTTTGCGGCCACGGGCCCGGGCGGCGGCCAGTCCTGCGTTGGTGCGCTCACGGATCAGGTCACGTTCGAACTCGGCCAGCGCGGCGAAGACGTGGAACACCAGCCGCCCGCCCGAGGAGGTCGTGTCGATCGTCTCCTGCAAGGAGCGGAACCCCACGCCCTGCTCGGACAAGATCTGCAGCTGGTCGATAAGATGCCGGATCGAGCGACCCAACCGGTCCAGCCGCCACACCACCAGCGTGTCCCCCGGGCGCAACTGGTCCATCAGCTTCGTCAGCTCGGGACGGTGATCCAGGGAGCCAGAGATCGTGTCGACGAAGACCCGGTAACACCCCGCGGCAGTCAGCGCATCGACCTGCAGCGCAGCGTCCTGATCAGTCGTCGACACACGCGCATAACCCAGCAGATGCCCCACGGTACTGACTGTAGCGATACTCATCCAGCACTGGAAGTATCGAGCCATAGAATCCGGCACTGAGTTCCGCTACAAACGCCGTGGGTTGAGAGCCGCGAAGCGTCAAGCATCCTGGACAGGGCAACGCACCCTCGTCATCGCTGTAGCGGAATCGTTCGTTTACGGGACGACAGGCCGTCCCACATGACGCACCGTCACCGGACAACCCTTCTCGGGCGGTCTTGCGAACATTCGGGCGTGGGTTTCCGCCGATGACCTGCACCGCCTCCGCAACGGGTTCCTCCTACGGGACGGACAACTGGACCGACCGCAACCGCTGCGAGGGCGGACCACTGAGCGTTAGGGGTCCCGTCCGGCTCCGATGCCCTCTCCAGGCTTCGGACCGCTGCCAGGCGGTGGAGCTCAGACCGTCGGATGAGGAGTGCGGCAACGGGCGCCCGCGATCGCGCTGGCGGCGTGATGATTGGTCGTCATTCGCGCCCTTTGGTTCCTTCGCGCACCATCCGACGATGTTCGCCGCGGCCGGCGGCGTGCCCGCGTTGCGGGCGGAGTCGTTCAGTCGCGAGCGATGTGAAGGGCGACCCAGAGCGCGCACCTTCGGCAGATGTAGGCCGGTTCGCTCCCGAGTGCGTGGAGCGACCTTCGTGGCCGCTGGCGGCCGCAGCACGAGCATCGTTGCTGGGTGTCATCGGCCATGTCGCGATGGTGCCACGGGCCGGTGACCTTCGCGGGTCACAGGTAGCGGCAGACGTCCTCGGGGGAGCATGTGGCCGGGTCGCCGGTGGTGGCGTGCTCGCGCAGGATGGCGATCGTGGTGCGTAGCTGCGCGAGCTCGGCGAGCTGCCGGTCGATGACCGCGAGGCGGGTGTCGAGCAGGTCGGTGACGTGCTGGCAGGGGGCCTGGCCCCGGTCTCGGATGGCCAGCACCTGGCCGATCTGGGCCAGGGTCAGCCCGGCGGCTTGGCCCCGGCGGATGAAGTGCAGCCGGTCGAGCACCTCGGGGCCGTAGTCCCGGTACCCCGCCGGGCTGCGGTCGGGGTCGGGGAGGAGTCCGACGTCCTCGTAGTACCGCAGGGTCTTAGCTGTCGTGCCCGACGCCTGAGCCACCTCACCGATCCGCATGCCACTCATTCTGCCTTGACCTTCCAGTGCACTGGAAGGTCGATCCTGGTCCTGAGGCGCGGCAACAAGGGAGGACTTATGACGGCAACGGACAAGGGCAGGTCGTATGACCTGGCAGTGATCGGGTCCGGTGGGGCGGCGTTCGCGGCCGCGATCCGCGCCACCACCCTGGGCAAGCGGGTGGTGATGATCGAGCGCGGCACCATCGGCGGTACCTGCGTGAACACCGGGTGTGTGCCCTCCAAAGCCCTGCTCGCGGCCGCCGAGGCCCGCCACGTCACACTCGACGCCGCCCGGTTCCCCGGTCTGCCACTCCCCGACGCCCCACCGGTCGACATGCCCGCCATGGTCGCCGGCAAGGACAAGCTCGTCGGATCGCTGCGCAGCGAGAAGTACGCGGCCCTGGCCGCCGAGTACGGGTGGGCCCTCCACCCCGGCGAGGCCACCTTCGTCGGCACACCGACTGAGCCGGCACTCCGCGTGACCGGCCCGGACGGCACGGCGGAAACCGTCCGGGCCGCGCACCACCTCATCGCTACCGGCTCCACGCCCTGGGCGCCGCCGGTCCCCGGCCTGCAGGAGGCCGGTTATCTGACCTCGACGACCGCGATGGAGCTGGACCACGTCCCGGAGTCGCTGCTGGTCATCGGCGGCGGCTACGTCGCCATGGAGCAGGCCCAGCTCTTCTCCCGCCTCGGTGCCCAGGTCACCATGCTCGTCCGCTCACGGCTGGCCTCCCACGAGGAACCCGAGGCCGCCACCGCCCTGGAAGAAATCCTCGCCGACGAAGGCATCGAGATCATCCGCGGCGCGGTGCCCACCGCGGTGCGCCGCGACCCGGCCACCGGCGAGGTCACGGTCACCGCCACCACCGCCGACGGCTCACACGAGCTCCGCGCGGCCGAGCTCCTCGTTGCCACCGGCCGCCGCCCGGTCACCGGCACGCTCGGCCTCGACACCATCGGCGTGCGCGCCGGCAAGCGCGGCGAGGTCATCATCGACAGCCACCTGCGCACCACGAACCCGCGGATCTGGGCCGCGGGTGACGTCACCGCCCACCCGCAGTTCGTGTACGTCGCCGCGGCCCACGGCGCCCTGGTCGCCGACAACGCCCTCACCGGAGCCGGCCGGGAGGTCGACTACCGCCACCTGCCCCGGGTCGTGTTCACCAGCCCCGCCCTGGCCTCCGTCGGAATGACCGACCAGCAGGCCCGCACTGCCGGGATCCGCTGCGACAGCCGCGTCCTGCCCCTGGCGCACGTCCCGCGCGCCATCGTCAACCGTGACACCCGCGGGCTCATCAAGATCGTCACCGACGCCGACACCGGCCGCATCATCGGCATCACCGCCCTCGCCCAGGACGCCGGTGACCTCGCCGCCGCCGGCGTCTACATCCTCGAGGCCGGCATGACCACCGACCAGGTCGCCAACCTCTGGAGCCCCTACCTGACCATGGCCGAAGGCCTCAAACTCACCGCCCAAACCTTCACCACCGACATCACCAAACTCTCCTGCTGCGCAGCATGAACCCGCACAGGGATCCCTATACCGGAGCGTCGAGCCTGGCGACCTCTCTCGTTCGCTTTGGCTCCGTCAGAGACCGAACGCTCCTCCGCTGACGAGGATGACGATGCCGAGGCCGATCAGGACGATGGGGAACAGGATGTGTTCCCAGCGCTCGAGGACTTCAGCGATCGGCGGCCGGGTGGCAACGAACTTGGCGACTACGACCAGGACCGCGACGAGCGCGAGGAAGACGAGGCAGTAGGCGACCACTGCGATGGGTTCCACGCTGAGGAAGACGGGGACATAGACGCCGATGTTGTCTCCGCCGTTGGCGAAGGTGACTCCTGCGACGGTCCACGCGCTGACCTTCGTGCCCGTGACCTTGGCGTCATCGTCGTCATCGTCTCCGCGCCAGGCTTGCCATGCAGCCCAGAGACCGAGGGCCAGGGGGATGAGCCCGAAGTACGGGATAGCTGCTGAGGGCAGGAATGCTCCGGCTCCGATAGTCACCAGCACAGCGGCACCGAGGATGCAGGCGAACCCCACGTACTGGCCGACCAAGATGCGGGTGGTCGTCCCGCGTTGGCCCGCGCCGCGGGCGAAGAACAAGGAGAGCACGATGATGTCGTCGATGTTGGTCGCGATGAACAGGCCGATTGCCTGCAGGACCGCAGCCAGGATCACGCGCCCGCCTCTGCTGCGTCGCATCCGTGCACCGAGCAGGCAGGATCGATGCACGGGGCGTTCTCGTCAACCGCGAGGGTGACGTCAACCAGGGCGGTCAGCGCCTGCGTCAGGTGGGGATCGGCGATCTCGTAGCGCGTCTTGCGGCCCTCGGGTTCGGCAGCAACGATGCCGCAGTCGCGCAGGCACGCCAGATGATTGGACACGTTGGAGCGTGTGAGGTCCAGATCGCGGGCCAGCTCTGCCGGGTAGGCCGGCCGGTCGAGCAGCGTCAGGATGATCCGGGACCTGGTCGGGTCGGCCAGCGCGCGGCCCAACCGGTTCATCACGTCCAGGCGAGAAGCAATGGTCAGCATGCGCTGAACTATACAGCGAGGACTGAAGTGGTTTTACGCAGCCCGGAGTCGCTAAGCGTGCGAACGAGGCTGTGTCAGTTGGGGATCGACCCACGGGACGATTCGCCCGATCATCAGGGAACTCACGAAGCGGCGACAGAACCCCGCCACATAACGGCCAAGGCCACATATTCGGGACGTGCACGGCTGTACATCAACCCGTATGTTGTGGGCCGCCCGTCGCGACATCGCCGCCGTGATCGGCTGCTGAGGCCGTCACCCGGCCGCTCGCTGGAGCGCTTGTATCAAGTTCCGGAGTTCGGGTACACCACGCAGCCCGACCGCGGTCGGGTAGAGCCGACAGGCCAGAGCGGGCGCTGCTCCTTGGACGGCGAAGGGGTCGGCACCGTTGATGAGGATTGTCGGGGACCCGGTGAATCCCCGTTGCCGGGCTTGCTCATCGCTGACGATGATGGAGCGACGTACTCGCGCGTCTGTCCCGCACTGGCTCACGGCAGCCGTGGTCAGTCGCACCGCGGCTGCCTCGCTGGCGCAGTCCGGGACGACGAGCAGCTCGACGTCGATCGTCATCACCCACCTCCGATGGTTTGAGCGCGCAGTCGTAGGGCGTTGGCAATGACGCTGACGCTGGAGAGGGCCATGGCGGCGGCGGCGATGATTGGGGAGAGTAGGAGTCCGAAGACGGGGTAGAGGACGCCGGCGGCGATGGGAATGCCAAGGGCGTTGTAGATGAAGGCGAAGAACAGGTTCTGCCGGATGTTGGCCATGGTCTTCTCGGAGAGAAGCCGGGCGCGCACGATCCCGGTGAGGTCGCCCTTGAGGAGGGTGATGCCGGCGCTTTCCATGGCGACGTCGGTCCCTGATCCCATGGCGATGCCGACGTCGGCGGAGGCCAGGGCTGGCGCGTCGTTCACGCCGTCGCCGGCCATCGCGACGACATGACCTTCGCCTCGAAGCTTGGTGACGATGTCACTCTTGTGGTCGGGCAGCACTTCGGCCTCGACGTGGTCGATGCCGAGCGTCTTGGCGACTGCCTGGGCGGTGACCCGGTTGTCGCCGGTGAGCATGACGACGTCGATGCCGTCCGCGCGTAGAGCCTTCAGGGCGGCCGGGGTGGTTGCCTTGATGGGGTCGGCGATCGCGAACATCCCGGCGGAGTGGTTGTCGATTCCGATGTGGATGACGGTCGCACCGTCGCCGCGGAGCTCGTCCGCGCGGCCGGCAAGGGTGCTGGTGTCGATGCCCTCGGAGTCGAGGAACGTCGCGCTTCCGATCGTCACCCGGTGGCCGTCGACGGTCCCCAGGACGCCGCGCCCGACAGGCGAGTCGAAGTCGGTCACGTCCGGGATGGGCAGGCCTCGGTGGGTGGTGGCTTCGACGATGGCCATGGCGAGGGGGTGCTCGGAGGCGCGTTCGACGCCGGCGGCGATGCGCAGCAGTTCGTTGTCATCGCGGTCGCTGCCGGTGGTGACAATGCCGGTGACGGTGGGTCGGCCTTCGGTGAGTGTGCCGGTCTTGTCGACGACGAGGGTGTCCACCTTCTCCATGCGTTCGAGGGCTTCGGCGTTCTTGATCAGGACGCCCAGGCCGGCGCCGCGACCGACACCGACCATGATCGACATGGGGGTGGCCAGCCCGAGCGCGCAGGGGCAGGCGATGATCAGGACCGCCACGGCGACGATGAGGGCGTGGGCGAGCTTCGGGTCCGGCCCGACCAGGGCCCAAACGATGAACGCGACCACGGCGATGCCGATGACGGCAGGCACGAAGATGCCGGCCACCTTGTCGGCCATCCGCTGGATCGGGGCGCGGGAGCGTTGGGCATCGGCGACCATGGCAACGATGCGGGCGAGCATAGTGTCGCGTCCGACCTTGTCGGCGCGCATGACCAGGGCGCCGCTGCCGTTGATCGTGCCGCCGATGACGGTGTCGCCGCCGGTCTTGGTGACCGGCATCGACTCACCAGTCACGAGGGACTCATCGACGGCGGAGCGGCCATCCTCCACGGTTCCGTCGACCGGTACCGCCTCTCCGGGGCGGACCCGGAGGCGGTCACCGAGCTGGACGGTGTCGAGGGAGATCTCTTCGTCGTCACCGTCTGCGGTGATGCGGCGGGCGGTCTTGGGGCTGAGATCGAGCAGGGCTTTGATGGCGCCGGAGGTCTGCTCGCGGGCACGCAGCTCCAGGACCTGCCCCAGCAGGACCAAGGTGGTGATGACGGCGGCGGCTTCAAAGTAGACGTCGACGGTTCCCGCGTCGCCGCGGAAGGCGTCGGGGAAGATGCCGGGCGCCAGGGTTGCGATCACGCTGAACAGCCAGGCGATTCCGGTGCCCATCGCGATCAGGGTGAACATGTTGAGGTTGCGGGTGCGGGCCGAGGCCCAGCCGCGGACGAAGAACGGCCACCCGGCCCAGACCACGACGGGCGTGCCGAGCACCAGCTGCAGCCATACCGAGGCGCGGGCCGGGATGAGGTTGTGCAGCCATGGGATGAAGTGGCGGCCCATCTCGAGGATGACGATCGGGATCGTCAGCGCGGTGGCGATCCAGAACCGGCGGGTCATGTCGGCCAGCTCGGGGCTGGGTCCGGTGTCGGCGGTGACGGTCACCGGTTCCAGGGCCATCCCGCAGATGGGGCACGACCCGGGACCGGGGCGGCGGATCTCCGGATGCATGGGGCAGGTCCACTCGCTGGCTTGAGCACCACCGTCGCCGTCGGGTGACGTCGTGGCGGGCTCGGCCTGCCTGGAGGTGGACCTGGTGTAGGCGGCGGGATCGGCCTGGAACCGGTCGCGGCAATGTGTGGAGCAGAAGTGATACTGCACGCCCTCGTGCTCGAATGTCAACGCGGTCGCGGGGTCGACCTGCATACCGCACACGGGATCCGTGACGACCTGTCCGGTCGCGGCTGGATGGTGGTGATGGCGGTGGTCCGTCACGGCTGATCCTCCTCCGAGAGAGGGTGTGCCGGTGCCCGTGCCGACAAGGGGTGGGTGAGGGCGGCTGACCCTCCGGGGATAAAGACCGCTGAGGCTGTCAAGGCGTTGGTGTCTCGAGGGAAACCCTTAGCTTCGAGCCTGTTTGGGGATCGCATGATCAGGTGCGCGTCGGGCATCCACCGCAAGATGCTGGGCGACTTGTTGGCGGCTGGCTCGTTCGCGGTGCCGCAAAACGTCCCGGTAAGCGCGAACGTCCGCGTGCTGCTCATTGTGATCCTTCTCGGTTGACGATCCATCAAGCATACCCCAGGAGGGTATCTGAGGTTTCCCGGTCGCGGGTGCTGGGACGTGGTGGATGCTCAACGATCTGCCGCGTCGAGGCAGGCGTGGGAGAAATTCGCTAGCTAGGCCATTGACCGTGGGACTGCTCGTCAGGAAGGGGTTCCGTTGGTGTTGCCGTGGTTCATCCACAGGATCATGGCGCCCATCATGGCTAGGCAGCCCAGGGCGTAGAGCAGGCCGCCGGCGCCGAGGGCGCCGGTGGCGATGAGCACGCCGACGACCACGAGCATGGGCAGGCACATGAGCCACATCATCCAGCCATGGCCGTGGCCGTGACCGTGACCAGGGGTCGGTGCCTCGGGTGTGGGTGCCTGGGTGGGGTGCGTGAACGGTGCGTAGTCGCTGGAGGGTGAGTGCTGGTTGTCCATCGTCGGTCTCCTTGAGGGGGTGGTCCCGGGGGCGGCTTGCCCTGCTGACTCCAGGCTCGTCGAGCGTTGTGCCGGTGGGGCTGCGGCTGGATGAAGGGTGGGTCAAGATCCCGCCGCCTCAGGAGACGAGGGTTTCGGCGGTTTCGCCCGCCTCGGTGATGCGCAGGACCTTTCCATCGACCACGACGATGATCTCGAGCTGGCCGTCGGTGCCGTGCTGGGCGAACAGCGCCTCGGCAGCGCCGATGCTCTTGGGATGAAGGGTCCACGTGGCACCGGCGTCGTTGCTGGTCGCCAAGTGCCCACCAGTGGTGGCGGTGACGATGGTCCGTTCGTCGGCCCATGCGACCAAGAGTGCGGCCTCCGGCGAGGCGAGCTTTCGCCAGGAACCGCCGTCATCACCGCTGATGAGCAGGCCGGCACTCGTCGTCGCCAGGAGCGTCCCGGAGGTGGGGGCGGCAGCCAGCGCCCGGGGCGGGGCAGCGATGGAGTGGGTCGTCCAGGTTCGCCGATCGGTCGAGGTGCGCAAGGCGCCGTCGAATCCGGTCACGCTCTTGGGCCCGACGGCGAGGGCGTGGAAGTCCGACTCTCCGCCTCGGGAGGCGACCTGCCAGGTGCGGCCGGCGTCGGTTGAGGTGAGGAGGCCAACCGGCTGGGGCAGGTCGACGCCGACCCCAGGGTGTCCGGAGGCGTAGTAGGTGCCGTCGGGGCCGACGGCGAAGCTCATCAGGTCGATGATCGGCCCGTTTTGGCGCAGCTCACCGTCGACCTGACGGAAGAGCCCCTCGTGGGTGGCCAGTAACAGCTCGTCCGTTTTGGGGTCACGGGCGACGGCATGGATGTGGGTGATCGCCACCGGCTGCTGCACCTCGGCAGGTGTCGCGAAGGTTGTCGGCGACGTGGTGGAGGGCGTGGTCGTCGTGGCGGTGAGCTTTGGAGCCGTGGTGGGGGTCGAGGTGCACGCAGCGAGAACGGCGAGGCCAAGGATGGCGGTGGCAGCAGCCGTGGTCCGCCGGAGTGGGATCGTCACTTGGTGTACTCCAGGGCGATCATCATGCCGGCCTCGGCGTGGTAGATGTTGTGGCAGTGGATCATCCAGTCGCCGGCGTTGTCGGCGTCGAGGTCGATCGCGAAGGACTGCATCGGTGCCATCAGGACGGTGTCCTTGCGTAGACCCGACGGCAGCGCGAACGTGTGGCCGTGCAGGTGCAGCGGGTGGGTCATCATCGTCATGTTGACGGCGTTGATCCGCAGCCGTTGCCCGGCCGTGACGGTGAGGGCTCGTTCTTGCCGAACGGGGCCCCGTTGATGCCCCACCGGTAGGGCTTCATCGAGCCCTGGAGATTCAGGTCGACGGTCGCATCCGGTGCCTTGGTGGGCAGCTTCGCGGATTCGGCCGGCTGCAGTTGGGAACCGATCAGCACCTGCCCGGCGAACTCGGGTGGGGTGACATCCGCACCGGGTGCGCCGCCGCCCCCGGTGCGGACCAGGGCCATGGCCTGGCCGCCGCTGGCCTTGCCGAACGGCCTGGCCACCAGCGGGAACGCCCCGTCTTTGAGGGTGACGACCGCGTCGTAGCGTTCGCCCATCCCGATGTAGAAGGCGTCGACCTCGCTCGGCTGGACCGCATGCCCGTCGGTGTGCGTGATGGTCATCCGGTGCCCGCCCAACGCGACGGTGAAGATCGTGTCGGAGGCCGCGTTGATGATCCGCAGGCGGACCTTCTGGCTAGGTTTGGCGGTCAGGACCTCGGGATCGGTCGGCGGTCTGCCGTTGATCAGGAAGAACGGGTAGGTGACATCGCCGGCGTCGCCCCACGGCCCGGAGCCCATCGACATCCCACCCATCGACCCATGGTCCATCCCGCCCATGCCGCCCGAGGATGCGGTGCCGCCGTCGGCGATGAGCTTCTTGAGCACGGCGTCGGGGGTGGTGCCGGTGCCGTCGATCCAGTCGTCGAGGACGACGATCCACTCGGCGTCGTATCCGCCGGGCTCGTTCGGGTCGTCGACCACCATCGGTGCGTACAGGCCCCGGTCGAGCTGGACGCCGACATGCGGGTGGAAGAAGTAGGTGCCGGGGTCGGGGACCGTGAACTCGTACACGTACTTGGCGCCCGGCTTGACCGGGTCCTGGGTGAGACCGGGGACCCCGTCGGCGGCGTTGCGCAGTCGGATGCCGTGCCAGTGGATGGTGGTGTCCGCAGGCAGCTGGTTGTCCAGCGTGATCCGCAGGAAGTCGCCCGCTGTAGCGCGCACGAGGGTCCGGGTGCGGCGTCTCCGTACGCCCAGGTCGACACCTGCCGTCCGCCCAGGTCAAGGGTCACCGGTTTGGCTGTGAGGGTCTTCTCAACCAGTTTCTGACCCGGGGTGGCAGAGACCGGGGCCGGGGCGCCGAACGCTCGGGACGGCATACCGGTCGAGCCGCCGGAAGACGTGCAGGCGGCCAGCGTCGCGGTCGTCGCGACCCCGAGAGTGCCGAGCAGCACGTTACGGCGGGAGAGCAGGGGCGAGGACATTGATGCCTTTCCGGGTCGGGTCGAGCAGACAGAGTCAGTGGCCGTCGACGATCAGACGGCGCCGCTGCTCGTACTCCTCCGGGGTGACCTCACCGCGGGCCAAGCCCTCCTTGAGCAAGGTCAACGGGTCCGGACGGTCACCGGCAGGGTTCGTCCGGTCACGTCCGGGAAGCAGCGCCCGGATGGCCAGGACGACGACGAGCCAGAACGCGAGCGTGCCACCCCCATGACCAGCCACATCCCCCACCCCATGCCGAAGCCGTTGCCCCACATCATGAGTCGACTCCTTCCGTTGACTCCGGTCGTGCCCAAGAATGCCAACACGATCAAGCCTCGGCCCCGGACGTCATGACCGGGTCGTGGCTGGGTTGAGGTTTGACGAAGATCGCGAGCAGGCGCCCCGTGGTGCCGTCTCGCGTGAGCGTCGGCTGAGGGAAACTGTCGGGCGTGAGCACCCCAACTCCGGCCCCGGTCGCGAAGGTCCTCGTCATCGAGGACGAGAAAACTCTCGCGGGGATAATTGCCGCCTACCTGTCCCGCGCCGGATACCAGGCGAGGGTCGTGCACACCGGACCCGAGGGTGTCGAGGCCGTCCGTGCCGAGGGGCCCGACGTGGTGATACTCGACCTCGGGCTGCCCGGACTCGACGGCATCGAGGTGTGTCGCCAGATCCGCACCTTCACCGACTGCTACGTCATCGTCGTCACCGCCCGCAAGGACGAGGTCGACACCCTCATCGGCCTGTCCGTCGGCGCCGACGACTACCTCACCAAACCCTTCAGCGTCCGCGAGCTCGTCGCGCGAGTCCAGACCGTCCTGCGCCGACCCCGCACCGGCACCCCGCGTCTTCATCGTCAGGAGCCAGTGTGGGTGTTCGGGGCTCTCCACGTGGACTCGGCCGGCCAACAGGTCCACCTCGCCGGTGACCCGGTGGCGCTGACACCCACGGAAAGAGACCTGCTGATGACCCTGGCGCAGCGGCCCACGATGGCCTTCTCCCGCCGCCAGCTGATCGACGCGATCTGGGGTGACGACTGGGTCGGCGACGAACACCTGGTCGACGTCCACATCGCTCACCTCCGACGAAAGCTCGGCGACGACCCAGACACGGCCCGCTACATCAGCACCGTGCGCGGCATCGGCTATCGGATGGGCAAAGGATGAACACCCCGTCCGGACCCCGCTCGTTCCGCGGCCGCTCGTCCGGCGCCCGCTCGTCCCGCGGCCTCGCGTCCCGACTGCTGGCCGGGCAGTCCATCGTCCTGGTCGCCGGCGCCCTCACCGCCGGACTGGTCGCCACCCTCATCGGCCCCCCGATCTTCCACGACCACCTTCTCCAAGCCGGCCACCAGCCGAACTCACCCGAGCTGGCCCACATCGAGATGGCCTACCTGGACGCCTCCCTCATCTCCGTCGGCGTCGGGCTGGTCATCTCCCTGCTGGCCGCCACGGCAGTGTCCTGGTTCCTCACCCGACGCCTGCGACGCCCCCTGGACCAAGTCACCCACGCCGCCCGAGAGCTCAGCAGAGGGCACTACGCCACGAGGGTCCCATTGGTCGGATCCGGCACCGAGCTCGAGACCCTCGCAACCGCGTTCAACACCATGGCCGCCCGGCTCGAGGGCGTTGAGGACACCCGCCGGCGGATGCTCTCCGACCTCGCGCACGAGCTGCGGACCCCGATCGCCACCCTGAGCGCCTACCACGAAGGCCTGCACGACGGCATCGCCTCCCTCGGGCCCGACTCCCGCGCCGCTCTGGCCGAGCAGACCGAGCGACTCGCTCGGCTGGCCGACGACATCGACGAGGTCTCCACAGCCGAGGAGGGCCGCCTCGCCCTCGACCCGCAGGACCACCGTGTTGCCGACCTGCTCTGGGCCGCCCACGAAGGAATGCGAGACCGCTACGCCGCCCAGGGCGTCAACCTCGTCATCGACCCCACTAGCGGAGCGGGCCTCCACGTGAACGTCGACCGACAGCGCATCGGGCAGGTCCTCACCAACCTCCTGACCAACGCCCTCCGGGCGACCCCACGCGGAGGCACCGTCACTGTCGCGGCCCACTGCGAGGGGGCGGAGGTCACGATCACCGTCACCGACAACGGCGAAGGCATGACACCCGAGCAGATCGAACACGCCTTCGAACGCTTCTACCGGGGAGACGCGGCCCGCACCCGGGACCGCACCGGCTCAGGCATCGGCCTGACCATCAGCAAAGCCATCGTCGACGCCCACGGCGGCAGCATCACCGCCACGAGCCCAGGTTCCAGCCTCGGGGCAACCTTCATGATCACCCTGCCCACCGCCGCTCAATGACCAGCGCCGCTGAGGAGTAGGGACGGTCGTGACTTGGCGCATCGTCTGGCGCAGGGCGAGTTGGGTTCCTTCGAGGTCGGCGACGGCCGTGTCGCGCTCACGCTTCATGGTCGCGAGTTCGGCGGTTGTCGTGCGGAGTGTGTCCTGAAGTCGCGTGTTCTCCTGCTCGAAGACTCGGAGCCGTTCAAGGAGCTCCCGCTTGCTGTGAGCGTCGACCTGGTCGCCGAGGTCTCGTTGGAGTCTGCGTCGGAGCCGGTCGCGTTCGTCGCGCAGGTCGCGGATCTCGGCCCGGGCGTTGGCCAGCTCAGCGCGGAGACCGGGCAGGCTGCGGTCGTCCAGGGTCTCGTCGCCTCAGCCGCATGGTGGTCGTGCTGGGCGCGGATGGCGGACTCGATGGCCCACCGGATGGTCGGGTTGTTGTAGACGAACCAGGTCGAGACGCCCGCTGTCCGCTGGACCTCGACGAAGGTGACCCGCGTCCCGCGCTCCAGCATCTGCTCGATAGCTGCGAGGGTGTGGGTCTGCTTCTTGGCTGCGGCGGCGCGGCGGTTCGCCACGAGCCGGTCGGTGCGCGAGTCAATGGTGGTCATCGGGTCTCCGGTGGAGGCTGTCGGTGGGGATGAGGGCGACCTGGCGGGCCTTGCGCAGGTCGGTGCAGGCGGACTCGATGGCCTGTCGCTCGGGGGCGGGCATGGCGATCATCTGCCTGCGCATGGTGTCCGCGATGCGTTCGTAGGAGGTGATCTGCTCGTCGAGGTTGTCGAGTACCCAGCGGGCGACGTCTCCAGCGCGGGCGACGGCCCGGTCGGCGCGTAGCTGCGCTTGCTGTTGTTCGATGGCGGCGAGGTAGGACGGGTCTGGCCGGTAGAAGCCGCAGCCGCTGCACTGGAACCGGATCGGGCAGCTCTTGCCTCCGGCCTTGACGTTGCTGGGTTCGGTGCAGTTGCCGTACGCGGTGGCGACGCTGGCACGTTCGTAGGCGAGCTCGGACGGGAAGGGTGCGGGGGCGCCGTTGCGGTCGAGGGCGAGCTGGGCGACCAGCTGCACGGCCATCTGCTTCCGGGCGAGCGTGACCCGGTAGTACCCCATCGTCGTCTCGATCTCTCTGTGGTCCATCAGGTCACGCAGCACGTCGATGGCGGTGCCGCCGTCGGCGTGCCGCTGGGCGAAGGCGTGCCGGAAGCCGTAGGGGTCGATGCGCTCAACTGGGAAGGCGGCAGCGTCGTCGGACAGCCCGGTGGGTTGGGGAACCAGTGTGAGCCAGGCGACGAAGGCCCGACGGTACTGGCTGCCGCTCAGGTGTCCGCGGCGGGCTCGGTTCCGTGCGCCGGGGGTGGGGAACAGGTAGCCCCTGCAGCCCGTGGGGATATGCATGGTCGCCAGTCGGGCGGACCACGCCTCGATCACCGATGCTGTGGTCTGGTCGATGGGCAACCGTCGTCGATGCCGTCCGGCCTTGGTGTTGTCGTAAATCAAGGACGGCTGCCCGCTGGTGTACTCGATGGGCCGCTCGGACAGTCGGGCCACCTCGCTGGGTCTGCGCCCGGTGTCGCGCAGGACTTGGTAGTAGACGCGGTACATCTCGCGCAGCTCTTCAGCAGTCCACCCGTACGGCTCGAAACCCGAGGAGGTACCGAGCAGGTGCAGGTGAGCATCAAGGTGGGCGATCCACTCCTCGGGAATCGCCCGACCGATGTCGTCCTCGCTGGTCTCGACCGCGCCCATCATGTGCTCGGGTCGCACGGCGAAGGTGCCGGGAATGGTGTCCATCAGCCCCGCGGCACGGGAGAAGTCGATGAGCCGTCGCCACCAACCGGTCAACGACCGCCGATGGCTGGACGAGTACGCCGCACCCGTTTTTGGGTCGACGGCGGTGTGGAACGCCTGGCAGATCGCGGTCATGTCACCGGCACGGAGGCCCCTTGGGTCGTCGCCGCTCGGACGACCGGTCAGCACCGAGCTCGCGATGGCCGCGGCCTGCAGGTACCGGTGGCAGTCGGTAACCGCCGGCCGCAGCGCGCGCAACGCGGCGCGGGTGATGTCCCGTAGCCACGGCTGCCTGATCACGGTGAAGTCGAGTTGGCCGGACACAGCCGTGTAGGGCCGCTCCCTCCCAGCGCGGAGCCCCACGACTGCGCAGTCCCAGAGGTCACCGCTAGTGCCGTCGTCCCCCGCATAGACAGTGCTGAGGCGGTGAACGGCCTGCTGAACCGATCTGAGCAGTGAGCGCTCCAGGCCAGAGAACGACCCGTCGGTGAGGGTGCGGAGGCTCTCCGCCTCTGCCGGGAGCTTCTCGACCAGGAGCCGCACCTGCTGCGGTCGGATCGCGAACCGATTCCGGTCGCGGTCCTGCAGACCGAACAACAGCTCATCCCGGACAACGGGGTGCAGCCCCGCCAGACAGAATCGTGCAGCGGTGTCGGTCCAGGCTTTCCACTGCGGGTTGGGCACCCGAGGCGGCAGTGGTTCATCCGGCCCGAGTTGGCGGCGAACCTTGCGGCATGCCGAGCACCAGGACCGTGCCCCGTCGACCACGATGCCGCAGCCGGGACGCAGACAGGTCGAGATGTCGGTAGTTGGTGAACCGAGCGACCCCACGAACATGAGTGTCTCCGGGTCCCACTCCGACGCTCGCCAATCGATCTCCAGCGACTCGCTGAGGAAGTCTGCCCACGAGACGCGGGCCGCGGGCGGACTCTCTGCTCTCGGGCCGGTGAACGCGACGACGCTCATGCCCGCCGCCCGCGAGCAGCGTGCACCCTGGTGACGGCCTCACGCATCCGCTCATCTGAAGCATGCAGGTAGATCGCGGTCGAGGCCGGGGAGGCATGGCCAAGTAGTGCCTGCACGACATCAACATCGCTGCCGGCCTCGACCCAGGCTGTCGCAGCCGAGTGCCGGAACATGTGCGGTGTAGCCCGGAAACCGCAACTTCGCCCGAGCCGGGTCACGAGCTTGTAGACGTTGGAGTACGTCATGGGCTGGCCAACGGCGGAGCCTTCGTAGTTCACGAACATGTAGCCGCTCTGCCGGTCGCCGAAGCGCATGAAACGTTCGTGCTGGTAGTCGCGGTAGTCGGCGACGAAGACATCAGCAACGGGCAGGTGCCGTGGCCGTCGCGACTTCGCGAGGGCACCGTTCTGGTTGTCGGTGCGCCGGTTGACGTGGAGATGCGCCCCGGCCACCGCGCAGCCCAGCGAGCGGGAGTTCGGCAGCAGGTGCACGTCCTCGGTGCGCAGGCCAAGAGTCTCGCCGATACGCGGCCCGCCATCGTGCAGCACCCGCAGCAAGAAGCGGTCGCGTGCCGACGCGGCCCGGCTTCGCATCGCTGCGACCTGCTCCTCGCTGAGCACCTCCGGAGGCTGCTCGATCAGGTTCACCCGCAGCGCGTTGATCCGCGCCCGGCGGAACTGGCCGCTCTCCCCGGCGCCGCGGCGCCCCTTGGGGTGGACCCACCGGTTCTCCACCAGCCGGTTCGCGACGACCGGGTCGATGTGGCCATCCGAGGCGCAGTAGCGCAGGAACTCGGCGACTGCCGTGAGCGACAGCCCGACAGTCGCCGTCGACCTCGGCCGCCCAGTGCGGCTCGGCTCCTCCTGTAGGTGCCGCTTGTATCGAGTGAGGTCGAGAACGTTCACCGTCCGCCAGTCGACTCCTTGCACATCCGCCCAGTTCAAGAATCCGGCGAGGGCTGCCAGATAGGTTTTCACCGTGTTCGGTGACCGCTCCGCCGCTTCCATGGCGACGACAAACCCCATCGCCTCTGGATGCAGATCGAAGCCACGGTCATCGACGATCAGCCGTGTCTTCCACCCGTCTTGAAGCACCGCCCGTTCCACTTTCCACGCCACGTGAGGATCATGGCTCGTCGTCACTCACCAATGCGGGATAACGCTAAGGCACGGCGTGTCGGGCACCTCGCTACACAGGTGCCTCGCCCGACTGGCTGGGTGGAGATAACCCGTGACGACGTGCTGCGCGAACAGATGTCGGACGTGAAGCTCAAATCCGGCAGGCGGTGCATCGTGGTCGCAGGCACATTGAACGACCCGTACACGGGCAAGACGATCCATTTCGCCAAAGCCGACGCCTCCGCGGTGCAGATCGACCACATCGCGCCGCTGGCGTACGTGTGGCGGCTGGGCGCCAACACCTGGACCCAGGCTCAGCGCAATGCCTACGCCAACGACACCGCCACGGTGCTGTTGGCCGTCGACGGCCCAGCAAATGAAGCCAAAGGCGACTCCGGCCCCTCGCAGTGGATGCCCGCCAACAAGGCGTTCGCCTGCACCTATGCCACGAAGTTCACCGCGGTCCTGGTCAAGTACCAACTGCCCGTTCCGCTCGCCGATAAGGCGGCACTCACTCGCGCGTTCGCCACCTGCTGACGCCACCCAGAGAATAAGGACGTAGACACCATGCCCTCCGACACCACCGAGCCGGAAACCACCGACGTACTCGTCGTCGCGACGGTCACCGTGCGCCTCCAATGCGGCGACAACCCAATCCGGACCGAGGTCGCGGTCGACATTCCCGACCCCCGCGTCACCGACTTGGCGCTGACGACCGTGCCACGGGCACTGCGCAACGCCGCCGAGGCCGCCGATAGACACGTCCCACCCGTCATTACTCTGCCGACGGAACTCACCGATCACTTCGACGAGGACGCGTAGCCGTGGCCGACTTCTTCGACCTCAAACCCATGACCGACCGGACGTGGATCGGCCAGCACGGCAAACGCCCCAGCCAGTTCCGGGCGACGTGGGCCGACACCAAGGCCCTGCTGAAAACGGAGATCTCTCACATCACCAAGCGCGAAGCTGGCCGCCCGATCATCGAGGTCGACATCGACGCGGCCGACTTCCGGTTGGATGGTGATCTGCGGGCCCGCGCGAACTTCCGATCGGGCGCGGTCGCTCTGTACGTCGAGGCCAAGAGTGGCCCGCTGGTCTTCCGGGCAGACCGCCTGTTCAACCCGTACTACTCGGGTCCAAAAGACTGGCAGCAGAACGTTCGAGCGATCGCCAAGACCCTCGAAGCCCTGCGTGCCGTGGACCGCTACGGCGTGACCGGCTCCGGCGAGCAGTACGCCGGGTTCAAGCAGATCGAGGCCAGAGGCGCCTCGGTGATGGACCGTCCCACCGCAATCCAGGTTCTGGTCAACGCCTCCGGCACGGCCGTCACCCAGACTCCCTCCGGCGCTGAACTGATCAAGCTGCACCGGGCGGCGCGGCGCAACACTCACCCCGATATCAACAACGGCGTCCGGGCGCAGTGGGATCTGGTCGAAGAAGCCGCCGCGTTTCTCGGGCTGCGCGAGTAGGCGACACTGCTGCGTCGCAGGCGGTTTCGTGACGTAAGCGTACTCGCGGTGCGAAGGCTGGTGACGGAACAAGCGCAGCGCCTCTGCGTCGCACCGTGGAGGCATGAGAGTTATCGCCGTAACTCCCCGACACACCGGGGTCGCTGTTTCCACCTCTGACGGAGCCGCGTACTACAAGTTCGGGATCCGAGACTCTGGTAGTCCGTTCGTCTACCAGGTGTCCGGGCGCACGTTGCCCTCGATCCCTCTCGACCTGCAGGCCGATCACTTGGTGATCGCCGGCAAGCACTACCAGTTGGCGCCCCGTCACCGTGGCGTTCCCCGGCTAATCCCAGCGGGCTAATGGACCAGCACGAGAAGCGCGTACTTGCCGCCGCGTCCGTCGTGGTGGCCTGCCTGTCGCTGTTCGTCACCGCATTGGCCGCTACCTGCATCGACCCAGGGACCGGCTGGCCGGTCAACCCGTGGGCATGGTTCGTTACGCCGCTGGTGCTGGCCAACGCAGGGCTCGCGGGCTGGTTCGGCATCTTGCAGGCAGAACCACGCGAAACTGCCTCTCCCCCGCCGGGTTGGCACGGACGCTTCTGCCGCGCGCAGGGGCACCGATTCGTGCTCGGGACTTTGACTATTGTCCGCTCGGACGGCACCAGGGCTGCTGTGCGCAGTGTCAGATGCCAACGATGCGGGGTCGAGCTCGACGACTAGACAGATCTACCGTCGCACCGTGACGGAATGACAACCCTCACCGACATCTCCTACTCGGCTGCCGGCATCTTGGACGGCAAGCACGACAGCATCCGGGCACTGGTGGCCCTGTCGGTTGCTGCGGGCGGCCCGAACGCTGCGCTGGTGCAGCGGTTGCGCAACAGTTTCGCCGCCGAGGTGGTGCGCGAGGCGTCCTTGAAACCGGGCCCGCTCGCTCAGCGGCTGTCACGGGTCGACGTGGACGCCGTGCTCGACGCCGCGGATGCCGTCGGTGCTCGCTTCATCCCTGGCGACCGGCTGCTCCAACTGGCCGACCTACCCGTCCCGCCGATCGGCCTGTGGGTTCGTGGCCGCACCGACCTGCCCATGAGCGGCTTCGTCGACGCGGTAGCGGTCGTCGGCTCCCGCGCCTGCACGGCCGGCGGTAGGGAAACCGCGCACCGTTTCGCCTTCGACCTGGCCCGGGCGGGCCGCCGGGTTGTCTCCGGCGCCGCGTACGGCATCGACGCCGCGGCGCACCGTGGAGCCATCGACGCGGGCGGCGTCACGGTCGCAGTTCTGCCATCCGGCGTGGACCGGCCCTACCCGGTGGCCTATGCCCCGCTGATCGAACGCATCGCCACCGACGGTCTGGTCATCTCCGAGTACGCCCCCGGCGCTGCGCCGGCCCGCCAGTCGTTCCTGGATCGCAACCGGATCATCGGCGCCCTGTCCGGCTCGATGCTGGTGGTCGAAGCAAGCCACCGGTCCGGATCCCTGAACGCTGCCCGCCAGGCCCGCGAAATCGGCCGACCGATCTTCGCGGTGCCAGGTCCGGTCAGTAGCGACCAGTCGACCGGAACCAACAACCTGCTCTCGCAAGGGCTCGCCGCTGCCGTCACGGACGCCGGAGATCTGCCGTGAGCCCGAATCCCGCTGTGCTGCGGGTGATCGTCGGGTCGCAGGCTTACGGCGTCGCGACCGATCAGTCCGACACCGACATCATCGCGATTACCGTGGACTCACCCCAGCACCTAATCGGCCTGGGCAGCCGCACCAAAGCCACCGTGCAGCGGGACGCCGGTCACGGCGAGCGGTCACGGGCCGGCGACACCGAGACCACCACGTATCGGTTGCGGCACTTCGTCCAACTGGCCAGCCAGGGCAATCCGCACCTGTTGGACCCCCTGTTCGCCGCACCCGACATGGTGCTCGAAGTCACCGATCTCGGCCGGCAACTGCGCCAGATGCGGCACGCGTTCCTGTCGGTGCGCACCGTCCACCGGTGCCTCGGGTACGCCGAAAGCCAGAAGCAGCTTCTACTGGGGCGCGGCACCCGTCAGTCTCGAATGCCGAAGCGCCGCGAGCTGATCGAGATGCACGGCTACGACACCAAATACGCCGGACACATTCTGCGGTTGGGGATCCAAGCCCACGAGGTCGCCACCACCGGCGACCTGCAGTTGCCGATGTATGCCGGCGACCGCGACCTGGTCCGCGCCGTGCGGGCCGGGCAGGTGGCACTGTCCGGGGTCCTGTCGCGCTTCGACGCCTACGCCGACGCCACCCGGAAGGTACTGAACTCCGGGCGCTGCGCCGTACCGGAACGCCCCGACATCGCGTCAGTCGATCGTTGGCTGATCGACGCCCACCGGGACTGCTGGGGATGGGGATGAGCGCTGGCTCCTTCCCCAGGCTCAGCCCACGAAGTTGAAATGGTAGGACTCGCCGGCGGTGCCGTACCGGAACGGATTGACGAACCCGTAGCGTCCGCCGTTGATGCGCAACCAGCGGTTGCCGGCGCCTCCCCAGCCGAACTCCTCACCGCGACAGTCGGTCTCGCGGAAGTCAATCGCCACTGCCATTCCATGATTGGACGTGCCCGGCACGGCTGCACGCGGGGCACCGAACACGCGGAACCAGTACCGCTGCTCGGCGACCGGACGGTAGGTCAGGTCGATCAGGGCATAGTGACCGAACTGCTTCTTGTATGCCGCTTCGAGCGAGTTCAGTTGCTGGTTGGCGTAGCAGTTCAGGTATCGCTGGGTGTTCTTGGTGTAGCCGTAACCAACGCTGCCCGGGCTGTTGAACTGCTTGTTCACCGGGCACAGGGTTGACGTCGACAACCGGCCGTTGACAGTTCGGAAACGGGTCGACTGCGACTCGATCACACCCCTGTTGATGTACCCGCCGGGGACCTTGATCCAACTGCCGTTGACCAGAGTGCCGCTGACGAACGAGTGCGATCCGCGATGACCGACGACACGGGCTGTGGTGGACGGCGCCGACCGGACATTTGCCGACCGATCACCTGCTACCCAGCCGCGAATGCTGGTCCCGGCGTTCGCCGGTGCGACCTGGGCGACGGACAGGGCTGCTACTGCGACAGCAGCGCTAGTCACAGTCTTCTTGACGATGTTCATTCGTGCTCCTCATGGCGGACGTGCCGATGGCACGCCCGGTCGTTGTTTGCCGCGGCCGCGCAGGGTCGCGTTGCCGTCGTACGAACGGTGCGACGATCAGAAGGCCGAATCCCTTCGTCGCACCGTGAGGGCAACTCCGGCGGATCACGGGCAGCGCAAGTTCGAGGTCGCGCCGGAGTCCCCACGTCGAAGCAGCAACCCGGAGACCCGTTCTGCGCGCCGACTGGCGCAGGCGTCGCACCGTGCATGCGTGGAACTCGAACCGCTGGCGTGGCCGAGAGATTGCCCGCCGAACAGCCGCACCGGATTTGTCCTCATCCTCGGCGTGTTCGTCGCGGCGGCAGCCGATCTGGCCGCCCTCGCCGCTGTCGTCTTGGACGCTGGGTTTTGGCGAACGGTGGCCGTATACGTCGCAGCACCAACGACCCTGATCGTCCTCGTAACCCTTGGTCTGGTCGCGCTCACCGAGACTCGTCGACGTCGGCAACACCGCACACGACGTCGCACCGTCAGCGACGTGAACACCCACTCACCAGTTGAGTCGATGCCAGTGGTGCGCCATGGCTGAGGTCATCGACTTGCACCCGGCGCCCGATTGGGCCACCCCCACCACCGCCGTCGTGTCGGTGTTCGCACGCGACGGGCATCCAGTGCTGCTGACGCGGCACATCCTGTCCAGCGTCGGCGGCCAGGTGATCCTGAACAACGGTGCCCGGTTCGACTGCCAGCGCGGTATTGCGCCACGTCGCCAGGTCCGGTTCCCCGGCGGTGTCGCCACCGTTCGCCTGTTCCTGCCCGGCGACCCGCTCGCCGACATCGAACGCGCCAAAATCGAGCAGGCGATCAACTTCTCAGTGGCCGGTGCCGCAGCACTAGCCATCCACGCCGATCCCTCGAACGCCGCCGCCGCCGATGCTCTACGCGCAGGCGTGGAAGCCTGGGCCGGCTCAGCGTTGCGACCGGCCGCGCGATGAAGTCCACGTACACCCCTTCGCCGAATGCAAGGGTGCGGCGACGAATCTGGTTCTACGTCGCCCTCGACGTCCTGTTGGCCGCCCTTGTATTCGCACCATGGCTGGCCGCGGACACCCCGTCGTTACTGTCCGTGATCCTCCTAGGCGTCAACATCGCCATGACCTGCCTCGCTATTTACATCGACCTTCAGCCGCACCGAATCACCTTGGCGTACATCAGTTTTCTGGTTTGACACCTCCCCGCCCTAAAGGGCGGGGATTCCAGACTCAGGCTGCCGGTGCCCGCGCTGCGGCGGGTTCCGGTCTTACGCCCTCAACACCTGCGGGGCGTTGACCAGCCCCGGCAGCCTTGTCCACGGGTGAACCGTGGGTCGTGCTGCCCCGCCCGAAGGCGCGGGCAACCACGACGGCTGCAGCGTTCTTGTCCCGGTCGCTGGCGACACCGCACGAAGTGCAGGTGTAGGTGCGCTGGTCCAGGGGGATGCGGTGCTTGGCTCTCGCGCCACAGTGGAAACAATCCATCGTGGTGAACGCCGGGTTCACCAGTTTCAGATCACGGCCGGCTTTGGCCGCTTGCCAGACCATGGCCGCTTTGGTCGCCCCGCACGCGGCGTCCGCGGCCTTGCGCGCCAGGGACCGGTTCTTGGACATGAACTTGGGTCGGAAGTCTTCGACCGCGACCCGATCATGCTGAGCCACTAGGGCTTTAGCCCATTTGTGGGCGGTGTCGCTGCGCTGGTTCGCGATCTTCTGGTGCGCCTTGGCCGTCAACTTCTTGGCCCGCCGGTAACCCTTGGTTGGCGGGGTGCCCCTGGGGTTGCCGTGCGCTTGGTAGGAGCGTCGGGCGAGCGTGTCCAATGGTCTGTGTAAGGAGTCGGTCCTGAGAAAGGACCGTTATGAGCGACACGATGTCGTCTGTGACCAATGAAACTGTTGAGGCTGAAGTGAACGATGCCCCGTCCGTGAAGGGTGAGAGCCGGTTGGCTGCCCGGCGCGCGATCCGGGCTGCGTCCCCGGCGCGGGCCGCGGTCAGCGAGCTGGCCGAGTCCGGGGCGTTGGACGGGCTATTCGCCAAGATCGATGACGGGCAGCTGGAACTGACCGGGGATGGCGGGTTCGTCACCGAGCTGATCAAGGCCAGCCTGGAACGGGGTCTGGCCGTGGAGTTGACCGATCACCTCGGCTACGCCAAGGGCGACCCGGACGCCGACCAGTTCCCCAACTCCCGCAACGGCTCGAGCCCCAAGACGCTCGCGACGCAGGCCGGGGATGTGGATCTGGCGGTGCCACGGGACCGGGACGGGACGTTCACCCCGCGGCTGGTGCCCAAGGGCTCGCGGCGCTTGGGCGGGTTGGATGACATGATCATCAGCCTGTACGCCGGCGGGATGACGGTCCGCGATATCGCCGACCACCTCGAAGCCACGCTGGGCACGCAACTGTCCCACGAGACGATCAGCAACATCACCGACGCCGTGACCGAGGAAGTCCTGGCCTGGCAGGCGCGCCCGTTGGACGCGTTGTACCCGGTGATCTACCTGGACGCGATCGTGGTCAAGGTCCGCGACGGCGGGCACGTGATCAACAAGGCCGCGCACATCGCGGTCGGGGTCGACATGGACGGCATCAAGCACGTCTTGGGGATCTGGCTGCAGCAAACCGAAGGCGCGAAGTTCTGGGCCGGGGTCTGCGCGGACCTGGCCAACCGCGGCGTGCGCGACGTGCTGATCGTGTGCTGCGACGGGCTGACCGGCCTGCCCGATGCGATCGAAGCGACCTGGCCGGCCGCGACCGTGCAAACCTGCGTGGTGCACCTGATCCGGGCCGCGATGCGGTTCGTGGGCTACCAGGACCGCAAGAAGGTCGCCGCTGCACTGCGACCGGTGTACACCGCGGTCGATGAGAAGACCAGCAGAGCGGCGCTGGATGACTTCGCTGACTCCGAGTGGGGCATCAAATACCCACACGCGTGGAAGACGTGGTACGCCGCGTGGGACCGGTTCATCCCGTTCCTGGGGTTCCCACCCGAACTACGCAGGGTGATCTACACGACCAACAGCATCGAGTCGTTGAACTTCCAGTTGCGCAAGGTCACCAAGAACCGTGGCCACTTCCCCTCCGACGACGCCGTCATCAAGCTGCTGTGGCTAGCGATCTGCAACATCGAAGACAAACGAGCCCGCGAACGCGCCAAAGAGAAAGGACGACCCGCAGCCACACGCAAAGCCCCCGGGCGCCTCGTCGAAGGACAAGTCGTCACCAACTGGAAACAAGCCCTCGCACAACTCGCGGTCTTCTACCCCGACCGCATCAACCCCCACCTGTAAACCCCAAAACACCAACAACGAGAAACCGATTCCTTACACAGAAAACTTGACAAGCTCCGTCGGGCCATCATCCGCTGATACCGCGCCAGCTTCTGCGCGGCTGTTTTGCCGTGCCCTGGGTACAGCAAGTCGAAGGTGCCGGACTCGTCCACCTGCGTGACCACACCGGCGTCATCAACATGCGCGGTGACCGTGGTCGCCAGTTGCTTGATGCCCCAGTCGATTCCGACCACCCGACCATCACCCACCGCCGGCAACGTCTCATCCGGTGCCTGCACCACGAACGAGGCGTACCAGTGCCCGACCGCGTCCTGGAACACCGTCACCGAACTCGGCTTGCCCGGCAACGGCCGTAACCACACCACCGGGATCAACACCCCACCCGGTAGCCGCAGGGCATCCCGCCCGGTGGCCGGGTGAGTGGTAAGCCCGAAGTTGTGCCCGGCATACGACAACGTCGCCAACGAGTGGTGCCGGGACTTGAACCGAGGCAACCCAGCCCGCCTCGTGACCCGGACCTTGTTCTTACGGTCCAGCAACGCCTTCGTGCGCGATTTCGCGAACGCGCGGCAGGTCTGCTGCTGCGGATCCTGCGCCGACAGCGCCAACCAGTTGGCCCCCTCGGCATCGACGCCGGGACCAGAAACGTTGTGCCGCAACTGCGTCACAAGCGCCGCCTGATCCTTGTAACCGAACGTCGCCGCCAGATCCCCGGTCGCACGAGCCTGCCGGAACCGGGTCTGCGACGCCTCGACCAACTGGTTCCACACGAACCGGCACGCATCCCACTCCCGCCCCAAGTACGCGCGGGCCTGAGCGCCCGGGCGCAACCGGTAGGTGTAACGAACCTTCACGACTCCACCACATCACCAGGCACCGACAACATCACCCTCATACCCCACACGGTGCGACGGATGATCCGAAGTGTCCGCGTCACGGACGCGATTCACCCCCGCCCTAAAGGACGGGGCACCCTCGCTTCCGCTTGGTGGCTACGCAGGTACTGGCGAGGCGTTGAACGGTAGCTCGGCGTCCACACCCGTCGCACCGTAGCGACATGAACAGTGCGATGCTTCCCGCTAGTGGTGCCCCGAACGGAGCAACCTTCCTCCTAGCATTTGCCGTGGCCGGCGCGTTCATTGGTACGTGTTGGCTGGCGTCCAAGGTTCGATCGGTCTTTTCGCGCAGGGGCGTGTCCAGGTGAACGCTCCAGGCGTCGTCATTGTTGAGCGCGACGGCCGACCGGTGGGCTTCGAGCAGGCACCGACCAGCCCGATCACTGGCTCTGGCCGTTTGTGGGTTGCGGACACGCTCAGCCTCTTGGACGCGCACACTCACCGCGCAGACCGTTGGAAACATGCCCGTTGGCGGGGTTCGAGCCGAGCGGCAGCCGAAGCGGCGCTGTTACGCAACGCCGGCTGACCGCTGCAGGGCGGACGGACGTCGCAGTCGGTTTCGTCTGTTCGCGCGCAACGCGGGCGGGCGAAACTTGTCGACGGACGGCTGCGCCAGCGGACGGACGTCGCACCGTACCAACATGCGCAGTCGCCTCCTGACCACCACCGCGGTTCTGATTGCTTCGGCAACGTTGGTTGCTGGATGCTCCGGCGCACCAGACGCCACGCGCACCGTCACCGCGACGGTCACCCAAACTTCGGGCGCCAACGTGCACGGCTCCATCCAGGTGGCTGCGTGGTCTTCTGAGCCCTACCAGGGATCTTTTGCGGACGCTGGCGCGGGTGGGAAGCTGTCCACGCCGGACGGGTCCTGGTCGTTCTATGCCGACCGCAGCAACGTTTCGAGTTACCTGACAGGCGACACCAAGGCGTACTTCGTCTCCAACGGGACGTACACGGCGGCTGACGCGACGAGCACCCCCTCGACCACGCGCGCCGCACCCAGCCAGTCGGACTTCACGCTGCTACCTATCGGGTGGACGTTCACCGCGCCTGCACCGACCGCCGGCGTCGACGCACCAGCCTCGTCCAGCGCATCCCGCACAAAGATCGCCTTGCTGGCCGGTGGCCGCGCAATATCGTTGGCGGGCAACCTCAACGGCGGCGGCAAAGCGGTAGTAGCGATCCCGGCCAGCGCCGTCTCCAGTGCTGTCGTGCAAGTGACGTACGCGGGCCTGGTCCAGAAATACGATCCGTTCACCGGCCGGCTGCTGACTACAGGTGTTGCGGCTGGCCTTTACGACAACCTGTCGAATGTCGGCACAGGCAGTTGCCCGCCCATCAAGTCCGGGTTCGACTCCAGCACCGGGGTCCAGATCAACGCGACGTGCGGCATCGTGTCGGTCACGCGGTCCGCTTATAACCCGGAAAGCGGCTGGGCCCCAACGGGAACCGTGTGGGTGACGGTTGTCACCATCTTGCCAACCACCACGGCAACGTACCGGCTCAGTGGCGTCGATCCAGCGGTGTACAAGCTCACCCCGAAGGTGACCGCTGCCGGACTGGGCGGCACGAAAGCATGGTCGGCGACCGTCACCGGTCAACAGACAACGCTGGTATTCGCTGCTCCGGCGCGGCACGCTTCGCTCGCCCTGTCGATGCAAGTCACCTACACCGGAACCACGACTGACCCCCGGACCGCCTCTCCAACGATCACAGTCACACCTGCGGCGCCGACCAGCGCCCCGACGCCCTCGACCAGTGCTGCCACTTCCACGACTCCGGAAGCGCCGACCAGCACGGCGACGCCCACCCCTGGGACCACCAGCAGCGCCGTGCCCACGCCGCAAACCTTCACGCTCACACCGGTCATCCCAGGCACAGTCACGATCCCTGTCACGGTCAACACAACCGTCCAGTTCGCCAGTCTCGGCAACTGAGCTCCGCCGCCAACCAATAGGGCATGACCACTGTTGACGACTCAGGACTCCTTCGTCATCACACCTCGCGCATCGAGCTTCGCTCGGCGCACGAGGCAACCCGACCGGGCCGAGAGGAGTCAGCATGAGCACGGTTGATGCGTCGGGTGCGATTCACGGCAGCGACGGCAAGTTCGCGGGGCACATCGCCAGCGAACCAGCCTCGTCGGTTGCCCTGGCCGAGCCACTGGCACCCAATGCGCGCGAAGCCGAAATCAAGACCGTGTTGGAACGGGTCCACACCACCGTTCAGGCGCGCGTCCAGTCGCTGTACGCCGCGCACGAAGCGGCCGGCGGGCGCGTCGACATCGACACGGTCCGAGGTGAGGAGCACGTCCGCTGGACCGACACCGACGGCAACCTGTGGCGACAGACAACGCCGGCCGACCCGGACGCGTTCGATGACTACGACATCGGGCTGCCGGTGGAAACCTTCGACCGGCAACCGACCGCATGGATCATGCGTGACGGCGCTGTCGTCCGGCAGGAGACCGACCCACGCACCGGCGCCCTGATGCCGTTCATCACCAACGCCGCAGAAGGCGGTACGCACACCCGCTACTTGGCGAGCAACGCCGACGAGTTCACCGACTCCGACGGGAAGTTCCACCGCAGCGGCGGAAAGGCTGCGTGGATCAGCGCCGACAGCGTCGAGTGGTACGAACACGGCGTTTCCCACCGCGACCGCAGCGATGGACCCCAACAGATCGACGCCGATGGCCAGTGCAGCTACTACGAGTTGGGCCATTACATTCCAGCCTCGGAGCTCGCCCCCGACCTGCTGGCGCGCCACGGTGTTCGACTGGACCCTCAAGATGGCAACCTGTACGTCGAAGCTGTCGCCGACGACCCCGATTGCGACTTGATGAACATGTACGCCGAGGGGGATCTGTGATGAGCACCGTCGACGCTTCCGGACTCCTCCGGCTCGCTCCGCATCGCCTCCGTCATCACACCTCGCACATCGAGCTCAGCGCGGCGCCCGAGGCAACAAGGGAGGATTCGGATGACTACCGTTGATGCGTCGGGCGCGATTCACGGCAGTGACGGACGGTTCACCGGCCACGTAGGTTTAGAGCCCGACATATCCCTGACTTCGTCCAGTCTGTTTACACCGCAGGCGATTCCGCTGAGCGACCAGGCAGCCTTGGCCGCTCACCGGGCCTACACCAGTGAGGTCGGTGCTGCGCGCAATGCGATCCAAGAACAGATGGACCGCCTGGATGCGCAACTGTTCGTGCGGGAAATGACTGCTGAGTGGGCGGCCGCGGAAATAATCGACCTGAACCTCACCCGGGTCGACACCGCAGCGGTATCGATCACCGACGATGAAGAAGACGGCGAACGCGCGGTCTACGTCGCCCGTCGGCCGCCGAACCGTGCTGAAAGTCTGGGCCAACAGCCGCATACTCAGCGGGTTCTACGAGCGGTTCGCCGTCGACCCAGACGACGGGGACGTGTGGGATGAGGAGTGGGAGCTAGACGTCGCAAAGCTGCGTCGCGAGGGTGCTTTGGAACAGCCCGATGGCGTGTGGCAGGTTGCCGATGCGGCCAACCAGCAGCGACGGACGTTGTCGTTTTCCCGGATGAGAACCGACGTGCGAGACAAGTGCCCGCGTGCCCGGTTCGTGGCGTACTTCAACGATGCTGATGGCCCGGTGCTGGACGGACTGTACGACGCCGATGGGAACCAGGTGTACGGCGACAAAGCCGACCCGAGTTGGCACACCGACTCCTCCGTTCGCGACGACGATTTCGAGAGCGAGACGGCTGGACTGATCCAGGACATGGGAGACATCGCCCGCGACCACTGGCCGGACACGACGCCGGACTGGGCGTCGCGGGACATCAACCTGATCGACCTCGGCGGGGCCGAGTCCTAGCTGCGGACTACTCCCAGCCCGCTTCGTCACGCAGCGCGTTGAACGCCTTACCCGCCTTGTCCAGGGCCTGCGTGACCGCCTTCGGGTCACCCTTGGACCAGCCGGCAACGTAACCCGGGCTGAAACTGTTCGGTTGGGCGGCGTCGATGCCTCGCTCCCGCAGCACCATGTAGCTGAACGACTCCGCCTCAGACTCCATCTGCCCGCGGTGCGAGGCGTAGTCCGGTGCGTCACCGTCACAGTGTCCGCACGCGATGTGCCCTGCTTCGTGCGCCAACGCCTGCGCTTTCTGGGTGTCCGACAACCGCGAGTCGACGACCAGCTTCTTGCTGGTCGGGCTCACGTACGCGAGGGTGCCGGTCAGGTTGACCGGGTCGCAGCCGGCGATCTCCTCCTCGTGGTAGCTGAACCCACGCGAGGCAACGAAGTCCTGCAGTGCCTTGCTGGTGCCTGACTCCACCTCGCCGGTGAACGGCTTCGCAGGGTGCTGGGCGATCGGTTCGCCTTCGGTCTGGCTGGCCTCGAAGACCGCGACCGCGGAGAACCCCGCCGTGATCTGCTTCTTGCGGGTTTTGCCTGGGCGGTCCGGATCCTCCTCGGTGATCCACTTCTTGTTCGGCCCCAGGATGTAGAGAGCCTTCTGACCCTTGGTGACTTCGCGTCCAGCCTTCTCCCACTGGCGGAACCCGCGCGCGTCGATGGTCCCCATCCGGGTGAAGATCTGATCGGGCTCGGTCAACCCTTCGCGTTGCGCGACTTGCAACGCCGCCAGCATCTGGTTGTTGGTCGACCACCGAGACATGCCGTTGGCGCGTCGTGCGTCCAGGTAGGCACCCAGTTGCCCGGACTCGACCAGGTCGCCGACCGCCTTCTCCAGGTCGGCCTTCATCGCCTCGACCCGATCTTTGCCTTTGAGGTCGGCGTACGGGCTGGCAGCAACGACCGGGTGCTCCAAGCTCAGTCCGTCGTCAGGTTCCCCCGCAATGTGCCCAGCGAACTTCCCGTCAGCACCGTGGATTGCGCCTGTGATGTCAACCGTGGTCATGCCTTGTTGGTTGGCGGCGCACTCCCGTCAGCGACGTGAAAGGTCATCCAGATCAATGACCGCTTCGTACAGGCTGTCCCAAGTGTCCGCCATGTCCGGTTCGAGGCTGGCGTCCCGGCCACCGAACTGCGTCCAGGCTGTCGCGAACCCGGTTTCGGCAGCCCCTTGCACCAGGGACTCAGGATGTTCGTTTCCGATCATCCGGCAGGGGTCGAAGTCCACGTCAGCCCCGTCAGAATCCAGCACGGCGTCGATCTGCCAGTAGTCGGAACCGTCCGGGCGGCGGAGAGCAACGAACCTGCCGCTGGGGCACTCGGCCCGAACCATGTCCCGCAGGCTCTCCAGGTCACGCTTTGAGGCGATGTCGGTGCCCGCGTTGGAGGCTCGGTGCACCACGTCGATCGGCCTGCCGGGTGTGTCCAGCTCGCGCCGAAGTTTCTCCAGGTCAATGCGTGCGCTGGCGGCGTCGTGGTTCATCGTGCCGGGCACTGCAAAACGATCCAGGAACGCGCCTACTTCGTCTGCAGGCATCGAAAACTGTTGCGAGATTCGGTCGCCATCCTCTTCTGGTTCGATCCAAACCACCGAGTCGTCACCGTCGAACTCGTATGTCACCTCGGCCTGAGTTGCCTCATCCGGTTGCCCACTGGCCGAGGAAACCTCTGCGCGTTCCAGGGCCAGGTGGCGGCCCGCGAGACGAGCCATCTCCTCGTTGATCTGCTCCCTCATCGCAAGCAGATACGACTCCATTTCGAGGGTCGCCTCACCCGCACGCGAAAGCCGGTCGGTGAGCTGCGCGCCACCAGGGGTCGACAGGCTGACCGTCGAATCCGCCTCTCCTGCAATGTGTCCCGTGAACTTGCCATCGCTTGCGTGGATCGCGCCCGAAGCGTCAACTGTGGTCATCGCGTGACTGTCCCTTCTCTTAGGTCTGAGGTACTTGAGGGTGTGGATTCTTAGAGTCGACCCAGGCGTCGAAAGCATCGAGTTCAGGCTGCTCGACTCGGTGGTTGCGCAGCCAACGAGTGGCGTGTTTGAGCTCGGCTGACAGGACCGGCTTGCCGTCGGCGAAGTCGCGCAGACCGTACGTCGCGTGATACCTCGCGACGTCGGCGGCGTCGGAATCGGTGAACGACTCGCCGCGCGCAGCCTTGCTGGCGGCTTCATTGAAGCGGCGCACCACCTCAGTGCGTTCTGTGGGAACCGGCTGGCCAGCGGGCACGTAGTACGGCTTGCCCGGCTCCCCCTGTGTGTAGATCTCGATCTTCTCTCGACGACCCTCTCGAACCCACCGGAACGACTGGCCAGTGGTCGCGAGTCTGCGGTTCAACTCGTAGGTGGGGTCGTCACTGTTGGCGGTCTTGATCTGTTCAATCTTGGCGCGCAACTGCGCTGTCGACAGGTGAGCGAACTGCTGAGCGATGACGCGGTCGAGGTCGCCCCGCAACGGCCCGTACTGGTCGTGATCCGGCTGCGCCTCTGCCGCCGATGTCAGCATCACAGACGAATCAGACTCTGCCGCAACGTGACCCGCAAACTTGCCGTCGGACCCGTGGACCGCACCCGACGCATCGACCGTGCTCATGCAGACTCCTCCAGGCCAGGTCGGGTTGCCCCGTGCGCCAAGCGCAGCTCGGTGTGCGGGGCGCGGACACGCGTCGCGAGCCGCAGGAATCCGGCGGTAACGACCGTGCTCATGTGGTTTCGCCCCATTCGGCGTCTTCCTCATCGGCCATCCAGGAAGCGCCGGCCATGGCCGCGTCGAGGTCGACGTCGCTGGCTTTCGCCCAGTGATGTAGGTCGGTGAGCATGTCTTTGACGGCCGTTTGCTTGTCGGCCTCCTCGCCGTGGGCGGCCAGGTATCCGCCGACGAACGGGCTGATCCGCCGCACGCTAGTGTCGCGGTTGTACTCCGAGCCGTCCGGCCTGAGCACTCCGTCGATGTTCATCGTCAACAGCCGCACGTCGCCGAAACCGACGCTGGCCTTGAAGTGCGGCGACATGGACGCCTCGGTGTAGACCAGTCCGCCGGACACCCCTTCGATGTCCGAGTATGCGGCGGTGTCCCACAGGTCGTCCTCCAAGACTGTGCCGTCGGCGGCGACCAGCTCCCGCGGATGCCACCGGTCGTCGGCGTACTCGTCGCTGTCGCGGAACGTCACCGTGGCAGCGTCCGGGTAGTACGCCCGCACATACTGTGCTGCGGCGATCGCAGACTTCTCATGCTGCTGCCGCTGAACCGCCCAAGCAGCATTGCCCAGGTCGAAAGCCCGCCGGGCACTGGACGCCGCCCGCTGCAGCATCTGCTGATCTGGCTCCGGGTCGGTCACGCCCACCTCTGACAGCGTGGGGTCTTCCGCGGCGCGTCCCAGCACGTCGTCAATGCCCCCTGGGGCGACCGGCGTCGGCTCGATCGAACAGGACAGCATCGTCTTGTCGCCGTACTGCTTGGCCGTCAGGTACACGGTCTCCCCGGAACGCTGCGCCGTCACGTAGCGGCTCCCTGCTGGCGGCCCGACGGGCTGCTCCAGGGTCACGTCCGACTCGGAGCTGACGTGGCCAGCGAACCTGCCGTCGGACCCGTGGATAGCGCCGGAGGCGTCGACCGTGCTCATGCCAGAACCTCCAGGCCCGGTCGGGTTGCCTCGTGCGCCGAGCGAAGCTCGGTGTGCGGGGCGTGGCGACGAAGGCGTCGCGAAGCGAGCCGCAGGAGCCCGGAGGCGTCGACCGTGCTCATCGCAGATACTCCGGGTCGGCGTCGAGGTCGATGACGTTGCACCCGCGCGGCACCCACTCCGCATGGGCGTCGGGCCAGTAATACTCGGCGCGGTCCCCGAGTGCGTTCAGGTCGTCGTTGACGTCCATCTCGAAGTCGTCGTCACGCGCGGCGAAGTCGGTGTGCCAACTGGGGTCGGACTGGTCGCCGTACACCTGGCTGCCGTCGGCGTCGTACACGCCTTCCATCTGCGGCCCGTCGGCGTCATCGAAGTACGCCACGAACCGGCCTGCCGGCACCACGTCCCGGACCTCGTCACGGATCGTGGCGTGCGCCTGCTTCGCGGTCGCACGCTCCGCGGCATCCCTGACTTCCCACAGTCCAGTCGCTGCCGGCTTCCTTGCTTCGGCGCGCAACTTGGTCAGGTCGACCAAGTCGTCTTCGCGGCCGGCCACCCCGAAGCGTTCCTTGAACGCCAACGTCGAGCCGTCCCGCATCGTGCGGTAGATCGGGTGCATGTCGTCGCGTCCGGGCACAGCGTCAGCACGATCCGGCCGTCCACATCACTGCGGTCGACGAACACGGTCGCGACCTGGGCGTCACGGATGGAGGGAGTGTCGCGCTCCGCCCGAGCCAACTGTGCCGCGAAGTCTTTGACTGCCAGGTCGGCGTCGGCATTGTTGATCTGATCCTCGATCGCGTCGAGTGACCGCGCCAGGGCGAGATTGCGTCGCTCAACCGCTTCGAGGGTCGCGTCGTCGTCCAGTGGGTTGCCCGGGCTGGAGGATCCAGAGGTGAGGCTGACGGAGTCGTCCGCTTCTCCCGCGACGTGACCAGTGAACTTGCCATCGCTTCCGTGGATCGCGCCGCTGGGGTCAATCGTGCTCATGCTGGTTCTCCGTTGCTGCGTCGGGTGGCGAGCTCGCTGCGCAGTTCTCCCGTTCGACGCTGCAACTCGGCGAGATGCGCGTCGATCGCTGAGTCCAGGTCGGCTGCCGCTTCCTGCGGGGTTCGGGGTGGGTAGTCCTGGTCGATCTGGTCGAAGCTCAACGTCACTGACCCGGTGCGGTCAGCGCCTTCGGGGTGGTAGTTGGCCAGGTTCACTCGCGCGTTCCACAGCCGGTCAGTCAGTTCTCCGGCGTCAACCAGATCCAGGTAGGTATTTCCGCCGGCGTCCAGGACCATCGGCTCGCCCGAGCCGTCCAACACGCGGTCGGGAAACCAGTCGCGGCTGTCGTGGTCGTACTCCAAGACGACCGCTGTCGAGCCTGGGTAGCGCGAACTGAGTTCGTGGCGGATCGAGCGAAGGGATGCACCGTGAGCCTCGCGGGTCAGCGCTCCCCGCTCGGGGAAGTCGAAGTGTTGCAGCGCCAGATTGGTGTCCAACACGTCGGCGGCCAGGTTGTCGCCAACTTCCATCTGCTCCGCGTTCTGCGGGACGCCGAGGACCGCAGGCGCCGACGCTAACGTCACGGTCGATTCGGAACTGATGTGGCCGGCGAACTTGCCATCCGCGGCGTGGATCGCGCCCGACGCATCGACCGTGCTCATATCAGAACCTCCAGGTTGCGTCGGGTTGCCTCGTGCACCGAGCGAAGCCCGATGCGCAAGGTGTGATGGCGAAGGCGATGCGGAGCGAGCCGCAGGAATCCAGCGGCGTCGACCGTGGTCATAGCGCTACTCCGGAGATGTTGTCGAGGTCGTACAGGCGGTGGTACTTCCCTCGCGACCAGCGCGGTGCCAGACCAGTGCCGTCGATGTTGCCGTAGCCGGACTCGCCGGGTGTTTGCAGAGCGTCGAAGATCTCCCCGTCACCCGGGTCCTCGAACGGCAGAGTGTTGCCCTGAACATCGGTGACTGCGTCCAGTTCGTAGCTGCCGTCGGAGTCGATCACGCCGACGTAGCGTGCGGTGGGGCACTGCTCGCGGACCCGGTCGCGAACCGTGGTCAGCTCGGCCCGGGCGAGGTCGTCCCGGCTCGACTGCCACCGTGCGGCAGTCAGTGTTCCGACAGCCTGAGACGGCTGCGCTCCGAGCACCCGTTCCATCGGGCTCAACACGCTTCTGCGGATCTTGTCCACGTCGAGCCCGACATCGGTGCCGTCGCCGTATCGCTGCTGGAATGCAACAGCCTGGTCACCGGTCATCGGGTCGCTGCAGGCCAAAAGGTTGTAGTCGCCCTGCGACCAGATGGTCGCTGTCAGGTCGCCGTCGTCTTCGTCGAAGGAGATCTCGGCGAACGCGCCATCCGGCAGCCCACCGTCAGCGACCAGCGCAGCGGCCATCTGCCGGGCCTGCAGTTCAGCGACCTTTTCATCCAGGTCTTGCTGGATCTGGATGATCTGCTCAGCCATGTCCAGATTGGCGGCGTTGATCTGATCCAAGTCGGGACTTGCCTGTGTTACCCCTGCCAACGTCACCGCCGGGTCCGGCTCTCCCGCAACGTGGCCAGCGAACTTGCCGTCGCTGCCGTGGATCGCGCCCGACGCATCGACTGTGCTCATGCCTTGTTGGTTGGCGGCGGTTCCTGTTTCCCGTCAGACGATGAAGCCGCGGTTGTACCAGTCCAGCAGCCGGTCGCCGTCGTCGTGGTGAAACCCGTTCAGCCACAGCGACCCATCGCCGGCACGAACCACGTTGTGCCGAGCCATCTGGGCTTCGGTTGGCTGAACACCGGCACCAAACTCCACGTAGTCGACCCGACCGTCATAGCCAACGATGGCCGGTCCCTGGTCGACCTCGCGATGGGTGATGCCTCGGCGTAGGTATTCGATTGTTCGGTCGCCCAGGTACGCCGGACCGTCGGTGCGGTGCGGACGACGTTCCTCATCGACGGACCATTGCGTCCCTGTCAGCGGGTAGAAGCTGGTTATCGTCCCGTCAGGGTCGGTATGGGAGAGCATGCCTTGGTCGCGCAAGGCTGCCTTCACCAGGTTCCCGTCGGGGGTCAAGACGGCGGTCGGCGTGCGGTCGGTGAACTCCACCGGCACGCCCATCTGCCGACACCCGCTGGTGTCGCGCCAAGGTCGGCCGTCGCGAGTCCATCTGACTACTTGCCGGGAACGCTTGTCGGTGATGACCTCGATGCGGCCGCCTGCCGCTTCGTGCGCTTCAACGTCCCTGAGCATGGCTTCCGAAGCCGGTCGCTGTGTCGTGAGGCTCAGCCCCAACCCGAGATTGCCAACCCCGGACCGCACACTGTCCGGCCAGTCTTCGACCGGTGTGTTCGCGATGTCGACGCCGCCCACGATGTGCGGTGGCGTGCCGCCGGTCCGAGGATCCATGCGGGCGTCGCGCAGCACACGCTGTGCTGTACGGCAACGCTGAGTCAGCACCACATGGTCGTGGCTGGTGCCCCCGGGGTCGACCGCCGTATCCGGTTGATCCGGCACGGGGTCGCCCAAGGTCACCGACGAATCCGCCTCTCCCGCAACGTGGCCCGCGAACTTGCCGTCGGACCCGTGGATCGCACCCGACGCATCGACCGTGCTCATTCGGACCCCTCCTGGTTGTGTCTGGCCGCACCGTGCGTCGAGCGGAGCCCGGTGTGCCCAGCGAGCCCGAGGAGCCCCGATGCGTCACGAGCCGTCATGCCGGTTCCCCGTCGAATCGGCCCTCGTAGTAGGCGTCCGCCGGGTTGAATCGTGGACCGGCTCCGGGCACCCGCCAGCCGCCAGCCGGGTCAGGTTCCAAACCGGCAGCCCGCGCCTGGCCAGGGAAGATCTGGTCGTCGACGTTGCAGCCGTTCTCGATGAAGTGCGCCTTACCGTCTGACCCGATCACCGCCGGCCCCTGATTGCGGTCGCGATGTGTGATGCCGTGCCGGCGGTACTCGATGCAGCGTTCGTCGATCATTGCTGGACCGTCGTCGCGGTGAACCAGACCGATTTTGTCGTGGTACGCCTCAGACTGGTCGTCGGGGTCGGCAGACCAGGTGTGGGCGCCGCCGTCCGGTAGTTGCCGCTCGAAATGCAACCGGTAGTCACCGTCGCCCCATTCGGCCCGTTGCGGGCGCAGTAGTTCGCCGTCAGGCAACCGGGTCGCCGAGACGAACCGCTTCTCCACCGCCGGGCCCATGCCGTCATGGGCGTCGAAGTCCTGCGTCTCGGTGAACTCGACCGGCGTTCCGTGAGCGTCTTCGTAGCGGAAGCTAGCGGCGTCCCATTCGCGCGCGGCCACGCCCAGCTCGCCGTCGGCGTTCGTCCACGACGTGACCCGCTGCGTGTTGCGCGGGTCAGAACCGAAGTGCTCATCCTCGACGCTGACGTTCCCCCCGAACTGTTCGTGCAGTTCCCTTGCCGCCAATGCCTTTTCGCGGCTAGCCGTCAGCGCATCCCGCAGGCTCTCAGGTACCTGGTGGCCCGGGTTTTGCTCGATGTGCTCGGCATACAGAGCAAGGTAGGCTCGGGCGCGCAGCGGCATGTTGCCGATATAGGTGTTGGCGATGTCGACGTCGCCCACCATGACCGGCGGGCAGCCACCGGTGCCGGGCTCGATCGTCACCTGGCGCAGTCGCCGCTGCGTCGCAGCATCTCTGGCGCGGATATCCGGGTCGTTCGGCAGGTCGTCGCCGGTGGCGCCCGGCTGGGCTAGTTCGAGTCCGTCGTCCGGTTCACCGGCAATGTGGCCGGCGAACCGCCCGTCGTTGCCGTGAATCGCGCCTGATGCGTCAACTGTGGTCACGCCATGTTGGTTGGCGGCTCAGCCCGCTTTGCGCCGGGACGGCTGCGCGCGGGTCCCTCTCGTGGCGGCTTGGCGCCTTGCTCGATGCTTGCCCGCCTCGTGGTCGATCTGGCGGAATGTGACGTCGCCGGAACGAAGCACCTTCACTGCACCGCTGCTACGGCACCGTCGGCAGTGCCATGGTGCGTTGACGTCGGCGAAGCTGTACTGCATACAGACCGAACACAATGCGATCACTGCCTTGGCTTCATCAAGTGCTGCATGAAACGCAATTCGTCCTCGCTCCCCCGGGCGCGCGACCACGACGAACCGCCAAGGGAAAGACGGACCGAACCCGCACGCGCAATCGTCATGCAGTCCGGACACCTCAACCGGTTGGCCGTGTTCACAGCCGGGTGCGTGCATGGTCGCAGTAGCCAGTTCCCCCGGTTTCCAGAGCCGTTCGTTGTGGGGTCCCTTCACTTCGACGAAAGTGCTCAGCCGCGGCAGATACATGTCACAGCGGTAGTAGGTGCCACTGGGCATGACGACCCCCTCTGGTTCGTACTGCCACACCATCCGCAGCGCATCAAGGTTGACCGCCCAGTCGGCTTCGAGGGTGGAGCGGAACCGGACACCGGCGTACGTCTGCGGAATTGCTCGCATCACAGGCCGTCCTGACGGTCCCGTCGATCACGACGGTCCTGCTGGCGTTCCATGCGGCGCATCTCGCGGCGGTCGACGTAGGTGACGTTGCGCCGGTTGTAGTAGTTCTGCTGGCTGTTGCTGTAGTTGCCGGAGCCGGACGGCGGGCTGTCGATGACCGACCACGCCAGCCAGGCGAGGAAGATCACCCCGACCGCGCTACCGGCAGTCTTCTTCCAATCGGTCAGGCCGATCCTGGCGCGCAACTGACTGATCGTGGCGAAAACGTCGATGACGCCGAACGCTTTGAGCGCCCACAACACAATGGCGCCGGCCACAGCCAAGCCAACGATCCACGCGATCAGGTACACCAGCTTCCCGACAGCGCGAAGCAGGATGTTCTCCGCGAACCGCCACTCGAACATCCTCAGCATTCGCAAGTCCCGTCGCTACGAATGGGTGCTCGGCACGACGGGCACCGTGGGCCATCGGCGCCTGACGTCCCAGCACCCGCATCTTTAGCGGCACGCTGAGCCTTGGCCTGCGCCTCTAGGCGCCTACTAGCTGCCGCTGCCGCTGCCGCGCCGAACAGTTGCTCACCGTCGTCGCTGAACGTCTCCGGAGCGTCGCGGCGCGGGTCGAAGGCTGGGCCTTCGTCGTCAAGGTCTTCCTCCGACACGGGACAGTATTCGTCCATCTCCGCCTGTGTCGGCTCCGGCCGGGACGTGGTGGGCACGCCACGGCTGGCAAGTTCGGCGTCGAGCTGGCCAGAGGTCGCGAAGAACGACTTGAACACCACCGGCGCTTGCCCTTCGAGCTCGGCCCCGCCGACGCCCTTGGAGACCATGCCGCCGTTTGCGACGTTGTCCGGCACCGTCGGTACGCGGTCGGCAACACTGAACGCCTGATCACGTTGTATCTTCGAGGGGTTCGGCCCCATCAGAACACGCTGACCAAGCAGCGTCTTCAACGACGGCGGCAGTCCTGAGTTCTGGTTCGACACCTGACTGCTCAGCAACATGCGGATACCGACGAACCGCTTCTCCGCGGCAATCTTCGTGATGACGCGTTGCAGCTTGAACTTCAGTCGGTTCTCCTCGATAACCTCTTGCACTTCGGGCATCTTCCGGTCCACTCCAGGCGGAAGCTTCTCCCCCACCAGCAACCCGGCCACCTCGTCCACGATGCACAGGATCGGCGGGAACCGCTGGTCGTCGGGCAGGTCGAACCAGTTGGTCACGCCGGCCTGCTCCAGCACCTTGGCGCGGCGGTTGCCCTCCTCGTAGACCAACGCCAACGCCGTCACCGCCGAACGCAAACCGTCACAGCCCCAGCCGCCGTCGCGCACGTACTTCTTGCACCAGGAGTAGTCGATCGCTTTGGACGGCTCGTCCACGATGACCAGCGCAGCGCCCCCGGCGACCTGGTCGGCGATGATGCTGTTCAACGTGTTCGTCTTGCCCGCGCCCGCGGTGCCACTGACCAATCCGAACGCGTGAGCTCGCCAGTCGATGCTCACGGTGTCGTACTTCTTCTGTCCCGGCGGCGGCAAGATGTCGCCGATCGGGGTCCGGTGCAGATCAGCTCCGAGACCAGCCAGATTCAATCGGATAGTCGGTGGAAAAGTCGGCGGATCGCTCGGGATGACCTGAGCCGTCAGCTTGTTCGCGTCCGCGACGACGTACCAGCCGAACTGCCCGACGACGCTGGTGGCGACCTCGTCCAGCTTCTCGTCGTGCTTGGACGGCATGTAGGACTTCGGCAGACCCAACAGGTAGCCACCACCGGGGCGCGGGGCGGCCTGCACGTCCCACGGCTTCACCCCGAGCGCCGTCGCGACCGCGCCGCGGCAGCGCGCGGTGTCGTCGTCCAGTTTCGTCAGGGTAGCGCGGGCAAGGTGTGGGTCGAAGTCAGTCAGGTAGAACCCCGGGTAGGTGTCCTGCAGCGTCGCTGCGACCTTCTCGCCCATGGTCGGTTTGGCGTCGGCCGCCGACAATGACACCTGGAAGCTCTCCGGGGTCTTCACGCTGCCACTGGCTTTGGCCGCAGCAGTCACCGTCGTTTCAGCGACGTGCCGTCGGAACACTGCCACGTTCGCTTCGGTGTCGATGTTCGCCAGGCTCCACTCGGGGCCTTTGGCCTGGCGAACCTTGCTCACGACTGCACCGGAATGACGGTCCGGGTCGAACCCGGCCGGCAACGGCACCCTCATCTGTTCCAGCACAACCTTCTACATGGGCCAGATCCGCGATGCCAGGGTCCGGTTATCCTCCGGTCAGGACGTGCTCCGAGCGCTCCAACGCAACCTGGACGGCCTCCTCCAGCCTGTCCAACCACACTCCGATGTCGGACGGGACGCGACGAACGCCCGGCGCGGGCAGGTCTCTCTTGGTCGCCGAAGCGGTCCTGACCCAGCCGTCGCGCCGAAGCCCCTGCGAGATCGCCGCCGTCACCGATCTTGTCGAGAGCGCACCATCAGACAGGTAGCCGCGTCGGTCGATGCCTACCAGTAGCGGCGCACGTCGCCTGTCCCACTCGGCCAAGGCCGCGACGAACTGGCAAGCGTGCTGGCCAGGAAGGTCGATTTGGCGCAACGCCAGGACGGCATCGTCAGGGCTTCTGGTTTCGGCATACCCATCGAGCACCGCCGCCCACCGGGCCACGGCGCAGCACGAGCATGTCGCCGGGTCGGTGGTCGCTTCCAGCAGCAGTGGACCGACGCGCCACGACGCACCCACCAGCACCACGTCGTCGGTGGTGAGTTCACTGATCTGTGCCCGGGTCATTCCAGCTCCGGCGAACAACCCGATGACCTGGTCCCGAGCCTGACGTACCGTGCCAGAGCCAGTCAGCCACGGCGGCGGCCGCCAACCCGTAGCAACGGTGCTCGGCAACCAGCCGGCAAGGCTGCGGCGCAGCGTCGACGGCGCCTGGGGACACTCGGCGGCGAACTCGATCAACAAAGCCAGCCGTGGCGGGTCACCATCGCCGACGGACAGCCCGCGGCTGGTGAGCCAATCGGCGAGCAGCGAATCCATCTACAGGCCAACGCTTTTCACCGCGTTGCCAGCCATCGGGTTAGCGTGGCGGATGTAGCGCACCACCGTCTCCGGTTTGCGGTGACGGGTCTGGCGCATGATCGCCGTCAACAACGCCCCGCCCGCGTCAGCCGTCGTGACAAAGCCTGCCCGCAGGCTGTGTGCACTGAACCGCTCCGGGTCCATCCCCGCCGCGCTCATCCTGCGCTCCAACACCGCACCCACGCTGGACCCGGACAGCACCCCATCACCGATCGCACCGGAGCGGTACACCCGACGCAACAGTGGTTGGTCGGCTTGGCTGTCCGGCCACGGCTGGTCGCAATGATGGGTGTTGCTGACTGCAGACAGGTTCCGCGCTGCGGCCATCGTTTGCGGCCGCCCCTCAATGCTGGACAGCACCAACCAAGCACGCACCGCGCATGGTACGCAGGTCAGTGGGTGCTGGCCGACCGGCACCGCAATGACCTCCCCGTCACCGAACTGGTCAGTCTTGCTGGCCCTGATGACGACTCGCAGGTGCGGTTCGGAATCGGCGCCAGCCTGGAATGACACATCCCCGGTTCGTAGCCCAACCAACTCGCTACGGCGCAACGCGCCCGCGAAGCCCAACAACAGCAACGCTGCATCCCGCCGCGCCGCCACGCTGCGAGGCCAGTGCCGAAAGTCGAAGTGGCTCAGGGTGGTTCGCAGCATCTCAACATCGAAGGCCGCCGCCTGCTTCGGCGGACGCTTACGCTGTCGCCGGATGCTCGCCAACGCCGCAACCACGACCGGGTGACCGCCAGGCTCTGGTAAGCCAGCGATCCGATGCACCGCATTGGCGGCGGCCACCCGCAACGCCAATGTCGACGTGGCTGCCGCCGGCGAACCATCGGCCCGAGCGATCTGGGCGCTGAATCGCAGGTGGCGAGCCAGATCCTCCGGTTCCAGGGGCAGCGACTGGGCGCCGTTGCGGTCACACCACGACTGCACCTGAACCCATTGGCTGCGGTAGGCGCGGCGCGTCGACTCAGCCCAGGTCGACTCGACGATCCGGGCGAGCTCCGACTGGCCTGGCGACGGACGTGTCGGGGTTGTCACCGGCCCATTGTTGCGTCGCCTCCGGACAGGGGCCGGCGTTAGCCGGGATCTACTGATAGCCCGTCGTCGGCGATGAGGGACCACCGCGACGAAGCCACCACCGTTGGTAGTGCTTGCGGCAGTAACCGCGGCCATAGTGCTTGCCATCGCACCCTTCGATGGAACAACCCGTCCGTCGCGGCCCATAGGCTGGTCCTCCACCCAGTGGGTCGCCGTAACGCCTCAGGCGTTGGTAGTGCTTCACGCAGAAACCGCGGGTGAATGTGGTAACGGTGCAGCCCTCGACGGCACACGGCGGCCCAACCTTCGCATCCCCCGCGCGGCCTGACGGGTTTCCGTAACGCCTCAGGCGTCGGTAGTGGCCTGCGCACAGCCCACGGGCATCCACTGCTGCGTCGCAACCGTCAATCGAGCAAACAGGACTAGCCATGCCCCTGCGGTGCGACGACGCCGGGGCTCACGGCATCCGGCCGCTCAGACCAGCGACAACTCCCGGAACGTCACCAGCCCCAACTGATCCAGTCCTGCCAGGTAGCCCTTCTCGGTGTACGGGTCGACCAGGATCACACCGTCACCGGACGGCGCAGCCAGTTCGGTGTACGGCGCGTAGTGGCTGGCAACCAGAACCAACGGCACCGGCTCGTCCCACACACCGGCTCGTCCCAGCACCGGCCCCGGCAACGGGTCCGTCTTGGGTGACATCATCGCCGTGGTCGCCACGTCATCGTCCAACTGGTAGCCACTGTCAATGGCTGCCTGCAACGCCGAATGCTGCACGAACGCAGCGACTCCCGCCGCGTGGTCGAAACGGGCAAGGAACGCACTCTCGATGTCGTCGGCCGCGATGTGGTCGTAACCGGCCACCACCAACGGCAGCAACTCCGTTGCGGTGTCCGCCACCGCCTGCATCCGGTCGCCGAACAACATCACGAACTGCCAACGTGCCCCGTCAGGGTGCACAGGCAGCATCGGATCGCCGTCGCCGTCGATCTGCGAAGTCAGCAAAGCCATATCCAAGTCTCCAAGTGGTCGATCGTCGCGGTCGGATCAAACGCCCGGCCCACACCCTTACGGTGCGACGACTGTCGCCAGTGCGTGGGCCACGTCCGGGCACTGCTAGTTTCGCCGGCGGAAGATTCGCGCCACCAACGCAGCACGCTCACGCTGCCGCTCCCGGATCGCCGCGTCCTCCACTGACCGCGGCTTCTCCCGCGTCGGGCAGTGATGGTCCGCGCCGCTGGCAGTCATCAACCCGCACTTGCCGCAGGTGTCGACGGTGACGCCGCGCTCACCGCGAACGAATCGGTTGAACACCTTGCCCGGCGCGTCACTGTTCGCCATCGCGGCGTACGTGGCCGGATCGACCTTGTAGCCGTACGTTTTCGGCGGCGCCACGCTGCCGTCCTTGCGGGTGTAACCCTTCGTGGTCAACGTCATCATGCCCTCACCGGAATCGGTCGAACCGTAGCCAACCGACCGGATCCAGGTGGAGGTCACCGGCATCGCCTTCGCGCCGGTGTTCGCCAACCGCTCGCGGCGGCGTGCCTCCAAGTCGCCAGCCGCCGCCAATGACGTACGAGCTCGCTGGCCTTCCAAGACAGCACTGACACCCTCGGCGACGAACACCTCGTGCTCGGGCGCGAACCCCAAGCCTTTCGTCTCCCACTGACCGTCAGAACCTTTCGTGACACGCACTGTGCCGTGCACCATCCGACCGTCAGGAAGCGACGCCGAAACCGGCACGTCAAACGTGCGGTCGTGCTGGGCAGCGCTGAACCGATGGATCGCGGTCTTGGACGGCATCCGCAACGTCACACCGTGACCCGAGTAGGACATGCGGTGCGTGCGACGGTTCCCCGAGATCGACTTGCCCGCAGTCATGTTCGGGGTGTTGTCGTCCGGCATCAACGGGTAGTCGCCGCCGCCATGGCCGTACTCGGCGTCCACGAACGTCGTACTCCACCACTGATCAATGCCCTCGGTGGTCTTCGGGTCAATCCGGGTGCTGGTGGCGATCGGCGCGACATACCCCAGGGAATCCAGTTGCCGGGCACGCAACTCCCGCCAGTCACTACTGACCGGCGCAGCAACAGTGTCACTGCCATCCGGGCCGCGCAGGGATACCTCAGCGGCCTCCCCGGCGACGTGCCCAGCGAACTTCCCGTCGGCGCCGTGGATCGCGCCCGACGCATCGACCGTGCTCATCGGACACCACCGACAACAGATGCTGCGCGGTAGGCAAAGGGGCCGCGATCGACCGACGGCGTAGGCAGGCAGAAGGTGCTCATGCCAGTGTTGGTTGGCGGCGAAACAGCCAAAGCGTCAGGCTGCAGCGTCGACGCGCTCCTTGCGCTTGTTGGTAGCCCCTGGCTTACGCCCAGCCTTTCTGCCCTTCTTAGCGCCCATGCTGGACCAGTCGACCTCTCTGCCGGCGCGCAGCATCACCCCACCCCACACGCCGTAGCCGTCTGTCTCCCGGCCCCGGCGCAGGCACGACTTCGTTGACAGGCAGGTGTCGCAGATGGCTTTGGCCCGCAAGAACCCCTCCGGCCGGTTCGGTTGGAACGTGTCGTCGAGGATTCCCCGACAGGCAATCTCACGCCGCAACGGAATGTCGTCCGGCGACAGAGCAGGCTCGGCGGTCGCGTCCAAAACAATGTCCATGAGTGCACGGTGCGACGCCCTTTCGCTGGTGCTCGGAGCACCGCCCAGGCCTCACGACACGAGCAAGCTCCCGTCACAAACCGTTGCGACGCGCCGACGCCGCCGCACCGCTCAAACTCGTCCCAGCGGCGTAATGGCTGAGACAGTTGGACCGTGACCACCGAAGCTCGGCTCCCGATCAAGGCGTTCATCAGCCACGCCACTGAGGACAAGGAGCGATTCGTCGAGCCCTTCGCGACCGCGCTGCGCGAGAAGGGGATCGACGCCTGGGTCGATAAGTGGGAGATCAGGGCGGGCGACAGCCTCGTGCATCGGATCTTCGATGAGGGCATTCCTCGGGCCGACGCGATCGTGGTCGTCTTGTCACATGTCAGCGTTGGCAAGCCGTGGGTAACCGAAGAACTCCACGCGAGCGTCGTCAGGCGGATTACGACCGAGCGGAAGACCAGGCTCATCCCGATCGTGCTCGACGAGGATGTCGACGTGCCAAGCGCGCTGAAACACCTTCTCTGGGTGTCAGTCCCTCGTGTGGGACTCGATGGGGCAGTCCAGCAAGTGGTCAACAATCTGTACGGGGTGGATCAAAAGCCGCCGCTCGGCGCACCACCGGCCTTCGCCGCCGAGCCCGTTCATCAGACACAGACGCCTGCCGACGAGACCGTACTGCGGTTGCTGTTCAAGCACCTGCAAGCGCACGACAGCGCGAATGCTGTCCTCTTCTCCGATGCCGTCAGGGATCGTGCGATGGAGGCAGGTCTGACCGAACCCTCCTTCATCGAAAGCGTGCATGCCCTCGCGTCCGCCGGCCAGGTGAGCGTGACCTTCATGGCCGGGAGCACCCGATTCATCATCAACGGAATCCCGAACGGCGCGTGGCTCGACCTCGAAGCATCGAACGGAGTGGACGTCGAAGGATTACGCACCAAGGTCCTTTCTGATGTAGTGAACCAGGACATCCGCAAGCTCGAACCAACCACGTACGGCGCCTCGTTCCGGACAGTTCAGGCTGTGTTGCAGGCCCTGCAGTCTCAACACCTATTGCGGTTCTCAGTCATCCGCAACAGCGAGTTGGTCGTGACTGACGTGAGTCCTCTCGCCAGGCGAGCTCTGCTCGGTTGACGTCCACATGACCCCAATCACCCGGCGGTGCGGCGCCGCCTACTCTCAACCTTCTGCACGTCCACCGGGCCCGGATGCCAACGGGCTTGGGCAATCTCCGGCGGGACCACAGCATTCCCGTCGCCGTAACGATCCGGACGGGCGAACGGCATCGACACCGGCTGCTCCAAGCCGGCCGCTTTGCGGATCGTCCACAAGTCCAGGCGGCGATTCAGTTCCGCTGCCAGCAGGTGGTCGCGCATCCAGTACGGCTGCCCCCACAACTGGTTGAACGCCAGCATCTGGTGAGCAACCTGCTCAGCATGCTGTCTGGTGGCGGGAGCCCACGGCGTCGCGGTCGGATCACCGATCCGCAGCGTGCGCCACAAGTCGCTGTCGGCTGGGGACGTGACGTGCTTGTTCAGCGCGAACACCGGCAACGACGGAAACTGGCTGGACACCAACCCGCCGCGTGGGAACCAATCGGACCAGTCCACGTAGAACATGCGTTGCGCCACCTTCGCAGTCATCCGGTCCATGCTGGCCGTGGCCGCGCGGGCAATCGCAGACTGCACACGCGGCACGATGCGGTCCTTGGCGGTGTTCTGCCGGGCACACACAAACACCACCGCAGTGCCCCGAGTCGGGTCCGATGCCAGGGCCTTCGCCCAGGCGTCGACCTTCTCGTCAACGTTCGCGTTCAGTCCGGTCGTCATCTCGATGGCGATCTGGAATCCGTCACGACGCACCCATAGAGCGTCGGCGGTGCGGGTCGACTCCACCGGCATGAACTCACCCACTTTGCACAGCGACTCCCCCAGCACCGCTTGCAGGTCGGTGAACTCAGCAGCGCGCAACGACAACTCGTTCAGCATGACCGCGTGCCTCTCGAACCTGGCGCCGCCGTCCGCGACGCGCCGCCCCGCAGTGACGCTCAGCCAGTCACCGAAACTCAAGTACCGACTTTGGGAATCCCAGCGCGGCATGTCGGTACGGCGCACCAGCGCCGGAACCGGATCCAGCAACCGGGCCAGCACCCCGTACTGCAGGAGGTCCGCTGCGATCAGATTCTTGACCCGCTTCGGGAGATAGTCGCCGCGGTGCCCGGTCGCATCAGGGTCGCCGGTGAAGGCCGCCAACTGTTCCGTCGTCAACGTGCGCCACATCATGGTCGCCGCAACCATCCGGGCGCGCAGCAACCCGTTCGGTGCGCTCGGCGAAAACAACGAGTGCGGCTGCGGCGGCTTCAACAGCGCCGGGTCGACGGTCGTCCGGTGCATCCGGCCGTCCTGGATGAGCCGGGTGATTTCGCGCCGCTGCGCCCAAGCCGCCGTCGCGGGGCCGTTCCACATGCCCGACCACAGCGGCTCCGTGCGATACGCCGACCGGTGAGCCTTCGGTGCGCGGCTACGCATAGAGGTCAACGGCACGTACGGGCCGAACTGACCAGGCATGCCGCGCTCGGTCAGATGCTTGTTCGCCCGCGGCTCGAACCGAGTGATGCTCGGGTCGTCGTCGGCCGGCGCGTACACGTCCTTGAACCCGTGCGGCTGCGGCCGCCACCAGCCTGCCATCACCAGTCCTGCGGATCGTTCGGGATCGGCCGGTTAAACCGGTCAGGACTGAAACGGTCCGGTTCGTACGGTGCAGCCACAGACTCGGCAGCCACCGGCACACCGACAGTCGAGTCGTCACGCACATCAACAACCGAAACTGCGCGTTGCACACCCGGCCTCACCCAGCCCCGGAGCACCGGGACGCGCTCATCCACATCGCCAACGCCCTCGCCAGGGGCCGCTTGTTGATCGGTCAGGAACCGCGCCCAGTCTCCCCTCATTTCCCAGTCGCCTATACCGATCAGGCACGGCGACTGGCGGACACCGTCGACCCTGGTACGCAGCACCGCGTAGTAGAGCGGGATGGCGGCGATGTCAGCGCCGGTGAAGTCCGAGCCGTCCAGCGTCAGGTCCGCCACGGCACTCTTGACGATCTCGGGGTTGTCCTGCCCGAACCACAGCATCGTGGCGAACCCCAGCAGCGAGCTGCGCACACGCTCGTGCAACTGCTGCGGGTACTGCGTGGCGAAGAACGGGCGCACCCCGTAGCTACGGCCCGTGTCGCGCAGCCACGTCACGGTCTCTGGGCTGGAACCGGCTAGGACCGACAACTCGTCCGCGAAGATGTTCACCTGCCGACCTTGGTCCCGCCAACCGACGCACACCCGCCCGATCGCTTCGCGCAGCAGAAACAGCAACAGGCTGCTCAGCAACTGGGTCTGCCGGTCGCTGACTTGGGTGCCGTCGGCGGCAGTGCCCAGGTTCACCACAACCGCGTCATAGTTGGTCAGGACGTCCTCCCAACTGACCCGTGCCCTGCTGGGATCCCACCACGTTTCGATCTCGGCCAACTGAGCCAACTTGTTGCGAGCCGCCTGGGACTGGGTGCGGCGGGTTGAAGCCGACACGTTCGCACCGAACAGGATCTCGGTGTACTGGGCCGCCTCCACCGCGGACTCGTCGTTCACGGCAGCCGCCCGCACCACCGCCGCCAGTTCCGTCGCCGGGGTGTCACCGAACCCACCCAGCAGGCGGTGCGTCAACGCGATCGGGTTGCCGTGCCCGTGATCGGACAGCCACAGAGCCGCTGGAAGGACAGCGTTCAACGCTTCGATGCTGGCGTTCTCCAGAGTGCCTTCGCCAAACGCGTACCGGGCAGCCTCGATGAACCTGGCCGCCTTCTGGCTTGCGGTGCCCGGAAAAGCGAAGACGTCGATCGCCGGAGTCGAAGCGTCCGCCAGGTCGATCAACAGCATCGAGTCCGGATCACCGGTCACGCCCTGTGCCATCCGCAGGCACGCGGTCGCGCCGTCGCCCTTGTTCTCGAACACGATCACGCACGAACGGTCATCCACGATACGCCGTGCCAGAACCCAGCCCAAGCACGCGCGCATCGCCACGGACTTGCCGAAACCGGGCATGCCCAGCAGCCCAACTCCGCCGTACAGGTCATCGGCGGACAAATGGGCCGGGTTACCGTCCGCGTCAGCGCCCAACATCGGACCGATCGGAGCCCGCAAACTTGCCGGGACCAGTCGCGACGACGCCGTCGCCGGACCCGAAGCCGAACCTCCCGGCGGCACCGCCAATCCCGTCAGCATGTGCGGCGCACACAGCAGCGCACTGCGATCCAACGGGTAGACCACCCGGGCGGTACGCGGCACGCCACCAGAGTCAGTGGCTGGTCGACGCTGGTGCTTAGCGGCCGTGCGGCGCGGTGCAGGAAAGTCCAGGCCGTCCAGCCGCGACAGCAACCGGTTACGCCCACCCAGACGCAACGCCGCGTGTGCACCCAGCGCGGCAGGAACACTCAACCCCAGCGCCAACGGCCAAGTGTCAGACACCGAGCCCAGAGCAGGAACAACCCCGGCGACTTGAGCGCCGAACACCCCGGCGCTTCCGGCACCCAGCAACCACGGCAACGAACCCGAGCCCACCACGACCGGGTCCGCGGTGATGTCCAACCCAGGCATCGCCGCGACCACCTGGCGCAGCAGGTCGTCAGCGGTCGACCGGACTGGGGCACCCACCAGGATGCTGGTCGCCAACAGTTCCCCACCGCGCGAATAGTGCGACTCGTTGCCGCCGCGAGAACTGACCCACGTCCTATACGCCGACACTTCGGCCGGGCGAGGCGTGCGCATCGTGAATGCCACCCACGCCCCCGGAACGTTCGCGCGAGACACCACCTTGGCTACCTCGGCCGGGTCTGCACCGGCAGCAGTGTCACGTCCAGCGACCGACTCCAGACGCACCCGCGCAGACACCAAACACGGACGATCCCCCAGCCCCGACAGCAGGTCAGGCACGTCATCGCACGGCTCGACCACAGCGTCGATCGTCGCGGCCAAGTTCGCGGCCAACGATGCGGCACCACGCCCCGCCTTCTTGTTGGTTGGCGGCGTCACCAAAAACGCGTCAAGGGTGCCGTCATCGCCGGTCACCGCGAGCAAGGTCGCCTGCTTGACCGAACGCAGCGACGACTCGAACGCCTTGGCGCGTTGAACGTAGAGCGCAGGGTCAAGCTGCTTGGAGGCGGTCGGGCGGACCTTGAAGACGGAGACGTTCACACGTCTCTACATGGGCCAGGTTGGCGGCGACCAGGGCTAAGGAACGCCCTGACCAGCAACAACGCGCAATTTTCCGGCCAATTCTGCGAGCGGCAGCAGCGAGTCCCCGGGAAACGCCGCGACTGCGCTCGACCCCGCGTGCCTCCGGCAGGAGGGTGTTGGGTGGTGGCGTTGGTAGGTGTTGAACGGTTGTGGTGGTGGTTGCGGCGGTGTGGGTGGGGTGTGAAGCAGGGCGGTAAAGGGCGACTGAGGGTGCAACCGGGGAACAGTCAACAACAGTGGATGGCTGCGGAAGGTACTAAACGACAGTAAACGTCAGTGAAGGTATGAATGCTGTGGTGGCGAGGTTTCAGACGCGCAAGTGGGCAGCCGAAGCAAGCGAGCGACAGCAGCAGCAGGGCAGACGTGGCGACAGCACCGAACAACCAGACCAGACGGAAAGCAGAACACCGAGAAGAACAACGACCAGAACACCGAGAAGCGACCAGCAAGAACACCGAGAAGACACACGCGAAGAACACCAGCAGACCAAGCCAGCAAACGAAACATCCGAGCAGCAGGCCAAGCAAAACAGGGCACCGAGAAGACCGCCAAGAAGAACACCGAACAGCAGCCAAACAAGCAGCCACACGAAAAGACCGCCGAGGCCGAAGGCCGAAGGCTCACAGCAGTCTGTTGCTGCCGGCTGGCCAGGTCGGTCGGCAGTTGCTACCGCCTACCGCCGGACGCCAACGTTGTCGGCGTCGGTCATCGAAAACAGTCGGTGACTGCAGTGAGTCCGGTGGTCAGCGCCGCGGCTTACGGCGACGGCGCTGATTGCTTCTGGACCTCCTGGGCTTACGGACCCGGCGAGCCTGTCGAGTCCTGCGTCGCAGCGCTGCACGACGTTTTCTCCTGGCGCGGTTCCAGCACCACGCGGAGGCAGCCTGAACCGCCCAGAGAATGATGTCCGCGAGGAGGTCAACTATCAAGGGGTCGAAGAAAGTGTTTCGCACGTTAAGTCGGTGCCCGGCAGATTCGCGGATGTTGCGTATTTCGTCCTACCAATTTCGGCGGCGCGGGGTTGGCGAGTGAACCCCCGGGCCGCCGAGTTCGCTGCGCCCACATTGCGTACCTCCGCTTTTGACACTGTGGCAATCACTGTCCGGAGGTACGAGGGTTGTATTGACAGAGGCACGATGGGCGCCATGCCCGAGCAGATCGATACCCCTCCGTTGCAGGATGTTCCCGAATCAGTCGTGGCCGCACACGAAGCGGGACATGCCGTCGCGTGCATCCTGTTCGGCGGCACCTTCGACGACATCTATCTGACCCCTGAAGGAGGCGCCGTGGCGCAGGTGCGTGGCGTCTCCCGTCTAACGCCGAAGGGCTGGGTCCGTACGACGCGGGCCGGCGTGATCGGGGAGCGGCTCGCTCTAGGCAAGTCGAACCCGAACCATGGCGCTCTCGACAACTCCGTGATGTGGCGCAAGTTCGACAAGACTGACGGGGAGTGGCGAGCAGCTCTCGCCTTCGCCGACGTTGAAACGCACGAGGTCCTCGTTCGTTACGAGGACGCGCTCCGAGCAATCATCGAGATCATCACCGCAGAGCTAGCGGCTGGCTCCTCCTCGATCCCGTTCGCCAGGATTGTTCAGGTCGCCTGGGAACACCAGGCCGCGCATGGCATTGAGTTGGAGACCGGACAGCACTAGCCGCCGGGCGTGCAGCTTCCGAACCGGAGGGCATGCGCCGGTCTTCGGCAGCCTGACCGTCACTGGAATCCGATTGCGCGCACGGTCGTTGCCCCTGCCAGCACCGAGTCCGGAGCCGTCGCACCGTCACCTCGTCATCAGCCACATGAGCTCCAGGAAAGGAACCGTCATGGCACGCAAGCCGCGCAACCCTCACGCACACGCCAACCCTCAGATGGCAGCCGCATTGCGCGACCTGCGTCGATCCGGTGCTGCGGGACTCCACGCCGATTCCCGGCAGCGCCGCAGCCGCGATCGTTCCAGCGCGCGTCGAGCAGCGATCCGGGATTTCTCGTAACGCTCGCTCAAACACGTGCGGCCTTCGCGCCGAGCGGTACGGACCTAACCGTTCTCGTCCAGGTCCAGCAGAGTCGCCACCTTGAACGGCACACCCTCGAAGTCGCGCACCCGCACCATCGGGCGCAGTTCGCCGCCCCGACCAACCCGCCGTTTCCAGAAGTCCGGGCACAGGCCGGTCCCCCAGGCAGATGCCCACACCGAGCTCGCTTTGGTGCCCGGTGGCAGCAACCCGCGGTAGGCCCGCTGCGCCACATCGAACGCGGCCGTGTGATTCATCAACACAACGGGGGTCTGCCCGTTCCACACCAGCCGGCCAATGGACGCGCCACGCGGCTCCCATGGGCGCTTCTCGTCCGATGACGCACGCCAGCCCAGTCGCTCGTTGATGATGCTGGCCTTGCCGCGCAATGGGTGGCCAGACGGCATGTCTGCCATCGGAGGCTTGCCGTCCTGCCCCAGGACGTGACCGGTGCCCGATTCAAGCACGCCGCGCAGCGCCGCCAGTAGGTTTTCACCCGGTGTGACCGTCGCTGCCTGACCGTAGTTGGCTCCGACAGCTTCCAGGATCCAGTGCTGCAGCTTGCCCAGTCGGTCCAGGAACGCTTCATCGCAGCCAGCCCATTCGGCCAGCATTTCCAGCACGTCGCCGCCCAGCATCAGGTCCGCTGCGATGTCGGCGTGACGGGTGAGTGTTCCCTCGGTGCCGCCATTGCGGCGCAGGAACGACGTCGCCGCTTCACGGTGCATGTCGAACAGTTCGGCCCATTCCCGGTTGGCCTTCTTCCAGCCCTGCTCGGCAGCGGCCCGCTGCACCATCTGCACCGCCGCGGCCGTGATCTCGTTGGCGGTCAGCGTGGTTGTGTTGAGCTCGACCAACGCGTCGGTTGCATCTTCGTTGCCCAGGAAGCCGCGTGCACCGGTGTCGAAAGCCACGCAGCGTTCCATCACCGAACTGGACGTCAGCGGGTTCTCGGCGGTCACCACGAGCACTGCCAACGGCACGTCGACGCGGCGACGCCCACCGTCAGCGGTGCGCCGCCGGGTGGAGGTGCCGTTGAACACCGAACGGATGATCGCCTCGATCGAGGACTCCTCGCGTTCGTTCTTGCGGGCGTCACTGCTGGGTGCCAGGTCGTCGGCAACCCAGATGGGCACGCGAGCCACCACGTCTTCCAGGCTGTACTTGGTGTCGGACGCACCGCCTGGCAGCGTGTCCTGGAATGCGCCAGGGTCGGACTGCCAGAACGCCATGATCGCTTTGGCCGACCACGACTTGCCGCCGCGCGGCGGTCCGTAGAACAGGATGGTCGTCTTGGGCCTGATCGGCACGACCGGCCGCAAGGCGGCAGCGATGACGGTAGCGGCGACCGACTGGTTGCCCCATGCGCCGCCGGTGTAGGTCTCGAACACGGTCTCGATGCTGGCCCGCAGGTATGCCCGGTATTGCTCGTCGGTGTCGGCTTCGATCGGCGCCAGACCGAACTTGGAAGTTCCGGGGATGACCCGGTTGGTGCACCCGGGCACCGTGCCCGAACCGATCAGCCGACCCTCGATGCCCAGCACTGTTTCGCCGGCGACGAACACCGGCAGCCCACTGACAGTCGGCACCCACCCCATCTGCATCCACAGGTAGTTGGTGATCGTCTCCCCCGCCCGGTGCAGCTTCATCGCTTTCAGCCAGGCGCCTGGCAGGTTGCCCCAGTCCGGGCATTTGGACACCGTCGTCGGGATGACGGCTTTGCGCAGGTGCCAGCGGTTCGGGTTCTCGCTCAGCAGGTCGTCATTACCGTTGACGACGCCTTTGACGATGGAGCCGTCGTGCGACTTCCAGGACGTTTCGATCTGCACCCGCACCGGTTCGTTCTCGTCGATCAGTGATGGGTCCAGCTTCCCCTCGACCAGTTCCGAGCCCGGGGACCAGTCACTCGACTTCGGGTTCGATTCACTCAGTAGACGCCCGGCCATGCCAGCCTTCGGCACCCACGAGCCGCGGCTGGTGTAACCGTCGTCGCTGACGTGGTACTCCTCGAAGGTCGCATCGTCGTCGTTCATCCGCACGTCGCCCGGGTAGAACTCGACCTCCGCCTCGGGCTTGTCGGGCAGGTCGTCCTTGGTGGTGTCCATCAGGTCGGCGAACGACTTGCCCGCGCCGAAAAAGTCGTCCACCCCGGCCTTGGACACACCGTCCAGGCTCGGGTCAGCAAAAGACACCACAGCGTGTCGAGACTCCAGGAACGCGGCGAGTTTCGAGGCCGCGTCCCACACCTGGCGGTTGGTGGCGGTGTCACCGTCGAATGCAACTGTCACCGGCAGGTTCTTCAATCGCAGCGCATGCCACTCGGGCATCCCTGACCAGTTGTGCACTCCGATGATGCACACCACCAGCAGCCGTGCGTCCAACGACTCCATGATGGATCGCAAGCGCACCCGGGAACCTTCACGGGTCTCGGACAGGTCCGAGACGGACACGCCCTGCTCAACCAGCCACGCGGTCAATGCCGACAACGCCTTGATCTGGCCCTCTGCGATCAGGACCGCGTCCGGCGCGGCGAAATACGTCGACGGCATCGACGGGTGGACGCCCAGCACGCTGTTCGCGCCGGCGACCATCATGTACTTGCCCGCGGTCGGGTTCGCTGGACGCCACTGGCCGAACCCGGCCTGCGGCTCCACCTGCGCGCCCTGGGTCATCTGCGCCGCCGCCGCCGCCACGCGGTCCAGCGGGTACCACGGCATCGCCAACGCGGGAAGGTCCGAGCGCAGCGACTTGAAGCCTTTCGAGCGACGGTCGGTACCAGCCCCCAGCACCTGCGCAGCAGTCGCCAGGTTGGTCTCGTCCACCGAGAACATGCCGGAGGCATAAGCCACCAACGGGGCAACCGCCGACGCTGACAACTTCATCGCGTCCAACCCTGTGATGCTAGGGCCGAACGCTGCCGCCGGGAACAACGCACCAGAAACCGAATCGCTCACCGACCTACGGTGCGACGGCCACGGCGCTGCGCTTGCTGCGTCGCCAGGCTTTGCACCGCGAGCACACTCGCGTCACGAAACCTTGTGCGACGGCCGCGGTCGCTGGCTCGGCCGTCCGTCACCAGGCTTCTGTCAGCCCGCGCTGCGCGCGAAAAGACCAAGCCGATTGCGACGGCCCTTCCGCGGAGGTCGGGCTGCTACGCCGGGCAGCGCGGTAGCCGGCGTGGGTGACGCCGGACTTCGTTCCCGGTCCTTGGCTGATGCCTGGAGATTCAGAAGTCGTCGGAGGGCAGCGGTTCGATGGCGTTCTGTTCGTTGCGCGCAGAAATGAGCCGCCATTGGTCTTCGCCCGGATCTTCGCCCGCGGCGAGTCGTCCGGCGAGGTGGGACCAGCGAGCGAGCACCTCGAACAGGTAACCGTCGTCGAAGCTGTCCAGGTAGGAACGTCGGCGGGCGGCGGCCCACCTCAGGGCGGGCAGCCCGGCCTCGACCAGAAGCGCCCCAGAACCCTCCGGCGGCACTTCGGGGTGGATGACTGCAGCCCCGACAGCATCCTGCTGATCATCGTCAGCGGCGTCGTAGGACCCGAGCGGCACCAATGCAGCCCGTAGCGCTTCGGCCGCCTCCGTGTGGCTCAGGGCGCCGCAGGCGAGTGCGTAGCACGAGGCTGGCATGAGGTCTTGGGCGAAGGCGATGAGACCGGGGTCGATCTCGGGGTAGGCCATGACTTGGCCGGAGACGTCCAGAGCGTTCAGGTAGGTGCCGAACGGGGCACCGTCGTCGGTGACGGCGCCATCGAAACCTGGTGCCTTGTCGCCGATGGCATGGTCGCCGAAACGTGCACTGATGCTGCGCCACGGGTCTTCGCTCGGCAAGGTGTGGATCAGATCGCTGATCGCTCCCCCGAGGAAGAAGGAACCCCATCGGGGTTGGACGCTGATCTGCGCAGACATCTGCGCGTCCATGCGCTCTCGGTAACCAGGTGGGATGAGCGGATCGCTCATCGTCAGGATCCAGCGCACGGCGACATCGACCGGTGCGTCGAAACCGGGCTCGCCTGCCACCATCGTAGTTTCGCTCGTTCCTTGGGCCAGTTTGTTCGGGACGTGGCTTAGCCTGCCACCTTCGCCGACTGGGGGAAGCCCGCGGGACTGATTCTTGCAGCAAAACGTCAAAGGGTCATACCTCTCACGCGTACGCGCGCGCGGGGTATGACCCTTTGACCCGCTTCCGGGCGGGCGACGCAAACTACGTAGTTGAAAGTTCAATCCAAGGGGTCGTACCCGTCGGGCGCGTGCGCACGCGCGCGTACGTGTACGCGCGCGAGGGGTATGACCCTACGCAGGTTTCGGTGAAAACGTCGCTGTCGGCCGATCACGAGACCCTGACCTGGACCGAATCGAAGGGATACCCCTCGCGCGCGCGCGTAGGGGTCTGACCCTACCCACCGAGTCGCCAAAACCGCAACCCGGACCTGCAGAAACCGCGGCATTCCGGGAAACGTGGCCGTTTCTGGCTGCAACTGGCTGCAACTGGCCACACCATGTGGTCAGTTTTCGCCGGAACCTCGAAACACAAAACCGCAGGTCAGAGCCCTCTACTACTACTACTTACTACTACTTTTTACTGATCTGACCACTTGACCACACCGTATATACCCCCTTATGAGGATTCGCTTACATTACTTTCTGGGGAGATATATATATCCAAATCCCCTATAAGGGTTGTTGCGGGCGTGGCCATGTGGCCAGATTGCCGTTTTTCGACCCCCAAACACCCCCTGACCTGCGCAAACGTCCTCGAACTGTCTGACCACACCCGTGGTCAAGTGGTGGCGGATGCAGCCAGGACACCGTTATCGCACCCCACCGGGTACGGCCAGACCCCTACGCGCGCGTGCGCGCGAGGGGTATCCCCTCCGATTTTCCACGATCCGGAACGTTGACCGCGGCGCACTGGGCGTCTGTCCTGCCGCCTCGACCAGCGAGCGGGCAGAAGATCCCGGCGGATGCGACGCGGATCCGAAACCGCCGCCAACCAACCCTGGTGACGAACCGGCGCCGACGACGTGCCCCGGAAGCCTTAACGCAGCCTGCCTCGCACGCACCAGCAAGCCTCGAACCCCGACCACCGTGGCCGGCAACCGCCGACTCGGACACGCAGACAACCCAGGAGTACTCACGAAACCGCAGGTCACAGCCTTCGGGCACCCTGGCAGGCGGTCGATCTTGGAATAAGTGTGTGGACACACCAGGCGTCCGCGACCACCCGAGGGCCGACTCAACACGGAGACCACCGAGCCATGACGACCGACACCAGCCCCGCCGACAACCTCGACGACCTGTTCGTGAACACCGACCCTCGGGTCAGGATCAAGGGCCGATTGGCCCCGGTGTTGATCTTCGCCAGCGCCGACGGTGGCACCGGAGTCACCAGCTTCGCCGCAACCGCGGCCGAGCTGGCCAGCAATGCCGGCAAGGTGTCCCGCACAGTGCTCGCTGATGCCGACTTGGTCGGTTCCGGCGTCCGCCAACTGCTGCGCGGCTCGGGAGTGTTGCCGACGCTGTTGACCGCGCAGCGCACCGGCGACGTGCGCACCGCGCTGGTCTCCCCCGGCACGATGAACACCGATTCGGTCAAGACCCCGGACATCAGCTTCCACACGATCCTGACTCCGAGCGGCTTGGCCGAGCGGGCCGCCGTTGAGCACTCCACTGCGCTGGCTTCCATCGAGACAGCGGCGACGGTGGCTGACCTGGTGATCGTCGACGGCGGCCGGTTGACGCCGTACGTCGACGGTTCGGTCACCCAGGACGTGATCGAACCGCTGCTGCGCTCCGGAGCGTGGCTGGTGCTGCTAACGACCCCGACCCAGCCGGGCCTGGTGGGGGCAGTGGACGTGCTTCGGGCGCTGGCTTCCCGAACCGGGGTCCGCCTGGAGCGGCTCATGTTCGCCGTCAACCACGTTCCGCGACGACCCGGTGACGACCTGACCCGCCAGATCGAAGCAATGACCCGTACCTTGGCCAAGCTCGCCGTGTCCCTGGGTTGCGTCACCGACGACGAGGAGCAGATCCGTTCCAAGCTGCGCGTCGGGATCCTGCCGACCAAGTCGACCGCGCTTGCCCCAGTGTTGGCCTCGGTGTTGCTGCGCGTCACCGGACGTCCGGAGTTCGAGCCGATCGCGGCGGTCAAACACGCCCGTGCCACCGAACTGGTCGCCGGTGGGTTGGACGAGTTCGATCCGGCGGCGGCGCCAGTGCAGTCGGGCCCCCGTAAGCGGCTCGTGGGCTGGCCCCGGCGATGACCACGCCCACCCAGATGCGTTTCGTAGGCGGCGTCGCGGCGTTCGCCGTCGCGGGAGCAGTCGGGTCTCTCGTCCCGCACGGCTGGGGCTTGGTGGCCTGGTTGGCAGCCGCCCTGGCGGCCGTTATCGGCGCGTGGGCGCTGCGCCCGCCGGTGAGCCCTCAGCGGGCGCTGTGGGGCGCGCTGCTGGTCCTGGGCGTCTGTGCGCCCATGGTCGCCGTTCCGGTGGCTCTGCTGGCGCTTCCGGCGTCGTCCACAGGCCTTCTGGGGAGGTTCCCGAGGTGAGCAGGACCCAGGAACTGGCCGACTTGATCTCGGCCCAGGTGATCGGGCTGGAAGCCGCGCAACTGCTGGCTGACGGTGCTACGCCGGCAGGTCAGTACGCGGTCCTTCCGGCGTGGTGGTGGGGTTTTGCCCTCGTAGGGCGCCGGGCTGACTCCTCCGGGGGTCGGCGGACGATGCCGCATCGCTTGAACGGACCGGTGCTGGTAGGAGTCGATGACCTGCCGGTAACCAAGTCCACGGACGCGTTCGGCCAGCACCGCGCGTTCACCTTCGAGGCCGGTGGGATTCACGCCCTGTCTGCGCCCGAGGCGTTACGGTTCGGTGGCGACGTGCAATCGGCCGCCGTCCACACGGGCCACCAACACCTGCCGGGATTGGTGGAGGCTGGCCGCGTCGCCAACTGGGAGATGCTTCTGCTGGCGGAGAAGATCACCCGGACAGCGATCGTGACCCGACTCAAGTCCCTGGTGGGCGCGCTGGTGTCGATCGGTCAAGGTTCGCAGTTCGCTGACGGCGCCGGGTTCGACGACGAAACGATCACACAGATCGCGGCCACCATGACGTTCGGCGATCCGGGTGGCACGTTAGGGCAGGTCGGGCGTTTCGTCGCCAAAGCCGTGGACGTCGACTTCGAGGCCGTCGAGCCGGCGCGGTGGTTGTCGATGGAAATCAACAGCCTGGTCAACAGAGAACTGGCCCGTCGATTCGGCGATCCCCGCAGTGGCCAGATGATCCGCAGCGCTATCGCCGCTGGCGCGGACACTTCTGCCTGGTCCGCGGGCACGGTGCGCAGAGCCACCAACCTCAACCTGTCACCGGTGATGAAGAACCGTGCCCTGATCGACGGAGTGGGCCGGTGAGTGCACCCGTGCAGCGTCCGATCAACTCCACCGCGGAGATGACTGCCAAGGCGACCAAGGCACGCGCCTTGCGGGCCCGGTGGCTGCTGGCACTCTCCCGCGGCGAAGCGAGCGTGCCCGAACTCATCGCTGCCGCGTGCCAACCGGGTGGTCGGCCGCTGTTGGCGGTGCGTATCGACGCCCTACTCGGTGCCACACGTACGCAAGGCACGCTCAACCGGGACATGGCGTTGGCCAGGCAGCGGTTGTCGGTACCCACTGGGATGCTTGACCGTGAGGTGACGGTTGGATGGGTGATGCGCAACAAGGGCACTCCCGTGCGCCGGTTGGGGGCTGTGTTGGAGGTCAGCGAGATGGGTGACCTGCGCTCCCGTCAACGTGCGTTCCCTGCGTTCCCGTTTCATACTGACGCGGTCCTTCGCGAAGTGTGGAGGGCCGCCGAATGAGGTCCCAGATCAATCCTGCCGACCCGGTGGCCGTGTTCGCCGCGCTCCCGCATGAACAGCGCGTCGCTCAGATCGACGCGTTCCTGGCCGTCAACCGCCCGTACATGCTGCGGTTGGCGATGCGTATGTGCCCGCCGGACATGAACGTCGGCGACGAACCGCTGCAGGCGGTGATGTCCGAAGCGCACGGACTGCTCACGATGCCGGATCTGTACTTGACCGAGGTGCGTTCGCCCGGAGCGGTGTTGGTGGACCGGGCAGTTAAGAACCTGCAGCGGGAGATCCGGGGTATGCAGCCTGCCGGCACCCGCGCCGACGAACGCAAGCGTGGTGACCTGGAGAAGTTGCGTCGAGCGATGCAGATGACGCTGGGCGTCGACCCGACCCCGGAGCAGCTTGCTGCCGAGCACAACGCTCGGATGATCGCCAAGCGTAAAGACCCCGCGAAGTCCGGCCTGATCCTCACCCCGCAGGACGTGGAACGGCTCAGTTCACCTGTGCCGCCACCGGTTTCACTGAATGCCGATCCGGAACTGACCCAGGTGGCCGACGACCAGGACGTCGCGGATCTGGCTGCGTTGTCCGGGGTCGTCGACGCGGTCGTCACCGAATGCGATCGGTTGTCTCGGATGCTCGGACAGGTCGCCCGGGCGTTGCTGTCGCCGACGCTGGAAGGCTTGGACTCACCCACGCTCGACACGATTGCAGCCCAACTGGAAGTGTCGACCGCCCAGGTTCGTCGCCAACGAGTGCTGATCCAGGGCATCGTGGTGAAACACCTGGACCGGCACGCCGAGCAAGCGTCCGTGAAAAGCTGACCGGACCTTAAACCCCTTGTGTTTCAACGGGTTACGGTCCGAGACGGCTCATGTCAGACCGAAACCCGGTTCGCGGCGATGGTTCCAGCGAGGTCGGCGTACGGTTCGGCGACGATGCCCGCTTCCCAGATTTCGGCGGACACCTTGAACAGAACTTCGAGGCGACGAACGGCCAGCGCCGACCACGCCTCCCAGTCGGACTTGTCCGCGCTGTGCAGCGGCGGCGGCTGGATGGCCAGGACTGAGTGCATCGCGGCGCGCAGGCGGGTGTTGGAACCGTCCTGCATGGACGCCCGCAGACCCAGGTTGGTTTGGACGGTGGCGAACAGGCTGGCGAACGTCAAGCCCAACGAGCGGATCGCTGAAACGTTGCCCGCTAGCGCCGTCCCGTTCTGCACGTCGTAGGCGTGCAGCGCGTCCAGCGCCATCGTTGTCGAGGTCATCGCGGCGATGGCCGCGTAGCTGTTGGGGTTCAGGGTGCTGCCGGTTCCGGGGACCGTCTGCCCGGCGGGCAGCACTTCCTCCCACGACTTGGCTTCGGTTACCACGGTTGCTCCGTTCATCGACTGACTGCCCTGTTCGGCAGCCACAGGTACGGTGCGACGCACACCCGGCAGAACCGTCGGGATCACCAAGCTCGGCCCGATCAGAGCCGACGTCGTTTTCGCTGAGACCGTGCGTTTGGCGTTGCCGGTCGGGCAAACCAGTGCCAGTGGGCACCAGCCGCACAACCCGGACGCCTTCATCGCGAAAACGCCTGTGTCACTGTTGTTCCGGGCGATGTCGTAACTGCGCTTGAACGCCTCCACAGTGTCACGCATCGCCTCGCGGCTGTAGTCGACTTCTTTGGCTACGCCGATGGCGGTGTAGATGAGTGTCGCGCCCACGGGCAGCTTCCCGGTCAGTGCCGCGATAGCCATGCCGTAGATGCGTTGCTGGTCCGCGTAAGCGTCCCGGTCGCCCTTGTAGGGCGTGCGCGGGTTACCTGTCTTCCAGTCCAGGATCCGCGTGTCGATCTTGTTAGGTTCCCGCGCGTAGACGTCGATGTACCCGCGCAGCGGCACTTTGGCGATGGTGAGGTTCTCCAACGGCACTTCGGTTCCGATGACGTCCAACGCCCTCAGGTCGATCGCGTCGGACACCTTCTCCATCTTCGCGGCGACCTCGCCACGCCACGACGTGACCTTCATCGGGTCGTCCGGGGCGACCACATCGTCGCGGATGGTTTCGATGCGTGCCAGCAGGTCGTGCAGTGTCTGCGCGGTGCGCTGCTCCGCCGGCAACGCCAACGCCTCCTCCAGCACCGCGTGCACCGCGGTTCCTTTCTCGGCGGCACCGAACGGGTCTGCCGAACGAGGCAGCGAACGCTCCACCGCCCACCGGGCATGGCAGCCGTCGTGCATCGCGGCCGCCGTCGAAGGTGACAGCGGACGCGGCTTCAACAACGCCTGTGCGCCCGGATGTTCACGATCGGTCACGATCAAGGAGCGGCCCTGGAACGCCAGCCACTGGTTCAGTTCGGGCGCGTCGTGGGGGTCTGGACCGGTTGGCTTACTCACTCATGCACGGTGCGACGCACCGTCGCTGCACTCGGTCCATCGCACAGGTTTCGCCGTCCTGGCGCTGCGCTTGCTGCACCCGGGTTGGGCGGGCCGCACTCCTACGTTTTAGTCGAAGTTGGTTGGTGATATCGAGGTAGATACCACCACGGCCGAGTCGCCAAGGATGGAGGACAAAGCGAGTATCGGGTAAGGCACCCGGATGCGTGGACAGAGCCCATGCAACGAACGTCCATGCGCAGACTCGTCGCACCGTACGGGTGTAAGCAGTCCTCGCCTCGAAAGTTGTTGACCATGTCCAACCAGTTCCCGGCCGACCCGGCCGTCATCCAGTCCGCGCTGATCGCGGCGTACTCCATGGTGCCGATGCCCACTGTTGAGCAGATGGCTGCGGAGAACCTGCCGTTCTCCCCCGCCGAGTACCGTGAGGCGCTGGTCGCTGAGCAGGCGAAGCAGTTGCTGATGTCGACATCTCCTGGTGGTCGTCTGTTCGCTGACGTCGCGCCGGTCGCGAACGGGGAGAAGGTGTTTCGTTCGATCGTTGCGGGTGTGTCGACGGAGGCGTCCTCGGGTCGAGTCATCGTGACCCTGCACTCTCGGGTGTCGGACCGCACCCCGGACGGTACGGAGACGATCCGTACCGAGCACTTGTCGAACCCGTTCGGCCGCGTCACCGCACGCATCGCCCGTGACCTGATCGGTCACAAGGTGCTCGTGTTCGGCGAAATGCAGGAGATGACCGGCCGCGCCGGCCAGAAGGTCCGCGTGTTGAAGGGTCTCAAAGACCTCGGCACCGCCTCGCAGGCCGAGATCGACGCGCTGCGTTCCGGCACGACCGCGAACGCTGCCTGACCTGGCGTCGTCCGCCTGCTGATCCGGACGGACGACGCTTGCCTGGCCGAAGCGTCATGCCCGTCGCACTGTGCGGGCATGACGCTTTCCGCTGCCGCACTCGCCGCTGTTCACCACGCCGCACATGGTTACGGCCACTCCTCTGGCTTCGGTTCCCTGGGCGGGATCATCGCTCGCTCGATCGTCCACGTCGCGACCTGGCGTCTGCTGGGTCACTTGCCGTTGGGGGCCGTCCTGTTGTTGGCGGTAGCGGCAGGTGCGTTCATCGTGTTGCGCCGCCGCTGACCCGAGCCCAGATCCGTCGCACCGTTGCAAGCATGAGCGATTCGACTGCCCCTGTTGAGGTCTCGGCGACGGACGACATCAATCGGCGTTGCGATCAGTGCGGTGCGCCCTCGGAAGTGGTGGTGTCCAACCAGCGCCTCGACATGGCGTTCTGCGGGCATCACTACCGGTCCCAGGCGACAGCGTTGGCTGGCGATGGTTTCTTCCCCGTGGAGCGGACCGTCGCGTCACCGGCCGAGCCCACCGAACCGGCCACGGACCCGCCCGCCGCCACCCCTGTCCCGGCGGCAGTACTTACCCGGCTGACCCGTGAGAGTTCGCCGGGCGTGTTCGAGGAAACGCTGACCAACGCCGACGGTCGCTTGACCAACGCCGATGGCGGGCACGGTCAACCAGCTCTGCTGCTTTACCGCATGGTGGGTGGCCGCAGGGTTGTCCTGGAGTCGCGGTCATTCGTCGACGGGGTGCTTACCGACGACGGTGAGCTGCCGGCAATTGTCACCTACGACATGCGGGGCCGTCCGTTCCAGGTGCTGCGGTTCCGGGCCGGTTACTGAGCGACGCGCTGAACGATGACGGCACGGTCCGCGGGTTTGCGGTGGTGCGCATGGACACCGACGGCGACGTCGAGCACGTCGAATCGTGGCGAGACGGTGTCCGCCAGGCTGGCCCAGATCAGTAACCCGACCCTGGCCGGTTCGACGTGGCCCATGTAGATCTACGTGAGCACCGACATCGATTTCGACACCTCTTTCCAGTCCGAGCAGCCCGTCGGCGACGACCTGCCATCCCTGGAGTCTCTTGCTGCACCGCAGGACGCCCCGGCAGCGCCCAAACCGCGCAAATCGAAGCGGGCCGCGCAGCACCCGGCCGCGAGTGTCGCGGACGAGGCTAAAGCTGCGAAGGCTGCCGCCGAGCGTGACCGTCAGACCCGTAGGCGTCTGTTCGCAGCGATCGAACGCCACCGCTCGATGTCCGAGCTCGACGACGACTCGTTGGAAGTTGCGGCCAGGTTGCTCGGCTGCAAAACAGACCCGGCTGAGGTGGCTGTGTTCAGCCTGACGTCCGCCCCGAACATCAAGGCCCTGTCGTGCCTGGACTCGTTGCGCCCGTCCTCGACGGACCCCGAAACGGTGATGGACGCGCTGGTTGAAGCGGTGGGCATCGCAGAAGACAAACCCCTGCTGCGCTCGGTGTGGGCGCTGTTGTCCAGCGTTGACTCCTCGTTGGGTGCTAAGGCCCCCACCGGCGATCCGATCCACGCCGGACGTGACCTGGCGAAGGCCGCCCGCGACGTTGCCCCCGATGCGCTGGCACGGCTGCACCGGATCGCTGAACTCATTTCCTGATCGTTCTACTCACCGACCACGAGCATCGACCACCACCCACGAAGGGCGTGTCACCATGGCCACCAACCTGCTGAACCGCAAGAAGGGCCGCGACGACGCGGTCGGGTCTTCGATCTTGGACGGCGGCGACCTGTACCAGGTCGAGGAGTTTGTCCCGCGCGCTGACCTGGACCTGGTTGAGAAGAACATCATCAAAGCGAAGGTCATCAAGTGGCTGCTGGTTGTCTTGCTGTGTGCTGTGCCGTTGTCACTGTTCGCTGGTTGTCAGGCGCAGATATCCGCCTCCGACCTGTCGAAGAAGGTCACCGCGGCGCAGTCTGAAAGCGCGAACCAGCAGGTGTCGCTGACGGTGTCCGACCCGGGCAAGTTCGCCGCGTACCAGTCGCTGCAGTCGTGGCTGGCTTCGGTGCCGAACCCGTTGCCCGGTGGGCAGATCGTGTCGTGGGACGGCTCGGTGAAGTCGGCCGACTTTAACGCCACGAAGGTATCCCGTATGACGGAGAACTTCACCGTCGTTGATGGCGCTGGCCGCGGCTACACCGCTGCGTTCCAGGTGGCGATCGACCCTCGCGGTGGGGCACAGACGATCGCTGGCCCTTCGCTGGTGCCGGTGGTTTCCGCTGCCACGGATGGTTGGGCGCAGGATCAGACGCCGTGGCCAGGGATCCAGGCTGACACCCAGGTGCCGGACTCGGTCAGCGCTGCGGTCGACTCGTGGGCGAAGGCGTACACCTCCGGTGACGCCGACCAGTTGCGACTGGCTGTCGGTGACACCAACGCCGCCGATTCGTACGTGCCGATCTCCGGTGTGGCTTCGGTGGAGACACAGTCCACGGCCTCGACGAGCACGAAGGCCGGTCTGGTTGTTCGTGCGCAGGTGGTTCTGCACTGGGCGGGTCGTTCGGCGAACACGTCAACGCAGCCGTTGGAGTTCGACTTGTTGGTGTTGCGCGCCGACACCGCCGCCCCGCAGGTGGTCGCGTGGGGTGCGCCCGGTTCGGGGTTGACTGCCAAGCCGTACCAGAACGCCATCCAGGTGCCCGGCGACCTGCAGTCGACCCCCACTGCAGCCACGTCACCGTCATCCAAGGCGTACGACACCGGCGGCGCGTCCGCGCCGACGTCGGCTCCCACGTCGGTGCCCACCTCGAAGGTGGCTCGCTGATGCGCGGCGAGCTCGGACCGCTGCCCCGGTCGTTGTCGATCGACCGGATGTTGACGACGTCGCGCAACCAGCCGCCAGGCGGCCTATGGATCCGCCGCGCTGACCGGACCAGTTCGACCATGACACGCACGATCACCACGAGGCAGGCTCGCTATGGCAACTAAGGCCGCTCCGAAGCGGATGAACCGCCCATTCACCGACACCGTGCCGGACTGGCCTACCGCGGTGAAGCAGATCTACAACTCCGGCCTGGTGATCTCGATCGACAACGACGTGTGGCTGTACCGGCGTTGCCCGATGGGGCCGGTCACTTCGGCGATCACCGAGGACGACGCTCTGCGTGTTGGGCAACCGATCTTCGATGCGCTCGTGGAGATCGAGGGCCTGACGCGCACCGCAGTGAAGTCGCGACGGTTCTCCAAGAACAACTACCGCGAGTTCCACATGTTGCTGGTCAACGTGCCGCAACGGTACGTGCCGGACGACGACCAGCCGCTGAAAGGCTTTCTGTCACGGCAGTTTTCGGACGCGATCACCTACTGCCGGGAACTGTTGGTCGGGGTGAAGCTGCGTAACAACGCCTTCCGCTCGGGTTGGCGGCAGTCGGTCAGAGTCTTCTACGAGGCGCTGACGCTGCAGAACGTCGGTGTCCAGTTGCCCGAGTACGCCGCCGACTACCGCCGCGTCGATGCTGCGCTGACCCGAGCCGGCCTCATGGTCGCCACTCGTGCCGAGATGCACCTGGCCGATTCGTGGTGGAACCTCGGTGCCAACCCGGACGTGCCGTACCTGGTGCACTCAGACCACCTGCACATGTTCACCTCCACCACCTCCATGACGGAAGCGGCGCGACTGGAGAAGGCGGACGTCGACTGTCGTGAACCGGAATGGTCGGATCTGCGCAACCATCACAGTCTCGGCTTCGTCGGGTTCGACACGTTCAACTACAACTGGCGTGAGGTGAAGTCCCTGGAAACCAACTTCGTCGTCGAACTGGTCCGCCAGGGCGCGATGGCGGTCAGCTTCCGCGGCAAGGTGGAGCCGACAGCGATCACGCGCAACGAGTTGCGCACGGGTCGCCGTCGGATCCGCGCGGACATCACTGAAGCGCAAGCCCAGGGTGCGATGGACCGTCAGGAGCAGGAGGACAAGCAGGCCGCCATCGAGCAGATGGAGTCGCTGTACTCGTCCTCCACGCTGCATCTGCCGACGGTCATCGACGCGAGCATCGTTGCGGCACTTAACGGTTCCTTGGACGGCTCGTACGACGTGACGGGGCTGACTCGCACGGTGAAGCTGTCGAACCTGGTGGAGAGACAGGAAAAGGCACTGGCGGAGATGATGATGGGCTCCCAGGTGCGGTGCAACCCGTTGCTGCGCGACTTGCCCGCCACCGCAATGGCTTTCACCGGTGCGCCTGACTTGGCGGTGTGCGGTGACAACACCGGAGCACTGCTGGGGTTCACCGAGCACGACAAGCAGCCGGTCTACATCTCCAACGACGCCGCGTCCGTTGGCGACGCATTGCCGATCTTCTTGGTCGCCGGCGCCACCGGCTCGGGCAAGTCCTTGTCCATGCTGAACATGGCCTACCAGTGGGCTCAGGCCGGCGTGTCCCAAGTTGTCGTGGATCCGAAGTTGGGCTCTGACCACTCGGCGACGGTGTTGGCCGCTGGCGGTCAGGTGGCCACCTTGGACGACCTGACCAAGTCCGATGGCATCTTGGACCCTTTGCGGTTCACGCAGAACAAGCTGGCCGGTCTTGAAGTCGCAGGATCCATTCTGGTGCAGGTGGGCCCGTGGGACAGGCCGGCGCGGCAGTTCGAGACGGAGCTGATGGTCGCTCTCGCGTACGGAGTCCAGGAGGGTGCAACCTGTATCGGCCAGGCGTTGAAGCTCGCTCAGGACGCGGGCAAAGCGAGCGAGGAACTGGTCAAGCCGGTGCTGGACCTGGCCAACGTCAGTCCGTTGTTCGGCGCGATCGTCGGTCGCGACCCGCAGACGAAGGGGTTGTCGGTCGCCGACGGGATCACGCTGATCATGGTCGGTAACACCAATCTGGAGTTGCCGCCGATGGGACAGGAGCCGTCGAGTATCCAGCAGCGCATCTCGGTGGCGCTGGTCCGCATGTTGGTGTTTGGATCGGCAATGGCTTTGACCGGCCGCCGCGGCGTGCTGCATTTCGACGAGGCGTGGATCGCGACGCTGGCAGGACCGGAGGAGCTCAACCGGCTGGGGCGTTTGGCCCGCTCGCAGGGTGTGTTGCCGGTGCTCTACACCCAGCGCGTCACCGACGTGGTGAAAATCGGCTTGGCCGGCTACATCAGCCGTGGGCTCATCATGCACCTGAAAGACGAGTCTGAGGCGCGCGCCGCATGCCAGTTGTTCAAGCTGGAGGAAACTCCCGAGCGCATCACTCGGATCACCACGTCGGAGCGTTCCGGCGGGTCGAGTGAGTCCAAGGAGGGCGCACTGAACTGGGGCAGCTTCAAGGCTCTGTTCAGGACTGACCCGCGTGACTCGACCAAACGGATCAACGTGCGCGGTTCCGTCGGCCTTCACGTCGATCTGCACGGTCGTGCCGTGCCTGTGGTGCAGGACCTGCCCCCTGAGTTCCTGGAAATGGTGTCGACCAACCCAGAAGATATCCGTCGCCGCACGGAGCGGATGGCTGCCCGGGAAGCGTCCCGCCAGGCAGCGCTGGAGCATCACGACCTGCTCGGGTTCGACAGCGAGGCTGACGCCGACGGCTTGGTCGTCGACGACGTGTTCAGCCTCTCCTAGTTCGGTGCGGCGGGGCATCTTCGTGGTGGTCGAGCCCCGCCGCACCATCGCTGTACGGCCGTCCCGCCACGTCTGGTCGCCGGCAGCATGAACATGCGTCGCACCGTGAAGTCATGGAGTTGGACGCTGCCGCGAGGAGTTTGTGCCTAACCACCCCTGTTGACCGTCTGGCGCTGCTTGATCTGGCGTTGCGCAGCGCAACGGTGTCGCGCCGAATCACCTCAGGTGCCCTGCGATGCTCGCTAGCCGCGCCTCATTCGGGTTGGGGTGTCGACGATTACGCCACCGAACTGAGGGATCGGCTCGCGCTGGCGCTGTCGACCGCGATCGTCGGCAGCGGGGGCAAACCGGCAACGCTCGATGTTGCCGCGGTCGCTGCGGGTGGTTCGTTCGCGGCGTGGTTGGACCGGTTGACCACGAAGATCGTGCACGACTGGTCGGTGAACCTGATTCGGCGGCCTGTGCGTCGGACCATCCCGACAGACCCTGCTCTGCTGCCTGCGCCGACGCGCTCGTTGAACGCGGCTCCCGACGACCCCGACGAGGTGGTCCCGGAAGCGATCATCCGCGGGCTGGATCGCTCGTTCAGCTCACTGCGCGGAAGCGCCCGGATCCTACGACTGGCACAGGCGTTGGAACGCGGGTTGCAGTTGGCCCCGATGGCTCGCCCGGCATTCGACTCGGCGCAGCGCCGGGCGGCTTTCCTGGCGTGGCTGGAAACGGACGGCTCCAAACCCGCCGTGCAGGCGGTGTTGCGGGCTTTGCTGCTGGGGCGTGACCCGGCCCAGGCAGCGGCTGGTCTGCTGGACGACTCGGACCGGGACAACGTCGGGTTGGTGGAGTCGATGGTCTCCGAACACACCCGATCCCAACTGGATCACCTTCTCAGTCATCAGCACAACGTGTGCAAGACGCTGATGCAAGCTGCGGCCACCCCGACGCCGTTGCCGCGCCAGTCCACGATTGACGCGATGGTCGCTTTACTGAACCGCGCCGACCATCGAGCCGGTCCGCGCCTGTGCCGACGGTTGGTGACCACTTGGGCTCACGATCGCGCCGACCTGTCCGTTTCTCAGTGGCGCGATCCGAACGCACGCGAGAAGAATCAGCTCCAAGCGAGCCTGGACCGTATGGCGTATCAGAAGGCAGCGCAGCGTGTTTCGGAAGCGAGTGGGTGCATGCACGGGTGGACGCCGGAGCAGTTCTCCCGCCACCTACTGTCGCTCTTCGACCAGGTCGAATCGGCCGAACTCGTTGCGGCAGAGGCCGGTTAGCCTCGGATGTCTCGGCGAACCTGGTCCAGGATTTCGCAGGATACAGCCCACAAACGCCAGGCCAGTACACCAGCGCAGGACGCAGCGAACACGATGCACGCACCGCCGAACCACCAGTCGCTGGCGCTGGGCTGCCGCCCTGGCGGCAGGAAGCCCATCCCAACCCCATAAACCACCGCGCCGAACAGCCACAGCACGGTTGACGGCACAGCGTAGGGCCGCCGGTCGTCGCAGTGTCGGTGTTCGACGCTGCAGGAAACCTTCGAGCAGCAACGGTGTTCATCCACGATGCTCACGGTGCGACGCACGCTAGTCGACGGTGTGCTCTCTCCCCGGTGGCCGCTACCGGCACCCTGCGGTTTGACACCTGGCCCATGTAGGTAGGTGTGAGTGAACTTCCCGCGCCGAAGCCGAAAGTCCCGTCCACTGGGCCCGGCGGTTCCGGTGTGTCGTCCGTCGCTGGCGGGAAAACATTGACCGACCCCTCGAAGATTCTGAGCAAGGCGCGCGAGTCGATCAACTCGGCCCGTCAGGACACCGCCGGGTCAGCAGCTCCGAGTTCCAAAACTGGCGTCGCCGGATCGGTCAAGTCGGTCGCGGCTAGCGCTGCGCAGGGCGCAGCGGGCGGTGACACCGTCTCCAAGGCTCTCGGTGGCGGTGCGCAGGGCGCGATCTACTCCGGTGTGAAATCCGCGCTGTCGAAGGAGAACCGCGGCAACACGGCGAAGGTCGCTTTGCTGGCTGTCGCGCCGATGGCCGTGCCGTTCATCGTGGTGTTCGTGGCGTTGGCCATGGTCGTCACGATGCTGTCGGCGACGGCGTCGTCCTCATCCGGCTCCGCCATCTCCACCTCGATCAACGCCGCTAAGGGTGCCGGCGTGACCCAGGAGCAGTTCGCCCAGTACGTCGATCTGCAGTCGCAGACGAACGTGCCATGGCAAATCTTGGCGGCCTTGTACCAGTCGCAATCCGCCGGGGGTGGCGCGTGCGCGACGACCCCCTCACCGTCAACGACCCCGACCTCATCGGCCAGCGCAGCGGCGTCCACCTCATCGGCCAGCTCCACCAACGATGTGACATGTGACGACTCGAAGTTCGTCTCTGCCTGGCAGGTTTCGACGGAGGGCTTGTCCTCGGCCCAGGTCGCTGACTTCAAGAGGAACACTCGATCATCGACAGCCTGGGTCGCCCAACATCTGCAGTCCGCGATGTACGACGATCCGACACGTTCGGACTACATGACGCTGTCTGCAGGTTTGCGCGTTGCTCCCGGCAGCGGCAGTAAACGCAGCATCGACTCCGACGACCCTGGCGCTCAGGCCACCGAGCAGGCGTGGACGGGTGCCATCGCCAGCCTTCCGTTGGGGGGCATGTCCCCCGCAAAGGCGCAGTCGGTTTTCCAAACAGCATTGGCCTGGTACCTGGGCAATTCGGCACCGCCCGGGTGTGACGTGACCACCGGCACCGTCCAGAACGTCAGTGACCCGACCGCGACAAGCACTGGCACGTCAACTGCGACGCCGAGTTCGACGGCCAGCACGTCACCGACCGGCACGGGGCTGACTGTGCCGCCGGTGGGTACGTGGCCACGGCGTAACTCCCTGAACAACCCGCCGCTGCCGATCCCAGCGGATTTCGCGGCACTCTACAAAGCGGCCGCGGCCAAGTACGGGCTGCCGTGGTCGACATTGGCCGGTATCGGCATGATCGAGACCGGCCACGGCAGCATCGTGTCGTCCAGCCCGACGGGTGCGGCTGGCCCGATGGCGTTCTTGCCGACAGCCTGGGCGCAGTACGGGGTGCTCGCACCGGGGCACACCGGCACCCCGAACCGCCTCGATGCCGCTGATGCCATCTACTCGGCCGGCAACCTGGTCAGCCAGTTGGTCAAGCAGAAAGGCAGCATCGAGAACGCGTTGCTGCAGTACGGCGGCGGCGGAGCCGGGTGGTACGTGGGTGACGTCCTTTACTACGCCGGTCAGTACGACTCCGGCGCTGTCGGCACCGGCGGTGTGGACTCGTGCAGCGGCGGCTCCTTCGGCATCGGTGAGGGCACCGAAGCGACGTGCGGCGACGGCAACTCCCGCGGCTTGCCCGATGGCGCGCTTGTGTACGCGGCGAACTGTTGGTATGGCGGGTTGGGTGTGCCGATCTACGCCAACGGCGGGTCGGTACACGGTACGCACTGGCAGTGCACCGAGCTCGTTCGCCGGTTCTGGAAGGCCAAAGGCTGGGCGCCGCAGAACTGGACCGGCGGCGTTGGGAAAACCTTGTGGAACTGGAGAACCCCTGCCGGAGCCATCTCCGAACCGCAAGGGGCGATCACTAAGTTGGCGGCTGGAGACATTCTGTCGATGGCCTGGGGCAGCACTTCGACCGGCCACGTTGGCGTCGTGAACTTCATCAAGCAGACAGGACCGGGACAGTGGCGCGTGCAGATGGCAAGCCAAAACACACCGCAGGCGATGTGGTACGGGACATGGGATGGCAAGTCGGTGACGATGGACTTCAACGGGTTCCCCGTGACCGGTGTGATGCATCATCTCGCGCAGGGCGAATCGTGATGTCTCGCAGGGTGGTTGGATCGTGCGCGGCCGCGTTGGCAGCCGCTGTGTTACTCGCGGCCTGCAGCGGTTCCGGCGAACCCGCGGCCCGGACGACGTCGAGCGCGACGGTGTCGACTAGCGCGTCCACAGTGGCGTCGTCTGCTGCGACAACCGCGGGGGCGCTGCTTCCGTCCACGTCAGCTACCTCATCGTCACCATCTACCTCGACGTCGACCACTGCTCCGTCGCCGTCGCAAACCGAGACCGATCCCGACTACCCACCGCCGCAGAGCGCAAGTCAGGTACCCCCGCCGCCGCAGGAGACGACAGCGTTAGTGTCCAAGTTCGTGACAGCGCTGGGCCACACCGCTGGGATTGGCCGCACGGCGTGGACGGACGCGCTGACTCCGTTGTGCTCCACGGCCTTCGGTGACCAGTTGGCCCTGGATTCGCCCGACCAGATTCCCGACCAGTCCGTCACCGGGAGCCCCCAGATGGTGGGGACCAGCCCCCTTTTGGATGCGGCGTTCTTCGTCCCCACCACCAAGGGAGGCTTCACCGTCTGGGTTGACTACAGCACTCCCCCAGGAAAAGTCACCGGCGCCCTACCCGGGGAGCACGCTCTGGACGACCGAACGTGACGGCGGAACTGGTAACCCGACCCTGGCTGAACCGATGTGGCCCATGTAGGGAGATATGAGCATCTTGAACCTGAACCGTGCCGGCACGTCCGCCGGGCTGGCTCTGACTGCGGCCACGCTGCTATCCGGAGCGACCGTTGCCCTCTCTCCGACCGCGTCGGCGGCCACACTGGTCAACCCGACCGCGCCGTCGTTCACCGACTCGTGCGGATCTACCAATGACACGTACACGATCCCGGTGACCACCGGTGTCGACTACTACGACGCCGGGGTGAAGGTCAACGCCGGCATCCGCAAGGTCGACCCGTCCAGCCCCTTCGTGCAGGTTTTCGCGGTCGCTCAGCCGGGGTACGTCCTGAGTCAGTCGGCGTCCTGGAGCCATCTGTTCAACACCGGCAGTAAGGACAGTGACACCGGATGCGTGGCGAAAACGACCGCCGTCCCGACCAATTCGATCCCGGCGCTGCCGACAGTGACTGGAACGACCAGCGCGCCGTCACCCAGCAGCAGCACGATGAAGACGCTGCCGCACACTGGCTTCGAGGCCGACAGCTACCTCACCGCGTTCGCGTTCACCGGTGTGGGGGCTTTGGCGCTGGGTGGTGCCGCGTTCGGCGTCGGTCACCGCAAGAACAGTGGCCGCCACAGCGCCAGCGCGCCAGACGACACACCAGTCGAGCAGGACTGACTCGTGGGCTTATTCGGCTGGCGCGAGCAGAGTGTGAAGGGCCTCCCGGTGGATCGTGACGTGTACTGCGCAGAAATAGAAGACCCGACTACTGGCGAAATGGTCGAGATCACCGCCGCATCGGAGTCGGAGCTGGACAGCAGAGTCGACGAAGCGGTCGCGTCGGCTTTCCCGGAGCCGGCCTAACTCGCCGGTGTCAGGTGCGCCCCGGCGCCCTGGTGGCTGGCCAACCAGCCGGTCGCCTGGGGCAGTGTCGACAGTTTGTGCCCCATGTGCTCGACCGCGCCGATCAACATTTTGCGGGTCGGTTCGGGGTAGCTGAACTTGTTGTTGCGCAGCAGGCGGGGGTCGAGGACCGCGATCATTCCGGTGTCGCTGCTGGAACGGTGCAACCGCCCGGCGGCTTGCGCCAGCAGTAGTCGGGCATCCGCGACGTACACCAACCGGTCAGCCGACCAGCGATCGAGCATGGCCCCGGCCCTGATCTGTTCGACTCGCGCGTCATCGACGGGGTTGCCGGCCGCGCGGGGCACGCGGTCGATGACGACCAGGGTGCACGTCTGGCCCGGTGCGTCGACACCGGTCATCAGCGACCGAGTGCCGATCATCACGCTGCGGTGGTCTGACCGCCACCGCTGCAGCAGGATCCGCACCGGCGGTCCGTCCCACTGGGACAGCACCTCGATATCGGATCCGCTGCGCCGCAGCGCTTTTCGCAGAGCGTCCGCGTAGAACTTGCCCGCTGTCGTGGTTGCCGCCAGGATCAGCGCGGAGCCGTCGTTGGCTTGCACCAACTCTGTCATCATCGCCGCCGCCCACGCCGGGTGAGACCCGGTGTCGAACCGGCCGAACGGTGACAGTGCGGCTTCGTCGCCCGGAGCGATCTGTGGGATGAACAACGCCGAGTTGCCATGGCCCGCGCCGAACGGGCTTGGGTAGTCCACCGGCTGCACCGTCATCCCAACACTGGGGGCGAACCGCATCGGCAACGTGGCCGACATCATCGTCACGGAAAGCTCGTAGCGGCCATCCACTCCAACGCGGAAGTGGCCATCACCAATCTCCTGGTCGTCGAACGATTCCGGGTCGAAGTCGGCGGGGTCACCGTCGGCCGGCACGTCTGCGCTGAACAGGTTGTAGCGGATCATGGCGGCCACATCGACCGGGGAGGTCTTCAACGCCATCATCGGGTCGGTTTCCAACCAACGGGCCACACCCGGAACGTGGGTTCGCGCGTCGCCCACCTCGCTAGCCAGTGAACCGAGGTTCGCCAGCAGCCCGCGCACCTTGATCCCCGTTGCGTAGTCGGAGATCGTCGCCGGACTCGGCAGCGCTTTGCGTGCAGCGTCCACCCACGCCAGGATCGACTCGGCCACCCCGGACAGCGGGTCGTCGTTCTCCCCCAGCCTCGTCACGGCGCTCCTGTTCGATGCAGACCGGTGCTCGAACACAGCACTGGCCAACGCTACGTCGACCTGATCGGCGACGGCCCGACCGTCATCGACCACCGTGCCTGCGTCCACCAGCAACTTGCCAACACGACGAGCCAGCCCACTGATCCGGCTGCCGGAGATGGTGACCGCTCCGGTGTCGCGCACGATGTTCGCCAACGCATGGCACTCGTCGACCATCAGGTGGTCGACCGGCCCGGTCTTCTTGGAGCCGATCACGACCGGCGCACCCGTCGCAGCCTGGATGGCGAGCAGTTTGTGGTTGGTGACGATCACCGAGGCATCGGCGAGGTGCTCGCGCGCTTTCGTCGGGGCGCAAGCCGACCCGAACGGGCACTTCGCGGCACCTTCGCAGGCGTCGGTTGTGGTTGACACTAGCGGCCACACGTCCGGGGCAGTCTCAACGTGATGGACGTCCCTGTGTTCCAACGGTTCCGGGCCTTCGCCGCACGCGAACCGGAGCGCCGCCAGTGCTGCCGGAGCGTCGTACTCGCGGCCATCAACCTCGACGAACGCCGCCTTGCCGCCGGGTGTGCGCCGCGGGATCGGTGTGCGGCCGGCCATCGCTGCCTGTCCGATCTTCGCGCCGACCTTGCCGGTACTGGACGCCGCCACGGAGGACAGCCGGGCCAGGCCGGGCAGCGCCCGGTCCAGGTCGTCCGGGCCGGTCGCTGAGAACCCCGTCAGGTCCGCCAGGGTCGCGGCAGTCCTTGCTCCGCATGAATAGTTACCCCAACCTTTCAGTACGGCCGTTTTCGGGGCCTGCGCCGCGTTCAGCCCGAGTACGTAAGCCACAGCGGTAGCCACTACTGGGGCGTCCTTGTCAACGATCTGTGCCTGGAGCGACAGAGACTCGGTCGAAATGACTGTGCGTTCACCGCGCACGGCAGCGATCAGCAACGCCGGCGCAAGACCCGACAACGACTTCCCTGACCCGGTCGGTGCCAGTGCCGCAACCTGTTTGGGACCGTGCATGGACACGTCCGTAGCGGCGAGCATTGAATCCAGGATTCGGTGCGCCAGGTCCGCCTGACCAGTTCTTGGCTTGTCGGCTGCACCACCTGTGATCCGGCGAACTGACGCGCACAGCACATCGTCGAGCAGGGCATGAAGCTCCTGCGGGGTTTGCGAACTCATCGCTGGCTGCGGCCGCCGTCGAGCGCGGCCCACTCGTCCTGGTCCTGGATGTAATCGGGCCAGGCCGCCTCGAACTGTGCCGCGAAGTCGTCTGCTGCCCGGCAGAGTTCGTTCGTGCAGCACCGGAACGGCATTCCGTGCCCGGCGAGTTGATGAGCCGCGACGAACGGATTGTCAGATTCTCTGGCCCCCGCGCAGGTGCCGCTGCTGCACAGCTCGACCGGACCGCCGGCGCAGTGCTGGACGTGCAACGTCCGGGCTTGATCAGCCGCCGACTCTGAACCGCGCACAGCCGCGATCAAGGGCTCTTCGACGCTGCACACATCATCGGCGCACTGGTCCATCGGGCCTTCGTGCTCGGCGTCGTGGCGGTCATGCCACGCGCGAAGCAACGCAGGTGCCGTCTCCGGGGCAACCTGCTGCGCTTCACCTAGCGCACGTTCACGCGGACATTCCAGGGCGGCGCGCCGAGTCGTCTCAGCGGCACCAGTCGTGAATGACTCGATGAAGCTGTCCAACAGACTGGGCTGCGCCGTGAGGGTACTCATGCCCGTACGGTGCGACGTAGCGCCGCGGCGCCGTCGCGTCGCACCGTCGGGTGCATGGACATCCCGATCCCGTACACCTCAACCCCGGTCTCCCTGTACGACGGCGGGCTGACCGCGATGTTGCGGTGGGTCGTCAAGACACCTGCCGCGATCCTGGTGGTGGCTCTGGTAGCGCTGTTCTTGTGGTGGGTGATCCGCCGGTGGTTACGTGCCGGGATCGCGCTGGTGGCGTCCTTGGTGGCGACCACGGCGTTGCTCGGCGGATTACACGGACTGACCGGGCTGGCCGGGCCAGGAGTTGGGACACCGAACTTCCCATGGCAGCAGCACACCGCCACCGCTCGGGCCTACAGCGTCGACGACGACGCGCTGCAACTGCTGTTGTACCGGCAGGCTGTTGCCACGTACGGGCTGTCGATGGGCGCCGAGCAGTTCCGCCAGCACTGCACGTTCCGGCGCACCGGAACCTCCGACACCGCACACGGTGACCCGGTGACCTTGCATGTCGACTTGTTCTGCAACGGCAAGCGGGTAGCCCCGCCAACCAAATAGGCATGGGTACATCAACGGCTGTTCAGGCTCGCGACACCGCGGGCCGTTTCGCCCCCACTCACCGCGACGAACCTGAGACGTCGCTGACCGGACCAAGCCAGACGGGGTCCGACTGGTCCCAGCCGGACCTGTGGGTTGGCACCGACGACGATGGTCACTACAGCGACGACAACTTCGACTTCGACGCGAAGCTGGCTCCCTGGCCGGTCTCCAAAGCCTGCGACGCACCGTTCTAGCCGAGCATCAGCGGGCGGACGTCGAAGTCAGTTTCATGAAGCGAGCGTGCTCGCGTGTGCGAAGCCTGGCACCGGACGATCGCGAAGCGGGCGGGCGTCGCACCGTAGGTGCATGACTCAGACAGCAGCCGTTCTCGGCCCCGGCTTGGACGACCTCGACGACCTGTTCGGTCGTTCGCCTGCCCGTGAGCAGCACTCCGACAGCGTCGAACCCGACAGCGCCGCAATCGAACCCGTTGCAGACCCCTATGCACCGATCGTGCTGACAGAGGGTTCGTTGGTGGCGCAGGTGCTGTACCAGGCGGCGGTCGGCACCCCGGCGATTGTGGTGGATTCTCCGCCCGGTGGCGGAAAGACGACGACGATCTGTCAGATCACCAACTACTTGGTGACCCGGCTGGGTCAGCGCGTCACCATCGGCGTTCCGCGCCGCAACCAAGCCCGCGACCTGGCCAAGCGTCTTGGTCAGTGCGTCGACCCGTCCACCATTCACCTGGCGTTGTCCAAAGAGGCACCGATGGACGGCTTCTCCAGCCACGCGCCGACCGCGAAGGTGGAGATCCGCACGTTGGCGTCGTTGAAGATGTCGAAGTCGTCGGGGCGGACGCTGATCGTGGATGAGGCGTACCAGACGACGACTGAGGAAGGTGCGGCCGCAGCAGCCAATTTCGAGCAGGTGATCGCGGTCGGCGACCCAGGCCAGATCGGCCCTGTCGTGCCAGTGGCGACGTACGCCTGGAAGTCCGCACCACACGCCCCGTTCGCGGCGACGCTACGCGCACGTTCAGACTCCTGGACTTCCAGCCTGCCGACGACCTACCGACTGGGTGCGGCGACCGCAGCAGCGATCAACCCGCTCTACCCGTTCCCGTTCGACTCTGGACGCCCCGACACCTACTTGCGCGCCGGTACCACGAGACTGCCGGAACTGGCTGGGGTGCAAACGGTTTCGGTTCCAACTAGCGCAACCGATCAGGGCCTACTGAGCGCCGCCATCGCGGCAGTGTGGCGACTGGTCGGCACCGAGCTGATGGGCGACCACGGCGTGCGGCCCATCGAGCACAGCGACATTGTGGTGTGTGCTGCGCTTCGGTCCCAGGTCACTGCGTTGCGAGCGATGCTGTTCGCGGGCGGACTCGGGCAGGTCGGGATCGGCACCGCTGATGAAATCCAGGGCGGTCAGTGGGCCGCTGTCGTTGCGGTGGACCCTCTGGCCGGTGGGCAGGCGTCGGCGCACCACGCCGACATGGGCCGGTTGTGCGTCATGGCGTCCCGTCACACCGCGCACCTTTCGTTCGTCCACGACGGCGCGTGGCGCACCGGCCCGATGGGCGAGTTGGCCCCCAAGCAGGTCCGAGCGCACCGCAACCTGCGCCGTGCCCTCACCAGCGAAACGCTGGCGTGACCGTCGTGGCGACCCAGATCAACGACGGCGTTATCGCAGTCCGCGGCGCGTTCTCGGTTCTGGCTCAGCGCTTGGCCGACGCCCGAGCGCAGCATGGCGACGTGCATGTCGCGGACTTGCGGATCGAACTCGTTGGCGACAACCGCAACCGCGTCGAGATGGCCGCTGCGATGTGCGTGCCCGCCGGCGGACCGACCGACGGTTGCCCGCTCTGCGGGAACTGACCGACACGGTCTAGTACAAGCGGCGCGCTTGGTCCCGTCCGCGTTTGCGATGGACGGCCGGACCAGCGTGGGGACGTCGCAATCGGTTCCGTCGGTTCGCGCGCAGCGCGGTCGGCCCGTCGCACCGTACGGGCATGACCAATTCGTATGTTCAGACTCAACGCGCGGCGTCGTCGACGGCGGTTGCCGCGGGCCGGTTACCCCTGCGTCGCACGGCTTTTGGCGGCTGCGCCCCGACCCTGTACGGGGCTGGCGCGATCCAGTGCGATGCGATCGTGCAGATCACGCCTCGCGGGGTGGAAGTGCTGGTGGGTGGCAAAGCGTTGCCGCAGGCGGCGCTCTCGTCACTGCTCGACTATCGGCTGGTGTTCCCGACGCCGACCGAGCGCGCGGCGCTGGTTGGCCTGTTGCAGCGCAAAAACCTGCTCAACCTCGCACACGCGATCGAGGTCACCGGCAGCTTCCCCGCAACCGGTCGCCAGGTCGTGTTGACGAAGGCGTTGGAGCGGGCGTACTGGCTGCCAGACACGATGGATTCGACGTTGGCCACATGGACCACAATCATGCGGGTGCGTGAGAGCGACCCATCGCGCGTCGCTGCTTCGCTGGCCAGCATCGTGACCCCGAAGTGGCAGCACCGCACCGATGGCACCCTGACCGCGAAGGTGGGTTCGCTGCTGACGTCGATCGACAAGTTCGCGCTTCGCGCCGACGACCTGGCCTACGCCCGCACGAACCGCGCCGCCGCGCAGCAGTACCGCAAGTCGTGCTCGATCGCGACGCTGTGGAACGGCGCGCTGGCGATGGACGAATTGGCCCGTCAGGAAGCGATCGAATCCGGCGAAGTCGTGCGCACCGAGGTTACCGAGCGGTCCACGAAGGTCGTCACGGTGCCGCTGGGCGACCCCAACGACCCGTGCAAACTGCGGCCCGACACTTCCGTCCTGCTGTTCGCTCAACCGGGCGACCCGGTAGTCCGGGCAACGCTAGGGGCCATCACCTACGTCAACGGTCGCCTGTGCGGGGAACTGTCGTTCTCCTCGAAGGCGGGCCTGGCTGCGGCGATGCCGCAGGGACTGTTCCTGACCGCCGAGCCGAGAACATTTGACGGGGTGATCAACTCCGGTACCCGATGGTCCGGCCGCGCCGTCACCGACGGGGCTGCCGTCGAGTCGCTGAACGTCCCGCTGGAACTCGCCGTGGCCGGTGCACCCCGCTAACCGAGTCGGCCAGCGCGGGGCCTGCCGCAGCGGCCCGCGTCGCGATCGGTGTCGTCTGTTTGCGCGTAGCGCGGGCGGGCGAAACCTGTGCGATGCAGCAAGCACAGCGCCGCTGCGTCGCACCGTAACAGCATGACGACGACTCAGACCCCTTCCCAGGCGGACCGGGCGCGGTTTGCGCTGTGGCGTGACGCCGCGGCTGACAAGATGCCGTACCTGGCGCCGATCCTGTTTCGGTTCGTGCCGGTGCGCACAACGTCGATTGACTCTTTCGCCGTGGACAGTCGGCTGCGTTGCTACGTGAACTTCGATGCTGTGGCGGACTGGCCGCAGGAGCAGTTGGCCTTCGCTCTGCTGCACGAGTGCGGACACGTCTGGCAGGAGCACGACGCCCGCGCGAGGGCGATTGGTCTGTCCGACAACGACGCTCAGGCTCAGAGGGACTTCAACGCCGGGGGCGACGCGGCGATCAACGACGACCTGGAATCATTGGGTTTCGACTGCACGAACTTCATCACGCCGGCCACGCTGGGTGAGCCGGAACACTTGACCGCCGAGCACTACTACGGCGTGATCCGGGGCAAGCGTGCCGCGCGTCAGTCCCAGCAGGGCCAGCAGGGTCAGTCCGGCGGCGAGGGCCAGTCCGGCGATGGAAACGGTCAGCCGTTCCGTGGCTGCGGTTCGGCCTCCGGCGGGCAGTCCGCGCCGTGCGAACTGCCCGACGACGGCGGTGAGTTGGGCGAGGGCTACGGTGGCTCGTCGGGCGCTGACGTTGATGCTGCGCTGGACGCTGTGGCGCACGAAATCTCCGATGCGGTGCGCAAAGGCCGCGGTGACATCCCGGGAAGCATGATCACTGAAATGCAGCAGCGGCTTGCCCCACCGAAGGTGCCGTGGCAGCAGGTGTTGCGGTCGGCGGTGCGGCGCAACCTGGCCGTCGCGGGCCGCGGTCACCGGACGCCGACGCGGCGTAACCGTCGCCGTCACAACGCGACCCTGGGTGGCCGCAAGTTGATCCTGCCTGGCCAGGTGAAGCCGACTTTGGACGTGGTTTTTGTGCGGGACACGTCGGGGTCGATGAGCGTGGCTGAGTTGAACGCGATCGGTAACGAAGTTGAGGGCGTGTCCAAAGCCGCTGGTATCAAAGGTAACCGGCTCCAAGTGATCGACGTTGACTCTGTCGCGTACGAGCCGCGCCCGTACGCCGGGCTCGACACACTGAACGCCGTGCAGGGCCGGGGTGGCACCGACATGGGTGCAGGTCTGGTCCGTGCAGCGCAGATGAAGCCGCTGCCGTCGCTGGTGATCGTCGGCACCGACGGTGGCACCTACTGGCCGTCGGAGGCTCCCCGTTCCCGGTGATCATCGCGATCACCGGCACCCAAGCGGACGGTGGGATGCCGACCCCGGAATGGGCACAGGTCGTCTACGTCGACTTCTGAGCTATCTGCCGCCGGAGCCGAGTCTCCGGCGGCGGTGCGGGCCGATGCAAGGCATCGCCGCCCGCACGTGGTGACCTCGATCTGGTGGTTGCCCGACGGACCCGCTCTCGCGGGGCCACCCGTCGGCCAACGGCGAGCACGTCCTCGGCGCTCTCGGCGTCGAGGACAGACAGCGCGCGTCGCACCGTAAGCGCATGACTACTACGAAGCGAACCTCGTTCCCCGGCACCGTGACCATGCGCGTGACTGCCGCCGCGATCAAGGGCGGTTGCCCGATCGTGTTCTCGTCCAACCCTGGCCAAACGAAGTCGGCAACCTTATCGAACTGGCTGTCCGCGTGGGGCCATCACTTGGAGGTCGTCAGCGGCGGCAACCGGGAGCCTTCGGACTTCCTGGGCTTACCGGTCGAGACCGTCGAAGGCTTCACGGGTTACGCCGCGCTCGGCTGGGCGATGCGACTGGTCAAGGCGGGCGAGTCCGGCAAGGGTCCGGGGCTGTTCCTGGACGAGTTGAACCACGCCTCGGAGGACACCATGAAGGCGATGCACCGGGTGCTGGAGGAAAGGTGGGTGGGCGACACCCCGTTGCCTGCCAACACCGCGATCATCGCGGCGATCAACCCTCCGAGTGTCGCGACCGGCGCGGTGGAATTGCCTGCGGCAGTGGCGAACCGGATGCTGCACCTGGAATGGGTCACCGACTTCGACTCCTGGGCGAACGGTTTGGTGGCCGGGTTCACCGACATGCCGGTGCCCTCGATGGACGAGTTGGCCCCCGGTGGCGACGTCCCGAGCCGGTTGTTCTGGTCCACGCAGGTCGCTTCGTTCCTGCGTCAGGTTCCCTCGATGCGCGATGCGACCCCTGACGATGTGTCGGCGTGCTCGGGTCCGTGGCCGAGCCTGCGGTCGTGGACTAAGACGGTCGACGTCCTAGCGAACCTGCACCCCGACGACGCGGACGCTATCGCGGCGACAGTCAAGGGCCTGGTCGGTGATGCGGCGCACCGGCAGTTCCGCGAGTTCCTGCGGACGAACCGCCTGCTCGATCCGCGGGCCGCGCTGGCCAACCCGGCCAGCGTCGACTGGGCCCGGATCGAGCCGGACGTCGTGTGGGCGCTGGGTCAGTCGGTCCTGGCGTTGTCGCAGGACGACGCCACCGGGGCGACCTGGTCCAAGGCTCTGGCCCTGGCCTTGGCTGGCTCGCAGGCCGGGTTCCCCGACAAGACGTGGACTTTCGCCCGCAAGCTGCTGACGAACATCCCCGAGGGCAGAAAGATCCCTGCCGCGGTACGTGACGAGTTCGCTGACCGTCTGGCGGAGATTGGTCTACTGCGCCGGGCTGCCTGACCCTACCAAGCCGACACCGCCCACCCCGCGCGAGAGCCAAGCCGGGGTGGGCGGTGTCTTTTGCTCAGCGAGTTCCGAGCCAGTCGATCCCGTCTTGGCCGATCACGTCTTCGATTTCGGCCCGCAACGTGGGGTGCCGGCGCAGTTGAGGGTCGGATTCGATCAGCCCTTGCGCGTCGGCGCGGGACCATTCGATGAGGTCGGTGTCGGTCAGTAGGTCGGCCACTTTCAGGTCGCCCGCCTTGCCGGACTGTTTGGTGCCCGTGAGTGATCCGGCCCCACGAATGGCCAGGTCGCGGCGTGCGAGCTCGAACCCGTCTGTGGAGTCGACGAGTGCCTGCAAACGGGACTGTGACGAATCGGCCAGCGTCGAGGCGGGTTTGGACGGGACCAACCAGCACTTACCAGCGTGCTGTCCGCGCCCCACCCGGCCGCGCAACTGGTGCAACTGGGTGATGCCAAAGTGTTCGGCGCCGGTCACCACCATCACGGTCGCGTTCGGGATATTGACACCGACCTCGATGACGCTGGTCGCCACGAGCACATCCAACGTGCCAGCGCGCATCGCGTCCATCACCGCGGAGCGCTCCGCCGGCGTCTGCTTGCCGTGCGCGACCCCGATCCGGCGGCCCGGCAGCAACGTCGACACTTCTGCCGCCATCACATCGGCACCCTTGGCCGACTTGGCTTCGGAGTCGGCGATGCTCGGAGTCACCACGAACACCTGGCGGCCATCGTTCAACGCCTGGGTCACGCTGGCCCACACCGCAGATCCGGCGTTGGTCAACTGGTCAGGGTCGACGCAGTGCGTCACGATCGGTGAGCGGCCCGGAGGTAGTTCGTCCAGCACCGACACGTCCAGGTCGCCGAAAGCCGTGATCAGCGCGGTGCGCGGCACAGGCGTTGCCGTCATCACCAGCAGGTCAGGGATAGCTCCCCCGGTTGCTTTGTCCGTCAACGCCTTTCGCTGCTCCACTCCGAACCGATGCTGCTCATCGACCACCACGAGCCCGAGCCGGTGGAACTGCACTTGCTCGGCCAGCAACGAACTGGTGCCGACGACGATGTCTACGGACCCGTCGACCAACCCGGCCAGTACCTGTTTGCGGGCTCGGCCAGTGATCTTGTTCGTCAACAGTTCAACCCGCACCGGGCGTGTGACGCCGTCGCTGTCTGTTAGTTCGATACCGTCAGCGAGCTCGGCGAAGTCTCGATGGTGCTGTGCCGCAAGGGCTTCCGTGGGTGCCATCAGTGCGGCGCTGGATCCGGCATCGACCGCGTGAAGCATCGCCAGGAGGCTGACCAAGGTCTTGCCCGAGCCGACCTCTCCTTGCAGCAGCCGGTTCATCGGGTGTGGCGCGCTTAGGTCGGCGGCGATCTCCGAGACCGAGCGTTGCTGCGCGCCGGTCAATGAGTACGGCAGCACGCCAAGCACTTTCGCCCACAACTCGCCCCGTGCGACATGCGCGATACCCGCGGATGCACCCAACGCTCGATGAGACCCGGCCAGTGCTAGTTGCCAGCGCAGCAGTTCGTCGTACGCGATTCTGCGACGGGCAGACTGGGCGTGCCTCATGGTCGCCGGCAAGTGCAGGTCGACCAGGGCCGTGTGCCGGTCAGGCAGGCCACGGGCCAGCGTCATGTTGCGCGGTACCGGGTCCGTCGTGGGCGGCAACCGTTGCGCGGCCTCCTTCGCTGCCCGTCGCACGCTCCAAGTGGTGACCCCATGCTTGCCGGATGCCGGGTACACCCCAATGACGGCGTTGGTCATGTCAGACCCGTCACCGTCGATGCGGTCACAGATAGGGTTTCGCACTTGCAGGGCGCAATAGCCCGACTGGCTGACCCACTCCCCCAGCACGCCGGAGACCAGCAGGCGGTCCCCCACTCGGAACTTCTTGGCGATCCAGGCCGCGTTGAACCACGTCAGGCTCACTTGCTGCTTGTGGGCCGAGCCGGTGTCGCGGACTTTCACGATCGAGGCTCCGCTGCTTCCTCGTGGCGGCGTCTTCACGGAGACAACCTCACCGACGAACGCGACCTGTTCTCCGACGCTGCAACGATCGACCGGTTGGGGGTTGGAGCGGTCCAGGTAACCGCGGGGCACCGTGTGGAGGAGGTCGTACGCGGACACAATCCCCATTCCGGCGAGCCCGGCGACCGTGGTCGGGTCGACGGCGTCCAGGTCGGACATCGACACCCCGTGCAGCGCAGCGACGGTTCCGTCTGTGTCGAAAGGCACCGGGGCGGCCCCTACGCTGCGGTGAGGCTGCGGCTGTCGCAACGCTGCCGCAGGAGTTGGCGCCGCCACCGGGCGGTACCACCATGTCCACTTCTCCAGCACGGCGCGCAGCGCAGCGTCCATCCCGCCATCGGGTAGCAGCATCTCGAACCGACCCTGCGCGGCGTCCCAGATGGCGCCGGGCAGGGCCGCGCCGACGTCGGCCACCGGCATCAGGCGCGGGTAGATCTCGACGACCTGACCAGACACGACAACCAAGGGCAATTCCAGGTCGCCGACTTCGGCTTGCTCACCAGCTTCGTCGACGACGATCAACCCGGCCTGCTCGAACGCGGCGTCCAGTCGTTGTCCGCGGTCCAAGCAGAATCGCCCGTCGTCGGTAAGTGTCGCTCCCAGCGTCAGCGCCCAAGGCCGCAGTCGCTCAGGGATGGACTCCAGCACAATCCGCGGCGACTGCGTGGTGCCGGTGACGATTGCCAGCGGAGCGTTGTCGGGGACGATCGGGTAGTTCACCAAGAGACGGTGCGACGCAGCGTCGTAAGCAGCTTCGGCTATGCGATGGGCCGAGCGCAGCGAAGAGCCGTCGCACCGTAGCGGCATGAGCAATCTTTCCGACCAGAGCGTTGACCTGATCGACGCCATTGAGACTGTCCCGTTCAAGACCGGCCGCGTCGTCGTGGCAATCGCCGAAGGCGACCTGGATCTGGCTACCCGGCTAATCGAGGGCGGCGTTCCCGCGTCCGGACTGGACGAGTTCGATGCGCTGCTGATCGCGTCCCGTTTCGACTTCGCCACGGGTACGGCGGTCGCTGCCGTGCTGCACGGCGACGAGACAACCGCGCTGCTGGGAGTCGCGTTGATGCGGAAGGTTGGTTCTGCCCCGGCGAAGCCTGCTGCCAAGCCGAAGGCCGCGCGCAAGCCGCGCGCCACCAAGACCGAGCAGCCCGTTGTTGAGCTTGCTGAAACCGAACCCGCTGCGGTGGGCACCGCACCAGCGCCCCAGCCGAACCCGGTGGATGCCTTCCTGTCGACCGAACCTGACCCGGAGCCGGAGGTTATGCCTGACGAGCTCGAGCCCGTCGCCGAGCCGGTTGTTCAGCCCGAGCCTGCGTTCGAGCAGGAACCAGCGCTCGTCGGCGCGATGCCGGTCCCGGACTTCGACCTGGACAACTTCTAAACCGCCCGGTCGGCGCGTCGCACCGTTCGCCCATGTCCGAAGCCACCAAGCCGATCTGGTTCACCGCCCCCGAGGTGAACCAGTCCGCTACCCCGTTGCCGGAGCACGTTCGCTCGATGCTGCACGGCATCGGGTTGGGTATCTCGGTGCTGGCGGCAGCGAAGGTGACGTGCTGGGCCGACCTGGACGGGGTGCTGCCAGAGCCGTTGCGGCTGACGGACACCCAGATGTCGCTGGTCAACGCCAACACCCATGTCCTGGGTCTTCTGCGTCCCAAGTCGAAGGTGGCGATCTGCCCGGTGTGCGGACGCTGGCAGATGTACTCCAGCACGGCACCGAGCCGCTGCAACATGTCGCTGCACTGCAACGGCAAGCCGGTGCAGGCCAAGCCGTTCCGTCGCGCCGAGGTGCCACCGGAGGACTAGCCTCGATCTTTCATCGGGCGGACGTGTGCCGTCGTTGACGGCGTGATCGCCGGTTCTGGTGTCGATTCTGCCTGATGGGTGTGACAAGTCCCCGCGATGTCGTTCGCGGTGGGCGCCGGTTTCCACGTGGCCGGTAGTCGTGCGGGGTCGTCGGGACGGGTGCCGGTGGTCACCCCGGCGCGGTCGCTGCCGGCGCGGTCGCTGCCGGCGCGGGGTCGTGTAGTCGTTTCCAGGCAGTGATTACGAGGTCGGCGTTTGCTGCGGTTTCCTTGATGTGCAACAGGATTCGGCGACTGTGCCGGGCGATAGCGGCCGGGATCGTGAAGACCCGTAACCGTAGTTTCTTTTCCCAGCGGCGTGCCTCGTGCTCGGCGTCGAACCCGATCAGCTGGGTCCAGGCGATCAGGTCGGCCGCGAGCATCACGATGGCGCACCAAATCTGGTTGGCGGTGAACCCTTTCAGCGGCAAGTTCCGCAGCCCGGTGTCCTTCGCGATCCGGATCCGGTCCTCACACCGCGCCCGCCGCCGGTGCCGCAACTCCAGGTTCGCCAGTTGCCCGCGGGTGGTGTTGGTCGCGAACGCGGTCAACCGGTACCCGTCGACGTCGTCGAACCGCAACTGCGCTCCGGGGTGGGGTCGTTCCCGGCGCACGATGACCCGCATCCCTGCCGGCCAGCCGGACAACAGACCGCGGAACGTGAGCAGGCCGGTCAGTTCGACCACGTCCGCGCCTTCGCGGACCTCGCCATCGGCGTTCAGTGCTGCCTGCCACGCCTTGGCCGGGATCAGCCGGTACAGCTCGGGCAGGCACGCGGGCAGGGTGAACCCGACCGAGTACGAAACACCCCGGCGGGCAAGCCACCTGGTGTACTCCTGGGTTCCGCCGCCGCCGTCGGTGCGGATCAGCACCTTGCGGCCCGGCCGGGCCGGGTTGATCCCGGGCAGCTGTTTGAGCGCGTCCCGGGTGACCTGGATGTGGTCGGCGGCGGTGTTGGAGCCGGCGTTACCCGGCCGCAACTGCATCGCCAATGGTTCACCGGTCCCGTCCGGGCCGTGGTCCACGAACGCACACAACGGGTGGAACCCGAAGCCTTTCTTGAACGTGGGCTTGGCTTCTTCCTTGTCCGAGTGCGCGGTGATCAGCGTGGCGTCCAGGTCCACGATCAACGGATCGGTGGCGGTCACACCGTGGGTCGGTGCGCGCTCACCGGCCAGCGCCCACGCGGGGGCACGGGCGGCACGTCGTGCGGCCGCCACCTGCTTCAACACGCGGTGGGCGTCCGCGGCCAACGCGGTGATCGTGCGAGAGATCGTTGCCTCGGATCCAACCGGTCCGTACACGTCGGCCTCGGACCGGATCACTGCCGCGTCCGCCAGGCAGTCACCGCCGAGCGCCAGCGTCACGGCCAGGTCGGTGAGCACCTTGGCCGGGTGATGCACCGCCGCCGGCTTGCGCCACCCATCCAGAGCCCGCGCCATCGCCGGGGACAGACCCGTCACCTCCGCGGCCGTGGTCAGCAAAACCCCGCCCGCCGAACCAGCCGCCGACACCGGTGCCGTGTCGACCTGAACAGACGGGTAGAACCCGGTAGTCTTCTTCACCTGGAAGGTGCTCCTCGAACTGGTTCCGATAGTTGCTTCGCAACACCTATCGTCCCAGGTCAGGAGCACTTTTCAGTTCACAACACGGCCGTCGACACCGACACCCGATGAAATCTCGAGGCTAGCGCGGCCGTTTTCGCAGGTCAAACGGCCTGTGACGGGTGCGGATCGTTCCCATAGGAGTTGCGCTCTCCGATGGTGCCGTCCATCTTCTTGATGATGTGTTCAGCTCCTCGATCCTTGGCCATCTCGCGCCCCACGCTCTGAGCGGCCGCCTTGGTCTCGTGCGTGTTGCTGGCGCGGCTGTTCCCCTGGGGCCGGTTCTTCCACTGGCCGCCTTCATGGTAGGTCTCGATGCTGTTCGCCATGTCGTTTCACCCCCTCTCCACCCTCGTCCTGCAATCAGCATGAAGGAGTTGAGGCACCTTAGGGTGGGTGCGGCCTTTACGGAGTTATGCACTGTGGCTCAAACGACTGTTTTCGCAACCTCGAGACTGGCCAATATGAGTGCCCGTGCGCACCCGCCGACTCGCGAGATGGATGCCCCGACGCGGTTGCCTCAGCCTGGAACATACAACCGCACTCTGGTTAGCTACAGGCAGACCCGTAATCCACGGGGCCCTCGATGGGCCGCTAGCTGGGGCGGTCGAAGGAGTGAAGGACATGGCAACTGGTAACCGCGCCGTGGTGTTCCACGGTACCGAAGACATGCGAGTCGACACCGTCGATTACCCCAAGCTCGAGATGCCGAACGGCCAGAAGGCCCCCACGGCGTCATCCTCAAGCTCGTCGCAACGAACATCTGCGGGTCCGACCTGCACATCTACCGCGGTTCGTTCGCGGCGCCCGAGGGCATGCTCATGGGTCACGAGATGACTGGGCAGGTCGTGGAGGTCGGCCCTGACGTCGAGTTCCTGTCCGAGGGCGACCTCGTCTCCGTCCCCTTCAACGTCGCCTGCGGCCGCTGCCGCAACTGCCGCGCCCGCCACACCGAGGTGTGCGAGACGACGAACCCCGACGCCTCCTGCGCCGCCTACGGCTTCAACCTGGGTAACTGGGACGGCGGCCAGGCCGAGTACATGTTCGTGCCCTACGCTGACTTCCAGCTCTTGCGCTTCCCCGATAAGGACCAGGCCATGGAGAAGATCCGCGACCTGGCGCTACTGTCGGACATCCTCCCCACCGCATTCCACGGTCTCATGGAAGCCGGCGCCAAGCCGGGCTCCACCGTGTACATCGCCGGCGCTGGCCCCGTCGGACGCTGCGGCGCTGCTGCGGCCCGCCTGCTCGGCGCGTCGTGCATCATCGTCGGCGACTACGACCAGAAGCGACTCGACCTCGTCAAGCGCAACGGCTGCGAGACCATCGACCTGTCCAAGGACGTGCCCCTGACCGACCAGATCGAGGCCATCCTCGGTGAGCCGATGGTCGACAGCGCCGTCGACTACGTCGGAGCCGAAGCTCACGGCATCGGTTCCGACGCGGACAAGCTCATGCCGCAGGCCGCGATCAACCAGGTCATGGACGCAACCCGAGCCGGCGGCGCCACGGGCGTCATCGGTGTCTACGGGCCCGACCCGCTCGCGCCGACGCAGGAAGGCAAGGAAGGCACCTTCCCGCTCGACTTCGGCAAGGTATGGATCAAGTCGCCCCGCATCTCCGCGGGCCAGGCGCCGATCATGCATTACAACCGTGAACTCATGATGGCCATCCTGTGGGACCGCATGCCCTACCTGAGCGACATGCTCAACACCAAGGTCATCAGTCTCGACGAGGCCCCTGACGCATACGTGAAGTTCAACGAGGGTTCGGACGAGAAGTACATCATCGACCCGCACGGCATGATCAAGAACTGACAAGCCGCATCCCGTGAGTGGGGTCCTCAACCAAAACGGTTGAGGACCCCACTCACGCATGTAGCGCAAACGAAGGTTTTTGCAGGCTCATCCCAATCGGGGGTGTAGGAGTTGGGGTCTGAAGCCGCCGGTCTCGAGCAGGCTTCGGGCGATGTAGTTGGTCAGGTTGCGGAACCCGAGTGCGGAGCCGCGCAGGTGTTCGAGCCGTCCGTTGAGCGCCTCGGTCGGCCCGTTGCTGGTGCCGGGTCGTTCGAAGTAGGCGAGCACGTCAGCGGCTCGCTTCTTCAGGGTCCGGCCCAGGGTGGTGAGCTCGGTGAGCACCTTGGGGACGCCGGCGCTGACGTCGGTGATCAGCTTCTCCATGAGCTCGCGACCACGTTGCCGGTCCTCGTGGCGATAGGCGGCGATCATGCGCTGGTAGACACCCCAGGTCGCCTCGACCTCGACGTGAGCGTCATCAACGAACAGCGCGCGTAGCCTGTCGCTCTGCTTGTCGGTGAGCAGGTCCGCGCCGGTGTGCAGCGTGCGCCGCGACTTGTAGAGCGGGTCGTCCCTGAACCCACGGTGCCCGTGGATCGCGAGTTGGACCCGGCGCCGGCACCTGTCGAGGGCGTCACCGGCCAGCCGCACGACGTGGAAGGGATCCATCACCGTGACCGCGTCCGGGATCTCCTCTGCAGCGGCGGTCTTGAACCCGGTGAAGCCGTCCATCGCGACCACCTCGACCGCGTCACGGAAGGCGTCGTCGCGGTCGGCGAGCCAGGTCTTGAACGCCGCCTTCGACCGGCCCTCGACCATGTCCAGCAGCCTTGCTGGGCCGGCGCCATCGCGGACCGGGGTGAGGTCGATGATCACGGTGACGTACTTGTCGCCACGCCTGGTGTGGCGCCAGACGTGCTCATCGACGCCAATGACCTTCACGCCCTCAAACCGCGTGGGGTCGTTGATCAGCAGCCGCTTGCCCTCAGCCAGGACCGCGTTGTTGGCGGTGTCCCACGCGACCCCGAGTCCCTCGGCGACACGGGCGACGGTGAGGTGTGCGACCACGATCCCTTCCAGCGCCCACCGCAGCCCGGTGCGCGAGAGCTTCGCGCGTGGCTCCCCCGCGGCGCTGGTGTCTTGGCGCCACACGTGTCCGCAGTCGGCACAGCGGTAGCGGCGCACTACAACTTCCAGCACGGTCGGTCGCCAGCCCAGCGGCTCGTGGGCCAACCGCCGGATCACGGTGTCACGAGCAGCGCCTTCGCTGCCGCACCGTCGGCACCACTGATCTGGTTCCACCACGCGGCACGCGAGGACCGCACGATCCGGTTCAAGTCGTTGTCCGGTCACGCTCAGACCGAGGCCGTCGAGTCGAGCGAAGGCGGTCAGGTCAGGGCGGCCGAAGCCGGCCGGCGGGGTAGCGTCGGACACGTCGAGGTCTTTCGGATGGATGGCGTAGGAACCTCCGTCGTCGGGAGACCTCGACGTCTATCTGCGGACCGACGCGCCCGGCCGACCTTCACCCTCATCTGAGAAGCCCCCTGAAACGTCTTCGACGACGACGGGACCGGCGAGGAGGAGGGCGCGGTGAGCTAAAGGAATGGAGCTTGCTCGGCTTCGACGCCGCCGCAAGCTCCGGTGAAACGGTCGGTACTGGTCGGTCGTCGTCGGTCACCACCGGATGGCGGCGTCCCCCACGCTCGGCGTTTGCGCAGGTCAGCGGCTCGTTCGCCCAGTGGGCGCATCAAGCGGTAGACGCAAAGCCGACGTGATTAGGTCGTCGGTTCGATTCCGACAGGCGGCTCCGGCGAACAGCCCCTGACCTGCGGAAACGCAGGGCAGGGGCGGTTCGGTTCTGGTGGTCGCGCGATGCGCTGGCCTCACGGCTCTGCCCGACACCGACGTCGCTCTCCTCTACGACGGACCCCTCGCCGGCTGAGCGCTCGCGGCCGGCATCCTGGCCGTGTGCCGATAGGCCTCGCACCGCTCGGCAACGCAGCGTGGCGTTGCGTCGCGACCTGGCGACGGCTCGGCGGGGCGCGATCGTCTCGTGCGTTGGCGGACTACGGGAGCTTGGACGCGAGGACGTCGGCCGCCAGGATCTCGGGTGCTGCGCCGAGGAGGTGCTGGTTGGCCATCAGGGCTGCGACGATGGCGCCGTTGGCGTGGGCGTCGCGAGCGGCCTCGTCGGGGAACGCATCGAAGATCCAGAAGGTGTCGGCGTGGGTCCTGACCGCGAACCAGACAATCGTTCCTACTTCTTCGTTGGCGAGCGCGACAGCGCCGGCGAGCAGATCGGCGAGCGCGTCGTGCTGTCCATCGGCCGCGACGATCTTGGCGACGAAGGCATAGGGAAGTGATGCGGGTGTGGACATGAGGGGTTCTCCTAGGTGTCGAGGTTTCTTGGTGAAGCGAGTTCAGCGTAGGACGAGCAAGGGCATGTGAGAAGTGGCGTATACGGCAGTATTGCTATTGTTCGCGCCATGCGTATCGGACTGATCGCGATCGACGGCTGCTTCGGTTCGGCTGTCGCGTCGGTCATCGACATCGTGCGGGTGGCCGACGGAGCCCGCGGCGATGTCGACCCGCGGATTGACCCGATCGAACTCGCCATCCTCGGACCGAAACGGAGAGTGACCACGACGGCATCGATGACCCTGTCGGTGGACCACCCGCTGTCGGAGTCCGCAGAGTTCGACGTGGTCGTCGTCCCTGCGCTTGGAACCCTCACGGCCGCCGCTACCAACGACGCCCTCCAGAGCCGAGATGCTCGTTCGGTCATCGCCTCGCTCGGGCGTCTCGACGACGCGACCACCCGGATCGCCGCGGCGTGCACCGGCGTGTTCGCTGTCGCCGAGACCGGACGGATGCATCATCGGCGGGCGACGACCAGCTGGTTCCTGGGGCCGGAGTTCCTGAAGCGCTATCCGACCGTCGCCCTCGATCTCGACACCATGGTCGTGGTCGACGGGAACCTCGTCACCGCCGGCGCCGCGTTCGCCCACATCGACCTCGCGCTCTCACTCGTGCGATCGATCAGCCCCGACCTGGCCCAACATGTCGCCAAGCTCCTCATCATCGACGAGCGTCCGTCGCAGGCGGCCTTCGTCGCCTACGAACATCTCCGGCACGAGGACCCGATCGTCGTCGAGTTCGAACGCTTCGTGCGCGCCCGCCTGGACGAACCGTTCAACGTCGCCTTCGTCGCGCAGTCGCTCGGCACCAGCCGGCGCACCCTCGAACGACGAGTCCGTGCGGCGCTCAACCTCACTCCGCTCGGCTTCGTCCAACGGCTTCGCATCGAACGAGCTCGGCACCTCTCAGCAACCACGGACCTCACCTCCGCCGAGATCGCGCTACGGGTCGGCTACGCGAACGCCGAGACTCTGCGCTCCCTCCTGCGTAGGGAGCGACGCCGTTCCTGACCTATCGCCATGCCTGTAGCCGGTGTCCTAGTGCTCGACTGGAACCACCTCTCAGCACGTCGCGTCGACGCTCCTGCGTCGCCCCTGGACGACCCACTCGACACGCCCGCAGCACAGGCCATGTGACGTGTCCCGGCTTCCCGGACGGTCGGGGTTGGGTGGCTGTGATGTCGCTGCGTTCTCGTCGAGGGGGTCAGCAGACTCGATCAGGGTCGATTGAGATGAGACGCGAAGGCGGTCAGGTCAGGGCGGCCGAAGCCGGCCGGCGGGGTAGCGTCGGTCACGTCGAGGTCTTTCGGATGGATGGCGTAGGAACCTCCGTCGTCGGGCGACCTCGACGTCTATCTGCGGACCGACGCGCCCGGCCGACCTACACCCTCATCTGAGAAGCCCCTTTTTGCACCCCTCCGTGTCGGTGACATCTGTTGTGGTCTGTATCCACCTATTACACGGGATAATTGAACAGAATCCCGCGTCACTACCGCCCTGGGCGGCTGCTCGCGCGATGATGCACCGGTGAGTATTGTCCAGCCCGACCAGCCGCCCGTTGCCCTCGGTGAGCTCGCCGCCGGCGACCAGGAGCAGCTGTCCGCGGCCGAGGCCGGCTACGCCGCTGCGGCCTGGGCACCCAACACGTTGCGCGGCTACCGAGCCGACTGGGCCGAATTCACCACCTGGTGCACCCAACATGGTCGCTCATCGCTGCCAGCGGACCCGGCCGCGATCACTGGCTACCTGACCCAGCTGGCCACCGCCGGCGCCAAGGTCGGCACCATCTCCCGGCGGCTGTCGGCGATCAAATTCGCCCATCGGATGCACGACCTGCCCGACCCCACCCTCAACGCCCGCGTCGTCACCGTCTGGGAAGGCATCCGCCGCCAACTGGCCACTCCCCCAGACCAATCCACTCCACTGCACCCACCGGTCCTATTCGACGTCCTGGACTCGTGCCCCACCACCTGGTCAACTAAACGAACCATCGCCAACCCTGAAACCGACCTGGGAGGGTTACGCGACCGGGCCCTGCTCCTGGTCGGATTCGTCGCGGCTCTACGCCGTAGCGAACTCGCCGACCTTAACGTCGACGAACTCGCCGACCACGAACTAGGACTCGTCGCCAGCCTGCGTCACTCCAAAACCAACCAGCACGGCAACCTCGAACTGGTCGTTTTGCCCTTCGGCACCAACCCGGCACACTGCCCAGTCACCGCACTCCGTACCTGGCTCTCACAAGCAGGAATCACCGAAGGGCCGGTGTTCCGTGGGATCACCCGCGGTAACCGCGTACGCCCCGGCCGGCTCCATCCCGAATCCATCAACACCATCGTGCAACGCGCTGTAGCCAGGGCCGGCCTGGACCCCACCGGCTACTCCGCGCACTCCCACCGCGCCGGGTTCGTCACCCACGCTCACCTGCGCGGAGCCAGCGACCGGGCGATCATGCATCAAACCAGACACCGCTCCCCCGCCTCCGTTGGCACCTACGTCCGCGTCGAATCCGCCTGGGTCAACAACGCTGCCACCACTCTCGGCATCTGAAAAAGGCTGGGGCTCTGCCCAAAGCGCTCAACCGTTTCCGCGGGTGCACGGCTTGGTTTTCGCAGGGTTCGGGCTACGAGTTTGACGCCTGTTGGACCGCGAACGACGCGGTCATCGGTGGGCATCGGTAGGTTGGCCGGATGCCTCTGGGGAAACCACCTGAGAGGCATCCGGCGAGTGTTGTCAACACCGGGTATTCGAATAGCAGGTATGTGCGTCTAGCGTTATCGGGGTCGCCGTCGTTGCCCCTCGGCCCACTCGGCGGCCGCGGTGTGGTCCTTCGTTTCACTCATCAGACTCTGAGTGATTAACGCACCCGGGCGGATGCGCTGGATTTGCCGGAGCCCCGGGGTCGAGCGATGAGGACGCGAGCACTCACTCCGTGGTCAGGGAACGCCGAGCGTAGATGCGCACGCATTTCCTGGATGGCTTGGATGATGCTGGGGCCGTCGGTTTGTTGGTCGGGGTAGGCGTTAACCAGCACGGTGGTGGCCCGCCCGTCCTGGGTGGCGTTAGCCGCCACCGAGCTGAACGGTCCGGCGTCCTGCAGGGTTTGCGCGATGGCGTTCGCCAGCGAGGAAGTGTCCATGGTGATCGTCCCCTGCGGGCCGCTTTGGGGCATCTTGGTCGCTTTGATGGTGTTGCGCCGCAGGTGCGCCAGTAGCCACCACAAACCCAGCACACCCAGGAGCAGGGTGATCGCGGCGAAGGCCCATGCCCACCAGCTGGTATCGGCCCAGATCGCCAACGATCCCAACGAGATCTGCTTGGGGTACCCGTGCAGCACCAGGTGGTAACGCCAGTCGAGCAGCACTAATCCTAGGGCCAGCATCAGTATCGCGACCACGATTGTGGCGAGCCGGTCGATCTTGTACGGGGCTCGGCTCATGCCTTGGCCTCCTGTGCCTGGACCGTCACCGGAAGGTCGCTCAGCGCGCCGACACGGTCGCTGATGCTTTGGGTCGCGGTCTGGGTGATCTGGTCCCGGTCTGATCCGGGTGTGGTATGCAGACTGACTCTAATCCGACGCGCGGTTACCCTGGAATGGGCTTGTAACACACCGGGTACGTCCTCAGCGGCGGCAGTGGCCAACTGGCTTAGCGCCGCCGGGCTGATCCACACGTCGGCCGCGTCGCTCTCGTCGGGGACCGGGCGGTGGGTGGCGCGGCGGGGTTTGAGTGCTGCGTAGAGCAGCACCACTCCGATGAGGAGCGTGATGACCGCTAAGGGGACGACCCAGTCGGCGCGGGTGGCGCCATCGACTGCCTCGATCGCGTCGCGGGACCAGGAGCGTCCGCGTGACCAGTGCTGGGTGACTGCCAGGTCGTGGATCCCGACCACGGCCAACGCGATGAGCAAGAAGGCCACCAAGCACCCGGTCACCGCGGCTACCGGCGCGGCCCTGGGGGTGTCCTTGGGGTTCATCGAACCCGCCTTTCAGTGGTCTCGAATTGGTCGGCCGTTAGCACGTGGACGGTGACGTCCACGCGCCGCACCTGGCTACCTGATAACCGGCTGGTGTCGGCACGCACCTGATCTCGGACGTGCGCAGCGATCTTTTCAACGGGCCCGGGCCAGGCCACGGCTATCTCGAGGGTGATCCAGCTGGCGGCACCGCGGATCGTGACCTGCGCGTTTGGGAAACCCCGCCCGCGGAGCTTATCCAGCCCGGAACGGTGGGTCACCGTGCCGGGCACCCCTGGGCGATGTGTTCGGCCAGGTGCTCGATGGCCGCCGCTCGCACGTCCAGGGTGCCGCGCTCGGCCGCGTCCTGAGTATCGGGAACGCCGCCGGAATGGACGTCAGCCACGCTTGCCGCGGGCCAATGCCGACAGGTCTAGCTCGCCTTCGAGGTACGCGCCCACGGCGAACCCGAGCACGCCGAGCACCAATGCGAGCAAGAATCCGGAGAAGCCGTCGACGGCGATGGCAATGGCCATCAACAGGCCGGCGAGAAGTCCAAGGGCAGATCGGTTCATGAGTAGTTCTCCTTGCGAGGGATGAGGTGTTGGACCCCAGGGGGATGGACGAGGCTTACAGTCGGCCGTACCGGCGTGCCCCGGGCCAGCCGCGGGGCAGTACCCCACGGATCGCGCGAACGGCGCCGCGTGTCCCTTTTTGAACTGAAGAAAGTGACGAGCTGCGGCGGACCACATAGGGCGGGGCGGACGCCGCCTGCCGTAGCCCACCGGACGACGTGGTACCGAACTGCCGATCCACGCGTTCCATGGCAGCTAGGTACTCCTGCGGATCTCCCCCCAGGTCGGGGTGCAGGCGACGCGCCACCGCACGCCGCGCGGCGGCGTGCGCAGCATTGCGGGGCGCGTCACGCGTCATCGTAGGGACTCGTCGGGGGCGGCGACATCTTCAACGGTCACGTCGATGCGGCCGGGGGCCACCCGTTGCACCGCGGCTCGGACGGCGTCAGCCGTGGCCGGCACCGGGTGGCCCCATGCGACCACGATGTGGATGTCAGACCCGGATTCTGCGGTGCGAACCCCGGCGACCCGGCGGCCGGGCAAATATGTGGCCACCTCACCGAACCTGCCGGAGTGCAGACCCTGCACGCCGGGGGTGGCCAACACAGCCTGGGCGATCGCATCAACGAGCTCCGGCCGTGCGGATCCACCCCCGACCCCCTCACTCGACACGTGATTGCTGTTGAGAGTCATCCTCGCTGCCGTCGTCGAGGAACACGTCATGGACGGTGATGTTGACCTCGGTGACCTCCAGTCCTGTCATCGCCTCGACCGTGCTGATCACATTGCGGCGAACCCCCGCCGCGAGGTCGGCGATAGCCACGCCGTATTCGGAGACCAGGTCGAGGTCGACCGCGGCCTGGCGTTCACCAACCTCCACCGTCACTCCCTGGGAGTAGTTGGTCCGCGAACCGGGAATCCTGTCCCGCAGGGCGCCGACCACACGGGCTGCGCCACCCCCGAGTTCATGCACCCCTGACACCTCCCGGGTGGCGATCCCAGCGATCTTCGCCACCACCGTGTCTGCGATCGATGTGCGCCCCTGGGACGTCACTAAGGGGCTGTCGTCCTCTCGCGACGACACCTCCGACCCGTGCTTGCGAGTGGTGGACTTTGCGGCGTCAGACGCGGCGATGTCGGACGAGGAATTGCCGTGCGTGTCAGTCATGCGCGATACCTTTCCGTGCTGAGATGGCTGATGTGTTCGGTGCGGCCCAGGGCCTGCGTACACCGTACAGGTTTGTTTTATCAGTTGCCCGCTCCTGCGGACCAGAGCGGCTCCCCGGATGCGATGAGGCCGCGTTCAGCGGTCGTCGCGACCTTGCCGCGCCGTGGCGTCGGCGTCGGTCTCGATCTGTTCCTTGCGGACTTCTTCGGTGACTTCCTGCTCACCGGCGACGGTCTCGGTGTCCAGCCTGACCCGCTCGACTGGCACGGTCTCCTTCTCGACCACGGGACGCTCGGCGTGCAGTGTGACCTCGTGCTCCTCCTCGGTTAGGTCACCGCCGGCAATCGCGTCGCCGCGGTTCTGCTCGGTGATCGGTTCGCGCACTACCCGCACCTCTTCGTGGCTGACCGGGACCGTGGTGGTGACGTTCTCGGTCACGATGTATTTGCGCAACCGAGCCCGCCCAGTCTCCACTTTCTCCGTGCCCACGTTTAGCTGCTCCTCCGAGCGCGTCATGGCCTGGTCGGTGGTCGGACCGGAAGTGTCCCGGCCCTTGACTCCCGGCTCGCCCGCCAGGTCCCTGCGCCGTTCGCCGGCCCCGTCGTCGTCCTGGCTTTCCCGGCCCCGCGGGATGCCGACATTCCCGAACTCACCCTGCTCTTGGCCGGTCTTCGCAGTGTCATGGCCGTAGGCCAGCCCGTAGTACTCGTACAGTTTCTGCTGTTGGTCCACCCCCAGATGCTGGTCAGCGTCGATCCGAGGAGCGTCCTTAACCTTGTCCTTGGTGTAAGGAACCTTGAGGGCGTCCCCGTCCGCCTCGGCATCATTGAGGGGAACGAACGTCTCGGATGTACCGAACAAGCCGGTCTTGACCGTCACCCACGCAGGCTGACCGGACTGGTCGTCCAGGTACACCTGGCCAATGGAGCCAATCTTGGCATCACTGGGGTCGACGGCGTCACCGCCGATAAGGGACTGAATCTGCTCTACAGAGATCACGTGTGTCGTCCTTACGGATTGAGATGTTTCGGTGACGCACCACCGACGGAACCGGCCCGGGATTGTCCTACGAGGTTCCCGGCCCGGGGGCCAGCGCTGACCGCCTGACCCGTGTACACCGTATATTAAATACGGTGTACGCGATGCACCGCAGGACGCAAGGCCTCCATACCTGTCTCCGTGGCTATAATTTGCACATCAATCAAGGGCCGATATCCAACGGCGGGTGCCATATAGAGCGGCGTGTTGAGGGCAGGGATCGTGATCAAGAGGACGGACCCACACGCCCCCGGTCCCCGTCGGAAGTTGTCCGCCGACCGCTTGATCACCGAGACCCTGGCCTTGGTTGACGAGCAAGGCATTGCGGCAGCCTCAATGCGGACGGTGGCTCGCCGGTTGGATGTGCAGGTCATGACGTTGTATCGCTACGTCGACAACCGTGAAGACCTTTTCGACGCTGTGGTCGACCACATCGTCGACGAACTCGATGACGACCCAGATATCGAATCGGCGGCGGCCGCAGGACAGTGGCGGCCCTATCTCACCAGTCTCGCGTGGGGGGTACGCCGCTATGCCCTCACTCACCCGCACGCCTTTCCCTTGGTGGCCACCAGGCCCCCACAGGCCCCGTGGATCAACCCTCCCCTTCGCTCACTGCGCTGGATCGAGCAGATGTTGCAGACCCTCGCTGGAGACGGTTTCTCCGATGAGCATGTGCTCTACACCTATCGGTGCTTCAACTCCTTCCTCCTCGGATACCTGCTTCTAGAGACCAGCGCCATGGTCATCGCGGATCCCAAACCAGGTGATGGGTCCTTCCAGGCCGGAGATGACGGCGGACCAGGGGATCCTGTGGACTCCACAGACCCCGTACCGGGGTCGCTCAGCCCCACTCGCACCGAGGGCCAGCGCGAGGACATCGCCGACTGCGACACCAGCGAAGACCTCATCGCCGTTGACCCAGAGCGATATCCGCTCATCCACCGGCTACGCGAGGGTCTGACCGAAGACCACTTCGAAGAAGAGTTCCGTGGCGGTCTGGAATTGCTCCTTGACCGCATCGAAGAACAACTCCAACAACACCCCAGCTGACGGGAAGAAGAACACCCCGCATGGGGACCGCGGCCCGCGGACTCGATGCTTCATCACGACCCTCCCGCGCGCGACCGGCTCAACTCGGCGCCCCTCGAGCCGACCAGGAAAGCCTGGCGCCAGGTTCGTCCGCTGGTTTGGTTCGGAAGGTGGCTTCGCAAGTTGCCGTTATCAATCAGGGGTGGGCGACGGAAGTGAGGGTAAGGTCGCCGACTCCCCGGTGACTGCGCCGAGCCCGGCCCCCACGGCAACCAAAAACGAGGGGGTGCACCTCGCTAACCGCTGGTCTCGCGATCCGGATCCGGTCCTCACACCGCGCCCGCCGCCGGTGCCGCAACTCCAGGTTCGCCAGTTGCCCGCGGGTGGTGTTGGTCGCGAACGCGGTCAACCGGTACCCGTCGACGTCGTCGAACCGCAACTGCGCTCCGGGGTGGGGTCGTTCCCGGCGCACGATGACCCGCATCCCTGCCGGCCAGCCGGACAACAGACCGCGGAACGTGAGCAGGCCGGTCAGTTCGACCACGTCCGCGCCTTCGCGGACCTCGCCATCGGCGTTCAGTGCTGCCTGCCACGCCCTGGCCGGGATCAGCCGGTACAGCTCGGGCAGGCACGCGGGCAGGGTGAACCCGACCGAGTACGAAACACCCCGGCGGGCAAGCCACCTGGTGTACTCCTGGGTTCCGCCGCCGCCGTCGGTGCGGATCAGCACCTTGCGGCCCGGCCGGGCCGGGTTGATCCCGGGCAGCTGTTTGAGCGCGTCCCGGGTGACCTGGATGTGGTCGGCGGCGGTGTTGGAGCCGGCGTTACCCGGCCGCAACTGCATCGCCAATGGTTCACCGGTCCCGTCCGGGCCGTGGTCCACGAACGCACACAACGGGTGGAACCCGAAGCCTTTCTTGAACGTGGGCTTGGCTTCTTCCTTGTCCGAGTGCGCGGTGATCAGCGTGGCGTCCAGGTCCACGATCAACGGATCGGTGGCGGTCACACCGTGGGTCGGTGCGCGCTCACCGGCCAGCGCCCACGCGGGGGCACGGGCGGCACGTCGTGCGGCCGCCACCTGCTTCAACACGCGGTGGGCGTCCGCGGCCAACGCGGTGATCGTGCGAGAGATCGTTGCCTCGGATCCAACCGGTCCGTACACGTCGGCCTCGGACCGGATCACTGCCGCGTCCGCCAGGCAGTCACCGCCGAGCGCCAGCGTCACGGCCAGGTCGGTGAGCACCTTGGCCGGGTGATGCACCGCCGCCGGCTTGCGCCACCCATCCAGAGCCCGCGCCATCGCCGGGGACAGACCCGTCACCTCCGCGGCCGTGGTCAGCAAAACCCCGCCCGCCGAACCAGCCGCCGACACCGGTGCCGTGTCGACCTGAACAGACGGGTAGAACCCGGTAGTCTTCTTCACCTGGAAGGTGCTCCTCGAACTGGTTCCGATAGTTGCTTCGCAACACCTATCGTCCCAGGTCAGGAGCACTTTTCAGTTCACAACACGGCCGTCGACACCGACACCCGATGAAATCTCGAGGCTAGCGCGGCCGTTTTCGCAGGTCAAACGGCCTGTGACGGCAAAACGTGGATGCCGCCAACCAACAAGGTATGGCTACCACCACATTCACCGAGTCCGCCCACCCACGCAACGCTGACGGAAGTTTCGCCGTCAAGCCCAACCGTGAGCCCGACGACGGATCGTGCCTCGCTACTCCTGGCCAGCAGATCGACACCGGCTTCCACCTGGACGACCCGGACGCCGAGCTGATGAAGACAGCCCGTGACGCCGTCCGGGCCAAGTTGGGAGAACTCGACGAGGACCTCGCCAGTGAGGCGTTGCTGCAATTCTTCGAGGCCCAGCAGCGGGCACAGAGCGCAGGCAGGCAGTTCGACCGGCCGACCAAGTACCTGTCGTCCATCGTCAATAACCTGATCCGGCAGCGGCGGATGGGCACCACGCGCGGCCCAGACATGAAGGCGATCGCCGCCCACATCGAGGCACGCAAGGTGTTCGAGAACGAGAACGGTCGGATGATGACCGCCGCCGAGGAGGACGAACTGTCCGAGCGCATCATCGCCGCGCAAGGCCAGGAGCGGGCCGAGCAGATCGCCGCCGGGCAAACGGCGGGGCTGACGCAGAAAGCCACCAAGGGTTACCACCGCCTGAAAGACCGTGCGGACCTGCCGTTCAGCGCGCTCCACGGCGGCTCCATGACCAGCGACCAGGTCGCCGAGACCTTGATGGATCGCGCAGCCGAGCGTGACGGTGATGAACTGTTCGAGGGCCGGGATCGGCTCTCGGAGCTCGACGTCCGCCGCGCCGACAAGACATTGACTACCTCCGGTGGCGCCCGAGCGGTGGCGCAGAAGGTACTGGACGGCACCGCGTCCGAGGCCGCGCACAAGGCTCTGTTCTCACCGTTCGAGGACGACCTGCACCCGCAGACCTCCCAGGTGATCGCGGAGAAACTGGCGAAGGCCAACTCCGACCAGGCGCGTGCGTTGTGGCGCGAACTCGCGGTTAACCCCGGCATGGCGGATCGTGTCGTGGAGGCTGCCCGCATGGGTGCGGCTAAGCAGCACCACGCAGGGGTTCGCGTCCCCGCACAGACGTTGCGTCGACTTGCGCCCGGAGCAGCAGTCGCCTGCCGGAAGGAAGTCGCCGCAGCAGGCGGGGCCGCCGCCGCGGCCCGGAAGTTGTCTCGCGGGGAGCTCACTGACCGACAGACTGCCGCGCTCCTGGCTCCCTGGGGCGGCGCGGACTGCCGCGCCAAGGACGCTCGTGCGATTTCCGCATGGCTGGCCGAGCAGGACGACGATGCCTGGAACGCTCACCTGGACGCAGTCACCAGGCCGACGGCGTCACCCGTTGCCGGCCCTGCCCGGCGTCAGGCAGCCGATGTGTAGAGGACAGGGGTAACGGTCGGTGTCTAACTTTGACAACGGTCAGCCGAGAGATCGTTCTGGACGCTTCGCCGGCCACCAGGCTGGTGAAGCGTCCATCGGGCTTCCGGCGACGCCTGCGTCGCAACAGCCGGAGCGATTTCCTCCAGACCGAGTGGAGGTAACACCGGCGAATCTTGACTTGGTGTTGCGTGACGCGGAGGGAGCTCGGCGTTCGGACCTTTCGCCGGCTCAGTTGACGAGGTTCTCGGACCCATCTGTCTCCGCCTCGCCGGTTCGCTTGGCGTTAGCCGCCAACCGCTCGCCCGGTGTCGCCTGGTGGGTTCGGGGCGATCCGTCGGCAACGGTGCGCGCGGTATCTGGGCGTACGTGCGGCGAGTCGGCGCAGGACGCTGCCGCGATGGCGGTTTCTCGATTGCTGTTCGGTTGATTACCCGGCTTGCTCCTGGTCGGGCGTTGGCTCGGCCTGGACGTCCAGAGAGCAGGCAGGCTCGCCGAGGCAGTAACCGCGCGGCAGCCACGCTGCGGCGCTGAGGGCCGACTCCATCGAAGCGACCGGACGCTGCGCCTTTGGGCGCCCGGATCGTGTCGGCCGGATGATCCCCGACTGGGGGTCGTCAAGATGATCGTCCCGCACAGCGCATAACTGTAGTTGGGTGTTACTCAGTGAACAGACCAGATCTTGACAGACCCTTCCAAGGTTCTCCCTCCGTTGGGTAAAGCTGTGGTAAAGAGTTCGCAAACGTGACCTGACCATGCGTCCAGGCCAAACAAAGGGGCGCTGTTTATGTTGACGTCACAACCCTCATGGACTTGACTACAGTTATGTTCTCGGAAGGATTGCCCTGGTTCGCTGAAAGACTCAACCGCCTGTTCGAGACGGTCCCTGCCGACGCAAAATCACGCCCGCCGCGATTCTTCACCAACGCACAGATCGCCGCCACGGTTCGAGATTTCGGCGTGCGCTGCAGTGAGGCGCACATGTCCCTGATGCGCAACGGTTCGCGCAACAACCCATCCGCAGCATTGGTCGTAGCCATCAGCGCCGCCTTCGGGCGCAACCCGATGTACCTCATCGACGCCAGCGGCTCCGACCTGGAGGTTCTCCTGGACGAGGAGTACGCCGCCCCGCGACTGGAAACGCTGCGCGCGTCAGGATCCGTCGTCAGCGACGCCTAACGGAAATGCCATGACCATCGCGAAAACCGCCCTCACCCCGTCCAACTCGCCAGAGCCGGCCGCCCGGGCAGCCGTGATTTCCTGGAACGGAGCAATCGCAGCATCGACGGCCTCGCCGAGCTGCCGTAGTTCGTCCGGTGTAAGTCGCAGAATGAAGTCAGAACTGACCTGCTGGCTGCCCCAGTCTGCGGGCGCGTGATCTTTCTCCTTCATCCACACCTGGACTCGGTCAAGACGGCGCTGAACCACCAATCGCTCCAAAGCCGCCTGAGCAGCCTCTAGTTCGCCCTCGTCGGACCTGCCACCAGGATCGGTTTCGGTGGTGACACCGCTGCGGTGGATTGCGAACTTCCCATCAGGCAACGTGTCGATGTACCCGGCGTTCTCCAGGATCCGCAGGTGGTACTTGATACTGCCCGAAGCTTGCGGGAGCGCAGTCGTCAACTGCCGCTGCGTGTGCGGCCCAAAGGCGACCAGTCGCTCGATGATGCTCAGCCGCACCGGGTTGGCCGCCGCCAGGATGCGATCGAGGTCCGGTACGTCAGGCACGGAGCAAAGACTAGACGGTTCAGGAGCCCTAGTATTGGCGTGCCGGAAAGTAACACCCAAGAAGGAGAACCAGTGGATCCCGCACTGATCCAGGCCCTGCTCGAACTTGGCGTCCAGTTGCAATCGCCGTACAAAACTGTCGCTCCGTTGGTCGTTTGCGCCATGCGCTAACCGGGAATTGTCGGGTTGCTCTGGCAGGATGCACCCGTGCGAATCCTGCCGGAGCATGGCGGCTACCACTGGGTCTTCAACGACTCCGTGCGGATGAAGGTGCCCGCGCACCTCATGCCGTCAGGCGTGCCGCCGGAGATCGTCCGGCGAGCGTTCGACCAGGCAACAACGACTCCGGGCACATTTTCGGCCACTGTCCTGCCAACCCAGAACTGCCAGTTGGCGTGCCCTTTCTGCATCCAAAACGTCACAGTCCCGCGGGAAGGGGCGCGCGCCGACCGGGTTTCCTCAGCAAGAATGGTTCCCGAGCTCGCCTCTCAAACTGCTGACTACATCCGCCGTCGATCTATTCGCTCGGGAGTCACGAACACCCGCCTGATGCTTTTCGGCGGCGAACCATTGCTCGCACTTGACGCCTGCCAAACCCTGCTGAACGAGGTCGTCGCCGACTCGGCGCTCATCTGGACCAACGGGGTCCTACTGGATTCGCGCCGCCTGGACATCCTGGCCGAGTCAGGCTTGGACACGGTGTACGTCAGCTTCGACGGCGGGCCAGAATCTCACGATCAGACTCGCCGGATGATCACGGGCCGCGGCACCTACGACACGATCGTGCGCAACATCCTGACCGGAGCACTGCGCCATCCACAGATGCGCTGGGTGATCAGGACTTCTGCGATGCCATCGACGATGACTGGTCAGTCTCGCCTGTTGGAGGACCTCTCCGCTCTGCCCGCAGGCGATCGCGTTGCCGCGTACGTGATTGGCCTCGTCGATGACATAGGGATCGGTTTCGATGACGTGGCCGAGGTGTCCGGCGGAGCGGGCGTCGAACTCGCCGACCAGATCATCGAGTTGAACCGCAGGGCGCTCGAACTCGGTTTCACGGTGAGTCCACGCACGGACTTGGCGAACTGCCCGTTCTGTTCCGACCCTGACTTCGGTATCACGGTCGACGCCGATGGAACGCTCTACTCCTGCTGGCAGACAGCCGGCCGTAGCGAAATGGCGGTCGGGACCGTCGTTGACGGAGTGAATCACCAAGCAGCCGAGTCCAACTGGGTCCGATGCGACTTCAACGTTCGTCCACACGCCGACCCAGGCGCTGTCCAGCGTTTCTGGGACCGCATTGACCAGGACGTACTCGACACCACGCAGGAATTGCACGGCGACTGAGGGCTGAGCAGAATGTGCGGCGGGCTGGGACCTCAACGCGTCGCACCGTACCGGCATGACTGCTCAGCAAGCCACTGTCAGGGCCAACCATCACATTGCTTTTGTCGTCACCGACACGGACTACCCCGGGGAACTCGCGCTCACCATTGAGCACCGTGACCCGCAGGTGGTGAACGGGCAGTTCCTGTCCGCACCGATCACCGAGGAAGTCGTCGCCGGAACGTACGACGCCGACAGCGCCGACGCAGTTCTGGCCAGCCGCGGCCTGGTTCGTTCCGAACCTTGGGAAGTCGTCGGCGCCGGACTGATCGCGGAAGTCGTGCCGGTCGAGGAGGTCATCGCCCGATGACTGATCTGGTCGAGGTCGCGCTGCGACTGTCGGGATGCCGCAGCGTCAACGGGCTCTGTCAGACCCACGGTGGCGCGTTCAGCGAGAACCAGCCGTGCGCAGCCCTGGTCGACACCGCGGCCGCCGTTCAGGGGTACGCCGACGACACCATCACCTCCGATCCTGTCGTGCTGAGGTCCCTGGCCCTGCTGTTGAAGATGTGCAGCCTTGATGCCGCTGAGGATGACCGGGCTTGGCCCACAGCGCTGAGCACCGAGACCGTCCACGCCGCCGTTCTTTTGTACCGATTGCTGCGCATCGACCTGGGCGAGCAAGCCGCCACCACCCTCGAAACCCTCCTGGAAAGGCCCCTGGCCAATGCCTGACGACAACACTGCGCGACGTCCCTCCGTGAACGAGGAGATCGGCGACCTGATGGCCGGTCCCGGTCGCTGGATCACCGGTATCGCGTTGATCGTCCTGTCCGTCGTCCTATTGGTGTTGTTGGTCCGAAGCATCCTTTGACCGGGCCGGACGAGTGCTCCCTCAGCGTGGGAACAGGCGTCGCACCGTCCCGGTATGGTCACAACGATTTACGGCGTGCCGGGCGGCGGGCTAGATGCCGGGTTCTCCGGGCAGAAAGTCACGAGTAGGCATGCGATTGCGGCAGCAGCGAAGGCGGAACGCGACACCGCTGAGATCCTGAACCGGATTGCGGGGGTCAACGGTGCCGTCGTGCTGCACGACGTGAAGATCCCGGGCAAGTATTCGGCCAACATCGACCACATCGTGGTCACCGGGTCGAGTCTGCACCTGGTTGACTCCAAGGCGTGGGCTTCGGGGTTCTTGTGGACCTGGGGCGGCAAGACCCGGCGCGGCACTCGGCGATTCGCGTCGTGCGACAAGGGCACGATGAAGCTCGCCGACGACATGTTGCGCGCATACCTGATGTCGCGCGCGGTGCGCTTCGAGTCGATCTACTCAACCGTCGTCGTGTGGCCTTCTTCTCGCGACGGCCAAGTGTCCACTTGGGCGGCTCGGTTCCCGCACGCGCGCCTGATCCATTCCGGCAAGTTGGACCGTCTTGCCGGCGGGTGGGTGCGCCGCAGTGCGCCTGCTGACGAACGCATCGTGGCCGCACTGGTCCCCCTGCTGGTCACCAAGCCCAGACCGTCCGGGCATCTCGCGGCCGGACTGACCCAGGCAATCCTCGACCCCGAAGGCTGGTGACTCGTGGCCCAGGCAACCCGTCGTACTCGCAACAACCAACCGGCCACCAGTCTTGCCGCCCCGATCGTTCTGCTCGGGGCGCTGGCGTGCGTGGCCGGTGCTGCGCTGCGCCTGCCCAGCGTTCCGTTCCTGTGGCTATCGCTGGTCGTGGCGGCGTGGATGGAACCATCGGTCATCCTGACCGGCCCGCGTGACCCGGTGACCAAGTCCCCGACGGCGGCCGACGATTTTGAGCAGCGTCGCTACGACGGCTACCTGTGGTGGCGGCAAATGAAGTCGGCCCTACTGTTCCCAACGTCGTTGTTCAAGCCTGGTTGGCCCGTGCGGACAACCTGGGCCCTGAGCGTGCTGGCCGGGCTGGTCGCGGTCTCGTTGCCGGTGGCGTGGCCGGTGTGGTTGAAGCAGCCGGCGCAGCCTGACACGGTTCCGCAGGCGATCAATGCGTCTCACCTGGCCAACTTCATTTGCGCCCTGCTATTGGCGGCTGCGCTCACCTCGGTGCGCCGCACCGCCGAGCAGGGCCGCCCGGCAACACGGTTCAGCCATGTCCGGAAGGTGGTATCCACCGACCGGCTCATCACGGCGCTGGCCGTCGGCGCACTCGTTCTTGTCATCGCAGCCGGATTAGTCGTGCCGGGCATGTTCGGGGGCAACGACCAGGTCGGGGTGTGGCTCGGGTCGTTCCCGACAGCGGGATGGGCAGCCCTCGGGCTCACCACGACGCTTCTGATTCTGCATTTCGCCGCGACCAGGCTGGCAGTCGCCCAGTGGGAGCGCGTGCAAGGTGCCATTGCGGAGTGGCGGCCCCGCTGGGAAGCCTTGAAAGTCGCACCCGCCCCGAGCGTCGACGACGTCCGCGACGGTGACCCCTCCGGCGCCGTCGAAGGTTTAGAGGTGGTCAGTTTCACCGCTCCGCCCGGCCGGTCGGCGGCCGACATTGTCAAGCAGCAGGTGAAGATTGCCGCCGAAGTGGGTTCGGGCGCAGGCACATTCGTGATGACTTCACCGGTTCTGGACGGCACTGGTGCACCGCAACCGGGAACCGCCGACCTGAACCGGTTCCGGATCCTGGTGGCCGCGCCTGGCACCACTGACCTGTCGGCGCTGCCAACCGGTGAGCACATCGAACTGGCGACCTTACTGGTCGAGGCGGCGATGACGGTGGCTCGCACATCAGCGGCCATGGACCCCATGCCGATCGTTACCGTGCAACCGCTGTTCGAGCCGGACACGCAGCCGGGTGCCCGTGTCTGGGCGACAACCTGGTCCGGCGACCTTCGAGCGGTGCGGATGTCCAACATCCCGTTCCTGATGTCGCAGACGCTCGGGGTCGACGTGCAGGTGGATCACCGCAAAGGCGTCCTGTATGTCGGCGACCTCGAATCGGTAGAGCTGGACGGAGGTTTGCGCGGCACCATCGACAACCTACGCACCGAAGACGAATGGGATCGCAACTGGGCCGATGGCGGACCAGCCAAACACCGGCTAAACCTGCCGGTGGCTCAGCACGTCGTACGTGAGGTGAGCACGTTGCGCGCCGGCATGGGATCCATTCCGATCACCAGGTTGCCATTTCTGGTCCGCAAAGGTGTCGACCCGCGCGACTACTTCGGCACGGAGCAGCGAATGGCAGCAGCGTTGAACGCGGCCGGATTTGTCGCGATCACCGGCTGGCCAGGCAGCGGCGGTCGCCCCGGTGACCGGCATGCGCTTGGCCTGACCATCTATTACGCACCCAGCCAGACGGCAGTGCCGACCACGCTGACATTACTGAGCAGCACCAAGCCGGGTGCTCTGCAGCCCATGTCAGGCAGCAACGCCGAGGCGTGGGTCGCCGCGGGCATCGTCAACACCGCGTTCACGGCAGCCAAACTCGCCCGACCCGAACTGATCGATGCGACATGCCTGACAACACCTCGCGCGGCTAAGAACCAGTTGTGGGAGATCTCCCTTCGCCTGCACGACGGAGTGACGATGGGCGACGTACGCGCCAAAGCGTCGGCGATGCGCGCGTCCCTGGGTGTCCCGTGGCTGCGGATGGAGTCGATCCCGGACGGAGTGCGGTTGTTCGCCGGCGGCGAGCCAGACCCGGCGTTCCTGGTCAACCCCGGACGAGATGTGCTGCGCTTGACCAACCTCGACTGGTCGCAAGCATTCGCCGACGCCAACCTTGTCACCGTCGACGGTTCCGTCCCGACCGTCACCAGCGTCGGAGCCCTCGAACACAACGACGCGGTGCAGCGTCTGGTGATCTCCCTGCCGTCAGGATTGTCGGCGGAGCGATTCAAGGGTGCGCTGGCCAAACTGGCCACCAGCACCAACAACGCCTTCTGCCAGGCTTACCCGTCCCGACATGGTGCCAGCTTCATCGAGTTGCTCGTCAGTCGCACGCACCCGTTGCCGGAGCGAGTCGCCTTCGACTTCGACGCCGTCGACGCCGCTCAGCGCGACGCCGTGCCGTTCGCCACCGGCATCACAGGCGAACCCGTTGAGCACCGGTTCATCTCAGACCCTTATGCACTGGTAAGTGGGGGCGCCGGTAGTGGGAAATCGGTGACCGCCCAGGGGATCCTGTACGGGTGCGCTGTGCAGGGCATGAAGATCGTCGTGATCGACATCCAGAAGGCCGCGATCGACTTCGCGTTCCTAGCCGACCACGCCATCGCCGTCGCCACCACTGCGCACGTTGCAGCAGCCGCCATGAAGGCGGTGTACGACGAGGGTCAGCAGCGCAAGAAACTGTTGACGCAGATGCGCGTCGGTAACTTCATGGACATTCCCGAAGACCAACGTCCGCCGCGAATTGTGGTGTTCTTCGACGAGTTCACCTCCGCCATGGGCCGGGAGGTTTTGCCGGACGCCGGCAACGACCCTGAACTCCAGAAGGTTCGAGCGGAAGTCGAAGCGGACAACAAGGCCCGCGCCACTATCGGGCAGTACACCGGAAAAGTCGTGCGCGAGTTGCGCGCGGTGGGAATCAACCTGATCCTGGCGACCCAGAAGCTAGACAAGACGGTCCTGGACAAAGTGCCCGGCGGGGCTGACCTGAAAGACAACATGGGCCGTTCGATCTTCGGCAACGCCAGCCAGGGCGCGAAGATGTCGGCGCTTCGCAACCCGTTCGACGCACCGAGCCTGGGCGACTTCATCCCCAAAGGCCGCGGCTTGTGGGAGCCGTTGACGTCTCCTGTGGCAGAGCCGATCCAGTGTTGGTTCGCCCCGCAAGGTACCGACACCGACGTTGCCGCCCCAGGCACGTTCAAGTTCGAGCTCGACGCGCGCGTGCCGAAACTGGACCCGTCTGCGCTACTGGACCTGGAGCCGTTCATGCCGAAACAGGAAGTGCTGCCTGGTCAGATCATTGGTGACCTGCCGCCGTCGTTGCGCGGCGGCGATGACGAGCCTAGCTACGACACGGAGGATGTCATCGAGGTGGAATCGTTCGATCTCGACCTGGATTTGGACGACCTCGACTCGGGCGATTTCGACGACGCGGACCGCACCGCTCAGCGCGCAGTGGATCCCGAGATGGACCGCTGCGACGCAGATGGCCCAGTCTCGCCGGCGTTGTCCGGCACAGAATCAGATCCGCCCGAATCGAGTTCGGACCAACGAACGGAGGACCCCCGCCCGAACTCGACATGACGTTCTTGGAGGACTTCCTCGCCGATCTTGCATCCGGGGAATCAGACGATGAGCCGGTACTGGACACCGACCCGTTCGCTGGTGATGAGTTCGCCGAACCGGAATCTCCCATCCCCGAGTCCGCTTCTGGCGACCGGCCCGGTTGGCCGAAGTGGACTCCCCGCCGAAGGTGACCACCGACGACTGGTGACGTCAGGGGGCAAGCGTCGCACCGTGTCAGGCATGGATACCATCACGCCCCGACACACTCGGGTGTTCGTTGACGGCGGCTGGCTGCTACTGGCCGCCGCTGCCGCCTTGACGCGCGCCCCGAGCGTATCTCGGGAAGACATCCAGTTGGACCCGCCGCGAATGGCTGCCGCCTTGGCGCAGAAGGCTGTGGCGGTCTCTGGTCGCCCTGTGTCGCGGATCCATTGGTACGACGGGGCACGACAGGACAAGGAACCGACACCCGAGCACCGAGCACTGGCGGCGACCGCCGGGGTGGACCTGACGTTAGGTGCACTGCGGCGTCACGACGGCGTCTGGCAGCAGAAGCGCGTGGATGGCTTGATCCAACGGGACATGACGCATCTGGCCCGCACCGGCCAGACCCTTGACTTCGTCCTGGTATCCGGTGACGAAGACTTGGCCGTGGCCGCCGAGGAGGTCCGTGCCCTGGGCGGAACTGTTCACGCGCTCGGCGTCACCGAGACGGGTCGCTGGGCGATGTCGCCGTACTTCGCTTCCTCGTGCAACGACGTTCATCTGCTGACCTCACGCGACCTTGCCGGGTCGCTGTGGGTGCGCGGGGCGCGCCTCACGTCACTGGCCAACTCCGGCATCGCCCGCGTTCTCGCAGCGAGCTGACCAGCAACAACAGGAGCGCCCGGACCCTCGCAGGTCCGGGCGCTCCTGTTGTTGCTGCAGGACTGCCTACTAACTGGCGAGGTTGACCGCCGCAGCGACCAACAGCAGGACCAGGGCCGCGATCCCCGTCAACAGGACGGAGCACAGCGCGGCCACGGTGTGCCGGGCTTTGCCTCCTCGGATCCCGACAGCCAAGCAGGCGGCGAACGCGAGGTTGCTCAGAACGTAAGCGCTGAACATGGCGGCCGCTGCGTACATCAGGAAGTTCGTCATGCCGGCACGGTGCGACGAAGCCGCGCTGTGCGTGCTTGTGCCCCATCGACGAGGCAGTCGAAGCCGGTATCAGGCAGACCTTTGCCGCTCCTGGATTTCCTCATCGCCGCTGGTCAGGGCTTTCGCGGGTCCTGGCTCGGAGCGCGTGGCCCATGTCAGTTGGTGTGAGGTCAGGCCCCGAACGTGCGACAGCGCAACCGCGTCGCACCGTTCCGGCATGTGCCTCAACCAACGGATCGGTTCAGGCGCTTCCACGATCGAAGGAGGCAGCTATAGCCGACACCTCAACGGTGGTCGAACCCATCGACCCCTGGTACGGGCTCGGCAAATGGATCGCCCTGGCTTCCGAACACCCCCTGGTCGTCCCTGCGGGCACTCAACTGCCCTGCACCGGTGTGGATCCGGAGTTCTTCTACGAACAACGGCACTGGCTGATAGCCCGTCGCACATGCGAAGAGTGCCCGATCCGAGAGCACTGCCTTCAGGTCGCGGTTGCCCGCGACGAGGACGGCATCTGGGGCGGCATGACCAAGAAACAACGGCAGCGGTGGGCCGCTCAGCAAGGACTCCTCGTGTCCGAACTTCGTACCCCCAAACGCTCCTCCGCTAGCTGACCACGACCACCACGAAAGAAGACCCGTATATGTCCGCACTGTCCATGGCCGCCCCGCCCCGTATCAAGTCCACCAAGGTCGACGTGAGCCTGGCCTCCATCGCGCTGCATCACCTGGGTGCGACGTTCTTCCAGCACCGCAACGACGCCGAGATGGGCGACATCGCCGCCGGCATCATTCTGGTGCCGGTCAACGACGGCGGATCGTTCGCGCCTGTCGACGAGGCGCAGGTCGCGTTCGTCGCCTCTCCCCCGGTGCGCGATGTCGACACCAGCGAGCTCGGCACGCTCAACCAGTTCGCCGATCAGGCGTTCATCGACGACTGCCTCGGCCGGGCAGAAGGTGTTGCGGCCACCGCGCAGGACGTGATGTGGGGCTTCGCCGGAGTCTTCCAGGTGCTGGGGGTTCGCGGCTTCGGAGTCAGCGACGTCGACTCCGAATCGGGCCGTGTCGTGCATGGTGCGTTCGGCCGCATCTACATCGGAACCGGCCACCACGGTTGCGTGATGTGGGACGAGGAGGGTCGCCGGTTGCTGGCGGCTGCCTCTACTCAACTGGCTCCCGGATTCAACACCGGTGACACGCTGCCGCGCGTTTCCGCGCCGGCCGGCGTGACCGTCCAAAGCCCCGAGTTCGGCGACCTGGCTCCGCTGGCGCAGTTGTGCGCCATGCACCGCCAGTTCGCATCCACCATCGCTGACCGCGCGGCCGGCACCAACTGAAAGGCATCACTCAGGATGTTCAACTCAATCGCCAGTAAAGGCGCCATTGCCGTACTCGGCCTGGTCAGCATGGCCGGAGGTGTTGCCGCCGGGGTCGCACCACACGCTGATGCCGCCGTCAGTCCGTCGGCTGCTTCCTGCACCGTGGTCACCATCCACAAGGGTTCGACGGGGGCACTGGTCAAGACGCTGCAATCCCGGCTGGGCGGCCTCGGCGCCGACGGTGTGTTCGGCAACCAGACGCTGGCGAAGGTGAAGGCGTTCCAGAAGAGCCATCACCTGGCGGCAGACGGTGTCGTTGGTCCGAAGACCTGGGCAGCTTTGGGCGGATTCCCCTGCAGCAACGGTGGATCCAACACCACCGTGGTGACCAAGCAGGTCGCTTCGGGCATCGACTTCCTGTCGGTGCGCACCGGTCCGGGAACCGGGTACGCCCGGGTGGCCAAGCTGTCCCCCGGCACGAAGGTCACCGGCATCATCAACGGCGGCTGGATGAAGATCACCAGCGGTGGCTATGCCGGCAAGTACGTCGCGGCGTCTTACCTGATCGACGTGCCGAAGGTCGGCCCCAAGCCGCCCACCAGCAACGTGCATGGCTGGATCGCGACCACGGGTGGTATCACCGCGACTGTGCGTTCCGGGCCTGGGTTCAACTACGGCGTGCTGGGTCACAAGGCCAGTGGTGCAGCGGTTTCCGGCACGCAGGTGAACGCCGACTGGGTCAAGATCGCTGGCGGGTACATCAACCGTGGTGAGATCGAGACGACCTCGTCGTCGCTGACTCGGGTGAACGCCCAGATCCCGGTGTCGCAGTTGTGCGCGGTGAACGGGGCGTACAACTCCCCCAACTCGTTCGCCCCTGGTTACACGGTGAACACCACGCGGTACATCAACTGCTCGGCGGGCCGCGCACTGGACTCGTTGCAGGCGGCGTACAAGGCCAAGTTCGGGCACTACGCCAACATCGACCTGGCCTACCGGGACTGGGCCGAGCAGCAGTATTGGTACGACAAGCTCGGCCCGGCGCAGGCGAACAAGCCCGGTAGCTCCAACCACGGCATGGGCCTGGCGGTCGACTTCCAGGAGTGGCACGGCCACACCACCGAGTTCGACTGGGGCGGTGTGGGTTCCAACTGGTTGCGGGCAAACGGCGGCAAGTACGGGTTCACCCAGCCGTACGCCTACGGCACCACCGGTGAGTCCTACCACTTCAACTTCACCGGCTGAGCAACTCCTTGTTCGCGCAATGCGCCCCGGACCCCGGGGCGCATTGCGTTTCCCGCTTGAACGTTCCCGGAAGGAAACATCATCATGTCCCTCATTCTTCGCGCGGCCGCCGGACTTGGCGCGACTGCGGCATCCACCACAGCGTTCGCCGTCGCGGCGGCGGACGTCAGTACCGCGACGGCGACCACAGCAGCACCATCGGCAACGGTGGCGTCGTCCTGTTCGGTGGTCACTACCCAGTCCGGCGACAGCGGTGTATTGGTGTCCTCGACCCAGTCTCGGCTGCGGGTCACCACCGACGGTCAGTTCGGACCTCGAACCAAAGCCGCAGTCGCGGCGTTCCAGAAGTCGCACCGTCTCGTGGCCGACGGCATCGTCGGCCCGCTCACCTGGTCAGCGCTCGGCGGCTTCCCGTGCTCGGCGGTGGGAACCCCTGTCGCTGCGAGTGTTTCGAGCATCACCCCGGCTCTCGCGACACGGATGAAGACGTCGTACCGGGCCGAGTGCCCGGTATCACTGAGCGCCCTGCGCTACGTGAAGGTGCCGTACTGGGGATACGACCAGCGCTACCACGTCGGAGAACTGGTCGTGAACGCCAGCATCGCCTCGACCACGGTCACCGCGTTCAACACGCTGGCCCGTAATCACTTCCCGATCCAGCAGATGCGCCTGGTCGACGACTTCGGCGGCAACGACGACAACTCGGTGAAAGCCAACAACACCTCGGCCTACAACTGCCGCAAGATCACCAACGGCACCGGCTGGTCGATGCACGCCTACGGCAAGGCGATCGACATCAACCCGTGGGTGAATCCGTACGTGTACCAAGGACATCCGCAGTACGGCGTCAGCACCTACGTCCCGCGGACACCGGGCAAGGGCAAGATCCTGTGCGGCGACGCAACGTACAAGGCATTCACGGCGGGTGGCTTCAGTTGGGGCGGCGACTGGAAGGCCGGGGTGTTGGACTACCAGCATTTCGAGCACCGGTAGCCCTGGCGAAAGTTTCTCGCTGCGGTCATTGCGTCTTCGAGAAGCTGCTCTATACCGTTGTCAGTACACGCAATTCGTGTAGAACCCCGGGCCTTGTCGGCCCGGGGTTTCGTCGTGTTACCACCCGAGGAACAGCAAAATGACTCAGACTCTCCAGCCGCGTCACGCGGCTCCCGTCACTCCCTCCAGCTACGGCCGCGGTGCGCGCGCTGTTGCGTTTGCCGGTCTGGCTGCCGTCGGTTTCGGCATCGCCGCACCGGCCATGGCCGCGACTCCGCCCAAGCCGGTCAGCAGCTACTGGCTGTCGGCGAACACCAACCACCCGCAGCCGCTTGCTGGGACCAAGTTGGGTTCGTCCCAGGGCTTCCGGGCACACGGCTTCGTGAACATGGCCTCGGGCAGGTCTACTACTGCGCGCAGGACAAGAAGGACGGCCCGTCGGGCAACGGCTTCAGCGCGATTCCCAACAGCACCTGGTCGACCCCGGTGCGGGTCACTGGTGCGTACACCGGCACCGAAGGCCGGTACTCCGCGACGACCCTGGAGGAGGCTGCCTACGTCATCAACAAGTACGGCAACCCGTCCAAGTCTCTGCCGTTGGCGACGCGGGCCCGGATGGTCACCGCCGTCGACGCGCTGAACGGCTATCTGGCTGGCAACTCCAAGGAGCACATGCTGACGGCGTCTCCGGGCAAGCCGTCGGCTGGAGTGGCCCCGACCACCCAGGTCTCCGACTACGCCAACGTCAAGGCGTTGTTCGACAAGTACCTGGCCGAAGCGCAGAAGTACCACGGCGCGCAGACCATGGTCGTCAAGGGTGCCGCCGGCGGGAAGGTCGGGGCAACTGGCACCGTCACGTTCGGCGCGAAGGCCAAGGCATCCGGCCAGTACGTACCCGGCGAGTCGTATACCGCCACCCTGACTGGCGGCGCAAAGTTCGCTGACGGCACGACCACCAAGAAGGGCCTCACCGGAACGGCGCTGACCTCGCTGCAGGTGAAGTACACCAGCACCGCGAAGGCGACCTTGTCGGTGTCCACGGTCACGCCGGACTACGGCCTGTGGATCACCAAGTCGAGCAAGTGGCAGAACCTGTGGGTCGCCGGCACGCAGTCCGCTCCGATCAAGGCCAGTGCCGTGTGGAGCGCCTCGGCGAACATCACCAAGTTCACCCCGAAGCTCACCACAGCGGTCAGCGTCGCCAACGGCAAGGTCGGCCAGTCGCTGACCGACACCATCAAGGGCTCCGGCTTCCCGGCCGGGGTGAAGGTCACGGGCACCGACGACCTGTACTACGTGCCGTACGGCACGAAGATCACTCAGGGAGCCATACCGTCCAACGCCACCAAGGTCACGACCTTGAACTGGTCGGGCACCACGGACTCCAAGGGCAACCTGACGGTTATCACCTCGGCGTACAAGCCGACCAAGGCCGGAACCTACGTGTTCGTCGAGCACTCGGCGGCCGGGAGCAGCAGCACGTCGTCCTGGTCGGCCTACAACGGTCAGTTCGGTGAGCCGACGGAGTCCTCGACGTTCACCAAGCCCGAGGTCCCCACGATCGCGACACAGGTCCAGGCTGGTCAGGACATCAGCAAGCCGTTGTCCGACACCGTGATCGGTTCCGGCTTACCCGCCGGTGCGAAGGTCGCCGGTACCGACGAGCTGTACTACCTGCCGTACGGCACGAAGGTGACCGAGTCCGACACAGTGCCCGCCAACGCCGTCAAGGTCGGTACCTATGACTGGTCGGCCACCGCTGACGAGGACGGCGACCTGCAGGCCAAGACCGCTCCGGTCACCGTGACCAAGCCGGGTGTCTATGTCTACGTCGAGACCGCCAACGCAGGCAGCGCCGGCGGTTCGACCTGGAACAAGATCACCGGCAAGTTCGGCGACACCGACGAGACGGTCAGCCTGACCAGCCCGACCAGCCCGGTGGTGACCACCCAGATCCAGGCTGGCGGCGACGTCGCCAAGCCGATCTCGGACACCATCAACGGTTCCGGCTTCCCGGCCGGTGCGAGTGTCACGGGTACCGACGACCTGTACTTCGTGCCGTACGGCACGAAGGTCGTCGAAGGCACGGTGCCGGCCAACGCCGAGAAGATCACCACCTACACGTGGAGCGCCACTGCCGACGGGTCTGGCAAGGTCACCGCGACCACGCCGAACTACACCCCGACCAAGGCCGGGACGTACGTGTTCGTGGAGTCGGCCAACGCTGGTAACCACGGCGGTTACACCTGGGGCAAGATCACCGGCAAGTTCGGTTCCAAGACCGAGTCGGCGTCGTTGACCAAGCCGGGTGCACCGAGCGTTATCACCCACATCCAGACCGGCCAGGACATCTCCAAGCCGATCCATGACCAGATCAACGGTTCCGGCTTCCCGGCCGGTGCCTCGGTCAAGGGCAACGACGACCTGTACTACTTGCCGTACGGCACCAAGCTGAGCCCCTCGGACGCGGTGCCCAGCAACGCGGTCAAGCTGGGGTCGTTCTCGTGGTCCGGCACTGCTGACGCCGCCGGCAACGTCTCGGCGACGACCCCGTCGTACACGGTGACCAAGCCGGGTCTGTACGTCTACCGCGAGTCGGTTCTGCCCGGCTCCGGCGAGGGCGGCACATGGGGGCCGATCATCAGCAAGTTCGGCCAGCACACCGAGTCGGCCTCCCTGGTGAAGAACGTCATCCCGAAGGTGACGACCAAGGTCTCCAACACCACCGTCAAGCAGGGCGACGCCCTGTCCGACACCGTGATGGGTTCTGGCTTCCCGGCCGGGGCCTCAGTCCAGGGCGACGACGACCTGTACTACCTGCCCAAAGGTGTCGCCGTCACCACCGACGGTTCGATCCCCAAGGGCGCGGTGAAGGTCGGCTCGTTCACCTGGTCCGGCAAGGCCGACGCCAAGGGCAACCTGTCGACGACGACGGCCAAGTACACCGTCAACAAGACCGACGGCACCTACGTGTACGTGGAGTCCGCCAAGAGCGGCAACTACCAGGGACACGTCTGGCCTGCGGTGAAGGGCAAGTTCGGGCAGAAGGCCGAGACCTCGAACATCAAGACGCCCAAGCCGCCCGTCGTTCCCACCGGTGACGCCGAGATGTTCGGTGTCGACACTGGGGCGCTGGCCGTCGGTGGCCTGATCACCGTGGTTGGAGCCTCGGGCCTGATCGGGGCCTTCCGCCTGCGCCGCAAGGCAACTCAGGAGAACTGACTCGGGGTCACCTGAGTTAGCGGAAGCGTTCCAAACAGACGGGGGTGTCGAGCGATCGACACCCCCGTCTGTGCACCCCGACACCAACCAAGGAAGCACCACCGACCATGAAGACCACCCAACGCAATCGCAACGCAGCCCTGCTGGCCATGGCCATCCTCGGCACCGCAGGCGTCGGCGGCGGTGCCTACACCGCGATCCACGCCGCTACCCACCCGGTGCTCGAACAAGCCGCCGCAGATCCGAGCAGCGAGTCGGCTGCGACACCCACGACAGGACCGAGCGCGTTGAGCCAGTCCGGCCTGATCAAGGTCCCCGCCGCGGCGACCCAGAGCGCCCCGGCCCTGCCGGTCGCGCGGGCCACCGCCACAGCCAACCCGGACGACAGCGACGGCGCGGACCGTCGCGCGGCGTACACCGGGGACAACTCCGGCTCGATTCGCAACGTGGCAGCCACCATCCGCGACGCCAACACCGAGCACGCAGCGAACGCCTCGACCTCGAAGGTCACCACGCTGCACCCGAACCGGGTTCTGATCCCGAGCATCGGCGTGCTGGCATCGGTCATCCCCGAGAAAGTCTCGGCCAGATACCTGACAATTCCCGCGCAGAGCTGGCGCGCCGCCTGGTACAACCAGTCTGCCGACCTGAACGCCAGCACCGGCAACACCGTGATCGCCGGCCACGTCAGCCTCGGCGGAACGCCAGGAGTCTTCGCGAATCTCTCGAAGCTCAATGTCGGCTCGCTGATCTACACCAGTGACGGCAGCGGTAAGACGACCGCCTGGCGCGTGGCGACCAAGAACCTCTACGGCAAACGCGCGCTACCCGACGAGGTGTTCTACCCCGCCACCCAGCGCATGCTCACCCTCATCACCTGCGGTGGAGCGATGGGCACCGTGGCTGGTCCGGCTGGTTCTTATTACGGCCACGAGGACAACGAGGTCATCCAGGCTGTGCCAGTTGCCACGAACTGAGTGCCTGCTGGAGCGAGCACTCAGTTCGCTACCGCAACCCGAAGGCCCGGTTCGGGTCCGCCGGCACGGGCCGTAGGTCGCTGGCGTCGACCCATAGCTGGACTACCACCGGGTCGCGGGTCTGCTTCGTGGACTCAGTTCCGTCGAGCGTCGGGTCGTCGACCAGCACGACGAGGGCCTGCCAGCGGTAGGACACGCGCCGCCAGGTCACGATCAGACCCTGTCGCGGGGTCTGGTGCGGGTGGACTCGCGCTGCGGGGCCGTCGCCGGGCAGCTTGACCCAGACGTGCCGGGTGGTCTTCGGGGTGCGCCAGGTGCGTTCCCGTTTGGACTGCCCCATCCCTCAAACTTAGGACACCTGTTCGATTCGGCGCTATGTCGACTGCGATAAGTGCCCTTATCGCCAGTTCCAATCGTCAGCCTGGAAGCGACTGGGGCACGAACCCAGACCCTCCTACCGAAGCACCCTGCAGCTGTCGGTTCTCGCATAACTTGTCAGTAGTCTCGACTTCTTGTCAGCGGCGTGTCAGTAGTCTTCCCAACGTGTCAGTGATGCAGGATCGTGGCCATGGCGGCGCATGGGATCACGCTGAGGTACTGCACCGCAGCCGGGGACGAGGTCGAGACGCCCCTTGACCTCGCACGACCTGACGCCATCGTCGGTGGCTTACCAATCCGGACGCCGCCCTCGTACCCCGGGCGCACCAGCTATCCGGGGTTCTTTTGGTCCGCGACGACGGGGCGGGTGCACGTCTACGAAAGCCTGTTGGAACTGGACCGACTCTGGCTCGCCGATTTCGATCCTGCGGTGGGCAGCCTCACCACTCAGCCGTTCCAGGCCATAGGAAGCGACGGTGACGTCGTGAGGTCCCACGTTCCAGACCTCATGCTGATGTCACCGGATCACAGGGTCACGGTTGTCGACGTGAAGCCCTCCGCGTTCCTGGATCTTCCCAAAGTGAAAGCGCAGTTCGACTGGACTCGTCGGTGGTGTGATGAGCGCGGCTGGGGATACGAGGTGTTCAGTGGGGCCGACCCCCATGTTCTGAGGAACATCAAGTTCCTTGCGGTTGGACGACGCCCCGACCGACTGCCCGCCGAAGCACTTGTTCGAGCGCGACAGGTAGTCCGAGACGGTCTGACCTGGGGTGCAGCCACCTCAGCTGATGGACGGGACTCCTCGCTGCAAGTTGCCCTCGCCGCACTCATCTGGTCCGGTCACGTGACGATTGAACTCAGCCGCCCGCTCAGCTCGGGCTCCTTGCTGCGTGTTCAGGAAGGTGCTGCTGCATGACGGCTGAAGTCTTGGACACATCTGTGGGCCAACAGATGTGGTACGCGGGAGCCGCGTGGACTGTCGTCGAACTAGACGGCATGAACGTCGTGTTGCGCTCGGCCGAGAGGCTGGTGCGGGTGCATGCACCCGCACTCGTTGGCCTCGCGAGCCCGCTCAGCACATCTTCGCAGCCATCAGAGCGAGCCGAACTCGACGCCATCCGGCTCGGATCACTGACGACCAAGCAACGCTCCGCGATCGAGCGTGAGGCCGAGGTCTACGAACGATTGATCGCGTCATCTTCGGAAAAGAGTGTTAACGACCGCTATGAGGCTGCGGCCGACGAGCTCGGGATTGCGGTTCGGACTGCATATCGTCGAGGACAGCGCTATCTCGACTGTGGCGTGGTCGGTTTGCTCGACAGTCGCCTACTCAAGAAACGAACCTCTGCGGTGAGCCCCGAGTGGGATTTGGCATGCAGAGAATCACTGGCGAGTTTTCGAGACAAATCGAACCCCACGCGCGGAACTGTGATCGCTAAGGCAAACGCGCTTTTCCTCAACCTCCATCCTGACGGTGTTGTCCCCTCTCGCGCTGTTGCATACAAGCGCCTCCGAGAACTCGATAAGGGGCGATACACGTTCGGGGCTGCGAAGCAGAGGCGTTCAGTCGCCGAACGTCCTCAGGGCGCTATGGGCCGTCTACGCGCTGACCGGCCGGGACAGTATGTCGTCCTCGACACCACACGGTTGGACGTCTTCGCGATGGAGCCCGTCACTAATCGGTGGGTTAACACAGAGCTGACCGTGGCGATGGATCTCTACTCGCGGTGCATCTTGGGTCTTGCACTGCGGCCAATCTCCACGAAGTCCCACGACGTAGCTGCGGTGCTGTACCAAGTTGTCACCCCTCAGACCTGGGGTCCAGTCAGCGAAATCGGCGAAGGCTGCGGACCGTACGCGGGCGTACCTGAGTCGATCCTCACCCAGGACACGGGCGCGCTTCCGGACACGATCGTGGTCGACCACGGCAAGGTTTATCTGTCTCACCACACACGCTCGGTCTGTCAGCGGCTGGGCATCAACATTCAGCCAGCGATCCCACACAAACCCACCGATAAGCCGACAATAGAGCGGTTCTTCCGTACCCTTCGGCAGCAACTCCTTGAACACCTACCGGCGTACAAGGGGCCGGACATCTACTCACGCGGCAAGAACGTTGAGCGCGAGACGTTCTACTTCGTCAGCGACCTGGAAGCCATCATCCGCGAGTGGGTTGGGATTTACCATCACTCTCCGCATCAGGGCCTGTGTGACCCCATCCTGCCCAACGTCGAGCTTTCGCCCACGGAGATGTTTGCGCGAGGAATATCAGCAGCGGGATTGCTACGGCTACCGTCCTCGGACGACCTGCGGATGGAGTTCCTGGACGTCGCCTGGCGTACGATTCAGCATTACGGCGTTGAGGTCGATGGGCGACGTTATGACGGTTCAGGCCTCAACTTGTATCGAATGACGAAGTCTGCCCATGGCGGTGTCCACGCGGGAAAATGGCCGATCATGGTGGATCGCGATGACGTCAGGGCCGTCTATTTCCAAGACCCTGCAACGCTCACATGGCACTCTCTCGCGTGGGAACACGCATCGGGACTGGAGAGCCCACTAAGTGCTGAGGCTGCCGACTACACCCGCGAGTTGTCTCGCCACACGGACCGCCATGTAGACGCGCCGGCGGCTCTGGGCGATTTGTTGCATCGGTACAGCAAGAAGGCGGTGACGAGTCGTCGCGAGAAGAACGTCGCCCAGCGGCTTGCTGCGTCAACCAGTGATCATCGAGGGCAGCTCGATTCATCCGAGAGCGATATCCCGGATGTGATTGATCTAGCCGCTCACCTTCGGAATCGTGGGTCGCGAAACGTCGTCGACGACCTTGATGTGTTCGACCAGTACTACGCCAACCATCCCGATGGTGAGGCGTTTCAGGTGTTCGACGAATGAACACCTGGGCGAAGTGGCTGCATGACAACGAGCCGAAGCGGTTCAACATGGCGACGAAGCATGGTTGGGACGCGTTCGCGCAGTCGGCAGCGCGCCCTCGCTCGACCGACTGACCATGAGCGAGCTTCAAGGGCTTTCGGAGGATGAACGTGAGGACTATGACGAAGCGCGGATGGTGTGGAACGCGAACCCACCCGCGGTGAAGACAGCCCAATTGAGCAATGCGTTCGAGGTCATCGAGCAGGTCATGGCGTCCAATCGCCGTGATGGCGACCGTCTGCGCGGCTCGGTGGTGATCGATGCCGCACCAGCGCTGGGGAAGACCACGATCGCGACGCGTTACGCGCGTGAATTTCACCGGCGCACTCTTCGACGCCATGGCCCTTCCACGCAGGCGGATCACCAGCGGCTTCCTGTGGCGTTCGTGCCGTTGGATGCGGGCATCACCCTGAAAGGGTTGAACCAGAAGATCCTGTCGTTCTACGGCCATCCGGGCGCGACGCGTGCGAGCACGTCACGGCTGGGCGCTCTGGCGGTGGACTGCGTGCGATCCTGCGAAACTCAGCTGATCATCATCGATGACATTCACTTCATCGATTTCAAGCACCGCAACGGTCGCGACGTCAGCAACCACCTCAAAGGCCTCGCGAACGAGATGCCGGTCACGTTCATCTACGTGGGTGTGCGACTGACAGAGAAACGCTTCTTCGACGAAGGACTGATCGGAGAGGACGCGTCCTACGCTCAGACGTCTCGGCGGTCGACCAGAGTGCCGATTGCCCCGTTCTCGATCAGCTCCGACGCGGGATTTCGAGCGTGGGTCCAGCTTTTGTCCACCTTGGAAAGTCATCTGATCCTTCTCAACGCCGCACCCGGCATGTTGGTCAGTCACGCGAAAGAACTCCATCGCCGCACCCAGGGCCACATCGGGTCACTGACCAACCTGCTGGATCGTGCCAGCTATGTCGCGATCCGCAGCGGGGTCGAACAAATCACTGCCGAGGTGCTCGCCGCTGCCACCGGTGACAACGCAGCAGAGACCAGTGCCCGCGCCGGCTAACGCGCAGCGTTCACCGCAACACGGGGGCGCATCCTCAAGCGGTGAGCTTCGCCCCGTCGTTGCCGGGTTCGATCCACAACGTCTACCAATCGCGGTGCTGCCCCTCGACGATGAGCCTGCTGCCAGTTGGGCGGTCAGATTCGCTCACCGGTACCAGATGGGGGTGCGTTCCCTGTTCGCATCCATGGGCATCACCGTGAGCGCATGGACACTTCAGAACTTCCAGTCGGGACTGGCCGGTCACCACGAGGCACTCTGCGACGCGCTGGGTCTACCGCAGCAGCGACTCTTTGAACCAAGTGCGCTGAGCCTGGCTTCGAAGGCGGCCCTCGACCAATACTTCACGGAGTACCGACCGTTGCACGCGCGGAACAAGCCCGGGTCACGGTTCTGTCCACAATGCCTCGCCGATCGAGGCGGTGGGTGGAAGCACCTTTGGCAGCAACCCTTGTCGATGGTTTGTCTGGAGCACGAGGCGTATCTGCGCACCGAATGCCCTGGATGCACTGGGAGACCGTGGTCGTCGCGTGCGTGGCTCGACAGTTCTGCGCCAGGCTGGGAGTGTGCACGCCTGCTGAAGGGTGTTCAGAAGGGACCACGGCGAAGGATCCCACGGTGTGGTTTCGACCTCTGTAACAGCGTCACCGATGAAGGGGTCGCCTCGAAGTCCGCCGTGAACACCCAGCAGTTGATCAATCGACTGATTGATGCCGACGCCCAGACTGACATTCGATGGCCGCTCTTTGACCAGGAGTTCCCATTCCCCGACGTCCTGGCACTCCTGTTCGAAGTGTTGAGTGCGTCTGACCCGCGTGACGGCGGCAGCCCCTACTCGCTGGGTGCCGATCCGCAGTGGCAGGTGAGCAGGATGTACGACGGCGTGGCGATCCTGAGCGAAACCGACCCGTTCGCAGCGAACGAACACTTGCTTCGGGCTCTCGGGCGGCATAGTCGCCAGGCTCCGTTGTACGCGAGCCGTGCGGCAGCCCACACAACACACAACCCGATCTTGACCCACATCGTGTTGAGCGCAAACGTCGCCACGTTGTCCCCAAGCAAGCAGTTGACGTACCGGACGGCCAGTCGACGACCGGGTTACCCCACAGATGCGACGCGACGCCCGAACCAGGGCCTGACCCCGAGAGAGCGGGAGTTGTCGCTGGCGTGGATACCGCAGATGCTTTGGCCTGGCACAATCTCCGAGCATCTGCGCAAGGACGACCTTGATCGAGCCACAGACGCCCTGTTGTTGGGACGACTTGGGTCTAACCGCTCCTGGCAGTATCTCGCGATCGAGAACCAACTACCGGCCTCATTTCGAACCAGACCCCCGGCACGTTTGCGATGGCTACAAAAGCGGGACCTGTGGGACACGCTGCATCAAGAACTAGAGGAAGTGGCGGTGCGGCTCGCTGCCGATCCTCCGCCCATCGACTATCACAAGCGTCGGCTACGAACCTTCGACGGTGAATGGGTTCAATCCTGCACCAGCCGCATCGTGGCGCAAGCAGGAAGCCCAGTTCCAGGGATCGATTCGCGCGAATGGGCGCGGCTGTTCTGGGCGACATACACCGGCGGCGACGTTCGCTTGGCACCTGCACCCCTTGGCATCCCCTCGGTGCCGAACGAGCACGCGGACCGTCATGTATCGCTCGTGGATCGACCAGAAGTCACCGCGTTGCTCCAAGAGATCCGGCGTTGCATCGAGGACGCTGCCGGTGAAGAAGATGGCGGCCCGCTGACGTGGGCCCCGCCTTGAAGCAACCCCGCCTGCGCTCTTCCACAGGGTCGGGCGATCCAGGAACACAGCCTGCGCGCAGAACGGTCTGACCTCGCGCTCGTGCGTCGGCAGGCCATCGATGCCGTCCTTGCATCCTGCGAAGAAGACCTGGACGAAAACGAGGTGGCTAACTGGCTTCATGAGTACCACCGTGACGTGCTGGGTGTTGAGCCCAACCGACCGGAATGGCTGCACTTCCTACGCAGCGCCCGCCGGCAGGTCCTACGTGATGACATCACCGCAGCCGACTGTCCCGCCTTCATTCGCTCGCTCATCACTCACACGTGTGAAGCGGGGAACCAGCGCGTCCACTGGTACTTCGAGCCCACCTCCACCTCAGCGCCAACCCCGGCGATGCATCGCCGGGGTTGGCGTGGGCGGTTTCCGAATGCCGAAGCGACGGCTTTGCCGTTGATCGCAGCAGCCGTGCTCAGTAACTCAGTGGACAGAACCGGCTCGGGCCGCGCCCAGACCTGACTCATGCACCGATGTGCTCGCCCGCCAACGAGGTGACGGCCCGGCTGAGACGAGCGCCCAATTCGGTAGGCCAGTAGTGAACCCAGGTGCCACGCCGTTCGCAATCCACCAGGCCAGCCTCGCGCAGCTTCTTCAGGTGGTGGGAAACCGTTGGCTGTGAGACGCCGACGTCTTGGATGTCGCACACGCATAGTGAGTCGTCCACTGCTGCGATCCGGGTGAACAGGCGTAGGCGCACCGGATCGGCCACTGCTTTGAGCAGCGCCGCAGTGTCCTCGGCGTCGGCAGCACACATCCCCGCGACGTCGCTAGGGACGCAGCAGCCTGGTTCAACAGCGGGCGCGGAGTTCGTCATGACCCCATATTGACAAATGTCGAAGCAATGCGCCAGGCTCCACTGTATCGACAGTTATCGATTCAGTGGAGGTTGTGACATGGCCGACCAGGCCGACATTCGCGAACAGGTACGGCAGCGGTACGCCGAGTCGGCCCGCTCGGTATCCGCCGGTGGGTGCTGCGGGTCCAGCGTGTACGACGGCAACGTCACCGGTGACGGCACTGTCGTGTTCGGCTCCGACCTGTACGACGCAGACCTCGCGGGCGAAGGCGGCGCGGCGGTCGACGCTTCGCTGGGCTGTGGGGTACCCACAGCTGTCGCCGACTTGCACGCGGGTGACCCTGTGCTGGATCTCGGGTCCGGTGCCGGTGGTGATGTGCTGATCTCCGCCCGCCGGGTGGGTGTTACTGGTCGAGTGATCGGCCTGGACATGACCGACGAGATGCTTGAGCTTGCGCGTCGCAACGCGACCGAGGCCGGTGTCCAGAACGTGGAGTTCATCAAGGGCTACCTCGAAGACATCCCATTGCCGGACGCCACCGTCGATGTGGTGATTTCCAACTGTGTGATCAACCTGGCCGCCGACAAGAACGTTGTACTCGCCGAAGCCGCTCGAGTCACCAAGTCGGGCGGTCGTTTCGCGGTGTCCGACGTAATCGCAGCCGACAATATGGACGAGGTCACCCGGGCTGACATGACCGCCTTCACTGGCTGCATCGCGGGCGCATTGACCGAAACCGACTACCGCCAAGCTCTAGAGAGCACCGGGTGGACTGAGGTCGAGATCCGCTACACCCACGCTGTGCACGAGTTCGCCCAAGCCGCGATCGTTCGGGCTGTGCGGGCATGACGCAGGTGCAACAGATCGACTCGTCCACCGAGCGGGCCACGGTCACCACGAAACTGTCGACGCTGGATCGGTTCCTACCGGTGTGGATCATCGCCGCGATGATCGCCGGCCTGTTGCTCGGCCGCATCGTGTCGGGCATCGGGTCGGCGATCAGTGCAGTCGAGGTCGAAGGCGTCTCCCTCCCGATCGCTCTGGGGTTGCTGGTGATGATGTACCCCGTGCTGGCGAAGGTTCGCTACGACCGGCTCGACACGGTCGCCGGCGATCGTCGCCTGTTGGGGTCGAGTCTGCTGCTGAACTGGGTGGTCGGCCCCGCGCTGATGTTCACTCTGGCGTGGATCTTCCTTCCTGACCTGCCCGAATACCGCACCGGGTTGATCATCGTGGGCCTGGCTCGGTGCATCGCGATGGTCATCATCTGGAACGACCTAGCCTGCGGCGATCGCGAAGCCGCGGCTGTGCTGGTTGCGATCAACTCGGTCTTCCAAGTGATTGCGTTCGCCGCACTCGGATGGTTCTACCTGTCGGTGCTGCCTGGATGGCTCGGCCTCGACCAAGCCAACCTGGACATCTCTGCGTGGCACATCGCTGGTTCGGTGCTGGTTTTCCTCGGTGTGCCGTTGCTGGCGGGATACCTCAGTCGCCGCATCGGTGAAAAGCGATGGGGCCGCGCAGCGTACGAGCGATCATTCCTACCGAAGATCGGCCCGTGGGCGCTGTACGGGCTGCTGTTCACAATCGTGATCCTGTTCGCTCTGCAAGGCGACAACATCACCTCCAAGCCGCTCGACGTGGCCCGGATCGCGCTGCCGCTGCTGGCGTACTTCGTATTGATGTGGGGCGGCGGTTACCTGCTGGGCCGGGGCCTGGGAATGAGCTACGAACGCACCACCACTCTCGCCTTCACCGCCGCCGGGAACAACTTCGAACTAGCCATCGCCGTCGCGATCGCAACCTTTGGTGTCACGTCCGGCCAGGCTCTCGCTGGAGTCGTCGGACCACTCATCGAGGTGCCGGTGCTCGTCGCTCTCGTCTATGTGGCCCTTGCTCTGCGCTCCCGGTTCACCCCCACCCCTGCTATCGCCCCGGAGGCCTCTCATGGCTGACCGCCATTCCGTGCTGTTCGTCTGCGTGAAGAACGGTGGCAAGTCGCAAATGGCTGCCGCCCTGATGCGCCACCGCGCTGGGGAGTCCATCGAAGTGCACTCCGCCGGCACCCACCCAGGCGACGCGGTCAATGGGTTGTCCGCTCAGGTCATTGAAGAAAGCGGCGGGTCTATGGCCGATCAGCATCCAAAGCTGATCGACGAAGGCTTGCTGCGCCGTGTGGATCGCGTCGTGGTGTTGGGCAGCGAAGCCACTGTCGACCCGATTGAGGGCATGGCCGGGTCGATCGAGGTCTGGAGCACCGATGAACCATCGGCGCGAGGCATCGACGGGATCGAGCGGATGCGTTTGATCCGTGACGACATCGCCGACCGCATTGACGCGCTTATCGCCGAACTCACTGGGCCCGCCGTACCGGTCGTGCGGGTGTACGAACCCGCTCTGTGCTGCAACACGGGGGTCTGTGGGCCCGAACTGGACGACGACCTCGTCCGATTCACCGCCGACCTGGACCACCTGCAAAACCAGGGTGCCGATCTCCAACGGCACAACCTGGCCAATGACCCGACCGCGTTCACCGCGGACCCGGCAGTCGCAGACTTCCTGCGCGTCGCAGGATCAGCCGGTCTGCCGCTGACCACGGTCGACGGCGTCACTGTTGTGACGGGCCGCTATCCCAGCCGGGCGGAATTGACCAGGTTTGCTGCCATCACCTCGTCCAGCAAACTGCCTACTGGCGTGACCGATCTCGGCCTGACCGCGTCCACACCACGTGGTGGGTGCGGCCCAGACGCCGAAGCCGGTTGCTGCTGAAAGGAACCCGCCTGATGACCTCGTTTCCATACCTGACCGAGCTGCCCAGGTTCGTGTTCTTCACCGGCAAGGGCGGTGTCGGTAAAACGTCTTTGGCCTGCGCCACCGCTGTCACCTTGGCGGACCAGGGCCGGCGGGTGTTGCTCGTGTCGACCGACCCAGCGTCCAACGTCGGTCAGGTCTTCGGCCTCACCGTCGGTGACCAGATCACAGCGGTGCCTCAGGCACCCGGCCTGGACGCGCTGGAGATCGACCCCAACGAGGCTGCTGAGGCCTACCGGGAGAAGATCATCGCCCCGGTCCGCGACGTGTTGCCTCAAACCGCCCTGGACTCGATCACCGAACAGTTGTCAGGGTCGTGCACCACCGAGATCGCCTCGTTCAACGAGTTCACCACCTACCTCGCCGATGACGAACGGATCGCCGGGTACGACCACGTCGTATTCGACACCGCACCCACCGGCCACACCATCCGGTTGCTGCAACTGCCGGGTGAGTGGACCTCATTCCTGGATGCCGGGAAGGGTGATGCGTCGTGCCTCGGACCGATGGCCGGGCTGGACCGCACCCGCGCCGTGTACGCCGACGCTGTCCGTAGGCTCGCCAACCCCGCTCAAACCCGGCTCGTGCTGGTCGCCCGTGCCCAACAGTCCACTCTGCGTGAGGCAGCCCGCACCAGCACCGAACTAGCGACGATCGGGATCACCGAGCAACACCTCGTCATCAACGCCCTCCTTCCCGCAGGCGACGTGGGTGAGGCCGACGCCTTGGCCGACGCCGTCCGCGAACGTGAGCACCGCGCAATCGCAGCGATGCCCGAGGCACTACGCCGATTGCCGCTGACCACGGTGCCACTGCGCGCACGCACTGTCGTCGGTATCGACGCGGTACGCGCGCTGCTCCGCACGGATGCTGCCGAGGTCGTGGATGGCATCGAAGACGAGCAGCCGGTCGATCTGGGCTCGCTCGCCACTCTGATCGACGAAATCGCCACGACCGACCACGGCCTGATCATGTGCATGGGCAAAGGCGGCGTCGGGAAGACCACCGTCGCTGCGGCCATCGCAATCGCTCTTGCTGATCGCGGGCACACCGTCCACCTCACCACCACCGACCCCGCGGCGCACCTTGACGAAGTGCTTGATCACGAGGTCGTCGGCAACCTCACGGTGTCCCGCATTGACCCACACGTCGCGACCCAGGAGTACCGGGACAAGGTGTTGGCCAGCAAAGGCAACCAGCTCGACGAGGCCGGTCGAGCACGCCTGGTCGAAGACCTGCTGTCACCCTGCACCGAAGAAGTCGCAGTCTTCGGGCAGTTCTCTCACCTGGTCAACCGGGCCCGCCGCCAGTTCGTCGTCATGGATACGGCCCCAACCGGTCACACGTTGCTGCTCATGGACGCTACCGGGTCTTACCACCGCGACATTGCACGCAGCATGGGCGAAACCGGTACCTACACGACACCGCTGATGCGGCTCCGCGACCCTGACCTGACCAAGGTCATCATCGTGACGCTGCCGGACACCACCCCCGTCCTCGAAGCTACCGAGCTGCAAGACGACCTCCAACGAGCCGGAATCCATCCGTGGGCGTGGGTCGTCAACGCGTCCCTCGCCGCGGCCAGACCGACATCCCCGCTGCTGCGGGCACGCGCTGCCGCCGAACACCAACAACTTGAACGCATCACCGAACTCGCCCGACGCACAGCAATCATCCCGATGCTCGCCGAGGAACCGTACGGCCCCGACGCTCTGCGACACCTCACCACCTCGACCCGTCAACCTGTTTGACCTCAAAACGGGAGCCCTCATGCATCTACCTGACCGCGAAACCGTCGTTCCACAACTCATTGACGACATGAACTACTCCTATGCCGGCGTCTTCGACGAGGACACCATCGACGACGCCGTCAACAAGGCGTGGGACCTACTCGCCCCTCGCTCCACCGTCCATACTTTCCTGCCCGTGCTTGTCGCCCGGCAGGCCCGTGAGCAACTGATGGCCACCGCCCAAGCCGAAGGCCGCGTCGCCAAGAAGGTGCCCGAAGTTCTGTTCGTGTGTGTTCACAACGCCGGACGCTCGCAGATGGCTGCCGCGCTGGCCGAGCACCTGTCAGCACGGAAAGTGCACGTCCGCTCTGCCGGGTCAGCACCTTCTGGGGAGATCAATCCCGTCGTCGTTGAGGCCCTGCGTGAGCGAGGGATCGCGCTCGGGACCGCCTATCCCAAACCACTGACCGACAGCGTCATGCAGGCCGCTGACGTCATCATCACCATGGGCTGTGGCGACACCTGCCCCGTCTTCCCCGGCAAACGGTACGAAGATTGGGACGTCGCTGACCCAGCCGACCAGCCCATCGAGGTTGTCCGTGAAATCCGTGACGACATCCAAGCCCGCGTCACCACCCTGCTGCGTCAGATCCTCTGACCTACGCAATGACCGAGGAGTCCGCGAATGACCGAAGCCACCGAGCGCCCGTCCGTGCTTTTCGTCTGCGTGCACAACGCCGGACGATCCCAAATGGGAGCCGCCTACACCCACCACCTGTCCGGTGGCGCAGTCGAAGTCCGCTCCGCCGGATCAGCCCCCGCTGACTCGATCAACCCAGCAGTTCGCGAGGCGATGCTCGAAGACGACATCGATATCTCGGCCGAGAGCCCGAAGATCCTCACCCCCGAAGCCGTGCAAGCATCCGACGTGGTGATCACGATGGGCTGCGGCGACACCTGCCCGATCTTCCCCGGGAAGCAATACCTGGACTGGACACTCGATGACCCAGCCGGGCAAGGCGTCGCAGCCGTCCGGCCCATCCGCGACGACATCAAACGAAGAGTGCGAGCCCTCCTCAGGGAACTCGGAGTCGACGAAGTTTCCGCCTGATGCAGACGCGCTCCACAGAGCCTGCCGCTGCGACCTCGACAGAAAGCTCTGCTGCGGATGATGACATTTTGCTGAGACGGAACGGTGACACCCGAGATGTCGGTGCGCTGGTCAGAGCCTCGCGAAACTGTCAGGAATCGCGAGAACCTACAGCAGCGCAGCGGGCGACCCCGTACTGCTCCGGTCACCACCAACAGCGGCGGATCGTCCGGCCCCGGCACTTCGCCCGGAGCGGCGTGCGTCAAGCGGTCGGCGTCGAAGTAGATGTTCGGGGTGATGTCACACCCGGCCAGCAGCATCTCGCGCACCTGCTGCCAGTTCGGCCACACGCCCGACACCGCCACGACGTCACCAGGGCGAAAATCGTGCCCAGGGGCATGCTGGCGCTGCTTGGCCGCGCGGCGGGAACCAACGGTGCTCATACCCTCACGGTGCGACGCTTGCCGGGGTGCGCTCAGCCCGGACGTTGACTCCGGTCCAACGCGACCACCGTGTCGTCGTCGTTGCCGAAGATGCCGCCCCATCGCGAGGAGATGGCGTTGGATGCCTCCCGCGAGAGGTTTTCCCCGACGTGCTGGTAGCGCATCGCCATCCGGGTGCTCGCCCACCCCATGGCGTCCGCGACGACCCGAGTGTCGACACCCTCCTCCAGCATCTGTGTGGCGATCGTGTGCCGCGAAGCGTGCTGACCCTTCAGGTCAACGCCAGCACGCTGGAAGAGCTTCAACCAGTGCCGGTCATCGCCGCGATGGTCGATCCGGGTGCCGGCCGAGCTCAGAAACACCAGGCCACCGAACTCCTGCCCAGTCTCCGGGGGCCGCCCAAACATCTTGAACCAGGCATCCTGCGACGACTTGTGCGCCCGCAACATGTCGACCAGTTCCGGCGCGATCGCGATCACCCGGACGCTGCCACTGGTTTTGGTTCGACCGAACATCTGGCCGCGTATCCGTTGCGGACACTTCGCGGGCGAATGCCCTGCCTGCGAAGCTATCAGCGTTGCGCCGCAGCCGTGTTGCCACACCTGACGAGTCAGCGTCCGCCGGATCACAAGGGCGCCACGGTCGAAATCCACACTGTCCCAGCACAACCCGAGCACTTCGGCTTTGCGGGCACCCGTCATCAGTGTCGTCAACCACCGCACTGCTTGCGGATCCTTCCTGGCCACCTCCACCACCGCGCGGAGCTCGTCGTCGGTGAACGGCTCCGGCGATACTTCCTTGACCGCGGGAGGCTGCACCATACGCGCCACGTTCTGGACCAGGACCCCACGAGCACACGCCAACGTCAGCGCCCGGGACAGGAACTTGTGAACGGATGCCACCGACGAGGTAGCCAATCCTTTGGCTGCAGCCTGCCGGTGCATCTGCGCAACGTCTTCGGGAGTGATCGCGGCCAGCCGTCGCTCCCCCAGCAACGGCTGAATGTGGTTGCGGTACTGACTGGCCGCTGCAGCCCGAGTAGCCTCGGACCTGCCCCGCTTGACGTACTCCTCGTCTAGCACCCGCATCCACTCATCCAGCGTCGGCGTCCCCCGGCGGCTGGTGCCGGCGATGCCGAACCGTCGTCCAGGCTCAGCCCGTTGATCTCCAACCAGTCGTCCCGTTTGCGCAGCACCGCCGCTTTAGAGGTGCCACGGAACTCTTTACGGATCGACTCCCCCGCGACCGTCATCGTGATCGTGAGCCGATACCCGCCGCTGGCCACCGGACTGATCGTGCCGCCCTTCTTGCGCGGCCGAGCCATCAGACAAGCTCCGGCTTGGACAACGGCTGGTCTTGCGTGCGGGAACGCTCCAGAAGGTCCATGACGTCCTCACGCATGATGCGCACCGAACTGCCGATCATCACTCTTCGCAGGCGCCCCTCGGCCATCAGCTTGCGCACGGTCGACTCCCGATCCGCAGCACGTCAGCGGCTTCCTCGGTGGTGTAGACCATGGGGCCTTGTGGGTCACGGACGACGTGCAGTCCAGCCGGTGACTCGTCCTCCTCCAGCAGTTCACGCAGCGTCGCGGCCTGGTCGAGAAGGGTCTGTGCTTGACGCTCCAAAGAGTGCGCGGTGCGCAGGACCTTGTCGCGTGTGGTGAGCCGGGACATGCCCAGACGGTGCGACGCGATGCGGGCGGAAGGGGGTTTTGCGTCACTGGTCGATCCTTCGCCGGAGTTTTGTGGATGATTCCGTGGGCCCAACCACCACAAAACTGGTAAAAGAAAGGGGCCAAACGGCCCCTGACCTGCGCTTACGTGGTGGAGCATAGGGGATTCGAACCCCTGACCTCTTCCATGCCATGGAAGCGCGCTACCAACTGCGCCAATGCCCCGTGTGGGAGTGTCCCCGGTGTCCCGGCGACCGCCTTACCTTACTCAGCCGCAGCCTCCCTGACCAAATCGGCGCATGTCACCGGCAGATCAGCGGCAATCTGCGATCCAGCGGTCGTTTCCAGCGGCAAACAACCGCTGAGTTGAAGATTGCCGTTGGTGTGCGCAACCGGCCCGGGCAGTGATCAGGCTGCGACCAGCGAGCGCTCCTTCTTCTTGCGGACGTAGACCTGCCGCCGCACCGAGGCCACCACCGTGCCGTCCTTCAGGGTCAGATCGGTCTCGAACCAGCGCAGCACCTTCGAGCCGTCCTGCGCCGCCTCACGGACCTCGGACACAGCCGTCGCGGGCATGTCGAAACGGCCGAAAACCGTTGAGACGCCGGGCGATCGGTAGTCGATGTGCGCCTGCGCGTCCCACACGTTGTAAGCCGGTCCCAGCTGGCCGATCAGCAACATCGCAAAGAACGCATCGGACATGGCACCGATCGAGCCGCCGAACGCCGTACCTTGCTGGTTCTTGTTCCAGCGGGTCAACTTCAACGCCACCGAGCAGGACGACCAGTCGTCCTCGATCGACAGGACCCGGATACCCGCGCCGAGCAGCGGCGGATACAGGTTGAGGCCGACCCGCAGGAGCCGCGGGGAGACGCGCGGGCGGGCACCGTACGTCGACACGTGCCCTGCGCTCACCGCGCGCCTGCGTTCCAGGTCTCGATCCGCCAGCCGTGGGCACCCTCGATGACCGACCCCCAGTGACAGTTCGACAGCCCCCGGAACGCCAGCCACGCCTGCTGCTGGGTCAGACCGACCAGCGCCGCGGTCAGCGCCCGGCCGCACATGCCGTGCGTTGCGATCACCGCCGTGCCGCCTTCGGGCAGCGTCGGCAACAACTCCAGCGCCGCCTCCTTCGAGCGGCCCATCACCTGAGTGAGCGTCTCGCCGTCGCCGCCGCGGGGCAGGTCCTCCCCGCCTCGACCCGGGCCTGCATGTCGGCGTACTGCTCCTTGACCTCCGCCGCGGTCATGCCCGACCACGACCCGGCATCGATCTCCCGGAACCGCTTGTCGAAGGCGATCGGCAGATCCACCAGCTGGGCGAGTGACTCTGCCGTGGCCGAAGCCCGCGAGAGGTCGGAGGCCCAGATCGCGTCGATGTCGTAGGCGAGCAGCGCGTGCGCTCCGGCCCTGGCTTGCTCGCGGCCGAGCTCGGACAGCGGTACGTCGAGTTGCCCCTGCCAGCGCCCCTCGGCGTTGTAGGTGGTCTGACCGTGCCGCCAGATGATCAATCGGCGCCCGGTCATGCCGTGAGGTCGATCGTCGGGCAGTCGCGCCACAACCGGTCGAGTGCGTAGAACTCCCGCTCCTCCTCGTGCTGCACGTGCACGACGATGTCGCCGAAGTCCAGCAGGACCCACCGGTCGTCGCGCTGGCCCTCACGGCGGATGGGCTTGACGCCCAACTCGTGCAATCGCTCGACGATGCCGTCGACGATGGCGGCGACCTGACGCTCGTTGTCGGCGGCGGCGACCACGAAGACGTCCGTCAGCGCCAACTGGTCGCTGACATCGATCGCGATGACGCTGCTGGCCACCTTCTCGTCGGCGGCGGCCGCCGCGGCCTTGGCCAGATCGATGGCGCGCTGCGTTGCGGCCACTACCCCTCCTGCTGTTGCACGTTGAGAATCTGTTGCACGGTGAGAATCAGATGTCGGCGCGGGGATCAGTGCCACCGGGCCGGTACAGCGAATGTTTACCGATGTACTGCACGACACCGTCCGGCACGAGATACCAGACCGGGTGCCCGTACCGCACACGCTCGCGCACGTCGGTCGAGCTGATCGCCATCGCGGGCACTTCCTTGAGCACGACGCGCTCGGCCGGCAGGCCGGAACCGGACAGTTCGTAACCGGGCCGGGTGACCCCGATGAACTGGGCGAGGTCCCAGAGCTTGTCGACACCCTTCCACGACACGATCTGGGCCAACGCATCCGCGCCGGTGATGAAGAACAGTTCTGCGTCGGGACGTTGGTCCCTCAGGTCGGTGAGGGTGTCCAGCGTGTACGTCGGTCCCGGCCGATCGATGTCGACCCGGCTGACGGTGAAGCGCGGATTGGAAGCCGTCGCGATGACCGTCATCAGATAGCGGTGCTCGGCCGGTGCAACCTCGCGCTCGCTCTTCTGCCACGGCTGACCGGTCGGCACAAACACCACCTCGTCGAGGTCCAGCAACGACTGGACCTCGCTGGCCGCGACCAGGTGACCGTGATGGATCGGGTCAAACGTCCCACCCATCACCCCGAGGCGCAGAGTCAGTGCCCTTGCTCGCTGTGGTCCTGCGGGATGCCTTTACCGACCGTACGACGGAAGAACCACAGCACCCCGAGCAGGGCTGCGAAGAACAGGATCCCGAGCAGGCCGTAGGCCCAGTGCGGCATCGGCAGTTCGTTCTCTTCGAGCTTGGGCACGGCCTGAGCCAGCGAAACCAGGGACGATGACATGCGCATATCGTATCGGTGCGTGGCCGAAGCTGTGCGATGGCGTGGCAGCGACCGGCAATCGACTGCGGCGGCTACGCTTGGCCCACCATGAGTTCGACGTTCCTGACCGTTGTCGTGCCCGTTTACAACGAAGAGGATGTGCTCCCGCTCCTCGTCGAGCGGCTACGACCGGTTCTCGACGACCTCGGGCGCAGTTATGAGGTCATCACCGTCGATGATGGGTCGACCGACACCAGCGCGGCGGTGCTTGAACGCCTGCGACGGCAGTGGCCGCAGTTGCGGATCGTCCGCTTGCGCGCGAACGCCGGCCACCAGGCGGCGATCTCGGCCGGCCTCGAGCGAGCGCGCGGCGAATGGGTGGTGACGATCGACGCCGATCTGCAGGATCCCCCGAGACGATCGCGGACATGATCGCGGCGGCCCTGACCCAGCATGTCGATGTGGTGTACGGCGTGCGCACCGACCGGAGTACCGACTCACCCTTCAAACGCCACACCGCCGGCCTCTTCTACCGCATGATGCGCCGGATTTCGGGAGTGGACGCTCCGCTGGATGCCGGCGACTTCCGGTTGATGTCGCGGGCGACCGTCGATGCCGTCAACACCCTGCCGGAAGCCAACCGGGTGCTTCGCCTAGTCGTGCCGACCCTGGATTTCCCGTCGACCGAGGTCGGGTACCGGCGCGAGCACCGAGCGGCCGGCGACTCGAAATATCCGCTGTCGAAGATGCTGAAACTCAGCCTGGACTCCGTGACGGGCTTCTCCATGGCGCCGCTGCGCCTGGCGACCTGGTTCGGCGTGGGCGGGTTCATCCTCGCCATGGCACTGCTGGTCTGGGCAATCGTCGGCAAGATCCTCGGCGACAACGCACCCGGATGGACCTCGTCGGTCGTGGTGATTGCGTTCTTCGGCGGTGCTCAGCTGCTGTGCCTGGGCATCCTCGGCGAGTACGTCGGGCGGGTGTACCTCCAGCAGCAGGAACGTCCGGCCTACTACATCGGCTACGACTCGTTGAGTTCAGCGCCGCACGCGGACACGCCAGCTGCCGATACGGCCGAGTTGCCCATTCCCGATGCCCCGGATCTTCCGGTCACTACCGAGATTCTTCACGACCGGATCTGACCGTCTCCCTCCAGCACCCACTTGGTGCTGGTGAGTTCGGGTAGGGCCATCGGACCGCGCGCGTGCAGCTTCTGCGTGGAGATACCGATCTCGGCGCCCATCCCGAACTGTCCCCCGTCGGTGAAGGCGGACGAGGCGTTCACCGCAACGACCGCGGCATCGACGCGCGCCACGAATCGTCTTGCGGCAGCACGGTTCTCGGTGACAATCACCTCGGTGTGCCGACTTCCGTTGGCATTGATGTGATCGATGGCCGCGTCGACGGAGTCGACGACCCCGACGGCGATCTCGGCGTCGAGGTACTCCGTGGCCCAGTCCGCCGCGGTTGCCGGCTCGAAGCCGACACCGGTGTCATGGGCGACCACTCCCGCCCGCTCGTCCAGGTGCAGACGCACCTGCCGCGCGGCGAAGTCGCCCAGCATCGTGGGTAGGAAGGTCGCTGCCACCTCGCGGTGCACCAGCAGCGTCTCGGCCGCATTGCACACGCTGGTGCGGCGCAGCTTGGAGTTGATCACGATGTCGCGCGCCATCACCAGGTCCGCGGCCGAGTCCACGTAGACGTGCACGTTGCCGATCCCGGTCTCGATCACCGGCACCGTCGCGCCGAGCACCACTGTCTGGATCAGGCCGGCGCCCCCACGCGGGATGACCAGGTCGACCAAACCGCGGGCGGTGATCAGCGAGGTCACGTCCTCCCGGCCGCCGTCGAGGAGTTGAACGCTGTCGGCGGGAAGACCGTGCTCGGCCAGCGCCGAACGCAGCGCTGCCACGATCACCGCGTTGGACAGCGCCGCCGCCGAACCGCCCCTCAGGATCATCGCGTTGCCGCTCTTGACACCCAGGGCCGCCGCATCGGCGGTCACGTTGGGCCGGGACTCGTAGATCATCCCGATGACGCCCATCGGCACCCGGATCTGCCGGATCTGCAGACCATTCGGAAGGGTTGAGCCACGCAGCACCTCACCGGTCGGGTCCGGCAGGGCGATGACCTCCCGCACCGCGTCTGCGATCTGCGCGATCCGCTGCGGGGTCAGTCGCAGCCGGTCCTGCAGGCCGGTGTTCATGCCGTCGGCGCGGCCGCGCTCCAGGTCGGCCGCGTTGGCCGCGACGATCTCGTCGGCGTGGTCCACCAGGGCCTGCGCCATGGCAGCCAGCGCTGCGTCTTTGTCCGCCCGGGTCGCGAGCGCCAGGTCGCCGGCGGCCAGCTGCGCGCGCCGCGCCACCTCGTGCACCCGGCGTACCGACTCCTGCTGGGCTCCCTCGGGCGCCTGCGTCAACACGGTCATGACTCAAGCGTACGGCGATCGCCGGACTCGTCCTCCTCGTCGTGTTCCTCGCGCAGCCCCTGACGCACCTCGTCCACGGCGATATCGGAGGCGATGGCGTCCTCAGACAACACCTGGGCACCGCCACCACGGCTGTTGCGCCACATGACCGAACCGACCACCAACACCACGGCGGCGATGCTGATGTAGAAGCTGTATTTGGCCAGCAGATCCACGAAGTCCTTGGCCGGCTGACCGATCAGGAAGCCCAGATACATCCACAAACCGCGATAGAGCACAGCTGCGATGAAGTCCAGGAGCAAGAACTTGCGCAGCCGCATTCCTACGTCGCCGACGAAGGCGTAGACGATGGCCGAGGGCAGGAAGGGCACGAACCAGCAGGCGATCATCGCCAGCGATCCGAACCGGCGGGCCAGGTGCTCGGCGTACCTGCCGGTCCGCGCCGCCCACCGCGAGCGACCGCTGATGACCTCGATCAGGTTGTGACCCCACAACCGACCGGCCCACCACCAGATCCAGTCGAACTTGATCGAAGTCAGCGCGGCCATCAACAGACCCAGCCACCAGAAGTGGGTCTGCCCCAGGGCCGCTTTGGCGCCGATGTCGACCATGGCGATGTTGGAGCCGGTCACCGCGGCCAGCGCCCAGGTGTTCAAGCCCAGAATCAGCGGCCGCAGCGGGATCATCACCAACCCGTAGACACCCACCAGCGCGATCGCCGACCAGCACCACAATTCCTTGCGACTGGGTTTACCGCTCCAGGGCAGCTTGGGGTCATCCCACCACTCCCGCTTGGCTGCGGAGCTGTCGCTGGTCATCGTCGGGAGATCCTCACGATCGGGGAAGGTGCCGCGTCATCGACTGGGCGCCCTGACCATGCTAGGTGACCGCATTCGACTCATTCGTAGGTCACCAACGCCGCACGCCCCGGAGCGGTTCCTTTCGGGTCAGTCCAGGCCGAGGACCGTCACCGGCTCGAAGCTGTAGCCCCACTGGACCCCGTCCCCGAGCAGGCCGACCGCGAGCCGTGACCCCCAACACCGGACATCTCCCCCGGTCAGCAATACGCACGTGGCCTTGTCCGCGGATGCCATCCCGACCACGTCGGAGTGCAGGCCATAGATGTAGCCCGCGGAGATCCCGACATCAGTGCCTGAGCCGCTGTAGGTGTAGATGTCGCACCAGGCGGCGCCTGATGCCAGTACGGCGCATGGACTGCCGGCTTGACCGCGGGTGACGGCGGCCACGGGCTCGATCAAGGTTATCGGTGAGAACATCACCGGGTTGGTCGGTGACTGGCCTTCGCCCCAGCACCGCATCGCCCCGCTCGCGGTCGCGACGCAGCTATTGCCACTCAGCATGAGGTCAGTCGCGTTCGCAGGTAGCCCACCGACTGGCACCGGTTTTGCGCTGAACTTCGTGCGCGATGCGTCGAAATCCCCGTTGCCGAGCGAGTTGCGGTAGGACAGACCCCAGCACAGGACCTTTCCCGCAGATGTCAGCGCGCAACTACGGTCCCGGTCGAGCGCAACCTTGACGACGTTCTCAAGGCCGGGCACGACACCGGGACCGGCGTTCGGTGACGCCGGCTGTCCGCTCTGACCAAGGTCGTTGCTTCCCCAACACGCGACACCGCCGGACACCAGCACCGCGCAGGTGTGATCACCGGAAGCGGAAACCGAGAGCGCTGGTCCAGGTATTCCGGGCACTCGCCCGGGGATCGGGCTCCAAGCCAACGACGCCACACCCAGTTGTCGATGGTCCGCCTCCCCCAGCACCAGACCGAACCATCCCGTCGCACCGCGCACGTGTGGAACGAGCCGGCAGCGACGCTTTTCACCTCGGTCATACCGAGGACCTCCCGTGGCCGCAGGATGACGCCTGTGTGAATCTCGTCTTCGCCGAGACCCAACTGTCCTGCGTAGTTGTTACCCCAGCAGCGGACACGTCCGGCCGCCGATAGAGCGCAGGCGTGCTCATCCCCCATCGTGATCTGTGAGACCAGGTTGTTGCTCTTGGCCCAGTAGCCGGTGACATCGAGCAGCACATCGGTCTCGGCGCTGGAGAAAACACTCACGGAGCCGTTCCAACCCAGCTTGAGAGTCACCGCGTTGGCGGTCGTGACGCCGCTGGCGAAGTTCACGCTGGATGCGTTCGGCGGATTGCCCGACGGACCATCGGCGGGGAACGCGGTCAGGTAGCCACCGGTCGAGGGTCGCACTGCAGTGACCGTCGCCTGGATTGCGACCACCCCGCTCGCAGGAAGGTCTTTGGCGCCGGCGATGCGTACGGTCGCCCAGCCGGCCGGATGCACTCGGACCCGTGTGACGCCGACGCCGTAGCGACTGTCCATCGCTCGCACGGGGGTGATCGGCACGAACGTCGTGTCCTTGGCGATCCAGCCCACGACGTCGACCAGGATGTCCGCGCCGGCCGATGTGTAGATGTTCACCCGCCCTGAAGCATCCGGCGTGGCGATAGCGGCTGCCGCGACGGTCCGCCCGGTGAGGTAGTTGACCGTCGAGGTGCTGGGCCGGGCCGTGCCGTGTGGATACAGCTGTGCCCAGCCGCTGGCTGCCGGCCGCACGACGGTGACGTTGACCAACACCCCCGTCACACCCGCGGCCGGCACTCCTGCGCGGCCGGTCACCGCCAGCGTCGTCACCGAGCCGGCCCGGGGATGGGTGGAGCTCGAGCGCGTGTCGAGGACCCGGGTGGAGGAAAGTGCGGTGAATCCTGCCCCCGCGGCGTAAAAGCCGGACACATCGACCAGCAGGTCGGTAGAGGCCGAACTGAACAAGGTGATGGCACCGTTGGAACCGACCTTGACGACGGCCTGGTTCGCAATGGTCTGTGCGGCAGCGAAGTTGAGTGTGGAGCCACTGGGTCGCGCCGCCCCGGCCGGGTAGGCAGCCAACCAGCCGGTTGCCGATGGGCGAACCGCTGTCACGTTGATCACCACGGCGGCGACACCGGTCGCCGGGACACCACCCTTGCCGAGCACCTGCACCGCGCGGACTCCTCCGGCCGGGACACGTGCAGTGGACCTCGTGTCGAGGAGCCGAGCAGGAGCAAGGGCGACCAGATTGGCCGATACGGGTGGGTCGGCGACGTTTGGTGCGGTCGCAGCGCCGGCCGCCTTCGCCCCCGATCCAGCGGCAGTCGGCGCCGCCAGTGCCTCCGGCATCATTCCCAGCACGCACAGCGCAGCAGTCAGCCACACCAGCAGACGTCGGCCCATCGACAACCCCTCGAGGACGTCGTCCCTCGACGTCTTCGAGATCCTAAGCTTTATCTGGGAAAATACTGTGGTTTTCCTGGATTTATGTGAGAAGCACGAGGTCGTCGCGATGCACGACCTCGCGATGATATTCGGGGCCGAGTGTGGCCGTGAGTTCTCGGGTGCGGCGACCCAGCAAGCCGGGCAGTTCCCGCGAATCGTAGGTCACCAACCCGCGAGCCACCCGAGTGCCGGCTTCGTCCACCAGATCGACGGGATCTCCGGCCGAGAAGGTTCCCTCGACGGCTTTGATCCCCGCAGGCAGCAACGACTTGCCGCGCTGGGTCACCGCGGCCACGGCCCCGGCGTCCAGCACCAACCGGCCCTGCGGGGTCGTTGCGTGCGCGATCCACAATCGCCGCGCCCGGCCACGGGCGGCGGTTGGCGCAAACGTCGTCCCCACGTCGTCGCCGGCGAGTGCCGCCGCCGCGTTGGCCGCGCTGGTCAGCAGCGTCGGCACGCCCGCCGAGGTGGCAATCGCCGCGGCTTCCACCTTGGTGACCATGCCGCCCGTGCCGACACCGGTGCCCACTCCCCCGATGTCGACGCCGGCGATCGCTTCGGGCCCGGGCACGAACGGGATGCGCGCCGTACCCGCCTTCGACGGCGGACCGTCGTAGAGCGCATCCACATCGGACAGGAGCACCAACGCCTCGGCGTCGATCAGGTGCGCGACCAGCGCGGCGAGCCGGTCGTTGTCGCCGAAGCGGATCTCCTGGGTGGCGACCGTGTCGTTCTCGTTCACGATCGGCACGACGCCCAGCGCCAGCAACCGCTCCAAGGTGCGCCGCGCGTTGGTGTAGTGCCCCCGGCGGGTTACGTCGTCGGCGGTCAGCAGCACCTGGCCGGTGATGATGCCGTGCGCGGAGAAAGCCCGGTCGTACGCCGCGAGCAAGGCTCCCTGCCCCACGCTGGCGGCCGCCTGCTGGGTGGCCAGGTCGCGCGGGCGCCGGCGCAACCCTAGCGGCGTCATCCCCGTGGCGATGGCGCCGGAGGAAACCAGCACGACCCCGGAGCCGGCCGCGTGCCGGGACGCGAGTGCGGCGACCAGTTCCTCGAGCTTCTCGGGCAGCAAGCCCCCGGTGGCCCGGGTCAGCGAGCTCGAGCCGACCTTGACGACCAGCGGCGAGGCACCGGCGATCCGGGCCCGGACAGCCGACGGATCGCCGTACGCCGTGTGCTCAGTGCTCGCCATCGTTTCCGTCGATCTGGGGTGCGTCGACCTCGACGGGGTCACGGTCGGTCCACAGGCCCGCCTTGCGCTCGGCGGCGAGCTCCTCGCGCGCTTCGCGCTGGGCGTCCTTGCGACCGTGGAACTGCTCGCGCTTCTCGGCGCGGGTCGGTCGGTGGGTGTCCTCCAGACGAATGTCGGTGCCGCGGCGGCCGAGCAATTCGGCCCCGGCCTGCAGGGTCGGCTCCCAGTCGAAGACCACGGAGTTGTCCTCCGGGCCGATCAGCACGGTCGAGCCGGGTACGGCACCGGCCTTGAAGAGTTCGTCCTCGACACCGAGCCGGTTGAGGCGGTCCGCCAGGTAACCGACGGCTTCGTCGTTGCTGAAGTCGGTCTGTCGCACCCAGCGTGTCGGGCGCTCGCCGACGATCCGGAAGACGTCGCCGTCGGCGGTCTTCTCGACCCGGACCGAGAAGCCGGAGTCGTCAACCGCTTTGGGCCGCAGAACGATTCGCGGTGCGATCGCCACAGCGGACTCCAGCTCGGCGCGCGCTTCGCGCACGTGCCGGGCGAGGGCGAAGGTCAGTTCGCGCAGCCCGCGGTGGGCGACGGCACTGACGATGAAAACCTCCAGGCCGCGCGCCTCCAGGTCCGGTTTGACCATTTCGGCCAGGTCGAGCGCTTCCGGCACGTCGGCCTTGTTGAGCACCACGATGCGGGTCCGCTCCGACAGCGGTTTGCCGCCCAGGGTGTCGTCGGCGACGTACTCGGACAGTTCGTGCTCGATGGCGTCCAGATCGCTCATCGGGTCACGGCCCGGCTCCAGGGTGGCGCAGTCGATGACGTGCACCAGCACCGAGCAGCGCTCGACGTGGCGCAGGAACTCCAGACCCAGACCCTTGCCCTGACTGGCGCCGGGGATCAACCCCGGCACGTCGGCGATCGTGAAGCGTTCCGCACCGGCGGTGACCACACCCAGGTTGGGCACCAGGGTCGTGAACGGGTAGTCGGCGATCTTCGGTTTGGCGGCCGACAGCACCGACACCAGGCTGGACTTGCCGGCACTGGGGAAACCGATCAGGGCGACATCGGCGAGGGTCTTGAGTTCGAGGACGACGTCGCGCTCGTCACCGGGTTCGCCCAGCAGCGCGAACCCGGGGGCCTTGCGCCGCGGGGACGCCAGCGCCTTGTTGCCCAGGCCGCCGCGGCCGCCGGCGGCCACGACGTACTGCTGGCCCGGGCCGACCAGGTCGGCCAGGACGTCGCCGCGGGCGTCCTTGACCATGGTGCCTTCGGGCACCGGCAGGATCAGGTCCTCACCGTCGGCGCCATTCTTTTCATCGCCGGCGCCCGGTTTGCCGTTGGGTGCCTTGCGATGCGGGCTGTGGTGGTAATCCAGCAGCGTGGTGATCTGGGGGTCGGCGACCAGGATGACGCTGCCGCCCTTACCGCCGTTGCCTCCGTCAGGTCCGCCGAGCGGTTTGAACTTCTCGCGGTGCACGGAGGCGACGCCGTGCCCACCGCTGCCGGCGGCCACGTGCAGGACAACGCGGTCGACGAAGGTGGTGGCCACGGGGATTCCTAACTGTAGAAACGAAGGACGGGCTCGAAGTCAGCTTCGAGCCCGTCCGTTCACGGTGTGCGGTGGTCGCAGGCTCAGGCGTCCTGCGGCTCCGGAACCACGATGTCGTCGCGCGACTGCGTCACGATGTTGATCGTCTTGCGGCCACGCTTGCTGCCGAACTCGACCGCACCGGCGGTGAGGGCGAACAGCGTGTCGTCCTTGCCACGCCCGACGTTCTCACCGGGGTGGAAGTGGGTACCGCGCTGGCGGACGATGATCTCGCCGGCCTTGACCTGCTGGCCACCAAAACGCTTCACGCCGAGGCGCTGGGAGTTGGAGTCGCGACCGTTACGGGTGGAGGATGCACCCTTCTTGTGTGCCATAGCTACTCAGCCTTCTTCTCGTGTCGTCGAACGCTCTCGAGGCTCAGGCCTCGATCGCCGTGACCTTGACCTGGGTCAGCGGCTGGCGGTGGCCCTGACGCTTGCGGTAACCGGTCTTGTTCTTGTACTTGATGATCGTGATCTTGGGGCCCTTGGTCGCCGCGACGACCTCGGCCTTCACGGTCACCTTCGCCAACTTGGCGGCGTCGCTGGTCACCTTGTCACCGTCGACCAGCAGCAGCGGCTTGAGGTCGATGGTGTCGCCGGCGGAAACCGCGACCTTGTCAATGGTCAGGACGTCGCCCACGGAGACCTTCTCCTGGCGACCGCCTGCGCGAACAATCGCGTACACGTCGAAACTGCCTTTCGGTTCTGGTGTGCTCGCTCGGTATGACCGGCCAGTAGCTACCCCTCGCAAGAGGGACACCGGCTCGGTGGGCGCACCGACGGTCTAGATTACTGGTGGGTCGCCTGCGCGGCCAAATCCTGCGCCGGCTCCTCGATCGTCGTGACGCTCGCGGCCCCCGTCGGCGGACCGGCCGGGGCGATCACGCGGGGCCGCTTCTTGCGCCGGGTGACCGGTGCGGGCCGGTCGACAGGCTGGACCGGTTCCGGTACGGCGACCGGCTCGGTGGGCGTCGACGGCGCCTCCTCGACGGCCGGGCCGGGGTCCTGCTGCGCGGGTGCCTCGATCACGGTCTCCTCGACGACCTCGGCGACCTGGACCACCTCGACGCCATCCTGTTCGCCGTTCGCCTCACCGGACTTCTTGGCCGCGGCCGCGTGGGCAGCGGCCGCGATCTGCGCCGCGGACGGACCGTTGGGCCTGGCGGGCTCGGTGTCCTGCTCCTGCCGGTTCTTCTTCGGGCTGTCGGTGCCGCGGCCCTTGCGCTGGCTGCGGGAGCCGTTGCCCATGCCGCCACCGTTGGCGGTGTTGGGTTTGTCGGCCGGGGTGTCGCGGATGATCACGCCACGACCGGCGCAGTGCTCGCATTGCTCGGAGAAGATCTCCAGCAGGCCGGTCCCGACCCGCTTGCGGGTCATCTGGACCAGACCCAGCGAGGTCACCTCGGCGACCTGGTGCTTGGTGCGGTCGCGGCCCAGGCACTCCAGCAGCCGGCGGACCACCAGGTCCCGGTTGGATTCCAGGACCATGTCGATGAAGTCGACGACGATGATGCCGCCGATGTCGCGCAGCCGCAGCTGGCGCACGATCTCTTCCGCGGCCTCGATGTTGTTCTTGGTGACGGTCTCTTCGAGGTTGCCGCCGGACCCGACGAACTTGCCGGTGTTGACGTCGATGACCGTCATGGCCTCGGTGCGGTCGATGACCAGTGATCCGCCCGAGGGGAGCCAGACCTTGCGGTCCAAGGCCTTGGCCAGTTGTTCATCGACTCGGTAGGTCGTGAACAGGTCGACCTCGCCGGTCCACTTCTGCGCACGCTGCGCCAACTCTGGGGCGACGTCGTTCAGGTAGCCGCTGATCCGGTCCCATTCGGTGTCACCGGCCACGATCAGCTTGGCGAAGTCCTCGTTGAAGACGTCGCGGACCACCCGGATCGTCATATCGGGCTCACCGTGCAACAGAGCCGGGGCCGAGGCCGTCTTGGCCTTGTGCTGGATGCGTTCCCACTCACCCTTGAGGCGCTCGACGTCGGCGCGCAGGTCCTCCTCGGAGGCTCCTTCGGCGGCGGTGCGCACGATGACCCCGGCATCCTCAGGCACGATCTCACGCAGGATCTTCTTCAACCGGGCGCGCTCCACGTCCGGCAGTTTGCGGGAAATGCCGGTCATCGAGTTGCCCGGGACGTAGACCAGGAAGCGGCCCGGCAGCGACACCTGTGAGGTCAGGCGGGCGCCCTTGTGACCCAGCGGATCCTTGGTGACCTGCACCAGGACGGTCTCGCCGGACTTGAGGGCGTGCTCGATGCGCTTGGGCTGACCGTCCAGACCCGCGGCGTCCCAGTTGACCTCACCGGCGTAGAGCACACCGTTGCGGCCGCGGCCGATGTCGACGAACGCGGCTTCCATGCTGGGCAGCACGTTCTGGATCCGGCCGAGGTAGACGTTGCCGGCCATCGTGGATTGCTGGGTCTCGCGGGAGACGTAGTGCTCGACCAGCACGTTGTCCTCGATGACCCCGATCTGGGTGATGTCGTCCTTCTCCCGGACCACCATGACCCGCTCGACGCTCTCGCGGCGGGCCAGGAACTCGGCCTCGGTGATCACCGTGCGACGGCGGGAGTTCTCCCGGCCCTCGCGGCGGCGCTGCTTCTTGGCCTCCAACCGGGTCGAGCCCTTGATCGAGGTGACCTCGTCGCGGGCGGCGCGCACCTTGACGCCGTCCTCGTCGACTCCGCTGGCGTTGCCGCGACGCCGGCGACGGGTGCGCCGGCGGCTCGAACCGCCCTGCTCCTCACCGCTCTCGGTGGCGGAGTCCTCGCTGCTCTCGTCGGCGGAGGCCTCGCCGGCCGGTGCCGGTTCGGTCTCGTCGGCGCTCTTCTGCTCGTTCTGGTCGCCGTCGGACTCGACGTCCTTGGCCCGGCTGCGCCGGCCGCGGCCACCGCGACGGCGGCGGGGCGTGTTCGCCTCCGGGGTGTCCTCACCGTCGCCGGACTCGCCGTCGTCCTGTTGCTCCGGCTCCGCTGCCTCCGGCTCGGCCTTCACCGGCTCCGGACGGGGCGGGACGCTGGCGGGATCGGGGGCCTGGAACAGCAGGCCGAAAGCGGCTCCCGTGTGGGCCGGAGCGACGGGAGCCTCCGGAGCCTCGTCGTGGGAGAACGGTGAGGCGACGGTCTCGACCTCGATCTCCTCCACCTCGATCACCAGTTCATCGACGATGGTCTCGACCGCGGTGTCCACGAGTTCTGCCTCGACCACTTCGGGCTCGGCGTCTTCGACCTGTACGACTTCGACCTCGATGTCCTGCGCCGGCGGGACGGTCCCGGCGGCGCCGAGGTCGGCAGCGTCAGGCTCGACGACCTGTTCGTCGGAGTGTTCAGGATGTTCGGCATCGAAAGGGCCCATTGGCCCTCCTTGTCATTCGGCACGAGGACGGGCCACACCTTCCAGAGCCTGCGGCTCGCTCGTCCCCGTGGAGCGGGTGTGCCCGTCGCGCGACCGAAGGCGCACGACGGAAAAGTCGTCTGCTACATCTCGTCGTCCCAGCTCGCGCGTTGCGCGGCACCGGGGAACGCGATGCCATGCGGGTTCGCCGCTGCCAGCACCCTCCGTGGCACTACCGGTGACACCGGCCGTGACGGGTGGCGGGAGCGAAACGCTGCCTACATGGGCTGTGACCGCGGTGTGGATACGATCACGTCCGCCCAGCATTGTCTCACAGTTTGCGAGGACCACCGGTCACCGCGACCGGGCCCCGTCACCGCATTAGGGTGCTGCTTCGTGGCCAGACGTGTCCCCGAGGGTCCTGCCCCCGATCCGGCGGTGCAGAAGATGCGCTTGCAGTACGCCAAGCGGGGCCGGCTGCGCTTCTCCTCCTCACGCGACTTCCAACGGGCCCTCGAACGCGCGATCCGCCGGGCGGGGCTGCCGATTGCCTTCTCCGCCGGGTTCCACCCCCACCCCAGGATCAGCTACGCGAACTCGGCTCCGACCGGCGCGGCCAGCGAGGCGGAGTACTTCGAGATCCAGTTGACCCGCGAATGCGACCCCGATCAGGTCCGCGCCGACCTGGACTCGGCCCTGCCGCCCGGTCTGGACATCGTGCGAGCGGTGACCGCGGGTCCGGGAGGCCTGGCCGACCGTCTCGAGGCCAGCACCTGGCAATTGGCGTTCCCCGCCGACACCGATGTCGAGGCGTTGCGGGCTGCGGTGCAGACGTTGCTGGACACCGAGCGCGTCGAGGTGACCCGGATGATGAAGGCCGGGCCGAAGACCTTCGACATGCGCGCGGCCCTGGTTCACGCGCAGGTGGGTGACGCGGTTTCGCTGTCGATCGTCGTACGTCATCAGGCGCCCTCCGTCCGGCCCGACGACGTCGTGACGGCCCTGGAGTCGGTAGCCGGGTTCCGCACGGCGCGGCCGCCCGTAGCGACCCGGATCGAGCAGGGCCCGCTGGAGGGTACGGCGATCGGCGACCCGCTCGGCTAAGGCACCGTGAGCATGTCCCTGACCGTGCGCACCAGGGCTGCGTTGTCGAAAGCCCTTGTGCCATCGGGCATTTCGAGGGTGTCCTCCAAACCGATCCGCACCTGGTAGCCGCGCTCGATCGCCAACTCGAGCACCGGCCATGTGGCTCGTTCCTCACCGTGCAGGAGCACCGGTGCGCCCGGATCCTCACCGAGTGCGTCGATCAGGCCGTGCGCCGCGGTGAGCGCCGCAGCCGCCGGCAGATCGGCGACGATCTCCAGCAGAATCCGTACGCACTGGTCGCGGTGCCGCCAGTCCTGCCACTGCGCAACGGCTTTGGGGGTCCACAGGCCCGGTTCGATGCCCACCCCTCGTTCGAGCAGTTGCTCCGCCAGCGGCACCGAGCGCACCTCGTGCCAGTTGACGGAGACGAAGTCGGGCAGGACGCTCCACTGCGCGACCTGCTGCTCGCGGTCGAGCGGATCGTCGGAGGTCCAGGCTCCGGTCGTCAGGCCGATCGGCGTGTCCGGGACGGCCTCGCGAAGGGCCGCGACCGTCGCGTCGACGACGTCGGGTGCCAACGTGTCGTGCCCGCGCCGGTCCTTGGCGTGCACGTGCAACGCCTCGGCTCCGGCAGCGACGGATTCCTGCGCGGCGTGGACCAGTTGGTCGACGGTCACCGGCAGCTTCCAGTGCTCATGCGGCAGTCGAGGACCGTTGAGGCACGCTTTCAGCACGCGCCTAGCGTGACACGTCCGGGGGCCGCTCCGTGCCGTTCAGCACCTTCTGTAACAAGACCGTCAACTGCGCCTGCTCGTGGTCGTCGAGGGCATCCAGCAGCCGGTCCATCCGGGTGTGGCGTAGCTGCCGGATCCGCTCGGCCGTGCGCTCCCCCTCTTCGCTCAGCTGCACCACGGTCGCGCGCCGGTCGCCGGGGTCGGGTTCTCGGCGTACCAGCCCCTTGTCCTCCAGCGCATCCACCACCTCGGTCACCGACCGCGGTGCGATCCGCAGCCGCTCGGCCAGCAGGCTGAGCCGGGGAGGTACGTCGATCGCGGGCTCTCCGCGCGCGGCGCCGCCCCGAGCGATCACCTCCAGCGCCCTGGCGTGGTGCGGCGACAGACCCAGTGGTTCCAGGTCCTCGGCAGTGGTCTTGCGCACGGCATGGGCGCAGCGCAGCAGGAGCTCGCCGACCCGGCTGCTGTCCGTGCTCTCGCTCACCCGGGAATGCTAACGCGGATTGTGGTGTTACATCAATGTGAGGTAACCTCACTAATATGTGATCGCGAGCGACGCAGCCCGATCACCCACCGACTTTTCCGATCTTCCGGATCTATCCAAGGAGGCTGATGCCCTATGGCAGCAGGACCCAACCCCGGAGCAATGTCCAGCGGATTCGCCACCGTGCGCGGCGGCGGACCCGGATTCATGCCCAAGAAGCGCGATGCGGCCGATCTGGCCCAGCTTGACGAACACCCTGTGTCCAAGCGCCGCATCGTCGCCATGTTCACGCCGCACCGCGGCGCACTGGCCGTCATCACGGCCCTCATCGTCGCCACGTCGATCATCGGCCTGGCCACGCCCTTCCTGACCCGCCGCATCATCGATGATGCGATCCCCCACCAGAACGTGTCGTTGCTGGTGACCCTGGTCGTCGCGATGATCGTGGTGGTGGTCATCACCCAGGCGCTCAGCGTTGTCCAGACCTATCTGTCGACCAACGTCGGCCAGCAGGTCATGCACGGCCTGCGCACGCAGTTGTTCACCCACCTGCAACGGATGCCGCTGTCCTTCTTCACCCGTACCCGCGGGGGCGAGCTGCAGTCGCGGCTGACCAACGACATCAACGCCATGCAGGGCGTCATCACCAACACCGCGACCTCCATCGCGACGAACATCACGACTGCCATGGCCACGGCCATCGCCATGGTGGCGCTGTCCTGGCGGTTGTCGCTGCTGTCGCTGATCATCCTGCCGCCGGCGATCTGGGGTACCCGCCGGGTTGCCCGGATCCGGCGCAGGATCCAGACCCGCGCCCAGCGCGCCCAGGCCGATCTGCAGACGCAGATCGAGGAGTCGTTGTCGGTCAGCGGTGTCATGCTCAGCAAATCGTTGGCCTCCGGGCCGGCGCTGGCGTCGCGATTCACCGGCACTTCCAAGGAGATGACCGGCTACGAGGTCGAGTCCCAGATGGCCGGCCGCTGGCAGATGGGCACGATGGCGATCATCTTCGCCACCATCCCCGCGCTCATCTACCTGATCGCCGGACTGCCGGCAACAGGCGGCGGCATGACGATCGGAACCCTGGTCGCCTTCACGGCGTTGCAGGCCGCGATCTTCCGTCCGATCATGGGTGTGCTCAACGTGGGTGCCGACGTGGTGACATCGATGGCGTTGTTCTCCCGGGTGTTCGAGTACCTCGACATGCCGGTCGAGATCGACGACCCCGTATCCCCGATCGCCGTGGACCCTGCGACGGCGCACGGTGCGGTCAGTTTCCGCGACGTGTCGTTCCGCTACCCCGATGCCGACCGCGACGCGCTCAGCGACATCTCGCTGAGCATCCCCGCCGGCGCATCGGTTGCCCTGGTCGGCGCCACCGGCTCGGGCAAATCCACTCTGGCGTCACTGGTTTCGCGGCTGCAGGATCCGACGACCGGCTCGGTCGCGATCGACGGCGTCGACCTGCGTGACATGACCCTGGCCAACGTCGCCTCCCTCGTCGGAGTCGTCGCGCAGGACACCTACCTGCTGCACACCACCATCAAGGAGAACCTGCGCTACGCCCGCGAGGACGCCACCGACGAGCAGATCGTCGCTGCAGCGCGTGCCGCCCAGGTGCACGACCTGATCGTGTCCCTGCCGGATGGCTACGACACCGTGGTCGGTGCCCGTGGCTACCGGTTCTCCGGTGGTGAGAAGCAGCGAATCGCCCTGGCCCGCACCATTCTTCGCGACCCGAAGATCCTGGTGCTGGACGAAGCCACCTCGGCCCTGGACAACGCCACCGAGCGCGCGGTGCAGGACGCCCTGGACGTGCTGAGCCTGGACCGCACGACGCTCACGATCGCCCACCGGTTGTCGACGGTGCGCAATTCCGATCTGATCGTCGTACTCGATGGCGGACGCATCGCCGAGCAGGGCACCCACGATGAGCTGATGGCGCTCGACGGTCGGTACGCCGCGCTCGTCCACGCGCAGGATCGGCTCACCGAAGATCTGGTGATGTAACACCCCTCCTCGCCCCCACCCTTCGCTCCCTCCCCCACTTTTGGATCGCGATTCGTTGCGGTCCACCCCGGCCGGGGTGTCTGGGACGATCGGCGTGCCGAGCGAACCCTGCCGGAGCTCCTGGGCCGGGACGACGAGGTCAGGCGGCGCGGGAGAAGGTGCTCCGGTACGCCGCGGGCGCCAGTCCCGTGCCGGCGCGGAACTGGGCGCGAAAAGCGGCAGAGGTCCCGAACCCGCAGCGCTGAGCAACGGATTCCACGCCGAGATCGGTGGTTTCGAGAAGCTCCTTGGCACGCTCGATGCGGGCGGCAGTGAGCCATTGCCCGAACGTCTGACCGGTCTCCTCGCGGAAGCGTCGGGTAAAGGTCCGCACACTCATCGCCGCGCGCCGAGCCACCGCATCGAGGGTGATCTCGTCCGCCAGATGTGTTGCGGCCCAATCGCGCACGGGCGTGAGTCCACCGTTCAGGCGATCCGGCACGGGCCGTTGGATGAACTGCGCCTGACCGCCCGAGCGGACCGGCGCGACGACGCAGCCGCGGGCGACCTGATTGGCGAGATGCGGTCCGAGGTCGTTGCGGACCAGGTGCAGGAGTACGTCGATACCCGCCGCGTTCCCGGCGGAGGTCAGCACGTCGCCGTGATCGACGAAGAGCACGTCAGGGTCGAGATCCACCTGTGGAAAGAACGCCCTGAACTCAGCCGCATGCATCCAATGCGTCGTGGCCCGGCGTCCGTCGAGTAGCCCGTAGGCGGCGAGGACGAAGGCTCCGGTGCAGATCGACACCCATCGCGCGTCTGGCGGGACAAGGTCGAGAGTGGTCCGAAGGTCTGCCGGCAGCTCGCCTGTGAGGAGCACGGGGTGGTCATTGAAACCGCACACGATCACTGTGTCCGCGGTTCGCAGTTCTTCGACGGAATGCGTTGGTGCAGCGTCGAATCCGGCACTGGTACGCACCGGCCGATTGCCCACGGTCACCAACCGCACGTCGTACGGCGGGTGGCCCTCGGGTGCCTCCGGCCACCCTTGAAGCAACGAGCGATGAGCCAGGAAACGCGACGGAAAACCCAACTCCATGGCGATCACCCCGTCGAGGGCGAGGACGACGACCCGGTGCGGCTTCATGGCCAGATTCTTGCACACCATGGCTTTCTGGCCACTCGCTCTGCGGGTGCTCGGCGGCGAGTATTGACCCGTGAGTACCTCACCGACCTTCCGCGCGCTGCGCATCCACCCCGCGTGGATCGTGGCCGTCGCGACCTTCCTGACGATGATCGGCGCGGCCGGTTTCCGTTCCGCCCCGGGTGTTTTCATGCCCGCCCTGCACGACGAGTTCGGCTGGGACATGGGCATCATGAGCCTCGCGGTCTCCATCAACCTCGTGCTCTACGGGCTGGCCGCACCGTTCTCTGCGGCTTTGATGGAGCGCTTCGGGATCCGCCGGATCGCCGCCATCGCGCTAGTCCTCATCGCCGCCGGCGCCATCCTGCCGATCTGGATGACCGCACAGTGGCAGTTGCTGGTGTGCTGGGGGCTGTTGATCGGGCTGGGCACCGGCTCGGTCTCGATGGCCCTGGTGGCGACCATCACCGGTCGTTGGTTCGTCGCTCGCCGTGGCCTCGTGACTGGTGTGCTCACCGCGGCGGCCGCGACCGGTCAACTCATCTTCCTCCCCGTGATGGCCACCCTGCTGACCCATCACGGCTGGCGGAGCGCGACACTGGTCATCGGCTGCGCGGCCCTTCTGATCGTGCCGGTCGTGCTGATCTTCCTGCGAGACCGGCCCGCCGATCTCGCGGTGACCGCGTACGGGGAAACCCCTGAGCACCAGGCATTTCCACCGGCACCGGCGTCCCCGGCCCTGGCGATGACCACGCTGCGGGACGCCGTACGCGACCGCACGTTCCTGCTCCTGGCGGCCACCTTCGCGATCTGCGGTGCCTCCACCAACGGCCTGGTGGGAACGCATTTCATCCCGGCCGCGATGGATCACGGGATGGCCGAGACGGCGGCGGCCTCGCTGTTGGCTCTGGTCGGGGTCTTCGACATCGTCGGCACGATCTTCTCCGGCTGGCTCACCGACCGGTTCGACCCACGATTGCTCCTGGCCACGTACTACGGACTGCGCGGGCTGTCGCTCTTCGCCCTCCCAGCCCTCTTCGGCGACAGCATGCATCCCTCGATGCTCGTCTTCGTGCTGTTCTACGGTCTGGACTGGGTTGCAACCGTCCCGCCGACGATGGCGTTGTGCCGCAGCGCATTCGGCAGCCGTGCACCGATCGTCTTCGGCTGGGTCTTCGCCTGCCACCAGCTGGGCGCTGCCACAGCCGCAACCGTCGCCGGGGCCATCCGCGACGACATGGGCACCTACAACCTGGCGTTCTACGGGGCGGGCGCCCTCTGCTTGCTGGCGACACTGGGTTGCCTCTCGATCCGGAAGCGACCGCCGGTCGCGGAGCCGGAGCCGGATCCACTCGGTGCCGCGGTGTGACGGCCGTCATCCGGCCTGCGAGTAGTACCCACTCGGTGCGAGCGTGTGCAACTCGGCAGCCAGCGCATCACCCATGAAGCGGCCCTCGGGGCCGGCGCAGCCGGTCAAGCCGACGCGCACTGCCTGCGACGCGCCGCTCGACGCTTCGAAGACGGCCTCGACCGCGCTCCCGTCGTCCATCGGGCAGGAGTAGGGACCCTCCCCCATCGGTTGTGTTGCGTTGATCAACGACGCCACGCGGGACGCATCGGAGGCTCCGACCGTGGTCGTCACCTTCGGCAGGCTCGAGTTCGACCCGGCATCCCAGGTCAACCGCGCACCCGTGACCGGCACGTCCACCAGCGGGGCGGGGCTCGCCGAGGAAGTGTGCATCTGCCATCCGATGACTGCCGCAGCCAGTACCACCACTGCAGCAACGATGCCCCACCACCTTCGCGTCACGGATTCATCGTGTGACTGCCGACGGCGGCTGTCACCTCCCTGACCGGATCGTTACACGACCGTGAGCGGCAGCAACTTCTTCCCGGTCGGTCCGACCTGGATGTCGGTGCCCATCTGCGGACAGACTCCGCAGTCGAAGCACGGTGTCCAGCGGCAGTCGTCGACCTCGGTCTCATCGAGGGCGTCCTGCCAGTCGTCCCAGAGCCACTCCTTGTCCAGCCCGGAGTCCAGGTGATCCCACGGCAGCACTTCGTGCTCATCACGCTCGCGCGTGGTGTACCAGTCCACCGACACCGGGGAGGACTCGAAAACCGTGGCGGCAGCGGACATCCAGCGTTCGTAGGAGAAATGCTCACTCCAGCCGTCGAAGCGACCCCCATCACGCCACACGGCCTCGATCACCGAGCCGACCCGGCGGTCACCGCGCGACAACAGTCCTTCGACGATGCCCGGTTGCCCGTCGTGATAGCGCATCCCGATCGAGGATCCGTAGCGCTTGTCCGCCCGGATCGTGTCGCGCAGTTTGATCAGGCGCGCGTCGGTCTCCTCGGCGGACAACTGGCCGCACCACTGGAAGGGCGTGTGCGGCTTGGGCACGAATCCGCCGATGGACACGGTGCAGCGGATGTCCCGGCGGCCGCTGACCTGCCGGCCGGTTTCGATGACCCGACGAGCCAGATCGGCGATCTGCAACACGTCCTCGTCGGTCTCGGTCGGCAGCCCGCACATGAAGTACAACTTCACCTGCCGCCAGCCGGCGGAGTACGCCGCGGCGACCGTGTTGATCAGATCGTCCTCGGTCACCATCTTGTTGATGACCTTGCGGATCCGCTCCGAACCGCCCTCAGGAGCGAAGGTCAGTCCCGAGCGACGGCCGCCGCGGGTGAGCTCGTTGGCCAGGTCGATGTTGAAGGCATCAACACGGGTCGAGGGCAGCGACAACCCGGTCTGCGTCCCTTCATAACGGTCGGCGAGCCCCTTGGCGATGTCGCCGATCTCCGTGTGGTCGGCCGAGGAGAGTGAGAGCAGCCCCACCTCCTCGAAGCCGGTGGCCGCGAGCCCTCGCGACACCATCTCGCCGATACCGGTGATCGATCGCTCCCGCACCGGCCGGGTGATCATCCCCGCCTGGCAGAACCGGCAGCCGCGGGTGCAACCGCGGAAGATCTCCACCGACATCCGCTCGTGGACCGTCTCGGCCAGCGGCACCAGCGGTTGTTTGGGATAGGCCCACTCGTCCAAATTCATCACGGTGTGTTTCGACACCCGCCACGGCACCCCGCTCAGGGCCGGATCGGAGGACGGCGCCACCCGCTGGATGCGTCCGTCGGGCAAGTAGGACACGTCGTAGAACGCCGGCACATAGACCCCGCCGGAGCGCGCCAGGGAGAGCAACAACTCACGGCGCCCACCCGGGCGCCCCGCCGACTTCCATTGCTGTACAAGGGCGGTCACCGCCAGCACTGCTTCCTCGCCGTCACCGACGATCGCGGCGTCGATGAAGGAGGCGATCGGCTCGGGATTGAACGCCGCGTGCCCGCCGGCGATCACGATCGGGTCGTCGTCGTCGCGGTCGGCGGCGTGCAACGGGATGCCGGCCAGATCCAGTGCGGTCAGCATGTTCGTGTAGCCCAGTTCGGTGGAGAACGACAGACCGAAGATGTCGAAATCGCCGACCGGCCGGTGCGCATCGACGGTGAACTGGGGCACACCCGCGGACCGCATGGCGGCCTCCATGTCCGGCCACACGGCGTACGTGCGCTCGGCCAGGGCACCCGGCTGCTCGTTGAGCACTTCGTACAGGATCATCACGCCCTGGTTGGGCAGGCCGACCTCGTAGGCGTCGGGGTACATCAGCGCCCACCGGACGGTCAGCTCCTGCCCCGCAGGACCGAACCCGCCGCAGTCCCAATCTTTGATGGTCGAGTTCAACTCGCCACCGACGTACTGGATGGGTTTGCTCACCCGCTCCAGGAGCGGTTCGAGGTCTGTGAAGATCGACTCCCCTGCCATACCGACAAGGGTAGGCGGCTCAGTCGGTATACAGGGAATCCAACTGGTCCTTGTACTTGTCAATGACCACCTTGCGCTTGAGCTTCAGGCTCGGGGTGATCTCGCCGTCCTCGATGGTCAGGTCGCGCGGCAGGATGATGAACCGCTTGATCTGCTCCCACCGGCCCAGGTCGAGGTTGAGCTTGTCGACGTAGCTCTGGACCATGCTGCGGGCCTGCTGGGACATGACCACGTCGTGGTAGTCGCCCGGCACCCCGTTCGCCTCCGCCCAGGCCATGATCGACTCCTCGTCGAGGGTGATCAGTGCCGACACGAACTTGCGGCTCTCCCCTCGACCACCAGTTGCGAGACGTAGGGGCAGATGCCCTTGAAGCGCGCCTCGAGAGCTCCGGGCGCGACGTACTTGCCGTTGGAGGTCTTGAAGAGGTCCTTCTTGCGGTCGGTGATCTTCAGGTGCCCGGAGGGCAGCAACTCGCCGATGTCGCCGGTGTGCAGCCAGCCGTCGATCAACACTTCGGCGGTGGCGTCGGGCAGATCCTTGTAGCCGGCCATGACCCCGCCGCCCTTGATGAGCACCTCGCCGTCCTCGGCGATCTTGTACGTCGTGCCCGGCAGCGGCGGGCCGACCGTGCCGATCTTGTTGTCGTCCGGCAGGTTGACGCCGGCGGCGGCCGTCGTCTCGGTCAGGCCGTAACCCTCGAGGATGGGCACCCCGAGTCCGTCGAACCAGCGAGCGACATCGGTGTTGAGGGCGGCCGAGCCCGAGATGAAGAACCGCACGCGTCCACCCAGCAGGGTGCGGATGTTGGACAGGACCAGGCGGTCGCCGACCGCGTGCTGGGCGGCCAGCAGCAGCGGCACCTTCCCGCCGTCCTCGCGGGCCTGCGACACCTTGCGCGCATTGTCGGAGGCCCAGTGGAACAGTTTGGCCTTGATCCCGCCCGCCGAGTCGACCGTAGTGCTGACCTTGCCGTAGACCTTCTCGAAGATCCGCGGCGCGGCGCCCATCCAGGTCGGCCGAATCACCGACAGGTTCTCGACGATCTTGTCAGGGCGGCCATCAACGGCGGTCTCCATCCCGATCCGCACGGCCAGGCTGAGCAGCATCTTGCCGAAGACGTGCGCCAGGGGCAGCCAGAGGTACTGCACGTCGTCCTTGCTCAGGATGCCGAGCTCGTCGACCGCGCAGGATTCGTAGGTCCAGCACGAGTGCGGCAGCAGCACGCCCTTGGGTCGCCCGGTGGTGCCGGAGGTGTAGATCAACGTCGCCAACGCATCGGGCGTGATCTGCTCAAGCCGCTCGTCCAGCACCTCGGGGTGCTGCGCCAGATAGTCGGCACCCAAGGCAGTCAGGTCCGCGAGGCTGATCACCCACTCACCGTCTGATTTCCCGTCGAAGGTGACCACCTTGCTGACACCGGGTACGGCGTCCCGGCCTTCCAGAAGCAACTGCACCAAGGTGTCGTTCTCGGCGAAAACCACGTGGCTCTCGGAGTCGTTGACGATGAAACGGACGTCATCCTGGGTGCTGGTCGGGTAGATCGTCGTCGTCGCCGCGCCGGCCCACATGGCGGCGAGGTCCACCAGCACCCACTCGATCCGCGTGGACGACGCCAGAGAGATCCGGCCCTGCGGCTGCACGCCGAGCGCGATGAGTCCCGCAGCCAGGTCACGCACTCGCGCGGAGGTCTGCGCCCAGGTCAGGTCGACCCAGTCGTCGCCTTCGGGGTACCGATACGCGGGGGCGTTGGGGGTGGCGGCCACCCGCTCCAGGAACATGTGAGCGATGGAGCGCGGCTGGTCGAGCGTGGTCGCCTCCGCGGTGAGGGACGTCATACTCTTCATGATAGCCGGGCCGGTTCTACGGCTGTAGAGACCTCACGGCCGCCGTGCAGCGTCGTCGGAGTGCACTTTCAGCAGCAGACCGATCCCGATCCAGCAGGCGAACATGCTCGATCCGCCGTAGGACACGAAGGGCAGGGGCAGCCCCGTGACCGGAAGCACGGCGAGGTTCATCCCGATGTTCTGCAGGATCTGGAACAGGAACCAGCTGGACACCCCGACCGCGACCAACCGGCCGAAGCTGTCCTGGGTGTGCCAGGCGATCAGCAGGCCGCGGACGACCACGAAACCGAGTAGCGCGATCAGGGCGGCCGCACCGAGGAACCCGAGCTCCTCGGCCGCTGCGGAGAACACGAAGTCGCTTTGCTGGAAGGGAATGACACCGGCCTGGGTCGCCCGGCCGTGCAATAGGCCCTGGCCGGTCCAGCCGCCGCCTCCGATGGCCAACCGCACCTGGTGCATCTGGTAGCCGATGCCGCCGGGGTCGGCGTCCGGGTGCAGGAAAGCCGTCAGCCGCGCCCTCTGGTAGGCGCTCAGCAACGGCGTGAACAACGCCGCCCACACCACTGCCGCCATCGCGACGAAGGCTGCGGTGATCCACGGCCAGCGGGCACCGGAGACGGTGACCACGCCGAGCCCGATCATGACCAGGACCGTCGCCGACCCCAGATCCGGTTGCAGCACGACCAGCGCCACAGGAACCGCGACGAGTACGCCTGCGAGCAGCACGTCGCGGGCCGGCGGCCGGGCTCCGCGTTCCCCCGTTCGGCTAAGACCATGGGCAGGGCCACGCAGAGCGCCACCTTCGCGAATTCGGCCGGCTGCAAAGACAATCCGGGTAGTTCGATCCACGACCGGGATCCGTTGATCGTCGAGCCGAGTGGTCCGAGTACGGCGAGTAGCCCCAGCAGCGCGAGCGCGTAGACGATCGGTGCGAGGGTCCGGATCGTCCGAACCCGCAGCCGCATCACCCCGAACGCCATCACCATCCCGACGACCAGGTTGAACAGATGGTGGGCCAGGTAGCCGTGGCCGAGTCGATGCGTCGTGGAGTAGACCAACGTGGCTCCGACCAGCGACAGTCCCAAGGCGGCGATGACCAGGCCCCAGTCCAGACGCCACCAGGGCGTTCGAGGCGCGGACGGCGCAGCGGCCGGGGCGAGCGCCGTCATGGCGTCGTCAGCCGAGAAGTTCGCGGATCTCATCCACGTCGTGCCCGATCTGTGCGATCAGGGCCTCGATCGTCGTGAATTTGGTGTTTCCGCGGACGCGTTGCACGAACTGCACCCGCACCGACTCCCCGTACAGATCCAGGTCGTCGCGATCCAGCACGTACGCCTCGACGGTGCGGCGGTGGACGTCGTCGAACGTGGGGTTGGTGCCCACGGAGATCGCAGCAGGCATCCGGTGGTCGGGATCGCTGTCGGGCAGGGCATCGCGCACCAGCCACCCGGCGTACACCCCGTCCTCGGGAACCATGCCGGTGGCGTCGGCAGCCAGGTTCGCGGTCGGGTAGCCCAGCTCGCGACCGCGTTGCAGGCCGCGTACGACCACGCCGTGCACCTCGGGGATGCGCCCCAGGATCTCGGCGGCGCCCGCGACGTCGCCGCTGATCATCCGCGCCCTCGTGTCGGTGGACGAGTAGCGCCGGTCGGTGCCGACGTCATCGACGATCGCCACGTCGTACCCGAACTCCCGGCCCAACTCGGCCAGGGTGTGCACGTCACCGGAGTTGCGCACCCCGAAGCGCATGTCCCGCCCGACCATCACCAGGCGCGCGTGGAGCGCGTCGACGAAGACCTCTTCGACGAACTCACGGGGCGTCTGGGCGGCCAGTTCCAGGGTGAAGGGCAGCACGAGGGTGATATCGACGCCCAGGTCCTCGAGCAGGTCCAGCCGATCGTCCAGGCTGATCAGGGCCTTGGGGGCGCGATCGGGGTGCAGTACGGCGAGTGGGTGCGGCTCGAAGGTGACCGCGACGCTGGTCAGGTGGTCGGCGTGCGCTCGGTCCACCAATCTGGTCAACAGGGCCCGGTGGCCGAGGTGCACCCCGTCGAAGTTGCCGATCGTGACGACGGATGCCTGCAGATCGGCCGGGACCTGGTCCAGGGCGGTGAGGCGCAGCACGCGCCAACCTTACCCAGGGCCGCTGAGGTGCTTCCGCTATGGGCTCAGGCCAGTTCGTGCTCGTCCAGCCGGAAGACGTGCCAGGCGGCGAGCGCGAGGACCCAGGTTCCGATGAAGATACCGACGATCACGAAGCCCACGTTGTCCAGCTCGATGGAACCCAGGGACGCGACCGGGCCGGACGTGATGTCGAAGCGGTCGGCGATGACGCCGCACAACTCGATGGTGCCGATGATCAGGGCCACCACGATGGACACGCTGGTGACGGTGGCGTTGTAGTAGAGGCGACGCAGCGGTTTGGTGAACGCCCAGCCGTAGGCCTTGCTCATGAAGATGCCGTCGAGCGCGTCGAACAGGCTCATCCCGGCGGCGAAGAGGATCGGCAGCGTCAGGATGGCGTACCACGGCAGGGCGGAGGCAGCCGCTCCGCCGGCCAGGACCAGCAGGCTGATCTCGGTGGCGGTGTCGAATCCGAGGCCGAAGAGCAGGCCGACGGGGTACATCTGGATCGGCTTCTTCACCGCGTTCAGCATGGGCTTGAGGATGCGGGCGAGGAAGCCGCGGGAGTTCAGGTGCGCTTCGAGAGCGGCCTCGTCGAGTTCGCCGGAGGTGCGGCTGCGCCACACCTTGATGATGCCGATCAGGGCGATCAGGTTGATGATCCCGATGGCCCACAGGAACACCCCCGAGACGGTGGTGCCGAAGGTGCCGAGAATGGTGTTGAGGGTCGTGCCTTCCGTGGTCGCCGTGCGCGACAGGGCCTTGATGCCGAGGGCCAGCAGCAAACAGAGCCCGAAGACGACGCTGGAGTGCCCGAGCGAGAACCAGAAGCCGACGCTGACCGGCCGCTGGCCCTCACCGCGCAGTTTGCGGGTGGTGTTGTCGATGGCGGCGATGTGGTCGGCATCGAAGGCGTGCCGCATCCCGAGGGTGTAGGCGGTGATGCCCAGCCCGATCCCGAAGAACTGGGCCTTGCCGGTGCCGTCGTCCCCCAGTGCGTAATGCTGCGGGGCGATGATGAAAGCCAGTGTGCCCCAACCGATCACGTGCAAAGCGACGATGAAGGCGGCCATCCCGGCAATCGAGCGCATCTCGCTACGGCTCAAGCCTCTGACGTTGCTCCCGGCGCTGCGCATGGAGTTCATGACCGACATGATCGGCAGCCTATCGGTTGATGCGACTTGGTCGCGTCTAGCCCTTCGAAGGGTTGCGCCCTCCCCGAACAGACAGGTACTACCGGGCCGGGAACACCACGTGCGACCGGGGGACGGCGCCCGATTGGTCCAGCATCGCCACCAGATCCTTGCCCGGACCGATCGCAGCGACCGGATCGGCGACCGGGTCGGCGGGTGCCAGCTTCTGGCCGTACCGCAGCTTACGCGCCTCGTCATCGGTCAGCTCTCGCACCGGGAACTGCTCCCGAGCCGCCTGAGCCATCGCGATGACCGGCAGTGCGTCGGGGTCCAGCGAGTCCAGCGCGGTGGCCAGGTCGAGCGTGAACCGGCCGACCGTCGTACGTCGAAGGGCAGTCAGGTGCCCGCCCACCCCGAGCGCCGTGCCCAGGTCACGGGCCAGCGCGCGCACGTAGGTCCCCGACGAAACCGCCACTCGCACATCCAAATCCACGCACTCCCCGACGTCGCGTCGGGCGAGAACGTCGAACGAGGACACCCGCACGGGACGCGCCGCGAGCTTGACCTCGTCGCCGCCGCGCACGCGCGCGTAGGCACGCTGACCGTCCACCTTGATCGCACTCACCGACGACGGCACCTGCCGGATGTCGCCGGACAGGCCAGCGATCGCCGTACCGATATCCGAGGCGGACAGGCCCGACGCGTCAGCCGAGGCTGTCACCGACCCCTCGGCGTCGTCGGTGACCGTGGATTCACCCAGCCGGATCGTCGCCTCGTAGGTCTTGTCGCAACCGACCAGGAAGGTGAGCAGCTTGGTCGCCCGGTTCAACCCCAGCACCAACACCCCGGTCGCCATCGGGTCCAGCGTGCCGGCGTGGCCCACGCGACGGGTGCCTGCGAGCCGACGCACCCGGGCGACCACGTCGTGGCTGGTCCAGCCCGACGGCTTGTCGAGGATCAGCAGTCCGTCGGGTGAGTCAGTCCTTGTAGGGATTGGCGTCTCCCGCAGGCTTTGCCGCCGCAGCAGCTCGAGCCAGTTCGGCGTCCCGGGCGCGAGCCTCGGCCAGCGCCTTCTCGATCTGTTCGGCACCCTCGGGCACCGCGTCGTGGATGAATTCCAGCGACGGGGTGAGCCGGATGCCCAGGCCCTGGCCGACGTAGGTGCGGATCCGCCCGCGGTACTCGTTCAGCACCGTCTCAGCCGTCGCCCGGTCCTCTTCGCTGCCCATCACGGAGTAGAAGACCGACGCGTGCTGGGTGTCACCGGTGACCCGGACGTCGGTGATCGTCACGAAGCCGAGCCGCTCGTCGTTGATCTCGCGCTCCAGATACTCCGCGACCAGCGTCTTGATGCGTTCTGCCACCTTGCGTGCGCGTGCCGGATCAGCCATGGCGAGCCACCTTCCTAGCCGTGAATCGAAGAACAACAGCCTAGTTGCGACCGGCACGTACGCCGACCATCAGGTCCCGATCGATGGATGCGTCGACGCGGTGTCGGAAGGTGTCCCGTACGACGACCTGCAGCCCGTGCCCGTCCAGCAACTGCGCGAGGTCGTCGGTCGGCGCCACGTGCCGGTTGTAGGACAGACCCACCGCTCCCCCGGTCTTCAGCGTCCGCAACCAGCCGGGCAGCGCCGCGTCCAGCAACTCCAGGGGGCCCCGGCTGAGATCGCGGCCGGCGTGCGATCCGTGCAGGACTCCGTACGGCGTGTCGGTGACGATCAGGTCGACGCTTGCCTTGGGGACGAACCCGTCCAGGGCGGTCGTGTCGGTGCGCAGATAGGTGATCTTCTGCGTGTTGCCGGCTGTGAATGCGTCCTTGTCACAAGCGGTTTCGAGATCCAGGCGGGTGCCGCGATGGCTGGTGGCGATGGTGTGTTTGAGGCGATGGCTGCGCAGCCAGGTCTTGATGAAGAGCTCGTAGGCCTCGAAGTCCCGTTTGTCGATGTCTACGCCGACGGCGTTGTAGCCCAACAGCAGTGCCGTGTTCAGCGTCGTCCCGCGACCGCACATCGGATCCAGCACCGTGCGCCGCGGGCCCTTGGTCGTGACGTGTGCGTTGGTGACGTTCAGGCACAACCGGGTCCACGACTCGTTGGTCTTGCCCTGGTACTTCTGGATCGTCACTAGATCGTCGGGGTAGATTTCGCTGCGCTGCAACGGAATCGGGCGCAAAAGGTCGCCTTCGTGCTCGAAGACGGCCAACGCCCCGGACAGGCCGGAGAGCGCCGGAATGTCGGCGGCGGCGGCCGCGCACCCGACGTACGCCACTCCGGCCAGCTCGGTCACCGTGGCCGGCACACCGAGCACCTGCTCGGTCTCGGCGGCCATCAGCCGTGGCGCATCGGCGGCGTAGACGCGGTTCGCCGACGGCGAAACCAGCACCAGGTAGTCACTCACAGCCGCCACGCTACCCGGCCACTGGTGGACGGATGACCGTCTCGGTAGCGTGGTCGGATGCCGGCCCGCACCTTCCAGGTCACCTTCGATGCCGCCGATCCACGCCGCCTCGGTGAGTTCTGGATCGCCGCCCTCGGGTACGCCGAGGAGGCACCTCCCGAGGGCTTCGACAGCTGGCCGGCTGCACTCACCGCGTGGGGTCTGCCGCCGGAGCGGCACAACGACGCCTACGCCATCGTCGACCCTCCGGGTCGGGTCCGCGGATCTTCATCCAGAAGGTGCCGGAACCCAAGACCGCCAAGAACCGCGTCCACCTGGACATCCGGGTGTCCGGCGTCCGCGGCAACGAGGGCAAGACGTCGGCGCTGAGCGCGGAGGCCGAGCGGTTGGAGGCGCTGGGCGGCACCCGGGTCGAGGAGATCCACAACGATCTGGATCACTTCGTGGTGATGCAGGACCCGGAAGGCAACGAGTTCTGCCTGACCTGAGGTCGTTCAATCGATGGCGATCAGTTCGAACTGCTTGACCCGGCCGGGGATCCGCGCGTGGCAGGTCGACAGCAGCGGCTCGGACAGGCGGGTGCGCAACGTCACGGTCAGCGGTACGGGCTCGGCGGCCAGCACGACGATGGTGATCTGCCCGTCCTCTGTGACAGCGAGCGGCGCATAGGCGTCGATGCGGTCGTCGGCGCGCGCCAACCGCGCGAAATGCTGCGCGGTCTGCACGGCATGCGGGTACGCCGATCGGCCGCGAAGTAGCCGATCGTCCAGTCTGCCCTGGGTGTAGAGAGTGACGATCCCGGCGGGATCGGCGGCCTCGTCGACCCGCCCGTAGGACAAGCCGTGCGGTAACAGGATCATCGTGGCCGCGAACCGGTCACCGCCGACATGCGAACACTCCCAGGTCTCTTCGGGGTATCGGGCTGCGATGGCGGCGGCGACACCGCGGCCCCGGACCGCACAGCACTGGTCGTGCCGGCCGTGGGCGCAGACGATGACCAGCGGGCCGTCGACCGGGTGACCACCGCTTCCGTCCAGCGGGAGGTCGAGATACTCCGACGGCGAGGTCACCTCTCCGCCCACCAACGACTCCTGGCCGGGCGTCGAGCCTGCGATGAACCAGCGCCAGCGGGGCGTCGGTGTGCGCCGACCGGGGCGACGGATGGCGGCGATCCGCATCCCGGCCGCCTCGGCCCGGCGCACGATGGCCAGACCGAGCGCCGGATCGAGAATCGACGGCGATTCACGGAACGCCGATGCGCCCCATCCGCCGGACACCTCCAGCAGGAGCCAGGCGAGGCCGGCGGACGCCGTGCCGTAGAGCGGGTCGTGCCGGTCCCGGGACTGAACGCTGCAGGGCCGCTGATCGATCAAGCGCCCTGCCCTGCGCCCAGGTCCGCGGGTACGACGACCGCTTCGCGCAGCAGCCGCCGCGCCAGGACCACACCGTCGTCGGCGTCGAGTCCGGGCAGCGCTCCGGCTGCGATCGGCGTACCCGCATGCAAGGCTTCCAGCGCCTCGGCGCAGGTGGCCGGGAACGTGATGGTGCGGTCGGTCAACCGCAGGCTCACCTTTTCGCCGTTCCGGCGCACCGCCGCGATCAATGCGTGCCGCCACCGGACCACCGTTGTGCTGTCGAGGTTTTCGACCGCAATCACCGTTGCCAACGGGCGGACGGCGGTCGGGCGGGTCCGTTCGGAGAACGTGCGGGCGATCCGGTCGCCGGCGTTCTCGGCGGTGCCGGCAGGGGCGTCGCGCAGCACGTCGGACAGGACCGCGATGGTCTTCTGCGCGATGGCCGCCACCTCGTCCGGACTGGTGAGGTCAGCACCCAGCGGCAGCGAGCCGCGCAGTTCTTGGGCCCCGGCCAGTTCGTCGACGATGGCCCGTACCACGTCGTACGTCGTGATGGCGGCCACACCCACCGTCAGGTGGATCGAGGTCTGCCCGAGGGCGCGAGCGGAGTGCAGCCAACCCCGGGGAAGGTAGAGCGCGTCGCCGGGCTCGAGGACCGTGTCGATGACGGGGTCCTCGGCTGCCCGGGCCTCGACGGCGGCGCGGCGGTCGGACCACGGCTGGCCGGAGAGTGGATCGGTGAATACCGGCTCGTGGATCGTCCAGTGCTTGCGACCGGACACCTGCAGGACAAAGACGTCGTGCACGTCGTAGTGCGGGTCGAAGCCGCGATTGCTCGCCGGAGTGATGTAGGCGTTGGCCTGGACCGGATGCCCGAGATCGTCCACGGCATCGCGAACGAAGTCGATGATCGGCGGCCACAACCGGTGCAAGCCCTGCAGCACGAGAGTGGCGCCGTTCGCGAATTGGTTCAGCACCTTGGCCGAGTCGACCTGATCCGGCATCTCAGCGCCGAATCCGGCTGTCCCGACGAACTTTTCGCGAGCCACCAGATTGCCGTCGCGGGCCATCCGGATGAACGGGGTGCGCACGCCGCGCTCCGCGATCAGCTCATCGACCGCCTCCGGCGACAGGAGGTCATCGAAGGGTCGCGGCAGATCCCCTGACCGGGTCAGCAGCGGTTGCCGTCCCCAGTAGTCCTGGGCGAAGGTCAAGGGATCGACCGCGACACAACGGGTCAACATGGCTCAGGCAGAACCGTCCGCGCCACCGTCGTGGCCGTCGGGGTTCGAGCCACCGTCAGCAGGGCCCTCACCCTCACTGGCCGTGCCATCGGCGCCACCGTCATGGCCGCCGGGGTTCGAGCCACCGTCAGCAGGGCCCTCACCCTCACTAGCCGTGCCATCGGCGCCACCGTCGTGACCGTACGGGTTGGACCCGCCGTCCGCGGGACCCTCACCGGCCGTGCCATCGGCGCCACCGTCGTGCCCATTGGGGTTCGAGCCGCCGTCAGCAGGGCCCTCACCCTGACTCGCGGTTCCATCGGCGCCACCGTCATGGCCGCCGGGGTTCGAGCCACCGTCGGCCGGGCCTTCGCCGCCAGAGGTCGAGGTAGTGATGTCGTCGTCATCGAGCGCCATGAGCGTTCCTCTCGGATCAAGGGATGTGCGACATGCGCGCACGTTCGCGACGCTACCGCCCGGCTTGCGGGATGGACAGCCTTAGGGATGCATCAGTCGTCGACGATGACCAGCAGCTGACCGACTTCACAATCCAGCGCCCGGCAGATGGCTGACAGGGTCGAATACCGGATTGCCTTGGCCCTGTCGTTCTTGAGGACCGACAGGTTCACCAGTGACACCCCCACCAACTCACTTAACCGGGTGAGTGTCATGTCCCGCTCGGCCAGCAATTCATCGAGACGGCAGTGGATTCCAGTCGGTTCGTCAGCCGGCGGCGTCATATGAGCCCGTCCACATCTCGTTGCAGCACGCCGCCGTATCGGACCATCGCCGCGAAGGCCGCGAGCAGCAGGGCCAGACCCACCGGCCACCACACGATGGTCCAGCTGCCATCACTCTGGGGCAATCCGGTCGGTAGCTCCTGCCCATGCACATCTGGGCTCGACCAGGTGGTGAGTTGCAGCAAGGCCTCGGAGGCGCGGACGCCGGCGACTGCGTGCAGGATCTGAGCTAGAAGGCCCCCTATCAACACCGCCAACGCCGCCCATCCCGCCGCGTTCGAGAGTACCGGGGCGAACGGGTTGCCGCGGAGGAGTTGCCAGCAGGCGAGCGCAACCAGCACGCAGATTGTCAATAGAACCGCCGACGACGCAACGTCGCCAAGAGTCCAGATGATGCGCGTCCCGGCCTGCAGACCGCTCACGGAAACGTCGGCTGAGGTGAAGCCTCCGTCCACGACATGCGCCGTCGGGCCCTCCACTGTGACGCCTGGGTTGAGTGCGGGCCAGAAGGAGGAAACCGGCACCGTCATAGCGGAAGGCCCGCTGCTGAAACATCGCATGATGCTGATGACCATCGCGCCCACCGCGACTAGTCCGCCTAACGCCGCGGCTCCTCCCGTTACCTGAACAACCGCGCGGCCAGACAGGCGGTCGCGACGAGTCACGACGACTGCGACTGCGACTAGCGCAACCACTGTGGCGACAGCCAGGCCACCAAACGTCATCCCAAGCCTCTTTGTTATCGATCAACGATAATAACGTTATTCGATAATATGTGAGGTGTCGAGCATCTACGTCCCGGTCAGCGCGGAAGCATAGGCCCGCGGGGTCTGTCCGACGATGCGCTTGAAGTCACGGCTGAAGTGCGCGTAATCGAACCAGCCCAGATCGTGCGCAAGACCCGAAAGACTCTCGTACTCCGCGGCATTCAGCCGTTGGAGCGACTGATGGACGCGGCGGCGCATCAACAGCCATTTCGGACCGACGCCGATGTAAAAGTTGCTCAGCCGCTCCAGCGAACGCTCGGTCAGACCGACCTGATCGGCCAGCTCGGCGACTGAGGACGCTTCCGCCGCATCGACAATCGCCGCCCGCTCCAGGATGCTCTCCGCTTCGTCCAGGTCGTAGACGTACCTATCTACCTGCCCGCTCACGAAGGCGTCGAACCGGAGGGCGGCGTTCTCCTGCCGGGGGTCGATGCCTTCCAGGGGATCCACCTGGCCGATGAACTTCTCGGCTCGAAACGTCCTGTCCCGCAGGCTCCTTGCGTCGATACCCGTGATCACGGAGAACGCTCCTGGTCGATAACGTATGCCGACCACGTGTCCCCAGCCGTACAACGTCACGTCGAAGCGGCGCCGACTGACCACACCGGTGATGTAGGACCCGGGGCGTTCGGCACCGTGCCGGATCGAACCGCCCCACTCATTCGTGAGGTTGATCGCGGACAACGGCACGAGTGACGCGACGTACCTGGTCCCTGGCGGTAGGTCCCACGACACCGACCAGAAGTGCTCGACGAACTGAGGATTCATCGCGCTTCGCCACCGCTGCAGCGTCGCGTGTCGCGCGAATCCGGCCGGGTCGAGGAGCACGCCCCGCTCGGCCAGGTGTGTCGGTTTCGTCCTAGTCACCATCAGGCTGAGCGTAGGACGCTGGTCGGACAGACCCCGATCAAGGAGCTACCGTGCCCTCTACCGCCACTCTCGCCATGGTCAGCATCGACTGCCCCGACCCCCAGACCGTCACGAAGATGTCTGAGTTCTACCAGGGCGTGCTCGGTTGGGACGTCGCCTACGAAGGCGACGGTTACGCGATGCTGAAGGACGGCACCGCGGCCGCTCTCGGCTTCGGCGTTGCCGAGGACTTCAGAGTTCCGGAGTGGCCCAATCACGGCACCAAGCAGTTCCACCTCGACCTAGGTGCCGATGACGTCGAAGCCACGGTGCAGCACTGCGTCGAACTCGGCGCCACCAAACCCGAGGACCAGCCCGGCGGCGACCGTTGGACAGTCCTGCTCGACCCTGCCGGTCACCCGTTCTGCGTGACCAACCTGGCGAACTGGGGCTGAGCCCTGGCCCCTCAGAGTTTCGAGTCCGTCACTGCAGCAAAGAGGGTTCCGAGACCCCTGGCCACCGTCGGTAACGCTGCGCCCACCGGCTGCTGATACGCGTCCTTCACGGCTTCCGCATCGGTGTTCTCGTTGTACTCCCGTAGTCGGTCCTCGAGATCCGGGCCCTCAATGCTGACGTTGGCTATGCGCCCGGACGCGATTTCGACGACGACATCGAAGCAACCTCCGCGACCCAGATCCGCCAGATCGCGGGAGTCGCACAGCTCCGGTGCCATCTCGTACACCGCGTCCAGCGGCGCGCAGAAGATGAACTGACCCTCGTCACCGGTGCCTTGCACGTCGGCGAAGCCGCGGGGCTCAAGCAAGGGATAGAGGGCCGCGCTGACCATGGCTGCCGTGCTCATCGCGAGAGTCGATCGAGGAAGGCGATCAACAGGGCCTCGCGCACGGCCGGCGGCGCGATGTCGAGGAGCGCGTTCACGGCAGCCATCCGCGGCGGGGCCGCCACCTGACCATCGGCTTCGGCAAGCCCGGCGATCTGCAACAACGCATCGAACGTTGCGTCGTCCAGGGTCGCCGGATCGATCGCTGCTGCGGCATCGCGCAAGCCCGGGTCGACCTGGATCGGGCCGACGGCCACCGCCGCGGAGACCGAACCGCTGAGCGCGGCGAGGAATTCCGGCACTGACGGCGCGGTTGCTGCCGACAGGCTCACGTGGACAGTCGCCGGGAAATCCTTGAACGACATCTGCGGCTGCACGAACCAGCCCCGGTCCAACATCAGGTCGCTCAGGGTGAAGACGTCCAGCGCGTCGTCCACTCCGATCGCGACGAGAGTCGAGTCCGGCGATGCGACCACGTGCAGGTGGTCGATGGACGCGATGCCATCGCCGACCGCGCGGGTACCGGCGAGTGCATCCTGCGCCAGGCGCCGGTAGCCATCGACGCCGAAGTACCTCACCACCGCCCATGCTGCTGCGACCGGTCCGCCGGACTTCGTCGACTGGACGGTCGAGTTGAGCATCGTGTACCCCGGCCAGTCGGCGCTGGCGAAGAACTGGGCCTGCCGGAACCCCGGATCCCTATACAGCAGAAGGGAAACGCCCTTGGGCGTGTAGGCGTACTTGTGCAGGTCGGCCGAGATGCTGGTCACGCCTTCGACCGCGAAGTCCCATGGCGGCAGGCCCTCAGCCCACGGGAGTACCCACCCGCCGATGCAGGCGTCCACGTGCAGCCGGACGCCGGCCGGCCGGGTGAGTTCGGCAACCTGCCGGACCGGGTCGAGGACACCGTGCGCGTACGACGGCGCGGACACCGCGACCATGACCACCCGATCGCCGTATTGCTCCAATGCCTTTCCGATTGCGGCCGGGTCCGCGCGGAAGCTCACCGGATCGACCGGCACACTGACCCGCTCCACACCGAAGTAGTGACACGCCTTGTGGAAGGCGGCATGGATGGTATCGGGTACGACGATCACCGGCTTGTCGACGTCCGCCGCGTCGCGTGCGGTCTTGACCGCCAGCAGGATTGACTCGGTCCCGCCGGAGGTCACGGTCCCTACCATCTGGTCACCACCGTGGAACATCGGGCGGGCGAACTCGACGAGGTCTCGTTCCATCTGCAACAAGCTCGGAAACGCCGTGGGGTCAAGGCCATTCGTGCCGCCGTACATCGCCAGGGCAGTGCGGCCCAGCTCATCGGCCTCCGCGACACCGGAGTCGTAGACGTAGGCGAGCGTCCGGCCTCCGTGCGTCGGGAGGTCGCGCGCCCGCAGTCCCTCCAGTTGACCCAGGATCTGCCGCGTGGTCACCCGGCGATAGTCTCACGAGGGGCGAGCCGGCTGTCCAGCCGGTAGCCACGCAGCGGTACCAGGCTCAGTGCCACCAGCGCGGCGGGAAGTATGGTGAATCCCAGCCGGATGGCCCATCGCGCCGAACCGGGCTGCTCAACCGACTCGTCCGCGGTGGAAGAGACGTAACCACCGACGGCCAGGATGATGGCAAAGAAGGCAGGCCCCAGGGCCAGTCCCAACGTCTCCGCCGCGGTCCAGACGCCACTGAACAGACCGATCCGGTTCTCGTTGCGCCCTGTGGGGTTGTGCGATGCCGCGTCGGCGAACATCGCCATCGGCAGAATCTGCGCCCCGGAGTAGCCCACGCCCACTACGGCGGCGGCTGGATAGACCAGCCACTGCTGGCCGGCCAGCGCCACGAAGAGCAGAACCATCCCGACCAGCATGAACACACTGGACCAGACCCAGCCACGTAGCTTGCCTCGGCGATGTGCATACCGAGCCCGCAGGGGTTACGATGAGTGCCGGACCGACAAACGCGACGAAGAGCAGCGATGCAGCTGACTTCTTCTCCAGCAGGTCCTTCGCGACATACGCGACGCCAGCCAGCATCACCCCTACGGCGAGCGCCTGGAGAACGAACGTCAGCAGCAGTGCCCGGAAGTCCGTGTTCTCGTTCACCGCTCGCACCTGGTCGCGTAGACCCTCCTCGACGGATGGAATCCGATGTTCGGGGGCGCCCTTGGTCGCCCACCACGCGCCGACCACGCCGGCGGTCAGCAGCAGCGCGACGTACACGCCCATCGCCCGGTATCCGGCGGCACTTTTGTGACCGAACGCGTCCACGATCAGTGGTGCGGTCGCGCCGGAGATCAGGATGGCCAGCGCGATGATTGCTACGCGGGGGTCATCAGCGCCGTTCGCTCCCGGTAGTCCTGGGTCATCTCGGCGGGCATCGCGAAATACGGCACCTGGAAGAAGGCGTACGCCGTGGCACACAGCAAGAAGAGCAACACCACCCACCCGGCAGCCAGGGCCGGTGGCGCGGTCGGCCCAGCGAACATCAGGGCGAAACAGAACGCCAGCGTCAAGCCGCCCTTGAGCAGGAAAGGGCGCCGTCGCCCGGCTGGGTTGGTGGATCGGTCGGAGATGCGACCCGCGATCGGGTTCATCACGACGTCCCAAGCCTTTGGAACGAAGACAATCAGACCGGCAACACCCGCAGCGACGCCGAGGGCATCGGTGAGGTAGGGCAGCAACAGCAAACCGGGCACGGTACCGAAGGTGCCGGTGGCAATACTGCCCAAGCCGTATCCGTTCACGATTCGCTTCGGCAGCGGTGCAGCAGACGACATGTAGCCAAACGCTAGTGGCGAGTATCCCCGCAGCGGGCCGGATGTTCGAAACCGTTGCGAGGTCAATCGATTCCGGCCACTGGTCGCACAAGCCAACGAGGTAACAGCGATTCCCCGGGAGGATCCGCACTGGATCCGCCCGGGGAATCATCTGCGCCGCCGGCTCGGCTGGCGCCTCGCCGACAATTGCGGGCTGCTCGGCTAGCGCCTCGCCGACAACTGCGGGCTCGCTCTACGTCAGGCGCAGTGCCCTACTTCGCACCTTCCTAGACCTCGCCCTCCGCCGCCGGCTCGGCTAGCGCCTCGCCGACAACTGCGGGCTCGCTCTACGTCAGGCGCGGGGCTTCTCGCGCTGTTCGTACGTCGTGATCAGGTCACCGATCTGCAGGTCGTTGTAGGACCCGAGGTTGATACCGCACTCGAAGCCCTCGCGGACCTCGGTGACGTCATCCTTGAAGCGCCGCAGACCGGCAATCTCCACGTCCTCGGACACCACGACGCCCTCGCGGGTGATGCGGGCCTTCGACCCGCGCCTGATCTCGCCGCTGCGCACGATCGAACCGGCGATGTTGCCGAACTTGGAGGACCGGAAGATCTCACGGATCTCGGCCGAACCCAGCTCGACTTCCTCGTACTCCGGCTTGAGCATGCCCTTCAGCGCGGACTCGATGTCCTCGATCGCCTGGTAGATGACCGAGTAGTAGCGGATCTCGACACCTTCGTGCTCGGCGTACTCCGCGTTCTGGCCCTCGGCCCGCACGTTGAAGCCGATGATGATGGCGTCCGAGGCCACGGCGAGGTTGATGTTGTTCATCGTGATGGCACCCACGCCACGGTCGATGATCCGCAGGTCCACCTCGTCGCCCACGTCGATCTGCAGCAGCGCGTCCTCGAGGGCTTCGACTGAACCGGACACGTCGCCCTTGAGGATCAGGTTCAGCGTCTCGACCTTGCCGGCCTCCAGGGCCTCGTTGAGGTCCTCCAGGCTGATCCGCTTGCGCGCCTTGGCCAGCGACGCCTGCCGGTCAGCAGCCTCACGACGCTCGGCGATCTGACGCGCCGTGCGGTCGTCGGGCGCCACGATGAACGTGTCACCGGCGCGCGGGACGGACGCCAGACCCATCACCTGCACCGGTCGCGAAGGACCGGCCTCGGTGAGGTTCTTGCCGTGCTCGTCCAGCAGAGCACGCACGCGGCCGTGCGCCGTACCGGCGACGATCGCGTCACCGACGTGCAACGTGCCGGACTGCACCAGCACGGTCGCGACGGCACCGCGGCCCCGGTCCAGGTTGGCTTCGATGGCCACACCGCGAGCGTCCTTGTCCGGGTTGGCCCGCAGGTCGAGCGCGGCGTCGGCGGTCAACAGAACCGCCTCGAGCAGCGCGTCGATGTTCTGACCCTGCTTGGCCGACACGTCCACGAACATGGTGTCGCCGCCGTACTCCTCGGCCACCAGGTTGTACTCGGTCAGCTGCTGACGGATCTTGGCCGGGTTGGCGCCCTCGACGTCGATCTTGTTGACCGCAACCACGATCGGCACGTCGGCCGCCTGGGCGTGGTTCAACGCTTCGATCGTCTGCGGCATCACACCGTCGTCGGCAGCGACGACCAGGATCGCGATGTCGGTCACCTTCGCACCGCGGGCACGCATGGCGGTGAACGCCTCGTGACCGGGGGTGTCGATGAAGGTGATCGCGCGGTCCTCGCCCTCGTGGTTGGTGTGCACCTGGTAAGCACCGATGTGCTGGGTGATGCCACCGGCCTCGCCCTCGGCGACGTCCGCATGGCGGATCGCATCCAACAGGCGGGTCTTACCGTGGTCAACGTGACCCATGACGGTCACGACCGGCGGCCGCGGCTGCAGGTCGGACTCGTCCTCGGCCTCTGCCTCGGCGTCCAGGTCGATGTTGAAGGCGCTGAACAGCTCCTTCTCCTCGTCCTCGGGCGAGACGACCTCGATGTTGTAACCGAGTTCGGCACCGAGCAGTTTGAAGGTGTCCTCGTCCAACGACTGGGTGGCCGTGGCCATCTCACCGAGGTGGAAGAGCACCGTCACCAGCGACGCCGGGTTGGCATCGATGCGATCGGCGAAGTCACTCAGCGTGGCTCCGCGGCGCACCCGCACCACGGTCTTGCCGTCACCGTGCGGAACGCTGACGCCACCGATGGTGGGCGCCTGCATCTGCTCGAACTCCTGGCGCTTGGCGCGCTTGGACTTGCGACCGCGGACCTTCCCACCGCCACGTCCGAACGCACCCTGAGTGCCACCGCGACCGCCGGGACGGTTGCCGCCACCGCCGGGGCGACCGGCGAAGCCGCCGCCACCTGCACGGTTGCCGCCACCGGGACCACCACGGCCACCGGCACCGGCGCGACCGGCACCGGGACCGCCGACCGAGGACTTGCCGGGCATCATCCCGGGGTTCGGGCGGGCGCCGCCGGCGCCAGCACCCGGACGCCCGGCGCTTCCGGGACGCGGAGCGGCCGGACGCGGACCTGCCGCGCCGCCGGTGCCGCGCGCGGCAGCCGGACGGGGCATCCCCTGGTTCGGGGCAAACGGGTTGTTACCGGGTCGCGGCGCGGCGCCGGTCTGCATCCCCTGACGGGGAGCAAAGGGATTGTTGCCGGGACGGGCACCGCCGGGACGGGTTGACGAACCGCCCTGTCGCGCAGCACCGCCCGGACGCGGAGCGTTGCCGCCGGAGCGCGGAGCCGGAGTGGACGGCCGGGGCGCAGCCGGGCCGGGCCGCGGACCGGAAGAGCCGGGTGTCGCCGCACGGGCGGCGGGAGCCTCAGGTGCAGCCGGGGCCGGCGCAGCAGGCTCGGCGGGTGCCGGAGCAGCCGGGGCGGGCGCCGGAGCAGCCGGAGCAGCCGGGGCGGGCGCCGGAGCAGCCGGCTTGGCCGGTGCTGCGGGGGTCGCCGCGACTTCGGCGACCTTCGCTGCGGGTGCCGCCGTCTCAGGCTGGGTGGGGGCGGGCGCCGATGGCGCACGCTTCACTGTCGGCTTGGCCGGAGTGGCCTTGGCGGCAGTCGTCTTCGCCGGTGCGGACTTGGTCGCCGCAGGAGCAGCGGGCTTCGCCGCCGCCGGCGGGTTTTCCTTGATTTTGCGGACTACCGGAGCCTCGATGGTCGAGCTCGCCGACTTGACGAACTCACCCTGCTCCTTCAGGTAGGCCAGTAGTTCCTTGCTGCCGATTCCGAGCTCTTTGGCGAGCTCGTGGACCCGGACCTTTGCCACGCTTCTCCTCGTCGAGGTTGGTGACGGTCCGAGTCAGGGTGACGCGGACCGTCAGTTTTTGGGGATGCTCATCGCTGAGTACTCATCGGTCACTCATCAGCGTCGAACCCGCTCTCGGTCTTGTGTCGCAGCCGGATCTCCGGCAGTACGACGCGGTGGTGTGCACTTCGTCTTGCGCGTTGGTGTCAGTCGAGCCCTTCGCGGCGATCCGCCACGAACTGCTGCACCGCGTCCGTATCCACCGCATGGGTGAGTCGTAACGCGCGACCGAAGGCCCGTCGCCGGATCGCCTTGCTCAGACAATCAGCATCAGGATGCAACCAAGCCCCTCGACCCGGCAGCACGCCACGGGGGTCGGGTACGACGAGAACCGGCGAAACCGGTCCTGCTACCCGCCGATCCGCGACAACCCGCACCAGCGCTGATCGATCGTCTCGCCGCCCGCACCCTATGCAGGTGCGCAAGCCGCAGTGATCGATCTTCACCAGTTTACCCCAGGCCGGTCGTTGCCCCGACCACTGCGCAGCGCGCTCAGGGGCCCTCGTCGGCCGCGGATGCGGCGGGATCCGGTGCGGTGTCGGGGACGATGTCGATCCGCCAGCCGGTCAGCCGGGCCGCCAGCCGAGCGTTCTGGCCCTCCTTGCCGATTGCCAGCGACAGCTGGAAATCGGGTACGACGACCCGGGCGATCCGTGCCCGTGGATCCACGATGGTCGCCGACAGCACCCGCGCCGGCGACAGGGCGGCCGCCACGAACTCCTGCGGGATCTCGCTGTAGTCGACGATGTCGATCTTCTCGCCGTTCAACTCGTTCATGACGGCGCGGACCCGTGAACCCATCGGACCGATGCTGGCGCCCTTCGCGTTGACACCCGGCGACTTCGAGGTCACGGCCATTTTGGAGCGGTGCCCCTCCTCACGCGCGATGGCCGCGATCTGCACCGTGCCGTCGGCGATCTCGGGCACTTCCAGCGCGAACAGCTTGCGGACAAGGTTGGGGTGCGAGCGCGACAGCGTGATCTGCGGGCCTTTCATGCCGCGCTTCACGCTCACCACGTAGCACCGGATGCGCTCGCCGTGTTTGTAGACCTCACCGGGCACCTGCTCCGCCGACGGCAGGATCCCCTCGACGCTGCCCAGATCTACCCGCACATTGCGCGGGTCGCTGGACTGCTGGATGACCCCGGCTACGACGTCGCCCTCTTTGCCGCGAAAATCGCCGAGGACCGCTTCGTCGGCAACGTCGCGCATCCGCTGGACGATGACCTGCCGAGCCGTGGCGGCCGCCACCCGGCCGAAGTCGGAGGGTGTGTCGTCGAACTCCGGGCCCAGTTCGTAGCGCGGCGACGCCGGTTCGGCGTCTTCGTCGGTCTCCTCGGCCGGGATCTCGATGCGTTCGCGGGCGAGCACCCGCACGTCACCGCTCTTGCGGTCCAACTCCACGCGTGCGTCCTGGTAGGTGTCGCTCTCGCGGTGGTAGGCGGTCAGCAGCGCCTGTTCGATCGCCGGAATGATCACGTCCAGCGGGATGTCGCTCTCCCGCTCCAACGCCCGCAGGATGGCCATGTCGATGTGCATCAGGCTTCGTCCCCTTCACCGTCTTCGTCGACGTTCGTGTCTGAAGTCTCTTTGCCTACCTTCGAAAACTCCACCTGGATATCGGCTCGGCCGCACTCGGCGTACGTCAGCGTGGTCTCAGTGGTGGCGCCCTTGGGTCCGGTGACCAGCAGACTCACCCCGTCCGCGTCCGCGGACACGATGCGGCCTTCGACCGGCTCTCCGCCCTCCCGGACGATCCGGACCAAGCGCCCGACGTTGCGGCGGAAGTGCCGTGGGCTGGTCAGCGGCCGGTCCGTGCCGGGTGAGCTGACCTCCAGCACGTACGCCGCGTCGCCCATCAGGTCGGCTTCGTCCATGGCCGTGCCGATCACCCGGGTGGCGTCGGCGACCAGGTCCAGATCCACCGGGGCAGTCGGGGTGGTGGTGGCGGGGCCGTCATCGGGGATATCGCGGTCCACGAGCACGCGCACGATCCGTCGTCTACCGGCCGGAGCAACCGTGAGGTCCTCGACCCGCAGGTGCAAGGGAGTCAGTCGGTCGCTGAGTTCCTGCGCGATCCGCTCGGTGCGCACGGACGTACTCATAACGATCTCCTGTTGTGTCATGCGGTTGTCAGCTGGTGGGCTTCGGCCAGCCTATCGCGCTGCCGTAGCCTGACCCCAGTCCAGACCGACCAACCAGGAGCCACCCCCGTGACGCTTGACGCCCCGCGTTCGCTGCCCGTGGAGGGCACCGACGCCGCCGGTACGCCGCGCCAGATCTTCCGTTTCGTGGCGATGGCCGAAGCGGTCTCGTGGACCCTTCTGATCGGCGGAATGATCCTGCGCGCTGCCACCGGCAACCAGATCGGCGTGCGGGTCGGAGGCGGGATCCACGGTTTCGTCTTCCTTGCTTTCGTCGTGGTGACCGCGCTCGTGGCGGTCAACCAGCGGTGGCGTCTGCCGACCGTGCTGCTGGCGTTGGTGTCGTCCGTGATCCCGTGGGCCACGGTCCCGGCGGAGATCCACCTGCAGCGGCGCGGCCTGCTGGAGGGTGATTGGCGTCGTACGCCGACCCGGGACCCCCGCAATCAGCGACCGGCCGATCGGCTCCTGCGAGCACTGCTGGCGCGGCCGGTCGCGGCAGCCGCGGTGTGGCTCGCGGTCGTAGCGGCGGTCTTCGTGGTGCTGCTGATCGTCGGGCCGCCGTTCGGTAAGAACGGCTGACCCCAGACCTTCGATGAAGTGCCGGGACTACAGGCCGGCCGGCGTCAACCCTCGTGCCCGCAGGACTCGGCGCTCCAGCGGCGCGAAAACCAACAGATCGATCACGATGCCCACGACTAGGATCAGCGCGATAGCGGCGATCACCGTCGGCATGTCGGACTGGGTGCTGCCGTTCTCGAGCATCTGACCGAGGCCGGATCCGAGGCTCGGCGCGTTCGCAACCAACTCCGCGGCCATGAGCGAGCGCCAGGCGAAGGCCCACCCCTGCTTGAGGCCGGACACGTAGGTCGGCAGCGCCGCCGGCAGCAGCACGTAGCGGATCATCTCCAGTCGGTTCGCGCCCAGCACGGTGCCGGCCCGTCGCAGGAGCGGCGGGGTCTGATCGAGGCCGCCGATCAGACCGTTGGCGATCGAGGGCACCGCACCCAGCAGCACCACCAGGTAGATGGTCGCCGGGCTCAGCTGGAAGACCACGATGGCGAACGGCACCCACGCCACCGAGGGCAGCGACTGCATCGCGGACAGTAGTGGCCGGAAACCCTTGCGCAGTACGGCGAACTGGCCGATGAGCAGACCCAGGATGGTTCCGATGACCACCGAAACGGCGAAGCCGATCAGACCGCGGTGCAAGCTGACCCAGATCGCGCTCCACGCATCACCGGAGCGGATGGACTGCCACAGCGTGCTCCAGACACTTCCCGGACTGGGCAGCACCCACGGGTCCTTGACGCCGGACAGGTAGATCAGCTGCCAGATGCCGATGAGGGCGGCGACGACTGCGATCGGCGCAAGGATCGCGACCCAGTCGATACGTCGGCGGCGCCCGGTGATCGACTGGTCCTCGAGCGCATCCAGCCCGTCGCTGATCTGGTCGAGCTCGGTCGTGGAGGACAACTCAGCGGTTGACATGGCGCACGATCTCCTCTCGCAGGGCAAGGGTGATTTCGGTGGAGAGGGCACCGACGGCCGGGTCCTCGATGTTGCGCGGCTGGGACAGTTCGACATCCCAGGTCTTCAGCACCCGGCCGGGTCGGCTGGACAACAGCACCACCCGCTGGCCGAGGCGCACGGCTTCGCGCACGTTGTGGGTGACGAAGATGATCGTCATCCCGCTGCTGGTCCACAGCTGCGACAGCTCCTCGTGCAGCACGTCGCGGGTGATGGCATCCAGAGCCGCGAACGGTTCGTCCATCAAGAGCACGTCGCCACCTTGAGCGAGGCTGCGGGCCAACGCGATTCGCTGGCGCTGGCCGCCGGACAACTCGTGGACCCGGCGGTCCCCTGCGCCGCCGAGACGGACCAGGTCGAGCAGTTCCTGGCGGCGCCGTGCTCGCTCGCCGCGCGGCGTACCGCCCAGTTTGAGGGCCAGGTCGATGTTGCCGGCGGCGGTCAACCACGGGAAGAGCGCCGACTCCTGGAACATCAACGCGGCCTGCTTGCCGCCGGCGATCTCGATCCGGCCGCCGGTGGGCTCGTCCAGGCCGGCGATCAGGTTCAGCAGGGTGCTCTTGCCGCAACCGGAAGCGCCCAGGACGGTCACGAACTCCCCGGCGGCCACGTCGAGGTTGATGTGATCGAGCGCGAGCACCTGGGTGCCGTCCCCGCCGTCGAAGGCCTTCGACACGTTCTCGACGCGGACACGGGGCGCGCCCGCCTCGACGTCGACGTTGTGAGATTGCTGCGTCACGGTCGTCATTTCTGTCCCAATCCGGCGTCGGAGACCGCGGGCTTGCCCTTGGCCTTCAGCACCTCGTTCAAGAGCGTCAGGTCGTAGATGCCCTTCAGGTCCGTCTTCTTCAGCAGGTTCACATCGACGGCGTGGTCGGCGACGGTCTGCAGTGACGACGCGTAGGGGTCCCAGCCGAGCGTCACGTTGGCCAGTGCGGTGGCCGCGACCCCCTTGGGCAGCGACTTGCCGGTCAGCTTCTTCAGTGCCGCGTCCAGGTCGGTCGCCGCCACGGTCTTGTTGGCATTGATCCAGTCCGCGGTGTCCACCTGGCCGGCCAGGAGGTCCTTGACCGTTTGCGGGTATTGCTTGAGGAATTTCGTGGAGACCAGCAGGTTGGTCGTGACGAACTGCCCACCGGGCCACAGGGTCTTCTCATCGACCAGCACGTGCCCGTCGCCTTGGGCGACCAGCCGGGTCAGCCAGGGCTCGGGTAGCCACCCGCCATCGATCCGGCCCTGCTTGAACAGGTCCAGGGTCTGCGCGTTGTCCTGGGCGACGATCGTGACGTTCTTGGCGCCTGAACCGTTGACGGTGAAGCCTTGCTGCTTCAGGTAGTACTTGGCGGCGATGTCCTGGGTACCGCCGAGCTGCGGCGTCGCAATCGTCTTGCCGGCCAGGTCGTTGACCGAGTTGATCTTGTCGCTGACGACCAGTCCGGCCCCGCCGGATGCACCGCCGGCGATCACCCGCACCGCCTCGCCGTTGCTCTTGGAGTAGGCGTTGATGGCCGGGTTGGGCCCGACGTACACCGCGTCGATTGCCCCGGACAGGAGCGCCTGCGTGGCCGCGGGACCGGCGTTGAACGTCTGCGTCTCCAGCTTGGTCTTGCCCAATGCCTTCGCGTACCGGCCCTGTTCGACTCCGAGGACGGGTACGGCGTGGGTCACGTTGGGGAAGTACCCGAGGCGCAGGGTGCTGGCGGTGCCGTCACCGGACTGGGTCACGTTGCTGGACGCATCCGAGGAGGAGCACCCGGCAATCGCCGCAGTGGCCAGGGCGGCGACGGCCGCGGAGGCGAGGGCGATCGAGAACCGGTTGGTCATGGTGGTGCTCCTATGGGAAACGTAGGGAATAGCGAGTCGGAAAGCGGAGAACTGTGCTGGCTGACTCAGGCGGTCAGACGGTCGCTGGCCCCGGCGAGGCCCGCGGCGATAGTGGCGCCCGTGTCGGGGTCGATCACGAGGAACGCGCCGGTCCCCCGCAGCTCGGCGTACGCATCGAGTGCAACGGGTTCGGCCAGTTGGACGCTGACCTGTCCGATGTCATTGAGACACAGACGATCGCCGCGATCGCTCCAGGTGAGCTCGTCGGCGTCCCACGTGGCGCTGACGGGGCCGAGCATCCCGCGAACCGTGCGTGTGCCGGCCTTGACCAGCACCCGCTGCCGGGTCACGGAGTCCTTCTCCGAGAGCCAGGTCAGGACCCCGTCGATCTGGCGCAGTACGCCGATCCCGGACCCCCACTGCTCGTTCTCACCTTCGCGGACAAGGACTTCACCGCGCGCGATATCGAGTTCGTCGGCGAGCAGCAGCGTCACGGATTCACCGGCGACCGCGCGCTGTTGCGGACCGGTGGGCCCATCGATGCCGGTGATCTTCGAAGTCTGCCCGGACGGCTGGGCGGTGATCTCATCGCCGATCTGGACGCTACCGCTGGCGATGCGCCCTGCCAGGCCCCGGTAGTCCGGATGTGCCTCGGTGCGCGGTCGGATCACCAATTGCACTGGCAGCCGGAAGGGTTCGAACTCGCCGGTGCCGCCCGAGGGCAGCTCCTCCAGCAGCGGCAGCAGGGCCTTGCCGGCGTACCAGGACGGACCGCCTTCGACGATGTTCTCGCCCGTCAACGCGCTCACGGGGACGATGTCGACGCCGCGCAGACCCACCTTGGCGGCGACCCCTCGGACATCGGCGGCGACCCGCTCGAAGCGCTCCTGGGACCAATCGACCGCGTCCATCTTGTTCACGGCGAAGACCACGGTCGGTACCCGCAGCAGGGCCAGTAGCGCTGCGTGCCTGCGGGTTTGGACACTCACCCCGTTACGTACGTCGATCAGCACCACCGCGGCGTCGGCCGTTGAGGCGCCGGTCACCGTATTGCGGGTGTACTGCACGTGTCCGGGAGTGTCAGCCAGCACGAAGCTGCGCCGCGGGGTGGAGAAGTAGCGGTAGGCGACGTCGATGGTGATGCCCTGCTCACGTTCGGCTCGCAAGCCGTCGGTGAGCAGCGCAAGGTCGAAGTCACCGGCGCCGCGCCGTTGACTGGCTGCCAACGTGGCGTCGTACTGATCGGCCAGGATCGACTTGGTGTCGTGCAGCAGTCGGCCCACCAGGGTCGACTTGCCGTCGTCCACCGAGCCGGCGACGACCAGGCGGAGTTGGCCGATTGCGGGTGCGTCGGGCACAGAGGGGCTGTCGGTGTGGGTCATCTTTCGCCTTCAATCAGATATGGATTCGCTGCGGGGCTTCCGGTGCGGGGTGCCGGCGCGCAGTGACGGCCCGCCGGCCCGGAAGGACCGCATTAGAAATAGCCCTCTCGCTTGCGGTCTTCCATGGCGGCCTCGGACAGCCGGTCGTCGGCGCGGGTGGCGCCGCGCTCGGTCAACGTGCTGACCGAGACCTCGGCGATGATCTGCTCGGACGTGGTGGCGTCGCTTTCGACGGCGCCCGTGCATGACCCGTCGCCCACGGTCCGGTAACGAACGGTCCTGCGCTGCAGGACTTCTCCTCACGCGGCCCGCCCCAGGGGCCGGGTGTGAGCAGCATCCCGTCGCGCAGGAAAACGTCCCGCTCGTGCGCGAAGTAGATGCTGGGCAGGGCGACATCCTCGATGGCGATGTAGTGCCAGATGTCCAGCTCGGTCCAGTTCGAGATGGGAAAGACCCGGGTGTGCTCGCCCGGAGCGTGCCGCCCGTTGTAGATGTTCCACAGCTCGGGGCGCTGCCGGCGCGGGTCCCAACCGCCGAACGCGTCGCGGACCGAGAAGATTCGCTCTTTGGCGCGTGCCCGGTCCTCGTCGCGGCGGGCGCCGCCGAGGAGGGCGTCGAACTTCTGCTCGGCGATCGTGTCCAGCAGCGGAACGGTCTGCAGCGGGTTGCGGGTGCCGTCCGGGCGCTCGGTCAGCCTGCCGTCGGCAAGCCACTCCTCGACGTTGGCGACGACGAGGCGGTGCTGACCGTCGGCGACGACCTGATCCCGGAACGCGATGACCTCCGTCAGGTTGTGCCCGGTGTCGACGTGCAGGAGCGTGATCGGCAACGGTGCCGGTGCGACGGCCTTGCGGGCCAGGTGCAGCAATACCGCCGAATCCTTACCACCGCTGAACAGCAAAGCCGGACGGTCGAATTCAGCGACGACCTCGCGGATGATCTGGATCGACTCCGCCTCCAGCTCCCGCAGTGCGGAAGTCGTGGCCGTGTCACTCGGTGCATAGGTGGTCATGCGATCTCCTGAGCTGTGCTGACAAGAGTGGGCGAACCGAGGTCGAACCGATCGACGATGATCCGAACGGCTTCGGGCACGCTCATCTGCTCGGTCTGAATGGTCAGATCCGGCTCGACCGGTGCCTCGTAGGGGTCGTCGACCCCGGTCATACCGCGCAACTGCCCCGCGGCGGCCTTCGCGTAGAGACCCTTGACGTCACGCCGCTGGCATTCGGCCAGGGACGTCGCCACATACACCTCGGCGTACGGCGTGCCGTGACTCTCGTGCTGCGCTCGCACCGCGGCCCGGGCGTCGGCGTACGGCGCGATGACCGGAACGATGGACACGACGCCGTGGCGCGACAACAGCTCCGCGACGAACCCGACCCGGGTGACGTGCGTCGTGCGGTCCTCACGCGAAAAGCCCAGCCCGGCAGACAGGTTCGTGCGCAACTCGTCGCCGTCGAGGATCTGCACGTCTACACCGTCGCTCGACAGAGCATCGGCCAACGCCTCGGCGATCGTGGACTTGCCCGCCCCCGAAAGCCCCGTCAGCCAGATCGTGATGCCGCTGCTCATGTTCTGGGTCGCGCCTCTTCCCTCGTCTCCGGGCCTCGCTGCGCTCGTTTCCTCAACTCGGTCGGTCCTCACAGGTGAATCCCGCATTCCGTCTTGTCCGTGCCCGACCATCGGCCGGCGCGCGGGTCCTCCCCTGCCGCCACCCGGCGGGTGCACGGTGCACAGCCGATCGACGGGTAGCCCTGCGTCAGCAGCGGATTCGCGATCAAGTCGTGCTCAGCGGCGTACGCCTCGACCTGCTGGTCTGTCCATGCGGCCAGCGGCGCGACTTTCACCTTGTCCCGGCGCGGGTCGAACGACACGACGGGCGTATTGGCGCGGGTCGGCGATTCGACCCGGCGCAGTCCCGTAGCCCACGCGTCGTAGTCGTCCAACGCATCGTCCAGCGGGTGTGTCTTGCGCAGCGCGCAGCACAGGTCCGGATCGCGGGCGAAGAGGTCTTTGCCGTAGTCCGCGTCCTGCTCGGCAACGGTCTGCCGGGGGTGAGGTTGCGCACGTGCACCCGCGGATAGCGCGCGGCGACGCGGTCCCGGGTCTGGATGGTCTCCGCGAAGTGATAGCCCGTGTCGAGGAAGAGCACGTCGACGTCCGGGATCACACTCTGCACCACGTGCAAGAGCACGGTGTCCTGCATCGAGGAGGCCACGGCGAACCGGCTGCCGAAGGTGTCGGCAGCCCACTGCACGATCTGTGTCGCGTCAGCCCCCTCGAGGTCCTTGCCCGCCTGCGTGGCGAGAGCTTCGAGGTCGGTGATGGTGGTCATGCGCGCACCTGCGAATCTGCCTGTCCCTCAACGGAAAGGCCGACGAACGAAACCGTGAAGACACGCGTGCAGCCGGCGCACCGCCAGGCACCGCGCGGCTCCGGCTCGGGGCGAAGATCCTCATCGCTGCAGTAGGGGCAGTAGTAGGGGACCGCCCGCTGCGTGCCAGAAGCCTGACTCATCGCAGGTCCTCCTCGTCGGCCCGCTGCGCCCACTGCGCGAAACGTTCGCCCGGCTCGTGCTGTTTGACGAAGTTTTCGGTGACCCGGACGACGTAGTCGCCCAGCTCGGCCGAGGTCACCTTGTGCGAGCGCAGCTTGCGCCCGAAACCGGCATCCAGTCCCAGGCCGCCGCCGAGGTGCACCTGGAAACCCTCGACTTGCTGCCCTTCATCGTTGGTGACGATCTGCCCCTTGAGACCGATGTCCGCGGTCTGGATGCGTGCGCAAGAGTTCGGGCAGCCGTTGATGTGGATCGACAGCGGCCGTTCGAGGTCGATGTGATCGAGTCGCTCTTCGAGGTCGGCGACCAGCGTGTGCGCCCGGGCCTTGGTCTCGACGATCGCCAACTTGCAGAACTCGATACCGGTGCAGGCCATCGTCGATCGGCGCCACGGGCTCGGGTTCGCTTCCAGCCCGACGGCGCTGAGCTCGTCGACCAGGGAGTCAACCGCGTCCGGTCGCACGTCCAGGACGACTAACTTCTGGTACGGCGTCAGCCGGACCCGCGCGGATCCCGCCTTCTCGGCGGCGTTCGCGACGGACTTCAGCACCACGCCACTGACCCGGCCGGCGATCGGTGCCAGACCGACGTACTTGTTGCCGTCGATCTGGTCGTGCACGCCGATGTGATCGACCGGTTGATCCGGGATCGGCGCCGCGGGACCGTCCTCGAGGCGACGGTGCAGGTATTCGGTTTCCAGGATCTCCCGGAACTTCTCCGTGCCCCAGTCGGCGACCAGGAACTTCAGTCGCGCGCGGTGGCGCAGGCGGCGGTAACCGTAGTCGCGGAAGATCTGGATGACGCCGTGCCACACGTCGGGGATGTCGGCCAGCGGCACCCACACCCCGAGTCGCTCGGCCAGGCGGGGATTGGTGGACAACCCTCCGCCGACCAGCAGGTCGAAACCGGGGCCGTGCTGCGGGTGCTGCACGCCCACGAAGGAGACGTCGTTGATCTCCGGGGCGGCGTCGGCCAGCCACGAGATCGAGGTCTTGAACTTGCGCGGCAGGTTCGACACGGTCGGGTCGCCGATGAAGCGGCGGCAGATCTCTTGGATTGCGGGCTCGGGATTGACAACCTCCTGCGCACTGACGCCGGACACCGGCGAGCCGAGGACCACGCGCGGGGTGTCACCGCACGCCTCCGTGGTCGACAGCCCGACGCCTTCCAGCCGACGCCAGATCTCGGGGACGTCCTCCACGCGGATCCAGTGGAACTGGATGTTCTCCCGGTCGGTGATATCGGCGGTGTCCCGCCCGAAGTCGATCGAGATGTCGGCAATGACGCGCAACTGCTGCGTGGTCAGTGCGCCGGCGTCGACCCGGACCCGCAGCATGAAGAACTCGTCGTCCAGATCTTCCGGCGCGATGGTCGCGGTGCGACCGCCCTCGATGCCGGGTCGGCGCTGGGTGTACAGGCCCCACCAGCGCATCCGTCCGCGCAGGTCCTCGGCAGAGATGGCCGAGAAGCCATCGCGGGCGTAGACCGTCTCGATCCTCTCGCGGACGTTGAGTCCGTCATCGGCCTGCTTGAAGACCTCGTTGGCGTTGAGGGGCTCGCGCTGGCCGAGCGCCCACTGGCCCTCACTACGAGGTGCGCGGGTATCGGTGCGGCGCGGGCGCGCGGCGGCGGTGGGTCGTTCTGGCACGTCGTATAACGTGACATTTGGGTGAACCAAACGTCAAATAATGACGGGGTTGTCTCACCCCTTAGACCGGCGGGGCGCGGTCGGCGAACGAGACGGCGGCGGGTAGTTTCCCACATGTGCCCCGACCGCCCGTCACCCGCCGTGGACTGCTCGGCGCCGCCGGTGTCATGGCACTGACCGGCGGGCTCACCGCCTGCAGCATCCGCCTGGAATCGGATGCTCCGGCGATTCCGGGCATACCGACCCAGGGGCCGCCCGCTGACACCTCCGCTCTCCAGGCGACCGTGCGCAGCCGCGAGTCGGCGCTGTCACTGCTGCGCCAACCGTCCAAAGGGTTGCAGACGGCGCTCAAGCCGGCCTATTCGACGCAGTTGACCCGTCTGCAAGCGGTGATGGCCAGCGCCGGGATGCCGGAAGCCACTCCGTCGACCACGACGCCCACGACATCGACGGTCGGTTTCGAAACCTTCATCCGCGGTGAACTCAGCGCCGCGACGTTTGCCCGGATTGCCGGGGTAGCAACGACCTACCTGTCGATGCTCGCGTCGGTCAGCGCGCTCGACGCCGCTGTGGCCCTCAGCCCGCAAGGCCTCGCCTCCGCCGGTCCCGCACCGGCCTGGCCGACGGCCGCCGTGCCCAGCGCTGTCGCGGTCGGCTTGCTGCCGGCTGTCCGGGAGGCGGTCTACGGGCTGGAGGTCATCGCTGCGAAAACCGCGCTGACCGGGCGCGCCCTGGTCACCGGCACCCTGCACACGATGTATCCGATCCGCGCGCAACTCGAAGCGGTAGCCGGCGACGCGGCTCCCCCGCTGCACTCGACGTACCTGCTCGACCCGGAGCCGCGCACCGACCAGGCGCGTACGACGCTGGGGCGCCGCCTGCTCACGGCGGTCGTGGCCGCGTGCGCCGATCAAGCCGTTGCGACCAAGGGGTCGGCCGATCAGGTCGGGGCGTTGCTACAGGTGTGGGGCACCGTCCTGACCACGTCGTGGACGTGGGGCGTTGCCCCGGTGGCGTTCCCGGGTCTGACCGGGTGAGTTTCGAGGTCGACGTCCCGGCCGGCCTGCGCGCCACGATGACCGGCCGCGCACCATCGGATGGCACCTCGGGCGACGACTGGTTGCGAGCGCTGCCGCGGTTGCTAGCCGCCGCGGCCTGGAGATGGACGTTGAGTGACCCGAAGGCCCCCAGGTACGGCGAGTGCGCACTTGTCGTGCCCTGCACCTCACCGTCGGGTCCGGTCGCGCTCAAGCTGACCTGGCCCCATCCGGAAGCACGGTTCGAACATCTGGCGCTGCGGGCGTGGAACGGTCGCGGTGCGGTGCGGCTACTCGCTGCGGACACCTCGGACCACGCGTTGCTCCTGGAGCAGCTCGACCCCGACCGATCGCTGGATGACATCGATCTCCTGGAGGCCTGCGAAACCGTGGGTTTGCTACTGCGGCAATTGGATCAACCTGCGCTACCCCAGATCGGTCCACTCCCGCTCGCGGCGTGGCAGGACCTGTTGGATCGCGGCGGAGAGCACGTGCCTCGGCGCTTCGTCACACGAGCGACGACCCTTTTGCGCGATCTACCCGTCGGCGATCGACTGGTGCACAGTGACCTGCACTTCGCAAATGTGCTTGCGGGACAGCGGGCTTCGTGGCTGGCGATCGATCCGAAACCGGTCACCTCCGACCCCGCCTTCGGCGTCGCCCCGGTGCTGTGGAACCGCTGGCAGGAGGCGACCGCTGCCTACAGCCTGCGTTCCCATCTTCGGCTGCGGGTCGGTCTGGTCGCCGAGGCAGCGGGGGTCGACGAGGACGAGGCCATGACCTGGTCGTTCGTGCGATGCGTGATCAACGCGGCCGAATGTGAACCGGGCGATCCGGCCCTCTCTCGGTGGATCACCATCGCCAAGGCCATGACCTGAGCGGTCAGATGAGCTCTTCGAAGCTTCCGCGCCGGGTCAGCAAGTCCTGCAGGACAGCCGGATCCGACAGTTGCAGGCCGTTCACGAAGAAGCCGGGCGTGCCCTGGACCCCGTTGACCTCGGCTCGCTGCTCGGTGGCGGCGACGTAGTCGGCGTAGGTGTGTTCGCGCACGACGCCGCTGAACGTGTCGAGCGCGGTCGACTCGATCCCCACCTGCTGGCCGAAGCCCACCAGCTCGTCGTCGGTGTAGCCGCCGCCTTCATCGGGTTGGTTGGCGAACACCGTCGAGTGGAAATCTGCGAAATGCCCCGCGTCCGCGGCACCGAAGGCGGCGTTCGCCGCGCGCCGCGACGAGTCGTTGCCGAAGTTCTCGTCCAGGAAGGTCATCATGTGCACCACCACGATCACCCGGCCATCCCGGGCGAGCGCCTTGACGGAGGCACCGTTCTGGTGCTCGAACTGGGCGCAGTACGGGCATTGGAAGTCCTCGTAGATGTCCACGGTCGCCGCGCCCGGCTGCGCCGCGACCTCGGGGTAGAGCAGGACTCCGTCGCCGTCGGGACGACCGCCTGCGGGCACGTTGATCGACATGCGTGTCACGCTAGCCCGCACCGTGGCGGGCCACGCCTTGAAGGAGGGAGCCCTGCACGCCCCCGCACGTAGCAACGCGGGGCCGGGCGATCACCCGGCCCCGCGTCGTACCTGCGGTTGTTACTTGATGGAGTTGATGACCGACTCGAAGGAGTTCGGCTGGGTCAGCAACGTCTTGTACTCGGTGCCGGTGTTGTCGATCTCCTTACCGTCCACGAAGAACGTCGGGGTCCCGGTCACACCGTCCTTGCCGGACTGGGTCTCGGTCTCGTTGACGTAGTCCTTGTACTTGTTGCTGTCGACGCACTTGACGAAGGTGGTGTACGCCGAGCCGGTGATGCCGGCGTCCTTGCCGAAGCTCTTCAGCTGGTCGACCGTGTAGCCGGTGCCCTCGGTGGCGGGCTGGTTGGCGTAGACGGTCGAGTGGTACTCGGGGAACTTGCCCGCGTCGGCGGCGCAGAAGCCCGCGTTGGCGGCCTGGGCCGACGCGTCGTTGCCGAAGTTGTTGTCCAAGAAGGACATCATGTGCACGACGACCTTCACCTGACCGTTCTTGGCCATCGTCTTCATCATGTCGCCGTTCTGGGTCTCGAACTGCTTGCAGACCGGGCACTGGAAGTCCTCGTAGACGTTGACCGTCTTGGCGCCGGACTGCAGCTTGGCGTCCGGGTAGAGCACCAGGCCCTTGCCGCCGGCGATCGCTCCGGTCGGGATCGCGCCGGACGCGCTGCCGCTGCTCTTGCTCTGGGTGACCAGGAAGGCGGCGAAACCGGCGATGACGAGGACGGCGACGATCACCGAGGCGATCAGCGCCTTGGACGGACCCTGTTTGGGCGCCGCCGCCTTCAGCTTGTCGGCGGCATCGGGGCGAGGCATGACAAATCCCTATCTGTATGTGTGGATTGCTCTGGGAACGATCTGCGGCCGCGCCGGGTTCCGTCAGCCCCAGAGCTTCTGGTCGAGACTGAACTTGGTGCGCGGGAAGAACACCAGCCAGGCGCCGCAGATCAGCAGGCCGACATCGCGCAGCACGTCCCAGGTGTAATTGGGTTTCACGCCGACTTCACCACCGCCGCCGAAACAGCCGCAGTTGATCGACAGACCACGTGCCCAGGCGGAGATGATGCCGATCAGGAAGGCGATCATCAGCAGCGATCCCAGGATGGCCGCCCACCGGGTGAACAACCCCAGGACCAGCAACAGACCGAAGATGATCTCTGCGAAGGGCATGAACGCACCCCACAGGTTGGCCAGGTCGTAGGGCAGGATCTTGAACGCCCGGGTGGCCAACTGGGCCTCGGGGATGTTGGTCGCTTTGATCGCGCCGGAGACCAGGTAGGTCACACCGAGGATGAGGCGGGCGGCGAGGCCGACCCACGGCTTCCAGTCGGTGGTCGGGCGCGCGTCAGTGGTTGTGGCGGTGCTGGCGGTCACCCCGCCAGGGTAACCGGCCGAGCTATCAGGGCTTGAGTACGGCCTTGCTCAGGCCCTTGACCCGCTTGCGCAACTGCATCATCCGGATGCCGCCGGGGATCGCGACGAGCAGGATGCCGGCCACCGCGGCGATGACCAAGGCGATGGCGATCGACACCTGCCCGCTCAGACCGAGGAAGTGGATCGTGACCTTGTTCAGGTTCTGGCCGATGAAGATCATCAGCAGGATCAGCAGGATCGCCATGATGATGAGCCCGATGTACCAGATGCTCGCCCTGGTGCGGTGCAGCAGATCGGACTGCGCCAGTTCCTCGGCCTGGCTGGGCGCCGCGGGTTCGACCGGTTTGCCGGCGGCCTTGCGGCTATCCTGCGGCTCACCCTTGGGCGGCGTGCCGGCGTTGGCCGGAGCCGTGGCCTGACCCGGGACGGCCTCGTCGGTGCTGGCGCGGGCAGCAGAAACCCGTTCCGGCGCCTGATCGGCGCCGTGCGGCTGGGGCGTGGACGAACCCTTGTCGGTCATGGATCAGATCGTTCCACAACCGGGCCACAGCTCCGCCCGGCCGGGTGTGGTGTCACGCCTTTGCTGCGTTGATCTCCCCCAGCACCTCACCGACCGCGCTGGACACCGGGACCTCGCGACGCTCCCCCGAGCGACGATCCTTGATCTCCACGACGCCGTCGGCGAGGCCTTTGCCGACCACGAGGATGGTGGGAACACCGATGAGTTCGGCGTCCTTGAACTTCACGCCGGGCGACACCTTGGGCCGGTCGTCGTAGAGCACTTCCAGCTGCAGCGATTCCAGCTCGCGGACGATCTCCTCGGCCTTGAGATAGACCGCCGGATCCTTGCCGGTGGCCACGATGTGTACGTCGGCGGGCGCCACGGTCCGCGGCCAGATCAGACCCGCGTCGTCCAGGTTGTCCTCGGCGATGACGCCGACGGCCCGGGTGACACCCACGCCGTAGGAGCCCATCGTCACGGTGGTGAGCTTTCCGGACTCGTCGAGCACCTTCAGGCCCAGCGCCTCGGCGTACTTGGTGCCCAACTGGAAGATGTGGCCCATCTCGATACCGCGCGCGAGCTTGAGGGTGCCCGCGCCGCTGGGCGAGGGGTCACCCTCCTTGATCTCGGCGGCCTGGATGGTGCCGTCGGCGGTGAAGTCGCGCCCGTAGACCAGGTCGATCACGTGGTGGCCGGGCTGGTCGGCGCCGGTGACCCAGGCGCTGCCCTCACCGATGCTCGGGTCCAGCAGGTAGCGAATCCCCTTGCCCTCTCCCAGCGCACCGGGTCCGATGTACCCCTTGACCAGCGTCGGGTACGCCGCGAAATCCTTCTCCTCGAAAGGCTCTACTTCCGCCGGGGAGACCTTGGCCTCCAACCGCTTGGCGTCCACGTCGCGATCACCGGGTACGCCGATCGCGAGGGGCTCGCGGGTGCCGTCGGGGTTGCGGAGCATCACGAGGACATTCTTGAGCGTGTCGGCAGCCGTCCACTGACGGCCGTCGATGCGCGGGTGGTCAGCGTTCAGGGCGTCCACCAACGTGGCGATGGTGGGGGTGTCCGGGGTGGGCTCGACGTGGGCCGGGCCGGCGGTCACGTCCTGCTTCGGCGCTTGGGGTATCTCGACAGCCTCGACGTTCGCGGCGTACCCGCTGTCGTCGCGCACGAAGGTGTCCTCGCCGTGCGGACTGACGGCCAGGAACTCCTCCGAGGCCGAGCCGCCCATTGCGCCGGAGTCGGCCTGCACGATGACGTATTCGAAACCGAGCCGGTTGAAGATCTTGATGTACGCGTCGCGGTGCCGGTCATAGGACTTCTGCAAACCGGCTGCGTCGATATCGAAGGAGTAGGAGTCCTTCATGATGAACTCGCGACCGCGCAGGATGCCGGCCCGCGGGCGTGCTTCGTCGCGGTACTTGTTCTGGATCTGGTAGAGCGACAGCGGTAGGTCCTTGTAGGAGGAGTACATGTCCTTGACCACCAGGCAGAACATCTCCTCGTGCGTCGGGCCGAGCAGCATGTCGTTGGCCTTGCGGTCCTGCAGCTTGAACAGGTTGTCGCCGTATTCGGTCCATCGGTTCGTCGCCTCGTAGGGCTCGCGCGGCAGCAGCGCGGGGAACTTCACTTCCTGAGCACCGATCGCGTCCATCTCCTCACGGATGATGCCTTCGACCTTGGCCAGCACCTTCATTCCCAAGGGCAGCCAGGTGTAGATGCCGGGGGCAACCCGGCGGATGTAACCGGCGCGCACCAGCAACTTGTGGCCGGGCAGTTCTGCGTCGGCCGGGTCGTCGCGCAGAGTCCGCACGAACAGGGTCGACATACGCATAGCCACGGGGATGCTCCTTGGAAGTGATGGGGTGCTGCTCTGGCGAGGATAGTCGCGGCGGCATTCGGCTATCGCATCTCATCGTGCTCGCTGAACGTCTACTGTGAGCGCGCCGACAACGCCGTCTCTCCTCAGGAGCCAACAATGCGCCTCGCTCGTGTCCTGCTCGTGCCCGTCTGCACCGCCGCCCTGGTCGCGCCGGTGATCGCCGGACCGGGCGACGCGGCCACCCCGCCACTGAAGTTCGGTAAGTGGTTCGTTGACCTGCCGGGTACCGACAAGGCGACGGCGGCGAACCTGAACAAGGAGTACATCGTCGTGACGAACACGACGACGAAAGCCATCTCCCTGAAGGGCTACCGGGTCCGCGACTACAAGGCCAAGCACACCTACACCTTCGGCACGTTCACCCTCGGCGCGAAGAAGTCGGTCACCCTTCACACCGGTAGCGGCAAGAACAATGCGACCAACGTGTACTGGAACCAGCGGAACTTCGTCTGGAACAACGATGGCGACACCGCCCAGTTGCTGAACACGAAGTCGCAGACGGTCGCCTCCTGCAAGTACGTCAAACTGCGAAACACCTCAAAGACCGGTGGTTGGAAGAACTGCTGACCGGGGGCTTTAGCGACCTCCCACCTAGCGGCCGCCATGGGTCGTCTATTGCTGCACGCGATCATCGTCAACTCGAGAGGAGGCGTTCACCCGCGACGCTCGGACGAGTGACCAGTCAGCCGCGCTGAGTTCTAGGACCACCTGTGTGGTGCTGTGCTGGGAGAGTTCGGCGCTGGGCGCAGTAATTGAACGCGGTCACCGAAGGCGTGAATCGGAAGTGAGCCGTCGGCCGCCGCGCTAAGCGTCCCGTTCCAGAAGTCTCCGAAGTTGCCCAGAAGTGGCGGGTGAGCGCCGGCCCGGTCCAGCGCGTGGTTCTCGATGGATAAGCCGGCTTTTGAGGTGGTCGCAACCGGGAGGTCGGACAAGCGCAGCGTGACGTCCTGTCGGCTGAACCAAACTGGGATCACAACCCTGCCGCCACTCGCAGCGACGCGGACGCGTCTTGTGCTTCTCTTCCTGCTGATACGACCGGCCAGCCACCCGCCGGTCAGCATGGCTGCGATTTCCGCGATCACAACGGGAGTCTGCCGCATTGCGAGCCACCTTCAAAGATCCAGATGACAGATCAGCGGCTGCCGCTTGTGGCGTCTCAAACGACGTGGAACTGGGACGGGAGAGCGACTGTCGGTAGCGGGTAGTAGAGTTCTTACGATGACCCATGGGCGATCTATCTTGGCTCGAAACCCATTGTGCCACAGTCTGATTGATCGAACTTGCTTTTGCACAAGGCCTTCCCAAAGTGGACATATGTGCGATAAGCTGAGGTATCGGTTCTGGGGAGGACCGGGCACCACAAGAGGGGAGGATCGCCATGGCTGCGTCATTGTCTGTCGAGGACGTGCGCGCCTTCCGCGAGCGCCTACTTACCGGCAATGGCGGGATCGATCCTGAGCTGGCGTTGGTGATGGTGCGGGAGCTAGAAGAGCTCAAGAACACTGCGACCGCGGTTCAGGCTGAGCTGACCGTTGTGGTCCACGACAGCCAACGTGCCGCCGACCAAACTCGCGGGATCAGCGCCGACGAGACGGCGCGCGTGGTGGGCGCCCAACTTGGCTTGGCTCGGCGCGAGAGCCCGCGGTTGGGCACCCGGTTCCTGGGCGTCGCTCGTGCGGTGACCCAGGAGATGCCGCATACCTCGGCTGCGCTGGCACACGGCGTGATCAGCGAGTGGCAGGCGACCCAGGTGGTCACCGAGACCGCCTATCTGTCGCTTGAGGATCGGCAGGCCGTCGACGAGGCGCTGAAGGATGCGCTGGGCAAGGTGTCGGCACGCCGTCTGGCCGGGCTCGCTCGTGCCACGGCCTACCGCCTCGATCCTGAAGCCGCGGTGGCCCGTCGTGCCCGCGCGGAACGCGAGCGGCGAGTCTCGTTGCGGCCGGCACCGGACACCATGACCTGGCTGACTGCCTTGCTCCCCGTCAAGGATGGCGTCGCGTGCATCGCGGCGTTGAAGGCGGCCGCCGCATCCGCCGGCGGGGATGGCCGGGCCCGCGGACAACTCATGGCCGACGCCCTGGTCGAACGCATCAGCGGCCGACCCGCATCCTGCGCTCCGGACAGAGATGAAGCCGCAGCAGGTGAATCCCAGGCGCACGCCCCGGCCCCGGTGGTCGCGGTCAACCTGCTGGTTCCGATCGAGACCCTGACCGGGGACGCCCCGGCGGATCTGGAGGGGTTCGGGCCGATCCCCGCCGAACTGGCCCGGGACTTCCTGGCTGACCACGAGGCTGCCGACGGGGTGATCCGGCGGGTCTTCACCGCACCGGACACCGCAGGACTGGTCGCCATGGACTCCCGGGCGCGACACTTTCCCGGCCTGCTGGAAGCGTTCATCCGATTGCGAGACCAAACCTGCCGAACTCCGTTCTGCGATGAACCGATTCAACAGATCGACCACATCCAACGCCACGCCGATGGTGGACCAACGTCCGCCTCCAACGGGGACGGCTGCTGCGCACGGTGCAACTACACCAAGGAGCACCCGGACCTGAAGGTCACCGGTGACGCTGACGAACGGACCTCCAGCATTCGTGGCCTCACCGAAACCACCAAGCCGCCCTCGCCACCGGGCTGCCAGCGACCCGTCGCTTACGCCATCCGCTCTCAGACCAAACGCATCACCGTTCGCCTGCCGAAGTACGCCGTCTGGGGTCACGAAGCTGGCCCGGCCGAGGACCTGCGCCCAGCCGCTGCCTGAACCGCGGGCACGGAGCGGTGAAAGCCCATGGCGACGTGCACCAACGGTGGTCCCGAGCCGTCAACTCGCCCAGACGACGACATGATCACGATGCGCGGGCGACACGGTGGCCGGGATCGCTGCGTCGAAACTGACCAAGATGCCATTACGGCGCACAGTCAGGTCGAGCAGATGCATGTCCGTCACCTGCCGCCGCCCCATCAACTGGCGCAGGTCGAGATTCGTATCCGCGAACGACGCGTCATCAGACCACCATTCCCAGCCGGGCTGATCACGCAACCCGTTGAGCACCGAGACGGCCTCCGACGACATCACCCGGCGGCCAACCACCTGCGGGGTGAGCAACAGCCGCACCAAGCCTGACTCGGTGATGGGAGTGGTCGCCCACGCAGCGGCGACCGTCGGAAACAGCCGGTGCGCTGCCGCGTGGTGGACGTGCTGATCCAACGTCAGCGCCAGCAGCACATTGACATCGAGCAACGCGGGCCGAGCGGTGTCAGTCGTCATCGCGGTAGGCGGACACCAACTCGTCAGTCACCACGTGGCCCGGCACACCCTTGAGCACGGGGAAACCCCCGACCTTGTCGACGTGACCTCCCTCGAGCGTCTGCCGCGCAAGATCCGACACCGCTTTGCCGACGGAGATCCCTTCGGCCCGCGCCTTAGCCCGAGCAGCACTGAGCACTGCGTCGTCGATGTCGAGCGTTGTTCGCATCACCGCATCATAACATCACGACATCGCGCCCCAGCATCACCGAACGTTGACACCTGGCGCCGGCGCGTCAAACGACCGGCAACGCTCGGCGCACGATCGCGCCGGTGTCCAGGCCGGCCGGCAGCGTGCCGAAGACGCCCGCATGGTTGCCGAGAACCCGACTCGTCACGAAGGCGTCCGCAACGTACGACGGGCTGTGCCGGATCAGGAGCGACGCCTGCAGCAGCACCGCCATCCGGGCCGTGATCCACCGCGCCGAGTATTCGGCGGAGGCGGCATCGGACAGGTTCGCGAGCACCTTCTGCACTTCGACCACCGCGTCGGTGAGACGGGAATCCCCGGCCAGCGAAACCTCGGTGTGCCACGCCTCGACCCCTTCGGGCACTTTCTGCAGCACCCGCAAGACGTCCAGCGCGTTGACGTTGCCGCTGCCTTCCCAGATCGAGTTCAACGGCGACTCACGAAACAGCATCGGCATGCCGGACTCCTCGGCATACCCGTTGCCGCCGAAGGCCTCCAACGCCTCCGCGGCCAGGAACGACGCGCGCTTGCACACCCAGAACTTCGCCAACGGCAGCGCCATCCGGCGCAGCGCCCGCTCGTGCTCATCGTCCGGACGCTCCACCGCGAGCGCCAGGCGGAGCCCGACGTGGGTGGCCGCCTCGGACTCAATTGCCATGTCCGCCAGAACGTTTGACATCGCAGGCTTGTCGATCAGCAACCCGCCGAAGGCGGACCGCTGCGAGGCGTGCCACGTCGCTTCAGCCACGCAGCGCCGCATGAGGGCAGCCGAGCCGAGAACGCAGTCCAGCCGGGTCGCCGCCACCATCTCGATGATGGTGCGCACGCCCGCGCCTTCCTCCCCCAGCCGCCACGCGAACGCGTCGTGGAACTCCAGCTCGGAGGACGCGTTGGATTTGTTGCCCAGCTTGTCCTTCAGCCGCATGATCGCGACCTGGTTGCGCGACCCGTCCGGACAGATCCGCGGCAGCACGAAGCAGGTCAGGCCGCCGGGCGCCTGCGCCAGGATCAGGAAGAGGTCGTTCATCGGTGCCGAGGTGAACCACTTGTGGCCGCGGATCGAATACGACCCGTCCTCCTTGGCCGTGGCGACCGTGACGTTGGTCCGCACGTCGGACCCACCCTGCTTCTCGGTCATCCCCATTCCGGCCAGCAGCCCGCGCTTGTCCGCCAGTGGCCGCAATCCGAAGTCGTACTCAGTGGACGCAAGTCCGGCAGTCAGCCGCTGCGCGAGGGCGGGATCAGCGGCCAGGGCGGGGACCGCGGCGTACGTCATGGTCATGGGGCAGATGTGCCCAGGCTCGATAGCGGCCCAGGCGATGTAACCGGCCGCTCGACGTACGTGCGGCAAGGGTTCATCGCGCGTCCACGCGGTCGCCCCCATACCGTGCTCCAGCGAGGTGCCCATGCACCAGTGCCAGCTCGGGTGGAACTCGACCTCGTCGATCCGGTCGCCGAACCGGTCCAGCGTCTTCAGCACGGGCGGATACGCGTTGGCGAGCATCCCGTGTTCGCGCGCCTCCGCCGATCCGGCCACCCAACCCAGCGGGGTCAGCGAGGTCACCAGCCCGTCCGCCTCGTCGCCGGCGTACGCCGACACAGCGCCCAGCAGGGCTCGATCGGTGAGTACGGCGTTGTGCCCGGCGAGCACGGACGCCTGGTTGGCGGGGTGACGGGCGAACGGATCGGTCATGCCTCCGAGCGTAGGCCGCATGCTGGGTAAGTTGTCCCCATGCTGGGTTTGGACGAGTACCTCGATGGGCTGCGTACGGCGGCGGCCCGGATGATCGCCGACGCCACCGAGCCGCCGCGGCCCGACAGGTCCGATTACGAGGATTGGGACGACAATCCGCCCAGCGAAGTGACCGACTGGAACGCCATCAGCCCCACCGCCCCCGAGTGGTCGGTCCGGCAGGTCGTCGCCCATCAAGGCATGGTGCACCGCTGGAGCACCGGCGTGATCACCGGCCGGATCCCGATGTCCGCCGGCCCCGAGGTCACCGATCTGATCGAAGCCGAAGGTATGAACACTCCCGACCCGGGCGGTTGGCTGCAACGCGGCGCCGAGGCGCTGGAGTGGGTTCTGCGCGGCACCGATGAGGACGCCGACCTGCCCTTCTTCCTGAAGAACGCCGGGAAGCCGCGTGACGCGTGGGCGCGCCGCCAGGCGCACGAGACGACCATCCATTGGATCGACGTGTACGCCGCGCGGCTGGGTTCGGCACCGGACAGCAGCGAGCTGGACATCCCGGCGGCGTTTGCGGCCGATGGCGTCGATGAGCTGTTGCGCGGCTTCCTGCCCCGATCGAAATCGGGGATGCGCACCGCCCGGGATGTCGTGGTCGCGGTCCATGCCACCGACACCGGCGACACGTGGACCATGCACTTCGGGGCCAACCCGCCGCAGGTCACGACCGAAGCGACCGGCGATGCTGATTCCACGTGGCACGGAACCGCCGTGCAGCTGTACGCCGGCTTGTGGAACCGCGGTGACCAGATCACCCAGGACGGCCTGGACGTGCTGTCGGTGTGGCGGGAGCGTGCCGCCGTCGCATGGTGACGCCGTCGCCCCTGCTGCTGCGTGGCCGCATCTTCGATGGCGCGCGCCCGGCGGTCATGGCGATCGTCAACCGCACCCGCGACTCGTTCTACGCCGGCAACCGGCACCATGACGACGAATCCGCCCACGCCGCAGTGCAATCGGCGCTGTCCGATGGCGCGGACATCATCGACGTCGGCGGGGTCCGCGCGGGCCAGGAAGGTGAGTCGGTCTCCGTCGAACAGGAGATCGAGCGGGTCGTACCCTTCCTGACCGAGGTCCGCCGCCGCCACCCCGAGGCGATCCTGAGCCTGGACACCTGGCGCGCGCCCGTCGCTGCAGCGGCCGCCGAGGCCGGCCTGGATCTGGTCAACGACACCTGGGCCGGGCACGACCCCGGGCTGGTCGAGGTGGCCGCACGCATCGGTGCCGGCATCGTCTGCTCGCACAGCGGCGGATTGCCGCCGCGCACCGATCCGGTGGACGTGCGCTACGCCCGCGACGGCGAGTCGGAGGACGACGCCCTGCTCGCCGACGTACGCCGAGTGCTCACCGCGGGTGCCCACCGCGCGCTCTCGCTGGGCATCCCCCGCGACCGCATCCTGCTGGACCCCACGCTCGACTTCGGCAAGACCACCGCCAACTCGCTGACCCTGCTACGGCACACAGCGGACCTTGTCGACCTGGGGTTCCCTGTGTTGCAGGCTATTTCACGCAAGGATTTCATCGGCGAGAGCCTTGACCTGCCCGCGGACGAGCGCCTCGAAGGCAGCCTCGCCGCCACCGCCGTCGCCGCCTGGCAAGGCGCCACCGTCTTCCGCACCCATGACGTGCGGGCCACGCGTCGGGTCCTGGACATGGTGGCCACGATTCGCGGCGACCGGCCGCCCCTGCGTCAGGAGCGAGGGCTGCGCGGTCCGCGGTGATCGGTGATCGCTGCTTTGAACTGCCGCGCAACCTGCAGGTCGGGCTGACCGTTGCCGCTCGCCGAGGCGTGGATCGCCGACACCTGCGCGTCGATGAGAGCAGGCACCGATGCAACACTGACCCCGCCGCCGGGCATGATCTCGATCCGACCCTGAGCGGCCTGCACCATCGCGGCGATCGTGCCCACCCCGTCTGGGGCCTTGTCGGCGCCGCCGGAGGTGAGCACTCGGCGTACTCCCCTGTCGCGCAACGACGACACGGCGCCCACCGGATCCGCCAGGCTGTCGACGACCCGGTGCACGGTCACGCTCGCATCCCCGGCCGCCGCAACCATGCGGTCGATGAACGACAGGTCGAGCGCACCGTCGCGGCTGGCCCCGACCACCACACCGTCCGCACCACGCTGCAGGGCGGCGACCGCGTCGGCGAGCATCAGATCCAGCTCGGCGGGCGAATACTCGAAATCGCCGGGCCGCGACCGCACCAGCACGTGCACCCCCGGCCCGCCGGCGTCACGGGCGGCGACCGCGGCGTCGATCAGGGCCTGCGACGGGGTCAGTCCGCCCACCTCGAGGGCGCAGCACAACTCGATCCGGTCGGCTCCGACGGCAGCCGCGACGTCGAGGCCGCGTGGATCCTGGGCGATCAACTCGAATGCGGGCACTGTCATAGTGGACAGCATGGCCTACGACGACCTGCCAGCAATCGATTCGGTTGAGGAGCTCGAGTCCTTCGGGGTGCCCCAACCGGCCGTCCGCGACAAGGTGCGCAACCGGTTGCATGACCTCGACCGGCGATGGATCTCCCACTCCCCCTTCGTCGTGCTGGCCACGTCGAGCCCGGACGGTCGCTGCGACGCTTCCCCCAAGGGGGACCCGCCCGGCTTCGTCAAGGTGCTCGACGACCGCACTCTCGTGGTCCCGGAGCGCGCCGGTAACAAGCGATTCGACGGCTATCACAACGTCCTGACCAATCCGCACGTTGGATTGCTTTTCCTGATCCCCGGCCGTGGCGACACGCTACGGGTCAACGGCCGGGCGCGCCTTATCAGCGACGGCCCGTTCTTCGACGATCTCGTGGTCAAGGGTCATCGGCCGGTCATGGCGCTGCTGCTGCAGGTGGAAGAAGTGTTCTACCACTGCGCCAAGGCGTTCATGCGCTCACAGTTGTGGGAGCCGGCGACCTGGGATCCCACCGTGCTGCCCCGGCACGCGGTGATCGCCAAGGAACTGGTCCGCCCGGACAGCCCGCTGGCCGAACTCGACGAGTACTACGACGTCGAGCGGTACCAGAAGGGCCTCTACCCGACCTCATGACCTGGCCGTCCCTCGAGCTGCCCTGGCCCTCGGATGCCGGCGTCCAAGGCCCTCGACGCTGGTGGAACGGTCCCCTGGACGTCGAGGCGCTCGCCGTCGGATCAGTGCAAGCGGCGGTGAGTGCAGCCAAAGCCCTTGCGAACCAACGTGGTTCGAGCTGGCGGGGTAGCGTCGACAGTAGCCTCGTCGGTGCCTCCTTCGATTCGATCGGTCTGCTGCGACGCGACGATCAACCCGTCTCCGGCTGGGCCGAGTTTTCGGGCTTCTTCGAGACCGCCGACGGCTGGGTCCGGTTGCACGGCAACTACCCCCACCACGCAGCGGTCATCCGTTCCTACACCGCAGCCGGCGACAAAACCGGCGTACAAGCAGCGCTGCGCTCACGGACTGCGGCGGACGTCGAGCGGGACGTGCGGGCCGCTGGGGGCATCGCGGGCGCCGTACGCTCGATGCACACCTGGCGCGAACACCCGCAGTACCGCCAAGCTATCGAAGGCCGCGGCCTGATCACCCTGGACTCCCCGACCGGGAGCACCCGGCCGCTCGCGCCCACGACGCAGGGGCCGATGCGCGGTGTACGGGTCCTCGACCTGACCCGGGTCATCGCCGGCCCGACTGCCACCCGCCTGCTGGCGGCCCTCGGTGCGGACGTATTGCGTCTTGATCCGCCGGCCACCCCGGAACTGCTCGACCAGCATCTGGACACCGATTTCGGCAAGCGAACGGCGCTGGCGGACCTGATGCGGACGGACATCGATGAGCTCCTGGACGCCGCGGACGTCGTCATCACCGGCTACCGGCCCGGCGCTCTCGCGAAATTCGGGCTGTCCGCCCCGGAACTGCTCGCCCGCCGGCCCTGGCTGATCGGTGTCGACCTGTCCGCTTGGGGTGACAGCGGCCCGTGGGCGCACCAGCGCGGCTTCGACAGCATCGTGCAGGCCGTCACCGGGATCGGCATGACGTACGGCGAGCACGAGCAGCCCGGCGCCCTCCCCGTCCAGGCGCTGGACCATGCGACCGGCTACCTGATGGCTGCCGCAGTGATGCAGCTGCTCGCCGCACGGGGAACCGACGGCGGTCGCGCGGCGCACCTCTCACTGGCCCGGACCGGCGCCTGGCTGCAGGACCACCCGGCTCAGCCCGGTGAGCTGACGAACGTGGTCGATGAGAGGTTCCTTGTCGAGCGGGACAGCGCCTACGGGCGACTGCGCTACGTGCGCCCGGCCGTCGTGGTCGACGGCGGCCTGATCGACTACCCGGCCCCGCCGGATGAGTACGGGACGGCGGCCCTCAGCTGGACCGCGCGGCCAGAGCACCCTTGATCAACGGCCACTGCAACGGCAGCCGGGCGATCGTTCCCACCTGCATCACCCGGCGTTGCGTGGTCGGTTTGCGCTGTGCGGCAGCCCAGGCGTCGGCGGCCATCTGCAGGTTCGCCGGGAACACCGCCGCCAGCAGACCGGCCGAGGCGAGGCCGGCCACCGACCGCGTTCGCGGCGCAACCAACCCCGCCGCACACGCCAACTCGGCCACCCCGCTGACGTAGACCAGTTCGCGCTTGCGTGGCAGCACCTTGGGCACGATCGGCTCGAAGACCTGCGGGCGCACCAGGTGGATCACGCCCGACCCGGCGAACGCACCGACGACGACCTTGCTCAGCAACGGAAGTGACATGCCGGCAGCCTGCCACGCCGCACTATCCTCATCGGGTGCCGCACCGCCCAACGGACCAGTCGGCGTGATGCCATGAGCGCGCGCACCAAGGCGATGCTGGCCTCTGCCGTGGTGTTCGTGCTGGCCCGCAGCCTGTGGCTGGCCGCCCTCCTCGTGGTGACCCGCGACGGCCGGCCGCGATCGGCGTACGCGATCCTGACCCGCTGGGACGGCCAGTGGTACGCCCGGATCGCCTCGTCCGGCTACGGGCACTACCAGGTCGCCGCCGACGGGTCGCACCACTACGACTACGCCTTCTTTCCGCTCCTGCCGCTCATCGAGCGAGCTGGTCACGCACTGACCGGGCTCGCTCCGGTTGACGTCGGACTCGTCGTGTCGTGGACTGCCGGCACGGTGGCGGCAGCGGGGATCTGCGCCCTGGGCTCTGAACTGCATTCTCCGAGAGTCGGTTTGGTGACCGCCGCATTGTGGTCGCTCCTTCCGATGAGTGCAGTACTCGCGCTCAGCTACTCGGACACGCTGCTCATCGCTCTCGCGGCATGGAGCCTGCTGGCGCTGGTACGCGGAGAATGGCTCATCGCTGGACTACTCGCCGCCGCAGCGGGATTCGCTCGGCCCACCGGTGCCGCGATCGTCCTGACGGTGTTCGTCGCAGGTCTCCTCAGGGCGAGCCGGCAGCAGTGGCGTCCCCTGCTCGCGGCCGTTCTCGCGCCCACCGGGCTCGTCGGCTACCTCGCGTGGGTCGGGACTCAAACCGGGTCGATCAACGGCTACTTCGAGGTCACCGACGGCTGGCACAACGGCTTCGACGGCGGCCTGTCGTTCGTGCGGTGGGTCGCCGACCTCGGGCCAATAGCGGTAGCGGTGGTCGCCGGCATCATCGTGCTGATTACTTTGTGGCTGCTCCTGATTCGTGATCACGAGCCCTGGCCGGTGATCTTCTACAGCGCAGTCATCGTGGCGATCGCCCTCACGACCTCGGGGTTCTTCGGCTCGAAGCCGCGATATCTGCTGGCCGGGTTCCCGCTGCTCCTGCCGCTCGCGACGCGTCTGACCCGGCTCCCCCGGCCGCTCGTCGCGGGCGTCCTGGTTGCGCTGGGGGTGATCGGCACGGCGTACGGCGTGGTGTGGCTGACCGGGACCGGCCCACCGTGATCCGGCCCCGCCGCGATCCGGCTCAGAGGATGACGGTCGCGAACTCGCCGACCTGCCGGAACCCCACGGAGGTGTAGGTGCGCACGGCCGGTTCGTTGAAGTCGTTCACATAGAGGGTCACGGTGTGCGCGAAGAAGTCCAGCACCTGCTGGACGACGGCGTTCATCGCGGGGATCGCGATCCCCTGGCCGCGGCGATCCGGTGCGACCCACACGCCTTGGATCTGCGCGACCCCGCTGGCCACCGACCCGACGTCGGCCTTGAAGACCACCCGGCCGCGCTCGACCAGGACGAACGTCTGACCCGCGCCGATCAACGCGCTCACCAAGCGCCGGTAGTCCCGGTCGGACCCGACGTACGGCCGGTAGCCGATCTCTTCGGTGAACATGTGGGCCGAGGCCGGCAATACCAGATCGACCTCGTCGGGTCGGGCCGGGCGGACCCGCGGGTCGACCTCGCGCCCGGACGCCAGCGGCGCGGTGCTGACCGCCATCATCGGCTGGCGACGGCGCAGGGACCTCGGCGGACCCCAATGCCGCTCGAGGCGGTCCCACAAACCGAGCACTTGATACGCATCGCCGAAGAGCGAGGAAGTGCGTCGCTGATGACGGCGCAAGCGCTCGGCATAGGCATCCAGAGCGTCTTCGTCGGCGTTGACCGGGACGACGTTGGCCGACATCCAGCACAACGAGCGCAACCCGTCCGGATCGTCGACGCCCAACGCGGACGAGGTGGCGTAGGGCCCACCCTCGGTCAATCGAGCGGCCACGAAAACGTTCGTCAGCGGATCCAGGTCGCACACGTCGAGGGCAGCACCGTAGTCGTCACGACCGAGCACCCTCGCTCCGTGCATGATCCGCAACACCCTTCAAGAGTGCCTGCCCTACGACGAACTCGGGTGCGAAACGCCCAAGTAAGTTGCTGCTGTGCCCGTCGACCCCGCCGCGTTTCCTGTCGGGACTCCCGTGCATCTGGACTTCCGCAAATGGGACGATCGCGAGCACTGGCAATCGGACGGGTTGTTGCTGGGCGACGACGGGTACGGCGTGTGGCTGGGTTTCCCGCGCGGCTCACGCACTTACCGGCCTGGTCATTCCTTCGAACTGACGCGCGATTACGTCATCCTGGTGCCCCGCGAGCTCGGCTGGAGTGCGATGCTCTTCGATGAAGCGCTGGCCGAACAACCGATGATCTACATCGACCTCGCGTCCACCACGACCTGGACGACGACCGACACCGGCCTGCTCGCGACGCTGATCGACCTCGATCTGGATGTCGTCGAAGAAAGCGGCGGCCGGTTGTTCATCGACGACGAGGACGAATTTCTCGAACATCAACAGCTCTTCGGCTACCCGTCGGAGGTCATCGCCCGGGTGCGCGCCGACGCCGACGCCCTGCTGGAAGAGGTGCGCGCGCACCACCCTCCGTTCGATGAGGGCACCGTCCGGCCGTGGTTGCAGACGCTGCGAAGTCTCTGAACCACGGGAGTTTCAACACCATTCTGCGAGAGCGGGTTGGTTAGCTAGTCGGATGCACGTCACGCAGAGTCCCGGGACACCGGTGCACGTCAACTTCACCAAGTGGGACGGCCGCGAGCACTGGCAGTCCGACGGTCTCCTGCTGGGCACAGACGAGTACGGCGTGTGGGTGGGCTTCTCGGCGGACACCGAGTTCTACCGGCCGGGCCGGCGGGTGACCGCCAAACGCGATCACACCCTGCTCTTCCCGCGGGACGAGGGCTGGGTGGGGCGGCTGTACGACACCGGCCCGGAGGGATTGATCCGGTACTACATCGACCTGTCGACGGTGCCGGCGTGGGCTGCGACCGACTCGGGTCTCACGGTCTCAATGATCGATCTCGACCTGGACGTCGTCGAGCGGGGCGGGCAGGCGCCGTACATCGATGACGAGGACGAGTTCCTCGAACACCAGGTGCTCTTCGGCTACCCGGACGAAGTGGTTGCTCAGGTCCGCAAGGACGCGGACGGCCTGCTCGCCGACGTCAAGGCGGCGCGAGCGCCCTTCCGGGAGGACGTCGTACGCCGATGGCTCGAGGTGTTGCGCGACCTCAGCTGATCGTGACGGCCGGAGCCGACCCTTCGACCGGGTCCATCTCCTCGGCGATCCGCATCGCTTCCTCGATCAGGGTCTCCACGATCTGCGACTCGGGCACGGTCTTGATGACCTCACCCTTGACGAAGATCTGGCCCTTGCCGTTGCCGGAGGCCACTCCGAGGTCGGCCTCGCGGGCCTCCCCGGCCCGTTCACAACGCAGCCCATGACGGCAACGCGAAGCGGCACTTCCATCCCCTCCAGGCCCTTGGTCACCTGCTCGGCCAGCGTGTAGACATCGACCTGGGCTCGGCCGCACGACGGACAGGAGACGATCTCCAGCTTGCGGGGCTTGAGGTTCAGACTCTGCAGAATCTGGTTGCCGACCTTGATCTCCTCGACCGGCGGCGCCGACAGCGAGACCCGGATGGTGTCGCCGATCCCGCGCGACAGCAGGGCGCCGAAGGCCACCGATGACTTGATGGTGCCCTGGAACGCCGGCCCGGCCTCGGTCACGCCGAGGTGCAGCGGCCAGTCGCCCCGTTGCGCGAGCTGTTCGTACGCGCGGACCATGACGACCGGGTCATTGTGCTTCACCGAGATCTTGAAGTCGTGGAAGTCGTGCTCCTCGAAGAGGCTGGCTTCCCAGACCGCGGACTCGACCAGCGCCTCGGCGGTGGGCTTGCCGTACTTCTCCAGCAGCCGCTTGTCCAACGACCCGGCGTTGACCCCGATCCGTAGGGAGACGCCGGCGTCCTTGGCCGCCTTGGCGATCTCCTTGACCTGGTCGTCGAACTTGCGGATGTTGCCCGGGTTGACGCGGACCGCCGCGCACCCGGCGTCGATGGCCGCGAAGACGTACTTGGGCTGGAAGTGGATGTCGGCGATGACCGGGATCTGGCTCTTCCGCGCGATCATCGGCAACGCGTCGGCGTCGTCCTGGCTCGGGCAGGCCACCCGCACGATGTCGCAGCCGGCGGCGGTCAGCTCCGCGATCTGCTGCAACGTGGCGTTGATATCCGTCGTCGGCGTCGTCGTCATCGACTGAACCGAGATGGGGGCGTCACCGCCGACCTCGACCTTGCCGACCCGGATCTTGCGGGACTTGCGACGGGGCGCGATGACGGGCGGGGCTTCTTTGACCAAGGGCATGCCGAGCGAAACACTCATGCCACCCAGTATCCCCCAGCGGCGAACCGGCTCAGAACTTCACCGGGTTGACGATGTCGGCGTACATCAGCAGGGCCGACATGCCGATCAGGACCAGCGCCACGGCGTACGCCACGGGCAGCCCCTTGGCGACGTCGACGTAGACCTCGCCGGTCTGCCCGCGCAGCCGGGCGATGCGGCGCTTGACGCCCTCCCAGAGCGCGCCGGCGATGTGGCCGCCGTCCAGCGGTAGCAGCGGCACCAGGTTGAAGACGAACAGCGCCAGGTTCAGCCCCGCCAGCAGGCTCAGCAGCATCACCACCTTGTCCAGCAGCGCCACGTGGGAGTCACCGGCCACGTCGCCGCCCAGGCGCCCGACGCCTACCACCGAGACCGGCGAGTCCTGGTCACGCTGCTGCCCGCTGAAGGCGGCCTGGAAGACTCCCGCCATCTTCTGCGGCAGCTTCAGGAAGACGCTCGCCGTTTGCTTCAGCCCGTTGCCGATGACCCCGGGCACCTCGCTGACCGGCTGCCGCACGTACACGTGGGTGGACGCCAGGCTCGCCCCGACCATGCCGGTCTTCTCGGTCACCGCCTTGCCGTTGGCGTCAGTGACGGGGTTCCCGTCCGCATCCAGTTTGGCCAGGGTGCCTTCCTGCGGCGTGACGTTGAGAGTGACTTCCTGACCATCCCGACGTACGACGATCGGCACCGTCTCGCCCGCATGCGGGCGGATCTGCTGGGTCACCTGGGTGGGCGTCGTGACGGCAACACCGTTCACCGATACGACCTTGTCGCCGTCCTTCAGCCCGGCCTTGGCGGCCGGACTGCACGCATTGCTCGTGCACGGCGCGATCGTGCCCAGCACGGTCCCGGTGATTTTCGGGGTGCCGATGCCCACCAGGATGATCAGCATCAGCACCGAGGCGATGACCAGATTCATGAACGGCCCGCCGAACATCACGGTGACCTTCTGCCAGGTCTTCAGCCGGTAGAAGGCACGCTGGTCGTCGGCTTCGCTCACCTCCGCCTGGGCTTCGTCGCGCATCTGGTCGACCAGTTGGCTGAACCGCCCGGTCGAGGCGTTCGCGGCACGGTGGCCCGGCTTCGGCGGGAACATCCCGATCATCCGGATGTAACCGCCCAGTGGGATGGCCTTGATGCCGTACTCGGTCTCACCCCGCGTCCGTGACCACACCGTCGGCCCGAACCCGACCATGTACTGCGTCACCTTGACGCCGAATTTCTTGGCCGGCACCAGGTGGCCGATCTCGTGCAGCGCGATGGACAACGCCACCCCGAGCGCGATGAGTAGGACGCCGACGACGAACAGCACGTCCGGCATCCTCGCACGCGGATCTGTCAGTCCTCCAACACTTCGTGTGCACGCGCCCGCGCCCAGTCTTCGGCGGCGAGCACGGTGTCCAGATCCAGCTGGGCGTCCGGGGTGTGTTCGTCGACCACCCGCTGCACCGTCGGGACTATGTCGGTGAAGGCGATCTGCCCGGCGTGGAATGCTTCGACACACTCCTCGTTGGCCGCGTTGTAGGCCGCCGGGAAGGTCCTACCAGCCTCCCCCACCTGCCGGGCCAGCGCCACCGCGGGGAACGCCTCGTTGTCCAGCGGTTCGAAATCCCAACTGCGCGCCTGCGTCCAGTCGATCGGCGCCTCGGCGTCGGGCACCCGGTGCGGCCAGTCCAGTCCCAGCGAGATCGGCACCAGCATGCTCGGCGGCCCGCACTGGGCCATCGTCGAGCCGTCGACGAATTCGACCATCGAGTGGATGTACTGCTGCGGGTGGACGACCACCTCGATCTGATCGAACGGCACATCGAAGAGCAGATGCGCCTCGATGACCTCCAGGCCCTTGTTGACCAAGGTGGCCGAGTTGGTGGTGATGACCTTGCCCATCGCGAAGTTCGGGTGGGCCAGCGCCTGGGCCGGGGTCACGTCACGCAGTTGCTCGGCCGACCACCCACGGAACGGGCCGCCGCTCGCGGTGACGACCAATCGGCGTACCTCATCGCGTGTGCCCGCCATCAGGCACTGGGCGATCGCGCTGTGCTCACTGTCCACGGGCACCAACTGGCCCGGTTTCACCTGCTCCTTGACCAGGGGGCCGCCGACGATCAAGGACTCCTTGTTGGCGAGCGCGAGGGTCGAACCCGCCTGCAGCGCAGCGAGAGTCGGGCGCAAGCCAATGGATCCGGTGATGCCGTTCAGCACGACATCCGCCCCCGATTGCGCCACCTGCACGCTGGCGTCGGGTCCGCTGACGACCTGCGGCAGGTACGCCGATCGCCCGGCTTCCCGCGCCAGCTCACCGATCCGCGCGGCCAGCTCGCGCTCGTCCCCGGCGGCGACACCCACCAACTCCGCTTGTAGCTGAACCGCCTGCCGCGCCACGAGATCGAGATCCCGGCCACCCGCGCTGATCGCGATCACCCGAAACCGGTCCGGGTTCGCCGTGATGATGTCGATGGCCTGCGTACCGATCGAACCGGTCGAACCGAGTAACGCGACAGTGCGCTGACCCCGGTGTTGCTCGTCGCTCACCGGGTAATTGTGTCGCAACAGGAGTGACGGCCTGACACCCTGGTCTGGTGGAGGAGCGGGTCGGCTATGTGATCGAGGACGATGGGTGGGATCAGGAGCGTGGGCTGCACACCAGCTATCAACTGCTCGACCTGCTCGCCGAACACATCGTCGCGGGAGAGGTCGAGCTCGAGTGGTACACGAGTGACGATTGGCCCGCGGCGGTGAGAGCCGCGGCCGACCGGCTGGCGCGGCGGGTCGCGCCCCATCGGAACATAGATGAGGACCTGTGTGTCATCGCAGAACTCGATGAATCCACGAAGTCCGACTGTCTGTTGGTAGCGCCGTTCGCCCACGACGCGTCGTTCACCCGCGCCGGAGGATGGCGGGATCGGGACATCGCCTATTTCCACGACGAGAACTACAGCCGCATCTTCTGGTTGACCGAATCCGAACTGCCCGCCGCCGCCGCCATCGTCGGCCCGGACAACCTCCTGACCCTGGAGGAATACCACCGACGCCGGCGTGCCGGATCCCTGATCGGCCGGTTGCGAAACCATCTGACCCGAAAGGGCTGAGGTGCCATTCGCGTTGCTGTGCCCGCGAGGAGAAGACCACGAGTGATGCGCCGCCGCCAGCGACCTCGTTCGGACCGAGTTGCTCCGGACTGTACGGCGGTACGCCCCCACCCGACTCCACGTCGCCCGCGATGTGCTCGCGCGCCTTATGCTGCGCAGGCCCACCGCGAGGACCTTCGATACCGCGGGTTTGCTTGAGCCCCTCACACCGCGGAGCCTGGACGTCCAGGGTTTTGACAGGATGAGGCCATGACCCACGCGCCGAGCAGCCGAACGTCCCGCAAACGCTGGCTCATCCCGGCCCTGGTGTTGCTCGCCTGGCTGGTGGTCGGATCATTCACCGGTCCGTACGCCGGCAAGCTCTCCTCGGTGTCCACCAACGACAACACCGCCTTCCTGCCGGCCTCCGCCGAGTCGACGAAGGCACAGAAGGAGTTGGAGAAGTTCCAGGACACCACCGAGGTGCCGGCGGTTGTCATCGCGGTGCGCGACGGTGGCCTCAGCCAATCCGACAGTGCGTGGCTGGCGAAGCAAACCGGCCAGTTCGCCGGTGAGTCCGGCTTCGGGCAGCAGATCTCGCCACCGATCCCGAGTGAGGACAAGAAGGCCGCTCAGGTCTTCGTCCCGATCTCCACTGCGGGTGAACCCGCAGACACGGTCGCCACCTTGCGCGACGCCCTGCGCGGTCCGCCCGACGGACTCACCGTGAAAGTCACCGGCCCGGCCGGTCAGATCGCTGACCTCAGCGTGGCCTTCAAAGGAATCGACGGCTTGCTACTGCTGGTGGCCGGCGGGGTGGTCATCCTCATCCTGATCGTGGTCTACCGCAGCCCGATCCTGCCCTTTGTCGTGCTGATCTCGGCGGTCTTTGCACTCGGATTGGCCTCTGGCGCAGTCTATTTCCTGACCAAACAGGGCATCCTCGACCTCAACGGCCAGAGCCAGGGAATCCTGTTCATCCTGGTCTTCGGCGCCGCCACCGACTACGCACTGCTGCTGGTGTCCCGGTTCCGCGAGGAGTTGATCCACACCGAGGACAAGGTCGCCGCACTGCGGTCCGCCTACCGGGCCACCATCGAACCGGTCGCTGCCTCCGCCGCGACCGTCATCCTCGGCGTCCTGTGCCTTCTGCTGTCCGATCTGAACTCCAACCGCAGCCTGGGTCCGGTCGCAGCGATCGGCATCGTCGCCTCGTTCCTGGCCTCTATGACCTTCCTGCCCGCTGCCCTGGCCCTGCTCGGCCGCAAGGCCTTCTGGCCGTTCGAACCCCGGGTCACCGACGACCTGTCCGACGGCCAGGGTCACAGGTTCTGGTCCCGGATCGCGCACTGGGTGGCGAGCAAACCACGCAAGATCTGGATCGCCACCGCACTGGTCCTGCTGGCGGCCGCTGCCTTCGCGCCGACCTTCAAAGCCGACGGCATCGCCACGACCGACTACTTCATCGGCACTGTGGACTCCGTGGAAGGCGCCAAGCTGCAGGGCCAGCACTTCGATGCGGGAAGCGGCTCCCCGACCTGGGTCATCACCTCGCAGCAGAGCGCCGAAAAGGTTGTCGCGGCAGCGAAGTCGACCGACGGTGTCGCCTCCGCCCAGGTGCTCGATGCCGACGGTCAACCGGTGGTGAAAGGCGGCCGCGTAGCCGTCCAAGTGGTGCTGAAGGACAACGCCGAGTCCCTCCCCGCCCAGGACACGGTCGAAAAGCTACGAGCCGCCGTGCACGCCGTACCCGACTCGCAGGCCGTCGTCGGAGGCACCACGGCGACCGACCTCGACACCCGCACGACCTCGATCCACGACCGCAACCTGATCATCCCGGTGGTCCTGGTCGTCGTCCTGATCGTGCTGATGCTGCTGTTGCGCAGCATTGTGGCTCCCGTCCTGCTGCTGGGCACGACGGTGCTGTCTTTCGCCGCGACGCTGGGGGTTTCGGCGCTGCTCTTCAACGGTCCGTTCGGATTCGCCGGTGCCGACCCGGTGGTCCCGCTGTTTGCGTTCGTCTTCCTGGTGGCCCTGGGCATCGACTACAACATCTTCCTGATGACCCGGGCGCGGGAGGAGTCGATGGAGCACGGCACCCGTGAGGGAATCGTGCGAGCGTTGACCTCCACCGGCGGCGTGATCACCTCAGCCGGTGTTGTCCTCGCGGCCACCTTCGCGGCGCTGGCGGTCATCCCGCTGCTCTTCCTGGTGCAGGTGGCCTTCCTGGTCGCCTTCGGCGTCCTGGTCGACACCCTCATCGTCCGGACCCTGCTGGTGCCGGCGTTGACGATCGACATCGGGCCCAGGACCTGGTGGCCGAGCGCGCTCTCCCGCCGCCAGGAGTAGCCGATCCGCCGGCACCGCGGCGACGAATCACCTCCCGACCGGTCCACCCGGACTGGCAGCACGGGAGGCGCAACACATGGATCACTTGCTCGGACGACCGCTTCGGGTTCCCTACCGATGGATCATGATTGCGGCGGCCGTGGTCGCCGCAATCGCACATCTGCCGGTGATCGCTCCGCACCTTGAAGAGGCGCCGTACATGGGTGTTCTGTTCATCGTGTTGACGCTGGCCTGCCTCACCCTGGCCGCGGCCATGGCCGTCCACGACTCCGCTGTCGTGTACGCGCTGTCCGTCCTCACCTGCGGCCTTGCCGTTATCGGCTATGCGGCTACGCGCTTGATCGCCTTCCCGATGCTTGCCGATGACGTGGGCAACTGGTTGGAGCCGCTCGGCGTGGTGTCCATCGTGTCCGAATCGATCGTCGTGATCGGTGCCCTGAGTGCGCTGGCACGACGACGAGCAGTCCCGGCGGGAGCCGGCTCAGGAAGCTGAGTGGTGCTTCAGGACGTCGTCACGCACCAACCGGCGTTGGACCTTGCCGATCATCGAGCGCGGCAGTTCCTCGACCACGTGCAGATGCCGCGGCACGGCGTACTTCGCCAGGCGCTGCGAGGCGTGGGCGCGGACCTGTTCCAGTGTCGGCGCCACTCCGCCGCACACCACCACCGCCACGACCTGCTCGTCGCCACCGTCGCCGCGGGGCACGCCCACCACGGCGACGTCGTCGATACCGGGTAGCTCACGAAGGTAGTCCTCGACCACCGTCGGGAACACCTTGAAACCGCCGACGATGATGATCTCCTTGGTGCGGTCGACCAGCACCGCAAAACCGTCGCGATCGACTTCGACGACGTCGCCGGTGCGCAGCCACCCGTCAGGGGAGAGCACATTGGCCGTCTCCTCCGGCCGATCGACGTATCCGGAGAACACCTGGGGACCACGCACGAGAAGCTCGCCGCGCGCGATGCCGCCTTCGTCCAGCGTTACTTCGACCGTGTGGTCATCCGGGTCCACCACTCGAATCTGCGTGTTGGGGAAGGGTATTCCCAAAGCGCCGCGGCGGCGCTTGTCCGAAGCAGGGTTGCCCAGAGCGATCGGCGAGGTCTCCGTCGAACCGTATCCCTCGATGAGCAGACCGCCGGTCGCCCTCTCCCAGCGATCCGCGGTCGCGGCATCCAGCGGCATGGCACCGCAGAACGCCTGTTTGATCGAGTGCAGGTCGACGTCCCCCGCAGCATCCAGGATGCGGCTGAACATTGGCGCGACCGCCGGCATGAAGGTGTACGACGCGCGCTTCTGGCCCGCGATGACGGCGGGCGGATCGAAGTTGGGGAACGCGACGAGCGTCGCGCCGATCACGGGGGGCAGCACGAGACAGAAGATCATGCCGAACGCGTGGAAGAACGGCAGGACACCACAGACCACCTCAGCGCCCGGCCGGAAGCCTGCCCACGCCGTACCCTGTGTCGCGTTGGCCACCAGGTTGCGGTGGCTGATGCTCGCGCCCTTGGGCACCCCGGTCGTCCCGCCCGTGAAGAGCACCAACGCCTCATCGGTGGGTACTCGCTCGACGTCGACGGAGGCGCCGGGATCGGTGCTCAGCAGCTCAACCCAGTCCTGCGCACCTGTCGTCGACCCACCGGTCAGTGCGTCCCGTTTGGCGCGGGCCGCCTTCACCGGCAAACGGAGCAGCCACTGCATCTTGCGCGGCAGATCGCGGGCGACGTCCACCGAGACGATGTGCTGCAGGTCGGTGCCCTGCGCGGCTTCCTGGACGTCGGCGACCCGATTGCGCCACACCAGTGCCACCCGCGGCTTGGTCAGCGCGAACTGGTCGTGCAGCTCGGCCGTCGTGTACGTCGGGTTGTGCTCGACTACCACTGCGCCACAACGCATCACGGCGTAGAACGCCACGACGTGAGCCGTGCAGTTGGGCATGACCAGTGATACCCGGGTCCCGCCGACCACCCCGAGGTTCCGGAGACCAGCAGCCGCCCGATCGACGAGCCCGTCCAGTTCGCGGTACGTCGTGCGGGCGCTGAAGAAGTCGACGGCCACCCGGTCCGGCCACTGATGGGCAGCGTGTCGCAACACGCCGTCCAGCAGGGTCGGTGGAATCTCGACGTCAGCCGGGACGCCCTCTGAGTAGCTGCTCAGCCACGGTCGATCATCGAACACGACCCCACCGTAGGACGCATGGCCCGCTGATGCCGACCCGGGCCGGACGATCTGTCAGACCAGTCCGGCGTTCTTGAGCAACTCCTCGACGTAGGTGCCTTTGACCTTGTGCATGGCGGCAGCGCCCACGACCCGCTCCATCAAGGGCAGCTTCACGTCAGCCAGCTTCTTGCGGTCGTTGAGGTAGTACAGCGCGTTGAGCAGGACCCGCACGTCGTACTGCGACCCGAAGACCTCCGGGACACCGCGGTCGACGTTGAAGATGGTGTACACCGCCTCCATCGCTGTACGCACCGAGTACTCCGTCGTGAACACCGTGTCGATGGGGGTCTCGGCGAAGTTGCCGATGAAGGCCAGGTTCACCGAGCCCTCAGGCACCACCAGCGGCCGGTCCCCGCAGCGCGCGGCATGAAGTAGGAGGTGATGTACGGCATGTGGCACGGCACCGTGCTGGCGCTGTTGTGGGCGAGATCGTCGATCTGATCCTCCGGGACGCCCAGGTGATAGAGGAACTCGGCACACATCTCGGCGCCGGTGCACTCCGGCAGGGTCTTCTTGACGTAGTTGCCGGGCCGGTCGGAGAACAGCCCGTAGAGCCAGACCACGAGATCCTTCTGCGGGTCCTGGGCCTGGAAGTGCGGTTGCCGGCTCATGCTGAGGCCGTAGAGCCAGTTGGAATCCTTGAAGCTGATCGGGCCGCCGGACACGATGTGCCCGTTGCGCGGGTCGCGGCCGGTGAGCTTCTCGATGTAGGGCCAGATCTTGTCATCGGTGAGAGTCACCGTTGCGGACATCACCCAGTTGTCGGAGGGGATGTTCTCGCAGAACTTCTCGGGGTGTCCCAAGGAGGCATCCTGTGCGGCAAGGTTCTTCCACAGTTTCCAGGCACCGCCGTGGTCGGTCTCGATCGGCGCCGGAGTGTCGTTGTCGCCGTAGGTGCTGCTCTCGGTGATCGAGCCGTTGGTCACGAAGACGATGTCCTCCGGGCCCAGGTCGATGCTCTTGCTCTCGCCACCGGTGGTCATGCTCATCTTGGTCGCCAGGATCTTGTCACCGCTGGCGTCCAGGTCGATGCTGTCGACCTGGGTGTCGTACTGGAACGTCACGCCCTGATCGGTCAGGTAGGCCACCAGCGGCTGGATCAACGACTCGTACTGGTTGTAGCGGGTGAACCGCAGGGAGGTCAGGTCCGGAAGCGTCGCGACGTGGTGCACGAAGCGCAGGGTGTAGCGACGCATCTCCATGGCACTGGCCCACGGTTCGAAGGCGAACATCGTGGCCCAGTAGAGCCAGAAGTTGGACTCGAAGAATTCCTCGGTGAAGACCTCGTCGATGCGCTTGTCGTCCAGTTGGGACTCCGGGGTCAGCGCCAGGTCGATCAGTTCCTGCACCGCCTTCGGGGTCAGCGTCAGGTCCTTGAGGTGATCGATCGGCTCACCGCGGTTCTGGGTAGCGCGCCGAGGGTTGCTACTGGGGTCCCACTTGTGGATCTCATACATCTCATCCAGCACCGAACCGCCGGGAGTGGTCAGCGACGGCACCGACCGGAACAGGTCCCACAGGGTCTCGAAGTGGACCTCCATCTCCCGACCACCGCGGATGATGAAACCCTTGTGTTCATCGAGGATTCCGTCCATGCTGCCGCCGGGCAGGGCAAGTTCTTCAAAGATGGTGATTCGGTCACCGGGCAGTTGTGCATCGCGCACGAGGAAGGTCGCCCCGGCCAGCGACGCCAGCCCCGATCCGACGAAATACGCCTTCTTGTTCTCGTTGCCCTCTGGTTTCGGAGCTTTCGCGAACGCTTCGAAGTTGCCATTGCTGCGGTACATCGTCGATCCTCCCGATTGGCTGTCGACGGCGTCGTCACCGCCACCGCCAGCCTGTCCCGGATCCGGATCCACCACAACACACCAACAACTGAATTTTTGTCTCACCGATCACGACACGCGCGTTCGGCCGGCGGGGCTCAGAGTTTGATGCCGACGTACTTGTCCTCGAGGTATTCGTCGATGCCCTCGAAGCCGCCCTCGCGACCGAAACCGCTGGCCTTGACTCCGCCGAACGGCGCGGCCGGGTTGGAGATGATGCCCTGGTTGACCCCGACCATGCCGTAGTCCAACGCCTCGGCCACTCGGATCGCCCGGGAGAAGTCGCGAGTGAAGAAGTAGGAGGCCAGGCCGTATTCGGTGTCGTTCGCCTTGGCAACGACCTCGTCCTCATCGGTGAAGGTCTGGATCGCCGCAACCGGGCCGAAGATCTCCTCGCGCACCATGTCCGCGTCCGCGGGCAGGTTGGTCAGGACGGTCGGCTCATAGAAGAAGCCGGCCTCGCCGGTGGTGGACCCGCCCGTGACCACCTGCGCGCCGCGGTCCACGGCATCCCTCACCAGCGCGTCCACCTTGTCGATGGCCTTCTGGTTGATCAGCGGACCGACCTGGGAGTCGGGGTCCATGCCGTCGGCGACCACGAGACCGCCCATCTTGGCCGCCATCTTGTCGGCGAATTCGTCGGCGACAGAGGCGTGCACGTAGAGACGGTTGGCTGCCGTGCAGGCCTCGCCGATGTTGCGCATCTTGGCCAGCATTGCTCCCTCGACGGCCGCGTCGATGTCGGCGTCCTCGAAGACGATGAAGGGTGCGTTGCCGCCCAGCTCCATCGACACCCGCAGCACCTGTTGCGCCGACTGCTCGATGAGCTTGCGGCCAACCGCGGTGGATCCGGTGAAGGTCAGTTTGCGCGTCCGCGGGTCACGGATGATGGGCTCCATCACCTCGCCGCTGGCGGACGTCGTAATGACGTTGAGTACGCCGGCCGGCAGCCCCACCTCTTCCAGCAACTGGGCCAGGGCCAGCATCGTCAGCGGTGTCTCGGCAGCCGGCTTGACGACCATCGTGCACCCGGCTGCGATCGCCGGTCCGATCTTGCGCGTACCCATGGCGAGGGGGAAGTTCCAGGGCGTGATCATCACCGTGGGCCCGACGGGCTGTTTCATGGTGAGCAGCCGGGTGCCACCGGACGGCGCCACCGAGTAGCGCCCGGAAATACGCACGGCTTCTTCAGAGAACCACCGGAAGAACTCGCCGCCGTAGGTGACTTCACCCTTGGCCTCCGCGAGCGGCTTGCCCATCTCCAAGGTCATCAATTCGGCGAAGAGATCTGCCCGCTGCGTGATCAACTCGAACGCCTTGCGCAGCAACTCACCCCGCTCGCGCGGGTCGGTGCGCGCCCACTCCTTCTGCGCATCGGCCGCTGCGGTCAGCGCCGCCATCCCGTCGGCCGGACTGGCGTCGGCGACCCGCGCCAACTCCTGACCGGTCGCGGGGTTGTCGACGACGAGCGTTCTGCCCTCAGCGGCGTCCCGCCACTGGCCGCCGATGAAGAGCTGCTTGGCGACGCCGTCCACGGCTGCCGAAGATGCCACGATGAATCTCCTTGTCTACCAGTGATTTCAGAGTTCGATGTTGGCCATCACGTGCTTGACGCGCGTGTAGTCCTCGAACCCGTAGAGCGACAGGTCCTTGCCGTAACCGCTGTGCTTGAAGCCGCCGTGCGGCATCTCGGCGACCAACGGGATGTGCGTGTTGATCCAGACGCAGCCGAAGTCCAGTGCCTTGGAGACGCGCATCGCCCGGCCGAAGTCCTTGGTCCACACCGAGGACGCCAGGGCGTACTGCACGCCGTTGCCGGCCGCGATGGCTTCGGCCTCGTCGGAGAACTTCTGCGCGGTGATCACCGGTCCGAAGATCTCGTTCTGGCTGACCTCGTCATCCTGCAGGAGGCCCGACACCACCGTCGGCTCGAAGTAGAAGCCGCCGCCCAGTGCGGTCAGGCGTGAGCCACCGGCGGCGATGCTCGCGTGGTCCGGCAGCCGCTCCAGCAGGCCCGTGACATGGGCGAGCTGATTGCTGTTGTTGACCGGTCCGAGCATGGCGTCGGCGTCGTCGGGCAGGCCGACCTTGGCTTCGTTCTTGGCGTATTCGGCCAGCGCAGCGACGAATTCGTCGTGGATGCCCTCTTGGACCAGAACCCGGGTTGCGGCGGTGCAGTCCTGTCCGGCGTTGAAGTAGCCAGCGGTGGCGATGCCCTCGACCGCCGCCTCGATGTCCGCGTCGTCGAAGACGATCACCGGGGCTTTGCCACCCAGCTCCAGGTGCACCCGCTTCACGTCGGCTGCCGCCGAGAGCGCCACCTGGATGCCCGCGCGCACCGAGCCGGTGATCGCGACCAGCTGCGGGGTCCTGTGCTCCACGACCAACTGCCCCGTCGAGCGGTCACCGGTCACGACGTTGAAGGCACCTGCGGGCAGGAACTCAGCGGCGACCTCGGCCAGCAGCAACGTGGTTTCGGGGGTGGTGTCGCTGGGCTTCAGGACGACCGTGTTGCCCGCGGCCAGCGCCGGGGCGATCTTCCACATCGCCATCATCATCGGGTAGTTCCACGGCGTCACCTGCCCCACGACGCCGATGGGCTCGCGGCGGATCCACGAGGTGTGTCCTTTCATGTACTCACCGGCTGCCTTGCCCTCCAGCACCCGGGCCGCTCCGGCAAAGAACCGCAACTGGTCCAGCATCGGCGGGATCTCTTCGGATTCGGTCAGAGCCCAGGGCTTTCCGGTGTTCTGTGCCTCCAGCTTGATGAAATCGTCGGCCCGCTTCTCGATCGCGTCGGCGAACTTCAGCAACGCCTGCTGCCGCTCGCTCGGAGTGGTCTGTCCCCACTCCTCGAACGCCTTCGCCGCGGCGGTGTACGCCGCGTCGACGTCAGCCTCGGCAGAGATCGCTGCGGAGGCGACGACCTGGCCGGTGCTCGGGTCAACGACGTCCTGACGCGCGTCGCCGCGCGCCTCGACGTACTCGCCGTTGACGAAGTTCTTCAGGATGCGGGTCATAGCTCCACCTCAACACTCGATCACATTGACTGCGAGGCCGCCCCGGGCGGTCTCCTTGTACTTCACGGACATGTCGCGACCCGTGTCGCGCATGGTCTTGATGGCCTTGTCCAGGCTCACAGCGTGCACCCCGGTGCCGCTGAGTGACAGACGAGCCGCGTTGATCGCCTTCACGCTGGCGATGGCGTTGCGCTCGATGCACGGGATCTGCACCAGTCCGCCGACCGGGTCGCACGTCAGGCCCAAGTTGTGCTCGATCCCGATCTCGGCGGCGTTCTCGACCTGCGTGGGGCTGCCCCCGGTGACCTCGCACAGTGCGCCGGCGGCCATCGCACAGGCGGAGCCCACCTCGCCCTGACAACCCACCTCGGCACCGGAGATCGAGGCGTTCTGCTTGAACAGGATGCCGATCGCGGCCGCGGTCAGCAGGAAGCGCACGATGCCGTCTTCGTCGGCGCCCTCGACCAACCGGGCGTAGTAATGCAGGACGGCCGGGATCACTCCCGCGGCGCCGTTGGTGGGAGCGGTCACCACCCGCCCGCCCGCGGCGTTCTCCTCGTTGACCGACAGTGCGTAGAGATTCACCCAGTCCATGACGTGCAACGGATCCCGAGCACCTGCCTCCATCAACTCATCGAAGAGCACCGGCGCCCGGCGCGGCACCTTCAGGCCGCCGGGCAGCACACCACGGGCGTTGAAGCCGTTCACGACACACTCGCGCATCACCGACCACAGATGCAGCAGACCGTCATGGACCTCCTGCTCACTGCGCCAAGCCTGTTCGTTGCGTAGCATCACATCGCTGATCGAGCACCTCTCCCGCTCGCAGATCGCCAGGAGTTCAGCACCGGTGTTGAACGGGAACGGGACCGCCGTGTCGTCCTCCACGACGCGGTCCGCCCCGCTAGCAGTCTCATCGACTACGAAACCTCCGCCGACGGAGTAGTACACGTGGCTGTCGACCAGTTCGCCGTCCGTGTCGAAGGCTTCGAAGAGCATTCCGTTGGGGTGGGTGGGCAACGTCTTGCGGCGGTGCAGCACCAGATCGGTGTCGGGATCGAAGGAGATGGGGTGATCGCCCATCACGGTGAGCTTGCCGGTCCGCCGCACCTCGGCGTACCGCGCATCGGTCGTGCCGGTGTCGACGGTCTCGGGTGCCTCCCCTCCAAACCCAGCACCACGGCCTTGTCGGAGCCGTGCCCATGGCCGGTGGCGCCCAGGGAGCCGAACAGCTGCGCACTCACCCGGCTGACCCGGCCCACCGGCAGTCCGCCGGCGAACATCCGCGCGGCACGCATCGGCCCGACCGTATGGGACGAAGACGGCCCGATGCCGATCGAGTAGAGGTCGAACGCACTGAGCGCCATACGGAAAGAATAGCCACGACCTCGGTGGAAAACACGAATTCATCGTTCAAAGGTTGTTTCGCGACGGATTCAGTGCCACGATGGTCCAGTGACAGACGCGATGCGCAGTCGAGCGGGGGACGCAGGTGCTATGGACGCGACCGCCAAGGCCATCATCGCCATGTTGCAACGCGACGGTCGTGCGCCCTACGCCACCATTGCACGCGAAGTGGGTCTGTCGGAAGCGGCCGTCCGCGCCCGGGTGCAGCGGCTGCTCGAGAACGAGACGCTGCAGATCGTCGCGGTCACCGATCCCACCCAGGTGGGTTTCCAGCGGCAGGCGCTGATCGGCATCACCGTGCGCGGCGACATCCAGAAGGTGGCCGACCAGTTGGCCCGCCTGGACGAGGCCGCCTACGTCGTGGTGACCGCAGGCCGCTACGACATCCTGATCGAGGTCGTCTGCGAGGACGACGACCACCTCCTAGACCTGCTGGGTAGCCGGATCCGCGCCGTCGACGGCGTCGCGCAGACCGAAACCCTGATGTATCTCAACCTGACGAAACAACGCTACGACTGGGGAACGCGATGAGCACCACACCCGAAACCGCCACTGCCGCATCCGCTTCCGGAGCAGGTACGACGCCACGCGGCACCGACCGCTACGCCGCCGCCCGGGACCACCTGTGGGGTCACTTCACCCGGCAGTCGGTCTACGAACCGGTGGCCGCAGGCGGCCTCGGAGCGCAGATCCCGATCATCGAGCGGGGCGAAGGCGCCTGGATCTGGGACGTCAACGGCAAGAAGTACTTCGACGGTCTCGCCGGACTGTTCACCGTGCAGGTGGGCCACGGTCGCGCCGAACTCGCCGAAGCGGCAGCCAAGCAGGCCGAGAAGCTGGCGTTCTTCCCTATCTGGTCCTACGCGCACGCTCCGGCGATCGATCTCGCCGAGCGGCTCGCGACCTACGCGCCGGGCGACCTGAACCGCGCGTTCTTCACCACCGGTGGCGGTGAAGCGGTGGAGTCGGCCTGGAAGCTGGCCAAGCAGTATTTCAAGCTCACCGGGAAACCCACCAAGCACAAGGTCATCAGCCGCTCCATCGCCTACCACGGCACGCCACAGGGCGCGCTGGCCATCACCGGCATCCCGGATCTGAAGATCCCCTTCGAGCCGCTGGTGCCCGGCGCCTTCCGGGCCCCGAACACCAACATCTACCGTGCGCAGCCCGAGCTGCGTGACGACCCGAAGGCGTTCGGCCGGTGGGCCGCCGACCGCATCGGTGAGGCCATCGAGTTCGAGGGTCCGGACACCGTGGCGGCGGTCTTCCTGGAGCCGGTGCAGAACGCCGGCGGTTGCTTCCCGCCGCCGCCCGGCTACTTCGAGCGGGTCCGGGAGATCTGCGACGAGTACGACGTGTTGCTGGTCTCCGACGAGACCATTTGCGCCTTCGGCCGGATCGGCGAGATCTTCGCCTGCAACGATTTCGGCTACGTGCCGGACATCATCACCACCGCCAAGGGCCTCACCTCGGGATACTCCCCGCTGGGCGTGATGATGGCCAGCGACCGGCTCTTCGAGCCGTTCCGCAAGGGCACCGAGGCGTTCGGACACGGCTACACCTTCGGCGGCCACCCGGTGTCCGCGGCGGTTGCGATGGCGAACCTGGACATCTTCGAGCGTGAGAAGCTCACCGACCACGTGCACGAGAACGCTCCGAAGTTCCGCTCGACCCTGGAGAAGCTGCTCGACCTGCCCATCGTCGGCGACGTCCGCGGTGAGGGGTACTTCTACGGCATCGAGCTCGTGAAGGACAAGGAGACCCGGGAGACCTTCAACGAGGAGGAGTCCGAGCGGCTGCTGCGCGGCTTCCTGTCCAAGGCCCTGTTCGAAGCCGGCATCTACTGCCGCGCCGACGACCGCGGCGACCCGGTCATCCAGCTCTCCCCGCCGCTGATCATCGGTCAGGACGAGTTCGACTGGATCGAGCAGACCCTGCGCGGCGTCCTCACGCAGGCTCTGGACATCCTCTGCCGCGGCTCGGTCCGGTTAGGCTCGGACGGTGAGCGACTACGACATCGTCCTGTACGGCGCAACCGGATTCGTCGGCAAACTCACCGCTGAGCATCTGGCCGCCCACGCCCCCGACGGCGTACGCATCGCACTAGCCGGCCGCTCACCGGGCAAGCTGGAAGTGGTGCGCGCCGACCTCGGCGTGAATTGGCCTCTGGTGATTGCCGATTCCTCCGATCCGGCCTCACTCAAGGCGCTCGCGGAGTCGACGCGCGTGGTGATCAGCACGGTCGGCCCGTACGCGAAGTACGGGCTGCCGCTGGTTGAAGCGTGCGCCACCGCAGGTACCGACTACGTCGACCTGACCGGCGAGGTGCTCTTCGTGCGCGAGTCGATCGACCGCTTCCACGACCTGGCCGCATCGACCGGCGCCAGGATCGTGCATTCCTGCGGCTTCGACTCGATCCCCTCGGACCTGGCCGTGTTCGAGCTGGCCAAGGTCGCTGCCCCGTTGGGTGACACCACGCTGTACGTACGCATGAAGGGCGGCGTGAGCGGCGGAACGGTTGCCTCGGCGCGCGAGCAGATGGCTCAGGTGCGCTCGGACAAGGCCAAACGAGCGGTCGCACTGGACAAGTTCGCCCTCTCCCCCGACCGTTCCGCCGAGCCCAAGGGCGAGTGGAAAGACTCCCTCAAGGTCTGGCACAGCGACGAGATGCACTCGTGGGCGGCGCCGTTCATCATGTCGACCTTCAACACCCGCATCGTCCGGCGCAGCAATGCCCTGCTCGGTCACGCGTACGGCGAGGGGTTCCGTTATCGCGAAACCCTCACCACCGGCGACGGCTGGCAGGGACGCCTGCGGGCTGAGGCCATCGCCAAGGGCATGGCGATCGGGATGGCCGCCCTGTCGGTCAACTCCCTGGGTCCTCTGGTCGACAAGGTCGTGCCCTCGCCCGGTGAAGGTCCTTCGGAGGAGGACCGCGCCAGCGGCCGGTTCAGCGTCGAGGCACGCTCGGGTGGCTGCCGCAGCCTCTTCGCGGCCAAGGGCGATCCGGGCTACGCAGCCACCTGCGTCATGCTCGGCGAGAGCGCACTGGCCCTGGCCACCCAGCGCGACGACCTACCGCTGCCCGAGGGCCTGCACGGCGGTGTGCTCACGCCGGCAACAGCGCTCGGTGGGGTGTTGTCGGAACGCCTTCGCGCGCAGGGTTTCACAATCACTGCGGGGCCGGTCACGGCGTGAGCGACGCCGCGCTGCTGCGGATCGTTTCGCAGCGGCTCGCGACACCGGCCACTTCGGTCACAGCGGCGGTCACCCACCTCACCTGCCTGCAGGCGCAGGACTGGAAGGCGTCCCGATCGGCATTGGCACTGCGGTCGGACCAGTCAGCGGAGTCCGTCGACGCAGCAGCGAATTCCGGTCAGATCGTGCGAAGTTGGCCGATGCGGGGCACGTTGCATTGGCTACCGGCCCAGGATCTGCAATGGATGCTCTCGCTGACCTCGGCCGCGACCGTTCGCGCAGCCGCGGGTCGGCACCGCCAGCTCGGCATCGATGACGGCCACGTCGACCAGGTCCGTTCGCTGACGCAGGCCGCGCTGGCGGACGAGCCGCTGTCGCGCAACGACCTGCGGGACAGGTGGGCGCAAGCGGGCGTCGACGTCAACGGCCAGCGATTCATTCATCTTTTGCAGCGACTGGCGCTCGACGGTGTGGTGTGTCTCGGTCCGGTCGTGGCGGGTCGACAACAGCTGGTGCTGTGTTCGTCCTGGATCCGCTCGTCCCGGACCGTGTCGGGTGACGAGGCCATCGTGGAGTTCGCCCGGCGATATCTGCGATCGCACGGGCCGGCCTCGATGGCGGACTTCTGCTGGTGGAGCAAACTACTGGCCCGGGACGTGAAACCACTGTGGCCGCAGATCACTTCGCCGTTCGAGGAACTCCTCTCGACGGCCGAACCGCCTTCGTCGACCCCGCCGTGATCGACGCCCTCCCGGCGGTGACCCGAGCGGCGCGGGCCACGATGCTGTTGCCCGCGTTCGACGAACTCATCATCGGATACGCCGACCGGTCCCCCACCCTCGCCTCCGGAGACTTCGAGAAGGTGGTGCCCGGACGCAACGGCTACTTCCTTCCGACGATCGTGCATCAGGGTCGGGCAGTTGCAACCTGGAAAGCGGGTGATCCGGTGTCGGCAATGCCCTTCGGCGAGAACCTGCCCGCCGCTGCGCGTCGCGCCCTCCCCCGCCTTGCGAGGGCCTTCCCGCGATGACCCGCACCGTGCAGGTGTGGGTGAGCTCGGTGAGAGGCTCGCCCGATTGGTTGAACCCTACTGAGAAGCAACGGCTGTCGCGCTTCCAGTCGAGTGCCGCGGCGACGGACTTCCTCGTGGGCACGACGCTCGCGAGGTACGCGCTGGGGGCCTGGCTCGGCGTACCCGCAGCTGAGGTGCCGCTCGACCGGACCTGCGAACGGTGCGGTGCACCCCACGGCCGACCCCGCACCGACGGCGCTCACCTCAGCATCGCTCACGCCGACGGCACGGCGCTGGTCGCAGTGAGCGACGCCCCCGTCGGCGTCGACCTGGAGCCCGTCGGCCGCGCCGTGCCGATCGATTCGGGCGCGGCGGATCTGGCGGACTGGGTGCGCAAGGAGGCGGCCCTCAAGCTCACCGGGGATGGCCTACGCCTTTCCCTGGCTCTCATAGAGATCGACTCCGGACGGGTCACGCGCTGGCCGTCAGAACCGTTGCCAGATCTCATGGTTCACGATCTTGCCGTGGACGGATTCATGGCGGCAGCTGCGACGGCACCTGACGCGGCCGTTGAACTACGGCAGCTGACCGACCCCGGGTGGGCCGGGGCCGGTCAGAGCGTGGATTAACCCTGCCGCTTCAACCTACGGCGCACGCCGACGCCGGTCACCAGTGCGCCCGCGGCCAGCACCCCGGCGCCGACGACCAATTGCTCGTTGGCACCGGTCGCGGCCGGCGCGACCGGGCCGTCGGTCACCACGGGCGGTCCGCTGGTGGGGCGGCCCGAACTGGTCGGGCTGCTCGACCCCGTCGGCTTGGAAACCACCCAGGCCGGCGGTCCGGGGCGGGTCGTCGGCAACCCGGCGCAACTGCTCGGCAGGTGGATGTGCACCGTGAACTTCGATCCCGTGCTCGACCCGCTGACGACGAGCGCGCCGTTGGCCCCCTTCATGCCTGCGGCCGCGTAAACGCCCGGCTCGTAGGGCTTTGCGGACCCCAGTGCTTTGCTGCCCACGCCCGGCAGGGTCAAGGTGACTGTCTTCTCCGCATGACCCAGCGTCCGGAAGTAGCCCGCGACTGCCGGCACCTGCCGGTTGCAGTAGTACTGCGGAGCGGTGTATTCGAAGTTGCCCGACGTCATCGGCTTCGGCGTCGTCGCCGCCATCGCCACTCCGCCCGACATGATCGCGACGACCGCGGTTGCGGCAGCACCCGCCGCCGCTGTGCTCAGCTTGCTCACCTGAATGACCCCTCGTTCCATGGTGACGGCGGACCTGGTCACGTCCCCTGCTCGGCCCCGCCCGCCATCGTGCGCGTGGCCTGCTGAACCTTGACCGGTTGTGATCGGCGCCACAAGCACCTCTGCGGGTGGCCCATGGCGGGCAGCACCCGGCGTGGGCTTCGAGATGCGTTGCAGGACAGCTGTTTTGCCGTCAAACGGGCCGAAGCTGCCAATTTGCTGGGAATCTCCGGGCCGGCCGGCTGGCAGCGCACCGCCGGATCAGCTCGGCGTACGGCGCGAACCCCAGTGCCACTCGGGGGTGGTCAGTGCACCGAGCCCGTCGACCACCGTCTCACCGGTGTCGCGGTTCAGCGGGAGCAGCAACGGCGCGGATCCGTCCCAATCCAGCACCGGCACCGCTCGCAGCGCAGTGGTCATCACCGATGAATGGGTCACCACGATGATTTGTGACCTGGTCGCGGTCTGCGCGATGAGCCGGGCCAGCGGCTCAAGCAACGAGGGTGCAGTGACGCCTCCGGTTCGTTGATCACCAACAGCGGCGGCGGTGCCGGGCTGAGCAGTGCCGCCACCCACAGCAGGTAACGCAAGGTGCCGTCGGAGAGTTCGCCAGCACGCATCGCGCGCAACATACCGGGCTGATGCAGCGCGATGTCGAAGAGGCCGTCGTTCTCAGTGATCTCGATAGCGGACCCGGGAAAGGCGTCGTCGATCGTTGCGTCAAGATGGCGTCGGCCGTCCTCGATGATGGTCTGCAACGCGGCCGCCAGATCGCGGCCATCGTCAGCGAGCACCGGGGTGCGGGTGCCGACCATCGGGTGGCGCGCCGGCGCCTCCCGATCCGCGCGAAACCCGTCGTAGAACCGCCAGGACCTCAGTTGCTCACGTACGGCGACGAGTTCGGCCGCCCGGGTGGGCTCGGCGTACTCGGTGAGCATCGAACGATACGGCGCAAGCCGGTCGCTGAGCTGTGCCCAGCCGGTGGAACCGTCGAGGTCGGCATCGGCTACCTGAACCAGCCCCCAGGACCGGCGCGCCAGGACGTTGGCCCGACGCATGGCGGCGCCGGCGAACACGACCTCGCGCTTGATCTCGGGATCTCTCAAGAAGAGCGAACCCGTAGCACCCGGGGCTTGCGACGGCAGGCCAAGGTCCATCAGATAGCCGAAGTCGTCGCTGCCGAAACCCACCAAGAGGCTGATCGGCCCTTTGCGCAACACACCCTGGGTGACCCCACTGGCCCGCGCCGAACGCAACTGCGCTGGACCGGCCCACAGCGCCGAACCCAGGCCGCCCTCGCTGGCCAGCGAACCGATCAGTCGGCCCGAGCCCACGTCGGCCAACAGCCGCACGGCCCGGTAGAGCGACGACTTGCCGCTGCCGTTGGGTCCGGTGACCACGGTCAGACCGGACAACGGCACCGTCACATCGCGCAGTGAGCGATATCCGCAGATGGCCAGCGTGCGCAACATGCTTCGAACACTAGAGCCGGGCACCGACGCGACCGGGCAGAATGACCAGGTGACCGGAGCTACCGAGATCGCGACGCTGCGATCCCTCGACGCCATTCTGCAATCGGGCGGTTCACTCGACGGGTTGCGGCTGCAGGACCTCGATCTGCGCGACCGGGAGGCCGTACTGCTCGCACAGACCCACGCCAACGGCACCGTCGTGCTGGGCGGAGCGACGACACCGGCCTTGGATGGGCACCTGCGCCAGATCGGCGCGCTGGTCTTCCCCACCGATCCCGCACTGCCCGTGAATCCCTACCGCGGCACGCTGTACACACCGGCCGAGCTCTACACCGGATTGGCCGAGGGCGGTTACTCGGCCACCCCCGATGCCCGCGCCTACCGCTGGTTGCGCGATCGGCGTACGGCGGGTGACGCCTACGCGACGCTGGTCCGGGCCATGCACGACGATGCGATGAGCGACGCGCTCATCGAACTCCTCGATGACCGTCCGGTCGTCGGGGTGATGGGCGGTCACTCGGTGCGCGCCGACAGCGCCCAGTACGTCGACGCCGCCCGCCTCGGTTTTGACCTCGCCGAGGCGGGTTTGCTGGTGGCAACCGGTGGCGGGCCCGGTGCGATGGAAGCAGCGAATCTCGGTGCCGCCGTGAGGGATACGGACTCCCTGCAGCATGCGCTCGAGCGCCTGGCGAAGACCCCTGACTGGTCCGAGGGTATCGACGCATGGGCGCGGGAATCCGCCTCCGTGGCCGCGTCCGTGCGGATATCCCGGCAGGTGCGCAGTCTGGGCATCCCCACCTGGTTCTACGGGCACGAGCCGCCGAACATGTTCGCCCAGCGGATCGCGAAGTTCTTCTCCAACGCACTGCGCGAAGATGCCCTTCTGACGCGTAGCTCCACCGCCATCGTCGTGTTGCCCGGTACCGCCGGCACCGTGCAGGAGATCTTCCAGGCGGTCACGCCGATGTACTACGTCGCCGACGAGCGCCCGCTGCCGTCGTTGATCCTGGTGGGCCGGCAGCAGTGGACGCAGGACGTGCCGGTCTGGCCGGCGATCGAGGCCATGGCCAAGGGACGGCCGATGAGTAACGCCACCCACCTGGTTGAGTCCGTCGAAGACGTGCTCCCGCTCGTTCAGCGGCAGCACGGGGGTCGATCGTGATCAGCGCACTGCGGCGACCCGCGCCTCTACGAGCGGGGGCACGCATAGGTGTCCTCGGCGTGAGCAGCCCCAGCACGCTGCGCCGGCTCGACGCGGGTCTGGACACGTTGCGGTTCAGCGGATTCGAGCCGGTGCTTTACGACACCGCGACCGTGCGCGGAACCGTCTTCGACTGGTTGGCCGGTACCGACCGGCAACGCGCCGACGATCTTCGAAAGGCCCTGTTGGATAGGGATATCGACGCCATCTTCCTCGTCAGCGGCGGGTATGGCTCCCAGCGCACCCTTGAAGCCTTCGACTGGTCCGGGCTCGAGGAGATCGAGCCCAAGTTCATCGTCGGCTACTCCGACGTGACGGGTCTCCTCGAAGCGGTCGCCGCACGCCTGGGCTGGTGCGGCGTCATGGGGCCGATGGTCAGCGAGCACGAGTTCGCCGAGTCCTACTCCTTCAGTTCGCTGATCCGCCTGATGAAGACCGAGAACCTGCCGCTCACGATGTCGTTTCCCGCTGCGAACACGGTCACAGCGGGGCGCACCGAAGGCGTCACGTGCGGCGGCAACCTGTCATTGCTCGCCGGGTCGGTCGGCACCGACACGGCATGGATACCCGGCGATGGGATCTGGTTGCTCGAGGACGAAACCGAGTCTCCCGAACGCATCGACACGATGCTGACTCATCTTCGCCGGGCGGGCTACTTCGAGAACGCCGCCGGCGTCATCTGCGGCACCTGGCACGACAGCGGCGATGCGAAAGTGCTTTCGCAGGTGGTGCCAGACCGCCTGGGAACGCTGGGGATCCCGACGATCGAGGGCGCCAACATCGGCCACGGTGGACACGTGCAGAGTTACCCCATCGGTGTTGCGGCCACCCTCGACGCCGGTGCCCGCACGCTCACCCTCGACTGACCTCGCCCACGAGGCGCTGTTCGCCCGAATACGCAACCATGGAGCGGTCGCGCAGAAACCCCACCAGCGTGATGCCCGCCTCTTGGGCGAGTTCCGCAGCGAGTGAGGAGGAGCGGAAACCGCAGCGACACAGGGGATCCCGGCCATCGAAGCTTTCTGGATGAGTTCGAAGCCGGCACGACCGGACAGCATCAGTATGGTGCCGGCGAGCGGCAACTTGTCGTGCTCGAGCGCCCAGCCGACGACTTTGTCGACCGCGTTGTGCCGCCCCACGTCCTCCCGGGCGACCAGCAACTCACCGGTGCGACCGTCGAACAGCGCAGCGCCGTGCAGACCGCCGGTGCGTTCGAAGACCCGCTGTGCCGTCCGCAGGCGATGCGGCAGTTCGACCAGCTGCGCCGGGCTGACCTCGAGCGGGTCGCCGGCCACGTCGAAGGCTGAAATGGTCCGCACCGCATCGATACTCGCCTTGCCGCACACCCCGCAGGAGGAGGTGGTGTAGGTGTGCCGGTCGGCGCTGGCCAGCGGTGCCGGCACGTGCGGCGCCAAGCGCAGATCCAGCACGTTGTAGGTGTTCTCCCCGTCGACCTCCCCGGCGCAGTACCGCGCACTGAGCAGGTCCTCCCGGCCGCGAATCACCCCCTCACCCACGAGGAAGCCCTGGGCGAGCTCGACGTCGTGGCCCGGCGTACGCATGGTGACCACGAACGAGCGCCCGCCAAGCCGGATCTCCAACGGCTCCTCGGCAGCGAGGTGGTCCTCGCGGACCGCGCGCCGCGTCACGCTACCGCCGTCGCCGACCTGGATGCGGGTGACGCGGCGACGGGCGGCCTGCGTCCTCACCGGCCCAAACCGTCGGGCCGGGCCTGGGCCAGGTCTTTGGTCACCCCGACCGCTCGCTCGATGGCCGCGCGATCGCCGCCCTGCAGACCCGCCGCCAGGCCGACCAGGAACGCCGACATCGGCGCCGCGGGACGCACGACCGCGTGCGCCACGACACCGGTCATCCCGAGAATCTCATCGACGTCGACCGTCGCGGGGTCCAGCCCCAGCGCGGCCGCCAGCTCATCGGACCATTCCTGCACTTCCTGGGTCACGCGTGTTCCTCTCCCGCCCGGATCCGGGCCGCCGCCAACTGTTCAGGGGTATCGCAATCATCCCCCATCCGGCCGGATCCGGTACGGCGCGCGGGATACCCAGCGCACGCATCGGACGGTCCGCGGGATCGGCGAGTGCCCATACGGCGGCCCGGAGTCGCCGCGTCCACCAGGCGGCGGCCAGGAAGTTGATCCGGCCCGCGCGGTCTGCCAGCGCCACGGCGTCGTCGTCGGGCTGCAGCGCAGTCTGCAGGGGCTCGATCGCAGCGGCGACGAACGGCAGGTCGGCCGCCAGCAGCAGCGTCACCGGCTCCCGCACCAGCCGAACACCGGCCGCGACGGCCGCCACCGGTCCCCGCCCGGCGGCTGCTCGAGGGCCCAGCGCACGCCGCGGATCGCCGTACGCTGCGGCCCGACCACGATGATGCGCCGGGCGCCGGCGACCGAGTCGACCACCGCCTCCAGCATCGACCGTCCGCCGACCGCCTGGTCGGGTTTGTCCGGCCCGCCCAACCGGGAACCGGCTCCCCCGGCCAGCACGATCGCGTCGTACGTCGATCGGTGGCCGTCCATGCCGTCCACCGTTTCACACCGGGAGGCAACGGTCCCCCTAGGTGCACAGGGCGACCGCCCCGACAGCCGGGCTCAGACGGCGAGAAGTTCGGGCTCCGCACCGATGACGGTCGCCTGCTGGCGAGCGCGGACGTGCCGAAGGTGAGCGATGGTCGTCAGGGCCATCCCGAAGACGATCCAGCCCAGCAGGACCAGCAACGATCCGCCAGCCAGTGCGCCGTCGAAGAAGCCGACTCCCCGCATGGCGTTGCCGGTGGCGCCGATGGGTAGCCACTGTCCGACGGTTCCCCACGGATGGGGCAGCCACTGCGAGCCGGTCGCTATCCCGGACAGCGGATTCGAAACGAACAACATCACCATGGCTCCGAGCAACAGTCCGGCGTAGCCGAACAACGACTCCAGCCCCAGCACGGTCAGCGAGATCGCTGCGATCCCGAGAATCATCGTCAGCGCCGCTTCCCAGTAGTTGCCTTCCAACGTCCCGATCCAGAACTGCAGGATGGCCGTCACCGCCAGGCCGGCTATCACCGAGAACCCGATGGAGGCGACCACCCGCAACCACCAGCGTCGCTTGAGAAGGGTGGAAAGAGTTACCGCAGAGGCCATTCCACCGAAGACCAGCGGAAGACCGAGGGCAGTCAGCCCGGACCCGGCCGGGTCGCCCCCGGGATAGGGCACCACATCGGCGTACGTCACCTTCTGGCCCTTGTCGGTCATGGCGGTGCCGATGGAGTGCAGAAGCGTGACGTACGGCGCTCCGGCCGCCGAGGCGGTCTGCACCGTGACGCCGGACCGGGTCACGGCGAGGCCGCCGACGACCGAACGGTCCTTGATCGCCGCTGCGATGTCATCGGCGTCGGCCTTGCTCACGATGTCGAACGCGCCCGGATGGGTCGCCTCGAGGGTGTCGGCCACGTCGCGCTGCGCGCCCTGCGGGCCGCTGATCGCGATAGGCAGGTGATCCGGTCCGGAGTGCGCCGCAGGGAGCACCAACGCGAGCAGCATCAGCGCCACCGCCGCAGTCAGACCGAGAACCAGACCCAGGATGCGGCCCCGTGGCGGACCTGACGCAGGTGTCTGCTGCGCAGCTCCGGCCGCGTGTGTTTCGTGCTTGCCCATCGTCGCTCCTCGTGTAAGTGGAGTATTTTTTTCCGATTTAAGTGGAGCATATTCCTCCGTATAGACTGTGTAAAGCCACCGCCACGAAAGGAGCCGTCATGCGCGCCGACGCCGCCGCCAATGCTCACGCCATCACCGCTGCCGCCAAGGTCCTGCTGGCCACGCACGGCGCCGACATCCCCCTGAGCGCGGTGGCCGAGCAGGCGGGCGTCGGAATCGCCACGCTCTACCGGCACTTCGGCACCCGAGAGGAACTCTTCCTGGCCGTCGCACGCAGCCTGCGCGACCAGGCGCTCGCCACTATCGAGCGCCACCGGGCCCGGTGGGACGAGGACCCGGAGAAGGCATGGACCACCCTGGTCCACGACCTGGCCAGCATCCGACCCGGAGCGCTCATCCCGGGACTGCTCGACATCGCCGCTGACGAGGCCCTGCGCGATGACCTCACCCGGATCCGCGGCGATATCCTGAACGCCTTCGACGACGTGCTGGAGAAGGCGAAAGCGGCAGGTCTGGTGCAGGAGGATCTGAGCCCAGCGCGTTTCCAACTCGGACTGGCCACGCTGACCCGGCCGCTACCCGACCCCCTCTGCCGGACCTGCCGATGGACGGGCTCGGCGACTGGCTGACCGACGTCTACCTACAAGGACTGCGGCCCGCTCGGCAGTAGGTTGGGTCCATGACCAATCCCCCGGGCCGCAGGCGCCCCCGCTCTACTTGTCCACCACCTTCGACGTCCCCGGCTACCGAATCGCCCGTCCACTGGGTCTGGTGTGGGGCACGCTGGTGCGCTCTGTCGGGTTCGCCAAAGGCCTGACCGGCGGCTTCAAGTCACTTCGCGCCGGGGAGGTCACCGAATACACCGACGTCGTCAACACCGCCCGCGGGCACGCCGTCGAGCGGCTCACCGAACACGCCCGGTCGATGGGCGCGAACGCGGTCGTCGGCGTACGTTTCGAATCCAGCGAGGTGGCCGACGGGCTGGCCGAGATCCTCGCCTACGGCACCGCGGTCATCCTCGAGCCCGAGCAATCGGGCCAGTGACCGGTCCGACACCCTTTGTGCGGGCTGTCCTGAGCGGGGGTCTCACTACCCTGGTCGGGTGAGCTTGCTGCGCATCGACCGAACGGTCCGAGCTGAGGTACGACGCCGCTCGCCGGTCCGCTATCTGCCCCAGCGACCGGCGGAGGAGATCCGCGAGACCTGGCGCGATGCCCGCCCGGCCCGTATCGAAGCGGCCCTGCAGGAGGCGCTGAGCCGTCCGACACACGGCTGGGTGGTCCTGGCAGCATCCAGCGAGGTGCCCGCCGGGCGGTCGATCGTCCGGAACGCCGGCGGCCGCGAGATCGTGCTGTGGCGCGACGCGAGCGGATCGGTCCTGGCCGGCCCCGGTGCCTGCCCCCACCTGGGCGCGCTGCTGACCGGCTGCGAGGTCGCCGGCGACAACATCCTGTGCCGGTGGCACGGCATGGCGCTCGGACCGGCGACCGAGCCGCCGTGGGCGACATACGCCGCGTTCGACGACGGCGTCCTGGTCTGGGCCCGCGTCGGGCCCGTCGAGGAAGGCGCCTCCCCCACCGACCGCCCGGTGATGGCCCGTCGGCCCGATCCGCGTACGTCGATCGCGTCCGTGGTCTCACTCTCCGCGATCTGCGAACCGCGGGACATTGTGGCCAACCGGCTGGATCCGTGGCACGGGGCCTGGTTCCACCCGTATGCGTTCAGCGACCTGCGTGTCGACGACGCTGCCTCCAGCAGCGATCGCCTGGTGCTCGACGTGGCCTTCCGGCTCGGCCGCCGGTTCGCGGTGCCGGTGCGGGCCGATTTCACCTGTCCCGACGCGGCCACGGTCGTCATGACCATCACCGAGGGTGAGGGCGAGGGCAGTGTCGTCGAGAGCCACGCCACCTTGGTCACGCCACCCGGACAACACCCGGCGACGACCGTGATGACGGAGGCGGTCATCGCCAGTTCCGGACGCGCCGGTTTCCGCGCAGCCAGAGCACTGGCGCCGCTGGTCCGGCACGGAATGCGAGCTTCGCAACGTCAGCTCTGGGTCGACGACCTGGAGTACGCCGCGCGCCGATATGCGCTGCGGCACAACTGATCCGGGCTAGACCGACCGTCCCGCCAGTACGCGACGCGCACGACCTGGCCAGGGTCCCAGGCGGCCTTGGGTGGGCACCGACCACACGCCGTACCCCTGGATCCCCCAGCCGGTCAGCAACTCGTCGGCGGCCTGCCACCCGGTGGTCGCCGCGCGTTCCATGAGCGCCACCGGCAGATCACAGCGGATGCCGTCACCGGCCAGCACCACCCGCGGCTCCCCGGTGCGCACTCCCGGCCTCGAGCGGTGGGGCTCCAATCCGACCAGCACACAGTCACTTTCGACCAGCCACCGGTCGTCAACGATTCGCGCGTCTCGCGTCTCCGGGTAGATCTCGTGCAGAGCGTCCAGCAACTCCCGCTGCACCGCATCAGCTGCGAAACCGTCCGGCAGGGCGTACGCGTGAAGTTCTACGACCGACCCGCCGCTCTTCCGCGACCATTGGGCGGCGTGCTCTTCGAACTTCTCCAGGACCGAAACGTTGTCCAGCGGTCCGAACCCGCTGGTACCGAGGAACGGCGCACGATCTGGCCGCACCGGGCGGTCCAGCCAGAGCCGCCACACCGCGAAGGGAGGGGCGCTACGAACCCGGTCGGCGCCATCGGTCCAACGCCCGCCCGACGCGGCCGCCAACTGCCGCAACCCCGGCGGGTCGAGCGCGACGACCGCTGCATCGGCGCGCCATTCACCGGACTCTGATTGCGCCCGTATCGAATTCCCGGATGCGTCGATCCCGGTCACCGCACAACCGGTCTCGATGCGTACCCCGAGCTGGCACAGCCGGCGGCCCAGCGGTGCCCAGAGCGTGCGGTCATAGTCGTCGGCGGGCACGTCGAAGAGCAGACCCTCGGCCGATCCCAGGAAGTACAGGTGGAACATGGCCAGCAACTCGCCCCCGGAGAACTCAGCCGGGTCGGCGAAGAAGCTACGCGCGAACACCTCGAGAGCCAGATGCCTCGCGGCGTCGGGGAAGTGCAGCCGATCCAGTACCTGCTGCCCACTGACTCCGTCGAGCGCATCGAAGGTGTCCGGGAAGTGCACATCCAGCAGACCCAGCGCCGAACCCAGATCGACGCCGGCCAGACCGCGCAGATCGAAGCTGGGACTACGGGCGACGAATGCGGCCAGATTCCACGGCGGCGTCCGCGGGATGCCGGCGAACGAGTCCGCCCCGCCGTCGCGGCGCACCAGCGGGTAGTCCGGCAGCGGTCGCAGCATCGACAGTGTGGGATCGACCCGTCGGAGCATCGAACGCAGGTTGTAGTACTGCCGGAAGAACGCATGGAATCCCCGGCTCATCGAGGCGCTGCCGCCGTCGGCGAGGGTGACCGGCCAGGAGCGCACCCGGCCGCCGAGGGTGTCGGCACGCTCCAGCAGGGTCACCCCGACGCCGCGCTCGGCCAGGGCGAGCGCCGCAGTCAGGCCGGCGATACCGCCGCCCACGACGATCACCTGACGTGAGGCCGGGTCAGGGCGCACGCCACTCGCTGGCGTCGGCGGTGGGTGGAACTGCGCACGCGGGTCGCGCCCGGGTCGGAAGCGCGCCGGCTGGCCCGGGTGTCTCATGCGGGCGCGTGACCGACCGCGGTGTGCACGACGTGGTTCTGCCATCCCGGGTAGGAGCGGTGCCGTACCTCTGTGAGCCCGGCCTGCTGCATCCGGGCGCACACCCCGCCGATGGAGTCGAAGTCGCGGACGCTGGCGTAGAGGTAGCGGTGCAGCGGGACGTCCGAGCGTTTGATCGCGGCGAGCGGGATGATCACACCGTGGCACACGGCGGCCCATACCGCGCGTGCCCGCAGGCTCCCGGCGACTGAATAGTCATGCAGGACAAGCACACCGCCGGGAACGAGCACCCGGCTGATCTGCGCCAGCAACTCGTCGCGCTCAGCGACGTTGCGCAGCAGGTAGGCGGCCAGCACCCCCGACACCGACTGGTCGGGAAGCTCACGCAGGTAGGCCGCGGCGTCCGCGACCCGCCAGTCGACCTCCGCCGGCCATTGCTTCTCCCGGGCCTGCGCCACCATGCCCGCCGATGCGTCGACACCGGTGAGCCGCAGGGGACGCCCCTGCGGCCACGCAGCCAGTAGTGCCGCCGTGGAAGCACCGGACCCGCAGCCCAGATCGAGGATCCGGGCCTCCTGCTGCCCTGCCGGAACCTCGTCGACGAGCGTCTGGGCGGCGGTCCGCAGTTGAGCGTGGTACCCCGGCGACAGCGCGACCATCGCGTCGTAGGAGGGTGCCGCGCGGTCGAAGGCCTCCGCGAGAACCCATGCACCGTCCTGGGTCATCTCGCCGTCCCCCGGCCTGCGCGCACCCACAACAGGATGGCGAGGGTGACCATGCTGAAACCGAACAGGAAGTCCTCGACCGGGATGTCCCAGGGTGCCCGTACGCCGAGGAATGACCCGTCGTCGTACAGAACGATCGGGGCCGACAGCTTGGTCAGCCATCCGTCGACGAGCACTTGGAAGAAGGCGACGATCGCCATCGCGACCCAGTACTGCGCGGTGCGGAAGACGCCGGTACGCAACCAGATTCGCTCGACCGCGACCACGAGCAGTACCGAGGCGAGGGCTAACAGTGTGTACTCAGGCATCAACCCTCCGACGTGCTCGCCACCAGGCCAGGACGGTCCCGACCGAGGTGTAGGTCAGCAGTCCGCAGATCGGGATCACGACGAAGAAGACCAGCTCCTCCAGCGGCATCCCGAACGGCAGCAGTATCCCGGTGGTGTACTGCGCGCTGTAGGACCAGTGACCTCGCTTGATCCCGAGAATGTCCCACGCGCTGAAGATGAGGACAACGGGCAGCACCGCGAGCACCAGCCGCCGCGGTTGACGGTAGACCCGCGCCCGCAACACCCACTCCAACGGCAGCGTGATGGCCAGGCAACCGGCCATCAACAACAAATACTGGAACCGGTCGTCCACGGTCAGGCTGCTCCTTCGTCCAACGGCCTGGCGGCGGCCGGAAGGTCACCGTCCGGTGCCGTCGGCCAGTCCAGCGGATCCGGGCCCAGCGCCACCAACAGGGGTACCTGCTCGGCGCACCACGGCGACACCTCGCGGCCCCGGACCACCTCTGCGGCAAAGGTTTCCCAGGGTTCCCACTGTGCGCTGCCGACCTCGGCGGGGTCCGGCTGCGGCGGCCCCCGGCGGTCCGCGCGACGTACACCGGACACACCTCGTGCTCGACCACACCACCCATGGCGGCACGGTAGCGAAAGTCGGGCAGCACCGGCCGCACGTCGGCCAGTTCCATGCCCAGCTCCTGGCGCGTACGGCGCCGCACGGCTTCGACGGCGCTCTCACCGGGCAGGGGGTGGCCGCACACCGAATTGGTGACCACCCCGGGGAAGCTGGGTTTGTGCGTGGCTCGCGTAGTCACCAACAACTGTCCCGATCCGTCAACGATGTAGCAGGAGAAGCCCAGGTGCAGCGGCGTCGCATCGTGATGCGCCGCCGATTTGGGCAGACTGCCGATGGCCCGGCCCTGCCGGTCCACCAGGACGACCGCTTCATCGGAGATCCACGCTGGCGGCCTTCGGGCCGCGCGGTCGCGCCGAACGATCCCGATTGGCTCTCGGGTGCTGAGCATGCGGGACGCCAGGGTCAGTTTCTGCGCGGTCGGCACCCGGATCCGACCGGCGAACACGTCGTAGTCCGCCGCCTCGATGCGTTCCAGGATCCGGGCGTAGAGCACCCGCGCCGTGGCCACGCAACGCCGGGACGCGGCAGGCAGTGCGGGCAGTCCCTCGTCGGCCTCACGGTAGAGGCGCCGGTTGCGGTCGATCTCGAAGCGCATGAGTTCGCGCCAGGGCTCATCGACCCCGCGCCGCGTAGGGTCGGCTCCGAAGCGCAGCAGGTCCTCCTGGGGGACGTAGACGCGGCCCCGGTCCAGGTCTTCGTCGACGTCGCGCAGGAAGTTGGTCAGCTGGAACGCCAGGCCCAGCGCGCGGGCGGCGGCGACAGCGGGCCGGCCCGGTTGCAGGATCGGCAGCATCATCTCACCGATGACGGCGGCGCTACCGTCCATGTAGTCCAGCAGGTCCTGCCAGGTCTGGTACCGGGTCTGCGTGAGATCGGCGCGCATGGCGGCGAAGAACCGGTCGAAGCATTCGGCCGGGATACGACACGAGCGGACCGTTGTCGCCACCGCCGCCATCGTGGGATCGGGCGAGTCGCCCTCGTCGACGGCCTGATGGAAGCGAAGCTCGAATTCATCCAGAGCGCAGGCGGTTTCGGACGCTGACCGCGCTCCGGCGAGGTCGACGATGTCGTCGGCGAGGCGGGCGAGGGTGTAGACGGCGTAGACGTGCCGGCGACGGGCCAGCGGCAGCAGCCGCGCTCCCCAGTAGTACGTCGTCCCGTGGCTCCGGGTGATGCGAGCGCAGTCCCTGTAGCCCGCCGTCAGCTTGGCCGGGTCGACCGGGCTGCCGGTCACGACGCCACCGCCAACCCGGTGTACTCATCCACCCGCTGCGCGGCCAGTCGCCCGCTGACCAGCACCATCGGAATACCCACCCCGGGGTGGTCCCTGACCCGGCGAAGACCAGACCCGGGACGCGCCGATCGATGTTGCGCGGGCGGAACGGACCGGACTGCGCAAAGGTGTGCGCCATGGCAAACGGAGTGCCGTGGTACATCCCCTGAGCGGCCCAGTCCTTTGGGGTGACCAACTGCTCCTGTACCACCTGCGCCGGATAGCCCGACTGCTCCAGGAACCGGTGCAGCCGCTCCCGCATCGGCCCGGCGAGCACCGACCAGTCAAGTCCCGCAACGGTATTGGGGACCGGCTCCAGGACGTAGAGCGCGGTGTGCCCCTCCGGTGCCGCCGTCGGGTCGGTCACCGACGGAACCGTCACCAACCGCGACGGGTCCGGCATCAGCTCCCCGCGATCGATCAACGCCGTGAACGCCTCGTCCCACTGCCGGCCGAAATGGATGGTGTGGTGGGCGGTACCCGGGTCAGGGCTTCCCTTGGATCCGACGTGCCAGACGACGGCGCTCGGGGAGTACCGGCCGCGAGCGGCTCGCTGCGGGGTCGGGACGCCGGGCAGCAGCCGCTGGTAGGCGACGGGTAGGTCGAGGGTGCAGACCACCGCGTCCGCGGCCACCCGCTCCCCACCGGCCGTGCGCACCCCGGCCACCGCGCCGTCGGCACGCCGCAGAACCTCCGCCACGTCCACACCGAGCTCGATCGGCACACCGGCGGCGACCAGAGCGGTCGCCATCCCCCTTGGCGCACAGTGCATTCCACCGGTCGGGTAGTAGACGCCGCGGATCGTGTCCATATAGGTGATGACAGCGAAGAGGGCCCTGGCCGTGGCCGGTGCGACACCGGCGTAGAGCGCCTGGAAGCTGAAGATCTTGTGCAGTCGCTCGTCCCGGAAGAACGAGCCCACCTTGGGCCCGAGCGCACCGAAGGCGCCCAGCCGCAGCAGTTGCAGCGCCGCGCCGGGAGCGGCGGCCAGGTCCAGCGCCGTCGTGTAGTTGCGGTCGATGAACGACCCGAACTCGGCGTCGTAGAGCTGCTGCAGCCAGTCGGCGAACCTGGTGAACCCGTCGGCGTCCGCGTCACCGCTGAGCCGGCGGACCTCCTCGCGCAGCTGTGCCGGATCGGCGCGCACGTGCATGTGCGAGCCGTCGGAGAAGACGGCGTGGTAGGCCGGATCCAACCTGGTCATCGGCACCAGTGCTTCGGGGTCACCACCGACCGCTCGGATGGGATCGGCGAGCAGTTCCGGCATCGTCATCACGACGGGACCGGGATCGAAGCGAAAGCCGCCGAGATGCAGCACGCCGGCCCGGCCGCCGACGACCGGCTCGCGCTCGAGCACCGTGACGTCGTGACCCGCCGCGGTCAGGTGGCAGGCCGCCGCCAGACCGGACAGTCCTGCGCCGACGACGATGACTTTCACGCTGCCCGCCAGGCAACAGTGTCGATCAGCACGTGCAGGGCGTCCGCCGCCGCGCGATCGTCGGTGAGCTGGGGGATCATGGCCCGCGCCCGTTGGGTCATGGCCCGCAGCTCGTGTTCGGCGCGACGACGTACTCCGGCCGCCTCCATGGCGCGCCGCAGCCGGTCGACCGCGTCGGCGCTCAACCGCCCGAGCCGGCAGGCGTTCAGCAGGGGCCGGGACCGGTCGTCGAGCAACTCCGCCGCCCAGACCAGCAGCATCGTCGGTTTGCCTTCCATCAGGTCGTCGTCGGCCGGTTTGCCGGTGACCGCCGGGTCGCCCCACACACCCAGGACGTCGTCGCGCAGCGCGAAGGCATCCCCCACCACGTCGCCCCATGCGATCAACCGGTCGATGACGTCAGGGTCACTGCCCGCGACCAGCGCCCCCAGCTGCAACGGCCGGGTCACGGTGTAGCGGCCGCTCTTCAGACGTGCGATCAGCTGGGAGCTGGCCGCATCTCGACGGGAGTCTGCCGCGTGGGTGACGTCGAGCAACTGCCCCTGGACCAGTTCCACGCTCATCACCCGCCACGCATGTCGTACCGCCGCGGAGCATTCGCCGACCAGGGAGTTGGCCTCGCTGAGGGCGAGGTCGCCCAGCAGGATGGCGACGCTGTCGCCGAAATGGTCGGGGTCACCGGATGCGCCGATCTCCCGGTGCCGCCGGCTGCTGTCGACGTGCAGCGTGACGCGGCCGCGCCGGGTCTGCGAGCGGTCCATGATGTCGTCGTGGACCAGTCCGAACAGGTGCAGCAGGTCCATCGCCGCCGCCACCCGGACCAGCTCATGCCAACTGCGGTCGTCCCCGCCACCCAGCTGCCAGCCGCGGTGCGCCAGTGCCGGCCGGAATCGCTTGCTGGGGTCGGCAAGACGGCACTCGAGCTCGGTGACCAGGTCGACGCCGAGGCGGGGGCTGTCCAAGAGCCCGCAGCCCGCGTCGATCAGGATCTGGCGCAGGTCTGCCACGCGCGCAGCCAGGACGCGGTCGACCGCGTCGATGGTGTCCGGCAGGTCGGCGCTGGTAGTGGGCCACACAGCACTGACGGCCGACATCTCAGCCGTCACGGGACGCCCGGAACCGTTGCTGGTCCGGCACTCTCAGCACAGAACGCATGGTGTGAGAAACCCTAACCGGGCTCCTCCACCTTCTCGGGTGACTGCGGCCGGCGCGCGGCTCAAGCGGTGGCTGCCGCCAACTGGCCGCACGCACCATCGATGTCGGAGCCGCGGGTGTCCCGGATCGTCGTCGGGATCCCGTGGGCGCGCAGTCGCTCCACGAACTGCTGCTCCACCCCCTTGCGCGACGCGGTCCATTTCGAGCCGGGAGTGGGGTTCAGCGGGATCGGGTTGACGTGCACCCAGCCCTTACCCCGGGCGACCAGCTTCTCGCCCAGCAGATCGGCCCGCCACGCCTGATCGTTGATGTCCTTGATGAGGGCGTATTCGATGGACACCCGGCGACCGGTGGTCTCGAAGTAGCGGTGCGCCGCATCGAGGGCCTCATCGACCTTCCAGCGCGTGTTGATCGGGACGAGTTCGTCACGCAGCTGGTCATCGGGGGCATGCAGCGACAGCGCCAGAGTCACCGGGATCCCCTCGGCGGCCAGTTTGTCGATCGCCGGCACCAGACCCACGGTCGACATGGTGATCCCGCGAGCGCTCATCCCCAATCCTTCCGGGGGCGGGGCGACCAGGCGCTTGATGGCGTTGATCGCCTGGCGGTAGTTGGCCAGCGCCTCCCCCATGCCCATGAAAACGACGTTGGATACCCGTACGGCGCTGGCCTGGTCGTGCGCGTCGACACCGGCGATCTGGCCCGAGCGAAGCATGCGTATGCCCGAGACCACCTGCTCCACGATTTCCGCGGTGGTTAGGTTGCGGGTCAGCCCCTCCTGGCCGGTGGCGCAGAACGGGCAGTTCATCCCGCAGCCGGCCTGGCTGGAGATACACATGGTGACCCGGCCGGGATAGCGCATCAGCACCGATTCGACCAGGGCGCCGTCGAAGAGCCGGAAGACCTGTTTGATCGTCTGCCCCTGGTCGGCCTCCAGCGATCGGATGCTGGTCAGCAGCGGCGGCAGCAGCTGATCCACCATCTGCTGGCGCGTGTCTGCCGGCAGGTCGGTCATCTGCGCCGGATCAACCGTGTAGTGCTCGAAGTAGTGCGTCGACAACTGCTTGGCCCGGAACGTGGGGTAACCCAGCTCTTTCATCGCCTCCCCGCGCCCGGCCAGATCCAGGTCGGCCAGATGCACCGGCGGTTTGCCGCGGCGTGGAGCCTTGAACGTCAGTTGTCCCGGGACGGGGCGACCGACCGCGGGCGTCGGCAAAGGAGTTTCGGGCACCCCTTGAGTCTACGGACTCTCAGCTGGGCACCAGCACCGTCAGAATCGCCCACACCACGGGCACGGACACCAGCAGGGAGTCCAGGCGGTCCATCAGGCCGCCGTGACCCGGGATCAGATTGCTCATGTCCTTGACCCCGAGATCGCGTTTGATCACCGACTCGCACAGGTCCCCGATCGTCGCGGTGACCACCACACAGGCACCCAGTAGCAGACCCACCCACCAGCGACCGTCCAGCAGCAGGGTCACCGCGAGCACGCCGCCGATCAGGCAGGCGATCGCCGAGCCGGCGAAACCCTCCCACGACTTCTTCGGCGACACCGAGGGAGCCATCGGGTGTTTGCCGAACAGCACGCCCACGGCGTACCCACCGACATCGCTGCACACCACCACCAGGATGAAGGTGACGATGCGCAGGTCACCATCACCGGATTTCAGTAGCAGCGCCGCGAAACCCACCAACGCGGGCACGTACAACGTGACCAGGGCACCGACCGCGGCATTGCGTTGGACGTCGGCGTGCGGCACGACGGAGGCCTCGACGACGACGGCCACCAGCACGAGGACGATGACACTGGCGAAGGCGTCCTTGCCCCAGACGTAGGCGACGACCGGGATCAGCACACTCCCGACGTACGTGCTGATCACCGGCGGCTGGAAGTCCCGGTGCGCCAGAGCTCGGTGCAGTTCCCAGACGCCCAGCGCCGAGGCGCCCGAGGCGACTGCGAGGAAGATCTCCTTGTTGGTGAACAAGGAGACCAGGACCAGTACGGCCAGGGCTACGCCCACCCCGATGGCGGCATAGAGATTCCGGCCCGCGCGGGGGTGGGATTCACCGCCTCCGGAGCGGGTGGACCCGACGTCTCCTCGCGACGCCGGCGACGCGTCGCCGGATCGCGATGCGGTTGGTTCATGGCCGCGGGTCAGACCTCGAGGAGTTCGGATTCCTTGCCCTTGAGAAGGTCGTCCACGACGTCCACGTACTTCTTCGTGGTCGACTCCAACTCCTTCTCACCCCGGGTGCCCTCGTCTTCGCCGATCTCGCCGTCCTTGACCAGCTTGTCGATCTCTTCCTTGGCCTTGCGGCGGATGTTGCGGATCGCGATCTTGGCGTCCTCGCCCTTGGCCCGGGCCAACTTGATGTAGTCGCGGCGGCGCTCTTCGGTGAGGCTGGGCAGGATCACCCGGATGATGTTGCCGTCGTTGCTGGGGTTGACCCCCAGATCGGATTCGCGCAGGGACTTCTCGATCGCGGCCATCGAGGACTTGTCGAACGGCTGGATCAGCACGGTGCGTGCCTCGGGCGTCTGGAAGGAGGCCAACTGTTGCAGCGGCGTCGGCGCACCGTAGTAGTCGACGGTCAACTTGTTGAACATCGCGGCGCTGGCCCGCCCGGTGCGGATGGCCGAGAAGTCCTCCTTGGCGACCTCGACGGCCTTGTCCATCTTTTCTTCGGCCTCGAGCAGGCTCTCGTCGACGCTGTCGCTCATGGGACTGATACTCCTTGGTTATGACGTGCGGGTGTCACCGCCGGGTGGATCGCTCGGGACTCAGTCCGCGGTAACCAACGTTCCGATCCTCTCACCCCGCAGCGCACGCGTGATGTTGCCCTCGCCGTCCATGCTGAAGACCCGCATCGTCAGCTTGTTGTCCATGCACAAGCTGAAGGCGGCGGCGTCGACGACCCGCAGGTTGCGGGCAAGCGCCTCACTGTAGGTGAGCATGTCCAATTTGGTGGCCGTGGGGTCCAGTTTGGGGTCGGCGGTGTAGATCCCGTCGACACCGTTCTTGGCGTAGAGCACCGCGTCGCATTTGATCTCCAGGGCGCGCTGGGCACTGACGGTGTCCGTGGAGAAGAACGGCATGCCGGCGCCGGCGCCGAAGATCACGACGCGGCCCTTCTCCATGTGCCGGATCGCCCGGCGCGGGATGTAGGGCTCGGCGACCTGGCCCATGGTGATCGCGGTCTGCACCCGGGTGTCGACGCCTTCCTTCTCCAGGAAGTCCTGCAGCGCAAGGCAGTTCATGACCGTGCCCAGCATGCCCATGTAGTCGGCCCGAGCCCGGTCCATCCCCTTGGTCTGCAGCTCGGCGCCGCGGAAGAAGTTGCCCCCGCCGATCACGATGCCGACCTGTACCCCGCTGCGCACGGCTTCGGCGATCTGGGCGGCGATCTGCCGGACGACCTCCGGGTCCAAGCCGACCGTGCCACCGCCGAAGACCTCCCCCGACAGTTTGAGAAGGACCCGGTTGTACGGCGTGGAAACGGTCTGCTCGGTCACGGTGCCTCCCAGCGGGGTGATGCGCGGTCGCGCAATCTTTCCACAGGTCAAGGGGGTGTTGCCGACCCGGGTGCATTCCCATCACCGCCTGTGCGACCCTCGGTCGGCCAACCGATCAATACTGGAACGATGGATTCGCGGGCGGAGGGCGCGGCACCGGTTGCACAGCAGCGACGTGCCGCAATCGCCTTCCTTCGCGACCGCGATCAGATGCTCGAAACCCTCGGTCGCACCCGTGCACCGCAGCCCAGCGGGGCGTGCCGTACGGCGCTCATACCGCCGGGTAGGTACTCCCCCGCTCGATGAGCCGGATGGGTTCTACCTGCTCCAGGGCCGGGTCCTGACGGCGACCGCGCAGCATGGGCAGCAGGAGGTCTGCGGCGGCCAGACCCTGGCCCACCACGTCCTGCCGCACCGTGCTGAGGTCCAGGACATCCGAGAACGGATGGTCGTCGATCCCCACCACCGACAGGTCGTGCGGAACCTGGATCCCGAGCCGGCGGGCGGCGTTCATGACTCCGAAGGCCATCTCGTCCGACCCCACGACCAGCGCCGTCGGTCGCTGGGTCCTTCGCAGCAGCGCCGTGGCGTCACGGAAGGCGTCGTCCATCGTCCAGTCCGAGTCCAGCACCCAGGTGGACCGTAAGGGGATGCGGTGCTCGGACAGGACCTGCGTGAACGCCTCGAACCGGTGCGCCGGGGTGGTCAGGCCGGTCGCCTGCGGAGGCACGCGACCGACGTACCCGATCTTGGTGTGACCCAACCCGACGACGTGCTCGGTCGCCAGACGGGCGGCGGCCGCGTCGTCGATGCGCACCACAGGTCGCCCGGGAACCCGAGTTCCTACTGATACCAACGGGATTCCGAGACGATCGATCAGGGCGATCTCGGCGCCGGTGACCGCGATGTTGACCGTGATGATGCCGTCGAGCCGCTTGGCCAGCATGTCCGAGGTCAGGGGCAGACGGTCTTCGTGCTGACCTTGTTGCTCCAGGTCCAGCAGCATGACCTGGTACCCCTGGGCGCGGACCCGTCGCGCGATCGAGGAAAGCACCGTGGCGAAGAACCACCGGTCCCCGAACGGCACGGCGACCCCGACGACTCCGGTGCGGCCCGAAGCCAGCGAACTGGCCGAGGGCGAGGCCACGTAGTGCAGGGCCGCGGCGGCCGCGAGGACGCGCTCCCGGGTCGCTTCGTTGACACGGTCCAGGCCGCGCAGCGCCCGCGAGACGGTGGCAACCGACACCCTGCTGCCGCAGCGACGTCGTGGATGGTCGCGTGACCGCGTGACCGACCGGCGCCGCTGCGGTTGGCGTTGGGACTCATCAACCCTTGGTACCGCCGGCGAGCAGGCCACGGACGAAGTAGCGCTGCAGTGCGAGGAAGACGATGACCGGGATGATGATCGAGATGAACGCTCCGGCGCTCACCAGGTACCACTGGCTTCCCCAGTTGCCCTGCAACTGGTTCAGCGCCATCGTCAGCGGTGCGTTCTCCGGTGCTCCGCCCAGCATCGTCAGGGCGACCAGCAGGTCGTTCCAGACCCACAGGAACTGGAAGATGCCGAACGCGGCAAGGGCGGGCACGATCAGCGGCAACACGACCTGGAAGAAGATCCGCACGTGGCCGGCACCGTCGACGCGGGCCGCCTCCAGCAAAGAGCCGGGGATCTCCTTCATGAAATTGTGCAGGAGGTAGACCGCCAGGGGTAGGGCGAACGCCGTGTGCGACAACCACAGCGACCAGTAGGTACCGCCCAGGCCGACGTCCTGGAACATCAGCGTCAGCGGCACCAGGGCGATCTGTAGCGGAACGATCTGCAGGGCGAACACCCCGACGAAGAGCCAGTCCCGCAACGGGAACTTGATCCACGCAAAGGCGTACGCCGCGAGCGAGGCCAGGAGCAGTGGAAGCAACACCGACGGGATCACGATGACGATCGAGTTGACGAAAAAGTTGGACAACGCGTTCGTCGGGTTACCGGCACCGTTGAGCGCCTGCCGGTAGTTGTCGAGCGTGAACGGTCCGAACAGCCCGTGCCACCAGCCGGTGTTGTTGATGTCGCTCTGGTTGCGGAAGGAAGTGACGAACAGGCCGATCGTCGGGATGGTCCACACGATCGCCATCACGATGGCGACCACTGACGCCCACGGGGAACTGACGGCCTTGGCCGCCTCGCCCACCGCCGACTTACGGCCGAACCGGGAACCCTTCGAACCCTCGGGCAGTTGAGCGGGGATGGGGGTGACGTTGGTCATCAGGCGTCCTTCCGCATCTGACGGACGTTGAAGATGATGATCGGAAGCACCAGCAGGAAGATCAGGATCGCCAGCACGGCGCCCAGTCCGGGCTGCTGGGTCACGAAGGTGCGCCGGTAGAACTCGTTCGCCAGGACCGAGTCGCCGCCGGTGCCACCGTCGTTGGCCTGCACGATGTCGAAGGCCTTCAGCGTCGCGATCGCGATCGTGGTGGTGACCAGGATGACCGCCGACCGGATACTCGGCAGCGTCACGTAACGGAACATCTTGAAGCCGCCGACGCCGTCGAGCTTCGCGGCCTCGACGATCTCATCCGGGATGGCCTTGATGGCGGCCGACAGGACCGTCATCGCGAAACCCGCCTGGATCCAGATCATGATGACGATCAGGAAGAGGGTGTTCCAGGGGACGGCGTTCAGGAAGTCGAACGGGTTCAGCCCGACACCGGTGAGGATGGCGTTGAGTACGCCGATCTGGGTGCCGCCGGGATCGCCGTTGAAGGCGTAGACGAACTTCCAGATCAGCGTCGCACCGACCATGGAAATCGCCATGGGCAGGAAGATCAGTGACTTGGCGAAGGCTTCGCCGCGGGCCCGGTCGATCAGGACCGCGTACAACAGGCCGAGGCCGGTGGCAATGGTGGGGACGAGGATGACCCACAGCGCGGTGTTGCGGAAGACCTCACCGAGCCCGGGGGTGGTGAACAGTTTCTGGAAGTTGCGCATCCCGACGTACGGCGCGTAGCCGATGCTCGTGTCGATGAACTGACCGCCGTAGAAGGCGCGCCGCACCGTAAGGATGGCCGGATAGATCAGGCCGACCACCAGCAGGACGATCGTCGGGCCCACGAACGCTGCGGCTTGGATCTTCTCGCCGAGACGGCCCTTGAAAAGTGCTGCGATCAGAAGGATCCCGACGAACACGGCCGCGAAAACCACGATTCCGATGAACATCAGGGTCAACTTGCCGCCGGTCGTGGTGGGACCGGCCGCTACGAGGGTGATTGCGGGCATTCATACCTCCTCGGTACGGCACCGGGTGGGCGAAGGTGCACCCTTCGCCCACCCGGCTGATTCAGCGATTCGGTTGCGCTCGAGTCCGTCAGCGCCGGCTCGAGCGGTCGGCGATCAGTTCGACGGCCAGGACTTCTGGATGTTGTCCAAGGTCGTCTGGTCGCTCTGGCCCATGATCCAGTTGGTCATCTCGGTCCAGAAGCTGCCGGCACCCACCGAACTCGGCATCAGGTCGGACGCGTCGAACCGGAACGACGTCGCACTCTGCAGGAGCTTGTAGCTCTCCTGGTCCAGCGGCGAGGTCAGGTTGTTGACGTCGAGGCCCTTGTTGGCGCTGACCCAACCACCGGCCGGGGTGGCCTTGGCTTTGTCGTTGGCCCAATCGGCCGAGGCGAGGAACGCCTGGAAGGCCTGGACCTCGGGTGCCTTGCGGAAAGCGACGGTGAACTCGCCACCACCCTCGACCGGCTTGTCCGAGGCGGTCTGACCGGGCTCGTAGAACGCCCACACGTCACCGTCCGGGCCGACCTTGGTACCGGCCGGCCAGTTGGCCGCGTAGAAGGAAGCCTGCTGCAGCATGGCGCACTGGTTCTTCAGGATCGGCAGACCCGCGTCCTGGAAGGTGGTGGACTTGATCGACTTCACGTCACCGTGACCGCCGTTGACGTAGGCCGGGTTCTTGAAGATCTCACTGATCTTGTTCAGCGCCTTGAGAACCTTCGGATCGTTGAACTTCAGCTTGTTGGTGATCCAGTTGTCGTAGTCCTCCGGGGAGTTGAAGCGCAGCATCGCTTCTTCCAGCCAGTCGGTGGCCGGCCAACCGGTCGCCGTACCCGAACTGATACCACCGCACCACGGCTTGGTGCCGCCGCCGTCAGCCGCGATCTTCTTGGTGAGGGTCAGCATCTCGTCCCAGCTGGTGGGAACGGCGTAGCCCTTGTCCTTGAAGAACTTCGGCGAGTACCAGACGAACGACTTCACGTTCGCACCCAGCGGCGCGGCGTACACCGTGCCGTTGACCGTGCCGTAGGTCTTCCAGATCGGCTGCCAGCCCTTGTCGATCTCGTCGACGACGGTCTGCGGCGCCGGGATCGCCTTGCCGGTGGAGACCATCGTCTGCAGCAGACCCGGCTGCGGGATGAAGGCGATGTCCGGCAAGTTGCCGGTTTGCGCGCGCTGCGGCAGGTTCTTCTCGAAGTCGTTGTCACCCTGGTACTTGACGGTGACCCCGGTGCACTCCTCGAACTTCTTGTACGACGCCTGCTGGGCGGCACCCTCGGGTCCGATGATCGAGGTGTAGACGGTGACCGTCTTGCCCTGGAGTTGCGATTTCATACCGCACCAGTTGGAGTAGTCGGTCTTGTCGATCTGCGACGCGCCGACGGAAGCGCCGCCGCCGGTGGGACCACTTCCGTCGTCCGACGAGCCACCGCAGGCGACCGTGCCGAACGACACCGCGACCAGTCCGGCGAGCGCCGCAACGGTCCGTTTGGAGCTGAGAGCCATTCGTCTCTCCCTTTCACATGAATGTGGGTGGCCGAGACGACCAGCCCTCTTCGTTGAGGATGCGACCCTGTGTGACGGGCCTCACGGAACTGTAAAACCGCTTACATCACGCTGTCGCGGAACCGCGCTCGAATTTGTAATAACGATTACATAACGTCAATCACAGCCAGCTCCGGTCCTTGCGGGTGAACCGTCCCGGTGATCGGCGACCTAGCGTCGGGATCAACGGGCGATGCAGCTCGTCAGCGCCGCCCCGGGCGGCATGAGATACGAGGAGTTCATCGATGAGCAGTGGCAAGATCGCGTTCCTGACCGCCGCCGAGGGTGTCGAGCGGGTCGAGTTGACCGACCCCTGGCAGGCGGTGACCGACGCTGGATACGAGCCGGTCCTCCTGAGCCCGGACGGCGGCGATGTCCAGCTGTTCGACCACCTCGACAAGGCCTCGACGCAGCACGCCGACGGCAAGGTCGCCGAGACTAGCATCGACGACTACGTCGCGCTCGTCCTTCCCGGCGGCGTGGCGAACCCGGATGCGTTGCGCCAGGACGAGGACGCCGTCAGCTTCGTCCGCCAGTTCGTCGTCTCCGGGAAGCCGGTCGCCGCGATCTGTCACGCACCCTGGATGCTGATCGAGGCCGATGTGATCAGCGGACGCCAGGTGACCTCGTGGCCCAGCCTGCAAAGCGACGTCTCCAACGCCGGCGGCGACTGGGTCGATCAGTCGGTCGTCATCGACGGCAACCTGATCACGAGTCGCAAACCCGATGACCTGCCCGACTTCGACAAGGAACTGCTGCGGGCGATCCAGAGCGACAACGCCTGAGCCGCCGCTGCTTCCCGCAACACACGGCCACTGGACCCGCCCACTGAGCCCACGATCGCCGTACCGCTACATAACAGGGACTTTCGACCCGCGCAGCGAGCCAGCGATCGCCGTACTTCGGCAATACAGGGACTCTCAACCCGCCGGATGAGCCCGAGATCGCCGTACACCAGCAACACAAGGACAGTGAGCCCAGTCCGTCTCGGTGGGAACACAAAGAGGTACGTCGCCCGCTCAGGTGAGCGGGCGACGTACCTCTCGATGTTTGTCCGTTGCGCCCGTCAGACACGGTCCTTAACTGGCGTCTTCCTCACGCTCCGGCTCGGCTAGCGCCTCACCGACAACTCCAGGCTCGCGCTTGGTCAGACGCCGACCTTGAAGCGGGCGAAGCCGGTCACCGTGATGCCGGCCTCCTCAGCGACCTTGCCGACGGTCTTCTTCGGCTCCTTGGCGTGCGGCTGCTCCAGCAACACGTTGTCCTTCAGGTACCCGTTGACCCGGCCCTCGATGATCTTCGGCAGAGCCTGCTCCGGCTTGCCTTCCTCGCGGGCAGTCGCCTCGGCCAGCTCGCGCTCCTTGGCGATCACGGCGTCCGGGATCTCATCGCGGGTCAGCGCGGTCGGGCTGAACGCCGCGATGTGCATCGCGATGTCGCGGGCGGCCTGCTCGTGGTTGCCGGTAACGGCGAGCAGCACACCGATTTGCGCCGGCAGGTCGGGGCTGGTCTTGTGCAGGTAGGACACGACGGTCTCGCCGTGCACCCGGGCCACGCGACGGATCTCGATCTTCTCGCCGATGGTGGCATTGGCCTCATCGACGATCTCCTGCACCGAGCGACCGTCCAGGTCGGCCTTCAGCAGGGCACCGACGGTGTCCGCCTCGGTGGCGACGGCGATCGCGAGGACCTTGTCAGCCAGCGCGATGAACGGCTCGCTCTTGGCCACGAAGTCGGTCTCGCACGCGACCTCGACCAGGGTGCCGGCCTCGCCGGCGGTGTGCGCGGTCACCAATCCGTTGGTGGCCGAGCGGCCTTCGCGCTTCGTGACGCCCTTCAGGCCCTTGATGCGCAGGATCTCGACGGCCTTGGACTGGTCGCCGTCAGCCTCGTCGAGCGCCTTCTTGACGTCGAGCATGCCGGCACCGGTGCGCTCGCGCAGCGCCTTGATGTCGGCGGCGGTGTAGTTCGCCATGAGTTCAATGACTCCTTCGTCAGCAGTGTGGAATCAGATGCGGGGCAAACCCGCGTGACCACGGTCCGCACCGAGGTGCGGACCGTGGGTGAAGCGTTGATCAGGCCTCGGTGGTCTCTTCGGCGGCCTGGACGGTCGCCGCGGCGACGCCCTCGTTGCCGCCGTCGACCGCAGCGGTCTCAGCAGCCGCCTTGTCGATCTGGCTCGGGCCGGCAGCGGTGTCGGTGTCAGCGGCAGCCTGCTCGGACTCCAGCAGCTCGCGCTCCCACTCGGCCATCGGCTCGGCCTCGTCAGCGTCGCCCGAACGGCCCTTGGACCGGTCGATCAGACCGGCGGCGACGGCGTCGGCGACCACACGGGTCAGCAACGTGACCGAGCGGATGGCGTCATCGTTGCCGGGGATCTTGTAGTCGACCTCGTCGGGGTCGCAGTTGGTGTCCAGGATCGCGATGACCGGGATGTTGAGCTTGCGGGCCTCGGTGACGGCCAGGTGCTCCTTCTTGGTGTCGACGACCCAGATCGCCGACGGCACCTTGGCCATGTCGCGGATACCGCCGAGGGTGCGCTGCAGCTTGTCCTTCTCGCGCTTGAGGACCAGCAGCTCCTTCTTGGTGCGACCGGAGCCGGCGACGTCGTCGTAGTCGATGACCTCGAGCTCCTTCAAGCGCGCCAGGCGCTTGTGGACGGTGCCGAAGTTGGTCAGCATGCCGCCCAGCCAGCGGTGGTTCACGTAGGGCATCCCGACGCGAGTGGCCTGCTCGGCGATCGACTCCTGTGCCTGCTTCTTGGTACCGACGAACAGGATCGTGCCGCCGTGCTGCACGGTCTGGCGGATGAACTCGTAGGCGTCGTTGAGGTAGGTCAGCGACTGCTGCAAGTCGATGATGTAGATGCCGTTGCGCTCGGTCATGATGAAGCGCTTCATCTTGGGGTTCCAGCGACGGGTCTGGTGCCCGAAGTGGACGCCGCTCTCCAGGAGCTGGCGCATCGTGACGACGGCCATGCCGAAGTCCTTTCGGTTGTCGTTTCAGTTGGCTGCGACCCGCAAGGAGCCGCCCTGGTGTCCTGCCGTTTCGCGCCGACCCAAAGGTCAGACTGCTGCTACCGCGGCCCGGATCGAGATCCGGAGAAGGACACGCGAATTCGGCCGATGTCGCGTTCTCTGGCGAAAACCCGACACTGACCGTGCATCTATCGTACGGCGAGCGCGGGCTGCACGACGAATCGACGCCCCGCGTGCGCGCATAGGCTGGCGTTCGTGAACACCAGCCGCCTGCCGATCGCACCCTCGCTGGCCGTCTTCGGCTCGACGATCTTCGGGGAGATGTCCGCCCTCGCCGCCGAGGTCGGCGCGGTCAACCTCGGGCAGGGTTTTCCCGATACCGACGGCCCGCCGGAAGTGCTGGCCGCTGCCCGGGAAGCCATCGCCGGCGGCTACAACCAGTACCCGCCGGCCCTCGGCTATCCCGTGCTGCGCGAGGCGATCGGCCGCCATCAAGAGCGGTACTACGGCCTCACGGTCGATCCGCAGACCCAGGTGCTGGTCACGGTGGGTGCGACGGAGGCCATCGCGAGCGCCGTACTCGCCCTGTGCGAGCCCGGCGATGAGGTGGTCACCTTCGAGCCCTACTACGACTCGTACGCCGCGTGCATCGCCCTGGCGCGAGCGACGCGGCGCACCGTTGCCCTCCGCTTCCCGGATTTCGCGGTCGATGAGGATGCACTGCGGGCCGCGTTCAGCGAACGCACCCGGCTGGTGCTGCTGAACACGCCGCACAACCCGACGGGCAAGGTGTTCACCCGCGACGAACTCATCCTGATCGCGCAGCTGGCCGCCGAATACGGCGCGTACGTCGTGACCGACGAGGTCTACGAGCACCTCACCTTCGACGGTGCGCAGCACCTACCCTTCGCGACGCTGCCGGGCACCGCGGAGCGCACCATCACCATCTCCTCGGCGGGCAAGACGTTCTCCACGACCGGGTGGAAAGTGGGCTGGCTCAGCGGTCCGGCCGAGCTGGTCAGCGCCTGCCGGACGGTCAAGCAATTCCTGACGTACGTCGGGAGCGGGCCGTTCCAGCCGGCCATCGCCCTCGGACTGGACACCCAGGACGACTACGTCGGGCGATTCGCAAAGGATCTCGGGCGCAAGCGGGATCTGCTCTCGACCGGGCTCACCGCTGCGGGGTTCGAGGTGGCCCGACCCAGCGGCACCTACTTCGTGATCGCCGATGCCGCGCCGCTCGGCGTCACGGATGCAGTGGACTTCTGCTGGCAGCTGCCGCACACCCACGGCGTAGCCGCCATCCCGGTGTCGGTGTTCTGCGATGACAAGGCGGCCGCCCGGACCCTCGTGCGGTTCGCGTTCTGTAAGAAGGACGACGTCCTGCAGGAGGCGGTCCGCCGGCTGACCCACGCGTAAGCGGTTCAGACCAGGAAGCGTTCCCGGAACCTCTGTTGCCGCTCGGCAGTCATGCCCAGCCCCTCGTCGAGGTAGCGATCCATCGAACCGAACTGCGCATCGACGGTGTCGAAGGAGTTCTGCAGGTAGGCCCGGTCCACGCCGAGCACGGGCCGCAGCACGTCGGGGTCACCGCCGGCGAGTTCGAAGGCCTCGAATGACTTCTTGAACCGCGGTAGTAGTTGTTCGTTGGTCAGCAGGTACTCCTGCACGATCTGGTCCCGGGAGACGCCGAGCACGGTGAAGATGAGTGCGGCACCCCACCCGGTCCGGTCCTTGCCGGTCGTGCAGTGGAACAGCACCGGCTGCGTTGCCTGCTCGATGGTGTCGAAGAAACCGCGGTAGGCCGTCTGCGCGCTGGGTAGCACGACGATCTCCCGGTAGGCGACGGACATGAACTCGACCGCTTTGCCTTCGCCGAGGGCGCTGGTGACCTCGCGCGGATGTTTCAACAGGTCGCGCAGATCGGCCGAGGCGGCCATCTCGCTGCCCGCGAAGACGTCGAGGAAGACGTTGCTCGCATCGGGGATCTGCGGATCCGGCTCGGCATCGCGCTCTACCTTGGTGCGCAGGTCGATGACGGTCTGCACCCGGCGGTCGACCAATTGGTCGGTGTCGGCCTCGTCGATGCCGGCGAGCTTGGTCGAGCGGTAGAGCACCCCGGAAGCGACCCGCGCACCGTCCGCGCCGGTCCAGCCGCCCAGATCGCGCAGGTTGGCCAGGGTCGGCAGATCGATCGGTGCTCCGGGCGCGGGCTGTTCCATGCCCACATTGTGACGGCACCAGATGTGGACAACCTCCACCGCGTGCCCGTTGTCCACACACCGCCCGGTTGCCGTCGCCCGTTCGTCCGCAGCACTCCGAGACTGGCTGCATGCAGATCCTTCTCGCGGTCGCGATGGCCATCGCTGGCGCCGTCGTCGCGAGCTCGGCTGCCACTGCCGGCACCGGCTTCGGGTGGCCGATACCTCCACCGCACCATGTGGTTCGCGCATTCGAGGCGCCGCCCCATCCGTGGTCGGCCGGACACCGCGGCGTCGACCTGGCCGCCCCCGCCGGCACCGTCGTCGTCGCCGCCGGGCCGGGGATCGTCACCTTCAGCGGAGTGATCGCCGGCCGGGGTGTCATCACCGTGCGCCACCCGGACGGTCGGCGCACGACGTACGAGCCGGTGGAGCATCGCATCCCGCCGGGCAGTGCGGTGATTGCGGGTACGCCGCTCGGCCGCCTCAGCGGGCAGGGCAGCCACTGCGCGCCGCTCACCTGCCTGCATTGGGGCCTGCTGGTCGATGACGATGAGTACCGCGATCCGTTGTCCCTGTTGGGAGTTGGGCCGATCGTCCTGCTGCCGCTGGGCGCATCTCACGCCCAACAACGCTCGCCGCCCGACCTCGTCAGCCGCCGGCGGGACGCTGCGGCCAGGGCCACGCCTTGCAGCCCTGCAGACCCATCGACTGCTGCTGCATCACCGGTGCGTAGTCGCCGGCCTTGGCGCAATGCCGGTGCTGGTGCCCCAGGATGTGTCCGACCTCGTGATTGACCATGTAGGCGTGGTAGGTCGTCAGGTCCTTGCCGAAGTAGGGCACACCGAGCATCCACCGCTCGTAGTTCAGCGTCGCCCGGCCGTTGTTGCCGCACGACCACTCGCCGTGGGTGTCCAGCGGGGCGCACAGTTTGTTGACGGTGTCCGGGCTGGCCAAAGTGATCGCCAGCGCCGGCTTCTGGCCCTTGGCAAGTTGAGCGGCGGTCAACTGCACGAAGCGCACATGGTCCACCCCCTGCCAGCCGCGAGCGTCGAGGAGGTCGGCCCCGACCGTCTTCGCGATCGAGGCGTTGTCCGAGCCGAGGCCGTTCTCGATCTGCAGGATGTAGGTGATCTCCCGGCCGGTCTTCGCCGTCGTGGTCTGAGGGACCGGCACCGTGGTGAATGTCCCTGCGCCCCTGGTGGGTACGACGACCGGCGTGCTGCTGGGGCTCGCGGAAGGTGTCGTCGCGGCCCTCGTGGTGGACGGCAGGGCCGACGGGGTGACGGCTGCGGTGGGGGCGGCGCTGCCCGACTCGTGCAAGAAACCGGCGAGGGCACTGAGCCCCACCACCCCGACGACCGCTGCAGCGATCATCCGCCGGCGACGCATCGGGTCGGGAGTGTTGTGTCGAGTTGGCATGCGGTCGCCCGAATGGCGAGGTGGAACGGATTGGCTCATGCGCGTGGGTGTGCCTTCGCGAATGACGAGCGCAAGCGTTCCACAGACACGTGAGTGTAGATCTGGGTCGTCGACAAACTGGCGTGACCCAGCAATTCCTGCACCGTGCGCAGGTCGGCCCCGCCTTCGAGCAGATGGGTGGCCGCAGAATGCCGCAGCCCGTGCGGACCCAGATGGGGTGCATCGGGCACGTGCTGCAACAGCGCGGTCAGCACCCGTCGGACGGTGCGGGCATCGATCCGGCCACCGCGAGCCCCGAGGAACAGCGCAGGCGGGCTGTGGGGGTCACGACCCTGGGCCGGCCCCGGGTCAACCAGTGGTCGATCGCCTCCGCCGCGGGCACGCCGTACGGGACGACCCGTTGTTTGTTGCCCTTACCGGTTACTCGCACCACTCGGGTCCGACGGTCGAGGTCGTCGATGTCCAGTCCGCACAACTCCCCAACCCGGATCCCGGTGGCGTAGAGCAGTTCCAGCATCGCCCGGTCCCGCAGGTGGGTCGGTGCGGCGTCATCGGCTGCGACCGCGGCGACGTCGAGCAGTTGGCCGGCCTCGGCCTGCCGCAATACTCCGGGCAGCGTGCGAAGGCGTTTGGGTGAAACCAACCGCACCGCCGGATCGGCCGGAAGCCGCTGGGTGCGGGCGGCCCAGCCGAAGAACGCCCGTGCGGACGCCGCGCGGCGACTCACCGTGGACCGCGCGCCTCCGCTCGCGTCGATACCGGCCAGCCAGGTGCGCAGGTCGGCGAGCCCCACATCCGCCCACTGGCCAAGCCCGCCCGCCGCCAGGTGCGACTCCAGATGTCGCAGGTCGGTCAGATAGGCGCGGATGGTGTGCTCCGATCGGGCCCGCTCCAGGCGCAGATACCGCTCGAACTCCCCCACCAGTTGCGTGGGCTGCAGTTCGGTCGACGCGGTCACCCTTGCAGGCTACAAACCGGTTCCGGGCGGACCGGCGGGGCGCGCCGCGCTTCTCACCCGAACAACGAGGCGACCGCGGCTGCGAACACCTCGTGGTGCCGGGCTACGTCCGCTGCGCCGGTGACCGGGCACATCAGGGCCATGTTGTGAAAGGGCGTGAGCAGGATCCCGCGGTTGGCCAGGTACACGTGCAGGTAGTCCTCGAGCAACGGGTCCGCCGAGGCGGCCGACTCGGTGCCGTTGCGGGGCGCGGGGTCGGCGAACCGGTATTCGGTACGAGCGCCGAGCTGGCTGACCGACCACGGCAGCCGGTACTCGTCGATCACCTGCTGAACGTCGGCCGTGAACCGGGTCGCCAAAGCGATCATGTGCTCGAACGCGGCCTCGGTCAGGACGTGCTCGAGCGTGGCCCGCATGGCTGCCACTGACAACGGGTTGCCCGCCAGCGTGCCGCCCACGCCGCCCATGTCGACCAGGTCGAGATCGGTACGCCGCAGGGCGCGGTCGGCCAGCTCCTCACTCAATCCATAGGCACCGCAGGGGATCCCACCACCGATGGACTTGCCGATGATGACGATGTCCGGCTCCAGACCCCACGCTGCGGTCGCGCCTCCGGGACCGGCGGAGAAGGTGTGTGTCTCGTCGTTGATCAGCAACGCGCCGTACCTGCGGGTGAGGTCGCGCACGCCGGCCAGGTAGCCCGGCTCGGGCACCACGATCCCGATGTTGGTCAGCGCCGGTTCCATCAGGACGGCGGCGACGTCGCCGTGCGCGAGTTGACGTTCGAGGCCGGCCAGGTCGTTGAACTCGGCCACCCGACTGGTCGCGGTGACCGGCACGGGTGCGCCGACGTTGCCGGGACGATCGATGCCGTTCCCGTCAGGGCCGACCACGATCAGCGATTCGTCGACCGAGCCGTGATAGCAGTAGGCGTTGAACAGGATCCTGGGTCGATCGGTGAGCGCTCGCACCAAGCGGATCGCCCAGCGGTTCGCGTCGGTCGCGGTCAGGGAGAAACTCCACTTCGCCGCCCCGAACCGGCGGGTCAGTTCGGCGCCGACCCACTCGGCGTCGGTCGTGGGCAGCATCGTGGTCAGACCGCCTTGGGTCACGATCCGTTGCTGGATCGCGGCCACGGTCGGCGCCGGAGAGTGGCCGGCCATGGCGCCGGTGTCGCCGAGGGCGAAGTCGATGTACTCGTGACCATCGATGTCGAAGACCCGGTTCCCGATAGCCCGGTCCAGGTAGATGGGAAAGCCGCTGGCGAGTTTGTTCATCCAGGTCATCGGCACCCGCCCGAACAGATGGTCAGCACGGGCGTAGGCGGCCTGCGAGCTTTGATGCGCCGCTGCGAACTGATCGACCTCGCGCCGGTAGAGGAGGCCAATCGCGCCCGGTCGACGGCGGTATCGGGTGCGGAGGGCTGCGTCATGGTCGCGACTGTAACGCCGCCGGGTTCTGACCGAGCCGGCATTGCCGGAGCTCATCGCGGGTTAACGTGCTGCGGTGAGTCGCCGACCGATGACGTTCGCCCTGGCCGCCGCTGCCGGCGTCGCCCTCCTCGTTCCTGCTGACCTGCCCGCCCAAGCTGACACCCCGAGCGCGCTGAGCGTGGCGCATCGCCTGACCGTCAAGGGACGCGCACCGAAGACCGGGTATGACCGCGCCAAATTCGGGACCGCGTGGACCGACAACAACGCGGCACCGTGGGGTCACAACGGGTGTTCGACCCGTGAAGACATCCTGCGCCGGGACCTGAGCCGACTGCACTTCAAGAAGTCCGGCCGGTGCAACACCGTCGTCACCAGCGGCCGTCTCATCGATCCGTACACCGGCAAGGTCATCGACTTCGTGCGCGGACGGGGAACCTCCAGCAAGGTGCAGATCGATCACGTGGTGCCGCTGGCCGACGCATGGCAGAAGGGCGCGCAACAGTGGAGCGCCGCGACGCGGATCGCCTTCGCCAACGACCCGCTGAACCTGCTCGCCGTCGACGGCCCCACCAACCAGAAGAAAGGCGCTGGAGACGCCGCTACCTGGCTGCCCCCGAACAAGGGTTTCCGGTGCCGGTACGTCGCGCTGCAAGTTGCCGTCAAAGCAAAGTACCGGGCCTGGGTGACCGCCGCCGAGAAGTCGGCGATGGTGCGAATCCTGCAGGGCTGCAACGGAGTCAGACTGCCCACCGAGCCCGGGGGTCGCTAACCCGGCGAACCCTGAGCGCGGCGCCGCCACCCCCGGTGCTGCGCTCCACGCGCCCGGTCAGCTCCAACGACCCCAGGGCCGCCATCACCTCCGGCCCACTGACACCGGCTATCACCGCCAGCCGGTCCACCGTGGTCGAACGGGATTTCGGCAACGACTCGAACACCCGTCGCGGCACCTCGGCCAGGTCGTCGTACTCCAGCACCGACTCAGCGCGTTCCGGCGACAACAGGCCCTCCCCGATCGGAGCGACCAGCTCCACACACTGCGCCGCGTTGCTGACCAGCACTGCGCGCCCCTCGCGGATCCAGGCGTTGGTGCCCGCCGACGCCGCGCTGGTCACCGGTCCGGGGACAGCGGCCAGCACCCGGCCCAGCCGCTCGGCATGCCCCGCGGAGCTCAACGCTCCGGACCGCAGGCCGGCTTCGACCACCACCGTCCCGGCGGTCAGGGCCGCGATCAACCGGTTCCGGGCCAGGAAGCGCTCCCGGCGTGGCGAGGCACCCGGCGGAGCTTCGGACAAGATCAGTCCGTTGGCCCGGATATGGTCCAGCAGCTGACTGTGCGCGACCGGGTAGGGCCGGTCAACCCCGCCCGCGAGCACGGCGACGGTCGGGGCGTCCGCCGCGAGCGCGCCACGATGAGCTGCGGCGTCTATCCCGAATGCCGCCCCCGACACCACCGTGTAACCGGCGCTGGACAGGTCATACCCGAGCTCCCCGGCGACGTGCAGACCGTACGAGGTCGCCGCCCGGGATCCCACGACCGCGACGCTGCGCGCCCAGTCGACGTCCGAACTGGATCCGCGCGCCCACACCGCGAACGGGGCGAACTCCAGATCGTCCAGCCCGTGCGGCCAGCCGGGCAACCCCGGGAACAGCAGCCGGGCGCCGGCCTGTTGGGTGTTCCACAGGACGTGGTCCAGGTCGAGCGCCCGCACGCGCGGCTGGCAACGATCGAAGTGGCCGCCCTCGTTGCCGTTGATCGCCGACCAGGCCCGCTGCGCGCCCAACTCCCGGATCAGCGGCGTGAGCTTGCTGTCCATGGGCTCTACGACGACGGACAACGCGACCCGGGCCGACAACTCCGCGTTCTGTCGGACCTGTTGCACCCCGACGCCGAACTCCTCGTGGGTGAGGCTCATGCTGCTCGCAACTCCGACCGCATCGTCGATGCCCCGCCCACCTGGGCGGGCCCGGGGGCCTTCTCCCCCGCCAGGTCGGCCAGCGTCCACGCCAGGCGAAGACAGCGGTCGTACCCGCGCAACGTCAGGGTGCCTTTCTCCAGCTGTTCGTCCAGTGGCCGGGAGACCTCCTTGGGCAGTCGCCACGGAACAGCCCGCAGGACGGTGCCGGGGACGTCGGCATTGAGGCGCCAGCCAAAGGCGGACCAACGAGCCGCCTGAGTCGCCCGCGCCTGTCTGACCCGGTCTGCGACGGAGGCCGTCGACTCGCCGCGGCCTTCGGCCAGCGACGCCCGCGACACCGGTAGCAGCTTCAGCCGCACGTCCACCCGGTCCAGCAGCGGCCCCGAGAGGCGGCCCAGGTAGGTGCGCCGCACCATGGCCGAGCAGCTGCACTTGTCGTCCCGGGCCGCACCGCACGGGCACGGGTTCGCCGCCAGCACCAGCTGGAATCGCGCGGGGAACCGCACCAGTCGATCGGCCCGGGCAATGGTCACCGAACCGGACTCCAGTGGTTGACGAAGCGCGTCCAGGACATCGCGACGGAACTCCGGTGCCTCATCCATGAAGAGCACCCCGCGATGCGCCCGCGAGATGGCTCCGGGCCGGATCCGCCCGCTGCCGCCACCGACCACGCTGGCCATCGAGGCCCCATGGTGCGGCGCGACGAAGGGTGGGTGGGTCAGCAACGGCGATCGACCGTCTTCCCCCGAACCCAAGGCCCCCAGCACCGAATGCACGGCCGTGACCTGCAGTGCGTCGTCGACACCCAGCGGGGGCAGTAGTCCAGGCAGCCGCTCGGCCAGCATCGTCTTGCCTGCTCCGGGCGGCCCCACCATGGCCATGTGGTGCCCGCCGGCTGCCGCCGCCTCCAGCGCGAAGCGGGCTTCGAACTGCCCCACCACATCAGCCAGGTCCGGGACTGCCGGCGTGCAGGCGTCCAGGCCGTCCGGCACCACGACCGGCGGCACGGGCTTGCCCTTGTGCTGCAGCCGGTACCGGCTGACCAGCGACCGCAGATCCGTGACCGGCAGCACCTGCACTCCTGGCACCAGTGCGGCCTCCGCGGCGTTGGCAGCCGGCACCACCACCTTGGTGAACCCGGCGGCTGCCGCTGCGAGTACCGCGGGTAGCACGCCGGGAACCGCGCGCACCGCGCCGTCGAGACCCAGTTCGCCGATGTGCACCACCTCCGCGACCTGAGAGTTGTCCACGACTCCCCCGGCGGCCAATGCTGCGATGGCAATCGCGACGTCGAAACCGGAGCCCTGCTTGGGCAGCGAGGCCGGTGACAGATTGACCGTCACGCGTTGGCGCGGCAGCTGCAGCTCGCTGTTGGCTGCGGCCGAGCGCACCCGGTCGGGTGCCTGACGACAGGCCGTGTCCGGCATCCCCACGATGGTGAACGCCGGAAGCCCCGGCGCCGAATCGGCCTCGACCTCGATCGGTATGCCGTCGATACCCATCACCGCTACTGCGCGGGTCCGGCCCAGAGTCATTGCCCGTGAATCGAATCGGTCATCACGCCTCACCCCCTGAGACGACTCTGGGCGAGGCTCCCGCCAGGTAGAAGCCCTGGTTGTCGCGGTGTGGAAAACGCGGCGATCGCCGGGCACCATCCACAGGGCCGGACACGGCGGCATCCTTGATCAGGTAGTACCCCGCTGGATGCTCACCGGCGTTCTGCGTCTCCGGCGCCGACTGGTGGCGCACTCCCTGCAGCGACTGCCGGGACCGAGAGCGCACGCGCTCCCCGGTAGCCAGCGAAACCGCCACGCAGATCACCACATTGGCCACCAGCGCCACGATGCCGACGTTGAGGTGCTGCCACGATCCGGGCAGGAAGGGCAGCACGTCACCGGCCGTGTGCTTGCCAAGGGTCAACCACGTCACCAGCACGGCGCCCACCACCATCCCGGCGCCCGCGCCCCACTTCGTGACCGGGTTGCGCGGATGCAGACTGGCAATCATCGAGGGGAACAACTGTGTGACGAAGGCGTACCCGAGCAGCAGTAGATTCACGATGGCATCGCCGCCGGCGAAGGTCAGGTAGAGCGCGACCAGCGTGATCACCGGCACCAGCGCCTTGGCGACAACGGCCGTCTGCCGTCCGGACAGCCCGGGTCGGAACTCGTGGACCACGTTCTTGGCCAGCAGGGTCGCCGAGGTGGACAACAGCATGGCGCCCGGCACCAGCGCACAGAAGATTCCTGCTGCTCCGATCAGCCCCACGACGACCGGGGAGAACGTCTTGCGGCTGATGGCCAGGAGTGACAGATCGCCGTCGCTCAGCCCGGGCACGACCAGGACCGCGGCCAGGCCGGTGAAGAACACGAACAACAACACCAATTGGTACAGCGGCAGGAACATCGCGTTGCGCCGGAACGTGCGGGTGTCGCGGGAGGCGTAGATCGCCCCGAAGTAGTGCGGCCACATGAAGAAGCCCAGGGCCGACAGAAGGATGGAGGTGATGAACCAGCCCATGTCGTGACTGGGCAGGTTCGCACTGAGGAATCCCGGTTTCTGCTCGTGAATGGTGTGCATCATCGAACCGACGCCGCCGAAGTAGTGCATGGGTAGGTAGATCCCGATGAAGACGACGACGACCAGGACCAGCACATCCTTGACCACGGCGTTCCAGGCGGCGGCGTGGATCCCGGCGGCCACGACGTACACCGCCATCACGATCGCTCCGATCCAGATCGCGGCGGTCCGGGAGATCGATCCGTAGGAGGTTTCCTGCACGATGATGCCCAGGCCGGTCAGCTGCAGCTCCAGGTAGGGCACCATCGCGACGATGCCGATCACGGCGACCACCAGGGACAGGTTGCGACTGTCGTATTTGCGCCGGAACCAGTCCGGTTGCGACACCAGCTTCTCCCGTTTGGCGTAACGCCAGATCGCCGGGGCCAGCCAGTAGGAGATCACGTAGGCGAGGGCGCCGTACCCCAGGATGTAGAACGCCGCACCGCCGTAGGTGTAGGCGTAACCGCTGGCGCCCAGGAAGGTGAAAGTCGTGTAGATCTCCCCCGCGAGCAACAGGAAGACGAAGATCGCACCGAAGTTGCGGCCTCCCACGCTCCACTGCTCGATGTCCATCTCCTTGCCCCGGCGCGACCACAGACCAAGGACCAGCGCCAGCAGGAAGAACGCGATCAGGACGACCAGTGCCCCGTTCACTGCGAGTCCGCTTCGTCGCCGCGGTTCTGCGGATCGATCAGGTAGACGATGGTCATACAGACCGAGGTGAGAATGACCCACGCGACCATCCACACCAACAGGAACGGCATGCCGAGGATCATCGGGGTGTCCCGGTTCGCGAACGGGACGAGCACCAGGATCCCTACGAACGGCAGTGCCCCGAGTGCGAAGCGCACATAGCTGCCCGTCGTACGTCGCGTGGCAGGTCTGGTCTGTGACACTTCGTCCTCCTGGCAACAGTCGGTGCGTTCGACCATAGACAACCGAAGTACCTCAGTGGGCGTTGCGGCGCTGCCGCCTCACGCGACGTCGGACACGTGGCGCACCAGCGGTACCTGTCCGGCACGAGCCCAGACCGCCACCACGTCGACCCGCACGACCTGTGCCCGCTGCGGATGCTCCTGCAGCCACTGCCCGGCCAGTCGGCGCAGTCGGGCCGCCTTACGATGGTCGATCGCGGCCAGCGGACCGCCGAACGCATCGGAGCGACGGGTCTTGACCTCGACGAAGGCCAGCACCCCGGCACGTGGATCGTGCACGATCAGGTCGATCTCGCCGTACCGGCAACGCCAGTTGCGATCGACGACCTGCCAGCCGCCGTCCATCAGGAATCGCGCCGCGACCTGCTCACCCCATCGGCCCAGGGTCGCTCGTTGGCTTGGCACGCCCACTACCCTGCCCGCTCGGCCGGGCGAAGGAATTTCACCCTGTGGATAACGTCGTGATGCAGATCACACGTGCCGCCGAGTATCAGAGCCGCCGCCCTATCCCTCCTTATCGAACGTGAGGACAATGCGGAGCATGGACGACGGTCACGTCAGCGATGCTATGGCGCAGCTACCTTCCGATCCGGAGCTGCCGGTGTGGGATCTTGCGGCCACCGCGTTCCGCGCGTGGGTAGACGGGCAGGACAAGGTCGACCCGCTGGTGCAGGTGATGACGCCGGTGCTCTGGCACGTGGTTCGCGCCTGCGGTCTGCCCGAGGACGACGCCCGGGACGTGGTGCAGAGCACCTGGCTGGCGCTGGTCCGCAACCGCGATCACATCGCGGATCCACAGGCCATCGCTTCGTGGTTGACGATCTCAGCCCGGCGGGAGGCGTGGCGTGTCGCGCGGCGCAGTCGCACCCAGACCTCGACCGACCCGGAGATCCTGCAGGACGTCGACCTCGACCGCAGCGACCTGGCCACGCACAGCGCCGATCCGGCCGAGTCGGCAGCGACTGAGGACGACAACCAGCGCCTGTGGTTGGCCGTGGCCAGACTCGATGAGCGATGCCAGAAGCTGCTGCGGATCGTGGCCTTCGAGCAACGACCCGACTACCGCACCATCGCCACGGAACTGGATATGAAGGTCGGCAGCATCGGGCCAACCCGGTCCCGTTGTCTACAAAAACTTCGCGCTCACCTGGGGGAGACTATGGAGGACGAAGAATCATGAGCACCTGGACGGACCAAGAGCTGTACGCCCGCCTGCGCGCGATGTGGTCGAGCCACGATCCTGTGCCGAGCGATCTGGTCGAGAGCAGCATCGTTGCGATCGAATCCGAAGGTATGGCAGAGGAATTCGAACTTCTTGCCATGTCATTCACCGACCGGGAGCTGCTCGGCACCCGCGGCGAGCAGACGACCACCCCGACGGTGGTCGAGTTCTCCGGTGACGATTTCAGCGTGGTCATCCGGATCAGTTCGGTGGGCCCCGGCGTCCGTCGATTGGACGGCTGGACCGATCCGCCCACCGCGGGCACGGTGCGCATCCCGTCCGCCGACGGCGAGGTCACGGTGCCGATCGACGACCACGGCCGCTTCGAGGTCGCCCAACACCCCGCCGGCGCCATTCGACTCTGGTTCGACCGTCCGGGCGGCCATCGCTCATCCACCCCGCATTTCGACGTCTGACCCACCTCGGCCGGGCCATCATCAAACTGTAGGAAGCCACCATGTCCACTGCCTCACCTGAGATTCTCGCCGGGGACGACATCCTCAAGGCGCCTGCCGTCGGCAAACTCGACGAACCCTCGCCCCGGGCAAGCCGCCTGTGGCGGACCCTGGACCCCGCGCGCACCCCCGCCGCAGCGGGCACAGCGGCGCCGACCATCTACAACCCGCTGACCGTCCTGGTGTCAGACCTCGACGGCGACGGTAAGCAAGCGGTGGCCGCACTGCGCGCGGCTGCCGACGTCTTCGGCTGGGACCTCGTAGAAGACCCGCACTACCTCGTGGCCCCGCAAGAGACCGACGCCACGCGCGCCGACCGCCGTCGTCGGCTCAGCTGCCGCGACGGCAGGATCTCACTGACCCGACTGACGATCGTCGCCGACCCCAAGCGGTCGATCAGCGACCCGGACGCCTGGAAGCTCATCCAACGTGCACGGCAACTCGACGACCGCACCGTCTCGGGGTCCGTCGGCCTCGACCACGCCGTCATGGTCACGCCCGTGGGGATCGATGCCAACCCGGTCCACGGGATCAACCCCGTCCACGGGATCAACCCCGTCCACGGGATCAACCCCGTCCACGGGATCAACCCCGTCCACGGGATCAACCCGGTGCACGGGATCAATCCGTTTCTCGGGGTCGACGACAGCAGCCCGATCAACTCGTACATGCTGGCCGGTAGCGGTGGCCGGCAACCCGTGAAGTTCATCGGCAGCCCGCCCGACCGCGGTCGCGAAGAGGGGCGGACGCACCGGCGACCGGTCATCGCAGCCCTGGATACCGGTTGCGGAGACCACCCCTGGCTGGTCGATGTACGACGCCACATGCTCGACCCCACGGGGCAGCCCATCGGCGATACGGATCCGAACACCGATCCGGAACGGCATCCGGACCAGTTCGGACCCGAGGACGGCGTCATCGACGCCGCCGCCGGCCACGGCACATTCATCGCCGGTGTCCTGCGCCAGACCGCACCGGCCGCGGACATCATTTCGTGGCGGATCGTCGGATCGGACGGTGCCGTCGTCGAATCGGACCTGGTGCGAGCCCTGGACCAGATCGCCACGCTCCTAGAGACCAGTCAGGCGCGCGGCGACGGTCCAATCATCGATGTGTTCAGTCTGTCGTTGGGTTACTACCACGAGACTCCCGAAGACGCCCGGTTCGATCCGACGATGTCCGAGATGCTCCTGCGCATCCGCCGGACCGGGACCACGGTGGTGTGCTCAGCGGGTAACGACGGCACCGACCGACCGTTGTTCCCCGCGGCGTTCGGTCCGTGGTCGGACGGCGCCGACGTCGTCGCCCAGGCGGATGACGCCGCTCCGCTGATTTCCGTCGGCGCCCGCAACCCGAACGGAACCGTCGCGTTGTTCTCTAACACCGGTCCGTGGGTGCGCTGCTACGCACCGGGGGCATCGATCATGAGCACCGTTCCCCCGCTGGACGGAGGTGAGCTCCCGCTAGCCCGCCTTCGCCGCTACGGGCTGGTGCGCGAGTCGATCGATCCCGACAACGACGACAGCGGGTTCGGATTGTGGAGCGGAACCTCGTTCGCAGCGCCGTACGTCGCCGGCCGGATCGCCCAGGCCCTGGAACCCACGCTGCCTCCACCGGATGCGGCGTGGAGCGGACCGGACATCGATACAGCCTGGAGCGTTGTGGCACAACTCACGGGCGTTTCGCGCTAAATCGTGCCACGGTGGACACAGCACCGCCCGCCGTCCGTCGCCGCGGGAGGGGTCCGATAGGAGCTGAACGCCGATGCTGTCCGCCCAGGAGCTCTACGCTCGTGGCGTCCAGCACGCTCGGACGAGCCGCTATCGTGCGGCGACCACCGATCTGGCACGAGCTGCCGACCGCACGTCGGATCCCGATCTGCTCGCTCTCATCGCCGGGCTGCGGGCCGTCATGGACTCCGAACACTCCGACACCGCGGTTGCGGTGCGAACCCTGAACGATCTGCTCGCCCGGTCGGAACGACTGTCCCAGCGGACAGTGGCCGTCCTACAGAGCCAACTCGGCCTGGTCTGGATGCGCGCGGGTGACGGCTCGGCCGCCCTGCCGCACCTCGACGCCGCCATCGCCGGCCTGCGGGACGAGCCCGATCGGCTGATCAACGCGCTGTTCATGCGCGGCGGGGTGTTCTATGAGCGTTCAGACAGTGTGCGCGCAGCTGCCGACTACCAGCATGCTGCACGGATCGCCCGCGAGTACGGCGATGAGCACCTGGCCGCGCAAGCGCAGCACAACGAGGGAGCCGCCGCCCTGCTGCACGGCGATGTGGTCCAAGCACTGCACCTGATGGGATCGGTCCAGGAGTCGATGGACAGTCAATCACCGGTGATGGGTGCCGTCGCCGGCCGCGATCGGGCCGAGGCACTCCTCGCGGCGGGCCTGCCCGCGGAGGCCTCCGAGTTGCTTCGCCGGTGCGCTGAGACGTTCGGACGCCACCATTTGCGCCAGTCCCAGGCGGATGCCGAGCTTCTCCTCGCTCGGACCCTCGCGGACTCCGCACCCGAACAAGCAGTCCTCCTGGCCCGCAAGGCCGCCTCGCGCTTCCGGCGCCGGGGCAGCCTCACCTGGGCGATGCGCGCACAAGCACTGTCGCTGACCGTCGCGTTGCTGTCGCGTCCGTGGGATCCCACCACCGTGCGGGCCGCAACTCGCGCGCTGCCGGATCTGGCCGGCGAGGACCTGGACGCCTCGCGGGAGCCGCTCGCCCTGGCCCTGGAACTGCATCACGTGCGGGCCGGCAAACCGTGGCGGCGCACTCCGGCGGTGCGAGATGACGCACCAATCGTCACCCGGCTCGCCGAGGCGGAAGTGCGGGTGGAGGTCTCTGCTCGCACCGGGCAGGATGCCGAGGCCCTCGACCGTGCCCGCGACGGAATCCGGCTCCTGCGGAACTGGCAATCCAGCACCGACAGCCTGGAATTGCGCTCGTCGCTGGCCATGCACGGTTACCGGATGGTGGAGCAGGCCGCCGCCGTTGCCATGCGCAGCGGGGATCCCGCGCTGCATTTCGAATGGTCGGAGCGATCCCGCGGATTCGTCGCCGCATCGACTCCGCTGACCCGCCCTCCCGCTCCGGACAGCGCCGAGGACGCCGAGCTGGAAGCCCTGCGCGGTCTGCTCGCGATCGGAGAGGACCTCGACGCACCCCAGGTGGCGCAGGTCCGCGATCGCATTCGACGTCGTCAATGGGCCCGGGAGCGTGCCTCCCGGATCAGCGTCGACATTGCCGGCCTCGAAGAGACCGTCGACGTCCTGGGTGAGCGAGACGCCACCTTGGTGTCGTTCCTGTCCGACCCCAGCGACGTGTCGGTCCTGGTTGCCAGCCGCGACGGATGCCGGGTGATCCCGGTCACCTCGCGTGCGGCCATCCGGGCCGACCTGGCCGGTCTGCAAGCCGATCTCGACATGTCGTCGGCGGACTTGCGCCCGACCCTTGCAGCCGTCGTCCGCGACGGTCTCCGGCGACGGCTGGACCACTTGTCCGCCATGATCTGGCAACCGATCGAGTCATCGGTGCGGACCCGACGCGTCGTGATCAGTGCACCGGCCGCATTGGCCGCAGTCCCCTGGAGCTTGATGCGGCCCCTGCGGGATCGATCCATCACCGTGCCACTGAGCGTCACGCAATGGCTGCGGCACACCGCTGTCGAGGCACCGATCCGCAGCGTCGGTTTCATCACCGGGCCCGGTGTGCCACGAGCAGGCACGGAGGTCACCCACGCCGCCAAACAATGGCCGGGTGCGACCATCGTCGATGCGGCGAACGCCACGACGGCAAGCATGCGGGAACTGACGCGCAACACCGACCTGCTGCATGTCGCCGCGCACGGCCGGCACACGCCGGGCAACCCGATGTTCTCCGGTCTGGAACTACTGGACGGGCCGTGGTTCGGTCATGACGTCGCCGAACTGACGATGGTGCCGTCGGTTGTCGTCCTGTCGGCCTGCGAACTCGGTCGGTCGACCGCCCGCTGGGGCGAGGAAACGATCGGGATGGCGCGAGCGTGGCTTCATTCCGGCGTTCGCTGCGTGATCGCCGCTCCCTGCACGGTCAACGATGCGGCCACCAGTGACTACCTGGCTGCGGTCCACTCGGGAATGGCCGGCGGCTTGTCGCCCAGCGACGCGCTCCTGGCCGCCGTCCCCGACGAGCGGGCACCGTTCCTGGCCTTCGGTGCCGGTTTCTGACCAACCTCGCGGATCAGGGTTCGGGCATCTCCATCTCGCGAGCCGGCAACTCCTCGACGTTCACATCCTTGAAGGTCAGCACCCGCACCTTCTTGACGAACCGGGCCGGGCGGTAGACGTCCCACACCCAGGCGTCGTTCATCCGTACGTCGAAGAACACCTCCGCGCCTTCGCCGCGTACCAGTACATCGACGTCGTTGCACAGGTAGAAGCGTCGCTCGGTCTCGACCACATGGCTGAACAGGCCCACCACGTCGCGGTATTCGCGGTAAAGGGCCAGCTCCTGCTCAGTCTCGTAACGTTCCAGATCCTCGGCGCTCATCAGCTCACTCCTCCAGATCCACGATGGCGTCGTCGGTGACGAACCGGCGCCACGACCGCCGGTGCAGCTCGCACGGGCCGTGCTCGTCCAGCGCCAGAAGGTGCTCCGGCGCGCTGTAGCCCTTGTTCGCGGCCCATTGGTAGTGCGGGTACTGCTCGTGCAACTGCGTGAGCATCCCGTCACGTTCCACCTTGGCCAGCACACTGGCCGCCGCGACCGAGGAACACTTCAGGTCGGCCTTGATCATCGTGCGCACCGGCGGCACGGCCGGCTGCGCCAACTCGGCGAACAGGCCCACCTGCTGCGGGTCGGTCAACCAGTCGTGGTTGCCGTCCAGGATCACCAGGTCGGGCCGGACCGGCAGGGCCGCGAGGGCGCGTGTCCCGGCGAGTCGCAGGGCCGCGATGATGCCGATCCGGTCGATCTCCACCGCCGACGCATGGCCCACGGCGTACGCCAGCGCCCAGCGCCGCACCCGCGGCACCATCGCTTCCCGTGCCGCCGGCGTCAACAGTTTGGAGTCGCGCACGCCCTGGGGCGCCGTACGACAGGTCTCATCGATGACGACGACGCCGACACTGACCGGGCCGGCCAGGGCGCCACGACCCACCTCGTCCATCCCGGCGAGCAGCCGATACCCCTCGCGTTGCAGGGCGCGCTCGGTGCGCAGCGTGGGCACCTTCGCGGTTCCCGTACGCCGAGTGCGCACCGCGCTGCCGCCGGTCACGGCGTACCCGTCACGGCGACGGAACCTTTGCGAACACCTCAGGGTCGGAACTCACCGACTGGATGCGGTTCAACGGCCACGCAACGGCGACCACCTCGCCGGTGATGTCGCTCATCGGGACCGAACCGGTCTTGCCCGTCCCGTTGTCGTGGCCGCGTGAGTCCCAGGAGTCGCCGCGGTTGTCGCCCATCACCCACACCGAGTTCGCCGGCACGGTGATATCGAACTTCTGGCCGCTGGGCGCATTACCCGGCTTGAGGTAGGCCGACTCGTCGATCGCAACCCCGTTGACCGTGAGCGGACCGCCGGAGGAGGCGCACGTCGCGTCGCAGACGACGTGATCACCGGGCAGGCCGATCAACCGCTTGACCACGTGGTGTCCGCCGGCCGGCAGGATCCCGACCCATTCCAGGCCGTTCTTCACGACCGCCTTGAGACCGGTGCTCTCGGGACCGATCTCACCCCACGACGGCGGCGCTTCGAAGACGATCACGTCACCGCGGTGCAGCGGTGAGTGCTGCGGCGTCAGTTTGCTGACCAGGATCCGGTCGCCGACGTCGAGGGTGTTCTCCATCGATTCGGACGGAATCGAGAACGGCTGCACCAGGAAGGTCTTGACCAGGAAGGACAGCGCGAGTGCGACGACCACGATGATGACCAGCTCGCGCAGGAAGGAGCCCTTGGACTTCTCCTTGCGACCGGTCTGAACCGGAGGTGCGGCACCCGGCGGCAACTGCTCGTCCGGTGGTGCGTCCGTCATGGACCAGACCCTTTCGATGCGACGTCGTAGATGTCAGCGTAATCCGACAGGCGTCCGATGCGATCGAACGGCCAGATGACGACGATGGCGCGGCCGGTGACATCGGAGATCGGCACCGACCCGGTAGCACCGGTGCCGTCGTCGTGGAACCGGGAGTCAGCTGAGTCACCGCGGTGATCGCCCATCACCCACACCGAGTCCGCGGGCACCGTGATGTTGAATCTCTTGCTGCTGGGCGCATCACCGGGATAGATCTCGGTCTCCTTCAACGGCACTGCGTTGACGGTGATCTGACCCGCCGCGTTGCAGCACACCACGTGATCACCCGGCAGGCCGATGACCCGTTTGATCAGATGGTCGTCCCCGGCGGGATAGAGCCCCACGAATTCCAGGGCGTTCTGCACCGCCCCGATCGGCCCGCTGCGCTGGGAGTCCTCCGCCTCGCCCTGCAACCAGCCGCCCGGGTCGGAGAAGACGATCACGTCTCCGCGGTCGATGTGCTGGAAGCGAGGGGTGAGTTTGCTGACCAGGATGCGATCGCCGGGGATGAGGGTGTTCTCCATCGAACCGGACGGGATCCAGAACGGCTGCACCAGAAAAGTCTTGATCAGCAGCGACAGGATCACCGAGCAGGCCACCACGATGAGGACCTCACGTATCCAGCGCCACCCCGACCGCCGCGCGGTAGGGCGCTCTTCCCCGTTGTCATCCGATATTCACCTAGCGCAGTGTGCCCCACGAACCTAGGGGCCAGTACCGCCAGGTGACCGTTCCGATGACCTGGTCCTCCGGTACGGTGCCTCCGCCGGGGTCGCCGAGGTGGTTACGGGAATCATCGCTGGCGATCCGGTTGTCGCCCATGACGAAGATCCGGCCCGCCGGCACCCGGATGTCGAACGCGGTAGCGCTGGAGCTCGTCCCGGCGGGTAGATAGTTCTCATCGACCGCCGCTCCGTTGACCATCAGCACGCCGTCGCTACCCACCTGCAGGTGGTCCCCGGGCAGCCCGATGACGCGCTTGACGTAGTCGGTCTCCCCGACCCGCACGCCGAGGACGGTGCCCACCGAGCGCACCGCTCCGGCCAGGCCGCCGGGCGCCGGCGGGCTCTGGGCGAAGACACCGTCACCGTCGAACACGATGAGATCTCCGCGGTGCAGGTCGTGAGCACCCGGTTTCCAGACGACGATGCGATCACCGACGTGCAGCGTCGGACTCATGGAGGCGGACGGGACCGAGAATGTCTCGACGACCAGCCCGCGCAGCACCACCAGCAGCAGCAGTCCGATCAGGACGATCCACGGCCACCAGCGCCGGGGACGCGAAACGGGCAACGACGCGCTCGATGACACGTCGCTGCCCGTAGCTGGAGTTGGCAGTGGCTCAGGCCTTGACGGCCGGAGTCTCGCGCTTCTCCTTGATCTTGGCGGCCTTGCCGCGCAGGTCGCGCAGGTAGTACAGCTTGGCGCGACGGACATCACCGCGGGTCACGACCTCGATCTTGTCGATGACCGGGGTGTGCAGCGGGAAGGTGCGCTCGACACCCACGCCGAAGCTGACCTTGCGGACGGTGAAGGTCTCACCGATGCCGCCACCGTGACGGCGGATGACCACGCCCTGGAAGACCTGCACACGAGAGCGGGTACCTTCGATGACCTTCACGTGCACCTTGACCGTGTCACCGGCGCGGAAATCCGGGATGTCGGACCGCAGGCTCTGGGCGTCGAGCTCGTCGAACTTCTGCATGACGTACTACTTCCTTGTGGCGCCACAGGCCGCACACGATCGATCAATCGATGTCGGAGTAGTCCGCTGACCGCATGAGCTGACCCGTGACGAGAAAGCTCACTCCCCCTGTGGCGGGGATCAGATGTGCCGGACTTACCGGTCAATTCTGCCAGCCGGAGGTTAGTTCCGCGAAATCGGCTTGCGCAGGTAGATCAGATCGCCCGAGTAATCCGGTGGTGGGGACACCGGTCGATAGCCGGCTCGACGATACATCCGCAGATTGCGCGTGTTGCCGCTGGCGGTGGTCAGTGCCACCGCCCGGACCGATGCTGGAGCCAGCGACTCGGCGTACTCCAGCAGCGCCCGCCCAATGCCCCGGCCGAACAGGTCGGGAGCGCTCATCAGTCGCGCGATGAACCAGACGTCACCTTGTTGCTGCACGCGCACCGAACCGACCAGCCGGCCCTCGGGGCTGCGCGCGAGGTACGTCGCCCATTGGCTGAGCGACTGGGTGAGACCGGCGAGCGTCTCGTGTTGAGCGGGGTTGTCCAGGGTGTTGTTGTTGATACCCACCCGCAGCCAACAGGCATGCGTCAGCGTCAGAAGTTCGCCCATATCGGCGGGGGTCGCCAGCCGGATCTCCAACTCCGCGGACTGCGTCGCCGCGGCCGCGGGCAGCAGGTCGGGGCGCCGATCCGCAGTGCGTTCCAGCCGTTGCTGGTGCCGCCACGCGGCAATCCGACCGTGGTCGCCGGACAGCAGCACTTCGGGCACCGATAGACCCTGCCACTGAGCGGGTTTGGTGTAGACGGGGTACTCCAGCAGACCGTCCTCGTGCGACTCCTCGACCAACGACTCCGCGTTGCCGATGACGCCGGGAATCAACCTCGCGATGGCCTCGACCATGGCCAGGACAGCGACCTCTCCCCCGTTGAGTACGTAGTCGCCGAGGGACAGGATCCGCACGTCGTAGTCACGATCGGCGTATTCGTAGACCCGCTCGTCGATACCTTCGTAGCGGCCGCACGCGAAGACCAGATGCGCCGCATCGGCCAGTTCACGCGCGGTCGCCTGGTCGAATCGCTGCCCGCTGGGCGCGGGGACGATCAGGATCGGCCGCGACTGCGCTCCTACCGCGATGTGATCCAGCGCCTCGGACCACGGCTGGGGCTTCATGACCATGCCCGCTCCCCCGCCGTACGGGGTGTCATCCACGGTGCGATGCCGATCGTGGGTGAACTCGCGCAGATCGTGCACCCGCAGATCGATCAGACCGTCCCGGCGGGCCTTCCCGATCAGCGAAAGGTCCAGCGGCGCAAGGTAGTCGGGGAAGATGGTGATGACGTCGAGTTGCACGTCACTGCTCACCCAGTTCGAGCAGACCCTCCGGTGGGTCGATCACGACCACCCCGCGCTCGGTGTCGACTTCCGGGACGATCTCCTCCACAAAAGGCACGTACGCCGTGCCGCCGGCTACCAGCGTGACCTCGAGCAGATCCTGCACCGGCCGGGAGTGTAGGTCGGCGACGGTGCCCACGATCATGCCCGACGTGTCCTGGACGGACAGACCGACCAGGTCATCGGCGTACCACGCGTCGTCCTCGTCCTCATCGGGCTCACCCAACAGCCGCACACCACGTAACGCCTCGGCGGCAGTGCGATCCGGGTGGCCGTCGAAGGACAACAACTGGATCCCGTTGTGCGCACGAGACGTACGGATCACGAGGGGACCCGCCCCCGCCGGGTCCGTGACGAACGATTCCCCTACCTGGAACCGCTCATCCGGGCGGTCGGTGTGCACCTGCACGGTCACCTCACCGCGCAGCCCGTGCGGTTTACCGATCCGGGCGATCAGGACGTCGTCAGCCATCGGCGACCCCCGGGCAGCATGACGCCCGGGCACGAACACGTCGTACCCGGGCGATCAGCACTGGACCGAAGCGATCCACGTCGGTCAGCGCACGCGGTCGGTGTCGACGATGTCGACCCGGACGTTCTTGCCGCCGGCGAGAGCGCCGACAACCGTGCGCAACGCCGACGCGGTGCGACCGGACCGGCCGATCACGCGGCCGATGTCATCGGGGTGTACCCGCACTTCGAGTAGTTCCCCGCGCCGGCCGTTCTTGGCCCGCACGACGACATCCTCGTCGTGGTCGACGATGCCCTTGACCAGGTGCTCCAGAGCCTCCTCCAACAAGGTCAGGCCTCGGTGGTCTCAGGCGTGTCGGTCGCCAGTTCTTCCTCGACCTCGGCGCGCTCGGCGGCCTTGGGCTCCTCGACCGGCACTGCGACCTCGTCGGCGGCGTCGGCCTTCGTGGCCTTCGGGTCGGCCTTAGCGGCCTTCTTCTTGGCGGTGGTCGCACCGGACCCGTCGGAGGCGTTCTGCGACGCGGCGAGCGCAGCTTCGTAGAGAGCCCGCTTGTCCGGGCGGGCAGCGGCGGTCTTCAGGGTGCCCTCGGCACCCGGCTCACCCTTGAACTTCTGCCAGTCACCGGTGATCTTCAGCAGGGTCTGAACCTGCTCGGTGGGCTGGGCGCCGACGCCGAGCCAGTACTGGGCGCGATCGGAGTTGATCTCGATGAGGCTCGGCTCCTCCTTGGGGTGGTACTTGCCCAGTTCCTCGATCGCCCGACCGTCGCGCTTGGCGCGGGAGTCCATGACGACGACGCGGTACTGGGGGTTGCGGATCTTGCCGAGCCGCTTCAAACGAATCTTGACAGCCACTGTCGTGGTTCCTGCTTCCTCATCTTGTGGCGCACGGCAAGACCGCAATGGTCAGCGCGGGGAACCGTACGTCGGGGGTAGGCGCACCGGCGGACGCCGGGCGGGTACAGCGCACCAGTCTGCCAGAGGAAGCCGGGTGCCCGGAAATCCGCGTCCGCCGGCTCACTCTCACATCACATCCGGTTATCACAGTGCGCACGGTTAGTTATGCTGGGCGGGTGAGTCTGATCGGTTTCCCGCATCCCGTGAACGAAAAGGCCGCACGCACGGTCGCTGCCTTCGTCGCGCTCACGAGCATCGTCATCCTGGCAACCGGTTGGCTCTGGCTGCTCCTCCCGCTGGCTTACGGGTTCTGGGCCCGCGTGCTCACGGGGCCGAAGCTGAGCCCGCTCGGTGCGCTGTCCATGAAGGTGATCGCGCCTCGACTCGGTGAGCCGGTCCCGACCGCCGGCCCGCCGAAGCGCTTCGCGCAGGGCATCGGCGCCGTCCTCACGACCGCCGCCGCCATCACCGGACTGGGTCTCGGCTGGACCGGCTTCGCTTCCGTACTCGTGGCCGTCCTGGCGCTCTTCGCCACACTGGAGTCGGTGTTCGGGTTCTGCGCCGGCTGTTTCGCCTTCGGACAGCTCATGAAGGCGGGCGTCATCCCACAGGACGTGTGCGAGGAGTGCAACAACATCTGGGCGCGCCGCGACCGACTGGCCGCCGAACCGATCCGGCTCTCCGAGTAGCTCCGGACAACGAACGACGACCCCCACCCTCCGCGATCAGAGGATGAGGGCCGCCGCGCCTTGGCGAGCAGGAGAATCAGTCGTCGTCCGACTTGTCCTCGAGACTCTGTTCGTGATCGCCGATCGCGTTGTTCAGGTAGCGGACTTCGACGTCACCGTCCTCCACATCTCCCGTCAGATCGCGGATCACCGGTGTGGTGCCCCTGACCTCACGGGTGGTGTCGACCACGGGCCTGGGCGTCTCGCGAACCGTGGTGTGAGCAGTCGGCGGAACGACGGGCTTGGCCGGCTCACGGACCACCGGCTTGGCCGTCTCACCGACCAACGGCTTCGTCGTGGTGTCACGGACCACCGGCTCGGCCGGCTCACGCACGACCGGCTTGGCCGGCTCACGCACGACCGGCTTGGCCGGCTCACGCACGACCGGCTTCGCCGGCTCACGCACAACAGGTTGCTCGGTCCGGCGGACCGGAGCTGCCTGCCGGGTCTCGTACTCGTCGACGCCCCGCCGACGCCATAGCAGCCAGCCCAGCAGCGGCAACAGGATCAGCGGCAGCAGCAGCCACCACCAGGGCGACACACCGTGGTGGCTGGTCGAGGCCGGGGCAGCCACCGTCGGGGTTGCCTCGGCAGTCGTGACGGCCGCCGCCGTCGTAGCCTCCTGCGTCGCGGTCGTCGTCGGTGCTTCGGTGGTCGTAGCGGTTTCGGTCGGCGCAGTGGTCGCGGTCGCGGCACCGGTCGCGGCACCGGTGGCGCCGGCGGTCGCCCCACCGGTCGCCCCGGCAGTCGCACCGCCGGTCGCGCCGGCGGTCGCACCACCGGTCGCCCCGGCGGTCGGGGTACCCCCAGCGACGGTGCAGCCGAAGGCCGCAACGGTGGCCTTGTCGACCACTCCGGTCGCCGGCAGCGAGTGCCGCGACTGGAACGCCTTGACGGCATTCTCGGTGTTACGACCGAAGATCCCGTCTACACCGCTGCCTACTCCTGCCTGAAGCAACCGGACCTGCGCACCAGTCGACCCATAACGAAGGGTCTGATTGATCGCACACTGGGCCGGTACTGCGGTCAGCGCTGTCGCACTGCTCGCCGTGACGCCCAGGAGGGCAGCACACGCGATCGGCGCCGCAGCAGCCAGAACGAGCAGACTGGGGGCCTTTGTTCGAGATTCACTCACGGCGAATCCACCCTTTCATTGTTCATCTTCACTTGTATGAAGTCACTTCTTGGGATTCTGGAAGCGCCGGCGCCACGACGCTCCTTTGGCGTCGGACTCATCAACGACGCGGACGTCTTCGACACGGCGTAGCTCGCCGTCCTCGACGTGCCCGACAACGTCGTCCTCGGGGTGCTCCCCGGTCGACGCATCGATGAATTCGGTCTCGCGCGCTGCTCCCGCGACGAATTTCGCCCTCGTCGTGCCGACATCGCCCTTCAGCTCGTGCCGGGAAGTCTTGACCGACTGCGTCTCTTCGACGACGTGCTCGACTTCCTTCTCAACGACCTTCCGCACGTAAACCGGCTTCTCGACGATCGTTTCGATGACCTTTTCGACTTCAACCTCGATCGGCTTTTCGACGATCCGCTCTTGGATGAACTCGACTTCCTTCTCGACGACCTTCTCGACGACGACCGGCTTTTCGACCACCTTGTCAAGAACGTGCTCGACCGGCTTTTCGACGACCTTTTCGACGATCTTCGGTTCTTCGACGATCTTCTCGACCACCCGGTCGACAGGCTTCTCGATGACCTTCTCGACCACGTTGGGCTTCTCGACGATCTTCTCGACCACCCGGTCCACCGGACGCTCAACGACCTTCTCGACCACGTTGGGCTTCTCGACGATCTTCTCGACCACCCGGTCGACAGGCTTCTCGATGACCTTCTCGACCACGTTGGGCTTCTCGACGATCTTCTCGACCACCCGGTCCACGGGCTTCTCGATGACCTTCTCGACCACGTTGGGCTTCTCGACGATCTTCTCGACCACCCGGTCCACGGGCTTCTCGATGACCTTCTCGACCACGTTGGGCTTCTCGACGATCTTCTCGACCACCCGGTCCACCGGACGCTCAACGACCTTCTCGACCACGTTGGGCTTCTCGACGATCTTCTCGACCACCCGGTCCACCGGACGCTCAACGACCTTCTCGACCACGTTGGGCTTCTCGAGGATCTTCTCGATGACCTTGTCAACCGGCTTCTCGATGACCTTCTCGACCACGTTCTCGACGAGGATCTCCTTGGGCCGTTCGACGACCTTGACCACCGGCTTCTCCACGGTGATCTCGACGATCCTCTCGACCGGCTTCTCGACCGTCTTGTAGACGATCTTCTCGACCGGTACCTCGATGATCTTCTCGACGATCTTTTCCACCGGCTTTTCGACCGTCTTGTAGACGATCTTCTCCACCGGCTTCTCGACGACTCGCTCGACGATGCGCTGGACGGGGACTTCGACGACCTTGTCGACGACCTGTACCACCGGTTTCTCGACCAGGCGCTGCACGGTCACCGGCTTCTCGACCACGTTGTCCTTGATCTGGACGACCAGCTTCTCGACGAGTCGTTGGACTTCAGTGGGACGGTCTTTCACCTGATCCACCACGGTGACCACGAGCTTCTCGATCATCCGCTGAACCTGGACCGGCTTGTCCTTGACGCTGTCGACGATGTTGACGATCGGCTTCTCCACCAACCGGCTCACCGTCACCGGCTTGTCCGTGACCTTGTCGGTCACCGTCACGATCGGCTTCTCCACCAACCGGCTCACCGTCACCGGCTTATCGGTGACCTTGTCGGTCACCGTCACGATCGGCTTCTCCACCAACCGGCTCACCGTCACCGGCTTATCGGTGACCTTGTCGGTCACCGTCACGATCGGCTTCTCCACCAACCGGCTCACCGTCACCGGCTTATCCGTGACCTTGTCCACGGTATCCACAACCAAGCGTTCCAGCCGCCGCGGAATTTCTACCTGCTTGTCGACAATCTTCTCGACGGGCCTCTCCACCAATCGCTGCACAGTGAACTCCCGTGGAACTACCTTGTCGGAAATTCTTGTTTTCCCGTCTACGGGCACATCATCGTTTGCCATGGCGCTTGCCCTCTTTCAAGTGTTCGTTGATGATTCAGCGGCGCGCTGAACCACGAGACCGCGGTCCATACGAGCCACCGAATTGCGGCACGAGCGAACCTGTGAAGCCGGTCGCATAGACAAAACTAAAGCGATACGGTCTGTATCTGAACGGAAAGTTCGGTGATTAGTGGCATCGATAGCAAGTGGGCGATTACCACCGCGTCGGTTAGTTTCTGATTGACTCTGTTCACATCACGGCCGCCGCCGGGAACTCGCACTTCTCTTCGCTCCCCTGCGTGATATCCGTCCACCGCATGATCACCGGGCACCGACAGTGCCCAGCGGCCAGCGTTAACTGGGTGTTCGCTGGCATTTCGCTGTCTCTTTCCTCGATGAACCCCGGTTCCGGGATGGGATGGGCGGTGCTTTGATCCGTCACGTCACCTGGAGCTTCTATGCGTTCCCGCTTGTCCACGACCGCCCGCGTCACCGGCGTCGGCGCCCTCGCCGTCGCGATCGGCGCCACCTCGATCGGCGTCGCCACCTCCACCAGTCGCGACAACACTGCCGCCGCGCGGCAGGCCATCCAAGGCGGCAGCGCCCGCAACGTCATCCTGCTGATCGGGGATGGCATGGGCGACTCCGAGATCACCATCGCCCGCAACTACCAGGTCGGCGCGAGCGGCCGTCTGGCCATGGACAAACTGCCCCTGACCGGCGCGTACACGACGTACGCCGTCCAGCAGTCCGACCCCACCAAGCCCGACTACGTGACCGATTCGGCCGCCTCCGGCACCGGCTGGGCCACCGGCCACAAGACCTACAACGGCGCCATCTCGGTGCTGCCGAACGGCAAACCGGTGCCGACCGTGCTCGAACTGGCCAAGAAGAACGGCTACCGCACCGGCAACGTCACGACCGCCGAGTTGCAGGACGCCACGCCGGCGGTGCTGGTCTCGCACGTCGTCCAGCGCGACTGCAAGGGTCCCCAGTCCATGACCAAGTGTCCGACCAACGACCTGAAGAACGGTGGAAAGGGCTCCATCGCCGAGCAGCTGGTCAACACCAGGGCCGATGTCACCTTCGGCGGCGGCAAGCAGTACTTCGACCAGACCGTGCAAGCGGGCAACTACCAGGGTCTGTCGGTGTGGCAGCAGGCGCAGACCCAGGGCTACCGGTTGATCAGTGATGCCACCGGCCTCGCCGCACTGCCGAACAACGTGAAGACCCCGGTCCTGGGTGCCTTCGCGCCGAACAACATGGATCTGGAGTGGACCGGCCCGACCCCGACCACCGCCGGTACGCCGAGCACCACCTGCCAGCCCAACACCGCCCGATCGTCGACGCAGCCGCACCTGTCGCAGATGGCCGGTAAGGCCCTGAGCATCCTGGACCGGCAGAGCCAGGGCCAGCGTAAGGGCTTCTTCCTGCAGATCGAGGGCGCCTCGATCGACAAGCAGGACCACGCCGCCAACCCCTGCGGCCAGATCGGCGAGACGGTCGAGTTCGACAAGTCGGTCAAGCTGGCCCTGGACTACCAGCGCAAGCACCCCGACACGCTGATCGTGGTCACCGCCGACCACGGCCACACCAGCCAGATCGTCGAGACCGGCTCCACCACGACCGGAGTCACCGCGACGCTGCACACGCATGACGACGCGGACATGACGATCAGCTATGCGACGGCGCCGTACGGTCAGTCCCAGCAGCACACCGGCACCCAGGTGCGGATCGCTGCCGGCGGTCCGCAGGCCGCCAACGTCCTGGGCGTGACCAACCAGACCGACCTCTTCGGGACGGTCAGCCGCGCGTTGCGCCTGCGGTAACCGACCGGCGTACCCCGGACCATCGACGTACGCCGAGCGCCCGGGTGGGTTGACTACTCACCCGGGCGTTCCGGTCACTCAGTCGATGGGCGGTGCCGCCGGCGCATGACGCTCGAGGAAGCGGTAGACCTCGGTGTCGTCGACGCCGGGGAACACTCCGGGCGGCATCGCGGCGAGCAGGTGCGAGTGAACCCGGGCGGAGGGCCACGCCTGGCCGTCCCACCGCTCCGACAACTGGGCGGGCGGTTGCGTGCAGCACGCCGGGTCCGGGCACCGCGAGACGGAGCGGTGCTGGGTCTCCCGGCCGCGGAACCATTTCACGTGCTGGTAGGGGACTCCGACGTTGACGGAGAACAGTCCCTCCGCGGTGCGGTCGACGACGGCGGTACACCAGTAGGTGCCGGAGCGGGTGTCGGTGTAGGCCTTGAACGCCTGTGACAGGTCCGGTTGTTCGAAGACCCGACGCGCGGTCCACGACCGGCAGACCCGCTGCCCCTCGATGGCGCCCGAGGGATCGCTCGGGAACTGGATGCCGTCATTCTCGTAGGCCTTGAAGATCACACCGTTCTGCGCGATCCGCATGAAGTGCACCGGTAGCCCCAGGTGCTTGGTGGCCAGGTTGGTGAACCGGTGCGCCGCGGTTTCGTAGGACACCGCGAAGAAGTCCCGCAGATCCTCGATGGCGATGTCCTTGTCCTGCATCGCGGTTCGCAGATACTGCACGGTCTCCTTCTCCGGCATCAACAGCGCCGCGGCGAAGTAGTTGATCTCCACCCGCTGGCTGAGGAACTCCGCGTAGTCCGCCGGCACGCGGTGACCCAGCACCAGATGGGCGAGCGCCTGCAACGCCAGTGATCGCGAATCGTGTTGTCCCGCCTCTGGTTGCGGCAGATAGATGCGCTGGTTCTGCAGATCGGTCACGGTCCGGGTCGAGCTCGGCAGATCCGAAGTGTGCACAAGCGTGAAGCCCATCTGAGCCGCCAGCCGATCGACCGACGCGCGGCTGATCGGTCCACCGGCGTGGTTGATCGAGCGCAGCATGTCGGCAGCGGCCTGCTCGATGTCGCCGAAGTAGTTGTCGGCGGCCCGCATCCGTTCGCGCAGCGCCAGGTTGGCGCGGCGGGCGTGCTCCGGGGTCGCCGCCTGATCGGCCTGCGCGGCGGCCATTGCCTCATGCATTCCGACCAGCGCCTCCAAAGCCTCCTGGGGCAGCCGGGGGCCGATCTTGACCTTGGGCAACCCGAGCAACTCGTAGGCCTCACTGCGCTGGGCCCGTTCGAGTTTGATCTCCAACGCCGCGCGACGGGTCGGCGGCGCGGTCGCGAGCAGGTCCGGAACACTGGTGCCCAGCGCGTGCGCGAGCGCGGTCAGCACCGACAGCCGCGGTTCGCGTTTACCGGTCTCGATCAGAGATAGCGCGGAGGGTGACATGCCCACCGAGTCCGCCACGTCGGTCAGCGTGCGCTGCGCCTGCTGCCGGGCGTGCCGCAACCGGCGCCCGAGGGTCAGGGGGTCCGGCGTGGCCCGACTGTCGCCCGCGGACACCGGCGTCTCGTCCGGAGTGGTCAACCGTCCGGCCGGCGTCGGCACTGTCGAGGTCATACGGACAGAATTGCCACTCTTGACAGTGGATCGCGCACCCTGCGTCCGGGAAATACTCGCCATACGCCGACGATAGCGTAAAAAACGCCGATCTTTACACGAAAACCTCGCGGTAATCAGCGCAATCGCCATGCACAGTGTTACTCACGAACGAAGCACCACCACCGAGGATGGGAAAGACAGGGAGCCATGAGCAACACCAACGCCCCGAGCATCGCCGACCAGGAAGCTGCACTGCAGAACGACTGGCACACCAACCCGCGCTGGGCCGGCGTCCGCCGCGACTACACCGCCGGTGACGTCGTCAAGCTGCGCGGCACGGTCCAGGAGGAGTACACCCTGGCCAAGCGCGGCTCGGAGCAGCTGTGGGACAAGCTGAACACCGAGGACTACATCAACGCGCTGGGCGCGCTCACCGGCAACCAGGCGGTGCAGCAGGTCAAGGCCGGCCTGAAGGCCATCTACCTGTCCGGTTGGCAGGTCGCCGGTGACGCGAACCTGTCGGGCCACACCTACCCCGACCAGTCGCTCTACCCGGCCAACTCGGTGCCGCAGGTCGTGCGCCGCATCAACAACGCGCTGCTGCGCGCGGACCAGATCGAGTTCTCCGAGGGCATCAAGACCGTCGATGAATGGGTCGTGCCGATCGTCGCCGACGCCGAGGCCGGCTTCGGCGGTCCGTTGAACGCCTACGAGCTGATGAAGGCCATGATCGTGGCCGGCGCCTCCGGTGTGCACTGGGAGGACCAGCTGGCCTCGGAGAAGAAGTGCGGCCACCTCGGTGGCAAGGTGCTGATCCCGACCCAGCAGCACGTGCGCACCCTGAACGCCGCGCGCCTCGCCGCCGACGTGTCCGGCGTGCCGTCCGTGGTCATCGCCCGCACCGACGCCGAGGCCGCGACCCTGCTGACCACCGATGTGGACGAACGCGACCGCGAGTTCCTCACCGGCGGCCGCACCAACGAGGGCTTCTACGAGGTCCGCAACGGTATCGAGCCGTGCATCGCCCGCGGTCTGGCCTACGCGGAGTACGCCGACCTGCTGTGGATGGAGACCGGTACTCCGGACCTGGAGCTGGCCAAGAAGTTCGCCGAGAGCATCAAGGCCAAGTTCCCCGACCAGATGCTGGCCTACAACTGCTCGCCGTCCTTCAACTGGAAGAAGCACCTGGACGACGACACGATCGCCAAGTTCCAGCGCGAGCTGGGCGCGATGGGCTACAAGTTCCAGTTCATCACTTTGGCCGGCTTCCACGCCCTGAACTACTCGATGTTCGACCTGGCGCACGGCTACGCCCGCGAGCAGATGGCGGCCTACGTCAAGCTGCAGGAGGCGGAGTTCGCTTCCGAGGAGCGCGGCTACACCGCCACCAAGCACCAGCGCGAGGTCGGCACCGGCTACTTCGACCTGGTCTCCACCGCGCTGAACCCGGACAGCTCCACCACGGCGCTGGCCAACTCAACCGAAGCGGCCCAGTTCCACTAAGCCGCAACGGTTTGCCGGCGGCGTACATCCTCCCGGTGTCCGCCGCCGGCACCACGCACCACCCGGTCCCCCGCGGTCAACCTGGCTCCGGTCGCGGGGGCCCGGGTCACACATTTCGACCCGCGAGCCAGGAAACCAACCCCACCCATCGCCATACGGCACCAGTAATCGGCCCCCCGCCAGCAAGGAAGAGCTATGAACGGTCAGCGTCGGACCGCCACCATCCGTGGCGCGCTGCAACCCCGATTCGAGGAGATCCTGACTCCTGAAGCGCTGGAGTTCCTCGCCGTACTCGATGGTGCCTTCGCCGGGCGCCGCGCCGAACTGCTGCAGTTGCGGCGCGAGAAGGCGCGGGCGATCAACGCCGGCGCCAACCTCGACTTCTCCGAACTGACCGCCGCCATCCGTGACGACGCGTCCTGGCAGGTCGCCGAGCCGGCCCCTGGCCTCACCAACCGTCGCTGCGAGCTGGTGTCGCAGGTGACCCGCCGGATGGCGGTGCACGCGCTGTCCTCCGGCGCGAACGTCTGGGTGGCCGACCTGGAAGACTCCACCGCACCGACCTTCGCCAACATCATCGGCGGTCAGGTCAACCTCAAGGACGCGATCGACGGCACGCTGTCCTACGTCGACTACGAGGACCGCGACGTCAAGCCCACCGGCGACCGGCCCACGATCATGCTGCGCCCCCGTGGCTGGCACCTGTGCGAGAAGCACCTGAGCGTCGACGGCCGACCCCTGTCGGCGGCGCTGGTGGACTTCGGTCTCTACTTCTTCCACAACGCCCAGAAGCTGATCGACCAGGGCTTCGGACCCTACTTCTACCTGGCCAAGATCGAGTCGGCCGACGAAGCTCGCCTGTGGAACGACGTGTTCAACCTGGCCCAGGACGAGCTGGGGATCGCGCGCGGGACCATCCGCGCTACCGCGCACATCGAGACGATGACCGCGGCGTTCCAGATGGACGAGATCCTCTACGAACTGCGCGAGCACAGCGCCGGCCTGAACGCCGGCCGCTGGGACTACATCTTCAGCTACGTGCGCACGTTCGCCCACCGCGGTGAGGAGTTCGTGCTCCCGGACCGCGAGCGCATCACCGCCAGTGCGCCGTTCGTGCGGGCCTGCACCGACCTGATGATCGCCACCTGCCACCGGCGCGGCGCTCACGCGATCGGCGGCCCGGCCAACGTGAACCCCTCCCGCCAGGACGAGACCAGCCGGATGCGCGCGATGGCCCAGGTGCAGACCGAGAAGGAGCGCGAAGCCGCTGAAGGGTACGACGGCTCCTGGGTCGCACACCCCGCGCTCGTCGCGATCTGCCAGGAGGCGTACGACGCGGTGCTGGGTGACAAGCCCGACCAGCGCGACAAGATCCCCACCGTGAACATCACGGCGCAGGATCTGGTCTCCCTCGACGGCCTGGTGCAGACCATCACGTTGGAGGGTGTGCGCAACAACATCTCGGTGGCGCTGCAGTACCTCGCCGCGTGGGTCGGCGGCCGCGGCGCGGTGGCGATCGACAATCACGTCGAGGATGCCGCGACCGTGGAGATCTGCCGAGCACAACTGTGGCAGTGGCTGTTCCACAACTCGCAGTTGGCCGAGGGCCCCGAGGTCAACCGCCAGTTGCTGGACCGGATCGTCAGCGAAGAGATCAACAAGCTGACCCGCAGCCTTCCGCACACCGAGAAGGGCGCCTACGAGGCGGCTCGGGGCGTGCTGGAGGAGGTCGCGTTCGGTAGCTACCTGCCGGGCTTCTTCACGCCGTACGCCTACGTGCGCTACCTGACCGAGCGGCCGCTGCAGATGACCGGCACGCTGGAGCCGGAGGACCTGCGGCAGTCGGAGAAGGTTTCCGTCCCCGCCTGATCTCGCACCTGCACTTCTGGAACGGGATTCACCCCGGATCGCTGGATCCGGGTGAATCCCGTTCCATTTGTCCGACGGAGACTGCCTTGCACCGCAACGCCATCGCCGTCACCCGTCGCGCGTCGATCGGCTTCGCCGGGTCGACGCCCAGGTCGACGACAGGCCCGGACCCGGGGCCGATCCGAGGCGTGCGGGCCGGGTCGTAGCCAGCGGCCTGCAGCTGCTCATCGGCCAGCCGATCCGCGCCGAGGACGACCGCGCCCACCGGTGAAGCCGACAGCACGGCCAGCAGCACCTCCGGCTGCGGTATCAGGCTCTGATCGAAGAGCGGTACGCCCAGCTCCTGGCTGAGCCGGTGGGCGAACTGCGTGCCCAGACTCGAATCGACAAGCACCGCAAGGCGTTCGGGCTGGTGCGGCGGGTACGGCGTGCCAGGCCATTCCTCGACCGTCAGGGCGTGCATGTCGTGGTCACGCCACAACTGCCCGTCAGGACCGTCCAGCCGCAGCATCCGGCGGACGGTGCCCTCGCGCCGGAAACCCAATGACCGCAACAGTCCTGCCGATCGTTCGTTGCCGGGTCTGACATTCGCTTCAACGCGGTGCAGCCCCATTCCGTCCGGCATGGCGGTCAGGGCCAGCCCCACGACGAGCCGCAGCCCCTCGGCGAACAGGCCGCGACCGGCGTACGGGTCGTAGGCGTCGTACCCCAGGGTCCCCGAATCGAACCGGCCGCGAACCACGTTGGTGACGTTGACCTTTCCGACGATGCCGTGCGATCCGGCCGGATCCAGCGCATGGATCAGAAAGGTGCGGTGTTCCGGTGACTGCCGGGTCAGGTGCCATTCGAGGTCCGCCGCGTTGACGGGGTTCCATCGCCCGATGCGTTCTTTCGACAACCGCACGGCCTCCCGGTAGGCCGGCACGTCGGCCGTGGCCGCGGGGGCGACGCGTACCCGCTCACCCTGCGCGGTCAACTGTGTCCCGGGACCGGACCACCAGCTCACCAGCTCCGCCCCCGCAGAATCACATGTTTCGGATCCGCCAGTACTCGCACGTCGCGCCGTGGGTCGGCCTCGTAGACGACCAGATCGGCGCTGGCACCCTCCTGGATCGCCGGACGCATCAACCACGCCCGCGCCTTCCACGTGGCGGCGTCCAGCGCCTCCAGCGGCGTCAACCCGGCCTGGGTCAGCGCCTCGACCTCCTGCGCGACCAGCCCGTGCGGCAGCTGACCGCCGGCGTCAGTGCCCACGTAGATGTCCAGCCCGGCATCGTGAGCGGCAGCGATCGTGTCGAAGCGCCGCTCGTAGAGATCGCGCATGTGCGCGGCGTACCCGGGGAACTTCGCTTCTCCCGCGTCGGCGAACTTGGGGAAGTTGGCGATGTTGACCAGGGTCGGGACGATCGCGATCTCGCGCTGGGCGAACAGGGCGATCGACTCCGGCGTCAGACCGGTGGCGTGCTCGATGCAGTCGATCCCCGCATCGGCGAGGTCGAAGAGTGACTGCTCCCCGAAACAATGCGCCGTCACCCTCGCACCCTCTTCGTGTGCTGCCGCGATCGCCGCCGGCAGCACCTCCTTGGGGAACGACGGCGCGAGATCACCGGCGTCGCGGTCGATCCAGTCCCCCACCAACTTCACCCAGCCGTCCCCGCGACGAGCCTCGCGACGGACGTACTCGACCAGTTCCTCCGGCTCGATCTCGTGGGCGAAGTTGCGGATGTAGCGGTGGGTACGGGCAATATGCCGCCCGGCCCGGATGATGCGCGGCAGGTCCGCCCTCTCGTCGATCCAGTGCGTGTCCACGGGGCTGCCCGCGTCGCGCAGCAGCAATGCGCCGGCGGTCCGGTCGGCGCGCGCGTGCTCCTCGGCCCGCTCGGGAGGTACGCCGCCCTGGGCTTCCAGCCCGACGTGACAGTGGGCATCGACCAGGCCGGGCAGGACCCAGCCGTCGAGCGTCACGGACTCCCCGGCCGTCGGGGGCGAGAAGCTGATCCGGCCGTCGATCACCCACAACCCGTCACGCTCTTCGTCGGGGCCGAGCAGAACCGGTCCGGTCAGGTGCAGGGGCGGCGCAACGTAACCCATGGACGCGACCTTAGTCACCTGCGCAGGTCACGCTGAGGGCGCGTCGGCCTCGTTGTACCGCGCCAGAAGGTCGGCGAAGACCGCGACGTCGGCCGCACTCCAGTCGGCCAGTCGCTGCGCGACCAGTGCCTGTTGGGCTTCCTGCGCCCGGGCGGTTATCCGCCGGCCCTGCGCAGTCAGTTCGAGCGGCTTGCCCTCCCGGCCGCCGGAGCCGGTGCGTTCCAACAGGCCGCGGCGGACCAGTGCGCTCAGCTGCCTACTGGCCGTGGACTTGTCGATCCGGGCCGCATCGGCCAGATCTCCCGCGAGCACCCCGGGGTTGTCCTGCACGATCCGGAGCAGGGTGAAGTCGACGTAGCTGAGTTCGGGGTGGACGTCTCGGGCGTCAGCGCGGACCCTGCGGGAGAACACCGTCAACTCGACCAGGACGCGAGCCTCGTCGCGCACCCGCTCCTTTCGCGGCGTACCTGATCGGACTTGTCGCTCGGTCACCATGAGTTGTATATTACAACCATATTAGTTGCACTTTACAACTCATCAGGTGAGGAAACCCGTGTCCCATACCGCCCAGACTCCACCCACGATGCGAACCGTGTTGTCGCACATCGCTGTTCCATTGATCATGGGCGCGGTCATGGCCCTGGCCTACCTGGGCGGCTTCCACCACCCGTCGCCGGACCACCTGCGCATCGACATCGTCGGGTCGGGCCCCGTCGCAACCGCGACCACGCAGAAACTGCAGACCGCGTTCGGTGACGCGGCCGACCTGGAACTGGTGTCCTCGACGGCCGAGGCCACGACCAGCATCGAACACCGCGACATCGCCGGAGCGTTCGTGCTGTCCCCCACCAAGCCGGCCCTGCTGGTCAGCACGGCGGCGTCCGACACCCAGGCGGTGACCGTCGAGCGGATGTTCCAGCCGGTCGCGGCCGGCGCCGGGCTACCCTGGACATCCGGGATGTCGTCCCGGTGGATCCTGACGCCGACCCCAGTGGGCAGTCGCTGTTCTTCTACCTGGTCGCGCTCACGGTCGGCGGCTACGGCACGGCGATCGCCATCGGTGTGGCCGCTGCGAGCAAGCCGATGCGCACCCGGATCGGCCTCGGCGTGGGTGCCGCCGCCGTGAACACCGTCCTGGCGACCGGTATCGCCACGCTCGTCTTCCACGCGCTGCCCTCGCATCAGTGGCAGATCGGGCTGCTGGCCTTCGTCTACTGCTTGGCGATCATGGCGTTCGGCATTTCGCTGCACTCGTTGATCGGCCGGTTCACGACACTGGCCATGGTCACCCTCTTCGTCGGCCTGAACTTCACGACCAGCGGCGGCGTGTTCCCACCCGCGCTGCAGCCGGGCTTCTTCGCCGCCCTGCACCATTTCTGGATCGGTGCCGGCCTGAACGAAGCCGGCCGCGACCTGATCTACTTCCCCGGCCTGGGCATCGGCAGCGACGTGCTCAAGATCGTCGGCTGGGTCGTCGCCGGCGGCCTGCTGCTCTGCCTCGCCGCACTGCGCGAGCGGTCCCGCCGTCTGGCGGGTGAGGCGACCGCGCCGCAGAGCGAGGCCGAGATGGTCGAAGAGGAGACCGAGGAAGAGCTCGTCGGCTGACCTCAGCAAGCCTTCAGGGCGGTGGCTCCGTTGCGGTGCATGGCCGCGTTGCTGACGTACCCCTTCTGGGCCGGCAGGTAGGACCAATAGGCGCTGCGGTACCTGCCGATCGTCACCGACTTGCCGGCGCGTTGGCAGGTCGCCGTCACCTTGCTGCCGCCGCGCAGGAAGCGGATCTGCTTCGCTGCGGTGGTCGGTCCAGAGCGGACCCGGATTCCGCCGCCGGGCACGACGAGGGCCTGTGCGGAAGACACCGGTGCAGGCTTGGTCGGTTTCGCCGGCTTGGTCGGTTTCACCGGTGCGCTGGGTGCTGAGCTGCCCTTCCACAACGCCGCCACCAGCCTGGCGGCCGAGGTGCGTTCCCGGTTGTACCGACTCGGGTACGCCGATCGCTGGACGTTCTGCGCGACCCGCCCCGGGTCTGTGCGGGCCCAGGATCCCTTGGGATAGCGCTTGGTCATCGCCGCCAGGAACCTGTGGGTGCTGTAGGAGGGGCGGATGATCTGCGCCCTGGTCCCCCAGCCCATCGAGGGGCGCTGCTGGAAGAGCCCGAGGCTGTCGCGGTCACCGCCGAGGTAGTTGCGCAGACCGGTCTCCGTGATGGCCGTCATCAGCGCGATCTTCCCGGCCTGGGTGGTGAAGCCTTCGGCTTTGACCTCGGCGAGGATCTGCCGGGCACAGGACACCTGATCAGCACTGACACCGGCCAGTCCGGCGGAATGGATCGTGGGTGACAACGTGGCCGCGAGGGCCTTGTCGGCCGCGGTCGCGCCACAGGCTTTCACTGGTGGTGGACGCCACGCCTGAGCGTCCGGAGCGGCCGCGGTGGTGATGCCGGCGGCGGAGGCGAGAACGACTGCGAGGGCGGCAGCGTGTCGGCGCATGGCCACCATTAAACCCAGACTTAGTCGTAGATGGGCACTTCTGACCCAACTTTAACTATGGCACCAGTCGTCACACGCGCGACGGACGCCGGATTGCTCGGCGTGTCGCCACCCGCGGCCGACGATCAATCCTTCTGGCCGAGGTACTTCTCGAAACCCTTCGGCAGCTTCAGATTGGCCAGATCGGCCTCTTCTTCCGGCGCCCCGAAGGCCCCTTCCAGGGCGCGGGTGCGAGCATCCGCCGCCTTCTGGGCGGCTGCCTGCTCCTGCTGCGCCCGCTTGGCCGGATTCCCGCTCTTGCCCTTCTTGCCCTGCTGCTTGCCCCGCTTGGGAGCACCCCCACCAAGGCCCGGCATCCCCGGCATACCGGGCATTCCACCGCCGCGCCGCATCTGGCGCATCATCTTCTGTGCCTGGGTGAACCGCTCCAGCAGCTGGTTGACCTCGGATACCGAGACACCGGAGCCGCGAGCGATGCGGGCGCGACGTGACCCGTTGATCTGCTTGGGGTGGGTGCGCTCGAACGGAGTCATGGAACGCACCATGGCCTCGACCCGGTCGAACTCCCGTTCATCGAGAGAGTCGAGCTGGTCCTTCATACCGGCCATGCCGGGCATCATTCCCAGCAGCGCCTTGAAGTTGCCCATCTTCTTGATGGCCGACATCTGCTGGAGGAAGTCATCGAAGGTGAAATCCTCCTCCTCCATGAACTTGCGGGCCATCTCGGCGGCCTGGCGCTTGTCGAACGCCTTCTCGGCCTGCTCGATCAGCGTCAGGACGTCGCCCATGTCGAGGATCCGGGAGGCCATCCGGTCGGGGTGGAAGACCTCGATGTCCTTGACCTGCTCACCGGTGGAGCTGAACATGATCGGCCGACCGGTGACCGAGGCCACCGAGAGAGCTGCGCCACCGCGGGCGTCACCGTCCAGCTTGGACAGCACGACGCCGGTGAAGTCGACACCCTCGGAGAAGGCCAATGCCGTTTCGATCGCCGCCTGACCGATCATGGCGTCGATGACGAACAGGACCTCATCGGGTTGGGTGGCGTCGCGGATGTCGCGGGCCTGTTGCATGAGGCTCTCGTCGACGGCCAGGCGACCGGCGGTGTCGATGATCACCACGTCGTACTGGCGCACCTTCGCCTGGGCTACACCTGCTTGCGCCACCCACACCGGGTCGCCGTAGGACCGGGTGCCCTCCACGTCCTCCGCCACAGCGTCGTGCCCGCCCACGTTGCCCCGCTCAGGGGCGAAGACCGGGACCCCGGCCCGGTCGCCGACGACCTCCAACTGGGTGACGGCGTTCGGGCGCTGCAAGTCGGCAGCCACCAGCACCGGAAAGTGGCCCTGATCGCGCAGGAAACGCGCAAGCTTGCCGGCAAAGGTGGTCTTACCCGAACCCTGCAGGCCGGCCAGCATGATGACCGTCGGGCCCGACTTGGCCATCTGCAGGTTGCGGGTCTGCCCGCCGAGGATGGAGACGAGCTCCTCGTTGACGATCTTGACGACCTGCTGGGCGGGGTTCAGCGCGCCGCTGACCTCCGCGCCCAGGGCGCGCTCGCGCACCCGCCCGGTGAACTCACGCACCACCGGCGTCGCGACGTCGGCGTCGATCAGCGCGAGGCGGATGTCGCGGATGGTCGAGTTGATGTCCGATTCGGACAACCGGCCTTTGCCGCGCAGGTTCTTGAACGTCGAGGTGAGACGATCCGACAGAGTGTTGAACACGAGGTTCAGGGTATCTTCCGGGCCCCGCCGGTCAGGAATCGCGAGCGCTCAGGCGGGGACCGGACCGTCGCAGGCGTCGATGAGCGCCGCAATCACCTGGGCCACCTGCGGCGGGGTGACCGGGTGACCGCCCGCGGCGGTGACGTAGAACGTATCCAGGGTCTGACCGGCGTACGTCGCCACGTGGGCCGAGCGCACCCCGAGCCCGAACCGCGCGAACGTCATACCGATGTCGCGCAACAGTCCGGGGCGGTCCTGCGAGCGGACCTCGATGACGGTCGCCTCGGCGGACGCGCCGGGGATCACGGTCGCACGAGTCCCCACGGTGGCCGGCGTGGCAGCCCGGCGCCGGCGTTCCAGGACCCGCAACGGTGACCGGTCCCCGCGCGCCAGCGCACTGAGACCGCGCTGCAGGTTCTCCGCCTGCGGTAGATCACCGGACGGCGCCTCGATCTCCCAGGTGTTGACGGCGACCCCGTCGATGGTGCGCACCCGCGCAGAGCGCACCTGCACCCCAGCCGCCGACAACAGGCCGGCGGAGTCGGCGAACAGGCCCAACCGGTCCCTGTCGGCGATCTCGACCCGGGCACCCGCGGCCGTAGCCACCACTTCCACACTGGGAACGCCGTTGGCCAGGTCCCGCAACACCTGCGGATCGAGTTCCTGGTCGATGTCGGCGGGTTCGGCTGCGATGACGTGCCGGTCACCCAGCGCGGCCCGGGCGTGCTCGGTGAGTTGTTCGGTCAGAGTCGCCCGCCACTGGGTCCAGGCCCGCGGTCCGGCGGCGACCGCGTCGGCCTGGGTGAGGGCGCGCAGCAGTTCGAGGATGTCGCGACGCTCCTCGACGGCAGCAACCAGGGCGTTCACGGTCTGCGGATCGTCCGGATCCCGGCGCGTCGCGAGGTCCACCAGCGACAGGTGCTCTCGGACCAGCAATTCGATGACATCGACGTCGTCGCGGGAGAAGCCCATCCGGCGGGCGATGTTGGCCGCGACGGGCGCCCCTTCGACGGCATGGTCGTGGACCCCGGAGATCTTGCCGATGTCGTGTAGCAGGGCGGCGACCAGCAGCAGGTCGGGTCGCTCGACGTCCACCCGCAGGTCAGCGGCCTCCACGACCGTCTCGATGAGGTGGCGGTCGACGGTGTGCCGGTGGATCGCATTGCGCTGCGGGCGACTTCGCACTGCCCGCCACTCCGGGATCCAGGTGCCGATGACGCCGCCGAGGTCAAGGGACTCCCACACCTGGATCAGACCGGGTCCGGCCGCGAGCAGGTCCACGAAGGCGTCCCGGATCTCCGGCTCCCAGGGCACGCTCGGCGGCTGGAGTGAGGTGGTCAGGTTGGCCAGGGTGGCAGGAGCCAGCGGAATCTCCCGGCGCGCGGCGGCGCGAGCCGCGCGTAGCAGGAGCAGGGGTGTCGGCCGGGTGGTGAAGGCGGGGCCGAGGACGATCTCCGCGTCGTGCTCGTAGAGTCCGTAACCCACCGGGGACAGGACGGGGCGGCGGGGACCGATGCGCGGCGTACGCGCGCGCTGGGATTGCGCAGCTCGACGGGCGGTGCCGTCGAGCGAGTAGCTGATCACCCGGGCGGACTGGACGACGTCGGTCAGGAGAGCGTCCGGGTCCGGATGCCCGAGCAGCGCGGCGACCGCGTCCTGGTCCTCCCGGCCCAGGCGATCCCGGCCTCGCCCGGTGGCCACGTGCAGTGCGTCGCGCACGTCCAGCAGGGTGTTGTACGCCGCGTCGACCTCCCCGTGCGGACGATCCGAAAGCCACGCGGCGGTCAGGGCCTTCAACACGGTCATATCTCGCAGACCGCCCCGGCCCTCTTTGAGATCGGGTTCGATCGAGGTGGTCAGGTCGCCGTGGCGCTCGTGCCGCCGGCGAGTCGCCTCGATGAGTTCCGGCAGGCGTTTGCGGGCGTTGGCCCGCCAATCGTGGGCGATCATCTGGCGCACCCCGGAGACCAGCACGGGGTCTCCGGCGACCCAGTCGATGTCGAGCATGCCGACCGCCGCCGCGAGGTCACCGCTGGCCGCGCCCCGGCACTCGGCCATCGTGCGCACGCTGTGATCGAGCCGGACACCGGCATCCCAGACGGGGTACCAGATGCGGTCCGCGAGCGCCGTGATGACTTCGGGGCGCAGCGAGCGGCCGTCGTGCAACAGCACCAGGTCGTAGTCGGACAGCGGGCCGCCATCGCCGCGGGCGAAACTGCCGACGGCGGCGAGGGCGACGCCATCCTGCGAACCCGTGTGCAGGGGCCGGATCGCTTCGTCCCAGAGACCGCCGAGCCACTGCCGGCCGTAGGCGACCAGGCGGGCCCGACGTGCCTCGCCGGCACCCGGACGTGTGAAGTCGCGGGTACCGGCGAGGTCGAGACGCTCTGTCATGTGGTCCGCGTGGGTACTCATGACAGCCTCTCTCGGTGGTTGTCGGATGGTGTGGTCAGGGACGGCGTCAGAGTGCGGTAGGGCCCTTCTCACCGGTCCGGACGCGGACTACCTCCTCGACGGGGACGATCCACACCTTGCCGTCACCGATCCGCCCGGTCTGGGCGGCCTTGACGATCACGTCGACCACGTTGGTGGCGTCAGCGTCGTCGACGATGACCTCCAACCGGGTCTTGCTGACGAAGTCGACGTTGTACTCGGCGCCCCGGTAGACCTCGCTGTGACCGCGCTGGCGGCCGTAACCGCTGGCCTCGCTCACGGTCATTCCGGCGATGCCGTAGGCCTCCAGGGCCTCCTTGACCTCGTCCAGCTTGAACGGCTTGATGATGGCGGTGACCAGCTTCATGCGTTGGCTCCTTCCTCGTGGGCGAACGTGGCGACGGACCCGAATGAGTTTGTCGCCAGGTCGTACGCCGTCTCTGCATGCTCAGTCTGGTCGATGCCCTCTGCCTCGGCGTCAGCAGAGATGCGCCAACCCATCGCGTACTTGAGCACGACCGCAATGATCGCCGTCATGACCGCCGTGAAGAGCAGCGCGGCACAGGCGATGATCAACTGCACGATCAGCTGCTTCCAGCCGCCGTAGAACAGGCCGGTTCCGCGGGCGAAGAAGCCGAGGGAGATGGTGCCCCAGAAGCCCGAGACCAGGTGGACGCCGACGACGTCGAGCGAGTCGTCGTACCCCAGCTTGTATTTCAGACCGACCGCGAACGCCGACAGGACACCGGCGATCGCACCGACGGCGATCGACCCCCACGGGGTGACGTTGCCACAGGCCGGAGTAATGGCGACCAGGCCGGCCACGATGCCCGAGGCGGCACCCACCGAGGTGGCGTGACCGTCGCGGAACTTCTCGACCAGCAGCCAGCCGATCATGGCCGCGCAGGTCGCGGTAGTCGTGTTGACCCATACCAGGCCGGCCGACTCGTTCGCGGCCAGCGCCGACCCGGAGTTGAAGCCGAACCAACCGAACCACAGGATGCCGGCACCCAGCATGACCAGCGGCACGTTGTGAGGCCGCATCGCAACCTTGCCGAAGCCGATGCGCTTGCCGAGGAAGAGGCACAGCACCAGGCCGGCCATACCGGCGTTGATGTGAACGACTGTTCCACCCGCGAAGTCAATGGGTGCGACCGTCGCCACCCCGTCGGTGGTACCGAAGATCTTGGCGGCGATGCCGTCGGCCGAACCGCTGAGCAGGCCACCGCCCCAGACCATGTGGGCCAGCGGGAAGTACACCAGGGTGACCCACAGGACCGAGAAGACCAGCCAGGTGGAGTACTTCACGCGGTCCGACAGCGAACCGCTGATCAGCGCGACGGTGATCGCGGCGAAGGTGAACTGGAACCCCACGAACACCAGCGTGGGTACGCCGGTCGCCGTGTACGCCAGCGACGCGTCCGCCCCGGCGCGCCGGGCAGCAGATCCTTCAGTGCCCACAAGTCGAAGGGGTTGGCGAAGAGTCCGCCAACGTTGTTGGGGCCGAAGGACATCGAGTAGCCCCACAGCACATAGACGATGCCGATGACGCCGAAGGCGCCGAAGGACATCATGATCATGTTCAGGACACCCTTGGATCGGTTCAGGCCGCCGTAGAACAGGGCCAGACCGGGGATGGTCATGAACAGCACCAACGCGGCTGACGTCAGCATCCACGCGGTGTTACCGGTGTCGAGTGTCGGCGTATCCGCCGCCACAAGTGATAGTGCGCTCATGGGGCTGAACCCTCGCAACGGCGCATTTCACCCGAACGTGTCGTGTGTTAACTCTGTGTTGCAAAGTGGCTGTTGCACACTGGATAGGTGCTCGCACCGCGTCTGACCAGCCCCGTTGCGATCACTCGACCCGTCCTGGCCCCCGCACGGCAGGTTCACGACATCCTGCGCCATCGCGCAGCGCTGGCTCTGCGATCGAAGGTCGCCGGGGAGGATGCGACGCAGCGGGCCAGTGCCATCTGGGGAGCCGAGGGTGAGCGGTGGTTCACTCCCGAGGATCCGATCTGGCGGGTGCATCTGGACGCCTCGATGTTCCTGGGCGGCATCCGGGCCCTGCTCCTGCAGTCCCTTCATCCGCTGGCCATGGCCGGGGTCGATCAGCACTCCCGCTACCGCGACGACCCGTGGGGCCGCCTGCAGCAGACCAGCGCGTACATCTCGACGACCACCTTCGGGACCGTCGCGGACGCGGAGCGGCTGATCGCCCGGATCCGGGGCATGCACCGCCGGGTGAAAGGCACCGCCGACGACGGGCGCCCGTACGCCGCGAGCGACCCTCATCTGTTGATGTGGGTGCACGTGGCGGAGACCGACAGTTTCCTGACCTGTTACCAGACGTACGGCGCGAGCCGGCTCTCGGCGTACGACGCGGATCGGTATGTGGCCCAAGCAGGTTCGATCGCGGCGCGGCTCGGTGTGATTGACCCGCCGCAAACCGTGGCCGAACTGGCATCGGCGTTGGACCGCTTCTCTGCGGAACTGGTGGGTACCCCGGCGGCCCGCGAAACACTGCGGTTCATTGCGGCGGATCCGCCGATGCCGCTGGGGGTCCGCCCCGGATACCTCACCCTCGTCGCCGGGGCGCTCGGGACGCTGCCCGCACACGCCCGGCGGCTGCTGGGGGTGCGCTTGCTACCCGGCGGTGCGGTGCCGTTGCGCGGCGCCGGCCAGGTCGGGGTCGGGTTGATCCGCTGGATGCTGTCCGATCCGATGGTGCGCACGGACCGGCGCCAGAGCGCCTGAGGCTCTAGTTGAGTACGGCGTCCACGAAGGCCGAGGGGTCGAAGGGAGCCAGATCGTCCGGGCCCTCCCCCAGGCCCACCAGCTTGACCGGCACTCCGAGTTCGCGCTGCACCAGGACCACGATGCCGCCCTTGGCGGTGCCATCGAGCTTGGTGAGTACGACACCGGTGACGTCGACGGCCTCGCTGAAGATCCGGGCCTGCTGCATCCCGTTCTGACCGGTGGTCGCGTCCAGCACGAGCAGGCACTCATCGATCGGGCTCTGCTTCTCCACGACCCGCTTGACCTTGCGCAACTCATCCATCAGGCCGACCTTGTTGTGCAGGCGCCCGGCGGTGTCGATGAGGACCACATCGGCGTGCTGCTCGGTGCCGGCTTTGACCGCATCGAAGGCGACCGCTGCCGGATCGGCCCCTTCCTTGTCGGAGCGGATGGTCGGCACCCCGACACGGGCTCCCCAGGTCTGCAGCTGATCGGCGGCGGCGGCACGGAAGGTGTCCGCGGCTCCGAGGACCGGCTGCTTGTCCTGGGCGACCAGGACCCGGGCGAGCTTGCCGACGGTCGTGGTCTTGCCAGTGCCGTTGACCCCTACGACCATGAGTACGGCGGGACGCTCACCGACGCGGGTGGCGGCGATCCGGCGGTCCATCGACGGGTCGACCAGCGCGAGCAGTTCGGTGTGCAGCCAGTCGTGCAGTTGTTCCGGAGTAGGGGTGCCATGGACGGCCACGCGGGTCCGCAACCGGTCCACCAGCTCCGTCGTCGCCGAAGCGCCCAGGTCGGCGCCGAGCAGGACATCCTCGACGTCCTCCCAGTCGGCGTCGGACAGTTCACCCTTGGCCAGCAGACTCAGCAACGCCTTGCCGATGGCCGAGTTGGAGCGGGCCAGGCGACCGCGCAGTCGACCCATCCGGCCGACGGCCGACTCCGGCTTCTCGACCGCCGGAGTGGTGGCGGCCTGGTCGGCGCGTAGTTCCTCGGCGTCTAGTTCCTCGGTGTCTAGTTCCTCGGTGTCGATAGCGCTGGCGGCTTCCTCGGCGGTCACCGGGGCAGTTGCGGTCACCGGGTCATTGGTCTGGTCGTCGGGGAGATCGATCTGGTCGGCGTCGTAGTCCGCTGCCGGGGCCTGCTGGGCGGACGCCGGCTCGCTGACGACCTGCTCATCCGGCGCCTGTTCGAGCGCAGCGGCCTCGACCGGCGCCTGCGCAACCTTGCTGAAGTCGATCGAGCTGGCCGGTGCGGCCTGGTAGGTGTTCGCCCGGCGGCGTGGCGCATCCTTCGCCGACGGGGGCGCCACCGTCGACTCCCCGGCTCCTGCCTCGGCGGCAACGTCGGCGCCGAGCTCGAACGGCCGGCACCGCGGCGCAGCAAGGTCACGCCGGCGGTGAGCGCGATGAGAACGAAGAGCGTGATGATGAGAAGGATCACCCAAAGACTGTCCACCAGCCCATCATGACAAACCGGCGCTGGGAAGACGTCGCGTATCACCGGCTGGCCCGCGGCACACCCAACACCTGGGCTTGCTCGGAAATCCCCAGGTTGACCAGGCAGAATAGGGGCATGGTCTGGTTGATTCTCGCTCTGCTGCTCTGTGTCGCGATGGCGGCCGCGGTGGTCGCGGTCGTGGCCATTCCCGCCCGTCGCGAAGGCCGGGAGGTCCTGACCGAGCGCGCCGAGGAACTTGTGTCCTCCGTGACGGCCAAGACCGAGAAGGTGCTGCGCCGGGACGGCTCGAACACCGACTCCGAGCCTGAACCCCAGGTCACCCAGCACGGACGTCCGGTGCGCCGCCGCTCCTGAGCGACTGCGCAGCGTACGGTGCGATCGTGAGCACCGACACCGCCTCTGTGATCCACGGCGTGGACCAGCGCCGTCTTCGTCGCATCGCCGACGCCATCGCGCCGTACGAACAGCGCGGCGCACTGCCCGACTGGGCCTTCCAGGTCTCCCGTCGCGGCCAGATCGTGACGAGCCTGACCGGCAGCGGACAGACCGGATCGCCGCCTGCACCGGCGGATGCGATCTACCGGATCTATTCGATGACCAAACCGATCACGTCGGTCGCGGCGATGATGCTCTACGAGCGGGGCAGCCTGGACCTGAACGCCCCGGTCTCGGCATACATCCCCTCGTTCGCCGACCTGCGGGTGTACCTCGGCGGTCCGGCCACGGCGCCGGTGACGCACCCGGCCGCCCGGCCGATGCTCGTGAAGCACCTGCTGACCCACACCTCAGGGCTGACCTACGGGTTCCACCGCACCCACGTGACGGACGAGATCTACCGGCTGGCGGGCTATGAGTTCAATCCGGCCGACAAGGACCTGGCCACGGCGTGCGACGCATTCGCCGCGATGCCGCTTCGCTTCGAACCGGGCACCAGTTGGCTCTACAGCGTGGCGACCGACGTGCTCGGCCGAGTCGTCGAAGTGGCGTCCGGGCGGTCCTTGGACTCCTTCTTCGCCGATGAGATCCTCACGCCGCTGGGGATGCACGACACCGCGTTCCACGCCGTCGACCCGTCCCGGCTGGCGACCCTGCACCTTCACACGCCGGAGGGTGCCCGCATCCTGCAAACCTTCGGGCCGGACCCTTCGACCACGCCGGTCTTCCTGTCCGGGGGTGGCGGTCTCTACTCGACGATGGCCGACTACCAGCGCTTCGCCGACTTCCTGTTGGGCGGGGGCGCAGTGGACGGTGTGCGGTTGCTCAGTTCCCGGACGGTCGACTTCATGGCCACCAACCACCTGCCCGGGGACGCGGATCTGGACGAGTTCGGCATCCCGTTGTACGCCGAAACACCCTTCACCGGCGTGGGATTCGGGCTCGGCTTCGCGGTGACCATGGACCCCGTCGCCACCGGCATCGCCTCCTCGCCGGGCGAGTTCGGCTGGGGCGGATTGGCATCGACGTACTTCTGGATCGACCCGGTCGAGGACCTGACGGCGATCTTCATGACCCAGCTGATTCCGTCCTCCGCGCTGCCGATCCGGCCACTGTTGAAGCAGGTCACCTATGCAGCCCTGGTCGACTGACCTCCGATTCCCCCGCCTGCGCTTACCCGGATAAGTAGACTCCGTCCAGCATGACCCGGGACCCCGCCCGGCGCTGACAGGAGAACCGCCATGGCCAGTAGGCCGACCATCGCCGACATCGCCCGCGAACTGCAGATCTCCAAGGCGGCGGTGTCCTATGCGCTCAACGGACAGCCCGGCGTCGGCGAGCAGACCCGTCAACGGGTGCTCGACGTCGCCCGCACCCTGGGTTGGCAACCCAGCGCGAGCGCCCGGGCCCTCGGCGGGTTCCACACCAAGGTGATCGGTCTGGCCCTGGCGCGACCGGCCCAGACCGTTGCCATCGAATCGTTCTTCATCCGCTTCCTGGTTGGCGTGGAAACCGCTCTGGTCAAAAGGGATTGGAGCCTCCTGCTGCGCATCATCGGGGACCATCCCGACGAGGAGGTGAAGGTTTACCGCAAGTGGTGGGGTGAAGGCCGCATCGACGGGGTGATCCTGGTCGACGAGCGTCATCGCGATGCGCGAATCGCCGCCGTCGACGAGCTCGGCCTACCCGCCGTACTGTGCGGCGGCCCTCGTCGTGACACCACGATGCCGTGCCTGTGGACCGATCAAGCAGCCGACGCGGCGACGCTGATCGACTACCTGGCCGGCCTGGGTCATCGCCGAATCGGGCACATCGCCGGCCCGGGCGAATTCGCCCACGAGCGCAGCCGCCAGCGCGGTATGCAGCGGGCGGCGGGGCGGTACGGCGTGGACCTCATCAGCCTGTCCGTCGCCTACGACGCAGCGTCGGCAGTTGCCGCGACCCGCTCGCTGATGAGCGATCCGGCAACGGCACCGACGGCCATCGTCTACGCCAACGACCTAACGGCAGTTGCAGGAGAACGAGATCTCAAGGCCGCGGGATTCGCTGTGCCACAGGATGTTTCGGTCGTCTCCTGGGATGATTCACCATTGACGGAGATGGTCGCTACCCCCATCACCGCGCTCGCCCGGGAGACCGAGGCGTACGGCGAGCAGGCGGCCACTGTGCTGCTGGATCGGATCGCCGGAGTCGACCGCGGTCGGGTGCGCGTGACGCCGTCCATCATCGTCATCCGCGAGAGCACCGGGCGGGCTCCCGCGGGCCGCTGAACTGGTCGTTCGCCCAACTTATCCGGTTAACAATTCGATAACGGCGGTTTGTTGGGCCTGGCAACTTAACCGTGTAAGTGCTGTGATGTAGATCTCACTGCGGCGATGGGGCCGCGGACTCAGCAGGAGGACTCACGTGAAAGCACGTCTCATCACAGCGGCCGCGGTGTCGGCGGCTCTCGTCGGAATCGCCGGCTGCGGAAGCGGATCCAGCTCGGACAGCGGTAGCGGCGGCAGCGGCACCACCTTGACCTACTGGGCCAGCAACCAGGGCTCCTCCCTGCAGGACGACCAGAAGGTCTTGCAGCCGGAACTGGACAAGTTCCAGAAGCAGACCGGGATCAAGGTCAACCTGCAGGTGATCGGCTGGCCCGATCTGCAGAACAAGATCTTGGCGGCCACCACCTCGGGCAACGGGCCCGACGTCCTGAACATCGGCAACACGTGGGCTCCCTCGCTCCAGGCGACCGGCGCCTTCCTCCCGTTCGGGGACTCGGAGTTCAACGCCATCGGCGGCAAGGACAAGTTCGTCCCGGCGTCGCTTGCCACCGGCGGAATGGCCGGCAAGGACCCGACCTCGGTGCCGTTGTACTCGCTGGTCTACGGCCTCTACTACAACAAGAAGATGTTCGCCGACGCGGGCCTGAAGCCGCCGACGACCTGGGAGGAGTTGCAGGACGCGGCCAAGAAGCTCACCGACAAGAGCAAAGGCGTCTACGGCATGGCGATGGAGGGCGGCAGCTACACCGAGGGCGTGCACTTCGCCTTCATCTTCGGCCAGCAGCACGGCTCCGATCCGTTCGACTCCTCCGGCAAGCCGCAGTTCACCAGCGACGGCCAGATCCAAGGCGTCAAGCAGTACGTCGATCTGATGAGCAGCGGTGTGGTCAACCCCAGTAGCGCGCAGTACAAGAACGGTCCCGAAGCGCCCGGCGACTTCGCCAAGGGCAAGGCCGCGATGCTCATGAGCCAGAACAACGCCGACAACACCCTCGTCGCCGACGGGATGAAATCGGACGAATACGGCGTGGTGGCGATCCCGGCACCGACCGGTGCGGCCAAGGACACCGCCAGTTTCGTGGCCGGCATCAACCTGTCGATCTTCAAGAACACCAAGAACAAGGACGCTGCCCTGAAGTTCGTGAACTTCATGACCAGCGAGGACGAGCAGAAGATCTTCGACAAACCGTTCGCGGCGTTGCCGGTCCTGAAGGGCGTGACGCCCAACTTCACGGACAACACGCAGGAGGCCAAGACCTTCCAGGACATCCTGAACACCAAGGCCGTACCGCTGCCGCTGGTGCCCAACGAAGCGGCGTACGAGACGAACGTCGGCAACGCCGTCGTCCAGCTGACCGCCCAGGCAGCCACGGGTAAGACGCCGAGCGACGACGACATCAAGGCGGCGCTGCAGAAGGCGCAGGACACCATGGCGGCCGCCGGCTGACATGTCGGTGACCACAGCGCGATCTGGCGGGCGGCGCTCCGCCCGCCAGATCGCTCCCTACCTGCTCATCCTCCCGGCGGTCCTGCTCGAGCTGCTCATCCACATCATTCCGATGCTCGTCGGGGTCTGGATGTCCTTCGTCGACCTGACCCAGTTCTACATCGCCAACTGGTCCGAGGCGCCCTACCACGGCCTCACCGCCTACCGGATCGCCCTCGACGTCTCCTCACCGGTGGGCAAGGGGCTGTTCCACTCGTTCCTGGTCACCGCGGCGTACACCCTTCTGGTGCTCGCGATCTCATGGTCCTTCGGGATGGCCGCGGCCCTGGTGGTCCACCGCGGCTTCCGCGGCCGTGGCTTCTTCCGCACGTTGTTCCTGGTGCCGTACGCGATGCCGATCTACGCCGGCATCATCACCTGGAGCTTCATGCTGCAGCGGGACAACGGCTTGGTGAACCACGTGCTGAAGTCGGTGGGACTGAGCGACGGCAACACCTTCTGGCTGCTGGGGGGCAACGCCTTCTGGTCAGCGGTCGTCGTCGCGATCTGGCGCTCGTGGCCGTTCGCCTTCCTGATGCTGCTGGCCGGCTTGCAGAACGTCTCCGAAGATCAGTACGACGCAGCCTCCGTGGATGGCGCCTCCATCTGGCAACAGATCCGCTACATCACGATGCCGTCGCTGCGATCGGTGAACGTCGTGCTGGTCCTGATGCTGTTCCTGTGGACCTTCAACGACTTCAACACTCCATTCGTGCTCTTCGGTGCCCAACCGCCGAGCAGTGCCGACCTGGTGTCCATCCACATCTACGGTGCGTCCTTCATCAACTGGAACTTCGGACTCGGCTCGGCGATGTCGGTGCTCCTGCTGTTGTTCCTGCTGCTGGTCACCGCCTGTTACCTGCTCTTCGTGAACCGGAGGTCGCGTCGTGCGTGAACCCCTGTCCTTCAAGATCTTTCGGGTCGTCGTCCTACTCCTGTTGGCTGTCTTCGTCCTCGTGCCGCTCTGGGTGATGGTGACCGGCGCGATCAAACCGCTCGGGGATGTCCAGGGCGAGTTCGAGTGGTGGCCCAGTCATCCGACACTGCAGCCGTTCAAAGACATCTGGCAGACGGTGCCGCTGGCGAAGTACTTCACCAACAGCCTGGTCGTGTGCAGCGTGGCGACGCTGTTCAGCGTGCTGATCGCGATCCTCGCCGGCTACGCAGTCTCCCGGTGGCGGTTCCGCGGCCGCAGCCTGTTCACCGGCACGATCCTGTCCACCCAGATGTTTCCCGGGATCTTGTTCCTGCTGCCGCTGTTCCTGATCTTCGTCAACCTGGACAAGGTGCTCGGGACGACGGTGTTCTACCAGACCCGGTTGGGCCTGATCGTCACCTACCTGACCTTCACGCTGCCTTTCTCGATCTGGATGCTGGCGGGCTACTTCGACGGCATCCCCCGGGAACTGGACGAAGCCGCCAAGGTCGACGGCGCCGGCACCATGCGGACCCTGTGGCAGGTGATCCTGCCCGCCGCACGTCCCGGTGTGATCGCCGTCGCGGTCTACGCCTTCATGACCTCCTGGGGCGAGATCCTCTTCGCCTCGCAGATGACCAACACCGACACCCAGACGCTGTCCATCGGGCTGCAGAGCTACTCCACCTCGATCAACGTCTACTGGAACCAGGTGATGGCTGCCTCTCTGGTGGTCAGTGTGCCGATCGTCGTGGTGTTCCTACTCCTGCAGCGTTACCTGGTCGCCGGTCTGACCTCAGGAGCGCTGAAGTGACCAACTCCCTCACCGGCCGCGTGGCGCGGCCATCGGCGTGCGTGCGCTCAGCCGACGGTGAGCCGCAGGTCTGGCTCGGGGCCAACTTCTGGTCCCGCAGCGGCGGACCCTTCATGTGGCGTTCGTACGACCCGGATCTCGTGCGCACGGAACTGCGCACGTTGAGCGAGCACGGTCTGGGTGTCACGCGGTCATTCCTCTTCTGGCCGCACACGGTGCCCGAACCGGGAGTGCTCGACGAGGACGTGCTCGAACGGTTCGCCGACTTCCTCGAAGCGCACCGCAAACTGGGGATGCAGACCATCCCCACCTTCCTGGTCGGGCACATGTCCGGGGAGAACTGGGACCCGGCGTGGCGCGCGGGTAAGGACGTGTACGGCGACGTGTGGATGGTGGCCCAACAGGCCTGGTACATCGAAGCGGTGACCCGGCGGTTCGCCGACCACCCCGCAGTCTGCGGCTGGCTGATCAGCAACGAGATGCCCAACTACGACCGCTCGGGGGACCGGGCGACGGTCTCCTCGTGGGCACGTATCGTTGCGCACGCCGTACGTGCCGGTGGCGGACGTCAGCCACTCTCCTTCGGTGACGGAGCGTGGGGCGTCGAGGTCACCGGCGCCGACAACGGCTTCAGCGTGCGCGACCTGGCGCAGTTGAGCGACTTCGTCGGTCCGCACGTCTACCCGATGGGCGATGACCCGGTCCGGCAACACGTGCGCGCGGCCTTCGTCTGCGAACTGTCCTCTGTCGCAGAGCTTCCTGTCGTGCTGGAGGAATTCGGTGTCACCAGTGACTTCTCCAGCGATGAGCACGCCGCCGACTACTACCGGCAGGTCCTGCATCTGTCGCTGCTGGCCGGCGCCACCGGCTGGCTGGCCTGGAACAACACCGACTTCGACAACCTGGCGCAGTTCGACCCTTACCGTCACCAGCCGTTCGAGCAACACTTCGGCCTGACCGACGTCAGCGGGCGGCCCAAACCCCAACTGGTCGAAATGCACCGGTTCGCAGAGGTTCTGCGAACCATCGACCTACCCCGGTGCCGACGCGTCCCGAGCCCGGTCGCTCTCCTGGTCAGTGCCTACCTGGACGCACCGGACAACTGGTTCGTCGACCCCGTGCATCGCACGGACGTCTTCCGCAACGCCGAACAGTCCTACATCGCGCTGCGGGAGGCCGGTCTGGCGCCGGCCGTGATCCGGGAGAGCGACGGCTTGCCGACGCAGCCCAGTCTGTGGATCCTGCCCTCCACCAAGGCCGTCACCACTCCGACGTGGCACCGTCTTCGCGAACTCGCCGAATCGGGCGCAACGGTTTTCGCGTCGTACGGAACGGGCGACGCGACGGCTCAGCGCGGTCCCTGGTGGACCGGCATGCAGCCGTTGTTCGGCGCGCGGCACACACTGCGGTACGGCTTGGTCGAGCCGATCCTGGACGACGAGGTCACCGTCCGCTTCGAGGAAGACTTCGGCGACATCGGCGCTGGCGCGACCATCACCGTTCCCGTGGCCGGCACCGCCGACGGCCGCGCCATCCTGCCGGTCGAACCCGTCGACGCGACGGTCGTGGCACGCGATCAACACGGGCGACCCGTCCTGCTGCGAGCGAGCCGCGGCACCGGACAGACGGTGCTGTGCACCCTTCCGCTGGAGTATTTCGCGGCCAGCCGCCCCCAAGCCAACCCTGACCCGACCTGGCGCATCTATCGTGCGCTGGCCGACGTGGCCGGCCTACCGCGCGAGACCGCCGGTGACGATCCGCGATTGATGGTCGATCACCTCAGCCACGATGACGGACGCACCTTCCAATGGGTCGTGAACGCCTCCGATGAGTCGGTCACCTACCACCCGAACCCGGAACTGACCACGCTGCAGGGTGATCCTGTCGCAGACCACCGCACCCTCGCGCCGTACGGCGTCGACGTCTTGATCCATCCCCCGACCCCAGGAGAGCCTTCGTGACCAACCACCTACCCAGCGGATTCATCTTCGGAGCGGCCACCGCGTCGTACCAGATCGAAGGGGCGGTGGCCGAGGGCGGACGCACGCCGTCCATCTGGGACACCTTCAGTCACACGCCCGGTCGCACGTTCAACGGAGACACCGGCGACGTGGCCTGCGACCACTACCACCGTTGGAGCGAGGACGTCGCGCTGCTCGACCAGCTCGGCGTGGACGCCTACCGCTTCTCACTGGCCTGGCCGCGGATCCAGCCGGACGGCGACGGGCCCGGCAACACCGCGGGCCTGGACTTCTACGACCGGCTGGTCGACGGGTTGCTGGATCGCGGGATCACCCCGGTCGTCACGCTCTACCACTGGGACCTGCCGCAGTCGCTCGAAGACTCCGGCGGGTGGCGGATCCGTTCCACCGCCGAGCGATTCGCGCACTACACCCAGATCGCGCACGCCCGGCTCGGGGACCGGGTGAAGGACTGGATCACCCTGAACGAACCGTGGTGTTCCTCGATGCTGGGCTACGGCACCGGTCGACACGCACCTGGCGCCCGGGAGGGGGACGGTGCTCTGGCCGCGGCCTACCACCTGGCCCTCGGGCACGGCCTGGCGACCCAGGTGCTGCGCGCCGACACGACGGCCCGCGTCGGTGTCACCCTCAACCTGCAGCCAGTACAGCCGGTCACCGGTCGCCCCCAGGACGTGGCCGCCGCCGAGCGGGCTCTGATGAACTCCAACCTTCTCTTCACCGATCCGATCCTTGCCGGTCGCTACCCGACCCTGGCCCGCGAAACCTACTGTGCCATCACCGATTTCAGCTGGATGCATGATGAAGATCTGGCCGTGATCAGTGCACCGCTGGATTTCCTCGGCGTCAACAACTACTTCCCCAGCCGGGTCGAGGCGGTCGAGTACGAGCAGCCCGACCCGGCACAGCGCACCGCCACGGACCTGGGCACGCACGACGTGATCGACCCGCGCGGTGAGACCACGCAGATCGGCTGGCCGGTCGAGGCCGACGGGCTGCGGCGGCTCTTGGTGTGGCTACGCGACACCTACCCGTCGCTGCCGCCCATCTACGTGACCGAGAACGGCCGGGCATGCGACGACGTCATCGCCCCCGACGGCACCGTGGACGATCCCGACCGGGTGCGCTACTTGCAGGAACATCTCGATGCCGTTGCCGCGGCGGTCGCCGACGGAGTCGATGTGCGCGGCTACTTCTGCTGGTCCCTGCTCGACAACTTCGAGTGGGCCGAGGGGTACCGGATGCGGTTCGGCCTGGTCTACGTGGACTACCCGACACAACGGCGTATCCCGAAGACCAGCTTCGGTTGGTACCGCAACCGCATCGCAGCGCAGCGCAAGACCCCTGTCGCCTGATCAGGCCGGCTGGACGTCCCGGATCCGTTGCGACACAACGGTGGTCACACCATCGCCGCGCATCGACACACCGTAGAGGGCGTCGGCGACCTCCATCGTGCGTTTCTGGTGGGTGATCACGATCAGCTGGCTTGAGTCGCGCAACTCCTCGAACAGCGTGATCAACCGGCCCAGATTGGCATCGTCCAGGGCGGCCTCGACCTCGTCCATGATGTAGAACGGGCTCGGCCGGGCTTTGAAGATCGACACCAGCAAAGCCACTGCGACTAATGAGCGTTCGCCACCGGACAGCAGGGACAGCCGCTTGATCTTCTTGCCCGGCGGCCGTGCCTCGACCTCGATGCCGGTCGTCAGCATGTCGTCCGGGTCGGTCAGCACCAGTCGTCCGTCGCCGCCCGGGAACAGCCGGGAGAACACGCCCTCGAACTGCACGGCGGTGTCCGCGAACGCGTCCGCGAACGCCTGTTGCACCCGCTGGTCCACCTCGGCGACGATGTCCAGCAGATCGGCCTTGGACTTCTTCAGGTCCTCCAGTTGCTCGGTGAGGAACTTGTGCCGTTCCTCCAGGGCGGCAAACTCCTCCAGCGCCAGCGGATTCACCCGACCTAGCTGGGACAGCCTGCGCTCCGCGGAGCGCAGCCGTTGCTCCTGGGCAGCGCGCTCGAACGGGATGGGCTGCGGCAGATCGTCGGCGTCCTCGTCCGGGCCGGCGATGTGCGGGATGAGTTGGTGCGGGCCGAACTCCTCGACCAACGCATCGGGCTCGATGCCCAGCTCCTCGACCGCCCGGGTCTGCATCGCTTCGATCCGCAACCGCTGCTCGGCACGGGCCACCTCGTCGCGGTGGACCGTGTCGGTCAGCTCCCGCAGCTGATCGCCGATGGCGGCCACGGCCGACCGCTGCTCTCGCAAGGCGGCGTCACTGACCGTGCGAGCCGCCTCGGCTTCCGCCCGCTGGATCTTCGCCACGGCCAGCACCGTGTCGACCAATCCCTTGGTCTGCCGACAACCGTGTTGTACGGCGCGTGCGACGCGGGCCTGCGCCTCCCGTCGCGCTCTGGCCTGACGAGCGCGTTCGCGGGCCCGCAATTCGGACTCCGCCGCGGCTTCGAGGCCGTCGACGCGGTCCTTCAGCGAGCGGGCCTGCTCCTCGCGGGTGCGCAGGTTCAGCCGCTGATCGGTTTCTGCGGATCGTGCTGCCGCCGCCTCCACCGCCAACCGGTCGCGTTCGTCGGTGCTGGGCTCGGACAAGTCATCGCCATCGGCCTGCGCATCGGCCAGCCGCTGCTCCAGATCGGCTAGTTCGGTGCGATGCGCGGCAAGCGCCTGCTGCGCCTGCGCCCGCGACTGCTCCAACCGGTCACGTTCGGCCGTGACGCCGCGGATGACCTGGCCCAGTCGTCCCAGCTGCTCGGCGATCGCGGCCATCCGGGCATCGGACTCCCCAGTCTCGCCAACGCTGCTTCCGTGGCCTCGGTGTGCTCGGCCACCGTCGTGCGCAGGCCGGTGCTGGCGAAGCGGGCCTGCTCGGCGCGGGCGACGGCTTCGTCGAGGGCGGACTTCGTCTCATCGACGGCCGCCTGGATCTCCAGCAGACTCGGTGCGCCGGCCGATCCTCCCCGGACGAACCGCCGGGCGAAGACATCGCCGTCCCGCGTCACTGCGGTCAACGAATCGTCTTGTCGTACAACGGCTTTAGCGACATCAGCCGAATCGACCAGAACCACGTCACGCAGCAACTCGTCAAGAACCGCTGCGACGTCAGCAGAGGCTGTCACCGCGGCACGGGCGGGACGGGCCCCCTCGGGAAGGTGCGTCGGTGCGCTCACGGTGGGGCTCGGCGTACCGGAAACCACCAACCCGGCGTTGCCGGCCTCCTCACGGCGCAGCAACCCGACGGCCCGGTCGGCCGTGTCCAGGTCCGCGACGACGACCGCATCGGCGGCCCAGCCGAGCGCGGCGGCGATCGCCGCTTCCGACCCGGGGTCGATCGTCAGCTTCTCCGACAAGCGGCCGGCGATCCCGTCGCCCTCGTCGGCGCTCAGCAGATGCGCGGCTCCGTCGGTGCGCCGCAGGCTGAGCGACAAGGCATCCAGGCGGGCCTGCAAACTTGAGCGATCGCGATCGGCGGTGCGCTCGGCGTCCAGCGCCTCCTCCAGGGCAGCCGCAGCTTCGACCCGTTTGGCCTCCGCCGCTTCGTAGGCGGCGTCCAGATCGGCCTCACCCTGCTCGTCGGCGGCGATCCCGGCCTCGAGCTCGGCGTACTCACGCTCGGCGTCGACCAGCCGCTGCGCGATGTCGGCCTCGGCGGCGTCGAACCGGTCCAACTCGCCCTGCGCCGCGTCGATCCTGCTGTGTCGTGCGGCGACCTGACCCTCGAGTTTGGCCAAGCCCTCGCGACGGTCAGCGATCGCGCGCGCGACCCGTTGCAGTCGCTGCTGCTCCTCCTGGTGTGCCGCCTCCAGGTCCGTGCGACGTTGGACTGCTACCTCCAAAGCCGTTGCGGCGCGGTCGATCTCGCCGCTGAGCCGCTCGTGGTCTTCTCGCAATCGGGCGGCTTGCTCGCGCAACTTCTCCGGGTCCCGACCGGAAGACTGCTGCTCGCTGGCCTCATGCTCGGCCAGCAGCCGCACCCGTTCGGCGGCCAGCGAACCGGTTGCGGCGACGCGCTCGGCCAGCGCGTTCGCGGCGTACCAGCGGGCGGCGGCCCGATCCACGGCCGGAGCCTGCTCGGCGGCCTCGGCCTCCAACGCCTCGAGTCGTTGCTTGGCGGTGGCCAGTTGCCGCTCGACGGCTTGCCGGCGCTGCAGGACGGCCTGCTCGTCGGCCACCTCCTGCTCCAGGGTGCTGGTCAACTGCACCAGGTCATCGGCCAACAGTCGCAACCGCGCATCCCGGACCTCAGCCTGGATCGTCGCCGCCCGGCGGGCCGTTTGCGCTTGGCGGCCGAGGGGTCCCAGTTGACGGCGGATCTCGGCGGTCAGATCGGTGGCGCGGGCCAGGTTGGCCTCCATCGCATCGAGTTTGCGCAGCGCTCGTTCTTTGCGTTTGCGATGCTTCAGGACTCCGGCGGCCTCTTCGATGAAGCCGCGCCGCTCCTCCGGGGTCGCCCGCAGCACCGCGTCGAGTTGACCCTGGCCGACGATGACGTGCATCTCCCGGCCGATACCGGAGTCGGACAACAGCTCTTGGATGTCCAGCAGCCGGCATGAAGTGCCGTTGATCGCATAGTCCGAGCCGCCACCCTTGAACATCGTGCGGGTGATCGTCACCTCGGTGTAGTCGATCGGCAGGGCACCGTCGGAGTTGTCGATGGTCAGCGACACCTCGGCCCGGCCCAGCGCCGGCCGGCCCGGAGTCCCGGCGAAGATGACGTCTTCCATCTTGCCGCCGCGCAGGCTCTTGGCGCCCTGCTCGCCCATCACCCAGGCCAGCGCGTCGACGACGTTCGACTTGCCCGAGCCATTCGGGCCCACGATGCAGGTGATGCCCGGCTCAAGGCGCATCGAGGTCGCCGAAGCGAACGACTTGAAACCCTTCAGGGTCAGGTTCTTGACGTACAACGACAACCCGTCTCGTGCGGTGGCGACACTTCTCTCGAGTGAGCCTAATGCGGGCAGGGCCCGCGAGCGGGGACCGACCGGCCGAAAACGATGCGGAGGCTGTCACCGGTTACGGGTACCGTTGTCGTCATGTCTGAAGCCCCCTCTCCCGTCACCCCGGGCGCTCCACACCACTACCCCGAGAAGATCGATGCCGCCGTGCTGAAGATCGCCGGTGTCGTCGTCCTCGGCGCCATCATGTCGATCCTCGACATCACCGTCGTCAACGTCGCCCTGCCGACCTTCCAGAAGGACTTGCAGGTCGCCGATTACTCCACCGTCGCCTGGACCGTCACCGCCTACACCCTGGCGTTGGCCACCGTCATCCCGCTGACCGGTTGGGCCGCCGACCGGTTCGGCACCAAACGCCTCTACATGATGGCGATCCTGCTGTTCACGCTCGGCTCGGTGCTGTGCGCCGGCGCCACCAGCATCGGCATGCTGATCGCGTTCCGGGTGGTGCAAGGCCTGGGCGGCGGCATGTTGATGCCGCTGGGCATGACGATCATGACCCGCGCTGCCGGGCCGCAGCGGATGGGCCGGCTGATGGCCATCCTCGGCGTGCCGATGCTGCTTGGCCCGATCCTCGGCCCGATCATCGGTGGTTACCTGATCGAGCACGCCAGCTGGCACTGGATCTTCCTGATCAACGTCCCGCTCGGTCTGATCGCGTTGATTTACGCCTGGTTCATCCTGCCCAAGGACAGCCCCACACCCAGTGAGTCGTTCGACGTCATCGGGATGCTGCTCATGTCGCCGGGTCTGGCTCTGTTCCTGTACGGCGTGTCCTCCATCCCCGAGGCCGGCACCATCGCCTCGGCGAAGGTATTGATCCCCGGCCTGGTCGGGTTGGCGCTGGTCATCGCGTTCGTCTTCTACTCCTTCAAACCGCAGCACCCCTTGCTGGACCTGAGCTTGTTCAGGAACTACAACCTGTCGATCTCGGTGCTGACGATGTTCCTGTTCGCGGCGGCGTTCTTCGGTGGTCTTCTCCTGGTGCCGACCTATTTCCAGCAGGTGCGCGGTGAGTCCGCGTTGCAGTCCGGTCTGCTGGTCGCACCGCAGGGTCTTGGCGCGATGCTGACAATGCCGATCGCCGGAGCGCTCGCCGACAAGTTCCCCGTCGGGAGAATCGTGCCGGTCGGTTTGGCGATCATCGTCGCCGGCATGTTCGGGCTGACCCGCATCCAGGCCGACACCAGCTACGGCTACCTGATCGCGGTCCTGTTCGTCATGGGCCTGGGCATGGGCGCCACGATGATGCCGCTGATGACCGCCGCACTACGTACCCTCAGCGGACATGAGGTTGCGCGCGGCTCGACGCTGTTGAACATCACCCAGCAGATCGCCAGCTCGGTGGGTGTCGCGGTGATCTCCGTGGTCCTGACCAACCAGTACAAAGCCAGCCCCGCCGTGACGGCGGGTCAGGCGGCGGCCTTGGCGCAGGAGCAGGGCAAACCGGTTCCGACCGAGATCCAGCAGTACATCGCCGGCTTCGGCAAGACCGCCCAGGAAGCGCTGGCGAACTTCACCAAGCTGATGCACCACGACATGGCACATGCGTTCGCGGTGAGCTTCATGGTCGCGTTCTCGCTGTGTGCGGTGACCTTCGTGGTGTCGCTCTTCCTGCCCAAGAAACACGAGGAGAGCCACCTGCTGGACGACGAGGGTGTGCCGCCGGTCATGGTGCACTGACCCGCCGCGACCCTACGAACCGCGCCAGCACCCCGACCTCGGGTGCTGGCGCGGTTCGTTGTCGGGTGCGCTTCATTGGGTCGAAAGTCCCGGTATTGCAGCCGCCCACCAACCCTGGGCCACCACCCCGGGTCGAAAGTCCCGGTATTGCAGCCGCCCACCAACCCTGGGCCACCACCCCGGGTCGAAAGTCCCGGTATTGCAGCCGCCCACCGACCCTGGGCCACCACCCCGGGTCGAAAGTCCCGGTATTGCAGCCGCCCACCAACCCTGGGCCACCACACCGGGTCGAAAGTCCCGGTATTGACCGATCTACCAGCCGTTGACGCCGACAATCTCGCTCACCGGCGGTCGTTTGGCCGGTTTGAAGTCGGTGCCGATGGTGTAGGCCACTGGAATGAGCGCGGTCTGGGTCCAGCCGCCCGGAATTCCCAGAGCCTGCGCGACGACCTGCTCGCCGTCGTCCACCAGGTGCAGCGTGGTGTAGACCGACCCCAGCCCCCGAGCCCGCAACGCCAGCATCATCGACCAGGTGGCCGGGACGATCGAGCCGAAGTAGGACGCCATGGCGGCCAGCGGCAAGGACTCCGGGCGGCCCTGCTGGCACGGGATCACCATCGCCGGGACTCGTTCGAGATTGTCGCGCAGGTAGTCCGAGCTGGAGCGCACTCTGCTGGTCTGGTCATCGCCCGGCGTGGCCGCACGCGACGCGAAGTAGGACTGCGACACCCGCCGGTATGTGTCGGCGATCAGCTGTCGCTGGGCAGCGTCGGTGACGACCACGAAACGCCACCCCTGCTGGTTGCCGCCGGTCGGTGCCTGCTGCGCCAGGTCGATGCACTCGAGCAAGACCTCCAGTTCGACGGGCCGCTCGAGGTCGAGCCGCTTGCGGACCGCGCGGGTCGTCGCCAGCAATTCGTCGGTCGCCGCCAGGTCGAAGGGGGTAGCCATCAGTCGCGGGCCGTCAGGATCAACGGACCGTCGGGCGTCACCGCAATGGTGTGCTCACTGTGGGCACCACGTGAGCCGTCCCTGCTGCGCAACGTCCAGCCGTCCTTGTCGGTGTAGATCTGGTCGGTGCCCTCCATCAGCCACGGCTCGACCGCGATCACCAGTCCGGGTTGGAGTTTCAGACCGCGCCCCGCCTTGCCGTCGTTGGGCACGTGCGGATCGCCGTGCATCGTGCGGCCCACCCCATGGCCGCCGAACTGGGTGTTGATCCGGTATCCCGCGGCGCGGCTCACCTCGGCGATGGCCGCGGAAACGTCGCCCAACCGGTTCCCGGCCTGGGCCGCTTCGATACCTGCCGCCAAGGCACGCTGGGTGGTGTCGATGATCTTCAGATCTTCCGGACGAGCGGTGCCGACGACGACCGACAGTGCCGAGTCGGCAACCCAGCCGTCGATCGACGCCGCGAAGTCGACCGACAGCAGGTCTCCGTCGCGCAACCGGTAGGAGTGCGGAAGCCCATGCAGCACAGCGTCGTTCACGCTCGTGCACAAGACCTTCCCGAAGGGCATGGCGCCGAAACTGGGGTGGTAGTCGATGTAACACGACTCCGCTCCGGCCTCCCGGATCATGTCGTGCGCCAGGGCATCCAACTCCAGCAGGTTCACTCCGACGCCGGCTGCCTCGCCCAGGGCAGTGATGACCGAGGCGACGAAACGTCCCGCCGGCTTCATCTGCTCGATCTGGGCGGGCGACTTGAGTTCGATCATCGGGCCAACCAATCCGCGTAGGAGTCGAAGGAGTACGGCCGACCCAGGAAGTCGGCCACCAGGTCAGCAGCGTCGCGCGAACCACCGGGCGCAAGCACCGTGTCGCGATACCGACCGGCGACCTGAGGGTTGAACAGGTCGGCCGGGTCGAAGGCGCTGAACATGTCCTTGGCGATCACCAAGGACCACATGTAGGTGTAGTAGCCGGAGCTGTACCCGTCCAAATGCCCGAACGCGCAATGGAAATGCGTGTCGGGGATGTACGGGAACACCGAATAGCGCTCCTGCTGCTCGCGCAGCGTCGCGGTCACATCCGTCTGCGGGGCTGTGTAGAGCGCGTGCGACAAGCCGGCGTAGAACATCTGGGTGCGCGCGCGATAGCCCTTCCCGAAGTCCTCGCCCTTCTTCATCCGCTCGACGAGTGCCGCCGGAATCGGTTCCCCGGCAGCGTTCTTGGCGAATGAGGCGAGAACGGCCCCGTCCCAGGCCCATTCCTCCAGCATCTGGCTCGGAGCCTCGACGAAGTCCCACTCCGTCGCGACCCCGGAGAAGCGGGCGTAGCGCTGGTCGCCGCCGACGACGTGGTGGATCAGGTGACCGAACTCGTGGAAGAGGGTCACCACCTCGTCGTGCTCCATCAGCCCCCGGGTGAAGTTGCAGACCAGCACTCCCTCGGGCAACTGCCGACCGGAGACGCCGCTGACCAGGTCGAACTGCGCGGCGTGTTTGAACTTGCCCTCCCGGGGGTGCAGATCCAGATAGATGCGCCCGATCCGTTCGCCGTCGCGTTCGACGTCGTACGCCGTGACGTCCGGATGCCAGACCGTCGCATCGGGTACGGCGACCCAGGACAGACCGAACAACCTCCCCGTGACGTCGAGCAGGCCCTGGCGGACGGTCGCGAAGTCGAAGTAGGTGCGCACCAGCTGGGCGTCGACGTCGTAGGTTTCCTTGCGGACCAGCTCGCCGTAGTAAGCCAGGTCGACCGAGGTGATATCCGTGGCCTCGGGTACGTCGTCCTGCAGCCGGCGCAGCACGACGCCCTTGTCCCGCAGCGCGCGCTCCTGCGCAGCGGCGGCGATCTTGTCGACCAACTCGCGGATCGCCGTACCCGTCTTGATCATCTTGACCTCGGCATCGAAGTCGGCCCAGGTCGGGTAGCCCAACAGCGTCGCTCGCTCCTGGCGCAGCGCGATCAGCCGGAGCAGCACCTCGTCGTTGACGGGCCAGGCGACGTTCAGCCGCTCCAGGGTCATCGCCTCACGCGTCGCGCGGCGCGAACAGAAGGTCATCAACGGCACGGAGTCCGGGTAATCGGTCGTCACCGTCACCAGGCCCTGGTCGTCGGCCGGGTGGTCGCCCAGCCAGTCGTCGGGCATGCCGGCCAGATCCTCCGGGCGGACGCGGATCGTGCGCACACCGTCCCGGATGTTGCGGCTGAACTCCTGGCTGGCGGCCAGTTCCAGCTCGGCCAGTTCCTTCAGCCGAGCGCGGGTGGCGTCATCCCGGTCGACGCCGGAGCGGTGGAAGTCGCGGAGGATCCGGGCCAGCAATCGCGCGGCGTCATAGTCCAGCCCCTCCTCGGAAACGGCACTCACGATGTCGGACAGTTCGCGGTCCAACCCCAGATCCGTGGAGAACGCGTCGATGCGACGCATCGCGTCGTCGCCGGCCTCGCGGACTGCCGCGTCGGGGTGGACCTCGGAATGCACCGACGCCGCGGCTGACGCGTTACCCAGCGCGATCTGGATCTCGTTCCACGCATCGACCACCTGCGCGGCCGACGGGTGGTCCAGCGCCTTGAGCTCGGTGACGGTCGTGGTCGCGTCAGCGAGGCTGTCCTCGCAGCGCTGGAGCAACCAGGTGCGTGCCTCCTGTGGTGCGGGCAGGGCGAGCGGGTGCAGGACAGCGGGAGCGGATGTCACGAAGTGACTCTAGTGCGGTGCGCTGGACGGACCGAGCGCGGCCGAGGCTGGCATTTCGGGCAGAAGTGCGACGAGCGGTTCATGAACTCCTCCCGCACCATCAGCGTCCCGCACCGGGTGCACGGCCGGCCCTGCTGCCCGTAGGCGTGCAACGACCGGTCGAAGTAGCCGCTGGCGCCGTTCACGTTGACGTAGAGCGCATCGAAACTGGTTCCCCCTGCGCCAGCGCGGCGTGCATGACTCCGGTCGCGGCATCGAGCACCTCGGACACTTTCGCCGCCGGCAACCGGTCGGTCGGGCGCAGGCCGTTCAGGCGGGCCGACCACAATGCCTCGTCGGCGTAGATGTTGCCGATGCCGGACACCAAAGACTGGTCGAGCAGCGCTCGTTTGATCTGGGTGCGCCGCCGGCGGATCGCCCGGACGGTCGCGGGCTGATCGAACGCCGGCTCCAACGGGTCGGCGGCAATGTGGCCGACCGGCTCCGGAACCGCCCGTCCGTCCACCGAGGAGGTCACCACGGGGGTCAGTTGCAATCCGCCGAACGTGCGCTGGTCGACGAACCGCAACTGGCGCCCATCGGACAGGTCGAACACTGCGTGCGCGTGCTTCTCCAGCGGGGCGTCCGGCGTCTCCACCAGCAGCTGACCGCTCATCCCCAGGTGCACGACCAGTGCTTCGTCGCCGTCATCGAGGGTCAGCCATAGATATTTGCCGCGTCGCTGGGCCGAGCTGACTGATCGCCCGGTGAGCCGGGCGGACAGGTCAGCTGCGCCGGCCAGGTGTCGACGCGCCGTACGTACGCCGCTCACGTGCGCCCGCGTGAATCGCTGGCCCACCACGTGGTCGGCCACGCCACGGCGTACCACCTCGACCTCGGGCAGTTCAGGCATCCGGCACGTCGGGCAGCGGTCGCTGGGACATCTCCCGCCAGGCGATCTCGGCGACCCTTTGCTCGGCGGTCTTCTTGTTGCGCCCGACGCCGGAGCCGAAGGCCTGATCGCCGACGAGCACGGTTGCGGTGAAGATCTTGTCGTGGTCCGGTCCGGCTTCGGCGACGACGTAGCGCGGCGCGGGCACGTCGAAGGCGACACACAACTCCTGCAGCGAGGTCTTCCAGTCCAGACCCGGACCGAGCTCGAGGGAGCCCTCGAAGAGGTCGCCGAAGGTGGCCAGGATGAACCGTTGCGCCGCGGGCAGGCCGCCGCACAGGTAGACGGTGCCGATGACGGCCTCCATGGCGTCGGCCAGGATCGAGTCCTTGTCCCGGCCGCCGCTGCCCAACTCGCCCTTACCGAGCAGGACGTAGGCGCCCAGGCCGATGCTGCGGGCGACCTGCGCGCAGGCGCGGGCGTTGACGATCGAAGCCTTGATCGGCGTCAGTTGGCCCTCGGTCAGGTCCGGATGGCGTCGGTACAGCTCGTCGGTGACAACCAGGCCCAGGACCGAGTCGCCGAGCAGCTCCTGGCGCTCGTTGTGCGGCAGCACCGCGTTGCCCTGGCCCTTCTCGTAGGCGTAGGAGCGGTGCGTGACGGCACGTAGCAGCAGCGGTACGTCGATCGACGTACCGCTGAGCTCGTACAGAGTGCCGGCGAGTTCCTCGACCGGCCGGGCGGTCAGGTCCCGCCGCGCTCGTTTGGTGCTCACGCCCAGGTCGGGCGTGTCAGTCCTGGTGTTCGCTGCGCACCGCAGCCGAGTACTGGCGGCCGTTGTAGGCGCCGCAGCTCGGGCAGGCCTGGTGGCCCTGCTTCGGCGAGCTGCACACCGGGCACGCCTGCACCGGGGTGGCACTGGCTTTCCAGTTGGCTCGGCGCGAGCGGGTGTTGGAGCGCGACATCTTCCGCTTGGGGACAGCCACGTCAGTTCCTCTTCTCATCGTCGGGCGTGCTGGCCAATTGGCTCAACGCCGCCCATCTGGGGTCTAACACTTCATGGTGATGGTCCGGATCGTCGTTCAGATGTGCCCCGCATTCGGAGCACAGACCCAAACAGTCTTCCCGGCACATCGGTTGCAACGGCAGTGCAGGCACTATCGCGTCGCGCAGCATCGGTTCGAGATCCGCGAGATCGCCATCGAGCTCGTAGATCTCCTCCTCGTCGTCCACCGGCGCCACCTCGTGGTGGTGCGCGGCCCGGTCGGGGTAGGCGAACAGCTCCTGGAACGTGACATCGACGTCGTACGTCACGTCATCCAGGCACCGCACACACGAACCCACGGCCTCGGCCTGCACCGAACTGGACACCAGAACCCCTTCGAGCACCGACTCGAGGCGCAGGTCCAGCCGCATTGGCTCACCTGCGGGCACCTCGATCACGGCGTTGCCCAGGGCATCCGGTGCCGGAACGCTCACTTGCTCGGTCACCATCTGACCGGGTCGTCGCGCGAGTTCCCGGGTGTCGAGCACCAGGGGACGTTGCGGTTCGAAGGGCATCACAGGTCCGAGGAAGTAGAGCGGTTTCGGCGCGGCCGGACGGCGTTGAAGCCGACACAAACCGAAGATCAACTTTACCGGTGGGGACCGGCAATCCCCAAACTCAGCGGGTGAGGCGATCGATGAGCGGTCGCAGGACCGGTGAGGGCACCATGGCCGATACGTCGGCCCCGTGACCGGCGATCAGCCGGATCAGCGAACTGGAGTAGTGCTGCATGGCCGGGTCGCCGGGCATGAAGAGGGTCTCGACGCCGGCCATCTCGGCATTCATCAGCGCCATCGGCCATTCGTACTCGAAGTCGGTCACCCCGCGCAGCCCCTTGAGCAGCACCCCTGCATCGACGCTGCGGCACACGTCGACGACCAGCTGCGGCTCGAACGCCTCCGCCCGCACGTTGGGCAGGTGCCCCGTGGACTCACTGATCAGCGCGACCCGCTCGTCGGGCGTGAACGTGCCCTCCTTGGCCGGGTTGAACAGCACCGCGACGATCACCTCCTCGAAGATGGAGGCGGCCCGGGTGATGACATCCAGGTGGCCCATGGTGATGGGGTCGTAGGAGCCGGGGCAGACGCAGCGGCGCGGATCACCGGGCAGCAGATCGTTCACAGGGCCGACCCTAGCGGTGTTGCCCGGGCGAACCAGAGGGTTGTCTCGCCGTACTTGCGCTCGTCCTCGGGGGTCAGCCCGGGCGGCCAGGTGGGTTGCGGAGAGCGACTGGACCGCTCGACGACGACGACCGCGTCCTGGGACAGCCAGCCGCCGGTCAGGGCATCCAGAACGCCGGCGAGCGCCGCCTCCGTCACCGCATAGGGCGGGTCGATCAGGACCAGCTGCGCGACGTACGGCGCGTCACCGGCCAGCGTGCGCTCGACCGTGGCCGCCCGGACGCTCACGTCCGTCAGCCCCAATGCGGCGACATTGGACTTGATCACCGCCGCGGCCCGCCGGTCGGACTCGACCAGCAGCACCGGTGCCGCACCGCGCGAGGCGGCTTCGAGGCCGAGGGCCCCGGATCCGGCGTAGAGGTCGACGGCGGCGCCGTCGAGGGCGCCCAGGTGCTCGAGCCGGGCGAACAGCGCTTCGCGGACCCGGTCGCTGGTGGGTCGGGTGCCCGATCCGGGCGGAGTCTGGAGGCGACGACCGCCCGCCGTGCCGGCGATGATGCGGGTCATCAGCCACGCTCCAGGAACGCGGCGCGCTCTTCGTCGACCTGACCGGCGATCAGGGCGGCGAGTTCGGGGTGCCGCTGCAGAGTCGGGTCCTGCGCGATCAGGTCGGCCGCGTCCTGCCGGGCCAACTCGATCAGCTCGACGTCCTTCTTGTTCGTCAGCCGCAGCAGTCGCAGGTGGGTGCCCCGGCCGGACTGGTCGGCACCCAGCACATCGCCCTCGCGGCGCAACTCCAGATCGAGGTCGGCCAGGGCGAACCCGTCGGTGTTCTCGGCCACCTTGGCCAGCCGGTCGAGTGTGTCCTCGTTGTGGGAGTCGGTCACGAGCAGCGCGAGGCCTCCCCCACTGCCCCGGCCCACCCGCCCGCGCAACTGGTGCAACTGGGAGATGCCGAAACGATCCGCGTCGAGGATCACCATGACGGTGGCGTTCGGGACGTCGACCCCGACCTCGATCACCGTGGTGGAGACCAGGACGTCGATGTCACCCGCACTGAACGCCGCCATCACGGCGTCCTTGTCCGCGGCGCTCATCCGGCCGTGCATCATCTCGATCCGTAGGCCGGCCAGCGCCGGCTCCCGGCGCAGCGTCGCGAGGGTCTCGACCACCCCGTGGATCGGGCGCCCGGTCTCCTCGGAGCATCGGCCTCCAGCGCCCAGTCCGGCGTCTCCTCATCGCAGACCTGGTCGTCCTCACCGATCCGCGGACACACGACGTAGGCCTGATGGCCGGCGGCGACCTCTTCGGCCACGCGGTGCCAGGTGCGCTGCAACCAGCCCGGCTTGGCCGCGGGGACGAGATGACTGGTGATCGGCGGCCGTCCCGGGGGCAACTCCCGCAACTCGCTGGTGTCCATGTCACCGAAGACGGTCATCGCGACGGTGCGCGGGATCGGCGTCGCGGTCATGACCAGAACGTGCGGCGGCGCAATCCCCTTCATCCGCAGCGCATCTCGCTGCTCCACCCCGAAGCGGTGCTGCTCGTCGACGACCACCAACCCGAGGTCGGCGAACTCGACCTGGTCCTGGATGAGGGCATGCGTGCCGACGACGATGCCGACGTCACCGGTCACGATGTCCAGCAGCACCTTCTGCTTCTGAGCTTTGGTCATGCTCCCGGTCAACAGGGCCACCCGGGTGGCATGTTCGGCGGCGCCCAGCGTCCCGCCCTGGGCGAGGTCGCCGAGCATCGCCTCGATGGACCGGACGTGTTGTTGCGCAAGCACTTCCGTGGGTGCCAGCAGCGCGGCCTGCGCCCCGGCGTCGACCATCGCCAACATCGCCCGCAGCGCGACGAGCGTCTTGCCCGAGCCGACCTCACCCTGCAGCAACCGGTGCATCGGGCGCTCGCGACTCAGTTCCGACAAGATCGTCGCTGAAACTTCCTGCTGGCCTTGGGTCAGTTCGAACGGCAACCGCTGATCGAAGCGCTCGAGCAGCCCGGCGGGAAGGGGACGGCGGGCAGTGGTCCGCAGGTCGTCGTACCGGGCGCGCCGCTGCGCCAGCGCGACCTGCACGATCAGTGCCTCGTCGTAGCGCAGCCGCCTGCGGCCGCGCGCCGCGTGCGCGTGGTCGATCGGCAGGTGCAGCGACTCGTAGGCGTCGAGCTGACCCAACAGGTTGTGCCGGTCGAGCAGCTCCTGGGGCACCGGGTCCGGAACCCGGTCCGCACGTAGGGCCTCCAGCACCATGACGACGGCCCTGGTGATTCCCGCGTCCGTGACGTTGGGGATATGCGAGTAGACCGGCATCAGCTGCCCCGGGTACAGATCGGGTGCGTCCAGATCGCCGCGGGAGTAGGACGGGTGGGAGATCTGCAGGCCGCCCTGATAACTGTCCAACTTGCCGTAGAACACCGCGGTCGTGCCCGGTGTCAGCGCCTTGTCGTGCCCGCGGGCGTTGAAGAAGACCAGCCCGGCACGTTGACCTTCCGCGTCCTCGATCACCGCTTGGTACATCAACCGGTTGGGCTGGTTGCGCATCCGCCGGGAGTTGCCGCTGATCACCGTCGCGACCAGTACTACCTGTTCGCCGACCTCGAACTCCGACAGTTTCCCCGCCTTGTTGACGTCGAGGTAGCGCCGGGGCAGGAAGTCCAGCAGATCCCGGGAGGTGACCAGCTTCTCGCTCTTGGTGAGTTTGCCTGCCGAACGCCCCAAGGTGTTGGCCAGTCTGGTGTCCCAACCGGTCACCATGCCGACCTCACTCCGCCCCCACCGATGCAGCAATCCCGGCGCTGCCACCGAGCAGCAGCTCGGTCAGCACGTGCGGACGCGATCGGCGTACGTCGGCCAGCGCCTCCTCGAGCACCCGCCAGTCCGCGTCGGCGCCGCGCACGATCGTCACGATCTCGGTGTCGTCGGTGACCAGCTGTGCAAGCGCACTCCGGGTCCGGGCCGCCAGATCATCGCCACCGATGCGCAGGTCGACCACCTGGGTGCCCGCGATCAGCTCCGCACACTCCCGGCCCGCCTCGGCCCCGGGGGTCCCGGGCGGGAAATCGGCCCAGGCCTGCAGCGCCAGGGCCGCGGTCACCGGACTGGTCGCAGGCACCACGAAACATTCATCGGTCAGAGCCCCTGCCGCCCGAGCGGCGGCCAGCCCGCCGGCGGTCGAGGCGAGCACAACGCCGCCTCCCTGTGCTCGCAGGGCATCCACGACCTCGGTGACGGTCGGGTCGAAGTGCTGGTGTTCGAGGGCCTGGGCGCCCAGTGCAGCAGCAAGCGCGGCCAGGGCGGGTGACTCGGTGATCAACAACAACGGATCTCGCGACACACTCCCGCGCAGCTGGTCGGCGAACCGGGTCACCTCGGGATATCCGGTGGTACCGGCCCGGGCAGCGCGTTCGAGCGCGGCTGCGACGTGGTCGGTGTGCACGTGTACCGAGCGCAAGGAATCGTCCCCGGCGATCACGACCGAGTCACCGAGAGCCACCAGGTCGGCCTCGAGCGCGGTGACGGAGTCGGCGGTGCTGTCCTCCAGGACCAGCATCACCTCGTAGCCGGGGCCGCCGCCGTCCGTCGGCAGGTCGCAGGCTCCCGCCACCGAGACGTTCCCGGCCGGCGACCAGTCGTCGTGCAGCGCCGCAAACCCGGTGCGGCCCTCAACGACCGCCAGCAGGGCCTCGAGCAGTACCAGGAAGCCAGCCCCGCCTGCGTCGACGACGCCCGCGTGCTGCAGCGCGGGCAACTCCTGCGGCGAATGCTCCAGGGCTGCTCGCGCCCCCTGGACAGCTGCGGTGACGACATCGCTCAGCGTGCCGCTTGCCGCTCGGTGTGCCGCGTCTGCAGCTGCGTCGGCGACGGTGAGGATCGTGCCCTTCTGTGGGTCGGCGACGGCGCGGTGGGCGTGGTCGGCCGCCGATCGCAACGCATCCGAGACCTCGGCGGGTCCCCAGGCCGTGTGATCGTCGGCGGCCCCCGCGGCCACTCCACGGGCGAGCTGACTGAGGATCACCCCTGAGTTGCCGCGCGCGGACAGGACTGCCGCACGCGCGAAGGCATCGGTGAGTTCGGCGATCCCGGCATCCGGGGGCACCGCGAATCGCTCAGCCAACAGGGCTTGCTCGAAGGTGAGCAGCAGATTGGTGCCCGTATCGGCGTCCGGCACCGGGAAGACGTTCAGTGCGTCGATGGTGCTCGCCGCGGCGCCAAGACCGGCGCGGGCGATGACCGCCCAACGGCGCAGCGCGGCGGCGTCGAGAGAACGCAGCGGCTCCGCTCGCGCCATCGACTACCCCTTCGCTACCTCGTCAACCCCGTCCCGCACAATAGTGCGCGGCCCCGACACCTACCGGCCTGCCGGACGCGTTTTGGTCGTCCGGTGCTGCCTCGGCTACCATTTCAGGGTTGCTCGCGACCACGTCGGTTGCGACTGCCGCGGGATCATCCCGCACACCGACCAACTATTCGTAGGAGATAACTGTGGCTGCCACTTGCGACGTCTGCGGCAAGGGTCCGGGCTTCGGTCACTCCATCTCGCACTCGCACCGCCGCACCAAGCGCCGTTGGAACCCCAACATCCAGCGCATCCGCGCCCGTGTGGGTGAGAATGGTGCGACGCCGAAGCGACTGAACGTGTGCACCTCGTGCATCAAGGCGGGTAAGGTCACTCGCTGACCTCTTCCCGTACGACGAACGGCCGGCTCCCGTAACAGGGAGCCGGCCGTTCGTCGTTGTCCAGGCGTATTGCTTCAGTCGCCGCGGTCGCGCGGGCGACCCACCACCCCGATTCGTGACGAAACCACCACACTTCGCGGCCTCCCCAGCCATCACCACCCCGATTCGTGACGAAACCGCCACACTCGGAGCCCTGTTCACCCGCGGGCGGGCACGCGTCCGCCATATGACCCCATCGTCCGCAATGCGAGACCAAGTGATGTGATCGACGGTATGGCTACCTACACCCACGGGCATGCCGAGAGCGTGCTGCGATCCCATCGCTCCCGCACCGCCGAGAACTCCGCCGGATACCTGCTGGGCCGCCTGCACGCGGGCCAGTCCCTGCTGGACATCGGCTCAGGCCCGGGAACCATCACCGCCGACCTCGCCCGGATCGTCGCACCCGGGCCGCTGACGGCCCTGGAAGCCACCGATGAGGCCATCGCCCTGACCAAAGCCGAGTTGGACGCCCAGGGCATCGACGCGACGTACGTCGTGGGTGACGTCCATGACCTCGACCTGCCCAGCCGCACGTACGACGTGACGCACGCCCACCAGGTCCTGCAACATCTCGTCGATCCGGTGAGCGCCCTGCGGGAGATGGGCCGGGTGACCCGGCCCGGCGGCGTCATCGCCGTACGCGACGCCGACTATGCGGCGTTCACCTGGTGGCCGCTGATCCCGGCACTGGACGAGTGGCTCGATCTCTACCGGCGGCTCGCACGACACAACGGGGCCGAACCCGACGCCGGACGACGGTTGCTCTCCTGGGCCCGGGCCGCGGATCTGCAGATCCTGCAGGCCAGTTCGACCAACTGGACCTACGCCACACCGACCGACCGTCGCTGGTGGGGCGGTTTGTGGGCTGAGCGCATCACCGACTCAGCCATCGCCGATCAGGCGACTGCGCTGGAGTGGGCGGACCGCGCCGATCTGGAGCGCATCGCCGACGGATGGCGCGAATGGGCTGACCACCCTGACGGTTGGTTCATGGTGCCCAGCGGCGAGCTGATCGCTGCCCCGTGAGCCTGAGCGCAACCAAGCGCTCGCCCACAACCTGCGCTACGCGTCTTCGTTCGTGCCCTCTTCAACGGGGACCAGGATCGGCCGCGTCACCGCCCACGCGATCATCAGCAGCCCGCAGATCAGCACGATCAATCCCGACCACAGGTTGATGTTGAAGCCGCCGGTCTTGGACTTGTCGTCTGCGGTGTAGTTGAACAGGCCCATCCCGACCAGCACGACTCCGTAGATCGTCAACAGAGCGCCGATGATGTTGCGCACGTCGAACAGACCGGCAGATGTCTTGCGGCCGGTGGTCGCCGGGGCGTCAGTGTCACTCATGATCGCAAACCTCTCAGCGGAAGATGATGTTCAAGATGATGACCAGGATCAGGGACAACCCGGCCATCTTGGTCGGCGACTGCCACCAGTGCGCCACGGATTGGTCGCCGAAATCCTCCTTGGGCGTCAGGCTGTAGACCAGCCCGCGCAGTTCGGAATCCGGTTTGGGCTTGGTGAACATCGTGACCACGATGCTGACCAGGATGTCCACGACGAACGCCGCCCCGGCAGCGACGAAGCTCGCGCCCTGACCCGTGAGGTTGAGGACCCCGGTCGACAACGGGCCCAGCGCATCCTTGGACAGGATCGCCACAACGATCGCGGCCACGGTGCCGGAGACCAGGCCCACCCAACCGGCGGTCGGCGTCATCCGCTTCCAGAACATACCGAGGATGAACGTCGCGAACAGCGGGGCGTTGAAGAAGCCGAACAACGTCTGCAGGTAGTCCATGACGTTGCTGTAGTTGCGGGCGAACAACGACGTCAGGACCGCGATAACCGTCGCGGCCAGGGTCGCCCAGCGACCGACCTTGAGGTAATAGCTGTCCGGCCGGTCCTTCTTGATGTAGGTCTGCCAGATGTCGTAGGACCACACGGTGTTGAACGCGGAGATGTTCGCCGCCATACCGGCCATGAACGCGGCCAGCATGCCCGCAATAGCAACGCCGAGAAGGCCGTTGGGCAACAGGTCACGCATCAGGTACAGCAGCGCATCGTTGTACGAACCGCCCGTATCCTTCCCGGCCTTCAGCCCGGACAGCTCCGGCACGAGTACACCGGCGATGATGCCGGGAATGATGATGATGAACGGGATGAACATCTTCGGGAACGACCCGATGACCGGAGCCATCCGGGCCGAGTTCATGTCCTTGCTGGCCATCGCCCGTTGGACCTCGACGAAGTTGGTCGTCCAGTAACCGAAGGACAGCACGAAGCCCAGACCGAAGACGATGCCGATGACCGACCAGAACGCACTGGTGAAGCCGGTCAGTGATTCGCCCGGCCACGAGGCGAGTTCGCCCTTCGTGCCCGCCGCGGTCATCTTGTCGGTCAGACCGGACCAGCCGCCGACCTTGTGCAGCGCGATCAGGGTCAGGGGCAGCAACGCCGCGACGATGACGAAGAACTGCAGCACCTCGTTGTAGATCGCCGCCGACAGACCGCCGAGGGTGATGTAGGCCAGCACGATCACCGCCGCCACGATGGTGGAGACGGTGAGGTCCCAGCCGAGCAGGGTGTGCACGATGGTCGCCAGCAGGAAGAGGTTCACGCCCGCGATCAATACCTGCGCGACCGCGAAACTGATGGCATTCACCAAGTGCGCCGTCGAACCGAACCGCCGGTTCATGAACTCCGGCACGCTGCGCACACCGGAGCCGTAATAGAACGGCATCATGACCACGGCGAGGAACAGCATGGCCGGGACCGCACCGATCCAGTAGTAATGCATCGTCGGCATGCCGATCTGGGCGCCGTTGGCCGACATGCCCATGATCTCGACCGCGCCGAGGTTGGCGGAGATGAACGCCAGCCCGGTGATCCACGCCGGCAGCGAACGACCCGACAGGAAGAAGTCGATCGAACTGGAGACCTGCCGCCGCGCCATGAGACCGATGCCCAGGACGAAGACGAAATACAGCGCGATTAGCAGGTAATCGATGAACCCCGCGTTCAGTTGCAGTGATGACGACGCGTCCGCGATCACGCTCAGCCCCTTTGCATTGCAGTCCAATCGAACATTCAGAAGCTACTCCTGTTGAGCCGTAAAGTGCTCCCAGCCACCGCCCTGCGTGTCAAGACCGTCCACCGAGACGCCGGCACCCGGGGTCACCGCGCCGATCACCCGCCAGCCGGACGGCACGTCCTTACCGGCGAAGGTGGCCAGCAGCACGTGCTCCTCACCCCCGCGCAGAACGCAATCCGTTGCGCGGTCGCCGACCGCGGTCAACGCCGCGACGTCCGCGGCCAACGCCGCTGTGCGTACGTCGATCCGCACACCACTGGCGTTGGCGATCCGCTCCGCGTCGAGCAACAGACCGTCACTCACGTCCAGCATCGCGCTCGCCCCCGCTTCAAGCGCGCGCCGCCCATCGCCGTACGCCGGACGCGGGCTTTGTTGGTAACCAACCAGATCCGGATCGTCCGCGGCCCGGTTCTCCTGCAGCAGCAATAGCCCCGCAGCCGCCCGGCCGAGCGGCCCGGACACGGCGAGCGCGTCCCCCGGCCGTGCACCGCTGCGCAGCACGGGCACGGCGCCGTCCGGTAACTCACCGAGGGCCGTCGCGCTGATGACGCACACCCCTGGGCCGGCCGACGACAGGTCACCGCCGACGATCAGTGTCCCGGCGCGCGCCGCCTCCTGCCCGAGCCCGATCGCCAGTTCACGCACCCACGCCAGCGGAGTGGCCGGGTCGGCGACGAGCGTGACCACGAGGCCGGTGGCGGTCCCACCCATCGCCTCGATGTCAGCAGCGTTCTGCGCCACGCACTTTCGCCCGACCTGCCGTGGAGAGGACCAGTCGTCCCGCCAGTCCCGGCCGAGCACCATGGCATCCGTGGTCACCAGCACTGCCCCGGAGCGGACCCGCAACCACGCCGTGTCGTCGCCCGGGCCCGTCAACACCTCGCTTGACGAGCCACCGGCGAGGGACAGTCCGTGCTCGATGACCGACAGGATCTGCGCCTCGGTGTGGCCCCGCAGCGGACCTTCATCCTCGGCCATGTGTCCTCTCCCGATGTGCGACGCCGGCGGCGCCAGCAACCACTCGGCAGAGTAGCGTTCAGCCCATGCAGGCCTACATCTTGATCCAGACCGATGTGGGGAAGGCGACCTCAGTGACCTCAGCCCTTCGCGAGCTGCCCGGGGTCCTGTCCGCCGAAGAAGTCATCGGCCCCTACGACCTGATCGCCAAGGTCGAGGCCCCTTCGGTGGAGAACCTCGGCGCCGGGGTCATCACCCAGATCCAGCAGGTACCGGGGATCACCCGGACACTGACGTGCAGTGTCGTGCGCTGACCCGAGGCCTTTCGGCCGCCCTGGCCGCCCTGGCGGTGCTGGCCGGGTGCGGCTCGGACACCCCGAGCGCCGCCCCGGCGGAGAACGCCGCGAATCCGTTGTGCGCCAAGGTGGCCGCGCAGTGGCCGGGCACGGTGGGTGGCAAGGACCGGGTCAGCATCGACGTCGGCAACGGTCAGTCCGCTGACGTGACGAAAACGGTTGCCGCGTGGGGTGATCCGGCGATCATCGCGCGATGCGGGGTCGCCGCGCCGGGTCCGTCGACCGATTGCATCGAGGCCGACGACGTCGATTGGGTGATGAGTTCACTGTCCGACGGCAAACGCTTCGTGACCTACGGCAGGGTGCCGGCGATCGAGGTGCTGGTGCCCTCGGCGTACTCCCCGAACCGCTCGTACTGTCGGCCTTCGACCAGGCCGCGACGCAGATCCCGCAGAATTCGCATCGCTGCAGCTGAACCGGACTCAGCGCAAGCCGGTCTTGCGCTGAGCCGCCAACTCGATCAACTCCGTGATCAACGCGGTGTAGTCGATCCCGGACTCCTGCCAGACCCGGGGATACATCGAGGTCGGGGTGAATCCGGGCAACGTGTTGATCTCGTTGAGATACAGGTCGCCGTGCGGGGTGTAGAACCAGTCGACCCGGGCCAGGCCCTCGCAACCGGCGGTGTCGAACGCCTTGACCGACAGTTCGCGCAGCTGCTCGGTAATGTGCGGTGGCAGGTCCGCCGGGCAGATCAACCGGGCGTCGTCACCGAGGTACTTGGCCTCGAAGTCGTAGAACTCGTGCTGTCCGCCGACGACCTCGATCTCACCGATCTGAGAGGCCCGCGCCGGGTCAGCACCACGCCCCTCCAGAACTCCGCACTCGACCTCCCGGCCGACGATGCCCTGCTCGACAAGGACTTTCGGGTCGTGCTCACGAGCGATCTCGATCGCGGCGCGCAGGTCCTCCGGCGCGTCCACCTTGACCACACCCTGGCTGGAGCCGGCCCGGGCGGGTTTGACGAAGACCGGGTACTCCAGCGCCGACACCGCATCGAGACTGGCTTCGGGATCCCTGCGCCACTCCTTGTCGGTGATCACGACGTAGGGGCCTACCGGCAGCCCGGCGGCGGAGAAGACCACCTTCATCAGGGCTTTGTCCATCATCACCGCGGAGGCTGCAACGCCCGATCCGACGTAGCGCACGTCGACCAGCTCCAGCATGCCCTGGACCGTGCCGTCCTCACCGAACGGGCCGTGCAGCAGCGGGAAGACGACGTCGACGCTGGCGAGTTCGGCCGGCAACCCAGTGGCGTCCCGGACGACGACCTCGGCCCGCGCATCGCCGGACGGCGCGATCGGAAGCAGCACCTGCTCCGAGCCGTCGACCTGCGGCACCTGCGACGTGGTGAGCACCAACGGTGCCGGGTCGTCGGCCATTCGCACCCACTGACCCGACGGGGTGATCCCGATCGGCACGACGTCGTATCGGTCCCGATCGATAGCTCGCAAGACACTGGCCGCGGTCGAGCACGAGACTGCGTGCTCGGAGGACCGGCCGCCGAAGATGATCGCTACGGTGCGCTTTGCATTCATCGCGCCGAGCGTAACCGGTGCGCGGTCTGGGATCCTGGCGGCATGCCACAGCACCCCGATGATCTGCGACCCGAGACCGTCCTCGTGGCCGGCGGGCGGCCGGACAAGGCGCCCGGCGCTTCCTTGAGCACCCCGGTCACCTTCACCTCGACGTACGTCGCGGGCGGCGATCCGGACTACGCCCGCTCCGGGAACCCCACCTGGAGTTCCTTCGAAGAGGTGCTCGGCGCCCTGGAGGGCGGCACCGCGCTGACGTTCAGCAGCGGTATGGGCGCCATCGCCGCCGCGATGTCGCTCTGCCCGCCCGGCGGCACCATCGTCGCCGGACGGCACGTCTACAGCGGCACCGGCGGCCTGCTCGAGCAGCTGGCGGCGGACGGACGCTGCACCGTCCTCCGGGTGCCGGTCGACGACACCCCTGCGGTCCTCGACGCACTGCCGGGCGCGGCCGTCCTGTGGCTGGAATCGCCCAGCAACCCGATGATGGAGATCGCCGATCTGCCCGTCCTGTGCGAGGCCGCCCGGAGCGCGAACGTCATCACCGTGTGCGACAACACGTTCATGACCCCGATCCTGCAGCGACCGCTGTCGATGGGCGCCGATGTGGTCGTGCACTCGGTGACGAAGTTCCTGGCCGGACACTCCGATGTCGTGATGGGGGCCACCGTCACCGCGGATCCGGACCTGCACGGCAAACTCCTGGCCCGGCGTACGTTGCACGGCGCCGTGCCCGGCCCGATGGAGACCTGGCTGGCACTGCGCGGCATGCGCACGCTGGCCGTGCGGATGGAACGCGGCGCGCACAGCGCGGCGACCCTTGCCCGGCGACTGGGCGACCACCCCGCGGTCAGCCGGGTGCGCTACCCCGGCGTCGGCGCGATGCTCTCCATCGAACTGACCGGCGGACTGCCTGCGGCGTTGACATTGGAGCAACGGGTGGCCGTGTGGACCAACGCGACCAGCCTCGGCGGCGTCGAATCACTGCTGGAGCGACGACGTCGGCACGCACTCGAAGTGGACACGGTGCCGGAGGATCTGGTGCGGCTCGCCGTAGGGATCGAGCACGTCGAGGACCTGTGGGCCGATCTGGTGCAGGCGCTCGAGCCGGGGGCAGACCCGGCCTGATCAGATCTCGTGCTTGCGGGTGCGACTCATGAACGCCCCCAGCACCTCACGCGGCTCGCGGTCCTCGTAGAGCACCGAGACGATGTTCTCGACGATGGGTACGTCGACGTCCGCCTCCCGCGCCAACTGCAGGATCGAGCGGCAGGACTTCACGCCCTCCACGGTCGAATGACTGGTCGCCAGGACGTCCTGCACCGAGCGTCCCCGACCTAGTTCGAAGCCGAAACTGCGGTTTCGCGAGAGCGGACTGGTGCAGGTCGCGACTAGGTCGCCGACGCCGGCGAGGCCCAGGAAGGTCTGCGAATCGGCGCCGAGCGCCACTCCGAGGCGGACGGTTTCGGCCAAGCCCCGGGTCAGCAGGCTGGCGACGGTGTTCTCGCCCATACCCATCCCCGCGGCCATTCCCACGGCGATCCCGATCACGTTCTTGGTGGCCCCCGCGATCTCGATACCGATGACGTCCGCCCCGAGATACGGGCGGAAGTACGGCGCGGCGCACGCCTCCGCGACCCTCGCCCGGGAGCGCGGGCTGGTGGAGGCGACCACCGCGGCCGCCGGTTGCCGGGCCGCGATCTCCTTGGCCAGGTTCGGCCCGGAAATGACCACCAGACGCGACTCCTCGACGCCGGTGACTTCACCGATCACCTGGGACATCCGCAGACCGGTGTCCTGCTCGATGCCCTTCATCAGGGACACCAGCAGCGCGCCCTCCTCGATGAACGGCAACCACTGGGCCAGCGCCGTACGCACTTCCTGGGCGGGGATGGCGACGACGACGATCTCCGCTCCGGCCAACGCCTCCTGCACGTCATTGGTCGCGTCGACCAGGTCCGGCAGCATCAGGTCCGGTAGGTAGGCGCTGTTGCGCCGGGTCGCTGCAATCTCCTCGGCAACCTCGAAGCGTCGGCACCACAGGGAAACATCGGTTCCCGCGTCCGCCATGATGGCGGCAAAGGCGGTGCCCCAACTCCCACTGCCCAGCACGGCGGCCTTGGTCATCGGTGTCCTTCCACGGGGTGGATGCTACGGCGTTGGCCCGTGCATGACACCATCATGCCTGTGCGAGCCCAGCGCCTCTCCACGTGGCAACTTGTGGTGCCGGTCAAGTCCCGGCACGCCGCAAAGTCCCGACTGGTGCCTCCGAGCGGGGTATCCCGCAGTGACTTGGCGCTCGCCTTCGCCAGGGACACCCTGACCGCGATCGCCGAGGTGATATCCGCCGACCGCTTGTTCGTCGTGACCTCCGATGACCGGATCCGCGCCCAACTGCGGATCGGCGGCGCACACGTGGTCGACGACCCGGGCCGGGGCCTGAACCCCGCCGTCGAAGCGGGAGTCCAGGTGGCGCGGGACAACGACTCCGACGCACCGGTCGGGATCCTGCTCGGTGACCTTCCCGCGCTGACACCCGGCGACCTGCGCTTGGCGCTGGCGGCGTGCGCGGCCGTCGAATCGGCCGTCGTACCCGACCGATCCGGGATGGGCACCGTGCTGCTCACCCACCAGGAGGCGGGCCGGGTGGCGCCGCGGTTCGGGCACGGGTCGGCGCTGCGGCACGGGCAGACCGCACGGCGCCTGGATCTGGACCTACCCCGACTTCGCACGGACGTCGATGATCTCGAGGCGCTGCGACAGGCGGTGGCCATGGGCCTGGGCCGCCACACGGCTGCTGTGCTGCACAACGCGGACCTCGACGTGGAACAGTTGGGCTGATGCAAGCCACGGTGCACGAATACGACGCCCTCGACGGTCGCGGCTCGGTGCTGACCGACAACGGACGCATCCTGCCCTTCAGCGCCGAGGTGTTCCAGGCCTCCTCGCTGCGCCTCCTGCGCGTGGGTCAACGGCTCAATATCGAAGTGGGTCCCGATGGCGTCAACCGTTTGTGGCTGTCCGGTATCGGGCCGGGGCAAACCATCCGCTGAAACCCCTGAGCCACGACGAAGCCCGGAACACCGCAGTGGGTGTTCCGGGCTTCCTCGATGCGCCGATCGATCAGCGCCTGGCGGTGGTCTTCTTCGCCGTGGTCTTCTTGGCCGGAGTGGCCTTCTTGGCAGCGGTGGTCTTCTTCGCCGCGGTCGTCTTGGCCGGGGTCGACTTCGCAGTCGTCTTCTTGGCCGTGGTGGTCTTGGCCGGAGTGGCCTTCTTGGCCGCGGTGGTCTTCTTCGCCGCGGTCGTCTTGGCCGGGGTCGACTTCGCGGTCGTCTTCTTGGCGGTGGTGGTCTTGGCCGGAGTGGCCTTCTTGGCAGCGGTGGTCTTCTTCGCCGCGGTCGTCTTCTTGGCGGTGGTCGCCTTCTTGGCGGCCGTCTTGGCCGGGGCCGCGGTGGCGGTGCTCTGCCGACCGCTGGCGTTGCCGGTCTTGGGCAATTTGCGCGGGTCGGCGACCACGGTCTTGAACGAGGTGCCCGGCTTGAACTTCGGCACGGTGGTCTTGCGGATACGAACCGCCTGACCGGTCTTCGGGTTGCGGCCGGTACGTGCTGCGCGAGAGACCTTCTCGAAGGTGCCGAAACCGGTGATCCCGACCTTCGTACCCTTGGAAACCTCACGCACGATGACGTCGAAAACGGCTTCGACGGCATCGCTGGCAGCCTTCTTGCTGCCGAGGCGCGATTCCAGCGCGTCGACGAGTTCAGCCTTGTTCACGATGATGCCCCTTTAATTCTGTGGATGCGGCACCTCGCCGATCCGGTGACAACTTCGCCAGGCCGAGGTCGGCTCTGACACACCGACGGTATTCCGGAAAATGGCGCTACTGCAACCCGACGCGCCAGGAATCTGACTGTCGCACAACATCTTTGGGGGGCTGATACCGCTTCGGAGAACCCTTTCGCGAGCCGTTTGCCGGCTTCTCAGTACCTCAGAGTCTTCGCTACGCCCGAATCCAATTGCTTTTCAGCACAATGGAATTCGGATGTAGAAGGAATCAGGACACGGGCTCGACCGCAGGTTTCCAGGACGGCCGGGACGCTTCGAACGCCTCGATTTCGTCCTCGTGGCGCAGCGTGAGGCTGATGTCGTCCAAACCCTCCAAAAGGCGCCACCGGATGTAGTCGTCGACCTCGAATGCGAAGACATACTCGCCTGCGGTGACGGTCCGTTCGCGCAGGTCGACTGTCACCTGCAGCCCGGGTTCGTTGTCGAGCAACTTCCACAGCAACTCGATGTCCTCCTGGCGCATCTGGCCGGTCAGCAGACCTGCCTTGCCCGAGTTGCCCCGGAAGATGTCCGCGAACCGTGAGGACAGCACGACGCGGAAGCCGTAGTCCATCAGCGCCCACACCGCGTGCTCGCGCGACGACCCGGTGCCGAAGTCCGGGCCGGCGACCAGCACCGAACCGTCGCGGAACGCAGGCTGGTTCAGCACGAATTCGTCGTCGCCTCGCCAGGCCGCGAACAGGCCGTCTTCGAAACCGGTACGGGTCACCCGCTTGAGGTAAACCGCCGGGATGATCTGGTCGGTGTCGACATTGCTGCGACGCAGCGGCACTCCGACGCCGGTATGCGTGGTGAAAGCTTCCATCTCGATCTCCTATCTCAGCGGGCGCCGGCCGGAACGGGGCGGGCCGGATCCGGTTGATCGGCAGCCAGATCCGACGGTGCCGAAAGGCGGCCGCGGATCGCCGTCGCGGCGGCCACCAGCGGGCTGACCAGGTGGGTGCGACCGCCCTTCCCCTGACGGCCCTCGAAGTTGCGGTTGGAGGTCGAAGCGCTGCGCTCGCCCGGCGTCAGCTGGTCGGGGTTCATCCCCAGGCACATCGAGCAACCGGCCAGCCGCCACTCCGCACCGGCCGCCGTGAAGACCTCGTCCAGCCCCTCGGCCTCCGCCTGCAGACGCACTCGCGCCGAGCCGGGGACCACGAGCATCCGCACACCGTCGGCAACCTTGTGTCCCTTGATGATCTGGGCGGCCGCGCGCAGATCCTCGATACGGCCGTTGGTGCACGAGCCGAGGAACACCGTGTCGACGGCGATGTCGCGCAGAGGGGTCCCCGGCGTCAGGCCCATGTACTCGATGGCCCGCTCGGCCGCCGTACGTGCATTCTCATCACCGAACTCATCGGGGAACGGCACGGATTCACCCAGGGGCAGCCCCTGGCCGGGGTTGGTGCCCCAGGTGACGAAGGGGGTCAGGTCGTCCGCGACCAGATCGACCTGGGCGTCGAAGACCGCGTCCTCGTCGGTGGCCAGTTCGCGCCACGCTGCGACGGCGGCGTCCCAGTCGGCGCCGGCCGGTGCATATTCGCGGCCCTTGAGATATTCGAAGGTCGTGTCGTCGGGTGCGATCATGCCGGCGCGGGCACCCGCCTCGATCGACATGTTGCAGATCGTCATCCGCGCTTCCATCGACAACTCCCGGATCGCCGAGCCGCGGTATTCCAGCACGTAGCCCTGGCCGCCGCCGGTGCCGATCTTGGCGATCACGGCCAGGATGATGTCTTTGGCGGTGACCCCGTCGGGCACGGTGCCCTCGACGTTGATCGCCATGGTGCGGAACGGTTTCAGCGGCAGCGTCTGGGTGGCCAGGACGTGCTCGACCTCGCTGGTGCCGATACCGAAGGCCAGCGCACCGAACGCACCGTGCGTCGAGGTGTGGCTGTCGCCGCACACGATCGTCATCCCCGGCTGGGTCAGCCCCAGCTGCGGGCCGATGATGTGCACGATGCCCTGCTCCTTGTCCCCCATCGGGAACAACCGGACACCGAACTCCTCGCAGTTCTTGCGCAGGGTCTGCACCTGGGTCAGGCTCACCGGGTCCACGATCGGGCCGGGAGTGGTCGGGACGTTGTGGTCCTCGGTGGCCACCGTCAGGTCGAGGCGACGGACACCGCGGCCGGCGAGCCGCAGACCGTCGAAGGCCTGCGGGCTGGTGACCTCGTGCAGCAGGTGCAGGTCGATGTAGAGCAGGTCCGGCTCGCCCTCCGCGCGTCGGACGACGTGCTCGTCCCAGACCTTCTCCGCCAGGGTGCGTCCCATGATTTCTCTCCTGTCGGCAATACTGTTGTGACGAGGTTCTCTCGCCCATTCGGCCGGTGAAGTTGCGTCTCGCCCACTGAGACGGCAATATCAAGGCATGGACAATTCTAGCGGCGTCGGCGTCCTGGACAAGGCCGCCATCGTGCTTTCCGCACTCGAGGCCGGACCTTCCACCCTTGCCCAACTGGTCGCGCACACCGGCTTGGCCCGTCCGACCGCCCACCGCCTGGCGGTCGCCCTCGAACACCACCGCCTGGTGGCGCGCGACCTGCAAGGCCGCTTCGTCCTCGGCCCGCGCCTGGCCGAACTCGCCTCTGCCGCAGGCGAGGACCGACTGCTTGCGGCCGCCGGCCCGGTGCTCGGCGCCCTTCGGGACCACACGAACGAGAGCGCCCAGCTCTTCCGTCGCCAGGGTGATCAGCGCATCTGTGTCGCCGCAGCCGACCGACCGATGGGCCTGCGCGACTCCATCCCGGTCGGCGCGACGCTGTCGATGCAGGCCGGTTCCGCCGCGCAGGTGCTGCTCGCCTGGGAGGAGCCCGACCGGTTGCACCGCGGCCTGCACGGCGCCAAATTCACCGCGACGATGCTATCCGGCGTTCGCCGTCGCGGCTGGGCGCAGAGCGTCGGCGAGCGCGAGGCCGGCGTCGCGTCGGTATCCGCGCCGGTGCGCTCCCCCAGCGGCCGGGTCATCGCGGCCGTGTCGATCTCGGGACCGATCGAGCGCGTCTCGCGGCAGCCGGGTCGGCTGCACGCGGCGACCGTCGTCGCCGGCGCGAACAAATTGACCGAGGTTCTGGCCCGTTCCGCGAACGCCAGTGCGCAGACCCGCCGCAGCGAGTCCGCTTGAGCGACAACCCGTGACGTACGACGACCTACCGGTTGACCCGGACGTCGACTCCGGCGGGGGTCGGGCGAGCCGCCCGCTGCATCTGCGCGCGCCGTACGCCGGGTTGGTCTTCATCGGTGGCGCGCTCGGCACCGCCGCGCGGGAGGGGCTCAGCCTCGCGTGGCCCGACTCTGGATTTCCCGCCACGATCTTCGCGGTCAACGTGACCGGCGCCTTCGCCCTGGGGCTGCTCCTGGAGTTGCTGGTGCGGCACGGCCCCGACGCCGGACGACGCCGTGTCGCGCGGCTACTGCTCGGCACCGGGTTCCTCGGCGGATACACGACGTACAGCACGTTTGCCGTCGGGGCGACCCAGCTGATGAGACACGCCGACGCCGGCACCGGGTGGCTGTACGCCGTCGCGACGGTGCTGGTCGGCGCGATCGCCACGACCGCCGGAATCGTCACAGGGGCAATGGTGCATCGGCGGACGGCTCCGTGAGCCTGCCTGTCTTCCTTGCGCTCATCGTGGGCGGCGGCGTCGGTGCGGTCCTGCGTTTCGTGGTGGACGGGGCCGTCCGGGCCCGATGGCCCACCGGGTTTCCGATCGGGACGGCGATGATCAACGTGTCCGGGTCGTTCGTCCTCGGACTGCTCACGGGTCTCGGCGCGAGCGGCGCGATGTCACACGATTGGGTGCTGATCGTGGGCACCGGCGCGATGGGCGGCTACACGACCTTCAGCACCGCAAGCATCGAGACGGTGCGCCTGGCCCAGGAACGCCGGTACGGGCTGGCCGTCATCAACGGCGTGGTCGTCATGGTGCTTGCTCTGGCGGCCGCATGGGCCGGTCTCACGCTGGGGCAGTAAGGCGTTCGCGCGCGGTGCGGCCGCGATGGACCATGGGCACCGCACCGAACGCCGCGGCGAGACCGATGGTGGGCATGTCGACATACAGCGATTCGTGGTGACCGGCCGGCACGGCGAAGCTCTCGTGCCAGATGCCCACGGCGCCCCGGGCCTCGCGGGTCCGGCGATAGAAGTCGCGCCAGGCTGGGCGGTGCTCGTGCTCGGGCGCGTTCGCGTAGGCGTAGATGTCATCGATGCTGCGCCAGTACTGGATCACGGTGGGGCCTGTCAGGCCCATCACCGGTCGCGCGGCGAGGAAGCCCAATTGCCCGGCGCCGGCCTGATCGGCACTGAGCTCGGAGATCATCCGGCCCATCGCCCGGAAGGCCGGCAGCCACAGGTCGACCCGGTGCGGTTTGTTCAGCCGCATCCCGATCAGGAAGACGGCGAGGTCGCCGTCGTGCCCGTGGGTCAGGTGGGTTGTCTTCTGCTCTGACATGGCAACTCCTTGGATAGTGGTGGTATCTAATCTAGATAGTACTAATATCCAACGCAAGGAGGTGACCATGCGAATCTCAGAACTGGCCGCCGCCGCCGGGGTCAGCGTGCCGACGGTGAAGTTCTATCTACGGGAGGGTCTGCTGCCGCCGGGGGTCGTCGTGACGAGGACGACGGCCGAGTACGACGAGTCGCACCTTTCACGGATCCGCACTATCCGGGCTCTGTCCGAGGCGGCCGATCTCGATCTGGCGACCATCCGCCGGGTCATCGCCGTGATGGACCGCCCGCCGGACGATCGCGGCGAGTTGCTACGGGAGGCGCAGGCCGCGACACTGCGGGACGAGGCACCGGATCCGGCGGGTACAGCGCGCGCTCTGGTCGACGATCTGGGCTGGCACGTCGACCCCGATGGCCCGCTACTGGCCGCGCTCGACCGGCAGGTCGACTACGCCCGGCGCACCGGCGTGGTGCTGACCGATCAGCAGCTGCGCGACTACGCCAGGCTCATCCGACAGATCGCCGAGGTGGACGTGGCGTCCGTGCCGGGCGATCCCGTCGGCGCCGTTCGTCAGGTAACGGTGGGCACCCTGCTGACCGATCCCCTGCTGGCCACCTTGCGGCGCCTGGCCCATCAGGACACCGCCGGCTAACGCGGGCAGGCTATTGCCGGCCGTCGCGGCGCGGAGGAGGGTGAAGGCCATGACAATCGAGATCCCCGAACCAATCGCGCAGCGCCTCGCCGACGAGCAGATCATCTGGCTGACCACCGTCTCCGCCACAGGCGGCCCCGTCTCCACACCGGTATGGTTCCTATGGCAGAACGATCGTTTCCTCATCTTCAGCCAGCCCGGCACCGGCAAGCTGAAGCACATCGCTGCCAACCCGCGAGTTGCCTTGAACCTCAACTCATCACCCGCTGGCGCCGACGTCGTTGCGCTCACTGCGCGCGCCGAGCGGGACCCGAACGGGGCGACCGAGGCGGAAATGTCGGCCTATCTGCGCAAGTACGCCGACGGCATCAAGAGCCTCGGCTCGACCCCGGAGGGTTCCAGTCGGAGTACTCCCAGCTGCTACGCCTCACACCGACGAAACTTCGCTCCTGGTGAGCGCAGGTAGCCGCGCTGACGTCGTGCACATCGGTCAGCGGGCGCCGCACACCGCGAACATGCCCGCACGTCGTAGACCCTGTCATTACCCCCGCGGGTCGTCGCGAAATCGGCCCGCCGAATTATGCCAATCGGGTCACACGCACCACGTGAAAGGCTAGCATTTCTGCGAGAGACCAGTCGCATTCGGCCCGACGCCCGCAACCTCGTCCTTGGCCCTCGCGACCGGGCAGTCGAACACGGAGGAAGTAGCATGAGGGACCATTCGACGCTGGTTTCTGCCCAAAAACAATTCCACCATGAGTCCGTTTCTCTTGACACCCGTACCGGATCGGTCAATATTTCCGGCAGCCGGGTAGATCTCATGAGCTGGAATAGCGCACTCGAACAGATCATGGACGCCGCCGTCACTGACCAGAAACCGGCACTAGCAGTCGCCTCAGCGAATCTGGATCATCTCTACCACTTCGGGCCCGGCGGGGCAGCCTACGGCCGAGCGATGGTCGACAACGATCGCGTGCGCTGGCTGAACCTCATCGACGGGGCGCCGATTGCCGCGTGCGTGCGGCGCTTGACCGGCCAGGACTGGCCACGGCTGGCCGGATCGGACCTTCTCCTGCCCATCTTGTGGAACGCTGCCCAGTTCAACCTGAGGGTGGGGTTCCTCGGCGGAACCGAGGACTCACTGGCTCGGCTGCGCACCCGCGTCGCTGACAAGATTCCGACGTTGAACCTAGCCGGTACGTGGTCACCGAGCCGACAGCAGATCACCAGCCCCCTGCAGTCCACCCGCCTCGCCAAGGAGATCCGGACCCACGACGTCCAGATTCTCGTAGTCGGCCTGGGCAAACCGCGGCAGGAAATGTGGATCCAGCGCAACGGTGCTGCCACAGGAGCCCGTGTTTTGTTGGCCTTCGGTGCGTCGGCGGACTTTCTAGCGGGGACCGCTAACCGGGCACCGGTATGGGTCCAGAGCGCCGGCCTGGAGTGGAGCTACCGCCTGGCCAAGGAACCACGACGGCTCTGGCGGCGCTACCTGTTACAAGGCCCCCGGCGTACGCCCAACTCCGCAGGGCGCGCCCGGACGAGATCGGCGTAGCCGGCGGACGATGACTGACAAACAGAGTTTGCGATCCGCTGCTGTCCTGGGTGCGATCATCATCCCAGCGCACAACGAGGCGGCGGTCCTGGCTCGTACCTTGTCCCCACTGGCGCAGATGATTGCGAACGGCGAGGTGGAGGTGATCGTCGCAGCGAACGGATGCACCGACCAGACCGCCGAGGTAGCCGCGCAGGTGGCAGGGGTGCGAGTCGTGCAGGTCGATGTCGCATCGAAAACAGCTGCCTTGAACTACGCCGATCAACTCGCCTCGCACTGGCCGCGTATCTACCTGGACGCCGACGTGAGCATCACGGCCGACGCGGTCCGCGACGTTTTCGATTGCCTTTCCAACAATCGCTCGTTAGCGGCGCGGCCCTCGATGCACTACGACACACACGGGTCGTCGTTTTTTGTCCGGTCCTATTACCGAGCCCGCTCGAAGTTGCCCGAGAATCAGCGACACCTCTGGGGAGCTGGGACTTACGGTCTGAGCCGATCTGCTCGTGAACGTTTCGAAGAATTCCCCGCTCTGATCGCGGATGACGTATTCGTCGACCTTTTGTTCTCCAACGCGGAGAAAACCATCGTCGATACCGAGGACGTCGTTGTCTACGCCCCGACGAACCGACGCGATCTGCTGAGCGTCATGCGACGTTCCTACCGCGGAAACCGCCAACTACAAGACCACGGTCTGCTGCCACCACAGAGCCGGACCACCTCCTCCGTCGGTCGGCAATTGGTAGCGACGGTTCACGGACCGAGGTCTCTCCTCGACGCCGGCATCTACCTTTCCGTCGTCGTCCAAGGACGCCTGGGCCGTCGGAAGACAGCGACACTCTGGGAACGCGACGAATCCCGTCGGGTGGGTAGCCTCACCGCTTGAGGCGCGGCACGCGTTGCCTCGTGTTCGACACTGCGGCTTCAAGTCGTCGCACACCTGGCGCCATACGTGCTCGGGTCGACTCAGCCCACCGGGCCGTTGTTCCGAACGTTCCGGTGAGTGCATGTTCCAACGCCGCGCCGAGGACCGTGGGGGCGACAGCTCCGGCCGCGATCGCGCTCACAACGTTCGAAACCGTCGGCTCGCCCTCGACCCGGACGTCCATACTGAGCGGGAAGAACTGCCGAGGTCCGTGGAAATCCAGTGCTGTGAACGCGATCAGCCCATGAGTGGAGGCTTGCTCGAAGGCCCAGTCGTTTGGCCGGATCCCGTCGTACTTGCGATTCCAGACCTCGATTCCCGACGCAAGTCGCAGGTCGTCGGTGGTCAAGACCTGGTAGGCATCCCGACGGCGTGGGTGCGCAAGAACGCCGATCGCGGCGTGGGCGCGGGCATGGGACAGAACGTCCTGAACGGTTGGGCTACTGCCAAGGAACGGCGCCGGACCGTAAACGGGAACGTGGATGGTGTGCGTCGGATCCTGGTACTCGATCCCGGGGACAACCAGGAACCCGGACTGACTGAGGCGGGCGCACTCCTCGCGGATCCGCTCCCACGAATCTGCAGTCATCCCCCGGTCGTGTTCGCATACCAGCGCACCGTGATACCCCTGGCGACGAAGCGTGCGACAGATCCGGTCCAGCGGCCAATCGCAGTCGTCGGAGAACGCCGAGTGGATGTGCGCCGCTACCCGCAGCCGGGCCATGAACTGCACCTACTTCCCGTGTCGTCCACGCACACCATCGAGCTGTTCCTTCAGGGTCCGCCATGTATCGATCGCCAGAATCCCTGGCTGTCGTGGGTTCCAGTTGTAGAAAGTGTCACTCCGGCGCACGGTGAGCACATCGCGCACCGAACGTGACAACGTCGGCCACTGGCTCAATGCCGACGAACGGGGTCCTCTGGCCACGAAGGCAAGATGAGTGATCTCCCGGCCGACGTGTCGACAACGCACGTGATCCGCGGCAATCGGAGCAGGCGGAGACAGGGGCAGATTCAAAGCGTGCTGTACGGTCCAGGCGGGGTACTCAAAACCCCTCCGTCGCGCGAGGGCCAGACTGCCCCAGGCTCTTCCGTTGAGTTCCATGAACCAGGCGGTGCCGTCCCGATCGCGCAGGAACTCGGCCATGAATTCGCCCTGCCAGCCGACTTCTCGCAGCATCCGCCGGACGCCCTCCGCCAAGTGCGGATCGACGTCGACCGATCCGCAGGCCGATGATGCAGACCCCTGCGGGTTCACCATCCGAATGCGCCGATGCCCTGAAACGGCACGAATGTGTTCGCCGTCGAATATCCCGAAGACCCCTTCGCCGACACCGTTGACCATCGTCTGTGCGACGGTGGGGACCGGTGCCAAGCGAGCACGTGCAACCGCGAGTTCGGTGGCGTCCGAGCAGACGACGCCCGGCGGGCGGACCAGGGTGTCTCCGATGAGGGCAACCGGCAGCGTCGCCTTGAGGACACACGGGTACGCGAGGGGTGCCAATAGCTCAGGACACTCAAACACGGTCGACTCCGGGACGTCCAGGCCGGCTCGGCGCGCTGAATCGAACTGACGACTTTTGTCGAGCGCCCAGGATGCAGCCTCCGGGCTCGGCCCTGCCACGACGGTTGCCCTCCACCGGGCATTGCCGGCGACCCATAGTGCGGCATCGTCGAGTGGCAGGAAGGCGTCGAGACCACCGTCGCTCACGAGCTTCTCGATGTCGCGGAGGCACTGAGTGGCGCTGGTTTCTGGCGCAGTGACCTCGACGACGCGCACTCCACGCACCTTTCGCGCTGCGCTGCGGCGGCCCGCTCTGGCCAGCAGGACGACCTCCATTCCGGCGGACTGGAGGGACCAGGTCGCTTCGACAGCTGCGAACGCCTCAGCGAACCCGGTGAGGACCGTTATCGCCACCGCTTGATCCCTCGCTTCACGGTGCGTTGCAGCCGCCCTGCCAGTCCGCCATCCGGGCTGGCCAGATACGCGGCGATCGACTCGGCGGTATCGAACCGGGTTACGGAGTATCGGTCGCGCAGCCACGCATCCGGTGACGAGGCACCACCGTCGATGATCCGAAGGTCTTCATAACCCAGCGCCCGCAACGTTGTGATCGCGGCGCGGTCGTACGCGCCTCTCGGGAAGGCCGCAGCGGTCACCTCGGTTCCGGTCAGGTCGCCCAGCATCCGCCGGGCCAGCACATACTCGCGTTCCTGCGAAGATGCGCTGCGCACCTGCCTCCAGGACACGTGATCCATTCCGTGACTGCCGATGCGCATCCCGCGTCGACCGAGTTCGCGCACGTCCTCGCAACCCAGTGAACCCCGTTGGTCAAGTCGCCCAGCGATGACGAAGAAGTCCGCGCGCAGGTCCCGACGTTCCAACCCGGGGAGGGCATAGATGACGTCGGACACGTTCGAATCGTCGAAACTAATTGTTGCTGAGGGAAAGTCACGCACTGCATCCAGAATTGACGCGAAGGTCGACGGATCGACCCAGAAGCGATCCTCCCCCGGCTCCAACTGCCTGTCCGGCACCCCGATGCCGTGGAAGCACAGTTCAGCAACCCGCGATGTCGCCCAGTTCATGCGCCCACCGCTGGTACCTGTTCGACTCTGCTTCCGGAGCGCACCACGCGCGGATTCGGCCGGTCGCCCCGGGCAAGTCGACGCCGCCGACGCGAAGACAGCAACGCTGCGACAGCCGCGCGGTGTTCAGGCCGGGAAGCACGTAGCGAATGGTTCAGGACGAGAGCAGTTGCAAACAGCGCGGTCGGGACCGGCCGGTGTCGCGAGCGGTAGTAGCGCAGCTGGTTGACAGCCATCAACGCCACCAACCCAGGCGCACTTCCCGATCCCGCACCGACATGCTCAACGACACTGAGCGGTTCGAAGCGCACACTGAATCCAGCATCGCGAGCGCGGGCCATGAAGTCGGTCTCCTCAGCGTAAAGGAAGAAGTCCTCGCACCAATCTCCCACTGCATCAAAGCATTTCGGTGCCACCAGGACGACCGCGCCGCCCGCCCATTCCACCTCGTGGGGTATCTCGTAGTCGGTGAGGTTGCGTCGCACCTGCGATAGCCATCCCGGCCGGGCGGCCCATCGGTCACCAAACAATGCCTCTCCGAATTCGTTGACGACCGTGGGCTCCCTGCGAAGGTGTGGGGAAACGCGACCGCCTGGATCAGTGAGCACCGGGCTGACGATCCCAACCCCACGCGGAGCGGAACTGCTCGACGACAGGGCCGCCAGCAAGTGGGTGACCGCACCGGGCCCCAGTACCTGATCGGGGTTGAGCACAAGCACGGCGTGACCCCGTGGAATCATCCGACGAGCGATGTTGATGCCTGCCGCGTAACCGACGTTGCCGCCGGCTGCGACGACCGTGATGTGCGGCCGGCGGAGCACCTGCTCCACGGTGGAATCGGTGGAACCGTTGTCCACCACGATCACATCGGCCTGGACACCCTTCGTCGCAGCAGGTAGCGAATCCAAGAGTGCGCCGATGTGAGACCCGCTGTTATACGTGATGATGATGATGCTGACCGGGGTGGGCGCAGTTGTCACGAAACCTCCAACGGCTGACGTTCCGCGCGCTCGACAGCGGCCGGAACCGGCGCAGCGGCGTGGGCTGCGTCCCCTGCGACGGTGGCTGGTCGGCGCTCGGCTTGTGCGAGACGCCGTATCGCACCGCAAACTCCGAGAAGCAGGAACAGCAATCCGGCCGCTTGCGGGAAGGACGGTAGATCGAAAAACGCCATGGAGACGATCCCCGCGAAACAGGCCGCGAACACGGCGTGGGCATATTCGCGGTCTCTCGGGTCGTCGAACCGCCGGGCGCCGAACCGGGCCGACACCAGCGCAGCGACATACAGCAGGGACAGCGCGGTGATTCCCAGGATTCCGGTCGTCACCAGAAAGCCCAGATAACCGTTGTCGGCAATCCAGTACTTGGGCAGGAAAGTGCCGTAGCCGCGTCCCAGCCAGAAGAACCGGGACCACATCTGCATCACGTAGCTGACTGCTTCGGTGCGCGACTGCACGCTGCCGTCGTTGGACGGGTCGCCAAACATTCCGCGAAGGGTGCCGACCAATCCGGGGATCGCGACTGCAATCACAACTGCTCCGACGACACCCGTTCCCAAAGCGATCAGACGATCCCGGTTGGACCACCCGAGGGCAAGAATGAAGACGGCGAGGGTCGTGCAGATCAGCGCACTGCGGGAGACGCTCAGACAGGCACTGACCACCAGGATCGCGACCAGGATCCACCAGGCCGGTCGCCGACGCACCGCCACCCGGGCCGAGGTGATCGCGATTGGCACGATCATCGCGATGACGGCACCGAATTCCAGCGGGTGTTGCGCAGTGCCGGTCGGCCGGCTGAACATACCCCGATCGCTGATCGAACTGTCCCCCGTCATCGACAATCCCGGCAGGACCAGATGATCCAGCCAGGACCGATGGGTGAAGAACTGCAGGAACGCGACCAGGCCGACTACACCGCCGACGAGGGCAATTCGCCTGAGCAGGATGATCAGTCGCGTCGTGCTGGTGATGCCGTCGCATGCGGTGAGGGTCAGGCCAAGCAGGGCAGCGAACTGGATGGTCCAACTCAGGAGGGGCGTCACCTCGTCCGCGGGGACGGGGCGCAGCGATGCGTGAGCATAGCTGGCAAGTATGACCACCAGAAGTAGCAACGCTGCACGTCGCACCCACTGCGGCTCCGCCACGTGAGGAGTGCTGCGGTGCAGGTGTTCCCAGACCCACCAGAAGAAAACCAGGATCGCCAACATGGTCGCTGGCGCACCCAATGTGCCGGCCGGCAGGTATCGGACCGCTGACGGAACGGCCATCATCAAAACGATGTAGACCGACAGGACGCTGACGGCGTCGACGCCCGCTCTCGTGGCTCCGGTGTTCACCAGAGCCGGGTTGTCGAAGCTCGCGGTCATCGGGGCACGGCGTCGGTCGACATAAGGTCATCCGACGCAGCGGGACTGTCGGATTCGACGTGGACGCCCGCCGCTGGCTCCTCGACGGAGGGCTTCGGATCCGGCGTCTTCGAGGTCCTTCGCAACCCTCGCGCCGTGGGCTCAGGGCGGGTACGTCGTGTTCGGGCTTGCGCTTTACGCTCGGGTTCGCGTGCGGAGCGCTGCGCCTGACGTCGACCGTCGATCAGGGCGATCAGCAAGAGACCCAGACCCAGCGTGCCGGCGAATCCGACCACCGCAAGCTCCAGTTGCTTCTTGTGTGAGGCGGTCGCCTTGTCATCAACGGAAAGTGTCTCGAACGTCACCCGGTCCTTCTGAGGAACCTTCAAGCCGTCCTGCAGCTCGATCAGCCGGGGACCGGCGCTTGACACCAAGTGCTTCAGCCCCTGCTCGGCCTGCGAAGCATCCGTTCCCTCGACGCTGTAGACGATGATCGGTGCGGTGGACCCGTCTTTGCTGGTGATCTCGACGGTGGAGTGATAGTTGTCAGCGAGATCCGCGCGGGTGGCTTCGGTGGAGAACGCAGACACCACGGCATCTCGCGCTTCCGTCAACCCGCCCAAGTACAACAAAGGGTTCCGGGCCGAATAGGCGGCGCCGTCGGTTGGTTTTGCTTCAACCACCGACACGGGAGGCATCAGCAAGATGGTGCCCGCCGCTGTGAAAGTGGGCTTGGCTCTGCCCCAGCCGAGCAGTGCCACTGCGATCGCAAGGGCTATGGCCAACAGCGTCAGGTACCACCGTCGGCGCAGAGTGCGGCCCAGATCAGCCAAATCCATGAACGACACTTTCCCCTGAACCGCGTGGCTCAGAACTCCGTAAAGCTAGGTGCACCAGGTCTTTTGAAACCCGCACCGGCCACCTGATCAGTGTGTCTAGTATGCACGTAATGGTCGTCAGGCAAGCCGGTTTTGGGGAATGACAGCGTTCGATTTGGCCCGCGCGGCTCTTCGGTTCTGGTATGTGACCGCGCTCGGTCTGGTCGCTTCGGGTGCGGTGCTGTGGCATGCCCATCCGCAAACCGTGTACTGGACCAACCAGGTGGTCACGCTCGAGACGCCGGCGGCCTTCGATGCACAGCCGAAACAGCTCGGGCAGGTCAGCAGCGACCCCATTCCGACCGCAGAGATTCTCGCTGCCCTGGTCAACGAACACCGCACGTTGTTGCGTTCTCGCAATAGTGACGCCACGCTCTACGGCGAAGGCTTCTACGACACTTCCAATGCGCGCATCGTCAATTCTGGTTCGCAATGGGTGGTGTCGGTGCGGGGACCCAAGATCCAGGTGGAGACCGACGGACCGGACCCCGCCGCCGTTCTTCAAAAGCAGCGTCGGGAATTGAGTTCGATCAATGCCTCTCTCGTGCAATTGCAGGATCGGTTCTCCGTGGGCGCGGAACAGCGCATCACCATGAGCATCTCGCCGGAAACGCCGGAAGTAGTGCAGATCAGCGGCTCCCGGGTGCGTCCCATGGCAGCCATCGCCCTTATTGGCGTCATCGTGACGCTCTGCGCCGTGTACTTCACCGAGCGGTGGAGCCGCCGACGTGTGAGGAGCACCGCGTGATCGAACACGTCTTGCTCACCCGGTTCAACCTGCCCAGTGCAGGAGCGGAGAGTTTCATCCGCGCTAGGGACGGCTGGCTGCGCAACCGCATCGAGTTGTTCGAGACATACACGGTGCCCTCCGTAGCGGCGCAGACCGAACCGATCCAGTGGCTGGTCTACGTCGATCACGAAAGCCCGCAGTGGCTGCTGGATCGCCTGCTCCCGTTGCAGGATCGTGGTCTGCTGAAACTGCTCGGCCGGCAGGAGGTGACCAAGACCGACCTGCTGGCTGACATCGAAGAAGTTCTGTCGCCGGGTACGACCCGGGTACTCACCAGCAACCTCGACAACGACGATGCAATCGCCCGTGACTTCTCGACGCGCCTACGACGAGCAGCGGAGCCGCCTGGTGCCGCAGCTATTTACCTCGATTACGGTCTGGTTGGTGACAGCGACGGCGTCTATCTGCGCAGAGACGTGTCCAACGCGTTCTGCAGCGCCATCAGCGATCGACCGTTGACGCTGACCTGTTGGGAGGACTGGCACAACCGGCTGGACCGGCACATGGCAGTTCGCCACATCTCCGACCGCGCCCCTGGGTGGCTACAGGTCATCCACACCACGAATGTCAGCAACCGGGTCCGCGGCCAGCTCACTTCCCCCGCCCGGTACGCCGCGTTGTTCCCGGGGCAACTGGACGGCTTGGGCGAACCGAGCCGATCCCGGCTGCTGAAGGACCGTCTCCTCGGCCATCCTTCGCGCACGGGACGCGACGCAGCTCGTGGCCTGATCCGTGGTTCGATCGTTGCGGTTGCCGGTAAGGATGGCCTGACGGACCTGAAATCCTCTGCCGCCCAGCTCAGTTCACGCTTGCGCCGCGGGTAGCTTTCTACACCACGGGGGCTTCCCGGCTGCGGCGAATGTCCAGCAGCGTGTCCTTGTTGGCTATCGCGTACCCCAGCGTGGTCACCGCACCCCCGAGCAGGAGCAGGAGAAGCGGCTGATCGATGACCAGCCCGATCAACAGGCACGCAACCACCGGCGGAAACGCAGTCAGCAGTGGTCGCCGCGCAGCGCGCAGGAGGTCCGGCCAGGGAATGGCGCCGCCCAGCCCGGCAAACAGCAGCGGGATCACAACCACGACGACAACCAGGGCCTGTGCAGCGGCAGCCCCGTTGATTCCGGCCCAGCGGATTCCCAGGGCGAGCGAGGGCGCCAACGCAGCCAACCAGACCCCCTGGAGAATCAGGTTGAAATGGTTGCGGTCACTAGCGATGAAGTAGTCGTAGGCGTACTCAGCCAGGATGCGACCGGCAGAGAACACGCACAGCAGGCCAAGCGCCTGCGCCGCCCCGGTCCATTGGGCGCCGTACAACACCCGCAACACGGAATGCGCCAGCAGGCCAAGGGGCAAGCAGATCAACAAGGCGGCCGTCAGAACCAGGGTCAGCCCGCGAAGGAACGCCGACCGCAACCGGACGTGGTCGGCTGCGGCCCGGCTGAATGCTGCGAGCGACACTCGCCGGACGGTGGCCGAGATGATGTTCACCGGCCACGAGGCCAGGTTGAAGGCGATCAGGTAGAGGCCGAGTGCCTCGGCACCTGCCAAGTGCCCGACCAGAATGTAGTCGACGTTGAGCATCACGAAGAGCAGCAGACTGGATCCTGCCAGCGGGAGACCGAATCGGACCAGCCGCCGGGTGATATCCCGATCCCACCCGAAACCGAACCGGCGGGGCGCGAGCGTCAGCGTCGTGATCGCTGAGATCACATTTGCCATCATCAGTCCCCAGATCATGCTCCAGGCACCGAAGCCAAGGATGGCCAGAACCACCGAGAGCACTGTCCCCATGAGGAATCCAGCCAGGTCAGCCGCGAATCTACGGTCCTGATGCAGACCCCGGGCGATCATCGCCGCGCTGGAAGCGGTGACTCCGTCGATCAGAACGCAGACACTGACCACCCGGATCATGGGGGTGGCCGCCGGAGCATTGAGAAGGGCAGCCAGGTACGGCGCGGAAAGCGTGCAGCCCAGGAAGAGCAGGCAGCTCAGGAGAGCAGACACCGTATTCACGGTGGGGCCGATTTTCGCTGGATCCTCGGGCCAGCGCACGATCGCCAGACTCACGCCCAACTCATTGAAACTGAGCACTGCGGCCAGCACGACGGTGGCGACGGCGTACGCTCCGTAGTCCTGCGGGGTCAGCAGTCGTGCGAGCACCATGGCCGCGATCAGCGAACCCAGCCTGCTGGTCACGGTGTTGACGACACTCCAGCCCAGGCCGCGGCGAACCGAGCCCGCGAGCTTTTCCGAGGCCTCAGCGCCGTCGGCCGGTTCCAGGCCCGCCGACGCCTCGAGCGATGGCTCCACCACCCCGCTCATGAGGCGAGTGCAGCCACCAGCGCGTCGACGACCTGCTCCTGCTGTGCCGGTGTCAGGTGCGGATACATCGGAAGCGACAAGATCTCCCCTGCCGCCTGCTCGGCTACCGGGAACGAACCCGGTCCGTCGGCACAAGCCGCGAACGGCGCCGTCAGGTGAACCGGAACCGGGTAGTGCAGAGCCGCACCGATACCGGCCGCATTGAGCCGCTCCAGAACCGTGTCCCGATGCGGGACCCGCACGACATACAGGTGCCACACGTGGGCATCTCCCACGCCTGTCTCCGGCAAGCGAACATCCTCGACCCCGGAAAGCATCTCGTGATACCGCTCCGCGATCGACCGACGAGCAGCGTTCCACGCATCTAGTCGACGTAGCTTGTGCCGCAGGGCGATTGCCTGAACGGCGTCGAGTCGGGAGTTGAATCCCAGCTCATCGTGTACGTACTTCTTGGCGCTGCCGTGGTTGGTCAGGCTGCGCAGCCGTCGAGCCATTTCGTCGTCATCGGTCGTGACGGCGCCGGCATCCCCCGCCGCGCCCAGGTTCTTCCCCGGATAGAAGCTGGTCGCAGCAACCCGGCCGAAGGACCCCGAGACACGCCCATCGCGCCGAGCACCCTGGGATTGGGCGGCGTCCTCGACGACCGGTATGCCGGGTGCCACGTGCGCAATGGCCTCGACGTCGGCCAGACGACCGTAGAGGTGAACCGGGACGATTGCCTTGGTACGACGGGTGAGTGCCTTGGAAACCTCAAGCGGGCTGACCAGCAGCGACTCATCGTCGACGTCGACGAACACGGGCGTTGCGCCGGCGCGCCGCACAGCCTCAGCTGTGGCAATGAACGTGTTGGCCGGGACGATCACTTCATCGTCGCGGTCAACACCGAGGGCTCGTAACGCGAACTCGACTGCATCCGTTCCGTTCCCGACTCCGACACAATGTTTGACCCCCACGTAGTCGGCGTACTCCGCTTCGAATGCGCTGACCTGCGGGCCGCCGATGAAACCAGCGGTCTCGAGCGCCTGCAGGATGTCTGCGCCCACAGCATCTTTGACCTCTGCCATCTGAGCACGCAGGTCCACCAGAGGGACGGGTTGGTTCATGAGATGGTCTCCGTTGTGAGGGCATCGTGCAGGATGCGTTTGGGCTGCTTGATCAGGGACCGGCTGGTCCCGTCCAAGACGGCGTTCATAGCCGCCGCGCGAGAATGCCAGGAATGGGCTCCAGCAACGGCGCGACACGCTTCCGCGACTTCTGGCAGGAGTGGCCGGCTGAGCTGATCATGGACCAATCGCACGAACTCCTCGGCGTCATCGGCTACCGCGACGAGTTCGGTGTTCAGCCTGCGTGATGCCGGAAGGTCGGTCGATACCACCGGTCGCCCCGCCGCCAGGTACTCCAGCGTTTTCAGCGGGGAGCTGGCGCGGTTGAAACTGGTATCCAGGTACGGCGTGATTCCGACCCGGATGGACGCAAGATAGGCCGGCAACTCGGCGTACGCGACGCGGCCGACGTACTCGACATTCGGCATTGCCACCAACTCATCGAGAGCCTCACGCGTTTCGGCGGTTTGTTCACGACGCGGACCCACGATGAGCAGCGAAACTCCGGTACGGGCAAGATCGAGTACCAATTGGACATCGAGACGGTCGTTGATCGTCCCGACCAGTCCGACCAGCGGACCGGACAGCCGGGACTGATAGGCGCGCGTCATCAGCAGCGCTGCCACCTCGGGTGCAGCCCCGTTGGGCAGGAGCACCGACCCGCGACCCCAGTTGGCCACCCGCTCGCGCAACTCCTCGGACACTGCGAAGATCTCGTCACTGGCCGCCACCTGACGACGCATGTTCGCGGTGAGATAGGTCTCGTCTGTGCCCAACAGGTCGCCGCCGGAGCCCAGGTCGTCGGTGAGGTACAGCGCCCGGGGGAAGGCTCTCAGTCTGGAGGTCTCCGTGAGCCAGCCGGCGACGACCGCAATCGGAGGCACCAGTGGATTGATCTGGGTAGCAGCGCGATTCACAGAACGAGCATGGAGTTCGGCGGTGATACGCCGGACTCCCCTGCGAGTCAGGAACGGTGGTCCCCACGTGTACAGGCGCGAAACCGACGCCGTCTCCCGCACCAGTGGCGTACGCAACCGCGGCCGCAGGGTCGGATCCCGGAGGATGTCGGTAATCGGCCGCGGCGGGTCCACCCACAGCACCTCACGAGCAGATGCCTGGGCGGCGACCATCCGGCGGTCGGTGCCTTCCACGTCGTCGTACCGTGACCCGGCCAGATAGACCAATGGCCGGTTGGCGGGACTCGTCCCGGCTTCGTAACCCACCGGTCGGGCGTTGAAGTCTTCACGAGCCTCAGCCTGCGCGTAGGGAATCTTGTCGCGCAGGAATCGCGCCCACCGAAGTGGCGCGCCGGCAAACACCCGGGCGGACGCCATCGTGCCCAGCTTCAACTCCGCGCGCTCGGAGAGCGCGGCCGCATAGACATCGCGCAGCTTGGTGGCCGCCGAACTGAGCGAGTACCGCTGCTTGACGGTCGACATGGCGAACGCGCCCAGCTGCTCCCGCAGCGCGGCATCGTACACCAGCGGCTGCACCGCAGCGTCGAACCGCGCTGCGCCTTCGTGGGCTCCGGCACCCACCCCGTACCAGCCGCCCCAGAGGAACTGCCCCACGCTGCTGGGCGTCAGGGTCTCCCAGAAGCCCTTCTCGCCCTGGACCACAAGCGGCGCACCGTAAGACATCGCGCGCAACGCGGAACCGCCCATTCCGAGAGAGATGTCGGCGAGCGCGTACGCGGGACGCGGATCGTCAACCTCGCCGGTGAGCACGACCGCGCGCCGGCCTGCTCGCTCATTGGCGGCCTCCGCAGCGCGCTCGACGCGGTCGCGCGCGGGGCCGTCGCCCACGATGACCAGGACGGCGTCCGGTGCCAGCAGCGGGGTCCGCTCGATGGCCGTCAGAAGACCCTCCAGCTTGAGGTCCTCAGCCAAACGACCCACAACCACCAGGTGTAGCCCGGCCGGGATGTCGAATTGCCGACGGAACTCAGCCGGATCACCCTCGTGACCGATTCCGTTGTGCCCCAGATCAACTGGCGGCTCGATACTGTGCACGGCGGATCTGCCCGCCCAACGCTCGTACGCCGCGATCTGGCGCGTTCCCACGACCAGCCGCAGACCACGCGGAATGAATGGTGCGACCGACATGGACATCACGGTGCCGACCGCAACGGCGCTGGTGCCGGTCACCGCCATCTGCGCCTCGAGGATCGGCGGCCACTCGTACCCGTGCACGATGTCAATTTCGCGCTGCGTGACCACTGTCCGCAGATGGGCGGCGATCTGCGGGGTCGGCCGCAGGCTGGGTCGTGGGCTCTCGATGAACTCCAGACCGAGCTCCTCGATACGAGGATTCAGCGCTCCCCGCTGGCCGTAGACCACCACCTCATGGCCAAGATCTCTGACCGCGGTGGCCAGCTCTATGGCATTGAGCTGACTGCCGCCGATCTCAAGATCGTGCGGGTACACCAAGATTCGCATGCCAGTCCCCCAATCGTCTCGCTCATGCACCGTGCGTGGTGGCGCGTACGGCATCGATGACCCGAGTCGTCTCGGTGTCGGTTATCTCGTGGTAGAGCGGCAGGATCAAGGTGTTGTCCGTGAGCCGCTCGGTCACGGGCAATGGAGCATGCGAGGTTGTCGCGTACGCAGGCTGACGATGGCTGGCCATGATCCCACGACGGGCAGACACGTCTGAGGCCGCGAGTTGCGCCAACAGCTCGTCACGTCCGACGGGGAACTCTTCGCCCACCTCCACCCACAAGGATTGATAGTTCGCGGTGCCGTATACCGGGTCGTGCACAACGCGCAGACCAGGAAGGTCCGACAGTCCGGCCCGGTAGATGTGTGCGACCGCTCGACGCCGGGCGACGATCGCGTCCAACCGCTGCAACTGAACGAGCCCGAGCGCAGCTTGGAGGTCGGTCATGCGGAAGTTGAACCCGACCTCGACGTACTCCTCCGCTGGCGGCAGCACGGACAGGTGACGGTCGGCGGCCGACACACTCATCGCATGCTCGCGCAAGAGGCGGGCGCGCTGCGCCCAGTCGGCCCGATTGGTCGTGATCATTCCGCCCTCGCCGGTGGTGAGCAACTTGCGGGGATGGAACGACCACGCAGCGATGTCAGCACCGACTCCTACCGGTCGACCGTTGTACGTCGAACCGGCACCGCATGCCGCGTCCTCGATGACGACGATGCCAAGCGGGTCGCACAGGGCGCGAATGGGCCCGAGGTCCACGGGCATCCCGCCCTGGTCGACCACCACGACCGCCTTGGTCGCCGGGCTCAGCACCGACTTCACGGTATCCGCCGTCACGTTGCCCGTTTCGAGCTCCACATCCGCGAAGACGGGACGCGCACCGACATAAGATGCCGCGTTAGCGGTGGCGATGAACGAGAACGACGGCACGATGACCTCGTCCCCCGGGCCGATCCCGGCGACTACCAGCGCCAGGTGGAGCGCGGTGGTGCAACTGGAAACCGCAACCGCGTGGGCTACCTCCATCCGCTGAGCGAACGCACTCTCGAATGCGGCAACGCGGGGACCTTGGGCGACCCACCCTGACTCGATCACCTCCGTGACCGCCAGGACCTCTTCCTGGCCAAGCCACGGCTTCATGACATTGATCCGACTCATGGTGCCCCCGCGGTCACCCGACGGCCGGCGGCCACCGACTCACGCTGGGGCGCCCACCAGGCCACCAACTCACGCAGACCTTCGTCGAGGGTAGTCGTAGCCCTCCAACCCAGGTCCTCTCGGGCAGCGGTCACATCGGCCAGACGCCGGGTGACACCGTTGACAGCACGCTCCGGACCGTGTTCCACGCCCAGATCCGAATCCATCGCCTTCAGAAGGGCGTTGGCGAGATCGAGCAAGGATGTCTCATGCTGACTGGCGATGTTGTAGACACCCTCATGGACATCGGACGTCATGGCCAGAAGGTTGGCCCTGGCAATGTCAGTCGTGTAGACGAAGTCCATGGTCTGCGCGCCGTCGCCGAAAATGATCGGCGGCTGCCCGTCGGCGATGCGTTCCATCCATCGGACGAGCACTTCCGTGTAGAGGCCGTGAACGTCCATCCGCGGCCCGTACACGTTGAAGTAGCGCAGCGCGACATAGTCCAAACCGTTCATCGCCCGGAAGCTGCGGGCCATGCCCTCGTTGAAGGACTTCGCAGCCCCGTAGAACGTGTCGTTGTTGTGGTGATGATGCCGCTCCCCCGTGGGGAAGCTCTCGGCCAAGCCGTACACCGACGCGGAGGAGGCAAGGACGAGTTTTGCGACGTCGTGTTCAGCGGCAGCCTCGATGACGTTGAACGTGCCGTCCACGAGGACTTCCAGGGCGAGCCGGGGCTCCTCGGCGCACTGGGTGATGCGAATGGCTGCCTGGTGGAACACCAGGTCGCTGCTAGTGGTCAGGTCGTGGACCAGATCCCGATCCCGCACGTCGCCTTCGACCAGTTCGACACGACCCGTCGACATCGCGTCGGCAAGGTTCTCGACGCGGCCGCGAACCAAGTTGTCCAGAACTGTGACTCGCGAAGCCCCCGTCGAGCAACTGATCGACGATGGTCGATCCGATGGTTCCAGCGCCGCCTGTCACGAGAACACGCGCACCCTTGATCTCACTCATACCAACACCTCCGCGTGCTGCGTGCTCGCGTCGTGCTGCGCTTGGTCGCTGATCGGGACCATCAGGCCGTTCGCTGCAAGGCTCGTTGTCGCTGCCTCCAGCACGTCCAGCACCCGCAAGCCTGCGCCCCCGTCGGTCAGCGGCGGCCGGCCCTGGTTGATGGCGGCGGCGAATTCAGAGACCATCGAGCCAAGCGCCTCCTTCTCCGGCAGGCTCGGCGCGTACATGTCACCCAGGCGATACGAGATGCCGGCGGCAGTCCGATCGGCCAGGTCGTTACTGCGGGAAGCCAGGTCGAGGTCGACCCCGCGGTCGTAGACCGAGAGCCGCTGCTGGGGGTTCAGATCGTCCCAGACGAGGGTGCGGCGCGATCCACCGATCACCATCTGCCGGATCTTCGTCGGGCTGAGCCAGTTCACGTGCACGTGGGCGATGGCCCCATTTGCCAGGGGCATGGTCAGGTAGCCGACGCACGCCCGTCCGGCGCCGATCGGATCCGCACCATGCGCTGAGACTCCGACCGGCGCCAGGCCGCCGGGCAGCACCGCATCCATGATGGACAAGTCGTGGGGGGCCAGATCCCAGATCACGTCGACGTCGGGCTGCACCAGACCGAGATTGATCCGTACTGAATCGATGAAGTGGATCGTGCCGAGCTCACCGGAGGCAACGATATCCCGAATACGTTGAACCACAGGCGTATAGCAGTAGGTGTGATCACACATGAGCACCAGGCCGCGCTCATCAGCGAGGTCCACCATCTGGCTCGCCGACTCACGGCTTGAGGCCAACGGCTTCTCGACGAGGACGTGCTTGTCGGCCTCGAGGGCCTGTACAGCGATGGCCCGGTGGGTGTTCGCGGGGGTAGCGATCGCTACCGCGTCCAGGTCGTCGCGCTCGAGCAGCCTGGTCAGTGAGGTCTCGACGGCGACATCGCGTGCATCGCCCACGACCTTCGCCGCCCTCTCAGCGTCCAGGTCGCAGACCGCAGCCAACGACCAGTCAGCGGACCCGCGGAAGTTTCTCACCAGGTTGGGGCCCCAATAGCCGGCCCCCACGACTGCAACACGCAGCGTCATTGACGCATCCCCTCTTTTGCATCTGACATACCGCGGTACACCCTGCGGCAGCCGCCGTGGACCCGGCGGCGTAAGGCGTTCATGACGCCCGACGACTCGTCACGGTACATGGAAACTGACCTGCACACTCCGGGTTTCGGGAGAAACGAATCGGGTACCCGAAGTGGTCGAAACCACCTGGTACTGCAGGTAACGCGACGTCTTAGCGATGCTCCCCGTCGTCGCCGACACGGTGCTCCAGGCGGTCCATGAGGAGTCGGGCGTCGCGGTCGCCCCGGTACGAACCTGAATCGTGACCGTGGTACCCGTCGCCGTGGTGACGTCCCGCGTGAGCGTGTCCCACGTGACGCCCGCGCCCGCATCGATCACCTTCGAGACCCAGGTGGAGGAGGCGGCATACGGGCCGGTGCGCAACCAGTCCACGACCAGTGGCTGGGTGTCCACCACCGGGTCGATGAGCATCGGTTTCAGGCTTGCCCCGATCGGCACGAAGCCGTTCGTCGCGACCTGTACGCCGTCAATGAAGAACGTCACAGCCCGGTTGGACCAGTCGATCCGATACACGTGAGAGGTGCCGCTGAACGAACCAGTGATCGCGATGGTCTTCTGGTTGAACAACCCGTCGTTGACGACCGCGGTCATGGCACCCGCACTCGTGACGACGAACGCCGCACGTACACCCGAGGCGCCGCCGTTGGTGGATCCCAGAGCGATGATGTGACCGGCTTGCATGGTCGCCGCAGCCGTGAAGCTGATGCCGGTCCCCGATGTCTGCGTCGCGGCGAGCTGGCTACCGCTGATGGTGGCCGCCTTGTTCGCGACGACGGTGGTGCCTCCAGTTGCCAACGTGGTAGAGGCAAGTCCGGTCGGCAGAGCGGTTCCTGCGAATTCGAAACCGGCCGCCGGGGTGGCGATGATCTCGCCTCCACTGGTATCGCTGACATACCCCCCACTGCCCGTGGAGAAGTCGGAGACCGACGTCGCGGTGAACGGAGTCACCGTCGGGGTGTACTGTGCGGCAGCCGCGTTGGTGGCCGGCGACGTCGCGGAGTTCCCCGACGGGTCCACCGAGGTAACCCGGTAGTAGTAACGGGTATTCGCTGTCAGACCGGAAAGCGTGACCGAGTGGTTCGTCCCGCTACCACCATTGGCCGTCGAGGTAAGTGCGGTGGCGGACGTCCCGTACGCCACGACACTGGTCGATGTCTCGTCAGTCGTCCACGTGACAGTCGCCGATGTACCGGATCCCGCTGCGGACACCGCGGAGATCACCGGCGGTGTGACATCCGTGGTGCCGAACGACGCTGCAGCCGAAGGCGACGTCGCCGAATTACCCGACGGGTCAACGGAAGTCACCTGGTAGTAGTACGTCGTACCGCTTGCCAGGCCCGTCAACGCGACCGAATGACTCGTTCCGCTGGCTCCCGTCGCGGTAGAGGTCAACGAACCGGCGGACGTGCCGTACGCCACGACACTCGTGGACGACTCGTCAGTCGACCAGGTCACCGTCGCGCTGGTCGCCGACGGCGTCACCTTCACGGTGGAGATGACCGGCGGCGTGACATCCGTGGTGCCGAACGACGCTGCAGCCGAAGGCGATGTCGCCGAATTACCCGACGGGTCAACGGAAGTCACCTGGTAGTAGTACGTCGTACCGCTTGCCAGGCCCGTCAACGCGACCGAATGACTCGTTCCGCTGGCTCCCGTCGCGGTAGAGGTCAACGAACCGGCGGACGTGCCGTACGCCACGACACTCGTGGACGACTCGTCAGTCGACCAGGTCACCGTCGCGCTGGTCGCCGACGGCGTCACCTTCACGGTCGAGATGACCGGCGGCGTGGTGTCCTGGGCGACGGAAGGATTGAACACGGGATCCACCAAGTAACTGGCGTTCGAAGAGTTGCTTGGATAGCCGGAGTTGTAGAGGTATCGACCGGCTGCGGCGACCGTATGCAACGGCCCCACGTCGAGAGCTGAGCTCAACCCGCCGGCCACCGAGGAGTACTTCCCGTTGGGCGCGTTGTACGACACCACGTAGGTGGTCCCCGCCGACACCGCGACCGGACTCGCGAAGGAGACGGTCTGCCACCCGGTGCTGGACTCGCTGCTGGCGACCGCAGTGGACAAACGGGTACCGTCCGTCGTCCACAGCGAGACCGTGTGGGTCCCGGTGTTCTGCGGGCCCTTGTAGAAGCGGACGCCGGTGATGACGCCGGAGGTGTCGGTCGAGAACGCCGTACCCAGCTCCACCGCAACCGAGTCAGGGTCGGTCATCGAAGTCGGTTGGGTGGCGTCGGTCCACAAGCTGCACGGGCAGCTGCCGATCGTCGGATCTGGCTGTGCCGTCGTGAAGGACCACGTGGTCGCCGCACTCATCGCGTTGCCGGCCACATCCGAGGCCCGCACCGATACGGAGTACTTCGTGCCTCGGCTCAGATTCGAGGTAGGGGTGAAAGTCGCCGTCCGACTGGTGCCGTCGTAGGACGCCGTACCCGTCACGGCGGTCCCCCCGCTCGTCGCTACGGAGAACGTAAGGGTCGACGGATCGATGGGTTCACTGAACGTGGCCGATGGCGTGCTCGCGACAGGCTGGCTGGTCGCCCCATCCAGCGGAGCAGCCGACTTCACCGTCGGCGCAGTGACATCCGGAGGCGTACCGGTCTTGAAGATCGGATCGACCCAGTAGTTGGTTGCTCCGTAGCTGCTGGTCGGGAACACCCGCGACGAGCTGTAGCTGTAGAGACCGTTTCCGGTGCCGGCGGTGAGGGGCCCGTTGCTGTAGGCGGATGCGAAGAACTGACCAGTGGCCGAGTAGTGCCCGTTCGGCGCGTGGTAGGACACGACGTAGGTCTGGTTGGCGCTGACCGCGACCGGGCTGTCGAAGCTGAGGTACTGCCACCCAGAGGCTGATTCGCCGGTGAAGGTGCCCGACGCCAACAGGTTCCCCGACGCATCCCACAAGCTGCCCGAATGGGTGCCGGTGTTGAGCGCGCTCTTGTAGAACCGTAGGCCGGTTATCTGCCCGTCCATGCTGGGGCTGAACGACACTCCGAGCTCGACGGATCCGCCATCGCCGGAGTCAACGGTCGACGGCACCGCGCTGCTGTCGAACAGCGTGCACGGGCATGCACCTGCGCCCGCCGTGGTGAACGTGAATGAATAGGGTGACATCAGGTTGCCCGACAACGCCGTTGCACCGCTGACGGTGGCGGTGTACGACGCCCCAGTCGCCAGGGCCGCGCCCGGCGTGAACGTGATGGTGTTCGATGCGGCCGACCATGAAGTGGTCCCCGCGACCGGGTTGCCGCCTGCGTCAGACACGGCGAGCTTGGCCGTACCGTTCTGCACCTTGCCGCTCATCGTCGCCGACACGGTTGCGGCGACGTTGACATTCGTCGCGCTGGCACCCGGTGACGTCGAGGCTACCGACGGCGCTGCATCCGTAGCCATGAAGACCAGGTCGACCCAGTAGTTGTTGTTCGTAGCATTCAATGGGGCGCCCGAGCCGTAGGTGTACAGGCCTGTGCCGGCGAGCGCATGCAGCGGCGGTGAATCCACTCCGGTGGTCAAACCCCCTGAGGTGACGGCATATCCGCCGTTCGGAGCGTGGTACGACACGATGTACGTCGTTCCGGCCGTCACGTCGACGGGCGAGGTGAAGTAGGCGGTCTGCCAACCTGTGCTCGACTCGCCGGTGAACGTCACGGTGGCCAATTGAGTGCCCGTGGCGGTCCACAACGTGCCGGTGTGCGTACCCAGGTTCAACGTGCCCTTGTAGAACCGCACCCCGGTGACCTGACCATCGACGTCAGCTGTCCACTTGACGCCCAGTTCCAGGCTTCCGTTATCCGAGGAACTGGGCGTGTCCGGTGTCGCCGAGTCCGGCCAGATCGAGCACGGGCAAGCCCCCGGCAGCGGGTCGACTGCCGACACAGTGAACGACCACGTGTAGGGAGCCGCCATCGGTACGCCGCTCCCGCTCGATGCCGAGACCGACGCGGTGTAGCTGGCCCCGTGACCCAGCGGCGCAGAAGGGACGAATCGCGCCACGCGGGTGGAGGCGTCGAACGACATGGTTCCGGGCACCGAGTTGCCCTGTGCATCCGTCAGCCCGATCGTTACGGTGCTGGGATCCACCGTGGCAGCGAACGTGGCTGTCACCGTTGCCGTGGTCGCAACACTGGTCGCACCGGTCACCGGGCTGGTGCGGGACACCGACGGCGGTGTGGTGTTGTCGCGGTTGTAGAGCACGTCGACCCAGTAGTTGGTTCCCTGGTAGGACGACGTGGGGAAGCCGTGCCCGGACCCGTACACACCGTTGGTGACGCTCGAGGGAGCACCAGGCGCGTTCAACGGTGCTGCGTGGTAATCGGCATAGGAGAAGAAGTTGTTGTCGGCGGCGTAGTGACCGTTCGGCGCGTAGTACGACGCCACGTAGGTCACCCCGGCAGTGACCGAGACAGGGTTCTCGAAGGTCAGCGTCTGCCACCCGGTGGCGCTCTCGTTGCTGAAGGTCCCGGCGGCCAGCGCCTGACCGGACGAGGTCCACAAAGTGCCCATGTGGGTGCCGGAGTTGCCGTTGCCCTTGAAGAACCGGATACCGGAGATGAAGCCGTCGGAGTCCGCCGTGAACTTCACTCCCAACTCCACTGCCGAGGTGTCACTGGTGGCCGCGACCGCAGGAGTCTGCTGGCCGAACAGGGAGCAGGGGCAGGCCACATTGACACCGACCGAGACCGGGGTGCTCAGGTTGGCGCTGTCGTCGTTCGCCCGGACCTTGATGGCACCACTGCCGATGCCGCTGATGACGCCGCTGTAGGTCCACGAGGTGGTCCCAGTGGCCCGGTGGTAGGTCTTTCCGCCGTCCAGGGACACCTCGACGGTTGTCACGACTCCGCCGCCGTTGTCCGCGGCTGTTCCGGTGACGGTCACGGCACTGCCGTTGGCCAGCGCCGTGTTGGAAGTCGGTGACGTGACCGTCACCGTCGGCGCCGCCGTGTCGGTCGACGCTGCCGGCATGACCATGCCGGACATCAAAGTGGTGGGTAGGACGCCCATATCGGCAAGCATGTTCAGGGTTGCCTGCTGCATCCGCGAATCCACACCGCCGCTGGTGTCGCCGTCGTGGGTTGCGTCCAGGCCCCAGCCCCAGTTGATCGTGCCTGCACCGAAGACGAGAGCACCACTAGCCGCGCGGTAGAGCGTCAGACTGTGCGTGGTGGTACCTGCGGCGACCTGGGTACCGGCCTGGTTCTGCACTTTTTGTCCGGTGGCGCCGGTCGTCTCGGACAACCGCATCAGACCGGCCGGCCGGGAACCGTTGTCTACATCCTCGTCGGACTCATATCCGATGCTGTGCGGCAGCAGTGATGCCGTCGACCCGGCGGCCATCGTGGCAAGTGACGTATTTCGCCACAGCCGTGTCTTGCCTTGTGCCGCGGACACGTCGATGGCCAGGTCGGTGTAGTTCGACATGTACATCGTGCCGGTCAGCGAATTCTCCGGCCGCGAACCGTTCGGGGCGGCCTGTGACGCATCGCGCCACGTGGGTGACCCCTCGCCCGGATCGATCTTCGCCGGCTCCCAGCTGTCCTTGTAGCAGACGATGGTGCGGTCGGGAGTGTTGCTTCCATCGATGCTCGGCGCCAGTCGCGTGTGCCAGTACACCTCGTTGCCGGACAGGAACATCATGTTGACGCCGGCGTCACGCGCTGCTTCGACGTTGTCCCGCTCGGACTTCGTCCAGTATTCGTCGTGACCTACCGACATGAAGACCTTGTGGCTGGTCAACGAACTCGAACCGTTGCTGACATCCACGTCCGTGGTGTACGAGACATCGATGCCGTTGCGTTCGAGAAAACGCAGCGTGGGGTATTCGTTGCTGAACAGGTAGTCGCGGCCGTCGTTGTCGCCGCGGGTCGCGTAGGGCCGGTTGTAGCTGATCTTGAAGGCACGGGCCTGCGACTGGGTCAATCCGTTCGGCGCTGTGTAGTAGTCCGCGCCGCCGTAGGTGTTGTACGCCTGCCAGGTGGCGTCCGAAGTCTTGAACAACACCGCGGAAGAGGTCGAGTCGTCCCGCACCACGAAGGGGATCTGACTGACGTCATCACCCATTGTCAGCTTGACGATGTACACCCCTGATACCGCGTTGCTCGGCACCGCCCACTGCGTCGAGACCCCCAGGTGCCGCAGTCGTAGTTCTGCGTGGATGTGTCGCTCACGCACGCCGGCTGGGCCGCCGGATTGCTGACGGTCCACGTCGGCGCCTGACGGCGCGCGCCAAGACCCTGGTAATAACCCAGGCGATAGACGTCGACGGTGTACGACGCGGAGGCCTTGATCTTGAACTGCACGGTCTGGCCGGGCTGGACACTCGTCGTTGTCGCGAAGCCCTGAATGGCATCGTCACCGGAGCCTTGAATATCCCATTCACTGGGAGAGGTTCCCGGCTTGCTGTTCTCGCAAGCCACGGGCGTACCCACCGAGCAGGGGTCGGTCGCGGCGCTGGCCACACTCGACGCGAAGGGGTTGAGACCGGCCAGGATCACCAAGCACAAAACCGCTACCAACCAGGTCGGGACAATGGCTCGATACCCGCCTGTCCGAGCTTCTCGGGGTCGCCAGGGACGCACTGAGAACACAAGCACCTCACTTACGCGATCCAAGACCGACGCGTTGATAGAGCATTCATCGCTTCGGAAGTCCCCAGCGCAACCGCTGGGGTGCTTGACTTAACCACGTGTGCCCACTTCCCGGGGCCGAAATGCGGGAAACTCGGTACGGGGTTTTTTGTTGCGGAGAACGGCCCCTGGTGCAACTCCGCGAATCCATCAGCGCGACCCTCAGATCGCGGTTAACCTCGACTGCGCGATGGATCCTTCGAGCCACGCAATTCTCTTTCGCAACATCGGGAGCTGTGAGCCGTGTACATCTCAGAACGCCCGCGGCAGCAGGTCGTCCCCACGACGGACGTCACCCCGGCGAAGAACCGCGGACGTGTTGCGCCTACCGTCCTGGCGTTGGGTTTCGTCAGCCTGTTCACGGACATCTCCTCGGAGTCGGTGTCGGCGATCCTGCCGTTGTATCTGACCGCCGTCCTCGGGCTCACTCCGCTGGCCTACGGATTCATCGACGGCCTGTACCAGGGGGTCAGTGCCCTGGTACGGATCGCAGGCGGGTACCTGGCCGACCGTCTCGACCGACCCAAGTGGGTTGCCCTCTTCGGCTACGGCCTCTCAGCAATCACCAAACCTCTCCTGCTGGTCTTCACCGGCTTCGGCTCGTTGAGCACGGTCATCACCCTGGACCGGTTGGGCAAGGGAGTGCGGACCGGGCCGCGCGACGCACTGATCGCGGCCGCCACTCCGTCGGAACGGCTCGGACGAGCGTTCGGTGTGCACCGTGCCCTGGACACGGTGGGCGCGGCCATCGGGCCCCTGTTGGCCTTCACCGTGCTGTGGCAGGTCCCCGGCAGTTACAGCTCAGTCTTTGTCGCTTCCTTTGCGGCCGCCCTGATCGGCCTGGTCGTGCTCGTCCTGCTGGTGCCCAACCTGCGGCCACGACAAGCAGCGGCCGAGCGCGCCAGGCGGGCACACGCCGAACACTCCGGAGCTGCGCGCGACGGCGGCCCCATCGGCTCGCCGGCGGCGGAACGGCCACGACCGCAAGCCTCGCTTCGCCAGATGAAGCGCTGGGGAATGGGCCGCTTGATGATCGCAGCAGCCGTGCTCAGCACATTGGCGGTCAGCGACGGCTTCCTCTACCTGTCCCTGCAGCAACGTGATGACCTGGCGGCCACCTACTTCCCTCTGCTGTTCGTCGGGACGAACATTGCCTACTTTCTGCTTGCCGTCCCCCTGGGCCGGTTGTCGGACCGTATCGGGCGGCAGAAGGTCTTCGTCGGGGGTCATCTGTTGTTGGTCGCGGCTTATCTCGCCGCAGCCGGCCCCTCGTTCGGTGCCGCTTCGACCCTGCTGTGCTTGTTGTTCCTCGGGGCGTTCTATGCCGCGACGGACGGCGTCCTCGCAGCTCTGACGGCCAGTCTGGTGCCGGACGCCGTACGGGGCATGTCCATCGCCACGACGCAGACGGTGGTGGCCCTGGGCCGGTTCGCCGCAGCCATCCTCTTCGGGATGTTGTGGACCGTCACCGGTCGCGGTCCGGCAGTCCTGTACTTCGCTGTGATGCTGTTGGTGGCGATTCCGCTCGCGTGGTGGATGCTGTCCACTGTGAAACCGATCCAGCCTTCTGAGCTGTCGGCGGCTGCCGCAGAATGAGCGGCCCGACCCAACTCAGCCCGCGCGCCCGGGTCCTCCTGGTCATCCCGATCGCGCTGGTCCTGGTGTCCGCGGTCGTCGTCTACATCCTCGTGACCAAGGATCGCCAGGACGTCGCCACATCGGCACAGCCGACCCTTTCGACCATGCCAGCCTCAGCCGTGGACGGCGCGCCCCGGATCGTCGTACGCAATACCGAGGTGGCAAGCCACTACGGGCAGGTAGCAATGGTCGCGCTGAACAACCCGGGTGGTCCCCGTGCTCTCCTGAGCCACTCCTGCGACCGGGTTTTCGCAGCAGCCCAGGAGTTGCTCTGCCTGGCGTCCGACCGAGGGGTGGTCACGACGTACAGCGCAACGGTCTACAACCTGAGCACCGGCGCAGCTGTTCAGATCCCTCTCACCGGAAGTCCAAGCCGAGCGCGGCTCTCCGATGATGGAAAACTAGCCGCCACAACGAGTTTCGTTGCTGGCGATTCCTACGCGGCGACCAACTTCTCGACCCGAACTGTGGTGACCACCCTGGCCACCCGCAAGAGCGTCGACCTCGAGGACCTCGCGCTCTACGACGGCGGAAGGCGCATTTCGCCGGTTGATCGCAACTACTGGGGAGTCACCTTCGCCAAGGACGACGACCACTTCTACGTAACGGTGGCCTTTGGCGGGGTGACCCACCTGGCAAAGGGCCAACTGACGACCGGCCGCATCGATACCGTCACCACCGACGCCGAGTGCCCATCGCTCTCACCGGATGGAACCAAGGTGGCCTTCAAGAAGCGGGGTGACCGCGCGAGGGGTAACTGGCGCTTGGTGGTCATGGATATTGCGACCGGCAAAGAGACGCAACTGGCTGAGAGCCGCAGCGTCGACGACCAAGTGGAGTGGCTCGACAACTCCCGAATCCTCTATGGCCTACCCGGCGAAGGATCGAACGCCGCGCAGACCAACGTGTGGGTCGTCCCTGCCGATGGGAAAGGCAGCCCGTCGATGCTGATCGCTGATGCTTGGTCACCCGCCGTGGTTCGTTGACCATGCATGATCCTGCCCCAGCCTCACCCACGCAGGGGCGTGGCCGGAACACCTGCCCAGGTCTGGAAAGCCGGAACGTGTTGCAGCACAACCGATCCCATCCCGACGACAGACCCTTCACCGATCCGCGAATTCTCCCGCACCGAGGCGGCCATGCCCACGTAGGCGTCCCGCTCGACGCGTACCCCTCCCCCGAGCACGACCCCCGCACACAACGTCGAATACTCGGCGAGAACGCAGTCATGGGTGAGCACGACATGAGGCATGCACACCACGTGCGCACCGACGCTCACGTCCGCGGTCAACACCACGCCCGCCAGCAGGACCGCCCCCGGCCCCACGTGGCAACCGGGAGGAACATGGACGGAAGGATGCGTGATGGTGACGTAGTGGTCGCCGTCGACGCCTTGACCGCTCAGTCGCTCGACGATGGTGCGGCGGACGCGGCCTTTCCCGGTACACACCACGAACTGGGCATCGAGGTGGTCAATGGCTTCGTCGATGGTGCCCAGGACAGGCAAGCCCTCGGCAATATCCTTGCCCTGCAGGTCTTTTCGGTCGTCCAAGACTCCGCGCACGCGCTGGCCGGAGGCCACGGCCGCGACCGCGGCCTCTCGCGCAAGGCCGCTAGCCGCCACGACCACGATCGGAGTGGCGATCACCTGCTGCCCGGGCATGGCCTCATCGTACGGGCCGCACGCTCAGCTCCGGGCGTCTATCCTGACGGCCACCACCAAGAGGAATGGATCCCATGAGTGCACGTATCGAGCCAAGCGCCGATGTCGCCGATGCGGCATCGATCGGCGCCGGAACCCTCGTCTGGCATCTGGCCCAGATCCGGGAGAAAGCGGTCGTGGGGCGTGATTGCATCATCGGCAGAGGTGCCTACGTCGGGCCGGGCGTGCAGATCGGCGACCGCTGCAAGTTACAGAACTACGCGCTCGTCTACGAACCGGCCGTTCTCGAGGACGGAGTCTTCGTCGGACCCGCAGCCGTGTTCACCAATGACTACTATCCGCGCGCAGTCACCTCAGAAGGAACCCTGAAGTCCGGTGACGACTGGCAAGCCGTCGCGGTTACCTGTCGGACCGGCGCTTCCATCGGGGCTCGCGCGGTCTGTGTGGCTCCGGTGACCATCGGGCGGTGGGCCATGGTTGCGGCCGGCTCGGTCGTGACCAAGGACGTACCCGACTTCGCGCTGGTGGCGGGGGTGCCCGCACGCCGTATCCGTTGGGTCGGCCCGGCCGGGTTGCCGCTGGAGGATGTCGGCGGCGGCCGCTACCGCTGCCCTTCCGACCACACCGAATTCGTCGAGGAAGACGGCGTTCTCCGAGAGCTCGGCCAGCCGGTGTACCCCTCGGCGAGGAAGGTCGACCCCGCGACGGACGAGGTGACGGTCCCCAACTCAGCCTCCTGACGCCGTACGTCGAACGGACTGGCCTCGGGCAGGGAGTGCAGCATCGTGGTCATCCAGTAAGAGAAGTGCTGGGCCTCCCACACCCGGGACAGGGCGCGCCGCGAGTATTCGTCGAGGGCGCGGTCGTCACCTTTGAGAGCGTCCAGTAGAAGCGGGGCCAGCACGCGCACATCGGCCAGTGCGAGATTCAGGCCTTTGGCGCCCGTGGGCGGGACGGTGTGGCCGGCGTCGCCGGCGAGCACGAGATTCCCCCAGCGCAGAGGCTCCTGGACGAAGCTGCGGAAGGGCAGCACCGAACGCGACGTGATCGGACCCTGCTGCAGGACATAGCCGTTCGCCCCGAGTCGGCCGCACAATTCGGACCAGATGCGGTCATCGGACCAGTCGTCGACGTCCTCCGACGGGTCACACTGGAAGTACATCCGCTGCAGCGTCTCGGTGCGCTGGCTGATCAATGCGAACCCCTGAGGCGAGTGGTTGTAGATCAGTTCCGGGGCGCTCTTGGGTGCTTCGGTCAGGATCCCGAACCAGGCGAAGGGGTATTCGCGGAAGTACTGCCGCCGGCGGGCCTCGGGCACCTCACCGCGGCACACGCTGCGTGAGCCGTCGGCGCCGACCAGCACCTCGCACCCGACCTGCCACTGCTGCCCGTCGGCGTCGGTGAACCTGACCTGGGGTCGCGCGGCGACCTCGGAGACCGACACGTCACTCACCCCGAATCGCACGTCACCGCCATCTCGCGCACGGGCATCGGCCAGGTCGATGAAGACATCGGTCTGCGGATACAGCTGGGTGCTTGCTCCCACCAATCCGGCGAAATCGATCCGGTGGCCCGCTCCCCCGAAAGCCAGCTCGATACCGTCGTGCCGGTAGCCATCGTGCAGCACCCGCTCGGAGACACCCGAGTCGACGAGAAGGTCGACGCTGCCCTGCTCCAGGATGCCAGCGCGGTGGGTGTTCTCGATCTCCTCGCGGGTGCGCGTGTCGATGTTGAGAGCCGGCACTCCTTCTCGGCCGAGGAGATGGGCGAGCATGAGGCCGGCGGGACCTGCTCCGACGATGGCGACGGGGACAGTGAGCTGCTTCACAGTCATGGCCACCAGTGTGCTGGCCACGGTGAGCTGCACCTAGGAAGTCATTCCGTCCAGTGGAAGGCCCAGGGCGAGTTGCCGCTGGATGCCACGCGCGGCGACCTGGAGGGCGGTAGCCAGCCTGCGCTCGTCGCGCCGCAGGGACCGCACCACGACTCCGACCGCCGCGACGACCTGTTCGTGCGGGTCCGGCACGGGCACTGCCACGCTGGCGGTGCCCAGTGACATCTCCTGCACGGTGACGGCGTAGCCTCGCCGGCGCACGTCGGCCAGTTGCCGGGCGAGCTGGCCCGCCTGGACGATCGAGTACGCCGTGGGCCGCTGCAGATCTGACATCACCTCTCGGCGGACGTCGTCAGGCGCGTAGGCGAGCAGCGCCTTGCCCACTCCCGTCGTCGACAGGGGCAACCGAGCGCCGACGAAGCTGACGACGGGAACGGAGCTATTCCCCTGCAGCCGTGCCAAATACAGCGCAGTGGCACCCTCACGAACGGCAAGATGCACGGTGGCGTGCGTCGCGGCGTACACGTCGTGCAGGAACGGCGAGGCCACATCAGTCAGGTTGCGGGGTCCGGGTGCATATTGCCCGACGTCCCAGGTCAGCGGACCGACGACGTACGTCGCATGAGGCGTCCGCGCCAATGCCTGCCCCTTCACGAGCTCACCGGCGAGCCGGTGAGTCGTCGCCAGCGGCAGCTGCGCGCGGGTGGCCAACTCGGTGAGCGTCAGTTCTCGGTGGTGAGCGTCGAACGCACGCAGCAGAGCCAGCACCTTGTGAGTCACGCTGACGCCGTCGCGCGCACTGTTGCCAGCCATCGCACCAGCGTCGCCCATCCTTCCGCTGAACGGAATACGATTCAGTCAGGAATCCGGAGTTCCTTTGCATGGTTGCGCCGTCGTCACCCGGCAGGGTGTTCACTGTGCGGTCCGTTCGACCGCCCTTCTTTGGAGTAGCCGGCCGGAATGCGGGGCGCAGGATGAGCGCGACACCACCACCCGAGCGTCAGGAGAGCGCGTGAGCCAGCAGCGGCCCGAACCGGAGATCGACGAGGCCTTCGACCGTCTGGTCGACGAGGGCCAGGAGCGGCTTGAACGACCGATGCGCTCGCTGATCCCGACGGGCTTGCTCGGCGGCATCGACGTGGGCGTCGGGATCCTGGCCTACTTCGTCGTCCTGCATCTGACCGACAACAAGCTGCTGGCCTCGCTGGCGTTCTCCACCGGGTTCGTGGCACTGCTCCTGGCTCGCAGCGAGCTGTTCACCGAGAACTTCCTCGTGCCCGTCACAGCCGTTGCTGCCCAGCGCAATTCGTGGTCGCAACTGATTCGCCTGTGGATCGTCACCCTCGTGACGAATCTCGCCGGCGGAGCACTCATCATCTGGATCATCGTCACCGCTCGACCCGACCTGAAATCGGTGGCTCGGGAGACCGGGGAGCACTATGCCCACCTCGGGGTCTCCCTCCAGAGCTTTTTGTTGGCCGTGCTCGCCGGCGTGGTCATCACCTTGATGACCCGGATGCAACACGCAACGGAAAGTCTCGGGGTGCAGCTGGTCCCGGCGATCCTGTTCGGCGCGCTCCTGGTCGGCGCGCAACTGTTCCACTGCGTGCTGGACGGCATCCTGATCCTGGGTGCCGTCTTCTCCGGTAGCGACATCTCCATCGGTCAGTGGGCCGGCGCGGTCGGCTGGGCCGCCTTCGGCAACCTGATCGGCGGGATTGGCCTGGTCACCGCGCTGCGCCTGGTGCGCGCCGCTCCGCGGGTCGAGGAGGAACGCAGGGAAGACTAGTCGGCCACGTCCCGTGCGGCCACGATGTGCGATGGGACCAAACGCACCAGCAGCTCACCGGGGACCCCGTTGCGCTCGCCGTACTCCCCTGCCCGGTCGGCGCCCATGTACCGGCCGCCGATACGGGCGGCCCATCGGCGTACCTGATCCAGGTCGTCGATCAACTCGACGCCGCCGCTGACCGTCACGAAGGAGAACGGTGCGACGTCGTCCTGGACGGTGAGCGCGGCCTGGCCCGTGCGGAGCAGGTTGCTGCCCTTGACCGTGTCGGCGCCGGTGTTGAACCAGACCGAACCGTCCTGCACGTCGTACCAGATCGGGGCCGCATGCGGCCGCCCGTCGGCGCGGGTGGTGGCCAGCACGCCGGGCCGCGCTCGCCCGCTGGCCAACCAGGTCATTGCCTCGTCATCGCTCATGTGGTGGTAGCCCATGACGGTGGGAACAGCACGCCCGGGTCACGATGTTCCCGACGGACCTCCGCGCGACGTAGGTACGCCGAAGGCCCCTCGCCGGACGAGGGGGCCTTCGACTTTGGTAGCCCCGACGGGATTCGAACCCGCGCTACCGCCTTGAGAGGGCGGCGTGCTAGGCCACTACACAACGGGGCCGTGGCTTCGGAAGACCTTACCTGTGCGGCGCGGCTTCCGGCGAATCGACTGGTCCGGAGGACTAGCGCGATCAGCGCTGGGGTACCAGGACTCGAACCTAGACTAACTGAACCAGAATCAGTCGTGCTGCCAATTACACCATACCCCATGGGGGTATCACCGACGCTGCGGGAGCGGGGTGAACCGAGGGGAAACGTTACCCGCTGACCGGGTCGCTGCCCAAATCGGATCCGCGGACGGCAGCCTGTCCCGGCGCATAGCATCACAGAGTGCCGCCCGAGCCGTCGTCGAGTCACCCTCGGCAACCGAGCCGGACCGGCCCGGTGCGTTCCTTCGCGCTGGCGCATCCGGCCGACATCGTCGACGTCTTCGTTTACGTGGTCGTGCTCAACCTCGCCGTCGAATATGTGCCGTCGGTGATCAGCGAAACCTTCACCCTGTCCCTCGTCACCGCCGTCCTGCTCAAGCTGGTCCTCGAAGTGGTGTTGGTCGCCAAGGGCCGCATCACGCACTCCCTGACGTCCGCCACCACCCGCCGCGGTCGCGCGGTGGCGGCGCTCAGTCTGTGGTTGGTCGCCGCCGGCAGCAAAATCGTGGTGCTGGAATTGGTGGCCCTGGTCTTCCGCGGCTCCGTCGTGCTGGGCGGCTTCTGGTCGGTGACCGGTCTGGTGCTCGTGCTGCTGATGGCGCGCAGCGCCGTGCGCTGGCTGATCGGCGAACCGCTGACCTCAGCCGGCAACTCCGAGCACACTCGATAACTCCCCCAGCGACCGTACGGCGTGCGCATGCACTGCGGCTGCCTCGCCCCACACGTCGGGCAACCCCTGCCGGTTCAACCACACCGGGATCATCCCGGCCGCCGCGGACCCGGCGACGTCGATCGGGTACTCGTCACCCACGTAGACGGTCCGCTCCGGCGAGGTCCCCAGCAGCTCGCACGCGTGATGGAAGACCTCCGCGGCGGGCTTGCCGTAGCCCAGCGTGTCGCGGGTGACCACCACCTCGAAGGACAGGCCGACGACCGCGAGCTTGTCGGCGGTCATAGCCTGCGAGGAATTCGTCAGCGCTCCCACGGCCAGTCCGGCGTCACGGCAGGCGGACAGGAACGGCCGCACGTCGTCGAAGACCCGCTGCGCATCGTGGAAAGCCGGCCGGAACGCCTCCTCGAAGACCTCCGGAGCGTCCTGGGCCACCGGCGGTAAACCGAACTGCGTGGCGGCGTACTCCAACCGGGAGCCCCGCATGGTGCGGAAGTCGATCTCGCCGCGGGTGAACCGGGGGAAGTGCCGACCGCCGTCCTCGTAGAACGCGATCGCGACATCGTGCGCGCGGGCCGCCGACAGGGCCGGCCAGACCGCCCGCACCCCCGCCTCGGCGCCGGTGGTCATTGCCGAGCGGGTATCCAGCAAGGTGTCGTCGACGTCCAGCAGGACGCCGTCGAGACCCCTCACAGGCTGGCGCGCAGAGTCCGCAACCGGGTCAGCGTCGGCTCCTTGCCGAGCAACTCCATCGACTCGAACAGCGGCGGGGAGACCTTCTGTCCGGACACCGCAACGCGCAGCGGCCCGAAGGCGACCTTGGGCTTGAGGCCCATTCCGTCGATGAGCGCCTCGCGCAGCGACGACTCGATCTTCGGCGCCAGCCACTCACGACCGGTGCCGTCGGGCTTCGGGAACGCCCCGCTGATGGGCTCCAGGGCCGCAATCGCGGCATCGAGCACCTCCGCGGCACTGTCGGGCAGGGTCGCTCGCGCGTCGTCGGCGATCGGCACCGCGTCGTTGGCCACGTAGAACGGGGCGATCAGCGGGATCGCTTCCTTCAGCGTGGTGATCCGCGTCTGCACCAACGGCGTGATGTTCTTCAGCAGCGCCAACTGACCGATGGTCGCCGGCTCCGGCAGCGCCCCGTTGTCCTGCAGGACCGGGAGCAGCCGCTGAGCCAGTTCGTCCGGCGGCAGGGAGCGGATGTAGTGCCCGTTCAGCCAGTTCAGCTTGTCGAGATTGAACACCGAGCCCGCCTTGTTGACCTTGGACCAGTCGAAGCGCTGCACGAACTCATCGAAAGTGAAGACTTCGCGCTCCGAACCATCCGCTTCGATGATCGGCGGATAGCCCTGTAGCGCAAGGAAGTTCAGCAACGCCTCGGGCAAGTAGCCCTCCTCCTGGAACCACGTCAACCGGGCCCAGGGGTTCTTGCGCTTGGAGATCTTGGCCTTCTTCTCATCGCGCAACAACGGCATGTGCGCGAACGCAGGTGTGTCCAGACCCAGCCACGAATACAACAGCAACTGCTTGGGGGTGCTGGAGATCCATTCCTGCCCGCGCACGACGTGCGTGATCGCCATCTCGTGATCGTCGACGACCACCGCCAGGTGGTAGGTCGGGAATCCGTCCGCCTTGAGGATCACCTGGTCGTCGGGTCGCGGGGCGCTGGTGTGACCCATGATCAAGTCGTCCCACTCCAGCGGTGCATCGTCGGGGATGTACATCCGCACGACCGGCGTTTCGCTGAATCCGGGCAGCTGCGCCCGCTCCTCGCGGGTCTTGCCGTAGCACAGCCGGTCGTAACCCGTCGGCTGCTTGGTGCGCTGCTGGATCTCCTCATCTTGGCCAGCCGTTCGGCCGAGCACCAGCAGTAGTAGGCGTGTCCGTCGGCCAGGAGCCGATCGACGTACGGGCGATAGGTCGCCAGCCGCTCGGACTGGCGGTACGGCGCGTACGGGCCACCGACGTCGGGGCCCTCGTCCCAGGTCAGACCCAGCCAGTGCAGCGTGTCGTAGACCTGCTGTTCACTGCCCTCGACCAGACGGGCTCGGTCGGTGTCCTCGATGCGCAGGATGAACCGGCCACCCTGCTGGCGGGCGTAGGCCAGGTCGAACATGGCCATGTAGGCGGTGCCGACATGCGGATCGCCGGTGGGTGAGGGAGCGACCCGCAGGCGCGGCCCGGTGGGGGCAGGAGATGGCGTAGTCATAGCGGCGCCATCCTAACGAGATCTGCGTCGCCCACCAGTGGTGATCAGCGCGTTTGCCAGGCTTTCCTGCAGCCAGGTCAGGAAGTCGTAGAACAGCGCAAGGGTCTCGTCGACGTCACTGAGGTCCGCTCCGCCCTCGAGGAACCGGGTCGTCTGGTCGTGCAGGCGCTCGGCGTCCTCCTCGGTGTGCAGGCCCAACCGGTCGGCCAGCACCAGCCGTGCGTCGGTCAACGCGATCATGAATTCCTGCGCCTGACCGAAGTCCAGTTCGAGCTTGTCGCGCTGGACCGAACGCAACGTGTCGATGGTGGTGTCGATACGACCCACCTTGCGTTGGCGCAGGCTGCGCTCGGTCATCGCGCGGAACTCGGCCGCTTCGTCGGAGTCCTCGTGCCCACTGGGCAGCAGCCGGTCCAGGGCAGGATCGCGGTCGTGGTCGGGGGCGTTTCGGTGGGCTCGAGCTCGCCGATCAGGTCGGTGAGGGGGTCTCCGGTCGGGGCTACTTCGTCACCGCCGAGCAGTTCGCGAACCTGGCCGAGGAGGCTCACGATGACCTCCCGCTCCTGCGGCGCGAGCGTACCGACGATGCGCGAGCCCTTGCGCTGGAAGGCGGTTGCCATCAGTCGTCCTTACGGAAAGTGGCCCACAGCGAATAACCGTGCATCGCCTCGGTGTCGGTCTCCATCTTCTCGCGTGTGCCCCGGGACACGACGGCACGGCCTTCGGTGTGCACCTGCATCATCAGCCGCTCGGCCTCCTCCTTGGAGTAGCCGAAGTAGGTCTGGAAGACCCAGGACACGTAGGACATCAGATTGACCGGGTCGTTCCACACGATCGTCACCCAGGGCATGTCGACCTGGGACTCGATGTCCGTCTGCTCGATGGGGGCAGTCTCGGTCATGGGCACCTACCTAGCCTAGAGCGGTCTGGGCCGGCATCGGTCGGCCTACAGTGTTGCCTGTGAGCGCCATGCAGCCCGTGAGCACCGCCCTGCTGACCGACCACTACGAGTTGACGATGCTGCAGGCGGCTCTGCAGTCCGGCACCGCCCATCGCCGGTGCGTCTTCGAACTCTTCGGCCGCCGACTGCCCGACGGACGCCGCTACGGCGTGGTCGCGGGGATCGGTCGCGCGCTGGATGCCGTGACCGCGTTCCGCTTCGGCGATGCCGAGCTGGCGGACCTGCGCTCGCGTTCCGTGGTCGACGACGCAACCTTGGCCTGGCTCGCGGACTACCGCTTCAGCGGAGACATCTGGGGGTACGCCGAGGGGGAGGCCTACTTCCCCGGCTCGCCCCTGATGGTGGTCGAGTCCAGCTTCGCCGAAGGCGTCCTGCTGGAGACGGTGTTGCTGTCGATCCTCAACCACGACAGCGCGATTGCCAGTGCCGCCTCCCGCATGACCGCTGCCGCCGACGGTCGGCCCTGCATCGAGATGGGCTCACGGCGCACCCAGGAGTGGTCGGCGGTGGCCGCCGCGCGTGCGGCGTACATCGCGGGTTTCGTCGCTACCTCGAACCTGGAGGCGGGGCGCCGCTGGGGCGTGCCCACCACCGGCACCGCAGCGCACGCCTTCACCCTGCTGCACGACACCGAGGAGCAGGCCTTCGCAGCTCAGGTGGCCGCGCTCGGCACCAACACGACGCTGCTGGTCGACACCTACGACGTCACCAAAGCCGTCGAGACGGCGATCAAGGTGGCCGGCCCCGGCCTGGGAGCGGTCCGCCTCGACTCCGGTGACCTGCTGGTGCAGGCCCGTGAGGTGCGCGCCCAACTGGATTCCCTCGGTGCCACCGGCACCAAGATCGTGGTGACCTCCGACCTGGACGAATTCGCGATCGCAGCCCTGGCAGCGGGTCCGGTCGACTCCTACGGTGTGGGGACGTCGCTGGTCACGGGCTCGGGTTCGCCGACGGTCGGCCTGGTCTACAAGCTGGTCGCCCACGAGGCCGCGGACGGCTCGATGCTCTCCGTCGCCAAGGCCAGCAAAGACAAGAAGTCCGTCGGGGGTCGCAAGTACGCCATGCGCCGCCGGTCCGCCTCCGGTGTCGCGCAGGCCGAGGTCCTGGGCATCGGCGAACCCCCGGCCAATGACGGCGACGATCGCGAGCTGTTGGTGCCGCTGATCACCGCCGGCGAGCGGGTTTACGACGCGACGCTGCAGGACGCCCGTGAGCGCCACGCCGTATCCCGTGCCGAGCTTCCGCCGACCGCGATGCAGATGTCCCGCGGCGAACCCTGCATTCCCACCATCTACGAAGGGCAATGAGATGGCTCGCGCATTGATCATCGTCGACGTGCAGAACGACTTCTGCGAGGGCGGCTCGCTAGCCGTGACCGGAGGTGCGCAGGTGGCCGCCGACGTGGCCGGGCTGCTCGCGGACCGCCCGGAGGACTGGGACGCCGTGGCGGCGACCGCCGATTGGCACATCGACCCGGGCAGCCACTGGTCGGACTCCCCGACTTCGTCGACTCCTGGCCGGTGCACTGCCAAGTGGGTACGCCGGGTGCGGACTTCCACTCCAACATCGCCGCCGCCCTGGTCGGCGTGACGACCTTCCGCAAGGGCCAGCATGACGCTGCCTACAGCGCATTCGAGGGTCACAACGACGACGGCGCGCCACTCGCGGAGTGGTTGCGCAACCGTGGCATCGACGCGGTCGACGTTGTCGGCATCGCCACCGATTACTGCGTGCGGGCCACCGCACTGGACGCCGTGCGGGAGGGCTTCACCACCACCGTGCTGCGCGACCTGACGGCCGGGGTCGCCCCGGAAAGCACCGGCCGCGCGCTGGAGGAAATGCGCGCGGCCGGTGTGACCGTCGTCTGACCCGAGCTGATCTGACCAGCAGCGGCGTCAGGCGGTCACCGTGATCGGCGTGCCGTTCGACACCAGCTTCCAGTCGATCGTGTGGAAGGTCGGCGGGTCGATCTGGCCCTTCGCGGTCACGTAGTCGATCAGCGCTTGACGGATCTCGCCCTGCCGGTTGTAGACCACAGGCGCCGTCGTCACACCCGGGAAGCCGCCGCCGCCGGACTGCCGGTAGTTGTTGATCGCGATCACGAACGGGTCGGCATCGCCCACCGGAGCACCGGCGTACTGCAGGTTCTTGATCCGCGACCCCGGTGCCTGGGCGATGTCGATGTCGTAGGTCAGCCGCGCGTCCAGACCGCCCATGACGTCGTAGTTGTAGTCCGGTGTGCCGTTCGGAGCTGTTGCCGTCACCGCATTGGTGACCGCTGAGGACGGGAAGGGTCCGGTGCCGCTCACCTGCTTGAAGTAGGTCGCGGACTGCTCCAGGTAGGCCTTCACCTGCGCGCCGGTGAACTTGATGCCCAGCAGCGTGTTGTCGTAGATGTACAACCCCGCGACGTCGCGCACGGTGACATCGCCGGCCGGGATGTCGGCGTCACGGCTGAACGGTGCGGCGATCGACAGCACCGGTGTGTTCGCATCGGCGGTCCCGGCCAACCCGGCCTTGACCGTCGTGGCCTGCACCAGGTTGATGAAGTCGACGGCGGCCGAGTCCTCCCAGCACGCGGTAGCGCCGCTCATCTCCTGGGTGCACACACCGATCTTGGAGTTGACGTACGCCAGCACCTTCTCGTGCGCCGAGCGCACCAGCCGGGCGACCTTGGGGTCCTCATCCACCGTGTTGGAGTTCAACAGGGTCGAGGTGGCCGAGGCCACCGACCATTGACCACGGTGCCAGGTGAGGTTCAGGTCCATGACCGTCACCCGCATGCCCCAGTAGTCCGGCTCCGACAGCAGCACCTGCTTGCCGGTCTGCTCGTTGGTGACGTACCGCTGCGGGATCTCCACGTGGGCGTGTCCGACGAGGATCGCGTCGATGTCGGGCACCTGCTGGGCCAGCAGGGTGCTGGCGTTCTCCGGGTAGGGCAACGCATCGCCGTACGACGAGGAGGTGTCGGCACCGGAGTGGCAGGACACGACGACGATGTCGGCGCCCATTCGTTTCATCTGCGGTACAACGATTTTGGCCTGCTCGACGATTCCGTTGAACTTGACCTTGCCCTCGACGTTGGTCTTGTCCCAGATCGCGACGCCGGGAGTGACCAGGCCCAGGATGCCGACGGTCAGCAGCCGGCCGTTCGCCCAGATCCGCTTGAACGTGAACGGCGGGAAGACGGAGCGACCGGTGTTCCAGTCCAGCGCGTTGGCACCGAGCAGCGGGTGGGCCAGCTGGCGCTGGAAGGTGCGCAGGATGTCCAGGCCGTAGTTGAACTCGTGGTTGCCCAGCGCTGCGGCGTCGTACCCGATGGCGTTCATCGCCACGGCCATGGGGTGCTTGATGTTCGGGCTGATCGGGGTGATCTTGGCGAAGTAGTACGCCAGCGGCGTGCCCTGGATGGTGTCACCGGCATCGAGCGTCACGCAGGTGTGCCGGCCGCGCTCTGCACGGACCGCCTTGATCAACGTCGCCGCCTTCGCGGCCCCGATGTCGTTGTGCGCTTTGTCGTCGTACTCGGCGTTCTTGAAGTAGTCCCAGTTGTAGACGTGGCCGTGCAGATCGGTCGTACCGAGCACGGTCAGTTTGAAGGACTTGTCGTGGCCGCCCCAACCGTGGGCGTCGGCCTCAGGGGCCGTGATACCGGCCAAGCCGGCACCCCCGACCACGGCGGCGGTGAGCATCTGGCGCCGCGTGGTGTGCGGCAGTTTGCGGGTTTCTGGTGAGTTCGTCACGTACGCCGAGGCTAGGCGTTCGCGGGTGCCTTCGGGTCCGAGTGCGGCAGCCGATCGCACCTTTTACCAAGTCTTTGCCTGGTGTTCGCCGGGACGCGAATCGCTCCGCACGATGTAGGTCTTGGCCGCCTTGTCGTGCAGCGCCTGAGAGCGCTTGTCCCACAGCGGGAACAGGTAGTTGACCAGGGTGAAGAGGCTGCCGAAGAACGCGAGCGCCGGCAGCGCACCGGCCAGGTTGCCCGCCTGTTTGACCACCCAGCGCACGGCCGAGGACGCGACGTCCGGTGCGCGGTCATCGGTCGAGCGGCGTACCCGGATCCCTGCGGCCATGTGACCGAGCGTCTGGCCCCGCCAGGCCACCATGGCGATCTCGTAGACAGCGCTGAGCAGCAGGACCGCCGCGAAGGTCTGCCACGGGATGTTGGGCGCTTGGGCGACCGTCGACGAACCGCCGGAGGAAGCCTGGTCGAAGGCATCGTCGAACCACGCCTGGTACTTGGTGAGCCACGCGTCGAAGGAGGACCAGGTGATCGCCACCGCGACGGCGGACACCAGCAGGTTGTCGATGACGTAGCCCAGCACGCGCTTCCACCAGCCGGACAGCACCGCACCGTCGGGCGTGCGCCGCTTGATGGTCTCCTGCTGGATCACGGGCGGGGTGTACGGCGCTCGCTGACCCTGCAGCGGTGGTTGCGGCGCCCACGGTTGCTGCCGCTGGGACGGTGGCTGCTGCACCGGGTCCGCGGGCGGCGGCGTGCCGATGCTGGAGCGGTCCAGGTCGGGCTTCACCTTCGGCATGGTGCGACCCGACCAGGACACCCCGTCCCAGTAGTGCAGCAGGTTCGGATCGTTCGGGTCGTCGTACCAGCCGGACGGCCGCGCATCGCTCATGGGCCGATCTTCTCACCCGGCCGGCGGGATTCCGGCCGAGCCACACGCGCGCGGTGATGAGGGCCACCGGGTGCATCCGCCGCGCTGACGCCGCTTCCTAGGGTGGTACCCATGCGCTTGCCAGAGGTCCTGCACCACCAGCATGCCCCCGGCCGGCTCGATGCGATTACCGATGTCGCGGGGATCCGGGTCGGACACACCACACTCCGGAGCAGTTCGCTGCAGACCGGCGTCACGGCCGTGATCCCGTCAGTGCTTGGGACGCCCGCCGGCCTGTTCGTCGGCAACGGGCACGGCAAACTGACCGGAGCCACCCAAGTGCGCGAGCTGGGCACCCTCGAGACACCGATCCTGCTCACCGGCACGCTGTCGACCTTCCGGGTCGCCGATGCGCTCGTCGGGTGGCTGATCGAGCGCGAACCCTCACTGCGATCGATCAATCCTGTGGTCGGCGAATGCAACGACGGCTGGCTATCGGACATCCGCGCCCGGCCGATCAGTGCCGAGCACGTGACTCACGCCCTGCAGAGCGCTACCGGTGGGCCGGTCGCCCAGGGCAATGTCGGTGCCGGGACCGGGATGTGCGCTTTGGGCTTCAAGGGCGGCATCGGGACTGCCTCCCGGGTTGCCGACGGCGCAACCGTCGGTGTGCTGGTCCAGTCCAATTTCGACGGACTCCTGCGTTTCGGCCCACGGTACGTCGACCCGCCTGCCTCCGAGCCCGTCACCCGGGCGGCCAACTCCTGCATGATCGTCGTGGCCACGGATGCAGCACTCGATGCCCGCCAGCTGGGTCGGGTCGCCCGGCGAGCGGTGTTCGCACTGTCCCGGGTGGGTGCCGGATTCACCCATGGCAGTGGCGATTACGCGATCTCCCTCACCACCGCCTCCGGTCCCGGGATTGCCGACGCCGACCTGAGCCCGCTCTTCGGCGCCACCATGGAGGCCACCGAGGCCGCGGTGTTGAAGTCGCTCCTGGCGGCGCAGACGGTGACCGGCTTCGAGGGGCGCACCGCGCACGCTCTACGAGATGTCCATCCGGGACTACTCGACGAACTGTCGATCGACGTCAGTCCGGTGTGACAAAACGGCAGGTCGCCACCCGGCCCGGATTCGTAGGCTGATCAGGTCAGCGATCGCCGTACGTCCGTCAGGAGCCACCATGTCCGTCGCCAGCCCCAACACCGCCACGGTCGTCCCGCACTGGATCGACGGCGCACAATCCGCATCGCACTCCGGGCGCACCGCGCCGGTATACGACCCGGCCCTGGGCGTGGTGACCAAGCAGGTCGCGATGGCCGACCGGGCGGAGATCGATGCCGCTGTCGCCTCCGCGCGCGCTGCCTTCCCGGCCTGGCGCGACACGTCGCTGGCCAAGCGGCAGACGATCCTGTTCAAATTCCGCGAATTGCTGGATGCCCGCAAGGGCGAGCTGGCCGAGATCATCACCAGCGAGCACGGCAAGGTCCTGTCCGACGCAATGGGCGAGATCACCCGCGGCCTGGAGGTGGTGGAGTTCGCCACCGGCCTCGCACATCACCTCAAGGGTGAGTACTCCGAGGGCGTTTCGACCGGTATCGACGTCTACTCGACCCGCCAGCCGCTGGGTGTCGTCGGCATCATCTCTCCGTTCAACTTCCCGGCGATGGTCCCGATGTGGTTCTTCCCGATCGCCATCGCCGCGGGGAACACCGTCGTGGTCAAACCCAGTGAGAAGGACCCGTCGGCCGCCATCTGGATGGGGCAGCTGTGGAAGGAGGCCGGTCTGCCCGACGGCGTTTTCACCGTGCTGAACGGCGACAAGGAAGCCGTCGACGGATTGCTGGAACACCCCGACGTGCAGGCCGTTTCGTTCGTCGGCTCCACCCCGATCGCCCAGTACGTCTACGAGCAGGGTGCGAAGTACGGCAAGCGCGTGCAGGCACTCGGCGGGGCCAAGAACCACATGCTGGTACTGCCGGACGCCGACCTGGATCTGACCGCCGACGCGGCGGTCAACGCCGGGTTCGGGTCCGCAGGTGAGCGCTGCATGGCCATTTCCGTCGTCGTCGCCGTCGAGCCCGTCGCCGACGCGCTGATCGAGAAGATCAAGGAGCGCGTCGCGACGCTGCGCACCGGTGACGGCCGACGCGGCTGCGACATGGGCCCGCTGGTCACCAAGGAGCACCGTGACAAGGTCGCCTCCTACATCGAGGTCGCCGAAGCCGACGGCGCCGTCGTGGCCATCGACGGCCGGGGCATCGAGGTCGACGGAGAGCCCGACGGCTTCTGGCTCGGCCCGACCCTGATCGACCAGGTACCGGTCACCTCGCGGGTCTACACCGAGGAGATCTTCGGCCCCGTCCTGTCGGTGGTGCGGGTCGGCTCCTACGAGGAGGGTGTCGACCTGATCAACAACGGCGCTTTCGGCAACGGCACGGCCATCTTCACCAACGACGGCGGTGCAGCACGTCGCTTCCAGAACGAGATCCAGGTCGGCATGGTCGGCATCAACGTCCCGATCCCGGTGCCGGTGGCGACGTTCAGCTTCGGTGGCTGGAAGGCCTCGATGTTCGGCGACACCAAGGCCCACGGCGCCGAGGGCGTGAAGTTCTACACCCAGCTCAAGGCCGTGACCTCCCGCTGGCTCGACCCCAGCCACGGCGGACTCAACCTGGGCTTCCCGCAGAACTGAGCACTCGGCGTACCCGACGTTCGACCTGATGGGCGGCCCTGGCCCCGCCCCCACTTTGGATCGGGATTCACCACATCAGCGCCGCCTGAGGTGAATTCCGATCAAAAGTCGGTCGGGGTGCGGAATGCGGCCCGACCGGATCAGCCCACCAACTGCAGCGCGTTCCAGACCTCGGCCCGCGCCGCGAAGGTGTTCAGGTCCATTCCCAGGAGCACGCCGGCGGCGTCGATCCGGGCCCGCACGGTGTGCCGGTGGACACCGAGAGCCTTCGCCGTCGGGTCCCAGGATCCGTTGTGCTCCAACCAGATTCGCAACGTGGTCAACGACTCGTCGTCCAGCGGGGCCAGCAACGTGCGAGCCACCTGGTCGGCACCCGTCGCTTCCAGATGGCCGAGCAGGCCAGTGGCAGCGACGGATTCGAAGTCCACGAAGGGTTGCTTGGCGGTGCTGCGGCGCAGTGCGCTGCGGGCCTGCGCGGTGGCCTCCTCGAAGCCGCTCCACCGGGTGGGCGAGGAGAAGCCGGCGTGCGCACCGTAGGTACGCAGCGCCGTACGCACATCACGCTGGCCCGAGGGCCCGACCACCACGGTGATGCCACCGTCGTTCTCGGCGAAGAACAGCTGACCCTCATGCTCGTCGGCCAGCAGCTCCAGGGCGGCCAGGAGCGCGTCGGTGGAGCCGTCCGAAGGAGCTACCGTCGCCACCCGGATCGGTTCGCCGGGCAGCTCACCCCACACCTGCGCAACGGTGCGGCTAGCCGCATCCACTGATCCGGAGCGCAGCAATTCCATTGCGCCAGAGCGCAATTGGCGTCGAGCCTGGCCCAGCGCCCGGCTCTGTTCGACGGCGATACTGGCCAGCGCGATCACCGAGGTGATCAGGTCGGTACCGGCCCGATCGAGACCGGCACCGACGCCGACCGCGAGTACGCCGAGCGGCCGCCCCCGCTGACCGAGCGTCTGCAGGGTGACCGGTCCCGCGCCTTCGTCCGACAACCGCGCACCGGCCGGCCTACCTGCGGCCAGCAAGTCCCGGGCAGCACGGATCACGACCTGCTCCAACTCGGTCGGCACACTGCGGTGGGTGGGCACCCGGACCCTGCTGCCGCCGGAGTCGAACAGCGCCACCCACGTACCCAGATTGCGTTCCAGCTCGCGCAACACGGCCGCCAGACCGTCCGGGCGCAGAGCGGCCCGGGCCACCGCCCGTTGCGCCGCGAGGGAGCGTTCGAGACGCACTTGCCGGTCGGCCGCGACCGCGTCGGACACCGACCTGATGATCTGCATGAACGGAGTATGTGGACCGATCTCGAGCAGCGGCAGGCCGATTCGCTCACACGCGGTGACCAGAACCTCCGGCACGCGATCGTGCACGATGCGTACCGCGAAGCCCAGGGCGACCACGCCGCGATCCACCAATCGCGCCACGTACGCCTGCGCACGGCGCGGGCTGACCCGTTCGCCGAACTGCACGCCGTCGGTGAGCAGCAGACCGCCGGGCTCCAGCCAGGGGTGGGATCGAGCAGGTCGGAGTTGTGGGCCCACGCCAGGGGATGGTCCCACTGGGCGTCCGCGATCGGCGTACGTGCGCGCATGACGAAGTCCGGGGTGTCCACCAGGGCGCGCAACGTCGTGGGCATGGGTTGAGCATATGTCCAGGGCAGATAGCCGGGTTCGACAATCTGTCGATCGGAGCCGGGACGGGGCACGGCACAATGGGCCCATGACCTACACCGCCGCAGCCGATCAGTTCATCGCCGGTCCCACCAACGCCGAGGTCAGCGAGGCCGACCGCAGCCGCGTGTTCCACTCCTGGTCCGCCCAGGGCGCGCTGAACCCGCTTCCGATCGCCGGCGGATCGGGGTGCATGCTGTGGGACTTCGACGGCAAGCAGTACCTCGACTTCTCCAGCCAGTTGGTCAACGTCACCATCGGCTACCAGCACCCCAAGGTCGTCGCAGCCATCCAGCGTCAAGCGGACAAGCTGACCACGATCGCGCCGGCACAGGCCAACGAGACCCGCGCCAAGGCCGCGGAGTTGATCACCGACATCGCGCCGGAGGGCTTCAACAAGGTCTTCTTCACCAACGGCGGCGCCGACGCGGTCGAGAACGCCATCCGCATGGCGCGCCTGTTCACCGGACGCGACAAGGTGATCTCGCGCTACCGCAGCTATCACGGCAACACCGGCGCGGCCATCGTCGCAACGGGCGACTGGCGGCGGATCCCCAACGAATTCGCCCGCAGCCACGTGCACGTCTTCGGCCCCTACCTCTACCGCTCGGAGTTCTGGGCCACCTCGGAGCGCGAGGAATGCGAGCGAGCCCTGCACCACCTGGAGCGGGTCATCCAGGCCGAAGGACCAGAGAGCATCGCCGCGATCCTGCTCGAGACGATCCCCGGCACTGCGGGCATCATGCCGCCGCCGCCGGGCTACCTGTCCGGAGCGCGCCAGATCGCCGACCGCTACGGCATCCTGCTGATCCTGGACGAGGTGATGGCCGGATTCGGGCGTACCGGTGAGTGGCTCGCCCTCGATGCGTACGACGTGCGCCCCGACCTGATCACCTTCGCCAAGGGCGTCAACTCCGGTTACGTACCGCTGGGCGGTGTGATCATCTCCGATCCGATCGCGCACCACTTCGACGAGCGGGTGTTCCCCGGCGGCCTGACCTACTCCGGCCACCCGCTGGCGACTGCCAGTGCGATCGCGACCATCGAGGCGATGCGCGAGGAGAAGATCGTGGAGAACGCGGCACGGATCGGCGCCGACGTCATCGGCCCGCGGCTGCAGGAGATCGCCGCTACCCGCGAGGTGGTCGGCGATGTCCGAGGCAAGGGTGTGTTCTGGGCGATCGAGCTGGTTACGAACCGGGACACGAAGGAGCCGCTGGGCGCGCCCGAGATGGGCAAGCTCAAGGCCGGCCTGCTGGAGCGGGGTCTACTGCCCTTCATCAGCGACAACCGGATCCACGTGGTGCCGCCGGCGATCATCACCGCCGACGAAGCCGGCCGCGGCCTGGACATCATCGACGAGACCCTCGCCGCCCACCGCCCGTGACCCACTTCATCGACGGGCAGCTGGTCAACGCCGGCGAGCCGGCCACCGTCTTCGACCCCTCCAACGGTGTCCCCGTCGCCGACATCACGCTGGGCGGGGCCGATGAGGTGCAGCGAGCAGTCGACGCCGCCCGTACGGCGTTCGGCGAGTGGTCGCGTGCCACGCCGGCCGAGCGCTCGGGCGTGCTTGCCGGATTCGCACGGGCGCTGGAAGAGCGGTCCGGTGAGTTCGCTGCGCTGGAGTCGCAGCAGGCGGGCAAGCCGATCCGGTTGACTACCGAGTTCGACGTCCCCGGAACCATCGACAACACCGCCTTCTTCGCCGGCGCCGCGCGCAACCTGGAGGGCAAGGCGACCGGCGAGTACTCCGGTGCACACACCTCCTCGATCCGCCGCGAGCCGGTCGGCGTCGTCGGGTCGGTGGCTCCGTGGAACTATCCGCTGCAGATGGCGGCGTGGAAGATGCTGCCGGCCGTAGCGGCGGGCAACACCATCGTGCTCAAGCCGGCCGAGATCACCCCTCTCACCACAGTGCTCTTCGCCCAGGTCGCTCACGAATCAGGCTTACCCGCAGGCGTTTTCAACGTTGTGACGGGCACGGGTCCGGACGCCGGCTCGAGCCTGCTGCGCCACCCCGACGTCGACATGGTGTCCTTCACCGGTTCTACCCGGGTGGGCCGGACCGTCCTGGAGGCGGCCGCGACCACGGCCAAGCGGGTCCACCTCGAGCTGGGCGGCAAGGCACCGTTCGTGGTCTTCGATGATGCGGACCTGGAAGCAGCAATCCACGGCGCAGTGGCCGGGTCGCTGATCAACAGCGGCCAGGACTGCACGGCGGCGACGCGGGCGATCGTGCATCGCAGCGTCTACGACGACTTCGTTGCCGGGGTCGCGGACCTCATGGGCAAGGTCGTGCTCGGGCCGACGGCGGACGACGCCACCGATCTCGGGCCGCTGATCTCGGCCGCGCACCGCGACAAGGTGGCCGGGATGGTGGACCGCGCCCGCAGCTATGCCCGCGTGGTGACTGGCGGCGTGATCCCCGGCGGGGCGTTGTCGGCAGGGCACTACTACTCGCCCACCTTGGTGGCTGACGCCGACCCGGCCAGCGAGATCGTCAAGGACGAGATATTCGGTCCGGTCCTGGCCGCAATGCCTTTCGACTCCGACGACGAAGCGATTGCCCTGGCCAACGACACCGTCTACGGACTTGCTGCGTCGGTCTGGACCAAGGACGTCTACCGAGCGCTGCGCGGCACCGAGCAGATCCGCGCCGGCTGCGTTTGGGTCAACGATCACATCTCGATCATCAGTGAGATGCCGCATGGCGGGATGAAGCAGTCCGGCTTCGGCAAGGACATGTCGACGTACTCCTTCGACGACTACACGGTTGTCAAACACGTGATGTTCGACCGCACCGGCACTGCGCAACGCGACTGGCACCGCACGATCCTGCGTAACCCGTAAGGACTCAACCGCTCTCGGCAAGCCGCCGGGTATAGTCCTCGATCTTGCCGTCGATCACCTCCAGTGAGGTCGCCCACTCGGCGATCTGGTCGCGCACATGGTCTCGGTGTCGGCGCAACAGCTCCAGACGCTCGATAACCCCGCCCGGGTCGGCGGCGACCCAGCGGGTGAATTCGGCGATGGTTGCCAGGGGCATGCCGGTGCTGCGCAGATGCAACAACACCTCGATGAGATGTACGTCGCTGGCCCCGACGACCGGCACCACAGGGTCACGGCGTCCCACCATCCAGGCGAGAACCACCTGCCCACGTGTCATCTCCTGTGCCGAGCCGACCGTCACGAGAGCCGAGCGGCCCGGGCTCCCCGCGACGTACTGCTCAGGCACCGGCCGATCATCGCGGTCGTAGGCTCCGCCGAGCAGCGGCGAATAGCCCAGGGCCGTCACGCGGTGCGCGGCGCACAGCGCCATCACTTCGTCATCGAGCAAGACGTGCGGCGCCAGATCCGCTCCCGACGTGGGTCGCAGATAGGTGAACCGTGACTGCAATGCCGAATACCGATGGCGCGCAGGCACCGACATCGCTTCGGTGAGTCGGGACGCTGTCAGGTTGGACGCGGCGATCTCACGGACCTTCCCCTCGCCGACGAGTTCACCCAACGCGCCAATCGTCTCGGCCAAGGGCACGTCACGGTCGTCGATATGCGCGTAGAGGACCTCGACGTGGTCCACCTGCAGACGTCGTAACGAGTCGTGGACCTGCCTTCGGATAGCGGCGCGAGACAGGCCGTACACGTGGTCCAGGCCACCATCGGTGCTGACCGGCCGAGCACCGACCTTGGTCGCGAGCGCCACCTTCGCTCGCGCAGCGCTCCCGCGAGACGTGAGCCACCGCCCGATGGTCGACTCCGACTCATCGCCCACGCCACCGGCCCAGAACGCGTAGTTGTTCGCCGTATCCCAGAACCGCGCCCCCAGGTCGTACGCCGCGTCCAAACAAGCCACCGCCGCCGCCTCTGCGACGGCGGTGCCGAAGTACATCGTTCCCAGAGCCATCGACGGGATCCGCAGATCGCCGATCCGGAATTCAGTACGTGCCATGACTCCTACCTCAGCAGTTGGACCATGGTCCAGGTCAAGCACACGTGCCGGATCTGCTTCGTCACCGACTTCATGCTGACTGGCTGCCGAGCCTGCGCCCGAGCCGACCTCGTGGTGGCGGCGCCGACTCGTCAGCTGAACGCAGCGTCCGCCGCAGGTTCAGATGACTCCGGTGTGATCCAGCACGATCCGTAGACCGATCCCGATCAAGATCAGTCCACCGAGGATCTCCGCCGGTTTGCCCAGCCACGACCCGACCGATCGACCGAGGCGGACACCGACCAGCGAGATCACGAAGGTGACCCCACCGATCAGGGCCAATGCAACCGGCAGATTCACCGACAACGCCGCAAAGCTCACCCCGACCGCGAGCGCGTCGATACTCGTCGCCACCGCCAGGATCAGGAGACCTCGCAGGTCCAGATCCGAGTCCTCGTCGTCCTCGCCGCTATCGTGAAACGCCTCCCACAGCATCTTTCCGCCGATGACCGCGAGCAATCCGAAGGCGATCCAGTGGTCGACTCCACTGATCGCCTCCGCGAATCCGCGACCGAGCAGCCAGCCGAGCAGTGGCATGACGGCCTGGAACACGCCGAACAAGCCGGCAATGACCAGCGCGTGCCGCCAGCGGAACGGTCGCATGGTGACGCCTTGCGACAAGGCGACGGCAAATGCGTCGGCAGAGACGCCGATAGCGATCAACAAGATTTCCAGCAGGGACACACGGGGCCTTCCGATGATGGCCGAGACGCCTATGAAGACACTTCGGCACGTGAACAGTGCCGAAGGTCTCGCTCGTCCGCATCATCGCGGATGGCATCCCGGGAGGCCGTGGCCTCCAGCATGTCGAGATACCGCCGGACCCGAAGGACCGGGAACTACTCCCCTTCGCTGTGGGCCAGTATGCCAGTTCAGCGGTGCAGGACGACGCTGGCTTCGGAGGTGTGCACCAGGAAGGTGAAGGACTCCTGCAGGTAGAGCTGGATCTGCTGGGCGTCGTGCGATAGGTAGCCGATCGACAGGTCCTGCCCCAGTTGCAGCGTGAAGTCACCACCCCGGTCGGTGACCAGCAGCGCATCCTCGACGCCCGGGGCCCAGATGATCTTGCCGTCACCGAGGATGCGCGCAATGTGGTCACGGATCGGGTAGCCGTGGTCGGTGGTTTCGGCGACATCGGTGTAGAGATCGTCGTTCAGGACCAGGAAGTAGTCGCCTTCAACACCGGCCAGCCGCAATGTGTTCATCGCTTGCGCGACGGCCGCTGGGAAGTCCTCGACCTTCGCGGGCAGCGGGACGGCGGCGTTCGAACTGGCCGGAGCGATGCCCTCGATGCCGGCCGACTGCGAGCCATGGAAGATCGCGTGATCCTCAGCGGTCGCGATCAGCGTCGCCGCGTCCTTGACCGGCTGCCAGTCGGAGTCCTGAGCGCCCCTGTCGACGTCATCGACCGCGGAGCGCTCGACAAAGAAGGGCACCCGCAGCTCCAGTGTCGGCAGCACGATCCGCTGTCGCGCGCTGACGCCCTCGATCGGTGCTTCCACCGGGCGGATGTGCCCGGTGCCGGCCGCAGAGTATTCCAGGCCAGCAGGATCAGGTACGTCGACCACTCGCCGCCCGGCGATGCGTTCGGTGAACGTGCGGCGGGCTTCGTCGTCGATCTCTTGCCACGCCGCCGCCGAGATCGGAGCGAGCTCACGGTGCAGGTTGTTCATGACTGACCTTCTGTCGTTACTTGAGGCTTCCGATGCGGAGCGAACCGTCCGGTGTCGAAGGCGAATCAGGCTGAGCTTCCAGGAAGTCTGCGGTGGGAACGAAGAACAGGTTGCCGGTCAGGACCGTGGAGAAATCCAGGATCCGATCGTAATTGCCGGGCGGGTCACCGATGAACATGTTGCGCAGCATCTGTTCGATCACATCCGGGGTTTTCGCATAACCGATGAAGTAAGTCCCGAACGACCCGTCGGCGATATTGCCGAACACCATGTTGTCCCGCACGATGTCGAGTTCGTTGCCGTCCTCGTCCTCGATCACGTTCAGGGCGATGTGGGAGTTCTTCGGTTTGATGCTGTCCGGCATCTCGATGTCGTCGACCTTCGAACGACCGATGACGCGTTCCTGCTCCTCGACACTGTTCGCCTGCCAGGCCGCCATATCGTGCACGTACTTCTGAACGATCACATAACTGCTTCCAGCAAACGACGGGTCTTCCTCACCTACCACCACGGCCGCGACCGCGTCTTCGTCGTCGGGGTTCTCGGTGCCATCAACGAAGCCGAGGACGTCGCGCTGGTCGAAATACTTGAAGGCGTGCACCTCATCGACGACCGTCGCCAGGCCCGACAACCGTAGGCCGATCTGCCGGGCCAGTTCGAAGCACAGATCCATCCGCCGTGCGCGCAGATGGAAGAGCAGGTCACCAGGAGTCGCGATGGCAGTGTGCTTGGACCCGGCCAGTTCCTGGAACGGATGCAACCCGGCAGGTCTCGGTTCGCCGTACAGGCCATCCCAGATCCGCGCGCCCACTCCCGCCACGCATGTCAGGCGGTCCCCCGGCGAGCGGAACGCCACTGCCCGCGTCAGCCCGGCCAGATCAGCCAACAGGTCGCGCACCCCGTCGACGCCGCCGTCATCGACGGTCGCGACCAGGAAGATGGCGGCCGTCGCCGGCTCGGCAAGGACATGTTGGGAGGCCACGCGTCGACTCTACCGAGCGGTCATCCGTACGGCACGTCCCAGGCACTGATGTCGACCGGCGCGGAGTCCTGGAAACCCGTTAGCGAGAACACGACTCGCGCAATCGTGGGTCTGGCTCGGCCCGCCCATTTCAGGAAGTAGTTCTGCCCGGTCGGCGTCGGGTTGACCAACGCCGTAGACGCATAGTTGCCGCGCGCAACGGGTTGCGTGAAGGTGTGGGTTGCCAACGAGCCGCTGCTGGTGTGGGTCCAGCCGATCGGCACGTTATTGACTTCGTACGGCGAGGCCCGCAACGGGTTGTCGATCAACAGACTCACGGCGGCGGTCAACGTGGCGGCCACCGGCACTCGGACATCGGAGGCGACCGTCACCCCGAGTCGCAGATACACAGTCGAGCCGCCGATGTCCTTCACCGAAGACGTGTCGGAGGCATTGAGATGGCCTAGGTAGACCACCGGACTCGCGGTCGCTGCGGGTGCAGCGACCGCGGCGACCACGGCGGGCATCGACCACGTGGCCGCCCGCACCAGATCACGACGGGATGCGCTCACCCGATCGAGAGTAGTGCGCCAGGGCAGTGGGGATCTAGCGTCGCCCGACGAACCAGCGTCGGATCAACTCGATCCGCTTGTCCACATCCTCGGTCGAAGCACGGTCCAGTGCGGGTCCGCCACTAGTGGAACGCAATTCGGCGTGAATGAGTGCGTGCGCCGTCCCTGTCTTGCGGGCGTACGCCGCGACCAGGGAGTTCAGTTCCTTACGTTTGGCCGCCAGCGCGCGATGGGCCGCCAGGGGCTCCGGCCCGTCGTGATGGCGTTTGCGACTGGCCGCTTCTTGGCGCGACTGCCGCTGGCGCAGCAGGTGGGCCACCTGGTCGGGCTCGAGTAGACCGGGCAGGCCAAGGTAGGCCTCCTCCTCGTCGCTGCCGGCGTGTGCCGCCAGACCGAACTGCTGCGCATCGAAGAGGACGTGATCGAACTCCGCCTTCGACTCCAATGCTTCGAACGCGAATTCACCGCTGTCGGAGGCTTTTTCAGCCGAATTTGCGTCAGCCATCTCCTCCTCGGACTCGGCCCACACGTCCTCGCCCGCTGCGCGTGGCCGGTCCAGTGCGTGATCGCGCTGCTCCTCCATCAGCGCCGCGAGGCGTAGCACCGGTGGGACGCTGGGCAGGAAGACCGAGGCGACCTCGCCCCGCCGGCGAGCCCGCACGAAACGTCCGACGGCCTGCGCGAAGTACAGCGGGGTGGATGCCGACGTGGCGTAGACCCCGACGCACAGCCGCGGGACGTCGACACCTTCGGAGACCATGCGCACCGCAACCATCCAGCGATCCTCGGACTGCGCGAACTGCTCGATGCGGCTGGAGGATCCTGCGTCGTCGGACAGCACCACGGTGGGCCGCTCACCTGTGATGTCGGTCAAGATCCGTGAATAGGCCCGCGCAGCAGTCTGATTGGATGCAATCACGAGGCCGCCCGCATCCGGCACGTGTCGTCGTACCTCAGTCAGCCGCTTGTCCGCCGCCCGCAGCACCGCCGGGATCCACTCCCCTGTCGGATCCAGCGCGGTCCGCCAGGCAGCGGCGGTTACATCCTTGGTCACCGGCTCGCCGAGCCGGATGCTGACCTCGTCACCGGCCTTGGTCCGCCAACGCATCGACCCGCCGTACGCCATGAACAGCACGGGACGCACGACCCCGTCACGCAGGGCGTCACCGTAGCCGTAGGTGAAGTCGCTCGCTGACCGGCGGATGCCGTCGGCCCCCTCCTCGTAGCGCACGAACGGGATGGGGTGGGTGTCGGACCGGAACGGGGTACCGGTCAGGGCGATGCGCCGGTACGCCGGGTCGAACGCCTCGCGCAGGCCATCACCCCAGGATTTGTTCTCTCCGCCGTGATGGATCTCATCCAGAATCACCAGGGTCCGCCGCCGGGCGGTGCGGATCCGGTGCAGCGCGGGGCGCATCGAGACACCGGCGTACGTCACCGCCACCCCGTGGAATCCCTTGGCATGCTCCTCCTGGGCGTTGGTGAACCGCGGGTCGAGGTGGATGCCGGCCCGTGCGGCGGCGTCGGCCCACTGCGTCTTGAGGTGTTCGGTGGGCGCGACGACAGTGATCTGCTCGATCTCGCCCTCCCGCAGCAGGCGCGCCGCCAGCGTGAGCGCGAAGGTCGTCTTGCCTGCGCCCGGAGTCGCGACCGCCAGGTAATCCCGCGGATTGTCGCCGAAGTACTCCTCCAGTGCGGCGTGCTGCCAGGCCCGCAGTTTGGCGGCAGTGCCCCAGGGCGCCCGGTCCGGGAACGCCGGCGGCAGATGCGAGGCGGCCCAGGTGCTCATAGGCCGTCCAGCTTAAGGGAGCACTCCCAGCAGGTCGGCAACGCTGTCGATGACCGCGTCCGCCCCCGCGTCGCTCAGGGTCTTCCCGTCGGTCTCACCGCTGCGCACGCCCACGACCAGACCGGCCCCAGCAGCCCGTCCCGCACCGATGTCGCGGACGGTGTCCCCGACGGCCGCCACCAAAGTCGGGTCGGCCACGCCGAGCAACTGCATGGCCCGCTGGATCATCGCCGGAGACGGCCGTCCGGCGTCCACGTCGTCGACACAGACCACGGCGTCCAGGGTGCTGCCGTCCCACCCGACCGCCGCCAGCACCTGCTCGACGACCGGGCGGTCGAATCCGGTCGTCAACGCGACCTTGACACCCCGATCGCGCAAGGCGCTGAACAGCTGGACGACGCCCGGCATGGGCGTGGGTGGATTCTGCACGTACGCCGTGTCCAGCCGGGAGCGGAAATCGGCAAATCCCGCTTCGATCAGCTCCGGATCGGCTTGAATCCCGCTGGCCGCGAGCAGCCCGCGGATAGCGGCCCTCTTGTCCGCACCCATCCAGCTCTCGATCTGCTCGGCGGTGGGCTCGGCTCCCAGCGCCCGAACCGCTTCCTCGAGAGCGACGTAGACCTGACCGCCTTCCTGCACCGTCGTGCCGGCGATGTCGAAGGCGACCAGTTCGATTGCGGAGGAGTTCGTCACAACGGCTAAGCCTACGGCCATCCGGCACGAGCCCGTAAGGTCGCGGCGTTGTCCAACATGGCCGCCAGATGAACGAATGACGCACTGTCGTAACGTAATTCATCCAGTCAGTGAACGCTTGCTGGGAAATCCCTGACCGGGTTGACGGGCACCGGAACCCATGGCGCACTGGCACCGTGATGACAGCCGATCTGGTCGTGGTGGGTGCGGGCATCGTCGGACTGGCCCACGCCTACCACGCCGTCCGCAAGGGCCTCCGTGTCGTCGTCATCGACCGCGACGCGCGCGCAGTCGGGGCGTCGGTCCGCAACTTCGGACACTGCTGCATCACGGTGCAGGACGGCGATGCATTGCACTACGCCCAACGTGGTCGCCAGCACTGGCTCGACGTCGCCGAGGCGGCCGGATTCTGGGCACGCGAGGCCGGCACCCTTGTGGTGGCTCGCCATGAGGACGAGTGGGCGGTGCTGAAGGATCTCCGGGCTGCACGCGGTCCGGACGCGGTCCAGCTGCTCGATCCCCCTGCGGTACAACGGCTTGCGCCGGTGCACGAGACGATCGGCGGGGCGCTCCTGCCGGGCGATCTACGCGTAGACCCGCGAGCCGCCGTACCCGCGATCGCTCACTGGCTGAGCCGCCAGGGGGTGACCTTCAGATGGTCGACTGCCGTGCACGCGGTGGACAAGGGTGTGGTGACCACCAGTCGGGGACCCGTCGAAGCACGGGCGGTCGTGGTGGCGGTCAACCACGATGTCGACCGTGTCTTCCCCGGCCTGGCTGCATCGATCAAACGCTGTTCGCTGCACATGCTGCAGATCCGGCCGCACCGGGACATCTCGGTCCGCCCTGCCGTACTCACCGGCCACTCGATGCTGCGCTACGCCGGCTTCGGCGTCAGCCCTTCGTTGGCGCAGGTCCGGGCGCGTATCGCCCGTGACCAACCCGACGCAGCCGCAGCAGGACTGAACCTGATGCTCACCCAGCGCCCGGACGGTGATCTGGTCATCGGTGACACGCACAGCTATGACGACGTGCCCGATGTGTTCGCCCGAGAACCCTGGGATGCCCTGATAATAAACAAGATTCGAGATCTTCTGGATATCGGCGACTTCGATGTCCGGTACCGCTGGCAAGGCGTCTACGCGTCAGCCACCGACCCCTTCCTGGTCGCCCAGCCGTCGCCCGGCGTTCACGTTGTCAGTGTCACATCGGGCATCGGTATGACCACCTCATTCGGACTGGCGGCGGACGTCGTCGACCAGTTGTCGCCGGCGCTTGCCGGCACCCCTCTGACAGAAGGTACGTAATGAACATCCCTCGTCGATCCTGGATCGTGGCCGCACCGGCCACCGTCAGCTTGTGCGCCCTTGCCCTCAGCGGCTGCGCCAGCACGTCGGCAGCCGGCTCCGGCGGCGCCACCGGCGGCGCGACGGGCACCTCCGGTGTGTCCGCCGCCAAAGCCACCTCGGCTGAGGATCTCGGCGGCATGGACGCGCTGGTCAAGGCGGCGAAGGCCGAAGGCCAGTTGAACGTCATCACGTTGCCCCGTGACTGGGCCAACTACGGCACGCTGATGGACAACTTCACCAAGAAGTACGGCATCAAGATCACCGACGCCAACCCCGACGGCTCCAGCGCCGATGAGATCACCGCGATCAAGACCTTGAAGAGCCAGGCAACCGCACCCGACACGGTGGACATCGGTCAGGCTTTCGCCTTCAGCGGCACCAGCGAGGGGCTTTTCGCGCCGTACAAGGTGGCGACCTGGAACGACATCCCGGACAGCCTGAAGGACGCCGAAGGTCACTGGGTCAACGACTACGGCGGTTACGTCTCGATCGGCTGCGACACCGCGAAAGTGACCACCTGCCCGAGCACGCTCGCGGCGCTGGACGACCCCGCCTACAAGAACAAGGTCGCGCTGAACGGCGACCCGACGAAGGCCAATGCGGCGTTCAACGCCGTGTGGGCAACGTCGCTGGCCAAGGGCGGGTCGTTCGACAACATCCAGCCCGGCATCGACTTCTTCGGGAAGCTGAAGAAGGACGGCATCTACGTCCCGGTGCAGGCGACCGCTGCGACCATCCAAAGTGGTGAGACCCCGATCGTGCTGGACTGGGACTACCTGAACGCGGCCAAGGCGGAGAAGGTCAGCACGTTCAAGACCGTGGTGCCGACGGACGCGAAACTACCCGGCTACTACGCCCAGGCGATCAGCGTCTACGCACCGCACCCGGCCGCCGCGCGCCTGTGGCAGGAATACCTCTTCAGCGTCGAGGGCCAGAACGGCTTCCTGCAGGGTTTCGCCCGTCCGGCAGCCATGACCGCCATGACCAAGGCCGGCACCATTGACAGCGCCGCCGCGGCGAAGCTGCCCGAAGTCAGCGGGGACCCGGTCTTCCCGAGCCAGGACCAGGTCACCAAGGCCAAGGCCGCGTTGACGCAGAACTGGTCAGCGGCAGTCAGCTGACGTGACTGACTCCGACCTCACCGTTGCCGCGCCGGGCGTTTCGGACACCACGTCCGGCGCGCCCGGCGCGGTCGCGCCGTCCGGCGGTCGACGCGTGCGGGGACACGCGCTCTGGGGCATGGTGCCCTTCTTCGCGCTGATCGTGGTCTTCTTCATCCTGCCCACCGTGGTCCTGCTCTTCACCGCCTTCCAACCGGCCTCCGGTAGCGGCTTCACGATGCACAACGTGTCCACCTCGCTCCAGGGCGCCTATCGGACCGGCCTGATCAACAGCGCCAAGGTGTCCCTGATCGACGCCGTGCTGGCCGGCGTGCTCGGCCTCTTCCTGGCGCAGGCGATCGTGAGCAGCCGCAACCGACTCCTGAAGGAGCTCACAGCAACCGCCGCCGCGGTGCTCACCAACTTCGGCGGCCTGCCGCTGGCCTTCCTCTTCGTCGCGGCCATCGGCAACGCCGGCGTCGTCACGACACTGTTGGGCGACCACCTCGGAATCTCCCTGTCCGACCTGGGATTCGACCTCTACGGCATGAGCGGCGTCGTGGTGGTCTACCTCTACTTCCTCGTTCCTCTGATGGTGCTGGTGATCATCCCCAGCCTGGAGGGATTGCGGCCGCAATGGCGTGAGGCGGCGCTGAATCTGGGCGCGAACCGGTGGCAGTACTGGCGGCACGTCGCGACACCTGTCCTGCTGCCCAGCTTTCTCGGCGCATTGGCGCTGCTCTTCTGCAGCGCGATCTCCGCCTATGCGACGGCAGCGGCATTGACCAATGGCACCCTGGCCCTGACACCGCTGCAGATCGCTGCTGTCCTGTCCGGCAACGTGTTGGCCGACCAGGCCAATGTCGGCGCCGCGCTCGCTCTCGATCTCATGGTGCTGATCGTGCCCCTGACGGCGCTGTACCTCTTCCTACAGCGTCGCACGGCCAGGTGGCTGCAATGACCGCGGTCACCCCCGGCCGGGTCCGGTCGTTACCCTGGGGCCGCTGGGTCGTCCTGCTACTCGCAGCGATCTACTTCATCGGTCCGCTCGCGGCCGCGTTCTGGTTCTCCATCCGCAACAGCCACGGTGTCGACTTCCAGGCATACACTGAAATCCCCTCAGCACCAGGACTTTTCGATGCTGTCCTGCTATCGCTGGAGATCTCGGCGGTCGCGGTGCTGGTCACCTTAGTCATCATGGTGCCCACCATGCTGTTGCTCCATCTGCGGCTGCCTCGCCTGCGGCCGGTGGTGGAAATCCTCTGCCTGCTGCCCCTCGTGGTGCCCCCCATCGTGCTGGTCGTCGGCGTCGGCAAAGTGATCGCCTGGGGAAACACCACCGATACCGGCAGTGTCCGCTGGCAGGTCACCAACCAACTGCTGAACAGCCACCCGCCGTTCATCCTGCCGCTGCTCTACTTCGTGCTGGCGCTGCCCTTTACCTACCGGGCACTGGACGCCGGAATCCGCGCGGTACCTCTTGCGACGTACGTCGAGGCGGCGCAAGGACTGGGTGCCACCTGGTGGACGGTGTTGTGGCGGGTCGCGCTGCCAACCCTTCGCGGCAGTGTCGTGACCGCGGCGCTGCTGGCCTTCGCGCTCGCCTTCGGTGAGTTCACGGTGGCGAGCATCCTTCAGTACCAGCCGTTCACCGTGTGGCTGCTGCAGTTCAACAACACCGACGGCCGCCTCACGACCGCCCTGTCGCTGATCAGCCTGGGCTTCACCTGGGTCCTGCTGATCGGCTTCTCGGTCGTGACGTCCGGCCGACAGAAAGGCACCACATCATGAGTACTGTGCCCCTCGCAGACGAGCCGGCGGGCGTGGACGTCGACTTCCGCGACGTACGCCGGGCGTTCCCCGGGACCGTCGCCCTCGACGGGCTGAATCTGCACATCCCCGGCGGTCAGTTGCTTGCGCTGTTGGGGCCCTCCGGGTGCGGCAAGACCACGGCCCTGCGTCTCTTGGCCGGATTCGACTCACCGGACGCCGGCACCATCAGCGTCGGCGGCCGCGACGTGCGCGGGCTACCGCCCAATCAGCGCGACATGGGGATGGTGTTCCAGGCGTACAGCCTCTTCCCCACGATGACTGCTCGCGACAACGTGGGTTTCGGGCTGCGGATGCGACGTCACGACTCGGGTAAGCGGTCCCGGCGGGCCACCGAACTACTCGACCTGGTGGGACTGTCCGAACACCTCGACAAGTACCCACACCAGTTGTCGGGGGTCAGCAGCAGCGGGTCGCCTTGGCCCGGGCGTTGGCGATCCGGCCGCGGGTGCTCCTGCTTGACGAGCCTCTGTCGGCGCTGGACGCGAAGGTGCGCGAGCAACTGCGCGATGAGATCCGCCGACTTCAGATCGAGCTCGGTGTCACGACGCTCTTCGTCACCCACGACCAGGAAGAGGCGTTGTCCATGGCCGATCAGGTCGGGGTGATGCGCGCCGGCCGACTGGAGCAGATCGCCGCGCCGCAGCGGCTCTACGACGAGCCGGCGACAGCCTTCGTGGCGACCTTCGTGGGCACGATGAATCGCCTCGAAGGGATCATGGTCGACGGCGCATCAGTGCGGATCGGTGACCAGACGCTGCCGGTCCGGGGCGCTGCGCCGGGCGGAGCAGGGACGGCTGTCGAAGTGTTGGTGCGCCCGGAGGCGATACGCATACGCCCGGATTCGGACGGTGACTGGGAGGTCTTCGTTGCCACGTTCCGGGGGCGACCACCCGTCTTCTGGTGCGCTCTCGCGAGCAGTCCGCGCTGGCGGACGTGCCCTCGGAGGTGGCGTCGTCCTATCCGCCCGGAGCCCGGTGCTCGATCAGCCTGCCCGACAGTCCGGCGCTGGTGGCACCGCCCCAGGCGTAGCGTTGCGAGGACCTCAGTCCTCGCCGTCCTGCGGCGCGCGCAGCCCTTCGTAGATCTCTTTGCAGGTCGGGCAGATCGGGAATCTCTCCGGGTCACGGTTGGGGATCCATTTCTTGCCGCACAGCGCCGTCACGGCCTCACCGGAAAGCGCTGACTCCAGGATTTTCTCCTTGCGCACATAATGCGCGAAGCGCTCGTGGTCGCCGGGCTCCCAGGTTTGCTCCTGCACCTCCTCGCGCTCCAGGACGCTCGTGGTGGTCCGCGGACCTTCGGGCGCCGCCTGCGGAGCGGTCTGCGGTGCGCCCGGCGCGGTGGGCTCGTCAAGCGGGGTGCTCATACGTCAAGAGTACGGGGTGCGACGTCGCATAATGAGGTGTGGATCCGTTGACCGGCAGGCTGTTGATCGCCGTACCGCGGGTGCGGCACGAGCAGTTGCCGGCCGTGGGCGCGGGCGACGACGGCCTCCTACACGTCGATCCGATCACGGAGATCGACCAGGACAACGTATTCGAGCGCTCCGTGGTGCTCATCCTGCACCACGACCACGAAGGTGCCCACGGACTGATCCTCAACCGGCCGCTGGCCGCAGAGGTCGATGCGGTGCTGCCCGGCTGGCAGGACCACGTCACCGCCCCTGACACGATCTTCCAGGGCGGGCCGGTCTCGTTGGACACCGCGCTCGGCCTGGTGGCGATCCCCGGTGACGACGAATCGATCGGCATCAAAAGGCTTTTCGGCGATGTCGCCTTGGTCGACCTCGACGCCCCGCCGGCGGTGGTGATGCCGGAGGTGGGCGCGTTGCGGATCTTCGCCGGGTACGCCGGGTGGGAGCCCGAGCAGCTCGAGGACGAGATCGAGGCGGGTGCGTGGTACGTCGTGGACGCTCATACCGACGATGCCTTCACCACCCGTCCGCACGAGTTGTGGTCGCAGGTTGCGCGCCGTCAGCGCAACACGATCGCCTTCGTCTCCAGTTTCCCAGGCGACCCGGGTCTGAACTGAACGCTCGGGCCACGGACCCGCTGCACGCATGAAGGGCCGACCCGGTCGCCCGGGTCGGCCCTTCATCGGTGGCGCAGGGGTGACCAATCAGTCGCGGCCGGCGCGGCTGTAGCCGCGCTCGGAGCGACCGCCGCGACGATCGCCGCGGTAGTCACCGCGACCCTGACCGGGCCGGCGGGGGCCGCCGCGGTAGCCGCGCGGACCGCCACGGTGTCCTCGGTCGCGCTGTCCGGGCGGGGTCAGCAGGTCTTCCAGCGTGGACTGGCTGACGAAGTCGCCCGAGGGGCGGCTGCCACCGGCGGCGGCGATGATGTCATCGCCCGGACGGGCCTTGGTCAGCTGGATGCCGACACCCGCCTCGTCGAGCAGCCGTTGCACACCCTTGCGCTGGTGCGGCAGGGCCAGGGTCACGACGGTGCCGGCCTCGCCGGCACGGGCGGTGCGCCCGGCGCGGTGCAGGTAGTCCTTGTGGTCGGCCGGCGGGTCGATCTGCAGGACCAGGCTGACGTCGTCGACGTGGATGCCGCGAGCGGCGACGTCGGTGGCGACGAGAACGGGGATACGACCGTCCTTGAACGCGCTCAGCACCTTGTTGCGCTGACCCTGGTTCAGCCCGCCGTGCAGCGCGGCGGCCACGATGCCCTGCTCGCGCAGTTCGGTAGCGACACGGTCCGCGCCGAGCTTGGTGCGCACGAAGACGACCGTGCGACCGGAGCGGTTGGCGACCTCGGCGGTCACGACCTTCTTGTCGCGCGGCTCGATCAGCAACGCGTGGTGCTCCATGGTGGTGACCGACGCGGTGCCGTCGTCGGTCGAATGTGTCACCGGGTCGGTCAGGTAGCGGTCGACCACGGTGTCGATACCGCGGTCCAGAGTCGCCGAGAACAGCAGACGCTGACCGCCTTCGGGCACCAGGTCGAGGATTTCGGTGATCGCCTCGAGGAAGCCCATCTCGGCCATGTGGTCGGCCTCGTCCAGGATCGCGATCTGGACTGCGGACAAGTCGGCGGCGCCCCGGGCGATCAGGTCGCTCAGGCGGCCCGGGGTGGCAATCAGCAGATCGACACCCCGCGCGAGCGCGCTCAGTTGCGGCTCGTAAGGCATTCCGCCGGCGACCAGCTTGTGGTGCAGACCAGCCACGTGGACCAGCGGTTGCAGTGCATCGCTGACCTGCATGGCCAGTTCGCGGGTCGGCACGAGGACGATCGCACGCGGCTGATGCGGACGGGCCTTGGAACCCATCAACCGGGTCAGGGTCGGCAGCCCGAAGGCCAGGGTCTTGCCGGAACCGGTGCGACCACGGCCCAGCACATCGCGGCCGGCCAGGGCGTCCGGGATGGCCGCCTGCTGGATCGGGAAGGGCTGGGTGATGCCGTCACGAGCCAGTCGCTCGACGAGCACCTCAGGCAGCCCGAGGGCGGCGAATCCGTTGTCGGACATGTCAATCGGTTCCTGAATGCGGGCCGCGGTAGCGCGGGTGGTCGTGGTCTGCTGGGGGCGGGCGAAGGTGCGGCGTTGCGGACGCTCACCGTAGGACGATCGGTTGTCGTCGCGGCGGTCGTCGTAGCGGCGGTTGTCGTCGCGACGCTCACCGTAGGAGCGGTTGTCACGACGCTCGCCGTAGGAGCGGTTGTCACGACGCTCGCCGTACGAGCGGTTGTCGTCACGGCGGTTGTCGTACCGACGCTCGTCACTGCGCTTCGGCCGGTCGCCGTACGAGCGGTTGTCACGACGCTCGCCGTACGAGCGGTTGTCGTCACGGCGGTTGTCGTACCGACGCTCGTCACTGCGCTGCGGCCGGTCGCCGTAGGAACGGTTGTCACGACGCTCGCCGTAGGAGCGGTTGTCACGACGCTCGCCGTACGAGCGGTTCTCGGACCGACGGTCGTCACCGCGCTGCGGACGCGAGTCGGAACGGGAGGAGTCGTAGTCGTCGCGCCGGGAGCGGGGCTCGCGCTCCGGGCGTCGCGTGGTGTTCTTGGTGGAGGCGGCGTTCTTGCCCTTCTGGGCTGCGAGTTTCTGCTCGCGGGTCCACCGCGGTTTCTTACCGGCCGATGTGGCGGCAGGCGTCGTCGAATGATGTGACATGAGTGCGTTCCTTCACAGGTGGCAACTGGCGGGCGGTTCGTCCTGTCCGGATGACAGGCCGCCGGATCTCAGCGCTCACACAACGACCGGGATAGTGCCCGGCGTAAGAAGACTGACCTCAAGAACGCAAGATCGGATGTGACCAGTCTACCGGGTGGCAGACCGTGCTCATGACCACGCGCGACGTGAGTGCGCTCACTGCTCCCGGGCGGCGCGGCTGACCGCCGCGGCGACGATCTTGCTCAGATCGGGGTGGAACACACTGGGGATGATGTAGGTGGGGTTCAACTGGTCGTCGGGGACCACACCGGCCAACGCGATTGCGGCGGCTTGCAACAGATCCTCGGTCACCTTGCTGGCCGCGGCGTCGAGCAACCCGCGGAAGATGCCCGGGAAGACCAGGACGTTGTTGATCTGGTTGGCGAAGTCGCTTCGCCCGGTAGCGACGACTGCGGCGTACTGCGCGGCCTCGTCGGGGGCGACTTCCGGCACCGGGTTGGCCAGGGCGAAGACGATGGCGTCTTGGCCCATGGTCGAAATGTCGTGTCCGGTAAGGATGTTCGGGCCGGAGGCGCCAACGAAGACGTCCGCACCGGCCAGGGCGTCCTGCAGCGTGCCGCTCACACCGCGGGGGTTGGTATCGCGCGCCAGGGCCGCCAGTGAGGAGTTCTCCCCCGCCACGATGTCGGGGCGATCGGTACTCACGACGCCGTTGATGTCAGCGACGACGACGTCCCGCGCGCCTGCGTGCAGGAGCAGGCGAGTGATCGCCGTACCGGCCGCGCCGGCGCCGCACTGCACGATGCGCACGTCGGCCAGCTTCTTGTCGACGACCTTCAGTGCGTTGGTCAACGCGGCGAGGACGACTACGGCGGTGCCGTGCTGGTCGTCGTGGAAGACCGGGATGTCCAGTTCCTGACGCAGCCGGTGCTCGATCTCGAAGCAGCGCGGCGCGGAGATGTCCTCCAGGTTGATGCCGGCGAAAACCGGCGCGAGGGCTTTCACGGTGCGCACGATCTCGTCGGGGTCCTTGGTGTCCAGACAGATCGGGAAGGCGTCGATGTCGGCGAAACGTTTGAACAGGGCGGCCTTGCCCTCCATGACCGGCATCGCGGCCAACGGGCCGATGTCACCCAGGCCCAGCACCGCCGTACCGTCGGTCACCACCGCCACGGTGTTGCGTTTGATCGTCAGCCGGCGGGCGTTCTCCGGGTGCGCGGCGATGTCCATGCAGACCCGGGCCACGCCCGGGGTGTAGACCAGCGACAGGTCGTCGCGGTTGCGGATCGGGACCTTGGACTCGATGGACAGTTTGCCGCCCAGGTGCGCCAGGAAGGTGCGGTCGCTGACCTTGCCGATTTCGACCCCATCGATGTCGGCGATCATCGACACGATGTGATCGGCGTGCTGCGGATCGCGAGCCGCGATCGTGACGTCGACAGCCATCCGGTTGGTCTCGGATGAGGTGACGTCCAGACCGGTGACCAGTCCCCCGGCCACATCGACCGTGCTGGTCAACTCGCTGACGGCCGTGGGCCGGGCGGGTAGCGAAAGACGAATGGTCACGGAGTTCGACACGGACGGCTGCACAGTCACGTACTTCATTGTGGCCCCTACTGCTGCGTAGACCAGAATCGATGTGCCACGCTGCGCTTATGACGACCGAGGAGTCCGCAACGTTGCGCGTGACCGGAACCGCCACCTGTGGCGCATCGCCCGACCGGGTCGAGCTTCGCCTCGGGGTGGAACACACCGCCGACAACGCGTCGGAGGCGCTGGACGCCGCGGCGACCAGCGCCCAGCGGCTGGTAGCCGCCGTCAAAGAGACAGGGGTGGCGGACCAGGACGTCCAGACGGCGGGTCTGTCCCTGGACCGCGGCTGGGACTCGGAAAGGAACGTCCAGAGCGGGTACGTCGCTCGGCACCGGTTCTCGGTCCGTGCCGCTCTCGACACCTCGGGTGCCGTCATCTCTGCTGCCGCCGACGCCGCCGGCGACGATCTCCGCGTGGAGTCGGTCAGCCTGGCGATCAGTGAGACCGACCCGCTGCGCAGCCGCGCCCAGCGCGACGCCTTCGACGATGCCCGGTCCCAGGCGACGGAGTTGGCCCGCCTCGCGGGACGTGAGCTGGGTCCGGTGCTGGCCATCGACACCTCGCCTGCGAGCGGACCCATCCCGTTGCAACCGAAGGCAATGCGGATGATGGCGATGGACGCGGCCGGCCCTGTCATCGAGGGCGGGGAGTTCGCGGTGACGGCGACGATCGTGGTGGTCTACGAACTCGTCTGAGCCGCAACTGGTGTGACGCGCCTGCGTGTAGTGGAGGTGGCGGGAATCGAACCCGCGTCCGTTGACGGCGAGACAGGACTTCTCCGGGTGCAGTGCGCTATGGATTTTCTCGGCCCCGCAGCTCGCGCGCACACGTTCTGTGACAGGCCCAGTCGGGTGAGAGTCCCACACCGTCCCCCGACGAGACGGTGCAGCAAGTTTCCTAGCTGACGCCAGACACTGAGTCGGAAACTAGCTCAGGCTGACGGACTTCGAGGCTCGCTCAGGCGGCGAGGGCGAAGTCGGTGCGCTTGGAGTTGGCACCTATTGGTTTTGCACGCATCGTTAACGAGATAAGCGTGCATCCTCGACCCGCTTCCCCTGCGACGGCGATCAACGTCGAAACCGATCACCCCCATGATGAAGCAGGCGCGTCACACTATTCAGTTGGCTCGTTGATCCTAACGCGCACCCGCAACCGGTTATTTCGCGGCGAGCGCGCAGCGGCTCAGACTCCGAAGGTCGGACGCAGCGGGTAGGAAGCGTCGCCGGAGGCCGGCACCTTCACACCGAGCACCTGATGCAACTGGATCCGGTTGGTCGTGAAGGACAACGAGGAGCCGGCCAGATAGAGACCCCAGATCTTGGCGGTCGGCTCGCCGGCCTCGGCCACGCAGGCGTCCCAGTTCGCAGAGAGGTTCTTGCACCACGCGCGGCAGGTGCGCGCGTAGTGCTCGCGCAGGTCCTCCACGTGCCGGATCTCGAAACCCTCGTCCTGCATGGCGCCAACGATGGTCCCGACGCCGGTGATCTCCCCGTCGGGGAAGACGTACCGGTCGATGAACCCGCCCTTGGTCAGCGACGGCGCCTTGTTGTCGGGTCGGGTGATGCTGTGGTTCAGCATCCGGCCACCATCACGCAGACGGGACATGCCGAACTGGAAGTACGACGGGTAGTTGCGTACGCCGATGTGCTCGGTCAGCCCGATCGAGCTGAGCGCATCGAACCCGGTCTCGGTGACATCGCGGTAGTCGCTGTAGCGAACCTCGGCCCGGTCATCGAGGCCGAGCTCCTTGATTTTCTGCTGACCCCAGCTCGCCTGTTCCCGCGACAGGGTCACCCCGAGCGCGGTCACGCCGTAGTGCTCGACCGCGTGCCGCACCATGCCGCCCCAGCCGCAGCCGATGTCCAGCAGCCGCATCCCCGGCTCCAGACCCAGCTTCTTGCAGACCAGGTCGTACTTGTGGAACTGCGCCTCCTCCAACGTGGCGTCCTCGTGGGGGTAGCAGGCGCACGTGTAGGTCATCGAGTCACCGAGGACCATCTCGTAGAACTCGTTGCTGACGTCGTAATGGTGCTGGATCGCCTCGGAGTCGCGCTTGCGGGAGTGCCGCAGGCCTTCCACCGCGCGCCGCCACTGGGACGGCGCCTCCTGCGGCGGCGGGGGCGGCGGCCTCAGGGCGCCCAGCCCGACCGCGGACAGCATCGCCGGAATCTCTCGCAGCGGCGGGGTTTTCGGCTCGAAGCCGCTCCAGAAGAGATTGAGGAAGTCGTAGGGGTCGCCGAGATCGACACCCGACAACGTCAGGTCGCCGCTGACGTAGGCCCGCGCCAGCCCCAGTTCGCCGGGGTGGCTGATCAGGTAGCGGATCCCCCGCTCGTTCTCGATGTGCACGCCGTACGGCGCGTCCGGGTTGCCGCCCACCGAACCGTCGTAGGCGGTGACACTGAACGGTGCGTCGTCGCCGATCAGTTTGGTGACGACGTCGCCGATCGTCATGGTTCCGTTGCTTCGCGTCATGCTCACTTGCGCAACACCGCCTTCGTGTAGAGGTCCGGCAGCCGGCCCGAAGGGTCGTACCGCTTCTTGATCGCTTGGTAGGTCTCGCCGCCGTAGAGCTGCCAGAAGGTGTCTTCGTCGTAGTACGCGTCGCTGTAGAGCGACTTGTGCCCGTCGAAGGTGCCGACCGCCTGCTCGATGCGCCGGTTGACGTCACCGTCCTTCGCACCGTCCGCGATGGGCACCGTCGCCCAAAACCCAACATTGACATACGTTTCGTCGGTGCGCATCGGGTAGAGCGGCCAGGGTTGCCCCTCGACGGTGTGATCTAGCAGACGCATGGGGCACAGCCACACGGGGCTGATGGGCACGTTCTGGGTGAACCAGTGCAGGAACTCCGCCGTCCGGCCGATCGGCACTTCGACGTCCTGGATGACCCGCTCCCGATCGGGTTTGCCGCGCCAGCGGTCGATTCTGGCCTTGATCTCATGGGTCGTCTCGAACCGGATGATCTTGCTGTAGACGTCGCTGCGCTTGTACTTGTCCGGCCAGATCCGCCGCACCATCGGCCGGCCGAGGCCGAGCGCACCGTCGCACCAGAACCAGTCGGTATCCCACCGCCAGATGTAGTCCTCGACCGTGAGGTAATCGTCGGTGCGCTGCTGGATGGACCGGTAGTAGATCTGCTGGCCGGTGTAATCGCTGACGTACGGCGCGTGCTCGGCGAACGTGGCGACCACCAGGTAGGACTCGTGCCGGGAGAAGACGACGCCATCCAGGAAGTCCACTGCCCGGCCGTCGTACTGACCGCTGCGCACGATCTCATCCATCTGCGCGATACAGGACTCCAGATCGTCGAACCGCACGTGCTGCAGCCGCACGAACGGCTTGACCGGCATCAGCTTGATCCGCAGCCGCACCGAGTAACCGAGCGACCCATAGGAGTTGGGGAAGGCGCGGAAAAGGTCGGCGTGCTCGCCGTCCGGGGTCGCGTGCAGTATCTCCCCGGCGCCGGTGAGGATGTCCAGTTCGGTGACCGACTCGTGCGGCAGGCCCATCCGGAAGCTGGAGGACTCGATACCCAGTCCCGTGACCGCTCCGCCGAGGGTGATCGTGCGCAACTGCGGCACAACGTACGGCATCAAGCCGAACGCCAGGGTCTCGGCGACGAGGTCCTCGTAGGTGGTCATCCCTTGCACGTCCGCGGTCTGCTGCTGCGGGTCGATCGAGATGACGTGGTTGAGATCGCTGACATCCAGTCCCGGGCTGCTGAGGCGCTCGCGGTTGCGGAACAGGTTCGAAGTCTTCTTGGCCAGCCGCACCGGCTGGTCCGCAGGTAGGGCCGCCAATTGCCCGCGCACTCGCTGCACGGCCGCGAGGTGAGCCTGTTGTCCGATCACGCGATCTCCTCCACCCACTACGGCATGTATATAGCCATTCTACCTACCAACTACTGGCGCCTCCGCCGCCCATACCGCCACCGGAGAATCCGCCGCCGCCGAAACCGCTTCCTCCGGACGAGCCGGGGTGCTGACAAAGGTCCCGGCCGAGACAGTGCCGAAGGCATCGACGCCGCTGCCGATACTCTCAAACCCGTTGAAGCCCGGGTTGATCGGGATGTACCACATCGGCATCACGATCGGGCGGCCCTGTGCTGCGGCAGCTTCCGCGACCTGGCCGAACACCCTGGCCCACCGCTCGGCGATACCGAAGACCACCGCGTAGGGCAGGTACTTGCTGAAGATCTGGGAGGCTTCCTCGAACTTGATCTGGCCCGCCTCGGCCGTCTCCAGATACTGCTTGAAACCCAGCGACTGTGCCGTCATCGCGCTGCCGAGGGCCGTGCGCGAGGCCATCCGGCGGCCCATGAACATCACGATCAGACCCGCGATCACCAGACCGATCGGCAAGCCGATGGCCGCGAGCGCAAGGTTGGCCACGAAGACGAAGGAGGCGATCGCGGCGCCGATCAGTAGTGCGCCGAGCATCTGCCACCGGGCGCGCACCGACGCCGGGTTCTGCCGGAACCAGCCGCGGTGGACCGTCTCGGCGTACATCTCGCTCTTGGCGTTGGACAAGGTGCCGGCGAAGTGGTTCTTCAACTGTGACAGCTGGATCGGTGACCCCTGGCTGAACAGTCCGCGCAGCACCACTTGCTCGTACTGCAACAGCGGCTCGGTCTCCTGGCTCTGCGTCGCCGTCAGCTCCCAGTCGCCCGCCGAGAACATGCCGCGCTTCTCGATCTCCCGCATCCTCAGATAGCCGCGGGCCGCGAGGTCGACGACCGTGGCGCTCACGTCGACGGTATCGGCGGATTCGTCGATGAGGGTGCCCATCAGGCCCGCCCGCACACCGGCCGGCGGGTTGAACTGCACCGCGATCGGCTGCTTACCGCCCCGCACGACCTCACCCTCGCCGTCGGTGGGTGTCAGACCGGGGGTCAACCCGGCGTACCGCTCATCGCGGCCTCGCTTCCAGACCAGGGCGCCCATGCCGCTCGCAGCCAGGACGGGCAACGCGATTCCGCCGGCCAGACCGACCTTGGCCAGCGCGGCCTTCTGGTCCGGCGTCAACCCGCTGCTGTCGTCCTGGTCGGCCGAGCCGTCCCGCAGGATCGGGTCGGTGTTGGTGAAGGCCGAGGTGGGCATCGCGCTGACCACGGAAACCTCTTGATAGGCAGGCAGGTTCGAGGCGGAGAACGTGGCGTCGCCCCCGGCGCTCGCCTGGCACCGGTCGGTGCTCTTCGCGGCGCCGTAGTAGCAGGCCGCGTTGGTGCTGGCCGCCGGGCCGGTCACCGTCACGCGCACCGAATCGATCGGAACAGCCACCTGCGCCCCGGTCACGTTCCAGTAAAACTCTGTCGTGCCGTTGCTCTGCTTGTTCACGACACCGTGCAGCGTGTAGGAGATGGTGTACTTCTGGGTGCCCGACACCGTGGTGTTGGGGTCGCCGATCCGCAGCACCGTGTTGGCGCCGGACTCCGTGCGCTGCACGTCCGCCGGTGCTCCGGTCGGACTCGTGACCGATATGTCGTCCAGATCGTAGGTGCGGTATTTGTCCGGCTGCGGGTCGTATCCCTGGCGTGTGATGATCCAGCGCTTGATGCCGTGGGCGTCCTGACCCGGGGCGAACTGCCAGGTCAGTTGCTCGGTCACGCGGGCGGTACCGTCCGCCTTCACGTCGTAGGTGCTGACCCAACTGATGATCCGCTCACCGGTCGCGGCGGAGGCCATGGACGCGGGCCCGAAGACCAACGCGGCCAGCATTCCGATGACGGCCAGGATCCGTACCCCACGCATGGCCTCACCCTAATGCGCAGGTGGGCTACCTCAGTCGCCGAAACCACCGAAGTCACCAAAACCGCCCCCGCCATCGCCACCGAACCAGCCGCCCCCGTCACCGCCCCCGCCGTCGCCGCCGAACCAGCCCCCGCCGCCATCGCCGGAGCCACCGTCACCGCCCGAGCCGCCGTCGCCGTCACCCCATCCGCCGTCACCGGAGCCGAAGTCCCCGCCGACGTCGTCCCCGAACATCGCATCACCCATGAAGTCGTCCATTGAGAAGGCCAGCATGCTGAAGGTGAGCAGCGACAGGTCGTCGGCGACGAACCAGCCGGGCGTGGACACATCGAAACCCTCCGCCTGCGCCGCCCGGGCCACGTCGCCGAAGACCTCGGCCCAGTGGTCGGCCAGATTGAAGACGATGGCGTAGGGCAGGTACTTGCTGAAGATGCCGGCGGCCTCCTCAAACCGGATCTGACTGGCCTCTGCCGTCTCGAGGTACCGCCGGAACCCCAGGGCCTGTACGGCGACCGCCGTGCCCTGCGCCGTCCGCGCACCCACCCGCCCGGCGCCGTACGCGACGATCGCGCCGGATCCCAGCAGACCCACGGCGGCCCCGACCCCGGCCGCACCGAAGTGCTGGTTCCCGGTGAGGAACAGGGCCACGAAACCCAGCACGATCAGGACCGTCGACAGACCGCGAACGCCCGCCTGCGCTTCCTGCGGGGGCCGGCTGAACCAGCCCCGGTGCAATGTCTCCCGCTCCAGTTGGCCCATCGCCTGTGCGGATACCCGGCCGAACGTCGGCCGCAGCGTGGACATTGCGACCGGCGATCCCTGCTCGAACAAACCGTCCAGGATCGTCTGTTCGTAGTCGGCGAGCGGCGTGGGCACCGCCGGCTCGGTCCTGGTGAACCACCACTCGGGGGCCGCCCCGTCGCCGGCTGGGACCTGGCGCATCTGCAGATACCCGCGGCCGGCCAGGTCGACGACCGTCGCACTCACCTCCCGCGGACGGGCCCGCAGCGTCAGCAGCGTGCCGACCAGCCAGGCGGATGCCGGCGGCGGGTTGAACTGCACCGGCACCGGCGTGCCACCGGCGCGGGTGATCTGCGCACTGTCCACGTCGGTCGGAATCAGACCCGGCGTGACGCCGGCGTACTGCTGCGATCCGCCGTGGCCGCGCAGGTACAGGTACATCGCGGCAGCGCTCGCCGCGGGCAGGCCGATCGCCAGCAGGAGGGCGAGGACCACCTCACTCATGGGGCACCGACTCATCGACGTATCGACGCAGGCGGCTGCCCGCGGCGACGGTGGCCAGACCCAGAAGGCCGACGATCACCCCGAGGACCGGCGCTCCCGCAGTGCCCAGGGTCAGTCCGCACAACGCCACCATGCCGCCCCACAGCAGGACCGGCGTCTTGGCCAGGTCCCAACCGCGGCGCACCGCGATCGCCAACGCCGCGGCGCAGGCAGCCAGCACCAGGATCAGCACGGTCTCGCCGATGGTCTGCCCGGTCTGCTGGCGGCCATCGCCGAGATCGGCGATCAACACCCATGCCGCGCCGACCACCAGCAGGGCGACCTGAAGGAGGAGAAGGGCTGCGACCGGCCGGGTCGCACTCACCGGCTGGCGCTCGGACATGACCTGACCCTAATGCACCCGCGAGCGGCGCCCGGACCGGGCAAGCGGCGTACGCCGGACTTGGTCATGTGACCAACACCTCATGTTCGATAACGAATTTCTGCGGTCAAACCCTTGTGACTTCGCGGGCCAGCGGTGAGGATTGGAACAGGTATGCCGTAGCGCGCGTTATTTGCGAATGGAGGCCGCACCCGCGGCTGTGAAACGTAGAGCGATCCACGGCGAAGAATCACCCGCCGGATCGTCCACGCGACGGACCACTAGACCAACGGACCGACGTCGTTCCGTGCGCTCGCGCACGTTCGACTCTGTGCAAGGAGCTATTACTGATGGATTGGCGCGACCGCGCTGCGTGTCTGGATGAGGATCCCGAGCTGTTCTTCCCGATCGGGAACACCGGCCCGGCGATCGCCCAGATCGAAGAGGCGAAAAAAGTCTGTCGGCGATGTGTCGTCGTCGACACCTGCTTGAAGTGGGCCCTGGAGTCGGGGCAGGACGCGGGCGTGTGGGGTGGCATGTCCGAGGACGAGCGCCGGGCCCTCAAGCGCCGCAACGCCCGGGCCCGCCGCGCCGGCTGAGGTAGTCAGCCCCGCTTTCTCACCTGCGGATGGCGCGCAGCTGCGCCGTCAACCGCACCCTCGTACCGTGCGGTTCGACCCGCTCCCAACGGATCGTGCCGCGCAGGTCCTGCACCAGCGACAGCACGATCTGGTTGCCCAGACCGCCCTTGCCGGGCTCGAAACCCTCGGGCAGTCCCGCGCCGTCGTCCTGCACGTCGAGAGTGAGGATCTCCTCGTCCGGACCGGGCCGGCGATCGACGCGTACCGTCACGGTGCCTCCGTCATGCTTGAAACCGTGCTCGACGGCGTTCTGCACCAACTCGGCGAGCACCATCGCCAGTGAGGTCGCGTCCTCGGGGGTGAGGGTGCCGAACTGGCCGATCACCTCGCCGCGCACCCGTGTCTCGGTGCGGTTGGCCAGGTCGATCGCCTGACGCACCGTCCGGCTGGCGACATCGTCGAACGGGACCGTCTCCTGCAGTCCGAAGCTCAGCGTCTCGTGCACCGTCGCAATGGTGCCCACCCGGCGTACGGCGTTCTCCAGGGCCATGCGCGCACTCGGGTCCTGCAGGCGCCGGGCCTCCAGGCGCAGGACGGCGGCCACGGTCTGCAGGTTGTTCTTCACCCGGTGGTGGATCTCCCGGATGGTGGCGTCCTTGGTGAGCAGCTCCCGCTCGCGCCGGCGCAGCTCGCTGACGTCGCGCACCAGGAGCACCGCACCGATCCGTCGACCGTTCTCGCTCAACGGGATGGAACGCACCGCGACGTACGCCGAGCGTGACTGGATCTCGGTCTGCCAGAACACCTTTCCGGACAACGTGACCATGAGTTCCTCATCGACCGGCCCGCGATCGGGCAGTACCTCCCCCAGCGCGGCGGTGAGGCGCACGCCGACGATCGGACCGACGTACCGCAAGCGGTTCATGGCCGAGACGGCGTTCGGGCTCGCGTAGCGCACGACCCCGTCCGCGTCGAGACGCAGCACACCGTCACCGACGCGCGGAGTGCCCCGGGTGGCGGTCGGGGTGTCCTGGGGGTGCGGGAACGCGCCCGTGGCGACCATCCGGGCCAGCGCGTCGGCGGTGGCCAGATAAGTGACTTCCAGCCGGCTGGGGGTGCGCATCGCGGCCATGTTGGTGTGCCGGGAGAGCACCGCGATCGCCTCCCCGGCACACGACCGGGATCATCTCCTCCCGGACCGGGACGTCGTCGCGCCACGTCGTGCTGCGCGATCGCATGATGGTGCCGGTCTCGAACGCCTCGTCCACCGCGGCGCGGCGCACCTCCGGCAGAGGGTCGCCGACCAGGTCTTCCAGGAAGACTCCGACGCCGGTGGTGGGACGCACGTGGGCGCCGGCGACCCAGCTGCCGTCGGCCCGGCGCAACCACAGCACCAGATCGGCGAAGGACAGGTCGGCCAACAACTGCCAGTCGCCGACCAGGCTGTGCAACCAGTCGGCCTGCCCGGGTTTGAGACCGGCCTGTTCGTCGATGACTTCATGCAGGGACGGCACGCGGAAAGCCTATTGGGCTCAATCGGTGTGCGAGCCCCCACCGTCGCCACCGAGCGCAGCGCCCGAAGAGCGACGAGCACCTGGGCCAGCGTCGGCGGCTCCTGCGAACGCGGCGGGAGCACCGCCACCGCCCGCGTGGCCCGCTCCACCCCGGCCTGGTGGGTGGTCGCCCACTGCTCGACGCGATCCGGTGCGGCATCGGTGGACCGCAGCACGACCTCGACGAACGAGTCCAACACGCCGTACAGATCCTCACGAAGGGCGCTACGGGCCAGGGCGTCGGACAGGTCGTCACGGGGCAGTGCGGACACGGCGTGCAGCAGCCGGTCGATCTGCAGGCGCTCGGAGCAGGCGAAGTAGGTGCGGGCCACCTCGGCCGGGTCGACACCGGCTGCCTGCGAGCGCCGGGCGATGTCCAGCAGCGAGAAGGCGTCCAACAGCGCGGGGATCTCAGCGGCCAGATCCTCGGGGACGCCGCCCTGCTGCAATTGATCGGCGTTGGCAGCCCACCGGTCGTGCTCACTGCCCCGCAGGTAGTCCTGCACGCCGGGCCGCAATGCCGCGACGACCGGCCGGAACCGCTCGATCTCCTCGGCGATGGATCCGTCGGCGGGTCGGTTGTGGATGAACCACCGGGTGGCCCGATCCAGCAGCCGGCGCACCTCCAGGTACATCCGCGTCTGAACGTCGGTCGGCACCTCGTTGTCAGTTGCTTCGATCCGCTCGAGCAAGTCGCGCATCCCGAAGACCTCGCGCACGATGACGAACGCCCGGGCGACCTGATCGGCCGTCGCACCCGTCTCCTCCTGGGCCCGGAAGACGAAGGTGATCCCGCCGCGGTTGACCAGGTCGTTCACGACGCAGGTCGTGATGATCTCCCGGCGCAGCGGGTGCGCCGCGATGGCCCGGTCGTAGCGCCGCATCGCTTCGGGGAAGTAGTTGCTCAGCGTCGCTTCGAACCACGGGTCGTCCGGCAGACTCGTCTGCAGCAGTTGACGTTTCGCGTCCAGCTTGGCGTAGGCCACCAGCACCGAGAACTCCGGTGAACACAGACCGTGACCGGCCCGGTCGCGTCGGTCGAGTGCTTCGTCCGAGGGCAGGAACTCCAACTCGCGGTCGAGTCCGGGCACCGACGCCATGAACCGGCGATGCACGGGCAGCATGGCGTGCTCCTGAGCCCGGGCGTTACCGAGCAGGACGTTCTGCTCGTAGTTGTCGCGCAGCACCTGGTGGGCGATCTCGTCGGTCATCGAGGCCAGCAACTCATCGCGCTGGCCCAACTCCAACGAACCGTCGCGGACCAGCCCGGCGGCGGCGATCTTGATGTTGACCTCGTGGTCTGAGGTGTCGACTCCGGCGGAGTTGTCGATGGCGTCGGTGTTCACCCGGACGCCGTTCTGCGCCGCCTCGATGCGAGCCAGCTGGCTCAGCCCGAGGTTGCCACCCTCGCCGATCACCTTGCAGCGCAACTGATCCGCGCTGATCCGCACGGCATCGTTGTTGCGGTCGCCGATCTGCGCATCGGTCTCCAGCGAGGACCGCACGTAGGTGCCGATACCGCCGTTCCACAGCAGGTCGACCGGCGCCCGCAGGATCGCGCGGATCAACTCGGTCGGCGTCAGGGCGGTGACGTCGTCGCTCAGGGCCAGCGCTCGGCGTACCTCGTCGGTGATCGGCACCGACTTGGCCGTCCGCGGGTAGACCCCACCACCGGCGGAGATCAGGTGGCGATCATAGGAATCCCAACTGGAGCGGGGCAGGTCGAACAGGCGCCGGCGCTCGGCGTACGACGTGGCCGCGTCCGGGTCCGGGTCGAGGAAGACGTGCCGGTGATCGAAGGCGGCCACCAGCCGCAGATGCTGCGACAGCAGCATGCCGTTGCCGAACACGTCGCCACTCATGTCCCCGATGCCGGCGGCGGTGAACTCCTGCGTCTGGGTGTCGATCCCCATCTCGCGGAAGTGCCGCTTCACCGACTCCCATGCGCCGCGCGCGGTGATGCCCATCGCCTTGTGGTCGTATCCGGCCGAGCCGCCGGAGGCGAACGCGTCGTCGAGCCAGAAGCCGTTCTCGCGGGCGATGTCGTTGGCGATGTCGGAGAACGTCGCGGTCCCCTTGTCGGCCGCCACGACCAGGTAGGTGTCGTCGTCGTCGTACCGCACGACGTCGCGGGGCGGGGCCACCGCGCCGTCGACCAGGTTGTCGGTCACCCCCAGCAGCGCCGCGATGAACTCCTGGTACGCCGCCACGCCTGCTGCGTTGAACGCGTCACGATCGCTGGGATCGGGCAGGTGACGGGCCACGAACCCGCCCTTCGCGCCGGTCGGCACGATCAGGGCGTTCTTGACCATCTGCGCCTTCACCAGACCCAGGATCTCGGTGCGGAAGTCGTCGCGCCGGTCGCTCCAGCGCAACCCGCCCCGCGCCACCTTGCCGAAGCGCAGGTGCACACCCTCCACGTCGGGGCCATGCACCCAGATCTCGAACATCGGGATCGGCTCGGGCAGGTCCGGCACCCGATGGCAGTCCAGCTTCAGCGCTACGACCCGCGACTCAGGACGGAAAGCATTGGTGCGCAACGTCGCTCGCATGACGTCGCGAATGGCGCGCACGATGCGGTCGTGGTCGAGGCTGGCGACATCGGCCAGCGCGGCATCGATCCGCTGCAAGGTCCGGTGCTGGTGACTCTCCCGCTCGTCGGGCTCGAGACGACGGGCCGGATCGAACCGCTGCTCGAAGAGTTCGGTGAGCAGTCCGGCCAGGTCGGGGTTGGCCAGCAGCGCATCCTGGATATAGCCGTAGCTGAGGGAGAACGCGGTCTGCCGTAGGTAGCGCCCCACCGTGCGCAACACGGCCACCTGTCGCCACGTCAGCCCCGCGGACAGCACCAGGCCGCCGAGCCGGTCACTGTCGGCCCGGCCGTGCCAGACCGCGGCGAACGCGTCCTCGAAGCGGGCCCGCACTGCCTTCACCCGATCCGGGTCGTCGCCGCCCCACGCGGTGGTGGACGCCGATCGCAGACCGAGGTCGTAGATCCAGACCGCCGAACCGTCCGGCAGCCGCATCGAGTAGGGCCGCTCGTCGGTGACCTCGATGCCGAAGTCGGTGAACATGCCCACGACGTCGGTCAGGATCAGCCGATCCCGGCGGAAGATCTTGAAGCGGCGCTCGCGCGGATCGCTACCGCCCTCCCGGTAGAGCGCGAACAGCGCCGGGTCCGGCCCGTCCAGCGCTTCGATGCGTTGCAGATCGGCCAGACCCTGCGCGGCCGAGAAGTCCTCCTTGTAGGCCTCCGGGAAAGCGTGCACGTAGTCGGCAGTGATCCGCGCCGCCGCCTCGTCGCCGTACTGACCGCGCACGAGACCGGAGAAGCGCTGCCCCCACGTCTGGACGCTGCGCAGCATCTCGTCATCGAAGTCCTGGTCGCTGATCGGCTCGGGTCGCTCGTCACCGAGCCAGACCACGAAATGCACGTACGCCAGATCCGCGTCGCCGAGCCGGATCTCGTACTCGATGTGCCGCGGGTGGTAGCTCTCGTGCAGCACCTTGGTCATCCGCAACCGCAACGTGGTGTCGTAGGCGTCCCGCGGCACGTAGACCACGACCGAGACGAACCGGCCGAACTCGTCGTCCCGCCGCAGCACTCCGGCGCAGCGGCGTTCCTTCAACCGCGACACGACCTTCACCACGTGCACCAGATGGTCGACATCGGCTTGCAGCACTTCGTCGCGCGGGTAGGTCTCCAGGGTTTCCAGCACGTCCCGCCCGTCGTGACTGTTGGCGGCGTAACCCGTTGCAGCGAGGACTTGTTCGACTTTGTCGCGGGCCACGGGCACCCGGCGTACCGTCTCGTTGTAGGCGCGAGCGGCGAATAACCCGATGAATCGGCGCTCGCCGATGACCGCGCCGGCCTCATCGAAGACCCGGACCCCGATGTAGTCCAGATGCGACGAGCGGTGCACCGTCGACAACGCGTTGGCCTTGGTGATCGTCAGCAGCCGCGGGTCGTGTGCCGTGCGCGCCGCTTCAGGCGTGAGGGGCCGGAAGCTGTCCGGGTGGTCGTCGCGCAGGACGCCCAGGCCGCTGCCCTCGACCGGCGACAGACCGTCCCGGCCGTCGCGTTCGGCCAACCGGTAGTCGCGGTACCCGATGAAGGTGAAGTTGTCGTCGGCGAGCCAGCGCAGCATCTCCACGCACTGCCGGATCTGGTCCTCCGTCACACGGTCGCCGACCTCGCCGGCGATGGATCCGGCCAGTTCCCAGCAACGTTCGCGCATCTGCGGCCAGTCCTCGACGGCGGCGTGCAGATCGGCCATGACCTGGGTCAGGACGTGCGCAAGCTTCTCGTCGTCGGCGGCGGAGCGCCCGCGGGCGAACTCGACGTGCAGCCAGGACTCCCGGATCGTGTCGCCCGTGGGCGGCTCGCCCGAGGCACCGGTAGCCGACTCCAGCGCGCCGCTGGCCGATCGACGTACGTCGAACCGGGGTGGACCAGCAACCGCACCGAGCGTTGGGCGCGGCTGAGTGCCGCCAGCACGGTGTCGACGATGAACGGCGTGTCGTCGGTGACGATCTGGGCCACCACCAGCCCCCGGCCCCAACCGTCCTCGTCAGGGTGCGGGGTGAACACCGCGACATTGGCGGTGCCGGGAGAGCGCACGGCGGCGAGCGCCAGATGCGAGCGCACGATGCCGGAAACGTCTGGCGGACTGAGGGTTTGGAAATCTTCGGCAGAAGTGTGCTCGAAGTAGCTGGACACCAGCTCGTCGGATTCGGACACGGTCGCGGAGTTCACCGCAGGCATAGCACGCACCTTCGCACGCTCGATCTCGACCGACCTCGTTGTCGATCCGCTTCCACGATAGGCGTCAGCGGCTGCCACGGCACACCGGCCCCGCGTAGGCTGCCTGCGTGGCCAAACACATCGAGCACTCCTGGACCCTGCCCGCTGACCCCGCAGCCGTCTTCGCGATGTTGACCGACGAGTCGTTCCAGCGCGCGGCAAGAGATGCCGCAGCCGCCGTGACGGTCAGCGCTACGGTCGCCGAAGAAGGCCCGGACACCGTCCTGCACACGGTGCGCACCATGTCCACCGAGGGCGTCCCCTCGGCGTTCAAGTCGATGATCGGCGATCGGTTGGAAATCGTCATCGAGCAGCGGTGGGGTGCGGCGGCATCCGACGGTACGCGGACCGGAACCATGCACCTGGAGGTCCGCGGCAAACCGGTCACCTTCGACGGGCCGTGTTCGCTCACACCGGGTGGCGAGGGTAGCCAGCTCACCGTCGCCGGAGACGTGCGGTGCACGCTCCCGCTGGTCGGCGGGCGCGTCGAATCAGTCGTCGCCCCGGCTTTGCTGCAGGGGTTCAAGGTCGAGGAACAACAGGGCCGCGTCTACCTGGGCCGCTAGTCGTCAGCCGCCCAGTTCCTCGATGAGCGGTGCCAACTCGGTCACGTCGTACCAGGACAGGTCGAGGTCGGAGTCCGCGTCGCGCTGCCCCGGCGGGTCCAAGCGATGCAAGCTGGCGACCTGACGCAACAGGACCGGACCGGTGAAGCGCACGGCGGCCGGCGAGTCCGGCGGTTCGCTGTTTTCCATGGCGAGCGCGAGCTGCCCGCTGGGTAGGTCCACCGCGGCTACGACGTCGTCGCCGAGTGCGGTGGCGACAACGGCCGCTTCCTGGATCGCGGCGTACTCCAGTTCTTCCTCGTCCGGATTGCCGCCCACGGCGGAAGCCAGCGCCGGGGTCGGCGCGTACGCGATGAGCGCTCCCTCGAGGCGGTGCTGGTCGCGCAGAGCGATCAGGCGCTCGAGGCTCGTGGGCAGATAGACGCGTCCCGTGGTCACGCGGTCATCGTGTCACGGCGGTCAACCGCGTCGCCCCCGCCCGCAAACATGTCCCACCCTGATTTACCAATCCAGCCTTATCCTCGTCGCCATGGCGACAGCCCTCGATCACGCTCAACTCGGCGACCAAAAAGCAATCGTGGTGGTGTTCAAAGCGCTTGGCAACGAGTCGCGCCTACGCGTTCTTGAGCTGCTCGCATCAGGCCCCTTGACGATTCCGCAGCTACGCGCCAACCCGACGATTCCGGCGTCGGTCGAGCAGCATATTAGAACGCTGGAGGGGGCCGGACTAGTGGAACAGTTGCCCGGGGTGATTCCGAGGTCATGGCGAGTAGTTCCGGGTGCGCTCGACCGCGCTGCGCTGGTGATCAGCGGTCTGGCAGTTGTGTAGTCAGCTGGGTTTCCGGTTTTCAGTTCGACCGCCCATTCGAGGTCCCGCTAGTGGACCGTCAGGTCGGAGCCAGCGGCCCCGTACTCACAGGAGTAGGTATCACACGTGGTGCGTGAGCCTACCCGTCGGGGAGTAGGTCTCAGGCCGGCGACAGCGTCCAGCTAAGGTGCCGTATTGGTCGGCCCAAGGCTTCCTGCCCACCCAAACCCGGTGACTGAACTGTGAGGAATAGGCTGGCGCGAGGCCTGCGCCACACCCCACACCGTAGGTTCAAGGAGACTGTCCGTGCACCGAGATAGCTTTAGGCACATGGTGACTAGTGATCACACGTATGGGTCAGCGGCGGATAGAGCGGAACGAAGATTGTGCGCGCCCAGGCAGGATGCGGCCCCTACCCGGATCCAGTTGTCTGGTTGTGTAAGAGCGAACTCGACGACAATGGTTTCGGAACCGACGGGCCGGATCCGAAACAACAGAGAAGCGCCCGTTGGTGAGACAGCGGTGGCGTGTCGCGCTTTCCTCAATCTGCGCTCGCAGCAGGACGCCTGATGGCGCCACGGTCGCAGCGTTACGCTGCAGTCTCACTATTCTCTGGCTGTGGCGGAATGGACCTCGGCGCTGAGCAGTCCGGGCGCGCGCGAGTTGTGTGGGCAATTGATAACGAGCATTGGGCTGTCGAGACCTACCGCAGCAATATCGGGACCCATATCGTCGAAGCCGACATCACGGTGACGAACGTGCCAGCGGTGCCCTGTGACATTCTGCTCGCTGGCCCTCCCTGCCAGGACTACTCAACTCTCTGGAACCACGACGGACTAATAACTGCACGAGGCAACCTGTTCAAGCAGGTTGCTCGGTACCTGGACGCATTGAGGCCCGCCGCCTTCGTACTCGAAAACGTCCCAGGGTTGTTGTCGGCGAACAAGGGGGTCGCCTGGACGCTGGTGCGTCACGCGCTCAAAGCGCCTACTAGCGTCGCCGCCAGCTCAGCCGGCGGCCCACGTCGGCCTGCAGTCCATTACGACGTGAGCGCTCAGGTCATTGACATGGCAGACCTGGGCGTGCCGCAGCACCGCGAGCGCCTGATCGTGATCGGCATCCGTCGCGACTTGGGCCAGCGACCACCGGTGATTCCCTCTCCGTACCTCGGCAATCCAATTACTGTGGCAGAAGCACTAGACCGAAACCCGTTGACGGACAACGCTCCCAACCACGAGAAGGGCATGGACTCGCCGGACGTCATTGAGCGGCTCAAGCTGATCAAGCCGGGCGAAAACTACGAGGCCATTCCTAAGGATCACCCGCTGGCCGTAAAAGGTCTCATCAGTCACGTCTATAGGCGACTTGACCCCGCCAAACCTTCCTACACCGTTATAGCCGGCGGTGGGGGTGGCACCCATGGTTATCACCACGTCGAGCCACGGAGGCTTACCAACCGGGAGAAGGCCCGCCTGCAGGGTTTTCCGGACGATTTTGTGTTTGAGCACGGCTGTGGCCCCGGTCGAGGCCGGGCCACGTCGCAATACCCGCGTGTGCGCCGGCAGATCGGGAATGCAGTGCCACCACCGGCAGCCCAACTTATTGTGGGCGCAGTCGCTGAAGTCCTTGAGCGCGCTGACGTCCCCACGAGATCCGCCCGAGATCTGGCGGCAGCGCGACGCGGTCGGGGTACGCTCAGCGCCGTCTCATCGGAGCCGGAGCCGAAAACTAAGGTTGTGGGCCTGTGAACGTTGTCTCCATGGAGGAGAGCACCGCGCCGGACGAGTTGCCGGTTGTCACCGCGTTACGCAAGCTGTCGGTGTTCAGCGCCGACCAAGGGGGTGCCTACCGCGAGCACTTCGCTCAGGTTGCACATGCACTGGGCGACGACGTGGACACCAAGCTTCGCGCTTACGTATCCCGATGGGCGCAAAGCGGCAAACCCGGCACTGTAATCCTCACCGGGAACGCTGGCACCGGAAAGACCGCCGTCGCGGAAGCATACTGTCGCGCTATTGGCACCACCTTGCCCGAGCAGGACGCGTTGCAAACCGTGGCCCCCGACGGCGCGTTGTTAAAGACTTGTCCGGGCTACCCGACGCCACCAGTCGCGCCGAGTGTTTGTCCGAAGCGCTGGACCGGGAGAGCCAACAGACTCTTGTATGCGCCAACGAAGGGGTCTTACGCGACGCGCTGGCTGATCGGCCTGACGCGACGGCGTCCAGTCTTCTTGAGGAGGCACTTCGTCAAGGCGCGTCCAGAGCCGACGGGCTGGTAATCGTTAACCTCAACCGTCAACGCCCCACCGGACCCCAGTTGTGGGGTCAGCTATTGGATTACGTCACACGCGACGAGTTGTGGCGCGGATGTGCAGACTGCCCCTTTGACCTCGGGGGTTGTCCGATGCGCGCCAACGCCCAGCAACTGCGTCGCTCCGAGGTGAGAGAACAGTTGCGCACTCTGGTGCGCCTCGGCACGGGAGAGGCTGTGCCGACGCTGCGCGAGGTTCTTGCGGTGCTGTCGTGGGCGATCGTGGGCGATCAAGACTGTGATTCGGTGAAAGACGCGTTTCGCGACCGAGGTGCATCAGCCCATCACGCTGTTCACGGCTACTTCAGCCGTGTCCTGGGAGGTGGGCTTCCGCCCGCCTATTCTGAGCGATCACCCCTTCTGACGGGCATGAGGCGCTCAGGGCTTGGTTTTGTTAGTGATCTGGAGACCGATGGATGGCTACGGGACACTAACGGGGCGCCCCTCGCTGTTCGAGTGTTGGCGGGCGACCCGGACGCCACCCGCCCTGACGAGAGTGAGCGAGACAAAAGGGGGCCACTAGCCGGGTCCATTTCGCCACTCGACCGGGTGTCAACCACCCAGGGCGAGATGACGTTCTTCGCCCTTGGAGAGATGGTGAGCACCGACGAGGATCCCGAACGCGTTTCCGATGGGCTCACCGCCCTGGTTCGTGGCGACGGTAGCTCCGGCTCGGCCGCTGAGGTGCTCTGGAGGCAGCGCGTCTACTTCGAGGCGTCGGACGCGCTGGGTGGTTCCGACGAGACGGCTCGCCGTCTGCTCGATTTTGGCCATGTGGTCGAGTTGCTCGCTCTTGCTGAAGTTGCGGCGCTGGACGGTGACACCATCTTGGCCGTTAGCGACCTGATCCGCGGTTTGAATTTCCTCGTAACCGGGTTCGCCAGCCCAAGCGAGGGGCTCATCGTGCCCGACCCAGCCTGCTTGTTCGCTCGCGATCCCGGTTCCTTTCGCCCGGCGCGACCATCGCTAGTTCATAGCACAATTCGGCCCGACGAACTGCGGCTACAAGTACCGGACCGAGGTATGGTTCGCGAGATCCTCGACGTCGACGATGTAGACGTCGAGCTGGTGGTTTCTGGCCAGCAGGATCTTGTCCTTCGGATCACACCCCGAATGTATGAAGCCATCCGGGAAGCAGCCGACTTTCAGGGTCCCGTTGGCCAAGGGGTGGCCGAGATGAACGACCTTCGGGGCTTTTACGGACGGCTTGCTCAACACGTCACCAACGAAGCTGTGCTTCGGGTTGCTGACCCAGATTCCTCACCACCGGCGTTGGTGACGATAAACCTGCCACAGTTCGCTCCACGGGCGGGCCTGTAATGCCACCTCAGACTCCGAACCAGTACCGGCTGAGCCCTGGGGCAATTGCCCGTCGACTCTTCTGCGTGGCACCAGATCGCGACGAGCGCGCGCCCTATCTTTGTGCTGAAACCCTGCTGACCCTCATCCAGAACAACTACGTTGCCCCTGCAGATCTTGATGATTTGCGCTCTCCGAAGCGCCAGCTATTCGCGGTGCGGAGCCTTGCGCTCGGCGTAAATTTTCTCGGCGGTCGACGCAATGAGCGAGCCGCGGACGGGGGCACTACTCCCGAGGACTATGGGGAAATGCTTGCCAAGGGCAGCGACTTGCGTGGGTCAGCGAACCTGGCTCTGGCACAGCAGGCGCTGCAGGGCCTTGTAGATCCCGAAACCGAGCGTGGCGAGCAGGCCGGCTCAAAGCTACTGCGCCCATTTCACGAGTCTCTGCTGTGGTTCGACGCGCGTCGGAGTGGCCGCAACTCGAGTCTGTATACAGTACGCAAAGTTCACATGCGTGGCACAGGAATCACACTCGCTCGGATGCTCCTCGATCCCCCGGACCCCGACAGCGCCCGCCTCGGACAAGTGACGGTTAAGGCCATAAAGCAGGCGCTCACAGCGCCTACACCGCTGGCCTTGATCAGCGATGTACTCGAAAATGCGCTTCCGCCCGATCAGGTGTACACCAATCGGCCTATTGACATAGAGAAGGACGAAAAAGACGCCTGGACCCTTGGAGCGGACCCACGACTGGCCGAGCTGTGCAGCCGTCTATGTCGTCACGCAGAAGGCGTCATGCTGCAGGGCCACGCGAGCGATCCTGCAAAACTATGGCAACTTCGGTGCATCTTGGCCCTTGACTTCGCCGTGCACATCTTACGCACCGCATGGGAAGCCACCGCGACGCCGGACGAGGATCGGTTCCTGCTACTGAGCTTCGGTGGCGCACCCCGAGCCGGGGACGCCCTACGCCAGAAGTCCGAAGACTCCTATGCCCGAGCAAGAATCCGACTTGGCGAAGCTACGGTAGCCACCCTGGGGCAGCGCATGAAGGAGCTGAAAACCGACCCCTCCGTCAAGGGGTTCGCAGGCGAGTTCCGCGACGCTGCCCTTCGTTCCGATACAGATAGCGTCGCGAGCCAGCTGGAGGCGCTACCGGTAGACGCGCCCGATTCCGAGTATGCACGGCTCGCGCGCGTCGCAGCTGAGGTGTCTACTAGTTACGGCCGTGGGTCGGAGGACGGATTCCGTGTGCTTCTGGAATCTGTGGGCATGGTCAGCGGGGGCAGCCGTTACCGCTACCTAACCGCCGGCACTGATCTGCTCGCTGCGATGGTTGGTGCCCTATCTGCTCAAATGCCAATGTCTAGCCGCGACTTTATGAACGAAGTGCGCAAGGAATGGGGTCTCGTGATCAACCTGGAGTCGGCGGCCGATACGTCGCTACGAGACCAGCTCGACGGAGCTGACCTCGCACGCAACGTCCGGCTCGCCGAACGACTCATGAGCGATGCGGGCCTGGCACTTGGCCTATCTGACCGGACAACCATCGTCGGCGAGCGTGCCGATAGGCGGCAACCGTGAGTAGCCGACTTGGCGGGGCACTAGCTGCCGAACTACGTGATCGGCTGCGCGGTAACGACAAGAGCTTCGTGCTTCTCGAAGAATCCCCACATCCGTCGCAGAGGGCATGAGTAAGGTCTGGGATGACGCAACAATGCCGCAGCTTGCCATCGTTTCAAGCACTCCCAACTTGTTTGGCCGTCACGCCATGCGCCAGGGAGTATCAGGTACCCAATTGCGCAACCGGACGGACAAGGGCTGGCGTGGCGTCGTGCTCGTCCTGTGTGAAGGGGAACAGGTTCCCGACCAGCAATCGCTTGGATTATTCGAGCCGCTGTCACCCAGCGAACTCCTCAACTCGCCAGCTGGGATCGCCTTGCTGTCGCAACAGGCGCCTCCAGTCGCCCTTGATGGGAACGCTCGGCACGTGCGCTCAGCGATCAACGAAGCGCCGTTGGCCACTCGACCAAGCCCCGTCGCCGTCGCAAACTACCTTGACCGGTTAGCTGCTGGCGAGGATGCGCTCGAGGCGCTGCCGACGATCGGGGCTTACCGCGATTCGGTGGCTCCGGGAGTTCGTATCGACTCCTCTCGCATCTCGGACAATCTGTCTCTTGCAGCACGCCGTACCAGCGACGAGTTACTGCGAGCCAGCGCCTTCGCGGACCTGCGCAAGCGGGCCGAAACGGTAGCGCGTCGACGACCTGGCGTCGACAATTCCGATGCGCGCGCCATTGCCGACGACGTCATGGAGCAGCTACAGGCCGGTAGCCCCGACCTACTGAAAACGCTGCAATATGACGAAGCTCGAGAAGTCTTCGATCAACGGCCTAGGGGCCTGCCTGAAACCGTTAAAGAAGAGATGCATGATTTCCGCGCCCGCCTAGCTAAGGACAGTCAGGCTATGGCGCTGCCCTGGGGACGCTACGAACGTCGCGCAGATCAGTTGCGCGGTGGCGCCGATCAGCGCGACGCTGCGCAGGATCTGTGTGCGCTAGACGATGCCCAGCAGAAGGCCGTTTTTACTCCGAAGACCCGCCGTAAGCTTGAGCGGCTGATTTTGCGCAATCGCTCCATTTCGGGCAGTAACCCGTCGTGTCCCGAGGCCGCGCTCGTCCAAGCGGCCGAGCATCTCGGTGGCCTAATTCAGCGGGTCCAGGTCATAAACCCGCCCAAGCCCAACGACGCTAACATCCACACCCCAACGGGAGCTGGTCGCGCCATTACCTTGGCCTGTGCGCGACTGCGGCTTGGAAAGCTCCTACGTGCCTGGGGCGCCGCCGGTGGTGATGTAGATGGGCTGCTGTTGCGCTCTGCACGTGGCGATGACCAAGACGACCTGGGCGATGTATTGGCCGCTTTCACGGATGCCGGACTGGACGAAGGCGCGCGACTACCGACGCTGCAACTGCGCCTGTATGACGACAGCGACAACACCGTGCAGGTCGACTGGCGACCGGATCTTGACGACGCGGCAACCCTTCGGACCGCTTTGCTATTCGCTGAGCAGCCGGTCCTGTCCCTGTATTCGCCGGTTGAACCGACCTTGCACTCAATCTGCGGCAGCCAGGAGGCGATCCCCGATGCCTCCGTCGCGCCCAAGCTTGCCCATCTGGCGAGCTATCTGCAGCAAACCGCCGAAACAAGTCTCGAATATGGCCTTGACCCCACAACGTTGAGCGCCTGGACGTCCACATGGACTGACGCTTGCCGCGCGGCCGAACTGGCCGGCGACACTGACACTGCCGAAGCCCTCGCCCTCGCTGGTGCTGTTCGCGGCCCGGGCAAAGCGACTGCGTTGACCCCCTTCGCACCTTTGAAAGCTGAATGGTTGGCGCAGTACCTCCAGGCGCTATGGGGGCTAATTAACCGGGCCGAAGAGCCCGGCGAAGACCGTGTGGAGCCAACCGCCGCCGTCGCCACCGCCAGCGGCATTGCCCGAACCACCGCTGCCCACCTTCCGGCACACCTACGTCTGTCCAGTTTCGACCGAGCTCTGCTGCCTACCAGCGAGGGACGCATCTGGAGCCTATTTGGAGGGGCCTCGAGCCGCGACGAGAGCGGATTTGCTGGGGACGCTCTACGTTCAGTCGTCATTCAGCTGTTGCGTTTGCAGCCCGAGGCTGCTGGCCACCTGCGCTGTCTAGCCTGGGGACCAGGAGCAGCGGACCTGCTCGTCTCGCAAGCCGTCGGACTGATCGGCACCACCATCGACCGCACGCAGATCCGGCGCATTGAGGTCTTCTGCGTTGGCGACAACCCAGCTTCTCGCCCTGACCGCAGCACTCTTGAGTACGCCGACGCAGAGCTTAGGAGCGAGCGCGACGTTCTGGAGTTGCGCTATATCTCCGACCTAGACCGCGCGCAGCAGTTGCTCAAACCCGGCCCTGAGGCGCCAGCAGTACATCTCGCCTTGGTCACTGGACTCACGGACGGCGGCAACCGACTAATGGTGGACTCTCGTGAGGTTGAGCCGCCAGCCGAGGACGCTGAAGTATTATTCGCTCCCCGCGTGTGGCAGCGACCCCGCCAGGATCGTCGAACCTTGCTGATGCCCCCGGCCACTTCCCCGTCCGGAATCGCGTGGCTACGACTGCAAAATGCCATCGAGGACAGCTGGCCTGAGCCCGGCAATCGCATTCAGGTGCCCGAGGTGCGTACCGGCGCAAATGAGGTCTCGGCGCAACTGCGCCAGATCCATGACTTGGCTCTATGGGTAGCTACGCTGGACCGCTACGCGACCAGGGACAGTCTCGAACAAGCACTTGGCCCTGAAAACGTGGCCATCCTGCACCAGCAAAAGCGTCTAGGCGGAGACAGCCCCCTATCTTTGGTACTTAGTCAACGATCTGGAGGCCCTGCCGACCGCGCTATCGGCCGGAGCCTGCGTGGCGCCGGGATCATCCCCAATCGGGATCTGGCTCTCTCTGTCGGCACGAAACTTCGAAAGGTCGCGAGCCAAGGCTACGGAATTCTTGCTTTGCAGGCAGCCACCAGTGGGGCTGGCATCAACGAGCTCGTTGGCCACGTCGTTGCTTTCAGTCTGCTGGCTACCACCACTACACCCTGGCCACTGCCTCCGGACTGTCGCGTTCTGCTCGTGAGTCTGGACGAGTACCGGCATTGGTTTGGCGGTAAACGTGCCGATCTACTTGCTATTGCCCTCGATAAGGCCAATGAGGCCGTCCACGTCGCTGCAATAGAGATCAAAGCCCGACGCACCGATGCCGATATTGCAGGGCAGGACGCCCTCGACCAGCTCAACCAGACCCTGGCAGCCACCCGCTGGGCCGCCTACCCAATTCAGGGCTCGGTGCACAGCCGCCTGTGGCTTAATCGCATCGCTGAGGCCGCATATGCAGTCGCCCGCGAATCACGCTTCAAGCTCGATGAGGCTGAGCTCCGTGCTCTGGAGAATTTTCGGCTCGGACGTGGCAGCCTCGAATGGGCTGGCCTCGGGCTGGTGTTCGGGCCACATCTCACCCAGCACAGCAGAACCTTCCGGATCGAAGTCGAGCGCGACATTGTGCCCGTCGTCATTCTCAATATCCCACTGACCCAGCAACTTCTAGAGCGCGCCACCGACACACGACTCACAACGCTGCGGACCGCCAACACGGGCAGGGAGCCGCTGTTGGCCAGCACCCGTACGCGTCGCAGGCCCGAGGCGGGTTCGGGGAATAATCGCTCCAGGGAGGCAGGAGACGAAGAAGGAGCCGCAGAAGCTCCTGCAACGACGTCACTTGCCGACGGAAGCGTCGACCAAGTCGGCGCAAACACAAGATCCAGCGCGCCCAGCGCCGATCTGGCAGGCGAAGAGCTGACCTCTGCGGTTGGAATTATCAACGGCGACACCCTTTCTCGGACTGCCGAGACGTCAGATTCGACCCGCGATGCCTCCTCGGGGAACCTCAGCAGCGGCATCCTCCGATCATCGTTCGTTGCTCCAGTACTCGGCTGGGACGCCGCCACTGGCGAACCGGTGTACTGGCACCCTGCCGGCCACCAGCAGAGCGTGTTGCAGAACGGCCACATGGAGGTGTGGGGCTCGTCGGGAATGGGCAAGACCCAGTTCACAATGGCCCTTCTTGCGCAGCTCTCCCGTCACGGGGGCACACACTTCGGCATCGCCGACTTCAAAAACGATTACAGCGACCAGAACGGATTCCCTAAGTTCGCTGATGCCAAGTTCCTGGATCTGTGGAACGAGGGTGCGCCGTACAACCCCCTGGCGTTGGACGACACGAACGGCGCCGACGCAAGCGACCGGGAAGTGCAGAGCGTAGTCATTGAATTGCGCGATGCCGTCGAAGAGGCTTTGCGGTCGGTCAATACTCGCCTAGGCGCGCGCCAGCGCGAAAGGCTCAAGACCGCGTTAACGTCCGCCTTCGACGTCCGTCGCAGCGAGCACCGCTGGCCAACGCTGCAGACCCTGGACGACCACCTTGATGCCGACTTGCAGGGCATACTCGGCGACCTCACCGGCAGCGCCCTATTTGGCGCTGGTGAGCCACTTGGTGACGTCGTCGACCAAAATATCGTATTCGGTCTGAATAAGATCCCGGGCAATGGCGCTACCACCGTGTTAGCCGCTGGATTCATCTTCTCCGCTTTGTTACTGAAGGTTCAAAGCCTTCCACCGGTGCCCAACACCATTCGATATCTCGTCGTCGTTGACGAAGCGCACCGCGTCGCGCCCTTTAAAGCGGTGCAGGTCATGCTGCGGGAGGGGAGGTCAAAGGGCCTTGCAGTCATCCTCGCCACCCAGGGACCTGGCGATTTGCCAGATGAAGTCGCACTTAACGCTCAGACAAAAATTTGCTTCGGCCTCGATCCAACCGTTGCCACAATGGCCGCCAGGCGACTTGACCCTGCCGACCAGCGACTACCCGAGCAGATCCGCGCCTTGGGCGCTGGCGAAGCGTTCGTGAAATTCTCAGGCGAACCACCACGTTTGCTGCGCATGGCACAGGCGTGGCGTGATGCAAAGCAGCTCGGTTTGCCGTCTCTGGACCCGCAACCTACCGGTTCTGGTCACTGACCCGAGTTAGATCATCCCACCGCGATGAAAAACGGTGGACTGAGTACATCTGGAGATGGCGGCAAGCTGGCCCAACACCGCTAGCTGGGAAGTTTGACGCTCGTGAGCGACCACGCCTGCGAACCGGCCGACGGGGTCGCCGAGGTGTGCCTGGTCGTGCAGCACGAGGGCAGAGTGCGGGCGGTCGCCGCGCGGCTGTCCGGAGTGGACGGACGCTGGCTGGTCACCGCCCTGCAGATCGGCTGAGCGTACGCCGGGTCAGGACTTGGTCGACGCCTTCGGCTTGGTCTGTGCCTTCTTGTCCGTCTTCTTGTCCGAGCGAGCCTTGGCCCGGCGCTGCTGGCGGGACAACTTGCCCTCCTGCGCTACGGCGCGGCCCTCGTCGTCCATCGCGAACGACTCCGCTTCTCCGTCCTCATTCGGAGCAACCATCGTCAGGCGCTCCTCCTTGGGCTCGGGCAGGGACGCCTCGACCTCGGCCGGGTCGATCTGGGCGTTGAAGAGCAACCGGACGGTCTCCTCCTTGATGGCGTCGTTCATCGCATCGAAGAGCAGGAAGCCTTCGCGCTGGTACTCCACCAGCGGGTCGCGCTGCGCAAACTGGCGCAGTCCGATGCCCTCCTTGAGGTAATCCATCTCGTAGAGGTGCTCTCGCCACTGCTGGTCCAACACGGTCAGGATGACGCGGCGCTCGACCTCGCGGGTAACCGCCTCCCCCAGGGCCGCTTCACGCGCGTCGTAGGCGTGCTGGGCATCGGAACGCAGTTCCTCGGCGAGGTGCTCGGAGGTGATTCCCGCGCGGCCGCCGACCTCGTCCTCCAGCTCGGCCAACGTGATCGAGACCGGGTAGAGATCCTTCAGGGCGCTCCACAACGCGTCCAGATCCCAATCGTCGGAGAACCCTTCGGCGGTGGCACCGGCAACATAGGCATCGATCGTGTCGTTGATGAAGCTGCGGACCGACTCCTCCAGCTCGACACCTTCGAGCACCTGGCGGCGCTCGCGGTAGATGGTCTCGCGCTGCCGGTTCAGGACGTCGTCGTACTTCAGGACGTTCTTGCGGATCTCGAAGTTCTGGCTCTCCACCTGGGTCTGCGCGCTCTGGATGGACCGCGAGACCATCTTGGACTCCAGCGGCACGTCGTCGTCCATCCCGGCGCCGGCCATGAACCGGTCGACCAGACCGGCGTTGAACAGCCGCATCAGGTCGTCCTGCAGCGACAGGTAGAAACGGCTCTCCCCGGGTCGCCCTGCCGCCCGGCGCGGCCGCGCAACTGGTTGTCGATGCGGCGCGACTCGTGCCGCTCGGTGCCCAGCACGTACAGGCCGCCGAGCTCGGTGACCTCCTCGCTGGCCTTGGCCACGGCCTTCTCGGCCTTCTTCAGCGCTTCGTCCCAGGCCGCCTGGTACTCATCCGGAGTCTCCTCCGGGTCCAGGCCCTGCTTCTTCAGCGCAGCGACCGCGATGAACTCCGGGTTGCCGCCCAGCATGATGTCGGTGCCTCGACCGGCCATGTTGGTGGCCACGGTCACGGCGCCCTTGCGGCCGGCGTCGGCGACGATGGATGCCTCTCGCTCGTGCTGCTTGGCGTTCAGCACCTCGTGCGGAATCCCTTTGCGGCGCAACTGCTCTGAGAGGTATTCGCTCTTGTTGACGCTGGTGGTGCCGACCAGGACCGGCTGACCTTCATGGTGCCGCTCGACGATGTCCTCGACCACCGCGGCGAATTTGGCTTCCTCGGTGCGGTAGATCAGGTCGGCCTGGTCCTTACGGATCATCGGCTTGTTGGTCGGGATCGTGACGACGCCCAACTTGTAGATCTGGTAGAGCTCGGCCGCCTCGGTCTGGGCGGTACCGGTCATGCCGGACAACTTGTCGTACATCCGGAAGTAGTTCTGCAGGGTGACGGTCGCCAGGGTCTGGTTCTCGTTCTTGATCTCGACGCCCTCTTTGGCCTCGATCGCCTGGTGCATGCCCTCGTTGTAACGGCGGCCGGCGAGCATACGACCGGTGTGCTCATCGACGATCAGGATCTCGCCGTTCATGACGACATAGTCCTTGTCCTTCTTGAACAGCTCCTTGGCCTTGATCGCGTTGTTCAGGTAGCCGATCAGCTGGGTGTTGGCGGCCTCGTAGAGGTTGTCGATGCCCAGCAGGTCCTCGACCTTCTCGATACCGGGCTCCAGGATGCCGACCGTCTTCTTCTTCTCATCGACCTCGTAGTCACCGCGACCGGGTTTGCCGTCCTTGTCCTTCTCGGCGCGGTCCAGACGCTGCACGATCTTGGAGAACTCGACGTACCACTTGGTCGCGGCGTCGGCCGGGCCGCTGATGATCAGCGGGGTCCGGGCCTCGTCGATCAGGATCGAGTCGACCTCGTCGACGATCGCGAACCGGTGGCCGCGCTGGACCAGTTCGTCGGTCGACCAGGCCATGTTGTCGCGCAGGTAATCGAAGCCGAACTCGTTGTTGGTGCCGTAGGTGATGTCCTTGGCGTACTCGACCCGTCGCTGGTCGGGGGTCATACTCGCCAGGATCACGCCGGTCTCGAGGCCGAGGGCGCGGTGCACGCGACCCATCAGCTCCGACTGGTAGCCGGCCAGGTAGTCGTTGACGGTCACGACGTGCACACCCTTGCCCTCCAGGGCGTTCAGGTAGCTCGGCAGCGTCGCCACCAGCGTCTTGCCCTCACCGGTGCGCATTTCGGCGACGTTGCCCAGGTGCAGCGCCGCTCCACCCATGATCTGTACGTCGAAGTGTCGCTTGCCGATGGTGCGCTTGGCGGCCTCGCGGACCGCCGCGAACGCCTCCGGGAGCAGGGCGTCGAGGGTCTCCCCGTCGGCGAGACGCTTCTTGAACTTGTCGGTCTCCTCGCGCAATTCCTCATCGGACAGCGCCTCGAAATCCTCCTCGAGGAGGTTCACCTGGTTCGCGATCGCCTGCAACTTCTTGAGGGTGCGGCCTTCACCGGCACGCAGCACCTTCTCGACAACCTTGGGCACAAGCTCTCCTGCAATGAGTGGACAGACCTACCAAGACTAACGGGCGTGGGCCGCATCACCGTTCCCAGCACGAAACCCGGGTGCGCAGGCGGACGCCGCGTGGTTGCCTACAGGGGTGGACGAGGCCTACCTGACTGCGACCGTGCCGGTGCTGATGGGCGACCAGGTGACGCTGCGCGCACACCGGCCGGGCGACGTACCGGCGATCGTGGCGATGTGCACCGACGAGCGGATGCGGCGCTTTGTGCCGCTGCCCAGCCCGTACGCCGAGCCGCAAGCCTGGGGCTTCCTGGACTCCGTGGTCGCGGGCTGGCGGGACGACTCGATCCTCACCTGGGCCATCGATGTCGATGGGACCTTCGCCGGTTCGGTGAATCTAAAACTGGTGGCGCCGGGGACCCGGGAGATCGGCTTCAGCCTGCACCCGGCGTACCGCGGGCAGGGCCTGATGACCCGGGCGGTGCGGCAGGTCTGCGATTACGGCTTCGACGGGCTCGGCCTGGGCACGATCCTGTGGCGGGCGGCGGTCGGCAACTGGGCATCACGGCGGGTCGCCTGGGCCAACGGTTTCACCGTGGACGGCTCCTGGCCCGCAAGTCACCCGGTGGGTGACGGCGACGTTGCGGGCACCTGGTTCGGGCACCGGCACGCGACCGATCCGGGCGAGCCGCGACTGCCCTGGTGGGAGCCGGCGACCATCGAGGGCGACGGACTGCGACTGCGGCCGTGGCGGGAGTCGGACGCGGCGGTGCGGACCGACGACGCGGAGACGGTGCGGTTCTGGGGTCGCGCCGCGCCGGGTCCGGAAGCCTTCGCCGACGTATTGACCAGCCAACAGGAGCGGATGGCGGGCGGCGAGGCGGTCTTCTGGTGCATCGCGTCGGGCGACGATCGGGCGGTCGGCGGCATCCAGGTGGTGAGCATCGCGACTCGCGAGCGCTGGGGTCGGGGCCGGGTGGCCTACTGGTTGCATCCGTCCGCCCGGGGGCACGGAATCCTCGGCCGGGCACTTGAGCTCCTCATCCCGCACGCCTTCGGCGAACTGGGTCTGCAGCGGCTGGAGGCGGGCGCGGACCAGGACAACCGCGCATCGCTGCGAGCGCTGCGCCGGGCCGGCTTCCGGACGATCGGCACCGAGAGGGACGCCCTGACGTACGGCGGCACCGGGTCTCCGACGCCGTCCAGTTCGAGCTGTCCGCCTCCGATGACCGTGACGTGCAGCGGGTGTCACCGCGGATCGCACCGGTCCTGCAGACGAAGCGGTTGCTCCTGCGACCGTGGCGCGCCGACGACGCACCGCGGCCGGGGCAGGAGCGGGACGAGATCAGCGAACGGTTCATGCCCGCCAATGCCCAGCCGGGGCCGGCGATGCCGTGGGATCAGTGGTTCGCCCGGCGACAGCGCCTCACTGACAGCGGCGAGATCGTGTGCTGGTGCATTGCCGACGCCGGCACCGACGAACCGCTCGGCGACATCCTGCTCTTCGGGTTCGACGAGAACATCCGCGGCAACGCCGAACTGGGCTACTGGCTGCACACGAACGCACGGGGCCACGGCTACGTGGACGAAGCGGTCGAAGAGGTCGTTCGCTGGGCGTTCGAGCAGGGCGGCGTCACCCGGCTGCACGCGGGTACGGACACCGACAACATCGCCTCGCAGAACGTGCTGCGCCGGGCGGGTTTCCGGCAGTGGGGCAACGACCGGGCGAACTGGACCCGGATGGACGGCACCGCCTCCGACGGGACCTTCTTCGAGTTGCTGGTCAGCGATGACCGGGACGCCCAGCGCGCCGTACCGCCCCCGACGCTGCAGACCGACCGGGTGTGGTTGCGCCCGTTCTGCACGCGCGACGGCGAGCGGATGACGCAGGTGCAGGCCGACCCCATCACCCGCTTGTGGTTCAACTCCGAACCGCGGACCGTGGCGTTCAACCGCGAGCGCGCCGCGCAGCGGTCGCTGATCGATCGTGAGCGTTGGGGTATCTGGTGGGCGATCTGTGCGCCAGGCAGCGACGAACTCGCTGGCGGCATCGGGATCCAGAACATCGAGAACGGCGAAGCCGAGATCGGCTACTGGATGCATCCCGACGCACGCGGCCAGGGTTTGATGACCGCTGCGTTGCGCGAGATCACCCGCTGGGCGTTCGCCGAGGGCGGTTTCCGGCATCTCGCGGTGCAGGTCGCCGACGGCAACGCGGCCTCGGTGCGGGTGGCTCTGGGCGCGGACTACCGGCCCGTGGGCGCCTGGCACCAGCGTGAAGTCCTCGGCGACGGAAGGGTGGTCGATCTGCTGGCCTTCGACCGGGTGCCGTAGCGTCCCCGTTCGTGAGCGAACGCATCGAACGGTCGGCCGCTGACGTCGGCAATCTCTACTCGTGGTTCACGGCCAGCCTCATCCCGCGGGCTATCGCCTGGGTGTCGACGATCAGCGCCGAGGGGTGGCGAACCTCGCGCCGCACTCCTTCACCACGGTGGCCGGCGTCGACCCGCCGACGTTGTGCTTCGTGTCGGTCGGTGCGAAGGACACGCTGGCCAACGTGCGCGCCACCGGGGAGTTCGTCCTGCAGATCGGTTCCTGGTCGCAGTTGGCCCAGATGAACGACAGTGCTACTCCGTTGCCGATCGACGAGGACGAATTCGCCTCGGCGCAGATCGCCACCGCGCCCAGCAGCGCGGTGCGGCCTCCCGGGTCGCCGACGCGCCGGTCGCGTTCGAGTGCCGCGCCAGCGGGGAGCACGTGATCGGCGACTGCGTGATGGTCTTCGGTGAGGTGGTGCATCTGTCCGTCGACGCGGCCGTGGTGGCGGACGACGGACTGCCCGACGCGCGGACACTGGACCCGCTCGCCCGGCTCGGCCGCAGCGAATGGGGCCGGTTGGGAGAGGTGTTGGCGCTGGACCGGATCACCTGGCGGCGGTGGCAGGAGGGCGAGCGCTCGGCCCGCACGGACTGACCGCTACCGACTACTCGACACTCGCCGCGATCGTGCGGGTGCGTGCGTAGAGCCAGGCGATCAACCCGGCGAAGACGATGACGCCGAGCCAGTTGGCGATGGTGGCGAAGCCATCGCCCACGATTGCCAGCGGATCGTCGTTGCCGGTGGCGGCGACGATCCCGGCGAACACCACGCCGTACAGGCTCTCCCCCACGATCAGGCCGGTCGCCATCAGAATGCCCAGCCGCTTACGGAATTCGGCGTTTGGCCCGCGGGCGGCCCAGTTGTCGTAGATCCGGCCGAGGAAGGCACCGATCGGGATGATCAGGGTCAGTGCCATCGGCAGGTACATCCCCATACCGACGGCCAGCGGCGGCAACCGCAGGTTCTTGGTCGTCTTGCCCAGCACCTCGTCGATGACGATCACGACCGCGCCGATGAGCACGCCCAGGCCGATCAGCGACCAGTTCAGCGAGCCGCCGAAGACCCCTTGACCAGTGCGGAGATCAACGCCGCCTGCGGCGCGGCCAGTGCATCCGCCTTCGCCCCGGGCGCACCCTGGAACCCGAAGGCGGTCTGCATCAACTCCAGAACCGGCGGGATGATCAAGGATCCGAAAGCGACTCCGATGATCAGCGCGACCTGCTGCTTCCACGGCGTGGCGCCGACCAGCTGCCCGGTCTTGAGGTCTTGCAGATTGTCGTTCGAGATCGTGGCCACTCCGAAGACCACCGCGGTCGTGAAGAGGGTGTAGGCGACCAGGGCCTCCAACTCGTTGCCGCCGGCGCCGCCGTAGGTCACCTTGATCAGCAGGGCGGCCGTGATGGCCACCAGGATGCCGACGCCGGAGATCGGGCTGTTGGACGAGCCGATCAGGCCGGCCATGTATCCGCACACCGCCGCGATGAGCAGCCCCGCCACCAGCACGAAGATCACGCTCACCGCGATGATGCCGCCGGCGCTGCCGGCCAGAGGGGTGTCCCGGACGAAGTCCCACAGCAGCAGGCCGATCGGGATCAGGAAGAGCACCGACACAGCGGCGACGATCTGGATCGGGATGTCGCGTTCGGTGATGTCGACCTCATGGCCCGTACGCCGCTCGCGGGAGGAGGAAACCGCCTCCACCACCCCGCGCACGACCGGGCCGATCAACTTCACCAGGGTCCACACGGCCGCGATCGCGATCGCACCGGCTCCGACGAAGCGCACGTCGGAGGCGAAGACGCCGCTGACGGTGTCCATGATGTCGCCGGTCGCGGGCACCTTGCCGCTGGTGCGGATCGGCAACAGCACGAAGAAGGAGATGACCAGGCCCACGAGCATCGCGATACCCACGGTGACACCGACCAGGTGACCCACGCCGATCAGCGCCAGAGAGAGGCTGGCACCGAACATCGTGCCGCCGGACCCGACCCGGAAGGCAGCAGCCAACGAATTGCTGACCACCTTCAGCGACGCCAGCAACGAGAAGGCCGCGGCGGACACCGCACCCATGACGATGACCCGAAGACCGGCCTTGCTCTCCTCGGCACCGCCGCTGCTGTCGCCGACCTTGAGCACCTCGGCGCCGGCGACGCCTTCGGGGTAGGGCAGGTCGGAGCCGGTGACCAGCGCACGTCGCAACGGGATCGAATACATCACGCCGAGAGTGCCGCCCACGGCGCAGACGGCCACGGTGATCCAGTAGGGGAAGCCGGTCCACCAGCCGATCATGATCAGACCCGGCAGGACGAAGATGATGGCCGACAGGGTGCCGGCCGCCGAGGCGATGGTCTGCACGATGTTGTTCTCGACGATCGAGTGATCGGCGAAGTAGCGCAACACCGCCATCGAGATGACCGCGGCCGGGATGGCCGTGGCGAAGGTCAACCCGACCTTGAGGCCCAGATACACGTTCGCCGCGGTGAAGACCAGCGTGATGATGCCGCCGAGAATCACACTGCGGACAGTGAGTTCACGTACCTGCCCTGCTGCCTTGGGGGTTTCGGTGCTCGTGGTCACCTTCCTCACCATAGGACCGCCGACTCATCGCGTGCACGCAAACGTGCCCACCCCGCGACGGGGTGGGCACGTTTGCGGGGTGGTTCAGCCGGCGACCAGTGAGTCGGCGGACTCACTGCGATCGTTGGTGACGGCCTCGATGTCGAGGTGGATCACGCCGTACGACCAGCCGCGTCGGCGGTAGACGACGGACGGCTTGTCCGTGTCGGCGTCGTGGTAGAGGTAGAAATCGTGCCCGACCAGCTCCATTTCGCGCAGGGCTTGGTCCACCGTCATCGGTTCGGACGCGTGCACCTTCTCGCGAAGTTCGATGGGGCAGCCTTCGTCGCCGCCGACCTTGCGGATGTGCTCGGGCAACTCATCCGGGACGGGCTCCGGCGGGGCAGCGATCTCATCCAGCACGGTGGCAGCGTCGCGCAACGACTCGGCGCTCTTGCGGCCGCGGTGCACTACCCGCTTGTCGTGCCGCCGGCGCAGCCGCTCGCCGAGTTTGGTGGTCGCGAGATCGAGCGCGGCGTATTCGTCGCCCGCAGCCGCCTCCGCGCGGATGACCGATCGCTTGGCGTAGCACGTGATCTCGATGCGCTCAGCTTCCTTGGCCTGTCGTGGATTCGCCTCATGGGTGAGAACCACGTCGCAGCGGGTGACGCGCGGGTCGAGCTGCGGGACCTTCTCGAGCTTGTCGGCGATGTGGCGACGGAAACGTTCGGGCACCGTGACGTGACGTCCGGTGATGGTGATCTCCATAGCGACCTCCTAGGGCCGTGGTGTCGGTGATTCGTCGCAGGCGGGCGGGGCCGCTGGTCGCCTGATCACCTCCCGGTCCGGGAGCAGTCGCACCCCTCCGCCGGCACGTGGCCGACGGTGAGGTTCTTCATGTCCCGACGGTAACTCGCAACGCCTCGTGACGGAACCGTTATGCGGCGCGTCGTGGCGGTTGATCAGGCCTCGGACAGGTTCGTCCCGGACGCCGGACCACGCCGCACCGCGGCACGGGAACCGGTCGTGGTCCGCGGCGTCGCAGCCAGCGTCACCGCGACCACGTGCACCACGCCGACCGACCGCAACGCCCGCGCCGATTCCGCCAGGGTCGCACCGGTCGTCACGACGTCGTCGGCGAGCAGGCAGACCCGGCCGGACAGCTCGAGCGCGGCCCGCGGCCGCACCCGGAGGGCACCGCCGAGGTTGCGGGCCCGCTCGCTGCTGGACAGTCCGGCCTGGTCGCGCACCCGGCGCGCGTAGCCGAGAGCATCGATCACCGGGAACGCCGGGTCACCGTCCAATGCCGTGACCACCAGATCGCGCAGCGGGTCCCGACCGCGGGCGCGCCGGGCGGCCGGACTGGACGGCGCCGGCACGACGTACACCGATCGGCCCAGCGAATTGTGCTCGGCGACAGTGGGATCTGCGCTGCCGGCCACCGCGATAGCACGGCCGAGCCACGCACCCAACAACCCCCGCAGGTCGGTCCGGCCCTCGTCCTTGTACGCCGGCAGGAGGCGGCGGACGACATCGGTGTACGGCGTGCCGGACCACGCAGGTGGGAACCCGTTCGGGCAGGGGTCGGGCACCGAGCGGAACGGAGGCAACCGCGATGCCTCACGTACTTGCAGCGCGCACAGTGCGCAGATCAGCACCCCCGGCTCCCCGCACCCGGCACACCGACGAGGCATGGCCAGATCGGCCACTTCGGCCAGCAGTGTCGTCACCCCGCGTAACCACTCCACACCGGCCAGCCTGCCGGTACGGCGCGCGATCGGCCCGGCGGCCTGTGGACAACCTCAGGTCCCCGGGACCACCAAGCCGGTCAGTCCGCTCACCGGCGACCAGGTCGCTCCCTCATGGATCAGGACGCGGTCGTCGGCGGTGATCAGGTACACGTCGCTGGGGCCGTCCCCCACGCCGCGGATCGCCGCGAGCTGTTGGGTGGGGACCTGCCCGAGATCCTCCAGCAGACCGCCGATCGGCACCTGGATCGCGTGCACGGGGGCGTTGTCGGAGGCGCTGCGCGCCAACGCACCCACCGTGCTGTCGTCGAGCCAGGTGACGTCACGCACCTCCGACAGGCCGTCGCCGACCCGCAGCGGTGTCGACAGCGCCGTCGGATTGCCCGAGGTGTCACGCACGATCGCGCAGACCTCGATCTGGGTGCCCCCGGAGGCCGACCGCACCACCAGGGCGATCCGGTTCCCGTCGGCGGATACCGCGACCGCGGTGATCGTTGCGGCCCCGAGCCACGGCACGTCGACCGGCTGAGGTGGTGCGGACTGCGGCGGATCGGTCGCGGACACGAACCACACGGTGGAGCCGGCCTCGCCCGCAGCGGGGGTCAGCGGCGTACCGGCGATCCAGATCTCCGTCGGGGCGCGGCTGGCGAAGCTGGGTCTGGTCAGGTTCGTTCCGAACACCGGCCGGGTGTACTGCCGCCCCGCGACCCAGCGCGACATGGTGGTGGCATCCTTGGACACCCCCGCCACCTGCCGCCCGTCGGCGGACGCCGCCAGCTGGGTCCAGGTCTGCGGGACACCGGGCAGATGCACCGTCGTGGTCCCGCTGGCGGGGGCGCCGGACGCGGCCGGGTTGAACCACCGCAACTGACCGCCCGACCGGCCGATCAGATTGGGGCGATTGACCTGGACCACGGTGTAACCCAGATCCTCCGGCGTCGTCGGACTCGTCGGCAGGTCGGGCGTTTCCAGCCGCGCCGCGCCGTCGACGGTGATGAGGACCGAGCGCACACCGCGGGTGAGCGACAGCGTCGCCAGCATCTGGGCCCACAGGGCAGTACGCTGCGCCGGCGTGGCACCGAGAGCGGCCGAGGTCAGATCAACCGTCGCCACACCGGTCGAGGAGTCCACCGGGACGGCATCCACCCGCAGCAGTGTCCCGGGGGCATTTGCGCGGTCACGATCGGCGCAAGATAGGCCGGCGGCGGCCGCAGCACGGCCCGCGCCAGCGCGGTCGTCAAACCGCCCAGGGGGAACCAGCGCACGTCCGCAACCAGCGTCTTGGTAGCCGGGACGGCGTAATAGACCCGCTGGGCGGTATAGCTGACGTCGAAGTCGTCTTCACTGATCCACGCGCCGAAATCCTTCGGCAGCGCACCGATCCGCCACTGTCCGTCGACCCTGCGCATCGTGAAGGAGCCGGTCCGCGTCTGCGGCGCCGCCGTATCGCGCAGCCGGCCGTCGCCGTCCAGCAGCGCGGTTTGTCGGGCGGTCACCGAAACGGTCTGCGCATCGGTCATGGAGTCGACGAAGTCGCGCTCACCGGTGTTGATCGACAGCTCCGTCTTGGGATCCCACGTCGCCGAGGCACCGCCGGTGAGGAACTGCCGGGCGACGGAGTAGTCGTCGGTCGCGTAGGCGTTGGCGCGCAGGAACCCGCGCACGATGTCGCGGGCCGACGCACCGCGCGCCGGGCCGGGCGGGCGCACATTGACCACCGGAGCCTGCTCCGGCGCGATCGAGGCACGCGCCTGCACCGGACTGGTTGCGGGCAATCCGCTGCAGGCGCTGAGCGCCCCGACCAGCACCAGGGCTAGGAGGGTGATGACGATCCGGGTACGCCGCATCACGACTGGCCGCTCCCCTCGCCCCGGGGTGCGATCCCGCTCACGAGCGCGCTGCCGATGGTCAGGCTGTTGCCGGGCGGCATCACGCGGCCGACCTCCGAGTCGTCCGGCGCCAGCGGAAGCGGCGAACGAGCGATCGGGACCCCGGGACGGGTGGGCAGCGTCAACCGGAAACAGGCCCCGTTGCCCGGCTCACCCCACGCCTGCAACCAGCCGTCGTGCATCCGGGCGTCCTCCAGCGAGATGGCCAGCCCCAGCCCGGTGCCACCGGTCGTGCGGGCACGCGCCGGGTCGGCCCGCCAGAACCGGTTGAAGACGCGGGCCGCGTCCCCGGGGGCCAGGCCCACGCCGTGATCGCGGACGGTCAGGGCGACGGCGGTGTCGTTGCATGCGACCGCGACGTCGATGGGTCGTCCCTCCGCGTGCTCGATGGCGTTGCTGACCAGGTTGCGGACGATCCGCTCGATGCGGCGTTTGTCCATCGGCGCTATCGCCGGACGCCGCGCTTGCAGCCGCAGACTGGTGTGAGCCCGCGCGGCCAGCGCGCTGGACGCGTCCACGGCGCTCGCGGCGATCTCGCGCAGATCGGTGGGTTCCAGTTGCAGAGCCGCCGCCCCGGCGTCGAACCGGGAGATCTCCAGCAGGTCGGTCAGCAATCCTTCGAAGCGGTCCAGCTCGCGGCTCAGCAACTCGGCCGACCGCGCGACCGGGGCCGTGAAGTCGTCCCGGCTGGCGTGGATCATGTCCACGGCCATCCGGATGGTCGTCAGGGGGTACGCAACTCGTGCGAGACATCGGAGGTGAACCGTTGCTGCAGGGTGGACAGATCCTCCAACTGCCGGATCTGCCGCTGCAGGCTGTCCGCCATGGCGTTGAACGAGGTCGCCAACCGGGCCAGGTCGTCCTCGCCGCCGGCCGGCATGCGTTCGTTCAGTGCACCGGCACTGAGTCGTTCGGCCACGTGGGCCGCCGAACGTACCGGCGCCACGACCATCCGGGTCACCAGGTAGGCCAGCGCTGCGAGCGCCAGCACCAAGGCGATACCGCCGAAGACGAACGTGTTGCGCACGATCGTCAGGCTCTGCGCTTCCACGTCCATGGGGAAGATGAAGTACAGGTCGTAGGCGCCGGCATTGGGCACTTCCAGCCGGCTGCCGATCAGGACCGCCGGCACCGTGCTGCGACCCTCACTGTCGGGGACGGTGATGATCTTGACCTGCTCGTGATCCGGATCCTCCTTCAGGGCAAGGCGGATGTCCGACGGGATCATGTCCGGGTCGGCACCCTGGGTGCTGACGTCACCGAGGGACACCGCCGTGTTGCCCTCCGCCTGGATGATGACCACCCTGCGCGAGGTGTCCGAGCCCGGCGATGCGACCTGCTGTGCGATCTGTCGGGCGGCCACCCGCAACGACGTGAGGTCGGTGCGGTCGCCGTTGGAGAACGTGTTCTGGGCGATCTGCCGCTGGGACTGCGCTTCCTGCTGGGCGGAGTTGATCGCATTGGTGACCAGACCGTCGGCGATGCGCTGGTACATGTACGAACCGATGGCGACGGTGAACAACGCGCCGACGATCGTCGTGATCGCCACGACCCGGAAGTGCACGGATCGGCGCCAGAACCGGGCCAGCCGGCCGACCGGAGCGCTGATCAGCCGCCCGAGTGACCCCACGGGAGCAACCGGACGCTCAGGCGGGGGCGCCGGCCTTGTAGCCGACTCCCCGCACCGTCAGCACGATCTCCGGATGCTCCGGATCGTGCTCGATCTTGGCCCGCAGCCGTTGCACGTGCACGTTGACCAGGCGGGTGTCTCCGGCGTGCCGGTAACCCCACACCTTCTGCAGCAGCTCCTCGCGGCTGAACACCTTCCACGGTTTGCGCGCAAGGGTGACGACCAGGTCGAACTCCAGCGGCGTCAGCGCGATCACTTCGTCGCCGCGGTGCACCGAGTGCCCCGTGATGTCGATGGACAACGGACCGATCTGCAGGGTGTCGTCGCCGCCTTCGCGCTCGTCAGTGCGGCGCAGACGGGCGTGAACCCGGGCGATGAGTTCCTGCGGTTTGAACGGCTTGGTGATGTAGTCATCGGCCCCCGCGTCGAGACCCGCGACGACGTCGACCGTGTCGGTGCGCGCCGTGAGCATCACGATCGGTACGCCGGACTCGGCGCGCAACTGCTGGCACACCTGCACCCCGTCGAGGCCGGGCAGCATCACATCCAGCAGGACGACATCGGGCTTGAAAGCGCGGAACGCCTCGAGGGCGCCGCTTCCGTCGGGGCAGTGGCCGACGTCCCAGCCCTCACCCCGCAGCACGATGCCCAGCATTTCGGCCAGCGACGGATCGTCATCGACCACCAGTACCCGCGCGTTCATATTGTCCCAAGTGTCACATACGCAGGTGGGGTACGCCGATCAGCCCGGTGATCGGCGTACCCCCACGTGCCGGGTGGCAAACCCGTCCTATGTGGAGTCGACCTATGGAGCCGACTCCTCGAACCTCGGCATCCGGCCGCCGACTCCGCTGCGCTCCGCCGACAACCTCCGCCTCGCTCTTCGTCGTCGACTCAGTAGCGGTAGTGCTCCGGCTTGTACGGACCGGCCACGTCAACGCCCAGGTACTCGGCCTGCGCCTTGGTCAGCTCGGTCAGGTTCACACCGAGCGCACCCAGGTGCAGCCGGGCGACCTTCTCGTCAAGGTGCTTGGGCAGCACGTAGACCTGCTTGTCGTAGTCGCCGTTCTTGGTGAACAGCTCGATCTGGGCGATGGTCTGGTTGGAGAAGCTGTTGGACATCACGAAGCTGGGGTGCCCGGTGGCGTTGCCGAGGTTCATCAACCGGCCCTCGGACAGCACGATGATGCTGTCGCCGTTCTCGAAGGTCCACTCGTGCACCTGCGGCTTGATCTGCGTCTTGGTCACGCCTGGGACCTTGGCCAGGCCGGCCATGTCGATCTCGTTGTCGAAGTGACCGATGTTGGACACGATCGCCTTGTTCTTCATCTTCGTCATGTGCTCGGCGCGGATCACGTCGTAGCAACCGGTGGTGGTGACGTAGATGTCGGCGATGTCGAGGACGTCCTCCAGGCGAGCGACCTGGAAGCCTTCCATGGCTGCCTGCAGCGCACAGATGGGGTCGACCTCGGTCACGATGACCCGGGCACCCTGGCCGGCGAGGGACTGCGCGCAGCCCTTGCCGACGTCGCCGTACCCGCAGACCACGGCGACCTTGCCGCCGATCAGCACGTCGGTCGCACGGTTCAGCCCGTCGATGAGGCTGTGCCGGCAGCCGTACTTGTTGTCGAACTTGGACTTGGTGACCGAGTCGTTGACGTTGATGGCCGGGAAGAGCAGGTCACCGGTCTTCGCCAGCTCGTAGAGGCGGTGGACGCCGGTCGTGGTCTCCTCGGTGACGCCGCGGATGCCCTCGGCGACGGTGGTCCACTTCTTCGGGTCCTCGGCGATCGTGCGGCGCACCAGCTCCTTGAAGACGCCGAACTCCTCCGAGTCCTCCTCGGTGGTGGCCGGCACGGCACCGGCGATCTCCCACTCGCGGCCCTTGTGGACCAGCATCGTGGCGTCGCCGCCGTCGTCCAGGATCATGTTCGGGCCCTGCTCGCCGGGCCAGGTCAGGATCTGCTCGGTGCAGTCCCAGTACTCCGGCAGGCTCTCGCCCTTCCAGGCGAAGACCGGAACACCCTGCGGGTCCTCGGGCGTGCCGTTCGGGCCGACGACGACCGCTGCCGCTGCTTCATCCTGGGTCGAGAAGATGTTGCAGGATGCCCAGCGGACCTGTGCCCCCAGAGCGACCAGCGTCTCGATGAGGACAGCGGTCTGGACGGTCATGTGCAGCGACCCCGCGATGCGGGCACCGCGCAGCGGCTGGGCGGCGGCGTACTCTTCGCGCAGCGCCATCAGGCCGGGCATCTCGTGCTCGGCGAGGCGGATCTGGTGCCGCCCGGCCTCGGCAAGGGACAGGTCGGCAACCTTGAAGTCGAAGGTCTTGGTGTCTACGGACATAGGTGAACTCCTGGTGATGGGGCGGTGGACTACCCGGCGCTGCCCTTCTGGGCCTCGCTACTGCGGCGGTCATCACCCGCGCCGGCCAGACGATTCTAGCGAGATATGGCCAGACTCCCGATTCCCGGGCGCGCGTCACCGGAATGATCATTTTCCGCCAAGGCCTTGTGATCCAGCTCACGCTGACGCCATCATCGCCCTTACTTACGTAAACGTAAGTGTAGGTCCGAGTACCAGTGAGCACAGGAGATCGCATGCACATCGCCCTTCGAAGGACCGCCACCGGCCTCGGCGCCGCAGCGCTGGCCGTTTCGGCCTTTGCGTTCGCGCCGGGTGCGGCCCACGCCGCCCTGCCGCTGGCCGCCAACGCGAACGCCCTCCCGGCAACCGCCGTCACCTCGACGACCACCTCGCTGAAATACGACTGCTCCACCTGGAAAGCCGGCCTGAAGATCGGGCTGGGGACGTGGGCCGCTTCCGTCACGGTGACGGCACCGCTGACGGCCGCACGCGGAGCCACCGTGACCGCGACCTCGGTCGGCGCCGCGATCACCGTTCCCTCGGGCACCACATCGACCCTGCGCTTGCTCGGCATCGCCACGCTGACCGGCAGTGCAACGGTCTGGTACTCCGCAACGGGTGCGGTCAGCAATCCCGGCAACCGCAGCACCGTGGTCAACGTCCCGACGGTGAAGGTGCCTTCGGGTGGCTCGTTCCCGGTCAGCCTGACCGGCGGACCCATCTCCGAGACCGCGGCGTCGACGGCGGGGACCGCGACGTTCAACATCGGCGGTCTGGCCAGCACCCTGAAGACGAACAACGGCAAGACCCTGCCCATCGCCTGTACCCCGTCCGCGGGCCAGTCCCTGGTGGTTCTCAGCGTCGCGGTCAGGTAGATCCGCGCACTGGGGCGGCCGGTTCGCGGCCCGGTTGCACCGGGCGCGAACCGGCCGTCAGCTCACCTCTTGTGATTTACGACACACCGTGCCATGGTAGGTCCACCTACGTAACCGTAACCAGCTCTGGACGGTGTCCAGATATCGCAGGAGGCTTCATGAATTCCGCTGTACGCCGCGCCGCCGTTCTCCTCGGAGCGGGCGCCCTCGTGGCTTCCGCCTCGGCGCTCGTGACGCCGGCCGCCCACGCCGCCGGGACTGGTTCCGGGCAGTACAACTGCACCTCGACCCTGAAGGGCAGCACGATCCCGGTCGGTACCTGGACTGCCGCGGTCGCGGCATTCAGCCCGTCGTCGGTCGCCAAGGGCGCCACGATCTCCACCCCCTGGTCACCGGGATCATCAGCGCTCCGGCGCAGGCCACCGCGCTGCTGCAGTCCAAGGGAATCTCCGTCCTTCAGGGGACGACCACCGTGAAGTACACGGCGACCGGTGCGGTGGCGAAACCGGGTGCGCGCAGCACCAACGTCGCCGCACCGCTGGCTGTCGTGCCACCGGCGGGCAACGCCCTGGGTGTGGCCCTGGTCGGCGGACCGATCACCGACACCGCGGCCACCAAGGCCGGCACCGTCACCTACGCGGTGACCTCGGTGTCCGGCACGTTCAAAACCAACAAGGGCACGACCCTGCCGATCAACTGCACCCCGGTCGGCGGTCCGGTCACGATCGCGACCGTGGCGGTCAAGTAGGCGGGCCCGTCCGTCCCACCTCGGCGTCAGCGGCGTCGTCCCTCGCCGGGCGGCGCCGCTGACGTATTTTTCGCCCGGTCGCGGCCTCCTGATTGCCATGACCACCGCCCGACGCACCGGATATCACCTCGGTGTCTACGTGCTGGCCCTGCTGATACTGCTCGGTGTCACCCGCGTCGTCGATGCATCCGCGCACCAGGCACCATCACCGAGCGTGACCCAGACCCCGTGAGCCCGCCCGGCATCTGAACCGACGAGGTGGCCACCCGCCGGGACCACGACAATGGAGTCATGCAGTCCCGGACCGATACCTCCGCACCGGTCACCGCCGCCGACGTCGACGCGGCGGCAGACCGTTTGCACTCCGTGGTCCGCCCGACCGCGCTGGAGTTCAGCCCGCGCCTGTCGTTGCTGACCGGGGCCCGGGTCTACCTGAAACGCGAAGACCTGCAGTCGGTGCGGTCCTACAAGGTGCGCGGTGCGTTCAACCTGATGACCGGCCTCGACGCCGACGCCCGCCGAACCGGTGTCGTGTGCGCGAGCGCGGGAAACCATGCGCAGGGGGTCGCCCTGGCCTGCCGCTCCCTGGAGATCCCCGGGCGGATCTACCTGCCGCGCAACACTCCCCGCCAGAAGCGCAACCGGATCGAGCACCACGGCGGCCCGTGGGTCGAGTTGCACCTCGTGGGCAGCACCTTCGACGAGGCGGCCGAAGCGGCGGCCGCCGACGCGACCAGCAGCGGACGCACCCTCGTCCCGCCGTTCGATCACCCGCTGGTCATCGCCGGGCAGGGCACGATTGCCCGGGAGATCCTGGACCAGCTCGGCGAGCCGCCCGCGCTCGTCGTACTCCCCATCGGCGGCGGGGGCCTGGCGGCCGGGGTCACCCAGTACCTCGCCGAGCGACAGCCCGGTGTGCGTGTTCTCGGCGTCGAACCCGCTGGTGCTGCTTCGATGACCGCAGCACTGGCCGCCGGGCGCCCGGTCACGATCGACACCATCGATCCGTTCGTCGACGGCGCCGCGGTGCGGACCGCGGGATCACTCACCAGCGCGATCCTGCGCACCCATGACGTCCCGGTGCGGACCGTGGCCGAAGGGCACATCTGCACCGAGATGATCGAGCTCTACCAGAACGAGGGCATCATCACCGAGCCGGCGGGTGCGCTCGCCGCGGCGGCCGTGACCGACCCGGACGCGGCGCCGCTGCCGGTCCAGGCCGGTGACGCGGTCGTGGTGGTGGTCTCCGGCGGCAACAACGACCTGTCGCGCTACGGGGAGATCGTCGAACGCTCGCTCGTCCACCAAGGGCTCAAGCACTACTTCCTGGTCAACTTCTCCCAGGAGCCCGGCGCCCTGCGCCGCTTCCTCGACGAGGTCCTGGGACCGGATGAGGACATCGTGTTGTTCGAGTACGTGAAGCGGAACAATCGCGAGACCGGCCCGGCCCTGGTCGGGATCGAACTGGCCCGCGCGGCAGACGTTTCCGACCTTCTGCACCGGATGGCGCAGACGCCCCTGGAGATCGAACGCCTGGACCCCGGATCGGTCAGCTTCCGCTTCCTGACCTGATGTGCCCGATCGAATCGGCGCCGGCCTCCCCCGTGTCGAGCGCCGGTTCGAGATAGATCAGCAACTCCATGTCCGGCTGCGCGGTCCGCGCCGCTGTCTCCGCCGCATCGATCGCGGCCGAGATCTCCTGCCCGGAGTCGCCGGTGTCGACCGCGATCTTGGCGGCCACCAGGAGTTCGTCCGGACCCAGGTGCAGCGTCTTGAGGTGGATAACCCGGTCGATCATGTCGACCGACTCGATCGCATCGCGGATGGATCGCACCCGCTCCGGCGCCGCACCCTCACCGATCAACAACGACTTCATCTCGATCGCCAACACCACGGCGACCGCAACCAGCAGCAGGCCGATCATCGCGGTGCCGGCGGCGTCCCAGCGCGCATCCTGGGTGATGATGGCCAGGCCCACGCCGAACAGTGCGAACAGCAAACCGATGAGGGCGGCGAAGTCCTCCAGGAGAACCACCGGGAGTTCGGGGGCTTTGGCCCCCGCACATAGCGCACCCACGACACACTTCCCCGGGTGTGGTTGGCCTCGCCGATCGCCGTACGGAAGGAGAAACCCTCCATCCCGATCGCCACCACGAGGACCAGCAGCGGCACCCACCACCACTGCTGATCGGTCCCCGGTCGCTCGCCGTGACCCGAAACCGCTTCGTGCCACTTGTGATACGCCTCGTACAGCGCGAAGAGCCCGCCGATCGTGAAGAGCACGATCGAGACGATGAAGGCGTAGACGTAGCGTTCGCGGCCGTAACCGAACGGGTGGTTCACGTCGGCCGAGCGCTTGGCCTTCTTGCCCCCCACCAGCAACAACAACTGATTGCCGGAGTCGGCGAAGGAGTGCACCGCCTCGGCCAACATCGAGGACATCCCCGTGAGCAGGTAGGCGACCAGCTTGGTCAGCGCGATCCCCAGGTTCGCCGACAGCGCGGCGATGATGGCCTTGTTTCCTCCGCCGGTGGACATAACCGGCAGTCTAGGGCCGCTGCTGCGGCGTCAGCCGCCGAAATCCAGACCCAACAGCGCGTTCTCGATCACCTCGGCCAGCGCCGGGTGGATCCAGTACTGCCCGCGGGCCATCTGGTGCACGCCCAGCCCGAAAGACATCGCCTGGATGAGCTGCTGGATCAGGCTGCTGGCGTCCGGGCCCATCAGGTGGGCGCCGAGCAGCTCACCGGTCCGCCGGTCGGCGACGAGTTTGACGAAGCCGGTCGTGTCCTCCATCGCCCAGCCGTAGGCCACGTCGCCGTACATCTGGGTCTTGGTCACCACGTCGTGACCGGCGTCGCGAGCCTGGCGCTCGGTGAGCCCGACCCCGGCCAGTTGGGGATGGGTGAAGACCGCCGAGGGCACGAACCGGTGGTCCATGCTGCGCAGTTGCCGCGGGTGGGCCAGGTTGTGCGCCACGACGCGGGCCTCGTGGTTGGCGACGTGTTTGAGCTGGTACGGCGAACTGACGTCTCCCAGCGCCCACACGCCTTCGGCGCTGGTCCGGCCGTACTCGTCGACGACGACGCGCCCGTCGGGGTGCGTGGCAACGCCGGCCGCGGGTAGGTCCAGGTCCTCCGTGTTAGGGGCACGGCCGGTCGCAACCAGCAGGATGTCGCCGGTCACCGACTCGCCGGTGGTGAGATCGACGGTGACCCCGGCGGCGTCCTGCCGGGCGGCGATCACCTCGGCGGACGGGTGCAGGTCCCATCGCTGCGCGGCCAGCTCGGTGAACGCGGTCGAGATGTCCTCATCGGTCTGACGCAACAGGGCCGCGCCCCGGCTGACCACGCTGATCTGGACACCGAATGCGGAAAACACGTGCGCGAACTCCGCCGCGATGTAGCCGCCGCCGAGAATCACGATGCGCGAGGGCAATTCGTCGATTCGCATGATGTTCTCGTTGGTGTAGTACGTGACGCCGGACTGCGCGACCGGCTCGGGAATGATGGGACTCGAACCGGTTGCGATCACGACCTGGTCGGCCGTCAGGTCATGGTCGCGGCCATCGACGGTGACCGTCAGCGCCCGCGATCCGGTGAACCGCGCCGACCCGAGATAGGCCGTCGTATTGGGCCCGTTGGCCCGGTAGTCCTTGCCGCCTTCGGAGATCGGGTCGATCCGGGCGAAGACCCGGTCGCGGATGTCACGCCAGCGGATGGCGTCGATGTGCGCATCGATCCCGTACGTCGCGGCGGACCTGATCTGCTCGGCCACTTCCGCGGCGTAGACGAACATCTTGGTCGGGATGCACCCCACGTTGAGACAGGTGCCGCCGAAGACGCCGCGCTCGATGATCGCGACCCGTTTGCCGTCGAAGTCGGGGGTGATGATCGAGTTGCCGGAGCCGGAGCCGATGACGGCCAGGTCGAAGTGCTCGCTAGTCACCCCGCCAGCGTAGGAGGAGCGATCACAGTCCTTTCGCGCGCACCCGTTCGAGGTAGTCGGCCAGATGCGGCGACACCGACGGATCGACACCCAGGCCGAGGGCGACGTACGTCGCGGCGAAGTCGGTGAGTGCCACGTGCTCGGCCAATCGGGCAATGGGCGGACCGGGCGCGGTGCGGTGCTCCACCACGGTCGCGCCCGCGTCCCGGGCGGTCTCCAAGAGGGAGTCGGTGAGCGCGTCGGCGGTCTGCGCGGGTTCGGCGTCGCGCAACATGACCACCCCGAGCGCCGGTTGCTCCGGTCCGTCGAGGAACGGGTCGGCGAAGATGTCCTTGGTGGGCGCCACCCCGGCGCCGCCGCCGGCGGTGAAGGGGCCGTCGAAGAGCGCGACCACCTGGGATGCGGTGTCCGGCAGTTCGCCCCACGTGGCCGGGATGCGCGCCGTACGCGAAAGCATGGACACCGCCCGCAGCGCCGCGACGCCGGTCAGCGGGCCGTCGCCGAGCACCACCGGCACGCTCTCGGCCACCGACAGTGCCATCGACTTGGCAGGATTCACGAACGACTCGGAACTGGGCCGGCACGCGTCAGCCCACTCGTTGAGCCGCTCGGCGGCGGCCGCGAGCGCGTCGTCGGGAACGTCGACCAGGCCCAGCCGGTCCCCCGCCATCAGGACCGGGGTCAACAACGACCACAGCGACGTTCGGCTGGAGGTGCGACCTCGGCCGACGTCCACGTGCACGCCACGGGCTTGACGACTGATGTCGGCCAGAACGGAATCCTGCGCGCCGACCGTGAGCAGCGAAGCGCCCCGCCGGGCGGCCTCGGCGGCCACGGCCACCGGCCCGTCCGCGGCGCCGGACAGGGACACGGCAACGACCAGATCCAGCGGGCCGACCCAGGCCGGCACCGGGACGTTGCGCCGCACGGTCACCGGCACCGGGGAACCCTGCTCAGCAAGGGCCTGCAGGATGTCTGCGACGACGGCACTGCCGCCGAGGGCGCTGACCAGGACGCTGCGCGGCCGCTCGCCGTACGCAACCTGGTCGATCCCGGCCTCGTGGGCCAGGGCCATGGATTCCCGGACCTGCGCGCCGGCGGTGGCCAGGGCCCTCAGGGTGCCGCGTGAGTCACGAGCCGCGATCTGCTCCGCATCGTCGATCCAGGTCTCTTCCAGTCGGGGCATCCGCGGAGCGTCCTCGTGGCTCAGACGGTGAAGACGCGCGCTTGGTCAGCCAGCAGGACCGGGATGCCGTCCTGGATCGGATAACCCCGGCGCTGACCGGGCGCTTCGCAGTCCTGCGCGCATTGCAGTTCGGCCGTCCCGTCGGGGGCGGTGGCGTCGATCAGGTCGTGTTTGCCGATGGGGCAGCGCAGGATCTCACGCAGCCAAGGTTCGATGACGTCGCTCACAAGTGGTCAGCCTAATCAGTCGACGCACGGATCAACGGCAGGACCGCGTCACGAATCGCGCTCATGGTCGGCTCGTCGGCCGCTTCGACATTCAGCCGGAGCAGCGGTTCGGTGTTGCTCGCACGAAGGTTCAGCCACCACATGGGCGTGCCGTCGAAGGTCAGCGTCGTGCCGTCGAGGGTGTCCGTCGCGAGGTCTCCCCGGCGTGGGCCACCGCCCACCGCCGGACCCGTTCGGTGGCCGCTGCGGCGTCGCTGACCGTGGAGTTGATCTCCCCGGAGGCGACGTACCGCTGGAACTGCCCGACCAGCGCTGACAGGGGCTGGTCGGTCTCGCCGAGGGCGGCCAGCAGGTGCATCGCGGCCAGCATGCCGGTATCGGCGAACCAGAAGTCGCGGAAGTAGTAGTGCGCCGAGTGCTCCCCGCCGAACACCGCGTTGTGCCGGGCCATCTCGGCTTTGATGAACGAGTGACCGACCCGCGTACGCACCGGCTTGGCGCCGGTCTCGGCGACGATCTGGGGTACGGCGGCCGAGGAGATCAGGTTGTGAACGATGCTGATCTCGCCGACCGGGACGCCCGCGGCGACCTCCCGGGCAATCTCCCGTGTCGCGACCAGCGCCGTGATCGCCGAGGGGTTGACCGGTTCGCCGCGCTCGTCGACCGCGAAACACCGGTCGGCATCACCGTCGAAGGCCAGTCCCACGTCGGCGCCGTGCCGGACCACCGCGTCCTGCAGGTCGACCAGGTTGGCCGGCTCCAGGGGGTTGGCCTCGTGGTTGGGGAACGTACCGTCGAGTTCGAAATAGAGCGGCACGATCTCGATCGGCAGCTTCGGTAGTCCCGCGTCAGTGCCGAGCACGGCGGGCACGGTGTAACCGCCCATTCCGTTGCCCGCATCCACGACGACCTTCAGGGGGCGGATGCCGCTCAGGTCGACCAGTCCGCGCAGGTAGGCGGCGTACTCGGGCAGCACATCGCGAGTGGTGACCGTGCCCGCGACGGCGGCCTCGACAAGCGGCTGGCCGTCGACTTGTCCCTGGGCCAGGTCGCGGATCTGGGCCAGTCCGGTCTCCAGGCTGATCGGTCGCGCGCCGGCGCGGCACAGCTTGATCCCGTTGTACCGGGCCGGGTTGTGACTGGCCGTGAACATCGCGCCGGGCCGGTCGAGCGCACCACTGGCGTAGTACAGGCCGTCGGTCGAGCACAGGCCGATGACCGTGACGTCCACGCCCTGCGTCGCGGCGCCGCGCGCGAACGCCTCGCTCAACGCCGGGGAACTGGGCCGCATGTCGTGGCCGACGACGATGCCGCCGGCACCGTCGGGCCCGGCGACGACGACGGCGAACGCAGCACCGAAGGCTTCGGCGACCGACTCGTTGAGTTGCTCGGGGACGACGCCGCGTACGTCGTAGGCCTTGACGAAGGAGGCGAGATCCACAGTGGTGGAGCCTAACCGGACGCAGCGCCGCGGCGGGGTCAGACCAAGCGAAGAGCCGGACGGGCCGGCGCGACAGCGGCGGGCGCGGCCGGCGTGACCCGTCCGGCTTCCCGTACGGCGTCGGCCAGGGCCAGCAGGTCGTCGTCGCTGGGTTGCGGCTCCTGTTCCTCGACGGCCAACCGCACCACGGTCCAACCCCGCGGCACGGTGAGCCGGGCGGCATGCACAGCGCACAGGTCGTACGTGTGGGGCTCGGCGTGGGTGGCAAGGGGGCCGACGACTGCGGTGCCCTCGGACTGCACGAAGGTCAGGGTCGCAACAGCCCCGGCGTTGCACGCCGTTCGATCGCACTGCCGCTTCAACCGCACCGCACGTCCTTTCGCAAACCCGAGTCCCTACGCGTCACAGGCCGATCCACAGCCAGGCGCTTCCCGATGCTAGGTCACGGAGGGCACCCGGTCGTGGCGGCGCGCGGCACGGCCGGTCGGGGTGATCTAGAGTCTTTTCATGCAGCACAACCGGCACGGGCGCGGAATCCGCGGCCCGCTCGCCTGGCCTCCGGTGCCTGCCATGCGCCCTCGAGCAGCGCTGTTCGATGAGTTGGTGCTCGACGCTCTCGAACGCATCGAGGCCCGCCTGGGCAAGCCGCTCGGCCTGATCGAACTGGCCGTCGAGGACGTCCCGCCCAGCGACCCCGCTCCGTGGGAGACGCAGATCGCCCTGGCCCGCACGTTCCCGGCCGAGCACGGCAATCCCGCGCGGGTGGTCCTCTACCGCCGGCCGATCGAGTCGCGCACGGTCCGCGAGGAAGAGCTGGCTGACCTGATCGACGAGGTGGTGACCGAGCAGGTTGCCGATCTGATCGGCGTACCCCCTGAGGACCTGGGTCGCGAGTGACGGATCCCACGGACACTCCGTCGCTGGTCACCTATGTTCCCGGCCTCGGTCGCCGCCCGATCCTGGTCACGGGAGCCTCGGGAATCCTCGGGGGTGCGGTGGTCGGCGAACTGGCGGCATCGCACACGCCGGTGCGACCGGCCGGCCGGTGCCCGGACGCCGCGCAGCTGGCGGACGGATGGGTGTCGGCCGACCTCGCCCTCGGCACCGGCCTGGAAACTGCCCTGAACGATGTTGCGGCCGTGATCCATTGCGCCACAGACCCATCCGATGCCCAGCGGGTAGATGTCGACGGCACGCGAAATCTCATTGCCGCCATGCAGCGGCACAATCCCGCAGCCCGACTGGTGCATGTGTCCATCGTGGGGGTGTTCGACAACCCGTTGCCCTACTACCGGGCCAAGGCCGACGCCGAGCGTCTGGTGTACGACGCGCCGGTGCCGCACGTCGTAGCCCGGGCGACGCAGTTCCACTCGTTCGTCCACGACCTGTTGCGCCCCCGCGCCGGAGTGACCATGGGGGTCTCCGGTTTGCGGTTCGCGCCCATCGATCCGCACTGGTTGGCCGCGCGGTTGGTCGACCTCGCCCTGGCCGAGGACCCGCCCGAACTGTCCCAGTACGCCGGGCCGGAGACCTTCACCTTCCAGGAGTTGGCGGCACTGACCGCTCACGTCGAGGGCCGCCGTACGCCTTTCCGGCTGCCGGCGCCGGCCATCGGCGCGACCCTGCGCGCGTTCCGGGACGGCAGCAACCTGCCCGGCCCGACCGCGCAGCGGGGCGGATCGACGTACGCCGAGTGGCTGGCTTCGCGCTAGTTCAGCGGGGCTGCTCCGTCACGTCGACCCCGCCCGGCTGCAACGGAACTCGACCCAGGCCGGCAACCGCGATCAGATCGCCACCACCGTCCGGGCTGCGCAGGAAGACACCCGCATGCACCGCGCCGCCGGTCACCTTCAGCCACACGGCTCCGCCCAGCGGCATCGACACCGCACTGGGCCGGTCAGCAGCCACCGCGACCGTGCGCGTCGTCGCAGCACCGGTGGTCGACACGATCGTCAGGTCCGCCGTCGCGGCCTTCCCCGCGGCGAGCACCAGGGTTGCCTGCGACCCCGACCGCAGGGCCGGCACCACGAACGCGGAGCTGTCATTGATGGCGGAGGTCGCCGGCGCCCAGGCGAAGTCGCTGGTCTTGGACGCGCTGAAGGCCGCCGCGGTGACCGGCTGGTCCGCGGTGACCCGAAGCTCGTAGAGGCCGTCCGGCACGCCCTTCAGCACGATCTCGTTGCTGGACGCACCCGCGATCGTCGCCACCTGGTCGGCCGCGACGGCGCCCGAGCCGTCGATCGCCTGGACGCGCACGATCCCCGGTTGGGCACCGGGCACCACCACTCGCACCGTGGGGGCCGACCCCACCACGCCCACCGCCGGGATCACCACCGCCGTCGCCGGTGCGGCCGACGGCCCGCTGAGTTCGACGCCGACCGGCGTCTCCCCTTGGACCAATTGTCGCTGGCAGCTACGGCCAGCGGGCCGCCCGCGGTGGTCACCCGGATGGCTGCGGTCGCCAGTGCGGCGGGGAACGCCCCCAGCGTCACCACACTGCGGCTCCTGGCCGCCACCGACACCGCCGGGACGCTCGCGGTCGGGTCGACGCCCGAGCGGCCGACCACTTGCAGTCGCGCCATGACCGCCGTGTCGTTGGGGTTGGTCAGCACCACGCGCACGACCCGGCCGGGATCGGAGCCGCCGGCGAACAACCATGCCTCCGTCGTCGGCGCCGAGGCGCAGGACAGGGTGCTCAGGCCGCGCACGGTCGCCGACTTCTCCAGACTGCTCTGGGTGCCGGTCAAGCCGGCCGCCAACTGCCCGGAGCCGGTCTCCAGCAGGGCCCCCGCACCCGTCAACGTGGCCCCGACCACCGAACCCGGTGCGCGGACCGGCGGGGGTGCCGCGGCGACCGACGCAGGCAGCCGCTGACCGACGACCGATCCGCCGGTGATGCCCTCGGGTCCCAGGTCTGCCGGTGCCGCGGCCATCGCGACGCCGACCTGCTGCTTGTCGTCCGGCGATGCGCTGCCGGGCCGGTCCGGTCCCGGGCAGATGACCTGGCTCTGGATCTGCGCGGCGGACAACGCCGGAAGGGTCGGTACGTCGGCCGGTCGGGTGGCGCGCACGGTGCCGCTGGCCGCGCCGGCGGCAACGACGAGACCGCTGGCGGCCGCGACGGCGACGATCGCGCGAGCCAGACCGGTGACCCTCACGACTGATCCCTCCGGCGGGCCCCGAACGGGATGGCGAAGTACACCACGAGCAGCAACAGGACCCCTTGCGCCCAGAGCCATCGCCCGTCGGCCAGGCCCGGATCGATGCTCAACCGACCGTTTGCGGCGGCGGGCAACCGGTAAGCGGGCCAATCGCTGCCGGGTACGGCGCTCAGTCGGACCCCGTCGAGGCTGACCGAACCGTGGCGTGACCAGCCCTGACCCTCGGCCAGGACCAGCGTGCGCGCGCCTGCCTCGTCAGTCACGGCCTGCGTGGTGCGTGAGTGCAACCCGTCGACGTCCACGACGTCCACCGCGCTCGACGGGCTGTCGCCGGCGGCCAGCACCACTCGGCTCACCCCCACGTTGCGAGCACCGTCCTCGAGGGGCAGAACCCGCCATACCCGGTCACCGTCGCCGGCCTGGGTCACCGCACCGGACACCTTCAGCGCCGCGACTGCGGTCGATCCGGGACCGTCCACCAGCACGTAGCCGACGCCCAGGTCGTGCAGCTGTCGGGTCAGCGTCGCCCCCGGAGTACCGCCGATGAGCAACGAACGGACCACCGCCGCCGTGGCCGCCCCACCCGCCAGCGCGCTGCGTAGGTCGCGCGCGGGGCCGCCCACTTCCCGCCCGACCAGCTCGAACGACGTCGTGGACCCGGTGCGCAGGATCAGCGCGCGTTCGGCGCGCGGGCCGTCGATCGCCGTACGGACGAACGCAGGAACGACGTCGTCGGCCGCCACCACAGTCCGCTGCGGCGTACGCCAGATCTGGTAGCCGGCCACCCCCAACCCGGCGACCACCGACGCACCGCACACCACGGCCACCGACCGGCGCAGGCCCGTAGCGACCAGCCGGCCATCCGCAGGCGACCAGCCCCGAACTCCCAGCAGCGCGGCGCCGAGCAGCGCGGCCGCGTAGAGATCCAGCGGGGTCCCGGCCCAGGGCGTGCGCACCCCCGTCGCGGTGTCGACCAGCGCCAGGTGCGATGCGAACAGGCCACCTGCCAGTCCGGCAAGGCCGAGCACGGCGAGTGCCACATGCGCGCGAGCGAAACCGGACCGCACCAGACCGAGCACCCCGAGTACGACGACCGGGACCCCGAGCCAGGGCCACCCGTCACCGGGTTGCAGCAGAGCGAGGTGCCATGGCGCGACCCGCGACGGATCGGCCAGTTGTCCCGGCCCGGCCAGCAGCATCCGCCAGTCCGCCGGCAACGCCTGCCAGCTCCAGCGGCCCAGCAGCAGCCACGGCACGATGACGGCCGTCGCTGCGTGCGCCCGCGCCCGGCCCGGACCGATGACCACGATGCCGAGCGCCAGCGCCATCAGGGCGAGCATCGACACCGGCGAGAGCCCACCCAGCGCGGTCAGCAGCAGGATCGCGCCCGCGGTCGAGACCACCCGGCGGCGGGCCGAGCCGATCCGCAGGACCGCGGCCAGGGCCAACGGCAGCAGGATGTGCGCGAGCGCCGGACCCAGGCGCCCGTCGCGCAGGGCTCCGGTGACGATCGGCAGGAACGCCCACAGCAGGGCAGCCGCGGTGCGGGGCCACGGCGCACGGGTCGCCACCCGGCCGGCGAGGTAGGCGGTCAATCCGGACAGCGGCACGGTGCCGATCAGCAACCACGAGACGGTGACGGCGGCGGCCGCGGAGGTCGTGACCCAGGGCAGCGCCTGCACCAGCCACGTCGGCACGGCCAGCAGCGCCAGGACGGGGGTCGGGACGTTCGGGTGGCCGAGGCCCGCGCCCTGCCAGGCATCGACGTACGTGTGCCAGACCCCGGAGGCGTCGGTGGCGAACGGCAGGAGTTCGCCACCGCGCAGGCCCCAGCCGGTCCCGGTGATAACGCCGGCGCCCAGGGCGTGCCGCCACCACAGCAGGGCCGCCGCGATGGTGATCACACCGGCCCACGGAGCAGGGCCGGCGAAGAACGACGCCTGGTTCAGATCCTGCGGCAGTTCCTGGGCCTCCTCGCTCTCGCGCGAGTTCAGGTCACCGGTCACCGACGAGGCGTCACCGGTGCGCTGGCCCATCGAAGCCCACCAGGCGCCGATCGCGGTCCTGGCGGGGACGAAGAGCTGCCGCAGCGAGCGACGGCTGACACTGCGCTGGCGCAGGAAGCGGAAGCGAGCACCGAGGATCCGGGCGAAACCGAATCCCGCGGTGGCCGTAGCGAGTTCGTGCCCTGCCGCGCGCGGACGCTTGCCGAGCAACAGGGCGCCCGCCAGCACAGCTCCGCCGAGCACGGTCCACAGCCACATGAACGGCAGCCCGAGCCACGAGCACCGGGCCAGGGCGATCTGGCGGAACCGACGCTGGATCCGCACGGGACGGGTGTCTTCGCGGTTCGCGGTGCCGGCTTCGGTGAAGACCGTCGCCTGCGGCACGATCACGACCTGGTGGCCGGTCAGGTGCGCCCGCCAGCAGAGGTCCAGCGCGTCGCCGTCGCCGTCGAACGCAGGGTCGAAGCCGCCGAGGCCGGTGTAGACGTCGCGGCGCACCAACATCCCGGAGGTGCTCACCGAGATCACGTCGCGCCGGGTGTCGTGCTGGCCCTGATCGGTCTCGTCGGCTCCGAGCAGGGGCACGACCCGGCCGGTCCGGGTGATGTCCAGGCCCACGTGCAGCAACCGGCGGCTGTCGTCACCGGCCACGATCTTGCCGCCGGCGATGCCGACCCGCGTTGACCGGCTCACGACCGCCATCAGCATCTGCAGGCTGTCCGGGGCGGGCCGGTCGTCCTGGTGCAGCAGCCAGAACCACTCGCGGCGATCACGGGGACGGATCGCCCGGCGCCGGGCCCGCGAGCGCCGCCGCTTGCCGACGACCACGTCCTCGCCGGGGTCGGGCAAGGCTTCGACGGCTTCGTCGATGATGTCGGCGAACGCGGCACCGGACGCGGCGGTGATCACCGGCAGATCGTCGTACGCCGCGTGCAACCCGGCCGCGGCCGGCGCCTCCAGCAGGTCCCGCAGTGTGCGTTGCGGGGTGGCGTCGACCAGCACCAGGCGCTCCGGGCGGCGGGTGAGAGCGGTCAGTGCTGAGAAGGTGCCCGTGAGGAGTTCGGGCCGGTCGTCCTGGACGACCAGGACGGCGGTGACCTGGACCGCTGTCGCATCACTGCTGTCAGGGGCGCTGCCGGAGTCGGTCACGGTGGTGAGGGTGGTCATGGAAGCGGTGCCGGCGGCCGGCAACAAGGGGTGATCAGACCGCGCGCTTCTTCAACTTACGGCGCTCGCGTTCGGACAAGCCGCCCCAGATGCCGAACCGCTCGTCGTGCAACAGGGCGTATTCGAGGCACTCCGAGCGCACCTCGCAGCCCACGCACACTTTCTTGGCGTCGCGTGTGGAGCCGCCCTTCTCGGGGAAGAACGCCTCAGGGTCGGTCTGGGCGCACAGGGCACGCTGCTGCCACGCCAGCTCGTCCTCCTCGATGGCGGAGGTCGAAGCGGCGATGGTCAGCTCGCGCAACATCGCGGTCTGGTCGTGAAGGGTCAGGACGGCGGCCTCGGACGATGGGGTATCGGGGATTGTCTGTTCGTGCATTGCCTGTTGGGTCATGGCGGGCTCCTCAGCGAATGACAGCAATGCAATTACACGCGTGTCATTCCCAAAGGTCAACCCCGGGAGGCCGGAAGATACGCGCCCGCACGATGGTGTAGGGCGTTTGCGAGACTGTCGGCATGCGGATCACGGCTCTCTCCGGTGGCGTCGGCGGCGCCCGTTTCCTACGCGGTGTGCTGCACGCCCTCGAACGCTCCGGCGAGGAAGCCGACCTCACGATCATCGGCAACACCGGCGATGACATCACGCTCTTCGGGCTGCGGGTGTGCCCGGATCTGGACACGGTCCTCTACACCTTGGGCGGCGGGATCCACGAGGAACAGGGCTGGGGCCGCGCGGACGAGACGTTCTCGGTCCAGGCCGAACTCGCGGCGTACGGCGCGACGCCCCAGTGGTTCGGGATGGGCGACAAGGACTTCGGCACCCACATCGTGCGCAGCCAGTGGCTGGGCCAGGGGCAGAGCCTGTCGCAGGTGACGGCGCGCCTGGCCGAACGTTGGGGACTGCCCGCACGGGGGTGAGGCTGTTGCCGATGACCGACTCCCCCGTCGAGACGCACGTGGTGATCGACGACGGTTCCGGGCCGCAGGCCGTGCACTTCCAGCAGTGGTGGGTCAAGGAGCACGCCGCCATCCCCGCCGAACGCTTCGTGGTCGCCGGGATGGACCGCGCCGCACCGGCGCCCGGCGTGCTGGACGCGATCCGGCAGGCCGACCTGGTCCTGCTGCCGCCGAGCAACCCCGTGGTCTCCATCGGGATCGTCCTCTCCGTCCCCGGCATCCGTGACGCGCTGCGCGGCACCACGGCGCCCGTGATCGGCGTCAGCCCGCTGATCTCGGGTCGACCGGTGCGCGGGTACGCCGATGCGTGCCTGTCCGCGATCGGCGTCGAATCCACGTCGCGGGCCGTGGCCGGCTTGTACGCCGACTTCCTGTCCGGCTGGCTGGTCGATGAGGACGAAGACCTGTCGGCGTACGACGATCTGCGGGGTGTGCGGGTCCTGCCCCGCCCGGTGCTGATGAGTGATGTCGAGGCAACCGCTGACATCGCCCAGGCAGCCATCGATCTCGCCGGCACGGCGCCCGCTGTGCACTCGTGACCCTCACACTGCTGCCGGTCACCGGCCTGCCGGAGATCGAAGCGGGCGACGACCTGGCTGCGCTGATCGCCGGGTCGATCCCGTTGCAGGACGGCGACATCGTGGTTGTGACCAGCAAGGTGGTCTCCAAAGCGCTTGGCCTTCGCGTGATCACCGATGACCGCCAGGCGCTGGTGTTGGCGAACTCCACCGCGGTGGTCGCCGAACGGGCGACGGCGGCCGGGGTGACCCGGATCGTCGTCGCGACTTCCGGTCCCGTGATGACCGGGGCCGGCATCGACGCGTCGAACAGCGAGGAACTCCTGCTGTTGCCGCCGGATCCCGACGGCGCGGCCGGCGACCTGCGCGCGGCATTGGAGTCGGCGACCGGGGCCAGGCTCGCGGTGGTGCTGTCCGACACCTCCGGGCGCCCCTGGCGGGCCGGGCTGACGGACTTCGCTCTCGGCACCAGCGGTTTGCAGAGGTTGGACGATCTGCGCGGCCTGGCTGACACGCACGGACGCGATCTCGCGGTGACGATACGCAACCTGGCCGACGAAATCGCCTGTGCCGCAGACCTGGTCAAGGGCAAGGTCGAGCGGGTGCCGGTGGCCGTCGTACGCGGACTGGCGGGGCTGCTCACGAACACACCCCAACCGACGCTGATCCGCACGGGGCCGACCGACTGGTTCGCCCTGGGCCGGCACGAGGCGGTCCGGGACGCGCTGGGAGTGACTCCCGGTTCTCCCGACGCCGAGCGCGTCGGCTTGCCTGCCGCCGGTGAGGAGCCGGTCACCGATCGGTTGCGGCGCGCCGTACGGACCGCGGCACACGGCCAGGCGCCGGTCGCCGTACACGTTGACGATCAGACCGTCGAACTGAGCGGGGACGACGCGGTGGCCCTCGGCCGGTTGTGGGCGCGCGTCGAGGTGGCGTTGACCGGGGAGCGCCTGGCCTGGCGCACCGAACGACTCGGTCCGCAGCGGGTGCGGATCACGGTCCACACCTAGAATCGGCCGGGTGCAACTCGGTAACGACGATTTCGTCCCGGTGATCCTGGGCACCAACCTCAACGCCTACAACATCTCCCGGTCGCTGCATGAGGCCTATGGAGTGAGGTCGCTGGCGTTGGGCCGGTTCGCGGTGCGGGAGACGGCCCACTCCGGGATCGTGCAGGTGCGTGCCCGCGCCGACTTCGCCGACGCCGACGTCATCGTGGGTGTTCTGGACGAGGTCGCGCGTGAGTTCCCGGACCGCACGCTGCTGCTTATTCCGACGATCGAGTTCTACACCAACGTCGTGCTGGATCGTCGCGATGACCTGGACGAGCGGTACGTCGTGCCGCTGCCGGGCCGGGACGTCACCGACCGGTTGATGAACAAGACCGATTTCTACCGCACCTGCGCCGAGCTGGGCGTCCCGCACCCGGAGACGGTGATCGTGGGTCCGAACTCGCCGCTGGGTGACGACTTCGGCACCGATCTGCCGTTCCCGTATCCGGTGATCCTGAAACCGTCGAACACCGACATCTACCCGCGTCTGGACTTCCCCGGCAAGCAGAAGGTCTATGTCGTGCAGGATGCTGCGCAACTGCGGGACATCGCCGGCCGGATCTTCGTGGCCGGGTACGACGACGACCTGGTGGTGCAGGAGTACCTCGCCGGCGACGAAGCGGTCATGCGGGTCGCCAACACCTATTCGGACCAGCACGGTTCGATGCGGTTCGCGGCCTGCGGGCAAGTGGTCCTGACCGAATGGGATCCGGCACTGGTGGGCAACAACAACGCGATCATCTCGGTCCGGGACGACGAACTCGTGGCGTCGATGCAGCGCTTCCTGGACGGCGTGGGCTACGTCGGGCTGGCTAACTTCGATGTGATGCACGACCGCCGGACCGGGCTGCGCAAACTGCTGGAGGTCAATCTGCGCCCGGGCGCAACGTCGTACTACGCGATGGCCGGCGGCGGGAACCTTCTCCGTCCGGTCGTGCAGGACCTGGTCTACAACCGGCCCGTGCCGTTCACCGTGGCCACCGAAGAGCGGCTCTGGTTGAACGTCCCCTATCCGGTGGTACGCCGGTTCGCGCCGAAATCCCTTCGAGCGCAATACACCTCGGCCGCCAAGAACGGCAAGGTGCACACGCTGGACTACGCACCCGACCTCAGCCGCGACCGGCGTATCGACATCGCCCGGATCGACGCCCGGCACACGCTGGCGTATTTCAAGTACGCGAAGACGCGCTCGCAGTAAGGGATTCGCGCAGCACATCTGCCGCTGCCCGTGCCCGGTCGGGCTCGACGTCGGTCGGCAGGTTCACGATCCGAGAGATCAGATCCTCGGTGCGCGCGACGCTGGGATCGCCCGGCGTGTAGTGGTATTCGGCCGGGTTCTGGGCGCCCGGGAACAGGGCTGGCCGGTACCAGCGACCGGCGTAATGTCCGGCCTCGGTGAGCTTCTTGACGGTCGGTTCGGCGTCCGCGGCATCGGCCACGAAGAACGGGAAGCGCACCAACGGACTTGTCGCGGTCGCGAATTCGGGAACCTGCACGAGATCGGCCACCTGCTCGCGGTAGATCGCTACCGCCGCGGCGCGGCGCGCTTCGGTGGCGTCCAGGCCGGGCAGCGCCTGGGCGATCTGCGCGGTCACCGAGGCGCTGGGGGCCATCGGCGGATGGCTCAATCCACCGCGGGTTTCGACCGGCGCGATGGCCGGCTCGAGGACTCCGGTCGCCACCAGCGCCTTCCGCAGGCGCCCCGACAACGAGGCCGGAAGTCGGTTCAGCAGACCGTTCTGGGTGCGGTAGCTGCGCACCGCCGCCTCCAGCCGGCCGTCGACCACCGGCAGGGTGGCCAAGCGGCCGGTGATCCGGGCGTGCAGATCCCGATCGGGCAGGTCCGGGTTGACCCAGATCGCGCCGCCGAAGCGGGTGGGCAGCATCTTCTCGATGCCGAAGGAGTGCACCGAAATGTCCGCCAGCGGTGTCCCGTCCTCGCTACGAGCCATCCGGGTGACGCAGTGGCAGGAGTCCTCGACCAGCAGCGCGCCCTCGGCTCGCTGCCGCAGCTGCCGGGCGCGGGCCTCGTCGATGAGCCCGAAGGTGTGCTGCAGCACGACCGCGCGGGTGCCCGTCGGCAGCGTGTCCGGGTCGAGCGCAAGGGAGTCGGCATTGACCTCGCCGTAAACCGGGGTCAGACCCGCGACGAGGATCGGATCGACTGCAGTTGCGCAGGTCAGCAACTGCGTCGCCACCGACCCCGGACCGTCGACCGCGATCTCCTCGAAGACCACCTGCATCCCGTGGCGGGCCTTGAAGACCAGATGCCAATCGGCGGCCTGCGTCCCGGTCCGGTCGGCGAGTTGTGCGAGTACGTCGTGCGCCTGGGACATGCGCTCCACCCTAGCTTCGCGGCTCATCGGCGGACGCGACACTTTCCCGTCGAGTGGTCACATATTGCGCCTTCGCTCGCGGGGTCGGGCGACATACGACGTCGAGTGATCACGTGTTGCGCTTTCTATGTCCGGCGCGCTTGCTCACCGCACGGGCAGGTGGGTCGGCAGCGTGAGTCGCGCACCGCGGCGAGGCGCACCCAGACCCGCGGCGAAGACCAGATACTGCACGCGGAAGCGATGCCCTGCGTACGGCGCGAGCAACTCTTCCATCCCCGCGTCATCGACCGGCGCCCCGGTCAACGCGAACCCCACGTCCTTGGCCACGTGGTAGTCACCGAAGCTGACCGCGTCCGGGTCGCCGATCGCCCGCTGCAACGTCTCGGCGGCGGTCCACACCCCGATCCCGGGCACGGCCCGCAACCGGCGCCAGGCGTCGGCCACCGGCAACGACGCGGTCTCCTCCAGCCGGTCGGCCACCCGCACGGCCCTCATGATCGTGTCCGATCGGGCCGCGTCGACGCCCGCCCGCAACCACTCCCAGGACGGAATCCGCGCCCAGAGACTCACCGGCGGCGGCGCTGTCAGGTCGGTGCGCGGGCCGGGTGCCCGCTCGCCGTACCGCTGCACCAGTCGCCGGTAGGCGCCGAACGCCTGTTTGCCGGTCACCCGCTGCTCGATGATCGCCGGGATCAGCGCATCCATGACGCGGTCGGTACGCCCGATCCGCCAGTCGCGGTGCTGCCGGGCGGCGTCGCGCAAGACGGCGTCGTGAACGACGAACCCGGACGGGTCGTCCTGATCGCCCAACAGCCGTGGCACCTGATTGATCGCCCACCCGGCGCCGGGACCCCAAGCGGTCACATCGACCCCGTCCGGCCGCGCGACGAAGCGGGTCGTGACCGGGCCGTCGGGTGTCTGGGAAGCCCGCCACAGGCCCGTCGCGTCGGCCCGCCAGGTCGGGTCACCGGCGCCGCGGCGCAGCGAGCCGAGGATCGAGCGCAACGGCACCGTCCGCCCGGGCCGGAAGGTCGTGGTGAATGCGGTCACCGGCGTCGGAAGGTGAGCAGCGCCAGCCCGTACGACGCGCCGGAGTCGGCCGCGCGCCGCGCCAGCTGCCCCTCGACCACGCCGACGTCACCGATCAGGCCCAGGCCCTGCTCGTCGGCCCGGGCGATCACCCCGCGCAGATCGGCCACGGAGAAGGACCCCTCGTCGGCCGGACCCAGGCGGGTCGTCAGGGTGATGACTCCACCGGGGCGCAGCGCCGCACCGCCGTGCGCCAGATCCAGGTCGATGGTTTCCGGCGTCGCCGAATGCGGGTGCAGGCGCACGACCATGTCCACCGTGCCCGGATCGAGGTCGGTGCCCACGACGTCCGGTCGCATGACATTGAGCGACAAGGGCGCGAACCCGGCGCGCGCGGCCCACCGGGTGAAGACCGAGCGGGGCCCGGCCGCGTCGACCACGACGGAGCGGCGTCGGCCATCGTCCACGACCCGCACCAGCGCTGCCAGCGCTCCGAGGGCGGCCCACGCCGCGGTGTCGTCGATGGTGCGTGGCAGCCTCAGCAACCGACCCGCGCGGCGGGCGGCCTTGGCCTGCGAACCGTCGACCAACAGCGCGGTGGGGCGCACTCCGGCCAGGTGGGACTTGTCCAACGGCCCGCTGTTGCGCGGCAGCCGGGCCGCCGTATCCCGGGCGGCGGTGCGGGCTCGATCGAAGGCGTTGCGGACAAGCGGTGCGGACGCGATCAGCGCGGCCGTCTTGGGGTTGGCCCTCACAGAACTGACACTAGACGACCGGGCTGACAAGGGGCGGGAGATAGCGCGACAGCAAACTGCGCTGGTCCGCACTCAACGCCTTTTCCAGTGCCTCGGTCCCCGGTGGGAGCACCCGCAGGACGGGCCGGTGATGCAGCGCAGCGAGGTTGAGCAGCGCGGTGCTGGACGCGCCGATCAGCAGGTCCGCGGTGACCACGGCTGGGTCCAGTTCGGCCGGTACGTCGATCGGCAGGCTCTCGTAGTCGCCGTACCTTCCCGGCGTCTCGGCCGGGTGCGCCCTGATCAGGAACCGCCGCCCGGCGTCCCTTTGCTCCGCGGCCAGTGCAGCGACGTGTCGCGTGTAGGCCTCCGGGTCGATCAGCCCCAGATCGACCCACGGCTGGGTCAGCAGGATCGCCCGGCCGGCCTCGTAGGCACCGGGGTCGACCGGTCCCAGCGCACGGCGGAACTCTGCTTCGACCGGCTCGAACACCGCCCAATCAGATTCTTTGCGGTAAAGCGGCCAGCGCAGGCTGGTCAGTGTCCGGTTCCCGGTCGCGATCGCGGCCGCGCGCACGGTGGATTTCAGTTGCGAGCCACCCTGACGCAGGTAGGCGGCACGCCGGGTCGCCCAGTCGCCGTACGTGCCCAGGCCCTCGTCGACGACCACGGTGGTGATCCGGCGCAGCGGGTCGGTGCGCCGCAACGCGGCCAGGGGACGTAACCCGGGAGCTCCGACCGCGACGTACGTTACCGGCCCCTTGGGGGCCAAAGCCGTTGCACTGTCGGCGAATTCGACGTCCAAGGGCAACGCCTTGCGGACCTCGTCCCGGCTGACGGTCGCCGACAGGAAGCCGCCGCCCTCCAGGTACCGCACCGTCGTGTCCGGCGGCAGCGTGCGCAGGTAGGACGCGACGTAGACCAGATGGCTCCGGCTGCGCACCCCGGTGACAACAACATTCATACGACCGGCGGCCGCCCTGCGCGAGTCAGCCGCGCCACGGTTTTCCACGACATCGGCCGCCGCTCCCCCGCCGGCGTGCGCACACCCTCACCGAAGCCGCGGAACCACACCTTCAGCGACTCCTTGTCGTGCACCCGCAACACGGTGATCGCCGTCCAGTTGCCCAGGTAGATCGGCACCAGCGGCCACGGCAGGTTGCGCCGTGCGACCCACACCCGGTTGCGGGCGTTGGTGCGGTAATAGACGGCGTGGCGGGCGGCATCGGTCGCCGGGTGGTTCACCACGATGTCGGGCGCGTAGATGATCCGCCAGCCGGCGTCGACCAACCGCCAGGCGAGGTCAATGCCTTCGTGGGCGAAGAAGAACTGTCCGGGCCAGCCGCCGACCTGCTCGAAGGCGCTACGACGGATCATGAAGACCGCCTCCCAGAACCACGTCGCCTCACCGGCCGCTCCCCCATCGCTGACGTCGAACCGCGGCACCCATCGGCGCGGTGCGGGTTTACCGCCCGGGTCCTCCCCGCGTGGTTGAGCGACGGCGATGTCGGGCTCGGCGAGAATCACGGCCGCCAACCGGGCGAGGACGTCGGGTGTGGGCAGGCTCGCGTCGTCGTCATAGAAATAGATGAGTTCGCCGGTCGCCTCGGCCGCGCCGACGTTGCGGCCCTCAGGGATGCCGACGTTCTCGGGCAAGTGGACCGTGCGCACCCAGTCAGGCAATCCCGTTGGCTGCCAACCGTTTCCGACCAGGACGACGTCGAGATCGACACCTTCTTGCGCCTTCAACGTCTCCAGTGCGTGCGTCAGCTCTACCGGCCGGTCACCCATGTGCAGCATCACGACACCGACCGTGGGCTGCTTCGTCATGCTGCCCAGGCTAATCACCAGGCCGTCGCGTTCGATCGTGGTCACCTCGATGCCTTCGGGTACGCCGACCGGTAACCCCGTGCGCTTGAGCAACACCAGCATGGGTTCACCGGTGAGCTTGGCGACGACCTCCGCGCGGGTCCAGGCCGGCCAGAAGAGCGCCGGATCGCTGATGCCCGTACGCCGCGCGAGGGCCGGCGGGACAGGTTGCGTCGCGATCTCCGCGTCGACCGCGTGGTCGTCGGCAGGGACGTTCCACACCACCGCGCGGCCGTCGGCGAGATAGCTGGCTGCGCCGCTGCGCCGGTTCCGCGCCTGCTGCGCCGGGACGACCAGCGGGTCAGATGCTGCCGCCACCGTCGACCACGATGACCTGGCCGTTGAGGTTGGTGTCGTCGAAGAGCAGGGACTTGACCAGCGGCGTGACGTTGGCCGGCTCGACGAGGCGACCGGTCGGCGTACGCCGGGTGATGGTCGACAACTGTTCGGTGCCCAGCACCGAACTCATCTCGGAGGCAAAGAAACCCGGCGCGATGGAGTTGACCAGGAAACGGCCGTGCATCTCCCGGGCGAGCGCCCGCATCGCCGAGTCCAGACCGCCCTTGGTGGCCGAGTAGGCGACCAGCCCGGAGTAGCCGCGCTGCGCACAGATCGAGGTGACCATCACGATCCGGCCCCGCCCGACCTTGGCCATCGCGTGCCGCAGGAAAGCGCGGGTCAGCAACAGCGGCGCGGTCAGGTTGGTGCCGATGATGTCGGCGATCCGCTCCGGTGAGGTATGCACGTGCAACGAGTCCTGGCCGATGGCGGCGTTGTTGATCAGCGAGTCGATCGGCCCCAGGTGGGCGGCGGCGTCCTTGATGAACGCCCGCACTGCCTTCTCGTCGGTCGCGTCGACCGAACCGACGAAGACGTCGTCCGGTCGCTCCTTGGCCAGTTGCTCCAGTTCGGGGGTGACGGTGCGGGCGAACGTCGCCACTTTCGCGCCGCCGTCGAGGGCACCGCGGACCAGGTCGAGGCCAAGGCCACGTGAACCGCCTGAGATGAGAACGGTCTTCGTGGCCGGGATGGGAGTGGGTTCAGACATCGCTCTTCAGGCTTTCCTTGATCGGGATCTGCGGCAGCACGCGGATCCGCCGCGGCACGGAGTAGTCGGGCAGTTGTTCGGCGGCATAGGAGACCAGGTCCTGGTCACTGACCTGCGCACCGTCGGTCAGGACGACCTCGGCGACCACCATGTTGCCGACCAGCGGCGCTTTGCGACCGCGTACGGCGGCCCACGCCACCGCGGGGTGGTTGAGTAGGACGTCGCGCACCTTGCCGGCCGAGGCCTTGGAACCGCCGACGTTGATCTCATCGGAGGCCAGCCGGCCGGTGATCAGCACGCGGTCGTCGGTGAGTTCGACCCGGTCGCCGGTGCGGATGACGGCGTCCATCCCTTCGGCCGCGTGCGAGGAGGCGATCAGCAGTTCTTCGCCGTCCACCGACAGTCGCGGCCGGCCCGGGGTGTCCCGGTCCAGCCAGGCCCGGGGAACCCGGCATGCCCGTCGTGCACCGCGATCGCGGCGCCGGCTTCCGAAGAGGCGTAGATCCAGGAGATCCGGGCGTGCGGATACAGCTCGCGCAACTGGTCGAGGATCGCCTGGTCGACCGGTTCGCCGCCGAGGGTGATCTGCTGCAGCGGTAGCCGGGCCATCGTCTCCCCCGATCGGAAGATCGCCTGCCGCCAGAAGGTGGGGGTCCCCGAGGCGGCCGTCACGCCGTACTTCTCGGCCTTGGCCGGCCAGGAGTCCAACTCCGACGGCTCGACGAAGACGATGTCCTGCCCGGGCAGGGACAGCGACAGGGTCACCACCTGCCACCAGGCGTAGGCACCGGTGGCATAGGGGCACAGCCAGGTGCGCGGCGGCTGCTGCCCGCTCACCGTGGTCAGGGAGTCGAGGGTGTGCGCGACCTGCTTGGGGCGACCGGTGGAGCCGCTGGTGAGCAACCAGATACGCCCGGGCTCGGCGGCACGCTCGGTCAGCGCGGGGACGACATCATGGCCCTCGATGATCGCCAGACCGGCCTCGCGCAGTTCGGTCTCCTGCTCCTGCCCGATCCGGGTGCGGGCCGCGATCAGCGTCTCCCGGCCGGGGTCGAGCACGTGCGCCCAGACCGCGTGCGCGGCTTGAAGGTTGTTCGCGGTCAGGAAGGCCGCAGCCTGCGGCATGTCCTCCGGTGCCGCGCCCAGCTGCGCCCACGTCGTGACCGTGTCGCCTGCGACGACCCGGTTGCCAGCCCCTGCCGACTCGATCAAGAGGTTTGCAGCTGGTCGACGAAGTCCAGGACGTCCGAAACGGTCTCGATGGAGCGCAGGCCGGGAGCATCGAAGTTGAGTTCTTCGTCCAACTCGTCCTCAACGCGCAGCGCCAGCTCGGAGAAGTCCAGGGAACGGAAGCCGATCTCCGAGAGCTGGGTGGAGTCGTCGGCGGGAAGCTGTTTGCCCTGCGCCGAGAGCACCTCCCCCATCAGGGTGCGTACCTGGTCGCGCGAGAGCGTGGCCACTTCAACCTCCGTGGTTGTGTTCGGGAATCACGGAGTAGTTTAGCGATGTGTTGCGAGCGGCTACGGACGACGACAAGGACCTGGCGCTGAAGTGGCGCAATCACCCAGTGGTGCGGGCGGTGTCGCTCCAACAGCAACCCATCAGCGAGGACGAGCACGCGCAGTACTGGGCGTCCCTGAAGGACAACCCGCACCGCAAGGTCTACATCTACGAGCTGGCGGACACTCCCGCCGGGGTCGTGACGTTCTTCGACATCGACGACGGCTACGCGATGTGGGGCTACTACCTGGACAACGACGGCTTGGAGGCGCGCGGTCAACTGCTGCCGGCCTGGATCAAGATTCAGCGCGAGGCCGTCAAGCTCGCGTTCGGTCCCACGGACAAGGGTGGGCTGGCGTTGGACGTGCTCGAAGGCGAGGTCCTCGAAGCCAACGAAGCGGTGCGTTCGATGAACAAGCGCAACGGTTTCGAGGAAGTCGGCGTCGACGATGTCGAGATCGACGGGCTGGTGACGGTGGTGCACCGGATCCGGCGGACCGTGCAGCCCGGCGACCGCTGACCCGATCCACCCTGATTTCCGACGAAACCGCCACAACTCGGTGTGCGCCTCGGCGATCAGACCCTGATCTTCGACGAAACCGCCATCAGTTCTGAGCCGCTCCGCGCAATGGCCACCCACTCGAATCGTCGCGGCGTCACCAACGGCACCACAGCAACGCCCGCAGGGGCCGGCGTGCTCGCGAGGCTGATCGCAACGCACTCCCCCGCTGCTACCCACCGCAGCGGGTTGAGACTGGAATCGGACTGCACGGCGTACGTCCCTGGGTTGATCCCGGCGTCGGCGAACAGGTCCCGCACCAGCGCGACCCAGGACGGCGCGAACTCCTCCCGGGGCAGGTAATGCACCTCGTCCGCGGTCTGTGCGACCGTCACCTGATCCTGACCGGCGAGCGGGTGAGCTGCGGGTACGGCGAGTGACAGCTTCTCGCGCGACAGCACCTCGCGGGGCAGACCGGGGGCGACCTGCGGTCCCGCGATCGCCAGATCGAGGTCACCGCTGCGCAGGAGCCGCTCCTGCTCGGGCTCACCCAGGCGCAGCACCTGCACCGGCGCAGGCAACTGCTGCACCACCTGCCGCACGACGGCGAGCTCGTCATCGACCACGCCCACCCGCAGCGTTCCTCCATCACGCGCGACCTGGGCGCCGCGCTCCAGTGCGGTGAGCGCCTGCCGAACGAACGGTTCGAAACGCTGGCCGGCTTCAGTGAGACGCATTCCGCCGGCGCCTCGTTCGAAAAGCGTTGCACCAACGGCCTTTTCGAGGCGTGCAATACGTGCGGAGAGGGCCGGCTGGGAGATGCGCCGGGCGCGCGCGGCCGCGATCGTCGTACCCTCCTTGGTCACCGCCAGGAAATCCGCAAGCAGCTCGAAGTCGACGTCCATCCCGGCCATCATCCACCCGCCCGGGTGACCTACCGACCCCGGCGAGCGGCATGCTCTGCGCGTGGGGGACGCGGACGTCGTTGAGTATCAGGTGCCGAGGCCGGACATTCCGTGGCTACGGTGGGTGTGGGTCGCCGCCGTCGTGCTTGGGATCCTCACGATGGTCCTCAACTGGTTCACCAAACACCGGATCGCATGGCCCACTATCGGTTGGATGGTCATCGCGGCCTGCTGGTTCGCTTATCAACGGGCCACCGCCGGACGACCGCGCCGACTCACCGCGGATGCCGACGCAATCCACCTGCCGCGACCCCTGAGGGACATTCCGTGGCGCGACGTCGACCACGTCCAGGCACCGACGCGATGGTCCGACGTCGTCCGGGTCGTCATGGACGACGGCACCGAGAAGCCCACCGGATTCCCGCCCGAGTACGCCGAGCGGCTGGCTAGCGTCGGCAACAAGCCGCTGCAATGAACCGACCCACCGTGCTGCGCTACCGCAGCCAGTCCACGCGAGAGCGTCGCGGCTACTTCCTCATCGCTCTGCTCTACTGCACCGCGGCAGTCATTCGGGCGGCGTACGAACTCGCGCACGGCGGCTCACCGGCTGACGTGGCGCCACGGCTCGTCGTGCGGCTGGTCCTCGCTGCACTCATCCTGTTGCTGGTCGTGAAGTACCGCGACTCAGCCGGCGTTGCTGACCGCACCGGCGTCCGCGGGTTCGCGCAGAAGGACGTCGTCTGGCCGGAGGTGGCGGCCGTGACCATCCAAGACGATGAGGCGGTGCTCGTACTCACCGACGGGACCAAGCGGCGTACCCGCTTCCCGGGATCGTACGCACAGCAGCTGGCGGACCTGGGCAACAAGCCGCTGCGGTGACCTGGGCCTATCGGCCCGGCGGATAGGCTGATCCGTAATCGCAGTTGGACACTGCCGCACCCGTGACGAAGGCTAGGTACATGAGCACGCAACTTCCCGACATCACGATCGGCAAGCACTCCATCGGCCCGGACCACGCGCCGTTCATCATCGCCGAGGTCTCCGGCAACCACGACGGTTCGCTCGACAAGGCGCTCGACATCGTCCGCATGGTCGCCGACTCCGGTGCCCAGGCGATCAAACTGCAGACCTACAAGCCGGAGACGATCACGATCGACTCCGACGCCCCCGATTTCCGCCTGTCCGACGGCCACGAGCTGTGGGGCGGGCGCACCCTGTGGGACCTCTACACCGAGGCGCACACCCCGTGGGAGTGGCACGAGCCGATCTTCCGGCTCGCCAACGACCTCGGCCTGACCTGCTTCTCCAGTCCCTTCGACGCGACGGCGATCGACCTCCTGGAGTCGCTGGACACCCCGGCCTACAAGATCGCCAGCTCCGAGATCGTCGACCTGCCGCTGATCCGCCTGGCCGCGAGCAAGGGCAAGCCCATCATCATCTCCACCGGGATGGCCTCGATCAGTGAGATCGACGCCGCGGTGAGCGCGGCCCGCGAGACCGGCAACGAGCAGATCATCGTGTTGTCCTGCACCGCCGACTACCCGGCCAACCCGGAGGACTCCAACCTTCGTGGCATCCCGGTGATGCGCGACGCGTTCAACGCCCACATCGGCCTGTCGGACCACACCCCCGGCATCGGCGCACCGCTCGCCGCGGTCGCGTTCGGCGCGGTCGTCATCGAGAAGCACGTCACCCTGGCCCGCGAGGGCGGCGGCGTCGACTCCTCCTTCTCCCTCGAACCGGACGAATTGCGTGCACTGGTGCGCGAGTCCGAGGTGGCGTGGCAGTGCCTGGGCGAAGCCCGCATCGGCGCCACCCCTGGTGAACGCGAGGGCCTGCGCTTCCGCCGCTCGCTCTACGTCGTCGAGGACGTCAAGGCCGGTGACGTGGTGACGCCGGCGAACGTCCGTTCCATCCGGCCGGCCCTCGGGTTGGCTCCGGACCTGTTCCGGATCGTCGAGGGGCGCACGTTCACCGCCGACGTGGCCCGCGGTACGGCGCTGTCCTGGGATCTGATCTGATCAGCGCCCAACTAAGCTGACCTCCATGACCGAACAGGCTGAGCACACCGGCATCCGGCAGGACTCCGTATCCGGCGCAACCGTGATCGTCGGAGACATGATCGCCTGGTCCGATCTGAGCGAGTTGACCGCGCCCGGGGCCACGGCCGCGGTCGTCGAGCGCCTCGTGGCCGGCTCCGCTCCGCAGACGGTCCTGCTCGCCGGTCCGCGCGCGGGACTGCTTCTGCCGCAGCTGCCGACGACCGCCCGGATCGACGTCCTCACCCGCTCGCTGGACGACGTCCGGACCCTGGAGATCCTCGGCGGGATGCACTCGCGGGTGTCCTACTTCTGCGGCGGCTTCCTCGACTTCGACCCCGAACGGCACTACGACCTGGTCGTGGCCCTCGGCGGCCCGCAACGGCTGCTCAGCCCCGACCGGACCGGGCTGACGATCGGCGAGACGATCAACCGTCTGAGCGAGGTCCTCACCGAGGACGGCGTGCTGGTGACCGACCTGGCCAACGAGCTGGGGCTGACCGACCTGGTGCGCGCCGTACCCGATCCGCAGACGGAGGAGGACGTCGCCTGGTGGATCGGCGCCGACGGCTTCAGTGAGCGCGCCACCTACGCCCGTGAGCGGGACGGTCTGCTGGCCGCAGCCGGACTGACCTGCCACTCGACGTACGCCGCGCTCCCGAACCTGGACGCGCACAACCTACTGGTCTCCCGGGACATCGCCACCGACGCGGGTCGCGTCGAAGCCGTGCGCGCCGTCGCCGCCCAGGTCACCACCCAGGAACTGACCGAACTGCCGGTGCTGCGCGATGTGCACGCCACACTCGACCGGGTCACGGCCGCAGGTCAGTTGGACGACCTGGCTCCTGCCTGGCTGATCGTCGCCGGCAAGAGCCCGGCAACCCGCACCGCGCTACCGGACGTGGTCTACGTCGAGACCGGGCCCACACGGTGGACCCAGCGGCTGGTGCTGGAGGGTGATTCGGTCACGCGTTCGTGGAGCGACGGAGGTCAGGACGCCGACCGCAGCGAGGTCGACCTGACCCGGACCCTCCAGGTCGAATTCCCCGTCGGGGTCACCCTGGAAACGCGCCTGCGATCGGCTGCCGCGACCCGTCAGCAATCGGCCATCCGGCCGCTGGTCCGCCGGTACGCCGAGTGGCTGGAGGACGCTTCGGCCTGGCCGACCGATGTCGCCGCCCAACGCGTCTTCGCCACACCGGACAACGTCCTGATGAGTGACGACGGGCTGACCCTGCTGGACCGGACCTGGAGCCGGGCGGGGATCGTGTCGGCCGGTGACACCCTCGTGCGCGGCTTGCGGACCTTCGCTACTCGCTTGCTCGCCACCGGCGGCGCGCACCCCTGGCGGGTCGGGGTCACCCCCGATGAGCTGACCGTCACGCTCGCCGCGATGGCCGGCTTCTCCGTCACGCCGGCCGACATCGCACGAGTTGCCAACACCTCGGCACACATCCGGGCGACGCTGCTGGGAACGCCGGGCATGGCCGACGAACTGCTCGAACTGGACCTGGAAAGCGGTCGCCATGCCCGCGACCTGCCCGCCGCCGATCAGGCCGGTTATCGAGAGCTGTTGACCCGGCTGCGCGCCGGATCCAGCGAAATGCGTCAGAAGGACGGTCAGATCGCCTGGCTGGAGGGCACTCTGCGGCATCGGGATCGCTACATCCGGCGCTTGGAGAAGACGATCGAGAACTACGAAACGACCCTGACCTACAAGGCCGTCGACCTGATGCGCGCCCCGCGCAGGATCGCCACCAACCGTGCGGTGTCGATGGCCAAGTCGACCGCGGACCAGGTGTTGCCGCCCGGCGCCATGAGCAAGGCCCGCAACCTGGCCAAGCGATTGGGCGACTAGGGACCGGTCAGGAGCCGATGCCCGGCGTCGAAGGTTCGGCGTCGGTGCGAGCCGGTTCACTCACCGTGCTCGGCTCGTTGGGTTCGGTCGAGGTCGTCTCCGCGGTCGCCTCCACGGCGATGGTCTCCTCGGTGAGCTCTTCGTCCACCTCGGTGACCAGGCCGTCGGAGGACTCGGCCTCGACCGGTGCCCGGTGGGCGTTGACCCGGGCGCGGCGTGACGCGGCGCGGTTGCTGCGCTTCTCCTCCAGCGGCGGCGCCGGCGGTGGTGGCAGCGGATGGGTCAGCACATCGCCCCAGCCGAAGACGTCGATGATCTCCGTCTCGGGCAGCACATGGTCCAGGCCGAGTTCGTCCGCTGCCACGCCGTAGGCGTAGTCGCGTGGGACCGAGAACTGGTGCATCTGCGGCCACATCCGGCGCGGCTTGCTGGCGCCGCCCAGGATCGCGTGATCGGCCTCGAGTTCCATCGGGTCGCCGTAGACCCCGACCTCGTTGCCCGCCGTCGCGCCGTACAGCACGGCGCTGCTCATCCGGTTGGAGACGACGCGCTTGTGCCGGCGCATCTCGGCCAGCTGCCGGTAGAGGAACGCCACGTCGGTGTCCTGCCAGAGATATCCCCGCTGGCCGTGCGTGATCACCCGGACGCCCGCAGCTTCGTACTCGCGCCGCACCTCCGGATTGTCGAACTCGTTCCAGTGCAGGCAGACGGTGATCGGCACGTCGCCCTCGGCGGCCTTGATCTCCTCGACGTATTCGGTGTGACTGCCGACGACCTGCTGACCCTCCCAGCCGTGGAACGGGTAGACGATGGTCCCGGTGCGTTCGGGCGCATCGGCCAGCCAGTCGCGCTGCTTCTCCAGTTCCAGCAGGTACAGCCACGGCGCCCCGACCGTCACGTAGTCCCGCAAACCATCGGCCCAGCCGCGACGTGCGCAGGCCTGCGACCACACGAATTTGGGGTAACGCGGCGCGAACACTGTGCCGACGGCGAAACCGTCGTGCATGTTCCAGCCGTGCTGCAGGTAACCCCACATCCGCGGCGGCTCCTCGAGCCCGACGTACCGGGCCATGATGTGCGCGTGCCCGTAGAAATGGTTGGCGTGATGCATCAGGCCCCCACGAAGGTGCGCACAGAGTCGATCACCCGGTCCACGTCGACGTCGGTGAGGTCGGGGAACATCGGCAGGCTGATCTCCTGGGCCGAGTAGGCCTCGGCAACCGGGAACTGACCCTTGTGCCAACCCAGGTCGGCGAAGATGGGTTGGGTGTGCACCGGGATGTAGTTGACCTGGACCCCGATGCCGTCCGCGTGCAGATGCTCGAAGAGTTCCCGGCGCCGTCCGTCGAGGATCCGCAGCGGGTAGAGGTGCCAGACCGGTTCGGCCCCCGCCCGGTGCCCCGGCGTCCGCAACACCTCGATGTCCGCGAGCCCGGCGTTGTACCGGTCGGTGATCTCCTGCCGTCGCGCCTTGAACCGGGCGAGGCGGGTCAACTGCGAGGAACCCAGGGCGGCCAGCACATCCGGCAAGCGGTAGTTCAGGCCGAGGCTGTGCACCTCGTAGTACCACGGGCCCTCATCGGTAACCCGCAGCTTCGATTCCTCCCGGGTATAGCCGATCCCCTTGAAATTCCTTGCCGCAGCGAGTAATTCGCTACTGGGCGACACCACCGCACCGCCTTCGGCGGTGGTGAGGTTCTTGGTCGGGAAGAACGAGAACGTCGTCAGGTCGGCCAGCGACCCGACCGGCACACCGTCCAGCGAACCGCCGACACTGTGTGCGGCGTCCTCCAGCAGCAGCGCCCCGGCGTCGTGCGCTACCTTCGCCAGAGCGGGCGCGTCGATCGGGTGACCGGCGTAATCGACACCGGCCACGATCTTGGTCCGGTCGGTGACCGCTGCTGCGGCCGCCTCCGGGTCCAGGTTGCCGGTGTCTTCGCTGACGTCGGCGAAGACGATCCGGGCGCCCTGCCACATGGCAGTGGTGGCCGTGGCGAAGAACGTCAGCGGCGTGGTGATCACTTCGTCACCGGGTCCGACACCCGCCGCTGCGTACGCCGTGTGCAGCGCGGCCGTGCCGGAGGTCACGGCGACCGCCGGGTCGTGGACGCCCGCCACCGCAGCGACGTCCTTCTCGAACTGCGCGACCGCGGGGCCGGTGGTCAGCCAGTCGCCGCGCAGCACCTGCGAAACCGCTGCGATGTCGTCCTCGTCGATCGACTGCCGCCCGTACGGGAGCATCAGACTCCGGACTCCAGGACGCGACGGATGTCCTCGGCGGAGTACCACAGGTCGTTCTTGTCCGAGGAACAGTGGAAACCCTCGGGGACCGGAACAGCGTTCTCGATGGGTTTGTAACCCCAGGTCGCCAGCTCCGGCTCCAACACGTAGTACTTGCCGTCCTGGACGATCACCGCGCGGCGTCCCTCCTCCGGGGAGATCATCTCCTCGTGCAGCTTCTCACCGGGGCGCAGTCCGATGTCGTGCATCTTGGCGCCGGGGGCGATGGCCTGGGCCAGGTCGGTCACCTTGTGCGACGGGATGTGGGGTACGACCAGCTCGCCGCCCTGCATCATCTCGAAGGTGTCCAGGACCATCTGGACGGCCTGCGGCAGGGTGATCAGGAACCGCGTGCACCGCAGGTCCGTGATCGGCAGTGACTCGCCCGCAGCGTGCAACGCACGGAACTTGGGGATGATCGAACCGCGGGATCCGGTGACGTTGCCGTAGCGGACCACCGCGAATCGGGTTTCGTACGCCGCGGCGTAGTGGTTGCCCAGGATGAAGATCTTGTCGGCGGTCAGCTTGGTCGCGCCGTACAGGTTGATCGGGCTGGACGCCTTGTCGGTGGACAGGGCCACGACCTTCTTCACCCCGGCGTCGATGGTCGCCTCGACCACGTTCTGGCTACCCATCACGTTGGTCTTGACGAACTCGAACGGGTTGTACTCGCCGGTGTCGACCTGCTTCAGTGCGGCGGCGTGCACCACGTAGTCGACCTGGTGCATCGCGCGCTGCAGCCGCGGCAGATCCCGGACGTCACCGATGAACCAACGCAGGCGCGGGTCGTCGCCGAACTGCTGGCGCACCTCCCACTGCTTCAACTCGTCGCGAGAGTAGATGACGATCCGCTTCGGCCCGATGTCGTCGAGAAGGCGGGTGATCAACGCCTTGCCGAAGGACCCGGTACCACCGGTGATCAGGATGGACGAACCCTGCAGGATACTCACGCTTGCGTACTCTTCTCATTCGCTGGAGGTGCTCGGTGGAGGCGGCCGACACGGCAGCCAGACCACCGTAGAGGCTAGCATTTTGCCGCCCCTGTTCCCGAGCCCGAGGACCTGCATGCCGCCGCTGATCGCGTTGCGCTGCGATGCCGGCGGCCCGTACGGCGTGGGTCACCTCATGCGGCAACTGGCCCTGACCGACGCGCTCCGGCATCGCGGCGCCCGGGTCGTGCTCTGGGGCACGGTCACCGACGTGGACTGGGCGCGGCCGCTGCTCGGTCAACGCGGCCTGCACCCGGCCCCCGCCCCCGACGATCCCGGGGAACTTCGCGAACTGGCCGTGTCCTCCGGGGTCGATGCCGTTGTCCTCGACGGCTATCACCTTCCCCGGCGACGGGCGCGGCGCTGCGAGCCGCCGGTATGACCGTGCTGGCGATGACCGACTATGCGTTCGGTACGGGTCAGGCAGCCGACCTCTACGTCGACCAGAACCTCGGCGCCGACCCCTCCCGGTTCCTACCGCCGGGCGCCCGGCCCGCGGGATCACAGGTTCTCTCCGGCATCGAGTACACCCTCTTTCGGGACGACGTGCTCGACCGGCGGCGCGTCGCCCCTCGACCGCTCGCCAGGCCGGCCAGGGTGCTGGCGGTCTTCGGCGGCACCGACCCCTACGGCGCTGCGCCCGTGGTCGTGCCGGCGATCCTTGCGACCGGTCGGCCCGTCGAGGTGACCGCGGTGGCGGCGACCGCGGACCTTGCGCACCGCCTCAGCCGACTCCCGGTGGACCCGGCAGAACTGCAGATCGTCCCACCGACACCCGAGCTGGCCGAATTGGCGCAGGAGGCGGACATCGTCGTGAGCGCGGCCGGGTCCTCGGTGTGGGAATTCTTGTGTCTCGGCGTGCCGACGGCGCTGGTCTGCGTGGTCGACAACCAGGTCGACGGTTACCGGCATGCCACCGAACTGGGTGTCGCCACTCCGCTCGGCCACTTGGAAACGTTCGACCCGGGTGTGGCCTCTGCCCGGCTCGCCGACCTGCTCGATTCCGCGGACCTCCGGCAGCGCCAGGCCCGCGCTGGTCAGGCGCTCGTGGACGGTAAGGGCCGCGATCGGGTCGCCGAAGCCCTGCTGGCGTTGGTGAATGCGTAAGACTGACCCGATGGACACCTCAACCGACCGGCCACGTGCGGTGCTGTTCGATGTCGACGGCACCCTGGTGGACACGACGTACGTGCACACCATCGCCTGGTGGCAGGCACTGCGCGAACACGGCCACCTGGTGCCCATGGCGCCGATCCATCGAGCCATCGGACTCGGCTCGGACAAGATCCTCGACCATCTGCTGGGCGATCACGACAACGGGCAGGACGATGCGATCACGGCGTCCCACGCGACGCTGGTCGCCGCCTGGTACCAGCGGTTCACACCGCTGCCGGGTGCCCGCGACCTGCTGAAGCGCTGCCACGACGAGGGGCTCACGGTGGTGTTGTCGACCTCGGCCGACCAGCGTGACCACGACGCGCTGCGTGACGCCCTGGACGCCGAGGCGTGGATCGACGAAGCGACGACGAGTGAGGACGCCGACCAGAGCAAACCCGCTCCGGACATCCTGACCGCCGCACTCCAGCGCATCGGGGTGCGGGCGCAGGAAGCGGTGTTCGTAGGGGATGCGGTGTGGGACGTGCAGGCGGCAACCCGGATCGGCATGCCCTGCATCGGCCTCGAATGCGGGGGCACCAGCGCCGCCGAGTTGCGCGATGCGGGTGCCGTCGCGGTGTGGAGCGACCCGGCCGACCTGCTGGCGCACTGGTCGCAGTCGCCACTGCACGACCGGACGCCGGCGTAACCTCGACCGCACGGATAGCGCCGACTACGTGGGCGGCTCCTGGAACGACGCCGCCTGCTGCTCGACCTGCGCCACCGATGCGGCGGGCAGCGACACCGACGTCACGAACGGCAATCCCCGCGCCGCTGAGTCCGAACATGTGACGATGACGTCCGAGCGGGGAATCTGAATGTCCCTCCAGCGCAGAGGGATCCGCAGGTATCCGACCCGTGGGTCGGCAAGGGCCGGCGCCACTTGGGACGCGTCGTCCAACGCCACCCCGATCGTCCGGCAGCGGCCGTCACCTTGCACCGTCGCCAATCCCAGCGGCCCGCCGCCCGACCAGGAGATCCAGTCCGACCACGACAGCAGCAGCGCGTCGACCGTCTTCGTCTGCAGCAGCCGCAACGTGTTGTAGACCGACGCCTCGACCGCGGCGGCCGCCCAGCCCGCCGGGGCCGACGGGGGCACGACGGTCAGCGGCGCCACCTGCGCCACGACCGACAGCCGCTCGCTCAGCCCATGCGCAAGGCTCTGCCCGATGCGGGCCGACGCATCGCCGTACCGACTGTCGGTGTGCACGTGCGTGACCCCGGCCATCGCGGCGGCGTCGAGCACCCTCGCCACCTCGGCGAGATCGACGCCGCCGCCCAGGCGTGCCGCATCCAGGACCCACGGACCCTGCCCGATCGGGTTGGGCACCGTGCCGGGCAGCGGCGCCGGCACCGCACCGCCCGCGTCGATGAAGCGATCCAGAAGGACCCGCCACGGCACCGCGACCGGGTCCGGCACACCGCGCAGTGCGCGGGCCGCGACGGTGAAATCGCGCAGCGTGTCGATCGTGCAGCGCAGCCTTTTCACCGGTCCGGTCAGCGGCGGGTTCACGGACAGGTCCGCGGTGTGCCGACGGATCCAGGGCGTGACGTGTTCACGGTCGTAGTGATCGGTGGCGATGCGGTGTGCCTGCCGCAGCAGCCCGGCGCTGAAGACCTCCGCGCCCAGCCCGGTGATGTCGGTGACCGCCACGCGGATGTACTGCTCGCCCGCGGCCCGCATGTCGTCGATCATCTGTTGCACGAACGATCCATCCGGCACCACGTTGTCGCCGGTCAACCTCACGACCAGGTCGTCATCGGCCAGGTCACGGGTTGCGTCGTAGAAGCGCCGCAACGGATCGTGCAGCGACCCGCGGAACACCGCCACCCCGATCTCGCCCAGGGCATCGGCGATGGCGTCGTCCTCGGGCTGATCGCTGGTGGCCACCACGACATCGAGCCCGGTGTTGCCCGCTCGGCGGGCCGCCAGCGCCACGACGGGCTGGCCCGCCACCGTCAGGAGTGCCTTCCCCGGCAATCGGGACGAGGACAGCCGGGACTGCAGGAGCACGCGGGTCGGCATGACACGTGACGCTAGCGGATAGCCTGATGGCTGTGCTGCCCACGACCCGCATCCCCGACCCGATGAGCGCCGCGCCGCTGCGCTGGGGATTCAGCGCCCCCGGCGGCATCGCCGCGACGATGGCCGCCACCATGCACGCGAACTCGCGACAACGCGTCGTGGCCGTCGCCTCCCGTTCCCAGGACCGCGCGGACGCCTTCGCGGGCGAGTTCGGCGTCGAGCGGGCGTACGACGATCTGGCGGCGATGTGCGCGGATCCCACGGTGGACGCGGTCTATGTCGCCTCCCCGCACTCCGGTCATCTCGACCAAGCCCTGGTCGCCGTCGAAGCGGGCAAACACGTCCTGGTGGAGAAGGCCTTCACGGTGGACGCAGCGCAGGCCCGACGCCTGGTCGAGGCAGCGCGGAGGAACGGCGTTACCTGCATGGAGGCGATGTGGACCCGCTTCCTGCCCGGCACCGACGTCGTGCGGCAGCTGTTGGCCGACGGCGCGCTCGGCGACCTGGAGGCGGTGTACGCCGATCACGGACAGTGGTTCGCCTACGACCCGCAGCACCGGCTGTTCAACCCGGATCTCGCGGGCGGCGCATTGCTCGACCTCGGGATCTACCCGGTGTCGTTCGCGGCGTTCGTGCTGGGCACCGACCTGCACCTACGCGCCAGCGGCCGTCCGGCGCCGACCGGCGTCGACGGCCATGTCAGCATCGTGGCCACCCGGGACGACGCGACGGCCGTCCTGGACACCACACTGTTCGCGCGGACCCCCACGACGGCCTCGATCAGCGGCACGCAGGCACGCCTGGAATTCGCGGCCGACTTCTACACCCCCACTCCCGTCACCCTGATCGGCCGCGACGGCGACAGCGAGACGATCGACCCCGGTCCGCTGCGCCGGCACGAGGGATTGGTCTACGAGGCAGCGCATTTCGCGCAGCTCGTGGCCGACGACCGACGCGAGTCACCGTTGCTGCCGCTGGCGGAAACCGTCGCCATCATGGACCTGCTCGATGAGATCCGCAGGCAACTGTGATCCCCCAACTGGCCAACCTGGCCGCCGATTCCGCCCGGCCACGGGTCACCTACTACAACGATGCCACCGGCGAGCGCATCGAACTGTCCGGCTCCACCGTGCTGCGCTGGGTCAACAAGGCGGGCAACTGGTTGCAGGACGAGATGGATGCCGCCCCCGGCACCACGGTCCGGGTCGACATCCCGCAGGACCACTGGCGCGCGGTCTACTGGATCCTGGCCACCTGGGCGGTCGGTGCCGTCCTCAGCGACGATCCCGATGCGGACGTACGGGTCGCGATGGACGATCCGGCCGCGGACCTGTCCGAGCCGGAGGCTTCCTGGCTGCCTCGGAGATCACCGGCCAACCGGATGCGTTCACGCCGTACGTCGATCCGGGCCCTGACGACCTGGCCGTCGACCTGGGCGGTGAGCAGGTTCCCTACGCCGCACTGCAGGCGGCGGCAGACCACACGGCGCCCCGGGTGGTGGTCGGCGCCGACCTACCGCAGACGCTGCTCACGACGTACGCGCGTGACGGATCGCTCATCCTGCTGCGGCACGAGGATCCCGGCAAACGCGCGTCCCGACTGGCCGCCGAAGGGTTGCCGATCGCCTAACCGACGGTGCGGCGCCGATCCGCCTCGTCCTCGATGGCCCGCCGCTCGGCCTCGCGCCGCAGGCGGCGTTTGATCTGCTCATCGGTGCGCTTGCGCCGGCGGTCGACCACTTCTTCATCGGTGGGCAGCTCGTAGTTGTCGCCCATCAACTCCGACAGGTAGCGATCCATGATCTCGTCCATCGGGCCGTCGCCGACCAGGTGCCCGCCGCTGAGGTAGAGCCCGCGCGTGCAGAAGCGCAGCAGGTCCGGACCGGAGTGGGAGACCAGGAAGAGGGTGCGCCCCTGATCCAGCAGGCTCTCCATGCGGTTGTAGCACTTCTCCCGGAACGCGGCATCGCCGACGGCCAGCACCTCGTCGACCAGGATGATGGGCTCGTCCAGGCAGGTGATCACCGAGAAACCCAGGCGCACCTGCATCCCGGAGCTGAAGTGCCGGTAGGGCACGTCGAGTCCGGCGCGGACCTGGGGACCGGCGAAATCGACGATTTCGTCCCAGCGCTCCTCGACCTGTTCCTTGGACATGCCGTGCAGCCCGGCGGTGAGGTAGATGTTTTCGCGCGCACTGAGTTCGCCGATGAAGCCACCGGTGAGTTCGATCAGCGGCGCGACCCCCTCGTTCACTTTGGCGCGCCCCTCATCGGGGATCAGGGTGCCGGCGATCAGTTTCAGCAGCGTCGACTTTCCGCCGCCGTTCCCGCCGACCAGGCCGACCGCCTCCCCGCGACCGACGGTGAAATTCAGGTTGCGCAGCGCCCAGAAGGTGTCGCGTTTGTGGGCGCTCCTGCCGGTGAAGACGATCTCACGCAGCGACAGGCTGCGCTTCCGTCCGCGCAAGAACTCGATCCCCAGGTCCTCGACCTCGATGACCGGCTCTCCGGGATTGGTCTTCCAGGTGACGGTCGACTCGACCGGCGCCAGGGCGTAGTCGTCGATGCGGTGCTTGTGCTCGGGGTCGTAGCCCTCGGGGTCGTTGGCCTTGCGCACCGGTCGCCAGCGCAGTTTGCCGTTGGCCCCCATCACCGGCTCGCCGATCGGCCCGAGCGGCGGCGACTGATCGGTCATCTCAGATCTCCTTCAGGACCGGGGATTCGAGTTTGCGGAAGACCCACATGCCGAAGATCAACCAGAAGATGGTGATGGCCGTACAGGTTGCCCAGGCGAAGTAGTCCGGGTGGATCTGCGGGCTGAGGAAGCCCAACCGGTACATGTCGTTGATGCCGGTCAGCGGGTTGAACTGCAGGATGGTCTTGGCCCAGGCGTGCTCTTTGTCCAGCATGCCCACCGAGTAGACGATCGGGGTCAAGTAGAAACCCATCCGCAGCATGATGCGCACGATGCGGATGAAGTCATCGACCAGGGCCGTGACCGGTGCCATCACCAGGCCGAGACCCACGCACAGGAAGAACTCCAGGATCAGCGCCGGTATCCACAGCACGAACCGCCAGTTGAGGTGGATCTGGTCGCCGGTCACCGAGAACAGCAGAATGAACGCGATCAGGATGGGCAGCGACATCAGGTGTTCGATGCCTTTGGCGATCACGACCCGGATCACCCACAGCTCCCGCGGCAGGTTGGTCGAGCGGACCAGCAACCGCTCGGAGTACAACGCCCGGGCCGTCTCGTTGATCGAGTTGTTGAACCAGTTCCAGGCGAGCAGACCCGCCAGCAGGAAGACGACGTACGGCGCGCCCTGGGAGCGACTGTGCGCAATGTCCGTGCTGCCGGTGGTCTTGATGCTGTAGATCACCCCGAAGACGAACCAGTAGACCAGCGTCATCGCCAACGGATCGATGAGCGTCCACAGGTACCCGAGGACGCTGCGGGCGTAGCGGATGCGCAAGTCCCGCCGGACGAGCGTGCCGAGCACCTTGCGGTAGTCGACGATCCTGCGGAGGCGTTCGAGCATGGACGTGTGATCCTTACGTGGTCGGGCGTGCCGGGTCAGGCTACCCGTCAGTTGCTGGGGGTCTGCTGGGCGGACTCTGCAAGCCGTACCCGGCTGGTCAGGAAACCCCACCCCCAGGACACATGCATCGTCGCCAGTACGCCGGGTAGCAGCGCCCGCACCGTGGCTGCCTCGCCGCGTGAAATGGCGATACCCCCGACGCTGATCGCCCCTGCGTACGCCAGCGGGATCGCCCACAACGGTCGCCACGCCAAGCCGCCGAGTGCGCCCGCGGCGATCGCGACCACAGCGGTCGGCGGCGCCAGGTAGCGCAGGTTGATCGACCCGCGGTGCTCCCGGGCCACCACCCGACGCCACATGCCGTACTGCTTGTACTGGGTCGCCAGGGCCCGGAACGTGCCACGGGGTCGATAGGTGACCTTGAGCTGCGGGGTGAACCACACAGTCCCCCGGCCTGGCGGATGCGGTAGTTCATCTCCCAGTCCTGGGCGCGTAGGTAGCGCGGGTCGTAGCCGCCGACCCGGTCCAGCCACTTGCGGTCGAAAACGCCGAGATACACGGTGTCGGCCGGCCCGGGGGCGCCGCCCTGCTTGAACTTCACGCCGCCGACACCGATCTTGCTCTTCATCGCGCAGGCGACGGCGCGTTCGAAGTCGGTCGTGCCCTCGGCGTCCATGATTCCGCCGACGTTCGCGGCGTGCTGCTCAGCCAGGGTGCGCACCGCGGTGGCGAGATATCCCGGGGACAGGATGCCGTGGCCGTCGACACGGGCGACAACGGGGTACTGCCCCTTGGCGATCGCGGCGTTCAGGCCCGCCGGAGTACGACCCGTGGGGTTGTCGACCAGGACGACGCGCGGATCCGCGGCGGCCAGACCCGCGGCCACCTCGTCGGTCCGGTCGTGGGAGGGGCCGAGCGCGAGGATCACCTCGATCGGTGCGGCGTACTCCTGCGCGAGGATCGCGTCGACCGACTCCGCCAGGTGCCGTTCTTCGTTCAGGATCGGCATGATCACCGAGATTCCCGGCTCGCTCTCGTCCAGCACCCGGCAAGGCTACCCGGACCGGCCAGGTTGCCCGGTTACCCTCGCCTGCGTGAGCGGATACGAGGACCAGCGAGCGCAACCGATCCCGGTACGCCGTCGGTTGCCGTCGGCAGCGCCGCAGCAGGCCACCCGAGCCATGCCGGTGCGGCCGGCCGGACCCGCGCCACGCCCTGCCGGGCCCTCGGGTCCGGCGGGGCCGGTGCGGCAGCCCGCTGCTGCACCCGCACCCAAGCCGCGTCGCAAGCGGCGGTGGCGGCGCGTCGTACTGGCCGTCGCCCTGATCATCGCCCTCTGGCTGGCGTTGCTGGCGTGGGCCGGTTTCAGCGCCTGGGGCGCGGTCGACAAGATCGCGGCGTTCCCGACCGGGGACCGGCCCGCGGCGGGGTCGGGCACGAACGTGTTGCTCGTCGGCTCGGACTCACGAGCCGGCTTGAGCAGTGAGGAAGCTCACGATCTGGGCACCGGCGGGGCGAACGTGAGCCAGGGCAGCGCCCACACCGACTCGATCATGCTGCTGCACCTGCCCTCCTCCGGCCAGCCGACGCTGGTCAGCTTCCCCGGGACAGTTACGTGCCGATCCCGGGCCATGGCCGCAACAAGATCAACGCCTCGTTCGCGTTCGGCGGTGCTCCGCTGCTGATCGAGACGCTGGAGGACGCCACGGGCCTGCGGATCGATGGCTACATGGAGATCGGTTTCGGCGGCTTCGCCGGCGTCGTCAACTCCGTGGGCGGGGTGCGGATGTGCCTGCCTGAGGCGGTCAAGGACGACTACGCGCACATCGACCTGCCGGCCGGTTGCCAGACACTCAACGGCAAGGACGCCCTGGGCTACGTGCGCTCCCGGCACGCGTTCGCCGAGGGCGATCTGGCCCGCGCCAAGCACCAGCGTGAATTCCTCGCGGCGCTGATGAGCAAGATCGCCAGTCCGGCCAACGTCCTGATGCCGTGGAAGCTGCACAGCATCGGCGTCTCCGGCGCCCAGGGGCTGGCGGTCGACAACGAGATGTCGCCGCTGATGGCGTTCAAGACGGTGTGGGCGCTGAAGGGCATCTCCTCCAGCGGCACGTCCGTCCAGGTCCCGATCGCGGGTAATGCCAGCACCAACGTGGGCGACGTGCTGCTGTGGGACAAGCCCAAGGCGCTAGCGCTCTTCGAGGCGTTGCGCAACGACACCGCGTTGCCGACGTCGGTGTCGCCGTGAAGCTCGGAGTGCACCTCGGGTATTGGTCAGCCGGTCCGCCGGCGAGGGCTGGGGAGATCGTGCGCGCAGCCGACGACCTGGGTTTCGACGCGATCTACAGCGCCGAGGCCTACGGCTCCGATGCGTTGACCCCGCTGGCGTGGTGGGGAGCTTCCACAACCCGCATCCGCCTGGGCACCAACGTGATCCAGTTGTCAGCTCGGACACCCACCGCCACGGCCATGGCGGCGATGACGATGGACCATTTGTCCGATGGCCGGTTCATCCTGGGGCTGGGCGTCTCCGGGCCGCAGGTCGTCGAGGGATGGTACGGCCAGCGGTACCCCAAGCCGCTGGCCCGCACCCGCGAGTACATCGACATCGTGCGGCGCACCGTCGCTCGCGAGGTCGTGACCTCGGGCGGCCCGCACTACCCGCTGCCGTTGATCGACGGCGGCACCACCGGCCTGGGCAAGCCGCTGCGCTCGACGTTGCACCCCTACCGCACCGATCTGCCGATTTTCCTGGGCGCGGAGGGACCCAAGAACGTCGCGCTGGCCGCCGAGATCGCCGACGGCTGGTTGCCGCTGTTCTTCTCCCCGCGCAGCGACGACTTCTATCGCGCGGCGCTGGCGGAGGGTTTCGCCCGGGCCGGGGCACGGCGTACGGCGAGCGATTTCGAAGTGCACGCCTCGGTGCCGGTCATCATCGCCGACGACCTGGATGGCGCCGCCGACCTGGTGCGCCGCAACCTGGCGCTCTACGTCGGCGGTATGGGTGCGCGCGGCCAGAACTTCCACCTGGACGTCTTCGCCCGGATGGGCTGGGAGGACGTCTGCGCGCAGGTGCAGGATCTCTACCTGGACGGCCGCAAGGACGAGGCGGCCGCCGCCATCCCGCTGGAGATGGTCGACGACGTGGCCCTCGTGGGCCCGGCGGCACGGGTGCGCGAGCAGTTCAGCCGGTGGGAGCCGACCGTGGTGACCTCCCTGCTGGTGCAGGGGGTCACCTTCTGGCCGGACCCGGTCGCCGGGCTGACGACCCTGGCCGAGACGTTGAGCTGAACCTCAGCCCTTCAGCAACTGGCGGGCCATGACGACGCGCTGGATCTGGTTGGTGCCTTCGTAGATCTGGGTGATCTTGGCATCGCGCATCATCCGCTCGACCGGGTGGTCCTTGACGTACCCGGCGCCACCGAGGAGTTGCACCGCATCGGTCGTGACCTCCATGGCCACGTCCGCGGCGTAGCACTTGGCCGCGGCGCCGAAGAAGGTCAGGTCGGCGTCCCCGCGCTCGGATTTGGCCGCCGCGACGTAGACCATCTGCCGGGCCGTCTCCAGCTTCATGCCCATATCGGCCAGCATGAATTGCAACCCCTGGAACTCCGCGATGGCCTTGCCGAACTGCTTGCGCTCCTTGACGTAGGCAAGCGCGTAGTCGAGGGCGCCCTGCGCGACGCCGATCGCCTGGGCGCCGATGGTGACCCGGGTGTGGTCCAGGGTCCGCAACGCGATCTTCAAGCCCTCGCCGGGCTCACCGACCATCCGGTCCCCCGGGATCCGGCAGCCCTCGAAGATCAACTCCCGGGTCGGGGAACCCTTGATGCCCATCTTGCGTTCGGGAGCGCCGAAGGTGAACCCCTCATCGTCCTTCTCCACCACGAACGCGGTGATGTTGCGACCGCGAGGACCATCGGGATCGGTCACAGCCATGACGGTGTAGAACTGCGAGACACCGGCGTTGGTGATCCAGGACTTCTGCCCGTTGAGGATGAAGTCGTCCCCGTCGGCGGTCGCCTTGCACTTCATCCCGGCGGTGTCCGAACCCGCCTCGCGCTCGGACAACCCGTAGGAGAACATCGCCTCACCCCGCGCCACCGGCGGCAGGTACTTGGCCTTGACCTCCTCCGAAGCACCCAGGATGACCGGCATCGAACCCAACTTGTTGACCGCCGGGATCAGGGAGGAGGACACGCACGCCCGGGCCACCTCCTCGATCACGATGCACGTCGCCAGAGCGTCCGCGCCGACCCCGTCGTACTCCTCCGGGATATGCGGAGCATGGAAATCCGAAGCCACCAGCGCGTCCAGCGCAGCCTGCGGGAACTCGCTCTTCTCATCGACCTCGGCTGCATGCGGCGCGATCTTGTCCTCGGCGACGGCACGAACCGCGGCCCGCAGCTCCTCGTGCTCCTCAGAAGTCTTGAACAGGTCGAAATCAGGGTTTCCGGTCACGTTTTGAATGCTACCCGCCTGCCCGGCCTACTAAGCAACCGCTTAGCTCCCAGTCCTCGCGACTATCCTCCGGCGGATGAACCCACTCCCGCGGCGTACGGCGATCGGCTTGGTGGTCGGATCCGGTGTCTCTGCCGTGCTGAGTGGCTGCCACGCCTCGAGCCCCGCCACGACTAGCGCGACGTCCATCCCACCGACCACCGAGTCACCCCAAGCGCTGGCGACCGCGCGCCTGGCGCGAAGCGGTTTGTCCCCAGCAGCCGCGCCGGTGCCCGGAGCAACCGGTGTCTCAACCGCCGTCAACTCCGCTGCCGTGGTTGTCGGTACGGTTCCCGCCTCGGCGGTGAACACCCTGGCGACCCTTGCGATGAGCTACACCCCGACGCTGGCACAGCTGTGCTCCATCCCCGCGCCGCGCGAGAGCACCCTGATCCTGGCTCCGGCCACGGCCGCCGAATACGACCGCTGGACCAACCAGTCGTTGAACCCGGAAGAACGGGGAGTGACCGTCGTCGTCGAACACGTCGCGCCGTGGATCGCGCTCAAACCGGCACTGACCACCGCCGAGCAGCAGAATGTCCTTGCCCACGAGATGCTGCACGCGCTCACGTTGACGCCCCAGGCCCGTGCCACGCAGCCGCTGTGGCTCACCGAGGGATTTGCCCAACTGGCCGCTACCGACGTCACGAGCGTCCAGGCGTTGTCAGCCAAGCCGCCCCCGGCGGCGCATCTGCCCAGCAATGCCCAGTTCGTCGCGGACTCCGGGACGTCGTACGTGCTGGCGTTCCTCTTTGCCGTGTTCCTGCAAATCCGCCGCAAGGACGCCGTCTCCGCGTTCTACACCCCGGCCGTGACGAGCAACCCCGCTGATTTGAATGCGTTGGCGCGCAGGGTTTTTGGCGCAGACATCGCAGGGTTGACCCGCCAGTGGCAGACGAGCTACTCGGCCGAGCTCAGGAAACTTGCGGGATGACTTCCTCGCTGAACCGTCGCAGGGACGTGTCGTCGTACGCCGCGTCCGGGAAGTAGCAGATCGCGTAGTCCATGCCGGCCTCGTTCAGGCCGTGCAACGTCTCCACGATCTGGTCGGGCTCGCCGACCAGCGGCTGCTCACGCAGCGCGCCGGCGTGTGCGCGTGCCTTCTCCACGCCGATGTACGGCGCCAGCCGGTCGGTCAGGTGCGTCACCGTGGCGTCGATCTGCTGGGGCGAACCGATCAGCACGTTGTAGTTCGCCGACCGGGTGATCGAGGAGAAGTCGCGGCCCAGGCTGTCGCAATGCTGCTGCAGCACAGCCGACTTCGCCTCGAAGTTGCCGGGCGTACCGTCGAAGTTGGTGTAGTCGGCGTACTGCGCCGCGATCTTCAGCGTGACCTTCTCACCGCCGCCGGCGATCCAGATCGGGATGCGGTTGGTCTCACTGGTGGTCTGCACCGGCTGCGGATGGCACAGCGCGCCGTCGACCTGGTAGTACTTTCCGTCCAGCGTCGCCGACCCGGTCGTCCACATCTGCCGGAATATCTCAACACCTTCCCGCAGGCGGCCCAATCGCTCACCGGCAGGGGGAATCCGTACCCGTAGGCGCGCCATTCGTGCTCGTACCAGCCGCCGCCGATGCCCATCTCGACGCGGCCGCCGCTGATGACGTCGACGGTGGCGGCGACTTTGGCCAGGTAGGTCGGCTCGCGGTAACTCATGCAGGTTCACATCTGGCCCAGTCGCACCCGAGCCGTCGACGCGGCGTACGCCGACATCAGGCTCCACGCCTCGTGCGTGGCCTGGTCGCTGGGCTGCGGCGTGGTGTGGAAGTGGTCGTAGACCCACAACGACTCCCAGTTCGGATCCGCGTCGATCGTCGACGCCAGGCCGGACATCACCTCCCACTGCCGGGCCGGGTCGATCCCCACCAGATCGAACCGCCACCCCTGGGGCACGAACGCACCGAATCGCATGTCAGCTCCCTGCAATCTCTGATCGAAGCGACGCACCCTTGGCGTGCGCCTGGTCCCGCAAGGTGGACTGGAAGTCCACCATCGACGTACGCACGTGGGCAGCAAGCGAATCCGTCCCAGAGGCGATGATCCTGGCCGCGAGCAGCCCCGCGTTGCGTGCTCCGCCGATCGACACGGTCGCCACCGGCACGCCTGCCGGCATCTGCACGATCGACAGCAACGAGTCCATCCCGTCCAGGTACTTCAGCGGCACGGGTACGCCGATCACGGGCAGCGGGGTCACCGCGGCGAGCATGCCGGGCAGGTGGGCAGCCCCGCCGGCACCGGCGATGATGACGCGCAGTCCCCGGCCCGCGGCGTGCTGGCCGTACTCGATCATCTCGGTCGGCATCCGGTGGGCCGACACCACGTCGGCCTCGAACCCGATCCCGAACTCCGTCAGCGCGTCGGCGGCCAGTTTCATCACCGGCCAGTCCGAGTCGCTGCCCATCACCACACCGACGATCGGATCACTCACGGACAGTTCCCTCCAGGTAGTCGGCAGCGTGGCGGCCCCGCTCACGCAGGTCGGCCAGATCAGTACCCGTCAGGTTGACGTGGCCGATCTTGCGGCCGGGCCGGACCGCCTTGCCGTACAGGTGGATCTTCAGCCCGGGATCACGAGCCATCAGGTGCCGGTAGGTGGGATACAGATCCTCGTCCCGGCCGCCGAGCACGTTGGTCATCACCGTCCACTGCTCGAGCGGGCGCGGCGAGCCCAGCGGCAGGTCGAGCACCGCGCGCAGGTGCTGTTCGAATTGCCCGGTGACCGCTCCGTCCATCGTCCAGTGGCCGCTGTTGTGCGGGCGCATCGCCAGTTCGTTCACGACGAAACCGCCGTCGGGCAGTTCGAAGGTCTCCATCGCCATGACCCCGGTCACGCCGAGTTCGCCCGCGATCCGCAGCGCCGCCTCGGTCGCCCGAGCGGCGAGGTCCGGCCGCAGCTGCGGCGCCGGCGCGAGGACCTCGGTGCAGATGCCGCCGGTCTGGACGGTGTGCACCACCGGCCAGGCAGCGGCCTGCCCCGATGGGCTGCGGGCGACCAGGACCGCCAGTTCACGCACGAACGGGACCGCTTCCTCAGCGAGTAGGGGCTCCCCGTGGGCCAGCCAGTCGGCCGCATCGTCCACCGACGACACCAGCAGGACGCCCTTGCCGTCGTACCCGCCGGTGGGCGTCTTGAGCACCACCGGCCAGCCGTGCGTCGCCGCGAACGCGGTGAGTTCCTCCGCGGTCCGCACTCCGGCCCACGCCGGGCACGGCACGCCCATGCCGGTCAGTCGCTTCCTCATGGCGAGCTTGTCCTGGGCGTAGACCAGCGCCTCCGGCGAGGGATGCACGGCGACACCCGCCTCGACCAGCGCGTGCAGAACGTTTTGGGGGACGTGCTCGTGGTCGAAGGTGATCACGTCACAGTCACGGGCGAAGGCCAGCACCGTGTCGACGTCGGTGTAGTCGCCTACCGGAGCGGACGGGACGACGAATCGGGCCGCCGAATCAGCGGATTCACACAGAACCGACAGCGTGATGTCGAGATTGACCGCGGCGGGTGCGCACATCCGGGCCAATTGACCGCCGCCGATGATGCCCACGACCGGAAAGCCGCCTGGAGCCCGTCGCGGTGCCGTCACGCCGCTATCGTAGGGGGTTACCCTTGGACCTCGTGCGTACCCGCCTCATCGACGCCTTCCACCGACTGTGGCGTGAGCTGGCCAAGTTCGGAGTCATCGGCGCGATCTCCTTCGTCATCGACCTGGGCGGGTACAACGTGCTCATCGCCGGCCCGATGTCGCATAAGGTGACCACCGCGAAAATCATCAGCGGCGCCGTGGCGACTGCCTTCGCCTGGGTCGGCAACCGGTACTGGACCTTCCGGGACCGGCGCAACCGGCCGGTTCATCACGAGGTGTTCCTGTTCTTCGCCGTCAACGGCGTCGCGCTGGCGATTTCCGCCGCGTGGGTCGCCTTCGCCCACTACGTGTTGCACGCCCACACCACGTTGATGCTCAACGTGCATGCGTTCATCGGCATCGGACTCGGAACCGTCTTCCGCTTCTGGGCCTACCGCAACGTGGTCTTCGCCAATGAGGACGTCGACGGCGACGGCGCCGAAGCGGCTCAGGATCGCGATTCGGAGAGGAACAGCGCGAACACCGCCGGATGAGCCGAACGCAGTTCGAGCCGGCCGCCGTTCGCGGCTGCCAGGTCACGCGCGAGGGCCAGGCCGAGCCCGGTGCCGCCGGTGCTGACCCGTCGCTCGAAGATCCGCGGCGCTAGCGCGGCGTCCACCCCCGGGCCGTGATCGGAGACTTCGACCACCACCGACGGTCCGTTACTGCGGGCCCGCACCTCCACGGTGCCGGCGCCGTGGATGAGCGCGTTCTCCAGCAGGGTCGACAGCACCTGAGCAAGATCACCGCGGGCGCACAGCACCTGTAGCCCGCGCTGTCCCGTCACCCGCACGGCCCGGCGCGCTCCGGTGAACGCCGGCTGCCATTCCCGTTGCAGGGCCGCGATGACCGAGTCCAGGGAAACGGTCTCGGCAGGTTCGTCGTCCTGGGTGCGGGTGCGATGCAGCAGTTGCTCCACCACGTCGGTCAGCCGTTCCACCTGCTCGATGGCGGCGTGCGCCTCCTCATGGATGAAGACGATGTCGTCGGTCTCGGCAATCTCGTCCAGCCGCATCATCAGCGCTGTCAACGGGGTGCGCAATTGATGACTGGCGTCGGCCGCGAAGTCCCGTTCGGCGGCGATGCTGCGCGACAGGGAGGCAGCGCGCTGCTCGAACACCGCGGCGATCCGGTCGAACTCCTGGACGCCGCTGTTCAGCGGCGGACCGCTGCTCCCGACGCGGGTGTCCTCGGCGCGGCGGACGAGTTCATTCACCGACGACGTCACCCAGTCGACGTTGCGCACCGTCAGCCAGCAGGCGACCGCGAACGAAACGACCCCGGCAAGCAGCACGGCTAGTCGCGCTGGCCAATCGGTGGCGATGGCGATCCCTGCCACCGTGGGCGGCAGTCCGGCGCAGGTGAGGGCTACCAGCCCCTCGCGGGTCAGGCGCCGGCGCACGTCAACTCAGGTCCCGTCTGGTTGCTCGAACCGGAAACCGACCCCGCGGACCGTGGCGATGAACCTGGGGTTCGTCGCGTCGTCACCGAGTTTGCGCCGCAGGACCGAGACGTGCATGTCGAGGGTCTTGGTCGAGCCGTACCACGAGGTCTCCCAGATCTCCTGCATCAGCTGCTCACGCGAGACCACCTTGCCCGCCTCGCGCACCAGGACCCGCAGCAGGTCGAACTCCTTGGCGGTCAGCTGCAGCTCCTCGTCGTCGATGAAGGCCCGGCGGCCCTCGGAATCGATCCGCACGAAGGCCTGGTCGTCCTCCGCGATGGGCTGACGCCGCAGGAGCGCACGGGCGCGGGCCAGCAGCTCGGCCAGGCGGAACGGCTTGGTCACGTAGTCGTCGGCTCCGGCGTCCAGCCCGACCACTGTGTCGACCTCGTCCGCGCGCGCCGTCAGGATCAGCACGGGTACCGAGTTTCCGGCGGCGCGCAGCCGGCGACAGACCTCCAGACCGTCCATCACCGGTAGGCCGAGATCCAGGATCAACAGATCGGGGTTGTCCTCCGCGCCCTGGAGTGCGGCCGCTCCATCGGGGGTCACCTCGACGTCGTATCCCTCGCGACGCAAAGCGCGGGCCAGGGGTTCGGAAATCGTCGGATCGTCCTCCGCGAGCAGTACGCGTGTCATGGTGTGGATGCTAGTGCGCCTCGCGCTTCAGCACCCACGGGATGACTTCACCCAGCCCGGTGAGGAATACGGTCGGGTGGGGTACGGCGCGAGCCAGGTTGCTACCGCTGATCGCGTCCGCGACCGCTTGGTCCACCAGCAGCGTGCCCGGATCGGCCGCGGAGGTCAGCCGCGCGGCCCGGTTCACGACCGTGCCGTACACGTCGCCCAACCGGGCAAGGACCCGGCCCTTGGCCATTCCCACGCGCATCCGGGGGATCACGTCGTCCTCGGCGGCCAGATCCAGCAGATCGAACCCGATCGCGACCGCGCCCTCGACGGTGGTGTGGGAGAACAGCACTTCATCGCCCACCGTCTTGATCAGGGCGCCGCCGTGCGACGCGACGATGTCCGAGGCGGTCGCTTCGAAGCGTGAGACGAGTTTGGCCAGTTCGCGTTCGGACAGTTCCCGCACCAACTGGGTGAAGTTCACCAGGTCGGCGAAGCCGATGGTGCGCACCACCCCGACGTGGCTCTCCGGCTCGGCGTCGGCGATCAACCGCGAAATGGCGACCGCCAGGTTGCGGCGCATCACGTAGTTGAGCAACGGCTCGAAGGTGTCCATCACCTGCACGGTCCGCTCCGCGGCGAGGAACGCTGTACGCGAATCGAAACCTTCGTTCTCGCCGGCGACCATGTCGGTGATCAGCTGCAACGCCCACATGGCCAGCCGATCGGTCGTGCGCCCGACCGCACGCGCCAGGCCAAGGGCCGTGGTGGTGTCCAGCGCCCCCTCGGCCATGGCCTCGTGCAGCCGTCGCAGCGCCTCAGCGTCGGCCTCGGTGAAGACCAGATCCTCGTCGCGGGGACTGGCGAACCCCAGAGCCCGCCAGATCAACCGCGTGGTCTCGGTGTCCGTCCCGACCGCGTGCGCCACATCCGCCCGGCGCATGGTGCGCGGCGAACCGAGCAGCTCCGACTCCAGCTGGTCGACGAACACCGCGGGGTCCGGTTGCTGGACCTTGAAGAACTCGTCGTCGATCTCGACGGTGTCCCGGGGCCGCACGTGGACCACGTCTCCCGCGGCGTGCGGAATCTGTCCGCCCTGCGCATCCTGCAGAACGATCCGGCCCATGTCGTCGACGGCGACCGCTCGACCGACCTCGACCGGTCCGTCGCCGAGACTGATCTGCACCTGCTGACCGATGGTGACGCAGCTGGCCCGGTAGGTGTGATCCAGGCTGCCGTCGACCCAGGCGCCGCTGGTGCTGGAGAGCTCCTCCAACACCGTCGCGATGAGTTCTTCACGGCCGACGACGGCACCGCACAGCGACAGCGACGTGGCTCCGGGAAGCGGCAACTCCTCGCGGGCCTGGTACACGTTGATGCCCATCCCGATGATCACCAGCGGCTCCGGTGCACCCACGACGTTGCACAGGATGCCGGCCACCTTGCGCCACTCGTCGTGCAGGGTCGCCCGGGCCAGAACGTCATTTGGCCATTTCAGCCCCAGCTCGACATCGGTCAACCGGCGCAGACTGCGACGCAACGCCACACCGACCAGCAACGGCACCCAACCCCAGCGCGCCGGGTCCTCGGGCAGCGGCATGCTGACCGACAGGGCAACCGAGCTGCCGGGCGGGGCTTGCCACACCCGGTCCAAGCGGCCGCGGCCGGCGCTCTGGAAGTCCGCGGTGAGCGCGGTGAACGGCCGCGCGTCGCGCATCAACTCCTCGTTGGTGGACCCGACCTCGTCACGGACGTCGATCCCGGCCCACACCGTGCCGGCCAGACGCTCGCGCAACGCGTCGGCATCAAGATGGTGGCTCACGACACAAGGCTAGAGTCTTGACGCATGAGCGCCGTCGCCACTCCCGATCCTTCGTCCGCTCCGGATCCCCACTCGACCGCCGGCCGGTTGGCGGAGTTGGACCGCCGCCTGGATGACGCGGTGCACGCCGGGTCGGACCGGGCGATCGAGAAACAGCACGCCAAAGGCAAGTTGACCGCCCGCGAACGGATCGACGCGTTGCTCGACGAAGGCTCGTTCACCGAGTTGGACGCCCTGGCCCGGCACCGCTCCGTCGCGTTCGGTCAGGACAAGAATCGCCCGTACGGCGATGGCGTGGTGACCGGGTACGGCACCATCGACGGGCGCACGGTCTGCGTGTTCTCCCAGGACTTCACCGTCTTCGGCGGCTCCCTGGGTGAGGTCTTCGGCGAGAAGATCGTCAAGGTCATGGACCTGGCACTCAAGATCGGCTGCCCGGTGGTCGGCATCAACGATTCCGGCGGCGCCCGTATCCAGGAAGGGGTGGTCGCGCTCGGTCTCTACGCCGAGATCTTCCGCCGCAACGTGCTGTCCTCGGGTGTCATCCCGCAGATCTCCCTGGTCGTCGGCCCGTGCGCCGGCGGAGCGGTCTACTCCCCCGCGATGACCGACTTCACCGTCATGGTCGACCAGACCTCGCACATGTTCGTCACCGGTCCGGACGTCATCAAGACCGTCACGGGCGAAGACGTCGGCATGGAGGAGTTGGGCGGCGCCCGCACCCACAACACCCGCTCCGGTGTCGCGCACTACATGGCCAGCGACGAGCAGGATGCCATCGACTACGTCAAGGACCTGCTGTCCTACCTGCCGGCCAACAACATGGACGACCCGGTCCTCTACCCGGCCGGCGAGATCGGCGAGCCGACCGACGACGATCTGGCGCTGGACACCCTCATCCCCGACTCGGCCAATGTGCCCTACGACATCGTCACGGCGGTCCGGGCGGTGTGCGACGACGGCGAGTTCTTGCAGGTGCAGGAACTCTTCGCGCCCAACATCGTCTGCGGCTTCGGCCGGGTCGACGGGTCGCCGGTCGGCGTGATCGCCAACCAGCCGCTGCAACTGGCCGGCACTCTCAACATCGACGCTTCGGAGAAGGCCGCCCGCTTCGTGCGCACCTGCGACGCCTTCAACATCCCGATCCTCACCTTCGTCGACGTCCCGGGCTTCTTGCCCGGCACCGACCAGGAGTGGGGCGGCATCATCCGCCGGGGCGCCAAACTGCTCTACGCCTACTGCGAGGCAACGGTGCCGTTGGTCACCGTGATCACCCGCAAGGCCTACGGCGGCGCCTACGACGTGATGGGTTCCAAGCACATCGGCGCCGACATCAACCTGGCCTGGCCCACCGCGCAGATCGCGGTCATGGGCGCTCAGGGCGCGGTCAACATCCTGCACCGACGCGAGCTGAAGAAGGTCGCCGAGAAGCACGACGACGCCGCCGTGCAGACCCGCCGGCAGGAACTGATCACCGAGTACGAGGACACCCTGGCCAACCCGTACATCGCTGCGGAGCGCGGTTACGTCGATGCGGTGATCCAGCCCTCGCAGACCCGGATCGAGGTCACCAAGGCGTTGCGGGCACTCAAGACCAAACGGGAGAAACTGCCGCCCAAGAAGCACGGGAACATCCCGCTGTGACCCTCACGATCGTCTCGGGCAACCCGACCCCGGAGGAACTGGCCGCCCTGGTCGCCGTCCTGGCCGCCGCGAAACCGCCCGCCCCCGCGCCTGCGCCGCGCTCTCGGTGGCAGGGCCGGACCCCGTGGGCGTCGCGGTCCTGGCACGGGCGCTAACGTCGAGGCGTGACTGAGCCCACTCGCACTCCCACCGCCATCGATGCCGTCGCCGAGGACTACCACCGCGCCTACCTGGAGCTTTCGCCTACTGCCGCAACGGCATTGGGCGTCCCTGGCCACGACGGCGAGTTGGATGACTACTCCCCCGCCGGCCTGGCGGCCAAGACCGACCTCGCACGTACGACGCTCGCCCGGCTGACCGACGCGGCTCCCGTCGACGACGTGGACCGGGTGACGCTCGACGCCATGAACGAACGGCTCGGCCTACAGGTGGAATTCGCGGAGGCCGGCCTCGACCGGATGGACCTGAACAACATCGCCTCCCCGTTCCAGGAGATGCGCGACATCCTCGACCTGATGTCGACCGATACGGCAGCGCAGCGCGCAGACCTGGCCGCCCGCTTACGAGCGATGCCGACCGCCCTGGACCAGTGGTTCGAGTCACTGCATTCCGCCGCCGCAGAAGGCCACGTGGCCGCCGCGCGACAGGTCAAGGCGTGCATGAGCCAGGCCGGGGACAACACGGCACCGGGTGGGTACTTCGCCACGCTCGGATCGACGTACCCGGACATCGCCGACGCGGCCACCGTTGCCGCGCAGGCTTATTCACGCGCTGCGGATCGCCTGCGCGATGAGATCCTGCCGCTCGCACCGGAGGCCGACGCGGTCGGCCAGGACCGCTACCGGTTGAGCTCACGGCAGTTCCTCGGCGCTACCATCGATCTGGCGGAGACCTACGCGTGGGGCCAGGAAGAACTCGCGCGCATCGTCGCCGACATGGAGCAGACCGCGCAGCGGATCAAACCCGGTGCCTCCCCGCGCGAAGCGATGGACGTCCTCGACGCCGACCCGGCGTATCAGTTGCACGGCACCGATGAGTTGCAGCGCTGGATGCAGGGCAAAGCCGACCAGGCGATCACCGACCTGGCCGGGACGCACTTCGACATCCCCGAGCCGGTCCGCACCATCCAGTGCATGATTGCCCCCACCACTTCGGGCGGTATCTACTACACCGGACCCAGCGAGGACTTCTCCCGGCCCGGCCGCATGTGGTGGGCCGTGCCCAAGGGCGTGACCGACTTCGGAACCTGGCGGGAGTTGACCACCGTCTACCACGAGGGCGTACCCGGCCACCATCTGCAAGTGGGTCAGACGATGTACCGCAGCGCATTGCTGAATTCCTGGCGGCGGATGGACGTGTGGGTGTCCGGTTCCGGCGAGGGCTGGGCACTGTACGCCGAGCGGTTGATGGACGAGTTGGGGTACCTGTCCGATCCGGGTGACCGGATGGGCATGCTGGACGGACAGTCGCTGCGCGCCGCGCGGGTCGTGCTCGACATCGGCGTCCACTGCGGGTTCGAGGCACCGGCCGAGGTCGGTGGCGGGTCATGGGACTACGACAAAGCCTGGGCGTTCCTGAAGGCACACGCCAACATGGCCGACGGCTTCCTGCGCTTTGAGTTGGATCGCTACCTCGGCTGGCCGGGCCAGGCCCCGTCGTACAAGATCGGCGAGCGCCTGTGGCGCCAGTTGCGCGCGGATGTCCAAGCGGCACAGGCGGATTCGTACGACGCCAAGGCATTCCACCGCAAGGCCCTCGACGTGGGCTCGATCGGCCTGGACGCTCTGCGGACCGCCGTGTTGCGGGAGTTCGACCTGCTCTGAGGCAGTCGGCGCCAATCTGAACGCAATCTGCGCGCCGCCTGCCAAGTGGCTGGCAATCCTTCGGATCGGCTCCCGCGGAGCTAGGCGCCCCAGCGCCGTACTTCTACGCTGGCGCGATTCACGGGTCAGTGTCGCCCCGGGCCCGTCGACCCATGGAGGTTGCCATGTCCGCTGTCGTCACCGAGGGCCCCGAGACCACCCCGGGCGGCTTGCACCGCACCGTGGGCTTCTGGGGTCTGTCCTTCGTGTCATTGGGTTCGATCATCGGTTCCGGCTGGCTGCTGGGGGCGCTGACTGCGGCGACCATCGCCGGGGGCGGTGGTTCGCTGATCAGCTGGATCCTCGCCGCGATCATGCTGACGGTGCTGGCGCTGATCCACGCCGATCTGGGCGCCGCCTACCCGGTCGCCGGCGGGACGTCGCGCTACCCGCACTTCGCGTTCGGCGGCCTCGCCGGCTTCGCGGCCGGCTGGACGACCTACCTGCAGGCGGTGGCGATCGCGCCGCTGGAGGTCGAGGCCTCCTTGGGCTACGTGAACTCGATCGATGCGGTGAAGTCGCACGTGAAGCTGGTCAACACCAACGGCACCCTGACCGTGACCGGCATCGTGATCGGCGTCGTGGCGATGCTGGTCTTCATGCTGATCAACCTGGCCGGCGCCAAATGGATGTCGGACAGCAATACCGCCATCGTGCTGTGGAAGATCGCCGTCCCACTTCTGACCATCATCACCTTGCTGATCGTCAGCTTCCATCCGGGCAACTTCACCGCGGGCGGGGGCTTCGCACCGTACGGCTTCCACGGCATCTTCGCCGCACTGCCCGCCGGTGTGGTCTTCGCCCTCCAGGGCTTCGAGCAGGCCACCCAGATGGCCGGGGAAGCCAAGAACCCGCAGAAGGACGTCGCCAAGGCAATCATCCTGGCGATGATCATCGGTGCCGTCATCTACATCGGACTCGAGGTCGCCTTCGTCGGTGCCGTGAACCCGGCGAACGTCGTGCACAACTGGCAGCACCCGATCGGCGCCGGCGACTACGGCCCGTACTACACCCTCGCCATCAACGCGGGCGTCGGCTGGCTGGCCACCGTCCTGATCATCGACGCCGTCATCTCCCCCGGCGGCACCGGCCTGATCTACGTCGGCACCACCGCCCGGATCTCCTACGCCCTGGGCCTGCCGGACTCGCTGACCAAGGTCAACAAGCGCGGTGTGCCGGTCTGGTCGGTGATCGTGGCGACTGCTTTCGGCGTCCTCTTCCTGCTGCCGGCACCCAGTTGGCAGGAGTTGGTGGGGCTGATCACCGGCGCCACGGCGCTGATGTACGCGTTCGCCCCGATCGCCCTCGGCGCCCTCAGGCACTCCGATCCCGACCGCGAACACCCCTACCGGGTGCCCTTCCCGGCCGTCACCCTGCCGGTGGGCTTCATCTTCGCCAACCTGATCGTCTACTGGGGCACGTTCACCTCGACCTGGAAGCTGTCCATCGGTCTGCTCATCGGTGGCCTCATCTATCTGATCGCGACACGGGTCAACGCCAAGAACGTGGACCCGGACCGCTCCCGCTGGCGGTTCGCGATCTGGCTGATCACCTGGCAGGTAGGGATGATCGTCGTGGGCTGGCTGGGCAACTACGGCGGTCGGGGCTGGCTGCCCGATGACTGGGATGCTCTGGTGGTGGCCGTGCTGTCGCTGGGGCTCTACTACTTCGCCGTCCTGAAGATGGCCTACCCGCGCGAAGAGGTCGAGCCCGTCGTGGATGCGGACCTGGAGCACCTCGGCGATCTGCGAACCTCACCCGGCATCGCCTGACCCGCGCCCGGCCCAGGTGACAATGGGCCGTGCACATCGCCGTACCTCTCCTCCTGCTGCTCACCGGGGCGATCGCCGTCGGCGTCCTCGCCGAGCGTTTCCGGGTCTCCGCACCGCTGGTGCTGGTGGCGGTCGGAGCGGCGCTGTCCTTCGTGCCGGGCATGCCCCGGATCGAGGTGAACCCTGAATTCATCCTGCTGGGCCTGCTGCCGCCGCTGCTGTTCGCCGCCGCCTCCCAGACCTCCTTGGTCGACCTGCGCCGGGACCGGCGCCAGATCCTCAGCTTGTCGATGCTGCTGGTGCTCTTCACAGCCTTCGGAGTGTCCCTGATCGCGTGGTGGTTGATGGGCATCCCGTACGCCGCGGCGCTGGCCCTCGGTGCCATCGTCGCCCCGCCCGACGCGGTCGCAGCAACAGCGGTAGCCCGGCGAATGGGTCTGCCACGCCGTGTCGTTGCCGTGCTGGAGGGCGAGTCGCTCTTCAACGACGCCACGGCACTGGTCACCGTCAACACGGCCAAGAGCATCCTGATCAGCGGCAGCGTGACCGTGCTGGCCGTCACCGGGCAGCTGGCCCTGGCCGTCGTCGGCGGCGTCGCGGTCGGAATGCTCGCGTACGTCGTGCTGGCCTGGGTCAGGCGCCAGGTCACCGACACGACGATCAGCGTGGCCATCTCCTACCTGACACCGTGGCTGGCCTACCTTCCGGCCGAGGCCATCCACGCCTCAGGGGTGTTCGCCGTCGTCATCTGCGGGGTGCTGCTCGCCCACCAAGCACCCAGCATCCAGACCGCCGCCTCCCGGGTCTCCGAACGCCTGAACTGGCAGTCGTTGCAATACGTCCTGGAAAGCGTCGTCTTCCTGCTCATCGGCCTGGAGGTGCGCACCATCGTCGAGGACGTACGCCCCAGCACCATCGGTGCGGCCGTCCTGGTGCTCCTCACGGTGATGCTGCTGCGCCCGGTCTACGTCATGACCATCGGTTTCCTCAGCTGGCGGCTGCGCCCGGACGACCCGAACAACCTGCGACCCCGGGAGGCGGCGGTCGTGTCCTGGGCCGGGATGCGCGGGGTGGTGACGCTCGCCGCGGCGTTCCTGCTGCCGGAGCAGACCCCGCAGCGTGAGCAGTTGATCTTCATCGCGCTCTTCGTCACCATCGGCACGCTCATCATCCAGGGCTTCAGCCTGAGCCACGTGGCTCGCGCCCTGCACCTGCACGGTCCGGATCCCCGCGAGGATGCGCTGCAACTGGCCCAGATCATCCAGGCCGCCACCCAGGCGGGTGACAAACGCCTGGAAGAGGAGCTGGATCCTCGCGTGCCCGAGAACGTCGTGGAGGCACTGCGCCGGCAGAACGAGAACCGCGCCAACCTGGCGTGGGAGCAACTGGGCCGACCCGACCACGACACCGACACCCCGACCGAGGAGTACCGCCGGCTGCGCCTGTCGATGCTGGACGCCGAGCGCGGCAAGGTCCTGAAGATGCGGGACAACGCGCTGGCCGACCACGCGCTGCTGGCCAACGTGCTGGAGCAGCTGGACATCGAGGAGTCGATGATCGGCTACGTCCATGGCACGCAGGACGACCTGCGCGATCGGATCCTGCTCACGCCGGAGCCGCGACGTGGAGCGTGCGAGCATCTGCGCGATGCCCCCGTGGCCGTGGATCCGCAGACACCGCAAGGGTGTCCGGACTGCAAGCGCGAAGGAACGGTCCCGGTGCACCTGCGTCTGTGCCTGACGTGCGGCAACGTCGGCTGCTGCGACTCCTCCGTCGGGCAGCACGCGCGGCGGCACTTCGAGGACACCGGTCACCCGGTGATGCGCTCGTTCGAACCCGGCGAGGGGTGGATGTGGTGCTACGTCGATAAGTTGCCGGGGTGAGCGAATTCGTCCTGGCCTCGGCCTCCCCGCCCGCCTGAAGACGCTGCGTAGCGCGGGCCTGGACCCGCGCGTCATCGTGTCCGGGGTCGACGAGCCGGCGACCCTGGCCCATGCGCAGGCGACGTACGGCGATCTGGCGCCGATCGACGTACCTCTCCTGCTCGCCCGGGCCAAGGCGCAGGATGTCGCCCCGCAGGCCCCGCAGGCGCTGGTCCTCGGCTGTGACTCGGTGCTGGAGTTCGACGGTGAGGTCCTCGGCAAACCGGCCGACGCGGCGGAGGCCACCGCACGATGGCGCCGGATGCGCGGTCACACCGGCGTGCTGCACACCGGGCACTGGCTGGTCCTCGGCGACGCGGCGACGGGTGCCACCGTCTCGACGAAGGTGCACTTCGCCGAGGTGGACGATGAAGAGATCGACTTCTACGTGGCGACCGGTGAACCGCTGCACGTCGCCGGGGCGTTCACCATCGACGGGATCGGTGGCGCGTTCGTCAGCGGTATCGAGGGCGATCACCACAATGTCATCGGCGTCAGCCTGCCCGCGTTGCGCGAACTGACTACCCAGTTGGGCATTGCATGGATCACATTGCTTCGCTAATCATCGCTACCGTTGAGGGATGCCCACTCCGCTGACATCGGACCAACGCAACTCCTTCGCCGCCGCCTACCTCGGCTGGGCGATGGACGCGTTCGACTACTTCCTGGTCGTGCTCATCTATGCCGACATCGCCAAGGACTTCGACGTCCCGCTGACCAAAATGGCGCTGATCACCACGATGACGCTGATCATGCGGCCGGTCGGCGCATTCCTCTTCGGGTTGTGGGCCGACCGCAAGGGCCGGCGGATCCCGTTGATGACCAACGTGGCTTTCTACAGCACCGTGGGTTTCCTGTGCGCGTTCGCACCGAACTTCTGGGTCCTGATCGTGCTGCGGATGCTCTACGGCATCGGGATGGGCGGCGAATGGGGTCTGGGTGCGGCCCTGGCCATGGAGAAGATTCCCGCCGAGCGACGGGGCTTCTTCTCCGGATTCCTGCAGAGCGGCTACTCGATGGGCTACCTGTTCGCCGCACTGGCCTTCCTGCTGCTGAACACCTGGTGGGGGCTGAACTGGCGGTGGATGTTCGCCCTGTCGGTCATCCCGGCGGCCATCTCGCTGTTGATCCGCGCCCGCGTCAAGGAGTCCGAAGTGTGGGAGCAGACCCGCGAACGGGTCAAGGCCACCAAGACACGCACCCGCGACATCTTCTCCAACCCGGTGATCTGGAAACGGTTCGTCTACCTGGTCCTGCTGATGACCGCCTTCAACTGGATGAGCCACGGCACCCAGGACGTCTACCCCACCTTCTTGAAGGCCACCAACGATCACGGCGCCGGCCTGGCCAAGAGCACCGCCACCTGGATCGCGGTCGTCTACAACATCGGCGCGATCATCGGCGGGCTCATCGCCGGTGCCCTGTCGGAGAGATACGGTCGCAAGGCGATCATCATCGGCTGCGCGGTCCTTGCCCTGCCCATCGTGCCGATCTTCGCCTACTCCACGACAGCAGGCATGTTGACGCTCGGCTCCTTCCTGATGCAGGTCATGGTGCAGGGCGCGTGGGGTGTCATCCCGGCGCACCTGACCGAACTGTCTCCCGATGAGATTCGCGGGTTCTACCCCGGGGTCACCTATCAGCTCGGTAACTGCCTGGCCGCGTTCAACCTGCCGATCCAGGAGGCGCTGGCCGGATCACACGGCTACCCGTTCGCGCTGGCGGCGACGATCGTGCCGGTGCTGATCGCGGTGATCGTGCTGACCGCGCTGGGCAAGGAGAACAAGGGCGCCGCCTTCGGCCGGTCGTCGATCATTTCTGATCCGGCTCCCGCTCGAAGTCCACTGTGATCTCCTCGAAGCCCTTGTAGCGCTGGGCCCGGGCCCGGCCGGCGTACATCGCCCGGTCGGCCCGGGTCAGTTCCACGTTGTCGCTGAACGGGGTCAGCAGGGCACGGGGGTAGAGCCGTTTGCGCCACACCACGTTGAGCTCCATGGCCAGGATCAGGCTCATCGCGACCAGATAGACGAAGGCCAGCAGACCCAGGACGATCGCGAACACCCCGTCCACGCTCGAGGACTTGGCCACCACCCCCGACACGTACGACGCGCCGAACCCTTGGAGGACACGCAGCGCGATCGTTGCGAGGATCGCACCCGGTAGGACGTCCCAGGGCCGCACCCGCGACGAGGCGCTCAGTTGGAAGATGAAGGCGATCGACGCCACGATGACCGGTAAGGCGGCAGCGTCGGCAATCAGGCCGCTGTGCTCACCGAGGAACGTCCACCTGCTGAGGATCACGTTGGCCAGGCTCACCCCGAAGACGCCGATGCCCATGATCAGGATGATCAGGATCGACTTGCCGCGTGCGACAAAGGGATTGGGGCGGTTGTTGCGCGGTACCTGCCACACCTGGTTCGAGACGTACTGGATCGCCTGGGCTGCGCCCAGCGCACCGTAGAGGGCCACGATCACTCCGACGAGAATGGCCGCCCAACTACCGCTGAGGCGTTGCGGGGTCTTCAGCTGGTCCCCGATCACCGGGAACTCACTCAACGCGGAATCGATCAGTTCCTGCTGGAGGTGCGGATGACCCTGCAGGACGATCGACAGCACGGTGCTGGCGAGCAACAACAGCGGGAAGATCGAGACGAAGGCGTAGTAGGTGACCAGCGCCGCCAGATAGGTGCCGTAGTCGTCGAAGAACTTGTAGAGCACCCCGATCGGGAAGCCGAGGACGGCGTGCCGCTGCTGGAAGGCGTCCACGCGCCGGATCAGCGACATGCCCGAACGTTACCCTCACTAACGTGACTGAGCCGTGGTTCCCCGACCCCGACGCCGTGAGTACGGCGCTCGGCCGGGCCGGATACCTGCCCGACGATGCGATCGCGACGACCGTCTTCCTGGCCGACCACCTGGCCCGCCCGCTCCTGCTGGAGGGACCGGCCGGTGTCGGCAAGACCGCCCTCGCAGCGGCCCTGGCCCGCGCGACCGGTGCCGACCTGATCCGTCTGCAGTGTTACGAAGGGGTCGACGAAGCCCGAGCCCTCTACGAGTGGAACCACGCCGCCCAACTTTTGCGCATCACCGCTGCCGGCGACGACTCCAGCGTCTTCACCGAGGAGTTCCTGCTGCCCCGACCCTTGCTGCAGGCAGTCCGCAGCCCGGCGCGCGCCGTACTTCTGGTCGATGAACTCGACAAAGCGGACGAGGAGATGGAGGGCCTTCTGCTGGAGCTGCTCTCGGAGTTCCAGGTGACCATCCCCGAGTTGGGCACGGTCAAGGCCGAGCATGCACCGCTGGTCATCCTGACCTCCAACGCCCAGCGCGAGCTGTCCGAGGCATTGCGGCGGCGGTGCCTCTACCTGCATCTGGACTATCCGACCCAGGAGCGTGAGCGGGAGATCGTGCAGTTGCACGCGCCCGGCCTGCCGCAGGCCCTCAACGACTCGGTGGTGCGTACCGTTGCCGCGCTGCGCGACCTGGACCTGCGCAAGGCGCCCTCCATCTCCGAGACGGTCGACTGGGCGCGCACCCTGCTCGCTCTCGGTGCCGACGACCTCGATCCGGCGCTGGTGGAACGCACCCTCGGGGTGGTGCTCAAACACCAGAGCGACATCGACACCGTGCGCGCGGCATGGCTGAAGTAGCCGACCGGCTGGTCCTGTTCACCCATGCGCTGCGTGAGCACGGCGTACCCGTCGGCACCAGCGAGGGCATCGACGCGGCGCTTGCGGCGCAGACCCTCGGCTTCGCCGACCGGGACCGGTTGCGGGCGGGACTGGCCAGCGCACTCACCGGGTCCCCGGCCGAACGGGCCATCTTCGATCCGCTCTTCGACCTGTACTTCCCCCTCGCGGTAGGAGTCCGGGCGGTCGAGGACCGTGACCTGCTTGCGGAGCTGAGTACCGCTCTGGCCCAGAACGATTCGCTGGACCAGCTGGCCGTGGATGCGGTCACCCAACACGGTCGGGTCGGCTCCGGCTGGTCGGCGCAACAGACGCTGCAGCAGCTTCGACCGGAGCGGGCGATCGCCGGCGCGGTGAAAGGCGACGGCGGCTTTTCCCAGGCGTACGAGCGCGACGAGCTGCGTGCCCGGGTCGGCCGGTTCCGGGAGCTGGTCGAGGCCGAGGCGCGCCGGCGCAACGCGGAGATCCGCGGCGTGGAGCAGATCAGCCGGTACGCCGTCGACAAGACCCTGCTCGAACGTGACCTGCTCGGCCTGGGACCGGGTGACCTTGCCGCCCTGAAAGCCGAATTGGTCCCGCTGGCAAAGAAACTCGCGGCCCGCCTCAGGGCCAGGGAGACCGCACGCGGCCCGATCGACGTACGGCGCACCATGCGTTCGTCGATGTCCACCGGTGGGGTGCCGATGGACCCGGTGTACCGCAAGCGCAGCAAACACCGACCCGACCTGGTGGTGCTGGCCGACCTGTCCGGATCGGTGGGCGGGTTCTCGATGTTCACGTTGCTGCTCCTCAAGGCACTGCACAGCCACTTCCGCCGGTTGCGCGTGCTGGGTTTCGTCAGCAGCGCCGCCGACATCACCGACCTGATCACCGGGGATCTGCTCTCCGGCTCGCTGACCTACTGGGCGCTCGAACGACCCGAGCTGACCCGACGCGGACGCTCCAGCAACTACGAGCAGTCGCTGCGCGACCTCGCAGCGGCAGACGGTCTCACCTCGCGCACCACGTTGCTCATCCTGGGCGACGCGCGCAGCAACCACGCCCGCCCGGACCTGGACACGTTGGAGACCATCCGCCGCACGGTGCGCCGGGTGTACTGGCTCAATCCGGAGGCCCGCTCGAGGTGGGACACTGGCGACTCGGTCGCCTCGGCGTACGGGCAGATCGTGCCCATGCACGAGGTCCGCACGGCAGCCGGCCTGCGACACTTCGTCGAACGCGTTCTGTGACTCACTAGAGTCAGGTCCATGCCGTCCGTGTCGAAGGTCCTCATCGCCAACCGGGGCGAAATCGCCGTCCGCGTCGCCCGCGCCTGCAAAGACGCAGGCATCACCTCCGTGGCGGTCTACGCCGATCCGGACAGGGACGCGCTGCACGTGCGGGTCGCCGACGAGGCCTACGCGTTGGGCGGCGCAACGCCCGGGGAGTCCTACCTGAAGCAGGACAAGCTGCTGGAGGTCGCGGCCCAGTGCGGTGCCGATGCGGTGCACCCGGGCTACGGGTTCCTCTCCGAGAACGCCGACTTCGCCCAGGCCGTCATCGACGCCGGGCTGACCTGGATCGGGCCGCCGCCGGCCGCGATCGATTCGCTCGGGGACAAGGTCAAGGCGCGGCACATCGCGACGAAAGCCGGTGCGCCGCTGGTGCCGGGCACCAACGATCCCGTCGCCGACGCCGACGAGGTCGTCGCCTTCGCGCGCGAGCACGGCCTGCCGGTGGCGATCAAGGCGGCGTACGGCGGTGGCGGGCGCGGTCTGAAGGTGGCCCGCACGCTGGAGGAGATTCCCGAGCTCTACGACTCGGCCGTGCGCGAAGCGGTCACGGCGTTCGGCCGCGGCGAGTGCTTCGTCGAGCGGTTCCTGGACAAGCCGCGGCACGTGGAGACGCAGTGCCTCGCTGACACAACCGGCAACGTGGTGGTCGTGTCGACGCGGGATTGTTCCCTGCAGCGACGCAACCAGAAGCTGGTCGAGGAGGCTCCCGCGCCGTACCTCACCGATGAGCAGCACGACGAGCTGGTGCGCGCCTCCAAAGCCATTCTGCGCGAAGCGAATTACGTCGGCGCGGGCACCTGCGAGTTCCTCGTCGGGCAGGACGGCGTCATCTCGTTCCTGGAGGTCAACACCCGCCTGCAGGTCGAGCACCCGGTCTCCGAAGAGGTCACCGGGATCGACCTGGTGCGCGAGCAGTTCCGCATCGCCGCCGGTGGCACGCTGGACTACCCCGACCCGGTCCCGCACGCACACTCCATCGAGTTCCGGATCAACGGCGAGGACGCGGGGCGGGGCTTCCTGCCCGCGCCCGGAACCGTCACCGTCTTCGAGGCGCCGTCCGGTCCCGGCGTGCGCGTCGACTCGGGGGTCGTCAGTGGTGACGTCATCGGCGGCGCGTTCGACTCGATGCTGGCCAAGCTGATCGTGACGGGGGCGGACCGACAGCAGGCTCTCGAACGCTCCCGGCGCGCATTGGACGAGTTGGTGATCGAGGGGATGCCGACGGTCGTGCCGTTCCACCGGGTGGTCGTTCGGGACCCGGCGTTCGCCACCGACGACGACACGCCGTTCACCATCCACACCCGGTGGATCGAGACAGAGTTCGACAACCGGATCCCGGCGTACTCGGGGCCGGTCGCCGACGGCGACGAACCGCAGGAGCGGCAGAGCCTGGTCGTCGAGGTCGACGGTAAGCGCCTGGAGGTGAGCCTGCCCGCGGGCTTCTCCGGAACCGCGCCGGCACCGGGCGGGCCGGCCAAGCGCAAGAAGCGCGCCGGCAGCGGCGGGGCGACGGTGTCCGGAGACGCTCTGGCCGCGCCCATGCAGGGCACCATCGTCAAGGTGCTGGTCGCCGACGGCGATCAGGTCGCGACGGGTGACACCGTGGTGGTGCTGGAAGCGATGAAGATGGAGCAGCCGATCACCGCGCACAAGGACGGCACGGTCAGCGGGTTGTCGGCCAGCGTGGGCGAGACCGTCACCTCCGGCACCGTGCTCGCGACGATCACTGACTGAGCTGCAACTGCTCCGCGTCGAGAGCTACCACGTCGGCGGCGTCGAGGTTCAGGATGCCGAGGACCAGGATGCCGATCGTGTGACGTAGGTATCGCTCGCGAGCGGCCGGCTGCAGCTTCATCGAACTCACGACGATGCCCTCGAGGGAGGACACGAGGGCTTTGGAGCGCATCTCGGGCGCGGAGATGCCCATCCGTTCGATGATGGTCTCGACGATGAACGCCATCATCTCGCGCCAGTGGTTGGCGGCCGGTGCGAGCGTCGGCTTGCGCAGTGACTCGAAGCTCAACTCGCCCATCGCGATCACCAGGGTTGCGTCCCGCGTCCAGCCGTGCAGCAGCCGCGTGCAGGCGTTGACCACGAACACGCGGTTCAGGATCTGCTCGTCGGAGAACCCCTCGCCCATCGCCGCCACATCACTGGTGAACCGCGCGCCGACGTGCTCGGTGAGCGCGGTCAGCAGGGCCAGTCGGGTGCGGTAGTAGACCGAGCAGGTGCCTTCTGGTAGCCCGGCCTCACGGTCGACCGCTCGGTGGGTCAGGCCGCGCAAACCCTGCTCGGCCACAACCGCCGCCGCCGATTCGAGCAGATGCAACTGCCGGGCGGCGGTTCCCTCCGGACGGCTCCGGCGGCTACGTACGGCGCGACGGCGCTCGAGGGACTTCGACACGCGCTCAGCGTAGCCCCGGCTTACGGTGGTGGTATGAGATGGGGCAACCTGCTTCCGCTGCTGGTGGTCATTGCGCTCGCGGTGGCCTACGTCCGGTGGGTGCGGCCACGCATCCGGCAGGCGCGCTACGACCGGTGGGAACGCGAGGGCCTCTTGCCGGAACAGACGGGTGAGCGACGTCACGACGATTCGGCTTGAGGCGGTTCTTTCTACACTTGTAGTCTCGACGACGTCGGATCACTACACGTGTAGAAAGGACTTGCTCGTGGCTGACATCACTTTCGCCGTCACGGCGTTTGCGATCATCGGCGGGATCGCCGCACTGCTCTCGATCGGCACCTATGCGGTGGTTCTGACCCACTTCTTCGTGGAGAACCGCAAGGTGCGCCTGGCCAGCCGCGAAGCTCTTGTCCCGTACTACCGCGACGGATGGAAGCACGGTTTCGCCACTGCCTAAGGTGGCGTATGACCAATCCCGATCCGCATCCGCTCGAAGTTCCGATCCACGCTGCGCCGTGTGCGGGGCACAGTGAACTGCTGAACCCGCGCGATGTGCCTTTGGGCGGGTTGCGAGCGATGACGGTCCGGCGGACCCTGCCCCAGCGGTCCCGGAGCCTGATCGGCGCTTGGTGCTTCGCCGACCATTACGGCCCCGACGACATCTCCCGGACCGGCGGGATGCAGGTCGCCCCGCATCCGCACACCGGATTGGCCACTGTCAGTTGGCTTTTCGAGGGCCGGATCGAGCACCGCGATTCGGCCGGCCACGTCCAGGCGGTCCTGCCGGGGGAGCTGAACCTGATGAACGCCGGCCGCGGGATCAGTCACTCTGAGATCTCGGACGCCTCGGGACCCGCGACCTTGCACGGCGCCCAACTGTGGCTGGCCCTGCCGGACCGATATCGGTTCAGCGACCCGGCGTTGCTGCACTTCGTGCCTCCGGTCAGCGAATCCGACGGCGTCCGCCTCCGCGTCTTCCTGGGCGCCCTCGCGGGGCAGTTTAGCCCGGTCCCGACGTACTCCCCGTGCTCGGCGCCCAACTCGACTTCGCCCCCGGGGCTCGCGTGGAGATCGATCTGGAGCCGGACTTCGAGTACGGCGTCCTGGTCGACTCAGGGCACCTCACCGCCGCCGGTGAACCGGTGGCTCCCGCGCAGCTGCGGTACTTCCCACCGGGCGCGCGCCGGCTGTCCCTGGGGGCCGGGGACGAACCGGCCCGGATGATCCTGTTGGGCGGTGAGCCGCTGGGCGAGTCCCTGATCATGTGGTGGAACTTCGTCGGTCGCGATCACGACGAGATCGTGGCGTTCCGAGAGGAATGGCAACGCCAGATCACCCGTGACGGCGCGCTGATCACCGACACCCAGGACAGCGCGCCAGGGCAGTTCGGAATAGCCAAAGGCGATCATCTGCCGCCGATCCCGGCCCCGCCGATGCCCGGGACCCGGCTGAAGCCCCGCGGCTGACCCGCTACTCGCGCTTCGGCGCCGTGAAGCCGTCCCAAATGACCTCTGCGAAGTGCCGCTCGAGACCGGACGGCGGCTGCCGCCGCCGGGTTCCGGGTGGCCGTGGCGGAGTGCTGATCATGGTCAGCCGGCCGACGCGATGGGTGACCTTCTCCGCGCCGCCGGTCACGAAGTAGCCGGGGAGTTCCTTGGTGTAGTTGCATCGTTCGCAACCGGCCTCGGCGTTGGCGGCAGTGGTCTTCCCGCCCTCAGCCGCCGGCGTGATGTGGTCGATGTGCTTGACCGGGGACTCGCAGAACGGCGTACGGCAGCGCTGGTCGCGGAGTGTGATGAACTCGCGCAACAACCCGCGGTAGGTGCGCGAGCTGGATTCCATGCCGATGAGTTCGTCGTGTCCGGGAGCGGTGAAGATCCGCCGTACGGCCGGACCGTCCTCGTCGGGGCAGGCGGCGATCAGGTCGCGGGCGAGGTGACCGGGGATCGTGCCGTACCCCTCCAGGTGACCGGACGCATCCTTGATGAGCGCCTCGATGGGAATCATGAGGTTCACCCGGACATCCACCGGTGCCGGTTCGCCGGCCGCCCGTCCGGTCACACGGGACACCAGGGCGTCGGCCATAGCCCGACCGCGATCTGCGGCGCTTGCCTTCGCAACGTCGTCGGCGGCTTGTAGTGCTTGAACGCAGGCCAAGCCCTCCCGCACCGGCAGCAGCGCAGTCAGACGCAGCATCGAGTCCGGTGCCGAACGCCAGTTGACGTGACGATCCTGCGCGGCGGCGATCGCGCGCACCTGGGCGAGGTCCGGGTCGAGCCGGTTGACCACGCAGCGGGTAGCTTCCCGCAGTCCGCGGTCGCCCAGGCGGTGCCACCGATCGGAGATCTCATCGGCCACCTGTGCGCGGGCCGCGGGATCGAGACCGTCGGTCTCGCGGACCAGGATGGCTGCCTGCTCCTCACCCAGTTCGCCCGCGCGCATCGCGTCGAGGATCGACGGCATCTCGTGGGTGAGCACCTGTGCCTGACGCACCAGCCGGGCCGCCGCCGCCGGATGCCTGCGACGAGCGAATCCGACGGCGACGGCGGTGACCCGTGCCGCCCACCCCGCGGCCACCTTCGTCTCGGGCCGCAGCCGGTCCTTCGCGTCGGTCACCAACCGGGCGGTCAACTCGATCTGCCGGGCGCTGACCGCGTGCTTGAGGTACTCCAGCTCCCGGATGAGCACATCGCCGATCCGGGCTGAATCAAATTGCCCCGCAGTCGAATTGATCCGCGACCGACATTCGCGCACGAGGGCGAGCGCGGCCTGTTCGGCCTCGGTCAACACCTCGTTCTCATCCATAGCCCAAACGTAGACTGAGGGTCTGACAACATCGGACTCATGCCCGCGGACGATGAGGAAAGTGCCCGCATCGCCTACGACCGGACCGCCGATGCCTACGCGCAGTTGTTCACTGCAACCGAACCGGAGCAGCCGATCGACCTTGCGATGATCGACCACTTCGCGGGGCTGCTTCCATCGCCGCGCCGGGTCCCGCGCTACCGGTTCACGGTCGGCAGTCTTCGGCACCTCGGCTACCCGGACGACTCCTTCGACGGGGTGTTCTCCTCGTACTCGACCATCCATAACCCCGACGAGGACCTCGATCGGATATTCGCCGAGATGGCCCGGGTGACGCGGCCCGGCGGCTTGGTGCTGCTTGCTTTCCAGGTCGGACACGGCGTACGCCGGGTGGGCAAGTATTTGCGGGCGGCGTCCGGCCACGATGTCACCCTGAACCGCTACCACCGGTCCGTAGCGCAGATCATCAGCCAGCTCGCAGCGAGGTCGATCCTCAGGCCGTCGTCATCGGCGCGCGCGGCTAGGACTCCAGCGTGTGCAGGCGGCGCGCTGCCTCGGTGATCGACCCGGTCATCGAGGGGTAGACCGAGAACGTGGACGCCAGCTGATCCACGGTCAGCCGGTTCTGCACCGCGATGCCGATCGGGAAGATCAACTCCGAGGCCTGCGGCGCCACGACCACACCACCGACGATGGTGTTGGAACCGGGCCGGGCGAACAGCTTCACGAAACCGTCGGTGATGTTGCGCATCTTGGCCCGCGGGTTCGTCGACAACGGCAAGGTCACCGTGCGCGCCTCGACCTTGCCCTCGTCGATGTCCGCCATCGAATAGCCCACCGTCGCGATCTCCGGATCGGTGAAGATGTTGGCGCACACACCGCGTAGGTTCAGCGGCGCCACGGCGTCACCCAGCGCGTGGAACATCGCGATCCGGCCCTGCATCGCCGCCACGGACGCCAGCGGATAGACCCCGGTGCAGTCTCCGGCGGCGTAGATACCCGGAACGCTCGTCCGTGAGACCCGGTCGACCACGATATGTCCCGAAGCAGTCGTCTCAACACCGGCCGCCTGCAGCCCGATGCCCTCGGTCTGCGGGATGGCACCCACGGCCAGCAGTGCGTGCGACCCTTCGACGGTCCGGCCGTCGTCCAAGGTGACGACGACCGAGTCGCCGACCCGCTCCGCGCCGACCGCGCGCGACTTGTTCAGCACGTTCATCCCGCGCCGGCGGAAAACGTTCTCGATGACGGTTGCCGCGTCCGCGTCCTGGCCGGGCAGCACCCGGTCGCGCGAGGAGACCAGCGTGACCTCGCAGCCCAGGCCGAGGTAGGCGTGCGCCAACTCGGCGCCGGTGACGCCCGACCCCACGACGATCAGGTGCTTGGGCAGCTCGGGCAGGTCGTAGATCTGCTGCCACGTCAGGATCCGCTCACCATCGGGTACGGCGGTCGGCAACTGGCGGGGCGTCGTACCCACCGCGAGCAGGATGGTGTCAGCTCCGAACTCGCGCCCCACGCCGTTGGCCCCCTCGGCGTACACCCGCCCACGGTCGACGATCTGCCCGACACCGTCGAAGATCTGCACGCCGGCGCTCTCGCACTGCGCACGGATATCCAAGCTCTGCGCCTTGGCCAGGCGCACGATGCGGTGGTTGATCTGCTGCACCTCGGCATGCGCGTGCTGGTCCAGTTCGCTGGTGTCGAAGCCCACGCCGAGCCGGCCGGCCGCCTCGAACCGGGACATGAAGTCCGACGTCGCGATCAGGGCCTTGCTGGGCACGCAGTCGGTGAGAACGGCGGCGCCGCCCATGCCTTCCTTCTCGATCACGGTGACCATGGCGCCGAGTTGGGCACCGACGAGGGCCGCCTCGTAGCCACCCGGGCCACCACCGATCACGACTACGGAGCGCTTTCGAGTCGTCACGGCCCTCATCCTTCCACGGACGCCCCACTACCCTGACGGGGTGGCTGACACCCAGGAACCCTTCGAACTCGCCCAGGCGGCTGCCGACGTCATCGCCGACCGCACCGGAATCGCCGCCCATGATGTGGCGCTGGTGCTGGGATCCGGCTGGGGTAAGACGGCCGACCTGATCGGACCGACGCTGGCCACCATCGAAAACACCGATTTGCCCGGTTTCAAACCGGCCGCCGTCGCCGGTCATACCGGAACGGTTCGTTCGGTGCAGATCGGTGAAACCGACCGTCGCGCATTGGTCTTCGGCACCCGCACGCACTTCTACGAGGACCGCGGAGTGCGAGCCGTCGTCCACCCGGTCCGCACCGCAGCGGCCGCCGGATGCCGGACGATCGTGCTCACCAACGGGTGCGGCGGGTTGAACAAGGACTGGGGCCCCGGCACACCGGTGCTCATCCGCGACCACATCAACCTGACCGCGGCCTCGCCGATCGAGGGTGCGAATTTCGTCGACCTCACCGACCTCTACGCCCAGGAACTGCGTGACATCGCCCACACCGTCGATGCGTCGCTGGCCGAAGGCGTCTACGCCCAGTTCCGCGGCCCGCATTACGAAACCCCCGCCGAGGTGAAAATGGCCGGGATCATGGGCGCCGACCTGGTCGGGATGTCCACCACCCTGGAGGCCATCGCGGCCCGCCAGGCCGGTATGAAGGTCCTGGGCATCTCCCTGGTGACCAACCTCGCCGCCGGGGTCAGCGACCAGCCGCTGTCCCACCAGGAGGTGATCGAGGCCGGCCAGGCCGCGGCCGCCCGATGCGGAGACCTGCTGGCCAACGTGATCCGGAGGTTGTCGTGACGCTGCGCGAAGAGGCCGAGGCCTGGATCGCCGACGACCCCGACCCGGCGACCCGCGCCGAACTGACCGCGCTGCTGGACGACGACGGCGAGTTGTCGGACCGGTTCAGCGGGTTGCTCGACTTCGGGACCGCCGGGCTGCGTGGTGCCCTGGGTGCCGGTCCGAACCGGATGAACCGCGTCGTCGTACGCCGAGTGGCAGCCGGCCTGGTCCGTTACCTCGGCGTGGAGCCGGCCCTGGTGATCGGGTACGACGCCCGGCACAACTCGGATGTCTTCGCCCGCGATACCGCGGCGGTCACCGTCGCTGCCGGTGGTCACGCGATGTTGCTGCCCAGGCCGCTACCCACGCCGGTCCTTGCCTACGCGATCCGCGTCCTCGGTGCCGACGCCGGGGTCATGGTCACCGCGAGCCACAACCCGCCGCAGGACAACGGTTACAAGGTCTACCTCGGCGACGGCAGCCAGATCGTGCCACCGGCCGACGAGCAGATCAAAGCACTCATCGCCCCTCGCGCAGCCGACGTACCCGTGGCGGACGACGGCTGGCAGACCCTCGGCGACGACATCGTGGAGGCCTACCTCGAGGACGTCGTCCGGGTGGTCGCACCCGGTTCCCCGCGCGACCTGAGGGTGATCCACACCGCGCTGCACGGCGTCGGCTCACAGATCGTGCTCGACGCGTTCGAAGCGGCCGGGTTCCCGGCGCCCATCCCGGTGACGGCCCAGCAACAGCCCGACCCGGACTTCCCCACCGTCGCGTTCCCCAATCCTGAAGAGGCCGGTGCCATCGACCTCGCGCTGGAGACGGCCCGGCAGCAGGACGCCGACCTGGTCATCGCCAACGATCCGGACGCGGATCGGTGCGCGGTCGCCGTACGTGACGTGGACGGCTGGCGGATGCTGCGCGGCGACGAGGTCGGCGCGCTGCTCGGATACCACCTGCTCTCGCGCGGGGTGCCGGACGGCGCTGTGTTCGCCAACTCGGTCGTGTCCTCCCGGCTGCTCGCGGCGATGGCGCACGCACACGGTGTCCGCCACCAGGAGACGCTCACCGGCTTCAAGTGGATCAGCCGGGTCCCCGGTCTGGTCTACGGCTACGAGGAGGCGCTGGGCTACTGCGTGGACCCCGAGCGGGTCCGGGACAAGGACGGCGTCAGCGCGGCGCTGCTGGTGGCCGAACTCGCCGCGACCCTCAAGGCCGAAGACCGCACGCTGATCGACGTCCTGCGCGAACTGGACGTGCGGTACGGCGCGCACGTCACCGACAGTTTCTCGATCCGCGGCGCCGGACTACCGGCGTCGCTGGTGGAGCAGCCCCCGACCGAGATCGCCGGAATCGTCGTGAGCGGGTTCGAGGATCTTTCCGCTGGTGGTGAGCTGCCGCCGACCGAGGGGATCCGGATCCACCTGGCCGACCGGACCCGCATCATCATCCGGCCCAGTGGTACCGAACCGAAGCTGAAGGTCTACCTCGAGGCGATCGATGACTCCCGCGAGGTCGCCGTCCAGCACCTCGCGGCCGTGACCGACGCGGTGCGCGCACTGCTCAGCTGAGGATGCCGACGACGATCAACACCACGGCTGCCGCCAGGGCGATGATCGAGGGCCAGGCCGGGCGGATCCTGACCTGCTCCTCCTGGGGTGCGAGCTGCCCCTGACGCACGGCACGCTCGTAATCCTCCTTGGCCGACTGGATCGTCCGGGCCATGGCCGAGGAGGAAGCGGGTGCCTCACGTAGGTCCTCGGCCGCCACCCGGCCCAGGCCCAGGCCGCTGCCGCCACCGGAGCGGACCGCGCCGCGCGCGCTCGGTCGTTGGGTGGTGATCGCCCACGATCCCCAGCCGCGCCCGTCGGCGGCGAAGATCTTCAGATTCCAACGGCTTTCGATCAGATCGACGACCGGCCAGGTGAGGTCGACGTCGCGCACGATGTTGTGCAGTCCGACACCGCCGGTCGCCAGGATCAGACAGGGCCGCACGAAAACGGCCCACAGGATCAGAGCCACCGCGAGCAGGAAACACCCGGACTCCACATCCAGGCCGCCACGCCCGAAGGCGAAGAGCACCCCGAGAAGGACGCAGAGCCCGATCAGCCCCCACCCGATGGCAAGGGAAGAGCCCTGCCGCACCACGCGGCGTACGTTCATCGCGGTCAGTAGCCGGTGGACGTTTCGCCCGCGAGCACCGCGCGGCTGCCGGACACGCCGAGCCGGGTGGCCCCGGCCGCGACCATGGCCTCCGCCGTCGCGCGATCGCGGATGCCGCCCGAGGCCTTCACCTGCGCGCGGCCGGCGACCGTGCGAGCCATGAGCTCGACCGCGTGCACCGTCGCGCCGCCGGCGGGATGGAACCCGGTGGAGGTCTTCACGAAGTCGGCGCCCGCCGCGACGGCGGCCTCGCAGACAGCCACGATCGCCTCGTCCGACAACGCCGCGGACTCGATGATCACCTTGAGGACCGCATCGGGTACGGCGGCCCGAACCTGTGCGATGTCGGCGCCGACTGCGTCGTACTCCCCCGCGACTGCTGCTCCGACATCGATCACCATGTCGACCTCATCGGCGCCCTGCGCCACCGCGAGCGCTGCCTCGGCGGCTTTGATCGAGGAGTGGTGCTTGCCGCTGGGAAACCCGGCCACCACCGCGAGCTTCAGGTCATCGGGCAGCTTCAGGGGCAGCATGCTCGGCGACACGCACACCGAATACGTGCCGAGCTCCTCGGCTTCGTCGATCAGCGCCTGCACGTCGGCGGCCGTTGCTTCGGGTTTGAGCAGGGTGTGGTCGATCATCGCTGCCAGCATGAACGCCACCCTAGCTAGGCTGCGCGTATGAGCCAGGGCTGGACGCCACCAGAGGGGACCCCGCCGCAGGGTGCACACGGCACGCCGCAGTGGGGGCAGGCGGCGCCGATGATGCCCTACCAACCGATGCCGCTGAGTCCCAAACCCGGCGTGATCCCCTTGCGACCGCTGACCCTCGGCGACATCTGGGAGGGCGCGGTCGCCACCATCCGCGGCAATCCGACTGCCACGATCGGCCTGTCGCTCATCGTGACCTTGGTCGCCGCGATCCCGTCGGTGCTGGCCGTGGCCTTGCTGTCGCAAGTGAGCTTCGACGGCGGTATCGAGAGCGACGCGCGCGGCGTGATCGTGCAAGCCGGCGGGTACGTGCTGGACAGCTTGGCGGGGATAGTCCTCGCCGGGATGCTGGTGTTCGTCCTGTCCGAAGCGGTCCTGGGCCGGCGCTGCAGCATCGGCGCCGCCTGGCAGGGCGTCCGGTCGCGCATCCTGCCCCTGATCGGTCTGGCGCTGATCCTCGCGGCACTCACCGCGGTCGTCGGTGGCCTCCTGGTCGGGCTCATCGTCCTCCTGGCCAACACCCTTGATGGCGCGGTGGTCGTGGCCATCGCCATCCCGCTGGCGCTCGCGGTGGGCGCGGCCGTGGTGTTCTTCTGGACCCGGTGGTCACTCGCCGCTCCTGCGGTCGTACTCGAGCGGGCCGGGCCGATCGCCGCGCTGAAGCGGTCGTGGACCCTGTCGCGCAGCCAGTTCTGGCGGATTCTCGGGATCTCGTTGCTGACCCGGATCGTGGTGGGAATGGTCAGCGGGCTGGCCACCACTCCCGTCGCGTTCCTCGCGATCGGCGTCGGCGGTACGGTCGGCCTCACCGTGACGACGATCTGGTCCGCGATCGTCGGCGGTGTCCTCGCGCCGTTCTCCGCGAACGTGACGGGTCTGCTCTACATCGACGAACGGATCCGCAAGGAAGCGCTGGACGTGACCTTGATGGCAGCCGCTTCGTGATCGACCCCGATCACGCCCGCGACCTGCTCCGGCGGGAGTTGGCCAATCCGGAGTACGCGCCGCAGCGCAACTGGCTGCAGGAGGCGAAGGACTGGATCATCGAGCACGTCCTGGATCCGATTCTGCGCCATGCGAGTTCCGCGCCCGGCATCGTGGTGGCCGTCCTGCTGGTGCTGTTGGCGATTGCCGTCGGCTACTCCCTCACCCGGTTCCGCGCCCGCCGTGCCGCGCCCGAGTCGGTCGGGGACGTGGTGTTCACCGATGCGACCGCCACCGCCGCCCGGTTGCGCGCCAGCGCCGCCGCTGCCGCCCTACGGGGTGACTTCACCGGGGCCTATCTGGACTACTTCCGGGCGCTGGCCCGCAGCGGCCAGGAGCGCGCACTGGTGCCCGCCGATCCCGGCCTGACGGCCCACGAGCTCGGCCGGCCGCTGGCGGACCACTTCCCGGCCGAGTCGGGTGAGATCGAGCGCGCGGCAGACGGATTCGATCTCTTCCGGTACGGCGAGGTGCCGGCTTCCGAGGCTGACGTCACCCGGATCCGAGGGCTGGATGAGCGCCTGCGAGCCGCCCGCCCCGTGGTGACCACGTGAAGCGGCATCCCTGGGCGTTCTGGGGAGTCGTCGTGCTGCTGCTGATCGTGGTCTCGGTGTTCCTCGCCAGCCGTCAAACCAGCAACGCGACCCCGTTCGACCCCGATAACCCGGCTCCCGCCGGCGGGCGGGCCATCGCCCGGGTGCTGGACCAGACCGGGGTCGACGTCACCCCGGTGCGCAGCATGGCCGACCTGATGGGGACCCAGTCCTCCCCGCAGGACACGCTCCTGATCAGTGATCCCGACATGCTCGATGCAGCACAGCTGCGGGACATCGAGAAGCGGTTCGCCTCGGCGTACCGCATCGTGCTGCTCGCTCCCGACCCGGAAGTCCTGGAGTTGCCGGTCGGGTACGGCTTCGACAAGGGCGACGGCTGCACCATCGACTGGCTCGACGGGCTGCGCTCAGCAGAGCGTCCCACCGACGTCACGTACGACGATTCGACCGGGCAGGCCTGCTTGGATCGCGCACACGGTTATGCCGCAGTGCAGCTCGACGACAACGTGCTGCTGCTGGGCGCGACCGGAGCGATCGCCAACGACAGCGTGCTGAATGCCGACAACGCTGCCATCGGTCTGCGTGCCCTCGGTGGGTCCAAGCACCTGCTGTGGTTCAGCGGCGACGCCACCGTGGGCGGCGGACGGGCCGGCGGGTTGCCCTGGCCGGACTGGTGGAGTCCGATGATCGCGGTCCTGGCCGCGGCAACCGTCGCGCTGATGCTGTGGCGCGGCCGCCGGCTCGGGCGACTGGTCCGCGAGCCGCTGCCGGTCGTCGTACCCGCACAGGAGACGACGAACGCGCGCGGGCGGCTCTACCGCAAGGCCAAGGACACCGACCGCGCCGCCCAGGCGTTGCGGGAAGCAACACGCACCCGGGTTTCGGCCTACCTCGGCAGCCCCGACGTGGTGCGCGCCGCAGCCAGCCGGACGGGACGGCCGGAGCAGGAGATCGCCACCTTGTTGCTCGACGGACCCGTCGCCGGGGACGCCGAACTAGTCCACCTCGCACACGAACTCACCACCCTGGAAAGGCAGGTCCGACCGCAATGAACCAAGACCGGGCACGAGAGGCGTTGCTGGCTGTGCGCGCACAGGTCGGCCAGGCCGTCGTCGGGCAGGAGTCCGTCGTCACCAGTCTGATCATCGCGCTGCTCGCCAAGGGGCACGTGCTGCTCGAGGGTGTGCCGGGCGTGGCCAAGACGCTGCTGGTGCGCTCCCTGGCGGCGGCGATCGACCTGGACACCAAACGCGTCCAGTTCACCCCCGACCTGATGCCCGGAGACATCACCGGTTCGCTGGTATTCGACGCGGGCCGTTCGCAGTTCGACTTCCGGCCCGGGCCGGTCTTCACCAACCTGCTGCTGGCCGATGAGATCAACCGCACCCCGCCGAAGACCCAGTCGGCGCTGCTGGAGGCCATGGAGGAGCGGCAGGTGACGGTCGACGGTGAGCCGCATCCGCTGCCGGAGCCGTTCCTGGTGTGCGCTACCCAGAACCCCGTCGAGTACGAAGGCACCTACCCGTTGCCCGAGGCGCAACTGGACCGGTTCCTGATGAAGGTAGTAGTCGACCTACCGCCCCGCGACCAGGAGGTCACGGTGCTGATGCGGCACGCCGAGGGTTTCGACCCGCGCGACCTGAGTGCCATCCAACCCGTGGCCACGGCCGAGGACCTGGCCGCAGGGTCGGCGGCCGTGCGCACCGTGCATGTCGCGCCGGAGATCGCCGCGTACATCGTGGACATCGCCCGCGCGACCCGCACGTCACCATCGCTGTCGCTCGGGGTGAGCCCGCGTGGCGCGACCGCACTGCTGCTGACCTCGCGCTGCTGGGCGTGGCTGCAGGGCCGCGACTTCGTGACACCCGACGACGTGAAGACCATGTCGTATTCGACGCTGACGCACCGTCTTTCGCTACGCCCGGAGTCCGAGCTCGAAGGCGTCGGGGTGTCCGCCATCCTCGCCTCGGCGATCAACTCGGTCGCGGTTCCCCGCTGACGAATGGCGATCACCGGGCGCACCGTCGGCCTCGTCCTGCTGGGCGTGGTCGCTGTCCTGCTGTGGCCGTCGTTCGCCACGGTGGGCTGGTGGCTGCTCGCGGTTGCGTTGCTCGTGGTGGTCGATCTGCTGCTGGCCCGAGCGCGGGTGGATGTATCCCGGACCGACCCGCCGCAGATCAGGCTGGGCGAATCCGGCTCGTACGTCGTGACCTTGCGCAACGTGTCCGGTCGCCGTGCGCGCGGGATGATCCGCGAGGCGTGGCAGCCCTCCGCCGGAGCAACCGGCGAACGCCACCCTTTCGACCTGCCGCCCGGCGAGGGTGAACGGTTTACCGTGACCCTGACACCGACGCGGCGAGGCGATCGGCGAGCGGACCACTGCGCGTTACGGATTCGAGGTCCGCTGGGTCTGGCGGCGCGGCAGCGATCCGTCCCGATGACCCTGTCCGTCCGTTGCCTGCCGGCCTTCCCCAGTCGCCGGGTGCTGCCCAGCAAACTGCGGCAGTTGCGCGAGATCGACGGCAACTCCGCTGTGCAGCTCCGCGGCCAGGGCACCGAGTTCGACTCGCTGCGCGACTACGTCGACGGTGACGACGTCCGCAGCATCGACTGGCGCGCCACCGCTCGTCGTCAGCACCCGGTGGTGCGCACGTGGCGACCCGAGCGTGACCGTCGCGTGGTGATCGTGCTGGACACCTCCCGCACCAGCGCATCCCGGGTGCTCGACACTCCGCGCCTGGATCACAGCATGGACGCCGCGCTCCTGCTCACGGCGTTGGCTTCCCGCGCCGGTGACCGCATCTCGATTGCCCTGGGCGATCAACAGGTCCGCGCCCGGATCACCGGTGTCAGCGACCGCGCCGCGCTCATGCACGAGACCGTGACGACCATGGCCGGTATCGAACCGGCTCTTGTGGAAGCGAACTGGAGCCGCCTGGCCGGTACGGTGCAGCAGTTGTCACGGACCCGGGCACTCGTCGTACTCCTGACTGCTCTGGAGCCGGCGGTGGTGCGCGAGAGCCTGCTACCGGTCCTGCCCGTGTTGACCGCACACCACCGGGTGGTCGTGGCTGCCGTGGGCGACCCCGGCGTGGCGGCGATGGCTACGGACCGTGGTGATGCCAAGGCGGTGTACGACGCCGCCGCGGCCGAGCGAACCCAGCAGTTGCGCCGGGCCGCCGCTGAGTCGCTGCAGCGAGCCGGCGCAACCGTGTTGGACGAGGCGCCCGGCGTGTTACCAGTCGCTCTGGTCGATCACTACTTACAGCTCAAGCGGGCTGGCCTGTGGTAAGTTCCCACGACCGCATATCCCAGCCCAGTTCCTGCCGGGTTGTGATTGCGAATCCGGCTGCCGTGACGAGGGATTCGACCTCCTCGGCGCAGCGGAGTCCGGAGCCGTAGGCCGCCAGCAACTGCAGGTCGAGTTCGGCGTCGTGGTCATGCACCTGCTCATCGGTGTCACGCAGTCGCTCCGCCAGGATCACGGTGGCGCCCACCGGGCGACACTGCGCCTCCAGCTCCTGCAAAGCCGCTAATGCCTCGTCATCGGTGAATTGCTCCAACCACCAACAGGCCACAATGACCCCGTCGCGGCCGGGCTGGCCACTGGTAGCCACCGGCAGGTTGGGTACGTCGCTGTGCAACTGGGCAATGACGGCCGGGGCAGCCGAGCCGATGACGCTCGCGACCGGGTAGTCCCATTCGTGATGCTGCACCAGCGAGGGCGTCGCCCACGCCGCGTCCTGGGTGAGCAGGTCCTGGGGTACCTCGGGGCGCGGGCCGTGCTGGCCGTGCAGCGCAGCCGTCACGGAGGCCACGGACAGATCGAGGTACTGTGCGCGCGGATCGGTCACCTCGGCGTACTCCTCGGTCATCACCTGACCCACCGGTCCGAGCGACAGCAATCCCCCGGCGTTGACCGCGGGATCGGACTCATCGGCGGCCAGCACATCCTCGGCAACGAGCGCACGAGCCAGCGCCCGCACAGCAGTTTCGTTCAGACCCAGGTCGGCGGCCAGGGTCGCTGGGTCGGTCGGAGCCTTTTCCAACCGGGCGATGACGCCCTCGCGGATCGCGACGCGCAGCGCGATCTGTGGTGTCAACGACAACAACCGGACCAGGCGGGCGGTTTCCGGGCTTTCCTCCGTGCGGCGCCAATAGCCACTGACCTCCAGACAGTCCGCCGGCACCCCGCGCTCCTTGAGGTAGCGGCGAATCGGCTTGAGACTCATGGCCTCCCCGGCAAACCAGCAATACACCTCACCGTCCCGCCACGGCATTGCCATGACCGCATCGGCCAACACGCTGCTGTGCCCGGCGGCCACCCCACGGCGGTGCAACCAGGTGAGCGTCACACCGTCGGGCACTGGCAGGTCCTGCTCCTCGGCCGGGTCCGCGATCTCGACGAAAACCTGACCACCGACGCCGGCGGGCCATTCCTGCAGCAGCCGCCCGATCGCCGGCAGCGCCGTCTCATCCCCGCCGACCAGCAACCATTCGACGTCCGTCGGCAGCAGCGCGGAGTTCTTCGGACCGGCGATATGGACCGGATCGCCGACCTTCGCCGTGAGGGACCACGTCGAGGCCAGGCCGCCGTCGTGCTTCACGAAGTCCAACGTCAGGCGACCGGTCTGCGGATCCCACTCGCGGGGTGTGTAGTCCTTCGCCGCCGAAGCCATCGACCAGTCCAGGTGGCCTTCGACCTGGCGCGGCGGCACGGCGGCCGCCTGGCCCGCGTCGGGGACGATGACCTTGAGGTGGTCATCGAATCCCTCGTTGCGCAGCGGGGGTACGGCGATGCCCTCGGGCGTCGTGAAGGCGTCGAGTTGCTCTCCCCGATCACGATGCGTCGCATCCGCGGGGTGACATCGCTGACCTCCAACACGCGTAGTTCGCGCACGTTGATCGGATAGGTCTTCCATTCCCGGCGGGTTCGCGGCATAAGGCTTACCTTACCTAGCCGGCGACGGGCGCCTCCGCACTGAGGTCCTCGGCGGCCAGATCAGCACTCTCCCCGAGTCGGTCGGCACGCCGGCCCATCGTGAAGACGTAGATCAGGAACGCGACCTCGGCGATCGCGCCGATCGCGATGCGCGCCCACGTGGGCAGACCGCTCGGGGTCACGAAGGCCTCGATCACTCCGGACACGCCGAGCACGATCACCAGACCGAGGACCACGACCATCATGCTGCGGGCCGTGCGGCCCAGCGAGGCGGATCGGGACAGGGCACCAGGGGCCACCCACGACCAGAAGATCCGCAGACCGGCGCCGGCGGCCACGAAGACCGCGGTCAGTTCGAGCAACCCGTGCGGCAGGATCAGGCCGAAGAACACGTCCGCCTTGCCGTGCGAGATCATCAGCCCGGCCATGACGCCGAGGTTCACGGTGTTCTGCCACAGCATGATGACCACCGGGAAGCCCAGGATGCCGCCGCCGATGCTGGCGGCAGCGACCCACACGTTGTTGGTCCAGACCCGGAAGGCGAAGTCGCGAGCGGCGTACTCGCTGTAATAGTCCGCGAAGTCGTGATCGACCAGTTGCTTGATCGCCTCGGGTGTCGCAATCTGACTGCTGACCGCGGGATCACGGATGATCCAGATCGCGATGACCGCAGCCGCCGCGTAGCTGATCGCCATGATGCTCAGCCACCACCAGCGCAATCGGTAGAGCGTGACCGGCAGGCTGACCGCGAAGAACCGCGCGAAATCGGCCCAACTGGAGGTCCGGGCGCCCAGTGCCCGGGTCCGGGCCCGGGCGAGCAGGGTGGAGAGGTACTGCACGACGGACGGGTCGGGGGCGCTGGTGCGGATCACCGACAGGTGGGTGCCGACCCGCTGGTAGAGCTCGAGCAGCTCGTCGGATTCCGCACCGGTGAGGTGGCGCTGCTTGATCAACTGGCCCAGGCGCGTCCACTCGGCGTGATGCGCCGACACGTAGGCATCCAGGTCCATGCGCGTAACGGTAGCGTTCCGGTCATGGAGCAGGGGCTGCGCGGCGCGGAGGCGGGATCGCTGGTCAGCGGTGACGCGGTCCGGTTGGACATACCCCCGGCGGGGTTGCCCGGACGGGTCGTAGCCCGGTTGCTCGACCAGGTGATCTACTTAGCGATCCTGCTGGCCCTGCTGTTCGGTCTCGGCAGGATCGTCGGCGGCCTGGACGCCAACGCAGCGACGGTGCTGCTGCTGATGTACGCCTCCGTCGTGCTGTTCATCCCCGTCGGGATCGAAGTCGCGACCCATGGCCGTTCGATCGGCAAGATCCTGTTCAAACTGCGCGTCGTCCGTGACGACGGCGGGCCGATCACGTTCCGGCATTCCCTGGTCCGCGGGCTGGTCGCCCTGATCGAGATCTTCTCCTTCTCAGGCCTACCGGCCCTGATCGCGGCTGCTTTGTCGACCCGCGGAAAACGACTGGGAGACATGGCCGCCGGCACGTACGTCGTGCGCGAGGAGACCTCGATCAAACTCACCCCGCCGCCGCTGGAGCCCATCGCATTGCAGCCCTGGGCCAGCAACACCGACATCCGCCCGCTACCCGACGGGCTGGCACTGGCAATCCGGCAGTTCCTGCTGCGCGCCCACACGTTGCTGCCCGCGGCTCGGGCGTCGACCGCCGCGGCACTCATCGCCCAGGTGCAGCCCTACGTCGCGCCGCCACCGCCGCCCGGTACTGCGGACGAGGCCGCGCTGGCGGCGATCCTGGCCGAGCGCCGCCGGCGGGACAGCGCCCGGTTGGCCCGGGAGGACGCCGTACGCGCGCAGCTCAGCGGTAACCGGGTTTGATGACGTCCTCGATCAGCCGCAGCCGCTGATCGAAGGGCAGGAACGCCGACTTCATCGCGTTGAGGGTCACCCACAACAGGTCGGTCTTGCTCCAGCCGGCTTCGTCGACGAGTAGTTGCATTTCCTTGCTCATCGAGGTGTTGCTCATCAGCCGGTTGTCGGTGTTGAGCGTCACCCGGAAGGTGAGGTCCTTCAGGAACGTGATGGGATGCGCCGCAATCGATTCCGCGGCGCCTGTCTGCACGTTGGAGGACGGGCACATCTCCAGGGGGATCCGCCGGTCGCGTACGAACGCGGCCAGCCGGCCCAGATGCGGACGGCCCGCGACGTCGTGCTGGATGTCATCGACGATGCGTACGCCGTGCCCCAGCCGCTCAGCTCCGCACCACTGGATGGCCTCCCAGATGCTCGGCAGACCGAACGCCTCGCCGGCGTGAATGGTGAAGTGGGCGTTCTCGCGGCGCAGGTACTCGAACGCGTCCAGGTGCCGGGTGGGCGGGTAGCCCGCCTCCGCACCGGCGATGTCGAAGCCGCCCACGCCGTCGTCGCGATACCGCACCGCGAGTTCGGCGATCTCCCGGCTCTTGGCCGCGTGCCGCATGGCAGTGAGCAACGCACGTACGACGATCGGCCGGCCCGCCGCCGCAGCGTCCCGTTCGCCGTCGCGGAAGCCGGCGTTCACCGCTTCGACGACCTCTTCCAGACTCAGCCCCTGCTCCAGGTGCTGCTCAGGGGCGTAACGCACCTCCGCATAGACGACACCGTCGTCGGACAGGTCACGCACGCACTCATACGCCACTCGATGCAGCGCGGGGGCGGTCTGCATCACCCCGACCGTGTGAGCGAACGTCTCCAAATAGCGCACCAGCGACCCCGAATCGGCGGCAGCGCGGAACCATTCACCGAGTTCCACCGGGTCGTCCGCGGGCAGTTCGGTGTAGCCGGTCTCTCGTGCGAGATCGAGCACCGTCGCCGGTCGGACACCGCCGTCGAGGTGGTCGTGCAACAGGACTTTCGGCAGGGGGTCGTATCAAACGTCACGATTGACCGTTTCCGGAGTGAAGGCCGGCAGGCAGACCGCGATGTACGACGCACCATCCGGTCCGCAGGAGTAGCGGATGCGCTCTCCCGCAGCGGTCTTCACTGCCTGGCCCGCTTCGACGGCCAGTTGCCCGGCGTCGTGGTCGATGAGCACCGTGCCGGACAACACAATCGTGAACTCGTCGAATTCCGGGGCCTGGAACGGCTCGCTCCACCCGGCTGGTGCGGTCATATGGGCTACCGACACGCGGTGCTCGGCCGTGCTGGCGGCACCGATGTGCTCCTCGATGATCTTGCCGCCGGGGACGGGGATGCGGGCGGGTGCGGCGTACAACTCAGGCATAGCGCTCCAGGATCAGAGGTGAGGGTGAGAACGCGGGGTCCGCGGAGATGTCGAACGAGCCGTCAAGTGCTTCCAGCGCCCTTGCGAACCGGTCGGATTCGTCGGTGTGCAAGGTCAACAGCGGCTGCCCGGCGGTGACGGCGTCCCCGGGTTTGGCGTGCAGCACTACGCCGGCCCCGGCCTGCACGATGTCCTCCTTGCGGGCCCGGCCGGCGCCCAACCGCCAGGCGGCGATGCCGACGGCCAGCGCATCCAGACGCGTGAGAATTCCCGACGCGGGGGCGGTCACGACGTGCGACTCGCGAGCGACCGGCAGCGGTGCGTCGGGCGAACCGCCTTGTGCTGCGATCATTCTGCGCCACACGTCCATTGCCCGGCCGTCGGCCAGCGCGGGAGCCGGGTCCTCATCGACGCCGGCGGCTTGCAGCATCTCGCGAGCCAGCGCCAGGGTCAGCTCCACCACGTCGGCGGGTCCTCCCCGGAGAGCACCTCCACCGACTCGGCCACCTCAAGCGCATTGCCCGCGGTCAGACCCAGTGGAGTCGACATGTCGGTCAGCAGCGCAACGGTGTTCACCCCTGCGTCCGTGCCGAGCGCGACCATCGTCCGGGCCAACTCGGCGGCGTCGGTCTGTGTCTTCATGAAGGCGCCCGAGCCGACTTTGACGTCCAGCACCAAGGAGCCCGTGCCCTCGGCGATCTTCTTGCTCATGATGGAGGAAGCGATGAGCGGAATCGACTCCACCGTTGCAGTGACGTCGCGCAATGCGTAGAGCTTCTTGTCGGCCGGTGCGAGTCCGGAGCCGGCCGCACAGATGACTGCACCGACGTCGGCCAGCTGGGTCATCATCTCCTCGTTGGACAGCGAAGCGCGCCATCCCGCAATGGATTCCAGCTTGTCCAGGGTACCGCCGGTGTGTCCGAGACCCCGGCCCGACAATTGCGGCACGGCCACCCCGAAGACGGCGACCAACGGGGCCAGCGGCAAGGTGATCTTGTCGCCCACTCCCCCGGTGGAGTGTTTGTCCGCCGTGGGTTTGCCCAGCTGCGCGAACGACATCCGCTCACCGGTCGCGATCATCGCCGCGGTCCACCGGGCGATCTCGGGCCGGGTCATTCCTCGCAACAAAATCGCCATCGCCAGCGCCGACATCTGCTCATCGGCGACCACACCGCGGGTGTAGGCATCGATGACCCAGTCGATCTGCCCGTCGGAGAGCACGCCGCCGTCCCGTTTGGTACGGATGACGTCGACCGCGTCGAATCCCTCAGCCACGGACGGCCGCCAGATCCTCGCCGCCGAACGCCTGCGGCAACACCTGCGACATCGGCAACACTCCCTCGGGCGTCAGCAGCAGGCAGTCTGCGCCGCCGTGCTCCCACAGCAGCTGGCGACACCGGCCGCAGGGCATCAGCGACATCCCTCGCGCGTCGACACAGGACACCGCGACCAGTCGGCCGCCGCCGGTGGCGATCAGTGAGGAGACCATCCCGCACTCGGCACACAATCCCACGCCGTACGACGCGTTCTCCACGTTGCAGCCAGTGACAATCCGGCCGTCGTCGACCAGACCGGCAACACCGACCGGAAACTGCGAGTACGGCGCGTAGGCGGTTCGCATTGCCTCGACCGCTTTCGCGGTCAACGACTCCCAATCGATGATCATCCTGCCTCGCCCTTCCGATAGATGGCTCCGTCGGCCTTGGGCATTCGCAATCGTTGCGAGGCCAGCGCCATGACCAACAGTGTCGTGACGTAGGGGGTCATGGAGGTGAATTGGGTGGGCACGGCGTCGGTCTTCAGGTAGGCAATAGCGAAGAGAACCCCCAGCACCAGCGCGATACCGGCTTGCCAGAAGCGACGACGCCACAGCTGCCACGCACCCACCACGATCAACGCGACGCCGATGCCGAGCAACAGGGCGTGCACGGTGTCGTTGCTGCGCAGTTGGATGGCGTCGGTGTAGCCGAAGAGCAGCGCACCGGCACCCATCCCGATGGGCATCCAGTTGCCGAAGATCATGGCCGCCAGACCGATGTAACCCCGGCCGCCGGTCTGGCCCTCGATGTAGTTGTTGCCCGCGACCATCGCCAGGAAGCCGCCGCCCAGGCCGGCCAGTGCACCGGAGATGATGACGGCCACCATTTTGTAACGGATCACGTTGACGCCCAGCGTCTCCGCCGTCCACGGGCTCTCGCCGCAGGAGCGCAGCCGAAGGCCGAACTTGGTCTTCCACAGCACCCACACCGAGCCGACGACCAGCACGATCGCGATGATGGTCAGAGCCGACAGGTTGGTGAGGAAGCCACCGACGATACCAGCGGCGTCGGAGACCAGGAAGAGGTGTTTGTTCGCGACGTCCTGCAGCCAGCCGGCGCCGGGCACCGTGAACGACGGCAGATCCGGCAGCCCGGGCGACTGGGTGGGCCCACCGCCCGACATCGTTGAAAACACCTGGGCGGCAAGATATTTGGTCACGCCCAGCGCGATGATGTTGATCGCGACGCCGGAGACGATCTGGTCGACCGTGAAGATGACGGTGGCCACGGCGTGCACCGCACCGCCGATCGCTCCACCGATGACGGCGCCGAGGACGCCGGCCCACGCGCCCCAGTTGAGCGCGAAGTACGCCGCGAACCAGGTGCCGAGGATCATCATCCCCTCGAGTCCGATGTTGACGACGCCGGCCCGCTCGGACCACAGGCCGCCGAGTCCGGCCATCGCGATCGGGACGGCGAGCGCGAGCGCGGCGGAGACAGATCCGACCGAGTCCAGGTCGTGCGCACCGGTGATGGTGCGCAGGATCGACAGGAGCACCAGTCCGGTCAGGAGGGAGAGAAGCAACCGGGCCCGGGGGAGACGGTGCGCGGCGCCTTGGGCGCGGCGGAGGCGGTGACAGTCATCTCAGGCCTCCGCCCCGGCGGGTGCCGGCGCTAGTTCAGCAGCCACTTCTCGTTGCTCCATCCGGATCCGCCACCGTCGGACCAGTTCGTAGGCGATGACCACGGCGAGCACCATGACGCCCTGGATGATGTTGACCAGCGCGACGCTGACTCCGGCGTTGGCCTGCAGGGCGTTGGCCTGCCCGTCCAAGTAGGCCCACAGCAGGGCGCCGAACGCGACACCGACCGGGTGGTTGCGGCCGATCAGCGCGACGGCGATACCGGTGAAGCCCAACCCCGCCTGGCTGTTGGTGCCGTAGTTGTAGTCGCTGCCGAACAACTGCGGCATGCCGACCAGACCGGCGACCGCTCCGGACAACAACATGGCTGTGAGCGCCGCCTTCTTGACGTCCACTCCGCTGGCCCGGGCGGCGTCTTCGGACTGCCCGGTGGCCCGCAGGTCGAAGCCGTAGCGCGTCTTGCTGATGACGAACCAGTAGGCGATGCCGACGATCACCGCGAGCAGCCCCAATCCGTAGACGTTGCTGAACGCTGTCTTGAGGAAGGGCAGCGGAGGGACGTGCGAACTCTCCGGGATCGGTTTGGTCCCGATCGCATTGCTCCCGGCGACCTGGTCCTGGGCTTTGGTCAGCAGCCAGGCCACCAGACCGGTGGCGATGGCGTTCAGCATGATCGTCGAAATCACTTCTGAAACACCGCGATACGTCTTCAGGAGCGCAGCGATGGAGGCCCAGGCCGCACCGACCAGCATCGCCACGATGAGGGCCAGCAGAACGTTCAGATACCCGGGCAACCACGCCTGCGCAGCGACGACCGCAGCGGCGAACGCCGCCACGCGGTACTGCCCGTCGACACCGATGTTGAAGAGATTCATCCGGAAACCGATGGCCACGGCCACTCCGGACAGGTAGTAGATCGCGGTGTTGTTGAGGATGTTCGCCGGGACGCCGGGGATCGGACTGGACAGGAACACCTTCCACACCGGCCCGACCGGGTCACCGGAGAGCAGCAGCACGATCGAGGTGACCACCACCGCCACGACGATGGCCAGCACCGGAGCCGCGAGGCTCAATCCGATCTGTCGTAACCGCAGGTTTTTCACGCCGAAGCTCCCGTCATCGCCGCTCCTAGGTTCTCCGCCGTCACCGTGTCGGGGTCGAAGGTTCCGGCGAGGCTGCCGCGCAGCATCACCGTGATCGTGTCGGACAGGCCGATCAGTTCGTCCAGGTCGGCCGAAATCAGGAGCACCGCAAGGCCTTCGCGGCGAGCGTCCTTGATGTGGTCCCAGATCGCGGCCTGGGCGCCGACGTCGACCCCGCGCGTCGGGTGGGCGGCGATCAGCACCTTCGGCGTGTGCGCCATCTCGCGGCCGATGATCAGTTTCTGCTGGTTGCCACCGGACAACGAGCCCGCGGTGACGTCGACGGAGGGTGCGCACGTCGTACTGCTGGACGATGCGTTCGGTGTCCTGGCGCGCGGCCGCACCGTCGATCAACCATCCCTTGGCCATCGGCGATTCGGTCTGATGCCCCAGGATGCGGTTCTCCCACAGGGGACTCTGCAGCAACAGGCCATGCCGGTGGCGGTCCTCGGGGATGTATCCGACGCCCGCCTCGCGAACTCGCCGCGTCGGCCAGTGCGTGATGTCCTCATCGGACAGCCGGATCGTGCCGCCGTCGGGGGTCCGGATGCCCATGATCGTCTCGACCAGTTCTGCCTGGCCGTTCCCCTCGACGCCCGCGATGCCGAGTACCTCGCCGGCGTGGATGGTCAGCTCGATGTCCGTCAGCAGCCGGGTGCCGAACTCGTCGGTCAGGCTCAGGTCGCGTACGTCGAGCACCACCTGATCGGTGACCGTGGACTCTTCGGTTGCCGGTGTGGGCAGCTGCGAGCCCACCATCAACTCGGCCAGTTCACGGGAGGTGACATCGGCGGGCTTCACGGAGGTGACCGTCGTGCCCCGGCGGATCACGGTGATCTCATCGGCCACCCGGCGTACCTCGTCCAGTTTGTGGGAGATGAAGATGACGGTCAGCCCCTCGGCTTTCAGCTCCCGCAGGTTGGCGAAGAGTTCGTCGACCTCCTGCGGCACGAGGACGGCGGTCGGCTCGTCCAGGATGATGATCTTGGCTCCGCGGTAGAGCACCTTGAGGATCTCCACCCGCTGGCGGGCGCCGACCCCGAGCCGGTCGACGAGGACGTCCGGTTCGACGTTCAGCCCGTACGCCGATGAGATGCGTTCGATCTCCGCTCTCGCCCCTGCGCCGATCCCGTGCAGGTCCTCCGCGCCGAGGACGACGTTCTCGAGCACGGTGAAGTTGTCGGCCAGTTTGAAGTGCTGGAAGACCATGCCGATGCCGACCGCGATCGCGTCGCCCGGCGCCGAGAACTTCACCTCCTTGCCGTCGATCGCGATGGTGCCCTCGTCGGGTGCCTGCACGCCGTACAGGATCTTCATCAGCGTGGACTTGCCGGCGCCGTTCTCCCCCACGATCGCGTGGATGGTGCCCTTGCGGACGGTGATGTCGATGTCCTTGTTGGCGACGACACCGGGGAATCGCTTGGTGATGCCGTGTAGTTCGACGGCCACTTGCTCGGTCATGACGGGCTCCTCAAGGACAGTGACGCCGGGCCGGTCGCACCATAGCGCGACCGGACCGGCGTCACGGAGAGACGCTGATCAGGGGGTCGTGGGGACCTTGATCTCGCCGGAGACGATCTTGGCCTTGATGTCGTCCAGCTTGGACTTGATGTCGTCGATGTGACCGCCGGTGGTGGCCAGGGAGACACCGCCGTCCTTCAATGCGAAGACGGTGTTGCCGCCCTTGAAGGTGCCATCGTGCACGCGGGTCAGGAAGTCCAGCACACCGACGTTGACGCCCTTGACCATCGAGGTCAGGATCACGTCGCGCACCGATGCGTCCGCGGTCAGCGCCTGGTCGGAGTCGACGCCGATGGCCCAGTGACCGGTGCCCGCAGCCTTGGCCGCCTGGAAGACGCCGTCACCGGACTTGCCGGCGGCGCCGTAGACGATGTCCGCGCCGTTCTGGTACATGCCGGCCGCGGCGGTCTTGCCCTTGGCCGGGTCCGCGAAGCCGCTGAAGTCCGGCGGCTGGGTCAGGTAGGCGACGTCGACTTTGATGTTCTTGTTGACGTACTTCGCGCCCGCCACGTAACCGGCCTGGAACTTCTGGATCAACGGGTTCTGCACACCGCCGACGAAGCCGATGTGGTTCGACTTGGACTTCAGCGCAGCGGCCGCACCGGCCAGGAACGAGCCCTGCTCCTCGGTGAAGGTGATCTGGTCGACGTTGGTGCCCTTGGAGGCATCCGAGGCATCGTCGATGATCGCGAACTTGACGTTCGGGAACTGCTGGGCCGCCTTGCCGACGGCCGACGCGTAGCTGAAACCGACGGCCACGATGGCGGTGTTGCCGTTCTGCGCCAGCTGCTGCAACCGGTTCAGCCGGGATGCGTCGTTGTCGGTGCTGGTGGCCACGATTTCGCTCGGCTTGATGCCGAACTTCTTCTCTGCCTCGTCCAGGCCCGCGGCCGCGGAGTCGTTGAAGGAGTGGTCACCGCGACCACCCACGTCGTAGGCCATACCGACCTTCAGTTGACCGGCACCGCCGGTGCCGGTCCCCGAGCCCGCTCCGGTGCCGGATGGCGACGAACCGCTGGTCGAGTTGGAGCCACACGCGGCCAGGCCGATCGCGAGGGCAGCGACAGCGGAAGTTGTCGCGATTTTCTTCAGGGTCTGCACAAGATCTCCTCCGTCAGGGCAGCAACATGATCGGACTTACCCTAACGGCCTGTTCAACGTGGACACAGCACTGGGACCGAACCGTTATCGCCTAGGCGCAATCCGTCCCGGCGATGATGAAACCGCCGCCCCAGTAGTCGCCGTCGTGCAGGCCCCACACTTCCAGATCGGTGGCGTTGTTGATCCCGGTCGCCGCAGGTGTGGTGCGGCCCCCGTTGTCGTTGTTACCGGCCCACGCGTAGACCTGCTTGTCGGCCGTCAGTGCCAGATATCCGCCGTCGGAGGCGAAAACCTGCACGACGTTCTTGCCGGCGAAGTACTGGGTGTAGTCCAGGGTGCTGAGACTGGTGCTGGCGTGGCTGAAGAACTGGATCACGTGTCCGTCCTCGGTGACCCACACCCCGCCGGTATAGGTGTTGTAGCCCCAGCTGTCGAACGTCTTGATATTGCTGGCGAAGTCTTTCCAGCCGATGGTGTTGCCGACCGCCGACCCTGTCCCGTAGAGGTCGCCGCTTCCGGTCAGGGCCCACGTGGCGGTGGGCTCGGCGACGACTTGGACCACGCTCGTCGGGGCGTTGGACGCAGTGGTGAGGGCGAAGCCCAGGGACCAACTGCGCACCGTGCCGGCGATCAGCAACGAACCGCCGAAGGTCAGTGAGCCCGTCGTGCCCGATCCGGACCGGGTGCTGTAGGCACTGAACGCCGTGGCGCCGGCGCTGCCGGGGAGCAAGGCGGCCCTGGGAGTTCCGGTGGCGTTGTCCGGCCAGTAGTAGAGGCCGTTCGAGGTGAGCGCGTAGCCGTATCCGTCGGTGGCCTGAGCGTCCAGGACGGTCCCGGAGATGCCGCTGACCTTGGTCACCGTCGTCGGTCCGCCGACCGCCGAACTGAACATCTGGTAGACCGACGCGCCATCGGTGGCGACGCCTCCGGCGGTGTCGTTGGCGGTGTTGACGCTGGTCCACGTGCTGACCGTCTTGAGCCCGGTGAGATTGACGCCTCCGAATTGCAGGGTGAGCGGCGATGCGGCAGTGCCGCCCAGGCTGCGTCCCCAGTAGGAAACGGTGCCGGCCTGGGTCACGATGGCCGCGTTCGAACCGTTCGACGGTCCGGAGGTGGTCGACCCCTGATCGCCGGAGATCGCACCGGACAGCCCGTTGGTCACACCCGTGACGGCAGAGGTGATGGTTGCCGGATCACCGGATCCGCCGACACTGCGGTACAACTCGTAGACCGGCCCGGCATTCGGGGTCACCACTCCGTCCCCGGCGTCCGAGACACCCTGGAACGTCGCACCGACCGAGTACGCACCCGAGGCTCCGGTCACCTTGAAGGCGGGCACGCTCACGAGCCCGTTCGCGCCGACGGTCACGGTCTGCGTCTGAGGGTTGCCGCTGGTGAAGGACAGCCCGGTCGGCAGGGTGATCGTCACCGCGGAACCGGCCGGAGCGGGGTTGGGCCCGATGAAGGCCCGGAACGTGACGGTGCCGTCAGGAACCACACTGCATCGCACCACTGTCCCGAAACCCGTGACGTTGACGATGTTCGGATCCGACAGCGGAGAAGCGGCGGCCGGCAGCGCGGTGGCCCCGACAAAGAGCACCGGCGCGGTCCACGTCGCCGTGCGCACGAGCGTACGGCGATCGACCTTCGGGACGTCCACAGTCCATGCGGGCAGGCGTCGATCTGTCACAAAGTGTCCCTACGAGTCGGTTTGATGCGCACCCGAGGGTACAAAAACCTCAAACTCTACCGAATCCGATACCACCCGAACATAGGACAGCACCGGCCAACACCTTGGCGGCGATCGCGACGGCTCGTTCGTCGACGACCAGGTTTCCTTGGTGCAGTTCGTACGTCGCACCGCCGGGTGTCCGGGTACCCAACCGGGCCAGGGCGCCCGGCGTCCGTTGCAGCATCCAGGAGAAATCCTCCCCGCCCAGCGACTGCGGTGTGCCAACGGGTGCGTCGGTACCGATCAGCGTCGCCGCGCTGCGGCGCAACGCATCGATGCACGCGTCGTCGTTGACCACCGGCGGCACCCCGCGCTCGTGATGAACCTCCGCGTGCACGCGGTACGGCGCGACCACCTCATGCACGATCTGCTCCACCAGGCCCTCGGCCCGCAACCACGTTTGCGCATCGAGCATCCGCAAGGTGCCGCGCGCCGTACCCGAGGAGGGGATGACGTTGGGGGCGCTGCCTGCGTGCACCGCGCCCCACACCAGCGCAGCCCCTGCGCGCGGGTCGAGGCGGCGGGACAACACGGCGGGTACGTCGGTGATCACCTTGGCGAGGGCGTAGGTGAGGTCACCGGTCAGGTGCGGGCGGGAGGTGTGACCGCCGCGGCCGGTCACGGTCACCGTCACGTCGTCACACGCGGCCGTGATCGGGCCCTCCGCCAAGCCCACCGTGCCGACGTCGATGCTCGGGTCGCAGTGCACCGCGAAGATCCGGTCCACGTCGACGAGTTCGCCCTGCGCGACGATGGATTCGGCGCCGCCGGGCAGCACTTCCTCGGCGGGTTGGAAGATGGCCCGCACCGCGATACCGGCCTCGAGCAACTGCTGCTCGACCGCGGCCAGCGCCAGCGTCGCGCCGAGCACGCCGGCGGTGTGTACGTCGTGCCCGCAGGCGTGGCACATACCCGGCTCGAGGGAGGCGAACGGCAAACCGGTCTGCTCCTGCACCGGCAACGCATCGAGGTCGGCGCGCAGGCCGATCCGGATCGTGGGCTGCTCCGCGCCCAGTTCGGCGACCAGGCCGGTGCCGTCGAGCCGGCGGGTGCGGATGTCGCTGGCTTCGAGGCGCTCACGCACCACCTCGGTCGTGCGGTGTTCCTGGTAGCCGATCTCGGGATGCGCGTGCAGATCGCGCCGCAGGGCGATCAACTCGGGTTCGAGTGCGTCCACGCGGGCGGCGATGAGGTCATTCAGAGCAGTGTCCACAGCGCGCTCCAGCGTAGTCAGCCCGTCACACCGCTCCCCTACCGGCCACCAGGACGATGAGCAGGACGACCGCCAGGAGGCACACGACCGACAGCAGGTAGTGGTTCGCGACGAACCCCAGCAGGCGGCGCACTAGAAGCTGTCGCGGGGCACGTAGGCGCCCCAGACCTCGCGCAGCGCATCGGCGACCTCGCCGCCGGTTGCCCGGGCGGACAGCGCGTCGCGCATCGGCCACAGGACGTTGTCGGACCCGGTCGCGGCCTTCTGCAGCGCCGCGAGGTGCCGCTGCACGAGGGCGTTGTCCCGGGACGCGCGCAGCCGGGCCAGTCGTTCCCCCTGCTGGGCCTCGATGGCGGGATCGACCCGCAACGGCTCGTACGGCTCCTCGGCGTCGATCGTGAACTTGTTCTGGCCGACCACGATTCGCTCACCCGAATCGATCTGCAGCGCAGTGTCATAGGCGGTTTTCTCGATCTCGGCCTTCTGGAAACCCTCCTCGATCGCCGGGACGGCTCCCCGCGATCCTCGACCTGCTTCATCAGGTCGAGCACCGCTTCCTCAAGGTCGTCGGTCAGCGCCTCGACCACGTAGGAGCCGGCGAACGGGTCGACGGTCTTGGTCACGTCGGTCTCGTAGGCGATGACCTGCTGGGTGCGCAGCGCGAGACGAGCCGCCTTGGCCGTCGGCAGGGCGATGGCCTCGTCGTAGGAGTTGGTGTGCAGCGACTGGGTGCCACCCAGGACCGCACCCAGACCCTGCAGCGCCACCCGCACCAGGTTGACCTCCGGCTGCTGGGCGGTCAGTTGCACACCCGCGGTCTGGGTGTGGAAGCGCAGCATCTGCGACTTGGGGTTCTTCGCCCCGAAGTCGTCACGCATGATCCGAGCCCAGATGCGCCGGGCGGCACGGAACTTGGCCACTTCCTCCAGGAGCGTCGTACGGGCCACGAAGAAGAAGGACAGCCGCGGCGCGAAGTCGTCCACGGCCAGCCCGGCATCGCGCGCAGCCCGTACGTAGGCGATGGCGTTGGCCAGGGTGAAGGCGATCTCCTGCACGGGGGTCGCGCCCGCTTCCGCCATGTGGTAGCCGCTGATGGAGATCGTGTTCCAGCGCGGAATCTCCTGGTGGCAGTAGGCGAAGATGTCGCTGATCAGGCGCAGCGACTGGGCCGGCGGGTAGATGTAGGTGCCGCGGGCGATGTACTCCTTGAGCACGTCGTTCTGGATCGTGCCGGTCAGCTTGTCGGCCGCGATGCCCTGGGCCTGCGCGGTCAGCTGGTAGAGCAGCAGCAGCGTCGAGGCCGGCGCGTTGATGGTCATCGAGGTGCTGACCTGGTCCAGCGGCAGGCCGTCGAAGAGCACCTGCATGTCGTCGAGCGAGTCGATGGCGACGCCCACCTTGCCGACCTCGCCGTGGGCCAGGGGTGCATCGGAGTCATAGCCCATCTGCGTCGGCAGGTCGAAGGCAACCGATAGGCCACCGGTGCCGTTGGCGACGAGTTCCTTGTAGCGCGCGTTGGATTCGGCCGCGGTACCGAATCCGGCGTACTGCCGCATCGTCCACGGACGACCGGTGTACATGCTCGGGTAGACCCCGCGGGTGAAGGGGAACTGACCCGGCTCGCCCAGGGAGTCCTGCGAGAACCCAGCCGGCAGGTCGTCGTACACCGCCTGGATCGGCAGTCCGGATTCAGTCTCAGCCATAGGTTTCAGCCTAGTCAGCCCAGCGCCTGGTTGAGCTCCATGACCAGAGCCGGGCCCCGGTAGATGTACCCGGTGTAGACCTGCACCAGATCCGCGCCGGCGTCCACCAGCGCCAGCGCGTCGTCGGCGCCGGTGACTCCGCCTACCCCGATGATCGGCATCCCGGTGTGCTGGGCGACGTACTGGACGACGGCTCGGGCCCGCCGGGTCAGTGGTGCGCCCGAGAGTCCGCCGACCTCGCCGGCCAGCGACAGGTCGGCGTCGGCGAGGCCGTCGCGGGCGATGGTGGTGTTGGTTGCGATGATTCCGCTGATGTCGCTGTTCGCCGCGACATCCAGGACGTCGTCGATCGCACTGTCGGTCAGGTCGGGCGCGATCTTGACGAAGACCGGGGTGGGACGGGCCCCGGTCGCAGCCGCCAACCGCGTTGTCTCCGTAACGATTTCGGCCAGTAACTCGGCCAGTGGCTCCTTGTCCTGCAAGGACCGCAGACCGGGGGTATTGGGGCTGGATACGTTGACCGCGAAATAGTCGGCGACCCCGTCGAGCGCCCGCACCGACGTCAGGTAGTCACCCACCGCGTCCTGGACCGGGGTGATCTTGGTCTTGCCGATGCTCACGCCCACCGGTACGCCGATGGGTCCCGTCGCGCGTAGCCGCTCGGCGAGCGCCTGGGCACCGGCGTTGTTGAAGCCCATCCGGTTGATGATGGCCGCGCTGTCCCGCAGGCGGAACAGCCGCGGTTTGTCGTTGCCGGGCTGGGCCTGGGCGGTCACCGTGCCGAGCTCGATGTGACCGAAGCCCAGTGCGGGCCAGGCGAGGGCGGCGACGCCGTTCTTGTCGACGCCGGCGGCGAGCCCGACCCGCCCCGGGAAGGTCAGGCCGGCGACGCTGACCGACTGGGTCGGCACCTTCAGGACGGCGGCGATCGCGGCGAGCCGGCGCGGACCGAGGCCGGCCAGCCGATGCAGCGTCTGCTCGTGGGCGGCCTCGGCGTCCCCGCCGCCAACGCGGAACAGGGCCGGTCGCAGCAGGTGGCGATAGCCCAGGTCGAGCGTGGTGCGGCGGGGATTCACGTCAGGTTGGCGCGGCCGGTCTCGACGAGTTGCTCGACGATCTTCTTCACGTCCTGCGCCCGGGCCCGACTGGTCACCAGCACCGCGTCGTCGGTGTCGACCACGACGATGTCGTCGACGCCCATCGCGACCACCGTGCGACCCGAGCGGGGTGCGACCACCCCGGTCGCGTCCTGCATCACCACCAACTCCCGGCGGCCGAGCACCTTGACGCCCGGAGCGTCGGCGTTGTCGGCCAACAGTCCGGCCAGCGACGCGAAATCGCCGACGTCGTCCCAGGAGAAGTCGCCGGGGATCACCGCTACGCGGCCGTCGACCGCAGCCGGTTCAGCGATCGCGTTGTCGATGGCCAGCTTGGTCAGCCGGGGCCACAACTCGTTGATCCGGATCGGCTTCTCGGCGATCTGGCGGAGGTACTTGGCCATCAGCGGCTGGTAGTGCTCCAGCATGCTCATCAGCGTCGCGGCTTGCACGACGAACATGCCGGCGTTCCAGCGGAACCGTCCGGACCTGAAGTACTCCTCAGCGGTCAACGGGTCCGGCTTCTCGACGAAGGCAGTGACGCCGTGGGCACGGGGCGCGCCGTCGACGTCCAAGGGATCACCGGTCTCGATGTAGCCGAACTGGGTGGCCGCGTGGGTGGGTTCGATCCCGATGGTGACCAGCTTGCCGGTCCGCGCCACGGCGACCGCTTCGGTCACGCACGCCCGGAAGGCGTTCTCGTCGATGATGACCTGGTCGGCGGCGAAGGATCCGATGATCGCGCCGGGGTGGCGTGCCTCCAGGATTGCCGCAGCCAACCCGATCGCCGGCATCGATTCGCGTCGGGAGGGTTCGACCAGGACGTCGTCCTCACCCAGCTCCGGCAACTGCTCGCGCACGGCATCCACGTGCTGCCACCCGGTCACCACCAGGAACCGGTCGTCGCACAACGGGCCCAGGCGATCGAACGTCGATTGCAGCATCGAGCGGCCCGACCCGGTCAGGTCGTGCAGGAACTTCGGTGACGCCTCGCGCGACAACGGCCACAACCGCGTCCCGGAGCCACCGGCGGGGATGACCCCCAGAATCCGTCGATGCTCACGCGGCCAACCGTAGCCGAGAGGGTTCACGAGACGCTCACTACCGCGCCATCTCGCCGACCCCCTGCCGGCCACCTGCCGAGCGCACCCTGTAGGTCGTGAAGGTTGCGATCGTCACCGAATCCTTCCTGCCGACCCTCAACGGGGTCACGACCAGCGTTTGCCGGATCTTGGACGAATTCTCCCGCCTGGGGCACCAGGCGTTGGTGATCGCTCCCGGTCCCGCGCCCGCCGCCTACCGCGGCCACCGCATCCACCAGGTCCGCGGCGTCACCCTTCGCTCGTTCCGGGTGGGTCTACCGCCGGGATCCTCGAGCCCGTGCTGACGTCGTTCGAGCCCGACGTCCTGCACGCGGCGTCCCCCTTCGGGTTGGGCGCCCGTGGCCTGGGCGCCGCACGCAACCTCGGCATCCCGACCGTGGCGATCTACCAGACCGACATGCCGGGATATCTGGCCCAGTACGGCGGCCGGCCCGCGGCGGCGCTGTCCTGGCGCTGGGTGCGCCATCTGCACTCCTTGGCCGACCTCACCCTCGCCCCGAGCTCGGCGACGATCCAGCAGTTGCGGTCACGCGGCGTACCCCGGATCGCGCACTGGGGCCGCGGGGTGGACTCCTTGCTCTTCACTCCCCGACTGCGCACCTGCCCCGAGGTGGTCGCCCTGCGCGAGTGCCTGGCACCGCGGGGCGAGACCGTCGTCGGGTACGTCGGCCGGCTGGCCCCCGAGAAGCAGGTGCACCGCCTCGAGGTGCTGGCTGACGACCCCTCGATCTCACTGGTCATCGTCGGCGACGGACCCAGTCGCGTGCGATTGGAGCGGTTGCTGCCGCGGGCGCACTTCCTGGGTTACCGAACGGGGCTGGACCTGGCGCAGGCCTACTGCGCATTGGATCTCTTCGTGCACACCGGCACCAAGGAGACGTTCGGCCAGACCTTGCAGGAGGCCATGGCCTCGGGTCTGCCGGTGGTCGCGCCGTCAGTCGGCGGCCCGCTGGACGTGCTGGAGGCGGGTCGGACGGGGTGCTTCTACGACACGCACGAGTTGCGCCGGGTGGTGCTCGACCTATGCGCCGACCCCGACCGCCGGGCGGCCCTTGGCAGCGCCGCCCGGCAGACGGCCCTGGAACGCGGCTGGGCCGGCACCGTGGCGCAATTGCTGGACTACTACCGGCAGGTGCAGGCACCGCGCTCGCTGGCGGCCGCCTGATCCCCGCTGTCACACACTCGGCGATCGACACTGTCTCGTCGATATCGGCGTCGCGCTGTTCGCCGACGTGGTGGGCGCCGTCGACCTGCAGCACCAACCGGTCACCGATGAGGAAGTCGACCGGACGACCCGCAAGGTGCGCCTGCGCCAGGATCGGCACCTTCAGGAAGCGCAACCGCCAGCGCACCAGGGTTTCCAGACCGGAGTCCGAGAAGGGGGTCAGCGCACGATTGGGTCCGTTCACCCGTACGCCATGGAAAGCACGAGCCCTATAACTTCAAACCGCCCGGCGCTCCAACGGTGAAGAAGGCCGTCGCTGCGTGCCTATGGTGTTCCAAATCCCTTCTGATATTTTGTTGATATGCGCCACGCATCGCTTAAACATTTCTTGTTGTTCTGATCGCGGTTGCGATGAGTATGGGTTTCAGTGGCCGGGCCCAAGCCTACACATTAGAAGGTCCAATTTGGGGTGGAAACCCCTCACCACCAAATTGCTGCGCTCATTTCACGGTGTACTTTCAGCCCGGGATGGCAACGACGGTCAATTGGTCAACGAGTCAGAACCAAGGATCGGCGGCGCATGAACTCGGGCATGCGACTGGCCTTGGACATAGCGCGGTGGGATGTGCCGTGATGGCACCCGTGAGTTCCGCAACCTGCGGGTTTACGCCGTCCGCAGACGATGCGGCCGCAATGCGTGCAATCTACTAAGTCAATTGAAGGTGACATAAATGTTGTGGGCAGCTAGAAATCTCGGAAGGTGTTCGTTGACCCTCCTCGTTGCCATCGGTCTCACAGCGTGTGGGAGCACGGCGACACCGACGAAACAACTTACCAGCTCTTCTCCCAACGGTGGAGTTACAGCGACGCAGTACTCTGACGCAAGTTGGGCGGTACATTATTCCTCACTACCGGAGCTCGTAGCCCATACTGATTTAGTAGTACTTGGAGTTGCAGGTAAAAGTCAGTCGTACGTTCATCCTGACGGATACGAAATGAGCAATGTCGATGTGACCGTGGGTAAGATCCTCTATTCTCGTGCCGGGGAGACTCTTCCCGCGATCGGAAGTAGTGTTATTGTTGCGCAGACCGGTGGTGTGTCGAACGGTGTGCTCTCCGAAATCAGAGATGATCCAATCTTCGGCAACGGCGAACGCGTGCTTTTGTTTCTTACCCATTTAGAAGACTCTCGGTACAAGGTAACCGGTGGACCATCAGGGCGCTTCACCGTCGATACGTCTGGTCGGAACCAAGCTTTTTCCACCTTGAGCGCAAGTATCCCAAACTCGCTTGACTCTTTATCCGCCGCGCTCAAGAAGACGGCGTTGCAGCACTAGGCTAGCGCTTCCACAGCTATTTAATCCGGGCATCACCCGACACAAACGTCTTGATCATGCGGCTGATGAACACCCATACCTTTCCTCGATTCGCGACCCGTAGCTCGCTTCGCGAGTTGAAGGTGCCGGGCAGGAACCGTAGTCGTTGTCCTCGTTGAACTCGTTCGGTTTTTCGACATACGCATGTCCCCTGACCTTGTGGCTCGTCCTCGAACGGGACGACCTACCACAGGACGGCGCGGGCGCGGGGTCGCAGCGGCAGCCGGGCCATCGCCGGTTTGTCGATCAGCTGCTTGTTCGCGGCCGATTCCCAGATGGTCAGTGCTCGCTCGAACGGCTGGCAATCGGCGACCGCTGCGAGGGCGTTCTCGATGGGATCGACCAGTTGGTCCGGGTGGCGCGGCACCGGCTGTCCCGTCGACGGTTTTGACGAACCGGGGTTTCTTGGGTGCCCGTTCCCCATCGACGACCGCCTGGGCGCGCTGCTGCTGGATCGTCAACGTCTTGGAGTCGCGGACGGCGCGTTTACGGGAGTAGGCCCACACTGCCCGCCACGACAGTTGGTGCACGTTCTTGTCCCATATAGGTTCGGCGGACTTTGCCAGGTCGTTCTCGGCTCTCGCGGCCGTACTGGTCCGGCGTGGGGTGATGGTGGGGGTACCGCCCAGCACGAAGTGTGAGGGGAGCGATGACCTGCCCATCGGTGAACGCATCGCCACGCCAGTGGAAGTGTTTGGCCAGGTCCCCGGGGGCTTTGACCACCCGGGAGCCGACGATGAACCGCAGGTTGGCCTCATCGAGCTTGGTCAGGTTCTCCGCCGAGAGCATCCCGGCGTCGGCGACCACGACCATGTCCGCCAAACCATGGCGTTCCTGGAACTGTCGGACCATCGGCACGATGGTGGCGGTCTCGGCCTGGTTGCCCTCGTAGCAGCCGATCTCCAACGGGAACCCGTTCCGGTCGACCAGGAGTCCGACGACGATTTGTGGGTCGACGCGCCGTTCTTTGGAGTAGCCGACTTTGCGGAGGTCGTCTTCCTTCTCGGCCTCGAAATACAGGGTCGTGACGTCGTATAGGCACAGACTCAAATCACCTGCAGCAGCGGCGTGTTCGAAGCACGCTCCAGCGAGCGTGTCCCGGTATTCCTTGCCCGCGCACCGCTTCAGGGAGCGGAACATCGTGCGCAGCGACGCGTGTTCGACGCCGGTCTCGTCCAGGACACGCACCGTGTCCGCTTTGCTGGCTCGATGATCCGGGCCAACACCAACTCCCGGAACGCTGGGTCACCGATCGCGTCGAACCCCAAGTCGGTGTACGCCTGCGACAGGACCTGCCACAACACGGCACTGGTCTTACCGGTGATGACGCCCGGGCGGGTAGCACCGCTCTCGTCGTCGAGACCGAGCTCCAGCACGTCCTGACCCGGCCGAAGCCGCTCATGAGCCAGCTGCATCAGCACCGCCAGTTCGGCGTCGCTCCGAGCGGTCCCGATGTGCTCCAGCACCACGTCGCGACCTGCCCGACGCTCGGCGATCTGCACTTTCGTCGCACCGGAACGACCCGGGACCTTCCGCACGAACACCACGACCCCGACGATATCCAGTAGCGGGGTGTGTCAATCAGCCGAACCGTAACCCGCTGACCAGCACATATACCCGGCCGAAACGGAAATCCTGCTCAAGTGGCACGAGTCGGGTGAGGATTACCGAGCCAGCGCCCGCGGTCGGTCAGGCGTGCTTCTTGGCCTTGCGGAAGTCCTTGTTCAGCTGGGAGATGACATCCAGCGGGATCTCCTTGGGGCACGCGGCCGCGCACTCACCGATGTTGGTGCAGCCGCCGAAGCCCTCGAAGTCGTGCTGGTTGACCATGCTGACCACACGGGCATCCCGCTCGGGCTGACCCTGCGGCAGCTCGCCGAGGTGGGCGACCTTGGCCCCCATGAAGAGCATCCCGGAGGCGTTCGGGCAGGCCGCGACGCACGCGCCGCAACCGATGCAGGTGGCGGCGTCGAACGCACGGTCCGCGGCTTCCTTGCGCACCGGCAGGTTGTTGGCCTCGGTGGCCGCACCGGTGTTGACCGAGATGTAGCCGCCGGACTGGATGATCCGGTCGAACGACGAACGGTCCACGACCAGATCGCGCAGGACCGGGAAAGGCGCCGCCCGCCACGGCTCGATGGTGATCTCGTCCCCGTCCTTGAAGGACCGCATGTGCAACTGGCAGGTCGTGGTGACCTCCGGCCCGTGAGCCATCCCGTTGATCATCAGCGAGCACATCCCGCAGATGCCCTCACGACAGTCGGAGTCGAAGGCCACCGGCTCCTTGTCGCCGCCCTGCAGATCCTCGTTGAGGACGTCGAGCATCTCCAGGAACGACATGTCCTCGGAGACGTCGGTGACGTGGTGGGTCTCGAAACGTCCTTCGTCGGAAGGGCCTTCCTGACGCCAGATCTTCAGTGTCAGATCCATTATTTGTAGCTCCGCTGCTTCAGCTCGATGAAGTTGTAGACCAGGTCTTCCTTGTGCAGCACCGGCTTGCCGCCGTCGCCGCCCCACTGCCACGCCGCGACGTACGCGAATTCGTCGTCGTGCCGCAACGCCTCGCCGTCCTCGGTCTGGGATTCGGTACGGAAGTGGCCGCCGCAGGATTCGCGACGGTGCAGGGCGTCGATGCACATCAGCTCACCCAGTTCGAGGAAGTCGGCGACGCGGCCGGCCTTCTCCAACGACTGGTTGAGCGTCTCGGCCGATCCGAGGACCTTCACGTTGCGCCAGAACTCATCGCGCAGGCCGCGGATCAGGTCGATCGCCTTGAGCAGACCCTCCTGATTACGCTCCATCCCGCAGTACTCCCACATGATGTGGCCGAGTTCCTTGTGGAAGGAGTCGACGGTGCGCTCGCCGTTGATCGACAGCAACTTCTCGATCCGGCCCTTGACGTTCGCGACGGCCTCGAGCACCTCGGGGGCATCCTCGGCAACCGGCTCGAACGGGCCGGTGGCCAGGTAGTCCCTGATGGTGTTGGGAAGCACGAAGTAACCGTCGGCCAGGCACTGCATCAGCGACGAGGCCCCCAGGCGGTTCGCGCCGTGATCGGAGAAATTCGCCTCGCCGGTGGCGTAGAGCCCGGTGATGGTCGTCTGCAGGTCGTAGTCGACCCACAGGCCGCCCATCGTGTAGTGCACGGCCGGGTAGATGCGCATCGGGACCACCCGCGGGTCCTCCCCGGTGATGCGCTGGTACATGTCGAAGAGGTTTCCGTACTTGGCGTCGATGGCCTCACGGCTCATCCGCGACAGCGCGTCGGAGAAGTCCAGGTAGACGCCGCGGCGGAAGTCGCCGACCAGCGGCCCGACCCCGCGGCCTTCGTCGCACATGTACTTCGCCTGCCGGGAGGCGATGTCACGCGGGACCAGGTTGCCGAAGGATGGGTAGATCCGCTCCAGGTAGTAGTCGCGGTCCTCCTCGGGGATGTCCCTCGGGTCCTTCTCGACGTCGTCGCGGCTCTTGGGCACCCAGATCCGGCCGTCGTTGCGCAACGACTCACTCATCAGGGTCAGCTTGGACTGGTGGTCGCCGCTGACCGGGATGCAGGTCGGGTGGATCTGGGTGTAGCACGGGTTGCCGAAGTAGGCGCCCTTGCGGTGCGCCCGCCAGGTGGCCGTGACGTTGCAGCCCATCGCGTTGGTCGACAGGAAGTAGACGTTGCCGTAGCCGCCGGAGGCCAGTACGACCGCGTCGGCCAGATGCGTCTCGATCTCACCGGTCACCATGTCCCGGGCGACGATGCCGCGCGCCTTACCGTCGACGACGATCAATTCGAGCATCTCGTGCCGGGTGAACTCGGTGACCGTGCCGGCCGCGACCTGACGCTCCAGCGCCTGGTAGGCACCGATCAGCAGTTGCTGACCGGTCTGACCGCGGGCGTAGAAGGTACGTGCGACCTGGACGCCACCGAAGGAGCGGTTGTCCAGCAGGCCGCCGTAGTCACGGGCGAACGGCACACCTTGGGCGACGCACTGGTCGATGATGTTGGTGCTGACCTCGGCCAACCGGTACACGTTGGTCTCGCGCGAGCGGTAGTCGCCGCCCTTGACCGTGTCGTAGAACAGCCGGTAGGTCGAGTCGCCGTCGTCGTTGTAGTTCTTGGCGGCGTTGATACCGCCCTGGGCGGCGATCGAGTGCGCCCGGCGTGGGCTGTCCTGATAGCAGAACGCCTTCACGTTGTAGCCCGCCTCGCCAAGAGTGGCGGCCGCCGCACTACCGGCCAGGCCGGTCCCGACGATGATCACCGACAGCTTGCGCCGGTTGGCCGGGTTGACCAGTTTGTTCTCGAATTTAGCCGTGGTCCAACGTTGTTCGATCGGACCGTCGGGACACTTGGTGTCGGCGATCGGGTCACCGACCGAATAGAGGTCGGGGAAGGTGTCAGTCATGTGAACCGTCCTTAGTCGATGACGCCGAAAAGGATGAACAGGGGCGGCAGGATGAAGCCCACCGCGACCACCAGGGCCACGACCCCGGCGACGGTCTTGGCGATCCGCCGGGCGCTAGGCGTCGGGGTGAAGCCAAGGGTCTGCGAGGCGCTCCAGATGCCGTGGTTGAGGTGCATCCCCAGCGCGATCATCGCGGCCAGGTAGATCAGCGTCAGCCACCACACGCTGAAGCTGTGCACCACCAATTGGTAGGGGTTCTGGGTGATCGCGGCCGACTGGTCGCCGCCCACGTTGACCCGCAACAGGGTGAATTCGAGGATGTGCCAGATGATGAAGAGCAGCAGGAAGAGCCCGCCCCAGCGCATCCACTTGCTGGAGATGGACGCAGCCACCCGCTTCTTGACTGAATACCGTTGCGGCCGTGCGGCATTCGCGCGCCTCCAGAGCTGTGCCGCGCAGTAGACGTGCGCGATCACCGAGACCAGTAGAACGGCCTCGATGACGTAGAGCAGGCCGTGGTAGGGCAGCATCGGCTCGCCGATGGTGCGCAGGTGCTCGGCGTACTCGTTGTAGGCGGACTCACCGGCGAACAACTTCAGGTTGCCGTACATGTGCAACAGGACGAACAGAACGAAGATCACACCGGTGACGGCCATGACCGTCTTGAGGAAGATTGTGCTGCCGGTCTTCCCCGTGCGCTTCACAGGAACGGTTGATGTGGCCACGAATCCACATTCTACGGACGCCGTATCCGCTCCGGGGGTGAGGCAGGCCTAACCGAGAGGAAAGGGGCGCACCGACTCCCAGCTGCCGCCCTCGTCCTGCTCGTACAGGTCGAACCCGCCCGCCACGAAGCTCTGCCGGTAGTCCTCGAACTCGGCGGCCACCTCGTCCAGTGCGTCGTCGCCGACGTCGTGGGCCAGCGTCACGTGCGGGTGGTAGGGGAAGTCCAGCGGCCGCTGCACCGGGCCCTGCCGGATCGCGGCCTGCAGCTTGATCAGCTCCGGAACGCCTTCTTCGACGGTGACGAAGACGACGGACGACACCGGGCGGAACGTCGCCGTTCCGGCGAGGACCACCCGGAACGGCTGCATACTGCGCGCCACCTGCGCCAGGTGGCCGGCGAACTGCACCAGGTCCAGCCCGGCCACGTTGGTCGGCGGCAACAGGGTGATGTGCGTGGGGATGGACCTCGCCAAGGGGTCCCCCGCACGGGCACGAGCCTCTGCGATGAGCTGGCCCCCGGGCTCGGGGATGGCCAGTGCGACTCCGATCGTGCGCACGGACTATCGCGCCGGCAGGAAGCCGACGGCGTCGTATGCGCGTGCGAGGACGCCCCCTGCGACTTCCCGCGCCCGGTCGGCCCCCTTGGCCAGGATCGCGTCGAGCTCGCCCGGATCGGCCAGTAACTCCTCCACCCGCGCTTTGAACGGCGCCTGGACGGCCACCACCAGGTCCGCGACCTCCCCTTGAGCGCGCCGTACCGGTTGGGCCCGTCGAACCGGGCGACGATGTCGGCGACCGGCTCCGCGGACAGCGCCGAGTGGATCCGCAGCAGATTGGCGATACCCGGCTTGTTCTCCGGGTCCCAGCGCACGTGGTTGTCGGTGTCGGTCACGGCCGCCTTGATCTTCTTGATGTTGGTTTTTGGTTCGTCCAACATCATCAGGTTGCCGGACTGGTTGTCTGCCGATTTGCTCATTTTGGCCAGCGGATCCGCCAGCGACATGATCTTGGCGGTCTCGGAGGGGATGTGCGGCTGCGGGATCACGAACGTCTCGCCGTAGCGCGCGTTGAACCGCCCGGCCAGGTCACGGGTCAGCTCCAGGTGCTGGCGCTGGTCCTCCCCGACGGGTACGGCGGTGGCGTCGTAGAGCAGGATGTCGGCGGCCATCAGGACCGGATAGGTGAACAGGCCCACGTTGGTCGCCTCCGACCCGCGCTTGCTGGACTTGTCCTTGAACTGGGTCATCCGCGCGGCCTCACCGAACCCGGTGATGCAGGACAGGACCCACGCCAGTTGCGAGTGCTGCGGCACGTGGGACTGGACGAACACGGTGGCCTTCTCGGGGTCGATCCCGCCGGCGAGGTACTGCGCGGCGGTGACCCGGGTGCGGTGGCGCAACTGCTGCGGATCCGGCGACACGGTCAGCGCGTGCTGGTCGACGACGCAGAAGAAGGCGTCGAACTCTTCCTGCATGGACACCCAGTTGACCTGCGCCCCCAAGTAGTTGCCCAGGTGGAGCGAGTCATGAGTTGGCTGCATCCCGGACAGGATGCGCGGTCGCGCGTCCTTGCCGGGCAGCGCCGAGGACGAAATAGGCATGTGCGCCATCTTCGCAGCCCGCGCGTCCTATCCTGAAGCCAGGAAGGAACTGACCCCTCATGCTTGCTCGACAACGGCAGGAACACATCCTGCGGAAGATCGCCGAGAACGGCGGCGTGCGGGTTTCCCACATCGTGGCGGAACTCGGCGTCAGTGACATGACCATCCGCCGGGACATCGAGTCACTGGCCGAGCGGGGCCTGGTCGCCAAGGTCCACGGCGGCGCGATCCCGGTCGGCGAACGCACCATCGACGAGCCGGGATTCCACATCCGCTCGGAGATGAACCCCGACCACAAGTCCGACATCGCCCGCACCGCGGCCAGCCTGATCAAGGCCGGCTCGTCCGTTGCCGTGTCCGCCGGGACGACCGCCTACGCGGTGGCCGTGGCGCTGCGGCCGATCAAACGGCTGACGGTGGTCACCAACTCCCCGCGGGTCGAACAAGCGCTGTACGACCCCTCCCGCGACGACCAGCTGCTGGTCCTGACCGGTGGCGTCCGCACCCCGTCCGACGCCCTGGCCGGGCCGGTGGCCAACGCGATGCTCGCAACGACCCATGTCGACTCGCTCATCCTCGGTGTGCACGGCATCGACCTCAACGCCGGTCTGACAACCCCGAATCTGCAAGAGGCGCAAACCAACCGGGCACTCATCCGGTCAGCCAAACACGTGATCGTCGTCGCCGATCACTCCAAGTGGGGTGTGGTCGGACTGTCGACCATCGCCACACTGGACGACATCGACACCCTGGTCACGGACGCCAATCTCGACGAGGAAGCGCGCCGCGAGATCACCCGCCACGGGGTCAACCTGATCATCGCCCAGACCGATGACGTCGACAGCCCGCTGGTGAGTCTGGTCCGCTGAGCTACTGCTGCCCGGCCGAGGCAGGGCTGCCGGCCACCTCGATCGCCCGGATGATCGGCGGAAGCGTCTCATCGACGTACGCCGCCATGGCCAGCACGACGTCATCGGACTTGCCGTAGGGGTCGGGGATCGTGCATTCCTGGTCGGAGCGCTTCGGCCCCCGCCCGCGCAGGGCGACTGCACGGGCGACCACGGCAGCCAGCCCACCCTCGTCGGCGTGCACCGGTGCGTCCGCCGCGAGCGCATCGGACAGCTCGCGCAGGGTGAAAGTGCGCCGCATCGCCCGCGGGGCCAGGCGCAGGACCTTGCGCTGATGCTCACGCGAGGCGGTGATGACCAGATCGGCGTCCTCCGCCATGACTGCCTGCAGCTGCCGGGAGGCGAATCCCGCGGCGTTCACGCCGCGTTCGGTCAGCAGCGACGCGACCCGGGGCTCGATGTCGTCCCCCACGAGGGCCATCGTGCCGGCGCTGGACACGCTCACCCCCGGCAGGGCCGCCGACAGCATCCGCTCGAGGTACGGCGACCGGCAGACGTTGCCGGTGCACACCACGAGGATGCCGCTCACGGAACTCTCGCGAACTGGTGGACCAGGGGCACCACGTCGGCGATGCTGTCGACGACCCGGGTCGGGACGTAGGGGAAACGTTGCACGGCATCGGCGTTGGTGGATCCGCTCAACACCAGGATCGTGCGCAGGCCGGCCTCGAGCCCGCTGACGATGTCGGTATCCATCCGGTCGCCGATCATCACGGTGTGCTCGGAGTGCGCATCGATCCGGTTCAGGGCGGTGCGCATCATCAGCGGGTTGGGTTTGCCGACGTAGTACGGGTCGACACCTGTTGCCTTGGTGATCAACGCGGCGATGGCACCCGTGGCCGGAAGCGGTCCCTCGCTCGACGGCCCGGTCGGATCGGGGTTGGTGGCGATGAAACGAGACCCGTTCTCTATCAATCGAATTGCCCGGGTGATCGCTTCGAACGAATAGGTGCGGGTCTCCCCCAGCACCACGTAATCCGGGTCCCGATCGGACATCACGTAGCCGATCTCGTGGACGGCCGTGGTCAGTCCCGCCTCGCCGATGACGTACGCCGTGCCGTCCGATCGCTGGTCACCCAGGAACTGCGCCGTCGCAAGCGCCGAGGTCCAGATCGCCTCGACGGGTAGCTCGATACCGCTGGCCCGCAGCCGGGCCTGCAGATCGCGCGGGGTGAAGATCGAGTTGTTGGTCAGCACCAGGAAGCGTCGGTCGGTCTCCTGCAGGGCCGCCAGGAAGTCAGCTGCGCCCGGAATGACGTGCTGCTCCCGGACGAGCACGCCGTCCATGTCGGTGAGCCAGCAGTCGACCGGTTTCGAATCCGTCATGGCTTCAGTCTGCCTCGTGATCGACGACCAGCGCCGCGTGGTCGCTCCAGCGCTGCGCGTAGGTCGCGGCGCGACCCACGGTGACGCCGCTGACCCGCTCGGCGATCGACGGGGAGTGGATGGCGTAGTCGATGCGCCAGCCCGCGTCGTTGTCGAAAGCCTTCCCCCGCCACGACCACCACGTGTACGGGCCCTCGACCTCACCCGCCGCGCGACGGGTCACATCGACCCATCCATCGGCGAACCACTTACTGAGATAGGCCTGTTCGTCGGGTAGGAACCCCGCTTTGCCGCGGTTGCCCTTCCAGTTCCTCAGGTCCTGCTGGGTGTGACAGATGTTGAGGTCACCGGTCAGGATGACCTGCTCGTGCTTGACCTCCTGCAACCGCGTGGTCATCGCCTCGAGGAACGCGTACTTCTCGTCCTGCCGGGGCGTGCCGGCTTCGCCGGTGTGCACGTAGGCGCTGATCACGCGTACCGCGCCCGAGGGCGTCTCGACGACCGCTTCGGCCCACCGACCCTGGTCCTCGAAGCCCGCGAGGCCGGTCCGCTCGGCCGAGATGACGTACGGCGTGAGCACGGCCACGCCCGCGCGCCCAGGGGCAGCGGCAGGGGCATGCACACGCTGCCACTCGGCGTACGGCGATGCGGCCAGCCCCGCACTCAGCTGGGCGGGCGTCGCGCGCACCTCCTGCAGGCTCAGCACATCGGGCCGTTGCCCGGCCAGCCAGTCCAGGCCGCCCCGGCGGGCGGCGGCGCGGATGCCGTTGACGTTCGCACTGATCAGTCGCACGCCACCAGTCTGCCCGGTGGGTCAGACGAAGCGCTTGGCGTATCCGAGCCGGTAGCGCAGATCACGGCTGCGATCCTTGATGTAACGGGCCGGGTTGCCGCCGACCACCGTGTACGGCGCGACGTCCTTGGTCACGACGGAGCCTGCGGCCACGACGGCACCCTCGCCGATCGTCACGCCGGGTAGCACGATCGCGTGGCTGGCGATCCAGGCGTAGTCGCCGATGCGGACCGGCGCCCCCACTTCGGCGAAGTCGGGCGAATCGACGTCGTGCTGACGGGTGTAGATCGTCACGTGGCTGCCGAGGTTGACGCTGTCACCGATGGTCAGCCCGCTGCGCCCGTCCAGGAACGCTGTGTCGCCGATGGTGCAGTGCTCCCCGATGGTGATCAGGTCCGGTGCATAGAACTCGGCCCGCCAGTGGATGCTCGATGTCTTGGGCAACCGCATCCCGGCCAGGCGGTAACAACCCGCCCGGACCCGGTGGGAGGGGACGTAGCCCACGTCGGCGAGCAGCCTCAGCCGCAGATCGCTCCACACGTCCCTGCGCCATCGGACTGCCGACACGGCGCCCGCTGGTGCGATCCTCTTGGCTTTCTCGCGCACGGTCCCGACCACCCGATTAGCGTATGGCCGGTGAGTCCGCGAATCGGCGCCTACGTGCTCACCGGGGACACCACGTGGCTGGGCAGGTCCCTGGGCAGCTATTACCCGCTCCTAACGGCACTGGTCATCCCGTGGCCGGAGGACGGCCTGGGCTGGCACGGGCAGGACCTGCCACTGGCCGCGATCGGCTCCATCGTGGAGTCGATCGACGATCGTCATCTCCTGCGGCTGGTGCCCGGTCGGTGGACCGACCGCGATCACCCCCTGGACGCGGAGACCCGACAGCGCCAGGCCGCGATCGATGCGTTGAGCGACGAGGTCGACTGGATCCTGCAGATCGACAACGACGAGGTCCTGCCGGACCCCGACCGGTTGCTGCGCGTTCTGACGTACGCCGAGTCGCGCGGCCTTGCGGCCGTCGAGTGGCCGTCGCGGACACTGTTCCGGCGCACCCGGAGAAGCGTGTTGCAAGTCGCCACCGCTTCCGGCGAACCGAACTACGAGTACCCGGGGCCGATCGCCGTACGGCCGCGGACCCGCCTGGTCAGCGCCCGGCGCGTCGACGCCGCCTTCCTGCGCCCGGTCGTCGAAGGTGACGACGCCTCCCTGCAGGTGGCCCGGCCCGCCGATGCCGCGGAGGACCGCTCCTCACCATCGCGGCCGACTCGGCGATCATCCACGCCAGTTGGGCTCGCCCGGCGGGGCAGACGTGGTCGAAGCTCACCGGCTGGGGGCATGCCACCGGCCTGCGAGGACCGGTCTACTTCGCCCTGGTGTGGTGGCCCGCACCCGTCACCTGGCGACTGCTGCGCAACTTCCACCCGTTCGCCCGCACGCTGTGGCCCCGGCTGATGCGGCTGCCAGTCACTCCCGACCTGGACTAACCCGCTCGGGACAGGTCGCCGAGTTCGACCATGCGCGCGAAACCGGGACTGGCGGCCACGACCTCCTCGAACGATCCGACGGCGGCGACGCGTCCGCCCTGCAGATAGACGACGCGCTCGACGTTGCGCACGGTGGACAGGCGGTGGGCCACGACGATGATCGTCATCGTGCCTTCGAGGTCGTTGATGGTGCGGGCGATCCGGTGCTCGGTCTCGTTGTCCAGCGCCGAGGTCGCCTCGTCCAGGACCAGGAAGGTCGGCTGGCGATACAGCGCCCGCGCGATGCCGACCCGTTGCCGCTGTCCGCCGGAGAGCAGCGAACCTCGTTCACCCACCTGGGAATCCAGGCCGTCCGGCAGGGCTTCGACGAGATCGGTCAGCTCGGCGTCGCGGATCGCACCGGCCAGCCGGATCCGGTCGATCTGCGCCCGGTCCTGGTCGAACGCGATGTTCTCGGCCAGGGTGCCGGTGAACAGGAAGACGTCCTGGGGCACGTACCCGACGGCGGTACGCCATTGCTGCGGTGCGCCCGCCAGGTTCACCCCGTCCAGGGTGATCCGGCCGCCGTCCGGCAGGTGTAGCCCGAGAATGAGGTCCACCAATGTGCTCTTGCCGGATCCGCTGCTTCCCACGAACGCCGTCGACGAACCGGGCTCGAAGGTGAGGTCGACGTCGCTGACGGCGTCGCTCACTGCCTCGGGGTACCGGAAGCTGACGTTCTGCAGTTGCAGCGTGCCCTCCTGCGGCAGCCGCGGCGCCGCTTCGGCGGAGTTCTGCTGCGGCACGTAGGAGCTGTAGCGGTCCAGGTCGCGCACCATCGCGTTGAGGGCGGGCGTGCCCGCCCGGATGTTGCTGAGACTTCCCAGGAGCGCCGACACCGCGGGGATGGTCCGGAAGCCTGCGGCGACGAACACCGCCAGCAGGCCCACCGATCCTCGGTTGCCCTGACTCTGCGACACGCTCGAAAGCGCCAGCAGGACGCCGACACCGAGGATGAACACGATCTCCAAGTAGTAGCGCGGTAGTGAGTTGAGGAAGCCCACCATCCGGTCGGCGTAGGCGCGACGGTAACTGGCCCCGGCGTAACGCTCGATGAAGACGCCCTGGACGCTGCGCAGGTGAATCTCCTTGTTGGCGCCCAGCGCCTTCATCGACTCGGCGATTTCCTGCCCCGCGTAGTCGGCGACCCCGCGGCCGGCCCGCACCGTGCGCGGGCGCAGCACCTTGACGTAGCCGATGCCGGCGATGGCGAGGTACACGGCGAAACCGACCGTGGGCAACGGCGCCAGAGCGAAGAGCACGACCGCCATCGCGACCAGGCTGACGATGCTGGTCAGCGCCGAGACCGAGCCCGCCAGGGCGTAGTTGAAGGCCAGTGTCACGGTGTTCTGCAGGACCTGGATCAGGTCGGCCGTGGGCCGTTGGGCGATCTGGGTGTACGGCGCGTGCAGGAACCCCGACAGCAGGCGCACCGAGGTCTTGGCGCGTTCGTCGTAGATCAGCGCCGTGGACCACCAGTTGAAGAGGATCTGCAGGAGGTCCTTCAACAGGAACAACCCCACCATCAGCGCGGCCAGGATCGCCACGAAGGTGGACCGTTGCGGGGAACCCAGCGAGCGGCTCAGCAAACCCATCACACCGGCGTCGTAGAAGGCCCCCGAGGAGATGTTCACGATCGGGTACACCAGCGCGATCGCCAGCATGTCCATCATCGCGGCGATGAAGTTACCGAGGGAGACAAAGGTCAACTTCACCCGGAATTCGCGATCGGTGAAGGCGCGGATGGAGCGCAGCACGCTGATCATTCCAGCTCCGCTCCTGGGCCCCTTGAGCGATCGGGTTGCCTCACCGCATCACGCTAACCTATCCCCGTGGCGGCAGGTGCGGTGAGCGGAATCCGCCCGGTGGCCTTCTATCTGCCGCAGTTCCACCCCACCCCGGAGAACGACCGGTTCTGGGGCGCCGGCTTCACCGAATGGACCAACACCGCCAGGGCCCGCGCACTCTTCCCCGGCCATCGCCAACCGCATCTGCCCGCCGACCTCGGCTTCTACGACCTGCGGTCCCCGCAGGCTCGTGCGGCGCAGAGTGATCTGGCCCAGCAGTACGGCGTGACGGCGTTCGCCTACTGGCACTACTGGTTCGGCGGGGGCCGGCGCATCCTGGAGCGGCCGTTCGCCGAGGTCCTCGCCTCCGGCGTACCGAGCGTCCAGTTCTGCCTGGCGTGGGCCAACCAGTCGTGGACCGGTGTCTGGCACGGCGACCCGGGCCGGGTCCTCATCCAGCAGACCTACGGCGGCCCGCAGGACTACCGAGCGCACTTCGAGTCGGTCCTTCCGGCCTTCCGCGATGAGCGCTACCTGCGGGTCGACGGTAAGCCCGTGTTCTACATCTTCCGACCGGAGGAACTGCCCCACCGCCACCTGTTCATCGACCTGTGGCAACAACTGGCGGTGCAGAACGGCCTGCCCGGGCTCTACCTGGTCGCCGAAGTGAGCGATCTGCTCGGCCGGCACCCGGTGTACTCCGATTTCGCCGCCGACGGCTTCGATGCCGCCGTGCACATGCGCGTTCCGGCGCAGGTGACGAAGGCGGCGGAACAGCGAAACCGCTGGGCCCGCAAGGTGTTGCGCTGGCCCGAAACCTACGCGTACAGCGCGGACTGGGCCTACCTGTCGGCGGGTCGGGACGACCTGATGCCGTGCGTCTACCCCAACTGGGACAACACCCCGCGATCCGGTCGCGACGGGTTGGTCATCACCGGCAGCCGTCCGGACATGTTCCGCCGGCTCGTGGCCGGCGCCGCCGCGAGCACGCTGCCGCGACCGGCACAGGAGCGGCTGTTGTGGGTGAAGTCGTGGAACGAATGGGCCGAAGGAAACTACCTGGAGCCGGACCTGGAGTTCGGCCACGGCTGGCTCGAGGCGCTGCGAGACGGTGTGGCCGACGCGTCCGGGTCCGCGTGATGGCGCACCGGCCGTTGCGGATCGCGATGATCTCCTACTACCTGCCCAGCACCAGCAAGATGGGTATCGGCTACCAGGTCGACTACCTGGCCACCGAGCTGACCCGTCGCGGTCACACCGTCGATGTGTTCTCCCCTGTCCCCCGGTGCCCGGTGCCCGGTACGGCCATCGGCAGATCGACCTCACCGGCTCGCTGCGTACCTTCCGGTTCGCGACCCGTCTGCGCCGTGCGGACTTCAGCGGGTACGACGTCCTGCACGCCCACGGCGACGACTACTGGATGTGGCGTCGCAGGGTGCCCTCCCACGTACGCACCCTGCACGGTTCCTGCTTCGATGAGGCACTCACCATTCGCGGGATCAAGGAGAAGGCGCGGATGGCTGCCCTCGGCGGCAGCGAATGGCTCGCCTCGCTCGTCGCCGACCACACCGTGACGGTGGCACCCGAGGCGCAGCGTTGGTACCCGTGGGTCCACCAGGTCATCCCCAACGGCGTCGACTTCGACCTTTTCGCCCCCGCCGGTGACCTGCACAGCCGCCGCGAGCACCGGCCCACGGTGCTGTTCGTCGGGACCTGGCACGGCCGCAAACGGGGGTCGGCCCTGGTGGCCGACTTCGATCGGAGGATCCGGGCCGAGGTGCCCGACGCGCGGTTGTGGCTGGTGTGCGACGACGCGCCCGGGACTCTGCCACCCGGTGTCACCGCCTACGGGCGGATACCCAACGCCGAGCTCGCCGATCTTTATCAACGTGCTTGGGTCTTCGTATTGCCCTCTGATTACGAGGGATTCGGGATCCCGTACGCCGAGGCGATGGCCGCCGGGGCAGCCGTGGTCGCCACTCCCAACGAAGGGGCCAGGTTCGTCACCGACCACGGCCGGTTCGGCCGGCTGGCTGCGTTGGGCGACATCGGTCCCGCCGTCGTGGATCTGCTGTCCGACCACGCGGGCCGCGACGATCTGAGCCGGGCCGCCCAGGAGTGGGCCCAGCGGTTCAGCCTGCGGTCGGTCGTGGACCAGTACGAGGCGTTGTACGCGGCGACATCCTCATGACGGCGAGCAGGCGCGACCACCTGGTCGTCATCCTCAGCTACGGCGATCCCGGGCGGGCGGTGCGCTGCGCGACATCCTGCCTGGCGGACGGCACCGCCGATCTGCTCGTCGTCGTCAACCCGGTGAGCCCTGGGTTGCCCGCGGACCGCGCGCTCACCGAATTGGTCGCCCGCGAGCAGCAGGTCGACCTGTTGGCCCTGCCCGAGAACCGCGGTTTCACCGGTGGCATGAACGCCGGTCTGCACTGGGGGCGGCGGCGCGGTTACGGGATACTGACCGTGCTCAACGACGACACCACCGCCGGCCCGGGTGTCCTCTCGCGCCTGGGTGACGACGTCCGCGCAATCCCGGCCGCCGCGATCGCTCCCCGCATCGACTACGCCGATCGCCCCGGGCAACCGTGGTCGCTGGGCGTCACGATCGACCCGGACGACCTGCTGCCCCGCCACCTGAGCGAGTCCGAGTTCGCTGCGCTGCCCCGGCGCGACGACGGCCTGGTCGCCGTACCCATGTTCACGGGTTGTTGCATCTGCGCGGGCACGGACGTGTGGGACCGGGTCGGCGACTTCGATGACGACTACTTCCTCTACTTCGAGGATTCGGACTGGTCCCAGCGGGCCCGGCAGCTCGGCGTACCCCTGCTGATCGACGACGCGGCGGTCCTGACCCACGAGGTCTCCGCATCGTCGCAGGGCGCCCCCTCACCGGCTACTACTACGCCCGCAACCTGCTGCGCTACGCGACGGTCTGGCACGCGAGCGGGACCGTCGCGCTGCGGATGTACACGCGACGGTCGCTGCGGCCGGCGTTGCGCACGGCCCGCCACGAGGGACCGGCCGAGTCAGCCCGCCGCACCCTCGTATCCGTTGCTGGCGCAACGGCGTTCGCGATCCGTCACCGCGGACCGGCAGGGCCGGTGCTGACTCGTGTGATCGGTGCGCTGGACGGCCGGGAGCGGCACCGTGATGAGTGAGTCGACGCTCCCGGTCCCCGACGACGTCGCGCGGGAGTTCACGCACGCGGCCGCTGAACAGCTGGCGGCCCGGGCCTCGGCGCGGGTGCTGCACCTCAAGGGCATGGCGCTGGACCCCCGCTGCGCCGCGACACGGTCAGCAACGACGTGGACGTGCTGGTCGAGCCCGCACGGACGGCCGCCGTCTCATCGCACCTGGCCCGGTGCGGATGGGTCCTGGAAACCGACTTCGCCGCAGGATCGCCGTTCGAACACGCGGCTACCTGGCGCCACCCGGTGTGGGGTTACCTCGACGTCCACCGGTGGTGGCCGGGCATCGAGATCGACCCTGCCCGGGCCTTCGACCTGCTCTGGGCGGCGCGCCACGACCGGCAGTTCGCGGGGGTCGGCTGCGCCGTACCAGCCGTGGTGGATCAGCGGATCATCCTGCTGCTGAACGCCGCACGCGCCGGTGCGCACGCACGACCGCAGGACCTGGAGCGCAGCTGGCGGGGCCTGACGCGCACCGAGCAGCAGGAGGTCCGTGCCCGCATCGGGCAGTTCCGCGCCGAGCCGGCGTTCGCGGTCACCCAAGGTGGCCTGGAGCGGTACCGCCGGCGCCGCAGCTACCGGCTCTGGCGCGCCGTCGGCGAGCCGACCTCACGGACCGCCGAATGGTGCGCCAGGGTGTACGCCGCCGACGGGCTGACCGCCCGCGCCCGCCTAATCGCCCGGGCGGTCCTGGTCAACCGCCAGCACCTGGAGGTCCTGGCGGGGCGGCCCCTGAACCGCCGGGAACTGGCGACCGCCCAGTGGCGCCGGATGCTGGCCGGCGGGCGGGAAATCACCAAGGCGACCGCGCGAATCGGGCGACGACCATGACCGCTGCCTACCGGCTGGGCGCCGATACCGGCATCGTCGTACGCCGCGAACCGGACCTGATCGTCTACCTCGCCAACCTGGTGTCCGGTGAGATCACCGTCGCACCAGGGGTTTCCGCGGTGGCGATCCTGCAGGCCATCGGCGATGACCCATCCGAGGCGGACAGCCGACTCCAACCGGTGATCGACGCCGTGGTGTCCTCCGGACTCCTGGTCGAGGTGATCCGATGACGACCGCCCACGTGGCCATCGTGCACAACAACATCGACGGCGACTCCGCTATCGGCAAACTGGCCCGCTGGGCGGTGCAGGTCGCGCTCGAAGCCGGCTGGCGGGTCACCGCCGTCGCCCACGACCTCGACCCCGAGCTGCGGACCGAGGTCGAATGGCGGCGCCTGTTCGTCCCGCCCCGGGTGCACGCCGTCCAGTGGGCCGTGGCGGAACCGACGGTGCGCCGCGCGCTGCGGGGAAGTGCCCACGACGTCCTGCACGTCTACCAACCCCAGCTGACCGGTTTCGCCGACACCTGGCACGTGTCCTACCTGTCCCGGTCCGCCGTCGAGCACGGTGCCCTGGGAGACGAACCCGGCAACCGCGCTCGGGCCCGCCGGGCCCAGGCCCGCCTCGTCGCACGGATGGAGGACGCCTACCTACGCCGCACCGGGTCGGGGGCGCAGGTCCTGTGGTGCAGTGAGTTCATCCGCGAGGAGTACCTACGGTTGTACGGCGCGCCCGCCCGTGGGCAGATCCTCTACGACCCGGCGCTGGACGCCGGTGACGTGGCACCCGGGCCGCGGCCGGTTCCCGCGGATGCTCCGGTCATCGGATTCCTGGGCGGCCTCGACCCGCGCAAGGGTTACCGGGAGCTCATTGCCGCTGTCGCCGCTGTCCCCGGCGCGCGACTGGTCATGGCCGGCCCGGGCAGCGGCGGTTTCTCCGACCACCGCCTGGGCGAGCGTCTGACCGCGCTCGGCTGGGTGGCCGACCTGGCCGCCTTCTGGGCGCGCATCGACGTACTGGCCATGCCCAGCCGGTTCGAGCCCTTCGGGATGGCGGCGACGGAGGCGGCGATTCGCGGCATCCCGGTCCTGCTGAGCCCCCAGGTGGGATGCGCGCACCTCATCGTGGGCGACGGCGCCGGCGCCGTCTGGGACGGCACCCAGGAGGACTTCGCCGCCCAACTGCGGGCGCTGTCGCGCCGAGGGCTCGATCGACCCGGGTTCCCGCAACGGGTCGCCAACACGCTGGACCCGCGGCGGCTGGGCGAGCAACTCCTCGCCCACTGGACGACCGCGGCGACCGTGCGCCGTTAGCCGCGTTTGCCCGCCCGCCGCGACCCGCCGCGGCCGGACTCCGGCCCGGATGCGGCCAGGTCCTCGCCGTAGCCGTACTTGCCGCCGTAGCCGTAGTCGTCGCTGAAGCTGTCGGCGTAGTTGAGCACGGTGCCCGAAAGATTCGCGTCGACCGTTTCCAGGGCCTTGAGGGTGACCTGCAGTTCGCGGCGGGACACCTGCCCGCCACGAGCGACCAGGATCAAGGTCCCGGCCAGCTTCTCCAGTTCCAGCGCGTCCACGACCGGCAACATCGGCGGGCTGTCGAAGACGATGAAGTCGAACTCCGCGACCAACTCCTGGAACAGGTTGTGCATCTCCGAAGACCCGAGAAGCTCGCTGGCATTCGGCGGCACCGGTCCTGCCGGCAGCACGAACAGCGGCAGCGCGGGCTCCGGCTCCACCAGCACGTCCTTGAGCGCGACGTCGTGCACGAGCACGTTGGTCAGTCCCACCGAACCGTCGATGCCGACCGCGGACGCGACACCCGGTTTGCGCAGATCCCCGTCCACCAGCACCGTGCGGTGGCCGTCGCGCGACATGGCAAGGGCCAGGTTGGCCGCCACCGTCGTCTTGCCGTCCCCGGGGCGGGCGGAGGTGACCACCACGGCCGGGACGTCGTTCGTGACGTTGACGAACTTCACATTGGTGCGCAGGCGACGCATCGCTTCGACCATGGCACCCGAGGCGTTCCCGGAAGCGTCCACCACCCGTCGACCGCCGCCGACCCGCGGCACGATGCTCAGCACCGGCCGCTGCACGAGGGTCTCCAGATCCTCCACGGTCCGCACCCGGTTGTCCATGAAGTGCCGCAGCAGCGCCATCGCGACGCCCAGCAACAACCCCACGGCCAAGGCCAGCTCCACCGTCTTCCTGACGTCGGGAGACGCCGGCGCGGAGGGCACCGTGGCCGGTTGCACCGCAGTGCTGGTCACCGACCCTGCCCCCGACAGCAACTGGGAGAACTGCGGGGCCACGGCCGCCAGGGCCGGTCCGGTCGCGTTGGCGATCGCCGCCGCTTCCTGGGCGCTGCCGGAGGTGGCGGTCACCGTCATGATGTTGGCCGTGTCGGACAGGGTCGCGGTGACGTTCACCGGCACTGCCGACCCGACCTTGGCCTCTTTGCGAATGACGTCCTGCACCGCCGGGGCCGAGACGACCTGCGCGTAGGTGGCGAGGTCGTCACGCTGCACCGGGGTGCCCTGGCCGTTGCTGCCGGCCAGGTAGAACCGCGCACTGGCCTCGTAGGTCTTCGGTTGCATCAGAGTGCTCACGGCCGCCGCGGCCAGGACCACGAGCAAGGTGCCCAGCAGCCAGCGCCAGCGTTGGCGCATGATGCGCAGAAAGTCGCGGATGGTCACGCGCGTCGAGCCTCCGTGGTCGGTAGTCCGGGCAAGTGTGCCACGAGCTGCGAGCCGAGCACGGTGCCCAACTGACGCGCGAACTGCTCGGGAGCGAACTGCTGCGCGGTCGTCATGACCTTGTCATGATCCCAGGAGAGCGCGTCGAATCTGGCCAATCCGTCACGGAGGGCCGGCACTTCGGGTGCGTCGAAGAAGAGCCCGTTGACTCCGTCCTGGACGGTGTCCAGGTACCCGCCGCTGCGCAGCGCGAGGGCCGGGGTGCCGAACAGCGCGGCCTCGACCGGGGTCAGCCCGAAATCTTCGAAGCTGGCTGCGATCAGGCACCGGGCGTTCGCGTACGCCCATCGCAACTGCGCCTCCGGCACGTCGCTGCACAACTCGACGTTCGGCGGGCGGTCGGCGTCGATCTGGTCCCTCAACGGGCCGGCGCCGATGACCAGCAACCGGTCGGCTCGTCCGACGAAGGCCCGCACCACCATGTCGACGTTCTTGTACGGCAACAGCCGGCATACGACGAGGGCGAAACCCGGCTCGATACCGGCGATCGGCTCCTGCTCGCCGGCGGGATCGAGGGTGACCGGCGGATGGATGATCACCGGTTCGATGCCGTACGTCGCTCTGACCACCTGGGCGACCGCGGAGGAGTTGACGATGTAGGTGTCCGCGGTTCGCGCGGCCCGGCGGTCCCATCGACGCAACCCCGGGCGCAGCGCGGCCAGTGCCACTCCTTTGGGCGTCAACCACCAGTTCTCGCCCAGGTATTCGCGGGTCTTGTACAACCACCGGGCCGGTGAGTGGCAGTAGACGACCTTGCGACCGCTGACCCGGATGCCGTGTGCCCAGCCGCTGCTGGACACCAGGACGACGTCACCGCTCACCGATGTCGTCGAGGCCGCCAGAGCCAGGATCGGCATGGCCGCCCGGTAGTGCCGCCGCAACCAGCCGACGCCGTTGAGCCAGCTGGTCTGGACATCGACCTCGCAGAAGGAGGCGAAGGTCGCCGAGGGCTCGTACATCAGCGTTTTCAACGTGGCGTCGGGGAACAGATCGCACATCGCGCGGACCACGCGCTCCGCACCGCCGCGCTGCGTCAGGTAGTCATGGGCAAGCGCCAGCGCAGGTCGCGGTGACCGGCCGGGGATCAGCCGTTGCCACAGCGCCGTGGTCCTGCGCGCCGACTCGGCCAGGTCGTATCGCTCGGCCGCATACCGGTAGGCGCTCTGCGCGCGATCCTCGGCGCCGTCCGGGTCGGTCAGGACCTTGACGATGGCCTGCGCGAGCGCCGCCGGATCGCCGGCCGCCACCAACTCGCCGTACCGCTCCTGCGGCGAGGGTTGCACGATGTCGTCGGCTCCGCCGCCGGCGGTGGCCACCACGGGGACCTGCCGGGCCATGGCTTCGGTGATCACCTGGCCGAACGGCTCCGGGACCGGTGAGGCGTGCACGAAGACCGACCAGGTGTCCATCTCTCGGTAGGGGTCCTCGACGTGCCCGGCGAACTCCACGTGCCCGGTCAGGCCCAGCCGGTCGACCTGGTCGCGCAGCGCGGCGACGTAATCGTCCTGGCCGAACATCGCCGCACCGACGATGCGCAATCGCGCGGCCGGGAACCGCTGGAGGATCAGCGGTGCTGCGGCCAGCAGGATGTCCTGGCCCTTGGTGTCGCTGATCCGGCCCAGCATCCCGATGATCGGTGCCTGCGGATCGGGCCGGCGCCGCGACCCGGTGAGGGCCGCCGGCTCCAACGCCGGTGCGATCACGTTGACCGGTGTGCCGGGCAGGGTCCGGGCGGTGGCGTCGGAGTTGGCGACCACCGCATCCGGCACCATCCGCGCGGCGCGGCGGAACGTCGTGACCCACGCCCGGGGCAGGTAATCCGCGGCGATCCGGTCGTGGAAGTGCCACACCAACGGCAGACGCAGGGACTTTGCCGCCGCGGACACCAGCAGGTGGCTCTTCAGCGACTGCGAATGCACCAGGTCGAGATTGAGTTGCTTCAACGCCCTCCGCAGGCGCCGTTCGAAGCCCGGGACGTTCGCGAGCTGCCGGCGCAGCGCCGGCAGGTCGAGAGCGTGCGCCCGGCCCGTGGAGTTCACCGTCGTATCGAGCGGCACCACGACCACCTCGAAGCCCTCGGCCTCGAGCGTGTCGGCCAGCGGACCGTGCTCGAAGAACACGAAAACCGGCTCCACCTCCGGCCGGATCGATCGCGCGAGCCGGGCCGTCGCCAGTTCCGCGCCGCTGGGAAGCGCGCAATGGCTGACCATCGCTACCCGCGGACGTCGCGTCGGAGCCATCGATTCGGTCTCCTTCCACGATCCCGGTCAGCGATAGTGTTCCCCAGTTGTCCCCGGATTGTGTATTCGACCCCGGAACACGTCCACCCCCTGAAGTCGAGCGAGGCAGCCCGCGTGCGAATCCTGCGTCTTTCGCACAGTGGTGTCGTGGCCGCTTGGCGCGGCCGTGAGCAGGCCCTGCGCGCGGCAGGGGAATCGGTCCGTCTGCTGTGCGCCGAGCGGTGGGATGAGGGCGGTCGCATCGTCGGATTGTCGGCGGCCGATCGCGCCGACGAGCACGTCACGGGAGTCCGGACCTGGGGTTCCCATCCGGCCCTGTTCGTCTACGACCCGCGTCCGCTCTGGCACGCCCTGGGCGATCGGTCCTTCGACGTCCTCGACCTGCACGAGGAACCGTTCGCCCTGGCCAGCGCCGAGTTCCTCCTGTTGCGCTGGCTACGCCGCTGCCGCGCGCCGTACGTCATCTATTCGGCCCAGAACATCCCCAAGCGCTACCCGATCCCGTTCCGATGGTTCGAGCGCGCCATCCTGCGCCACGCCTCCGGCGCCTACCCCTGCAACCTGGCCGCCGGGCGGATCATGCAGCGCAAGGGGTTTCCCGGGGCGCCCGAGGTCACGCCGCTCGGTTTCGATCCGGCCGTCTTCCGGCCCCGCCCGGGCCCGCGGGCGCCGGGGCCGGTCCGCATCGGGTACGCCGGGCGGCTGGCCCCGCACAAGGGTGTCGCCACCCTGGTGGCCGCTCTCGCGCCGTACCCGCAGCTGACCCTGACGGTGTGCGGTTCGGGACCGCAGGAGCAGCAGCTGCGGCTGCTCGCCGAGCACGAGGGGATGGCCGAGCGGGTCACCTTCGCCGGATCACTGTCCGGCCAAGCCCTCGCCGACTTCTACCGCTCGATCGACATCCTGGCCGTCCCATCGCTCAGGACCGCCTCGTGGGTCGAACAGTTCGGCCGGGTAGCGGTGGAGGCGATGGCCTGCGGCACCCCGGTCGTCGCCACCGACTCCGGAGCGCTGCCGGAGGTGATCGGGGACGGTGGCGTCATCGTCCCCGCCGGTGACGAGCGTGCACTCGGGGCCGCACTGGCCGGGCTCGCCGCGGACGAACCCCATCGACACCGGCTGGCCGCTGCGGGCGTCGCCCGGGCCGGCACCATGACCTGGGCCGAGGTGGCCGCACGACTGCGCCGGGTGTACGCCGCCGCCGTCCACGAGCCGCTCGCCGAGCCGCCGGCCGTCCGGGTGGTCGTGGTCGCCTACCACCGCGCCGACCTGCTCGAGGGCGCCATATCCGGCCTGGCCTACCCGGTGACGGTCGTCGACAACTCAGCCGACGAGCAGGTGCGGGCCGTCGCGCAGCGCCACGGCGCGACGTACCTGGACGCGCGTCGCAACGGGGGCTTCGGCACCGGCGTCAATCTGGCGCTGGCCGACTTCGACATCCCGGCCGACGTCCTGCTGCTCAATCCTGACGCCGCGATCGGCAACGACGCGATCGCCGCGATGCAGCGGCAACTGCGCGCGGACCCGGACGCGGCGACGATTGCGGCACCCCAGTCCGACGCCACCGGTCGGCCCGCACGGGTGATGTGGCCGTTCCCGACACCGGGCGAGAGTTGGCGAGCCGCGGTCGGCCTGGGCGGGCGGTCACGACCGGCCTTCGGCATCGGATCGATCCTGATGCTGCGCGCCGAAGCCCTGGCGCAGGTCGGCGGGTTCGATGAGGACTTCTTCCTGTACGCCGAAGAAACCGACTGGGCCTACCGCGCCCGGCTGCTGGGTTGGCGGCATCTGCTGGCGCGCGACCTGTCCGGCACCCACGAAGCGGCCGCCACCAGCACCGACCCCTTGCGTCGCGAAACCCATTTCGCGGCCGGGCACGAACGATTCTCCCGCAAACACTTCGGCGGCCTGGGTTGGACACTGACCCGGGCGGGTGTCATCGTGGGCGCCGCGGGCCGGTGGGCGATGGGGGCCTCCGACGGCCGGACGCACCTGGCCCGCGCGAAACGCTATCTGCACGGTCCGATGGCGCTGGAGAAGGCACTTTCGCAGGGAGCGGAATGACGACGTTCGTGAAGGATCGCGGGGGCAGCCTGCTCGCGACCGTCCTGGCCGTCGTTGTCGCCGTCCTCGCCGGCCTGCACGTGAGCCAGCGACCGGAGCTGGTGCTCGGGCTGGCCGCCGGCCTGCTGGTGTTCCTGATGGGCGTGTACGACGCCAGCCTGTTGGCCCTGGTGTGCTGCCCCGCCTTTCTGATGGTCCTGCGCATCTCGGTCGCGGGTACCGACCTGGCCGTCTCCGACCTGGCGATCGCCGTCTGCGCGGTGGCGGCCCTGGTTTCCGGTCCACGCCCGTACTCACCGCCCCTGCGCGCCCTGTTGTGGCTGTGCGTCGGATATCAAGCGGCCCTGACCGTCACGTTGATCGCGACTCCCTATCGCGCGAATTTCATCGAGTGGGGGCATGAGTGGATGCTGGCGGCCGGAGCGCTGCTCGTCGGCTGGACTCTGGCCGCATCGGGTCGGGGCACCGCCGCCTGCAAGGTCCTTCTGACCTGCGGCGCCCTGATCGCGCTCGGCGTGATCGGGCAGGGTTTGTGGCAGTTCGCGCACGACGACTTCAGCGCGGTCTACCTGGCCGGGCCGTTGCCCATGCACAAGAACCTCGCCGGGACGATCCTGGCCTTCCTGGCCCTGCTGGCCTACGCCCGGCCGCTCTGGCTGCCGATCAGCACCACCGTGCTGCGTCTGACCTTCGGCCTGCTGGTGGTCGGCCTGCTCTTCACCCAAGCCCGCCAGGGGATCGTCGCCCTCCTGGTCGGGGTGCTGGTGCTGTTGTGGTTGCGGCCCAAGGAGCAGCGACGCTCGACCGTGATCGTGGTCCTCGCCGTTCCCGTGGCGGCCTTCATCTGGTGGGCAACCCAGCAGCAACTCGCCGACCCCAGCGACTTCTCATCGGCCAACATCCGCATCTCGTCCTGGAAGACCTCGATGAAGATCTGGCAACTCGATCCCTGGTTCGGTCAGGGCTTGCGCTGGTGGTACCGGCCCGACTTCCCGGGCATCATCGCTCCCCCGAACGGTCTGACGGAGATGCTGACCAGCGCCGGGATCGTGGGCGCGTCGGCGTATGTCGTGCTCTTCTGCGGCGCGGTCTGGATCCTGGCGCGGATTCCGCGTCGCTACGGCGCCCTGGCCATCGCGATTCTCGTCGCCCACGTCCTGCGCGGCCAACTCGACATGTTCTGGCTGGCCGTGGTCGCGTCCCTGCCCTGGATCCTCATCGGCATCTGCCTCGGCACACAACGCTGGGAGAACCCGGTCGCCACCGCGTCGCCTGCTCCGGCCCGGCAGCCGGCCGAGATCGCCCCATGAGATCGGTCCGGCAACTCGCACCACGCATCGGTCACGGCACCGGCGTCGGCGCGGTTGCCGCCGGGTTGGCGGCCGCCCTCGACAGAGCAGGTGTCGCGGTCGCGGAGTTCACCCTCGCGGACACGCCGTTCCGGCCGTTGCCCGGACACACCGCGGTGGTCCGTCATCTTGACCATGCGCGAGAGGTCATCTACTTCTCGACCGCCGGATCCGTGCGTGCCCGCCGGGTCTTGAAGCAGCACCCGCAGCAGTGGTCCATCTGCCACAACGACGTGCTCGCCGGCGACGTCTACGTCAACCACGGGCTGTTGCGGGCCGCGATGCAATCGCGCGGTCACGCCGGCTTGCGTCTCGCCCGCAACCCGTTGCACCTGTTCACCCAGGCCCGTGACTGGTGGCGCTTCTCCTACTCCCGGGCGCACCGGGCGGTCGTACATCTGAGCGCCCAGGAGGAGGCGAGGTTCCACCGTCTCTATCCGCGATCGCGCCTGCGAACCGAGGTGATCGGCAACGGCGTCGACACCACGTACTACCGGCCTCCCGACGACACCGAGCGCTCCTGCGCGCGGGCTGCGCTCGAGGTGCCCGACAACGCATTCGTCGTGAGTTTCGTCGGGCACGAGTTCGGCCGCAAAGGCCTGCGGCTCATCATCGATGCACTGCCCTCCCTGCCGCCTGAGGTGCATCTGCTCGTCGCGGGCGGCCGGCCGGAGGACATCAACGAGGCCCGGCTCCGCTGTCGTGCGGTCGCCGTCGACGACCGGGTGATCTTCCTCGGGGTGCAGCCGGACTCCCGCCGGGCGCTGTGGGCATCGGACGTCCTGGTCCTACCCAGCAGCTACGAATCCTTCAGTCTCATCCTGTTGGAGGCCTTGGCCTGCGGTGTGCCCGCCGTCCACACCAGAACCGGTGCTGCACCTGACCTGATCGAGCCGGGAGGCAACGGCTTCCTGATCGATCCGACGGTCCCGGACGTCATCGAAGGCATTCGCGCCGCCCTGCGCCTCGACGCCGCCGCCGCGCGCCTGGCGGCCCGAGAAGCGGCGACCCCGCACGACTGGGACGTCGTGGCGCAGCGATACCTCGACCTCCTCGCCGAACTGGCCCGATGAAAGTCGTCCATGTCGTGCGCTCGGGCGGCTTCGCCGGCGTCGAGGCACACATCCTGGCCCTGGCACCGGCGCTGTCGGATCTCGGTGTCGACGTCCGGGTCATCGGAGGCGACCCTGGGCGCATGTCACAACCATTGCAGGACAGAGGAATTGCGCACTACCCCGCCACGTCCGTGCCCGAGGTCGTGCGGCGGTTGGCGCACCTGCGCGACTGGCATCCCGACCTGGTCCACAGCCACATGACCGCCGCCGAGTTGGGGGCCCTTCCTGGCTATCCCGTGCTGCGCGCGCCGCTGGTGACCACCCGGCACTTCGCCGGGCTGCGCGGCCGGGGTGGCCCCTGGCAGCGGCCCTACCGCCTGCTGGACCGAGTGGCTACCCAGGTGTCGGTGAGCCGTGCCGTCGCCGAGGCCATCGACACGCCGAGCACTGTCATCCACCCCGGCGTCACTCCGCCGCCACCGGCCCGCGAGCGCAGCCGGACGATCTTGATCGCTCAACGACTGGATGCCGAGAAGGACACCGCCGTCGGCGTCGAAGCGTTCCGCCGGTCCCGCCTGGCCGAGCGCGGCTGGCGCCTGTTGATCGCCGGCCGCGGCGCGCAGGAGCCGGCGCTGCGGTCGCTGCCGGATGAGGCCGTCGAGGTGCTCGGTTACCGCACCGACGTGCGCGACCTGATGGCCCGGGCCTCGATCCTTCTGGCCACCTCTGCGTTCGAACACTTCGGGATCAGCGTCGTCGAGGCGATGGCCGCGGGCACGCCGGTCGTTGCCACGGCCCGCGCCGGCCACCTGGAGACGGTGGGCGCGCTCAGCCCGGAAACCCTTTTCGCACCGGGCGATTCAGCCGGCGCGGCCGCCATCCTCGCCGACCTTGCGGACGACCCGCCACGCCGTGCCCGCCTCGGCGAGACACTCCACCGCGACTACCTGGCCCGGTTCACCGTGCACGAGTGTGCGCAGCGACATCTGGCACTCTACGAAGACCTCGTGCGATGACCGACGTCGTGGCGATCTCCCTCGAACCCTGGGACGAGGTGTGGCGACGCAACCAGCACTTCGCCACCGCCCTGCTGCAGCGCGATCCGACCCTCCGCCTGCTCTTCGTCGAGCCGGATCACGACGCCCTTCACGATGTCACCCGCCGGCAGCGGCCGAGCACAGGCGCCCGCCTGAGCCACCTGGCACCGGATGAGTCGCCGTACGCCGATCGCGTATGGCGCTGGAGCGCAACCAAACTCATGCCCCGAACCCTGGACCGGACGTACGACGCGCGGTGGGCTCGGCACGTTCAGCGCGCCGCCCGTCAGATCGGCTTCACACGCCCCGTGCTGTGGGTCAACGACCCGCGCGGCGCGGCGGTGACCCGTCGCACCGGATGGCCGACGATCTACGACATCACCGACGACTGGCTGGCAGCGCAACGGACGCCGGCCGAGCACGACCGCCTCGTCGCCGACGAGGACTACCTGCTCGGCCACGCTGCGCGTTTGACGGTCTGCTCCCCCGGGATCCTGGCGGCCAAGACCGCGGGCCGCCCGATCACGTTGCTCACCAACGGCGTTGATACGGATCACTGGCGCACGTCGCGTGCGCGGCCCGCTGACCTGCCGGATTCCGCAGTGCTCTACCTGGGCACGCTGCACGAGGACCGTCTCGACGTTGCGCTGGTGACCGCCACCGCCCAGCGACTGAGCGGGCGGGCGACCGTCACCCTGCTGGGACCGAATGCCCTCACACCGCAGTCAAGTTCGGCGTTGCACCGCGCGGGTGTCGCACTGCTCGGTGCTCGTCCGTACGCCGAGCTGCCCGGCTACCTACAGCACGCGTCGGTGTTGATCGCACCGCATCTGGTCAACGCCTTCACCGAATCTCTCGACCCGATCAAGTTGTACGAGTATCTCGCCGTCGGACGACCCGTTGTCAGTACGCCGATCGCGGGCTTCCGCGACCGCCCGGAAGTGACCATCGCGCACGGACCGGACTTCGCCGCAGCGGTCCGTTCGGCGCTCACGTCCGGCGGCCACGCGGCGTACGTTGCGCACGGTCTGCCGACATGGCAGGGCCAGGGCGAACGATTCGCCCTGGCCCTGGAAGAAGTCGCTGCCGGTTAGGCGCTCATCGCCTTCTGCAGGTTCTCGTCGATCGCGGCCAGGAACTCCTCGGTGGTCAGGAACGGCTGGTCCGGGCCGACCAGCAGCGCGAGGTCCTTGGTCATCTTGCCTTCCTCGACGGTCTCGACGCAGACCCGCTCGAGGGTTTCGGCGAACTTGGTCACCTCGGGGTCTCGTCCAGCTTGCCGCGGTGCGCCAAGCCCTGGGTCCAGGCGAAGATCGAGGCGATCGGATTGGTGGAGGTCGCCTTGCCCTGCTGGTGCTGGCGGTAGTGCCGGGTGACGGTTCCGTGCGCCGCTTCGGCCTCGACGGTCTTGCCGTCGGGGGTCATCAGCACCGACGTCATCAGGCCGAGGGAGCCGAATCCCTGTGCCACGATGTCGGATTCGACGTCACCGTCGTAGTTTTTGCACGCCCACAGGTAGCCACCGGACCACTTCAGAGCCGAAGCCACCATGTCGTCGATCAGGCGGTGTTCGTAGGTCAGGCCCAGCTCGTCGTACTGCGCCTTGAACTCCTCGTCGAAGACCTTCTGGAAGATGTCCTTGAACTGGCCGTCGTAGGCCTTGAGGATGGTGTTCTTGGTCGAGAGGTAGACCGGCACCTTGCGCTGCAGGCCGTAGTTGAACGAGGCGCGCGCGAAGTCGGTGATCGAATCGTTGAAGTTGTACATGCCCATCGCGACGCCGCCGTCGTCGCCGTACTGCGCGACCTCGTAGGACTGCTCCGGGCCGCCGTCGGCCGGCTGATAGGTGATGGTCACGGTGCCCGCGCCGGGCACCTTGAAGTTCTGCGCTTTGTACTGGTCGCCGTGGGCGTGGCGGCCGATGATGATCGGCTTGGTCCAGCCCGGCACCAGACGCGGGATGTTGGAGATGATGATCGGCTCGCGGAAGATCACGCCGCCCAGAATGTTGCGGATCGTGCCGTTCGGGCTCTTCCACATCTCCTTCAGGCCGAACTCCTCGACCCGCGCCTCGTCGGGCGTGATGGTCGCGCACTTCACGCCCACGCCGTACTGCTTGATCGCGTTGGCCGCGTCGATCGTGATCTGGTCGTCGGTCGCATCCCGCGACTCGATGCCCAGGTCGTAATACTTCAGATCGATGTCCAGGTAGGGGTGGATCAGCCGGTCCTTGATGAACTGCCAGATGATGCGTGTCATCTCATCGCCATCGAGTTCGACAACGGGGTTCTTGACCTTGATCTTGTCCGATCCGGACATATGTAAGTCGCTCCTACCTGGTGGGTACACCTTCCCTACCAGGCTAACGGCACCGGCCGCGTCCGTCGTTCGGGGCACCCGGTTCGAACTTTCCACCGCCGGTCCTGACAGACCGGGTAGGCTCACGACGACACGCACAGGACGGCCCAGAAGAGGCGAGTCACGCCATGGTTGATGATGACGTCCCCCAGCACGGGTCCGGAGTGCGACCGATCAGCCGCCGCACCCTGGCCAAAGGCGCGGCGTGGACGACGCCGGTCCTGGTGGCGGGGTCCGTAGTACCGGCACAGGCGGCCAGCGCGCCGGCCACTCCGTGTCAATGCCTGGTGGGCTACAGCCGCGGCTCGGACTGGACCAGGACGGACAACACCTACACGTTCGACATGAACGTGCTCAACTCCAATTGCGGGCTCCTCAGCCTCTTCTTCAGCGTCGTGAACGCCGACGACCCGACCGCGGCGTATTCCGTCACCTATACCGATTCCACGGCGGCCACCGTCAACGGTTCGACCGCTGGCAATCTGCTGGCGATCGGGACGATCACCGGTACGCTCACCGTCCCCGCCGGGAAGACGGTGAGCCGTTTCTGCGTCGCCATCGACGTCAGCTACCGGTTCATCCTGAGTAGCACGGTCCGCACCTGCACACTTCAGCTGTGCTGGGGGCTCACGAACCCCACTGCATCCTCCGGCTCCCTGGTGGTCGGCTGAGCCCACCCACTCGGGCGGTCGTCAGCCCTGCTAGCGTCGCGACGTAAGCATCGTTTCCGCCCTGAGGGGATTTCCATGAGCACGCCTGTCAAGGTGGCCGTGACCGGTGCGGCCGGTCAGATCGGCTACAGCCTCCTGTTCCGCATCGCCAGCGGTTCGCTGTTCGGTCCGGACACTCCCGTCGAGTTGCGCCTGCTGGAGATCACCCCGGCCCTGAAGTCGCTCGAAGGCGTCGTCATGGAACTGGACGACTGCGCCTTCCCCACCCTCGCCGGAGTGCAGATCGGGGACGACCCGGCCACGGTCTTCGACGGTGTGAACTTCGCGCTGCTGGTGGGCGCCCGTCCGCGCGGCCCCGGCATGGAGCGCGGCGACCTGCTGGAGGCCAACGGCGGAATCTTCGCCCCGCAGGGCAAGGCCCTCAACGACGTCGCGGCCGACGACATCCGCGTGGTCGTGACCGGCAACCCGGCCAACACCAACGCGCTGATCGCACAGAGCAACGCCCCTGACATCCCGGCCTCGCGCTTCTCCGCGCTGACCCGCCTGGACCACAACCGCGCGATCAGCCAGCTGGCCGCGAAGACCGGCGCTGCCGTGACCGACATCAAGAAGATGACGATCTGGGGCAACCACTCCGCGACCCAGTACCCTGACCTGTTCCACGCCGAGGTCAAGGGCCAGATCGCTGCCGACCTGATCAACGACCAGGACTGGCTGGAGAACACCTACATCCCGACCGTGGCCAAGCGCGGCGCCGCCATCATCGACGCCCGTGGTGCCTCCTCCGCCGCGTCGGCCGCCTCGGCGACCATCGACCACGCCCGTACCTGGGCCCAGGGCACCCCCGACGGTGACTGGGTGTCCATGGCCGTGAAGTCCGATGGCTCGTACGGCGTGGCCGAGGGCCTGATCTCCTCCTTCCCCGTGACCGTCAAGGACGGTGAGTGGCAGATCGTCCAGGGCCTGGAGCTCAACGACTTCTCCCGCGCCAAGATCGACGCCTCGGTGGCCGAGCTGGCCGAGGAGCGCGACGCCGTCAAGGGTCTCGGCCTGATCTGAGCCCATCACGTACGCCGAGAGGCGCCGGTCCCCCGCGGACCGGCGCCTCTTCGTTGTGCCGGCGAACCGCCTACAGGACCACGACGGTGAAGATGCCGACGGTCGCCAGGCCCAGACCGGCGTACAGGCAGACATCGATCACCCGGTGGCGGATGGTCAGTCCCGGCGTCTTCGACGACGGAACGGACGCGCGCACGATGGCGGCGGCAATCAACGCCGACCCGATGACGTAGCCGCCGAGGCGCACCGAATCCGCGACGATCATCACCAGGCCCGCGGCACACAGGACGGCGAGTGCCCACCACGCCGAACCCAGCCGTGCGCCGGTCACCCCAGCGCTCGTTCCGCGGCGTGCACGACGTTGACCAGCAGTTGCGCACGGGTCATCGGCCCGACCCCGCCCGGATTGGGCGAGAAGTATCCGGCGACCTCGATCGCGTCCGGCGCGATGTCACCGGTCACGACGCCGTCCACGCGGGAGACACCGACGTCCAGCAGGGCCGCGCCGGGTTTGACCATGTCGGCGGTGATCAGCCCGGGGACACCCGCCGCCGCCACGACGATGTCGGCATCGCGCACGTGCCGGGCCAGGTCCCGGGTGCCGGTATGGCACAGCGTGACCGTCGCGTTCTCGGCGCGCCGGGTCATCAACAGGCCCAGCGGACGGCCGACGGTCAGCCCTCGCCCGACGACGGCGACTTCCGCACCGGCGATCGGCACGTCGTACCGGCGGAGCAACTCGACGATCCCCATCGGGGTGCACGGCAAGGGGCCGCTCTCCCCCAGCACCAGCTTGCCCAGGTTGTACGGATGCAGCCCGTCGACGTCCTTGTCCGGATCGACCCGGGACAACAGCGCGAATTCGTCCAGTCCCGTGGGCTGTTGGATCAGGAACCCGCTGCATGCGGGGTCGGCGTTGAGCTCATCGATCACGGCTTCGACCTCGGCCTGGGTCGCGGTGGCCGGCAGGTCGCGACGGATGGAGGTGATGCCTACCTGCGCGCAGTCGCGGTGCTTGGCGCCGACGTACCAGTGCGATCCCGGATCGTCACCGACGAGCACGGTGCCCAGCCCCGGCACGATGCCCTTGTCCCGGAGGACGGCGACCCGTTGGGTCAGTTCGGCCTTGATCGTCTTCAGCGTTGCCGTGCCGTCCATCACCGTCGCACTCACGGCATGCATCCTCCCATCCCCGCCCGCTAGGTTGGAGGCGTGGCCAATAGCGTCTACGTCGCATCCGCCGAGGGGTTCTCGGGCAAGTCAACGATCGCTCTGGGTGTGTTGGATGCGCTCGTGCGCAGCGGTGAGCGAGTGGGTGTGTTCCGCCCGATCGCCCGGTCGGCCATCGAGCCCGACTATGTGCTGCAGACCCTCCTCGCACACGACAGCGTGGACCTGGAGTACGCCGAGTGCCTGGGGGTGACCTACGACGACGTCCGCGACGATCCGGAGGAGTCGCTGTCGACCATCGTGCAGCGCTACAAGCACGTGGAGGCGCAGTGCTCAGCGGTGGTCATCGTCGGCACCGACTACACGGACGTCAGCGGTCCCACCGAACTGGCCTACAACGCGCGGATCGCCGCCAACCTGGGGGCGCCGGTGCTGCTGGTGCTCAACGGGCGCGACGCCCATTCGGCGGCGGAAACCCTCGGCATCAGCGAGCCGCGCACCCCTGAGCAGCTCGGGCACATCGCGCACCTGGCGGTGGCCGAGCTCATCCACGAGCGCGCACAGATCCTGGCCCTCGCGGTCAACCGCGCCGACGAGACCTGCTTGGACCAGATCCGCGAGGCCGTCCACCACGTCGCCTCCGACCAACTCGGCCTGGGTGACACACCGGTCTGGGCCGTCCCGGACGATCCGATGCTGGTGGCCCCGAGCATCCGCGACATCCAGGACTCCCTGGGTGCGACGTTGCTGCGCGGCGACCCGACGCGGTTGTCGCGGCCGGCGACCGGTCTGGTCATCGCCGGGATGTCGACCGTCAATGCCCTGGAGCACCTCACCGACGGTGCCGCCGTCATCGTTGCCGGTGACCGCTCCGAGATGCTGCTCGCGACGGTGCTCGCCGATCAGTCCGGCACGTTCCCCTCGCTGGCGACGATCATCCTCAACGGCCCGTTCCAGGTGCCCGGGGTGATCCAGCGGCTGCTGGACGGTATTCCCTCGACGCTGCCGGTGTTGCAGACCGACAGCAACACCTACCAGACCGCCGTCCGGGTGATGGGCGCTCGTGGCCGGGTGACCGCCGACTCCACGGTGCGCTACGAGCGCGCGCTGGCGCTCTTCGAACGCAGTGTCGATCGCGATGAGTTGTTGCGTGCTCTCGATGTGTCGCACACCAGCGTCGTCACCCCGCTGATGTTCGAGTACGGCCTGGTCGAGCGCGCTCGTGGCCAGCGCAAGACGATCGTGCTGCCGGAGGGCAGCGACGACCGGATCCTGCGAGCGGCCGCGATCGTCATCAGCCGGGGAATCGCCGACCTGATCATCCTGGGCGACGAGGAGCAGATCCGCGCCCGCGCGCACGAGCTGGGTGCCGACATCTCTGCGGCACAGGTGATCTCGCCGTTCCAGAAGGATCTGGTGGCCCGGTTCGCCGACGAGTACGCGCGGATCCGGCAGAAGAAGGGCGTCACGCTCGAGCAGGCGGCCGACACCGTCACGGACGTGTCCTACTTCGGCACGATGATGGTCCACCTCGGCCTCGCCGACGGCATGGTGTCCGGCGCGGCGCACACCACCGCGCACACCATCCGGCCGGCCTTCGAGATCATCAAGACCCGACCGGGGGTCTCGGTCGTGTCGTCGGTCTTCCTGATGGCCCTGGCCGACCGGGTGCTGGTCTACGGCGACTGCGCCGTCATCCCCGATCCCACCGCCGGGCAGCTCGCCGACATCGCGGTGAGCTCCGCCGCGACCGCGCGGGCCTTCGGGATCGATCCCCGGGTGGCGATGCTGTCCTACTCGACGGGTAGTTCGGGTTCGGGTGCCGACGTGGACAAGGTGCGTACGGCGACCGACCTGGTCCGCGCGAAAGCGCCGGATCTACCGGTGGACGGCCCGTTGCAGTACGACGCGGCCACCGACGCAGCGGTCGCACGCACGAAGCTGCCGGAGTCCGAAGTGGCCGGGCGCGCAACCGTTTTCATCTTCCCCGACCTCAATACCGGTAACAACACGTACAAAGCGGTGCAGCGCAGCGCGGGGGCGGTCGCCATCGGCCCGGTGCTGCAGGGACTCAACAAGCCGATCAACGACCTGTCGCGGGGAGCCCTGGTCGAGGACATCGTCCTGACCATCGCGATCACGGCGATCCAGTCGAGCATCGCGGGAGGTGTCTGATGCGAGCAGTATTGGTGATCAACTCCGGTTCGTCGTCGTTCAAGTACCAACTGATCGACAGCGAGTCCGAGCAGGTCCTTGCCAGCGGACTGGTCGAACGCATCGGCGACGAACACTCCGGGATCAGCCATACGGTGGACGGCACGAAACACCAGCGAGAGCTTGAAATCGCCGATCACACAGCTGGATTCGGCGCCATGATGGAGGCCTTCAGCGACTTCGGACCGTCCCTGGACGACGACCCGCCCGCCGTGGTCGGCCACCGGATCGTGCACGGCGGCCAACGTTTCTTCGAGCCGACCATCATCACCGATCTGGTGAAGATCAACATCGAGGACCTGTCCGAGCTGGCGCCCCTGCACAATCCGGGCGGGCTGCAGGGCATCAACGCAGCACAGGCCCAGTTCCCGGACATTCCGCACGTCGCGGTTTTCGACACCGCCTTCCACCAGACGATCCCGCCCGCCGCCTACACCTACGCGATCGACACGTCGGTGGCCGAGCGGTACCGGGTCCGCAAGTACGGCTTCCACGGCACCTCCCACCAGTTCGTCTCCGGAGCGGCGGCGCAGTTCCTGGACAAACCCTTGGAGGACCTGCGGCAGATCGTCTTCCACCTCGGCAACGGCGCTTCGGTCACCGCGATCGACGGCGGCAAGTCGGTCGAGACGTCGATGGGTATGACGCCGATCCCCGGCCTGGTGATGGGCACCCGGAGCGGCGACGTGGACCCCGGTGCGCTGCTGCACCTGCTGCGGCACGCGCGGATGGGCGTCGACGACATGGACAACCTGCTCAACAAGCGCAGCGGCATCTTCGGCCTGAGCGGCCACACCGACATGCGCGACCTCGCCGCCGCCATCGACTCCGGGGACGAGGCAGCGCAGGCCGCTTTCGATGTCTACATCCACCGGCTGCGGCTGTATCTCGGTGCGTACGTCTCGGTGCTCGGCGGGGTCGACGTGATCGTCTTCACCGCCGGGGTCGGTGAGAACGACGCTACCGTCCGGGCCGCCGTCCTGGAGAAGGCACAGTTCCTCGGAGTTCGAATCGACCCGGAGCGCAATGCTCTTCGCTCCCACGACGCTCGCCGGATCAGCGCGGACGACTCGGCGATCGACGTACTCGTGGTGCCCACCGACGAGGAGCTGGAGATCGCCCGACAAGCGGTCGCGGCGATCTCCTGACCCGCGTGGACGCGCATGCCGACCACGGCCTCACTGTCGTGGTCCCGGTGCACAACGGAGCGCGCACTCTGCCCGACACGCTGGAGTCCCTGCGTCTCCAGACGGCGCCGCTGCACGAGGTGATCGTGATCGACGACGGCTCGACGGATGAGAGTGTGCGCATCGCCCGGAGCCATCCGGTCGCCGCCCGCGTCATCGAACTGGGTCCACACCGCGGCGCGGCCTTCGCTCGCAACACCGGGCTGCTGGAGGCCCGGACCGAACGCGTGGCGTTCCTGGATCAGGACGATCTGTGGCTGCCCACTCGCGCCGAACGGGTGCTAGCGGTGTTCGCGGCGCATCCGGACCTGCAGGTGCTCGTCACGGGCGAACGGGTTTTCGCGGTCGCCGAGGACCGGGCGGACCTCACGGCCGGCGGGCATCCGTTCGCCGAGTGGGTCACGTGGTGGCCGGCGGCCGACCGCGTGATCGCGGAGATGACCGACCTCCCCGCGGATGCCGAGCCGGAATTCACCTGGGTCCGCACCTCGCGGGTCCTCTCGGGCAGCCTGACCGTCACCACGTCGTACGTGCTGCCTCGCACCCTCAGTCTCCAGGTCGGCGGCTTCGCCACCTGGGCACGATCGGCCGATGACTGGGTGCTGCTGCAGTCGCTGGCGGCGCACACTCCGATCGGTTCGATCGCCGACCGCTCGGTGCTCTACCGGGTGCATCCGACCAACACGTCGGTGACCACCCGATGGCCACGGACGCTGCTGACGTTGGCGGCTGCCATGCGTCACGGCGGGGCCCTCGTGCCCGCGGACCACGAGCGGGACGCGGCGTCCGTCGGACCGCTGATCGGCACCAACCTGCTGCCGCACTACCTGTATGCGCTCGCCGAGGAGCCGGGTGGCCGCAGCGCGGCCGACACCTGGGCTCTGTGGCAACTGCTGGCTACGCAGGACGACCGCACCCTGCGCAACCTGACCCGCCTCGCCCGGGTCCAGGTCCGGGCGAGGCTGCCCGAGCCGCTGGTCTCGCGAACGCGACGGCTGCTGCGCGGCCCACGATCTGACAGGGTCGAGGCATGACCCACCCCGAACAATCGTCGAGCTATCAGGAAGAGGCCCGCCCCGAGGTCCTGCCCTATCTGCCGCCGGGTGCATCTGCCGTGCTCGACGTCGGCTGCGGCCCAGGCGGTTTCGGGAAGACGCTGCGCGCGCGCTACCCCACTGCGCGGATCGTGGGCGTCGAGCCCGTCGCGTCCCAGGCGGACACCGCCCGCACCGACCACGGATTCGATGAGGTGCTGAACGGGTACTTCCCGGACGTGCTGGCGCAGCGTGCCGACCGGTTCGACGTGATCACGTTCAACGACGTAGTCGAGCACATCATCGATCCATGGTCGGTGGTCGACGGACTACACGAGCGGCTGACTCCGGACGGGCATGTCGTGGCATCGATCCCCAACGTGCAGTTCGTCTGGAACCTGACCGACCTGCTCGCCGGCCGGTGGGACTACCAGGACTGGGGGATCCTGGACCGGACCCACGTCCGGTTCTTCACCCGGTCCACCGCGTTGTCCCTCTTCACCGAGCACGGTTTCGAGGTCGAGACGTGCGTCGGAATCGGCCCGGCCACCAACAGCGGCGGGCGCCTGGACAAGCGTGCCCTGCGCGGCGGGCTGATGAAACTCATCCCGGACAGTCGCTGGATGCACTTCCTGATCGTGGCCCGGTCGCGTAGGGCCTGATCAGGCCTCGACGAACGAGGTTCGCACGGTCCGCACGTAATTGTCGACGTTGAGGTCGACCAGGCAGATCGACTGCCAGACACCGAGGGCGATCCGTCCGTCGATCACCGGCACCGTGGCGTACGGCGGCACGAACGCGGGCAGCACATGCGACCTCCCGTGACCGCGACTGCCGTGACTGTGAATCCAGCGGTCGTCCGCCGGCAGCAGGTCGCGCAGTGCGTTGAGCAGGTCGTCATCGCTTCCGGCACCGGTCTCGATGATCGCCAGGCCGGCGGTCGCGTGCGGCACGAACACGTGCAACAACCCCTCGTCGCCCGCCTGCAGGATCGAACCGCACTCCCGCGTGATGTCGACGACGGCTTCGCGGTCGCCGCTCTCGATCTCGAATTCCCTAGTGCGCAAAATGCCTCGTTCCCGTGAAGTACATCGTCACACCGGCCTTCTCGGCGGCATCGATGACCAGGTTGTCTCGCAGCGAACCGCCCGGCGCGACAACGGCTTTCACTCCCGCATCCAACAGGACTTCCAGGCCGTCCGGGAACGGGAAGAAGGCATCGGATGCGGCGACCGATCCCTCGGCGCGTTCGGCACCGGCGCGCTGCACGGCCAGGTGCGAGGAGTCGACCCGGTTGACCTGACCCATACCGATCCCGACGGAGGCCGAATCCTTCGCCAGCAGAATGGCATTCGACTTCACCGCGCGCACCGCACGCCACGCGAACTGGAGATCGGCGAGGGTGTCCGGCGAGGCGGCATCGCCGGACACCAGGGTCCAGTACGCCGCGTCGTCGCCGCCCGTGACGTTGCCGTCGTCGTCGCGGACGATCGCGTCGACCCGGTCACGCTCCTGCAGCAGGACACCGCCGGAGATGTGCCGCATCTCATCGCCCGGCACCCGGTGCGGCACCTTCAGCAGCCGCAGGTTCTTCTTGGCCTTCAGCACCACGAGGGCCTCGTCGTCGAAGTCCGGCGCCACGATCACCTCGGTGAAGATGTCCTTGACGTACGAAGCCATCTCCACGGTCACCGGCCGGTTCGTGGCGATCACGCCACCGAAGGCGGACAGCGAGTCGCATGCGTGCGCCTTGCGGTGCGCGTCGGCGATGTCCGTGCCGACCGCGATGCCGCACGGGTTGGCGTGCTTGATGATCGCGCACGTGGGCTGGTCACCCTGGTCATACGCCGCGCGATAGGCCGCGTCCGCATCGACGTAGTTGTTGAAGCTCATCGCCTTGCCGTGCAGCAGCTCCCCTTGCGCGAGACCCGGCTCCGGCTGGTGGCCGTTGAGGTAGAGCGCCGCCTTCTGGTGCGGGTTCTCCCCGTAGCGCAGGGTCTGCCCCTTCAGGTACGTCGCGCCGATCCACTGCGGATAGCCCTCACCCTGCGAGGTGTCAGTCAGCACGTTGCCCATCCAGGAGGCGACCGCGACGTCGTAGGTCGCGGTGTGGACGAACGCCTCAGCGGCGAGCCGCTGACGCGCCGCCAGCGTGAAGCCGCCGTCGCGCACGGCAGCCAGGGTCTCGGCGTACTGCGAGGGGCTGGTGACGATGGCGACGGACGGATGGTTCTTGGCGGCCGCACGCACCATCGACGGGCCGCCGATGTCGATCTGCTCCACGCACTCGTCGGGGCCCGCCCCGGAGGCGACGGTGGCCTCGAACGGGTAGAGGTTGGACACGACCAGCTCGAAGGCCTCGATGCCGAGTTCGTCCAGCTGCGAAAGATGTTCGGGTTTGCGCGTGTCGGCCAGGATCCCGGCGTGCACCGTGGGGTGCAGGGTCTTCACCCGGCCTTCGAGGCACTCGGGGAATCCGGTGAGGTCTTCGACCCTGGTCACCGGCAGACCCAGATCGGCGATCAGTCTCGCGGATCCGCCGGTGGAGACGAGTTCGACGCCGGCGTCGGCGAGACCGCGGACCAGGGTCTCCAGACCGGTCTTGTCGTAGACGGATACCAGTGCACGGCGGATGGGACGGCGACCTTCGTCGGCCATGAGATGACACTCCTGCTGTCGAAACGAGCGCACCCAGGCGGGCGATGCGCGACTTGTCCACTCCCCGGTGGTGTCCCACCTTCGCCAGTCGTGTGCGGCCAGTTTACCGGCGGTATCCGGCGACGGAATCCCACCGGCCGCCACCCCGATATCCGACGAAACCACCACAAGTCACTGCCCCCTTGAGGACCGCCACCGCGATATCCGACGAAACCGCCGCAAGTTCACGGATCAGCGCCACTCGTCTCGCAGGATCTCGTAGATCACCTCGCCGTGCTCACTTCCCGGCAACGGATCATCCCAGTGCCGGTGCTCGGTGCGGACGTGCCGCATCCCGAGCCGTCGCATCACACCGCGGCTGCCGAGATTGACGGCCATCGTTTCTGCCCAGATCCGCGGCACACCTACGGTGCGAAATCCGTGGTCGAACAACCTCGCAGCGCCCTCGGTGGCCAGACCCTGTCGCCAGAATTTGCGGCGCAACCGCCAACCGGCCTCCGGGTCGGCGGCGGTGTCCTCGGGCGGCGTGGTCAGATCCCACCGTCCGACGAACTCACCATCGGCGAAACCGACGAACCAGCCGAGCCCACGATCCTCGCAGTGAGTCTCTGCGCACTTCGGAGCCCAGAATTCCTCGGCCTCTTGCGTCGACCGCGCCCGGCCGAGCAGGTACCGCATAACCTCAGGGTCGGAGTCCAGCGCGACCAGCAACGGCAAGTGCTCCGGCAGCATCGGCCGCAGCTCCAACCGCGGCGTCGTGAGAACAGGCCGCGTCACGGCGCGGGCCAGATCGCCATCGGCACCGTACCGACCCGGTGCTCCTGCTCCCCCAACAGCTGACCGGATCGCTTGACCGTCCCTCCGATCGCCAAACGTGCGCGCACCATCGTGCCCGGCGCCGCCCGGCCAAGCTCGCGTTCTCTGGTCTTCAACTGCTCGTAGTCGCGCACCCACATCGTCGCGAACAGGTTCTGTTCGCCGAGCACCTCGGCGACCAACCGGCATTCGGGCAGGGTGGCGAGAAAGGCGGTTGCCGCATCGATCTGGGCGAGTGGAACGTTGAGTAGCAAGGTGACCTCTCGATGCGGGCGGCGCAACGGCTGCGCCGTGTCACATCTCAACGCGGCGTACCCGGAGCCGATCAGCCGTTGCAGCCGTCGGCCAACCGTTTGCGGCGAGGTGTGGCAGCTGTCCGCGAGGTCGGCCAGGCTGGTTCGTCCGTCCAGGGTCAACCTGCTGAGCAGCGCCCTGTCCGTAGCGTCCGGGCTGGTCGGTGCGGGCCATACCGCACCTGGGGATCCAGCTGCCACGGAGGAGGTCTGCCCCGCGCTGATGGTTCCACTGCGCCAGTGCGAGCCATCGCGATGCGCCGCGACCAGGTGGACCACCTCGGTTCGCTGTACCCCGGGCAGCCCCGCGAAGCGGTCCACGGCAGCGGTGAGCGCGAGTCCGGAAGTCTCGAAGGTGTCGACCAGGAAGTCCCACGCCCCTTCCACCGTGGAGACAGTCCCGGCAGCTGGGTCATGTTGCAGTGCAGCGGCTACCGCAGCACGCTTCGTCGGCACGACCGCTAGGAGGACCAGGGCACACGCCTCCTGCCCAGCCAGCTGTGGACCGGGCGCGGCCGTCACCCAGGCCGCCCCGCGGCGTACCAACTCATGCCAATGCCTCGCTACCGTCGTCGACGCCACCCCCAGCACGGCTGCGGCCGAGGCCCATTCCGCCCGCGGGCGGACCTCCAATACGCCGACCAGTGAGTGGTCCAGCTCGGAGGCGGTCCAGGACGTCATGGACGAATCGTGCACCAGCGACGGGCGCAGTGGCGGATATCGCGCAGGTGGGCAACGTCGCGCCGCGAGGTCCCTAGCGTTTCGCGCACTGGTCGCCCAGCCCGGGCGTCCCCCGCTCCCAAGGTGCACGACATGACCGACATCACCACCGAGCCTTCCACCCCTGCCGCGCGAACCCGCGGTGAGCGGGCGGTCCTTCGGCTGATCATCGCAATGGCACTGATCGAGGCGCTCAGCGGCGTCAGCCAGGGTTACCTGAACCCGATCCTGCCCGCCCTTGGCGGACCGCTGAGCATCACCGACGACACGATCAACCTGATCTGGCTGGTGTCCAGCCTCGGCTTCGCGGTCGTCACGCCGATCGTCTCCCGCCTCGGCGACAGCTTCGGCTACCGGCGCACGCTGCGCTGGTCGGTCGCGGTCGTCAGTATCGGGGTACTGCTGATGGCGATCGTGCCCACCCTGGTCACCGTGATGATCGGTGTAGTCCTGCTCACCGTCGTCGTCGGCTTCATCCCGCTGATGATGGGAATTCTGCGCGCTACCGATGAGAGCCGCACCCGCGCCGGGGTCGGCACGATGGTCGGCACGCTGATGTTGACCGTCGGGGGCGGTGGTCTGCTGGCGGGCTACGTCGGCCAGGACGACCCACTGAAGGCCTTCTGGGTGGCCGTGCCCTTCGCGGCGATCGCCATCCTGTGTGCGTGGCTGCTCCCCGATGCCGGAACGCCGGACAAGACCCCGATCGCTGGTGCCCCGCTGGCGACCTGCTCCCTCGGCCTCATCGCGCTGGTGACGGCTACCGCCCAGGGCGCCGTGTGGGGCTGGACTGACCTCAAGACCGTGGCCTGCGCCGTCGGCGGGGTGGTATTGCTTGCCTGGTGGGCCCGGTTGGACTCCCGGCAGTCCCGTGCCGGAAAGCACTTCGTCAATCTGCGGATGCTGGCCGTGCCGCAGATCCGCACGATTACCATCGCGACCTTCTTCTTCGGCTTCGCCAGCATCTCCTACCTGGCCGCGAACGGCATCTTCCTACACAGCCAATCCGCTGATGCCGGTTATGGTTTCGGGCTCGACCCACTGCAGATCGCCGAACTGTTCATCGTTTCCAGCGTGGCGTCGTTCCTGGCGTCGCTGGCCACCAGCTGGCTGATGACCGTGGTCAGCGAGCGCGGCACACTCATCTTGTCGGGAGTGGTCCTGGCCGCAGGCTTCGTGGTGCTCCTGATCGCGCACGGCAGCTTCGTCGGATATGTCGCCGGCCTGGTCCTCTTCGGTCTTGGTCTGGGCGCCTATCAGTCCGCGACCCGTGCCCTCGCCGTCGAAGGCCTGCCCCAAGACCTGACGGCCACCGCGGCCGGTTTGAACGAACTCGCCCTGTCCCTGGGCATCGCGATCGGGGCGAGTGTGGTGCAGATGGTGATCGCCAGCAACCTGACCGCCGACGGCCACATCGCCCTCCGCGGGTTCACCCTGATCTGGATGATCCTCGCGGCGGCCGCGTTGATCGCCGCCGCTGCGTCGACGACCTACCGCCGGGCGACGGCAGCCACCGAAGAGGTCGCAGCAGCCGAGGGGCTGGTGTGATGAGCGTCGTTGCTGACCAGGCGCTGAGCGCGCGGGTCGGCGCGGAACTGGACACCCGGCGTACCGGACTGATCGAGCTCAGCCACGCGATCCACGCCGACCCGGAGCTGGGTGACCAGGAACACCACGCCGCCGCCCGCTGCACGCGGATGCTCGCTGGCGCGGGTTTCTCGATCGCTGCGGTGGTCGGTCATCCCACGGCGTTCGCCGCGACCTATGGCACCGGCGAACTCGTGGTCGCGGTGTGCGTCGAGTACGACGCGCTACCCGGCATCGGGCACGGCTGCGGGCACAACGTGAACGCCGCCTCCGCGGTGGGCGCCGCCCTGGGCCTGGCTGCGGTGGCCGACGACGTCGGCATCACCGTGCTGGCTCTGGGCACTCCCGCCGAGGAAACCCGCGGCGGGAAGGTCGACCTGATCGACGCTGGATACTTCGACGACGTCGCGCTCGCGGTGATGGCGCACGCCGCAGGCGAGGACGCCGTCGGTGTCGGCTCCCTGGCGCTGTGTGCCTGGGACGTGACGTACGACGGACGCCCGGCGCACGCAGCCGTCGCACCGACCGCCGGGGTCAACGCGCTGGACGCGATGGTGGTCGCCCAGACAGCGATCGCACTGGCCCGCCAGCAGCTTCCCCGCGACGACATCGTCTCGGTCATCGTGACCTCCGGCGGTACCGCACCCAACGTCATACCGGCGCAGTCGACCGCGGTCATCGAGCTGCGCTCGCCGACGATCGCGGGGTTGCGGCAGACCCAGGCGCGCATCCGCGCCTGTCTCGAAGCAGGCGCGCTCGCCGCCGGATGCACGCTGTCGGTCACGCCCAAGGGCCACGAGTTCGCCGACATGCGTCAGGACGCGTTCTTGTCCTCGGCGTACCAAGATGCGCTGCGGGACCGTGGTCGGGATGTGCCGCTGCGCGAGGAGATGGGCGGGTCGACCGATATGGGCAACGTGTCGCAGGTGGTGCCGTCGATACACCCGATGATCGGCTACGACGTCCAGGACGCGGTCCACCACACAGCGGACTTCGCGTCCTACGGCACGACCGAATCCGCGGACCGTGCGGTGGTCGACGCGGCGTACGGGCTGGCGGCTGCCGCCGTGGCTGCGGCTACTTCACCGGTGCAGCGTGACCGGTTGCTCGCGCTAGTGGCCGAGCGTCACGCGGCGCTCGGCCACTGACCAACCCTGCCGCGCCATCCGGCCCACGACATCAACCAGCAGGTCGCGCTCCTGCACCTTGATCCGCTCGTGCAGCGATGCCTCGTCATCCTCCGGCAGCACCGCGACGACCCGCTGCTCGATGATCGGGCCGGAGTCGACGCCACCGTCGACGAGGTGACACGTCGTGCCGGTGACCTTCACGCCGTACGCCAACGCATCGCGGACGCCATGCGCACCGGGGAAACTCGGCAACAGCGCGGGGTGGGTGTTCACGAACGTCCGCGACCCCATGGCCGCCGGACCCATGATCTTCATGAAGCCGGCCGTCACGATGAAGGCCGGGTTGTAGGCGTCCAACTGGGCGCCCACCGCGGCGTCCCAGTCCTCACGTGAGGGGTAGTCGCGCAGCTTCTCCACGAAGGTGGGGATGCCCGCGCGCGACGCCCGCGCCAGACCCTCGATGCCGTCCCGGTCCGCGCCGACGGCCACGATGCGTACGCCGTACGCCGGGTCCGCGGAAGCGTCGATCAGCGCCTGCAGGAGCGTTCCCGACCCGGAGACGAGGACGACGATGGGGGTAGCGCTCACGGCGGTCAGCCTAATGCGTCACAGGTTCTGAGGAGTCCGACAATTCTGAGGATGAGGACGGGTGAAACCATCCTCAACAATCTCCAAATCCTCAGAATCGGTGCGCTCGGTGGGCCGCGCGCAGTGCTAGTGCGAGGACCTCAGCCAGTGGACCAGGGTCGTGGTCAGCAACGCAGCGCCCATGACCTCGACGATCAGCAGCAGGCACGACAGCGGTGTGGGCCCGACATACGCCATCGCGTTGTCTCCCAGACCCGCTCGGCCGACCAGAGCCAGCACTACCATGGTCACGCTCGCGATCGCCGAAGCGACCGCGGCCTGGGTCAGCTTGTTGGTGACACTGCTCAGCAGGCTGGTCCGCGACACGACGCGCCAGCCGATGGCGGCCCCGATGGCAACCACCGCGACAGGTGCGATCAGCATCAAGGAGCTGAGCGGACCGGCTTCCGGGATGCCTCCCAGCGCGGGGAAGGCCGGCAACGTTCCCGGCGTCACCTGGCCGATGCCGAGGTCGACCGGACCGATCTGCAAACCGCCACCGCTGGCCCAGGTGGTCGCCCACGCAACGCCGTTCGGCAGCGCGGTGAGTTGGCCGCCCCACAGCATGACGGCGCCGACCAGTCCCATGTCGAGCGTTCCGCTGACCGCGCCGATACGCGCTAGGTGGGTGAGTACGGCGATCAGCACGATCAGCGCACCCAGGCCGGTCAGTGCCGCAAGACCTTCCAGACCGGGCCTCACGGCCTTGCGCACCATCGGCGGGACGCGGTCGTACTGCGCGATCATCTCGGCACGCAGCGGGCTGTCGTCGTCCTTGTCGCGCGCGATGGCCCAGACGAAGCCGATCAGAGGCACCAGCAGCGCACCCGGGATCACATACACCGGCGACGGCGTCGCCGGCCCCAGGTATCCCAGGGCACTGATAGCGACCCCGGCGACCGCGTAGCCTCCGGCGAACGCGCCCGTCGTCGGCCACAGGCCACGGCGTGTACCGGTCGCGAGCACCGGACGAGCAGCCGTGCGCGCCAGGACGATTGCCGCGAAGGTGGCCAGCAACGGCGCGAAGGTGATCGACCCGACAACGGGAGCGTGCACGCGGCCACCGTGCGCCAGCGCCCACACGTCTCCGGACAGGCCCAGCACCGACATCCACGACCCGCCACTGCGCGGATCGGTGACCCACCCGACCAGCAGGACGGCGAACAGCACCAGCACAACGGCACCCGCCGCCACCGCCCCATAACCGGCAACGACCCCGGGACTGATGCGCTCGTCGTACTCGCCTGCAGCCCGCTCGTCACGGCCGGTCCGATCCAGAACACTCATCGCGGTCTATCGTCTCCCGCCGATCCCACCCGCAGACGCAGGCGCGCCGGGACCCTGGAGGGTCCCGGCGCGCACAGCTAAACGATCAGGCGTTGCGCATGATCTCCCGCATGAGCTCAGCGGTCTCCGACGGAGTCTTACCGACCTTCACACCGGCAGCTTCCAACGCTTCCTTCTTGGCCGCGGCGGTGCCGGACGAACCGGAGACGATCGCGCCCGCGTGACCCATCGTCTTGCCCTCGGGGGCGGTGAAGCCCGCGACGTAGCCGACGACCGGCTTGCTGACGTTCTCCTTGATGTACGCCGCGGCACGCTCCTCCGCGTCGCCGCCGATCTCGCCGATCATCACGATCGCATCGGTCTCGGGGTCCTTCTCGAAGGCCTCCAGCGCATCGATGTGCGTGGTGCCGATGATCGGGTCACCGCCGATGCCGATGGCGCTGGAGAAGCCGAACTCCCGCAGCTCGTACATCATCTGGTAGGTCAGCGTGCCCGACTTGGACACCAGACCGATGCGGCCGGCGCCGGCGATATCCGCGGGGATGATGCCGGCGTTGGCCTTCCCGGGGCTGATCAAACCCGGGCAGTTCGGGCCGATGATCCGGGTCGGCTTGCCCACCGAATAGTTGTAGAACTCGGCCGTGTCCTTGACCGGCACACCCTCGGTGATCACCACGGTCAGCGGGATCTCGGCGTCGATCGCCTCGACCACCGCTGACTTGGTGAAGGCCGGCGGCACGAAGACGACCGACACGTTGGCGCCGGTCTCCTTGATCGCCTCAGCGACCGTGCCGAAGACCGGCACGCTGACGTCGCCGGGGAAGTCGACCGACTGGCCGGCCTTCTTCGGGTTCACCCCGCCCACGACCTTGGTGCCCGCGGCGAGCATCCGGGTCGTGTGCTTCATACCTTCCGAGCCGGTCATGCCCTGCACGATGACCAGGCTGTCGTCGTTCAGAAAGATCGCCATGTCAGATCCTCACTTCGCGGCGGCGAGTTGCGCGGCTTTGGCCGCGGCGCCGTCCATGGTTGCTTCGATGGTGACCAGCGGGTGGTTGCGTTCGGCCAGAATCGCCCGGCCCTGCTCCACCGCGTTGCCATCCAGACGTACGACGAGTGGCTTGGTGGCGCTGTCGCCCAGAGCGTCCAGCGCACCGACGATGCCCCGCGCGACCTCGTCACAGGCGGTGATGCCGCCGAAGACATTCACGAAGACCGACTTCACCTGCTCATCGCCCAGGATGATGTTCAGCCCGTTGGTCATGACGGCCGCGCTCGCGCCGCCGCCGATGTCGAGGAAGTTGGCCGGCTTGGGGTGCTCCCCTGCCGGGTTGGTGAATTCCTCACCCGCATAGGCCACGACGTCGAGGGTCGACATAACCAGCCCCGCGCCGTTGCCGATGATGCCGACGTCGCCGTCGAGCTTGACGTAGTTCAGGCCCTTCTCCTTGGCCGCCGCTTCCAGCGGGTCGGCCGCGGCGACGTCTTCCAGGGCCGCGTGATCGGGGTGCCGGAAGTCCGCGTTGGCGTCCAGGCTGACCTTGCCGTCCAGGGCGACGATGTCGCCGTCCGCGGTCTTCACCAGCGGGTTGACCTCGACCAGTGTCGCGTCCTCACCGTTGTAGACGTCCCACAGCTTGATCAGCACGGGCGCTACCTTCGCGGCGGTGTCGGCGTCGAAGCCGGCCGCGGCGACGATCTCATCCGCCTTCGCCTGGTCGATACCGACGTTGGGGTCGACGGGAATGCGAGCGAGCGCATCCGGGCGTTCGACGGCGAGCTGCTCGATCTCCATGCCGCCCTCTTTGGAGCACATCGCCAGATACGACCGGTTGGCCCGGTCCAGCAGCACCGAGAAGTAGTACTCCTCGGCAATCTGTGCGCCCTGGGCGATCATCACGGTGCCCACCGTGTGGCCCTTGATGTCCATGCCGAGGATCTGCTCGGCGTACTGCTCGGCTTCGTCGGCAGACTTGGCGACCTTCACGCCGCCGGCCTTACCGCGGCCGCCGGTCTTCACCTGGGCTTTGACAACGGAAACGCCGCCGGACAGTGCGCCGATCTCTTCGGCGGCAGCACGTGCGTCCTGCGGCGTGGTTGCGATCTTCCCGGCCAGTACCGGTACTCCGTGCGCTTCGAACATGTCGCGCGCTTGGTATTCGAACAGATCCACCGTGATCTACTTCCTTGCTTTGAGAGAAAAACTCACCATTTTCGACTCTATCCCTGTGATTCGGGCCACAGGTGCGCGGTCAAGCGGTAGCGCCGGTTCCCACGTGCGCACGGACCCACTCGACGCACTCGGTCGTGGTGGTGCCCGGCGTGAAAACAGCTTGCACACCAAGCTCTTTCAGCGCAGGGATGTCTTCCTCGGGGATGATCCCGCCGCCGAAGACCACGATGTCGGCGGCGTCCTGCTCCGTGAGCAGTTCCAGCACCTTGGCGAACAGCGTCATGTGCGCACCCGACAGAACCGACATCCCGATCGCGTCGGCGTCCTCCTGGATCGCCGCCTGCACGATCTGTTCGGGCGTCTGGTGCAGACCGGTGTAGATGACTTCCATCCCGGCGTCACGCAGGGCGCGGGCGATGACCTTGGCGCCCCGGTCGTGACCGTCCAGACCCGGCTTGGCCACCACGATGCGCAACGGAGAGTTCTCGGACATACCCGGAGCCTACGCGGCTGTGTCCGGGTTCACAGAACGACCGGTCAGGCAGTCCCACGACACCCGGTCGTTTTTCACAGGAAGGCCGCACATTTGAAAAGTCACGGTTTGGTCACGGTATGGTGAGGGCTCCCAGGCAACGTACGACGAGCGGTCAGGTCCCGGGGGCGCCCGGACGGGCGGTGGGACCCGCTTCGTACCGTTGCCGATTGTTCGTCCACGGCCTTGGTGCCGTCATGTCCCGTTCTTGAAAGGTCACTGTGTCTCGTTACCAGGGTCGCCATCGCTCCCACACGCCACCGATCTGGCGTACCAGCCGGGTGACGGTGCCGGTGGCCGCTGCTGCGGGTATCACCCTGACCGCGGCCGGCGTCACCCGGGCGGCGACCAGCGGCGATATCGCTTCCGCCGACACCACGGTCAGCAAGCCCACGACGGTGTCCGCACCCGTGATCGAGCGTGCGGATGTGACGGCCGCTTCCCGCTCCCGGGCGCGTACGGTCCCCCAGGCCGAACGGGCCACTGCCGCCCAGAGGGCGGCCGCTGCCCAACAGGTTGCCGACAAGAAGGCTGCCGACCAGGCGGCCGCCCAGAAGAAGGCCGCGCTCACGGCCTTGTCGAGCACGCCGGCCGCCAAGCAACTCACCGTCAAGGCCGCAGCTCCGAAGGCTGCCCTGTCCGCAGCCGGCTCCTCGGCGAGCACATCGTCAGCGACCGGATACGTCTGCCCGATCGCCGGCTGCGGCGGGCGGTTCACCTCCGGCTTCGGGCATCGTTCCTCCCCGGTGGCATCGGGTCGACCAGTCACAAGGGCAACGATTTCGCGACCCCGATCGGCACCCCGTTGCGGGCCGTGCACAGCGGCACCGTGGTGGCCGTCGGGTGGTATGGCGGTTTCGGGATGCGCGTCGAGATCGCACTCGGCGGGGGCACCAGCGTGATCTACGGCCACATGTCGGCGTTCTCCGCGACCGTCGGCGAAAAGGTGTCCCCCGGTGAAGTGATCGGCTACTCGGGCAACACCGGCAACTCCACCGGACCGCACCTGCACTTCGAGGTGCACGTGGGCGGTGTCGCCGTCGACCCCGGCCCGTGGATGCGGGCCCGCGGCATCTTCTGATCGCTCAGAGCTTCTCGACCGGCGCGTAGCGCAGCAGCAGCCGCTTCACCCCGGTGTCGCCACCGAAGTCGATGTGCGCCATCGCGCGCTCACCGTGGCCTTCGACCCGCACCACGGTGCCCACCCCGAAGCTGTCGTGGGTGACCTTGTCACCTGCGTCCAGCGAGATCACCGGCCGGTTGCCCGGCGAGCGCACCCCGGGACGGGCCGCCAACCGCGCGACCGCCGGCGTCGAGGACGGCCGGGAGCCCGTGGTCTCGATCCGCTGCCAATCGATCAGTGACGAGGGGATCTCCGATAGGAACTGCGACGGCGGGTTGTACTGCGGTGATCCCCACGCGGAACGCACCTGCGCTCTGGACAGGTGCAGGCGCTCACGGGCCCGTGTGATGCCGACGTAGGCCAGCCGGCGCTCCTCGGCGAGTTCGTCCTTGTCCCCCAGGGATCGCATGTGCGGGAACGTGCCGTCTTCCATACCGGTCAGGAAGACGACGGGGAACTCCAGTCCCTTGGCGGTGTGCAGCGTCATCAACGTGACGACACCGCGATCCTCCTGGTCGTCGGCGGGGATCTCGTCGGTGTCGGCGACCAGTGACACCTGCTCCAGGAAGTCCTCCAGCGGAGCGCCCGGGTAGTTGGCGTCGAATTCGCCTGCCACCGCGACGAGTTCGGCGAGGTTCTCGATCCGGCTCTCGTCCTGCGGGTCCGGGCTCTTGCGTAGCTCCGCCAGATAACCGCTTCGGTCCAGGATCGCTTCGAGCAGTTCGCTGACACCGGCGCCGCTCTCCCGGACCTCTTGCAGCGACTCCAGCAACGAGGTGAACGCCGCGATGGCCGCGACGGAGCGCGTTGCGATCCCCGGCGCATCGGCCGCCCGGCCGAGGGCCGCGATGAACGGGATGCGTTCGCGGTCCGCGAGCGCGGCGACCGCACCCTCGGCCCGGTCGCCGATCCCGCGCTTGGGCACGTTCAGGATCCGGCGCAGGTTGACCGTGTCGGTGGGGTTGGAGATCACCCTCAGATAGGCCAGCGCGTCCTTGACCTCGCGCCGCTCGTAGAAGCGCGTGCCGCCGACAACCTTGTAGGGCAGGCCGACGCGGACGAAAACCTCTTCCAACGCACGCGACTGCGCGTTGGTGCGGTAGAAGACGGCCACGTCACCGGGCCGCACCCCGGCTTCGTCCCCCAGCTCATCGATCGTCCGGGCGACGAACGAGGCCTCATCGTGCTCGGAGTCCCCGACGTATCCCACGATCAGCGAACCGTCGCCGGCTTCGCTCCACAGGTTCTTCGGGCGGCGCTTGTCGTTGCCCGCGATCACGGCGTTCGCCGCCTGCAAGATGTTCTGCGTCGAACGGTAATTCTGCTCCAGCAGAACGGTTTTCGCGTCCGGGTAGTCCTGCTCGAACTCCTCGATGTTGCGGATCGTGGCACCGCGGAAGGCGTAGATGGACTGGTCGGCGTCACCCACGACGCACAACTCCGCGGGCGGCAACTCCCCCAGCGCGGCATCCGACACGTGCGCCGACACCAGCTCGCGGATCAGGACGTACTGGGCGTGGTTGGTGTCCTGGTACTCATCGACCAGGACGTGCCGGAACCGGCGCCGGTAGTACTCGGCCACATCAGGGAAGCCCTGCAGCAGGTTGACCACCGTCATGATCAGGTCGTCGAAATCCAGCGCGTTGGCCTGCCGCAGCCGTCGCTGGTAGGCGGTGTAGGCCTGGGCCAGCATCCGCTCCTGGTGCGTGCCCTCACTGACCTGACCGGCGTAGGTCTCCTCGTCGATCAGTTCGTTCTTGAGGTTGCTGACCTGGTGGCTGAAGGAGCGCGGCGGGTATCGCTTGGGGTCCAGGTCCAGGTCGCGCACCACCATCGCCATCAACCGCTGACTGTCCGCCGCGTCGTAGATCGAGAAGCTCGACTTCAGGCCCAGCTTGCCGGCCTCGCGGCGCAGGATCCGCACGCACGCGGAGTGGAACGTCGACACCCACATCGCTTTGGCCGCCGGCCCCACGAGCGCCTCGACCCGCTCCCGCATCTCGGCCGCCGCCTTGTTGGTGAAGGTGATGGCCAGGATCTGGCCGGGCTGCACGTGCCGCTCGGCCAGCAAATAGGCGATCCGGTGGGCCAGGACCCGCGTCTTGCCCGAGCCGGCGCCGGCGATGATCAGCAACGGGCCGCCATGGTGCACGACGGCCTCCCGTTGTTGCGGGTTGAGCCCCGCCAGCAACTCCTCACCGCGGCTGTGCTGCGGTGACGCGGCCGGTTCGGGGGCATCGGAGCCGGTCCGCGCCCACTCCGGCACCCCCGATCGTCCACGGCGGCCGAGCGTGGGGAGGCCTGGGCACCGCTGAATCCGGGCAGGGGAAGGTCATCGAAAAGGCTGCTCATGTCACCACCCAGGGTACGGCGCGGCTCCGACAGGACCGTGGTTTGGGAGGATGCCCCGGTGACCGAAGAACTGCCCCCGCGGCCGGCGCGGCGCTGACCGCGCGCATCGCCCGCGCCCAGTACACCGATCGCGCTCCCTCCGTGGTCGGCGGCGTGCGCACGATCGCCGGGCTGGAGTGGACGGCTGCCGTGGGCGACCTGGACGCCGCGGGTACGCCGGCCGGTCCGGACACGGCGTACCGGATCGGTTCGATCACCAAGACGTTCACTGCCGTCCTGGTCATGCAGTTGGTCGCCGATGAGGCGGTCGCGCTCACCGACCCGATCGGCGAGCACCTGCCGGAGCTGGACCTGCCGGGGGTGAGCGTGCAGTCGCTGCTGACTCACGGCGCCGGCCTGTACGCCGAGACGGACGGGCCGTGGTGGGAACGGTCCGCGGGGCTCACCTGGGAGCAGTTGCTGCCCAGCATCCGTCAGGCGCACATTCCGGCGTCCCGATTCCACTACACCAACGTCGGCTTCGCGGTGCTCGGGCAGCTGGTCGCGCGGCTGCGCGAAAAGGACTGGCGCGACGTACTGCAGGAGCGGATCCTCGATCCGCTGGGACTGGAGCGCACGACGTACGACCGACCGGGCAGCGGTGCCCACGGTTTCGCGGTGCACCCCTACGCAGATCTGGTGCACGACGAACCCGCCACCGACACCGGCGCGATGGCGCCCGCGGGGCAGTTGTGGTCCACCGCCGGCGACCTGCTGACGTTCGGTCAGTTCCTGGTCCGCGGTGCCGCGGAGGTGCTGCCTGACGAACTGCGCGAGCGGATGCTGGTCCCGACCCTGGTCGACGATGAGCCCGGTGAGCGCTGGGCCCGGGCGTACGGGCTCGGCGTCGACGTCACCAACCTCGGGACCGCCCGCTACGTGGGGCACGGCGGGTCCATGCCCGGTTTCCAATCGGCGTTGCGGGCCGATCCGGAATCGGGCGATTGCGCTGTGCTGTTGATGAATTCGACCGCCGGCATCGATCTCGGCGCGACCGAACTGATCGCTGAACTACGCCGCCACGTGCCGCTCCTGCCCGCCGCCTGGCAACCTGCGCAACAGCACAGCGGCGACCTGGACCTGACCGGGACGTGGTTCTGGGGACCGCGACCGCACGTCGCGACGTTGCACGGGCCGGACCTGGTCCTGACCCCGGTGGGCTCGGGGCGCGGCGCCCGGTTCGTGCGCCTGGCGCGGGATCGCTGGCTCGGCCAGGACGGCTACTTCGCCGGGGAACCGTTGCAGGTCCACGCGCGCGGCGAGCGGTCGGCCTACCTCGATGTGGGTAGTTTCCGTTTCACCCGCACGCCGTACGATCCGGCCAGCGACATTCCCGGCGGAGTCGACGACGCCGGCTGGCACTAGGAGCAACGATGGAGCACGTCCTCACCACGATCCCGGTGTGGCTGGTCTATGTACTGGTCGGCGCGGTTGTGATGATCGAGAGCTTCGGTATCCCGGTGCCCGGCGAGATCGTCCTGGTGACCGCGGCGCTGATGTCCTCCAAACACGAACTGGCCGTGTCGCCGCACGCGGTGGCCATCGCCGGCGTGGCCGGAGCGGTGATCGGTGACTCCATCGGCTACTGGGTGGGGCGCGAGTACGGCTACAAGATCTTCGACATCCTCAAACGCCGGTTCCCCGCGCATTTCAACGACGACACGATCGCCTACGCCGAGCACGTCTTCCACCGGTACGGGATGCTCGCGGTGTTCTTCGGCCGGTTCGTGGCGTTGCTGCGGATCTTCGCCGGGCCGCTGTCGGGTGTGTTGAAGATGCACTACCCGCGGTTCCTGACCGCCAACGTCGCCGGCGCGATCTGCTGGGCGGGCGGCACGACCTACGCCGTCTACTACCTGGGCAAGGCCGCGGAGAAGTACCTCAGCACGTTCTCGTACGTCGCCCTGGGGATCGCAGTCATCCTCGCCTTCGGGGCGGGCAAGTTCATGGGCCAGGCCATCGACCGCCGGGTGGAGGCGTACGCCGACCAGCGCCGCACCGAGGGGACCCACCCCGACGTGGCCTGACCCCGCGCCCATCCGCAGGGGGTAGCGCGACGAACCACGGGTATGTCCCGTGTTCGCGCCGCCCTTGCCGGAGTTCTCGCCGCTGCAGTCGCGATGGGATTGGCCCACCTGCTGGCGGCCATCGTCGATCCCGCGACATCGCCGGTCCTCGTCATCGGGTCGGCCGTCATCGATCGCACGCCGACGCCCCTGAAGGACTGGGCGATCGAGCACTTCGGCACCAACGACAAGACCGTCCTGCTCGCGTCGGTGGTCGTGGGCACCGTGCTGCTCGCGGCCGTCAGCGGGCTGCTGGCCCGGCGACGACTGGTCTACGGGATCGTGCTGCAGCAGCTGCTCGTGGCGACCGCTGCGGCGGCGACGCTGGAACGGCCGACCGGATCCTGGCGCGACCTCGGCCCGGCTCTTCTGGCCGCCGTGGTCGGCCCGTTGGTGCTCACCGCCCTGTTCCGCATCGGCCGCTCCGCACCGTCCGGTTACCCCTCCGGCGCGAACACCCGGCGCGCGTTCCTGACCGGATCCGGAGCCGTGGCGATCGCCGCGGTCGGATCGGCGGCGTTGGGTCAGAAATTCAGCACGGCCACCGATCCCAGCGACCTGACGCTGCCCAAGCCGCGAAACCCGTTGCCGCCGTTACCCGCCGGAGTCGAACGCCGGTTCAAGGACATCACCCCCTACGCACCCCGAACGGTGCGTTCTACCGCGTGGACACTGCACTCGCCGTACCCAATCTCGACCGGGACTCCTGGACCCTCACGATCGAGGGCGACGTCGAGCGGCCGTTCACGATCGACTATCGCGAGCTGATCGGTATGGACCTGATCGAGCGCGATATCACCATGACCTGTGTCAGCAACGAGGTCGGCGGAGGGTACGTCGGGGCGGCGCGCTGGCTCGGCGTACGCACCAAGGACCTCCTGGACCGTGCCGGGGTGAAGGACCCGGACAAGCCCCAGGCCCAGGTGTTCAGTACGGCGACCGACGGCTTCACGATCAGCACCCCCTGGGTGCCCTGCTCGATGACCGGGAAGCGCTGCTGGCGATCGGGATGAACGGCGCGCCGCTGCCACGCACGCACGGCTTCCCGGCGCGCCTGGTGACACCCGGCCTGTACGGGATGCTCGGCAGCACCAAGTGGGTGACGAAGATGCGCGTCACGACGTACGGCGACGCGAAAGCCTATTGGACACAGCGCGGTTGGACCACCGACGGGCCGATCAAACCGTCGGCCCGGATCGACACCCCGGCGTCGTTGGCGACGGTGAAAGGTCGCACGGTCGTGGGCGGCGTCGCCTGGGCGCAGCGGCGCGGGGTCGTGAAGGTCCAGCTGAAGATCGACGACAAACCCTGGCAGGACTGCACGTTGGGTCCGGACGTCGGTGTGGACTTCTGGCGTCAGTGGTACTTCGTCTGGGACGACCCGGGCAGCGGGCAGCACTCCCTGCAAGCGCGCGTGATCTACGGCGACAACCAGACGCAGACGGCGCAGCGGGCGCCGGTGTTCCCCAGCGGTTCCAGCGGAATCCAGGAACTCGTCGTCATCGGCGCCTGATTCGCCCCATCCAGTACCGCCAGTACTCCGAATCACCACCATCACACCTCCGGCGACACGGTCGGACCGACGGAAGGCACGTTCATGAAGACTCGTTCCACGCTCACCCTCGCGGCCGCTGCACTGGTCATGCCGATGACCCTGGCCGCATGCGGCTCCTCCAGCTCGGACAGCGGCTCGTCGGCAGCCTCGCCGATGGCCACCAGCAGTTCCTCCGCCCCGATGACCTCCGAGTCCTCGTCGCCGATGTCCTCGATGGGCTCGTCGTCGATGGGTTCCTCCTCCATGGGTTCCTCCTCCATGGGTTCCAACGCGATGGCTCCGTTCGGTGCGGGCTGCGCGAAGGTCCCCGCCTCCGGTAAGGGCTCCTTCAGCGGCATGACCTCCGACCCGGTGGCGACGGCCGCGTCGAACAACCCGCTGCTGTCGACGCTGGTCACCGCGGTCAAGAAGGCCGGCCTGGTGGACACCCTGAACAACGCCAAAGCGCTGACCGTCTTCGCACCGACCAACGACGCGTTCGCCAAGATCCCGGCAGCCGACTTGAACAAGCTGCTGGCCGACAAGGCCGCGTTGACCAAGGTCCTCACCGGCCACGTGGTCGCCGGCAAACTCGACCCGATGGCCGTCGTCGGCAATCACAAGTCGCTGGCCGGTTCGGAAGTCAAGGTCACCGGCACCGCACCGAACCTGAAGGTCGACGGCACCTCCTCGGTGGTGTGCGGCAACGTGCAGACCGCCAACGCCACGGTCTACATCGTCGACACCGTGCTGCCCGGCTCGATGGGCTGAGCCGGTCCGCCCTCACCCCTCCCACTTGTGGAACGGGATTCACCCCGCATCGCTGATTACGGGTGAATCCCGTTCCAAAAATTGCGGGGGCGGGTTGGCGGGAGCCTCAGGCGCCGGCGCGACGGTACTCGCCCAGCGCTTGCCGTACGACGTCCGGCCAGTCACACGCGGGCGCTGAGGTCTGGTTCGTGAGAGTGATCTCCCGCAACAACCCGGTGTTTCCCGCCAACCGGACGATGCCATCCGCCAGATCTGCCGTCGTGGGCCCGGTCAGGACCCCGTTGACCCCGTCGGTCACGAACTCACTGGTCCCGCTCATCGCCGGCGCCACCACCGGCAATCCCACCGTGCGAGCCTCCAGCGCCGCGATCCCGAAGGCCTCCAGACGGGCGGGCGCGACGTACAGGTCGCTGCTCAGATAACGCGACCGCAACTCCTCCCGCGTGACCCGGCCGGGAAGGGTCAGCCAGTGCTCGCCGTGCCGTGCGGCTTCCGCCTCGGTGACCTTGCGCAACGGGCCGTCCCCCAGGATGGTCAGCCGCAGATCGATACCCCGGGCCGAGAGCCGGCGTCGCGCCGTGCCCACCGCCGCCACCAGCTCCACCGGCCGCTTCCGGGTGGCCAGCCGCATCGCCGAAACCACCTCGACCACGCCTGCGGACGGCACGCGCAGATCCCCCGACGGGGCCCATCGTGATACGTCGATCCCGTTGGGCAGCACGGCAACCGGAGTGTTCGACAACCCCTGCAGCGGCGCTGCGGCCACCGATGACACGGCCGAGAGGGCCGCTCCCCGCCGCGACCAGCGCCGCACGTAGCCCGCGGCCTGCACCACGAAGCGGAACCGGTCCTGCACGCAGTGCCACGTCACCGCGGTCGGCACTCCCAGCCGCAAAGCCACCCGGGTGCTGTCCATCGCGAACGGACTCACGACCCCCATCGCGACGTGCGCGACATCGAAATCACCCAGGACGGCGCGCAGTTCGCGTGGAGCGAACGGATTCACCGGCAGGTCACCGGGCAGCGGGATCGCCAGGCGGTGCACCTGCACGCCATCGATCACGTCGTCGCCGTGCCGGGTGCCGTCCGCGCCGCGGGTCGCAGTGAACGCGTGCACCTCGTGCCCGGCCGCCACCAGATGCCGGCCCAGGTCGTGCATCTGCACCTCGATACCGCCCAGCCGCGGCAGGTAGCAGTCGGTGAGCAGGGCGACCTTCACGGCGCAACAGTAGTGGCCACGCCGGGGAATCATTCAGCCTCATAGCAGCAGCACAGGGCAGGATGGGGGCCATGTCGGTCGCGGTGTTCTTCCACGCGCACCCGGATGACGAAGCTCTGCTCACCTCGGGCACGATGGCCAAGGCGGCCGCGGCAGGTCACCGGGTGGTGCTCGTGGTCGCCACCGACGGCGCGCTGGGGCTCACCAGCAGCGAGTACGGCGATCCGGCCGACCTCGCGAGAACCCGCCTGGCCGAGGTGCAGGCCAGCGCCGATGCGCTCGGCGTCGCCCGCGTGGTCAACCTCGGGTACGCCGACTCCGGGCTCGGCCCGGTCACCGTGCGCGATGGCAGTGGCCGGACCCGTTTCGTCGACGCGGACGTCGACGTGGCGGCCGGCGAACTCGCGGACATCCTGCGCGAGGAGAACGCCGGTGTCTTCACCAGCTACGACGCCGCGGGCGGGTACGGCCACCCCGACCACGTCCAGGTGCACCGGGTCGGCGCACGGGCCGCGGAGCTGACCGGAATCCCGGTGCTGGAAGCCACCGTGCCCAGGGACCTGCTGGTCAAGGGCATCAACCTCGCCGCGAAGTTCTACCGCTTCCCGCCCGAGTTCGACATCGACTCCTACCGTCGCGCGTATTCGGCGAAGGAACAGATCACCCACCGGATCGACGTACGTCGCCAGATCCCGGCCAAGCGCGCCTCGATGCGGGCACACGCTTCGCAAGCGGCCGCCGACGGCGGCGCGGACCGGACGCTCGCGGCGTTCCTGCGGATCCCCCGGCCGATCTACGACCTCGTCTTCGGCCGCGAGTGGTACGTCGATCCACGGCGCAGCGGCCCGGTGCGCCACGACATCTTCGAAGACACGACCCAGGAGGTCCGCCGATGACGACGGACGATTCCCGACCCGAACCCCTGCCGCTGGAGGTAGCGCACGACGAGGCACCGCGCTTGCCGAAGCCGACGTGGCGCAGCTTCTTGTCGGCGGTAGCGGGGATCGGCCTGGCCGCCATCCTGATCATCTTCGTCCTGCCGTGGGTGGGTGGCGTGACGTGGCACGAGATCTTCGTGTCCTTCAGCAAGGTCGGCTGGCTGACCTGCCTGGAACTCTTCGGCCTCGTGGTGCTCGGTCTGTGGTGTTACACGTTCACGCTGACCGGCTCGTTGCCCGGCCTGTCGCACGGGCGGGCGCTGATCATGAACGTCGCGGGTTCGGCGGCCGGCAACCTGTTGCCGGGCGGTGGCGCGGCCGGGGTGGCCACGACGTACCTGATGGCCCGCTCCTGGGGTTTCGTGCGGCGGGAGATCTCGACCTCGATCATCGTGTCCGGCGTCTGGAACGTGCTCGCCCGCGTTGCCCTGCCGTTGCTGGGTATCGCGGCCCTGTCGCTCAGCGAGAATGCTCTGCCGCGCGCCGTGCGCCGGGCCGCGTGGTGGGGCGGGATCACCGGCCTGGTGCTGTTGCTGGCGTTCATCGCGATCCTGGTCAGCCCGAAGTTGACCACGCTCGTCGCCGGGTGGCTCGACCGGTGGATCGCACCGGTGTTCGGCCGGCTCCGCCGCGGCAAGAAGAAGGGTCAGGTGCCCGCCCTCGGGGAGTTGGTCGTCGACCAGCGGGCCCGGATGGCCAGTGTCACCCGCACCGGGTGGCTGCCGATGACCCTGGGCCTGGTCGGTTTCATGGGCGTCTACTTCATCCTCTTCTGGCGAATCTTCAACGCGCTCGGGGTCAACCTGCCCTGGGTGAACCTGTTCGCGGCGTACGCCATCGGCCGGTTGCTCACCGCGGTCGGCGTGACCCCCGGCGGTGTCGGGATCACCGAGACCGGAACGCTGGCCGTGCTCAGGGCGTGGGGTGCTGACCCGGCCGCCGCGGCCGCCGGCGTACTGCTCTTTGGCTTCTTCACCCACATCCTGGAGTTGCCCCTGGGTGCGATCGGCTGGCTGGCCTGGTGGAAGTCACCCAAGGAGACGCCCCTGGATCACACCGACCACCCCGACCATCCCGACCACGTCCCCGCGACCTAGTCGACGTCGTCCAACGCCGCCGCGAACCAGGCGACGACGCCGCCGACGGCGAGCGCCACCAGCATCCCCACGAGGCGGGACGCCACGAACCAGCCGAGCGGGATGTCGGGCCATCCGCGGTACGCCGTGAGCGCACCGGCCGCGGCCAGCCCGCCCAGCAGGGCCAGGCCGCGCGGCTGCAGCGCAGGATCGGCCGGCCAGACCGCCCGCGCCGTCCGGCGCAATCTCCGAGCGGCCGGGGCCAGTGCCGACAGCACGAGACCGGACCACACCAGGCACACGGCAGCGGCGGCCACCACGTCACCGGGTACGTGCCAGGTGCCGATCATCGCGCCGATCGCGGTCAGCGTTCCGAGAAAACCAACGGCGGCCGCCCATCCGGGGCGCCAGGTCTGCCCGGCGACCAGCAGCGCGGCGAGCAGCACCGACAGGACCACGGTGACGTGGCCGCTGGGCATGGTGTTCTCATCGGTCGTGAGCGGCGTGATCACGAAGCGTTTCAGGATCTGGGTGGTCGCACTCGCTCCAGCGACCAGCACCGCCGCCGCGACGGCCAGGTCGGGCCGTCGCCGGAACAGCGCGACCGCCACGATCACCGCCACCGCCACCGCGACCAGCGGCGAACGGACCAGCGCACCCACCGGCGCGATGATCACATCGTCGTAGGCCCAGGCCAGCATCAACTGCCGGTCGACCCGCCGACCGGTGGTGGTGACCACGGCGGCCGGGACGAGCGCGGCGAGAGCGAGCCCACCGCTCGCGATCATCGCCAGCGCGGACCGGGAGGGATGCGTCACACCAGGGCGCGATCGGCCACGGCGGTGAGCCAGGCGAACACCAGCCCGACCGCGGCTGCGAACACCGCGACGGCCGCCCACGCACCGAGCAGCGGCAACCCGGCCCCGATCGCGATCCCGCGCTGCCACAGCAACGCGAAGATGACCGCAGTCGGCCCGGCCAGCGCCAGGGCCGGTGAGACACCCGGTCGCCGGGCGAGAGGCCCGCCGTCCTGCAGAACGAAGCCGACGATCAGTGCGATCCCGAGCCAGGCGGTGCAGACCGCGAGCGCGGCGAGCACGTCGCCGGGGCGGTGCCACGAACTGACGACGGTGGCGATGCCGACAGCGGCGGACAGACCCGCGACCACCGGCGCGGCGAAGACACGCAGGCCGGTCGGCGCCACCAGGATCGCGGCCATCCCTACCGACACCGCGACGGTCGTGTGCCCGCTGGGCAGGGTGTTGGCGCCGGCGTGCGGGAGCCGCTCGAGGACCTGGTATTTGAGGATCTGGGTCGTCACCGTCGCCCCGACCACGAGGGTCGCGGCAGCGACGGCCACGGCCACCCGGCGCCGCACGATCGCCGCGATGACGCACCCGGTCAGGACCAGGGCGACCGACGGCACGGTGATGAGCGACAGATAGTCCGTGGTGACGTTTCGGGTGGGCCCGCTCAGGCCCCACGTCGACATCAGCCGCTCGTCCCAGCGGATCCCGCGGTAGCTGTGCAGGCAGTAGCGCACCAGGATGGCCAGCGCCGTCGCCGACAGAACGATCATCGCCGCCCCGTGCACCCACATCGGCACGGTCAGCCCGTCACGCGCCGTACGCTCAGCCGCGGCTTCCCGGTCGGCGAGGACGGAGGCAGTCATGCCCTCCAGTGTGGCGGGGCCGGCTGGGTGCGCGCTACGTGCGCGCTCACTCCCACTCGATGGTGCCCGGCGGTTTGCTGGTCACATCCAGGACGACCCGGTTGACCTCGGCCACCTCGTTGGTGATCCGGCCGGAGATCCTGGCCAGCACGTCGTACGGCAACCGGGTCCAGTCCGCGGTCATCGCATCCTCACTGGACACCGGGCGCAGCACGATCGGGTGACCGTAGGTGCGACCGTCGCCCTGGACTCCCACGGAACGTACGTCGGCCAGCAGCACCACGGGGCACTGCCAGATGTCGCGGTCCAAGCCCGCGGCCGTGAGCTCGGCGCGGGCGATGGCGTCGGCGCGGCGCAGGATGTCCAGCCGCTCCTGCGTGACCTCGCCGATGATCCGGATACCCAGCCCCGGGCCGGGGAAGGGTTGGCGGGCGACGATGGTCTCGGGGACGCCGAGCTCGCGGCCGACCTGGCGGACTTCGTCCTTGAACAGCAACCGCAGCGGCTCCACCAGGGAGAACTGCAGATCGTCGGGCAGACCGCCCACGTTGTGGTGGCTCTTGATGTTGGCCGCGCCGGTGCCGCCACCGGACTCGACAACGTCGGGGTAGAGGGTGCCCTGGACCAGGAATTTCACCGGGTGCTCTTCGTCACCGCGGTCGTGCACGATGTCGCGCGCGGCCTGCTCGAAGGTGCGGATGAACTCGCGGCCGATGATCTTGCGCTTGGTCTCCGGGTCGCTCACCCCGGCCAGCGCGCTCAGGAACTGCTCACGGGCATCGATGACGACCAGGTCGACGCCGGTGGCCTTCACGAAATCCTGCTCGACCTGCTCGGCCTCACCCTCGCGCAGCAGGCCGTGGTCGACGAAGACACACGTCAGCCGGTCGCCGATCGCCTTCTGGACCAGGGCCGCTGCGACGGAGGAGTCGACGCCGCCGGACAGCGCGCAGATCGCGCGGGCATCACCGATGTCGGCCTTGGCCTGGGCCACCAGTTCCTCGACCATGTTGGCGGGGGTCCAGTCCGCGCTCAGTCGGGCACCGTGCAGCAGGAAGTTCTCCAACACCTGCTGACCGAACGTGGAGTGCAGGACCTCCGGGTGCCACTGCACGCCGTACAACTGTCGGTCGTTGTCCTCGATCGCGGCCACGTCGGCACCGGGAGAGGTCGCCGTCACGGCCAGCCCTTCGGGGGCTTCGGACACCGAGTCACCGTGGCTCATCCAGACCGACTGGGTGTCCGGCTGACCGTTGAAGAGCGTCGACTCGGGGCGCACGGTGGCCTGGGTCGCGCCGTACTCGCGCAGACCGGTCCGCTCCACCGTGCCACCGAGGGCTTTGACCATGGCCTGGAACCCGTAGCAGATGCCGAAGACCGGCACGCCCGCCTCCAGCAGCGCCTTGTCCAGACCCGGCGCACCGTCGGCATAGACCGAGGACGGGCCACCGGACAGCACGATCGCCGCCGGCTGTTTGGCCAGCATCTCGGCGACCGGCATGGTGTGCGGCACGACTTCGCTGAAAAGGTTGGCCTCACGGACGCGGCGGGCAATCAGCTGCGCGTACTGGGCACCGAAGTCGACGACGAGGACGGGATGGTCCTGCAGGGGCGCTGTCACTGCTCCAGTTTACGGGCCTCGATGCCGTCCAGTTCGCGCTTCACCGTGCCGCTGACGCGGTGCTCGACGTAGAAGGACAGGAAGGGTACGACGCCCGCCAGGATCACGCCGACCATCCGGGGGATGTCCCAGCGCATCTTGAAGCCGAGGTTGGCGGTGGCCGCGACGTAGATGATGAACAGGATGCCGTGCGGTTGCGGCCACCAGGCCAGGGCTTCGTTCTTGAAGCCGTAGTGCAGGATCAGTTCGGCGACCAGCAGCAGCAGACCGATACCGACGATCACCGCCATCACGCGGAAGAACGTCAACGCGGTGCGCGCCTTCGGGACGTCGATCAACTGGATGCGGTCGAGCTCAGACACTGGCATTTCTCTCCTCGGGATCGGGCACATTCTCCCCCGCCGCCTTCAGTGCCTGCTCATCGCGGTAGTCATCACGCACCATCCGCCACCACATGTAGACCGCGAACGCCGCGAACAGCCACCACTGGATCGCGTAGCCCAGGTTGCGGATCTGCAGACCGCCGCTGGCGGGCTCCGGAGGCGGGAAGGTCCGGATCGGTGCGGCTGTGGCGACCGGCTGCTCGCTGGTCGCGAAGATGAACGCGTTGTAAAGCTGGCCACCCCACTGGTTGGCGAAGACAGCCAGGTTGACGCTGCCGACCTGGCCCGCGGGATACGTGCCGTCAGCGGGCGATTCCCCGGGCGCGAGTTCGCCTTCGACGCTCACGCTGGAGGTGCCGGTGCTCGGGGCGGGCGCACTCGGCGTACTCACGAAGCCGCGGACCACCGCGATCCGGGCGTTGCTGCCGTCGGCGACCAGCGGCGTCACCACCCACCAGCCGTCCGTGCCGTCCAACACCCGTCCGGCGACCAGGACCTGATGCTCGGGGTCGTAGTGGCCACTCACCACGACCGGTCGCAGCGAACCGTCGGCGGGGAAGTCCTGATGGGGCTTGATGTAGTTCTGCAGGGTGACGCGCGTCGTGTTCGCCTCGTCCTGCATAGCGTCATGGGCGCCCTTGGTATGGGCGACGCCGAACTGCCACAGCCCCAGCCAGATGAAGGCGATGACAACGATCACCAACGCGGCGAACCAGCCCAGCCACTTGGGCTTGAGGGCGGTCCGCAGCATGGTTTCTAGGGTACGTCGGTCGCGTGGGGGCCCTTACCTCGCCGATTCGTGACGAAACCACCACACGTCGCTGCTCCCCCGGCCGCCAGCACCACGATTCGCGACGAAACCACCACACGTCGCTGCTCCCCCGGCCGCCAGCACCACGATTCGCGACGAAACCACCACACGTCGCTGCTCCCCCGGCCGCCAGCACCACGATTCGCGACGAAACCACCACACGTCGCTGCTCCCCCGGCCGCCAGCACCACGATTCGCGACGAAACCACCACACGTCGCTGCTCCCCCGGCCACCACCACCACGATTCGCGACGAAACCACCACGATGTCCCTGCCCCCGCGGCCACCACCACCACGATTCGCGACGAAACCACCACACGTCGCTGCTCCCCCGGCCACCACCACCACGATTCGCGACGAAACCACCACACGTCGCCGCGTCCGCGGCCACCACCACCACGATTCGCGACGAAACCACCACACGTCGCTGCTCCCCCGGCCACCAGCACCACGATTCGCGACGAAACCACCACACGTCGCTGCTCCCCCGGCCGCCAGCACCACGATTCGCGACGAAACCACCACGATGTCAACCGGCGGCGCGTCGCCCCGGGAAGTACCTGATCCACTCGTCGCTGCGGATGCGCACCGCCATGCCGTGCCTGCGCTGGATCGACACGAGTTGTTCCAGCAACGCTCGCGGCTCTTCCCACAGGTCGCTCTTGGTGTAGGTCAGGACGGTCCACCCCTGATCGGTGAACCACCGCCGACGCTTCGCATCCCGCTCCCGGGCCTGCGGCGTGGAGTGATAGTCCTCGCCGTCGTACTCGACGCCGATCTTCGCCCGATAGGCAAGATCGAGCTCGTAGCGGGTCCGGCCATCGGCGTCGCGGAACTCCACACTGATCAGTGGTTCCGGCAGACCGGCGAGCACGATCAGCATCCGCAACCGCGTCTCCCTCGGCGAGCGGACACCGCGTCGGACCAGGGCAGCCGCGCGCCGCGCCAGCCGACATCGTGCGCCTCGCCACTGCGCCGCGCGCTGCACCAAATCTTCCGGTCGACACTTCGCCGCCCGCACCAACGAGTCCCCGAGGACGACGAGATCTACGAGATCCAGCACGGTCGCCAACTCGCAGAAGGTTTGCGCGGGGCTCGTGATCCGCCGTCCGTCGAGGAGCACGACCTGATCACTGGAAACGCTGCGCACCTCGACTCCGTCCAAACGCAGACGCCGATGCCCGGGAAGGTTCAACGTCACCATGGGCGAGTCCGGCACGATGCCACGCCACAAGCGAGCGGCGCTCTGTCTGGCCACGACCGTCTCCGGCGGAGCAACCAGGAGCGCCGCGTCCAGTCGCAGCGCTTCGGTCACGGGGTAGCTGCTGTCCGCGTAGACCCGATGTCCAACGCGTCGATAGGCACGGCCACCGAGCATCGCGTCGGTGATCCCGGCAGCGTTGGCTTCGGAGCGCGTGATCAATCCGAATCTGCGTCTGGGCACGGCATCATTCACGGGCCCAGCGTGATGCACGCGGCGCGGACGTGCGCGACGCTATCCACAGGTTCGATCAGCCGTCCGCCGTCCGCGAGACGGTGCCACCCCGATCTGCGACGAAACCGCCACGAGTCGCCGCCCGTGCAACCACCCGCCACCGCGATGTACGACGAAACCGCCACACGTCGCGCCCGAAAAGGATTTGCCGGACCCCACCCTCGTGCACCACGGTGATCTTCGAAATGGAAAGACTCCCCTTCGCCGATCCCGGCATTCCCGATCTGCGCGGTCCGTGGCGCTTCCTGGCCCGCATCTGGCGTGGTCAGATCCGCTCCCAGGTTCTCGGCGCCGTGATGGGCAGCATCTGGATGCTGTGCGCCGCGCTGACCCCGGCCGCAGTCGGTCGCGCGATCGATCAAGGGATCGTTCCGCGCGATGGTGCCGCGTTATTGCGTTGGTCTGCAATTGTTTTCGCCCTTGCGGTGATTTCCGCCGGCACGGGTGCGCTGCGCCACCGGTACGCCGTGGAGAACTGGTTGCGCGCCTGTTTCCGCACGATGCAATGGCTGGGCCATCACTCCGCGGACACCGGGGCCGCGCTGACCCGGGCGATGCCGACCGGCAAGGTCGTCGCCGGCATCGCCTCCGACGCCCCCACTATCGGCAGCAGCTTCGATGTCGCCAACCGCTTCGCCGGGGCCATCGTGTCCTACCTGGTGGTCGCGGTCATCATGCTCACCACGTCGCTGCGGTTGGGGCTGCTGGTGCTGCTCGGCGTACCCGTCCTGCTGGCCTCCCTCTCCCTGGTGATGAAACCGCTGCAGCGCCGCCAGGCCCAGCAACGCGAGGCGTCCGGCCGGCTCGTCGAGCTGGGTGCCGACACCGTCGCGGGCCTGCGCGTGCTGCGCGGCATCGGCGGTGAGGCCACCTTCCTGGAGCGCTACCGCGACCAGTCCCAGCTCGTACGCCGCCGCGGCAACCAGGTCGCTGGGTTGCAGTCCACCTTGGATGCGGCCCAGATCCTGCTGCCCGGACTCTTCACGCTGATCGTGACCTGGTTCGGCGCTCACGCGGTGCTCGACGGCGACCTGCAGGTGGGCCAGCTCGTCGCCTTCTACGGGTACGCCGCGTTCCTGGTCCTGCCGCTGCAGACCGCAACCGAGTTCGCCGGCAAACTCACCCGCACCCACGTCGCTGCCCACAAGGTGATCGCGGTCCTGCAGGTGCGCAGCGACTCCGCTGGCGACGTGGCCATCACCAGCCTCCCCGACGAGCCCGGCGTATTGCACGACCCGACCTCCGGATTGACCGTCACACCAGGCACATTCGTCGCCGTCGTATCCGCACGCCCCGAGGAATCCGCCGCGTTGGCGGACCGGCTGGGCCGCTTCGGGGCCGAGCGCACCGAGGTGACGTTCGCCGGTACGCCGATCGCGGACGTGCCGCTGGGCCAGGTGCGTGACCGTGTGGTCGTCTCCCAGATCGACCCCGCACTCTTCACCGGCCGGCTGCGCGAGGAGCTCGATCCGTGGGAGCGCGCCAGCGATGCACGGGTGCGCGAAGCACTGCACGTCGCGAGTGCCGAGGACATCCTGGACGCGGTCGACGACGGACTGGATGCGCAGGTCGAGGAACGCGGCCGCACCTTCTCCGGCGGTCAGCGCCAGCGCCTCACCCTCACCCGCGCCCTGCTCACTGAGGCGCCGATCCTTGTCCTGGTCGAGCCCACCAGTGCCGTCGATGCGCACACCGAAGCCCGCATCGCCGGTCGGCTGGTCACCGAACGCGCCGGTCGCACCACGGTGGTGATGACCGCCAGTCCGCTGCTGTTGGATCACGCCGACGAGGTCGTATTGCTGCAGGACGGCCGGGTGACCGCGCGCGGACGGCATGCTGACCTGCTGCGGCACCACTCGGCGTACCGCCGGGTCGTCGTGCGGGGGGACGAATGACGGACACCACGCGGCGTACGCTGCCGGTCGCCACCCCGCGCCAGGTGCGCAACCACACGCTGACTCTCATCCGCGAGCATCGGGGCTTCCTCGCGCTCGTGGTCGGGCTGCAGGGGCTGGCCGCCCTGGCGGCGCTGGTCACGCCGTGGCTGATGGGGCGGTTGCTGGACGATCTGACGGGCGGCACGACGTACGCCACCGTCAATCGGATCGCGCTGGCTTTCCTGGGGGCGGTGCTGGTGCAGACGGTGCTGGTGTGGTTCGCGCGGCGGGCGGCATTCGTCATGGGCGAGGACGTGTTCGCCCGGCTGCGCGAGCGCTACGTCGAGCGCGTGGTCGAGTTGCCTCTCTCGACGGTGGAACGGGCCGGGACAGGTGACCTGGTCGCGCGCACGACCAACGACGTGGAGGCGTTGGCGTACGTCGTGCGGTACGGCATCCCTGCCCTGTTCGTGGGCGCCGTGACGGTCACGTTGACGTTGATCGTGGCCCTCGTGGTCAATCCCCTGGTCGCCGTCGGGTTGTTGGCCGGCATCCCGATGATGGTGCTGACCACGCGTCGCTATCTGCGGTTGGCGCGCGACCGCTACCTGCGCGAGCGCGCGAGCTATGCGGTAGGTAACGCCGTTGTCACCGAAACCGTCGAGGGCGCAAGGACATTGGACGCGCTGTCACTGCAAGGGCGCGCACGCGACCGGATCGACGCGAGCATCGCCGAGATGTTCGACGCCGAGCTGGGCACCCTGGCGCTGCGACTGCGGTGGTTCCCCTCGATCGACCTCGGGGTCCTCGGTCCGGTCGCGGTGGTGTTGCTCTGGGGCGGCTGGTTGGTCTTCGAAGGACACGCGACGATCGGCCAGGTCACCACGATCGTGCTGTACGCGCAGGCCCTGTCCGGCCCGGTCGATGAGTTGCTCGGGTGGCTGGACGAGATCCAGGTCGGTGCGACGGCTTTGTCGCGGGTCATCGGCGTGGAGGAGGTCCCTGCCGACCGGATCGCGACCGGTGCCCAGCCGACGTCGGACCAGATAGCCGCGGACGACGTGCGCTACGCCTACCGCGCGGGTCGCGATGTGCTGCACGGGGTTTCGTTGCCGCTGCAGCCCGGTGAGCGACTGGCGATGGTGGGTCCCTCCGGTGCCGGCAAGTCGACGTTGGGCCGATTGATGGCCGGCATCGACGGACCCCGCGCGGGTTCGGTGACGGTGGGTGACGTGCCGTTGGTCGATCTGACCCTGCCGGTGCTGCGCGGTGAGGTGGCTCTGGTCACCCAGGAGCATCACGTCTTCGTGGGCACATTGCGCGACAACCTGCTGCTCGCCGCGCCGACCGCTTCTGATGAGACCCTGCGGACGGCGTTGTCCTCCGTGGACGCTGCGGTGTGGGCCGGAGCGCTGCCGGACGGCTTGGACACCGCGGTAGGTGCCGGCGGCCACGGGCTGACGGATGCGCAGTCACAACAGCTGGCGCTGGCCCGCCTGGTGCTGGCCGACCCGCACACGTTGGTGTTGGACGAAGCGACCTCGCTGCTCGATCCCCGAGCGGCCCGTCACCTCGAGCGGTCACTGAACGCGGTCGTCACCGGACGAACCGTCGTGGCCATCGCGCACCGCCTGCACACCGCCCACGATGCCGATCGGGTCGCGGTGATCGAGGACGGCCGGATCAGCGAACTCGGGTCGCACGAAGAGCTTCTCGCCAAGGAGGGCTCGTACGCCGCGCTCTGGCGGGCCTGGCGGTCGGAGGAAGGTGCCTAGTCCCGGATGGGTAGTGCCCGATGTGTGACGAAACCACCACAAGTCACCCCTCACCTGCCGGGGCGGCACCACGATCCGTGACGAAACCACCACACGTTGCCGCCGGGCACACGAAACGGCGATCGTCCCCTCGCAAGGCAACGACCGCCGTACGTACTGATGGGATCAGGCGACCGGCTGCAGCGGTCGGATCTTCGGCATCCCCAGATCCGTGCCCGGCACCCGGTTGGGCTTGACGTCCAGACGTTGGTACGCCGATCCCTGGGCCGGGCGCTGATCCTCCTCGCCCTTGGCCGGCCACATCGCCGCAGCCCGCTCGGCCTGCGCGGTGATCGTCAGCGAGGGGTTCACTCCGAGGTTGGCCGAGACGGCCGATCCGTCGGTCACGAACAGCCCCGGGTAGCCCCACACCCGGTGGTAGGGATCGATCACGCCCTTCTCGGGAGAGTCCGAGATGACCACGCCACCCAGGAAGTGCGCGGTCAGCGGCTTGTTGGCCAGCTCCGCCCAGTTGGTGCCGGCGATGGTCTTCTTGCCGGTCAGCTGCGCCAGCTTGTCCGCCATGACGCGGGCGGCAGCATGCCCCTGCGGCAACCAGGTCGGGTTCGGCGCACCGTGACCCTGCTTGCTGGTCAGCTTGAAACCACCGGTCAGCTTCTTCTTCGCCGACACCGTGATCGAGTTATCCGAGACCTGCATGACCAGGCCGATGATGGTGCGCTCACTCCAGCCCGGCCCGAGCGGCCCGGCCATCAGCAGCTTGACCGGGCTCTTGGCCAGTTCCACCCCGAACGCCGCGAACCGCGCCAGCGCCCCACGACCCTCGCCGTCGACCATGCCGGCGACCAGCAGCTTCATCGCGTTGGAGCCCTTGCCGTAGCGGCAGTTCTCCACGTGCGTGGTCTCATCGACGTGGAAGGAGGTGGTGATCGCGACCCCCGTCGTGAGGTCCACGCCCTCGGGCACGGTCATCGTCGCGGCACCGGCCAATTCCTCGGAGTTGGTCCGGGTCAGCACGCCCAGGGCGTCGGACAGCTTGGGCAACCTGCCGGAGGCCTTCATCGCGTGCAGCAGCTGCTGCGTGCCCCAGGTCCCCGCGGCCACCACGACGTGCCGCGCTGTCACCGACTTCTCCTTCTTGGCGGTCCACGCACCGGTGCGCTGCGTCGTGACCCTGAATCCCTCTGTCTCACCGAGGGCTTCGAGACTGGTCACGGTCCGCATCGGCTCGATGACCGCCCCGGCCTTCTCCGCGAACGCCAGGTAGTTCTTCATCAGCGTGTTCTTGGCGCCCACGCGGCAGCCCACCATGCAGTTGCCGCACTCGGTGCAGCCGGTGCGGGCCGGCCCTCGCCACCGAAGAACGGGTCCGCGACGGTCTTGTCCGGCTCACCGAAGAAGACACCGACCGGCGTCTTGCGGAACGTGTGACCGACGCCCATCTCCTGCGCGGTGTCCTTCATCAACTGCTCGACCGGTCCCCAGCAGGGGTTCTCCTCCACGACGCCGAGCATCTTCTTGCCGGTCTCGTAGTGCGGCGCGAGCTCTTCCTCCCAGTCGGTGATGTGCCCCCACTGCTGGTCCTTGAAGAACTCCGACGGCGGCTTGTAGAGGGTGTTCGCGTAGTTCAGCGAGCCGCCGCCGACCCCGGCGCCGGCCAGGATCATGACGTTGGGCAGGACGTGGTAGCGCTGCACGCCGTACAGCTTCAGCCCCGGCGCCCACAGGTATTTGTTCAGCCGCCAGGAGGTCTTGGCGAAGTCCTTGTCGGCAAAGCGCCGCCCGGCTTCGTAGATCAGGACGGAGTAGCCCTTCTCCGCCAGGCGCATCGCAGAGACAGCGCCGCCGAATCCTGACCCGACGACGACGACGTCGTAGTCGTAATCCGTTGTCACGAAAGCCTCCCCAGCTTCATAGCCCGCAGTCCGACCGACATGGTCTTGGCCCACAGCTTCTCCGGCACACCGAACGACGGCGCGATCGGCATGACGTGCTGGGCGGCGACGTTCTGCGATTCGGTGTACTTCACGATGCCCTCGGAGCCGTGGCGACGGCCCAGGCCGGATTGGCCCATCCCGCCCATCGGGGCGCCGTTGCTACCCCAGGCAGCGACGTAGCCCTCGTTGATGTTCACGGTGCCGGCTTTGATCTGCGCCGCGATCTGCCGCCCGCGCAGAACCCGCTTGGTCCAGACCGACGCGTTCAGGCCGTACTCGGAGTCGTTGGCGAAGTCGATCGCCTCCTTGTCCGAGGACACCCGGTAGATCGAGACCAGCGGACCGAACGTCTCGCACCGCCGGCAGGTCGCCGAGTCGGGCACGTTCGCCAGCACGGTGGGCTCGAAGAAGTAGGGACCCAGGTCGGGTCGCGCCTTGCCACCGGCGAGCACCACCGCACCGTTGGCCTTGGCGTTCTCGACGTGGTCGACGACTGTCTTGAGCTGGTTCTTCGAGATCAGCGAACCCATGTCGTTGCCCCAGTCCAGGTCGGACCCGAGCTTCATCGCCTGCACCTTCTTGACGAAGAGCTTGGTGAATTCGTCGGCCACACTCTCGTGCACGATCAGCCGCTCGATGGAGATGCACAACTGACCGGCCGAGGAGAAGCAGGCCCGCACCGCACCGTCGGCGGCTTTGCTCAGGTTGGCGTCCGCCGCGACGTACATAGCGTTCTTGCCGCCCAACTCCATGGACGCGCCGACCAGCCGCTCGGCCGCCCGCTGCGCCACCCCGATCCCGGTCTTGGTGGACCCGGTGAACATCACATAGTCGGCCTGGTCGAGCACCGCCTGGCCGACCGTGGCACCCGATCCGAGGACCACCTGCAACAACCCGGTCGGCAGACCGGCCTGATCGATCAGCTCCACCGCGCGCAGCGCCGTGAGCGCCGACTGGGAGTCCGGCCGCAGCACCACGGCGTTGCCCGCGACCAGGGCCGGCAGCGCGTCGGTGATGGACATCGACAGCGGGTAGTTCCAGGGTGCGACGACGCCGACGACACCCTTGGGGTGGTGCAGGACCCGGGTCTGGGTGAGCACCGGGACGGCACCGAGCGCCCGGCGCGGCTTGAGGTAGTGATGCGCCCGACGTGCGTAATGGCGGCTCACCCCGGCCACGTCCATCACTTCCTCGAACGCGTTGCGGCGGGTCTTGCCCGACTCGAGCTGGATCAGATCCATCAGCTCGTTCTGGTTCTTCAGGACCAGATCGTGCAGCTTCAGCAGGAACCGGGCCCGGTCCCGCACCGGCGTGGCCGCCCACTTGCGCTGAGCCTTGCGCGCCGTCTTGTAGGCGACTTCCACGTCCTCGACGGTGCTGCCCGGCAGGGTGGCCAGCACCCCGCCGGTGAACGGGGTGACGCATTCGATCGACTCGGCCCCCGGCGAGCTGAGGACGCGACGCGCCAGCCGGGGCGCGAGATGGGGCGCAACGGCGTACGGCGGTCGGCTGGTTCGGTCGGTCGCGACCGTGTTCGTCGAGGCGACGGAGTCCTGCAGAGTCTCGGTCATGTTACGGAATAGTAAGTGACGTGGGTCACCCAGCGGTACTACACCCGCAGAAAACTCACCCGGCAGTCCCCGCGACGCTCGGAAAAGATGGCGCCCGGAAGACCTCAGGACCGCACCTATCGCGGCCCTTCCTTGTCCTCGACCTCCGCCGCCGACTCCGCTGCGCTCCGTCGACAACTCCGGCCTCAGCCGGCGTCAGGACCGCACCTATCGCGGCCCTTCCTTGTCCTCGACCTCCGCCGCCGACTCCGCTGCGCTCCGTCGACAACTCCGGCCTCAGCCGGCGTCAGGACCGCTGGTACGGCGCGACCACGACCTCGACGCGCTGGAATTCCTTGAGCTCGGTGTACCCGGTCGTCGCCATGGCGCGGCGCAGCGCACCGGTGATGTTCGTCGTACCGTCGGCGGACTGGCCCGGACCGTTCAGGATCTGCTCCAGGGTGCCCATCGTGCCGACGTAGACCTTCTCCCCGCGCGGCAGTTGCGCGTGGTGCGCCTCCGAGCCCCAGTGGTAGCCGGCTCCGGGAGCCGAGGAGGACCGGGCCAGCGCGGCACCCAGCATCACGGCGTCCGCACCGCAGGCGATCGCCTTGACCACGTCGCCGGACAAGCCCATCCCGCCGTCGGCGATGACGTGCACGTAGCGACCGCCGGTCTCGTCCATGTAGTCCCGGCGTGCGCCGGCAACGTCGGCAATCGCGGAAGCCATCGGTGCATGGATGCCCAGGGTCCGCCGCGTCGTGTGCGCCGCTCCCCGCCGAAGCCGACCAGCACACCCGCCGCGCCGGTCCGCATCAGGTGCAGGGCCGCCGTGTAGGTGGCCACCCCGCCCACGATGACCGGGACGTCGAGCTCGTAGATGAAGCGCTTGAGGTTCAGCGGCTCGGAGTTGCCGGACACGTGCTCGGCGCTGACCGTCGTACCGCGGATCACGAACAGATCCACGCCCGCGTCGACCACGGTCTTCCAGTGCTCCTGGGTGCGCTGAGGTGAGAGGGCACCGGCCACGGTGCAGCCCGAGTCGCGAATCTCCTTCAGGCGCAGGGCGATCAGGTCAGGGCGGATCGGCTCGGAGTAGATCTCCCGCATCCGGGGCAGGGCGTCGCCGGGCGGCAGCTGGGCGATCTCCTCCAGCAGCGGCTTCGGACGCTCGTACCTGGTCCACAGACCCTCGAGGTCGAGCACCGGCAGACCGCCGAGACGTCCGAACTCGATGGCGGACGCCGGTGACATGACCGAGTCCATCGGGGCGGCCATGACCGGCAGGTCGAAGTGGTAGGCGTCGATCTGCCAGCCCAGCGACACCTCCTCCGGGTCCCGGGTCCGCCGCGAAGGCACCACCGCAATGTCGTCGAAGGAAAAGGCGCGCCGTCCGCGCTTGCCGCGGCCGATCTCGATCTCAGTCACAGGACGAGGTTATCCGGCCCAGTAGTTCGGGGCCTCGACGATGCCCTGCACGTCGTGCGGGTGGGACTCCTTCAGACCGGCCGAGGTGATCCGCACGAACCGCCCGCGCGACTGCAACTCCGGCAGCGTGCGGGCACCGACGTAGAACATCGACTGGTGCAGACCGCCGACGAGTTGGCGTACGACGGCCCCCAGGGGTCCGCGGTAGGGCACCCGGCCCTCGATCCCCTCCGGGATGATCTCGTCGTCGCTGGTCACATCGGCCTGGAAGTAGCGGTCCTTGGAGAAGGACTTCTTGCCGCGGGAGGCCATTGCCCCCAACGACCCCATGCCGCGGTAGGTCTTGAACTGCTTGCCCTGGATCAGGATCAGGTCGCCGGGCGACTCCTCGCAGCCCGCGAGCAACGAGCCCACCATGACGGTCGATGCGCCGGCGACGAGTGCCTTGGCGATGTCTCCGGAGTACTGCAGACCGCCGTCACCGATGACCGGCACGCCGGCGGGCTTGCAGGCCTGAGCGGCTTCGTAGATCGCGGTGACCTGCGGGACCCCGACCCCGGCCACGACGCGGGTGGTGCAGATCGAGCCCGGCCCGACGCCGACCTTGACCGCGTCCACCCCGGCGTCGACCAGCGCCTGGGCACCTTCGCGGGTCGCGACGTTGCCGCCGATGACCTGCACGTGGCGGGTCGCGGGGTCCGATTTGAGCTTGCGGATCATGTCCAGCATCAGCCGCGCATGGCCGTTGGCGACGTCGGGGACGATGATGTCGACACCGGCATCGACCAGCGTCGTCGCGCGTTCCCACGCGTCACCGAAGTACCCGACCGCGGCGGCGACCAGCAACCGGCCCTGGCTGTCCTTGCTGGCGTCGGGGAACTGCTCGGACTTCACGAAGTCCTTGACGGTGATCAGGCCGGTGAGGTGACCTTCGTCGTCGATCAGCGGCAGGCGCTCGCGCTTGTGTTTGCGCAGCAGGGCCGTTGCCTCGTCGCGGCTGATCCCGGAGTGACCGGTGATCAGCGGCATCGGCGTCATCATCTCGTTGACCTTGGTGGTGGCCCACTCCGCCAGCGGGGTGAACCGCAGGTCGCGGTTGGTGATGATGCCGATCAGTTTGTTGTCGACGTCGACGACCGGCAGACCGGAGACGCGGTAGCGCCCGCACGTCTCGTCGAGCTCCTCCAGCGTCGCGTCCGGGCCGATGGTGACCGGGTTGGAGATGATGCCGGTCTGCGTACGCTTGACCAGGTCGACCTGCTCGGCCTGGTCCTGGATCGACAGGTTGCGGTGCAGGACACCGATACCGCCCTGGCGCGCCATCGCGATCGCCATCCGTGACTCGGTCACCGTGTCCATGGCGGCGGACACCAACGGCACCTTCAGCGTGAGTTCGCGGGTCAACTGGGCGGTGGTGTCGACCTCGCTCGGGATGACGTCCGTTTCACCCGGCAGCAGCAGGACGTCGTCGTAGGTGAGGCCCAACTGGCCGAAGTGGTCGGGAATCTCCATTACCCAATCGTACGGCGATCACGGGAGTGCTCCGGGTCACAACCGGATGGCGCCTGGCCGGGTCAGCGGGACGTGTTGGCGGCGCTCGACGAGGAGGTACTGAAGACGGACGTGCTGCTGGAACCGGACGGCGTCGACGAGCCGGTCGCCGGCGGCGAACCGGTCGTCGACGGCGTACCGCTGGTGCTCGACGACGGCGTCAGCTTCGGGGTCGCGGTCGGCTCGTCCGGGTCGCTGGACGACGAACTGGTCGGGCTCGGCGAGACGGTCCCGAAGACCGGGGCCGTGCGGGTCGGCGTACCCGAGGAAGTGGACGTGCCGGTCGGCGTGGGCTTGCCGGTCGACGTGGGCTTGCTGGACGGCGTCGTCGTGGTCGAACTCGGCGTCGGCTGGGCGGTACTGGCCGCGGACGGCGCTGCCGCACGGGGCCGGGGAGCACTCACCGGTACACCGGGCAGGTGGGTGTGGATGCTCGGCGGCACCAGGGAGGGGACGTGCGTCGCGAGGTCACGGGTCGAGTCGTCGCGCGACGTACCCGAGGTGCGGGTGGGGTCGACCGTCCACGGCGTCGAGGGATCGGTCGAGCGCGGCGGAGCGGACGACGGCGGCGGTCCGACCACGGCGGGCGCACCGGACTCACCCCAGAAGCCCTGGGTGACCTGACCCAACTGGTGCAGGACGGGCAGTTTGGTCCCGGTGACCGCAGCGGCGACACCGCCGACGGACAGCGTGCCGAGCACGACGGTGGTCGTCAGGCCGATCCGCAGCGCGCGGGAGTGCCGGGCGTGCCGACCGGCCCGCGGCAACGCCGTCGGGTTGTCGATCTCGGTGGTCCAGGACGATAGCAGCCCTGTCAGCTCGTCGCCGCGGACCCGGTTGCGAGCGCCGAGGGCGTCCAGGAGCTGGTCGTCCTCGTGGATCTGGTCGAAGGAGGGCGTCACTGATCCGCCTCCTGTTGCTTCAGCAGCGTCTCGCGCAACTTGGCCAGCGCGCGGTGCTGGGCGACCCGGACCGCGACCGCAGTCATCCCGAGGGAACTGGCGGTCTGCTCAGCGGTCATCCCGACGGCGACCCGCAGGGTGAGGATTTCGCGCTGCTGCTCGGGCAGCGTGGCCAGCAGGTCCCAGACCCGGACAGCCTCATCGGCGCTGATGGCGCGTTCCTCGGGGCCCGGCGCCAGATCCTCGACGGCCGGGAACTCCTCGGTCGGGATCGGGTCCTTCATGGCGCCGCGGCGTACATCGGCCACCTTGTTGGCGGCGATGCGGTAGACGAACGCTTCGAAGGGCAGGCCGCGGTCGGTGTACCGGGGCAATGCCATCAGCACGGCCACACACCTCCTGCGCGACGTCCGCCGCTACGTCAGTGGCCGCTGCGTACCTGCCCAGCCGCGCACGTGCGTAACGCAGCGACAGCTGGTGGACAGCGGCCATCAAATCGTTGGTCGCGACGTCATCGCCGTGCCGGGACTGCGTCACTAGATCACGCAGGGGGTCTGCGCGTTCTCCGGTGATATCGCGCCAGCGGGCGGAAGTGTTACGGAAGTGGGGTTGGATTCTGCGGCAACGTCGCCGGTCAGACGTGGTTTGCGTAGCGGGCCGAGGCTCACTGCACCACTCCTCACCGACGGGTTCGTTGGCTTCTGTTGAATGCTCAACCCTTCAACCATAGGCATGCGGACCCCTGCCTGAGCAAGTCCGCACGATTTCTTGTGTATACCCCTTCACGAGATGCGCCCGCCACTGCCGAAGCAGTGACGGGCGCCGCAGACGTTGACCTACTAGTGGCCGTGGCCGTGACCGTGACCGGCCTCAGCCTCTTCCTCTTCGGGCTTGTCGACGACCAGCGTGTCAGTGGTCAGCACCATCGAGGCGATGGAGGCCGCGTTCAACAGCGCGGACCGGGTCACCTTGACGGGGTCGATCACACCGGCACCGACCAGATCGCCGTACTCACCGGTGGCGGCGTTCAGGCCGCTGCCGACGGGCAGTTCGCCCACCTTGGAGACGGCGACGTAGCCCTCGAGGCCGGCGTTCTCGGCGATCCAGCGCAACGGCTCGACGACGGCCTTGGCCACGATGGAGGCACCGGTGGCCTCGTCGCCCTCGAGCGCAAGGTTCTGCAGCGCGGCGGCGGCGTGGACCAGAGCGGACCCGCCACCGGCGACAATGCCTTCCTCGATCGCGGCGCGGGTCGCGGAGACGGCGTCCTCGATGCGGTGCTTCTTCTCCTTCAGCTCCACCTCGGTGTGCGCGCCGACCTTGATCACGCAGACCCCGCCGGCAAGCTTGGCCAGCCGCTCCTGCAGCTTCTCGCGGTCCCAGTCGGAGTCGGTGCGCTCGATCTCGGACTTCAGCTCGGCCACGCGGCCGGTGACGTCCTCGGCCGCACCCTGACCGTCGATGATCGTGGTGTTGTCCTTGGTGACTACCACGCGACGGGCCTGACCCAGCACCTCCAGACCGACCTGGTCCAGCTTCAGGCCGACCTCCTCGGCGACGACCTGGCCGCCGGTGAGGATCGCGATGTCCTGCAGCATCGCCTTGCGCCGGTCACCGAAGCCCGGTGCCTTGACCGCGACCACGTTGAAGATGCCGCGGATCTTGTTGACGACCAGCGTGGACAGGGCCTCACCGTCGACGTCCTCGGCGATGACGACCAGCGGCTTGCCGGACTGGGCGACCTTCTCCAGCAGCGGCAGCACGTCGGCGATGGCCGAGATCTTGCCCTGGTTGATCAGGATGTAGGCGTCCTCCAGGACGGCCTCCATGCGCTCGGCGTCGGTCACGAAGTAGGCGCTGATGTAGCCCTTGTCGAACTGCATGCCCTCGGTGAAGTCCAGCTCGGTGGTGGCCGTGGCCGACTCCTCGATGGTGATGACACCGTCCTTGCCGACCTTGTCGAACGCGTCGGCGATCAGGCCGCCGATCGTGTCGTCCTGAGCGGAAAGCCCTGCGACAGAGGCGACTTCGTCACGACCGTCGACCTCACGGGCGTTGGCCAGCAGGCGGTCGTTGACCGCGGAGACGGCCTTGTCGATACCTCGCTTGAGGCCGGCGGGGGCCGCACCCGCGGCGACGTTGCGCAAGCCCTCCTTGACCATGGCCTGCGCGAGGACGGTCGCGGTCGTCGTACCGTCACCGGCCACGTCGTTGGTCTTGGTGGCCACTTCCTTGGCCAGCTGCGCGCCGAGGTTCTCGTAGGGGTCCTCGAGCTCGACCTCACGGGCGATGGTCACGCCGTCGTTGGTGATGGTGGGGGCGCCCCACTTCTTGTCGATCACGACGTTGCGGCCCTTGGGGCCGAGCGTGACCTTGACCGTGTTGGCCAGGGCGTCGACTCCGCGCTCCAGGGACTTGCGAGCCTCGTCGTTGAATTCAAGCGTCTTTGCCATTACAGATTCCTTTCGTCAACACAGGCGCCCCGGTCCCGTGGGCCCGAACATGGGCGCACGAGCCGGGGCGCTGCGTGTGAGGTTCGTCAGCCGACAACCGCGAGGACGTCGCGCGCGGACAGGATCAACAGCTCCTCGCCGCCGTACTTGACCTCGGTGCCGCCGTACTTGGAGTAGATGACCTTGTCACCCACGGCGACGTCCAGCGGGACGCGCTGGCCCTTGTCGTCGATGCGGCCGGGGCCGATCGCCAGGACTTCGCCCTCCTGGGGCTTCTCCTTGGCGGTGTCCGGGATGACCAGACCGGACGCGGTGGTCTGCTCGGCCTCGACCGACTTGACCACGATGCGGTCTTCGAGCGGCTTGATGTTCACCGACACGGTGGGACCTTCCTCTTCGATTCGTTGCGTTGGAGGGTGCGTCCGCCCCGTAGTTTCCGCCGGTTTCGCGGGGCCGCCGTCGCGGGGGTCGACCCTGGTCTGCCGTTAGCACTGTCCGAGGCGGAGTGCTAACTCTGAATCTAGGCGGGCGCTGGCACTCATGCAAGCCGAGTGCCAACCCTTTCCCGTACGCCGAGAGCGAACCCCCGCGCGCAACCCACCTCGGGCTCAGGGGCACCTTCGGTCCGGCGCCGATTTTGAGGAGATCGCGGGTTCTGAGGCCGCTGCACGCGGCAAGCAACCTCAGAACCGACGCACTCCTCAGAATCGCGCGGGCCATGCGTCGCGGTCGGGGCTACCTTCCTCAGGCTGCCGCGGGCGCTTCCGCTTCCACCAGGGCCAGCAACGCCGCAGCGAACTTGTCCTGCACCTCGGCGCCGAAGACGTCGACGTCGATGGCCGTCTGCGACACGATGGCGTCCTCCAGCACGTGCGCGCCGGCGATCCTGGCCGAGCGCGCGGCGTCGGCATGCGACCACTTGCCGCCGAACGGCGTCGGGGTCGCGCCGATCACGGTGAAGGGCTTGCCCACGATGGCTCCGGCACCGTAGGGACGCGACAGCCAGTCGATCGCGTTGTTGAGCACGGCCGGCATGGTGCCGTTGTATTCGGGGGTGACCGCCAGCACGCGGTCGGCAGCGGCCACCTTGTCCCGCAGCGCCACCGCGGAGGCCGGCACCTGCGATGCGTTGTCGATCTCCTCGTTGTAGAACGGCAGATCGGCCAGGCCGTCGACGATCACTAGCTCCACGCCCTCGGGCGCGTTGTCGCGCAGGGTCTCGGCCAGGCGGCGGTTGACGGATTCAGCGCGCAGGCTGCCGACGAGGACGGCAACGGTAGTCATGGATTCTCCTCAGAAGTCTGTGGTGGGGTACGCTGTCGATTAAACGGACCGCGGTCCGCTTTGTCAATTCCGCTGCATCGTAAAGTGATCCACGTCATGTCACAGCCCCCGCCGCTTCCGATCGCCTTCGGCCTGCCCACCGAGCGCGCCGACGCCGCACGCAACCGAGAAGCACTCCTGTGCGCGGCGCGCCGCCTGGTGGCGGCCGAGGGAGCCGACGCCCTGACCATGGACCGCCTGGCCTGCGAGGCCGGTGTCGGCAAGGGCACCGTCTTCCGGCGCTTCGGCTCCCGGGAGGGCGTGATGGGCGCATTGCTGAACGAGCACGCCCGCGCCTGGCAGGAGCGCGTGTTGTCCGGCGAGCCGCCGTTGGGCCCGGGCGCACCGCCTCGGGAACGACTGGTCGCCTTCGGAGCATCGTTGATCGAGCTCAATCTGGCCGGCGCGGAGTTGATCGCGGCGGCCGGCGATGCCGTGGAGCGCTCGTTCGCGATGGACAGCTTCGTCGCGACCCATGTGCGCTATCTGCTGCGAGCTGCGGGCGCTCGCGGTGATCTGCCCCTGTTGGCCGTTGCGCTGATCGCTCCGCTGGACCGCCGCATCCTCGAGCAGCAGGTCCGCCTCGAGGGCATTGATCGCGACCGGATCCTGGCCGCCTGGACCGACCTGGTCGACCGCCTCCTGACCTGACCCTGTCAGATGGCGCCGTCCGGTTGGGCGCCCTGCCACGAAACCGCCTGCGCACCAGCGGCGTTGGCCTCGCGCAACGCATCCGCATCACCGAGACCGCCGGCCAAGGCGGCAGCAAGGGCACCACAGAACGCGTCGCCGGCGCCCGTGGAGTCGACCACTCGGCGTACGGCGATCCCCGGCTCCCGCGCCACCTCACCTGAGCCTCGGGTCCAGGTGGCACCCTGCGACCCCAGCGTCGTGACCACCGACGCCGGCCGCAGACCGGCATCGGTCAACTGCGCCGCCTCGGTCTCGTTGACGATCACAGGATCGGCCAGGGCGATCACGTCAGCCGGCAGATCGGCGTACGGCGCGAGGTTCAGCACCACCCGCACGCCGGCCTCGTGGGCGGCCCGGGCTGTCTCCGCCACAACGGACAACGGCACTTCCAGCGACGCCAGGAGCACCTCGCCGCTCACGAAGCCCGCTGGCACCGAGGCGCTTTCGTTCGCCCCCGGGATGACGATGATGGAGTTCTCACCGTCGTCGGACACGGTGATCAACGCGGTGCCGGTGGGCCCGGCCGTCGTGGCGTCGACCTGGTCGGCGTCGATCCCCGCGTCCTGCAGGCGGGAGATGTAAGCCCAGCCCAGCTCGTCGTCGCCCACACAGCCCACCATGACGACCTCGGCACCCGCGCGACGGGCCGCCATGGCCTGGTTGCCTCCCTTGCCACCCGCGAAGCGGCCGTCCGAGCGGCCCAGGATGGTCTCCCCGGGTGCGGGGTGGTGGGGCACGCGGGTCACCAGGTCGACGTTGAGTGCGCCGAGCACGTAGACGGTCATCGCAGCGTCTCCTGCCACAGGTTGGCGTATCGGATGGCGTCGACCGCCAGCGCGACGTCGATGCGCGGCGCCGGCCCATGCGGATCGTGGCTCATGTCGCCATCCCAGTCGCGCCGATCGACAATGGTGCGCCCGCGCGACCACGAGCCGCCCAACTCCACCCGCATCGGCCGTTCCTGGGTGGTGAGCCCACCCGGATCGATGACCGCGCAGACGGCCCCGGCATCGCCGATAGTGGCCTCGTCGCGGTGGAAGCGATCGCACTGGAAGGTGATCAGCGCGCCGCCCAGCCGGGCCGCGTCCGAGCCGGTCAGGGCGGCCGCTTCGGCCCGGGTGACCACCGGTGCGTAGAACACGTCGAGCCCGTACATCGTCACCGGCACTCCCAGCTCAGCCGTCGCGGCCAGGACGATCGCCGCCGCCTCGGGATCGTGGAAGACGTTGAATTCCGCTGAGGCGGTGGCGTTTCCGACATCGGCCGCGCCGCCCATGAAGACGATGCGTTCGATCTTGCCCGCGACCTGCGGGTAGGTGCGCAGCAACAGCGCGATGTTGGTCATCGGCGCCAGCGGGATCAGCGTGATCCGCTCGGCGGAGGCGAGCAGCGTGTCGCGCAGCAGTTCCACCGCGTGCCGCGGGTCGGAGCCGCGCTGGGCGGGCGGCCACCCGAGATCGCCCATCCCGTCCTCACCGTGCACGTGCCGGGCATCCACCGGTGTCTCCAGCAGCGGCCGATCCGCGCCGCGGGCGACCGGGACGTCGTCGCGACCGGCGGCATGCAGGGCGATCAAGGTGTTGCGCACGACGTCGTCCACCGGCGCGTTGCCGCCGACGCAACTGACCGCGCGCAGGTCGAGGGAGGGTGTCGGGCCGCGAGGAGCAGCGCGCATGCATCGTCGACGCCGGTGTCGACGTCCAGAATCACCGGGAGGGCAGTCATATGGGCCAAACTAGCGACCATGGATCCCGCTCTCGTCGCGCGCCTCGCGACCGGTGAGGGATGGGGCCTGTTGCAATCGTTGCCGCCGTACGACGAGCAGGCGGCGATCGCGCTCGGCTCCCGCCTGCGGGCGGACGGTTTCGATCCCGATCTGGTGGCCGCTGCGCTGACCCAGTCCCGGCTGAGAGCCCGCGCGGCAGTGAAATTCGGTGACGCCGTCCAGCAGATGCTCTTCACTGCCGACGGCGTCGAGCAGGCCACGCGCGGCCGGATCGCTGCACTGCATGCGTCACGGTTCGCGAATGCCGGGGTCGAGACCGTCTTCGACCTGGGCTGCGGCATCGGGGCGGACGCCATCGCCTTGGCGCAGGCCGGTCTGCACGTGCACGCAGTCGATGCCGACGAGACGACCGCCGCGGTGGCCGCGGTCAATCTGCGACCGTGGCCGCGGGTTTCCGTGCAGCATGCGCGCGCCGAGGACGTCATGTTGCCTTCCGGTGAAGCGGCCCGCAGCACCGGCGCATGGCTGGACCCGGCCCGGCGGACACCCGGCGTCACCGACGCGAAGGGGCGCACTCGGCGTACGTTCTCCCTCGAGGAGCTGGCACCGAGTTGGGACTTCGTGCTGGATGTGGCTCACCGGCTACCTGCCGTGGGCGCCAAGCTCAGTCCGTCGATGCCGCACGCGGCTGTCCCGAGCGATGCTGCGGCAGAGTGGGTTTCCTATCGCGGTGAAGTTCTCGAATGCGCCATGTGGTGGGGCTCCCTCGCGCCGGTCAAGGGGCGTAGCGCGGTCGTCGTCCTGGACGAGCACGCCCCCGAACGCATCACCGAGGCCGACGCCGCGGACGCCACGCACGACACAGCGCATCTCGATCAGGTGCGCGGGTTCCTCTATGAAGCCGACCGGGCCGTGATCCGCGCCGGGCTGACCGGGGCCCTGGTCAACGCCGTCGACGGCCGCGAGTTGGCGCCGGGCTTGGGCTACGTCACCTCAGCCAAGCAGCGGTTCGTGCCGTGGGCCAAGAGGTACGCCGTGCGGGAGGCTATTGCCTTCAACGTCAAGGCGCTTCGGGCCCGGCTGCGCGATGAGCAGATCGGGAACCTGACCATCAAGAAGAAGGGCGTGTCCCTGGATGCGGATGGGTTGCGGCGCCAGTTGCGCCTCAGCGGCCCGCGATCCGGCACGATCGCGATCACCCGGGTCAGCGGCGTCCAAGCGGTCCTGCTCCTCGCCGACGAATAGACCGGCCGCGCTACATCTGGACTTGCTCCACCGGCAAGGACGAGTCGGTGCCCAGGCCCAGCGTCGACGGCGGCAACCCGCGCTGCACGATCTGCGAACCCAATGCCGCGACCATCGCGCCGTTGTCCGTGCACAGCCGGATCCGCGGCACCCGCAGCTCGATTCCGGCTGCGGCACAACGCTCCTCGGCCATCCTTCGTAGCCAACGGTTCGCGGTGACGCCGCCGCCGATCTGCAGGTTCCTGATGCCGTACTCCTGGCAGGCGTCGATCGCCTTGCGGGTCAGCACGTCGGCGACCGCTTCGCTGAACGACGCGGCGATGTCGGGCAGATCCAACGGGATGCCGTCGCGCTCCTGCTCCTGCACGTACCGCACGACCGCGGTCTTCAGCCCCGAGAAGGAAAAGTCGTAGCGATGCCGCTCCAAATCCTTGCGCGATGTCAGCCCCCGGGGGAAGTGGATCGCTCGCGGGTCACCGTCCACCGCCAGCCGGTCGATCTCGGGACCGCCCGGGTAGGGCAGCCCCAGCACCCGGGCCACCTTGTCGAACGCCTCCCCCGCGGCGTCGTCGATCGTGCGGCCCAGGGCGACCACATCGGTGGCAATGTCGTTCACCAGCAGCAGGTCGGTGTGTCCACCCGACACCAGCAGGGCGACCGTCGGGGACGGCAGCGGACCGTGATCCAACACGTCCGCGCAAACATGCGCTGCAAGGTGATTGACACCGTAGAGCGGCTTGTCGAGCGCCCACGCGACAGCCTTCGCCGCCGCGACACCGACCATCAGCGCCCCGGCCAGCCCCGGTCCGGACGTGACCGCGACGGCATCGACATCGGACAACGAGTGCCCGGCCTCGGCCGCCGCGCGCGACATCATCGGGATCATCGCCTCTAGGTGCGCCCGGCTGGCGACTTCCGGCACCACCCCGCCGAACCGCGCGTGCAGCTCGACGCTGGACGCGACCGCATCGGTGAGCAGCGTGTTGCCGCGCACGAACGCGACTCCCGTTTCGTCACAGGAGGATTCGATGCCGAGGATCAGCGGCTCGCTCACAGCAGCCTCCGCAGGATCAACGCATCGACATCACCGGGCTGGTAGTACCGCCGCCGCACCTGGATCTGCTCGAACCCGAACTTCTTATACAGCGCGATCGCCGGGGCGTTGTCCGCGCGCACCTCCAACAGCACCGCCTCCGATCCGGCTGCCTGCTCCAGCAGCCACTGCATCAGCGAGCGCCCCAACCCGGTCCCCTGGTGCGAGGGCGCGACGGCGACGGTCATCACATCGGAGACGTCACCCCCGTGGTCCAGGCCGGCGTACCCGACGATGTCATCGCCATCGGTCGCCACGACGTACCGCCGCCGCGGCCGGCCCGCCAGCTCCTGCCACCAGGTCTCCTGGCTCCACGCCCACGGCCCGAACAGTTCCTTCTCCAGCGCGTCCAGCGCCGCCAGGTCCGGCCACTGCATGTCCCGCAGCTCGACACTCACGTCAGCACCGACTTCACACCGCTCGAAGGCTTCGCGTCCGGTTGCCGCAGGTAGAGCGGGCGGACCTCGTCCAGTGGCTCCCCCGCCGCCTGCCGGCGAGCCACCTCGGTCGCCAGCCACCCCGCGTCCACGTCCAGCGGTTCGATCCCGCGTGCGAACAACTCCGGGTAGAGCAGCGGCCCGCGCCCGGCCGTCGGCAATTCGCGTACGTCGATCGGCAGCTCACCGGGCAGACTCACCGAAGGCGCGGATCGGCGTACGCCGTGTGAATACACCGCCCAATAGACCTCTTTGCGCCGCGCATCCGTCGCGACGGCGAATTCATCGAGCGGCACGGCAGCGGCCAGCGCGGCCAGGCTGCACAGGCCGACCACCGGAACACCGAGCGCATGACCCAACGTCATGGCGGTCATCACACCGACACGAAGGCCGGTGTAGGGGCCCGGTCCCACCCCGACGGCGATCTGGGTCAGCGCCGACTTGGGGACGCCGGCCATCACACGATCGATCACCGGCATGAGGATCTCGGCGTGCCGCCGGGCATCGACCACCGAGTGCGACGCGACGACCCGGGTGCCGTCGTGCACGGCAGCGGTGACCGCGTTCGTGGCGGTGTCGAGGGCGAGCAGCACCCACCAAGGTTAACGAGGCAGCGTCGAAACCAACGATTCGAAGCGCTCCCCCACCGGCACCACGCGCACCTCACGCGATTCGTCCGGCAAAGCGGTCAGGGAGATCTCGAGACGGTCGGCCGACAGCCCCTCGGCCATCCCGGCCCCCCATTCGATCACGGTGACCGACTCGTCGAGCGAGGCGTCCAGGTCCAGATCGTCCAGGGCGGCGGCGTCGCCGGCCAGTCGGTAGGCATCCACGTGCACCAGCGAGGGTCCGTCCGCCAGCGATGGGTGCGTCCGCGCCAGTACGAAGGTCGGCGACGTGATCGGTCCTCGCACGCCCAGGCCCTCGGCCAGCGAGCGGGTCAGCGTCGTCTTGCCGGCCCCGAGGTCACCGTGCAACAGCACCAGGTCACCGGCCTGCAGCAGTGACCCCAGGGCGTGCCCGAACTCCGCGGTGGCGTCCGGAGAAGCCAACCGCGCGACGTACTCAGGCATTGACGGAGGAGTCGATCAGCGCCAGCAGCTGCTCGTTGACGATCTGCGGTTGCTCCAACGGCAACATGTGCCCGGCGTGTTCGACGATGACCAGCTCGGAGTGCGGAAGAGCCCTGGCCAGCAGTCGCGCGTGCTCGACCGGGATCACCTTGTCACCCACCCCGTGCATCACGACGGCCGGAATCTGGCCGTACGCCAACAGCCCCACTGCCGCATCGTGTTTCAGAAGCGACGGCATCAAGCCGGCAACCACGGAGAGGCGGGTGCGGGCGATCATGTCCGCGGTCAGCGCGGTCACCTCGGGACTGGTCTCGCCCCCGAAGGCGAGTTGGTTGACGATCAACCGCTCGACGTCACGACCCGTGTGGCGGGTCCAGTCGACCCAATCCTGCCGATGCGCAAGGCCGTTCAGCGCGCCGGGCGCGACGGAGTTCACGACCCCACCGAAGCGGCCCAGTCCCCAATTGACCACCCGCGACAGGTCGCCGCTGCTGGTGCTGAGGAAGGCCGCACTCGACACTCGGTTCTTGACCAGGTCCGGGTTGGTCTCGCCCAGGAGCATCATCGACATGCCGCCCATGGAGTGACCCACGAGCGTCAGTGCGCCACCGCTGTCCGTTGCCTCTAGCACCGCCCGCAGATCATTCGCCGTGGTGACCACGGAGTAGGACGGGGTTCCCCTTCGGCGGAGCGTCCGTGGCCGCGCTGGTCCCACAGGACGACTCGATATCCTCTGTCGCGCAACGCTCTTCGCTGTTTGACCCACACTTGCAGGTTCTGGGTGAAGCCGTGGCTGAGGAGCACGGTGTGCTCGGTGGCGTCCGGGTTGTCGACCTCGACGTGCAGCGGAACGCCGTCGTCGGCGACCACCACGCGCTCGTCGTCGGCCGGAACCACGAAGCGGGTCAGGTCCACACCGTCGAGCTCGGCGCGGTGCTCGCGGCGCACCCGGTCCAGGGCGTAGCCGCCGGCCGCCGCTGCGCCAGCCACCAGGGCGCCCACTCCGATGCCGACGCCGCGGGTCAGTGCACTCACGACTGCCCCCGGTAGATCCGCGGCAGCCGCCCGCTCATCCGGCCGACGATTTCGTAGGAGATGGTCCCGGCAGCCTCTGCCCAGTCCTGCGCGGTGGGCTCGCCGTTCTCGCCGGAGCCGAAGAGTACGACCCGGTCCCCTTCTGCCACAGGCAGATCCCCGACGTCGACGACGAACTGGTCCATGCACACCCGGCCGCTGACGGTGAACCGCTGACCGCCGACCTGCACCGGCCCCTTGCCGGACGCCGAGCGGGGGATGCCGTCGGAGTAGCCGATGGGTACGTCGATGAGGGTGGTCTCGCGGTCGGTCACGTAGGTGTGGCCGTAGCTGACCCCCTGCCCGCCCGGCACCCGTTTGGCGATGGTCACATTCGCATCGACGGTCATGGCCGGGACCAGGTCGAAGTCGCGGGAGCTGCCGATGTCCGGCACCGGGCTCAGTCCGTAGAGCGCGATCCCCGGGCGCACCATGTCCCAGGCCACGTCGCTACCGGTGAGGGTCGCCGCGGAGTTGGCCATGTGCCGCACCCGTACATCGAGACCGGCCTGCTCGGCGTCCTTGACCGCCTGGGCGAACGCCTCCTGCTGGGCGAGCACGCTCGGGTGCTGCGGGGAGTCGGCGAAGATGAAGTGCGTCATGATCCCGGCGACGTCGATGACGCCCTCGGCCTGCAGTTTCGCGGCCGCCGTGAGCAACTCCGGCCACTGCGGCCCGTAGGCCCCGTTGCGGGCCAGGCCGGTGTCGACCTTCAGGTGCACGGTGGCCGGCTTGCCCGCGCGACGGGCGGCCTCGGCGACCGCATCGATCTCCCAGACGTGGGGTACGGCGACCTGCACGTCCGCGGCGACCGCGGCGTCGAAGTCGGTGCCGGGAGCGTGCAGCCAGGACAGCACCGGCGCCGTGACCCCGGCTTCGCGCAGTTGCAGGGCTTCGCGCAGCTGGGCGACCCCCAGCCACGTGGCGCCGCCGTCGAGGGCGGCGCCCGCAACCGGGATCAGGCCGTGGCCGTACGCGTCGCCCTTGACGACGGCCATCAACTCGGCGTCGCCGGCACGGCGTTTGAGGACGTCCGCGTTGTGCCGGATGGCGTCGAGGTCGACGGTGATCCGCGCAGTCGCGTCGCCTGGGGGCTGAGCAGTCATAGCGGATTCAGTGTTACACGCGGCGTGTCGGGGGTCCGTGAAGGACCCGCGAGTGCGCCGTGCGTCACATCGGGGCGAGTCCGGGCTCCTGCGCGGTGACGGTCATCAACTGCAGCCAGGGCGCGCCGTACGTCGTGATGAGGGCGACGTCGGCCGCGTCGCGTCCCACGCCGATCAACACCCGTCCCTTGCGGCGGGCGTTGTGCCGCGGGTCGAAGGTCCACCAGCGGTCGCCGAGGTAGACCTCGACCCAGGCGTGGAAGTCCATCGGGGTCGGCAGCGGCGGCACGTCCATATCGGGCAGGTAGCCGTGGGCGTAGCGGGCCGGGATGTTCAGGGCGCGGCACATGGTGATCATCAGGTGCGCGAAGTCGCGGCAAACGCCGCGGCCGGTGAGGAAGGCATCCGTGGAGGTGCTGGTGAACGTCGTCGAGCCGGTGGTGTAGGTCAGGTAGTTCCAGGTCCAGTCGCAGATCGCGGCCACCCGCTGGTAGCCCGGTTCCATCCCGCCGAAGAGTTTCCAGGCCTGACCGGACAGGACATCGTTGTGACAGAAGCGGCTGGCCAGCGTGTAGACCAGCGTCTCGTCGGGCAGGTCAATCGGCGACAGCTCGGGCGCGCTCTCATCGGCCGGATCGATCTCGTCGGGCACTTCCGCGCGCACGCTGTAGGAGACGGTAGAGACGCCCTGCGGCATCGTGAAGCGCTGGATCTGGTTGCCGAAGGTATCGGTGTAGGGATGGATCTCGATCTGGGGTTCAAGGCTCCACTTCTCGTCCTTGAAGATGATGCCCGCGTTGCGTCGCATGGCCGGGGCGCCGCCGTCGCTGGGGACGGCCGGCACCACGTGCAGCAGGGCAGCGGTCGGCCATGCCGCCTGATGGCGGAAGGTGCAGCCGAGATCGAGTTGACGAGTTCCCACGTAGTACTTCCCTGATGGTGATGAGGTGCCTGCGACGTATCCGACCGGGATGCGGCGAAGTCGAACGTTATCGCGCGAGCGTTTCATCGAGGTAACGCCGCCACCCGCTCGGATCTTCCGCTCAGGCCGTCAGCTGCGGTCTGTGAGGAGTGGGTGTCTCGTTGTCTTGATAACCGAGGGTTATGAAGACAACGAGACACCATGCCGCGCCGCGGTGAATCGTTCCGGCTCTCAGCCCGCGAGGTGACCCCAACGCGTCGACAACTCACGCCACGGCCCGACGTCCGCCAACGTGCCGTCCACCAGGACGACCACCCGATCGGCCCGCTCCAGCGCCGATCGCTTCGACGTCGAGCCGATGACGGTCATCTGGCGCGAGCGCAGCGCGGTCCACAACTCGATCTCGGTGGCCGCGTCCAGCGCACTGGAGACGTCGTCGGCCAGCAGCAACTCCGCATCCGCGGCGAGGGCCCGGGCCAACGCCAAGCGCTGCACCTGCCCACCGGACAGTCGCACACCGCGGTGCCCGACCAGCGCCGAGGCACCACCAGCGTCCGCCACGTCCCGCGACAACCGCGCATCATCGGCCGGCTGCTCGAAGTCGCGATCGAAACCGAGGCGCACGTTGTCATCGAACGTCCCCGACAGCACCCGCGGAATCTGCCCCACGTAGGCGACCTGCCCGGGCCGCAGGAAGAGCTCGGCGTCCTGGACCTCGACGCCGTTCCACTGGATGGAGCCGGTGTGCGGCAGCAGGCCCGCGAGCGACTTCAGCAGGCTCGATTTGCCCGAGCCGACCTGACCGAGCAGCAGCACCAACTCGCCGCGCTCGACGGTCAGATTGACCCCGGTGACGCCGATCGTGCCGTCGTCGTGCAGCGCGGTCACGTCACGAAGGGTCAACTCCCGCAGCGGAATTCGCTCGACCTCGGGCGCGCCGGGCGCTTCCCCGGTGAGCAGGTCAACCCCCGGCGGCAGATCCATCAGGTCGGCACCGCCGGCGTAGCGGGAGGTCGCCTTCTGCCAGGCCCGGGTGCCCGGAGCCTCCGTCACCACGGAGCCCGCGACCCGGCCGAACCAGTCGAATCCGTTCACGGCGTTGGCCACCAGGATGGCCGTGGCCAGGCCCCACCACCCGGCGAGGTAGGCCGCCCAGGCAGCGACGACGCCGAGTTGCACCATCAGGATCGGCACCCCGTCCAGCAACGCCTGGACCCGGTGCTCGAAGACGGCTGCTTCGACGCGGCCGCCGTCGACCTTGCGCAGGTGGCGGTGGATCTGCGGGATCCGGCCGGCCAGTTTGATGGTGCGCGCCGAGTCCAGGGCAGAGACCAGCGACCGGCCGAACGAGGCGCGGGCGGCCGAGGCGCGCGCCGCCGAGCGACCGGCGACGGGGCGTCCCAGGGCAGAGGCCAGCGCCGAGGCGATCATGACGATCAGCAGCACGGCACCGGCGACCCAGGTCCCGGCGAACAGGGCCGTCACCAGCGCGATGGCCAGGCCGTTGACGAAGTCGACCCAGCGATCGGCGTACCGCGCATAACGGTCGGCATCCATCGCCCGGGCGACCACTTCACCGGGCGGGGTCTTGGGCAGGCGGTGCTGGGCGGTCTGCCCGACCAGCACGGACATCCGCACGCGCAGCAGGATCTCGATCCACCAGCGGGGGTAGCGCTTGATCGCCGAGACCAGAGTGAAAACCCCGATCGCCAGGCAGGCCACCAGCGCCACCAGCAGCCACGACGGGGTGTCGCCGTCCTGCAGGTCCTGGACGATGTTGCCCCAGATCCAGCCGGTTCCGGCGCCCAGGCCGCCGCAGATCGCGGAGATCAGGAACATCCCGATTGCGATGAGGCCCCACTCGGGCCGCACGACCAGTGCGTGCGCGATGCCTTTGGCCAGGGATGGGCCGGTGCCGACCTCGGGGGCGGGAGGAGGCTCCGTCGTACGCCGAGTGGCCACCAATCCGCCCACGTCACGGGGGCGTTCGGCGGGCTCGGTCTCGACCGCGGCACTGGCCAGCACCAGGTCGCGCAACGGTCCCGGCTGCTGGGCCAACTCGGCCCGCACGCCTTGCTGGACCACCCGGCCACCGTCGAGCACCGCCACCAGACGGGCTCGCTCGATGGTGCCGAGGCGGTGTGCGATCAGGACACCGGTGCGGCCGGCGATGAGACGGTCCGCGGCGGCCACGACGCGTGCTTCGGTGACGGGGTCCATCCGGGCGGTGGCCTCGTCCAGGACGACGACCTGCACGTTGCGGACCAGCAGCCGCGCGAAGGCGACCAGCTGCTCCTCCCCGCTGACAGCGCCGTGCCGCCCGGACCGAGCAGCGTGTCGAGACCGTCGGACAGGCCCTCGACCCAGTCGGTCAGGCCGAGGCGGTCGACCGCGTCCTGGACGCTGGCGCGGGGCAACTCGGTGAAGAGGGTGATGTTGTCGGCCAGGGTGCCGGCCAGGATCTCGGTGCGCTGGGTGACCACGCCCACGCTGGAGCGCAGTTGCTGCAGGTCCAGATCGACGATGTCGACGCCGCCGAGGAAGACGGTGCCGATCGGCGCTTCGACGGCTCGCGACAGCAACGAGGCCAGCGTGGACTTGCCCGATCCGGTGCGGCCGACTAGGGCGATGGTGTCACCGGCGGGCACGTGCAGGTTGACATCGTGCAGTCCGAACGACCCGCTGCCGTAGCTGAAGTCGAGCCCGTGGACGTCGATCGACAGGCCGCCCTCGGGCACGGGCACACCGCCGGAGGGCTCGGGCGCGACGGCCAGCATCTGACGCAGCCGGATGACGGCACCGAGACCGGCCTGCAGGTCGGGCAAGTGGTGGGCGGTCTGGTCGATCTGTGCGACGAAGGTGGTCGTGACCAGGAACAGCGTCACCAATTCGCCCAGCGACAGGTGATCGCTGCTGACCAGGGCCACACCGACGACACCGGTCAGCGCCAGGAACCCGTAGGCGATCAAGCCGGTGCGGCGGATCAGCCGGCCCTCGATGGTGACGACCTTGAAGAAGCGGTCGTGCACCTTGGCCGACAGTCCCGCGAGTCGCCGGACGGCGAACGACTGGCCGAGCGACGTACGCAGGTCGTCGGCTCCGGCAATGCCCTCCTCGAGGGCGGCGGCGTGGTCGGTCCAGGCCATTTCCTCGATGACCTTGCCCTCGGCGATCTGGCTCAGCAGCGGACGGATCGCGAGGAACACCGCGACCCCGACGATCGGGAAGAGGATCGCAGCCGGCCACCAGGTGATGCCTGCCACGATCCACATCGGCAGCAGACCGAACAGGGTCCGCATCAAGCCCCACGACTCGCGCCGGGCCAGGTTGCCGACCTCGTGGGTGTCGTCGTCGACGCGGTCGAGGACTTCACCGACGGCTTGCTCGTTCAGCGCCGACAGGGGTTGGTGCAGCGCCGCGTCGAGCAGGTCTTCGCGCAGCCGCCCCTCGGCGCGGTCGACGACCGCCGCCCAGGTAAATCGCCCTGCGGTGTCGAGGATTGCGCCGCCGGCGACACAGATCGCGAGCAGCCAGACCAGCGTTGCGGTGGGGTTGGTCGCGAGGTGTCCGGCGACGACCGTGCCGAGGGTCTGACCGATGACCGCGATGGCCAGGAAGACCAACGCGGCGATCCCCCAGGCGCTGCGCAGACGGCCCAGATCGACCCGGCGCGAAGGGTCTGCGGCGGGTTCGGGCGAGGTGGTCTGCGGCGGCGTGGCGGTGACGGTCATGGCTTGCTCAACGGTACGGCGAGCCACCGACAGTCAGCGAATCAATATTTCCCCGCGACGAACGCGAGTCAGCGGCTCAGCAACCTCGCCACCGTGCGACCCACCTGGTGCGCGATGTCCATGGCCCGGATCGGGCCGCCGGGGTTGGCGTCGTGGGCGGCGACACCGTGCACCAGCGCTGCGAGTGAGCCGGCGCCCAGCGGCGGGACCCCGCCGGCCATGAGCGCACCGCAGATGCCCGCGAGCACATCGCCCGAGCCGGCGGTGGCCAGCCACGACGGGCCGTCGGCCTGGGAGTGCACGGGCAGTCCGGTGTGGGTGGGGGTACCACGATCGTCACCGAGCCCTTGAGCAGCACCGCCACATCGAGCGCGTCCGCGACCTTGCGGGCAGCCGCCACCGGCGCATCCTGGACCCAGCTGTCCGGCAAGTGCTCGTCCAGCACCCGTCGCCCCAGGCGCAGCAATTCGCCCGCGTGCGGCGTGATCAGCGTGTGCGCCGAACGCGGCCGCGTCAGCGCGTCCAGTCCCCCGGCGTCGACGACGACCGGCAGGTCGGAGGCCAGGGCGTCGCCGATCACGCGCTTCTGCTCCTCGGACGCGTCGTCCCAGTCCATCCCCGAGCCGATCAGCCAGGCCTGCACCCGGCCCTGCCCGAAGACCGCCTCCGGCACCGCGGCCCGCAGCAGGTTGGTCGGGGCTTCCGGTCCGACGTACCGCACCATCCCGACCCCGGCCGTGACCGCCGCCGTCACGCCCATCAGCGCGGCGCCGGTGTAGTGCTCCCCGCCGGAGACGACTCCGAGTACGCCGCGTGAGTACTTGTCGTCGTCCGGGCCCGGCGTGGGCCACAGCGAGGCGACGTCGGCGAAGGTGAGCCGCGAAACGGCCGCGCGCCCCGGCTCGGCCAACCCGATGTCGACGACGGTGAGCAGCCCACAGGCGGCCTCGGTCGCGGGCAGCAGGTGCACCGGTTTGGGCAGGGAGAAGGTCACGGTCTCATCGGCGTACACGCAATCGGAGGCGACCAACCCCGCCGGGTCAGCGCCCGAGGGCAGGTCGATCGACAGCAGATAGGCGTCGTCGCCGATGGCGTCGACCAGGGCGGAGGTGCCCGGCGGCAGGCCGGGGCGGCCGCCGATACCGGTCATGCCGTCGATGACCAGGTCGGCCTCCTCCAGCGCGGACCGGGCGGACGGCGAATCCGCTTCCAACACAACGACTCCCGCGTCGTGCGCAGCGTTGATCGCCGGCTCGTGCGCGCCGGATCCGGTGAGGATCGCGACCACGTCGAAGTCGGCGGCGAGGAAGGACCCGGCGAACAGCGCGTCCCCGCCGTTGCCGCCGGGACCGGCGAGTACGACGACCGAGGAGCCTTCGAGTTCCTCCAGTCGCGCGGCGGCCACTTCGGCGACCCCTTGCGAGGCGCGTTGCATGAGCTCACCGGTCGCTAGCTCCGGCATCGCGGCCTCGGCGGCGCGGACGTCATCGACCGAATACGCGTGGATCACGGGCCCTCCACAATCACGATGGCGGTGGCGATCCCGGCGTCGTGCGAGATCGACAGGTGCGCGGTGGTGGCACCCAAGGCAGTCATACGTGCCGCGACGGTACCGGACAACTCCCATAAGGGCTGCCCGGCGGGGGTGGTGACCACGACGGCGTCGTGCCAGGCGAGGTCACCGGGGGCGCCGAGGGCCTTGGCGAGCGCCTCTTTGGCGGCAAATCGCCCGGCCAGCGAATGCATGGGCATGGTCCGCTCGGAGGCGACGAGGACGCGGTCGGCGAGGGCCGGCGTACGTTCAAGGGCCTCCGCGAAGCGGTTGACCGAGGTGACGTCGATGCCGACCCCGAGGATCATCTATTCGACCGTGACGGACTTGGCCAGGTTGCGCGGCTGGTCGACGTCCAGGCCCTTGGCGGTGGACAGTTCGAGGGCGAAGACCTGCAGCGGCAGCACGGTCAGCAACGGTTGCAGCATCGGTGAGGTGTGCGGCACGCGGAAGACCTCGTCGGCGAATTCGTCGACGCTGGAGTCGCCTTCCTCGGCGATGACCAGGGTGCGGGCGCCGCGGGCGCGGATCTCCTGGATGTTGGAGACGACCTTGCCGTGCAGTCCGTGCGGGGTGTCCGGGCCGGGCACCACGATGAAAACGGGCTGGCCCGGCTCGATCAGCGCGATGGGGCCGTGCTTGAGCTCACCGGCGGCGAAGCCCTCGGCGTGGATGTAGGCCAGCTCCTTCAGCTTCAGGGCGCCCTCCATCGCGATCGGGTAGCCGACGTGCCGGCCGAGGAAGAGGACGCTGCGCGTGTCGGCCATGAAACGGGCGACCTCGCGGACCCGGCCCACATCGGACAGGACGGCCGCGATTTTCGAGGGGACGTCCTGCAGTTCGGCGATGACCTGCTTGGCGTCCTCGGCGTAGGAGCCGCCCTTCAGCTGGGCCAGGTAGAGGCCGAGGATGTAGCAGGCGGTGATCTGCCCGAGGAAGGCCTTGGTGGAGGCGACCGCGATCTCGGGGCCGGCGTGGGTGTAGAGGACCGCGTCGGATTCGCGCGGGATGGTCGAACCATGCGTGTTGCAGATCGACAGGGTCAGCGCGCCGAGGTCGCGGGCATGCTTGACGGCCATCAGGGTGTCCATGGTCTCGCCGGACTGGCTGATCGAGACGACCAACGTCTTCTCGTCGGCGATCGGGTCGCAGTAGCGGAATTCGTGCGCCAACGACACCTCCACGGGGATCCGCGCCCAGTGCTCGATGGCGTACTTGGCGACCATCCCGGCGTACGCCGCGGTGCCGCAGGCCACGATCGTCACCCGGTCGACGGCAGCGAGTTGCTCCTCGGTGATGCGCATGTCGTCCAGCTGCAGGTCACCGGACGGGGTGCTGCGGCCCAGGAGGGTGTCGGCGACGGCCTGCGGCTGGTCGAAGATCTCCTTCTCCATGTACGTCGCGTAGCCGCCCTTCTCGGCGGCCGCCGCGTCCCAGTCGACGTGGAAGGGCTTGCCGGTGGCGGGGGTGCCGTCGAAGTTGATGACCGTCGCGCCGTCCGGGGTGATGGTGACGATCTGGTCCTGCTCGAGCTCGAGGGCTTCGCGGGTGTAGCCGATGAAAGCGGCGACGTCGGAGCCGAGGAAGTTCTCGCCCTCGCCGAGGCCGACGACCAGCGGGGAGTTGCGGCGGGCGCCGACGACAACGTCGGGCTGGTCGGCGTGCACCGCGAGCAGGGTGAAGGCGCCTTCGAGGCGGGCGACGGTCTTGCGCATGGCCTCGGTCAGGTCACCGTCGTAAAGGGTGCCGAGCAGTTGGGCGACGACCTCGGTGTCGGTCTCGGACTTGAACTGCACGCCCTGGGCCTGCAGTTCGTCGCGCAGGACGGCGAAGTTCTCGACGATGCCGTTGTGGATGAGGGCGAGTTTGCCGTCGGTGCCGCCGCGGTGCGGGTGGGCGTTGACGTCCGTCGGGCCGCCGTGGGTGGCCCAGCGGGTGTGGCCGATCGCCGTACGGGAATCACGCAGTGGGTACTGGTCGATGTCGGCGACCAGGTTGGCCAACTTGCCCGCCTTCTTGCGGATGAAGACGGCCTCGTCGCCGACGAGGGCGACGCCGGCGGAGTCGTAGCCGCGGTATTCCAGGCGCGCGAGGCCCTCCATGACCACCTCGAGCGCCTTGGTGTTGGTGGTCGGCCCGACGTAGCCCACGATTCCGCACATGGGGACAAGGGTAGGCGGTGCGAGGCGATGCTCCGTGGACGTCGCTCATTCGCGCCGACGGTTTGGCGTCTCATGGTTAACCCGATGCGCTCCGGTTAACCATCAGCTGCCAAACCGTGGCCCCGCGAGCGTTATACAGTTTGGTCGGCTTCGATGTGTTGCCCCCGGATGGGCAGGATCAAGAGCTCAGCTTGCGACGTCCCATGCGGGGCTCAGCCGATCACTCCCGTCACGTCAACGATCACGTGCACCGGCGAACTCGCCTTGACCTTGATCTGCCGGGCGCTGGAGACGGCCACCGTCATCCCGTCGGCGATCGCGGCCCCGGTGTGCGAAAAGTTGATCGCTGAAGCGGCCGGCTCCCCGGATGCCGCCGAGACACCTTGTGGTAGCCGTCTGGTGCCACGGGTGTGACGCCGGGTACGCACATGGTGAACGTTGGTCAAAAGTGGCAGTGTTGACGAATGGGATTTACCGCGCGGAAGAGTTTCAAGATTGTGCCCGGCGTCCGAATGACCGTATCCAAGTCCGGGGTGTCCACTTCGGTCGGTGTTCCAGGAGCACGCATCACCCGTAGCTCTTCCGGCCGCACGACAACGACCGCGGGCGTCCCGGGCACAGGTGTTCGCTACACGAAATCTAGCGGCGGGACCAAGAAGGGAAACACTAAATCCAAGTCGTCTACACAGGCGGTCAACGCAGCACCAACCTCCGCTGTTGCGAAACCGTCGACGAAGCCCGGCCTTATGGCGCCTCGGTGGGAGAAGAAGTTGTTCACGGCGATGCAAACTGGAGATCCTGACAAAGTCGCGGAAGTCGCGCGGTCGTGGCCCGACGCGCAAGTGGCTGCCGCGTTGCTCGAAGGGATGTTTGCTTATCAGCGGCAGTCCTATGACCGCGCACGCGAGCTACTCACCTGGCTATGGTCGTACCCCGGCTCGTTCGAGTCCGACCGCTTCGTCAGGAAGTACATGTCCGCGAGCACCCTGACGCTTGGCGTCGCTGCCGGGGTCACCGCCACAATGCCGCTCACAAAAGACGCCGTGGGACTGGCACTGGCGGAACTACTGCAGGGAGTCGGAGACCTGGACGGCGCTATAGCAGTGGTCGAAGCACTAGAACCATCGTTCATCTCGGCTGTCAGTCTCGCTGAGCTTTACTCCGAGGCTGGCCGGCAGGAGGAGGTCATTGATCTCACCAATGAGATTGCGAATGTGGACGATCCCAGTGCACTTTTGCTGACGCTCCGCGGCGTGGCGTTCCGGGAAACACACAACTACACCGCCGCTCGCGCAGCATTCAAGGAGGCGCTCAAGTCGAGCAAACGTGACCCGGCCATTCGTCGTCTCGCTTGGCTGGAACGGGCACGGACCTACCTGGCAGAAGGCAAAAAGGCAATGGCTCGCAAGGATCTCGAGCGCATTCTGGCCGAGACCAGCGACTATCCAGGACTCACGGAGCTTATGGAGCAGGCGAGCTAGCCGGTACGCGTCGCTAGTCGGACGCCCGCCGTTAGGCTGTCGCGCGTGTCACGTCCTAACGGTCACCCGATCCCCTCGCCGTACGTCGAGCTGGACCGTGCGGCCTGGTCGCACTTGCGTGACGCGCACCCAATGAGCCTGGACGATCAGGACGTACGCCGGCTGCGGGGTTTGGGTGAGCGCCTGGACATGGCCGAGGTCGAAGAGGTCTATTTGCCGTTATCGCGCTTGCTGAATTTCTACGTGGGCGCGACCGCCGGGCTGCACAAGGTGACCAGCGACTTCCTGCGCGAGTCACCGGCGAAGGTGCCCTTCGTGATCGGCGTCGCCGGATCGGTCGCGGTCGGCAAATCGACCACGGCCCGCATCCTGCAGGAGTTGCTGTCGCGGTGGCCGGACACGCCGTCGGTGTCGCTGATCACGACGGACGGGTTCCTGATGCCGAACGCGGAGCTGTCACGACGAGGGCTGTTGGACCGCAAGGGTTTTCCCGAGTCGTACGACCGGCGAGCGCTGATCAGGTTCGTCGCCGAAGTGAAGGCCGGCTCGCCGTCGGTGTCCGCGCCGGTCTACTCGCACCTGACCTACGACATCGTGCCCGGTTCGTTCGTCACCGTGGAGCGGCCCGACGTGCTGATCGTGGAGGGGCTGAACGTGCTGCAACCCTCCCCCGCCGTGCCCGGCTCCCGCGGCGGAGCGATGGCGGTGTCGGACTACTTCGACTTCTCCGTCTACGTCGACGCGCACGAGAACGACATCCAGCGCTGGTACGTCGACCGGTTCCTCTCCCTGCGCAAGACCGCCTTCGCCGACCCCCAGTCCTACTTCCACCGGTTCGCGTCCCTCTCGGACGCCGAAGCCGTGCAGATCGCCGAGGGCATCTGGGACTCGATCAACGCCCCGAACCTGGCCGAGAACATTCTGCCCACCCGTGGCCGCGCCTCCCTGGTGTTGACGAAGGGTCCGGACCACGCCGTACGCCGGGTGCGCCTGCGCAAGCTCTGAGCACCACACCTGACCGCAACGGATCAGCTAGCGACCAGGGTGATGACCTTGGCCAAGTCGTCGGCGTGCAGGTCGCGCTCGAGCTCCAGGTCGTAGTCGGTCTGGATGTTGATCCAGAAACGGTCGTCGACTCCTAGTGCCTTCGCCAGCCTCAGCGCCGTGTCGGTCGTGATGGCGCGCTTGCCCCGAACGATCTCACTGATCCGCGTCTGGGAGAGACCGGTCGCCTGAGCGAGGCGGTACTGCGTGATCCCGAGCGGTTCGAGGAACTCCGTCCGGAGAATCTCTCCAGGGGTGATCGGCTCGTGCGCCTTGGTCATCCGCTTTCCTCACCCTTTCTTCAGTGATAGTCGGCGATCTCTACGTCTGTTGGGCCGCCGTCCGTCCAGCCGAAGCAGATCCGGTACTGGTCATTGATGCGGATCGAATACTGTCCAGCGCGCTTCCCAACGAGCTACTCGAGTCGGTTCCCCGGTGGCACCCGCAGACTGTTCAGCTCGGTAGCGGCGTTGAGGAGACGCAGCTTTTTCTGGGCGGCTCGCTGCAACTCCGGCCCCAACGATCTGACGCGTACTCGGTTCCACACCTTCTCCGTCTCGGAGTCCTTGAAGGATTGGATCACCAGATGCTACTAACGTTATACGTCAGTATCGCGAAACGATACCGTGCCCGCAACCGACCAGGGGCGCAAGGCCCTCTCTCGATTCGCGGCGACCCGGCGGGCGACAGGCATGCCGTGACCGTATGCGTGACCACCGACAGGCAGCAGGCCGAGTGCGGGCCCTACGCGACGACCTTGGCCGCCTCGAAGTCGGCCGTGGGCATCGGCGTAGCCAGCCGCCAGGTGATGGCCATCGGCCGCTCCCCCGGTGCGACACGTAGGTCGCCTGTCCGAGACATAGGTACGGCGCGCCCGCACCGAACTCGGAGACCTTGCGTTCGCGCACGAATAGCACCACGCTCGAGCCGCGTTCGGCGTGGTGCACGTACCGCTGCCCGACCGGTGAGGCCAGCGACGTCGAGTTCTGCGACTCCCAGTGGAAGAGCTCCCGGTTGACCGCGTAGTCGTTGTACATCGTGGTCGGCGAATACTGCGCGTCCGACTTACGCAGCGTGACCAGGAACGCGTCGGTGTTCGCGGCCTTCGCGAAGAAGACCCCCGACTGGAACGACTTCGGTTTCAGCCCGTCCAGCTCGGCGTGGCCGAGCCCCGCCAGGATCTCCTCGCGGGTGTAGCGACCGTGCACGCGAAGGGCCCTGCCGGCCAGCGCCGAGGTGACCCGTTGCGCGCCGGCCAGCCCGAGCTCGATGACGGACCGCAGGTCCTGGCGGGCGGCAGGTTCGCTGCGCAGGGCGGCCAGCGCCTCGTCGTACGTGCTGAACCCACCGCCGTCCGGCCAGAGGGAGAAGGTGAGCATCCGGCCGTACGCCTGCAGGTCAGCGTCCGCATCGCCGTACGCCGGGGCTTCGTCGCCGAGCCACGTCAGGTAGGCGGTGGCCCGGTCTGGGTCATCGACGTGCGTGAGGGCGCGAACTCGTTTGAGCAGTGCGGCTTCTCCTGGACCACCAGCAGGTACGTCGACTCCCACCTCGCGCCGTAGCCGCGCCCAGGAGCGGCCCTCCTTCACCACGTCAGACAGCTCGACCCCGGAGTCGTGCAGGAACTGACCCAGGCTGGAGGTGGGGTGGGCGCGCAACTCCGCCCGGATGTTGTCCCAGCGGGTGGCGACGTTGGCCCGGATGTTCTCCAGGACCGCGTCCTTGCTCGCGCGGTCGAGGACGATCTGCGTGCCGGCCGGCAGGAAGGGGAAGTCCGTCTCGACACCCTCGATCAATCCCGCTCGCGTGCTGCCCGTCATCGCAACGAGCCGGCGATCGAAGCGGAACTCCTTGCGGTGATGGCCAACGAAGTCCAGCGCCGTCAGCACCGGCTTGCCCTCCATCCGGCGCAACCCACGACCGAGTTGTTGCAGAAAGACCGTGGCGCTCTCGGTCGGACGCAGGAAGAGCACGGCGTCGATCTCCGGCACGTCGATGCCCTCGTTGAAGACATCGACAGTCATCAGTGCCTGCAAGCGGCCCTCGGCGAGCGCACGGACGCGATCACGGCGGTCGTCATCGCCGGTGGTGCCCACGACGGTTGCTGCGCTGATGCCGGCGCGGTTGAACTGGTCAGCCATGAACTGCGCATGCGCGACCGAGACACAGAAGCACAGCGCCTTCATGTGCCGCAGGTCGCCGATCTTGTCGTCAAGTGCTCTAAGCACCAGGGCCGCACGCGCATGGTTGCCGGTGTAGACCCGTTCGAGGTCAGCGGTGTCGTAGCCGCCGCGACTCCATTCGATCTGGCTGAGGTCGGTGCCATCGGCAATGCCGAAGTAGTGGAAGGGCGTCAGCAGGTCTGCGGCGAGGGCGTCCCACAGTCGCAGCTCGGCGGCAACGTGACCATCGAAGTAGTCGCGCAGGTCTACTCCGTCGGCGCGCTCCGGCGTCGCGGTCAGGCCGAGCAGTTCAAGCGGGTTCAAGTGGTCGAGGATTGCGCGGTACGTCGGCGCTTCGGCGTGGTGGAACTCGTCGATCACCACGACCTCGAACGCATCGGGCGGCAGGTTCGCTACGTCGTACGACGTCAAGGACTGCACCGAGGCGAATACGTGCTCCCAGCGCTCGGGTCGCGCGCCACCGACGTAGAGCTCACCGAAGTTCGGATCCTGCAGCACTTCGCGGTAGGTGCGCAGAGTCTGGGTCAAGATCTCCCGTCGGTGGGCCACGAAGAGCAAACGGGGCCGGCGCCCGAGGTCATGGCACAGCCCGCGGTAGTCCAGGGCGGCGATCACGGTCTTGCCGGTGCCGGTCGCGGCGACGACCAGATTGCGGTGCCGGTCGTGCACCTGCCGGGCCACCGCGAGCTCCTCGAGCATCTCCGCTTGGAACGGATAGGGCTGAACTTCCAAGCCGGAGAGGGAGATGGTGACCCTGTCGTGTGTACGCCGCCCGGAGGCCTCCGCGAGCGCGTCGTCCAGTCGATCGCGATCACGGTCCGGTTCGTACGACTCGAAGGTCGGGTCAGCCCAGTAACTATCGAAGGTCGCGCGCGCCTTCTGCATGATGGTCGGCGTGGCGACGTTGGACAGGCGCACGTTCCACTCGACGCCGTCGAGGAGCGCGGCCCGCGACAGGTTCGACGAGCCGACGTAGGCGGTGTCAAAGCCGCTGTCCCGCCGGAAGATCCACGACTTGGCGTGCAATCGGGTGCGCTGCGCGTCGTACTGCACCTTGACCTGTGCGGAGAAGTCGCGCACCAGCCGGTCCAGAGCCGCACGCTCTGTGGCGCCCATGTACGTCGTGGTGATGATCCGCAGAGGCACACCGCGTTCCTCGACGAGCTTGAGTTCCGGCTCGAGCAGCCGGAGCCCGTACCACCTGACGAAGGCGATGATCGCGTCGACCGCGTCCGCACTGGGTAACTCGTTGCGTAGCTCAGCGCCGACTCCGGGCTCGCCGTGCGCGTTAGTCAGCAGGGCCGCATCCGAGAGCGGAGTGACCGGGCGCCGTCCGTCGATCGGCAGGCGGCCCGGGCCCTCCGGCACGCTCAGAGAGAGCAGCTGCCGAGCGGCGCTGACCTCTTGTTGGGCGTCATCGATGGATTCCACGATCCGGTTCACGATGGCGAGCCGCCGCGCCGGGTCACGCTCGCCAGCAAGGGCCCGTTGTACGACGTCCCGCACGTGCCGGCCCAGGACCTCGGCCTGGTCCGCGTCGTCGACGCTGCCGTACGCCGCGACCAGATCTGGGTGCATCGCGACCTTGGCCTCGAGCGAGCGAGTCGCCAGGGACTCATACAGCCCTACGGCCACCTCGTTGACTTCACCTGGGCTCACGGTGGGAGCCTCCCATGCCAACGGACAAATCGTCGGCCAAGGTGTCCAAGTTTCGACCGTGCTTAATCGATACCCCGGCGCCAAGACCTAGCTCGCCACACTGAACTTGGTGTCGTTGGGTCGTCCGAGAAGGCCCGCCTCGGCCTACACGTGCCATGGGCGAAGACCAGGCGGCGAATCCCTCACGTTCATCGCACCAGCCGCCGATTGCCTGATTGCTCGAGAGTTAGAGCTCACTCGTCGCCGCCGCGAACCTCGACCAAGAGTTGCCCGGCGTCAACCAAGGTGTGCGCGTCCGCGCACAGAGCACCCTTGTCTGATCGGTGCTCCCCTCCGGGTAGCACCGACTTCGTGCACGCCACCTGCAGCACCGGGGTGCACCGTTGTCCACGGTGATCCGATGATCGTGCAGCGATGCGCACCGTTCGAAGCGCCGGCACGCGGTGCTTTCTACGAACACGACGCCGAGGGCTGCGCCGTGGTGTGGAGGCCCCGGCCAAGCGAAGCTAGAGTGCGGACAGTAATCGCGGCCCGACGGGCTTCCACTCCAGGACATGCCCCCACCCGCACGGAGTACTTCGTGCTGCCTGGGGACCTGTTCTGTGACGCTGTACCGCACCACCGCCGAGGCTTTATCGGGTCACGAGGAATGGCTCGTGAAGCACTTGGCGGAGCAGATGACGATTACCACCGGGCACCGGCCTTCGCCTTCTGAACGTCACTCGTGGAGCCGGAGCATCCCAGCCCTTCGCGCCGACCTCATTTCAGCTGGTCTCGGTGGCGTCGAGATGCTCATCGAGTATCAACTCCCGTTGACCAGCAAACGCGCAGACGTCGTACTCGTCGGTCAGCACCTACGAACCGGTGGCCCGTCTTACGTCATCGTCGAGCTCAAACAGTGGAGTGACGCGACCACGTACGAGGGAGACCCCAACCTGGTCTCCATCGAGGCGTACGGACACCGACCGGTTACCCACCCGCTGGAACAGGTCCGGCACTACCGGGAGTACCTCGTCGACTTCACGACGGTCCTAGCAGATCGCGCCGACTCGGTCAGCGGAGTCGCCTACCTGCACAACGCAACCGACTCGGGAGTCCGTGACCTCTTCCAGACGCCGGAAGATGAACACGGACGGCTGTTCACCGGCGAACGACGCGGAGCGTTCGTTGATTACCTGCGCACGCGGTTCGCACCTGACGCATCCGGAGCCGCGTTTGCGGACGAACTGATGCACAGCCGGATCGCTCCCTCGCGCCAACTCCTGACCGTTGCCGCCGAAGAAGTGCAGCGACGGGAGATGTTCACTCTTCTTGACGAACAAGCCGACGCGTACAACTTCGTGCTCCACGCAGTGGAGCGAGCGAGGCGCGAGAACGTGAAGACCGCAGTGATCGTCACCGGCGGCCCGGGGAGCGGCAAGAGCGTCATCGCACTGTCGCTGTTGGGCGAACTTTCACGGCAGGGACGCGCGGTACTTCACGCCACCGGATCTCGCTCGTTCACGCTGACGCTGCGGAAGGTGGCCGGCGCACGGTCGTCGTCGGTCAAGAAGATGTTCCAGTACTTCAATTCGTTCATGGGCGCGGAGGCCAACGACCTGGACGTTTTGATCCTTGACGAGGCACACCGTATTCGGGAGACGTCAGCCAACCGCTGGACCAAGGCCGCGTTCCGCACGGGCCGGCCCCAACTGGACGAGTTGTTCTCCGCCGCGCGAGTGCCCGTCTTTCTGCTCGACGAATTCCAGGTGGTGCGCCCCGGGGAACAGGGCACCGTCGAAGACATCGAAAAGTACGCCGCCGAACACGGTATCCAGGTGCAGCGCATCGGGTTGGAGGACCAGTTCCGGTGCGGGGGCTCGGCGGCGTACGTCGAGTGGGTGCAGCGGCTGCTCGAACTCACCCCGGGAGGACCGACCGAGTGGGAAGGCGACGACCGGTTCGACGTCGAGGTGGTCGACTCCCCGTACGAGTTGGAGCACCTCATGCAGCGGCATCGCAACGAGGGTTTCGGAGCTCGGTTGTCGGCCGGGTACTGCTGGCCGTGGAGCGATCCCCGCCCCGACGGCACGCTGGTGAACGATGTCGTGATCGGTGACTGGTCCCACCCGTGGAACCTCAAAGGCGAGAGGTCCGTCGGTGGTGCTCCGCCGGCAGCGCTGTGGGCCTCCGACGACGCCGGCTTCGGCCAGGTCGGATGCGTCTACACGGCCCAGGGTTTCGAGTACGACTTCGCTGGCGTCATCATCGGGCCGGACATGGTGCTGCGTGAGGGCCACTGGGTGACCGATCGCACCAAGAACCGCGACCCCGATTTCCGGAACACGAAAAGGGTCAGTGACGACGAGTTCGATCGGTTGGTCCGGAACGTTTACAAGGTGCTGCTGACCCGTGGCATGCAGGGTGTAGCGCTCTACTCGGCGGACCGGGAGACCCGCGAGACGCTGCGGCGCCTCGTTCATCCGCCATTGGCGTGACGGTCCCTTCCCCAGCTTGATCAAACCGGAGAGGATGGCTCAGTGAGCCTCTACGACAAGCCGATTCGCTTCCTGCTCGCCGACATGCTCAACGACCTCGCCCTGACGGGCGACGACACGTTGACTGCGAGCGACGCCATCGAGTGGTTCCACGAGAACTACCCATTGGTTAAGCCGGGGAGCGTTCGTGCGCATCTCGCAAAGGCGGCCACGAATGATCCCGTTCGGCTGAACTACTCCCCTCATCGGGGCTCCGACGATCTACTCTTCAAGGTCGGGCCAGCGGTTTACCGCAGGTACGACCCGAGCCGGGACCCGGCGCCAATACATGCGGCCACGGAAACGGCGGCGACCGAGGCGGAGGCACCGGACGAAGGGGCTGTCGATTCCAGCGATCCAGTGGGGTCATCCGAGTTTGCTTTGGAACGTGACCTCCAGAACTACCTCGCCGACAACCTGCATCTGATCGAGTCCGGCATGCGCATGTTCGACGATGAGGGTATGCGCGGCTTTGAGTACCCTGCCGGGGACGGGCGGCGGATTGACATCCTGGCGGTCGACGCTTCGGGAGGTTTCGTGGTGCTTGAACTCAAAGTGTCAAAAGGTTACGACCGCGTCGTAGGGCAAATCCTGCGGTACATCAACTGGGTCCGAGCAGAGCTGGCCGATCCGGGCCAACCCGTGCGCGGAATCATCGTCTGTCGCAAGGTCTCCAACGACCTCCGGCTCGCCTGTGCCACCCTGCCTGACGTCGAACTATTTGAGTACGAGATGTCAGTATCTGTTAGGAAGGTAGAGCGTCTACACATTGATAACGCCGCGCTCTACGAGAAGCCGTAGCGGTCGCCCCGCTTCCGACATGGCCAATCTGACAAGGACCCACGACACACCTGGCCGCCAGACCCGATCGCGCTTTACGAAACTAGCGGCCCCGGCGAAACACCTGCGGTCCGCGCTGATCTCTCAAGCAACAGGCTATTACTTAATAAGCGTGATAGCCCTCGCGGCTGAGTGTAAATCCATGCGCACCACGGTTGCACTCGAGCTGCTTGATCGTGCTGGTGCAGATTGCATCTCCGACCGTAGTTGTCGAGTTTCGAGACAGAATCGGCTGGCCGGACTGAACCACGCGTCGCATTGCCGTGCACACCAAGTGTGCTCCGGTGGAGTCTAGGACAATAACGTGACCCCAATTCACAGGCGAGACGCAGTGTTTTGGCATTGCCGGTTTCTTATAGTATGCCGTATTTATATCGCACCTTAGGGACGAACCCTGAGCAGAGCAGAAGATGTTGCGAGACGGCGTTGCAAACATACTTGTAGTGCGTGGCCTAAGTGGTGTGCTCGAGGCGGTGACTGCCCTGGCCGCAGCGCGGTGAACGAGGTTTACCCCGACCGCCATTACGACCGCTACAACAATTAGGACAAGTGCTGAACCCCAACCCACCGCAACCAGCGAAGCGATTCTCGATGTGCTTTCGGGTGGCGGGCAATATTCCACTCCGTGTGGAAACGATCCGGGCCGGTGTCGTGGTTGGGCCGAAATAACGTTGGCAACTCCGATACCGATTGTTGACCTGGTAACGTGGAATCGAGTATCGGCGGTTGCACGGTAACCGGCGCAGGCACTATGTGAGCCTTTACAGGGCCGCTGTCCCCGTTCCTCGCGACCTTCGATATCGACTTTTTTCTCGCGGGAACCTCATGGCTACTAGCGATTCGTGCGTGAATCCGGGAACATCAAGGAGTTCCAGAATTTCCAGCGCAGTAGCCGCGGTAATCTGAGCGCGCTCGTTCAGCCGATGAAAATAGCGCCGGAACGATCGACTGGCACGCGGGTGGGTCAACGTAGTGACCGATAGTAAGCCGCGCCTGCCTTCGTGGTAATCGTGGATCCCACCAGCAATTTCGACCGGAGCTCCCTTCGCGTACTGGGGTTTCACCAGTAGTACCAGCGCCCTGACGTAAAGGTCTGCAACCTCGAGCTTTTCGCGGAAGAGCTGACCGAGGTTAGTTGCATAGTTCTGGGCTTGGCCGAGTGGATTCAACGACCCGTCTTGGAGAAAGAGTTCCAGTTCAACGCCATCGCAAACCCACCGCCCATTACCTGGGGTTTCGATTGGTCCGCTTGGCATCCGGCCGTTGGCGCCTTCCTTTAGACCCTTGACCTCGATGACTACTATCCCGCCGGGTGAGATCACCAGGACGTCGCAATGACAGCCTGCAGGCATCGTCGGTTGCCAAAGCGCGATCCCTGCGGGGTCGCTCGGGCGCGTCCATCTTGCTAGTTGCTCGGCCACATCCTTTTCGCCAGCGAACTGAGACTCACCCACCCGGATCAGCAACATGATCCGACACTAGCCACGACGACGGACAGGGTCAGGGCGTGCGCAACTCCCTTTGATCGCATTCCGGGGATTAAGCGCGGGCGATAGCGGATCGACCGGCGGGTTAGAGAAAGGACCCCGCCTCGACGCGCAAAGCTCTCACCGACAAGGGCCGGCATGTGAACGGGGGACGAGGACATGCCGCTGCGGTGCGCCGTGTTCGATTGGCTGAGCGCCCGGACCCACGACGGCGCCACCCCCATCTCCTGGACAGACATCGAGGACTTTACCTTCCGGGGCGAACGGGTCCCGCTCAAGGAGCGCCAGCGTGGCATTTGGCGGCCCAGGGTCCTGCCTGCGGCATTGTCCTTCCAGACGGTCTACCGTCGTCCTGATCAGCCTCGACCGTCTGCGGACTGCATCGGCCCCGACGGTCGGTATCGCTGCAAATGGCGCGGCGACGACCCCGACCATCCCGATAACCGCGCCCAACGCCGGGCGATGGAAATGCGACTGCCGTTGATCTGGTTAGTGGGTGTCGACCGTGGCAGTTACGCGCCCAGATTCCCTATCTACCTGCGCGGCGAGGAGCTTGCGCAGCAGTTCATCCTGGACATCGACGGCCTTCAACAGCTTCCACAGTTGGCTTCCGGGTTGGAGGAAATGATGCGCCAATACATCGAGCGGCACACTAGCTCGGCTGCACCAACCAGCGTTCCGGACGATGGGTATGCGCGCCTACGACATGCGCTGCTGCATCTGCGAATTACGCCACTCGGTCCTGCTCGATGCCGCGCACATCGTCAGAGACCGGCACGAGCTGGGTGGAGCCTCCGCGCGAAACGGATTGTCACTATGCAAGATTCACCACGCGGCGTATGACGCAGGTGGCAGAGAACCGGTGCACGCACGCGTCGCAGAACCTGCGCGGCCGCCCGGGGGCGCTCTACGAGAAGCTGTAGCCCGCAGCGTAAAGAGATCGTTCGAAGGTTCGGTAGCCGTTGCACATGGTTGCCGGAGAAACCGGTGCAATGGCTTCCACACCTCCGCCCTTTCAAATAGCGGGGCGCCTGTCATTATGGAAGCGCTCGCTGGCATAGAAGCGGGACAGTGCGTACGCCGACACCGCGCACAGCACGTGCCAGACGGCGTGCCCCTGCAGCAGCGAATCCGGATCGCACAGCGGCCCGCCGGAATGGCTGAGACTCCAGATGACGAAAGCCACCGCCATCGCGCCGACAGCGACCAACGCCGACCGCCACGACCGGGGATGACGCGGCCGGCGCTGGATGACGACCTCGATCAAGACGGCAATGAGCAGAAGCACCGCGAATGCCAGGTTGCCGGCCGTGTCGACCAGCGGCGCCGGCACATCGGAAGCTCCGAGGACCTCCGCAGCGACCACGAGGATGACGAATAGCACTGCCAGCGTGGGCAATCCGCGTCCCAGAAGGCGAGTCATCCCGTACGCCGCGGCGAAGCCAGCCACGAGGTACATCGACCCCACGTCGAACCGGCCACCGAGGCTCGACTGGGTCGCGTGCATGGCCATACTGCCCGGCCCCAGCAGCGCGATCAGCGCCGGGAACGCGGCCAGCAACCGGGCGTGCGCGACATGCGACCAATGCCGGTCGAGATAGAACGCCGCCGCCAGGCCCGCGATCACGAATCCGACGTTGCTCAGCGTGTTGGCTGGTTGCTTGATCAGGCCGTCACGCGCGGCCTCGCAGAAGTTCGCTCCCGCGCCCACATCGGGACCGAACCATCCGAACCGAAGAGCTACCGCGAAGATGACCAGAGACAGCGCCGATACGACGGCGGTGATCACGAAGACGCTCGGCCGCGGCCGGGAGCCTGCCTCAACCGCTTCCCCCATAGTCGCGACGCTAGTCCTCCCCTCAACCGCGGGCACCATCCGGTCTGACGCGGTCAGCCCGCAGGACCGGCATCCAAGATCACCGGGCTGGCCGAAGAAGCCAACTCAATCGCCGCAGTAGACACATTTACTGTCGAACTTGTGCTTGGCTCAGGGACGCTCGCCCCATCCGCTACCCCAGGAGTACCGATGAACGCTCGGACCTTCCTCGCCGCCGGCGCGTCGCTGGCTACCGCCGCCGCTATCGGCTTCGGCCTCGGGCAGGGCGGGTCCGCAAGCGCCGCGACCGTCATCGACAGCACCGCCATCACGAGCAGCGCCAGGACTGCTTCCCCGGCCGTGGCGCCCTCCCTGCCACCGGCGACGACCACGGCCGACGCACCGATCTGCTGGTACGGCGCGTGCTACGACTACGTCGTCGGCCAGCAGGTGACCAACGCGACCAGCGCGCAGATCGTGATGGGGATCGCCGACCCAGAGGTCAATCAATCCGCGGCGGCGTACGGCGAGCACACCCTGCAGGAGTTGGCCCTACAGAACGCCGACCAGACGTCGACTGTCGAGATCGGCTGGACCGTCGACCCTCGCTCAACGGCGACGCCCACGCCCACCTGTTCGTCTACCACTGGGTCAACGGGCAGGAATCCTGCTACAACGGCTGCGGGTTCGTGCAGGTCTCGAAGTGGATCAAGCCCGGCATGCGGGTGCTCCCCGGGGTCGGCCAGTTCGCCATCCGCAACGTCAACGGCAGCTGGTGGGTTTACTTCGACTACCAACCCGTCGGTTACTTCCCCGGCTCGCTGTGGAACGGCACCTACACCAAGGCCCAACTGATCTCCGCGTTCGGTGAGGTCGCCGAGATCGGCTCGGATTCCCCCAGCTGTACCGACATGGGTGACGGACGTTTGGGCAGCAAGTCGTTCTCCTCGTTCATCGCGGGCTACCGCCTGGAGGGTTCGACTGACACTCCCAACCTGGCCGTGCGCGCCACCAGCCCCAGCCAGTACGACTTCGGCGCCGTCTCACCCACCTCGTTCCGGCTCGGTGGACCCGGCACCGGACGGTGCGCTGCGCCGGCGTCTGCGACGAGCTGATTCCTCGCTCCCCGGAATGTGGGAGCCACCAGATCGCGTCAACAAGCTGGGGCCGCCCGAGTGCTCCACCGCGTCACGCCTCCGGAGTGAAGATCACCGCGCTCATGTTGCGAGTCTCGATCACATCACCGGCACCGAGACGGACATCGAGACTGGATTGGCCGCCATCTGCCGCGGTGCCCAGGATCTCGTTGTAGTCGTTCTCAAGGCCGTCGACGAAGAAGTTGCCGCTCTGGCCGGGCCCGGGCGTGACGCGGTAATCGCCCGGAGCAAGATCCGTGCCCACGACGAACGTCCCTGCAAACAGGACCGTCCGGGCGCGACGTGGCGCCGCGCCCGTTATGACCGGCACCAGCGTCGCACTCTTCAACTGCGACAGGGTCACGGTCTCACCAAGCTTCAGATCGACCCGCATTTTCGGCACCTGCCCATCGGCCGAAGACGAGCCCAGTCCCTGCATCGAGCTGATCTCGGACGGGTCACCGTCGTCGCCAGTCACATTCAGTTCCCCGGATTGACCCGCCGCCGGCGTGACGTCATACGTGCCCGCCGCGAGTTCACCCGTGCCGACGGTGTAATCGCCCGCCTTCAACGTCATCCGGTGCGGCGTGATGGATGCGAACGTGGTGGTCGGGGACGGACTGATTGTCGCCGGATCCGGAGCCGCGGCCGCAGGTGTCATCGGCGCAGATACCTCGGTCGAGCTGACCGAGAACGACTCATCGTGGGATCCAGACAGACAGTGCATGAAGGGAAACATGATGGCTATCAGCGCCGGGACGGCGCGCCCCACGTACACCCAGCCCGACTTGTCCCGTCGCACGAGGCGACCTGACACAGGAGAGGGCGACTGAGTCTGGACCGGCTGCGCAGCCGGTTGCCCGGGAGTGACCCACGCCGTGCGGACGTACTCGGTCCAGTTGTATCCGTCCCAGAACCGCTCCTGACCCGCACCCACGGGATACCAGTTCGCGGGCGCATTGCGCCCGTCCGGCCCGGCAATTGGCGGCTGGTCCACCACGTTCATCCCCTCCCCCTCGGTGAGAAGCTAGGGGCCGTAGCTGGCTTCTGGCCGTCAATAGGCTGGACGCAAACTGGGAGCGACCTGGTGCAGCGCAGGGCAAACCGCGGATTACAAGCGCCAATTTTCCGTCGTGCGAAAGGAATTCGTTACTTCGCCTGCGCGGCGCAGCCGCCAGGTGCGACGCGCTGGCGCGCCCCGCTACACGCGCCCCGCTACACGCGCTCCGCGCTGTGGGTCGACGCGTCGGCGTACTCCGTATAGGTGTAGGGGTTGTCCAGCACCTTGGACTCAGGGATGTCCGGGCTCATCCCGGAGGTCCACTCCTGCTCGCCCAACTCGCCGCGCAGGTAGTCGATCGTGTCCGCCACCACCTCGCGAGCGCGCGCGAGATCGGCGCCTACGAGCTTGCCGTCGCGCTTGACGACCTTGCCGTTCACCAGCACCGTGTCGACGTCGCCGCGCTGCGCCTGGAACACCACGTGCCCGTACGGCTGCAGGATCGGGAACATCACCGGTGAGTCGTCGTTCTTGACCAGTACGACGTCCGCCCGCTTGCCCGGCTCGAGACTGCCGACCAGCGAGTCCAGACCGAGCGCCTTGGCCCCGCCGCGGGTTGCCCAGTCCACGACCTCCTGAGCCCGCAGCGCCACGTGTGTCACCGTCTCACCCAGCCCGTGCGCTTCGTGGTGCTCCCGCGCCCGGTCGGCTGACACCGTTGCCCGCATCGCAGCGAACGCGTCGGCGCTCCACCACACGCTGGTGTCGACCGACAGCGAGATCGGGATGCCGTGCCGGCGCAGCGCCCAACTGGACGGATAACCCTGGCCGCAACTGGATTCGCTCTCCGCGGACACCGATGCGGTCCCGCCGGTCGCCGCGATCCGCTGGTAGGAGTCGTCGCTGAGCGTCGCGGCGTGGACGTACACCGTGGAAGGCGTCATGAAACCGTTCTCGTGCATCAGCCGGATGCCGTCGTCGTTCGTGGCACCCCACACACCCGCGTGCGTCGTCACCGGCACCTCCAACTCGCGGGCGACTTCGAACGCCGCCTTCTCCGGGAACGCCGGGTCGCCGGTCACGTCGAAGGCCAGCTGGAAGCCGAGCATCTCCGAGCGCGGCATCCGCCGCTCCACGAAGGAGCGGAAGTCCGGCGATGCCGTCCACTCCCAGGGCCCAGCGTGGATATTTCCGTAGGCGAAGACGAACCGGCCAGGCACCTCCTGCAGCGCGTCGACCGCTGCCTCGGCATGCTCCACGGTCGACAGCCCGTGCGACCAGTCCACCGACGTCGTGACACCCGAGTCCAGGGCCTCCAGCCCGCTCAGCAGATTGCCCGCGTAGATGTCCTGCGGCCGGAACTTGCGACCGTGCTCCAGGTAGTTCCACACGAAGTATTGCGTCAACGTCCAGTCACTGCCGTACCCGCGCATCGCGGTCTGCCACATGTGCCGGTGGGTGTCGACCATGCCGGGCATCAGGATGCCGCCGCTCGCGTCGATCTCGACGGTCCCGTCCGGCACCTCCAGATTCCGCCCCACCGCCGCGATGTCGGTGCCGACGACCAGCACGTCCCCATCGTCGATGACGGTGTGCGCATCGTCCATGGTCAGCACGAGACCGTGCCGGAAGACGATCACAGGAGTGTCCGAAACGGACTGTGTGTCAATGGAACTCATGGCGTTTCTCCGGTTCAGGTGGTGATGTCGGGGTAAGGCAGCGTCTTGTCGGCCAGCTTCCTGGCGTAGTCCAGTTGCATGGCCAGCGGTTCGTCGAAGTCCCGCTCGAACATCGCGATCCACAGGGTCAGGGTGAGGAACGGATGCGCCCCGAGCTCGAAGAGCCGGACGGAGTCGTGGGTGATCAGCGCCGTACGCTCCTCGTCGGTGAACCGCAGCCAGGTGGTTTTCTCGGCCACCACGCAGTTCAGCAGCGAGTTGGCGATGTTCTCCTCCCACCAGGCGACCAACGCTTCCGGCTCGGCGCGGTACCGCTCGGTCAGCTCGTGGTCCCGGTCGACGGTGTAGAGGAACTTGTCCAGCAGATAGCGGCTCATCGCTCACGCCTCCAGCAGGTGCGGGTTGGGATACCAGGTGAAGTAGGCCTCCATCGTGTGGAAGAGGCTGAGCTGGTCGGCGTAGTCGGCGTGTTCGTAACCGGCGATGCCCATCATCAGCATGAAGTCCATGAACCCGTGCGTGGCGTTCCCCGGCGCGTGCAGCGACTCCAACGTCACGTTCTTCAGCACGCCGTCGATATCACCGGTGCGGATCCACTCGACCGCCTGCGCATCGAACTCCGGGTCGGGTCCAGTCGGGCCGAACTGCCGCGGGCCACCCAACTCCAGCGACAGGTGGCCGGTGCCGATGACTGCGACCCGCAGGCGGCTGGGCCAGGCGTCGATGATCTCCCGGATCGTCTGGCCCAGCCGCACGAACCGCTCCGGCTGCGGCAGCGGCGGCGCGAAGATGTTGGTGTAGATCGGAACGATCGGCAGGTCGGCATCCGGGCGCACCGTGAAGATCGGGCACGTGACCGAGTGGTCCACGCGCAACTCGTTGGAGAACGCCAGATCGAATCCCTTGTCGATCCCTTCCCGCAGCATGTACGCCGAGAGCTCCGGGTGGCCCTTCAGGAAGAGTTTGGGCATCCCGAACTCGCGAATCTCGTTCTCCCAGTTGCCGTCGTAGAACGGTGCGTTGCCGACCAGGAACTGCGGCATGTTGTCCAGCCACAGCTGGTGGAAGTGATCCGAGCCGACCATGACCAGTACGTCGGGCCGCGCCTTGGTCAGCGTCTCCCGGTACGCGGTGACCTTGCTGATCCACTCCGCCGCGAACGGCGGCGCCTCGTCCGGCGGCAACTGGCTCGTGCGGTAGTAGAACGGGTGGTGCGTCGTCGCGAGCACCGCAACGAGTTGTGCCATGTCTCCTCCAAGCCTCAGGCAGAACGGATTTCGGGCGTTGCGTTCAACGCGAGTTGCCGGTTGGCGTCGACCTCACTCATCGGCCGCCTCCGTCACCGAGGCCGGGTCCACGAAGGTGGCGTTCTCCTCGACCAGCAGATACGTCCGCATCGCCATCGGCATCCGCTGCTCCTCGGCCAACTGCCCCAGCAGCCCGGCCGCTCGGGCCAGCAGCGCGAAGCCGCGCAACAACTCGACCGGCAGCTCCAGGTCGGCCAGGGCAGCCCCGACGACACCGGCGCCGTTCAGCACGAGACGCCGGCTCATGAACTCCGTGTGCACCCGGCCGATTGCTTCGAACAGGGCCAGATGCGGCCCGTAGCAATCGGTTTCGGTGGCGATGCGCACCAGTGCCGGTGTGCGCGGGTCGAGTTCCTTGTGCACCGGGTGCCCCAGTCCTGGGATGATCCGACCCTCGGCGCGAGCTTCCCGTACGACGTCCCGCGCCACCTCGTCCCATCCCGCCTCGGTCTGTGGGCGCTCGGGCAGGTCCTCCACCACGACGTGCAGGAACTGCCCGCAGTCCTCGGTCACCCCCAGGAACCGCGACCCACCGCCGAGCAGGCCGGCCGCCATAGCGCCTTGGATGGAGTCGGGCGCGGACAGATAGGTGAGGCGCGCAGCGAGCGCGGTTGGGGTGAAGCCGTGATCGGCCAATGCGAGCAGGCAGGCGTCCAACAGCCGCACCTGACCGGGGGTCGGCGTCCGCAGGGTCACCATCCGGTAGACCAGCTCGGTCAGACTGACCTTGCCCATGAGATCCCCGGCCAGGTCCTCGCCGAGCAGGGTGATCGTCGAGGTGGTGGACATCCCCAGCGAGGTGGGGAACGACAGTTCCTCACTCATGACGCCTTCCCTTCCAGCCAGTCCAAGATTTCCTGACGGTGCTGTCCCACGGCCGGCGGGACCAGGTCGTAGCGCACCGACGAACGGGAGAACGTGATCGGGTTGCGCACCAAAGGCATTGCTTCCTCGCCAACCTCAACGACCGGTCCGAGACCGAGATCCGCGGCGAACCGGACTCCTCGGCGATCGAATTGATCGGGCCGGCCGGCAGGCCGGCGGCCACGAGAGCGTCGAACCACTCGGCCCGGGTCCGTTGCGCCAGTTGCTTCTCCAGCAGCGGCCGCAGCAGCTCCCGGTTCTCGGTGCGGTCCCCCACCGTCCGGAAGCGCTCGTCGCCTGCCAGCTCCGGCACCCCGAGCGCTTCGCACAGCGCCGCGAACTGCCGGTCGTTGCCGGCGATCACGATGAGGTCCCCGTCCGCGGTCGGCATCGGCTCGTACGGGAACAGACTCGGGTGGGCGTTACCCATGCGGTGGGGGACAACGTCTCCCGCGACGTACGCCCCGGTCTGGTTGACCAGGCCGGACAGCGCCGACGACAACAGGTTGACCTCGATGTGCTGGCCCTGCCCGGAGCTGTCGCGCTCGTGCAGCGCGGCCAGGATCCCGATCAACGCATGCATCCCGGTCATCACATCGAAGACGGAGATCCCGGCCCGGTAGGGCGGCCCATCGGGATCACCGGTCAGGCTCATCAGGCCTGACATGGCCTGCACCAGAAGGTCATACCCCGGCAGATGCGCACCCCCACCGGAGCCGAAACCGCTGATGGATGCGTAGATCACCCCGGGGTTGGCCGCAGCGACGGCCGCGTAGTCCAAGCCGTACTTCGCCAGCCCGCCCGGCCGGAAGTTCTCGATCAGCACGTCCGCGCGGGCGGCGATGTCGCTGGCGACCGCACGGTCGGCCGGGTCCTTCAGGTCCAGCGCGATCGAGCGCTTGTTGCGGTTGATGCTCAGGTAGTACGTCGACACCTCCTGCCGCGTCGGCGGCACCCAGGTGCGGGTGTCGTCACCCGACGGACCTTCGACCTTGATGACCTCCGCACCGAGGTCGGCCATCAGCATCGTCGCGTAGGGGCCGGCGAGGATGCGCGAGAAGTCCGCGACCACCAGGCCGGAGAGAGGTCCAGCACCGTCCGTCGTCATGGGTCGTCGATCATCCTGTCCGTCTAGCGGTCACGTGTCCGTATGCCGTAACTGTGCTCCTGGTCACACCCGCTGTCAAGGTCTTCGCGTGGTCTGCTCACGTGCCGAGCCCTCTACAGTGGCGACACGTCGTTGATCAGGAGGGGTGCTGTGGCCGAGCGCGGCAATGGACCGGATTTCATCGAGGCGCTGGCTCGCGGTCTCGACGTCATCCGCGCGTTCGATGCCACCCGCCCGACGTTGACGATGACCGAGGTAGCAGATCGCACCGGCCTGGCCAGGCCCACTGCCCGACGCATCCTGCTGACCCTGGCCGAGCTCGGCTACGTGCAGTCGAGGGAATCCGGTTTCTCCCTCACGCCGCGGGTTCTCGAGCTGGGCATGTCATACGTGCACTCGATGGGCTGGTGGGACATCGCCCGTCCGCACATGGAGAAACTGGTAGCCGCCACCGGCGAGTCGTCGTCCATCGCTCAGCTCGACGGCTCCGACATCGTTTATGTGGCAAGGGTTTCGGTGCCGAAACTGATTGCCCTGGCGGTGACCATCGGCACCCGATTCCCGGCCGCGTCCACCTCCCTGGGCAAAGTGCTTCTGGCCGATCTGACCGACGATCAGGTCGCAAGCGTCCTCGCCGAACCCTCACGATCCGGCGTCGAGGTCCGACTGTCACCGACGCCTGAGGAACTGCGGACCGAACTGGCCCTCACGCGCGAACGCGGCTGGTGCCTGACCGACGAGGCGCTGGCGCGCGGCGTACGTTCGGTGGCCGCCCCCTGCGGGACGGAACGGGACGGGTGGTGGCCGGACTCAACGTCACCGTTCACGCGGCCGAGACGACGGTGGAAACCCTTGTGGAGCAACACCTGCCACGACTGCTGACGACGGCGGCGGCCATCAGCGCCGACTTCGCCCTCAAGAGCGCTATTCCTACAAAGACGAGCTAGTAAAGCGCCTCTTGGCGGCGTCGCTCGTCGGCGCGAACAGGTTGACCAGGTTGCCGTCCGGATCGCGCACGAGCAGCGAGCGGTTGCCCCACGGCAGATCAGTCGGTGCTTGGACGACCGCAGCCCACGAGCGCACCTGCTCGTACGTCGCGTCCACGTCCGGCACCAAGAAGTCCAGCGTGACCGAGCGGTTCGATGCGGCCGTCACGCCATTCGCCAACAACGGCGCCGTCTGTGCACTCGCGATCGCCAACGTCCCTGTGTCCATAGTGATCTCGGCGAACAGTGGGTGCAATCTGGCGGCCGACGCCCCGGTCAATCGCTCGTAGAAAGTGACCACCCCGTCGACGTCGTCGGTGATGATCCGGGTGGCAGCGAGTCTCATGGCATCTCCTCGTAGGCGTTCTGACCCCACGGACACTACGGTCAATAGTGGACAGAACCAGCCCACTATTGCTCATACGCTTGGAGACATGCCCCGTCCCGCCGCGCGCATCCTGCAGTTGCTGACGTTGCTGCAGTCAGCGACCACCCGAAGCCGGGCCGAGCTCGCCTCCGATCTCGGGGTCGACGAGCGCACCGTGCGTCGGTACGTCGAGCAACTGCGCGACCTCGACATCCCGGTCGAGAGCCTCCGCGGCCGGTACGGCGGCTACCGGCTCGCGACCGGATACCGCCTCCCGCCGTTGATGTTGAGCGACGATGAAGCGCTGGCCGTCCTCTTCGCCCTCTCCGAGAGCGCGGCCGCCGAGCGCAGCCCCGCGTCCCGGGCCGCCACCGCGACCGCCATCGCCAAACTGCGGCGTGCCCTGCCGCAGCACCTCGTCGAACGCGCGACCGTCCTTCAAGAAGCGGCTCTTGCCGCACAGGGCGGCGAGGTCACCGAGCAGCCTGCCCCCGACGTACTCCTCACTGTTGGCGAGGCGGTCCGCACCGGCACCCCGCTCACCATCGACTACGCCGACCGTGCCGGCGAGCGGACCACGCGCGCCATTCATCCGCATGAAGTCGTTGTGCTGCAGGGACGTTGGTACCTCATCGCCTACGACACCACCCGGCACGCGACGCGCACCTTCCGCTGTGATCGCATCGCCCGCACCCGTACGGCGCCCGGCCACTTCCGCCGGCCCGTCACCGAGCCGACGGACCTGGCCCGTGCCTTCGCCACCGCGGACTACCGGTACACCGTCCGCCTCCGGGTGCAGGCCACGGTGGAACAGGTCGAGGCATGGCTTCCCGGACCATCGCCACGATCGAGCCCGGGCCCGACGGCTGGCAACAGGTCACGATCCGCGCGGAGCGACTCGACTGGATTCCGCAGCGGCTGTTGGCAATTGATGCTCCGCTGAAACTGGACGCCCCACCCGAACTCCGTGCCGCCGTACGGGCTGCCGCCGATCGACTGGCCAGCCTTACGTGAGCACCACGGCAACATCAAGCTGTCGCAGCACTTCTAACACACGTCAAGATTCTGGCGTGAACACCACCTGGTCCATTCCGGAAATGGTGATCACGTCACCCTCCGAAAGATCCACTTCAACGCTTGGAACGCCGAGCCCGTCTGAACCACCCAGGATCTCGTTGACATAGTTGCCACCGTCAACGAAGAAGTTGCCTGACTGCCCGGCCCCGGGGGTCACTTTGTAGCGCCCCGCTCCGATGTCTTCGCCGACCGCAAACTGCCCGGCATAGAGAGTCGCTTTCGCGTGATTGGTCACGAAGGGAGCCGTAACCGGAGTGAAGGTCACCTTTCGCATGCCAGAAATCTGCACACTGTCACCGTCCTGCAGTTTGACCCTGACCTTGCTGACACCAAGATCGGAGCCGCCCAGAATCTCGTTGTAGTCGTCAGTTCCGGTCACGAAGAAGTTGCCCTGCTCCCCCTTCGCCGCGGTCACGTCGTACAGCCCCGGGGGGATCTTGGACCCTACTGCGAATGTCCCCGCGCCGAGCGTGGTGAGCTTTCCCGTCGGTGTCCTTCCCGCCGTGTCTGCCGTGGTCGACTGCTCATCCGTAGGTGTGGCCTCGGGGCTCGAGGGCTCACTCGATGGGGTGTCAGACGTTGGCTGCTGACTCGTTGGAGAGGCTTGGGGCGTGGAGGCCGTCTGCGTCGCCGACGTTTTGGGCTTATCCGTGCCACCTTGGCTGCCGATTGCTCCCCCCACCACAGCCACGGCTACGAGACCACCCACCACCCACGGCCATTTCCTGCGCTTCCTTGTTTCGCTCGCGGCGTCAGCAGTCGTGCCCGAGTAGGCGTTGGCTGCCGGGGTGTTTTGTCCAGGCGGCGTCGTGGGAGCTGTAGTGGCTTGGGTCGGTGCAATCGGGCGAGTCTGTTCAGTCCATTGCTGGCCGTCCCAGTATCGTTCGTTGCCTTGGCCGTCCGGGTAGAAACCGGGGTCCCATGACGGCTGGGATCCCGATGAAGGCGGTGTCGACTCGGACATCAAAGAACTCCTCATTGAGCTGTGGGCAACGATCTCGCGAGCGTAGAGCAGATGCCCTACTGAACGGGACCCTTTCTGAGAGAAACCTGTGTTTTCTATGTGGAGGTCTGAGAACGTCGACCAGCACGCCGGTCTCCTCGTCGACGAATCGACGCACCGAGGTCAGCAAAAAGCGCCGGCCACCGAGTGGGGGTCTCAGCGGCCGGCGCTCGTCGGCGGGTGCGCTAGCGAGCGGTGAACCCGCCGTCCACGGTCAACGTGGAGCCGGTCACCCAGCGCGATTCCGGACTGGCCAGGAACGCGACTGCTTTGGCGACGTCCTCCGCGGTGCCCAGGTTGGGCCACGGTGACTGGCTGTGCAGGCCGGCGTTCAACTCCGGATCATCCAGGAACGGCCGCACCATCGCTGTGGCGAGGAATCCCGGGCAGACGGCCACCGCTCGGATCTGCTCTGGCGCGAAGTCGACCGCGATCTGCCGGGTCAGGTTCACCACGCCGCCTTTCGAAGCGCAGTATCCGGGCTCCTGCGCCAGCCCGACAAGGCCGCCGATGGAGGCGATGTTCACCACGACACCACGGGTGTCCTCGCGCACCTCCTGGCGCATGAATTGCGTGATCGCGGCTTTGCTGCCGGCCCACACACCCTTCAAGTTGACGGCAAGCGTCTTGTCGAAGTCCTCCTCCTTCTCATCGACGATGGTGCACAACCCGGTGAAGATGCCGGCGTTGTTGACCATCACATCAAGCCGGCCGTACTCCGACACCGCCCTGGAGACGACCAGCTGCGCGTCCGAATAGCTTGCCGCGTCGGCCTTCTCGAAGACGGCGCGCCCACCGGCCGCCACGATGGCCTCGTGGGTCGCGACGTTGGCGTCCTGCTCGTACCCTCCCGCCAGGGCTTCGGCGTGTAGATCACTGCAGACCACCGCGAAGCCGTCCGCGGCCAACCGTCGCGCGATCGCCCTACCGTTCCCGGAACTGGCGCCCGTGACAACCGCTACCTTGTTCTCGACCATGACTGTTCCTTTCTCCTACACCGAGTAGCGGCAGAGGGTTTCGCCGCCGTCGATCCGCACCAGGTCACCGTGGACGTAGCTCGACTCGTCCGAGGCGAGGAACAGGGCCAGGTTGGCGACGTCCTCCATCTCGCCCCAGCGTTTCATCGGCACCGACTCACTGAACTCCTTCATGAAGGCCATGTCCTCGTACAGATCACGTGTCAGAGCGGTCTTGGCGTACGTCGGGCAGATGCCGTTAACGCGGATGCCCTCTGCGCCGTACTCGATTGCGGCACAACGTGTCACGTTCGCTTGAGCACCCTTGGAGATGTTGTAGACCGACTGCATCGGGTGCCCCTGCAGGCCCGCGGTCGACACCAGGTTGACGATCGTGCCCCGCAGGTTGTGCGGGCCGGGCTCCTGCTTGCGAAATTGCGCGACGGCGGATTGGATGCCGAAGAACGTGCCCTTGGCGTTCACGTTGAAGCACGCGTCGAGATCCTCCTCGGTGAATTCGTCCATCAGCTTGCCGCCTCGGTAGATCCCTGCGTTGTTGAACATCACGTCCAGGCGGCCGAATTCGGAGACGGCCGCCGCAACCGCAGCGTCCGTGTCCGCCTTCTTGGTGACGTCACACTTCACGTAGACCGCCCGGCCGCCCTTGGCCGTGATGGCGTCGGCGGTTGGCGTGTCCAGATCCGCTTCGAAACCCTTCGCCAGCGGCTTCTCCACCACATCCGCGACCACGACGCTGGCCCCGTGCTGGGCGAACAGCAATGCCGATTCACGGCCGAACCCCGATGCCCCGCCGGTGATGACGACGACCTTGCCGGCCAGGCGTCCTTCCTGTGCCATCTCAGGCCTCCTTCGACGCGTCGGCCATCAGGTGCTGCCGGAACCACTCCAGTTGCACCTTCGAGGAGATCTCGAATCCCTTGACGTAGGCATCGAAGTGCCCACCGGGCAGCACCACCAGCTTCTTCGGCTCGCGCGCCTCGGCGAACCCGTCGATCGCGATCTTCGTCGGTGTCAGCACATCGTCGGAGGCCACGCACATCAGCAGCGGGGTCGGCGCGATCAACCGCAGATAGGCACCGGGCTGATACTCCGAGAACCGTTCGACGCTGCGCAACGTGCACGAATTCACGTACGACGGCGCCCGCAGCTCGTGGGTGCCGATGAACCATTCGTAGGAGTCCGGGGTCGGCAAGGCCGAGGGTGCCATCGGGTCCTTGTTGACCACGTCGATCATCGCCGGCGCCCCGCCGTTGAAGCGCGCCCGCCGGTCGGCGTTGAAACCGTCGCGCGCGCCGCCCACGAAGTCCGCACGCACCAACTGCCTGAAGTTCGCGTCACCGTCGACGACCGGTACCTGGGCGGACACGCACTTGACCCGTCGGTCCTGCGCCGCCACCACCAGCACGTGTCCGCCGGAGTACGACGAGCCCCAGATCCCGATCCGGTCCGGGTCAGTGCCCGGGAGGGTCTCGGCGTACGTAATCGCGTTGCGGTAGTCGTCGATCTGCTGCCACGGCGTGATCTCCCCGCGCGGCTGCCCGTCGGAGGCACCCAGGTTGCGGTTGTCGTAGACCAGCACGTTCAGCCCGCCGGCCGAGAACGCCTCGGCGTACTTGTCCAGGTACATCTCCTTGACCGCAGCGAACCCGTGGCTCATCACGATTGTGGGCGCCGTGCCGCCGCCCGACGCGCGGTAGTACCACCCGCGCAACGTCACTCCGTCGGAGTCGAATTCGACGTCCGTGCGGTTGTCCGGTACGGCGACCTGCGCCTTCTCGTCCAGTGTCTGGGTCATGGTGATCTCCTGTGATCGCCCACTCGGAATAGCGGGTTGTCAGCGACACTAGGAAGTGACCTAGCTCACAGCCATGCATCTGCGTGCCGACTTCGTGCCTCTGCGCGCCACCCCGAGCAGCGACGGTGTGATCGGGGTTACATTCGAAGAGACGAAGGAGGCTTCGATGGTGCAGACCCTGCGGGACGACGACCTGGCGTCCGCTCGCGAGGCATGGGCCCGCCTGCTGTCCAAGACCCATCTGACCTGGGACATCACGGAGATCACGCCCGCCGACCACACGCCGTACTCCGCCTCTGTGCGCCAACGGCACCTGGCCGATCTGGTCCTGGTCGATTGCTCGTGCGACCCGTGCGCCGGGGTCCGCCGCGGCCCACAGATCAGCCAGACCGAGGGCGAATACCTTGTCATGCTGATGACGCTGCAGGGCCGCGAGCAGGTCACTCAGGCCGGTCGTACCGCGCAGCTGACTCCCGGCAGCGTGGTGATGTGGGACTCCGCCCAACACGCCGAATTCCTGGTCCAGGAACCGCTGATCAAACGCAGCCTGCTGGTGCCCAAAGCCGCCCTGGCCGAAGTCGGAGCGCGCGGCGAATTGCTCACCGGTTCGGTGCTGGATGCCGACGCCCCCGCCGTGTCGCTCCTGCGCAACTATCTCGACGGCCTGTCCCGCACCATCGACGACCTTCCGCTGGGCGCACTGCCCGCGGCCCGCAACGCCACGATCGAGCTACTGGCCGCAGCGCTGCAGGCGCCGCGACAGCTCTGGCCGCAATCGACGTACGCCACCCGGTCCGCCGCCGAAGCCTTCATCGAGCGCAACCTGCATCGCGGCACCTTGTCGCCCGCCGTGATCGCCGACCGGATCGGGGTGTCCGTGCGATCCCTGCACCGGGCTTTCGAGGACTCCGGCGAGACCGTGTCAGGCTACCTTCGCGTACGCCGATTGGCCCGCGCCCGTGACGATCTCACCTCGGGCAGCCCGGTCAGTCAGGTCGCTCGGCGCTGGCACTTCTCCGACGCCAGCCACTTCTCCCGCACGTTCAAGAAGCAGTACGGCATCAGCCCCAGCGAACTGCTCCCGCACGTCTGACCCCAGCCGGCAATCCGGTCACTTCGCGAAGGGGACGCCCGCGCGGCAGATCACATTGGCGTAGAACGTGTCCTCGCCGGTGCGGACAGCGAACTTGGCCGCGAGCGCCCGGACTTTGAAGTCTTCGTGATCGAGCTCCTGCGGTGAGAGCCCCTGATTTCTCAGTGCTGAGAGGCATTTCGGGTTGGCCTGCACCATTGGCTGCGAAATCCAGCTGGCTTCGAGGGTGACGGCGGGCAGGATGGTCTCGATCACATCGATGAATCCGGGTTGCCCGTACCGATAGCCCAGATCGACGGTGGGCACGTCACCGAGTGGCAGACCGCTGTCGCAGATGACCAAGTGCTCCGTATGCCGTAGACCGGCGAGATGCCGGGCAAGGTCGGCGTGAATGATTCCAGTCGTGATCACGAGGTGAGTTCCTTTGCTGGAGCGATGGCTTCGACGGCTGCCTTGAGTTGGGCCCCATCCGGATAGGAGGACTGGGCGGACGGTGCCTGGACGGCGTGAGACCCGGCGGCCACACCCCACTTCACGGCCACGGAGAGCACATCGCCCGCAGCAAGACGGGCCGCGAGGACGCCGCAGAACGCGTCCCCGGCGCCGGTGGTGTCAACCACCGGCACACGGGGCGCGGCAGTCAGCGATGCCCCACCTGGCTGACAAAGGACAGCGCCTTGTGCGCCCACCGTCGTGATCACCGCGCGAACACCGGCGTCCAGAAGCGACCTCGAAGCGGTGACGATCGAGTTCACTGACCCGATGAGCTCGGAGGTGATGGTGGCTAGCTCGTGCTCATTCACCACGAGAACGTCGCACTGGCGCAGCAACGCCGGTGTGATCTCGGTGGCCGGCGCGGCATTGAGGATGAAGAGTCCCGCCCGCCCGGCCGCCGATGCCACGACGTCCATCGGGATTTCCAACTGACACAGGGTGACCGATGCTTCCGTATCGGCACCATCGATGGTGACGTCCTCGTTCGCCCCGGGCACGACGATGATCTTGTTCTCACCGTCGGCGACCGTGATCCACGCCGTGCCGGTTGGCACATCGTCGCAGCGCCGCACCCGATCCACCGACACGCCCGCCGCACTGAGCGCAGCCAGTGCGCGATCTCCGTCCGGGTCCGATCCGACCGATCCGACGATGCTCACGTGAGCACCGGCCAGCGCTGCTGCGACCGCTTGGTTCGCGCCCTTGCCGCCGACACTGGTCGCGACCGATTCACCGAGGATCGTTTCGCCCGGACCGGGAAAAGCCGATGTGACGGTGGTGTGGTCGAGGTTGATCGAGCCGACCACTGACACATCAGCGCTCATTTGCGTCGCCTTCCTTCGCACCTGTGATCAGTGCGACCAGGTCATCGGCGCTGACATCGCTGACCGCCCGACGTGCCACGGTCCGACCCCGCCGCATCACCACGGCGGTGTCGGCGATGCGACCGACCTGGGCCATGTCATGGGTGATCAGCAGGACCGTCACGCCATGCTCCTTAAGCCGCAAGACCAGCTTCTCGACTGCGGCAGTTTCCCGGACGCCGAGAGCCGCTGTCGGCTCGTCCATCACCACCAACTGCTTGCCCCAGTGGGCCGCCCGGGCGATCGCAATGCTCTGGCGTTGGCCACCGGACATCCGCCGGACCGTTGTCGTCACGCTGGGAATGTCCACGTCCAGCTCGTGAAGGATGCCCTCGGCCCGCTCGCGCATGGCCTTCTTGTTGAGCACGCGGAAGGGCGGGAAACCGGACGTCATCTCACGGCGGAGGAAGAGGTTCTGCCAGACCGAGAGGTCATCGATCAGCGCCAGGTTCTGGTAGACCGTCTCGATGCCGTTGGCCCGGCACACTTCCGGTGAGCTGAAGTGCACCTCCCTGCCGTTGAACGTGATGGTGCCCGAGTCCGGTGAGTGCACACCGGTGATGCACCGCACCAGGGTGGACTTGCCCGCACCGTTGTCGCCCAGCAGTGCGGTCACCTCACCCCTGACGAGTGCGAGGTCGGCCCCCGCAGCGCGCGGACCGCGTCGAATGACTTGGTCAGGCCGCGAGCGTCGAGCAGAACTCCGGTTTCGGTTGGCGTCGTTGATGTTTCGGTTGTCGTTGTCACGTCTTCCTCCTATCGCTGGAACCGGGAAAGGAACGCCGCGCCGAGCACGACCAGGCCGACCGCCACCGGTTGGTAGTACTGGGAGATGTCCAGCAAGGTGAATCCGTTCAACAACGTCTGAAGCAGGATGGCTCCTGCTGCCGTGCCCAGAACGGACGCGCGGCCACCGCTGAGGCTGGTACCTCCCAGCACCACGGCCGCGATCGAACTCAGCAACAGATTGGTCTGCATCGTGGGGTCCGAGCCACCGTTGTTGGCCACGAACAGGACCGCGGCAACACCGCACGCCAGCCCGGATGCGGCGTACGCGAGGGTCCGGATGCTCACGACGCGGATGCCGACGTCGCGTGCGGCGTCGATATCCCCTCCCGCGGCGAGCAGGTAGGTTCCGGTCTTGGTCCAGAACAACAGGTAGCCGGTGACCAGCGCGACGATCACCGCAACCAGCCAGAACCATCGGATCGGTCCGATCCCATTCAGTGCCAGGCCCTGCAGGAACCCCGACGTCACGGGTGTCTGGTTCCCACCGGTGATGACCAGGGTGATGCCGCTGACGACGGACAACGTGCCGAGGGTGACGATGAAGTCCGCCATGCGCAGTCGCGCAACGAGCACGCCGTTGACCAAGCCGACCACGAGTCCGGCGACGACCGCAGCGAGCATCGCCAATGCGATGTTCCAGCCGTGCGAATACGTCCAGGCGAGGACCACGGCCGCCCAAGGCAGGTTCGAAGCGATCGACAGATCGATGCCCGCAACGGTGATCACCAACTGCTGTCCCATCGACAGCACCATGAGGATGGATGCCGACACCAGAAGGCTGGTGATGTTGTCACCCGTCAAGAACTTCGGGGTGGCGATGAAGAAGACGATCCACAACAACACCAACGCAATCGGCGCTGCGTACTTCGCGATGCGCTCGGTGATCCGCCGGTCGCGCCGTGGTCGCGCTTCGACGTCAGCGTCGGCATGCGCTACTGCCTGCATGATGAACCTTTCGTGAGATGACGGTGGACCGGTGTCAGTTGAACGACTTGGGCGTGCCGAACGGGTCGTTGAACTTGCCGAACGGCTTGGGGAAGCTGCTGATCGCCTGCGACACATTCGCCTTATCGATGTAGGCGATGGGGGCGACGACCCGCTCGGGGATGCTCTTGCCCGCGACCTTCGCCATACACGCCTGGACGGCCATCTGGCCTTCGGCGTACGGGTACTGGGTCACGGTGCCGGTGTTGGTTCCCGTCTGCACCGACTTCAGCATTTCCTGGATGCCGTCAACCGAGACGATGCTGACCTTTCCTCCTTGCCGGCGTTCTTCACCGCCTGCGCCGCACCGAGACCCATCGTGTCGTTGGCGGCGAAGATCCCGGTGATGTCCGGGTGCGCCTGCAGGATGGTGGTGGTCACGGACAGGGCCGTGTTCTGGTCATAGTTGGCGGGCTGCTTCGCGACGACGGTCAGCTTGCCCGCCGACTCCTGCGCGAAGCCCTTCTCCCGGTTGATGCCGTTCTGCTCTCCTGCAATGCCTTGCAGGAGGGCCACCTTCCCGGTGCCACCCATGGCCTTGCTGAGATTGCTGGCCGCGAGCTTGCCGGCCTCCAAGTTGTCGGAGCCGATAAAGGATGCGAACGAGACGCCGGCGGCCTTGGCGGCCGATGGGTCGATCTGGGTGTCGAGGTTGAGGATTGGGGTGTTTTTGCGCGCCACAGGAACCAACGGTGTGATGACGTTGGTCGCGTTCACCGGAACCACTGCGAAGCAGTTGAAGTCCTGGCCGGCCAGTGTGCTGATCTGCGCGTTCTCGCCTTGCGAGTCGGTCTCATTCGACCCGGCCTTTACCGTCACATCGACGCCTTGCGCCTTGCCTTCCTGGACGGCTCCGTCACGCAGTGCGGCCCAATAGGGGTTGGAGAAGTCGCGAGTGACGATGGCGATCTTCGCTTTCGAGCCCGAGTTAGACGATTGACCACTACTCGTGCCGCCACGTCCACACGCGGCCGTCGTGAGAACGAGTCCGGTGATCGCAACGGCCACCAGGCCGGTCGTGGTGTGCTTACTCATGGGAATCTCCTTGTAATGGTTGTGCTTGTTTTCCTGGAAGATCGGAAGCTGGCCGCGGGCACACGACCCACGGGTAGGAATCAAAGCGGCGCGAGTCCGCACGACGCGCGACGTAGCAACGTGCAGGGTGGTCGACACGCGGCCAGGTCCGGCGGTGCTATCCCGGCGACCAACGCGAGAAAGGACTGAACCGCTGCCTCGGCCAGCGCTTGCACAGGCTGCGCAATGGCGGTCAGCGGCGGATCGAACAGGTCGAACCACGGGGCGTCGTCGAAGCACACCACCGACACGTCGAAAGGGACCCGGAGTCCCAGTTCTCGGGCTGCTTTGAGGACACCGACACCCATCAGCCCGTCCGCCGCCACAATCGCGGTCGGACGGCTTCTGCGGCTCAGCAACTCCTTGGCCGCCTGATGGCCGCTACCTTCGCGGAAGTCGCCCTCTTCGACCAACACCGCTCGCGGCGACACGCCGGCCGTCACCAGGGCGTCACGGATCTCGCCGCGTCGTTCTCGGCCAAGGGGGTCGTCTGCGGCGGCGCGACGACTCCAATTCGCTTGTGACCCAGCGCTACGAGCATCTCGGCTGCTTCGCGAAGCGCTTCCGTGGCATCACTGCGGACCGTCGGTAGCGACCGAAGATAGTTGGCTTGCTCACCGGTGCCGGGGACGGTCAGCGGTCGATCCAGAATGACCATCTTTGCGCGGCCCGCAGCGGCCTCCCGCAACGCTGGGGTACTCGACGCCACTGGCACGAGGATCACTCCGTCAGCTCTGCGACCGCCCAACAACTCACTGAGGTACTCGTCCTGCCGCTCGACGTCCTCATCGGAGTTGCACAGCATGACCGAATACCCGGACGCTCCCGCCTGTCGTTCGATCTCGCCGGCCAGTTCGCCGAAGAACGGGTTGGACACGTCCGAAACGATCAGTCCGAGCGCCTTGGTCGACTCGGTGCGCAGCGCGCGCGCCGCTGTGTTCGGCCGGTATCCCAGTTGCTTGGCAGCCGCGAGGACTCGTTCTCGCGTGGCGGCGGAGATGCGGGGGTTGCCCGAAAGCGCCAGCGACACGGTCGCGTCGCTGACGCCGAGCTGGCTGGCGATGTCCTTGATCCGGACAGCCATCGCTACACCTCCTCGTATAAACGATTAACCGACTATGGCAGATGGTGAGACAGATCACAATCCCCCACAACCGTTCATGGTCCAACACGGGGGTGCCGGACCAGTCCCGCGCGTGGCGCCACCATTGTCTAGTCAGGCAGTAGGCATTTGTTCTCCTGGCCCGTCGTGGGTAACGTGCCACACGGCAACGAGTGTCAGCGACAAGCCCTGGCTGGCTGACCGGCAACCCTCCCACCCGCGGCGGGGTGCTCCAGGTGAAAGCCCGGCTGCGGCAACCCCGTGGCAAGCGCGTGGTCTCCGCCGCGGGACCCTGACAACGGAGGTTCCGTCATGACTGACACCACCAGCGACCGGCAGCAGACGACATGAAGTTCCTCGCCATCACCCTCATCGTCCATGCCCCTGACCCCGTCACCGGCCACCAGGTATCCACCCATGATCGCTTCGCAGAGGTCATCGAAAACGCACTCCTCGCAGAGCAACTGGGCTTCGACGGGTTCGGAGTCGGCGAACGGCACGAGCGCCCGTTCATCTCCTCCTCGCCGACGGTCGTGCTCTCGCACATCGCTGCACGGACCCGGTCGATTCGACTGTTCACGGCAGTGACCACCCTGAGCCTGCTGGACCCGGTGCGCGCGTTCGAGGACTACGCGACCCTGGATCATCTTTCCGGCGGCCGGCTCGAACTCATCATCGGCAAAGGCAACGGGGCCGCCCAGCGCGACCTCTTCAACGTGACGCCCGAGGACCAGTGGGCGCGCAACGCCGAGTCGTTCGAAGTGTTCCGCCGCCTGTGGCAGGACAACCGGATTACCTACGACACCCAGTTCCGTCCGCCGCTGCGCGACGCCGAAGTGTGGCCGCAGCCCTACCAGCACCCGATCCGTATCTGGCATGGCTCGGCGACAAGTCACGAGTCGGTGGATCTGGCCGCGCGGTACGGCGACCCGCTGTTCTCCGCGAACGTCACGAATCCGATCGAGCCCTACGCCGAGCTCATCGACTACTACCGGCAGCGGTGGGCCCACTACGGCCACGACCCGGCGCGGGCCACGGTGGGCGCCGGCACCGCCGGTTACTACTCGCACCGCAACTCGCAGGTCGCATTGGCGACCTATCGTCCTGTGTGGGAGGGGAATTCGGCTGCACAGAGGCGGGCGGGGGTGCCGCAGGTCTTCACCACTTTCGAAGACTACGTCGAGCACAGTTCAGCCCTGATCGGTTCCCCGGCGCAGATCATCGACAAGGTTCACCGCTACCACGACCAGTTCGGCCACAGTGTGCTGCACGTCCACGCGGACGCCGGTGGCCTGACCCCGGAGCAGCATCGCGACAGCCTGGCGTTGTTCCAGTCCGACATCGCGCCGACCCTGCGGCGCGACATCCCCGATCCGCCGTGGGGCTGGGGTCCGCCGGCTCAGAAGCAGGCAGCAGCAACTGTGGCCACCGGGGCCGTCTCGCACGCCCTGGCCACGGGGTGAGCACGTGACGGTGAGACCGTCGCCGTCACGGGGCGGCAAACTGCAACCCCACCTGCGTCTCCAGGTCGGCGCTGGCCGCGTGCAACGACACGTCCCACGTGGGGTCGGCGACCACGCCGTTCTGCGCGACGCCGCCCCAGCGCTGGAACGCCTTCACCGACGCCGCCGTGTGCGGTCCGAACTGGCCGTCCACGCCGCCGGGCGTGGTGCCCCACTGACCGGAGGCACCGGTGGTGAGCACCTGCTGCAGATGCGTGACGACGGCACCCGAAGCGCCCTGCTGCAGGGTCGGCATCGCTCCCCCGCCGGGCAGGGCCGCCCAGGTGAGCGGGCCTACGATCCCGTCCGGCGTGAGCCCTGCACCCTGCTGGAAGTCGACCACGGCCGCCCTGGTGCGCGGCCCGAAGTTGCCGTCGACGACCACGCCCAGGTTCGGCGTACGCCGTAGCGCCCGCTGCAAGCGCTTGACCGCATCGCCCGTGGCGCCCTGCTGGATCGTCGGCTGACCCGGATTGGAGTTGCGCGTGGTGATGGTTGTCGGCGTGCGCAACCACGCCTCCTGGGTGACCGCGATCATGGAGGCTGCGTCGATGATGCCGATCGAGTTCCAGGTGAACATGGCGTACGCCGGGGTTGACGCCTGAGCACCGGCCGGCACCGGAACCCCGAGCTTGCCCGCGAGCCAACCCACGGTGCCGTATCCGCACAGCGACACGCAGTGGTCCTCCGCGTCGTCGGTGGTGAAACCCGTTCCGTACCAACCGGTGTGGCCGTCGTTCCCCCAATACGCCTGCTCCACCTGGTTGGCCGCAATGCCGAGCTTGACCGGTCCTCGACTGATCGCACTGTGCAGATTCCCGGAGTTGGTGTAGTCCACCAGGTAGTGCGGACCGTCGTTGTATTCGTAGCTGCCCGAGGTGAATCCGTCGGTGCGCATGGTGTCCATCACCGACACCAGCTGAGCACCCTCGAGGACGCCGTGCCGGGTCGCCCAGGCAATGACTTGCTGGTCGGTGATGAAGATCTCCGGTGAATTGCAGGCCTTGGCGAAGGCCTCCTCCGCGGTCACGCAGTCACCGTGGACGTCGTTACCCCACATGGAGATTCGCGCCGGTCTCACCAGGTACGAAGGCGGTGCCGCGATCGTTGCCTTGTGCCGGGCGGCCGCTTTCATGACGTGTGTCGGCGTGGGAATCGCTCCGCGGCCGAGGGTCTGACCAGGCATGGTTGTGCTCCTTCAATGGCTTTCTTCTGAATCGGGATCGTCACGGTCGGCCGCGGCCGGGTCGTAGCGCGCTGCTTCTGCACGCTGCTCGGGTGTGCTGGGGATCGCTCCCCGCCGTACCCGACGGCGTGCGTGCTCGGCCTCGGGGGTCGGCTCCGGCTGACCCGTTTCGTCCGTTTCGCTCATCGCCGGTCTTCCTTTCGGGCGCCCACCGTGACGACCATGAAGAGCAACCGACCGGTGGTCCTGATACCCCGCGGTGGGTTCGCGTGTCGCGCGACGTACCGCACCTGACTACCGTCGTGAGGGTCAGCCACCGATCGCGGCCGCGACGACCGCAAACCCCGGGAGGTCACGATGTCCAGTCAGACGCCGTTCGAGCAGGGCAAGCGCTACGTCGGCGCCGGCATCGAGGTGACCTACGACGCCACACGGTGCATCCACTACGCGGAGTGTGTGCACGGACTACCCGCGGTTTTCGATACCGCCAAACGCCCCTGGATCCAACCGGACAACGCCAACCCGGCCCAACTGGCCGAGGTCGTACGCCGTTGCCACAGTGGCGCTTTGCAGTATCGCCTGATCGACGGGCCGGCTGAGCAACCGACCAGACCCACCGCCATCACCGCCTCCGCCGACGGCGCCGTCATGATCGAAGGCGACCTCGACATCACCGACATCCCGGCCGACGTCAACTACGTCGCCGAGCATGAGACCCGGCTGACCTCCTGCGGCTGCGGCGCCTCCAAGCTGTGGCTGCTGTGCGACAACACCTGCGGCCACACCGACTGACCGCTAGCCGCGGCCGGCGCCGTCGCCCGGCGACGCGGAGGACTCTTCTTCCACGTCGTACACCTCGTCGGAAGAGTCCTCATCGACCATCATGTCGTCGACGTCGTCCAGTGACAGGTCGTAATCGTCGTCGTCCTGGTCGGCGATGAGGCCGTCCTGCCGGGCGCGCCACCACAGGAAGAACCAGATCAGCGACGCAATCGCCAGCACGATGGCCGCCCCGAGCACGCCGCCGAGCACCTCGAACAGCACATGAGAGGCCGACGAGGCGACTACTCCGTTGCCGTCATCGTGGAACTCCGGTGACTGGGAGCCGAGCAACGAAGCGCCCCACACCCCGCCCGCGACGGCGAGCGCGATGGTGATCAGCCAGTAGCAGACGGCGAAGACACGATTGCGGAACATCTCGCTCATTCTCGCAGATCCGCTGCCTGCGACCCATCAGTACCAGTTGTGCGCGAGGTGGAAGTCCCAGGCCGCGCAGGGCGAACCGTAGGCATCGCGCACGTACTGCATCCCCCAGGTCAGCTGGGTGCGCGTGTTGGTGCGGTAGTCGGCCCCGACGGTCGCCATTTTGCCGGCCGGCAGCGACTGCGGGATCCCGTAGGCGCCCGACGACGGGTTCTCCGCGGTCGTCATCCACGACGACTCCTGGGTCCACAACTTGTTCAGGCACGGCCACTGGGTCTGACTCCACCCGTACGCCGCGAGCATGCTGCGTGCCATCCGCTGGGCCTGCGCGGGGCTGGCCGGGCGTACTGCGGCCGAAGCCTTCGGGGAGGCGGACGGGGTGGCCGTCACGGCCTTGGCCGCAGGCACCACCGGCAGCGTGGGGCGGTTCTGCGAGCGCGACGACTGGTGCTCAGCCTGCCCGGACAGCGAGGCCTGCGGGGTCGAGCCGGGGGTGACCGCAACGGCGGCCTGCACCGTCGGAGCGTGCGCGTTTGCTGCACCGGCGGTCTGGTGAACCGCTGCCGCGGCGCACACCAGCGCGAAGGCGGTCACCGGCACCGCCGCCGGGCGACCGATGGCGGCACGGACACCGCGGCGCGCGCGGTGCCGGCCAACCCGGCGAGTCATCGAGAGCCTCTTCCGTCAGGGACAGCGAAACGGTCCCGTTATCCAAACGAGACCGTTTGCCACTGTCGCTGATCACCGGCGGGCATGCAAATCAGCCAACCCCCGGGGCGTCGGCTCAGCTCTCGTCGCGCGGCTGCAGCTCGCCGAATTCCACGCTGACGTCGCCCGCCGTCAACGTGATGGAGTTCTCCCCGACCGCCAAGACGGCGCCGTTGGTCAGCAGGTCATTGAACCAGTCGTCCTGGGCCATCAGCTCTTCACTGCATGCCATCCGCGTCGAGATCGCCGGGCCCGACCACGCGAGGGTGCCATCGGTCACGGCCACCGGGCCGCTGTAGTTGTTGCAACCCGGCCGTGCGGCGAGGCGACCGTCCTCGAAGGACAGTCCGATGGTGCTGTCGGTCACCAGGTCGTGCCCGGTCACCGTGGTGCTCACGAACGAGCGACCGTTGAGCTGACCGACGACGTCGGCGGTGGGTTCTTCGTACGGTGTGAATCCATCAGTCATATTCGCAGTCTGGTCCCAAAGTCACTTGGTCGTGGCCTCATTGACCAGATCGACCGTGATGTCGCCGTCGGTGAGGATCAGCCGGCGCGGCGCCGTCTGCGCCTGGACGCCACCGACGAGCAACTCGGTCAGCCACGCATCCTGACGGGTCTTGGCCTCATCGCACGCCATCATCGTGCTCATGGGATGGCCGACCCACTTCAGTTTGCCGTCGGTGACCGACGCTTGGGCCGACATCTGGTTGCACCCGGCGTTGGCCGACAAGCGGTCGCCGTCGAAAGTAAGCACGATCGAGGTCTGGTCGACCAGGTCGTGCCCGGTCACCTGCGTTGACCGGAACGTCGAACCATCCACTGCGGTCATCGAATCCAGAGGGTGCTCCTCGACGCCGGACGACCCTGACGAGCACCCTGTGAGCAACGACGCGACCAGCACAACCATCAATCGCCGCACGACCAACCTCCTGCGATAGGAACCAACGAAATCATGATGCAGACGCCAACCGGACGGTGACATCGCGGGTTTGGGACCCGCGAGCGAGGGAGACCGTGACCTCGTCGCCGACCGCGGACTTCAGTTCGACCTGGATCAGATCGTCAGGGCTGCGCATCGGCGAGCCGTTGATCGCGGTGATGACGTCCCCGGCGACGATCCCGGCGTCGGCCGCGGGAGCCGTCGCCGCCTGCACGAAGAGCCCTGCCGGCAACCCGTACTGTGCGTGCATCTGCTGGGTCACGGCCGCAACCTGGACACCCAGCGTCGGATGCCGTACGGCACCGGTACTGATCATCTCGGTGGCCAATGGCGCGAACAACCCTGAGGGGATGGCGAATCCGAGACCGACACTCCCGCCGTCACCACCCGGGGCCGCCCCGGCGGAGTTGATACCCACCAGCTGCCCCGCGCAGTCCACGAGCGCACCGCCGCTGTTACCGGGATTGATCGCCGCATCCGTCTGCACGGCACCGATCAGATGGTGGGTCGTGCCGGACTCCGAGGGCACCCGCACGTAGCGATCGGTGGCACTGACGATGCCGCTGGTCACCGTCGAGGACAGGCCCAGCGGCGCCCCGAGCGCCACGACCCCCTGCCCGACTACCAGATCGGCGGAATCACCGACCGTGATCGGGCGCGCGTTCGACGAGGGGTCCTCCACCTTCACGACGGCCAGGTCGGTCAGCGGATCACGTCCGGTGAGCGTGGCTGCGCTGGAATGCCCGTCGGCGTAGGTCACCCGGATCTGACCGGTCGCGCCGTTCGGCGCGGCGACATGGTCGTTGGTGATTACGTAGTCCCGGCCCGCGGGCGCCGAGGCCGCGCCTCCCGCCCCGGCGATCGGCGTACGCACGACCACGCCCGACCCGGTGCCCGAACCGGACGGTCCGGCCACCGCGATCGTGACCACCGATGGCAGTACGTCGCTGGCCACCTTCGTCACGTCGCACACGCTGGCGTTCGAAGACGCTGGGGAGTCGTGGCCGAGGGTCCACAGACCCCAGACCAGAAGCCCGGCGAGCAGACCCGCAAGGGCCGCCGCACCCAGCCCGAGGAGCCCGAAGGACGCCCGGTTCCGAGTTTCAGAAGTCGACGGGGTCACGGCTGATCGGGCACGTCATGCAGTGCCCACCACCGCGGCCGCGGCCCAACTCGGCACCGACGATGGTGATCACTTCGATGCCGGCTTTGCGCAGCAACGTGTTGGTGACCGTGTTGCGGTCGTAGGTGAAAACGACCCCGGGCTCGAGGGCGACGGCGTTGTTGCCGCTGTCCCACTGCTGACGCTCGGATTGGTAGACGTCACCACCGGTTTCGATCACCCGCAGTGCATCCAACCCGAGCGAGCGGGCCACGACGTCCACGAAGGGTGTCGAGCCTTCATCGATGACATCCACGCCAGGAGCGCTGTCGCTCGGCAGCAGCGTGAACGTGTGCACGGCGTCCATGATCGTGGGATAAACAGTCACCACGTCGCGGTCAGCGAAGGTGAACACAGTGTCCAGGTGCATGGCCGCTCGCAGCTTCGGCATTCCCGCGACAACCACCTTCTCCGCGGCGCCCTGGGCAAAGAGCGCTTCAGCGACCTGGGTGATCGCCTGGCGGGAGGTACGCTCGCTCATGCCCATCAGCACCACCCCGTTGCCGACCGGCATGATGTCGCCGCCCTCGAAACTTGCCTCGTCCCAATCGAGTTCGGCATCACCCCACCAGATTTTCGAGCCGACGTAGTCCGGGTGGTAGCTGTAGATCAGCTTGTAGAGCAGCGTCTCCTGGGTGCGCGCCGGCCAGTAGAGCGGGTTCATCGTGAGCCCGCCGTATAGCCAGCACGTGGTGTCCCGGGTGTAGAGAGTGTTCGGCAGCGGCGGCATCAGATACTCACGTACGCCGGCGGATTCGCGCGCGAGAGCCAGGTAGGGGCTGCGGAAGTCCTCCGGCAGATCGTTGGTGGCCAGGCCGCCGATGAGGTACTCGCTGAGCTGGGCGGAGGTCAGGGTCTCCAGATAGGCGCGGGTCGGATCGACCAGTCCGAGGCCGACCTGGTTGGGGATCACCTTGCGGTCGAGGATCCAGTCACGGGCGCCGGGCACGTCGAGGGTTTCGGCCACGAGCTGGTGCAGTTCGACGACCTCGACACCCCGCTGGGTCAGCTTGTTGACGAAGTCGGCGTGGTCACGCTGGGCGTTCTCCACCCACATCACGTCGTCGAACAACAACTCGGCGGCATTCGTCGGGGTCAGCCGCCGGTGGGCAAGTCCCGGCGCGCACACCAGGACCTTGCGTAACCGGCCCACCTCGGAGTGGACCCCGTACGTCGATACAACGGATTCGGTCATGGTGTCACCTTTCGAAGGGAGCCGGTCTCCAGGTCGTGCTGAGCGGTCCGTGAGGTCATATGGTGATCCCGCCAGTCCACAGACCGACCACCCCGGCGATGGCGCCGAGCGCGATCAGGCCGAAGACGCCTAGTTCGACGGGCGTGAACATGCGTCGGCCGCGCTCGCTGCGGGCCTTCACGTAGAGCAGGGTGGCCGGGGCGAGGATGAGCGTCGACAGGAGCACGAATTTCAGCCCGGCCGCATCGAAGAGGAACAACGTATAGGCCACCGCGATCCCGGCAAAGATCGTCTCCTTGCGTCGGATTCGATCAGACACCCCGTCGTACCCTTCGCCGGTGATGCCGATCTTGAGTGCGTAGGAGGCGGCCAGGAGATAGGGCAACAACGCCAGACTGGTGCACAGATCCAGCATGAAGTTCAGCGCGTCGGTGAGTACGAAGGTCAGGCCCAGCAGGGCCTGTACGGCAAGGGATGTCACGATCAAGGCGGTGATCGGCGTACCCGCCTTGTTCTCCACGCCGAGGAACTTGGGGAAGTCCTCGCTGCGGGCGGGGATGTACATCACCTCGGCCGCCATCAAGGTCCAGGCCAAGTAGGCACCGAGGACCGAGACCAGCACGCCGATGCTGATGAAGACCCGGCCCCACTCCCCGACCACGGACTCGAAGACGCCGATCATCGAGGGCTGGCGCACCCCTGCCAGTTCCGGCTGGGGCATCACCGAGTAGCTGGACAAAGTCACCAAGGCGAAGATCGACAGCACACTGAGGAAGCCGAGAACCGTTGCCCTACCGACGTCTTCGCGGCGCTTGGCGAAGCGGGAATAGACGCTGGCCCCTTCGATCCCGATGAAGACGAAGGTGGTGATCAACATGGTGTTGCGGACCTGCTCGTTCAGGTTCCCCAGGTCACCGTAGGTCGAGGCCAGCCAGTTGTCTTTGAAGACACCGGCTTTGAAGTTGACCAGCAGCACAATGATGAAGACCAGGATCGGCAGGATCTTGCAGACGGTGACGATCCGGTTGACGATCGCCGCGTCCCGTACGCCACGGGCGATCAGGTAGTGGAAGAACCACACGCCGGCACTGGAGAGCAGCACCGCCAGCACCGTGTCGCCGTCCCCGAACCCGCCCCAGAACTCCCCGAGCGTGGCGCAGATGAACACCCAGTAGAACGTGTTACCCGCAACGGAACTGGCCCAGAAGCCGATCGCGGAGTTGAACCCGGCATAGTCGCCGAATCCCGCCTTCGCGTAGATGAACACGCCCGAGTCAAGTTGCGGGCGCCGGATGGCCAGATTCTGGAAGACGAAGGCCAGCATCAGCATGCCGGCGCCGGCGATCGCCCAGGCGATCAACGAGCCGAGGATGCCGGTGGCGACTCCGAACCGGGCTGGTAGCGAAAAGACGCCGGCGCCGACCATGGAGCCGACCACCATGGCGGTCAGGGTCGGCACACTCATCTTCTGCTCGTCAACAGGTGCGGTGACGACGTCCTGCTCAATGCTCATGACTTTGTCTCCTCGGCGAGGGAGGAACTGGCCGGTTCGATCCGTTCGATCCGGAATCCGGTGAACCCATACAGCACACTCAGTGCCGGGCTGGCGTAACAGAAGATGGCATAAGGCACATAACTCAACGTAGCCACTCCGAGCGTCGCACCCATGAAAGCGCCGCATGAATTCCACGGCACCAGTGGCGAAGTCACGGTTCCGCTGTCCGCCGCCAGCCGTGACAGGTTCGTCGGTGCCAACCCCCGCTTGGCGAACTCGGCCTTGAAGATGCGGTTGGGCAGGACCAGCGCGATGTACTGGTCACCGGCGACCAGGTTGAGCCCGAAGGCGCACGCGAACACCGTGGCGAACAATCGTCCGGTGGACGTCGCGGCGGAGATCATCGGCTGCACGAGTCGTTCGATCAATCCGAATTCGGACAGCATGGCGCCGAAGGTGACCGCGCCCAGGATCAGCCAGATCGTCATCAGCATGCTGTCCATACCGCCGCGCGACAGCAGCCGGTCGACATCGGTGATCCCGGTGTTGATCGAGAACCCGTTGGCCAGAGCGCGCCACACCGCTTTGATCGAGTTGATCACCACGTTGCCGCCGTGCCCGATGAAATCGGCGTAGACCTTCGGCTGCAAGAAGGCGCCCAGAACTCCGGCGAAGAGTGCTGAGGCAAGCAACGCCAAGGAAGCCGGCACCTTCTTGAACGACATGACGATCAACAGGACCAGCGGCAGCAGCGCCCAGGGCGTGATAGAGAAGACCTGGTTGAGTTTGTCCAGGTCGGTCTCGGTGACCAGGTCGGAGTGCGAGGTTGGCCGCACGATGCCGAAGACGGTGAAGGCGACGAGCGCGATCACAAACGCCGGTACCGACGTCCACACCTGCCGCTTGATGTGCTCGTAGACGTCCACTCCGGCCAGTTGCGCGGTGAGGATGGTGGTTTCCGACAGCGGAGAGGTCTTGTCCCCCAGGTAAGCACCGGAGATGACCGCGCCTGCGGTGATCGCCGGGGACACCCCCAACAGATCGCCGATCCCGACCAGTCCGACCCCGATGGTGGCCGCCGTGGTCCAGGAGCTGCCGATGCTCAGAGCCACCACGCCGCAGATCAAAGCCGTTGCGGCATAGAAGAATCCGGGCGACAACACCTGGATGCCGTAGTAGACCAGGGTCGGGATCGTGCCGGACAGATTCCACACCCCGATCAGGCCGCCGACGGCAAAGAGGATGAAGATCGCGCTGGTGACCGAGGCGATGGAACCCTTTGCTGCCTCCTGCACCGCGTCGAACCGGTGCCCGTTCTTGATCGCGACCAGCGCGGCGATTGCGCAGCACAACAGCAGCGCCACCTGGATGGGTCCGTCCAGGGCGTCCAACCCGAACAGGGCCAGCGATCCGGCGATCAGCACCGCCAGTGCACCGAGCGGAATGAGCGCATCGGACAGTGACGGCTCCCGCTCCTTTACCAACGGTTCATCCACGGCTCCCCCTGAGCTCGATGTACTGCCCCTCTTCGAATAGTGCACACATTGGGGGGTTGTGCACAGCTAAGTTCCCAAATGTTCACCGATCCGAGATGCCGCCGGTACGCCGATCGGCCGGCCCCAGCGGGGACCGGCCGATCGCAAGGGTGCTGTCGGGATCCGCTACGCGTCGGGGCCTTCCAGCATGTCCGTGATCAGCGCTGCAATCGGACTGCGCTCACTGCGGTGCAGCGTGACGTGTGCGAAGAGCGGGTGGCCCTTCAGCTTCTCGATGACCGCGGCGACCCCGTCGTGGCGGCCGACCCGCAGGTTGTCGCGCTGGGCGACATCGTGGGTGAGCACCACGCGCGAGTTCTGCCCGATCCGCGACAGCACGGTCAACAGCACGTTGCGCTCCAGCGACTGCGCCTCGTCCACGATCACGAACGCGTCGTGCAACGAACGACCGCGGATATGGGTCAGCGGCAGGACTTCGATCAGGTCGCGGTCGACGACCTCTTCCATCACCTCGCGGGACACGACGGCTGACAAGGTATCGAAAACGGCCTGCGCCCAGGGCCCCATCTTCTCGTTCTCGGTGCCGGGCAGGTAGCCCAACTCCTGACCGCCGACGGCGTACAGCGGTCGGAAGACGATCACCTTGCTGTGCTGCCGGCGCTCCATCACCGACTCCAGGCCGGCACACAGTGCCAGCGCCGACTTGCCGGTTCCTGCCCGCCCGCCGAGGGATACGATGCCCACATCGGGGTCGAGCAACAGGTCCAGTGCGATGCGCTGTTCGGCCGAGCGGCCGTGCAGACCGAAGGCGTCCCTATCCCCCGGACCAGCCGCACCGACTTGTCGGGCGTGACCCGACCCAACGCGGAGCCGCGCGGGCCGAGCAGGACCACGCCTGTGTGACAGGGCAGTTCAGCCGCGGTCGCCAGCTCGAGCCGTCCCTCGTCGTACAGCGTGGCCATCTCGGCGTCACCGACCTCGATCTCGGTGATACCCGTCCACCCGGAGTCGACCGCGAGCTCCGCGCGGTACTCCTCGGCGTTCATCCCGACCGCGGAAGCCTTGACCCGCATCGGCAGATCCTTGCTGACCACGGTCACGTCGTGACCCTCGTTGGCCAGGTTGCGGGCCACCGCCAGGATGCGCGTGTCGTTGTCACCGAGCCGGAATCCGGAGGGCAGCGACTGCGGATCGGTGTGGTTCAGCTCGACGCGGAGTGTGCCGCCGTCGTTCAACGGCACCGGGGCGTCCAAACGCCCGTGCTGCACGCGCAGATCGTCCAACAACCGCAACGCGGAGCGGGCGAAGTAGCCCAGCTCCGGGTGGTGCCGTTTACCCTCCAGTTCGGTCACCACGACCACAGGCAGCACCACTTCGTGTTCGGCGAAGCGGGTGAAAGCCCGTGGATCGGACAACAGGACCGAAGTGTCCAGGACGTAGGTGCGGCGGCCGGGCTGGGCGTTGATGCTCATACACACTCCTCGGCGCGCGGTCGATAACCGCGCAATCACTTGCGGAACAGTGACCGGATAAGCCCACCGAGGGCAACCGGCCCTCTGTTCCGCAGCCGAAGCAGCTGCATCCAGTGGGCCTTTCCGTTCGACCACGAGATGTGGTCGTGTTCGGAACGCTACGGCAGACCGGCGGTGATTGTGCTGCGCCTCGCCCATCGGTGTGTGACGTTTCTGTTAACGGCGTACGGCGCGTGGCTGACCAACCGGAACGGCGGACTTCGCACTGTCGAACAAAGTCCGCCATCGGCGTTGTCCTGGCCGGGTAGTCCGTGCAGGGCCCACCCGTTCGGGGCTAACCTGAGGTTCGGGTTACGGCGAGTACTTACTCAATGGTTAGGAACAGGGGCAATGGTCCGGATCAGCGATGTGCTGTACGGCGTGTACGAGCGCCGCCTGGCCCGCGACCTGCCCAAGGACAACCTGCCCCGCCACGTCGGGGTGATGCTCGATGGCAACCGGCGCTGGGCCAAGGCCCGTGGCGCGGACACGGCCAGCGGTCACCAGGCCGGCGCGGACAACATCGAACCGCTGTTGACCTGGTGCGAGGAGGTCGGCGTCGAGGTCGTGACCCTGTGGTTGCTCTCGACCGACAACCTGTCGCGCCCGGAAAACGAACTGCGCCCGTTGCTCGGCATCATCGAGTCGGTCGTCACCGACCTGGCCACCGCTCGGCGGTGGCGCCTGAACCCGGTCGGCGCCCTGGACATGTTGCCCGAGCGGACCGCCAACGTGCTCAAACAGGCCGCCGAGGACACCGCTGACGTCAAGGGCCTGTTGGTCAACGTGGCCGTTCCGTACGGCGGTCGGCGAGAGATCGCGGACGCCGTACGTTCCATGCTCCTGGAGCACGCCGCCAAGGGCGCGACGATCGAGGAGTTGGCCGCCGACCTCGACGTCGATCACATCGCCCAGCACCTTTACACCAAGGGCCAGCCTGACCCGGACCTGGTGATCCGCACCTCCGGCGAACAACGCCTGGGTGGCTTCTTGCTGTGGCAGAGCGCTCACAGCGAGTTCTATTTCTGCGAGGCCTACTGGCCGGACTTCCGACGCGTCGACTTCCTGCGAGCGCTGCGTGCCTACGCCGAGCGTGACCGCCGGTTCGGATCCTGAGGTACCACCATGAACAAGCCCAGCCTGCCCGAGCTGCCCAGCGTGTCCGAGATGAAGGACGGCGTCCGCGACAGCCTCGCCGACGCCCGCGAGGACGCCAAGGCCCTGATCGCGGCGGTCAAACCGAAGCTACGCGGCTGGCTGCACTTGGTGATGGCGCCGCTGGCCCTGATAGCCGGGACCGTCCTCATCGCAACAGCCGACACCACCACCGGTCGGGTCGGCGCCATCGTCTTCACCGTCACCGCGGTGCTGTTGTTCGGCACGTCCGCGGTCTATCACCGCGGCAACTGGAGTCCGAAGACCGCAACAACACTGCGCCGGATGGATCACGCCAACATCTTCCTGATCATCGCCGGCACGTATACGCCGTTCGCGCTGACCCTGTTGCCGCCGAACGAGGCCCGATCGCTGCTGATCATCGTGTGGACCGGAGCGTTGCTCGGTGTGTGCTTCCGGGTCTTCTGGACCGGCGCCCCGCGCTGGCTCTACGTCCCGGTCTACATGGCGCTCGGCTGGGTCGCGGTCTTCTACATCAAGCCGATGCTGCACGGCGGCGGCCCGGCGGTGTTGACCCTGATCATCACCGGCGGCGCGCTCTACACGATCGGTGCGGTCATCTACGGCACGAAACGGCCGAACCCCTCACCGCGCTGGTTCGGGTTCCACGAGATCTTCCACACCTTCACCATCCTGGCGTTCGTCGCGCACTACGTCGCGGCGTCGATGGCCATCTACGGTCACGACGTCACCGCGGCGACGCTCACCCACTGACCGTCCGCTACTGCCGATCCTCGTCGGCCGTCTCGGTGATTTCGCCCTTTTCCTCCAGGCGCTCCTCGTCCAACTCGATCGCCGCCTGCCGCTCGGATTCACCGGTCGCTTCCGACACTTCGATCGCTTCGCGGTCCCGGGCCTCGTCGGCCGCGGAGTAGCGCACTTTGCGCAGCCGGTTGTTCATGCTGCGGAACAGCAGCCAGCACGCCAAGGCCAGCGCGAACAGGATGATGAAGCCCCAGATGCCGGCCGTCGTCGAGACGTTCTCGTCGCCGCCCATCAGCCGACCCGCAGATTCTCGGGCAGCGTCGTCTCGCGGATGTCGTCGACGACCAGGTCCAACGAGCCCTTGCTGGCCAGGGCGTCCGCGGTGTCGGGGTCGATTCCGGCGAAGAGGTCGTCCTCATCGGCCGGGACCGGGACGTACGACGCCGCCAGCTCCCACTCCTCCGTCGGCCAGATGTTCGCCTGCTCGGCGGGCGAGAGCGCGAAGAACGAACCGTCCGGGTCGATCTGGGTAGCGTGCGCCAGCAGCGCCTGCTCGCGGACCGGGAAGTAGTCGGCGACGTCGACGCGTGTGGTGATGCGCGGCGGGGGTGCGCCCTCCCAGCGCTTCATCCAGTCCCCGAACGGCGACTCCCCGTCGCGTTCGAGCAGCGCCTCGTGCATCGCCAGCATCTTCTCGCGGGAGAAGCCCCGGTCGTAGTACAGCTTCAGCGGTTGCCAGGCCGGACCGGTCTGCGGGTACGCCGTGGGGTCGCCCGCCGCGTTGAACGCCGCCAGCGATACGACGTGGGTCATGATGTGGTCCGGGTGCGGATAGCCGCCGTTCTCGTCGTACGTCGTCATCACGTGCGGCCGGAACTCGCGGATCACCCGCAGCAGGGCGGGGACGGTCACCTCCAGCGGTTCCAACCCGAAGCTGCCGGCGGGCAACGGCGGCCGCGGATCGCCCTCCGGCAGCCCGGAGTCCACAAAACCCAGCCAGGTGTGTTCGATCCCGAGGATCTGCGCGGCCTTGGCCATCTCGTGGCGCCGGTACTCGGCCATGTCCCGTTTGACCTCCGGGTCGTCGGCCAGCTTGGGGTTCAGGATGTCGCCGCGCTCCCCGCCGGTGCAGGACACGACCATCACCCGGTGACCTTGCGCGGTGTACTTGGCCATGGTGGCCGAGCCCTTGCTGGATTCGTCGTCGGGGTGGGCGTGGACCGCGAGCAGGCGAAGGCTGCTGCGGTCTGCATCCCGTGCAGAGTCCAGGGCGGTCTGATCCGAGCCAGTCACGCGCTCTATTGTCTCATTCCATGGCCCTGCCAAAACCCGCCCCCGGCACCGGTAAGTGGTGGGTGGTCGGCACGATCGGTATCACCCTCGGTGTGCTGGCGGCCATTTGGTTCGGGCTGTCCGCCACCAAGGGGTTGGCGTGGTCCGACGCCGGGCACAACGTCGTCAGTGACGCACGGGTCGACGTGATATTCGATGTCACCAACCAGGGCGGCCGGCCGGTCCGGTGCACGCTGGAAGCCCTCGACAACAATCACGGGCAGGTCGGCGTACTCCAGGTGGATCTGCCCGCCAGCGACCTGACCACGACGCGCTACACCCGCTCGGTCGCGACGGTCTCCCGGGCGGTCGCGGCCACAGTGGATTCCTGCGAATACCGCTGAGCGCGGCAGGTGACCCAGGTCACCCCATCGCCGGGTGCTCCACAGAGCGTCGTTTATAATGGAGGTTCTTGCACGAACGGGTCTGGACCTGCAGACCGGCCGCGCATCCTGGAAAAGTTCCAGCAAGCGGCGACCCGCGGGTCCGGGCCTACCTTTTTTGTCTTATACCAGTTGGAGGAGATCGACGTGACCAGCACTGACACCGGCACGACGTTCCTGACCCAGGACGCATTCGACCGCCTGAAGGCCGAGCACGAGCAGCTCACGACCACCGGTCGCAGCGAGATCGCCGCCAAGATCGAAGAGGCCCGCCAGGAAGGCGACCTGAAGGAGAACGGCGGCTACCACGCGGCCAAGGAGGAGCAGGGCAAGATGGAGGCCCGCATCCGCACCCTGGAGGAGTTGCTGCGCAACGCCACGGTGGGCGAGGCTCCCAAGGCCGACGGCACGGTGCACCCGGGCATGCTCGTCACGGCTGAGATCTTCGGCGACGAGGAGAAGTTCCTGCTCGGCAGCCGCGAGGGCGCCGGTGACGACCTGACCGTCTACAGCGAGAAGTCCCCGCTGGGCGCGGCCATCCTGGACCAGAAGGTCGGTTCCACGGTCAGCTACGAAGCACCGAACGGCAAGACCGTCGAGGTCAAGATCGTCTCGGCGAGCCCCTTCGAGGGCTGATTGCTGCACACCAATGCGCCGCGACGATTTTCGTCGCGGCGCGTTGTCGCGTTAGCGGTCAGCGACGGGTGCGATCCAGCGCTTCGGCCAGGTCGGCGATCAGGTCGTCGGCGTCCTCGATGCCGACCGAGCAGCGGATCAGATCGTCCGGCACGGCCAGTTCGGTGCCGGCCACGGAGGCGTGCGTCATCTTGGCCGGGTGCTCGATCAGTGACTCGACGCCACCGAGTGACTCCCCCAGCGTCCACACCTTCGTGCCGCCGACGACATCCAGTGCCCGGTCCTGCCCGCCGGTGACCTGGAAGCTGATCATCCCGCCGGGGCGGCGCATCTGCCGGGCCGCGACGTCGTGCCCCGGATGTGAGTCCAGGCCCGGGTAGTAGACGTGCGTGACGTCGTCGCGCTCCACCAGGAACTGGGCCACCTTCTCGGCGTTGTCGCTGTGCCGCTCCATGCGGACCGCGAGGGTTTTCAGGCCGCGCAGCACCAGCCAGGAGTCGAACGGGCCGGAGATCGCGCCCATCGCGTTCTGGTGGAAGCCGATCGCGTCGGCCAGCTCCGCCTCCCGCACGACGACCGCGCCGCCGACGACGTCACTGTGGCCACCGCAGTACTTGGTGGTCGAGTGCACGACGATGTCGGCGCCGAGCGTGAGCGGATTCTGCAGGTACGGCGAGGCGAAGGTGTTGTCGACGACCAGCAGCACCCTGCCTCCCGGGCGACCGCCGCGATGGCCTCGATGTCCGCAATGCCGAGCAGCGGGTTGGTCGGAGTTTCGATCCAGATCAGCTTGGTGTTGGGCCGGATCTCCCCGCGGATGGCGTCGGGCTGCGACACCTTCGCCAGCGACACCTCAACGCCCCACGGCCGGTGCACCTTGTCGAAGAGCCGGAAGGTCCCGCCGTACGCGTCATTGGGGATGATCACGTGGTCACCCGGCTTGAGTACCGCCCGCAGGATGGCGTCCTCGGCGGCCAGCCCGGACGCGAACGCGAATCCCTTTGTGCCGCTTTCCAATTCGGCCAGGCACTCCTGAAGCGCGTCCCGGGTCGGGTTCGCCGAGCGGGAGTACTCGTAACCCTCCCGCAGCCCGCCGACGCCGTCCTGTTTGTACGTCGAGGTCTGGTAGATCGCGGGCACCACCGAACCGGTGCGCGGATCCGGCTCCTGGCCGGCGTGGATGGCTTTGGTCGAGAAACCCGTCATGGTCTCCACCCTACGAGTCGGCCCCCGAGGATCTGTATGGCGTCAGCACGCAGAACTCGTTGCCCTCGGGATCGGCCAGCACCGCCCACCCTTTGTCCCCGTTGCGCAGGTCGTTCACCAGAGTCGCCCCGAGCCCCAGGATCCGCTCGATCTCCTCGTCGCGGCCGGTGTCGGTAGGGCGCAGGCAGATGTGCATGCGGTTCTTGACCGTCTTGGGCTCGGGCACCTCCAGGAAGATCAGGAAGCGGTCGTCAGGCCCGGTCAGCCCGACCTCCTCCTCGCCTGGCTCGGCCTCCGGATCCAGGGTGAAGTCCTCCAGGACCTGGTCCCACCACACCCCTTGGGCGTAGGCGTCGGCGGCGTCGATGCAGAAGTTTGAAGCGCGGGAGGCCATACCCGCACTCAACCATCCGCCGCGGACAACCGCGAGGGGTTAAACCCCTGGGTGCTGGAGGCCCTCGAGATCCTTCTCCACCTCACGAGTCTGATAGCCGCGGGCCAGCAGGTCGATGGTGCCCGCGGCTGCTACCCGCGCGGCCAAGGCGTCCATCAACCGTAAGCACCGACCGGCACAGACCGCCTGACCGGGCGCCCTGCCTCACCCGAGCGCGCTGGACAACGCCTTCCAGTCGATCCCGGACGGCGCCTTGTCGACGATCGACTGCAGCAGCCCCAACCGGGCGGCGCGCACCGCGGGGTCTTCGGCCATCACCAGCACGTCGTCGAAGAACGTGTTCAGCGAGTCGGTCAGGTCACCGGCGGTCGCCGCCCATTCGGGCAGACCAGCCGCGCTCTGATCCGGCAGCGTGGCCACCTGGGCTTCCAGCCGCAGCTCGGCCGGCTCGGTCAGGACCGACGCGTCGTACGCCGATGACGTGCCGCCCGGGACGATCCGGGTGATGCGCTGGGTCGCCTCCACCAGCTTCTCGAAGCCGGCGTCCTTACGCAGCGACTCGATGTCGGCCAGCGCCTGCTCAGCCGCACCGGGCCGATCGGCCAGCGGCGCGATCGCGTCGACGAACCCGGCCGGGACACCCTCGTCACGCAATTGCTGTACGAACCGATCGCGCACGAATTCCGCTGCAGCGTCAACGGATTCGCCCGGCACGGTCACACCTTGGGCAACCAGTCGCACCGCAGCCGCCTTCAGGCCGTCCGCCACGGTGATCGCGGACAGCTCGGGCCGCGCGCGCAGGATGGCAACGACACCGAGCGCCGCGCGGCGCAGCGCGAAGGGGTCGGAGGAGCCGGTCGGTTTCGCGCCGATAGCGAACATCGCGGCCAGCAGGTCGAAGCGGTCCGCCAGCGCCAACAGCGCACCCTCCAGCGTCTCCGGCAACGCACCGCCGGCGGTGCGCGGGCACTCCATGTCGTAGAGGGCCTGGGCGACGGCCGGGGTCTCCCCGCCCGCTGCGCGTAGACCTTGGCCATGGTGCCGGCCAGGGAGGACAGTTCGACAACCATCTGCGTGGACAGGTCGAACTTCGCCAGTTCCCCGGCGCGGGTCAGCGTGACCTCGTCGACGCCCTCCACTCCTTCGGCGAGTTTCGTTGCTACAGAGGCAATCCGGTCGGCGCGCTGAGCCACCGAGCCCACGCGCTCCTCGAAGGTGAGCTTGTCGATGGCAGAACGGAAGTCGGCCAACGGCACCGTGAGGTCCGCGTCGAAGAAGAACGCGGCGTCCTCGTAGCGGGCCCGCAGCACCGACTCGTTACCGGTGCGCACGACGTCCGGATCGCAGTCGCCGTTGGCCATCGTGACGAAGTACGGCTTGAGCCTGCCCGCGGCATCCCGCACCGGCAGGTAGCGCTGGTGCTTGCGCATCACCGTGACCAGGATCTGCTCGGGCAGCTCCAAGTACTTCTCGCCGTAGGACCCCAGGATGCCGACGGGCTGCTCGACCAGGTTGGTGATCTCATCGACCAGAGCAGACTCGGCGTCGAAATCAACTGTGCCACCGACCGATTGCGCCAGATCGGTGGCCTGGTCGACGACCTCGGTCCGGCGGGCAGCGACGTCCAGGACGATGCCGTGCGCACCGAGCGTCGGGATGAGGTCCGTCGCGGAGGCGACATCGACCAGCGGCGTGTCATCCCCCGCTGCACGTACGTCGTGCGGCCGGTGACCAGCGACGACACCTGAGCGGGGACCACCAGCGAGCCCCACAGCGCCACGAGCCAGCGGATCGGGCGGCTGTAGGCCAACTGCGGATCGGACCAGCGCATGTTGCGGTCGGCGCGCAACCCTTCGACGACCTTCTCGATCAACGAGCCGAGCACGACCGGCGCGGTGCGGCCCTTCTGTTCCACCGACACCGCCACGTGCGTCGCACCGTCGAATTCGGCTGTGACCACATCGGATACCTCGACACCCTGGCCCCGCGCAAAGCCCTGCAGCGCCTTGGTCGGCTGGCCGGACGCGTCATAGGCGGCGGCAACCTTCGGGCCCTTACGCAACGTCGACGCGTCCGGCTCCGCAGCAGAGACAGCGGGAATCGTCAGCACGATCCGGCGAGGGGTCGCGGCCACGGCCAGGTCGCCGTACGTCAATCGGGAGTCCGCGAGCGCCTCGGTCGCCAACGTGCGCACCTGCTCGATGGCCTGGTCCACCACGTGCGGCGGTAGTTCCTCCGTGCCGATCTCCAGCACGAAGGTCGCCGGCTCCGAGGGCAATGGGTCAGGCAACGCCGCGGGCTCGGGCGAGGGAGCTGCGAGACCGCCCATCGACGACAATTCCTGCTTGGTCAGTGGGAAGTCCAGTTCGGCACGTCGCTCGACCCACAATCCGGCCACCTCGCGCGAGAGCCGGCGCATCGTCGCGAAGGCGGCGGCACGCTCGGTCGTGGAGATGGCACCGCGGGCATCGAGCACGTTGAAGGCGTGCGAGCTCTTCAGCACGTAGGTGTGCGCGGGTACCGGCAACCGGGCCTCGATGAGCCGCTCGGCCTCGGCGACGTAGCGCTCGAACAGCTCGCGGTTGGTGTCGATGTCGGCGTCGTCCAGGTAGTAGCGCGACATTTCGTACTCGGACTGGCCGAACAGCTCGCCGTAGGTCACGCCCGGTGCGTAGACCATGTCCTTGAAGTGGGTGACGCCCTGCTGGGCCATCATGATCCGTTCGATGCCGTAGGTCAGTTCGACCGAGACCGGTTCGAGGTTCTGCCCGCCGACCTGCTGGAAGTAGGTGAACTGGGTGACTTCCATCCCGTCCAGCCACACCTCCCAGCCCAGACCCCACGCGCCGATGGCCGGTTGGGCCCAGTTGTCCTCGACGAAGCGGACGTCGTGCGCCGCCAGGTCGATGCCGAGGGCTTCGAGGGACTGCAGGTAGAGCTCCTGGGGGTTACCCGGATCCGGTTTGAGGATGACCTGGAACTGGGTGTGCGTCTGCAGGCGGTTGGGGTTCTCGCCGTACCGGCTGTCGTCGGGGCGCACGGAGGGCTCGACGTACGCGACGCGCCACGGCTCGGGACCCAGCACCCGCAGGATGGTCGCGGGGTTCATGGTTCCGGCGCCGACCTCGGTGTTGAACGGCTGCACGACCAGGCAACCCCGGTCGGTCCAGAATTTCTGCAGGGTCAGCAAAGCGTCTTGCACGGTCAGCACCCGCAAAGGCTACCCATCCCCAGGGGAGGCACCGAATCGGTTTCGGCCACCCGCGGGGCGAGCCAATCCGTGATCAAAATGAGACAATCGACGACATGGTCTTTGGATTCGGACGCACCGCCACCATGGTGACGCCACAGGAAGCACTTCCCGGTCGACCCGACCCGTTGCCGGACATCCCCGACACCAACGTGGTCCTCGGCACGTCGATGCACCCGCCGTTCCCGGAGGGCTCCGCGACGCTCTATGTCGCGATGGGCTGCTTCTGGGGCGCCGAGCGGATTTTCTGGCGTCTGCCCGGCGTCATCACCACCGCCGTCGGGTACATGGGCGGCTACACCCCCAACCCCACCTACGAAGAGGTCTGCACCGGCCGCACCGGGCACACCGAGACCGCGATGGTCGTCTACGACCCGCAGCAGATCAGCGCCGGCGAGGTGCTCAAGGCGTTCTGGGAGAACCACGACCCGACGACCGCCAACCGGCAGGGCAACGACGTCGGCACGCAGTACCGCTCGGCGATCTACTGGACCACGCCCGAGCAGGAGGCCGCGGTCGCGCAGACGACCAAGGACTTCCAGAAGGTGCTCTACGACAACGGGTTCGGCGCGATCAGCACCGAGGAGAAGCCGGCCTCCGACGTCGGCCAGTTCTACTACGCCGAGGATTACCACCAGCAGTACCTGCACAAGAACCCCGGCGGATACTGCAACCACGGCTTCAAGGGCATGACCTGCCCGGTGGGGATCGTGCGTCAGGACCAGTTGCCTGCGCAGCAGGACATCCTGCCTGGCTGAGAACCCTCTTCGCGTACGCCGATCGGCCGGCTTTCAGTCGTCCTGTTCCGTCGGGCGGATGAGGAGTTCATTGATCGTCTGGTGCCGTGGCCGCGTCACCATGAACAAGATGGCGTCAGCGATGTCCTGCGCCTGAAGCGGTTCCATGGTTTCCAGCCGTTGGTAGTTCGCTTCCCGGATCCCGTCGCGCAGCTGCTCACGCAGTTCGGTGACCACCGCGCCGGGCTCGACGACCCCGACCCGTAGGTGGCGCCGGCTGAACTCCTGCCGGAACGATTCGCTGAACGCACCCAGGCCGTGCTTGGTCAGGTTGTAGACGGCCGAACCCTTTTTGACCTGCCGCCCCGCCGTCGAGGAGATGTTGACCAGGTCGGCCACCCGGCGCGGATCGCTGTCGGCGGCCGCCAGCAAGTGCGGCAGAGCCGCTTTGGTCATCGACAGGGCCGCGCGCAGGTTGATGTCGAGCATGCGGTCCCACTCCTCGATCGGCGCATCCTCGATCGGGCCGAGCAGCATGACGCCGGCGTTGTTGACCAGGATGTCCAAGCGCCCCAGCTGCGAAACGGTGTGCTCAACGGCAGCACCGGCCTGGTCACGGTCGGTGATGTCTGCCTCGATGGCGAGCGCGCCGCCGCCGACCTCCGCGGCGAGGGCGTCGAGCCGGTCCTTGCGCCGGGCCACGAGCGCGACCGACGCGCCTGCGGCGGCCAGTGTGCGCGCCGTCGCCTCCCCGATCCCGCTGGAAGCGCCGGTGACAAGGGCAACGGTGCCGCTGAGTTCACTCATAGGGCCAGGCTAAAACGTGTTGCCGACGCCGGTGCCCTAGGGGATGCTCGCACGCGTGACCTGGGTGATCGAACCGCTCGACGTTTCCTCCGACGCAGCCGTCGAGGCGTTCCACACAGCGCGCAACCGGGCCGAAGAGCACGACTTCGCCTATCACACCTCCTACTCGTTGCAGGAGACCATCGCGATGCTGCGCAGTCCGCAGCACGCTGCGCGACGGGTCCTGCGTCAGGCGCTGAGCGACGGCCAGGTAGTAGGAGTGGCTGCCGCGATGCTGCCGCTGCTGGACAACACCAGCACCGCTGACGTCGGGATCGCGGTGGTGCCGGAGGCCCGGCGGCACGGTATTGGGACCGCGCTGCTGGAGTCATTGCTGAGCGAGGCACGATCGGCGCACCGCAGTCGCGCCATCGCCTGGTTGCAGTGGCCGTACGACGCCCGTCGCGACGGATCCGGTTCTCCGGGAATGCAATTCGCTGCCGCAAGCGGATTTCACGTCAGCCAGCTCGAAGTCCAACGGATCCTCGACCTGCCGGTGCCGGTCGACGTACTGGACGATCTGGAGCGTCAGGCGGCCGATCATCATGCGGGCTACACATTCCGCACGTGGGCCGGCGCCGCACCGCAGGAGGTTCTGCCCGGCTACGGCCGGCTGGTCGGTGCGGTGGAAACCGAAGCGCCCACGGGTGAGCATGTGCCCGAGGTCGAGGTGTGGGACGAGCGGCGGATCCGCGAGCAGGAAGAAGAGCTGGAGCAGCAAGGGAGGACCCGGATCACGACGTTGGCGCTATCCCCCGATGGCGAACCGGTGGGCTATACCGACCTGGTGTACGCGGCGACCGACGGCGGCCGGGTCTACCAGTGGGGCACGTTGGTGGACCGCGCCCATCGCGGGCACCGGTTGGGCATGGCACTCAAAGTGCGCACCGCCCGGGCGATGCAGGAGGCCTTCCCGCACGCGGCGTACGTGCGCACTTGGAACGCAGAGTCCAATGCCCCGATGATCGCGGTCAACGACGCGATGGGCTTCCGCCCCGTCGGCTGGGCGGCCGAACTCTATCGGGACGTGTGAGGATCACACCTTCGCGCTGAAGACCGGCAGGTAGCCGGACTTCTGACCGGTCGCGGTCGGGTGGTAGGACTCCTCGATGTCCAGCAGATTCACCGAGTGCAGCCAGCGGCCGGAGTCACAGATCTCGTGGCCGGCAAACGCCGAGCGGACGTCACCGAAGGTGAAACCCGCCTTGGTAGCAGCGGTTTTCGTGAGCGAGTCGAGCAGGTCGATGCCGCTGTCGATCGCGGTGCGTGATGCCTGGCTCAGGCCGATACAGCTCTTAGCCACGTCGTAGAAGTCGGGGTAGCCCAGCACCACCACGTGGGCGTTGCTCGCCTTGGACTTGATCGCGCTGTAGACCTTGGCCAGCTTGGCCGGCAGGTGCGCCGTCGCATCGGCCTTGGCCGCGTTGATCTCGTTGACACAGGTCGTGGTGCCTTTGAGGTTGCAGTCCTGCATGATCCCGCCGAAGTTCTCGTCGTTACCGCCGATGGTGATGCTGACCAGCGTGGTGCTCGACGACAGCGCCGAGAGCTGTTTGTTGATGACGTCGGTTGTCGTCGCCCCCGAGCAAGCCACCGATGCGTACGACGAGGGCGCGTGGGCCGCCGCCCACAAAGCTGAGTAGGCGTTCGGGCTGCGATCGCAACTGCCGCTGCTGGAGATGTAGCTGCCGGCCCCCACCCCGGCGGAGTAGGAGTCGCCGAGAGCGACATAGCGCACGCTCGCTGCATCAGCGGTGGGCACCAGCCCCAATCCGGTGACACTGGCGACGGCGGCAGTGAGGACGATCGTGCGTGGACGGGACATGGCGCGCTCCTGGGGGTGAGGGTGATACCCCTAGGAGCAAACTCCTCACCGGTTCCGGACACCAGAGCAGCGGCGCAGAACTTACCCAGAACTTACGACGCGGCTGGGTCGGTCGTCCCTTGGCGTCCGAGCGCCGCGAATGGTGATGTTCACTGAGGTGGTGACGTCTTCAGCCCCCTCCACCGCACCACTGACCAACCTGGTCGTCGCCCGCCTCACCGAAGTTCTGCCGGAGGGGCGTCTTGTCACCGATCCGCAGGTGCTGGCGTCCTACTCCCACGACGAGGCCGAATGGGCGCCGTACGCCCCGCCGCTCGCCGTGGTCCGCGCTCGTGACACGGCCGACGTCCAGGCCGTCGTCCGCGTATGCCTCGAACACTCGGTGCCGCTGGTGACCCGGGGCGCCGGCACCGGGCTGTCCGGTGGGGCGAACGCCGTCGACGGGTGCGTGATCCTGTCGACGGAGAGGATGACCCGGATCGTCGAGGTCAACGGCATCGAACGCCTTGCCGTCGTCCAGCCCGGCGTCGTCAACGACGACCTGCGAGCCGCCGTTGCTGAGCACGGCCTGTGGTACCCGCCGGACCCGGCCAGTGCGCCGTGGTCGACGATCGGCGGCAACGTCGCGACCAACGCGGGCGGACTGTGTTGCGTCAAGTACGGCGTGACCCGCGATTACGTCCTGGAGCTCGAGGTCGTCAACGGGCTGGGTGAGATCGTCCGGCTCGGTCGCCGTACGGCCAAGGGCGTCGCCGGCTACGACATGGCCGGGCTGATCGTCGGATCGGAGGGCACGCTCGGGGTGGTCACCGAAGTCACCGTGCGCCTGCGCGACCTGCAACCGCCGCAACGCACGGTGGCGGGCTACTTCTCCTCCATCGTCGATACCGGGAACGCCGTCGAGGCGATCGGGGCATCAGGGGTAGTTCCCTCGGCGCTGGAACTGATCGACAAGCACTGTCTGGCGGCGGTCGACAAGTGGAAGAACATGGGTCTGTCGGTCGATGCGAACGTCGTGCTCCTGGGCCGCACCGACGCGCCCGGCGCCGCCGGTGAGCACGAGGCCCAGGTGATGCTGGAGGCCTTCGAGACGGCCGGTGCGACCTGGGCTGCCGCCTCCAGCGACCCCGAGGAGGCTGAGGCGCTCTTCGCCGCACGCCGACTCGCCTACCCCGCACTGGAGCGGCTCGGCCCGGTGCTCACCGAGGACGTGTGCGTCCCGAAGGCTGCCGTGCCGGAGATGCTGCGCCGGATAGAGAAGGCTGCTGTCGACAACGACACCCTGATCGCGAATATCGCCCACGCCGGCGACGGAAATCTGCACCCGCTGCTGATCACCGATGTCGGCGACACCGCTGCACGCGAACGAGCCGAGACCGCGTTCCGTCAGATCATTGCCGACGCCTTGGACCTTGGTGGCACCGTGACCGGTGAGCACGGTGTCGGCCTGCTCAAACGTGACGGGCTGCATCAAGAGCTGTCGGCTGAGGAGCTTGCGATGCAACGTGCCGTGAAGCAGGCCCTTGATCCGCACGGCATCTTCAACCCGGGCAAGGTGTTGTAGGTCTTGCACCGTAAAAGCTTGTCCGGCAATAAAATTCGTCGTGCTTGACCGATGGGTCATGCACCTCCACCACAAGCGCCCCCATGTCGTTGGCGTCGCTCTTCCAGGTGTGATGCTGCGCGCAGGCTTGGCGTTGGGGTTCGGTGAAATGATCAGCCCGTGATCGAACCATCGGAGTTGCGGCGGAGCTTCGACTCGGTCGCAGACCTGTACGAGGACGCACGCCCGACCTACCCCGACGCCTTGTATGAGGCCCTGATCGCCGCCACCGAACTGACCGCTTCCAGCCGGGTGATGGAGATCGGCTGCGCCATGGGCAAAGCAACCCTGCCGCTAGCCAGACGGGGCTGCCGCACGACATGTGTTGAGCCTGGGCCCGCCCTGGCGGCCGCGGCACGTCACAACCTTCGAGCGTTCCCCGACATCACGGTCCGGCAGGCCCGCTTCGAAGACCTCCCACCAGATCAGTTCGAGCCCTTCGACCTGGTTTTCGCTGCCACGGCGTGGCACTGGATCGACCCTTCCCAGCGCTACCGTCAGGCCTGGCAACTGTTGCGTCCGGGCGGCTACCTGGCGTTCTGGAGCGCTACCCACACCTTTCCCCCGACAGAACGACGGTAAGGTTCGGCGGCTTGATAACCCTGGGTTATCAACTCATGCGAAGACCTCGTCGGTGGTGGGCCGAAAGGTCCAGCGCAGCGCGTCAGGGAGCAAAACACCGCCGTGGTTGGGGCTGTGCCCACCGTCACCAAGGACAAGGCGGAAGTCGTAGCCGGCTTCGGCAAGAACTGCCGAGACGCGCAGGTTGGTGGCCAGCCAGTTCTCTTCGGGCTCATTCCAATTGAGGTCGCGATGTCCGGCCTGCAGGAAAACCCGCAGTGGCTTAGCGGGCGTCTTCGGGATGAGCTGCGGGTAGGGGTTTCCCCGGGCATCTGGGCGAAGCTGGACAGGAAGGCGATGACGCGTCCGAACTGATCCGGCCGATGCCAGGCGGCGGTGAAGGCGCAATTGCCTCCGCTGCTGCCGCCGCAGATGGCCCGGTGGGCCGGGTCGGCGCTGAGGGCCCAGCGGCCCTCCACAAGCGGAAGGACCTCCTCCAGCAGGAAGGTGACGTACCGGTCATCGAAGGCGTCGTACTCGGCGTGGCGGTTCTTCCGCTCGTCGGGGTCCTCGACGTCGGCGAAGACGCCGGGGTCGACAAACACCCCGAGGGTCGGTGGCAGGGCTCCCGAGGCGACGAGGTTGTCCAGCACGGTCCCGGCGCGCACCTGCCCTGCGGGGTCGAGGTACCACCAGCCATCTTGGAACACGACCACCTGCGCGGGCCTCGCGGCGTCGTGACCTGCCGGCGTGTGCACCCAGACGCGACGCGAGGTGCCCGGGTATGCAGTACTGCCCAACAGAACGAGCTCGACCGTCTCGCCAGGGGAAACGCCGTCTTGGAGCTGTGAGTCCGGCCCGTACGCATAGACCACTTCGGACTGGTCGATGGGCAATGGTCGATATGCAAGGGTTTCCACGCTCGCGACCGTAAGTGCAGCGTGGGCGAAACGCTAAGCGTTTTCCCTGTCACCCATGTCCTGATACATCGCACACGACACGCCGCCGCGGGTTGCATAGTTCGAACACTTGTTCGATGATCGATGGATGCTCCAACCGGCTCCCGTCACCGATCGCGCCCCCGCGGTGCGCCCGGCCGACGTACGCCCGCTGGATCCCATCGAGCACCTCAGCGGAGCCTCCCGGCCACCGCGCGGCAACCTGCCGGTGCACCCGATTCTCGCACCTGCCTTCCCTGGCGGTCTGCGCCGCGGAGGCATCTACCACCTGACCGGCTCCCTCACGATCGCCCTCGGCCTGATCGCCGGGGCCAGCGACGCCGGTGGCTGGGCGGGCGTGGTCGGCATTCCCGATCTCGGCATCGAGGCCGCCGCCGATTGGGGTATCGCCCTGAACCGGTTGATCCTGTTGCCGACCGGTGGGAAAGACTGGACCCAGGTGATCGCCGCCCTGATCGAGGCGGTCGACCTGGTGATCGCCCCCGCCCCGCCGCGGCTCGCCCCTGCGGAGTTGAACCGCCTGACTGCGCGTTTGCGGGACCGTCGCGCAACGATCGTCGTACTGGGCCGCTGGCCGGCCGGATCGCTGGCCCACGTGCACGCGCACACCGAGCGCTGGGACGGCATCGGCGACGGCCGCGGCTATCTGACCCGCCGGCATCTGCGCCTGGACATCACCGAGCGGCACAGGACACGCAGCGTGCACCTGGAGCTCTCATGACGGGACTGGTCACCGATTCTGAGGAGATCGAGGATTCTGAGGATGCCTGTGCCTTGAATGACCCTCACAAACTGCGATCACCTCAGAAACCGCAGGGGCAACGGTGAAGCCAGCGCCGCAGCCCGTCCGGGTCATGCTGATCTGGTGTCCTCAGTGGCCAGTCCTCGCCGCCCGGATGATCCACCGGGTGCCCGAGCACGCACCGATGGCACTGGTCGCCAAAGGAGCCGTGGTTGCGTGTTCACCGGCCGCGCGCGACGAAGGCATCCGACCCGGGGACCGCCTGCGCCAGGCGCAACATCGCTGCCCGGATCTCATTGTCCTGCAACATGATCCGGAGGCCGAGCAGCGTGCCTTCGAGCCTATTCTGCGGGCCATGGCTGACGTGGTGCCGAGTGTGCATCTGGTCCGGCCCGGTGTCGCCGCCGTCCGGGCCGGCGGAGCCGCCCGCTTCTACGGGTCCGAGGTGCGGGCCGCGCAGGAGCTGCAGATCGCCGTACGCCGAGCCCACCCTGACGGGGCACCAGACGTTCGCGTGGCAGTGGCTGACGGTCTCTTCGCGGCAGAACAAGCGGCCTACCAGGGGGTGGAGGTCGTCCCGCCGGGCGGCTCCCCGGCCTGCTGGCCGACCTGCCCGTCACCGTCATTGCCGAAGCAGCCGGCGATCCCAAAATGGCGAACGTGCTGCGCCGCATGGGTATTCGCTCGATCGGCGCACTGGCCGGACTACCCCGCGAACAGGTTCTCGACCGGTTCGGTGCGGCCGGCCTTCGTGCCCATCAGCTGGCGTGCGGGCTCGACGCACCGATCCTCAATCCGCGCACCGCCCCGGACGAGCTGGCCGCCCGCATCGTGTTGGACGAACCCTCCGATGCCATCGAAGCCATCGTCAGCGAATGCGGTTCTGCCGTGGAGCAACTCAGTGCTCGCATCAACGACGGATCACTGGTGTGCACCGGGATCCGGATCATCACCCACCACGAGCCGGGACCCCGCGAAAGCGCCGGTGAGATCCACGAACGCGAGTGGCGCCACCCATGGCACCTGGGCGCCCGGGAGATCCTCGACCGGGTGCAGTGGCAACTCACCGATCTGGGCAAGCAGAAGCGCCGGCCGATCACCCTGATCGAGATCGCCGCCACCGAGTTGGACGCCGCCGTGCAGCACAGCCAGGGTCTGTGGGGGGATCGGCCTGACGACCACGTGCTGCACACCCTCACCGGCCTGCAGCACCGGCTGGGCTATGACGCAGTCCTGGTCGGCAGTGTCGTCGGTGGCCGGATGTTGCATGAGCGACAAGCTTTTTCCCCGTTCGGACAAGCCACTCCCGACCGGGCAGTGCGACGGCTGGAACAACCGTGGCCGGACACCGTCCCCGGTCCCGCCCCATCGGTCGTCTTCCGGGAAGCCCAAGCCATGCGGGTGCTGACCGAGCGCGGCACCCCGCTCTCGATCAGTGATCGCGGAGTACTCACCGGCACCCCGGCCACCGCCGAATGGCCGGGCCGGTCGACCGGTCGGATCACCGCGTGGGCCGGGCCATGGCCGGTCAACGGCCGGTGGTGGCGACGGGCCAAGACCGACCAGAAACCCCTGCACCGGTTCCAACTCGTCGACGACCAACAGCAGGCCTGGCTGGTGCTGCACGCGGCCGGCGAGTGGTGGGCTGAGGCGCGTTATGACTGAGGTGAGCCATGGGCTTCAATAACCCGGCAATCCCCTGGTGGCAACTGGAACGTGCCCTGTCCCAGGGCATCCGGCCCGAACCCAAAGCCAGGACCTACCCCGCCGATGGTGGCGATGCACCCGGCTTCTCCCGCAAACGAGCCGCGTTCAAAGCTCGCGCGCTCGAGGTGGATCACGGACCGAATGTCCCCTACGCCGAATTGCACGCCCACTCGCACTACAGCTTCCTGGACGGCGCGGCCTCCCCGAGGCACTGATCACCCAGGCGGCCCGGCTGGGGCTTCACGGGATGGCGCTGACCGATCACAACGGTCTGTACGGCGTGGTCCGGTTCGCCGAGGCGGCCGAGGCGTACGCCGCGACCGAGGATGCGATCGACCTGCGGACCTGCTTCGGTGCCGAATTCTCCCTCGGTCTGAGCACACCGCAGAACGGCATCGCCGACCCTGAAGGGGATCATCTGCTGGTCCTGGCCAAAGGCAGCGCGGGGTATCGCACGTTGTCCCGGGCGCTTACCGACGGACACCTGGCCAGCGACGCCGAGAAGGGCCGGCCGGTGCACGACCTCGCCAGCGTTGCGACGGAGGCCGCCGGCGGCTGGGTCGTGCTGACCGGCTGTCGCAAGGGTGCTGTCCGGCGAGCCCTGGATCGCGACGGTGTCGATGCCGCCGCCCGGGAAGTCTCGATCCTGCAGGAGCACTTCGGTGCCGGCAACGTCTTCGTCGAGCTCACCGATCACGGCTCGCCCGCGGACTCGGTGCGCTGCGACCAATTGGCGCGGGTCGCCGTACGCGCTGGGGTCCCAGTCGTGGCGACCAACGCGGTGCACTACGCCACCCCGGACCAGTTCCGGATCGCCACGGCACTGGCCGCAGTGCGCTCCCGGCGCAGCTTGGAGGAGTTGGACGGCTGGCTGCCTGCGCACGGGCAGGCCTATCTCAAGAGCGGCGCGGAGCTGCAGAGCCGGTTTACCCGATTCCCCGGAGCCATCGGACGCACCGTCGAGATCGCCGACGAGTGCGCGTTCCCCTTGCGAGCCGCCAGCCCGCGTCTGCCGAAACAGGATGTGCCGCAGGGACATACCCCGATGTCCTGGCTGCGAGAGCTGACCTGGCGGGGTGCGGCACGGGTCTGGCCGACCCTCACGGCAGAGGCCGAAGCCCGCCTCGAGCGGGAGCTGGACGTGATCGAGCGCAAAGACTTCCCCGGCTACTTCTTGATCGTCAACGACATCGTGCAGTTCGCCCGGCGCAGCGGCATCCTGTGCCAGGGCCGGGGTAGCGCTGCGGCATCGGCGGTCTGTTACGTCCTGGGCATCACCGTGATCGACCCCATCTACTACGGGCTGCCGTTCGAACGATTCCTGTCCGAGTTGCGCGAGGAAGCACCCGACATCGACGTCGACTTCGACTCCCGTCGCCGCGAGGAAGTGATCCAGTACGTCTACCGCCGCTACGGCCGGCGCAACGCCGCCCAGGTCGCCAACGTGGTCACCTATCGCCCCAAGAACGCCGTGCGGGACATGGCAAAAGCGCTGGGGCACAGCCAAGGTCAGCAGGACGCCTATTCTCGCCAGGTCGAGCGGTGGGGTGCAGAAGTCAATAGCACCGACCACGACATCCCCGTCGAGGTGGTCGACCTGGCCACCCAGGTGCTCAGCTTCCCCGCCACCTCGGCATCCACTCCGGCGGCATGGTGCTCACCGACCGCCCGGTCAGTGAGGTGTGTCCTATTGAGCCAGCACGAATGCCGGATCGTACTGTCCTGCAATGGGATAAGGACGACTGTGCCTGGATGGGACTGGTGAAGTTCGATCTGCTCGGCCTGGGAATGCTGGCGGCGGTGCAACACACCTTCGATCTGACCGCCCAGCACCTGGGCGAGACCTGGCGGATCGAGACGCTTCCCAAGGAAGAGCCCGGCGTCTACGACATGTTGTGCCGGGCGGACTCGATCGGGGTATTCCAGGTGGAGAGCCGGGCTCAGATCGGCACATTGCCCCGGCTGAAACCGCGCTGCTTCTACGACCTGGCCGTCGAGATCGGTCTGATCCGGCCCGGCCCGATCCAGGGAGGCGCGGTCCACCCCTACATCCGCCGGCGCACCGGTGAAGAGCCGGTCACCTACGCCCACCCGCTGCTCGAGCCGGTCCTGGAGCGCACTCTCGGCGTACCGCTCTTCCAGGAGCAGTTGATGCAGATGGCGATGGCCGTCGGTGATTGTTCCTCAGCCGACGCCGACCTGCTACGACGCGCGATGGGATCCAAACGCGGAGTCGAGCGGATTGATGCGTTACGGGAAAAGCTTTACGCCGGAATGCGATCCAACGGATTGTCCGAAGAGGTCGCGAACGAGATCTACACCAAGATCGAAGCGTTCGCCAACTTCGGTTTCGCCGAGTCCCATTCGCTCAGCTTCGCGGTCCTGGTCTACGCCAGCTCCTGGCTCAAACTGCACTACCCCGCCGCGTTCCTCGCCGGCCTGCTGCGGGCCCAGCCGATGGGCTTCTATTCGCCGCAGACCCTCACGCACGACGCGCGCCGGCACGGGGTCGAGGTGCTCAGCCCCTGTATCGTGCGCTCCGGGGTGTACGCCGAGCTCGAACTGACCGGCGCACGTCACCCGGGTCGGGAGGAGTGCCTGCACGATGCGGACCCGGGCGCCATGCCACCGTTCGACCCGGACGCACCGGACGACTCGGCCGGCCACCGACGCGATGCGGGGTACGCCGTGCGCCTGGGTCTGGCGGACATCAGCGCCATCGGTGCCGACCTGGCGCAGCGCATCGTGACCGAACGAACCCGCCGCCCGTTCACCGACATGACCGACCTGTCCCGGCGCTGCCACCTGGAAACCGATCAGTTGGAGGCCCTGTCCCTGTCCGGCGCGTTGGAACCGATCGCGGGCACCCGCCGTGAGGCGTTGTGGCAGGCGGGGGCCGCGGCCGGCGTACGCAGCAATCAGTTGCCGATGCAGCAGGCCTACCAACCGCCACTGCTGCCCGAGCTGACCACCGGTGAACTACTGATCCACGACTTGCAAGCGACGGGGATCAGCCCGGTCGACCACCCGATGCGACACGCTCGCGAGGGATTGGTCAAGGACGGCGTCCTGCGGGTCACCGATCTGGCGACCGCTGAGTCTGGTCGGCGCATCCGGGTCGCCGGGGTGGTCACCCACCGGCAGCGACCGGCCACCGCCAGCGGCATCACCTTCCTCAACCTGGAGGACGAGACCGGCCTGGCGAATATCGTTGTCAGCAAGGGAGTTTGGCAGCGTTATCGGCGAACTGCCCGCACTGCGCCGGCCATGGTGATCCGCGGGATCCTCGAACGCACCGCCGAGGGCGTCACCAACGTCGTCGCCGACCGGATCGAAGCGTTGCCGATCACGGTGGTCACCCAGTCGCGCGACTTCCAGTAGCTGCCGTCACGAACGCCTCGAAGAGGCGCAGGTCGGCAGCCTCCTCGGGATGCCACTGCACCCCTACCCGCCACCGGGCGACGGGATCGACCATGGCCTCGACCACCCCGTCGTCGGCTCGCGCGACGATCTCATAGCCGGGCGCCCTGTGCACAGCCTGATGGTGGTAGGTCGGTACGTCGACCCGGGGTCCGAGCAGCTCGTGCAGAACTGAACCCGGCTCGATCTGCACCGGATGGGATCCGAAAACACCTCCGCCGGAGGGATGGTCGACGACGTCGTACTCATCCGGCAGATGCTGGATCAACTCACCGCCGGCCTCGACCGCCATCACCTGGATCCCGCGGCAGATGCCCAGCATCGGTAGGTCCAGACTCCGGGACACCCTCGCCAGCAGCAACTCGCACTCATCACGTTGCGGGTTCGGCTCCTGGGCCGACGGATGCGGGGACTGCCCGTAGCGAGCAGCCGAGACGTCATCCCCGCCGCTGAGCAACAGCCCGTCCAAGCCTTCCAGTACGTCGCGTGCCCAGGTCTCGTCCGCGCCGTGGACGGGCGGGATCAACAGTGGGATCCCTCCCGCCGCAGCCACTTTGGCGACATAGGAGTACGTCAGATAGGCACTGTCCTGGTCCACCCAGGTACCGCGGGAGACGGTGTCGTGGTAGCTGGTCAGGCCGATCAGCGGACGGGTCACCCGTTGATCGTACGAGGCTTGACGAACGGGAAGGCCAAGGTGGCCTTGATCTGCTCGCCGACGATCATCATGATCACCCGGTCCACGCCCAGGCCCAACCCGCCGGTGGGCGGCAGACCGAGCTCCAACGCCCGCAGGAAGTCTTCGTCGACCTCCATCGCTTCCAGGTCTCCTGCCGCCGCGGCCAGCGACTGCTCGGTCAGTCTGCGCCGCTGGTCGATCGGATCGATGAGCTCGCTGTAGGCAGTACCCAGTTCGGCTCCCCAGGCAACCAGATCCCAACGCTCCGAGAGTTTCGGATCGGTGCGGTGCACCCGGGTCAGCGGCGAGGTCTCGACCGGGAAGTCGATATAGAACGTCGGGAAGGTGGTCTGGCCCTCCACGAATTCGTCGTACAGCTCAGCGACCAACTGCCCGGCGGTCATCCGGTCGTCGAATTCGAGACCCTTGTCGCGGCACACCGCCGCGATCTGCTCTCGGGGCGTAGCCGTCGTCAGCTCGACGCCGACTGCTTCGGACACCGCCTGGTACACCGGTTTGACCGGCCACGGCCCCGATAGGTCGATCAGATCGACGGTGCCGTCTTCGCGCTTGCGGGCCGCCACCGGGGATCCGTGGATCGCGACCGCGGCGTTGATGATGACCTCACGGGCCAGTTCACGCATGACGTTGTAGTCGGCGTACGCCTGGTATGCCTCCAGCGAGGTGAACTCCGGGTTGTGGGTGGCATCGACCCCCTCGTTGCGGAAGTTACGACCCAGCTCGAACACCCGCTGCATCCCACCCACCGCTAGTCGCTTCAGGAAGAGCTCGGGCGCGATCCGCAGGTAGAGGTCCATGTCGTAGGCGTTGATGTGCGTCGTGAACGGCCGTGCGTTGGCACCACCGTGGACGGTCTGCAGGATCGGCGTCTCGACCTCATGGAAGTCCTGATCCTGCAGCGTGTTTCGCATCGAACGCACACCGAGGGACCGTTTGCGCAACACCTCCATGGCGGTGGGGTCGGAGAGCAACTCCAAGGTGCGGTTGCGAGCGCGCAGGTCGTCGCTCAGGGTGGTGCCCAACGTCGGGATCGGTGACAGGCACTTGGCCGCCAACTGCCACGACTCCAGCAGCACCGACAGCTCACCGGTGCGCGAGGTCGCGATGCGCCCCGTGACGCTGACCAGGTCGCCCAGGTCGGTGGCCGAGCGCCACGCGCAGCGGGCTTGCTCGGGTGTGCCGTCCCCGGTGACCATCACCTGGATCCGGGCCCCCTCGTCATCGAGTACGGCGAACACCACCCCACCGAAGTCCCGCACCGCCCGGATCCGGCCGGCGATCGAGACCGTGTCATCGGTGATCCGGTCCGGCGGGAGGTCGACGTAGCGCAGGAGCAGGTCCGCGACGCGGTGGGTGCGCGGCACCGACACCGGATAGGGCTGCAAGCCCTCGGTCTCGGAGATCGCCATCTTGTCACGACGGACCCGTTGCTGCTCGTTGAGCACCGGGTCGGGGGCACGGGCGGCCAGGAGCTCTTGTTCCTGGGCCCGGACCTTGAGGGCGAAGTCCGGTTCGGAGCGCTGCTCCTGCTCGGATGCCAGTCGCTGCCCGACCAGGAAGCGGGGGCCGAGGACGGGCACGAAACCTTCAGCGGTGCCCATCGCCAGACCCGCGCGGGCCACGGTCAGGGCGGCGTCGTAGCACAGCAACCGTGGGACCCAGTCCGGTTGGTACTTGTCGTTGCTGCGGTAGAGCGTCTCGAGCTGGAAGAACTTGGATGCATAGCTGAGCGCGGCATCGGTGACCTTGGTAACCGGCCCGGCGCTGACCTGGTCGGCATTGCTGAAGACCTCCCGGAAGACGGCGAAGTTCAGCGAGATGCGCCGGATGCCGTGTTTGGGAGCGGCGTCCACCAGGCACGACACCATGTATTCGTTGAGGCCGTTCTCGGCGCTTCGGTCCCGTCGCATCAGGTCCAGCGACACGCCCCGGCTGCCCCAGGGAACGAAGGACAGGAACCCGCGGATGGTTCCGGTCGTGTCGTGGGCGGTGATGATCAGGCAGCGTCCGTCGGCCGGATCGCCCAGCCGGTTGAGGGCCATGGAGAACCCTCGCTCGGTGTCCTCACCGCGCCATTCCTCGGCCAGTGTGGCGATCAGCGCCAGCTCGTCGGGAGTGAGCTCGCTGTGCCGGCGTACCTGGGTGGTGTATCCCGCACGCTCGACCCGCCGGACCGCTTGCCGCACCGGGCGCATCGCCGGGCCGTTGAGGTTGAAGCGCTGCACCGAGATGATCGCCTCATCTCCGAGCGGGAACGTACGCAGGCCGGCGGCTTTGTAGGTGAGCGTGCCGCGCTCGGAGGAGGACAGCACGGCCGGATAGCGGCCGGTGTCGCGGCATTGCTTGATCCACAGATCGACGGCGTCCGCCCAGGAGTCGTGCCGCCCGATCGGGTCCGCGCTGGCCAGGCTGACGCTGCCCTCGTTGCGGAAGGTCACCGCCGCCAGACCGTCGTGGGAGAACAGCACGCTCTTGTCGCGGCGGGTAGCGAAGTAGCCCAGGGAGTCGTCTTCGCCGTACTCCAGCAGAAGCCGCCGCACCTGCAGCTCCTCGTCGGCGGAGATGGCTTCGGCCTGCCGCCCGGAGCGATAGAAGACCAGCAGAGCCAACAACAGAGCAAGCGCGGACAGTACGCCGGCCAGGCCGTACACCCACGGCAACCCGCTGTGCCCATTGAGGACAGCGGCGTTGGACGGGTTGGAATCGATACCGAACGTCGACCGGGATGACCACACCAACTTCTCGGTCAGGGAGTGCAGGCTGCCGTGGAATTGCAAGGTCAGCAAGAAGGTCACGACGAACGAGAAGAACAGGCCCCCGATCAGGACGCCGATCGCAGCGCCCACGGCGTTCTTGCTCAGGCGGGCCGGGAACTGGCTGCGACAGCTGAGGAGGACGACGAACGCCGCTACGCCCACCACCAGCGAGATGACCGAGGCGACCTCGCCGGTTCGGAAGACGGCATATTCGTGAGCCAGTCCCCGCAACCGCAGATCGTCGATGAACTCGGGCCGGTCCTGGGCGCGCACGACCATCGCTATGGACGCCGCGACGGACAGGGCGGACAAGACGACCAACCAGAGGTACGCCGCGCGAAGCCGTCGCCGCACGCCGCCGGCGAGTACCGCCAGGAAGCCGGCCATGAAGAAGCTGGGCTCAGCGGGAATGTTCAGCAGACCGAGCAGGTCGGCACCGAATTCGGCCAGCACCGAACCGCGCAGCGGGATGGTGATCAGTGACCAGACCGCCGCAATCATCAGAAGTCGGCCGACCCAAATGGCTACTTGCTCACGCCAGTTGCTCCGATCGAGCGGCTGGCGGGACTGGCGGGGTCGTGCACGTGGAGACGGCGGACGCGACGATGCGACCCCGGTGACGGTGCTTGCCATAAGACAACCAGCCTGCCACATAACCCTGCAAATCCGCTCTGCATACTCCGAGCGGGAACCGAAACGACCTCGAAAATGCTTCCAGGGCCACCGGTGGGGTGGCCCTGAAAGGGTTTGCTGAATGGTTGTTCGGCGGTGTCCTACTCTCCCACACCCTGGCGGGTGCAGTACCATCGGCGCTGAAGGGCTTAGCTTCCGGGTTCGGGATGTGTCCGGGCGTTTCCCGCTTCGCTATGACCGCCGTAACGTTGTGAAACAACGTGTTGTTCCACCACTTTTCACTTATTCGTGTTGTTGTGGGGTGTTGTTTCAGATTCGCATAGTGGACGCAAGCAGTTCGTGTGTTCGTGTTCTTGTGGTGGTTTTGGTGCCACCTGCCACACCGGCTAGGGGTGTGGTGTGGTCAAGTTGTTGGCTTATTAGTACCGGTCAGCTCCACACATTGCTGTGCTTCCACGTCCGGCCTATCAACCCAGTCGTCTAGCTGGGAGCCTTCACACCGTGTTGGTGATGGAAACCTGATCTTGGAGCGTGCTTCCCGCTTAGATGCTTTCAGCGGTTATCACTTCCGAACGTAGCTAATCAGCGGTGCCCCTGGCGGGACAACTGACACACCAGAGGTTCGTCCATCCCGGTCCTCTCGTACTAGGGACAGGTCTCCTCAAGTTTCCTACGCGCGCAGCGGATAGGGACCGAACTGTCTCACGACGTTCTAAACCCAGCTCGCGTACCGCTTTAATGGGCGAACAGCCCAACCCTTGGGACCTACTCCAGCCCCAGGATGCGACGAGCCGACATCGAGGTGCCAAACCATGCCGTCGATATGAGCTCTTGGGCAAGATCAGCCTGTTATCCCCGGGGTACCTTTTATCCGTTGAGCGACGGCGCTTCCACAAGCCACCGTCGGGTCACTAGTCCCCACTTTCGTGTCTGCTCGACATGTCTGTCTCACAGTCAAGCTCCCTTGTGCACTTACACTCAACACCTGATTGCCAACCAGGCTGAGGGAACCTTTGGGCGCCTCCGTTACTCTTTGGGAGGCAACCGCCCCAGTTAAACTACCCACCAGGCACTGTCCCTGAACCAGATCATGGTCCGAGGTGAGGAGCCCAGAACGACCAGAGTGGTATTTCAACGTTGACTCCACCACCACTAGCGTGGCGGCTTCATAGTCTCCCACCTATCCTACACAAGCCGTACCGAACACCAATACCAAGCTATAGTAAAGGTCCCGGGGTCTTTCCGTCCTGCTGCGCGTAACGAGCATCTTTACTCGTAGTGCAATTTCGCCGAGTTCGCGGTTGAGACAGTGGAGAAGTCGTTACGCCATTCGTGCAGGTCGGAACTTACCCGACAAGGAATTTCGCTACCTTAGGATGGTTATAGTTACCACCGCCGTTTACTGGGGCTTAAATTCTCAGCTTCACACCCAAAGGATGTTAACCGGTCCTCTTAACCTTCCAGCACCGGGCAGGCGTCAGTCCGTATACATCGAATTACTTCTTCGCACGGACCTGTGTTTTTAGTAAACAGTCGCTTCTCCCTGGTCTCTGCGGCCCTCCCCCTAGCCAGTAAATGGCTTCAGGGTTGGGGCCCCCTTCTCCCGAAGTTACGGGGGCATTTTGCCGAATTCCTTAACCACGATTCACTCGATCGCCTTAGTATTCTCTACCTAACCACCTGAGTCGGTTTAGGGTACGGGCGGCTCGGACCTCGCTAGAAGTTTTTCTAGGCAGCATAGGATCACCCTACTTCCCACATTCGTGGTCACTATCAAGCCTCACCCACATGACCGGCGGATTTGCCTACCGATCGGGCTGCGCTCTTAGACGTGGACAACCATCGCCACGCGGAGGCTACCTTCCTGCGTCACTCCCTTGCTTACCTACTACGAGATCGGGTCCCACGCTCCCCACGATCAGTACCACCCGAAGGTGACACAACGACCATGGTTTGGGTGGTTAGCATCCCTCGCCTCGATATGGGCGGTCCTTCGCCGGTTCCGGAATATCAACCGGATGTCCATCGACTACGCCTGTCGGCCTCGCCTTAGGTCCCGACTTACCCAGGGCAGATGAGCTTGACCCTGGAACCCTTGGTTATTCGGCGGACGGGTTTCTCACCCGTCATTCGCTACTCATGCCTGCATTCTCACTCGTGTCACCTCCACCCCTGGTTCACACCGGGACTTCACTGGTGACACGACGCTCCCCTACCCAACCACACCCCTGAACACCACAGAACAAGTCCGGGTACTAGGGAACATGTGTGATTGCCACAGCTTCGGTGGTGTGCTTGAGCCCCGCTACATTGTCGGCGCGGAATCACTTGACCAGTGAGCTATTACGCACTCTTTAAAGGGTGGCTGCTTCTAAGCCAACCTCCTGGTTGTCACAGCAACTCCACATCCTTTCCCACTTAGCACACGCTTAGGGACCTTAGCTGGTGATCTGGGCTGTTTCCCTCTCGACGACGAAGCTTATCCCCCGCCGTCTCACTGCCACGCTCTCACTTACCGGCATTCGGAGTTTGGCTGACGTCAGTAACCTGGTGAGGCCCATCAGCCATCCAGTAGCTCTACCTCCGGCAAGAAACACGTGACGCTGCACCTAAATGCATTTCGGGGAGAACCAGCTATCACGGAGTTTGATTGGCCTTTCACCCCTACCCACAGCTCATCCCCTCCATTTTCAACTGAAGTGGGTTCGGTCCTCCACACCGTCTTACCGGCGCTTCAACCTGGCCATGGGTAGATCACTCCGCTTCGGGTCTAGACCCAGCGACTCAAACGCCCTCTTCGGACTCGCTTTCGCTACGGCTTCCCCACACGGGTTAACCTCGCCACTGAGCACTAACTCGCAGGCTCATTCTTCAAAAGGCACGCCATCACCCAACCCCCAACGGGGCAGGCCCTGACGGATTGTAAGCACACGGTTTCAGGTACTATTTCACTCCCCTCCCGGGGTACTTTTCACCTTTCCCTCACGGTACTAGTCCGCTATCGGTCACCAGGGAATATTTAGGCTTAGCAGGTGGTCCTGCCAGATTCACACGAGATTCCTCGAGCCCCGTGCTACTTGGGAAAAAACGTTCAGGCAGTCACACATGTTTCGTCTACGGGACCACCACCCTCTACGGTGCACCATTCAAGATGCTTCGACTACACGCGCGATTTATCACTACCCACCAGCATGTCAGTACCGGTACAACGCATCCCACAACCCCCACGCCGCAACCCCTGACAGGTATCACACAACGCAGGTTTAGCCTGATCCGCTTTCGCTCGCCACTACTCACGGAATCACTATTGTTTTCTCTTCCTGCGGGTACTGAGATGTTTCACTTCCCCGCGTTCCCTCCACACACCCTATACATTCAGGTGCAGGTGACTGGACATAACTCCAGCCGGGTTCCCCCATTCGGCAACCCTCGGATCAGCCCGTTTATCGACTCCCCGAGGCTTATCGCAGATTACTACGGCCTTCATCGGTTCCTGGTGCCAAGGCATCCACCGTGCGCCCTTAAAAACTTGACCACCACCCACCAACCAACAGCAGGCAGCAACCAAAATTCACAAAGACACAAAAAACAAGATGCTCGCGTCCACTATGCAATTCTCAAACAACACACACACCACACCACCAACCCCCACCACCAGATGAGGACCAGCACCATGCGTGCCACACCAGAAAAAACACTCACGTGTTCCTTCAGGACCCAACAGTGTGCCGACGCCCCCACACCACACCCACCAACACCACCAACCCTCCACGAACACCACACCACAACGGGCTTGATCTTCAGTACTAGTTGATCGAGTCGGCACTCGCGGTCACGAGGCACCATGATTGATGTTCCACCCTTGAGCAACACCCACCACACGGACCCACCCACCCCACAACGGGTAAGCAGTATCGGTGATGCTGATGTCTTCTCTGCACCCGCCAACACCACACCCCCACCAACCGGTGGAAGCACATGACATGACAGGTGAGCGCTCCTTAGAAAGGAGGTGATCCAGCCGCACCTTCCGGTACGGCTACCTTGTTACGACTTAGTCCCAATCGCCAATCCCACCTTCGACCACTCCCCCGGTAAACCGGTTAGGCCGTGGGCTTCGGGTGTTACCAACTTTCGTGACTTGACGGGCGGTGTGTACAAGGCCCGGGAACGTATTCACCGCAGCAATGCTGATCTGCGATTACTAGCGACTCCGACTTCATGGGGTCGAGTTGCAGACCCCAATCCGAACTGAGACTCGTTTTAAGGGATTCGCTCCACCTCACAGTATCGCAACCCTCTGTACGAGCCATTGTAGCATGCGTGAAGCCCAAGACATAAGGGGCATGATGATTTGACGTCATCCCCACCTTCCTCCGAGTTGACCCCGGCAGTCTCCCATGAGTCCCCACCATCACGTGCTGGCAACATGGAACGAGGGTTGCGCTCGTTGCGGGACTTAACCCAACATCTCACGACACGAGCTGACGACAACCATGCACCACCTGTACACCAGCCAAAAAGGCTCACACATCTCTGCATGATTCCGGTGTATGTCAAGCCTTGGTAAGGTTCTTCGCGTTGCATCGAATTAATCCGCATGCTCCGCCGCTTGTGCGGGCCCCCGTCAATTCCTTTGAGTTTTAGCCTTGCGGCCGTACTCCCCAGGCGGGGCGCTTAATGCGTTAGCTACGGCACGGAACCCGTGGAATGGATCCCACACCTAGCGCCCAACGTTTACGGCATGGACTACCAGGGTATCTAATCCTGTTTGCTCCCCATGCTTTCGCTTCTCAGCGTCAGTAGTGGCCCAGAGACCTGCCTTCGCCATCGGTGTTCCTCCTGATATCTGCGCATTTCACCGCTACACCAGGAATTCCAGTCTCCCCTACCACACTCTAGCCTGCCCGTACCCACTGCAGACCCGGAGTTAAGCCCCGGGCTTTCACAGCAGACGCGACAAACCGCCTACAAGCTCTTTACGCCCAATAATTCCGGACAACGCTCGCACCCTACGTATTACCGCGGCTGCTGGCACGTAGTTAGCCGGTGCTTCTTCTCCACCTACCGTCACCCAAAAAGGCTTCGTCAATGGCGAAAGGAGTTTACAACCCGAAGGCCGTCATCCCCCACGCGGCGTCGCTGCATCAGGCTTGCGCCCATTGTGCAATATTCCCCACTGCTGCCTCCCGTAGGAGTCTGGGCCGTGTCTCAGTCCCAGTGTGGCCGGTCGCCCTCTCAGGCCGGCTATCCGTCAAAGCCTTGGTAAGCCATTACCCCACCAACAAGCTGATAGTCCGCGAGCCCATCCTCCACCACAAAAGCTTTCCACCACACACCATGCGATGCGCAGTCATACCCGGTATTAGACCCCGTTTCCAAGGCTTATCCCAAAGTGAAGGGCAGGTTACTCACGTGTTACTCACCCGTTCGCCACTCATCCACACCAGCAAGCTGGTGCTTCAGCGTTCGACTTGCATGTGTTAAGCACGCCGCCAGCGTTCGTCCTGAGCCAGGATCAAACTCTCCGCAAAAAAATACAGACAATCCAAAACTGGCAATCAATCAACAAAGAGCACCCAACCAAAAGGTCAGGCAACAATTCATAACACTGACAACCAATCAAAAAACAATTGGCATCAATCACTCGACACACTATTGAGTTCTCAAGAAACACGCCGACATGACTAACAGAAACCCTTGGAAGGTTCTTGCTCATCAAGCGGATGTTTTCACCCTCGGCTCTTGGGCGTCAGACCGGCCGACTGGCCGTTCCTCGCGCACTTGGCTCCGAGAGGACCCTCAGCATATCACGCCGAATCGGTTGTTACCAACTCGGTTCAGCGCGCTGCTCCGGGTTTGCCTGCCGCGTTCAGCGGCTGACATGGAAGACATTAGACGAGGGGTGGCGCACCTGCCAAATCCGCTGGTCAGCACCCGATGGGCGCTGCGCGCAGAGGCTTCGCACATACCCGCCGATGACCCTGCCACAGCGGTCGTCGTGGGCAGCGGCCCCAACCGGCTGACCGCCGAAATCCGGCTGGCCCGCGCCGGTCTGGCGGCGACGGACATCGAGGGCACCGAATCGAGGGCCACCCAAACTCCGGTCGCGGCGTGCACGGGATGGCGGGTTTCCAGGCCGCCGAGGCAGCCCTTCGCGAACTCAGTCGATCAACAACGACAGCAGATCGGCCCGGGTGAGCACCCCGGTGGGTTTGCCGTCCTCGACCACCATCACCGCGTCGCATTTCTCGAGCAGCTCGCGAGCCGAACTGACCGGCTCGCCCGCTCCGATCAACGGCAGCGGAGGTTCGAGGTGCTTCCTGACCGCATCGGCCAGGTGCGCGCGCCCGGCGTACAACGCGTCCAGCAGTTCGCGCTCACTCACCGATCCGGCGACCTCGCCCACCACCACCGGCGGCTCGGCGTTGACGACGGGCATCTGAGACACGGCGTACTCGCGCAGGATCATGATCGCGTCGCGCACGGTCTCCGCCGGGTGCGTGTGCACCAACGCGGGCAGGGCGCCGGACTTGCGCGCGAGCGCCTCACCGACGCTCACCTCATCACTTGCGGACAGGAACCCGTAGGACGCCATCCACTCGTCGTCGAAGATCTTGGACAGGTAGCCGCGTCCGCCGTCGGGCAGGAGTACGACGACGATCGCGTCGGCGGGTAGCGTCGCCGCGTGCTTCAGGGCGGCCACGACGGCCATCCCGCAGGAGCCGCCGACCAGCAGACCTTCTTCGCGGGCCAACCGACGGGTCATCGCGAACGACTCGGCGTCGCTGACGGCGATGATCTCGTCCGGCACCTTCGGGTCATAGGCGCGCGGCCACATGTCCTCACCGACGCCTTCGACAAGGTAGGGCCGCCCGGTGCCGCCGGAGTAGACCGAACCCTCGGGGTCGGCCCCGACGATGTGCACCCGGCCGCCCTCACGATCGGCCGAGACGTCGCGCAGGTAGCGGCCCGTGCCGGTGATCGTCCCGCCGGTACCGATGCCCGCGACGAACGAAGTGATCCGGCCGTCAGTGTCGGCCCAGATCTCCGGTCCGGTGGAGTGGTAGTGACTGTTGGGGCCCTCCGGGTTGGAGTACTGGTCCGGCTTCCAGCCGCCCGGGGTTTCCTGGACGAGGCGATCGGACACGCTGTAGTAGCTGTCGGGATCATCCGGCGCGACCGAGGTGGGCGTGACGACGACCTTCGCGCCGTACGCCTTCAGCACGTTGCGCTTGTCCTCGCTGACCTTGTCCGGGCAGACGAAGATGCACTGGTAACCCTTGCGCTGGGCGACCAACGCCAAGCCGACACCGGTGTTACCCGACGTGGGCTCGATGATCGTCCCGCCGGGTTGCAACGCACCGCTGCGCTCGGCGGCCTCGACCATCCGCAGGGCGATCCGGTCCTTGACCGAGCCGCCAGGATTGACGTACTCGACCTTCGCCAGGACCGTGCAGGCGATGCCGTCGGTGACGTGATTGAGCTTGACCAGGGGTGTCGCCGACCAGGTCGGCGATGTGTTCGGCGTACCTCACCCTTGCAGTCTCGCATCCGCACACCGCGGAACCGCACTGTCGGGTCGCTGCGTTAGGTTCCAGGGAGACGCGTACGAGGCGGAGGTGACCCATGGGACGCGCACGACGAGCACAGAAGATCGCCGCGGCGGCTGCGTACGGCGGTGGTCTGGGCGCCGCCGGACTCGCGACCGCGTGGGGCGTGCTGGTCGGGGAGGCCAAGTGGGCGCGCCGCATCGTGGGTACGCCGTGGGGTGAGGGGTTGGAGGATTCCGGCCGGTACGGCGCGGGGCCGGGTGAGCCGCTGCAGATGGTGGTCATCGGCGACTCCTCCGCTCGTGGTCTCGGCGTCGATGCTCCGCACGAGACGGTGGGCGCCATCGTGGCCACTGCCGTAGCCGCCTTCGCCGGCCGACCGGTTGAACTGCACAACTTCTCCGTGGTGGGCGCGGTCTCGGCGGACCTGGCCGAACAGATGAAGCTGGTCCGGGAAGGCCCTGCGCCGCAGCTGGCCGTGATCATGGTGGGCGCGAACGACATCACCAAACGCACACCGCGGGCGGCGGCGGTCCGATCGCTGATCGAGGTGGTCGACGACTTGCGCGAGATCGGCGCCGAGGTGGTGGTCGGCACCTGCCCGGATCTGGGTGTGGTCCGGCCGGTCGCCCAGCCGTTGCGGTTGGTGGCCCAGCGGCTGTCCCGTGACCTCGCTGCCGCGCAGACGGTGGCCGTGGTCGAGCACGGTGGCCGGACGGTCTCCCTGGGCGACCTGTTGGGGCCGGAGTTCAAAGCAACGCCCAAAATCATGTTCTCCGCCGATCAGTTCCACCCTTCACCCGCCGGATACGCCCGTGTCGCGGCGGCATTGCTGCCCAGCGTCCTGGACGCCCTCGGCGAACACACCAACGTCCGGCCGGTGCTGAGCCGGTTGGGGACCGGCGTCCAGCCGGCAGTGAGTCCGGTCAGCGTGGCGGCCAAGCGCGCCGTCAGTCACCCCGGCACCGAAGTGAGTCCGGCCGAGGTCGATGGGTCCGGACGCGGTTCGAGGGGCCGGTGGGCGACATTGCTGCGGCGCTCGTCAGCACCCAGGCCGGCCGAGACAGCGCCGCGAGCCGAGTCCGAAGAGACCGACGCGCCCGATGATCCCGCCGACGGCACCGCCCGAGGTTCCTCGGACGGGACCGAACCGCTACCTGCCGGTAACCAGCCGTAGACTGGACCACACCTGCAACGACGGAGGATCCATGACCGAAGCAGTAATCGTCGCCGCCGCCCGGACCCCGATCGGCCGCGCTTTCAAAGGATCGATGACCACGATCCGCCCCGACGATCTGGCCACCCAGATCGTCCGCGCCGCCCTGGGCCAGGTGCCGCAGCTCGACGCCACGACCATCGACGACCTGTACCTCGGCTGCGCCGAGCCGTGGGCCGAGCAGGGCTCCAACATGGCCCGCGTCGTCTCAGTGCTGGCCGGTCTGGACTCGGTGCCGGGTGCGACCGTGAACCGGTTCTGCGCTTCCTCGGTGCAGACCACCCGGATGGCCGCGCACGCGATCAAGGCCGGTGAGGGCGATGTCTTCATCTCCGCCGGCGTCGAGTGCGTCTCCCGCTACGCCAACTTCTCCGGCGCCGGCGGTACCGCCGCCGACTGGCGCAACCCGCTGTTCGCCGAGGCCATCGCGCGCACCGACGAGACGGCGAAGACCAACGCCACCTGGACCGACCCGCGCCTGGACGGTCTGCTGCCCGACGTCTACATCGCGATGGGCCAGACGGCTGAGAACGTGGCCACCTCCCGCGGTGTGTCCCGTGAGCGACAGGACGAGTGGGGTGTCCGCAGCCAGAACAAGGCCGAGGAAGCCATCAAGTCCGGCTTCTTCGAGCGCGAGATCACCCCGGTCACACTGCCCGACGGCACGGTCGTCAGCACGGACGACGGCCCGCGTGCCGGCGTCACGCTGGAGAAGGTGTCCACCCTGAACCCGGTCTTCCGTGAGAACGGCACCGTGACCGCGGGCAACTGCTGCCCGCTGAACGACGGGGCCGCTGCCCTGGTCGTCATGAGCGACACCAGGGCCAAAGAGCTGGGCATCACTCCGCTGGCCCGCGTGGTCTCCACCGGTGTCACCGGCCTGTCGCCGGAGATCATGGGCCTGGGCCCGGTCGGCGCGGTCAACCAGGCGCTCGAGCGGGCCGGGATGACGATCGGCGACATGGACCTCTACGAGATCAACGAAGCCTTCGCGGCGCAGGTGCTGCCCTCGGCCGACGACCTCAAGATGGACTACGACAAACTCAACATCCACGGCGGTGCGATCGCGCTGGGTCACCCGTTCGGTTCGACCGGCGCCCGCATCACCACCACCCTGCTCAATGGTCTGCGGACCGTCGACGGCACCTTCGGCCTGGAAACGATGTGTGTGGGCGGTGGCCAGGGCATGGCCATCATCTACGAACGCCTGAGCTGAGATAACGCGTGAAGGGCCCGGTCGCAATCAGCGACCGGGCCCCTCATCTTGTCCGGGGTTCATAGCAGCGACTCTTGGATCGCGATTCACCTCAGACGCGTCGATCTGGGTAAATCCCGCTCCAAAAATCGGTGGGATGTGCGTGCTCAGGCAATCATGCGCCGCAGGGCGGTCAGCCGGTCCGCGACCGAGGTGCGGTCCAGACCGGCCTGCAGGGCGTCGTACGTGATGACCCGTAGTTGGTCGACCACGAGCGCCGGGCCCAGATCGGGTACGCCGAGCCGCTGGCGCCCGCAGGCCCTCGCCGTCTCGTCGGCGAGGGCCTGCGTCACGTGATGCACGGCGGGAGCCAGGCCGGCCGCCCGGTCCTGCGGCAACTCGTGCCAGCGGCGGACGATCCGGGCCAATTCGGCCGAGACCGCGTCCGGCACGTCGATCAGTTGTCGCGCATCCGGGCGAACAGGCGCAGCAGCTCGACGTACAGCCAGACCACGGTGACCATCAGTCCGAAGGCCATCAGCCAGGAGTACTTCTCCGGCAGACCGGCCTGCACACCGCGCTGGATGGTGTCGAAGTCGACGGCCAATGAGTAGGCGGCCAGACCGACCGCGAAAACGCTGATCAGGATGCCCCAACCGCTGTTGTTGCCGACTCCCCAACCGGACAGCACTCCGGTCCAGACCAGGATCGCGTTGACGACGGCGAAGAGGACGTAACCGAGCAACGCCATCATGAAGATCTTGCGGGAGCGCTCGGTGACCTTGATGACACCGGTGAAGAACAGCGCGTACATGCCGACGAAGACGCAGAGGGTGGCGATGACCGCCTGGATGACCACGCCGGGGAATGCGTGCTCGAACGTGCGGCTGATGGCCCCGAGGAAGACGCCCTCGACCGCGGCGTAGGCGACGATCAGCGGCGGGGACACCACCTTCTTGAAGGAGATGACGAACACCAGGATCAGACCCAGCACCGCTCCGCCGATCCAGAACGGGACGGTCAGCGAGGGGTTGCGGTCGCACAGGAACCACGCCGCGGCGCCGAAAGCGACCAGGACCGCGAAGAGGCCCAGACTCTTCATGACCACGTCGTTCATCGTCATCCGCCGGGTCTGCGCGGCGGTCGCCGACGGGGAGTTGTACAGGTCCTCGAGGTTCTGCTGGTAGGCCGCGGCACCCGCGGCCGGGGCCTGCGACCACTGGCCCCCGGGCATCCCCGGTTGCTGGGGCTGGGCGTACTGGCCGTACTGCGGTTGACCGATGGAGGCGTATTCGCCCTTGCTCAGGTCTTTGTCGAACCGGTCGAACACCGGATTGCTCGCCATGACGGGATCCCTTCTCGTTGGCTCACACCATTATCTGTGTGGTGCAACGTTTCGGGCGGCCGATCTGTGCCATCCGACCGGTCTCACGCCGATAACGATCGCAGCACCGTGTCCGTGTCGGTGATCTCGATCAGCGGGGCGTAGAGTGCCATCGCGTCCAGCGCCCGCTGGTGGTCGGCCGGGCTCGCACCGGCACAGGCGTCGGCCGCGACCCGGACCTGGACACCCGCATCAGCAGCGGCCAGCGCCGTGGACAACACGCAGCAGTCGGTGCTGACGCCCGCCAGCACGATCGCATCCGGGCGGCCCATGGCCAGGTACGACGCCGCGTCCCACTTACCGAAGGTCGTGCGCTCGATGAGGACGGCGCCGCCCGGCTCGAAGCCGGGCATGAGTTCGTAGTCGGCCTGATCCGGATCGAGAGCGAACGGCCACACCTCGAAATACGGCACCCACGCCCCGGTTACCGGGTCGGGCGGCAGGTAGCGGGTGATCGCCGTACGGTCATCGGGGTACGCCGATCGCAGCCTGAGCGCGTGCGGCTCGGCCTGCGGATACTGACCGGAGGCCCACGGGCTGGGGGTCTGGCGAACACCGCTTGCATGTCGATGAGCATCAACACCTCGCGGCGGCTCACGGCGTGGGCTCCTCGATGTCCAGGTTGGCCTCGGACTCGGGCAACGGGATGTCCTCCTGACGCTGGACGTTGCGCCGGCCCAGGAGCAGGTAGCCCAGGAAACCGATCAGCAGAGCCGCGACGACACCCAGGTTGGCGCCGGCCCAGTCGCCCTCCTTGCCGCCGATCGGGCCCAGGAGGTAGCCCTGCACCCCAGCCACCCGGCGTAGGTGTTGGTGACCAGGCCCCAACCGACGGCGGTGCCGACGACGACCAGGCCAACAGAGATCCAGTTGACGTTGCCGTAGCGGCCGTTCGGGTCGAACAGCTCACGTGAGGCATAGCCCTTGTGTCGCAGCAGCAGGTCGGCGAGGAAGACACCGCACCAGGCCGAGATCGGGACGCCGAGCGTGATCAGGAAGCCCTGGAAGGGGAAGAAGAAGTTGTCGGCGATGAAGACGAAGTAGATGGTGCCCAGGATCATGATCGTGCCGTCGATGCCGGCGGCCACCGGGCGCGGCACCTTCACCCCGACGCTCATCAGCGCCAGCCCGGAGGAGTAGATGTCCAGCACCGCGCCGCCGATCAGGCCGAGGATCGCCACGACCAGGAAGATCAGCAGGAACCAGTTCGGCAGCACCGAGGCCAGCGCGCCGATCGGGTCGTTGTTGATGGCCTGGCCGAGATCCTGGGAGGAGCCGACCAGGAGCAGCCCGATGATCAGCAGGATGACCGGACCGAGTGCGCCGCCGAGCGTGGTCCAGCCGACGACGCCCTTGTTGGACGCGCTGCTGGGTAGGTACCGCGAGTAATCACCGGCGGCGTTGACCCAGCCCAAACCGAATCCGGTGGCCATGAAGATGGCCCCACCGATCACCTGCGGCGCTCCCCCGGCCGGGATGGCGCTGACGGTGGACCAGTGGATCTGGTCGACGACCAGGATGACGTAGACGATCGTGAGTACGCCCGTGATGATGGTGATCCACTGCTGCAGCTTCATCACGAAGTCGAAGCCGATGACCCCGCCGCCCACGATCAGCGCCGCCACGACGATCATCGCGATGATCTTGGTCGCGTTGCCGTCGCTCCAGCCGAGCTCCTTGAACACCGTGCTGGTGGCCAGCACCGCCAGGGAGCAGAGCACGGTTTCCCAGCCGACCGTCAGCAGCCAGGAGATCAGTGACGGGAGCCGGTTGCCGTTGACCCCGAATGCTGCTCGCGACAACGTCATGGTCGGCGCATGCCCGCGTTTGCCGGACAACGCGACCAGCCCGCACAGGAAGAACGACACGAGGATGCCCAGTACGCCGACGATCACCGCCTGCCAGAAGGAGACCTTGAAGTTCAGCAGGTAGGCACCGTAGGCGATGCCCAGGACCGAGATGTTCGCTGCGAACCACGGCCAGAAGAGCTCTCGCGGCTGCCCTTTGTGCTCGGCGTCCGGGACGGTGTTGATGCCGTTCTGCTCAACGCTGAGGGCGGACTCGGTGGCGGGCTGGGTCATGGGGCTGCCCTTTCTTTGGATCGCTGAGCTGAACGCTAGCGGTCTCCGGCGGCCGGCGGGGTCAGGTCGGACGAGCCGCGCCGACACTCACATAACCGTCGATTTTCGACCCGTTCTGCACATAGCCCTGCTCTGGTTCTAGAAGCCCACGGCCGAACTTAGCTCAATACTCGCCGATCACGATCTTGTGCTGCTTCATCATGGTCGCGAACGCACCCGGCTTGCTCATCAATTCGTCCATATTGACCGGCACGATCTGCCAGGAGACGCCAAACTGGTCCTTGCACCACCCGCATTGTTCGGCCTCCGGAACGTGCGAGAGGCCGGCCCAGAAGTGGTCGATACCGTCCTGGCCGTGCGGGGAGACGCTCAACGAGACACCTTCGGTGAAGGTGAATGCGTGCTCCACCGGCGAATCCATCGCGACGAACCACTGGTCGCCGAGGGTGAAGTCCCCGTACAACAGCGAGCCGGCGGCGGCGTTGCCCTCAGCCTCGGGGCGCGTCACGATCTGTCCCGGGTGAGAACCCTCGAACAGACTGCCCCAGTAAGCAATTGCTTCCTGAGCCCGGCCGGTGACCGCTCCGCTGAACAGGAAGCTGGGCATGATGTGCGGACGCAGGTCGCCCTCCGGATCGGTCAGCATCAGCTGCCAGCTCACGCCGTACTTGTCATCGACCCAGCCGTAATGCGGGCTGAACGGGTACTCCCCCACTTCCATCAGCACCTGCCCGCCGTCGCTGAGCGCAGCCCAGACCCGGTCCAGCGATCCCCGCGCGTCGGGGTCCCTGGACAGGTCGAAGTTGACCATGAAGGAAAGCGCCGGGGTCGGGCGGAACTGCGGGCCGCCGTTGAGACCGATGAACGAGAGCCCGGCCAACTCGAAATCTACGGTGAGGACCGTTCCCGCGCGGTCGAGTTGGAAGTCGGCCAGTCCGTCGTTGGCGGAGGCCGGGTAGTCGACGGTGCGGACGATCCGCGAGTCGGGGAACAGCGAAACGTAGAGCTCGGCGGCCCCTACCGCGTCACTGTCGAACCAGATACAGGGGGTGATGTTGGGCATGACCGGAGCTCCTTCGCCTCGGGCTTTCCAGCCTGCCAGGAACCGGTCGTTCTGGCACCCCCTGCGCCGTCGCGGGGTGCTGCTCTGGGCGTGACGTCCGCTCCTATCCACCCTCGCCGGCGGTGGCACTGCCGTGTGACAGATCCACCAGCTCCTGGAGCTGTTTCTCGATGTAGTGCTGGCGGTCGGGCATGTCGGCGGGCAGGTTTGCCTGAGAGTACGGAATGAGGACGTGATCCATGATCCGGAGCACTTCCTGTCGATGTTCGGAAGGAAGCTGCTCCAGAAACAGGCCGCCGAAATTATTCTTGATGATGAAACGCAGATCGTGTGCCAGTTCTGCATCCGCGGTATTGCGGGCAATGACCTCCAGCACCCAGTCGAAAGACCACGACGCATTCGACCATCCGCGCCCATCCTCGAAGAAAATAGCTCCGGCCATCACATTCCGCCTACGTCAGATCTCCCGACTACTTTCGTGCGGGTTCGAGTACGGAAGTCCTGGTGCCCTCGACGGGACTCGAACCCGCACTCGAGCGATTTTAAGTCGCCTGCCTCTGCCGATTGGGCTACGAGGGCGGGCTTAGCGTACGACGAGTGGGGCCTATCCCTGAACGCCGCAGCAACCGTCGGCCCACCACTGCGGCAGCGCCGCAAGCGCCTCGTCGCCCAGAGGGTTGACGCCCGGGCCGGCAGCCAGCGAGTGCGCGACGAGGACGTGCAGGCATTTGACGCGATCGGGCATGCCGCCGGCCGAGATGCCCTCGATCTCCGGGACATCGCCCAGCTCGGCCCGTCGGCGCAGGTAGTCCTCGTGCGCCGCGCGGTAGGCCGCGGCCAGCTCGGGGTGCTCCTGCAGGCGTTGGGTCATCTCGCGCATCAGACCACTGGCCTCCAGCGTGCTGATCGCACCGGTCAACCGGGGACAGGTGGCGTAGAAAGTCGTCGGGAACGGCGTGCCGCCCGGCAGTCGCGGCAGCGTCCGGACAACGGCCGGGCAGCCGCAGGGGCAGCGTGCGGCGATCGCGACCACACCGCGCGGGGCACGACCCAGCTGCTGCTCGACCGCAGCGAGGTCCTCATCGGAAACGGTCATTTGCGGGTGGCAGCGCCTTGGACCGAGGACCACAACTGGTCGTACCACGGCTGCGTCGGCTTGGCTGCCACGACATCGGTGCCCGCGGACTGGCGCGCCTGACCGTTCTTGTCCACCGTGACCGTCAGGGTTTGCCCCGGTTTGACGAAACCAAGACGCGACTCGGCTTGCTGCTCAACGTATTTCGGGTCGTTCCACTGCTTGAGCTGGGACTGTTTGGCCGCGATGTCCTGCTCCTGGGCATCGACCTGCGCCTGCGCCTGGTTGATCTGCGAGCGCTGGCTGAGGTAGCCGCGGACCGTGGGGGTCAGCAGCACCGCGAGGAACAGCAGCAGGGCGCCGATTCCGACCATCCGCCGCATCGAACGAGGCGTGCGCCCGGGGGTGGGCGCCGGCGCAGACACGGAGGCGGGTTTCACGGCGGGACGGGTGGGCGGCGTACCGGAACGGGGTCGACTGGAGGGCCGCGACGCGCTCTTGCCCGTGCGGCGCTGACTGCTCGGACCGGCACTCACCACCATCAGAATGTACGACGGCGGCTGGGTCTGGCCGAAAAGGCGCGCGGACCCTCGGATGTTATTGACGCCGTAGCGACCTGGATCCGCAGATCCGAGGTCGCTACGGCGTCGGAAAGAGGGTGCAGCGGGTCAGCCCTTGAAACGCGGGAACGCGCTGCGCCCGGCGTAGACCGCGGCGTCGTCGAGTTCCTCCTCGATGCGCAGCAGCTGGTTGTACTTGGCGACGCGCTCACTGCGGGCCGGGGCACCGCTCTTGATCTGACCGCAGCCGACTGCGACTGCGAGATCGGAGATGAACGTGTCCTCGGTCTCGCCCGAACGGTGCGACATCATGCAGCGATAGCCGTTGGACTGGGCCAGGGTCACCGCATCGATGGTCTCGGTGAGCGAACCGATCTGGTTGACCTTCACCAGCAGCGCATTGGCGGTGCCGGTGTCGATCCCCTTGGCGATCCGCTCAGGGTTGGTGACGAAGAGGTCGTCGCCGACGATCTGCACCTGGTCGCCGATCTGGTCGGTGAGGGTCTTCCAGCCGTCCCAGTCGTCCTCGTCCAGCGGGTCCTCGATGGAGACCAGCGGGTAGGACGCCAGCAACTCCTCGTAGTAGGCCGACATCTGCTCGGCCGTCTTCTTCTCGCCCTCGAAGGTGTACTTGCCCTTGTCGTAGAACTCGCTGGCCGCTACGTCCAGGGCGAGCGCGATGTCCTCGCCCGGCTTGTAACCGGCCTTCTTGATCGCCTCGAGGATCAGGTCCAGCGCCGCCCGGTTGGACTCCAGGTTGGGTGCAAAACCGCCCTCGTCGCCGAGGCCGGTCGCCAGGCCCTTGTCGTGCAGCACGCCCTTGAGCGCGTGATACACCTCGGCGCCCCAGCGCAGCGCCTCGCGGAAGCTGGCCGCACCGATGGGGGCGATCATGAATTCCTGGATGTCGACGTTGGAGTCGGCGTGCGAGCCACCGTTGAGGATGTTCATCATCGGCACCGGCAGCAGGTGCGCGTTCGGGCCGCCGAGGTAGCGGAACAGCGGCAGACCGGCCGAATCGGCGGCGGCCTTGGCCACGGCCAGGGAGACGCCGAGGATGGCGTTGGCGCCGAGCTTGCCCTTGTTGGGGGTGCCGTCGAGCTCGATCATCTCCTGGTCGACGAGGCGCTGCTCGCTGCCGTCGAAGCCGAGCAGGTGCGGTGCGATGTCTTCGGTGACCGCGTCGACGGCATCCTGAACGCCCTTGCCGCCGTAGCGCTTCTTGTCTCCGTCGCGTCGCTCGACCGCTTCGAACGCACCGGTCGAGGCGCCGGAAGGCACGGCAGCGCGACCCACGATGCCGTCGTCGAGCAGGACCTCCACTTCGACCGTCGGATTGCCGCGGGAGTCGAGGATTTCACGCGCAATGATGCCGTCGATGCTGGCCACTGGATCTCCTGAGTGTGAGGGTTGCACGGGCTGTTTCGAGACTAACGCGTGACCGATGGGTAACAACCGGGCCGGCAGGCTTTTGAGACGTGCGCTCACCCGGCGAGCAACCCGCGGGCGGCTAGCGCCGGGCGTACGCCTTCGCCGACGTGGTAGGCCTCTTCGAGGTGGGGGTAGCCGCTGAGGATGAACTCCTCCAGCCCGAGGGCGTGGTACTCGCCGATCCGGTCGGCGACGTCGCCGTAGGAGCCCACGAGCGCCGTACCCGCGCCGCCGCGCACCAGGCCGATGCCGGCCCACAGGTTGGGGTAGATCTCCAGATGGTCCAGACGGCCGCCGTGCAGCGCCGTCATCCGCCGCTGGCCCTCGGACTGGGCGCCGGACTGCGCGGCCTGCGCCGTGGCGACCTGCGCCGGGTCCAAGCCGGCCAGCAGGCGATCGGCGACCTGCCAGGCCTCCTCGGCGGTGGGTCGGGCGATGACGTGCAGGCGGATCCCGAATCGAGGCGACCGGTCGTAGCGGGCGGCGGCCAGCCGCACCCGGTCCAGCTTCTCGGTGACCTGCTCCGGCGGCTCGCCCCAGGTCAGGTAGACGTCGCTGTGTTGCGCCGCGACGTCGATCGCGGCCGCCGACGATCCGCCGAAGTAGATGTCGGGGCGGTGCAGCTCACCGGGCAGCACGGCGCCCTCGACCCACAGGTGCCGGCCATGGAACGTGACCGGCTCGCCGGTGAACAGCGCCCTCAGAACGTGCAGGAACTCGCCGGTGCGGGCGTAGCGAGCGTCCTTGTCGAGCGCGTCGCCGAACCGGCGCTGCTCCACGTCCTCACCCCCGGTCACGACGTTCAGCAAGAGCCGTCCGCCCGTGACGCGCTGGTAGGTGGCGGCCATCTGGGCGGCCAGGGTGGGACTGAGTACGCCGGGCCGGAAGGCCACGAGGTAGCGCAGCCGTCGAGCCTCCTGGCTGAGCGCGGCCGTCGTGACCCACGCGTCCTCACACGCGCTGGAGGTAGGAGTCAGTGCGGCGTCGAAGCCGAGTTGCTCTGCGGCGCGGGCGATCTGACCGAGGTATTCGAGGGTGGGCGGGCGATTGGTGACCGGCGACGTCGCGCGCGAACCCGCGCTGCCGCTGACCGCACTGACCGCGTCACCGAGGCTCAGATCCGTCCGCGAATCGCCGTTCGTAGGCAGGAACCAGTGCAGCCGGACCGTCATACCCGACAACTTTAGTAGGTTTTGCGCGACCTGTTGTGCCGTCCCCCGGGCGCGTCAGACGGCCGGGCCGGCGAGGCTGCGCAGGGCGTCCCGTAGGGCCGCATCCGCGCTGACGCCAGCCGCCCGCGCCCGCGCCACCAGCGCCAGGAGCGCACCGCCCAGATCGTCGCCGGGGGTGACGTCGACGCCACGACGCGCGGCCCGGTCCAGCACCTTCTGCGCTATCAGCAGGCTCGACAGCGACACCGGGATCCCGGCCAGCAGATCGTCCGCACCGCGCTCCGGTTTCTCTGCCGCTTTGATCTGCTCCCACGCCGCCTCGACCTCTTCGGGCGTCTGCGCCGAGCCGTCGGCAAAGACGTGCGGGTGCCGGCGGACCAGTTTGGCAACGAGGCCGGCAGCGACATCGTCTATGTCCCAGGGGTTTTCGGCTTCCTCACCGATCCGGGAATGGAAGAGCACCTGCAGGAGCACGTCGCCGAGCTCTTCGATGAGATGTTCCGTCGAGCCGGTCTCGATCGCTTCGACCGTCTCGTGCGCCTCTTCCAGGAGGTACTTGGTCAGCGACTCGTGAGTCTGCTTCGCATCCCATGGACAACCGCCGGGCGACCGCAACGCGTCCATCGCGGCCACCGCATCGAGCAGCCGGCCCCCGGCGGATCCCAGGAGCCCACGAGCACCTCGACCTCGGGCGGCTCGTCCAGCGCCGACAACTCCTGAGCCAGGGCGTCGGTCAGACCCGGGTCGCCGTCGGGGGAACCAACCCACACCACGTCGTACGTCGATCGCGCCAGTTCGCGCGCATCGGGGGCTCCCGCTCTGACCTGGATCCCGGACGCCGCGACGGCGGCGGTCGTCGGGTCGTCCAGGTCGGCGGCTCTCACCACCTGCGCGTTCGACAGAGCGGCCCACGCGTCGCGGGTCAGCAACCCGGCCGGCAGACGCGGGCTGGTGACCAGCAGCGTCAGCCGGGGCACGGGATCAGGAAGCGGCGGGTGCCGGCGACGCGGAGATCCAGTTCGGCGCGACGCTCGTCGGGCCGACACCCTTCTGCCAGGTGCCGTAGCGCGGGTTGAGTTGCACGTCCGCGGTGTTGATCAGGTTGGCGAGGGCGGGCTGACCCTGCTGGCTGGAGCGCAACGCCTGGAAGTCCATGCTCGACTGGACGACGCTGATCGCGGACGTCGACGGGTTCTTCACCGTTGCGGGGAAGGCCGCCTTGGCCTGCGCGGCGGAGGTCGCGACGCCGTACTTGCCGGCCAGCTTCGACAACTGCGGGTTGAGGGCTAAGAACACCGCAGCCGACTGGGAGTCGAACTCGGCGTTGACCTTGCGCACATCGATCAGGGCGTCCTGCACCTGGTCGTTGGTGACGGTCGTGCCGTCGTAGCGGGCGGCGACGTAGCCGTTCTGGACCAGACTGTTGGAACCGCAGCCGCTCAGCGCCATCGCGCCGGCCGCCATCGTCGCCGCCACTGCCAGCTTCATCTTCGCGCCCATCACACCCTGCATCATGCCAAAAGGACCTGTTCGATGAGCTGGGTGGCCCAGTGCAGGATCTCGGTGTCTCGCAGCGGCTCCCCGCCGACCGGTGCGGTGCGCGGCATCGGGACCAGGATCTGCTGCATCGCTTCCTTGACCATGGTGCCCTTGTAGAGCCGCTCCAACCGCAGCTGCTGGCTCTCGCGCAGCGCGACCGGGCTGAACCGGACGAATTTGCCCTGCACCGCGACATCGCCGATCCCGGCCTTGCGGGCGACGGTACGCAGCCGGGCCACCTCGAACAGGTTGCGTACCGGCTCGGGGGCTCGCCGTACCTGTCCTTCAACTCAGCGCCGATCTCCTCCAGGGCGCTGACGTCCTCGACGGTCGCCAGCTTCTTGTACGCCTCCAGGCGCAACCGCTCGCCGGGGATGTAGTCGTGCGGCAGGTGCGCGTCGACCGGCAACTCGATCTTGATCTCGACCGGCTGGGTGTTCTCCTCGCCGCGGAAGTCGGCCACGGCCTCACCGACCATGCGCACATAGAGGTCGAACCCGACACCGGCGATGTGCCCGGACTGCTCTCCGCCCAGCAGGTTGCCCGCACCGCGGATCTCCAGGTCCTTCATCGCCACGGCCATGCCGGCACCGAGGTCGGTGTGACTGGCGATGGTCTGCAACCGGTCGGTGGCGGTCTCGGTCAGCGGCTTCTCACCCGGGTAGAGGAAGTAGGAGTAGGCGCGCTCGCGGCCGCGGCCCACCCGGCCGCGCAACTGGTGCAGCTGGGACAGCCCGAGGCGGTCCGCGCTCTCGACGATGAGGGTGTTGGCATTGGAGATGTCCAGGCCGGTCTCGACGATCGTCGTGCAGACCAGCACGTCTGCCCGCCGCTCCCAGAAGTCGACGACCACGTCCTCGAGGCGGTGCTCGGACATCTTGCCGTGGGCGGTGACCACGCGGGCATCCGGCACGAGTTCGCGGATCCGGGAGGCGGTCTTCTCGATCGATTGCACCTTGTTGTGCACGTAGAAGACCTGACCCTCGCGCATCAGCTCCCGCTTGATCGCGGCGGCGACCTGCTGCTCCTGGTAGGCACCGACAAAGGTCAGGACCGGGTGTCGCTCCTCGGGAGGCGTTGCGAGAGTGGACATCTCGCGGATTCCGGTGACGGCCATCTCCAAGGTCCGCGGGATCGGGGTTGCCGACATGGCCAGCACATCGACCGCCGTGCGCAAGGCCTTGAGCTGCTCCTTGTGCTCCACACCGAAGCGCTGCTCCTCATCGATCACCACCAGCCCGAGGTCCTTGAACTTCACCTCGTTGCCGAGCAACCGGTGCGTGCCGATCACGATGTCGACGACCCCGGAGGCCACGCCCTCGATGACCTCCTTGGCCTCCTTGTCGCTCTGGAAGCGGGACAACGCCTTGACGGTGACCGGGAACCCGGCGTACCGCTCGCTGAAGGTCTGCACGTGCTGTTTGACCAGCAGGGTCGTCGGGACCAGGACGGCGACCTGCTTGCCATCCTGGACCGCCTTGAACGCCGCGCGTACGGCGATCTCGGTCTTGCCGTATCCGACGTCACCGCAGATCAACCGGTCCATCGGGACCGGCTTCTCCATGTCGGCTTTGACCTCGTCGATGCTGGAGAGCTGGTCGGGAGTCTCGACGTAGGCGAACGCATCCTCCAGCTCCCGCTGCCAGGGCGTGTCCGGGCTGAACGCGTAGCCGGAGGTGGCCATGCGCGCGCTGTAGAGGCGGATCAGCTCCGCGGCGATCTGCCGCACGTGCCGACGAGCCCGGGATTTCGTTGCCTGCCAGTCGGATCCACCGAGTTTGTTGACCGACGGAGCCTCGCCGCCGACGTAGCGCGTGACCTGGTCGAGCTGGTCGGTTGGCACGAACAGCCGGTCACCGGGCTGACCGCGCTTCGACGGGGCGTACTCCAGCACCAGGTATTCGCGGGTCGCACCCTGCACGGTGCGCTGGACCATCTCCACGAACTTGCCGACACCGTGCTGCTCGTGCACCACGAAGTCGCCCGGGCGCAGCTGCAGCGGATCGACGACGTTGCGCCGCTTGGCCGGCATCCGGCGCATGTCCTTGGTGGAGCCTTCGGCGCCGGTTCCGCCGGTCAGGTCCGCTTCGGTGAGGACCACCAATTGACTACTGGGTAGGGAGAATCCGGGTCCGAGGCAGCCGGTGGACAGCTCGATCGAACCGGGTGTCAGGTCACCGAGACCGCGGGTGGCCAGGTCGTGCTCGGCCAGCACCTCGGTGATCCGCCGGCCCAGCCCGGGGCCCTCGGTGACGATCAGCACACGTTGCCCGTCCGCGACGTACTCGCGCAGGTCGTGGATCGCTGACTCGGTGTTTCCCCGGTAGGCCGCAACCGGCGTACTGCCGAGATTGACTCTCTCACCGGGCAATTCGTCCTCAGTGAAGGCGATCAGGTCCTCGTCCGTCGCGAAGGAGGCGAAGGACCACCAGGGTCGTCCGGTCTTCAGGGCGTGCTCGCGCAACTCCTGCAGGGTCCAGTACGACGCGCTGCCGAGCACCGCGCGCAGGTCCACCGGGACCTGGTTGCCGGCCGCCGCGTTGCCCCAGCTGGCCTCCAGGAACTCCTCGCTGGTCGCGACGAGGTCGTGGGCCCGCGTGCGCACCCGCTCGTGGTCGCACAGGATCACGTGGGTGCCCGGTCGCAGTACGTCGAGCAGGGTCTCCATCTGCGAGCCCAGCAGAGCGGGGGCCAGGGACTCCATCCCTTCCACCGCAATGCCTTCGGCGACCTTGTGCAGCATGTCGGCGACACCCGGCAACTGGTCCGCAAGCGCGCGGGCCCGGTCGCGGACGGCGTCGGTCAGCAGCAGTTCGCGGCACGGCGGCGCCCACAGGCCACCCTCGGCGATCTCCATGCTGCGCTGGTCGGCGACCTTGAAGTAGCGCACTTCCTCGACGGTGTCGCCCCAGAACTCCACACGCAGGGGGTGCTGCTCGGTCGGCGGGAAGACATCGAGAATGCCTCCGCGGACAGCGAATTCGCCCCGTCGCTCGACCAGGTCGGTGCGGGTGTAGGCCGCCGCGGCCAGCCGCGCGACGACGTCGGACAGGTCCGCGTCCTGCCCGGCTGCCAACGCGACGGGCTCCAGGTCGCCCAAACCCTTGGCGATCGGCTGCAGGAGCGCACGCACGCTCGCGACGACGACATCGACCGGGCCGTGGTCGGGTGAAGGGTGTGCGAGCCGGCGCAGGACGGACAGCCGCTTGCCGACGGTGTCGCTGCGCGGGCTGAGCCGCTCATGCGGAAGGGTCTCCCAGCTGGGGAACTCCGCGATGCGCTCGGCAGGCAGGAAGGAGCGCAGCGCGGTCGCCAGGTCGTCTGCTTCCCGGCCCGTGGCGGTCACCGCGAGGATCGGCACCCCGGTCTCACCACCGGCGAGGACGGCGAGCAGCGGCGCCCGCAGACCGGGGGCGGTCGCGACGTCGACGATGTCGGCATTGAGATGGCTCAGCGTGCGCTGCACTCCGGCGTCGGAGCGCAGCAGCGTCAGCAGCGGGTCGAGAGTCACGAGCGGGTTGATCCTCCAGCGTGCACGGTGTTCTGCGCGTCGGTCAGTCCGCGCTCGATCAGTAGCTGCGTCGCATCGGCTGCTTCGTCCAGTACGAACGGCAGTTCCTTGCGCTCGGCCGAGTTGAAGTCCTTCAGCACGAAGGCCGCCGGGTCCATCCGGCCCGGTGGGCGCCCGATGCCGACACGCACCCGCAGGTAGTCCCTGGTGCCCAGTGCCGAGGTGATGGATCGCAGCCCGTTGTGGCCGCCTTCTCCCCCGCCGCGCTTGAGCCGGATCGCGCCGGCATCGATGTCGAGCTCGTCGTGGATGACGATGATCTGCTCGGCCGGCACCTTGAAGAAATCGGCCAATCCTTTGACGGCAGCGCCGGATTCGTTCATGTACGTCGTGGGGACGGCAATGACTGCGGGCGGCCCGGAGGTGCCGGGCCGCCCGAGTCGAATGCTGGCGGCGCGAGCACGCGCCTTGTGGGCGCGTAGCGTCGCGTCGTAACGACTCGCGAGTTCGTCGATGACCATCGCACCGACGTTGTGCCGGTTGCCGGCGTACGTCGATCCGGGGTTACCGAGCCCGACGATCAACCAGGGGCTCACCAGGACAACTCGCGGGACATGGTCACTCCTCGTCGGAGTCCTCGTCGGAGTCCTCGGCGTCGCCCTCGGCGGCCTCCGGCTCGTCCTTCTCGATGCCGGCCTCGGCCTCGGCCTCTTCCAGCTCGGCCTCGAGCTCTTCGGCGGTGACCTGAGCGGTGACGTTGACGACCAGCAGGTCCTCGTCGGCGACCAGCGTGGAGCCGGCGGGCAGGGTGACGTCCTTGGCCAGGATCTGGCTGCCGGCCTCGAGGCCTTCGACGGACACGACGATGTTCTCGGGGATCGACAGCGGGTCGCTCTCGATGGACAGGGTGTTGTTCTCCAGGACGACGTTGGTCTCCGGGCCGGCCTCGCCTTCGATGTGCACGGGCACGTCGACGGTGACCTTCTCACCCCTCTTGACGATGATCAGGTCGACGTGGTCGATGACCGGCTTGATGGCGTCGCGCTGCACGTCCTTGGCCAGGGCGAGCTGCTCGTCGCCGTCGATGACCAGGGTGAGGATGGCGTTGGGGTTCTTCAGCGCCAGCATCGTGTCGTGGCCCGGCAGGGTCAGGTGCTGCGGGTCGGTGCCATGCCCGTAGAGAACGGCGGGGATCTTGTGGTCGCGGCGGATGCGCCGAGCGGCACCCTTGCCGAACTCGGTGCGCTTCTCGGCGATCAGGCGGTTATCGGACTTCGTGGCCATGACAGGTCCTTCAGGCTTCTCGGATGGATTCGGTGGCGCCTCGACGCGGGACGCGGCATGAACCGACGCGTGCAGGCACGAAATCTCGCCTGAACCTTGTCGATCACGGAGCCGCTCATGCAGCATCCCTCGCCGAGGCAACGTCGTTCATCGTACGGCGAACGGCAGCACCCGCCCAAATCCCGGGTGCCGTCCGATTGACGGTTGTCCGTAATCCAGCGGTTGTTTCCCGCCCGGGACAACCGCTGGATTGCGGATTGCCGCTGTTGTGCAATAGCGGAGGTCGGCCAGCCGTAGGAGTCAGCAGCTCAGTGGTCGGCGAACATGCTGGTCACCGAACCGTCGCCGAAGACCTGCGAGATCGCTTCGGCCAGTAGCGGCGCGATCGGCAGCACCGTCAGACCCTCGAACTGCTTGTCCGGGCCGACGGGCAACGTGTCGGTGACGATGACCTCACGGGCCACCGAGTCACGCAGTCGCTGCACCGCGGGGCCGGAGAAGATCGCGTGCGTCGCGGCGATGATGACGCTGGCGGCGCCTTCCTTCATCAGGGCTTCGGCGGCGTGGCAGATCGTCCCGCCGGAGTCGATCATGTCGTCGACCAGGATGCAGGTGCGGCCGTGGACCTGACCGATGACCCTGTTGGCCACCGACTCGTTGGGCCGGGTGACGTCGCGGGTCTTGTGGATGAAGGCCAACGGGGCGTTGTTCAAGCGCCGCGACCACGACTCGGCCACTTTGATCCGGCCCGCGTCGGGAGAGACGACGACCAGATCCTCCTCGGCGTACTTCTCCGACACGTAGTCGGTCAGGATCGGCAGCGCCTGAAGGTGGTCGACCGGGCCGTCGAAGAAACCCTGGATCTGGTCGGTGTGCAGGTCGACCGCGATCAACCGGTCGGCGCCGGCGGTCTTGAACAGGTCGGACATCAGCCGCGCGCTGATCGGCTCGCGGCCGCGGGACTTCTTGTCCTGGCGGGCGTACCCGTAGAACGGCATGACCACGGTGATCCGCTTGGCCGAGGCGCGCTTGAGCGCATCGACCATGATCAGGTGCTCCATGATCCAGGTGTTGATCGGGGCGGTGTGGCTCTGGATGACGAACGCGTCGCAGCCGCGCACGGACTCCTCATAACGCACGTACAACTCGGTGTTGGCGAAGTCGTAGGCCGCTGTCGGCACCAACTCGGTGCCCAACTCCTTGGCCACGTGCTGCGCGAGATCGGGGTGGCCCCGCCCGCTGAAGACCATGAGGTTCTTCTCGGTGGTGCGCTTCATGCCGATGTTCATGCGTTCTCTTCCGTGACTGCCGACGCCGATGGCGCTGATTCTTCCAATCCCTGTTGAACTGCGGCGATCCCATGGGCGACCGCTGCCTGTGCAGCGGCGTCCGTCGCCGACCCGGCGCGGCGACGGGCGACCCAGCCCTCGACGTTGCGCTGCCGGGCACGCGTGACCGCCAACTCGCCCGGACCGACCGGCGCCGTGACCGCTGAACCCGCCGCGACGTACGTGCCGTCGGCGATCGATCCGGGCGCCACGATCACGCTGTTGGACCCGACGAAGCTGTACCGCCCGACATTCGTGTGGTTCTTGGTGACCCCGTCGTAGTTGGCGAAGATCGTGCCGGCGCCGATGTTGGCTCCCTCACCGATCGTGGCGTCGCCGCAGTAGGTCAGGTGTGGCACCTTCGCGTCGTCACCGATCTGCGCGTTCTTGGTCTCGACGAATCCGCCGATCTTGCCGCGAGCGCCGAGGGTGGTGCCGGGACGCAGGTAGGAGAACGGACCCACCGTGGCCTGCGGGCCGATGACGGCCAGTTCGGCATGCGTGCGTACGACGCTCGCCCCGTCGTCGACTTCGGTGTCCTTGAGGGTGGTGTCGGGCCCGATGGTGCATTCGACACCGATGCTGGTGGCGCCGAGCAGTTGGCAGCCGGGGTGGATGACGGTGTCGGCTCCGACGGTGACCTCGGCGTCCACCCACGTCGTGGCCGGATCGATGACGATCGCGCCCTGCTCCACCATCAGCTTCTTGACCAGGCGCTCGTTGAGTTCCTTGCCCAGTTGCGCCAGTTGCGACTTGTCGTTGACCCCCAGGATCTGCGGGGTGTCATCGATGACCAGGGCCTCGACCCGGCCGCCGCGGTCCCTGGCCAGCGCGAGCACGTCGGTGAGGTACTTCTCGCGCTGGTTGTTGTCGGTGCCGACCTGCGGCAGCAGTTCGCGCAGTACATCAACGCTGAATGCGTAGATCCCCGAGTTGATCTCGTTGATCTCGACCGCGTGCGCGAGTGGGCCGCCCTCGGCCTGGGCGGCGCGGGCGTCCTTGTCCTCGATGATGCCGGTGACGCTGCCGTCGGCGTCGCGCAGGATCCGGCCGTAGCCGGCCGGGTCGGGCAGGTGCGTGGTGAGCACCGTGATGGCGTTGGCCGTGGCTTCGTGCTGCTGCGTCAGCGACACCAGCGTCTCGGCGGAGAGCAAGGGGGTGTCGCCGTACGTGACGATGACGGTGCCGGCAAGGTCCGAGGGCAGCGCGGCCAGCCCGCACTCGGCGGCCCGGCCGGTCCCGGGGATGTCGTCCTGGTCGGCGATGACGGCCTCGGGGAAAGTGGCCAGCACCTCGGCGGCGACCGCATCGCGATGGGCCCGGACGGTGACCGCGATGTGCGGGGCGTTGGTGCCGGCAGCGGCGTGCACGGCATGGGAGATCAGCGTGCGGCCGGCGATCTTGTGCAGCATCTTGCTGGTCTGGCTACGCATCCGCGTGCCGTCACCGGCTGCGAGGACGATCACGGCGGCAGGGGTGGCGCTCACTCGCGAGACTCCTTTGATCGAGCGGCCGGTCGCCCGTCGACGGGCATCACCACAGGCGATGTTACCGGCTGGACACCCACGGTTCGGCCACCCGTTGCCGATGGGCGCTGGCCTACAGTGACGGTGATGAGCCAGCGAGCCGGTACCGCGAGGGTACGCACGGCCCGGGTGTGGCACCTCGTCGTCGCGACCGGGGTCGGAGTTGGTCTGCTGCTGCAGCTGTGGCTGGTGCTCGCGGGCGGCACCGACGTCAACTCCGGTGATTCCGGCACGGCTGTGCCGCTGGGCACGCGACTGGTGCGTCTGCTGAGTTACTTCACCATCCAGAGCAACATCCTGGTCTTCGTCAGCGTCCTTGCCCTGGCGATCGACCCGCGGCGGGATGGGCCGCTGTGGCGCGTGCTGCGGCTGGACGGATTGCTCGGCATCGTGGTCACCGGCCTGGTCTACGAGGTGGCGTTGCGCAGCCTGCTCGATCTGCACGGCCTGGCTTGGTGGACCGACACCCTGCTGCACGTCTTCGCCCCGTGGTTGACCTTGCTGGGCTGGCTGCTGTTCGGCCCCCGCCCCCGGATCAGGTGGAGCACCGTCGCCCGGGCGATGATCTGGCCCGCGGCGTGGCTGCTCTACACGTTCGTACACGGCGCCGTCAGCGGTTGGTATCCGTATCCGTTCCTTGACGTGACCGAACTCGGCTACCCCGTGGCGCTGCGCAACACTGCCCTGGTCCTGGCGCTGGGGATCCTGCTGGCGTCCGCCTACAAACTTCTGGATGACCGCCTACCGGCGCTGCAGCAAAGGAGCCAGTGATGGCGACCGTCACCGATGTCGTGGGGATCGCGGGTGTCCGGGTCGGGCACTGGACCGACGAGGTGGCCCGCACCGGCTGCACCTTGGTGGACCTCCCGCCGGGCAGCGTCGCCTCGGTGGAGGTGCGCGGCGGTGCTCCGGCGTCCCGGGAGTTGGACGCCCTGGCACCGGACAAGACCGTGCAGACCTTCGAAGGTGTGCTGTTGGCCGGCGGATCCGCCTTCGGCCTGGCGGCCGCCGACGGTGTGATGCGCTTCTACGCCGACCAGGGCCGGGGGTGCCGACCCCGGCGGGCAACGTTCCCGTGGTGCCCACCCTCGCCCTGTTCGATCGCCTCGTCGGCTCGCCCGACGCCTATCCGGACGCGGACGCGGGGTACGCGGCGGCCCAGGACACGGCGTACGTGCTGAACGGTGCACTGGGCGCCGGCACGGGTGCCTGCGTCTCGAACTGGCGCGGGGAGGCGCGCCGACCGGGTGGATTGCGGTACGCCGAGGTGCAGGTAGGCGAGTTGGTGGTGGGTGCGCTGTGCGCGGTGAACGCATTCGGTGACGTCGACCCCGGCACCGATCCGGTCGATCTGTCGATCGTCGATGCGCTCATGGCGGCAGTTCCTTCGGAACGCACCAACACCACGATCGGCGTCGTCGTGACGAACGCCTCGCTCAACAAGGCCGATTGCTTCGTGGTGGCCCAGGGCGCCCACGACGGGCTGGCACGGGCGATCACGCCGCCGCACACCCGCTTCGACGGGGACGCCTTCGTGGCCGCGGCCACCGGCCAGGTGCCGACCCACGTCGACATCGTGCGGTTGCTCGCGGTGGACGCCGTGTGCACCGCCGTCCGCGCCGTGGATTGAGCATTCCGCGCCGCCCGTGGCCGTTCTAACCTGGAGTTGAGCCCGACTTCTATCGCACCAAACGCGCGCCCGACATCCGCCGGACGCGACGTAGCCGCAACACCGCGGCGTGAGCGAAAGGCAGGCGATCATGAAGGCGCTCGTATTCCACGGACCGGGCCAGAAGGACTGGGAAGAGGTCCCCGACCCGATGATCCTCAAACCCACCGACGCCATCGTGCAGATCGAGCGCACGACCATCTGCGGGACCGACCTGCACATCCTCAAGGGCGACGTCCCGGCGGTGACCGACGGGCGGATCCTCGGCCACGAGGGTGTCGGCGTCATCACCGAAATAGGCTCTGCCATCACCGATCTCGCGGTCGGTGACCGAGTCATCATCTCGTGCATCTCCTCGTGCGGGAAGTGCAGCTACTGCAAAAAGGGCATCTATTCGCACTGCCTGGCCGACGAGGGCGCAAGCGGGATCGGCTGGATCTTCGGGCACCTGATCGACGGCACGCAGGCGGAGTACGTGCGGGTGCCGTTCGCGGAGACCTCGCTCTACAAGCTGCCCGAGGGTGTCGCAGCGGAGGAAGCGGTGATGATCTCCGACATCCTGCCGACCGGGCACGAGATCGGGATCCGCTACGGCAACGTGCAGCCCGGTGACGTGGTGGCCATCATCGGGGCCGGGCCGGTCGGCCTGGCAGCGATGGCGACCGCAGGACTTTACGGGCCCAGCAGGGTGATCGCCGTCGACCTGGACCCCAACCGGGTCGAGCAGGCCAAACGGTTCGGGGCGACCGACGGGGTGGTGTCCTCCGACGCCGACTGGCGCGAGCAGGTCCTCGCCATGACCGACGGGCTCGGCGTGGACGTCTCGGTCGAGGCGGTCGGGGTCCCGGCGACCTGGGACATGGCGCTGTCCCTGGTGCGGCCCGGCGGACACGTCGCCAACGTCGGGGTGCACGGCAAGCCGGTGGAGTTCCCCCTGGACACCAAGTGGATCGACAACATCATGGTTTCGACCGGCCTGGTCAACACGAACACCTCGCCGATGCTGATCAAGATGCTCGCGCAGCACAAGATCGATGCCGGGGACTTCATCAGCCACCGGTTCGCTCTCGGCGACATCCTCGATGCCTACGACACCTTCTCCCGCGCCGCGGAAACCAAAGCGTTGAAGGTCATCCTGGAGGCGTAGCACCGCGTCGGCCCGCCACTTCCCAGCGGCGGGCCGACCTGTGTGCAGGGCTCCCCGGGTTGGAATCGAACCAACGTCGCTAATCCTGATTCAAAGTCAGGCGGCCCCTGCCAGCAGAGCAACCGGGGAACGACCTATCCACTCGGGCAGGCCACGGGCAAGCGTAAACGACGTATTGGGTGGACAATAAACGCCATGAAGCCACAACGTCAGCGGATGACCGCAGCCGAGCGCCGCGAACAGCTGATCACCGTCGCCCGCGAGGTCTTCGCTGAAGAGGGTGTCCAGGGCGTCTCCGTCGAGCAACTCGCGTCCCGTGCGTCGGTCACAAAACCGGTCATTTACGAGCACTTCGGCGGCAAGGAAGGGCTGTACGCCGTGGTCATCGACCGCTCCATGCGCGAGTTGGCCGACGCGGTCACCGAATTCCTGGGCGACTGCGACGGGGAGCGCGAGTTGCTCGAGCAGGCCGTGTGGGGACTGCTGACCTTCGTAGAGGAGCAACCGGCAGCATTTCGCGTCCTCACCCGTGATGCGCCGAGCTGGCACACCACCGGCTCGCTGGCCAGCCTGATGTCGGAGGTCGCGCGTGCGGTCGAAAGCGCGCTGGTGCCGATGTTCGACCGCCACCAGATCGACCCGACACCGGTGCCGATCTACACCCAGATGCTGGTCGGGCAGATCGCCCTGTCCGGTGACTGGTGGCTGGAGAGAGGCGCGGACTTCGACAAGGAGCAGGTGGCCCAGCACATCGTGAACCTCACCTGGAACGGCATGCGCGGCCTTCAGCAGAACCCGACGCTGAAGTACAGCGGGCACCTGCACGCACGCGACGAGTCCCGCGAGACGGCAGCGGCCAGCGCGGTCTAGACCTGCTGGATCTCCAGTCGGTTACCCACCGGATCAACGGTGTGGAACCGCCGCACCCCGGGGATCGAGTCGTCGAAGGTCACCTGGTGTCCCGCTGCCCGTACGGCGCTCGCCGCGGTTTCCAGGTCGTCCACCAGCAAGCAGGGATGCGCCTTGCGCGCCGGCCGGAAGTCCGGCTCAACGCCGCAGTGCAGTTCCTGCGGGCCGACCCGGAACCAGCAGCCGCCCCGGGCAGCCAGGATCGCCGGCTTGGGAATCTCCGGAAGGCCGAGGACTGCGCCGTAGAACGCGCGCAGGTCGTCCTCGCGGCCGCCGGGGCAGGCGATCTGGACATGATGCAGGCCGGTGATCACAGCGCACCCACGGCAAAGACGCGGCGGAACTCGAACGGCACACCGTAGGGCTTGCGCGGGTACGCCTGGTCGTACTTCGCGGTGAGCGCCGCTTGGAAGGGCTCGATCTCCTCCGGGCGCAGCCGGTCCAGCACCGGCCGCAGGCCCGTGCCGCGCACCCACTCCAACACCGGACTGCGTTGTGTCCCAGCAGGATCCAGCATCTGCAGATAGGTCGTCTCCCACACGTCCAGGTGCGAGCACCGGGTAGCCAACAGATCGGCGTACCCGGTGGGGTCCTCGACCGCGTCGGACCGCAGGGCGCCTACCAGGTCCTGCGCCCGCGGGTGCTGCGCGACGGTCTCGCGGATCAGCCGGTGCGACGGGGCGTCGAAGTTGCCGGGCACCTGCATCGCGAACCAGCCGCCCTCGGGCATGGCCTGCAGCCAGCGCGGGATCAGGGCACGATGGGTCGGCACCCATTGCAGCGTGGCGTTGGTGATCAGGACGTCCGGGGTGGCGGCGGGATCCCAGTCCTCCACGCTGCTCACCTGCCACTCCACCCGACCGTCGGTGTCGATCTCGCGGGCCCGCTCGATCATCTCCGGCGAGGAGTCGATCCCGACGATGCGCGCATCCGGCCAGCGCTGCGCCATGAGCAACGTCAGCGGACCGTTGCCGCAGCCGAGGTCAACGACCAACCGCGGATCCTCGGCCCCCACCCGCGACAGCAGATCAATGAACGGCCGGTCGCGCAGGGTGGCGAACTTCTCGTACTGCGTCGGATCCCAGGTCGGCATCGTTGCCTCCTCGTAGAAAGTATCTTGACGTCAAGATACTTTCGAGATATCTCGATGTCAAGAGACTTGACGCTACGATGACCGTATGGGTGCACCGCTCGCCGACGAGGTCGACAGCATCGTCGCCGCATGGCACCGCGAGCGACCGGACCTGGATGTCGATCCGCTACAGGTGTTTTCGCGGATCTCGCGGCTCGACACGTTGTTGGAACAAGCGCGCGCGGCGGCTTTCGACGAGCACGACCTGGAGACCTGGGAGTTCGACGTGCTGTCGGCGCTGCGCCGGGTCGGAGCGCCGTACCAGCTCTCCCCCGGCGTGCTCGTGCAGCAAACGCTCGTGACCAGCGGAACGATGACCAACCGGGTGGACCGGCTCGAGCGACGGGGACTGGTACGCCGACTGCCCGATCCGCGCGACCGTCGCGGAGTCCTGGTGCAACTCACCCCCGCCGGCCGCACCCTGGTCGACGAGGCCATGGCCGATCTGCTCGAACACGAGCGGGAACTCCTTGCGCGGATGCCGGCACGGGATCGCGAACGCTTGGCGGGGGCATTGCGCGCCCTGCTGTCGGCGGTCGAGTCCGGCTGACGCCCGTCTGCCTAGACTCGAACCATGGCCCCCTCTGCTGACGCGTCGTTCCGCGTCCCGGTCGCCGGTCGGTCCGGCGACATCCTGGCCGTCTTCACCAGAGCCGTCGCCGAAAAAGGCTATGCGGGAGCGAATTTCAGCGATATCGCAGCCGAGTTGGGGATCTCCAAGGGCACGATCGTGCACCACTACGGCACCAAGGACCGGCTCTTCGCGGCCATGCTGCAGCGGTACATGGAGCGACGGCTGACCGAAGCGAACACGCTGCTGGATGCGTTCGACTCCTCCGCCGAGCAGTTGAGCGCCTTGCTCTACGCCTTCATGCTCTACCAGGTCATCGACCGCGACTCGACGATCGCCTTCCAACGCGAGACCGCGACACTGGCCACTAATCCCGCACTTGCCGAGGGACGGCGGCTGCGTGCGCAGTATTTGCAGCTCTTCCGGGACGTCTTTCGCCGGGGCATCGAGAACGGCGCCTTCCTGCCGATCGACGTCGACGTGACCAGCCTGCTGGTTTTCGGCAGCAGCCAGTGGGCCTGGACCTGGTTCCGCCCCGAGGGCGGTCTCTCGGCGCTCGGTGTCGGAGCCGACCTCGTCCGGGTGCTGCTCGGCAGCATCCTGGCCGATCGCTCGGACCTGGCCACGCTCGCCGACCCTGAGGGCACCGTGGCACTGACCACCCAGCGACTTCTGACCACGCCCTGATCCGGCCGCGGGCCCGGGGGTCGATTTCCTGATTCTCGTTGACTGACCGTACGTACGGCCAATACCGTGACGGACATCACGTCCGCTCACCGGGGAGAGGTCATGCAACAGCCAGTGCGGATCTACGACGTCATCACGGCCAATCTGGCCAGCCAGCCGAGCGCACCCGCCCTGGAGTACGGCGACCACCGCTGGACCTGGACCGAGGTGGATGACCGGATCCGCCGACTCGCCCAGGCTCTGCGGGATGCCGGCGTCGAAGCGGGCGACCGCATCGCGACCCTGGACAAGAACAACGCCGCCTGCCTGGAGTTGACCTTCGCCGCCTCACTGATCGGCGCCGTGAACGCCGTGGTCAACTTCCGGCTCTCCTCCGAAGAAATCCGGTACGTACTGGACGATTCGCAGGCGGTGCTCCTCTTCGCGGGGCCGGACTTCGTCCCCATCGCGGCTGGTCTCGCGGCCGAACTGCCGCACCTGCGACGCATCGTGGCGCTGGGCGGCGAGGACGACGAGTACGAAGCGTTCCTCGCCGGAGCGGACCCGCTGACCGAGGTGTTCGCCGCAGACGACGACACCGCGTTCCTGCAGCTCTACACCTCCGGCACCACCGGCCGGCCCAAGGGCGCGATGCTCACCCACCGCAGCGTCGGCTCACACACCGCCCGCGTCGCTCCGGCCTACGACATGGACGCCCGGACGGTGAACCTCGTGGCCATGCCGCTCTTCCACGTCGGCGGCACCTGTTGGGCCCTCGGCAGCATGTACGCCGGGGGGCGCACGATCGTCGTACGTGACCTGGTCCCCGACCAGTTGCTTGCGCTCATCACCGGCGAGCAGGCGACCCACGTCTTCCTGGTGCCGGCCGTGATCGGGATGCTCACCCAGGTGCCCGGGATCGGGGAGGCGTTCGCGAGCGTGAAGGTGCTCGGGTACGGCGGCTCGCCGATGCCACTACCCACCGCGCAGGCAGCAGTGGCCACCTTCCCCTCCGGGCTGTACTCGGTCTACGGCATGACCGAGATGTCCGGCACCTTCTGCGTTCTGCGCCCCGAAGACCACCGCGATGCCGACCGGCCGCACCTGCTCGGCTCGGCAGGCCGGGTCATCGCCGGCAACGAGGCCCGCGTCGTCGATCCGGCCACAGGTCATGACGTCCCGGTGGGTCAGCCGGGCGAGTTGCTGATCCGCTCCGAGCAGATCATGAGCGGCTACTGGCGCAACCCGGCAGCGACCGCGGCCACGATCACCGACGGCTGGTTGCACACCGGCGACATCGTGCGCATCGACGAGGAGGGCTACGTCTACGTCGTCGACCGCGCCAAGGACATGCTCATCTCCGGCGGCGAGAACGTCTATCCGGCCGAGGTCGAGCGGGTGCTCACCGAGCACCCCGACATCGCGGAGGTGGCTGTCGTGGGTGCTCCGCACCCGACCTGGGGCGAGACCCCGGTGGCGTACGTCGTGCCGGCACCGGGGCGCGAGATCGACCCCGACGCGCTGATCACCTACGCCCGCGAGCGCCTCGCGCACTACAAGTGCCCGACGTCGGTGGTGGTGCTCGAAGCGCTACCGCGCAACGCCATGGCCAAGATCCTCAAACAACCGTTGCGTGACCGGGCCGAGCAGCTGGTCAACCAATGACTCTGTGCATCAATGGAATTCACTGTGAAAGGACCCTGCTATGAGCTACTTCGCCGATGACAACGAGGTCTACAAATACCTCGGCGGCGTGTTCCGGGTGGCCAACGACACCGCCGGTGTCGGCGAGAAGCTGCGCGCCTCGAACATCGTGCTACGCCTGGACTACTCCCAGCCGGATTCCTCGATCACCGTGGTCCTGAAGGAGCCCGCGATCGAGGTCATCGAGGGCGACAGTGATCTGACGCCCGACGTGCGGATGTCGATGTCGGCCGACAACGGCAACAAGTTCTGGCGCGGTGAATACAACGTCGCCGTGGGTCTGGCCAAGGGACAGGTGAAGGCCAAGGGACCGGTCTCCACCATCCTGAAGCTCATCCCGGCGGCCAAGCCCGTCTTCCCGCTCTACAAGGACCTGGTCGCTGAGAAGGACGCCGCACAGTGAGCACGATCACCGATGTGCGTCACTACCCGATGTATATCGACGGGCAGTGGGTAGATGCCGACGAGCGGGCCGACGTCATCGATCCGGCCACCGCGGAGGTCATCGGGACGGTGCCGATGGGCGGCGTCGCCGACACCGACCGTGCCGTCGCCGCCGCTCTGGCGGCCCACCGCCGCGGCGACTGGCGCTCGCGGACCCCGGAGGAACGCGCCGAGGTCATGGAGCGCATCGTCGAGATCCTGAACGAGCGGATGGATGACCTGGTCGAGTTGCACGTCCGCGAGAACGGCGTCACGATCCGGCAGGCGATGGCCTTCCACGTCGGCTACGCCATCTCCCATCTGCAGTATTTCGCCGATCTGGCCCGCAGCTACGAATTCGAGCGCAGCGGCAAGCTGTTGAGCTATCCGACCGCCGCCGCGGGACTGATCCGGCGTGAGCCGATCGGTGTCGTCGCCGGGATCGTGCCGTGGAACTTCCCTCTGTTGCTGGCGATCTGGAAGATCGGCCCGGCCCTGGCGGCCGGCAACTGCATCGTGATCAAACCCGACCTGCAGACCCCGCTCACCCTGCTGGAGTTCGCACGAGCCGCCGAAGAAGCGGGACTGCCGGCCGGCGTACTCAATGTCGTGACCGGGGACGGCCCGGAGGTGGGTGGACGACTGGCCGACCACCCCGACGTACGCAAGATCGCCTTCACCGGCTCGACCGCTGTCGGCCGCGAGATCCAGGCGCGGGCCAGCGTCAACGTCAAGCGCACCACCCTGGAACTGGGCGGCAAGGGTCCGAACGTGATCCTGGAGGACGCCGACCTGGACACGGCGGTCGATGCCGCCCTCTTCGCCTGCTGTCTCTACCAGGGCCAGGCCTGCGAGTCCGGCACCCGGCTGATCCTGCCCAGCTGCCTGCACGACGAGTTCGTCGAGCGCATGGTGCGCCGGGCTGCCGACATCCGCCTGGGCGACCCCGCCGACTTCGACACGGACATGGGTCCGATCATCAACGCCAAGCAGAAGCAGCGGATCCTGGACTACATCGCGCTCGCGGAGACCGAGGGCGCAACCGTTGCCTACCGCGGGACAGCCCCGGACGGACCGGGGTTCTGGGTCGCGCCGACCATCCTCACTGACGTCACCAACGACATGACTGTGGCGCGCGAGGAGATTTTCGGCCCGGTGTTGTGCGTGCTCAAGGCCGACACCGTCGCCGAGGCGATCGCAATCGCCAACGACACCGAGTACGGCCTGTCCGCCGGCGTCTGGAGTGAAGACGTCGACGCAGCGCTGGACGTGGCACGGCAACTCGAATCCGGCACCGTGTGGGTCAACGACTGGCACATGGTGAACGCCGAATACCCGTTCGGCGGCTACAAACAAAGCGGATTGGGCCGCGAGCTGGGGCCACACGCGCTGGATGAGTACACCGAGGAGAAGTTCATCCACATCGACCTCAGCCGGGACAAGTCGCGCCGGGTCTACGACATCGTGCTGCCGGAGTCGTCGTGATGCGCGCGGCCGTCCTCACCACGCCGGGTGAGCCGCTACAGGTCCGACCGGTCAGCGCGTCGCCGCTGGAACCGGACGAGATACTGGTGCGGATCGTCGGCGTGGGGGTGTGTCACACCGACTTCGCGGCCCTGTCCGGCGCGGTGCCACTGCCGCTGCCGGCCGTCGTGGGGCACGAAGGCTCGGGTGTCGTCGAACAGACCGGCGCGGACGTCACTGACCTGGCCGTCGGCGACCACGTCGTCCTGAGTTTCGATTGCTGCCGCGAGTGCTCGCAATGCCGGGCCGGCCACCCGGCGTACTGCGAATTGTTCGCCGCGATGAACTACTTCGGCACCCGACTCGACGGCGAAGCGACACTGCGCGACGAGGCCGGCGAGCCGGTGCACGGCAGCTGGTTCGGGCAATCCTCCTTCGCCACCCACGCCGTGGCGAGCGCGCGCAACGCCGTCAGGGTGGACCCGTCGCTGCCTCTGGAACTGCTCGGTCCGCTCGGCTGCGGCCTGCTGACGGGAGCGGGGACAGTCCTCAACGTCCTGCGGCCGCAGCCCGGACAGCGCATCGGCGTGTGGGGACTGGGCGCGGTGGGACTGGCCGCGATCATGGCCGCCAAAGCCGCCGGCTGCTCGGTGATCGTCGGCGTCGACCCCAACCAGGAGCGCCGCCGGATCGCTGCCGACCTCGGTGCGACGCACACCATCGACCCCACAGCTACCTCCGACGTCGCTTGGGACGTGCTCGAGGTGTCCGACGGCGGGCTGGACTTCAGCGTGGACGCCGTGGGGCTGGGCTCAGTCATCCGCGAAGCGTTGGCCGTCCTGCGGACTCCGGGCACCTGCGCCACCGTCGGCCTGCAGGGGCTGGAGAATGACATCACCATCGACCAGGGTCACCTGCTCATCGGACGCACGCTGACCGGCGTGATCGAAGGCGACGCCGACCCCCGCACCTTCATCCCGCAGCTGATCCAGCTCTGGCAGGACGGGAAGTTCCCCTTCGACCGGCTCATCGAGACGTTCGGTTTCGAGGAGATCGACAAAGCTATCGACGCAGCTGCCAGCGGGCGCGTCGTCAAACCCGTGCTGGTCATGGCCTAACCCTCCCCGGGGCCATGACCAGCACGTACCACCCGGAGTCGGCCGTGCCGTTGTGCAGGTGATCGACGATTCTGCAGAGCCTGGATCGCTACACGATCGGTGCGCGCGGCACCTGCGCACTCCGGTGATCAGGGCAGTCCGACGGTTCTCAGCGCCTGCTCGTAAGCCGTTCGTGAGAAGCGGAACGGCCCGAGCTCGCTGAGATCCCAATCACGATGCCCAGTGCGGAAGTTCCTCCAGTGCACGAACCGGTCATCGACCTTGACCCTCGCCGTCAGCGGCCAGCAACCCCAATCCCCACAGGAGCACCCGAGCAGCACCGTGTCCCCATCGTCGAACCAGGAAAGCGTCGGCTGGCCGAGGAAATGCTCGCGGGGCAGGCCCTCGGACAGCAGCGGTGCGTAGTTGCCGGCCAGATCCGGATGCTTCTCAGCGTTAGCCGCAGGCTGCTCCACCCGGCGGGCCCGCTCGATGAGTGACACCCCGTTGACCACCGGCAGGATGCCGCGGTGCCGACCGGTGCCGTACTCCAGATCGGTCGCCTGGAACGTGATGCTGTCCACGCACCCAGATTGGTCGGGGTGAGTAGGAAGCAGCAACCGGATTCCGGAGGAAGTCAGGTTGTGGGAGGCCAAGCTGTCGCCATGGACCTCCCGGAACCTCGATCGCTCCAGAATCACGGCGTTCGGGCGAGCCGTTCAACGGCCTTAGGCTTGATCCTCGTGGCACATCTGCTCGGCGCTGAGAACATCGCGGTCGACTTCCCCACCCGTCGAGTCTTCGACTCCGTCACCGTCGGCGTCGACGAGGGCGACCGGATCGGGATCGTCGGCCGCAACGGTGACGGCAAATCCACCCTGCTCTCCGTGCTCGCGGGACGGCTCACCCCGAACGCCGGGCGGGTGACGCACCGCGGCGGGCTGCGGATCGGCGTACTCGATCAGGCGGATCAGATCACCGACACCACCGTCGGCGCAGCGATCGTCGGTGACACACCCGACCACGTCTGGGCGGGCGACCCGGCGATCCGCGACGTGATCAACGGCCTGGTATCCGACCTGCCGTGGGATGCGCCGTTGTCGTCCCTGTCCGGTGGCCAGCAGCGCCGGGTCGCACTCGCGGCGCTGCTCGTCGGCGACTGGGACGTGCTCATGCTGGACGAGCCCACCAACCACCTCGATGTCGAAGGCATCACCTGGCTGGCCGATCACCTCAAGCGCCGCTGGCGGCCGAGCGCCGGTGCACTGCTGTTGGTGACCCACGACCGGTGGTTCCTCGATGAGGTCGCCACCAGCACCTGGGAGGTGCACGACGGCATCGTGGAGCCCTTCGAAGGCGGCTACGCGGCGTACGTGCTGGCCCGGGTCGAGCGTGACCGGCAGGCAGCCGCGACCGAGGCCAAACGGCAGAACCTGATGCGCAAGGAGCTGGCCTGGCTGCGGCGAGGCGCTCCGGCACGTACGTCGAAACCCAAGTTCCGCATCGACGCCGCCAACCAGCTGATCGAGGATGTGCCTCCGGTCCGCGACCGCATCGAGCTGACCAAACTGGCGACCGCCCGCCTGGGCAAGGACGTCGTCGACCTGCTCGACGTCGGTGTGAGCTTCGGCGACAAGCGGGTGCTGCACGACATCACCTGGCGGATAGCGCCGGGTGAGCGCACCGGGATCCTGGGCGCCAACGGCGCCGGAAAGTCGACCCTGTTGGGTGTCATCGCGGACGTCGTCAAGCCGACCGAAGGACGCGTGAAACGCGGCAAGACAGTGCAATTGGCGATTCTGGACCAGCGGATGACCCAGCTTGAGCCGGTCCGCGACGAGATGGTGCGCGACGTATTGGCCCGGACGAAGACAACGTACGTCGTGGATGGTCGCGAACTCACGCCGGCACAGTTGCTGGAGCGGCTCGGCTTCCAGCGCGAGCAGTTGTCGACCCGGGTCGGCGAGCTGTCGGGTGGGCAGCAGCGACGGTTGCAGCTGCTGCTGATCCTGCTCGCTGAGCCCAACGTGCTGATCCTGGATGAGCCCACCAACGACGTGGACACCGACATGCTGACGGCGATGGAGGACCTGCTCGACTCGTGGCCGGGCACGTTGATCGTGGTGTCGCACGACCGTTATCTGATCGAGCGGGTAACCGATCAGCAGTACGCCGTGTGGCAGGGCGGCCTGCGTCACTTGCCGGGCGGGGTGGAGCAGTATCTGACGCTGCGGACGTCGGAACCGACGAAAACCGCTGCGTCGCAATCACTATCGGCCGAGCTCTCCGGAGCTGAGCGGCAAGCGCTTCGCAAGGAACTGACCGCCGCCGAGCGACGGATGGGCAAGATCGATGATCTCGTTGCCGGTCTGCACAAGCAGATGGCCGCCCATGACCAGAACGACTACGCCGGCTTGGCTTCTCTCACAACGCAAGTCGCTGAACTGGAGGACGAGAAGGCCGGGCTCGAGGACCGGTGGCTGGAGCTGTCGGACACGTTGGAGTGAGCCACGACCGCGCAGCGGTCATCCGCCCGAACGTCTCGGCGGCGGTGGCCGGCGCGCGGGTGGACGACAGGATCAGCCTGACACTCCCCCGCCAATCGCAGCATCCAACCGGCGACTCAGGCGGTCGATCCCGCCGCGGGGATGCCGATCGCCGTGAAGGCCGTCTCAGCAACCTGGCCGTGTTCAGCCAGCGCGCGGGCATCCCATTCCAACTCCGCAGCGGGGTCCGCCTGTTGGTCCGCGAGGAAGTGAGCTAGCACGCAACGCTCGGCGTGATCGCTCACCCTGGTGCGATCCCAACACTCTTGCAACGCGTGCCTCGCCGGCCCACTCGGCCCGGCCGAGCCGACCGCCACCGCTTCGAGGATGGTGTCCCACGACGTCATGGGGGGACGGTAGGTCCTGGGTCTGACAGTCGGACGTGTGAATCGGACGATCGCACTCCCGGCTCGGCCGCAAGGGCAGACGGGTCGGCCCGATGACGCCTGCAGCGCAGTGTTTTCCGTGGATTTGGGGTTGTGCATATCTGTTTTCGGGGTTCGTACACCAGTACACTCGTGGTATGTCCGTGACCGTCACTGAGGACTCCGCAGCGGCTGGTGTTGCGCGCCCTGCACCGGGTTCTGTGGTGGTGCCAGCAGACGCTTCGGTGGCGGAGTTGTTGGTGGCGGCGGGTGAGTTGCTAGCGGTCGCCTACCAGCGGGTGCAGGAGGACTTTGCGGGGTTGTCGCTGGAGGTGTTGTTGGATCAGGTGGTGGCCGCGCAGCGGGTGCAGAACAGTGCCTGGGCGGTGCAAACCCACCGGTTGGCCCAAGCCGCGGCGATCGAGTACCGCGACGAACCCAACCCCTGGAGGGCGGGTTGCCGAAGCTGGTGACCCGGGTGATCCGCCACGCACCAGGATCGTTCACCGATGAGTGGTTCCCGGTGGAGGTCGCGACCGGTCTGGGTTGGTCCGACCGGCAAACCCACACCCGCCTGACCGATGCGTTGGACACCCTCACCGGGTGCCCGCGGTTGCTGGATCGGGTCGGTGCCGGGGGTTGGACCCGGCCAAAGCGTGCGCGGTAGCCCAGATCAGCACCGGCGCCCCCGACCACGTGGCCCAGGCGATCGAGGACAAGATCCTCAGCACAGACCCCGAGGGTTTGACCGCGACGAAGGTGCGGGCGATGGCCCGCCGGGTCCGGGTGCGTCTGGACCCGGTCGGGGCCGACCAGGCATCAACGGCGCGGCGCCGGTCGGCGGTGGGGGTGTGGGTCAGCCCGCACCACGAACCCGGCCTGTCCCAGTTGACGGCGCTGCTACCCACCCTGGAGGCAGCCAAACTGATGGCCGCGGTCGATGAACTGGCTAGGGAGTTGCACCAGGTCACCACCACCGACAAAACGTTGCCGCAGTGCCGGGTCGACGCGTTGACCGACCTAGCGCTGCGCGGGGTGGGTGTCGATACCCAGCTGACGTTCCTGATCCCCCTCACCCCACCCATCACCCCGCCCATCAGCGAGAGACCCGGGCAGATACCGGAGTTGGTAGTGGGTGAGTTGTTGTGTGAGGAACCGGACTGGTCGGAGCTGAACGATGCGTTCGATGAGGCCTGCCAGGACTACCACTGGCACGAAGACGGTCTGGAACCAGTCAACGGGCTCAATGAGTTGGATGAGGAACTACAGGCGTTGATCGCCGGCGAACTAGCCGACCTCAACACCACCGCCCGCGAAAGCAGGCAACGGGAAGCAAGGGACCGGGAAACCGACGAACGGGACACCAGGGAACCGGCCACTGGGTGTCAGGACCCACCGGGCAGCGGTCCACCAGACACCGCACCACCAGACACCGCACCACCAGACACCGCACCACCAGACACCGCACCACCGGGTAGCGGGCCGCCGTGCGAGGTTGCAGTGCAGGCAGGCCGGTTGGAACACCCCGCCAGCACCAGAGCCGGTCACCCTCACTGCGGGATCGGGGACGTGTTGCTGCCGCGGGTGGGGGTCATCCCCGCGGAGGTGATCACCCAGATGACCCACGTGCTCGGGATCAAGCTGACCCGCGCCCTGACCGACGCGACCACCGGCACCGTCATCGAAACCAGTGACCGGTCCTACCGTCCCGGGGCCCGCCTAGCCCGGTTCGTGCGAGCCCGCGACCAACACTGCCGCTTCCCCGGCTGCACCCGACCCGCCAAACTCACCGACCTGGACCACGTGACCCGCTACCCCAACGGGCCCACCGCCGCCCACAACCTGCAATGCCTATGCCGCCACCACCACCGCGCCAAACACGAAGGCGGCTGGACCGTCACCATGACCCCCACGGCGTGTGCACCTGGACCAGCCCCGCCGGCCACACCTACACCACCCACCCCGGCGACTGAGCCGACGTTCGGGTCGACCGGCTGTCGTAGTCTCACAGGAGACGCGTGACCCATCGACGGAGGCCCTCATGCCGAACACCGCAAAACTCGACCGGTTCCGCACCGCCCCCGGATTCCTCGCGGCCCTGGATCAGAGCGGTGGCAGCAGCCCGAAAGCCTTGGAGCAGTACGGCATCGAACCGTCCGAATACTCTTCCGACGCAGAGATGTTCGACCTCATCCACGACGAGCGCACCCGCATCGTCACCAGCCCGGCCTTCACCGGCGACCGGGTCCTCGCCGCGATCATGTTCGAGGACACCATGGACCGCCAGGTCGACGGACGCCCCACCGCCGACTACCTGTGGTCGGTGAAGGGCGTCATCCCGTTCCTGAAAATCGACAAAGGTCTGCAGGACGAGGCCGACGGAGTCCAACTCATGAAGGACATTCCCGGGCTCGATGAAACCCTCGCCAAAGCAGCAGCGCAGGGGGTCATCGGCACCAAGGAACGCTCCGTCATCCATTCAGCCAACCCCGACGGAATCTCCCGGATCGTCGACCAACAGTTCGCCGTCGCTCAGCGGGTCATCGCCGCCGGTCTGCTGCCCATCCTCGAGCCCGAGATCGACATCCATGCACCCGACAAGCAACGGTCCGAAGAACTCCTCAAGGCCGGCATCCTGGAATGGCTGCCCCGGATCGGTGACAGTCAGGTCGCGATCAAGATCTCCCTGCCGAGCGTCGACGGCTTCTACAACGACCTCATGCGGCATCCGAACGTCGCGCGCGTCGTTGCCCTCTCCGGCGGTTACTCCCGCGAGGAAGCCGACGAGCACCTACGCCGCAACCCCGGTCTCATCGCCAGCTTCAGCCGCGCCCTCCTCGAAGGGCTGAACGTGCACCAGACCGACGAAGAGTTCAACGCCACCTTGGAGCACTCCATCGAGCAGATCTACCAGGCGTCCGTCGCCTGAGAGTCGCGCGTCTGACACTGCAAGCCCAGCAGGATCCGCCGCGTCACACTGCGCGCCGCGGCCTCGGCGTTGACCGCGGTCACAATCTTCGTGCGCCCCTCGCCGGGCGCGAATCGCGTTGACCCGTCGCTGGATACGACCACCCGACCGGGACGCGAGAACTCGAAGAGATCGGGCTCGAGATACGCCAGCGCCGCAACCGGATCGTGCGGAACCTCGTAGTCCTCGTCCCACCGCGCCAACCAATCGTTGATCTCCCGTCCGAGCACGGCGCCCAGCGGACCCGCACCGGCTACCAGCCGCAAGGCATCCGCGTAAAGCCGAACTTGCCTTGTGATGTCGAGTCCGACGACGAGTGTCGTTGCGTCCGCGTCGAACACCGCTCGTGCGGCCTCAACGTCGGACACGATGTTGTGCTCCGGGGCGGCGTGCGCCCGGAAGTCGCCGCCCATGACCACCAACCGGGCCAACGCGGCAGGCAGAGCCGGCGACGCTGCAAACTCGGTGGCAATCGTGCTCAGTGGAGCGATGGCCAGAAGCACTCCCCCACCTGCCAGCCCCAGATCGACCGGCACCAGATCCGTGGGTGGCACCAGATCGCCGTACGCCGATCCCTCGTGACCCGCCCACCACACCGGAGCACCCGAAAGGGGAAGGTCCTTCCCCACCGCGACTCGTAATGACCGACCGGTCAAGGCAGCCATCCGTTGCGCGATCGACGCCCGCAGTCGTACGTCGCCGTAGGACACGATCAGCTGCCGGAGATCGAACTCCGATGAGCCCCAGACCAATGCCAGCGCCAGCTCATCGTCAGGATCGGATCCCAGATCGGTGTCGATAACCAGCGGAACGCTCAGGAGCCGGTCGCCTTTCCGGCGTTCGGACCCCACTTGGCCAGCACGGCGGACTCGATGAACGTCGCCACCATGTAGAGCGCGATCGCCACCACGGTCACCGTGAAGGTGACGGCCCAGATCTGTGCGTAATCACCCTGTGCCTTGGCCGACTGGACAGCGGCCCCCATCCCCTCGAACGTGAACAGCCATTCGTACAGCATCGCGCCTGTGATGGCCCCCGGCACCGCGATCCGCATCGCCGCGAAGAAGTACGGCAGCGCAGTCGGCACCGCGACCTTGCGCAGAATGGTGAACCGGTTGCCGCCGTAGACACTCACGAGGTCGGCGGACTGCCTACTGACACTGCGTAATCCGAGGGTGACGTTCACCAGCAGCGGGAAGAACACCACGATGGTCCCGATCAACGCACACGTCACCAGGCCGTTGCCGAAAATCACGTAGATCACCGGAGCCATCGCCAGCAGCGGAACTGTCCGCAGCAGCATCGCGATCGGCATGAACATGAACTCGACCGGTCGCACCAGCACGAAGATCGCCGACACCAGCACGCTCGCGAGCACCCCGAACACGAAGCCGATGGCTGCGTGCCCGAGCGTCACCCACAACAGCGAGAGCAGATTCGAGCGGTGCTGCGCGGCACTGCCGTCGAGACCGTCCTGAGTCAGGTAGTTCCACACGTCCACCGGCTTCTTGGCGATGAACGGGCTGACCCGCTGCGCGACACGATGACGTGCCACAGGATAAGCAGGATGATCCCCGAGATCACCACTGCACCAAGCGTCTTCAGCGACCGGGTAACGAAGTAGCGCCATTCGTTCGTGGTGCTGGACGACGCGGCCGCCGTGACCGTGGCCATCAGAGCACCCCCTGCGCTTCATCGGAACCGGACGACCACGGCGCCACCAGGCGACCTAGCAACCCGATCACCGCGTACGCCAGACCGGCGATCGCGCCGCAGGTAATGGCCAGCGCCCACAGCCGCACCGAAGCGTTGTCGGCCTGAGCGGCGAGCAGTTGGATGCCGACACCGGAGTCGACGCCGCTGAGGAAGTACTCCCCCAGCACCGCACCCAGGAACGCGGCCGGCGCACCAATCTTCAACGCAGCCAGAATCGCCGGCAGCGCCGCGATCAACCGCACCTTGGTCAGCTGCTTGAGACGGCCGCCGCCGTACGCACTGACCACGTCCAACTGGGTCTGGCTCGCCGCTCGGAAACCGAGGATGGCACCGACCACGGTGGTGAAGATGACACTGATCCCGGCCAGGAAGACACTCGTACCGCGACTGCCGGCCGGCGTCATCAAGGTGACGATCGGCCCGATCGCGGTCAGCGGGATACACGAACACACCACCGCCAGCTGCGTGATCACACCCTCGGTCCACGGCAGCAGCAGCACGATCACGGCCATTACCAGGCCGATCAGCGTGCCCCACAGGTACCCGATCAGCGCCGCGCCGCCGGTGGCCGCGACCGCCTTCCAGTAGATCTGCGAACCGAAGTCGGAGAACAGTTCCTTCACCACGTTGACCGGTGACGGCACCGCGCCCTCCGGCCCGAAGAAGATCGCAGAGACCAGCCACCACAGGGCGATGATCAGCACGGTCCCGATCAACCCCGACACCCACGGCGGCAGACTGGCCAGCGCTCGCCAGGACAGTCGGCGATCTGTCAGCCCGGCCGCCGGCGCCGTGCTCACGGTCATGCCGAGGTCTCCTCGGCGGCGTCGAGTTCGCCGTCCGCGATCTCACCGTGCGGGTCGTCCCCGCCGTGATGGCCGAAGAGGATCTCCGACAACTGGTCGACGTAGGCATGGAACTCAGGTGCTCGCTGCAGGTCCGGCGTCCGCGGTCGCGGCAGGTCGATCGGCACGATCTGGTCGATCTTGCCCGGCCGGGGACTCATGACCGCGACCACATCGGACAGGAACACTGCCTCGGAGATGCCGTGCGTGACCATCAGGGTGGTCGCCGGCCGCTCCGTCCAGATCCGTTGCAACTCCAAGTTCATCCGCTGCCGGGTCATGTCATCGAGGGCCCCGAAAGGCTCGTCCAGCAGCATCAGTGTCGGCTGTACCGCCAAGCACCGGGCGATCGACGCCCGTTGCCGCATGCCGCCGGACAGCTGTGCGGGCTTGGCCTTCTCGAAGCCGGACAGTCCCACCAAGGAGATCAGGTCGGCGATGAGCTTCGGGTCGGCCTTGATGCCGGCCACTTCAAGCGGTAGCCGGATGTTGTGCTCGATCGTCCGCCAGGGCAGCAGCGCTGAATCCTGGAAGGCGATCCCGATCTCGTGTGCCCGCTGGATCTCCCTGGCCGACATCCCGTTGACCAGGACCTCACCGGTGCTGGGGGTTTCGAGCCCGGCGATGATCCGCAGGATCGTGGACTTGCCGCACCCGGACGGGCCGAGCAGGGAAATGAACGAGTCACGCTTCGTGCCGAGGTTCACCTCGGCCAGCGCATGCACCGACTTGCGACCCAGGGAGAAGGTCTTGGTCAGACCCTGCAGGTTGATGCCGGTCGCCAGGTGGGGGTTGGCCGCCGGATCACCGGTCGCCAGGTCCGATGCCAGAGTCGTCTCAGAAGTCATGCAGCGCAATACCTTTCAGGCGCGAGGCCCAACGTCACGAGCGCGGACCTCCGGTGATCGGGAGGTCCGCGCTCACGACGTCAACTGGTCGGGATGGTGAACTTGGTGATCAGGTCCGGGTTTTCCTTGTAGACCTCTTTGATCAACGACAGATCGAACAACTGCTCGGCGGTGACGTCGGTGCCCATCGCCTTCAGCGCCTTGATGTTGTTGGCGACCAGGTCGTCGGTCATCGTGAACAGGCCGTTGGAGTTCACGTCCTCGGTCAGGATGAGGCCGTTCTGGGCCGTGGCCTCCGCGGTCTGTTCCGTGACGTCCAGCTTCTGGTCCGCACCGTACTTGTCCACGGCGTACTTCGCCGACTGGGCCGGGTCCTTGACCGCATCGGTCCAACCCTTGATCTCCGCCTTCAGGAAGGCCTTGAGCTTGTCACGGTCGGACTTGATCGAGGCGCCCGTGACGGTGAACGTCTCCGCGGTGAACGGCAGCCCGTTGTCGGCCAGCCCCAGGACGACCGGGGTGTAGCCCTTGCCCTTGGCCAGGATCGGCTCGTTGGTGATGTAGGACATGTGCGCGTCGTACTTGCCGGCGTACAGCGGTGCTAGGTCATACAACGTGGTCACCATCGTGACGTCGCTCGGCGACAGGCCGTTGGCCTTCAGGAAGCCCTCGAAGATCGTCTGGTTGCCACCGGACTGCACACCGATCTTCTTGCCCTTGAGGTCGGCCACCGTCTTGATCGGCGTCTTCTCCTCGAGGGACAACAAGCAGAACGGGTTCTTCTGGTACGTCGACCCGATGATCTTCAGGTCCGCCCCTTGCCAACCTGCGGCGCGGTGATCGACGGCGAGGACAGGCCGACCAGCGCCTTGCCCGAAAGCACCGCTTCCTCGGCGCCGGTGCTGCCACCGCCGGCCAAGAGGTTGACCGTGCCGAACCCGGCGTCCTTGTAGTAACCCTTCTCGGTGGCGAAGTACTCGCCGGCGAATTCGATGTTCTTGATCCAGGACAACTGGACCCCGATATCGCCGAACGAGCCACCGGCGCCGCCGGAACCCGTCGCGGACGGTGACGACGAGCTGGACGAGCTGCCGCAGGCGGACAGCAGGGCGCCGCCGACGAGGGTTGCGCCGCCGAGTCCGGCGTAACGCAGCAGGCCACGGCGGTCGAGTGACGGGCCGAGGGAACGATGAGAAGCGGTCAAGGGAACTCCTAAGCGATCGGACATCCGGCTACCAGGGCCGGCATCGCTCCCCGGACGGAATGGCGGGGAAGCTACCCGCAGACGCTAGCTACGGCCCGTTTCAACCAGATTTCCCGGCGGTAACGGCCATCGATCGTCTTGGTCACCGTCTGATTGCCGTCAGAGCAGATCCGCAACGCCCAGTACTCCGGCGTGCGCCGGGCCGGTCGCGCGCAACACATCGCCGGGAAAACCCTTGCTCGCCAACACGTTCGCAAGGTCGTCGGCGTCGTCGGCGCCCTGGGCCAGGAAGGCACAGGTGGGACCCGAGCCGGAGACCAGCCCGCCGAGCGCTCCCTCCGACAGTCCGGTGTCGACCGTGTCACGCAGGGCCGGGAGCAGGGAGAAGGCGGCGGGCTGTAGGTCGTTGTGCAGCAACGGGCCGATCTGTGCGGGGTCGCCTTGCCGCAGCGCTCCGAGCAACAACGGATCCACCTGAGGCGCCGGCACCTCGCGATCGCCCCGCAAACGGTCGCACTCGGCGTACACCGAACCCGCTGACAGGCCCTCCGGGTGCGTCACCAGTACCCACTCCAACGCGCCCGTGGCCAGCACGGGAGCCAGCAGTTCCCCGCGGCCGGTGCCCAGCGCCGTACCCCCGGTCAGGCAGAACGCAACGTCGCTGCCCAGCCGGGCCGCGACGCGCTCGAGCTCGGTGAGCGGCAGGCCGAGGTTGAACAGCTGGTCGGCTCCGAGGAGTGCCGCGGCCGCGTCGGCGGACCCCGGCCATGCCGCCGGCCACCGGGACACCCTTGTGGATGGTGATCGCCACACCCTCGGTGATACCGGTGAGCGTGCGCAGCTCCTCGATCGCGCGGACAGCCAGGTTGGTCGCATCGGTGGGTACGGCGTCCGCCTGGCGTCCGTCCACCCGGCAGGTCAGGTCCGCGGCCACCTCCAACTCGACGTGCTCCCACAGGTTGACCGCGTGGAAGATCGTCGCCAACTCGTGGTAGCCGCCGTCGCCGCGCGGGCCCACGCGCAACTCGAGGTTGATCTTGCCGGGGGCGCGAGCGGAAGCGGTGACGGGCTCCATGCCGCTCACTGTAGGTTCTCGGCAATCGCCGCGAACTGCTCGATGGTGAGCCGCTCGCCGCGCAGCCCCGGGTCGATCCCGCTGCGCGGCAGGCGGCCTCGGCGGCGGCGGGCGATCCGGCCCAGCCGGACAGGGCCGAGCGCAGGGTCTTGCGGCGCTGCGCGAACGCCGTGTCCACGCAGGCGAACACCTGCTCACGGGAGGCGGTCGTGACCGGTGGGTCACGGCGTACGAACGACACCAGCCCCGAGTCGACGTTCGGCGCGGGCCAGAAGACGTTGCGGCCCACCCGGTCGGCGAGGTGTACGTCGGCCCACCACGCCGCCTTCGCGCTCGGCGCGCCGTAGACCTTGGATCCGGGCCGCGCGGCGAGCCGCTCGGCGACCTCCAGCTGGACCATGACCAGCGCCCGTTGGATGCTCGGGAACCGCTCGAGGCAGGTCAGCACGACCGGCACCGACACGTTGTAGGGCAGGTTGGCGACCATCGCCGTGGGCGCCGGGTCGGGCAGCGCCGTGATGTGCAGGGCGTCACCGGGTACGACGGTCAGACGGCGTGCGTCGTCGTGCTCGGCGACCGTGTGCGGCAGTTGCGCGGCGAGCCTCGGGTCGATCTCCACCGCGGTGACGTGCCGCACCTGCTCCAACAACGCCAGCGTGAGCGAGCCGAGACCGGGGCCGATCTCCAACACCACGTCGTCCGGCCCGACACCGGCCAGCCGGACGATCTTGCGGACCGTGTTGGGGTCGATGACGAAATTCTGCCCCCACTGCTTGGTGGGCCGTACGTCGAGCTGCGCCGCGAGCGCGCGGACGTCAGCGGCGCTGAGCAGACCCATGGCACCACCCTAATCGGGCGCCCGGCGAGGATCCGATCAGGCGGCCCCGCGGCAGCTCCACGGCTTCAGGCCGAGCTGCGCGTAGAGGTTGTTGGCCACGGTGATCTGCTCCTCGCGGGAGGACTGGTTGGCGTTGTAGGAGAACGCCAACCCACCGCCGATGCGCCACGCGTCGTGAGTCATCATCAGACCGCCGTAGTAAGTACCGGTGCTGTTGCTGGCCACCAGACTCCAGCGTTGTCCCGACTCGCACCAGGCGATGCGGTCCCACATGGCCGCGCGGGCCAGGTTCAGCGGCGGGGTGCTCGTGCCACCACCGCCGGTAGTGGGCGGCGGAGGCGTTGTGGGCGGCGGGGTCGCCGACGTGCAGCCCAGGGCCTTCCAGGTCACCGGACCGACGACGCCGTCGGCCACCAGACCCTTGGCGGACTGGAAGGACTTGACGGCGGCCAGGGTCACCGGGCCGAACCAGCCGTCGGTCTCCAGCCCCAGGGCCTTCTGCAGGACTTTGACCGAGCTTCCGGTGGCGTTGTACCGCAGAGTCGAGCCGACCGAGCACGTGCGGCCGCCCTCTCGTGAGGTGCCGCCGCCGGTGGCGGGGAAGCCGCCGAGCGCCTTCCAGGTCAACGGGCCCACAACGCCGTCGACGACCAGATGCTTGGCGGACTGGAACGACTTGACCGCGGCCAGGGTCTTGGGCCCGAAGATGCCGTCGACGGTGAGACCGCCCACGCGCTGCTGCACGGTCTTCACCAACGAGCCGGTCGAGCCGTAGCTCACGCTCACCACGGTGCTGCTGGTCGCGGCCTGCACCGAGGTGCTCACCCGGACGCTGGCCTGAGCGGTGGCCGCCGGGTGCAGTGTCGCCGCATCGGCGGTACCGGCCGCCAGCAACGAGGCTCCGGCCGCCGTACCCGCTGTGGCGGGGATCGCCACCGCTGAGATGAGGCCCTTACCTGCCAGGTTGTTCAGCGTGTTCGGTCGGGGCCGTTGGTGCCGCGGCGCGGGCCGCCGGCGGGACGCTTCGAGCGTGGCGCTGGTCATGATGCTCCCTGGTCGGTCATTCGTCAGTTCTCTCGGCGGGCTTCTCTCGTAGGACTATGACGCGCCTGTGACCGTTGCGAAAGATGGGAACCATGTGACTGGTGTGACTGACGTGACTTCGAAACCGCGCCCCGCCGCAGTGGCCGACCATAGGGGCGCACGTCGCGATCGGCGGAATTCCGCCTTAGTCCGAGATTTCGCACCGTTGAAACGACAACGATGTGATTTTCCGCGGAATCCCGCGGAAAATCACGCTCCCGATCGTCTCACCATTTGAGATTTGAAGATGCGAAGGCCCTCGCACCCATGTCGGGTGCGAGGGCCTTCGCCCGGTGTGCTGCTACCGATCAGGCAGCGCCGCGGCAGCTCCACGGCTTCAGACCGAGCTGAGCGTAGAGGCTGTTGGCCACGGTGATCTGCTCGGCGCGCGAGGCCTGGCTGGCAACCGACGCGAACTTCAGGCCGCCACCGATCCGCCATGCGTCGCGGGTCATCATCAAACCGCCGTAGTAGGTACCGGTGCTGTTCGAGGCCACCAGGTTCCAGCGCTGGCCGGACTCGCACCACGCGATGCGGTCCCACATGGCCGCGCGGGCCAGGTTCAGGCCGCCGCCGCTGGAGGAACCACCCGAGGTGGAACCGCTCGACGACGGAGCCGGTGCGGCCACGGCCTTCTTGGTGCCGATGGTGATGACCTTGTTGACCGGCGCCTTGAGGACGTCACGGTCGACCGTCTGGGACTTGACGACCTTGCCGCCGACCAGGGTCTGCTTGATGGTCAGCTTCGCCGAACCGATCCGACCGGCGGTGGTCACCTTGGCGGTGCCCTTGGCCATGGTCGAGTCGTACTTCTTCACGGTCGAGAAGCCGAGGGTCGTGGTGTCGGTCACGGTGCGCGTCGTGGTCGCGGGGCGGGCCTCGCTACGCGATGCCGGCTTGGTCGCCTTCTTGGTCGGCTTGACCGCCGGCTTGCTCGACGTCGTCGTCGACGGGGTCGAAGTGCTCGGGGCCGCCGAGGACGGCGCTGCGGCGGACGAGCTGCTGGTGGTGCTCGTGGACGGCTTCAGTTGCAGGTTCGCTGCGGAGTCCGAACCGCTCGTGCCACACGCGGCAAGCGCGGACGCAGCGATCAGGCTGGAAGCCGCCATGGTCATGCGGGCTGGGGTGATGCGAAAGGTCACGATTCTCCGATGTCGTACTTCCCCTCGGGCGGCGTGGATGACAGGCACACGATCACCCTCGGTGAAGGGTTTCGGCGCTTGTGGGACTGCTCTGACGACGGTGCGTCACGCGTCCCGACCCGTTTTCAGGTCCATCCGAGAAGGAGTCCGCTCTCGGGCTAACGACGTCTACCGTGAACGACGCAACCGGCGTTGGTCAAATTTGGATAACGAAAGATAGTTCACATCTTGGCGTTGTAACGCTTTGCTGGTAAAAGCCCGACACCGATCCTGCCGCGGTATTCCGCGGATCTCATCGCGAGGTGAGACGGCTGTAACACCGGTGATCACAATCACAACTTTGCGAACTCATAACGGTGAGACCGGCGTCACCAGGGGCCGTACACCGCCTCGCTGTTGACCGAGAGCGCCCGGCAGAGCGTGGGGACGTCCACGTTCAGCGTGCCGGCCATCGCCCGGACCGTGATCGGGATCAGGTACGGCGCGTTGCCGGCCCCGCGGTACGGCACCGGGGTCAGGTAGGGGGCATCGGTCTCTACCAGCAGGCGGTCCAGCGGGGTCACGGCCAGCGCATCTCGCAGGTTGCGGGCGTTCTTGAAGGTCACCGTGCCGGCGAAGGACAGGTAGTAGCCGCGTTCGACGCACTCGCGAGCCATCGACACGTCGCCGGAGAAGCAGTGCAGCACCGTTTTGTCGGGCGCGCCTTCCTCCGCGAGGATCCGCAGCACGTCGTCATGGGCGTCCCGGTCGTGGATCTGCAGCGCCTTGCCGGTCCGTTTGGCCAGGTCGATGTGCCAGCGGAACGAATCCTGTTGTGCCGCAACGCCTTCCGGGCCGGTGCGGAAGTAGTCGAGGCCGGTCTCGCCGATCACCCGGATCCGGGGATGGGCCGCGAGCGCCTCGATCTCGGCCCAGGCGGACTCCAGATCGCCGGCCGCGGCGTGGCGAGGGGCCTCGTTGGGGTGGATGGCCACCCCGCCCAGCAACGCGGCGTACTGCTCGATCATCCGGGTCGTGAACCGGGCACCGGACAGGTCGCAGCCGATCTGCACCAGGCGGTCCACGCCGACGGCGCGGGCGGCCGCGATCGCGCTGGCGACGTCCGGGGGCGCTGCTCCGTCACGGCCGATGTCGAGGTGGGTGTGGTTGTCCACCACCGGCAGCGGCAACGGCGTCGGCGGCTCCGGGGCCTCCCGCCGCGCTGAATGGTGGGTCATGACCGGCCCAGCCGGGCGATCTCCTCATCCACGACGGACGGGTCGAGCTTGGTGAACACGGGCGCGGGCTTGCCGATCGGCGTACCGGGCACGACCGGCACTGACGCCCAGCGCGGGGTGGCCGAGTAGGACCCGGTGATCACCGGGTAGCTGCGGGCATCGTCGTCCAGGTCGCGGACCTGCTCCAGGCGCGGCATCGGCATGAACTCCTGCGTCGCTCCGAGCACCCGGGCAACCCGGTTGGCAGCGTGCGGCAGGAACGGCGCCAGCATCGTGTTCAGATCCGACACCGACTGGGCCAGCGTGTGCAGGATGGTGGCCAGTCGCTCCCGCTGGTCCTCGGACTTCAGCTTGAAGGGCTCGGTCTCCGAGACGTAGGCGTTGGTCAGGCGGACCAAGCGCATCGCCTCGGCGAGGGCCGCCTTCTGGCGGTGCCGCGCGATGAGCTCGCCGACCGTGCCGAAGCCCTCGGAGATCTCCGACAGCAGTTCCTTGTCGACCGGCTCCGGTTCACCTGGCTCGGGGATCTGCCCGAACGACTTGTTGATCATCGTGGCGGTGCGGTTGACCAGGTTGCCCCAGCCGGCCACCAGTTCGGAGTTGTTGCGCTGCACGAACTCGGCCCAGGTGAAGTCGGCGTCGGCGGTCTCCGGCCCGCGGCGCTGATGAAGTAGCGCAACGGGTCGGGTCCGTAACGCGCGATCACGTCCTGCACGTAGATCACGTGACCGCGGGAGGTGGAGAACTGCTTGCCCTCCATCGTCATGAATTCCGAGGCGACCACCTGGGTCGGCAGGTCCAGGACGCCGTACTCCCCCGGGGTTCCGCCCTTGGCGCCGGCGCCGGCGTAGCCGAGGAGTTCCGCGGGCCAGATCTGCGCGTGGAAGGTGATGTTGTCCTTGCCCTGGAAGTAATAGGAGACGGCCTCGGGGTCGTTCCACCACTCGCGCCAGCGCTCGGGCTCGCCGAGGCGACGCGCCCACTCGATCGAGGCGGACAGATAGCCGATCACCGCGTCGAACCACACGTACAGCCGCTTGCCCTCCCAGCCGGGCAGCGGCACCGGGATCCCCCAGTCGATATCGCGGGTCATCGCGCGCGGCTTCATGTCGTTGGCGATGTTCTTGGCGAAGTTGATGACCCCGGGGCGCCAGTCACCGCGCTCGTCGACGGCGGCCAGCCATTCCTGCAGCGCGTCGGCGAGCGCCGGCAGGTCGAGGAAGAAGTGCTGGGTCTCGACGAATTCGGGGGTCTCCCCGTTGATCTTGGAGCGCGGATTGATCAGATCGGAAGGGTCCAGCTGGTTGCCGCAGTTGTCGCACTGGTCGCCCCGGGCTTCGGGGAATCCGCAGATGGGACAGGTGCCTTCGAGGTAGCGGTCGGGCAACGTGCGGCCCGTTGACGGGCTGATCGCCGAGGTCGTGGTCTGCTCGACCAGGTAGCCGTTGGCGTGAATCGTGCGGAACATCTCCTGCACCACGGCGTAGTGGTTGCGCGTCGTGGTGCGGGTGAACAGGTCGTAGGACAGGCCGAGATCGACCAGATCCTGGGCGATGACCGCGTTGTACTTGTCGACGACCTCCTGCACGCTGACGCCCTCCTGATCGGCCAGGACCAGGATCGGGGTGCCGTGCTCGTCGGTGCCGGAGACCATGAGTACGTCGTGCCCCGCCATCCGCATGTACCGGCTGAACACATCGGAGGGCACACCGAAACCGGCGACGTGGCCGATATGGCGTGGCCCGTTGGTGTACGGCCAAGCGACAGCGGAGAGAACCTTCACACGCTGAATTCTAGGCGTTCGCGTGCAACGCTCCTGACCTGCAATTCTTGGAGCATGTTCGCGTTGCTCACCGGTTTGGGCCTGACGGCAGCCGCCGGGCTCAACGCCTACATCCCCTTCCTGATCGTCGGTCTGCTCGACCGGTTCACCACGGTCATCGATCTGCCCGCGGACTACTCGTGGATCGGATCCTGGTGGGCGATCGGCATCGCGACGCTGCTGTTGATCTCCGAAGTCGTCCTGGACAAGATCCCCGCGGTCGACAGTGTCAACGACATGGCCGGCACGATCATCCGGCCGTTGACCGGCGGCGTGATCGGCGCAGGCGTGCAGGCGTCGTCGCAACTGGACCACTCCCAGTTCATGCAGGAACACTCCTGGATCGGTTTCGTCGGCGGCCTCGTCATCGCCGGGATCATGCACAGCGGCAAGACCGCCGTGCGCCCGGTGGCGAACGTGTCGACCGGCGGCATCGCGGCCCCCGTCCTGTCGGTGACCGAGGACCTGTCGTCGCTGCTGCTGAGCCTCGCTGCGGTTTTCATCCCGATCTTGGTGGTGGTGATCCTGGCGCTGATGGCCTGGGCGGGGTACGTCCTGGTCCGCCGGATCCGCCGGTTCACCCGAAGATCGCGTCATGCCGAAACTCTCGCCTAGGTCGCTGCTGCCGGCCCTGGTGCTCCTTCTGCTCCTGGTGGGCGTACTGGTGTGGCGACAGGTCCATCAGACGCCCCAGGTGACGACCCGCGCGATGGCGGCGGGGACCGTGTTGTCGGCGACCCGGTCCGGTGCCGATGTGCAACTCACCGTCGAGTACGTCGCGAGCGGGCGTCAGCTGCAAACCACCGGAACGGTGCCAGCGGCCGAGTTCTCACATCAGGGAAAGATCGTCTGGGTCTGCTTCAATCCCGCGTCGGCGTCCGAGACGGTGCTGCGGTTGCCGATGGACCCGCTGTGCGCGAACGGCGGCTGAGCCCTGTGGGTCGAGAGTCCCTGTGTTGTCAGCACCCCGGCCACATCGCCCCTCCCGCCGGGTCGAGAGTCCCTGAATTGTCGACACCCTGGTGAGCGCCGCCGTACCCGTCTGATCAGCGCGTTCGGCCTGCTCACCCGCACTCAGCCAGCCGCACCGGGGTGGGATCCAGGTAGCGAATCGCCACGATGTCGCCACGACCGGCGGTCAGCACCGTCACGTCCCGGCGCGCGGTCGCCTCATCGAAGAGGGCATCGCGTTGGCAGCCGGACACCTCGTCCAGCGGCCCCCGGTCCCTGGCGAACACCAGGTAGCGCACCGCCGGCGCCGACCCGATCGACCACACCTGATCATGGGTGGCGACCAGGTACGCGCCGGTGGTGTTGCTGGCCGCGATCGGCGCATCCCGCGCAATCCGCTCGCTCATCTCCTGCAGGTCGCGATACCGCTGCGCGGGGACGATCGCATGCCATGGCGCGGCGGCCACCTCGACCAGTTGGGTGACGCCGAGCCCGACGCTGATGGCCGCACCGGTGACGGCAGCCACTGCGACACCCGAACTTGTGGAACGCGATCCACCCGAAACGGCCGCCGCGGGGTGAATTCCGTTCCAGAAGTGGCGGTAGGAGGGTGCCCCGCTCAGGGCGTGGGCGGCGGCGATCAGCGCAATCGGCACCAGGATCACGTCGTAGTGGGTGTCCAGCCGCCAGTACGACGGGTTGTTGCCGACCATCCGCCACGCCAGGGTCGGGACGGCCAGGACTGCTACGGGAGAACGCAGTCCGACGAAGAGTGCGGTGGCGGCGAACAACGCCAGCGGCGCCAATCGCCACCACGACCACCCGGTGTCGACCTGCTGACCCAGCGGCGTACTGCCGGATCCGCCGAAGAAGACGCCGTAGCCCGAACCTCCCCCGACAAGCCGCAACACCACCGTCGCAGCCACCAGGCCGGCCACGCCGACACCGGCCAGCAGCACCGGCCGTCGCCACCCGTCCCGCTGCAGCAGCCACCACGCAGCCGCGGCCGCGATCACCGTCAGCCCCAGATCCTCCTTCACCAGGACCAGGACGACCGCTGCTCCGACGGCGAGGCGGAAGCGGCCGCAGACCAGAGCCGACGCCAACAGCGCGACGATGGGCGCGGCGTACGCCACCTCGTGGAAATCGAACAGGTCCGCCGCGACGGTGCCCCGGGCCAGCAGCCCGATCGCGAAGAGCACCAAGGCGATTCGACCGCCCACCAACCTCCGGGCCACCCACCACACGATCACCATGGCGGCGCCGATCAGGATCGCCTGCACGATCAGCAGCACACGGGGGTCGGGCCAGATGCGCCACCACAGACCGTTCAGCGCCAGGATCGGACTGAAGTGGTCGCCGAGCAGATCCAGCCCGCGGATGTCCGAGTGCGGCCAGTGGCCCCGGGACCAGGACTTGGCCGACTGGCTGAAAATCCCCAGATCGTACGACGTGGCCAGACCGGCGTTGTACCTCGCGACGGACCACATCGCCAACCAGAGACTGGCGACCAGCCACAACACCGCCGCCCGACGTCTCACCGTGCGGCGACCGCCGCGTCGTACAGCGCCTTCTTGGAAAGGCCCGTGGCAGAAGCGATGTCGGCGCACACGTCCTTCAACCGTTCGCCGGATGCGGCCCGGGTGAGCACCTTCGGCAGCACCTCCTCGACGCTCACAGAAGCACCCCGTGCTCCCGCGACGACCACCGTGATCTCACCGCGAGCGCCCTCGAGCGCCCAGTCGGCCAACTCGGCCAGTCCGCCGCGGCGTACCTCCTCGTAGGTCTTGGTCAGTTCACGGCACACCGCCGCTGGGCGTTGCGCGCCGAACGCGTCGGCCACCGCGGTGAGCATCTCGGACAACCGGTGCGGCGCCTCGAAGAACACCATCGTGCGCGGTTCGGCGGCAAGGGTCGCCAGATGCCGGGCCCGCTCACCCGGTTTGCGGGGCAGGAAGCCCTCGAAGCAGAAGCGGTCGGTCGGCAGGCCGGATACCGCGAGCGCCATCAGGACCGCGGACGGGCCGGGCACGCAGGTGACCCGCACTCCCGCGGCGATGGCCGCGGTCACCAGGCGGTAGCCGGGATCGGAGACCGACGGCATCCCGGCGTCGGTGACCAGCAGCACGCTCTCCCCCGAGGTCAGTCGCTCGACAAGTTCCGGGGTGCGGGCCCGCTCGTTGTGCTCGTGATAGCTGAGCACCCGGCCATGAGGGGACACCCCGAGCTGGTCGGCGAGGCGATGCAACCGCCGGGTGTCCTCGGCCGCGACCACGTCCGCCCGGCCGAGCCAGGACACCAGGCGGGGCGGGGCGTCACGGGGGTCACCGATCGGCGTACCCGCAAGCACCAGGAGACCGTCCGACATGGCGCTAGCGTTGCACGGACCGCACCGAGACGGCTCGGTTACCCTGTCGCGAGTGAGCTCCACGACCCTCGACGCACCCGAGCGACCGGTCGCCGACTCACCGTTGCCGCTGCGATACCAGTTGCGTCGCCGGCTGCTCGGTCGCCCCCGCACGGCCCGGGAGAAGATGTGGGCCTGGCTCGGTCCGGCGCTGGTGGCGGTCATCGGCGGCATCCTGCGGTTCTGGGACCTCGGCCGTCCGCACCAGTTGATCTTCGATGAGACGTACTACGTCAAAGAGGGCTGGTCGCTGGTCCAGTACGGCATCGAGCGTCAGCAGAACATCTTCGGCACCCAGACCGACAACCTGTTCACGATGGGCAGCCCGCAGATCTACGGCAGCCAGGCCGACTTCGTGGTGCACCCGCCGTTCGGCAAATGGGTCATCGGCTTCTTCGAGTGGATCTTCGGGATCAACTCCTCCTTCGGCTGGCGGGTGGGGGTGGCGCTCGCCGGGACCATCGCGATCTATCTCATCGGCCGCTGCGCGTGGCACCTGTTCCGCTCGCCGTTGCTGGCGACGCTCGCCTCGATCCTGCTGTGCTTCGAGGGCGCGGCCTTCGTGATGTCGCGGGTGTCGATCCTCGACGGGCTGGTGATGTTCTGGCCGCTGGCAGCGTTCGCGGCGCTGCTGGCCGACCGGGATCGCAGCCGGCGGATCCTCGCGGACAAGGTTGCCGCGGCGCGCGAGGCCGCAGTTCCGGTCTCGAGCCTGGGTCCGTGGCTGGGTTGGCGGCCCTGGCGCTGGGTCGCCGCCGTCTGCCTGGGGCTGGGTATGGCCACCAAATGGTCCGACGGTTTCTACCTGGCCATCTTCGGGTTGATGACCGTGTGGTGGGACCTGGGCGCACGCCGGACGGCGGGCGCTCGTAACTGGATCGCCGGGACGTTCCTGAAGGATGCGCTACCGGCGATGGTGAAGCTGGTGGGTGTCAGCGTGCTGACCTACCTGCTGTGCTGGATCGGCTGGTTCCGCAGCGACGACGGGTACAACCGCACCTGGGCGCTCGCCAATCCCGCGAACAAGGACAGCGGGTTCTCCCCGGACAGTTCATTGTTCGCGTGGCTGCCGGATTCGCTGCGCAGCCTGTGGCAGTACCACACCGAGATGTACAACTCGGCCAAGAGCATCACCGCCAGCCACCCGTACATGTCCAATCCGTGGTCGTGGATCCTGCAGACACGACCTACGTCCTTCTTCTACGAGTCGCCGGGCAAGGACGCCGGGTGCACCGTCGATCAGTGCTCCAAAGCCATTACCTCTCTTGGCAATCCGCTGATCTGGTGGTTCGGGGCGATCGCGTTGGTCATCTGCATCTTCTACTGGCTCTTCGGTCGCGATTGGCGGGCCGGTGCGATCGTGGGCGGGGTGGCGGCCGGCTGGCTGCCGTGGTTCAGCTACCAGGACCGCACGATCTTCACCTTCTACTCGGTGGTCTTCGTGCCGTACATCGTGCTGGCCTGCGTCTTCGTGCTTGGGTTGATCCTCGGCGCACCGGACGCCTCCGCTCGGCGGGTCAGAGCGGGGCGCATCGCCGTGGGCACCTTCACCGTCCTGACGGTGGCGCTGTTCGTCTTCTTCTGGCCGATCTGGACCGCGCAGGTGATCCCCTACACCCACTGGCAAGCGCGCATGTGGCTGCCGAGCTGGATCTGACCGGTCGCACCCCGATTTCCGACGAAACCGGCAGCAATCCATGGGTGCCCGGCCGCGGCACCCCCGATATGTGACGAGACGGCCACGATCCTGTCCCGGGGCAGCAGCTCAGGCACCGTGCAGCGTCAGATCGTACGGCGCTCCGAGGCCATCAGCGTCGCGGCCAGCGAGGTGGCCTGGGCCAAGGGCACGTCCAGCACGGTGTAACCCTGGGCGCCGGCCGCGGTCGCGAGTTCGACGCTGGCCACACCCTGCCGTCGCTGGAAGTACGAGCGGCGCATCACCACGGCAACCGTGCCGTCGGTCCGCACCACGTGCATGGCCCCGCCCAGGCCGCCGGTGCGGCTGAGCAGGTAGTCCCCCGCGATCGCGTGCCCGAGACGACGGGCCCGGTCCCACGCGAGAAGGGCGGCGGCGGGCAGCAGGATCGGCGCGGCGTACGCCACCCAGTGCGGCAGCGGACCGATCGTGGCCGCGATCACCAACCCGGCGACCACGACCAGGGTCGGCCAGAGCGCCCGGGTGAAGCGGCGCCGGGTGGCCACCGGGCCGTGGGCCTTGACCGGATGCGTCAGGACGGCGGTGGCGACGACATCGGACGCCAGGGCCGCGACGACCGGCAACGGAGCAGGCGGCGACAGGAGATCCGCCTCATCCCGGGAGCGGCGCTCCTCGTGACGGGAATGCAGCCCGGTGGTGATCGCACTCAGCCGGGCACCACCGACCCAGCGCAGCGGTACCGGCTGGTTGATCGTGACGCCCCGGATGCGACGGGTGTCCAACGAGGTCGAGCGCGTCGTCAGCAGACCGCGCGTCACATGCCAGGTGTGGCCGACCTCATCGGCGGTGAGCCGGAACCCGTAGAACGCCAGGAGATACCCGGCCATCGCCAGGACCGCCGCGAGCGCCAGGACCGCGACCGTCGCCAGGAGCACGGCCAACGGCAGCACCAACCCGCGCAGCCAGTCGATCGCGTCGTGGATCTCAGGGTTGCTGCTCGGGTTGAGGTGCAGGTCGTTCGCGATGCGGAACACGAAACCGGCGAGCACCAGGACGATGACCATGTTCGAGGGGTTGAACGGCGCAAACCGTACCCAGGTGGGATTCCAGGTCAGCAGCACCCGCTCACCCAGCGGCTGCTCGAGGTCCTCCTGCGCCCCGCCACCGGCTCGCAGCTGTGGATCACGGTGCAGCAACTCCGCTCGCAGATTCGCAGCCTGGGCACCGGTCAACCCGTCGAGCACCAGATCGCTCTCACCGGCGCCGGTACCGATCCGCACTTTGGCCAGCGCCAGTACCCGGTGCAGGGGTGAGGCCGTGACGTCGACGCTGCGCACCCGGTCGATCGGCGTGGTGAGCAACTGCTTGGTGAACAGGCCGTGCTGCAGTTCCACCCGGTCCGCGGTGAACCGGTAGCGCGTGGTCCACCACCGCAGGGCTCCGACGATCAGGAAGGCCACCGTCACGATCACGACGAACCACCACGGGTCGCCAGTGCTGCTGCCGAAGATCGCCGCCGCCACCAACGCGGGCAGGAACCGGCCGATCTCCTTGAAAGGGTGGACCAGCAGCATCCGTGGAGACAGCCGCCGCCAGGGATAGCCGTCCATCACGTGGCGTCCCGGTGATCCGCCGCACTGATCGCTGTCAGATCGGACACCAGCTGGGTGGCCACCGCGTGTTCCAGGGCCGGAATGTGCAGCGCGCCCTTGGCTGAGGCCGTCGTGACCGTGACCGTACTCAGCCCGAACAAGCGCATCAGCGGACCGCGTTCGGTGTCGACGGTCTGCACGCGACTGATCGGCGCGACCCGCAATTCGCTGACCCACCAACCGATCTGGGTGGATACGGCCTCGTCGTTGATGTCCCATCGATGCACCGCGTACCGCCAGCGAGGCATCACCAGCACTTCGGCCACCGCCACGCCGGCGACCACCAGCCACATCAGGACCGCCACCGATGTGGGCGGGTGCACGGTGAACTGCACGACGCCGGCGACGGCTAACCCCACCAGGCAGACCAGTGCGCCGCGCAGCCGCCAGTAGGCGGGCGCGCGAGACGCCACCCGGCGCTCTGGCTGCGGCAGTTGCATGACCTCACCCAACCATCTGCGTGCGGCAGGGTTAAGTTGCAAGGGTCCGTGTCGTCGTACGCCGATGTGCGAAGGAGCCCTCGTGTCCTCCCCTGAGCCCGGCCGACTGGCCGATCTTCTCCCGACCGGCCGGCTGCTCACCGATCCCACCAAGATGGCCGGCTACCGCTGGGACCGAGCGCTCGACCCGGACGCGGGTACGCCGATCGCAGTGGTGTGCGCGCGAACCACCGAGGACGTCCAGGCCGGGGTGCGCTGGGCCGCCGAGAACGGCGTCCCGGTCGTCCCACGGGGTGCGGGCTCGGGACTGTCCGGTGGCTCCAGTGCCATCGACGGGTGCCTGGTCATCGCCGTCGATGAGATGACCGCCATCGAGATCGACCCGCTGACCCGGATCGCGACGGTCGAGCCCGGCGCGCTCAATGCGCACGTGAAACAGGCGGCCGCCAAGCACGGCCTGTGGTATCCACCGGATCCGAGCTCGTTCGAGTTCTGCTCGATCGGCGGCAACGTGGCCACCAACGCCGGCGGGCTGTGCTGCGTGAAGTACGGCGTCACCACCGACTACGTGCTGGGCATGACCGTGGTCCTGGCGGACGGAACCGCCGTCGAACTCGGCGGTCCGCGCCTGAAGGATGTCGCCGGCCTGTCCCTCACCAAACTCTTCATCGGCTCCGAGGGCACGCTCGGCATCATCACCAAGGTGCTGCTACGGCTGGTTCCGGCGCAACGGCCGCCGGCCACGCTGGTGGCGACCTTCGCCCGACTCGACGACGCCACCCAGACCGTCGTCGACATCACCAGCGGGTTGCGGCCCTCGATGCTGGAATTCATGGACAAGCCGACCATCAATGCGGTCGAGGACGTCACCAAGATGGGGTTGGACCGCGACGCCGAGGCCATGCTGATCGTGCAGTCCGACGAACCGGCCGGGCACGCAGGCGTCGAGATTGCCCAGATCACCAAGATCTGCGAAAAGAACAGTGCCACAGAGGTTTTCGACACCGACGACGTTGAGACCGGTGAACAGTTCGTGGTCGCTCGACGGATGGCGATCCCGGCGGTCGAGCGCAAGGGGTCACTGCTGTTGGAGGACGTCGGCGTCCCGGTGCCGCGCCTCGGCGATCTGGTGCGCGGCATCGCCGAGATCGCGCGGCGTCGCGACATCCTGATCGCGGTGCTCGCTCACGCCGGGGACGGCAACACCCACCCACTCCTGGTCTTCGACCCCTCCGACGCGGCTCAATCCGAACGCGCCCACACGGCGTACGGCGAGGTGATGGATCTGGCCATCGGCCTGGGCGGCACCATCACCGGTGAGCACGGCGTCGGGCGGTTGAAGAAGCCGTGGTTGGCGGACTACCTCGGCCCGGACGTCCTGGCCCTGAACCAGCGGATCAAGCAGGCCCTCGACCCGGCGGGGATCATGAACCCCGGGACGATGTTGGACTAGAAGCGCCCGTACGGGCGGCGCCATCCGGTGACCCCCACCGCTCCGAATCACCGGTATGACGATCGAAGCGGCCCTGACGACCGGCTTTCGGGTGTCGGCCAGGACCGCGCGGCCTGCAACGATACGGCCGATGCACACCGCCGACTCCGATCCGCTGCAGGATCTGCTAACCGCCGTGGCGCGCGGCGACGAGGCAGCCTTCGCGCGGCTGTACGACGCGGTCAGCGCCCGCGTCTTCGGTCTGGTCCTGCGCATCGTGGCCGATCAGACGCTGGCCGAAGAGGTCACCCAGGAGACGTTCCTTGACGTGTGGCGGCGCGCCGGCGGGTTCGATCCGGCCAAGGGCTCCGGGCTGTCGTGGATCTTCACCATCGCCCACCGCCGCTCCGTTGACCGGGTGCGGTCGGTGGTGGCCGCGCGCAAGCGGGACGCGGCGTACGGCGTGCAGCACCAGGATCGTGACTTCGACAGCACGGTCGATGTCGTGACCGAGCGGCTGGATGCCGAGCGGGTGCGCGGCGCGATGGGCAGAATGTCCCAGGTGCAGCGCGAGGCAGTCGAGTTGGCGTACTTCGGCGGGCTGAGTCATGCCCAGGTCGCCGCAGAGCTGGGTATTGCCCTGGGCACCGCGAAGTCCCGGATCAGGGACGGCTTGCTGTGTCTACGCGGCGTCTTGGGCGGTGAGGCGTGAGCGAGCACATCGAGGCTGTGGACTACGTCATGGACGCACTGGATCCGGCGGAGCGCTCAGCGGCCGAGCAACACATCGCGACGTGCGAGCAGTGTCGCGATGAGGTGAGCGAGCTCCAGGAGCTCACCGGCGCGTTGGGTGAGTCGGTGCCACCGATCGCGCCGCCGCCGCAGCTGCGCGATCGCGTGCTGGCCCAGGTGGCGACGACCCCTCAGGAGAACGTGCGGGTTCTTCGGCCGCACCGCCGCACCCGGTGGCTGGCGGCGGCCGCTGCGGCTGTCGTACTCGCGGGCGGAGCCGCCACGGTGGCCCTGTGGCCGCAGCCGCCGACGACCGTCTCGGCGGTCCAACAAGTCGAGTCCGCCGCGGACGCCACCACCTTCACGGCGCCGCTGGGTGACGGATCGATGCGTGTCATCGCGTCGAAATCCCTCAACCGCAGCGTGATCCGCCTCTCCGACGTGTCGGCGCCGCCGTCCGGACGGGTCTACCAGGCCTGGATGCTCGCCGACACCGGCCCGGTCAGCGCCGGGGTGATCAACCCCGGCGAAGACACCGTGATGAAGGGATCGCTCGCTGCGGCAACGGGTGCGGCGGTCACGGTGGAGCCCGCCGGGGGTCTCAGCAACCGACCACCAAGCCCGTTGCGTCGGTTTCTTTCGGATAGACCCATCCGTCGCCGGCCGCGCGCCGAACTCCTGACGTCCTCCGCAGCCGCGGTGGGCACTTCAGGAAGGAAGCAGTCATGGCATCTCGCACACTCGCACTTTCTGCGGCGGCGGCCAGCATGGTCGCCCTGCCCGCCATCGCCCTACCGGCGATCGCGTTGGCACCGTCAGCGCACGCCTCGGTCCCCGCTCAGTCCGGCACCACCCACCTGTGGGGCAAGCTCAACCAACTGAACAACAGCGGCGCCACCGGGACGGTCACCGCATCGCTGACCGGCGACCAGTTGAGCATCAAGATCGTGTCGCATGGTCTGCTGGCCGGCGCACCGCACGCCCAGCACATCCACCTCGGCGGGTCCAACACGTGCCCGAGCAACGACACCAAGGGCACCGGCGTCGATGGCCACCTGCGGGTAGCCGATGCGATGAAGGACTACGGAATGATCGCCGTGTCGCTGACGACCTCCGGTGACACCTCGCCGAACAGCGGCCTGGCCGTCACTCGGTTCCCGGTCGGTTCGACGACCTACTCCCGCACCATCACCGTGTCGGACGCGACCGCGGTGTCGATCCGGGAGGGCAAGGGCGTTGTCGTGCAACACGGCGTCGACTACAACGGCGACGGGAAGTACTCCGGCAGCTCCAAGTCAGAGCTGGACCCCTCGCTGCCCGAGGAGGCGACCGACCCGGCCAACTGCGGGCGCCTCGAAGTGAGCCAGATGAGCGGGATGCCGACCGGCGGTGTGCAGACCGGTGCCGGCGCCTCCGACGACGCCTCCGCGATCGCCTTCGGCGGTGCGGCGGCCGCTGCGACCGCGGCCGTCGGGTTCGGCTACGTCGGCTTGCGCCGACGCGCCGCCAACCGGATCTGACCGATCCCCCGACCGCCGGCGGCTGGTGGGCGCACCCCTGGCCACCCACCAGCCGCCGGCCCCAAGGAGCCCGCATGAACCTCAGGTTGTCCGCAACGGCGCGATGGTTGATCGCTGCCGCGCTGGCGGCGGTGCTTGCCGTCGCGGCCGGTATCTGGGCCGTGACCCACCGGTACGAAGCGCCGACCCCACCGAGCGCCGCGGCCCCCGGCCCGCAGGGTCCCACCTCCGAGGTGCCGGCGCCGACGTCGGGTGGGAGCCCGACGAGCGCAGGTACGGCGAGCGGCAGCCCGGCGACCGGCGTACGTGCGGGATCCCGGCCGGTCAGCGTGAGCGTCCCCGCGATCGGCGTGCAACTGCCGCTGATCGAGCTGGGCCTGCAGTCGGACGGAACCCTCGCGGTCCCCTCGGGTGCGCAGGTCGGCAAAGGCGCGTGGTTCACCGGATCGCCGGTGCCCGGCGGCAACGGGCCGGCCGTCATCGAGGCGCACGTGACCACGGCGACCGGCAAGGGACCATTCTTCCGGTTGGCGAGCCTGGCCGACGGCGACCGAGCCAGCGTGCGGTTATCCGACGGTCGCTCGGTAGCGTTCACGATCTACCGGGTGGCCCGTTATCCCAAGAACGCGTTCCCCACCGGGGACGTCTACGGCAACACCGCCGGCCCCGAGTTGCGCTTGATCACCTGCGGTGGCGAGTTCGACCGCTCCACAGGACATTTCGACGACAACACGGTGGTGTACGCCCGGCTTGCGTCCGCGTCTTAGGCTGGGAACCATGCAGTTGGTTCCTACCCGGGTCGACGACGAAGTCGCCCAGAAGTTACTCGATGACTACTTCACCAGCCGCGAGCTCGGCTTCGTGACGCACGCGGAAGGATACCGTCGGGTCGACCCCGACCCGGCCGCGTTCACGCCGCCGGAGGGGGTCTTCGTGGTGGTGCGCAACGACCGGGACGAGCCGGTGGGGTGTGGCGGCGTACGCCGCGTGCACGACTACCTGGGCGAACCCGCCTTCGAGATCAAGCATTTGTGGGTCGAGCCCGACCAGCGGGGCCGCGGCATCAGCCGGATGCTGATGGCCGGTTTGGAGGAGGCGGGCATCGAGTACGGCGCGCACTGGTTGCTGCTCGACACCAACGAAACGCTCACCGCGGCTCAACAGCTCTACCGCAGTAGTGGTTTCGAGGACGTCGACGCCTACAACGACAACCCGAACGCGACGAACTGGTATGCCAAACGGGTGCACCACTGACCCCGATCCCTCGATCAGCTGCGCAGCGTCTGGATCCATCGCCGAGTGTCCGCAGGATCGATGACGTCGTCCAGTTCGAAGACGGCGGCCGCGACCATCGCCTTGCCCTGGGCGTACGCCGCCGCGACGAGTCGGTCGTACTCTTCCTGCCGCCGCTGCGGGTCCTCGATGGCTGCCAGTTCTTTGCGGTAGCCCAACCGGACGGCACCTTCCAGACCCATCGGCCCCATCTCCCCCGTCGGCCAGGCGATGGTGAACTGCGGAGCGCGGAATGACCCGCCGGCCATCGCCATCGCGCCCAGACCGTAAGCCTTCCGCAGGATGACTGTCCCCATCGGCACGCGCAACGCGGCCGTGTCGGCGAACAACCGCCCGAACCGGGTGACCGTCGCATCCTTCTCCGCGTCCGGGCCGACCATGAAACCCGGTGTGTCACAGAAGGTCACGATCGGTAGTGCGTGCGCATTGCACACTCGCAGGAAGTCACGCAGTTTGTCCGCACCGGGCGCATCGATCGCTCCGCCGAAGTGTCGGCAGTCGTTGGCGACGATGCCGTACGCCGCGCCGGCGACCCGGCCCAACCCGGTCCGGATCCCGGGGGCGTAATCGGCACGCAGCTCGAGGAACGAGTTCTCGTCGAGCACACCGGCCAACGCTGCGTGCACGTCGTAGGACCGCATCCGGTCCTGGGGTACGGCGTGCCGCGCCAACCGCCCGTCGGGAGCTGTCCATATGACTGAATCACCCTGGAAATAGGACAGGTACGTGCGCGCGGTCGCGATCGCATCCGCGTCGTCGGCGGCCACAACGTGGACCACCCCGTTGCGCCGCTGGACCTCGACCGGTCCGACGTCCTGAGCGCGCACAACCCCCAGACCGCCGCCCTCGATCATCGCGGGACCGCCCATCCCGATACTCGCCTCGGGCGTCGCGATGACGACGTCGCACACCCCGAGCAGGGCGGCGTTGCCGGCGAAACAATTGCCGGAGACGACACCCACCAGCGGTACGAGCCCGGACAACGCACCCATCGCACGGAACGTGCCCACATCCAGGCCGGTGATGCCGGAGACGTCGGTGTCGCCGGGCCGGCCGCCGCCGCCCTCGGTGAAGAACACCACCGGCAGCCGCCGCCGGTGGGCCAACTCCAGCATCCGGTCGGTCTTGGCGTGATTGCGCACGCCCTGGGTGCCGGCCAGCACGGTGTAGTCGTAGGAGAGCACGACAACCGGGTGGCCGTTGATCACCGCGGTCCCGCAGATCAGCCCGTCGGCCGGGGTGTTCGCGATCAGGTCCTCTTCGCTGCGTCGGGCGCGTTGTGCGGCGATGGCCAGGCCGCCGTACTCCACGAACGATCCGTCGTCGACCAGATCGGCGATGTTCTCCCGGGCCGTACGCCGGCCCTTGGCGTGCCAGCGCTCGACCGCCTCGGGCCGGGCCTCGTCGAGCAACCGCGCCCGTCGGGCGCGGACGACGTCCAGGTCGTCGCGGGAAGCATCGAGGTCCACCCGGGGCGCGGCCTGCTGCCCCCCGTCAGCCTGCGCGCTCTCGACCACCAGGAGGGGACGACCCACCTCGACCTGCTCGTCGAGGGAGACCAGCTGCCGCACCACGCGCACCGTCACGTCCCGGGTGAGCGGATGGGCCATCTTCATTGCCTCCACGACCGCGAGATCTGCCCCGGGAAGCACCCGGTTGCCCTCCCCGGCCAGTGCCACGACCACGCCCGGCATCCGGGCGCAGATCAGTTCCTGACCCGGCTCGAGGATCTCATCGGCCCGGTCGGCCCCTTCCGGCTCCGGCGTCGCCGCTCCTGCCGCGATGCTGGACCAGTTGTCCTCCAGCCAGGACGTCGCCAGCAGACCCCGGGTAAGGCCTTCGTCCTGCAGAATCCGTTGCAGCAGTGCGCGATTGGTGCCGATTCCGGTCACGCTTGTCTCGGCCAGCGCCTGCTGCAGCCGTCGCTGCGCGACCTGCCCGGACGGCCCCGAGCAGATGATCTTGGCCAGCAGGGAGTCGTAGCGTGGACTGTGCCGCAGACCGGCATACGCGCTGGTGTCCACGCGCACCCCCGGCCCGCCGGGCCACTGAAGCGTCTCGACGGTGCCGGACGTGGCGTGCAACTCACCGGTCGGTGTGATGGTTTCGGCGTTCAACCGCGCTTGGATGGCCGTTCCGCGGATCTGTGTGCGCAGCACCTCGCGGTCGATCAGGTCAGCGATGGTCACGCCCCGGGCCAGCTCGATCTGGGCCGCGACCAGATCACTGCCGGTGACCTCCTCGGTCACGGTGTGCTCCACCTGCAGTCGCGGGTTGACCTCCAGGAAGTACGCCGCGTCATCGGTCACCAGGAACTCCACCGTGGCCACGCCGCGGTGGCCCACCTGCTCGGCCAGCCGAATCGAACCGGCGTGGATCTGCTCGCGCAGCGCCGACGGCAGCGCCGGCGCGGGCGCCATCTCCACGACCTTCTGGTGGCGGCGCTGGACGGAGCAGTCGCGGTCGGAAACGGTCATCGCGCGGTGACCGTCGGCGACCACCTGCACTTCGATGTGCCGTGCAGCGGTGATGCGAGCCTCGGCATAGATCCGTCCGTCGCCGAAACCCGCCAGCGCCTCATCCCCGCACCGCTGCATCTGAGTCTCGACCACCTGCTGGTCGGTGACCTCGCGGATACCGCGACCACCGCCACCGGCGACGGCCTTGATCATGACCCCGCCCGGGTGCGCGGCCAGGAGCGCACGGACCTGGCCGGGGTCGGGGTCGATCCCGGTGCCCGGCGGCAGGTCCAGACCGGCCATCGTGGCTGCTTCGCGTGCCCGCGTCTTGTCGCCGAAGAGCTCGAGCGCATCCGCGTCGGGGCCGACGAACACCAGACCCGCGGTCTGGCACAGACGCGCGAAATCAGCGTTCTCCGAACCGAATCCGTAGCCCGGGTGAACCAGCGCACCGCTCGGTGCGGCGGCGACGATGGCGGCGAAGTCCAGGTAGGCGGCCGGGCCACTCTCCGGTAGCGCTTCCGCCTCGTCCGCTAGCCGCACGCCCATCGTGTCAGCCTCGTCCGCCGCGTGGACGATGACGGTCCGGTGCCCCAGTTCCCGAGCGGTGCGGATGATCCGGACAGCGATCTCACCGCGATTGGCTATCAACACAGTCACGGTCAGTCATGCTCATTGACATTGACGTCAATGTCAATGACGATGTCCACGTGAGTGACGGCAGCGGGTGGGCAGTGCGCGATGCCCGTGAGCGCAGCCAGACCCAGCGCCACCGGCAACTCCTGGCCGCGGCCGAGGAGGTCTTCGCCGAGCGCGGTTACGACGAGACCACGATCGCCGACATCACGGAGCGCGCGGGAGTTTCGCGAGCCACCGCCTACGTCTACTTCTCCTCCAAAGACGCGGTGTTGCGGGCGCTGGCACAACAAGTGGTGGCTGATTTCATCGCTGCACAGGAAGTACCGCCCGGCGATCCGTGGGACGTCCTGTCCCAGACCTGCCGCCGTACCGCGCAGGCCCTGTGGGCACACGGTCCGTTGTTGGAGATCATCGCCGAGCGAGCCCGCCGCGACGAGGGGGTCCAGGCGCTGCACGATGAGTTGTGGCACCGCCCGGTCCGGCGCTTCGCCCGGTACCTCGAGCGAGAACGAGCAGCAGGCCGGGTCCACCCCGTCGGGACCAGCAGTATCGTCGCCGAATTCATCTCCTCGACGCTGCGCACCGGCTCCCTGGATCGGCGTACGCAGTCTCGTTCGACTCAAACCAGATTCGTCGACTCGGTGATCGACGTCGGCGCCACTCTCATCGGCATCGAGCCGCCCGCCCGCAACCGTGAGGAGCCGTCATGACAGCAACGCCGCTGCCGCCGGACTATGACTCTGCCGTCGAGCAGATTCGCGCACTGCAGAGTGCGAACTGGCCACCGCAGGTGCCTCACGACCCCACGGGACTGCCCGGACTGACCGGTATCACCGACTACCTGTGGCATTGGGCGCAGCACACTCCGAAAGCGCCTGCAGTGTCGTTCTACGGGCTCACCTGGGATTACCGGACACTGGCCGATCACGCGCTGCGGTGGGCCGGCTGGCTGCAGGGCGCCGGGATCGAGCCCGGCGCGCGGGTGGGCGTGCTCGCCGGCAACTGCCCGCAGTTCACGGCGATCATGCTGGGCACCCTGGCCGCTGGGTGCGTGCACGTACCGATCAACCCGATGTTCAAGGGGCACGAGCTGGTCCACGAACTCACCGACGCCGGGGTCGAGGTGCTCGTGGCCGAGGAACCTCTCCTTGCCCTGGTCCGTTCGGTGGTGGACGGCACGCCGGTACGCCGAGTGCTGCGTCTGGCGCCCGGCGCACCCCTGGTTGCAGCCGGGCTGCCGCTACCCGGCGTACTCACAGCCCCCATCCCAGATGCCGCGGAACTGGAATGGCATGCAGCTGTTGCGGATTCAGCACCGCTGGACCCGCAGCCCGCGGACCCCGATGCTCTCGCGGCGCTGAACTACACCGGCGGCACCACCGGAATGCCCAAGGGCTGCGAACACACCCAGGGCGACATGGTCTACACGGCGGTCACCATCACCGCCGCCCAGGGCCACCGGGTCGGGCAGGAGCGGTCGGCGAGCATCATCTTCGTGCCAATCTTCTGGATCGCGGGAGAGGATTTCGGCATTCTCGCGCCCCTGGTGAACGGCGGCCAGGTGCACCTGCTGCGCCGCTGGGACGTGTCGCTGGTGCTGGATCTGATCGAGCGCGACCGCGCGACGACCATGCTCGGCACGGTCGACAACTACGTGGAGTTACTGGAGCAGGCCGGCGGCCGCGATCTGTCCTCGTTGCACACCGCGCTGGCGATGTCCTTCGTCCTCAAGTTGACTCCGCAGATCCGCCAGCAGTGGCGGGAGGCGACGGGCCACGTGATCCGGGAGGCGTCGTACGGGATGACGGAGACGCACACCGGCGACACGATCACCCTCGGCTTCCAGGACGACGACCGCGACCTGACCGCCGAGCCGGTGTTCTGCGGCCTGCCCGTGCCCGGGACCGACATCCTGATCGTGGACGACGCGCTGGCGCCGGTGCCCGTGGGCACGGCCGGACAGATCATCGTGCGCAGCCCGTCGCTGCTCAAGGGCTATTTCGGCCGGCCGGAGGAGACTGCGGAAGCTCTGCACGACGGCTGGTTGCACACCGGCGACACCGGACGGCTCGATGAGTGGGGCGCCCTGCACTACCTCGGCCGGAACAAGGAAATGATCAAGGTCAACGGGATGAGCGTCTTTCCCTCCGAGGTCGAATCGATCCTGCGGCTGCACCCCCAGGTGGCGACGCTGGCTGTCGTCCCGATGCCTGACCCGGACCGCGGGCAACGTCCGCTGGCGTTCGTCGAACTGCTGCCCGACGCCCGCCTCACTGCCGAGGAGCTCTCGGCCTGGGCGCGCGACAACATGGCGCCGTACAAGGTGCCGGTCATCGAGTTGGTCAGCGGACTGCCCATGACGGCGACGGGCAAGGTGAAGAAGGGCGAGCTGTTCGAGCGGGCCCGGGAGCGTGCGCACCAACCCTGAACCGCCAGTGCCATGATCGACAGGACCCTGACCTTTCATTCCCTAGGAGTCCTGATGGACACGCTCGCAAAGACCTTCTACACCGCGTCAGCCACCTCCACCGGTGACGGCCGCAGTGGGCACGTACGCAGCAGCGACGGCGTCCTCGACCTGGACCTGTTGCCGCCATCGGAGCACAGCACGCACACCAACCCCGAGCAGTTGTTCGCGGCCGGCTACGCCGCGTGCTTCCATTCCGCCCTCAAGGGCAACGCCAAACGCCTGGGCCTAGACGTCAGCGACTCGGCCGTGACCGCGGACGTCTCGTTGGGGCAGATCGAGGAGAACCGTTTCGGCTTGGCGGTGACATTGCACATCGAACTCGGCGGGCTCAGCCAGGAGGACGCCGAAGCGTTGGCCGAGGCCGCTCACCAGGGCTGTCCCTACTCCAACGCGACGCGGGGCAACATCGAGGTCACGCTGGACGTGCAGGTCGGCTGAACCTGCCGGGGTGCGTCGGCGCGCAGGTTCGAGTAATGTAGTTGAATGTTCAAGTACTTCTACCGAGACGGAGATCAGCCATGACACACATCAGCATCGTCGGCGCCGGGAAGATGGGCCAGGCCATCGCGGGGATCGTGACCCGCGGAGGCAACACGGTCGAGCTGCTCGACAACACCACATCCCAGGCCGTTTCCGGCGAGATCGTCGTCCTCGCCGTGCCGTACGGCGCCCTGGACGACGTCATCGCCCAGCGGGCCGGTGAACTCGCGGGCAAGATCGTCGTCGACATCACCAACCCGCTCAATTTCGAGACGTTCGACTCCCTGCTGGTGCCGGCCGACAGTTCTGCCGCCGCCAAGGTCGCAGCCGCGCTGCCTGAGTCGCAAGTTCTCAAGGCCTTCAACACCACGTTCTCCGGCGTGCTCGAGGCCGGCACCGTGGGCCCGCAGAAGGCCACCGTCCTGATCGCCGGTGACGACGAGGCGGCCAAGAAGGCGCTCGCCGACGTGGTCACCGCCGGCGGCCTGGACGCAGTGGACGCCGGTTCGCTGAGCCGGGCGCGGGAGTTGGAGTCCGTGGGCTTCCTGCAGCTCACCCTTGCGGCGGCCGGAAAGATCTCCTGGACCGGCGGGTTCGCGCTGGTCAACTGAGCGCTGCCGCTCCGGGCGACGGCGGCCGACCGGGCGGCCCAGGTGTCGCGGCTCGTTCGGGCTTCGCCCTCACTCCTCCTCGAATCACTCCGTTCAATAACGTGAAGAAGGACCGGGCGAAAAACATGCCCGGTCCTTCTTCACGTGGTGGAGCTGAGGGGATTCGAACCCCTGGCCTTCTCATTGCGAAGGTGAATGTCGTTGCAGGACGGCTAATTTCACTCGTTTCACCCGTTGCAGTGCGTGCGTCACGATGCCCTAGTTGCATCGTGGGGGCACGCCAGGGGCACACGCCACGCACCACACCACACCATGCCGATCCCCAGGACCGCGGCCTAGAGGGCCGCGGCTGGCGTGGCGCGATCACCCAATAAAACGACGTAGGGCGGGCTTTCGCCCGCCCTACGGAGAGTGATCCCGGGTTGCCCCCGGAGCCACAAAAGCCTTACCAGCTACGTGCGATTTTACACGCGCGCATCGTCGGCCGCGTCCGACGCACCACAATTCGTCGCCGCCACCCCTTCCCCTGGTCTCGCAAAGCGAGCCACCGGGCCGTGCTGGCTCAAGGGCCTCCGTGTCGCCGCCCACGACCCGGAGGCTTGGCGCCCCGACCCTCGCGCCCTGCTTCGCGGCGCCTCCGTGGAGACAGCGCGCAGTAAAGGCGCCCGCGCCGCCTGGACTGTCCCAGATTCGCTGTGGGATCGTCCGTTTTGGCATCCCAACGATTCCACGACGGTGCGCGTGATCGTCGTGGATGTCGACGGTTCCCTCTATCCGCTGAGCCGCCCTGGGTTGCCCGTCCCGGACTACGTGATAGCCACGCGGGTTCGTGGTGATGGCGCCCCTGAGCGTGTGCAGCTCGGGTGGGTTCTCGCCCAGCCGATCGTGGGTCGAGCACCAGCCCTCACCTCGCTGGTGCGCGACCTGCACACAGCCCTGGTCGCCGCGTGCTGGGGAGACCGCGCACACCAGGTCCGAGCACGCTCCCGCAACCCACTCTGCGCCTTTGCGCCAGTCTCCTGGCCCCGCGGCGACCGCACCGGAAACCGCGGGGCCGGAGACCTCCTCGCCGCACTCCGCGCCGCCGAAATAATCGCACCCACACCCAGACCACCAGAGCCGACGCCGGTCCCACCATCCTCAGTAGAAACCGCGAAATGGACCGCTGGCCAGCGCAATTCGGCGCTCTTCGACTATGTGCGCGTTCGCGCATACCGGGGAGACGACCCGTGCACGATCGCGGCGCAGGCCAATTCGCAGTTCTGTAATCCCCCGCTGCCCGCCGCGGAGGTTGAGACCATCGCCCGGTCGATCGACCGGTTCTGTCGTGAGCACCGCCTCGGACGTCACCGTGGTGCCACCCAAGCGGTCCAAGACGCCCACGTGCCCGTTCCCACCATCACCCAGGCCGAGGGCCGGGCGCTCGGCCCCGCCGCACGCACCGCGCAGGCCAGGGAGCGGTACGCGGCGCTCGGCGTGGCAGCCGCGCCGCTCGTGGCCGCTGGGTCCTCCCTCAGGGCGGCCGCCACGACTCTCGGTGTTAGCCCCGCGACCCTCTCGCGAGCCATGCGCGCGGTGGGTGGCCAGGGTTCCGGCGAGGGGGGACAGGGGGCGCCCGAGGGTGTTTCACAATGGACCCCTAATCAGGGGTCTATATGGGACAGGGCCCCCGCAGGGTCTACCGACCCCCACCCACAATCCCACCACCCAAGACCCCGCCGCCCGAGGCACCGCCACCCCCACCCCCACCCACCGCAACCAGCCCTCCACCGCGCAGTACACGCACCCACCGGGGTCGGCCGCACCCGTCGCGCGCGCTCGCCTCCGACGGCGGCGCGCAAGCGAATCGTCCAGTCCCCCAGAGGCTTCGGCCCGAAACTGATGCGTTGCGGTGGTTGTGGCGTACGCGGTTAGCGCGCTAAACTGAGGGCGTTGAGAGTGCGCGGGGCGAGACCAGTCTGGTCACGCCCCGCGTGGTACCAGGCGATGAACGGCGTCATGGATGAGCGCCGCCGCGGATAGCCCGCGGGTGAAGGTGCCGAGAATCCGGTTGCGCAGTCCTGTGCTGCGCGTGTTCAGTGGAGGACCTCTCAACATGCCGACGCCGCGTCTCAGCAGCTCGCCGAACGCCCCCAGCCCCGCGCAGCGTGATCGCGCTGCGCGGCACGCTGCGGCGCAAACCAACCTGACGGCGTTGCTGGCCCGCCTGCGTGAAGGACAGCGGCGATGAGCGGGCTCGCAGCCCCCACGGCGGCGGCGTCGGCGGCCCGGAGGGAACGCGCAGAGGCACGGGCCGCGGCCGTCACCCTCCTACGGGCTGCGGGGTGGAGTACGGGCGCGATCGCGATGGCGATGGGAGCGAGCGGGGGTGCGGTTCGTGCGATTGAGGCCCGGGCCGCGAGGGCAACCTCAGCACCCCCAGTGAACCCCGGGAACCCCTCCCCCACGCTGATGTGGGACGACGAGGAGGCCCCCAAATGAGCGCCGAAACGGTCGTGATGAGTTTCGGTCAGTCCTCGAAGCTGTCAGCGCTGCGCCTGGCTGCGCCCGTGGTCGAACCGGCGCCCGGCCGTGTGACATCCCTGGTGGCCGCTGCACGGCGCTGGGCCCGTAAGGCATTCATCGTCGTAACGCTGCTGCTGGGCGTGTTCGCGTACGGCGGTGGTGCCGTCGCGCACGCCGACGACCCACTCTCGATAACGGATTCGGTCGCGAATTTTTGAGGGCCCCTGAATCTGGATGGGGTGGTCACCTCCCCCGCCGGGATTGATCAGAAAGTCCTTCCGCTCACGGATGCGAAAAGTGTGGCGAAGAAGAGGCAGACCTATATTCCGTTAGGTTTTCAGCAGGAGGGGAACCCGGAGATAGGGGGTGACCTTGAAAACCCGTCTGCGCGCCTCAAGCAGCTTTACACGAACGCACCCGATTACGTACTGGACCCGTCCTACGACCGGTATGGCATGTCCACATTGCAATGGACATCTTATGGGGCGAGTTGTGGAGGCGTTGAGCATTACCTTGCCGGTGGCGAGAACGCGTTCTTCACGATCGGGATAAAGCTTCCGGTCACGATTTCGATGGCGGTTTTGGGGTGGGCTCTCGACCCCACGATCGGGAAAGTTGCGTCATCGATCGTATCCCCCGTGACGGACGCCTTGACGAACGTTGCTGCCCCTTACTGGATGGGAATCATTTTCTGTTCAGGGGTCGCCATTTTCATAAAAACACGATCCAGTATGCAGCTGATCAAGTACATGATCTGGGTTTTCACAATGATCGGGAGCATTGGTTTTCTCACCACGTACAGCGGCGGGAAGGCAATGGACGCCGTTTCCGGGGTTGTCGTGAAAGGGGTGTCCAGCATTTCGTGCAATTTCGACACGGCGGACGGTAAGTCGTGCTCCCACGACAACGGGTTGGGGCAAATTGACAACCAAATTTGGCGCGGTCTCGTTTACCATCCCTGGGCGGCGGGTGAGGTCGGTGACGACGAGGCCGACGCCGCGAGCGTTTCTGATGGGAGCAGCATCACGTGGGCTGCTGCGATGGCGAACGCGATGTACGTCAACCACAACGACAACTCGGGGAAAGCACTCGGGAAGTCCCTTGCACGCTGGAATACGGGCGATTACGCCGCCGCATCCGATTCCGATGGTGGCGGAAACAAGGCTTTCCTTTGGAAAGGCTCCGGTGCGCACCAATGGTCATCGATCCCCTTCTTGGGGAACGTGAAGATTCTTTGCGCCGATCCCGGGGTGCAGGGACAGGACCCCGGAGATATTGGCAACATGAAGTTCTTGCGTGAAGGGAACTGCGATTCCGACACGGCAGGAACGAGTAATATTGTTTCAGCGGTTACCGGGCAAAACATTGGTTCCCGAGTATCCACGTTGGTGATGGGTTCCGTCGGTGCCATTGTCTTCACCGTCGCATCCGCTGGTATCGCCGCGTACATCACGATCCAACGCTTCCTGCTCGTGTACCTACTGATGTTCTCGGCACTGTTTCTAACGATCGCGATGGTGGGTAGCAAGAAACATCAACGGTTCGCGCGAAAGTACGGCGAACTGTTGTTCGCGAACGTTCTGAAACAAGCCGCCGCTGTCGCTTTCCTGCTTTTGTTTCTGCGGCTCACGACGAACATTCTTGCCCCGCAGAACGAGATTGTGAAAGATGCAATATCGGCGGTCCCGCTGAATCTGCGCCCAATGCTCCTGGTGGTCGCTTTCGCGGCGATGGCGGCGCTTGTGATTCCGTTCGCACGTCTCGCGAAGGCGGCCGCTAGCGGGGACACCACTCTGGTCAACAAGACCGCGGACGCACCCAAGCAGATCGCGAAATTTGCTGGGAAAGCAGTGGGAACCGCAGCAGTCTCGGCCGCCACGGGCGGCCTGGGTGCTGCGGCCGCGAAAGCCGGAACCGCGAGCCGGGCCTCCTCCCTCGTAAGCGCGGGGGCGGGGACCGGACGAGGGCTGAGCGGTTTGGCGGCGATGGCGGCGAAACCCGCCAACCCGGGCGCGAAGAGCACCGGGCTCGCCGGGAAAACCGCCACAGCGCTCCGTGGCTTCTCCCCGGATGGGGAAACACTCGGCGGCGGGATCGCCGCCGTCGGGCAAATGCTCGGGGGCAAAACCGGCCACCGGGTCGCGCAGCTCGGGGCGAAAACGGCGGCTGCTGAGATGCGCACGCGGCGCGCCATGGCCGCCCAGACCGCGGAGACAGCCGCGCAGCGTGACGCCGTCGAGGGTGGCGAGGCGGTGATTCAGGCGGTCGCCGCCTCCCCGTGGGGCCGCAAAAACGTCGAACGGGACGGCAACGGAAAACTCACTGAGAGTGGTCGGCGGACGGCCGCCCAGAAAGCACTCCACCTAAGCGAGGAGCACGAAATGAACCTGCGGAACAACAAATACATCGCCCCGATCGCGAACGCCTACAAGCGCGTTCACGGGCACGCGATCGACGCTGATCGTGCACAGGATGGTGGGGTACAGGTACCGCTCACCGGTGCACCAGGTGCACCCGGAACCGGCCTCAACGGGCTGGGGCCGGTGGACGGCGGCGACGCCCCGACCAGTGCACCAGGCACACCCGGAACGCCGCTGAGCGGCACCAAGTTTGGCAAAACCGCTGCAACACAGGGACTCCCCGTCACGCCCGGCGGCCCGCGCAACCCAGACATTGTCACCACCGTCGTGAATACGGGTGCCGAGCTCCTCCAGAACTCTGACATGAGCATCGAGGAGGTCGCAGCCAACCCCGCAAGTGCAGTCGCGGGGACCGCCTACAGCGCTTCGCCGAGCAGGATGGACCCGGCGCACCCGGCCACCCCGGCACTCACCAACCTCGCTTTCGCGGTCGATCTGGGAACCCCGGACGAGTACGAAGAAGCGTGTGCGTTCGCGGGTGGGGTGATCGCTGAACACGGCATCCCGGACGAGATTTCGGCGATTCACTCGACCGGGGTGACGGCCGCGAACTTCACCCCTGACCGGCTTCTCGCAGCGACGATTCACCCCAGTGAAACGCTCTCGTGGGAGGATAAAGCGGCCGCGGCTTATGAGTTTTCGGCCGCCGCGGCCGAGGTGCCCGAGGACCACCCAGCCGCCGACGCGGTCACCTGGTACAAGGGCCTGATCAACGATCCGGGCGCCGATCCAGCGGACCTCGCCGTCGCACGAGAATTCATTTACGACGCCGTGCACCCCGGGTCAAGTTTGATGATCAACGAGGAATACCGCGCGGCGTACGAGCCTGCACCGCGGGACGTAGCGCAAGCCGAAATGTTTCCTCCGCGGGGTGTGCGGCCTGACGGACGCCTGGGCGTTTCGCGCACACAACCCGCACCTGATGCAGCCGAACCCGGTGCGCAGAACGCACGACCGGGCAGTGACGCGGACCCGATTGTTGATGCGACATGGGGGCCGAGTAGCGGTGTCGAAAACGGGGCACCGAGTGCACCCGAACACCGCGCGTCGTTGCGGGACCGGACGCCACCGCTGCACAGCAACCCATCCGAAGCACCCGCCCGTCGCGAGGTCGCGGACCCGTTCGCGCCGCAACGAAAAGACCGCGCACCGGGTCACCACCGGGACGGTTCCGGTGACGCCAACACGACCACCGAAGACGACGCGAACACAGTTGCCCCGGTGACGAATCCGATGCAACCCGGGAAGCTTCACCGCAACGAGGAGCGCGTTGACGACGATCTCTTCGGAGGCTCCGAGGGCGACGAGGACGACACCGAGTAACCGATACGAGCGCCGCTGAAAGGGGCGGCCCGGGCGGACCAGCATGGTCGCCCGGGCCGCCCGTTTCGTCCCCCGAGAACCCCATCTGGAGGCCGCCCCGGAGGTTCCGTGCACGCCCCGCGGACCGCGAGAGTAACGCGTCACGTAACGCGTGACGTAGGGCGTGACACGCCAGCCCCGAGTGGCCAGGCAGGCGTGCAGACTCCGCCATTAGTTCTGTCATAAGTCTTGTCCATCCCCCTGTCCATTGTCGGATTCGTGGTTAGGACTTATCCGCTGCTCGCGTGCGCCGATCGCGTACGGTGCGCGACCGAGCGCGCGAATTCCTCTCTCCCCGTGCGATTCTGCGACTCCCAGCTCGCCATGAGTGCGTGCGTATGGTGCACGAAACGCGCGCCCCAGACCCGCGCCGACCCAAATGCACCCAATGTGGTTCTGCCGGGGTTTTCGGGTGTGCTCGGGTTGGCGTGTGGTGGGCGGTGTGCGGTGTGCCCGCGGGCGTAGTGGTGGTTGCCATTGGTGCCCGCTCTGGTGGCTGTCCTGGTGGCCGTGGTGGACCTCGTAGTGGTGCCCGTACTGGTGGACGCACCAGGGGAGGTGCGCCTCTCAGTAGCGGCTGCTAGCGCACCTGGGGAACCCCAAAGCAATAGCGGACCGGATCATCGGTGGACCTCGCCTCCGCGAATAGCTCACAGGCGAGGACGAATTGGCCGTGTGCGTGAGTCGAGATTCATCGGTGGGTCTCTGAAGGTGGCTGGGTCCGTGACGGGGCGCCGTGGCTGGGCTGGTTTTCATGGTCGCGGCGGGTGTGCTTGGTGTCCTTGGTGAACCTCCGTGTGGACGGCTTCGGCGACGGGCGACTGGTCGGTCTCGGGGCTGGGTTCTTTGCCTAGGGGGCCTCCCGACGTGCGTACATGGCTGGGTGACCGTGCCCGCGGAGGTGACCGTGTTGCCGTGGTTGGGGCGCGTGGTGGGTCGGTCGTCGTCGCGCGCCGTCACCGCCACGGACTCGCCCTGGGGGCTCGCCGGGCGGGACGTGCGCGGCGACGAACTCCGCCCCACCAACGCTAGGTGGGAAACGGTGACACGGCGCCGCTGGGGTGCATCCCGTCGCAGCCCCCTGGGGGCTGCGCGGGGCACCCCGAGCGGCTGCCCGAGCCGAAGGCGAGGGCGGAGGTGAGGGCCCCTCGGAACCCGGCCACCCCCGCACGGTGCGCCTTGTGCCCTGAAGGGCACACCCGCCGCGGAGCGGCGAAACCCGACCACCGCGCGGGGTGGTCGGGCACGGGGTCACCCCCTGCCAAGCCCCCGGTCACCTCCCCCGCCGCCCGCACCGACCCCTTCCCCCGGACCCTGGGCTGCGAACAACGGCGACCTGAGCCGTGCGCTATCGCGGTAGCGACCCCGCGCCGGGTCGCGACCCCGGTTGCCTCTACCCGGCGGCATCGGGTCTACCTTCCGCCCTTGATTATCTGGCTGATCCGGCCGCGCGTGAGCCCGGATGTGGAGGCCAGTTCGGCGTTGGTGACGCCGGTGGCGGCGAGGGCGCGGATCAGGGTGTCGCGTTCGGCGGTGGCGTCGGCAAGGGCAGCAGTGCGCTCCTCAACCCTCCGCACTGCTGCGGTGAGCCGTCGCAGCGACGGCGGATTGGCGGACGACATGGCGAAATCCTAGCGGTCGGTTTAGCTGACTAACCCAGAGTTTAGCGCGCTTTACACTGACTGTTTAGCGCGCTAAGCTCAGTGCATGACCGCGACAGTGATTGACTTCAGCACCGGTGAGGAACTGGACGCCGAGGAGGTGGCTGCGGGCGAGCTTGGCGTGGGCGCGGCAGCGTCCGCTTTGGCCGCCGCGAGGGAGCACCTTGCCCGCATCGCAGACGACCGCGCGCTCCGCGCCGGTGCCCCCGGGTGGGATGCCCTGGTGGCCGCGGATGCCCTCGTCGGTGCCGTCCTCGACGCGCTGGGCGGGGACCCCGCCAACCAGTAACCCGGGACCCTGTCGGACCCCGGTGATACAACCTCAGGACCGACAGGAAGCCACGGCGTAGAGGAGTCAGCATGCGGTACGGAAACGCTGTGGGACTTGGTGTTGCGGGCCTGGGCGGCGCTGCCGCGGGCGCCGTGTACGGGGTGCGTGCGATGGCTCCGGTCCTCGTGTGGGAACGCCAACTCGCGCAGCACGACTTGATGGTGCTGCGTGATGGCCGGCCCCTTCCCCCGGTCCCCGAACCCGCCCGCCCAAGGCCCCGCCACCAGCGGGGCCTTTTTGCTTGTTACGTAGGGTCGTGGGTCGTCGGCGCCGCAGTTGGAGGCCTCGCCGCGGCTGGGATCACGTGGGCCATATATGCGAGTCGCCACCCGGAGAACGCAGTGGCGGGGATGGGACCCGCGATCATTCTGGGCATGCTCGGCGCGGTAGTGGGTTTCGTGCTGCTCGGGGTTCCGTTGGGAATCTGCTTGTGGTTGCATGAGACTCGCGCCCGCACCCGGGACGCCGTGGTCGCGGCAACACACCAGGTGTGGGTTGCTCGGGAGGAACGCAGAGCCGCCTTAGCGCACGGGGTGGACCCCGTCCTTGTAGCCCACGACCTGGTCGCGATCATCGGATGAGCGGGATGAGTCGCGCCCTCCGGCTGCGACTAGTGCGAACCATTCCAACCAACAAGGACGTTCGCGCTCCGCACCGACGCCACCACCCCGATCGTTGTCGTCCTCGGCACCAGGGGGGACCGGATGATGCCGCCCTCGCCCTCCGTGCACGGGCGAGCTTGGTGGTGGTCCATGCCACCGCACGTGCAGCTCGGAACCATCTGAACACCCGCCGCCCCGACCAGGGGGACGGGATGTGTATACGACTTTGTTATACCGACGAATACTTTGGTAGCCCCCACCCCTGTTCGTGATCCGCATCACCAGGAAGGACATGCGCTCCGCCACCTCCCACGCCGGGGCAAACCCTGGCGAGGACTCGCCGTGGCCGGCTCCGGGTCTACTCTGCGCAGTTGCTGGCAGCGTTGCACGTCGGCGGCGGTTACCCGCGCAGCCACTCGTCGAATGAGGTTCGGTCGAAAACCTGCGGTGGCCAACCGCGTCCCTTGCCGTGGAGTGTCTCGGTGTAACCCCAAGAGGTGTTGGCATCTATCTGGTTCTTACGGCATGCCACACGGAGAAGGTCCCACGTTGTGGGGGACTGGATGTCGTGCCTTTTGGCGAGCCGAGCGGCGTCGCGGTCGTCGGTGACGAAGAACCCGCGAAGTGATCGCCTAGTCATGATCGCCAATGTCTCTGCCTCCCCGAGGTGCTTGCTCGGTGGGTCCCCGGGCTGCGCGAGCGTGTTGCGGAACGCAAGCATGTCCTGCAACTCGGCGGGATCAGGGCGCAGCGCCTCACCGAAAATGTCGGGTGCTTTGCGAAGAGTTCCCAGTCCCTCAACGCCTGCCGATTCCGCACACTCTGACGCGACAGTGGCGCACCATTGGCCCTTTCCGTTCGCGAGCCACGCCAACAGATCGAACCGGTTGAGGATGGCGAAGTTGATGAGGACAGTGTTGTCCGGGAACAGCAGAACCATCCCGCGCTGTCAGAGCCCCATGGCGTCGGCGAAGTCGTCGGGGGCACCGCCGACGCCTGTGGCGTATCGACCTCCAACGATTCCGGTTGGACTCCAAGCATCCAGGCGAGCGTCTCCTTACCAATCTCCCCGGACGCGATCCGGTCAAGGTGCGCCAGTTGTAACGTGACGGGGAATCGACGCTGAGACGCGGCGTCCATACGTTCCGTCAACTCGTCACCTACCCCAGGATCACTGGGTAGGTGCAACCGGATCAGTCGCTGGGTGGGGCGCGAAGCCCATTCGTTAACTCGATCAGGGGCGCGGCCATACACTTTGTCCAGGCGGTGCGCCAGTGATTTTGTGGACACGCCGAGGTCCCAGACGAGTTGAGCGAGGGCGGCATCGGTGAGCGTCGCCCAATCGGTGCCGGTCAGAGTCTCTTTGGGCATCAGCAGATCTGCCGCGAAGGCGTTCGCCGCTGCTTCACGGCCTGGGTCCCCCGCCTCGTCCTCAGCGTGGTGCCCGAAGACCAGGTGCCCCAGTTCGTGAGCCATGCTCCAGTTCTCAAAGAACCAGTTGCCTGTGGCTCCCATGGCGATCACTCTGTGACCACACGCGGTGAACGAGTAAGCGGTGCTGAGCCCGCTGATTCTCACCACACCGATTCCCAGGACTTGTTCGAGGCGGTCAGCGAACGGGCGGACGAACGCGGGGCCGAGCGCGGAACGGATGCCCTCGATGGTCGTGGGTAACGGCGCCAGTTCACCGGTCTCCGCCGGGTATGCCTGACGGTAGGCCAGCGCGATGTCACCCAGGATCGCGGCATCACCGCCGCTACCGGGCACGTCCCGACGGCCGGTGTTCGGATCAAAGTTGTGGCGAGCCGCAACCCGGAGCCGGTTGGGGTCCTCGGCGCCTGTGATGAGCCAGTGCAAGTCCGTGTCGAGGTGGTCCGCCAACCGGGCGAGTTCAAGGGAGGAGAAGCGGCGTTGACCGTTCAGGGAGCGCGAGAACGCGTCGGGCGCTAGTCCGACAGCGGCAGCGATCTCTCGGTGGGATGCCTCAGGGCACACTGTGTTCATGCGGTCAAGGACACGCTCGCCAATCCCGCTCATGTACCGAGCCTAGCGGCGGCGTTGGGAAAATCACAACGCCGCCACGCTGGGCCGCGCCCTGTACCGGAGCGCTCGGCCACGCAGGAGAACACAAGGACCGGCCCGTCGATCCCCGCCCCCAACCCGGCCGTGACGCGATCGAGCGGTGCGGAATCAAAACCTGGACCCGCCAAGGACTGTGCCAATCACGAACCCTTAACCGGACCCGACTGGGACCGACGGTTGATGGGCGGCGACGGGCATGCGGCACTCCCCCATCGCGGATTACCTCCGATAAACAACGTTATCCAGATTGGGCGACTGCACGGGTGGACCGACGTAGGACCTCGTAAACCGTTGCAACCATTGCATTCTCGGAAATCTCGGGCGCCCACCGCGCCCTGGTGCGGAACCTGCTGCATGCCACGGAGCACTGCCATGACCGCTGCCATGGTGCACGTAGTAGGCCACGCCCTGAGGCATGTCCTGATGCGTGCCATGGTTCACGCAGTAGGCACGGGGTAATCCCAAAAGCCAGTAACCGCAACGATTTCGGATCACCACACGCACTAGGACATGCGCTGGGACAACCAGCATGGCAGGCCCTACTACGTGCCCTATGGCATGTACCACTACATGCCATAGGGCACGTAGTGGAACATGTCCTGGAACGCGAAAACCATTGCCCTACAACGACATTCGACTAGTGAGCGCCTTGCACTAGGCGTCGATTTCGCCTACAGTCGAGGACAAGCAGTTCCTTTCCCTGCGCAGGTGGGGGTGCTCCGCTCTCTCAACACGTTCGAAGCTCGCAGGAACTGCCCCGTCCCGCATAGGCGGGGGCCATGCCTGCCTCGGCTGTGGTGACGAAGCAGATGCTTCGTCACCACAGCCTCTCAGTCGTTCGTCGAGTCCGGATCGAACCCACGGGGTGCGTAGGCGCGTCCGGGGCGGATGTCGGTCATGGCCGCGTGCAGGGCAGCTACCACGTCTGGTGCGGTGTCGAAGCTGCGCTGCGCTTCGCTGTCAGTCCCCGGGTCGGGACGGGTTACGACGATGGGTTGCGCTAGGGGTGTGAGGTTTTCGTTGGGGGTGTCCCCGGTGGCCTTGGCGGCCGCGGTGGACTCCCACGCACTCACATCGAGGAGGAACAGGTCCAGGTTCTCGGCCTCGACACCCGCGCGTGCGCTGGCGACCAGTTCATCCCGCATCTGGACCCGCTCGTGCTCGGTTAGGTGCTTCATCCAGGGCAACCGAGCAAGCAACAGCCGGCCCACCTCGTCCTCACCCGCACCCGCGGCCGCGATCAGGTCGGCGGCAAGGTCTCGGTCTTCGTTGTCGTCACCCATGCGAGCAAATCTATGACCTCCAATCGCGGACGCTCCATGTCTGCGATCTCGGGGAGCCGTCGCAGCTAGGAGCGTCAGCAATCTGCCGACGAGGCGGACCAGCGGACCATCGGACTCAGTGCCTCCCGCGCGGCCTGAGGGGCGTATCAACGGAGGACAGCAAAGTGCGGACCCTAGCGATCGAGTACCCGGTTTGATGAGCAATATCGCGGATGCTCGTGCCAGCTTCATACTCGCTGCGCAGCCGTTCGGCCACCTTGTGCTTCGCAGCCGGGGTCATCCGCTCTCGGGGTGCCAGTACCGGAGCGAGGATCGGGCCACCCGCGTAGCCCTTATGACTCCGCCCACGGGGGCTGACCTCGGCGTCCGATTCATCGCCCCACAGGGTCCAACCATCGCGCGGGTGACGCGCGAAGAGTTCGAGAAACGGACCAGGCGAGCACTCCTCGATTAGGTCGTATTGCTCGTCGGGTTTGCGAGAGTGTTCCCGCTTGCGCGTTTCGATCATGTTCACCTGGCTGCGGGCGGGAGCGAGCGTCCGCATGCGGCCACGGACGCCGAACAGCAGTAGCTCAGTGACATTACGGAAATAGAAGCCGACGCCGCGACCGTCGGGGCCGCCGTCCTTGCGTCGCTTGGCCCACACGACGTTGGAGACGTACCGGAACCCCCATGCCTCCATAACCGCCAGCCCTTCCGGGAGGAGCGCGTTGGGGACCCAAAGGTAGAGGTGGGCGTTGTCAGCGAGGACGTCCGCCACGGGGATGTCTTGGATTGCTTCGAGCGACATCGTGGAGTACCGGTCGAGCCTGCGGTGTTCCGGGGCGACCTTGCCTGTTCTGTTTGCGAATCGCCATGGGGGGTCGGCGAGAACAGTTTTGAATCCGCCGTCGATGTGCGGGAGGGCTGGGGCTTCGAGTTCCGGTCGCAATGGCGGGGCAGTGGTCATGACGATAGACCCTACCAGTTTTAGATCTCATATGAGATCTAAAACTGGGCGTGTTTCATCGAAGAGGTGGTAGTAGCTCCGCGGCTTGACGCAGTAGGTCGTCGTGGTGCGGCTTGGCGTCGGCCCACTTGGCGAACGACTCGCGCCAATCGCGCTTGAACGCGGCTGCCGCGTCCAGCTTTGCCTTCGCGTCATAGACCAAGCTGATCCCGTCGATTCGCTCGGGCTCAATTCCTATCAGGAGCAGCGGACACTCGCCGCCACCACCGAGGTTGACCTTTGGGATCAGCTTGTCCCAGTGGGTACTGGACTGCCCGTATTTCTGCCCTTCCTCCTTGCTTCGGATGGTCGGACCGATCAGCCGCTGAAGTTTGGGCCCACGGGTCACGATCACTCCGATCGCGATCGCACCCTCGTGGTGCAACGCTTGGAAGTTGATCAGGTCCCGATCGAAGAACGGGTCCTTGTTGTTCCACTCCATCTCGACTGCGATCCCTGGAAGCGGTTCGGATGCCGTTCCCTTCCCGAACATGTCGATCTCGTGGCCTCGGGTGCGCACTGTCCGCAACGGTGTCCCGTCGAGGCCGACAGACTTTTCGATGGTGACATTCTGTTTGCCCCACACGAGGCTCCCGTCGGGGTTGCGCATGTCCGCCAGGGACTGGTCGAACCGAGCTACAAAGACTGTGCGGCCCCCGCCGCCGGTGCGGAGTTCGGTGAGCGTCGGGCGAAAGCCGTTCAGGGCGGCTAGGAGGTCGATGTACCGGCCGGGGAACGACTGCCGGAGGATGACGTCGGCGTACCGGGTGGCACCGTATACGTAGCCAATCGGCCAGCTGCGATCATGGACGTAGCGGACCGCACCGGCCACGTCGATTGCACCGGTCGGCTCGCCATCCAGTTCGGTGTCCTCGACAGTTTCGTGGTCGGACGCGTCGCTGGTCACGCGGTCACCGTATCGGGTCACCCCGCCCCGATGAGGGACTGGACGAGCGTCTCGACGCGCGCCGGTCTCGTTGACACCCTGCCGGAGGGACACCACTCCGAGCCGGGCACACCCATCCCCCGCTACACCCACAAGCGGCTGAGATCGGGCACACTGCCGCATGTGACCTTCCCGCGCCTCGGTGAAATCTCGCTCACCAAGTTCACTTCGCCTGAGCACGTTCTTGATGTGCTCCGCGACGTCGAGCCTGGATCGACAACAGCTCTCGAATTGCAGACCAATCTCGACGCAGCCGGACAACCGGGACCGCTGTGGAACGATCTTGCCGCTTACGAACCGCCGTTAGTATCGGCGAACGTCACCGCGGATGATGACCACCTTGTGGTCGATAACGAGTTGCTGCGTGCGGCGCGAACCGACCGGGGCGACCGTTTCCTTCTAGTTTGGGTGGCGCTCTGCCTGGCCGATGCTCGCCTCGACGCAATCACCCGCGAAATTCTCACGGACGCCGACGGTCACCTCGACCCGGCGGTGATCAACGCCGTCAAGCTCCGAGCAACACTCGATCAGCGCAGTGAAGGCGCGCAGGGTGCCAAGGCGACATCTAACATCCTGAGCTTGCTGGAACGGTGCCAGTTGATCGTGCCGAACAAGTACGGAGGCTCGACAGTCGGTATCGCGCAGGTTTTGCCGACGGCGAACGCAGTGCGAGGGGCGGTCGCGCTGGTCGGTGAGAGACTTGCGGATCAGGGCTTCGAAGCGGTGCCTGACCGTGCGGTTGACCTTGCCGTGAGCATCGGCGTCAACGCGTGGCTCAACCTCAGCGTCGAAGAGTTCCGATCAGCCTACGAGGCTTCAGATAATGTCACCGCCCAAAGCCACCGGGATACGTTGCCTGACTCGCTGGCTGAACTCGATGCACAGTTGCGACGCAAGGGACAGGTCGTTCTCCAAGGGCCGCCAGGCGCAGGAAAAACCTACGTCGCCACCGAGTACGTTGAATGGGCGACAAGCAATCGGCTAGAAGACAGTCGATTGCAGGCAATCATCGACGGCCTCCCAACCAATCAGCGCAACGTTACCGACATCGCGACCGAAGTCGAACGCCGCGGACTGACATGCGTTTGGGACATTGTGCAGTTCCACCCCGGATACGACTACACCGATTTTGTGCGCGCGCTCGTCGCGCAACCTCAAGGCGACGGCGTCTCATTTGTTCCCCGCCATCGCATCTTCAGCCTGATATGCGCAATCGGTGAAGAACTCGCGCGGCGCGGTCACGAAGCGGACCTCGTGCTCATCCTCGATGAGGTCAACCGCGGAGATATCCCCAACATCTTCGGTGAATTGTTGTACGCCCTGGAATATCGCGGTCAGGCCGTGGCGACACCGTACGCGATCGACGGCGATGCATCCCTGACGGTACCTAGTCGCCTACGTGTGCTTGGCACGATGAACACTGCTGATCGCAGCATCGCCGTGATCGACTACGCGCTACGCCGCCGATTCGTGTTCCTCGACATTGCGGCAACCGCTGAACCCATCAACGCATTCGCATTCGATGCTGATCTCACCCGGCAAGCAGCGCTACACCTGTATTCCATTACGGCCGCAGCGCTCAGCGATGCCCCATCCGGGCTCCAAGTCGGCCCGTCCTACTTCCTGGCAACACCGGACGGAAGCGAGTCAAGCTTGCAGGTCTTGTCGGCCAGGTACGTGTACGAAGTCCTTCCGTTGCTCAACGAGTACGAAATGGAGGGCGAGCTGGATCCGGGGATTGTCAGCGGCCTCAGAAACGATCTCGCTATCCTCAACGGCCTCGCTCAGCGCGATCAAGTCACCGGCTTGGTCCATCATCTGTCTGGGCAGCCCTGGGTGACGGCGGTTACAACCGACGGCGAGGCCAACGATGACGCGGCTAACGATGGCCCCGATGGCCCATGAACTATGACATCGACGTCCGCGAGCACGGCCGGACTCCGCTCCCGACGGCCGTAGTTGACGCAACACCAACGGAGTTCTGGAAGAGTGTCGACTGCGAGGTAACAAAGAACTCCGGCGACGACAGATGGATCCTGAAAGCCGGAAATAGCGTCGGAGTCGCCCGCATCCGCACTCCCGAGGGCTACGTCAACCTCCAGGTCAAACCTAAGCTCGATACGGCCGACGCCTTCTTTCTGGCCGACTACGCATACGAACAGCGGCACGAACCGCTCAGGCTGCTCGACTACGACGACGTGGGACTGGAGTCGGCCGCGCGGGACCCAACAGCCTGCCTGTTGGTATGGCATGCACACGCCATCCGCCGATTCGCCGCGAGGTGGCTGCGCCGCGATTACCAAAAGACAACGCGGGTCCTCGACGGCAAAGTGCGAGGTCGAATCCTCGTCAACCGGTATGTAAGCGGGCACCTTGCTGTCGGCGATGCCGCGCGCATTCCGTGCCGTATCCAAGAGCGGACGCAGGACACTCCCAACAACCGACTCCTGAAAGCTGGGCTTCGGTTTATCGCCACCGTCAGCCATGACTTGCCGGTTCCCGCTGCCCGTCGAGCAGTCCTGCGCCAGGTCAGCGCAGCACTGCCGTTGTTCGCACAGGTTTCGGATATCCGCGTCTCACCTAGCGACATACGCGCCTTATCCACGCGCGGACCTCAACGGCACTACGCCACCGTATTAGACGCCACGATCGCCTTGCTCAGGTCTCAATTCATGGGCGACGAATCCTCCACCACACCAACAACATCCGCCTTCATGTGGCAGATGCCCATCCTGTTCCAAGAGGCAGTCCGAGGAATCCTTGATGCTGCGCCCGACCTGCAACTCGTCAACAGCAAACCCGGAACCGCCAGCATCCACGCTGCCGACGGGACTCGACGCCGCACATCCAAGGTGGACCCTGACCTGGTCTTACGGAGCAGCAACGGGAAAACCCTTCTGGTAGACACCAAGTACAAGAACGCACTACCCAGTGATCACACCTCCGATGACGAGGACGTTACCGCGGTCGCCGAAAGGCACCGCATCAGGATCAGCCGCTCCGACATCTACCAAGTCGTTGCTTATCGACAACACGAGACCTGGCCGTCATCGAAAGCAGCGTTGCTCTACCCTCTCGTCCTGGCCGACGGCGACGAACTTCCCGCCCCGATGCAGGTCCGCGGCTTCGGGGACGAAGTGCTAGTGCTTTTCATCGACATCGGCCGACGCGCCTCGACCAACCTGCCCGCGTTCTTGAGTGTCCTTCGCGGACTCGCTGATCAGCAGACGATGACCCTCACCGCCTAGCTTGAGCGCCACCCGGGCGGACCGGGACGTCGGGGCCGCAAGTCGGCGTGTCAGGCACCTACCCTCACGCGCCGAGGGACTGGACGAGTCTGCTGACCCGCTCCACCGCTCCTGGGATTTGTTGCCACGCGCGGGGTGCGACGCCGGGGTGTTGCACCACTAGCCCGATGTATTCGAGGGCTTCGAGGTGGTTTTGCGGGGATGCCGGGAGTGCGGGGTTCGCCCGCAGTTCGGGGACGGTGCAGGGCTCCACCACCGCCGCGAGCACGCCCAGCCGATCCGGGTTACCCATGGTCCGCAGCAACACCGCCAGGGCACGCACGTCGCCCATTTCAGCGTGATCCAACACGGTCCCCACCGGCTGCTACTCCTCGGGGGCGGCAACAACCGCAGCGTCATCGAGGCGGCGCTGGACCATCGAGATCATCGTGAGCACTTCCAATAGTTCCGCTTCGCTCATGGGTCGTCGCAGCCGCGGGTCGTGCGCGGTCGGGTTCCGGTACAGCCCGATCAGCCCCTTAATCAGGTTCACCAGGCCAGTCTGTTCGTCTCGCTCGGTTCGTGTGCGGAGGGTGTTGATTGCCAGTCGGGGGACGCCACTCTTGCCGAGCGCGAGGGTCTCGTCTACTAGGTCGGCGCCGTCACCTGCCGCGCCGGTGAGGTCGCGGAGCCTGTCGAGGATGCTCTTAGTTGCTTCCAGGCAAGCGTGGAAGTGCGCCTTCTTCAGAATTTCGATGGTGCAGTACCGCAGGACCTCGGGATGGGTCGCTCTCCGCCGCAGTTCGTCGCGCAGCGAGGTCGCCACCCGGGTCGCCTCATCCAGTGTGGAGACCTGTCGGCCGCGGGCGACTTTGCCTTCATCGTTGACCCGCAAACCCACGAACGCGAGCCGTTCATTCAACCGGTCCCGGCGGAGAGTGAATAGCTCGGGTCGGTCCCGATAGGCGACCGGCTCCATCGCGGCGTTGATGAAGGTGATGATTCGCTGCGGATTACCGTCGCGGGCTTGCCGAGTGATGAGTGCGTCAGCGAGCCGCACCCGTTTAGAGGCGGCGGGCGATGGGTCGGCGATCCTCAGGCGCGCGAGGAGGCCACCGATCTGACCGCCGGTCAGTCCAGTGTCGGTGTCGCCGAGAACCACTGCCACCTCGGTGATCACGGCTTCGCCCCATGGTTGTTCGCTCACCCTGTCTCCACGGCCGCTTCGTCCACCCAGCGAGCGAGAATGCTGAACGCGGCGAGCTGTTCGAGAGCAACTTGCTCCTCACCGTGGTGGGCTGCGAGTTCGTGCATCCCTGGGTTGCGGATCGCGGAGTAGAGCCCGTCGGCGAAGGCTCGCGCACCCCGGTGCCGGTTCTTGTAGGTATCGCCGCCATCGTCGGGTTGCAACCGCAGCCGCGGCGCACCCGGTTTCGGATCGTCACGCGAGAACGCCTGGTTGAACAGGTCCACCTCGCTGATGTCGCGACGCCCCAGCTTCGCTTGGGTTTCAGCGTTCACACGGATCGCGGTTTGCATCACCGCTTGGTGGTAATGGCCAGTCCGCCACAGCGCGGACGCACTCTCCCACGCCCATGGATGTAGCTTCCCGGCGTCCATTTCGGGCGCGCCGTCCCCCAGCCGGTCGCGCAGTTCCGCGGCCCACTGGAGCGCCGCCTTCCCGCGAGAAGCCTGCTCCCGCAACCACTTGTAATCGCGGTCGTTGACGGGCCGGTCAACTGCCCATCCGGGAATGGCTTGATCGAGGATCAATTCGACGACATACGCCCGCTCAGCTGCTTCGGTCCCCGCGCCTCTCATGTGGGTGCCGAGAACCATTACGCCGCCAGTGTTGGCGTAGCCGACCTGAGCGGTCACGCTGAGGAACGCGTCGAGTTCTTTGACTGCCCAGTCAACATCCAGCTTCGTCACAGTTCTGAAGTGTGCCCCAACACCCCGCCACCCCGCGTGCCTCTCACCGCATTCACGGCCACCGCTGTCGGCGCCCCGGTGTTGGATGGTTCACAGAGCCAGCATTTCGTATAGCAGGAGGTCGCAGTGGTGTCCCCAATGAAGTTCTCGACGTGGCTTGTGCTGGATTCGTTGCTCGCTGCCGAAACCGATGACGTCGCGCTGTCCGACCGGGAGTTCTCCGAGGCCGACCAGGCGGACGCACACCGCGCCCTCACCGAGCGAGGCTGGATCGTCAAAGACAGCCGTCTTTCGGGAGGGTGGACGTTCGGATTGACCCCGGAGGGACGCAGCGCGGGCGCCCAGAAAGTGAAAGTTGGGTTGAGGCGCCGCCAGGTTCAGCAAGCGCTGCTTGACGCCGTCACCTCAGGAACCGTCAACGGCGCTCAGCTCACGGAGACTACGAGCACCGCAATCGAAGGGCCCGGCGGGCCGTTCACCGAGGAGGAGCTGGGCCGCGCCACGAAGACTCTGCACGACGCAGGATTGATCAACGGGTTTCCGCACTCTGGCCCAGGTTTACTCAGACCAGAAGTCACCGACCTGGGCTTGGCGTGTATCGAATCCGGTTACGCCCCAGCCGACTTCATCGAACTGAGATCGAATGGGAACGCTGTCAGCCCAGGGAACACGTACAACAATCAGTTCACCGGCAACGTGGCCGCTGTGCAACAGGGCGACCACAACACCGCGAACGTGTCGATCGGCGCCGGTGAGGACCACCTCGCCCAGGTGCTCGCACTGCTACAGACAATCCGCGAACACGCCGCCGACCGCGCAGCCGACGACCCCCACGAAACCGAAATCATCGTTGCTCAGGCAGATGTTGTCGAAGCCGACGCGCGCAGCGGATTGTGGGACCGGGTGAAGCAGACCCTGCCGGTCCTTGCCAGACTCACGGCCTACGGCCTGGGCAAGGAAGTTGGCAAGGAAATCACGGAGGCCACCGACGCCGTCCTTGGGTTGATTAACCCGTGAGCCCCCACAAAGCCATCTCGACTCGCGGGGACCGGATCGTTCCTACGTCACCAAGAGAGGTCCTGGGTGGCAGTGAATTGGGGTGATGTCCCGACCTGGGTTGCGTCCGTAGGGACCGTCGCGGCCGTGTGGGCCGCGGTCCGGCAGCTAGGCCCATCGAAGAAGGCAGTGGAGGCGGCGACCGAACAGGTGCAGATGGCCCGCGACGAGCGTCTCGCGGCCGACAGCAGACAGGCACGCCTCATCACCTCCCAGCTACTCACCGGGGTCGCGACGCAACCGGGAAGTGCCTTGTTTGAGGTGCACAACGCCAGCGCCGAGCCCGTGCGCGCCTTGAAAATCGTTGGTGCGTGGGCGCCCTCCCACACCGTGTGCGCAGCGAAAGGGTTCTACGCGACAGCCTTCGTCCCCGACGGTGACTACGACGGGCTGCCCCTAACTATGTGGGGTGGGCTCCTCCCGGCCGGTACAACGGTGCAAGTGGAGGTGGCGTTTTACGCCGATCAACGGCGCACACCGCTGACCCTCGACATGGACGACACCGGCTACGACCCGAGCATCAACATCACGTTCGTGGACGCCGTCGGCGTTCGATGGGAACGGTGGGGACTAGTGGACCCTGTCCGCTCCGAAACACCCACGGTCATGCGAACCCCACCCCCTCACCAACGCAATACCCGTACCCGCCCGGGATGTGACCACGCCGCCTAGCCGGGGGATTGATTCAGGGACACCACTCACGAATCACCTGACAGCGAACCACCCTGCCCACTCTCCGGTGGCGCTGGCAGAACCACGAGGGAATCATCCCGGCGCTGATGTCCCCGAATGGGCGCGGGGGCACGGACCCCGCGGGTCCACGCCCGAGCCTTCGTGGTGGAGATTCCAGCGAGACGGGAGACCCGAAGGTCAGAGACCCCGGCCGCGTGCAAATGCGGTGCGAGGCCTTCCCCGGCCAGCTCCGCTCCGTTGCGCACGATCTTCAGCGCAGCCATCGCGTCCTCGAGGGCTGCGACCCGTTGTCGGTCGGTGGGTGCCTGTTCCCAAGCCTCGACGGCGGCGATCAATTCCGCGGTGGCGGCCCCGAGCTGCGACACCATATCGGCCAGGAGTCCCGCTGGAACGATCAACGGTCCACCCGCGTCGGCCTCGTTACCCGTCACAGACTCCCCCTCGTGAACTATTACATGGGCGGGCCACGGTTGCCCTCGTTACAAACTGATGTAATATCGCCTTGTTAGCGAAAAAAGACGATACCGGTTCTTTTTAGTATAGCAGGTGTCACGCCAGCAGGCCGCACCGGAAAGGGAGGGCGACGATGACGACCGTCATAGGGACCAATGACCGCCTGATGACCTCCGCAGAGGTCGCTGAACTATTGGCGGTCAGCTCGGCCACCCTTTGCCGCTGGCGGCAGAAAGGCAGAGGCCCACGATGGGTCGCCCTCACCGACAGTTCGCCGCGATATCGCCGCGCGGACGTCGATGCGTGGGTCGGAAACCGGACACGGAGATGACTATGTCCATCTCCATCTCCGTGTCCGGGTCCGGGGTACGCCTGTGGCTCCCTGACGGGACAACGACCACGCTCACTTGGTCGGAAGCTCGCGAGGTTCAAGCCCTGCTAGCCGACGCATTGTCGTGACTGTCCGTAAAGAACCGTCCGGTCGGTGGCGGGCGGTGATCAAATCGGGCCGCGAGTACGTCACGGGCAGGACCTTCGATACGCGCCGGGAAGCGATCGAGTGGGAGCGCCGCCAATCCGCAGCTATCAGAGGTGGCCTCGACGTTCGTGGGGGAGGCAGACCGTGCGCGCGTTGCTCCCCGAATGGGTTGAGCATCGCAGGGCGACTGTCGCGACGAAGACTGCCACCGCAGACGCGGCCTTGTCTCGGCTCACTCCCCCGTCGCTGTCTGCGTTGTCTGTTGGCGCAGTCACACAACGCGAGGTGCAGCGCGCATTAGTGACTCTGTCCCAGGGCGGTCTGGCCGAGTCCTCCGTGTCGCGGTACCGGGCGTCGCTGTCGGCGTTTTTCGCATGGTGTGTCCGGGAGCGCCTGATCACGACTAACCCGGTCCTTGAGGCCAAAGTGCCGCGGTCTTCTGCGACCCCAACGGGGATGCGCCCGTTCAGCGAGGTCGAGTTGGAGTCGCTAGCCACCGCAATTCGTGTCTATGACGACCGCCTCGCCGACATCACACTTATCGCCGGATGGACGGGACTGCGCTGGTCCGAGCTTCGCGCGTTGCGGGTGCGCGACTTGATCAGGGTCCCCATGCGCATGCTGATCGTGGAGCGCGCGGCCCCAGAAGGCGTCGAAGTAAAGACCACGAAATCGCGTCGCGTGCGCCGGGTCCCCATAGCGAACAGGGTCACCCCACTCCTCGACGCAATGACCGAAGGGAAACGTCTAGACGACCTCCTGGTCACCACAAGCGGTGGCTCGCAGCTGCACGCCTCAGCGTTCAAGCGGACATCTCACTGGGCGAAGGTTGCGAACGGGCGCCGAATCCATGACCTGCGCCACACCGCCGCCTGCCTCTGGCTTGCCCGCGGTGTCGATGTGGTGACGGTGCAAACCTGGATGGGGCACGCATCAATCGCCACCACCAACATCTACTTGCATCACCTGGGCACGGGCGCTGACCGAGCCGCGCTCGACCTCCTGAACACCCCGGGGCACACCGGGGGCACACAACCCGAAACAACACGAAAGGAGGATGGTGCGTAGAGCGCCAAAAATCCCCGGTATTCCGGGGATTTTGATTGGTGGAGCTGAGGGGATTCGAACCCCTGGCCTTCTCATTGCGAACGAGACGCGCTACCAACTGCGCCACAGCCCCTTGAAGCGGAAGCAACCATAACACCGCCGCCGCCGCGGCTCCGAATCGGCGCAGGGACCTCAGCCGGCGCGGTAGACCGGACGCACGTCGTCGTCCTCCAGGTCCAGAGCCAGCCCGTCGAACGGCAGGTCCTCGACCGGCACCTGGGCGTAGGAGGGGGTGACCGCGGCGGGCGCCGGCGCGGGACGCGGCGCCGCTTCCTTCATCGTGTACGTCGGTCGCGGGACCTGGACCGGCTCCCACGAGTTATCGAACGGCTGAGGCACTTCGGCCACGGACGCCGTCACAGCGGGAGCGACGTCGTACACCTCGTGCACCGGTGCGTACACCGGCTCCACCGTGTTGACGGCCGCAGGCGCGACCGGCGCCTGCAGCGGCTGGCGGCGCGCACCCACCTGCGCCGAGGCCCGCACGGCCGGGCGCGGCGTCACAGGCCGGCGTACACCCGATGCGCCCTGCTGCTTCAGCGCCGCCGAACGCAACCACGCGACCACACCGGCGGTCACCAGCAGCATCACGACCGGGGACCACCACGGCACGAAACCGAACGGCGACAGCACCGTCGTGATCACCAGCAGCACGAGCGAGGCGAGCAGGCAGATCCCGCGCACCTTGCGACGGTCCAACCGGCCCAGTGCCTTCATCACCCGGTTGCCGACCCGGACCGGCGCCTGCATGATCGTCGATTTCTCCTGCACGGCAACCTCTTCCGTCGTTGTGACCGCGGCGACAGGGGCCGCCGGGAGGGATCCCGCACGCAACGAGATGCGTTCGGGTTTGACGCTCACCGCGGGTAGCGCGGGCCGCGCCTGCGCACCGTCGAGTTGCATGGCGACCGCGCCGCTGTCGGCAATCACACCGCGTCGGTCCAGCACGCGCATCGCCTCCGAGAAGCGATCCACCGACCGCGCGGTCGCGAGCGCCTCGCGGCGACGGATCCAGTGCTGCAACAGATAGGCAGCCCAGATCAGGATGATGACGACGAAGATCAAACTGCTGGGCGCGGGCACGCTCCGACGTTATGGTCTGCCGGCGTGGAAACCGCGGATTTGCCTGGTGTGTCGGGGATTCTGTGCCTGCAATGTGTGTTAACCGACCGTTGCTCGCAGCCGCTCGAGCACCGGCACGCCGCCGGTCTCCTCCACGGTGATCGCGAAGCTGCGATGGTCGTGCCATTCCCCGTTGATGTGCAGGTAGCGTTCGCGGGTCCCCTCGTCGCGCAACCCGAGTTTGGCTGCCACCCGGAGGGATCGGGCGTTGTCGGGCCGGATGTTGACCTCGACCCGATGCAGTCCGCAGGCGCTGAACGCGTGATCGATCAACATGGCCAGAGCGCACGGGGTGATCCCGCGCCCGACGAACCGCTGGCTGATCCAATAGCCGGCCGCCCCCGAGAGCAGCGCTCCGCGGGTGATCCCGAACAGGTGCATCTGCCCGGCCAGTTGCCCGTCCACCTCGACCGCGAACGGCAGCATCCGGCCGTGCCGCGCCTCGACGTTCTGCTCCCGCACGAGCTCGGCGAAGCTGACGATCCGCGGCCCGCGCGGTGAGGTCGAATCCCACGGCCGCGTCCACGCCGCGTTGGCTTCGCGCAAGGCCATGAACTCCCGCTTGTCGGCCCAGACCCGCAACGGCCGCAAGACGACCTGCGTGCCGTTCCAGTCCTGGGCCAGCCGCACCGGCCAGGCCCTACCCATGGTCACCGCCGCCGATCTGCTGGACGGCGTGCGCCAGCACCGACTCCAGCACGGCGATGGCATCCCGCACTCCCCGGACGAACCCGGCAGGTTGACCACGAGCGTGCGGCCGGCCAGTCCGGCAAGCCCCCGGGACAGCATCGCCGTGGGAACCCCCGCAGCGACCCCCGCGGCCCGCAGCGCCTCAGCGATGCCCGGCACCTCTCGCGTGAGCAGCGGCTGGGTCTGCTCCGGAGTCTGATCCGTGGGCGTCAATCCCGTACCGCCCGTGGTGAGTACGACGTCCGCGCCGCCCGCGATCGCCGCTCGCAGCGCCTCACCCACCGGATCCCCATCGGGTACGACGACCGGCGCCGCGCACTGGAAACCCCAGCCCCGCAAAGCGTCCACCAAGAGCGGACCGGAGCGATCGGCGTACGTGCCGGCGGCGGCGCGGTTGGAGCAGGTGATCACCACGGCCTCAGGCATCTTCGGCCCAATCCCCCGACCGGCCACCGGATTTGGCGACCACGCGCACGTCGGTGATCCGGGCGTGCTTGTCGACCGCCTTGACCATGTCGATCAGCGCCAGCGCGGCGACGCTCACACAGGTCAGCGCTTCCATCTCGATTCCGGTGCGGTCCGCGGTGCGCACCGTGGCGTCGATCTGCACCCCGTCGTCGTGGACCACGAGATCCACCGACACCGCGTGTACGGCGATCGGATGGGCCAGCGGGATCAGTGCCGGTGTCTGCTTGGCGGCTTGGATCCCTGCGATCCGGGCCACCGCGAGGGCATCTCCCTTGGGCACGGTCCCGTCACGCAGGGCGGCGACCGCGGCGGACGACAGCAGGACGACGCCGCGGGCCGAGGCGCTGCGGGCGGTCACCGGCTTGGCGGACACGTCGACCATCGCGGCCGTGCCGTCGGCCCGGACGTGGGTCAGCCGGGGAGCCTCGTTGCTGGTCACGTGCCTATTGTGCCGCCCGTCACCTTCAGCGGCCGGGGAACCGAATGACGCGGACCCAGTCGCCGACCGCGATGTCCGGTGATCCGGCAGGCACGATGGCCAGTCCGTCGGCTCCCGCGAGACCGCCGATCAGGTGAGAACCGTGACCCCCGGCGGGTTCGACGCGCCCGTCGTCGGTGAAACGGATCCGGGCGAACTGGGAGCGATGATCGACCCGCCGCCACGGCGCCGCGGCCTGCGCGTGCACGGTGCGGATCGGTGCGTCGTCGCCGCTCATCGCCCGCAGCGCCGGCGCCACCAGCACCAGGAAGGACACGACCACACTGACCGGGTTGCCCGGCAACGCGAAGACCGGTGTGCCGTCGAGGATTCCGAAGCCCTGCGGTTTGCCCGGCTGCATCGCCACCGAGTAGAAGTCCAGTTCGCCGGAGTCCTGGAAGGCCAGTTTCAGCGGTTCGTAGGCGCCGGCGCTCACACCCCCGGAGGTGATGACCGCATCGGCGCGCTCGGCGACGGCGCTGAGCACCCGGCGTACCTCCTCGGCGGTGTCCCCGACGCGTCCCACGAAGGTCACCTCGTGCCCGGCTGCCGTTGCCAGCGCCGCCATCGTGGGTCCGTTGGAGTCCACCAACTGCCCCGGCAGCAGGTCGGATCCGGAATCGCGCAACTCATCGCCGGTCGAGATCACGGCCACCCGGGCGGGCCGGCGGACCGAGAGCGCGGACGCGCCGCAGGACAACAACGCAGGCAGCTGGGTGGGCGCGATCCGGGTCCCGGCGGCGAGCACGAGGTCACCGGGCTTCACGTCGGAACCGGCCGAGCGCACCGCGGTGCCCACCGGGACGGCCGCCGGGAACTGCACCGAAGAGCCTGATACGACGACGTTTTCGACCTGGACCACGGCATCGGCCCCCGCGGGCAGCGGCGCCCCGGTCATGATCCGGGCGCACTGGCCGGCCTCCAGGCGCAGGGTGCGGGTGTCACCGGCCGGGATGTCCAGCGACACCGGCAGCGTCGCCGGCAGATCGGCGGCCCGCACGGCGTACCCGTCCATCGCCGAGTTGTCGAAGCCGGGTAGCAGGACGCTCGAGACCGCGTCGGCGGCCAGCGTCGAACCCACCGACAGCGCGGGCGGCACCTGCACTGCCGGTAGCAGCGGCACGCGCTCGCACAGCAGTGTGCGGTACTCCTCCGGGGTCAGCACCCCTCAATGCCCCAGGTGCGCAGTCTTGCCCGAGCGGCCGAGCGCCTCGTCGGAGCCGGCCCACGCCTGCAACCAGGCCCGGAACTCCGGTCCGATGTCGCGATGCCGGACCGCCAGCCGCACGACCGCCTTGAGGTAGTCCAGGCGGTCACCGGTGTCGTAGCGCAGCCCGCGGAAGATCACTCCCGTGACGCCGCCGCCCTTCTCCTGCGAACCGGCCAACTCCACCAGGGCGTCGGTCAACTGGATCTCCCCGCCGCGGCCGGGTTCGGTGTGCTTGAGGATCTCGAAGACCGACGGGTCGAGCACGTAGCGACCGATGATGGCCAGGTTGCTCGGTGCCTCGCCCACAGCCGGCTTCTCGACCAGCGACTTCACCCGCACGACGTCACCGTCGAGCTCCTCTACCTCCGCGCAGCCGTAAAGGTGGATCTGGTCCTCGGGGACCTCCATCAACGCCACGACCGAGCCACCGAATTCGTGGCGGGCGGCGATCATGTCCAGGAGCAGGTGCTCGGTCTCGTCGATCAGGTCATCGCCCAGCAGCACCGCGAACGGCTCGTACCCGACGTGCGCCTCCGCGCACAGCACCGCGTGCCCGAGGCCCAGCGGCTCGCCCTGGCGGATGAAGTGCACGTTGCCGAGATTCGCGGACTTCTGCACCCGCGCCATCCGCAGCTTGTCACCCTTCTTCTCCAGCGCCTGCTCCAACTCCCAGTGCCGGTCGAAATGGTCCTCCAACGCCGCCTTGTTGCGGCCGGTGACCATCAGCACGTCGTCGATGCCGGAGCGGTTGGCCTCCTCCACGACGTACTGGATGGCCGGTTTGTCGACGACCGGCAACATCTCCTTGGGGATCGCCTTGCTGGCCGGCAGGAACCGGGTCCCCAATCCCGCGGCCGGGATGACTGCCTTGCGGACCGGGTCCTCGATCGAGATCATGCGCTCACCCTATGCGGTCCGCGACACTCATCAGGTGGACGAGTCACAAGCTGCGGCGAAGGTCGCATTACGCCGCGAACTGCGGACGGCGCGGCGGGAGCGGGTCGCCGCCGCCGACGAAGCCGGCCGGCGCGAACTGGGCGACCGTCTCGCGGCGCACCTGATGGGGTACCTGGCCGGTTCAGGTACGGCGCGCGTGGCGGTTTTCGAGTCCCTCCCCACCGAGCCGCCCACCGAGGAGATGATCGCCGCCCTCCAGGCCGCCGGGCACACGGTGATCGCTCCGATCATGTTGGCTGACAAGGACCTGTCGTGGCGGGACCTGGCCAGCGGAGAGGACCTCGGGGTCGACGCGATCGCCGACGTCACGGTGATCGTCCTGCCGGCGCTTGCGGTCGATGCCACCGGCCACCGGCTGGGCCAGGGCGGCGGTTCCTACGACCGAGCCCTGCTGCGTGCCGACCCCGAAGCGGTCCGGCTGGCAGTGGTGTTCGAGTCCGAAGTGCGCGACGCCGTACCTGCGGATGACCACGACCAAGCGGTGCACGCCGTCCTGACCCCGCAGCGGGGCGTGCGGCGGCTACCGCTGCCCGGCTGAGAGAATCGGCGTACCGACCCCAAACGCACGAGGAGGCCTGCCGCATGCTGCCCTCCTCTGTGAGCGCCATCACCTCCTTCACGCCGGAGGACCTGACCCGCACGTTGGTCATCGGTTCGCTGGTCCTGCTGGTGTCGGTGGCGGCAGTGCGGCTGGCCAACAAATCAGGGCTGCCGACGCTGCTGCTCTACCTGGGCATCGGTCTGATCCTGGGCGAGGCGGGGCTGGGCATCCAGTTCAGCGATCCCCGGCTGACCCAGGTCTTCGGGTATTCCGCGCTGGCGCTCATCCTGGCCGAAGGTGGTCTGACCACCAGTTGGAGTTCGATCCGGCGCAGTGTGGCCCCGGCCGCCGTGCTGTCCACCGTGGGCGTGCTGGTGTCGGTCGCCGTCGTCGGTGTCGCCGCGCACTATCTGCTCGACCTGAACTGGCAGGTCGCCTTCCTGCTGGGTGCCATCACCAGCTCCACCGACGCAGCGGCGGTCTTCTCCGTACTGCGGCGGGTGCCCCTGCCGCACCGCCTGACCGGAGTCCTCGAAGCAGAGTCCGGTTTCAACGACGCCCCGGTGGTCCTGATCGTCGTCGCCCTGGCCGAAGGGGCGGCCCACCGCAACGAGAGCCCGTGGTGGCTGGTCGTCATCGAAGCGAGCCTGGAACTGGTCGGCGGCGCCGCCATCGGTCTGGCCATCGGGTGGGCCGGGTCGTGGATCGCCCACCGGGTCACCCCGACCTCCTCGGCTCTGTTCTCCCTGGCCATCCTGAGTCTGACCGTGCTGGCGTACGGCGTGGCCGACCTCGCGCACACCAGCGGCTTCATCGCGGCGTACCTGTGCGCCCTGGTCATCGGCAACCAACGGCTGCCGCACCGGCAGGCGACTCGCAGCTTCGCCCAGGCCCTGGGCTGGTTGGCACAGATCGGGTTGTTCGTGATGTTGGGTCTGCTGGCCTCACCGAAGCGGTTGATGGACCAGCTGGTCCCCGCGATCGTCATCGGCGTCGTCCTGCTCCTGCTCGCCCGGCCGCTGTCGGTGCTGGTCAGCCTGGCCCCGTTCCGCTTCACCCCCGCGAAATGGCGTTCCTGTCCTGGGCGGGTCTGCGCGGTGCGGTGCCGGTCGTGCTCGCGACCGTTCCGCTGACGGTCGGCACCCCGGACACCGGATGGATCTTCGACCTGGTCTTCGTCCTGGTCGTGGTCTTCACCATCGTGCAGGCGCCGACGCTGCCCTGGTTGGCTCGCAAACTGCGGATTGCCACCACTGCGCACACGGTCGCCGTCGAGGTCGAGTCGACGCCGCTGGATGAGTTGCACGCCGAGTTGCTGCAGGTGCGCGTCGGCCCCGAGTCCAGGTTGAGCGGTGTCGAGATCCACGAGTTGCGGCTGCCCGCCGGCGCGGCGGTGACGCTCGTCGTGCGCGACGGCACGAGCGCCGTACCCGGGCCGAACACGGTCCTGCGCCACGGCGACGAACTGCTGGTCGTTACCACGTCGAATTCCCGCACCGCGACTCTGCGACGGATCCAGGCGGTCAGCGCCGGGGGCCGCCTGGCGGGCTGGCGCAAAGCACCCCCGATCGTTCGTAGAATTGACGGCATGCCCACTTATTCGTACGCGTGCAAGGACTGCGGGCACGCCTTCGACGTCGTGCAGTCATTCAGCGACGACGCGCTGACCGTCTGCCCCGAGTGCGGCGGCACATTGCGCAAGCAGTTCAACGCGGTCGGTGTCGTCTTCAAGGGGTCGGGCTTCTACCGCAACGACAGCCGCGACTCCGGTAAGAAGTCCGCCGGCAGCTCCGCCGACAAGAAGACCTCGGACAGCTCCAGCGGTTCCGACGGCTCGTCGAGCACGTCCGCGTCGTCGGATAGCGCGTCGTCGACGTCGTCCTCGACGTCATCGGCATCCTCGTCGTCCTCGTCGTCCTCGTCGTCGTCAGGCTCGTCGTCGGCCTCCGCCAGCGGCGCGGCCTGACTCATCCACAGGGCGGCGAGCGTCGTCCACACCGGCGCGGGGTCTGATCGCCGCGGCTACGGCCAGCCCCTAGATTCGGGGGCATGAGCAGCGAATCCCTCGTCGGCATCATCGGCGGCTCCGGGCTGTACTCCTTCTTCGGCGACGACGCCGCGCGGCACAGCGTCGACACCCCGTTCGGTGCGCCCAGCGACGACATCGTGATCGGCGAGATCGGCGGACGCGAGGTGGCCTTCCTACCCCGCCACGGCCGCGGACACCGCTACCCGCCGCACCGGATCAACTACCGCGCCAACCTCTGGGCGTTGCGCAGCCTGGGCGTGCGCCAGGTCCTGGCGCCGAGCGCCGTGGGTTCCCTGCAACCGCACCTGCGCCCGGGCACCTTCGTGGTGCCCGACCAGGTGGTCGACCGCACCTGGGGCAGAGCGCACACGGTGTACGACGACCCGGGCCCCGTCGTGCACGTCGCCTTCGCCGATCCCTATTGCCCGCTCGGGCGGGACGCGCTCCTTCGGGCCGCGCAGGAGATCCCCAACCCGTGCGTCGACGGCGGCACGCTGGTCGTGATCAACGGTCCGCGCTTCTCCAGCCGCGCTGAATCCCGCTGGCATCAGCACGCCGGGTGGAGTGTGGTCGGGATGACCGGGATGCCGGAGGCGTCGATCGCCCGCGAATTGGCCCTGTGCTATTCGGCCATCTGCCTGGTCACCGATCTGGACGCCGGGCTCGAGCAGGACGACGGCGTCACCCATCAGGAGGTCATGGCCGCTTTCGAGCGCAACCTCGAGCAGGTGCGGGCGGTCATCTCAGCCGCCATTCCCGCCCTCCCGACCGCCGAGCCGCCGTCCTGCGCCTGTCGCCACGCGCTCGACGGCTTGGCGTTGCCGTTCGACCTGCCGTGAAACTCGCGGCTCACCGCCTGCTTCCGGACTCCTGGCAGGGCGGCAGTGTCGCGGCGACGGCCCGCCGGCACCGTGCTCGCCGGATCCTCGCCGCGCTCCTGGTCGCGATCGCCGCGCTGGCGGTCGTCCAGCGGATCAGCTCCGCCGGTGCCACCCGGCCGGTGGCCGTCGCCGCGCACGATCTGACGGCGGGGCAACGTCTCACCGCGGCCGATCTGCGATTCGTGGCATGGCCGGCGAGCGTGCCGCTCCCCGATCCGCTGAGCACGGCCCAGGCCGTCGGCGCCGTCGTCGATGCACCGATGCGGGCCGGGGAGCCGGTGACGACGGCGCGGGTGCGCGACACCAGGACGTGGCCGGGAACCGGTTCCCGGGTGGTCCTCAGCGTTCCGGTCGAGCCGGCGCTCGCTGCCGTGTTGCAGCGCGGTGACCGGGTCGATGTGTACGCCGGTGCGCAACTGGCCGCCGCCGGCGCCGTCGTGGTGCAGGCCTCCGCTGCTACCGAGCCGACCTCGTGGACCGAACAGGACGAGCCGCGAGTCCTGCTGTCGGTGAGTGGATCCGACGCAGCCGCAGTCGCTTCCGGCGGTGACGACTCCGGCACTGGCCGGTTGACCCTTGCCCTGCATCCGGCGGCATGACCTTCGCCGCGGAGCAGCCCATCAGCAGCCGTCGTGCCCTCAACGTCTGAGCCGCTCGCCACCGCCCCCGGACACCTCGATCTTCGACGAAACCGGCAGTGATCCATGCGGAACGGCTTCGGTCGCCCTTGATATGCGACGAAACTGCCACACTCCCGGGCCGGACCGAGAGGCGCCGGGCAGCGGCCGGTTGACCCTTGCGTTGCATCCTGCTGCGTGATGTTCACTTGTGGCCGATTCCGTGACGCATTGTGGCGTGGACCACACGATCACGCGGGTGATGCGGTCGAATCGGCGGAGCCGTAGTCGATAGATTCGGCGTGGACCGTATAACCCCGATCAAGGAGACTTCATGCTGAAGGGCTTCAAGGACTTCCTCTTCCGAGGCAATCTCATCGAACTGGCGACCGCATTCGTCATCGGCGCCGCGTTCACAGCGCTGGTCAAGTCGCTCACGGACAACATCATCCAGCCGGTCTTGAACGCGTTCGGCGGCAAGAACGCCGTCGACGGTTTCGGCTTCCGCATCCTGTCGAGCAATCCTTCGACGTTCATCAACATCGGAGCCATCCTCAACGCCCTGATCACCTTCGTGCTAACGGCAGCAGTGCTCTACTTCCTGTTCATCGTTCCCTACGAGCGCTCCAAGAAGTTGATCGGCATCGAAGAGCCCGAGAAGGAAGAGACCGACAAGGACATCCTGGCCGACATCCGCGCCCTGCTGCGCGACGGGCGTGATGACAACGGCGGCCGCCCAGTCGCTGACCCCGCGGACGGCTGAACCGCCTAGTCCCAATGCGGTGGTCGCTGCTCCAGTAGCCACCGGTCTGCAGCGCTGAGCGGCGGTTCGTCGGATCTTCCGGTCCGACGGGCCGCCGCTTTCGCGTTGTCGGCGGACGGCTCGCGCTGATCGGTGTCGTCGTCGCCGGCGACGATCGCCACCTCCTGCTGCGGATCGCCTCCGGTCGCCGGTCGCACCGCCCGGCGACGCCGGCGGGGCGAATTCACGTCGACTCCCTGCTCATGGCAACCCCGGCCTCATAGCGACCCCAGCACCGTCGCCAACCGGTCGGCCTCTGCGGCTAAGTCCCGGTGCAGGTCCTGGGCGTAGACAGTCTCGGTGTGCCACCCGCGCCCTGCGAGTTGCTCGGGGCGTAGCCGCAGTCGGAACCGGAGGGTCTCGCCGTGGTCGCTGTCGTCGGACTCCACCGCCAGCACGAGCTGGCCGTCCGCCCCGCCCACTGCGAGCTCGACCGGGCGCCCGGACACGCCATACGACGGGATCGCCGTCAGCCCGCGCGAACGCAACTGCGCAGCCAACGCTTCGATCAACGCCGGCACCTCGTGCCGGACCATGACCGGCAGCACCGGAGCGTCGAGCACGCTGCCGGTCGACGCGGTCCGTCGGCGGCGGCGCGGGGTGCTCTGCTCCAGTGACTGGACCTGCAACGCCTGCGGATCGCCACCCGCCGCGCAATAGCGCAGGTAGTCCCGAAGGGTCCGCGCGCCGGCGGTGCGCAGCCGGTCTTCGGGGAAGGTCTGCGGATCAAGGGTGCTCAGGACGATCAGTCGCCGGCGCGCCCGGCTGACCGCGCTCCAGAACCGCACCATGGCACCTTCGGCGCCCATCGCCTGCACCAGCGCCGCACCACCGCGCTCGTCGGCGAGCAGCACGATCGCGGTGTCCGCGGTGATCGCACGCGTCGTCACCGGGTCGCCGATCACGATGCTCGGCTCGGCGGCACTCAACCGGCGGCGGATCTCCGGGTCGTCCAAGCGCCGCAGCAGTTCGCCACGGACCTGCTCGGCCAGCGACGGGGTCCAGGTCACCACCAGCAACGACCGCTCCGGCTGCGCAGCCACCGTCTCGCGGACGGCCGCAACGGTGGCGGCTACGACGCGGTCCTCATGCACCGTCATCGTTGCGACCGGGGTGGCGTCGCCGGCGGCCGGGAAGCCGCCGACCTCCCCGGCGTACCGGCGCACGGCCGCGAACGCGGACAACCGCTCATCGCGGCTGCGGTAGTCGTGGGCGAGGTTCAGTTGCGGTGCAAGGGGTTCCATCGCTTGGAACAAGGACGTGGCCGGTGGCGACTTCAGAGCGCGCGGCAACACCACCTCTTGCGTACGGTCGCCGAAGACGACCACCTGCCCCGCGCGGGTGATCGCGGGCAGCGCCTCAGGCAGCGGCAACTGGCCGCCGCCGTCGAAGATGACGACGTCGAACCACAGACCGGTGGCCACGGTCGCGGCGACGGCGAGCGGGCTGACCAGCCACGCCGGCCGCAGCGCGGTGAGCAGTTCGGGAGCCTGGGTCAGCAGGGCGCCCGGGTGCAGGACCCGGCTGCGAACCGTGACGACCTGATCCGGCAGGTCGGCTCGCACCCGCTCGACCTGTCGTCGCACCCGCTCACGCACCGCAGCCGCACCTGCCCGCACGTGCGCGGCATCGTCGGCGCGGAAGGCCTGCTCCAGCGCCCGTGCCGTGTCCGCGTCGTGGGCCGCCAGGACGGGATCCGTTCGTTGGGCGTGCGCCAGCACCGAACTCCACCACACCCAGCGCACCTGCCACCCGGACTCCTCCGGGCTTGCGTCGCGCGCGGCCAGATCGTCCAACAGGTCGCCAAAACCGTTGGCGCGCAACAGATCCAGGGTACCGATTACGTGTGGCACGACGGCCAACCGATCGTCGGCGTCACGCAGCCGCTCGGTCAGCACCTGGATCTCATCGAAATCCGCGTCGACCAGACTGCGGGCCGATGCGCTTCCCGCCAGCCGCGCCTCGAGCCACTCCAACCGGCCGCGCAACGCTTCCACCTGCGCAGCAACCTGCGGCGTGCGCAGCGGCGCCGTGGGGACGCTGCCCTTGCCGGCGAGCGCCTGCCACCGGGTGCGCTGCTTCAGTGCCCGCTGCAGGAGCCCGTGCAGGTTGTGCGTGCTCGTCCCGGGCCGCAGCAACCGCTTGGCCTGACTGCGCAACCGGCGCCGTTCGAACAGCCCAAGATCGGTGGGCGCGTCCTCGCCCTCGGCGGTGCCGGCCACCATCTCCGGCAGTCCGGCTCCGAATACCTGCGGGGTGAACGCCTCCAAGGTCTGGAAGACCCCGGCCATCAGATCCAACTGGTCCTGAGCCTCACGCAGCGACCGGGGCCGGGCCAGCCCGACCTCGTCGGACAGTGCCGTGATGGTCTCGCGTTCGGCGTCCAGACCGCCGCCGGCGAGTTCGGCGACGAGTTGTGCGGTGCGCTCGCGGTGATCGGATCCCACCACCCGGGCGCCGAACCACGGGTCGTTCGCCGATCCGCCCGTCCAGGCACCGGCGTCGACGGCGGCCTGCAGGGCTTCCGAGAGGCCGTAGACGCGCTCGACGCTCACCGCGACCAACTCGTCGATGGGCAACCGGCGCTCGCTCCCGACGTACTCCTGACCGCTCATGTCCGCCAGCGCGCGGCGGCACTGTGCCGGGCTGACGCCCCACGGCGCACGCAGGTCGTGCTCGGCCGCCCACCGTCGCTCCAGTGCGGCGACCTCCTCAGGCAGGCCGGGGGCTCCGCGGCGGCCGGTTCATCGGCGCCCGCGGCCAGGTCGGCCAGTTGCCGGCGCAACCGGTCGGTCAGGTCGGCCGCCGTCTGCGAACGTACGTCGAGCAGCACGTCGCCCAGTCCGGCCTCCCCCAGCCGTTCGACCAGTGCGTCACCGTCGGCCCAGGCCTGGGTCACCACCAGTGTGCGGCGGCCATCTGTTGCCAACCCGGCCACCAGGGCCGCGATCGTCTGGCTCGAGCCACACCCCGCAGGCGCGTGCACGGTGAGTTGGGCGCCGGCCCGGACAGCCTCGACGACGCGCTGCTGGTCCGCGTCCAGGTCCAGCGGCGCGAACTCCTCCTGCACGGGGAGCGGGACGGCGCGCGGCGGCTCTGCAGCCACCTGCTGCGCGGCCTCGGGGTCGCCGGCCAGGGCCGCGACGACGTCGTGCGTGCCGATCCAGGCTCGTTGCCCGGTCAGGTCACGCGCATTGGCCGCCTTCACGTAGCTGAAGGAATCGATCAGCCGGGATCGCTCGATGCGGAACTGCGGCAGGGATGCCGCCCGCTCGACGATGTCGAAGGCGAAGCTGAGGTCGAAGACATCCCCGGACCGGGATGCGCGAAGCACTTCACCGTCGTCCAGGTCGATCCCCTGGGCCCGCAGGTAGGAGGTGAGCGCCGGGTTGACCTCGATGTCACCGACCAGCTGGATCGTGATCCGTCCGCCGTGATCGCGGCCGATGTCAGCGCGCCACAGGATGACCGGAGCGCGAGGGGTGCTACCCGGTTGGTGCCAGGTCGCGGTACCCATGGCCAGATAACAGGTGTGCAGCCCGACCTGCTCGCGCAGGACGCCGACCCGGTGATGCAATGCCTCGGCCCGGGCGGTCAGGGTGACCAGGGCGCTCGGCTCACGAACCAGCTCCGGAAGACCGACCACGGCACCGGACAACAGGCGGGCCAGGCCACCGGGATGCGCCCGCGACAGGTCGACTTCGGTGGCTTCGCCCGGCGCGGCCCACAGGAGATTGTTCGGACCGCCCAGCTCCACGAGGTGACGCGACCAACCGTCGACCGCTGCGTCCACGAGGGCGTTCCGGTCGGGTCGATCGTTCACTGCCACAGGCTATCCCGCCGGGACGTTGAGGCCGTGGTCGTCCTCAGGGTCCCGAGCGGCCAGCCGGTCGTTACCCTTGAGCACGCCGACGGCACCGACGCGTAGTGTGTCGTCGCTCACAACCGGCTCACGCCGTGACCCGCGCTCGCTCATCGTGTGCCTCGGCGCAGACAGGAGACGTCCATGCGACTGCCTCTGAAAGGAGTGCGTTCGGTGCCGAGCTCCGAAGCCGATCCGGACCCGCTGGTGGCGCAGGAGGAGGACCTCGACACCGCGCTGGCCGTCGACCGCTCGGACAATCGTGGCGTCGACCGGGCCGAGATCATCGGTGACGGCGTGCGGTGGATGGCCAGCTGGGGTTTGCGGATCATCATCATCCTGATCGCGACCTGGATGCTGCTGCAGATCGTCGGTCGTTTCTGGAGCGCCGTGCTGCCGGTCCTGCTGGCTCTGATCGCCTCCACGTTGCTGTGGCCGCCTACCCGGTGGCTGCGTAAGCACGGCTTCTCGGTGACGTGGTCGGCGGTGACCGCACTGGTCGCCGGCCTGGCCCTGATCATCGGCATCTTCGCGGCGCTGGCGCCGTCGGTGATCAACCAGGCACCGGAACTCAGTGCCAACGCCATCACGGGTGTGAACCAGATCCGCAACTGGCTGCAGGGACCACCGCTGCACGTGCGCCCCGACCAGATCGACGACGCGGTGAAAGCCATCACCGAGCGGCTGCAATCCAGCGGCGAACAGATCGCCAGCGGCGTCTTCAGCGGGGTCGCGACCGCCGGGTCGGTGTTGGTGACGCTGGTCGTGGCCCTGATCCTGACCTTCTTCTTCGTCAAGGACGGGTACCGGTTCCTGCCGTGGGCGCGGCACACCTTCGGCCGCGGGGCCGGTACGCACCTGACCGAGGTGCTGACCCGGATCTACGGCACGCTCGGGGGCTTCATCCGCACCCAGGCCATCGTCAGTGCCGTCGACTCGACCTTCATCGGCATCGGGTTGATCCTGCTCGGCGTTCCACTGGTGGGACCGCTGGTCGTCCTGACCTTCTTCGGCGGGTTCATCCCGATCGTCGGTGCCTTCGTCGCCGGCACGCTGGCGGTCCTGGTAGCCCTGGTGACCAAGGGGCTGACCGCCGCGATCATCGCGCTGATCATCATCATCGCGGTGCAACAGATCGAGGGGCACGTGCTGCAACCGTTGCTGCAGTCCCGCTCGATGCGGTTGCATCCGGCGATCGTGCTGCTCGCGATCGCTGCCGGCGGTGACACCTTCGGGATCATCGGCGCGTTCCTCGCGGTTCCGCTGGCCGCTACGGCAGCGGTCCTGTGGCGTTATCTGAGTGAACAGATCGATCTGCGCACTGGGGACGCGGCCCCGGAGGATCTGACCCCGCTCACCGCGGAAGGCAAGCTGGCGCAGGAAGCCGCGGCCCGCACCGCCTCCGAGGACTAGCCGATCGCGGCGTGCTTGCGGGTGAGCTCGCGGTAGACCTCGGCGTTCAGCAGGATGCCCGCCTTCTCCTCGTCGGAGAGTTCGCGGCGCACCTTGCCCGGCACGCCCGCGACCAAGGATCCGGCGGGTACGACGACCCCCTGGGTCACCAGGGCACCGGCGGCGATCATGCTGCCCCGGCCGATGACGGCGCCGTTCAGGACGGTCGCACCCATCCCGACCAGGACGTCGTCCTCAATGGTGCAGCCGTGCAGGGTGGCGTTGTGGCCGACGCTCACGTTGCGGCCGATGGTGAGCGGGTGGCCCGGGTCGACGTGCAGCGCGCAGTTGTCCTGGATGTTGCTGCCCTCCCCGATCTGGATGCTGTCCATGTCCGCACGCAGGACCGCGCCGTAGAAGATGCCGACGTTCGCCGCAAGGGTGACATCGCCGACGACGGTCGCATTGCCCGCCAGCCAGGCGGTGTCGTCGATGGCGGGCTGGTGGTCGTCGAAAGTGAGGATCATCCGGTCATTCGACCATGCGTGTGAGAGCGGTCACCACGCAGGGACACCCGACCCGGTCGCGCCGCCCTGCACCGCCGCCGCTCGTCAGTGAGTGACGAAGCGGCCGCGGTCCAGCACCGCCGTCCCCTCGGCGTTCTCGACGACGAACAGCAGACCGTCGGCTTCGTTCCACACCTGGACCCGCAGCGAGTCTCCGGGGAAGACGGGCCGGCTGAACCTCGCGGACATCGATGAGAAGGCCGAGACCTCCCCGCCCGCAAAGGCATTCAACAGAACCCGGGAAACCACCCCGTAGGTGCACATACCGTGCAGGATCGGGCGCGGGAATCCGGCCCGCCCGGCGAACCACGGATCGGTGTGCAGCGGGTTATGGTCCCCGGACAACCGGTAGAGCAACGCCTGATCGCGCCGGGTGGCACACTCCAGCGTCTTGTCGGGATCGCGATCCGGCCGCTGCCAGGCCGCAGACGGGCCTTTGACACCGAATCCGCCCTCGCCCCGGATGAAGACCGACGAACGGGTCGTCACCAGCGGCTGCGCGGCTCCGGCCACGGTGCCGGTCGTCTCCGTCACCACCAGCGCACCGGATCCCTTGTCGTAGATCCCGGCCACCCGTGACGACACCTGCAGCGTGCCACTGACCGGGATCGGCCCGGAGACCGACACCTCCTGCTCGGCGTGCACCAGGTGCGCCGGGTCGTAACTGCCGATGTCGATGCGGTGCCCGCGAGCGCGGAACTGCGTCAGCACCACCCCGAACACGGGCAGCACCTGTTGAGCCACCTCGTGGGTGTTGTCGGTGGTGTAGGCCAGTTCCTGCCCGGGATTGTCCTGCCCGGCGCCGACTCCCAGCGCGTAGAGCGCACAGTCGTCGGGAGTCCAGCTGACCTCCACCGCTTCGGATTGGCGGCCGACCGCCGCCAGGTCGAGGCTCACGGTTGCCGCCAGGTGATCAGGGCATCGAGCGCCTCGATGCGGGTTCCGTCGACCACCAGCGGGTTGATCTCCAGGGACTCCAGCCGGTCACCCAGCCGCCCCGCGAGGTCCGCGGTAGCCATGACCGCATCGACGAGCGCGTCCATGTCGGCCGCCGTCGTGCCACGCGCGCCTGACAGCAGTGCAGCGCCGCGCAACTCGCCGAGCGCCGTACGGATCTCGTCGCGAGTCACCGGCAGCACGCGCAATGTGGTGTCGCTGAGCACCTCGACCCAGATACCGCCCATGCCGAGCGCGAGGACGTGCCCCCATACCGGGTCGGTCACGATGCCGACCAGCAGTTCGACGCCGCCGGAGCGCTGCGGCTGTACGACGGCGCCGGCCACCTGCGCGCCCGCCGCCCGACCCGCGGCGGTCACCGCGTCGTACGCCGAACGCACCGCCTGTGGGGAGGCCAACCCGAGTTTGACCCCGCCGATGTCACTCTTGTGCTCGACGTCCGCCGCCAGCTTCACCACGACCGGATAGCCGAACTCCTCCGCCGCCGCCACGGCGGCGTCGGCGTCGGTCACCAACCGGTAGGGCACGACCGGCACCCCGTGCGCCTGCAGGAACCCGGCCGCGACGTGCTCGGCCCAGATGCCATCTGGTGGTACGTCGACCGCGAGCGGCTCCGACTGCGTCGCCGTGGCGTGGTGCTGGCCGCGGTACGCCGCGGACCACTGCGTTGCCCGGCCCAGCGCGGTCAGACCGTGCTCAATGCCGCCGAGAACCGTTGGGTAATCGGACTTTTCGGCGACCATGCGTCCGTAGGGGGTGATGTCGGTCAGCGTGTTCTGCATGACGAAGACCGGTTTGCGCGCGGCGTGAGCCAGCTCGGACAACCGGGTCGCCGAGTCGAGCGCCGGCAGCGGGTCGGCCGGCTCCTCGCGGGGCAGATCCGCCATGACGACGGCGACGTCGACGTTCGGGTCGTCGACGACGGCCTGCAGCGACTGGGCCATCATCTCGCGCTTGACCAGGATGTAGCCGGTCACGTCGATCGGGTTGTGCGGTGAGGCGAACGGCGGCACGATCTCGCGCAACCGCTCCTCGGTTTCCGGGGCGAACGGGGGAATCACGATGCCCTCGTCCTCGCCGCGGTCGGCGATGATCTCGCAGGCACCCCCGGATGCGGTGACGAACCCGAAACGCGGACCGGGCAGCGGGCAGTGCGCGAGCACGGCAGCCGTGGTGACCAGATCCTCCAACGAGTCCACCCGCACGATGCCGTGCTGGCGGAAGACGGCATCGACCACCCGGTCGTTGCCCACCAGCGAACCGGTGTGCGCCTTGGCCACACGGGCCCCGGTCTCGCTGCGCCCGACCTTCATCGCCACGATCGGTTTGCCGATGGCCAGCGCCTCGCGCGCCACGGCCAGGAACTGGTCGGGATCACGGACTGACTCGATGAAGAGCGCGATGACCTTGGTGTTGTCGTCGTGCACCAGGTGCCGCATGACGTCGGTCATCGTCAGCATCGACTCGTTGCCCATGGAGACCAGCAGGCTGATCCCGACGTTGCGCGCCTGGGCGAACCCCAGCACCGCGCTGGCCAGGGCACCGCTTTGCAGGACCACGCCCACCGGGCCGCTGATCAACGGCGACGGAATCGTCAGCCCGTACGGCGTGATGCCGTCGGCCGCGTTGATGAACCCGTTGCCGTTCGGCCCGAGGATGGTCAGGTCACGTTCTCGAGCGAGGTCGACCAGGGCGCGCTCGAGCTGGGCTCCCTCCTCCCCCACCTCTGCGAAACCTGAGGTGAGGACGACGGCGGACCGGATCCCGTGGTCGGCCACCTTCTGCACGACCTCCAGGGTCACCGGCGTCGGAGTCATCACGAAGGCGAGGTCGACGTCGTCCGGCAGATCACTGATCGCCGCCACACTCTGCTGGCCGTGCACCTCGATGCCCTTGGGGTTGACCAGATGGATGGCTCCGGTGAACCCGTGGTTGTGCAGGTTGTCGAAGATCGCCCGGGACCACCAGGACTTGTCCGTTGCACCGATCAGAGCAATCGAACGAGGTGCGAAAAGCCTTGCCACCCGGTCGATGCCGTCGAACTGCGCGGACTGGGACGTTCGCTGCGTTGCGAGGTCAGTCACCGATGCCTCCCACCTGGACGTGACCCTTCAGCAGGTTGCGCGCGATGGTGCGCCGCTGGATCTCGTCGGTGCCTTCGAAGATACGCAGGAGACGGAACTCGCGGTACCACCGCTCGATCGGCAGCTCCTTGGTGTATCCCATACCGCCGTGGATCTGCAGCACCCGGTCCACGACCTGGTTGGCCATCAGACCACCGCTGAGCTTGGCCACCGATGAGGCGTGGCGGTTGTCGCGCCCGGTCTCGAGCTGCCACGCGGCGTACAGAGTCAGCAGTTTGACCTGTTCGATCTCCACGTAGGAGTCGGCGATCTGCCACTGGATGGCCTGGTAGTCGGCGATCGGGTGACCCATCGAATGGCGCACCTTGGAGTAGTCGATCGCCATCTGCAGCAGGCGCTCGGCCCCGCCGATCGCTCCCGCGGGAATCATGAAGCGGCCGTTACCGATCCACTGCAGGGCCAGGGCGAAACCCTGCCCTTCCTCGCCGAGAATGTTGCGCGAGGGCACCCGGACGTCCTCGAAGACCAGAGAGGCCGGGCCCCACTCGCCCATCGTGGGGATCGGATCGGACTTCCAGCCCATCTCCCGATCGACCAGGAAGCACGTGACCCCGCCGTTGGCGCCCTTGGCCGGGTCGGTGACGGCGAAGACCATGACGAAGTCGGCGTCATTGCCACCGGTGATGAAGATCTTCTCGCCGTTGATGATCCAGTCGTCACCGTCTCGGACCGCGCGCGTGCGGATGTTGCGGGCATCGGAGCCGGCGCCTGGTTCGGTGATCGCGAAGCAGCTGATCCGCTCGCCGTTGATCGTCGGGATCAGGTACTCCTGCTTCTGCTCCGGCGTGCCCGCGTAGAGGATGTTGTCCGCCGATCCGCCGAAGCGGAAGGGTACGAACGTGCGGCCGGACTCCATCGCCACGATCGCCGACATGACCGGCCCGAGGTCGATGCCGCCGTACTCCTCGGGGGTGTTGATCCCCCAGTAGCCGGCCTTCTTGGCCTTGGCCTGCAGCTCACGCAACTGGTCCCGCTCGATGCCGGGCAGGCCGGCACGCTCGTTGCGTAGGACCTGGGGCTCCAGTGGCATCACCTCCCGCTCGATGAAGCGCCGGATGGTGTCGCGGACCTCGCGTTGCTCTTCGGAGAGCGAGAAGTCGATCATATTGAATCCCCTTTCGTGTCAATGTTTCTCATGCTTTGGGTCCACCGGCGACATAGATGACCTGCCCGGTGACGTACGCCGAGTCCTCACCCACCAGGAACGAGGCGACCGAGGCGATGTCCTCGGGGTGTCCGGCCCGGCGCAGCGGGATCGTCTGCTCGGCCGCCGCTTTCATCTGGTCGAAGTCGACGCCGACGCGCTGGGCGGTGGCCCGGGTCATGTCGGTCTCGATGAACCCGGGCGCAATCGCATTGACCCGGATACCGAAGGGTCCGAGTTCGATCGAGAGCGCTTTGGTGAAGCCCTGGATCCCGGCCTTCGCCGCCGAGTAGTTGACCTGACCGCGGTTGCCCAGGGCCGACGTACTGGACAGGTTGACGATCCGACCCCACTTCTTCTCGACCATCCAGCGTTGCGCGGTTCGCGAGCACAGGAAGGTGCCCCGCAGGTGGACCGCCATCACCTGGTCCCAGTCATCGGTGCTCATCTTGAAGATGAGGTTGTCGCGCAGGATCCCGGCGTTGTTGACCAGGATGTCGGCGCTACCGAGCCGGTCGGCGACCTCGTCGAAGGCGTCCCGCACCGCTGTCTCGTCCGAGACGTCGCACCCGATCCCCACTGCGCGGCCGCCGGCGCCTTCGATGTCTTGCACGGCCTCCTTGGTGGCCGCTTCGGAGATGTCGAGCAGTGCCACGGCGGCACCGTCGGTGGCGAGCCGGTGGGCGACGGCGGCGCCGATACCTCGTCCGGCGCCGGTCACCACAGCCACCTTTCCGCTGAGATCAGTCATGGTGCTGGACTGTCCTTTCGTTGTGCGAGTGGAGTTTTCGGAATCCGTTGGAGCTCACGGGTGGGCAGTGGCGGTCACCGACCGTTTGCTGGCGTCACCGGTGCGTCCGCTGCGGATACGCCGCCACGACCCGCTCAGCAACGGAATGGTCGGGATGAAGAGCACGATGCCCACCAGACAGGCCACCCACCAGGCGCGCCAACCGCTCTGCGAGGTGACCACGTGCGGCAGGATCAGCGAGGCGACGGCGACCACAACGCGGTTGACCGTGCCGAACCACGCCATGCCGGCGGCGACCCGGGCAGGGTCGAGGTCCTCGGCGGTTTCACTCACCGCCGCCAGCCACGGGGAGAAACCGCACGCGATGACCAGGCCCATGACGATCAGCAGGGCCTGCATCATGCCCTGGCTCGTCTCCTTGCCCAGGCGGCTGGCGAAGATCGCCGTGGCGATGAACATCAGCACGGCGCCGGCCAGGATGAACGGTTTGCGCACCCGCAAGCGGTCGCTCACCGCTCCGAAGAACAGCGCGCCGAGGATGTTGACCAGCCAGAAGCCGGCCATCATCGAGTTGGCCGTGGCCAGGGTGAAGCCGAACTGGCTCTCCAGGTAGAGCGGGAAGAGCGAGACCGCGGTGATGTAGACCAGCAGGTACAACGAGACGCCCAGCGACGGAAGGATGATCCGCAACGGGATCCGCTCACCCCAGGTGCGCGGACGCATCGCCGAGCTGCGCGCGACGTCGACGGCACCGTCGGCTTCGGCCTTGACGATGATCTCGTTGCGCAGTTGCGGCGACAGGTCGCGCAGGAAGAGCAGGCACAGGATGAAGACGATCAGTGCCACGGTCCCCGAGATGCGGTAGAGGGTGCGCCAGGAGTCGCCACCGTCGGACAACACGGCCGAGGCCACTTTGGAGGCCAGCAGGCTGCCGCCGACGGGACCGATCGTCCACATCGCCATGGCGACGCCTCGACCGACGCGTGGGGAGAAGTCGCGCATCAGTACCGAGCTCATGACCAGGGCGAAGCCTTCGCAGAATCCCAACAGGCAGTAGAGGATTCCGAACTGCAGCCCGGTACCCGCCGAGCCGAGCAGGAAGGCGATGACCACGCTGAGGGCGGTCGAGACGAGTAACAGGTTGCTGCGTCCGAACAGGTCGCCCAGGCCGCCCGCGCCGGCGCTGAACATCCCGCACAAGGAGGAGATCAGGCCCAGGTAGACGTAGGTGTCCAGCGTCCAGTGGAACTCGGAGATGACCAGGGTGCTGACCGAGCCCAACACGTAGAGCACGTAGTACAGCGAGACGGTGACCAGGGTGGTCAGGATGAGCAGGGTCCAGCGATAAGCACCGGTCGGGTAGACGGTCAGCTCCCGACGTTTCAGTCCGGCCATGAGATGAAGTCCTCCAGTGAGTCGTCGTTGACTTTCGGGGATGGCTCGCGAGGAGCGGACTAGAACGAATTCTAGAATACGTTCAGCTTACTCGTGATCTACATCACGTCAATGGTTCTGACGCGTGTGTTTTCGGCCGTTGTCGGCTGCTGCGGACACCACCTCTTTCACGCCGCCTCGGACTCGGCTGACAGCACCAGGGTCGAGGCCGCCATGAACATTCCGCCGTTGCCGAGCACCGCCGATACCCGCGCACCCGGCACCTGTGCTGCGGCCTCGCCCCGCAGTTGCCGCACCGCCTCCTGGATCGCGAACATGCCGTACATCCCGGTGTGCGTGTAGGACAGGCCGCCGCCGTTGGTGTTCATCGGCAGCCGGCCGCCCGGCGCGGTGTGGCCCTCTTCGATGAACGCACCCGCCTCACCGCGACCGACGAATCCCATGTCCTCCAACCCGTAGATCGGCACGTGGGCGAACGCGTCGTAGATCATCAGATGGTCGATGTCGTCGCGGCTGACCCCGGCGCTGTCGAAAGCAGCGCGGCTCGACAGCCGGAAACCGCGGGAACTGGTCGGATCCGGCATCGTCGACACCGCCGGCCCGTCGCAGGCCTCACCGGAACCGAGTAGGTGCACGGCCCGGTGGCCGCTGGACAGGTCGGCGGCCCGCTCCGCGGAGGTAACGATCAGTGCTCCCCCGCCGTCGGTAACCAGGCAGCACTCGAGAATGTGGAACGGGTAGGCGATCACCTTGGAGGCAAGCACATCGTGCACCGTGATCTCGTCGCGGTACATGGCGCGGGGGTTGAGCGCGGCCCATTTCCGTTGCACGACAGCAACGTTCGCGAGTTGCTCGTGGGTGAGCCCGGTTTCCTTCATGTAGCGCAGCGCGGGGACGGTGAAGCTCGTCGGGGGCCCGCTCACGCCGTACGGCAGTTCGAACTGGCCGCTGATCGACGAGGGGTCCATCCGGTACGGCGGGGCGCCGACCCGCGAGCGACCGGACTCCCCGTGGGTGATCAGGACCGTGGTGCAGTAGCCGGCCGCGATGGCCGCAGCCGCGTGGCGCACGTGGAAGAGGAACGACGTGCCGCCGACACTCGTGGTGTCGATCCAGGTGGGGGTGATACCCAGCGAGTAGGCGACCGTGACCGGGCCGGGCGAGGTGACACCGGCCACGCCGTCGATGTCGTCCTTGGTGAGCCCCGCGTCGGCGAGCGCATTGCGGGCGGCTTCGAGGTGCAGTTCGAGAGTGCTGTGCTCGGGCAGCACGCCGACGCGGTCGGTTTCGGCCGCGCCGACGATGGCGGCGCTCATGCCGCGTCCCCTTTCCCGCTGGGCGCGAAGACGGGTACGACGATGGTGCCGCGATCCTCGAACCGCACCGTGAGCGGCAGGTCGAGCGGCAGGTGCTCCGGATCGGGCGGCACGTCGACGACATTGCTGAGCATTCGCGGACCTTCCTCCAGTTGCACCAGGGCGATGACGAACGGCGGGGTGAAGCCGGGCGCTGGGCGATGGCTGATCACGTAGGAGTAGAGGGTGGCCCGCCCGGAGGCGGCGAACCAGTCGTACTTCTGGGAACCGCACGTCGCACACGAGCTCTGCGGGTAGGCGCGGACGGTTGCGCATTCCTGGCACCGCTGCAGACGCAGCTCGCCGTCGCGAGCGGCGTCCCAATACGGCTGGGTCTCCGGCGTCGGCACCGGAAGGAGTTTGGTCAGTGGTGGGGTCATGCGGGCACACCTCCGGAGTCGGACCGGTCACGGGTGGTGACCAGGTAGGCGAGATGGGACTGGACGGACGCTTCGGCCGCCGGTCGGCGCTGGGCCGGCAGGTGCGGGTAGATCGCGTCGGTGATGGCCCCGATCGACGTGACGCCCGCGTCGACCAACTGGGCGATCTGGGCGACGCGGGCCAGCCGGACCTCGGTGAGCCGGTCGATGGTCGCGACCGGATCGCCGACCGGGGTGCCGTGACCGGGCAGAATGACCGCACTGCCGGAATCTGCCGCCGCGCGGATCAGGGTCAGGGAATCCAGGAAGTCCGCCAGCGGTCCGAAAACCGCTGATGACCGCCCGCCGAGGATGGTGTCGCCGGTGAGCAGGACGTCATCACCGGGCACCTGGAAGGTCAGCGAATCGTCGGAGTGGCCCGGGGTTCGCAGCGCCGTGATGGTCACTCCGCCGAGGTCCAGCTGCCAGGCAGGACCGATGGGCCGGGTCGGCAGATGCAGGACGACCCGCTCGTCGACGATGGCCGAGTAGATGGGCGCGCCGGTCAACTCAGCCAATTGGCGGGCTCCGCCGAAGTGGTCGGGGTGCCCGTGGCTGACCAGAATGGCCGCGATCTGCCACCCGCGACGGCGCGCTGTGTCGATGATCGCCGCCAGATGCTCGGGCGCCTCGTCACCGGGATCGACCACGGCACAGGCGTTTCCGCCGGGGGCACCGATCAACCAGGTGTTGGTCCCCTCGTAGGTCCACGCGCTGGCGTTGGGTGCCAACAGGTGGACGGCGTGGTCGGTTACCTGGTGGGCGGTGCCCGGTTCGATATCGAACCATTGCCCGGTCACTGGGTCGGTACGCCGCATGGTGTCCCCTCTCGGACGTCGGGTGCCGCACTCGCGGCGTCGGTTTCCTCCGCCGGCGACCGGCGGCTGCTCAGGATTGATAGGGCGGTGCCGGCCAACGAGACGATCACCATGAACACGTACGTCGCGCGGTAACCGCGCACGAGGGCGGCGGCGGTGTGCGGGTCGACGCCGGTCAGCCCACCGGTGAACACGGCGGCCCGTTGGGCTGCGGGCAAGGGAGCGGCCAGCAGGGTCAGGGACACGGCAGAGCCCATGACCATCGCGGTGTTCTGTAGGACGAGCCGGACCGCGTTGGAGGCGCCCAGCCGGTCCGGCGGGGTGCCGTCCAGGATCGCGGTCACGTTGGCGGGCATGAACATTCCCGAGCCCAGGCCGACCAGCAGGATGCCGGGCAGCATCAGGGCGTAGTCGACGTGCGGGCCCACGGTGACCAGGAGCAGGAGCAACCCGACCGTGGCGACTGCGCTGCCGCCCGCCGCGATGACCCGCGGACTGAACCGGCGCGAGAGCCGGCCGATCGACAACGACCCGACCACGACGGCCCCCGACAACGGCAGGACCGCGATGCCGGCGTGCAGGGCGGTGTCGCCGCGCACGGCTTGGAAGTACAGGGCCACGACCAGCACGACCGACGAGCGGGCGAGCACGTTGAGGAAGGCCGCGGCGTTGCCGATCGCGAAGGTCCGGTCGGTGAGCAACTGCAGGTCGAGCACGGGACTGGCGATCCGGCGTTCGAGCACCACGAACGCGGGCATCAGCACCACGAACACAGCCAGTCCGATCAGTACCACCGGGCTGTTCCAGCCGGCCAGTCCGACTTCCGAGAGGGCCAGCAGCAGACCGACGATGGCCGCTGCGAAGAGAGCATTGCCCCGAAGGTCGAGGCTGCGCGGCCCGTCCGCACCCGGCGTACGACGAAGAACGACGAAACCCCAGATCAGACAGGCCAATCCGACGGGCACGTTGAACCAGAAGACCCACTGCCAGCCCCACACCGTCACCAGCGCACCCCCCACAGTGGGGCCGACGAGTGCCGCAAGGGAGAAGGAGGACAGGTAGATGCCCATCCCCGTACTCAGCAGACGAGGCGGGAAGGCGGCGCTGACGATCGCGGCGCTGTTGGTCAACAGCATCGCGGAGGCGGCGGCCTGGACGACTCGTGCGACGAGCAGGATCTGAATGCTGGGAGCGAAACCGAGGGCCAGGCTGGCGCCGGTGTAGAGGGCCAGTCCGACGAGGTACATCGTGCGGCGACCGAAGAGGTCGGCGCAGCGGCCCCACGCCAGGGTCGAGGCGGTCCCGACCAACAGATAGGACAGCAGCACCCAGGACGTCGCGCTGGCAGAAGCGTGGAAGTGAGCGGAGATCGCGGGGAGGGCGGTGTTGAGTGCGCTGGCGTTCAGGGAGGTGAGGATGCTGGCGAGACCGACGACCGACAGCGCCCGCCAGGCGTATCCGACATCTTCCGGCACCGTTGCTCCGACCTCAGCTCTGCAACCCGGGTGCTGGCACCCGTTCGGCGCCACCCGCTACTTGAAATGCGTTCTAGAATGACTTCTATCATGATGTGGGTCACAGTGGAAGGCGGGCGCGGCGGCGGATTCCGCTGCAGCCTTCGGTCCGGCCTGTCCGCCGATAGGCTGGCCGGATCATGAGCACCGCCCTCACGCCGGAGAGCGCCGACCAGGCGCCACGGCCCGCGCGTCAGTGGGGTCGCACGTCGGCGACCCGTACGGCGATCCTGGACGCCGCGCTCGAGGTGTTCCTGGAAGCGGGGTACGAGGAGGCCAACGTCGCCGACATCGTGCGGCGCTCCGGGCGCAGCGTCGGGAGCATCTACCACCACTTCGGCGGCAAGCCGGAACTGTTCATCGCCCTGTGGGAAAGCACGCAGGACGGCTACTTCGCTGCCGCTGCCACCGCCGTGGCGCAGACACGTGCTCGCGGCGAGCGCTCCCCGGCGGCGCTCTTCACCGCCGGCGCCGAAGCGTATCTGCTGGCCGTGTGGCAGAACCGCGTCGCAGTGCGAATGTTCCTCTCCGACTACGGTCCTCCGCAATTGCGAGCGCTCGAACGCGAACGCAGCCAGACCTGGATCCGGCAGAACTCGATGCTGCTGGCCGTCGACGACAGCCCCCTCAGCCGGGTGCGGGTGAGTGTGCTGACCTCGATCGTCGGCGACGGGGCGCGGGAGATCATCCTGCTGGAATCCGAAGAGGAGATGTCGCAGATCGTGGACGCGACGCTGCAGTTCATCGCCCGCGTCGCGGTGTAGGCGACGGGGCCCCTTCCGCGCGCAGACTGTGATGCGGGTCACTCTCCGCTACGCTACCTACTACTTGGTAACTAGGGAGAGGACCTGCTCAATGTTGCGCACTGTCTCCACTGCCGCCGCCGCGGCAGTCCTTGCCGCGGGAGGCCTCACCGCTCTCGCGCCGAATGCTTCGGCCGCGTCGTTCTACGACCCGCCGCCCTCGATCCCGTCTGCCCCCGGCACGGTGATCGATTCCCAGCAGGTGTCGACCAACTATGCGGCCACCGCCACGAAGATCATGTACTCCTCGATCGACTCCAACGGGCAACCGGTAGCCGTGACGGGGATGTACCTGCAGCCGAGGGTTGCGTGGAAAGGGTCCGGCTCCCGCCCGCTGGTGTCCTACGCATTCGGCACGATCGGTCAGGGCGACCAATGCGCCCCGTCCAAGTTGTTGCAGAACCCGATCGGCATCTCCGGCAACGGCAATGGTGGCATCACGACGGCACTGGGGTATGACGCCATTTTCGTGGGCGACCTTCTCAACCGGGGCTATTCGGTCGTCGTGACTGACTACGTCGGCCTCGGCACCACTGACCGGGTCCATACCTACATGAACCGTCTCGACCAGGGTCACGCCGTACTCGATGCGGTGCGGGCCGCCCGGAATCTGCCGGGCACCGACATCACGACATCCTCGCGGGTCGCCACCTGGGGTTACAGCCAGGGTGGCGGCGCAACGGGTTCGGCAGCGGAGTTGCAGCCCAGCTACGCACCCGACGTGCCGTTGGCCGGATCATTCGTCGGCGCTCCCCCGGCCGACCTGGGGGTCGTCATCAAGGGCATCGAGGGCAATGCGATCGCCGGGGTGCTCGGTTACGCGATCAACGGCCTGGCCCGGTCCTACCCGGCGCTGCAGCCGATCCTCGACGCGAACACCAACGACGCCGGCAAGGCAGTGCTGAAATCGCTGTCGACACAGTGCATCGCCGACACCGTGCTGTCTTACGGTGGCGCGAAGAGCACGCAGTGGATCACCGGCGGACGCTCACTCAGCGACGTCATCGCGGCGAACCCGGTTGCGCAACAGATCGTGGACTCCCAGCGCATCGGACGGCTCAGGCCGGCATCACCGGTGTTGCTGACCACCGACCTGGCCGACCAGACGGTGCCGCACAGCCAGGTGCGGCAGTTGGCCGTCGATTGGTGCGCAAAGGGCGCCCGGGTCAACTACACGACGTACGGGCTGAACGTCCAGGACGGTGACAAGCTCGCACTGCACCACGTGGCCGGAATGGTCGAGAGCTGGCAGCCGGCGTTGAACTGGGTGTCTGCGCGCCTGGCGGGAGTGCCGGAATACGGCAACTGCTTGTTCCTGCCGCTGCTGAAGTAGCCGCTTCGGCCTGGCCCTCGCTTGCCCTCTCGGTTGCAAGCGGGGTCGGGCCGTCTTGTGCGCGGCGGTTACTCTTGGTGGCGCGTATGGCGAGCGATCGGCGTACGTTCCCCGCCCTCGTAGCTCAGGGGATAGAGCACCGCTCTCCTAAAGCGGGTGTCGCATGTTCGAATCATGCCGGGGGCACTTCCCAAGAGGTACCGCCAACATGCAGATTCTTGGGCCGACTGCACCTGGGACGCTTCCCCCTTCCGATGATCAATCCTCAATCAGTCCTCAGTTTCCGTAGAACCTAGTACCGTGCGCGAGTGAGCGAGTCCAATTCGAGCGCAGGCGGCGGCTGGGCGATCCAACTCACGATCGACGAACGCCTAGCACGCCGGCGGAGGCCGTGGTCGTGGCTACTACCGTTGGTCGTCGTTCTACTGCCCATCGTCGGTACTTTTCTACTGACCCTGGGCCAGGGTTTTTCCAACGAGGGTGACTGGACGGCGGCGGCCATAGGACTGTTGCTAATGAGTGCGGCTGGGGTCCTTCAATGGCAGATGCAGGCGGCCGACCACCGTCTCGATGAGCTTGAGGCGTCAGAGGCCGACCGCCTGCGGGTCACTGTAAAGGACGCGCTACAGCCCCTGGCCAGCGTGATCGCCGACATCCCCACGCTCACCCCCGGTAAACGGAAGGAACGAACCCGGGGAGCTGCTCAAGCAGCAGTAGGAGCCCTCATCCTGCTCTTCAGGAATGTCGAGCGGCTGCGCGCCGTCGTGTATGTGATCGATGACTTCGATCCAGCCGTGCCGGATGCAAGGAAGACCATGTCAGCCGTTGCGCATCAGGGACGCGGGGAGACTCCGCGACCCTTCGAGACCGGCACCAATCGCGGGGACCTCGCGTTCAAGATGATCGAAGAAGCCAGGTCGGTCTTTGTGCCGGACCTGGATCTAGTCGACCCTCCTGACTATGCAGGAACGCGGGTCGGATACGGAACGTTCATCTCCGCGGCTATCACTGGAGCGAACACCGGCTACGGCATGGTGACAGTCGATGCCCCTCATGCAAACGACTTGACTGGCACGGATAGGGAGATTGTCATCCTGGTCGCACACCTGCTTGCAATCGCCTACAGCATCACTGACTCGAAGCCTTGATCCAGTGCACCCCCTGACTGTCACACCCTTGGCCCATGATTGTGCGCGTTGAGCTAGCCAGACCACGACTAGCCGCTAACATTCCAACGACACGACGATTCGAGGATGGTTGCTATGGGCAAGATCCGAGTAACTCGTACGCCCCAGGAGGGCGACAACTTGGGTTCGACTCAGTCCATCGACGAGATCTGGGCCGCAGCGCGCCGTGCTACCCGCGCGGAGGCACCGATTATTCGGCGCCGCGCCGCGCGATCGGTGAACTCCCAACGACCCAATCCCGCACGCTAGACCCGACTCTGCAGAGTCCTTCGAGATCGCCCCGTTTAGCGTTCCGAGAGGTCCCAATCCGGCGTGAATACGCCGGACAACACGGCCATGGTCGCCGTCGTGTGGATTGCTATAGGCGCCGACGCTTGACGTGGGGTGTCCAAGCCTTCGCTGAACCCGACGTGCTGGCACGGCCAAGCCCGACCAACCCAGCGGTCGCGATCACGATGGTGACAAGACAGTCAAGTAGTCGCGAGCTTTGGCTTTGAGCCGCCTCCTCGGCCGTTTGAGTAGAGCCCGTCCCGGTCTCACCCCGCCCGCTCCCTCCTTCTCAACGACAGGATGTGTGTCATGCCAACCCAGATGAACGGTCTGCTTGTGCTCATCGCATCGCCGACGGACACAAAGGAGGAGCGCGCAGCGGTCCGCAACGGTCTTGTGGACTGGAACATTCAACGTGGCCGCCGAGACAGGATCGCAGTTTTACCCTGGCTGTGGGAACGGAGTGCAGTTCCGATGATGGGCGGTCATCCACAGGCCTTGGTCAATAGTCAGGCGGTCGATCAAGCCGACGTCGTCGTGGCGTTCTTCGACGCACGGCTGGGCAGCCCTACCGACGTCGACGTCTCCGGCACGGCCGAAGAGATCAACCGCGCGATCACTCTGGGAAAGCCGGTACACGTCTACTTCTCAACCGAGCCTCTTGACCGCTCGAGTCTCAATACAGATCAATACGCTGCCCTCCAAGACTTCCGACACGATCTTGAATCGCGCGGCCTGCTGGGCGAGTACAGCGACCCAACCGATTTGGCGGCTCAAGTCGCGCGGGCAGTCGAGCACGACATCACGGCGAACGACTGGAGCGATCTCAAAGGCAGTCAACCGTCCGCGTCACCAAGTCCCCGCGGCGCGATCCTGAACTGGCATCACGACCATGAAAAAGAACAGCAGGGGCTCGACCAGCGCGGCAACATGAAGTACCGGACGCTGAGCAATGATCTCGTCGTCCAGAATACCGGCGACCAGGATGCAGAGGATCTCCGCTTCACGGTGTCGGCGATCGGCGACACCCCGTTTCACTTTGACGAGCCGCAGACAGCTGTGACCGTCCTGCAGGGCTCACAGATGTCCTGGCTGCTGATATTCGCACCACACATGGGATCCACTGGTCGAACGGTGCTGATCGAGGCCGAGTGGCGCGAAGGTAACGAAGCGCGCTCGAAACGTTGGACGGTCACCCTTAAGAACTAATCGAGCGCGACCAGCCAGCTGGTCCGGCAGCCGCAATCCGGTGGCTGTGCCATTGAGCGCCGGCGGCTGCAATCTAGCTGCTGGCGGTTGGCGCTGCAGGGAGTCCTGCATCGTGGGGATCAAGCCGGGCTCGCCCATCGTGAAGGCGCTGCGCGACATCGTCGAGATCACCGTCGAAAAGGTCGCTGTAAACATCGAGGGTCACGCTCGGCTTGGAGTGGCCGAGCATGCGCTGAACGGCCAGCACTGACGCCCCCGCCGAAACAGCCAAACTTGCTAAAGTATGGCGCAATTCGTGAGGTACGAGTCCCTCAAGACCGACCTCCTTCGCAGCCCGATCAAACCAGCTCCTTCGCATGTTTCGCACCCGCAGCACATCTCCGAGCGGCGAGGTGAAGACCTGCTCCTCTGGTCCGCGGCCGTCGATGAGTCCCTCGATCTCCTCCATCACGAACTGCGGAACTGGCACAGATCGCCGCTCCCCGTCCTTCGGAGCCGACCACACCAGCTTGCCGTTTACCTCGGTAACCGACCGCTCGACCATCAGCCGCGACCGCGCGACATTGACATCGCCGATGCGCAACGCCGAAAGCTCGCCGACCCGCAACCCGCAGTAGGCCAAGGTCAGCACGACGGGACGACCAACGTCACCGCAAGCGTGAGCAAGAGCAGCCACCTGCCCGTGAGTGAGGTAACGGCGCGGTGCGAGAGCTTGCGTCGGAAGCCGAACGTGAGCGCGAAAGTTGTTGCTAGGCAAACACTTTCGCGCAACTGCTAGGTCAACGACGGACGCAAATACGCCGAACGCTTTCCTGACCGTCCCGCCAGCGCCCGGCAGCTCATTTACCCACTTCTGTACGTCGTCGTGGCCAAGGTCGGCGACGCGCGTGTCACGCCACCGCGGCAGCACGTGATTGTCGAGAACGCTGCGGTTCCGCGCACGCGTGGTCGCGCTCCACTTCGGATTGCCGACGATCCAATCCTCCGCCAGAGCCCCAAACAAGGTCCGACCACTCTCCGGCGTCACGTACTGCCCGGTATTGAGGTTGGTCGTGACCTCATCCAGCCAGCGCTGTGCGTCCACCTTCCGAGCGAATGCCTTCGTGGTCTGCTTGCCACCGGCGGCAACTCGATAGCGAGCACGCCATTGCAGGCCCACTCCATAGCGGCTGGACCGCACTCGCCGGCCGGAGGCCTGGTCAACGACGTGCCACCGGTCGTCGATCGATTTGCTCACCATCATCCGACCTTGGCTCAGCCCTTGGGAAGCCGCTTGAACGCCGCGACGGCAACCGCATCAGCATCGGCTTCTACCTCTCGAGCGGCAGCGACGAGATCCTCGAGCGCCGACTCCTCGTGAGCGTCCAGTTCACCCTCGCCGTGGGCTGACATCCAGTCCCCAAGCACCGAGCTTGAGTCCAGGAGCTTGAGTTGGGCTTTCTCGAAAGCGGTCGCCGCGCGACGAAGCTCGCCGGCCGCGAGCTCCACGTCGATCATTGCCTCTCGGAGCTCGGCCGCCTCCTCTGGGAGAAGCCTTGTCATCGCGCTGATGTCGGTTTGTAGTGTTCGCGCGATTTGAGCGCCCTCGCTCAACCGAACGATGCGCTCGCCCTTCTCGATGCGAGACACAGTTGTGGGGTAGATCTGCGCGAGCCCAGCCTCCTGCAGTCGTTCAGCAAGTTCTGCCTGGCTCCATCCGAGACTCTCCCTTTGCCGCCGAAGGTTGCGCGCGAATAGCTCGTCCTCGTTCGCGATCTGCTCACTGCTGTACGTCATGAACCAACACCCTAACGGATTGGTGCTTGTCGATTTCATTGATTTGTGTCTAGACTCAGCACGTTCTAGCAACTTCCACAAACACAGATTGGATACGTAATGAACACACAGAGCCCAAGCACCCTTGACCTGGTCACCGTCGACGACGTGGCCGCAATGCTGGGCAAATCCCCCTCATCCGTGCGGTGGATGCGCCACATCGGCGAACTTCCTGAGCCGGCCAAAATCGGTGGCCGTGTCGTGTGGCGGCGCCAGCAGATCATCGACTGGGTCAACTCGCTGTTCCCTGACGCGCCTATCGCGACGGAGCAGGCGAAGTGAAAAGCGCTCGACGAAGGCGGGGTGTCGTTGGGGCTTCAGCGGGGCTGGAACACCGTCCAGGCTTGGGACTCAGACACCGTCGCGTTGCGGTGGTTCCTCGACTCGATCGATGCCTCCTTCACACTGACTCCGGACCAAGCGCAGCAGCTGCAACTCCAGATAGCCAAAGTGCTGTCCGACATTAGGCGTCCTAGACGTCAGTGGACCGACGTCACCGAAGGCACACACCAGGGATCGAAGGAGGGAAGGCATTGAAGAAGGAACGAACTCAGACAGCGACCGTCGCCGAGCGGCAACTCGACGACGGCCAAGGCAATCAGCTGGGAAGCGATTACGACGCTGCGACCGCTCTTCGCGACGTGCACGACCATCGACGATGAGCCACTCACGAAGAGGCACCGTTGTCGATGTCGAACGCGAAACCCACTGGCAACGAATTGACCAAAGCCTCTATCCGCTCCCCCTGCAACTGCATTAAACGCGCGGCCGCCTGCGTCTGCGGAGCACTGATATCGCCAACAGCATTCGCCGTCCGTGCGATCTGGTTGAGGTTGTTGGCACCGTTGGCCGTGAGCCGCAGGGCTGTTCGCAGCTCGGTCAACACTGTCGTCAATCGCGCGGCCGCTGCGGCATCGCCGGCGAACAACGACTGCTCGTAAAGACGCGGAATGGAGATCCCAAGGTAACTGGCCATCGCCGCGACCCGCGCGTACTCCTCGGCCGAATGCCGGATCTCCACCCGATGCGGCCGCCGCCCATCGGTACGCCGCCGCCGATACAACCCGTCACGACCCATGACCCCTCCGCGCCTGCCTGTGGTTGACTCGCGCACGTCAGTGCGAGTCCACACTGATCATTGCGGCGAGCACTGACAATTCGAGATCGCGGACGTAGGTCGGGCCTAACCTCTAGCTTGCTGCTCACACGAGCATGCGCGATCAAACCGGCATGATGGATCCATGCCTCCGACATCGAACGCCCGAGAATGGCATGGACTTGTCGCTACGTCGTGCCAGCCCGTAGCACAGCCCGTCTTTCACTACACGTCCAGCACAAGCCTGGTGCCCATCGTGTCGGATCGACTGATGTGGGCCGGGCAAGCAACAACTATGAATGATCGTGCTGAAATTAGTCAGGGTCGTCGTAGGGTTCGTAGTCTTCTCGGCCGACTTACCCGATCCCCCAACGTTGAGTTTCTCCGCTCGCTCTTGGAGCGACCTGCGGCTAACCGACCGTGCCAGGTCTTTGTGCTGAGTGCGTCGACGGACGGTGACGACGCCAATCAATGGCGGCTCTACGGTGCAGGGGGTTTGGTTACGCCATAGAACTGGACCCAACCGCCGAGCTTGCAGTCTGTCGGCAGCTGCCACGACCCGAGCATCGTTCTGTTTGGCAAAGCATGGACGACGCAGTGACGGTAACTCCGTGGCTGTCCGTCCTGTATCGGGACGACCAGATTCGCGCAGCCCTTGAGGAACTCAGTAACCGCCTCGAGCTTGCCGAGTCGGCAATCACAAACTCGGCTCGCGAGGAGACAGACACTGCATTGGAGGATCTTGGCGCGGAGGCTGCCGAGGCGATTGAAGGCCTGACCCACTTGATCAAGTCAGAGGGCTTCTCGGGCGAACGCGAAGTTCGCACGGTCGCCTCGGTGTGGCAGGGGCAACACATCCGATTCCGGCCGACAGCGCGCGGTGTCGCCTCTTACGTCGAACTGACCAGCAGACCCGAGTCCGACCAAAACCACCATTGGTCTCCGATGGATAGGGTTGTAGAACGCCGAGAACACCCGCACGAGCGCACTCAGCTGCCAATTCTTTCAGTTCGCTCAGGTCCGTTGATCGATTTCGCCGAGCACGAGAGGACTCTTCGATCGTTCCTATCTCACGGCGATCTTGATGCCTGCAAGGTGCTTAAGTCCAAATTGCCCCTGCGCTGAGTCGGGTGCTCTGCGCAATTGGTCCACCCAGGATGCAATCATCGGCTGTTCCCTACACTGACCAACACCATGTCTGCCGACGACGTCACTCGTCTGCCTGCTGAGGCTCGAGCCCGCGTGCTGATCGACGCCCAGCTGGCCGCAGCGGGCTGGGCTGTGCAGGACGGCAAGGACCTCAACCTGTTCGCCGGCCCGGGCATTGCCGTGCGCGAAGCCGTCATGGCCAAGGGCCACGGCCGCGCCGACTACCTGCTCTACGTCGACAAGCGCGTCGTGGGCGTCATCGAGGCCAAACCGGTCGGCACCACCCTGTCCGGGGTGGAGTGGCAGTCCGCGATGTACGCCGAGGGGTTGCCTGAGACCCATCGCAAGCGGGCCGCGCTGAAGGACGGCCGGCTCCCGTTCGTCTTTGAGGCATCGGGCTCCGAGACCCACTTCACCAACGGCTACGACCCGAACCCGCGCTCCCGCAAGATCTTCGCCTTCCCGAGGCCGGAGACTCTCGCCCGCATCGTGCGGGACGCTGCGGACGACCCGGTCGCGCCGACCTGGCGGGGCAAGATCCAGACCATGCCGCCGCTGGCCACCGACTTGTTGCGACCGGCGCAGATCGATGCCATCACCAACGTCGAGACCTCACTACGGCAGCAGCACTTCGACCGATCCCTCGTGCAGATGGCCACCGGCGCCGGCAAGACCTACACCGCCGTCACACTCGCGTACCGCTTGTTGAAATACGCCGGGTTCAAACGCATCCTCTTCCTCGTCGACCGCAACAACCTTGCTGATCAGACAGCAGGCGAGTTCGACAACTACACGACCCCCGATGACGGCCGCCGTTTCACCGAGATCTATAGCGTGCAGAAGCTCAAAGCTGCTGGGATGCTGGACAGTTCCGACGTCGTCATCTCCACCATCCAGCGTGTTTACTCCGTGCTGCGCGGCAACGAAGCACCCGAGGGCGACGACCAGGGCATCGACGACTGGGTGCCGGACGGGCCGGTCGATGTGCAGTACAACCCGGCGATGCCGCCCGAGGCATTCGACCTCGTCATCGTCGACGAGGCACACCGCTCCATCTACGGCGTGTGGCGCGGCGTGCTGGAGTACTTCGATGCCCACATCATGGGCTTGACCGCCACCCCGGGCAAGCAGACGTTTGCCTTCTTCCGGCAGAACCTCGTCTCCCAGTACACCTACACCGAGTCCGTGGCCGATGGCGTGAACGTCGACTTCGACATCTTCCGGATCAAGACCGAAGTCACCGAGCACGGCGCGACCATCGACGCCGGCACTTACGTGCCAAAGGTCGATCGCCGTACTCGAGACCAACGCATCGAGGCTCTCGACGAGGAGTTGGAATACACCAAGGGCCAGCTTGATCGAGCAGTCATGAACCCCAACCAGATTCGCACTGTCCTGGAGACCTATCGCAATAAGCTCCCGGAGATTTTCCCGGGCCGGTCCAGTGTCCCGAAGACGTTGATCTTCTGCAAGGACGACAACCACGCCGAGGAGGTCGTCACCCAGGTGCGCGAGGTCTTCGGCAAGGGCAACGATTTCGCCGCGAAGATCACCTACCAGGCCAAGGACCCCAAGGGTCACCTCAAAGCGTTCCGCACCTCCCCCACCCTGCGCGTTGCGGTCACCGTCGACATGATCGCTACCGGCACGGATGTGAAACCCCTTGAGTGCGTGTTCTTCATGCGCGACGTCCGCTCCGCGCAGTACTACGAGCAGATGAAGGGCCGCGGTGCGCGCACCATTGCCTCCGCTGACTTCCGGGCGGTGACGCCGGGCGAGGATGCCACGGAGAAGACGCGCTTCGTGATCATCGACGCGGTTGGCGTCACGGAGCACGACTTCGTCGAGCCACCACTGAACCGCGAGAAGTCGATCTCCCTGGATCAGCTGCTTAAGAAGGCCGCCAATCTGACTATCACCGAAGCCGAAACAGCCACTCTCGCATCGCGTCTCGCCGCACTTGAGATCCAACTCAAACCGGCTGAGCGAGCTGAGTTGGACGGTGTTGCGGGGCAACCGCTGAAGGCGATCATCCGTGGTCTCGTAGATGCCGTCGATCCGGACGTTCAACACTCCGCGTGGGAGCTTGCACCAGCAGGTACGTCGATCGACACCGTTATCGACGAACTCGTCGAGTCCGCGGTGCAACCGTTGGCTGAGAACCCCGAATTGCGTTCGCGCATCATGGAATTGCGCCGCCAGCACGACCTCGTCATCGATGAGATCAACCCCGACAAGCTCATCGAGGCGTACGGCGTGGGGGACCCGAACCGCGCCCGCGAAGTCGTCGAGTCATGGGCTGCCTACCTCGACGAGCACCGCGATGAAATCTCCGCGATCGAAGTCATGATGGCGGCCAAGACCGACGCCGCCCGTCGGCAGGGCGTGACCTTCGATCAGCTCAACGAGTTGGCCGAACGCATCGCCCGACCGCCCTACCGCTGGACACCGGACATCATCTGGTCGGCGTACCAGCAGCTCGAGGTCGAGCACGTCCGGCCCAACCCGAAGGCCCAGGTGACCGACCTGGTCTCGCTGCTGCGCTTCACCCTGCACGAGGACAATGAGTTGGTGCCCTACGCCCAAAGAGTCCAGGAGAGGTACGCCGGGTGGCTGGCCCAGCAGGCCCAAGCCGGAACGGAATTCACGCCTGAACAGCGCTGGTGGCTGGACAACATCGCGAACGTCATTGCCTCCTCCGCCGGCATTGATGCTGACGACCTGGACGAAGCGCCCTTCACCGAGCGCGGCGGCGTGGATGGTGCACTCCGCGACCTCGGCGACTCAGCCGGCGACCTGCTGGAAACCCTGAACCAGGAACTCACCGCATGATCGCGGTCCAGTCGACCTGGAGGACGGCCAAGCTGGCAGACGTCACACTTCCGGTGAAGAAGGCAGATCCTGCGATTGTCGGTCCGCCGTCGTTTCGATATGTCGACATCGGCGTGGTGGATGGCACCTCTCACCGAATCGAGGCGCCAGTAGTTGTAGAAGCGTCGGCGGCGCCCGGACGAGCGCGCCAGCACATCAAGGCGGGCGACACCGTCTTCTCCACGGTGCGCCCGTACCTCGAGAAGATTGCCTACATCAGTGAGGCGCTCAACGGCCAGGTTGCTTCGACCGGGTTTTGCGTGCTGCGTCCAGGACCGGAGGTCGAGCCACGCTTCCTGTTCCACTTCATGACCTCAGACGTTCTACTCAAACAGGTCTTGCCGTTGCAGCGCGGAGTGAGTTATCCAGCAGTCCGTGATAAGGATGTGAAGAACAGCGTCGTTCCGATCCCACCGCTGTCTGAACAGCGGCGGATCGTGGAGATCCTCGAAGACCACCTCTCCCGCCTCGACGCCGCAGCGAACTATCTCTCCGACGCCCGGCGCCGGTCCGACACGTTCGGAACGCATTATGTCGACTCCCAGCTGAGGCAGGTCAAATCGCAGCGTCGCGCTGTTGGAGACTTGTTATCCGAGCCGATGAGAAACGGGCACTCTGCCCGCGCCGTGGCGGACGGGAAACCAGGTATCCGCACCCTGACTCTCACTGCAGTGACAAAGGGCGAATTCAGCACCGAAAATACCAAAATCACCAGCGCTGACCCGGCACGCGTCGCATCGCTGTGGCTGCAGCCGGATGATGTGCTGGTCGAGAGGTCAAATACGCCGGAACTCGTCGGAACAACACGCCTGTACGACGGGCCACCAAACTGGGCGATATACCCCGATCTCGTTATCCGGCTCCGTGCCGGTGGCGACGTTCTTCCGGACTACCTAGCCATAGCTCTCAACTCGTCAGTGGTGCAGCGCAGCCTCCGATCACGGGCGAAGGGGCTTGCCGGCTCGATGCCGAAGATCGATCAGGGAACAATTGCCGATCAGCTAATTCCGCTACCCGACCTGCCAATCCAGCGTGAGATTGCCGACCGGATCGCAACGATGAGCAGCAACTTGGTGCGCACGGTTCAGATGCTTGAACGGCAGACTGCACGCTCCGTCCAACTCAGGCGATCGGTGCTGGCTGCGGCGTTCAGCGGGAAGCTCACCGGTCGGCGTACGGACGATGAGGTGGTTGAGGAACTGGCGGAGGCGATGAATTGATGGCTGCTGGCAAACAAGTCCGACTCTTCCTGGTCGATGGCACCGCCGGTGGCCTGATCACGGCCGAGATCATGAACTGGACCGGCCACGTGCTCAAGGGAACCCGCGACAAGCTCGCCGTCATCCGATCCCGCCCCGAGGCCCAGCGGACGGGGGTCTACATCCTTCTCGGCGAGGACGAGCAGACAGGCGACGCCACGGCGTACATCGGGCAGAGCGACGACGTCGCCAAGCGGCTCACCCACCACGACCGGGACGAGAAGAAGGCTTTCTGGAACGACGTACTTGTGATTACGTCCAAGGATCAGAACCTGACCAGTGCCCACGTTCGCTACCTGGAATCCCGGCTGGTCCGTTTGGCCAAGTCGATCGGTCGCACTCCCCTGGCCAATAGCAACGAGCCGACCGGCGGCGCGGACCTGCCGGAAGCGGACGCCTCGGACATGGAGTACTTCGTCGACCAACTTCGCGTCGTGCTTCCGGTCCTGGGCGTGGACATCTTCCGCGGTCGCGAAACACGGTCTGCTCCGACGACGCAGCCCTCGGCGCCGGCCGACCAGCCAGTGACGATGTCCCCCGTGTTTCACCTGCGTCAGAAGAAGGGCGGCATCGATGCCCAGGCGCAGGTGATCGACGGCGAGTTCACGGTGCTTGCCGGGTCCCGAGTAGCAGCGGACATGCCCACCCGGACCAACTACTCGTCCAGTTCAGCGCGTCAATACGAGCGAAGGAAGGCGATGCACTCCCGCCTTCTGACGGAGGGATCGATCACGGTCGAGGCCGACGGAGCCGGTCGTCTCACGCGGGACGTTGTCTTTTCTTCGCCTTCCGCGGCCGGCGCTGTTGTCCAGGGAACGGTCTCCACCAACGGTCGGACCGCATGGGTCGCAGAGGATGGAACGACATTTGCCGACTGGGAGTCGCGCGAGCAGGGAGTTGACGACCCTCTCTGACGGTGGACCTGCAGAAATCCGAGTAGGTCAATGTCACAGGCCCGATCTACCCTGAGGATCAAGAACGACGGATCCCGGGAAGGGGTGATCGCCATGACTCGCCAATATGAGATTCGCCTGATCGGGCATCAAGCCCCCGACGGCGAGGTCCTTTCCAGCGACGCTGTGAATTTGATCAGTTCCTTCAAGGAGCTGACCTACCGGCTCACCCGGTCCGCTGCGAACCGCGAGGGCCTGGGTCGCACCGACGCCGTGCTGGAGAAGTTGGCGACAGTACGCGTGAGTCTGCGTGCCGGAAGCACACGACTTGGGTTCGTAGTCGGCGACGAGGACGGCCTCATCGATCCTGTCGCCGACGAGGCCGATGCCGCCTACTGGCGAATCGTCCAGGGCCTCGCCTCCAACTCTCGCCCTGAAGGAGTGTCCGAGAGCGCGGCCGTGGCGGTGGACGATCTGATCCAAGCGATGGCCAAGGCCAGTCCGACGGTCGAGCTCAATGCACCGGACCGCCCGTCAGTCACCATTGCCACCGCCGAGATCATCCGCGCCCCATGGCAGCGGCGCGAGGAGCCAGCAACCGAGCAGGTCACGCTGCACGGGATTCTCGAAATGGTGGACCTCGCAAGTGACCGTTTTCGCATTCGAGACGCCGTTGGGAACAAGATCGACCTCGTCGACGTCGTGGACTCGGATGTTGTCGCCCATCTTGTCGGGGTCGAAGTTGCCGCCACCGGCGGCTTGGTCATGGGCTCGGGATCGCATCGGACGCGGTTGATGAGTCCGACGGTTGTCGCCGCGACACCCGTTTTCAAACTACTCGGTGTTCCCGCGACCAAGACCGTCGAGGAACTCGTTGCGGAGGCCAGCCAGGCGCCGCCGGCCGAGCCGCTCGACCTCACGGACGACGAACTCGCAGCGTTCCTAGCGGCAGCCCGTGGTTGATCGACTGGTTCTTGTAGACACCGATGCCTTCAGCAAGGTGGTGCTCAGGAGACGGGATTCTGATCCACGATCGGACGGCTGGCGCAAGCTATTGACCGGGTGGAAGCTGACGATTGCGGCACAGAGTGAGGCGGAGATGAGGTACGGCGCGCTGCTGGCGCAGTGGGGCGAACCACGTATGGCCGCCTTGGCGCAGACGTTTCGGCGCGTTCCGACTCTCCCGGTAACTGAGGACGTGATCACCAGCTTCGCTACGATCCGCGTCGCGTGCCACCGCGCTGGGCATCCGCTGGCCGCGAAAGCGCACATGGGGGACGCATGGGTCGCGGCGACCGCGCACGCCTATGACCTGCCGCTCCTCGCTGGAGACCAGATCTACCGGGAGGTCCCCGGGTTGCTTCTACTGGAAGACGCGTCATGAATGATGCTCGGCGACTGGCAGACAAACTGTGGTCCTACGCTAACGTGCTGCGCGATGACGGTGTGGGAGTCATCGAATACACCGAGCAGCTGACCTACCTGCTGTTCCTGAAAATGGCGCACGAGCGCGCCACCAGGAAGCTCAACCCGGAAGTCATTGTGCCGCACGAGTTTTCGTGGCAGCGCCTCCTTGATACGGATGGGGCGGAGTTGGAGACGACGTACTCGGCGATCCTTCAGGGCCTTGGCAAGCAACCCGGCACGCTGGGAACGATCTTCCGCAAGGCGCAGAACCGCATTCAAGACCCCGCCAAGCTCAAGCGGTTGATCCACGACCTAATCAACAAGGAGAACTGGTCGCAGACCGGCACCGACATCAACGGGGATGCGTACGAGTCACTGCTGGCCAAGGGCGCCAGTGACAAGGGCTCCGGCGCTGGGCAGTACTTCACGCCGCGGTCGATCATCTCCGCGATGGTCGACATCATTCAGCCGACCGTCGCCGACACCGTGGTCGACCCGGCCTGCGGGACGGGCGGCTTCCTGCTGACCGCGCACGAGTACGCCTCCCGCGACGCAGCGTCACTGAACCCGGCGCAGCGCGACCACCTCAAGAACGATTTCGTGCACGGCGTCGAACTCGTCGACGGCACAGCACGATTGGCGTCGATGAACTTGCTGTTGCACGGCATCGGCGACGCCAAACGTGACTCCCTGATCGAGGTCAAAGACGCACTGATCGCGGACCCGGGCATCCGATGGTCAGTGGTCCTGGCCAACCCACCCTTCGGCACCAAGTCTTCGGTCACGATGATCGGCAACGACGGCAAGGAGGCTCGCGAGGATCGAGAGATCGAGCGCCAGGACTTCATCGTCACGACGTCGAACAAGCAGCTGAACTTCCTGCAGCACATCATGACGATCCTGTCGGTGCCCGGCCGGGCGGCCGTCGTACTTCCCGACAACGTGCTTTTTGAGGGCGGCGCCGGCGAGACATTACGCCGCAAACTGCTGGCCGACTTCGACCTGCACACCTTGTTGCGACTGCCAACAGGTGTGTTCTACGCCCAAGGCGTCAAAGCCAACGTGCTCTTCTTCGACAAGAAGCCGGCCGCGGAGAACCCATGGACTTCAAAGCTCTGGGTCTACGACCTGCGCACCAACCAGCACTTCACGCTCAAACAGAACCCGCTCACCCGGGCGCACCTGGACGATTTCGTCAACGCCGCGAACCGTCCGCACAACAAGCGCGAGGAGTCCGAGCGCTTCCATTCCTTCACGTACGACGAACTGATCGCCCGCGACAAGGTCAACCTGGACATCACCTGGCTGCGCGACGAATCCCTCGAGGATCTCGACAACCTGCCGGCGCCCGAAGTCATCGCTCGGGAGATCGTTGAAGATCTGACCGCCGCCCTGGCCGAGTTCACCGCAGTCGCCGATGCGTTGGAACTCACGAACCTTGCAGCGTCAAAGACGAAAGCCGACTAGGCGGCCATCATGCAGTGGCCCGCACACTGGGACGTGGCTGCCTGGGGTCTCGCGGTGGCCATTGCGGCGCTCGTGGGTGCACCAGTTGCTCGCTGGCTTTGGCGAACGCACCGATGGCGCTTGATCCGGCGCAAGCCAAACCCCATCACCGTGCTATACACCGATCCCGAGACCGGCTATGGCCCGCCTTGGCTTGTATCTGTGCCGGCGCCGCTGCGGCGTCAAGATCTGAACGACGCCCCGGGAAAGGGTGAGGGCGCCGGTGAGCCGGCCGCGGTGTTGAAATGGCTTCGAACCACGCATCACGCCTATGACGTTGGGCGCAGCGAACTGCGCATGACCTGGTGCAACCGCGGCAGCGAGCAAATGGTGGTGGACAGCGCCACAGCCCGCGTCCTGTCACGTTCGGAGCGACAACACGAGACGCTCTTTGACAGTTCAAACGGAGGCCCCGAGCCTCGGTTTGAGTTCGGCTTTGACCTCGACGACCCTCGCCCAACGCCAGTGAGGATTAACGCCGACGGAATGCTCGAACGCGGTCAGCCCCGCTTCGGGCATGAAATCGTCAAACTTCCTCCCGGCGACCAGGTCGCCGTGGGGGCGGTTGGACGAATTACAAAAGGCGATTGCGAATGGGAAATTGAGCTGCGCCTGGTGATCGGCAAAGGCAAGTCAACCCAGCGTATAGGCGGAGCCCACGGACAACCGATTCGAACCGCCGCCGAACACGTCGACGGCCGCTATCCCTTCGAGTGGGTGACCGGCTTGGCCTTGGAGTGCGAGGACGCGCAAGTGCCCCCGTACCTCCACGATCGCCACCTCGATGAGGCACCGGAACCTCTGACCGAGGACTGAAAGCAAGACAGCGCTCCACCGAGTGGTGGAGCGCTGTCTTGCTTTCAGTCCTCAGAAGGCTTACGAGCCGTCACCCCGAGGATTTGGTCAGTGTTGTACGTACCGGATTCACAACGGTTCTGACCCCTCCTAGGCATTCCAGAAGGACTCGCGACTGTGCAGCGTCCGCTCTGATCGCGCGGTGCACTTTCGCCTGTCGTCGGCACAACACTCGTATCGTGAGTATTTGGCGCCTAACGGTCGGTTCAGGGAGATGGGATGAGCATGTCCATGAAGAAGGTAAGCACGGCTCCCCGGCGCACCAAGCTGGCCCTCGCTGTCGCTGCGATCGCAGTGAGCACCACGGCCGCTGTGCCGCAGGCGTTCTCCGCCACCCCCACCGCCGTCAGCACCACCGTCGTCGGCGCGCGCGTGCTGGCCTCGGTAAGCTCCCTGAACGTGCGCACCGGCCCGGGCGCGGCGTACACCCGGGTGGGCGCGCTGAGCGGCGGGTCCTTCGTCCTCGGCGTGGTCAACAACGGCTGGTTGAAGATCAGCTCCGGCCCGTACGCCGGCCGCTACACCTCCGCCGGGTACCTCACGGTGGTCAAGCCACCGGCCACCGCCGCCGCTGGGAGCACGGTCACCGGCTGGGTCGCTCTCACCGGAGGAATCCCCGCCAACGTTCACACTGCTCCGGGGTTCAAGTACACGGTCGGGCGCACCCTGGCGTCGGGAACGGCGATCACCGGCAAGGTCGTCGACGCCGATTGGATCCGACTGAACGGCACCGGGGGATACGTCAACCGGGGAACGATCGAGACCCTGTCGGCCAACGTGACCTCGGTCAACGGCAGCCTGCCCGCCTGGGCCCTGTGCCCGGTGAACCGGGCGTACAACTCCCCGCAACCCTTCGACCCGGGCTACACCGCGACCACCCGGCGATACCTCAATTGCAACGCGGTCAGATCACTGGACGCGCTCCAGAGCGCCTACAAGGCCGCGTTCGGCCACTACGCCAGCATCGACCTCGCCTACCGCACCTACAGCGAACAGCAGTACTGGTACACCACCCTCGGCCCGAAGTACGCCAACGCGCCCGGTGCGTCCAACCACGGCGCCGGCCTCGCCGTCGACTTCCAGGAATGGGAGGGCCACACCACCGAATTCGACTGGGGCGGTGCGGGTTCCAACTGGTTGAGGGCCAACGGCGGCAAGTACGGATTCACCCAGCCGTACGCCTACGGCACCGACGGCGAGTCCTACCACTTCAACTTCGCCGGATAGCACGACCACGCACGCGCTACCTCCTCAGGGATGAGGCCGAGGGGCCGCCCATGCGACGCTCAGGACCCCCAACGGACAGCGTCGTCCCGTGAACCCTCCGAGGAGGACCTGTGTCGCACCACAACTCCGGTCCGCGCGCCCATCAACTGCCGATCGCCGACATCACCGATGCCTACGCGTTCCCGGCGCCTGACCGACCGGGACACCTGGCCCTCGTCGTCAACACCGTCCCGTACGCCGATCCCGGCGGCTTCCTGTCCGACGCCCTGATCTACCGGTTCCGGATCCGTCCCATCGATCCGGAACCGTCGAACCCGGCATTCTTCCGCCCTGGCACGGACGACACCGAGATCACGATCGACGTCACGTTCGACCCGCCCAACGGTGCCCGGCAGCAGGGCCATCTGGCCGTATCCACCGGTGACACAGTCGATTTCGAGGTCAACCAGGTAGCAGGAAGCGAGGGCCTGCGCGTTTTCGCGGGCCCGCGCTGGGACCCGTTCTTCAGCGACGCCCTCGCGCTTCAGGAGACGATCACCACGGGCAAGCTGTCCTTCAAGAACCCCGGCAAGATCCTGTCCGACGGCAAGAACGTGTTCAGCGTCGTCGTCGAGATCGACCTGACCGCCCACGACACCGGGACACTGGTAGCGGTCGTCGCCGAAACCGTCATTAACGGGAAAATCCCGGTCCGCTGGGAACGCTTCGGTCGCCCCGAACTGGAGAACGCCGTACTCGGCATGAAGACCTATGACACGGTCAACCGCGACCTGGAGATCCGTGACCTCTTCAACGCTGAGGATGCCTTCAACCTGGGTCCGGACTACGTGGGTGCCTACCGCGCCCGCCTCAACGCCAACCTCAGCTTCTGGGACGGCATCGACGGCAGCACGCAGTGGCCGTTGGCCACGGACGGCACCCACCCGCTCACCGAGCTGCTCCTGGCCGACTACCTGATCGTCGACTACGGCAAGCCGTTCGCGGAGGACAGCTTCCTGGAGATCGAGCGCGCGGTAGTGGCCGGGCAACCTCACGAGACCTGCGGCGGGCGCTCGCTCAACGACGACTGCATGGACACGCTGTACACGTATCTGATGAACGGCGCGAAGGGACCCAGAATCAGCGATCACGTGGACGGGCCGACGAAGCGGGCAACCGATCAGTTCCCCTATCTCGTCGACCCGAACCCTGATCCGCCGTCACCTCCGGCGCATCACTAGGACGTGATCAGCTCACCGACTGCCCTTGGGTGCAGCACTGTGCCAGCCGTTGACCGCGCCCTTGGTCACGCCGCGCAACCGGCGCTTCACGGCGCGGGAGTAGCGCGGCACGAAGGCCTGTGACGCAGCCGGTTTGGCCGAAGCCGAAGCAGTCGCAGGGACTTCGACGACCTTTTCGCGATAGATCACCTGCGGCTCCGGGTCGGCCTTGCCCGGGTACCAGTAGGGCTGCCATTCCTTCCAACCACCGGCTCGCGGGTCGTCGATGACCTCCGAAGGCATGTCGCGGACGGTCAGGCCGGCCGCCTGCAGTTCCTCGATGACTTCCGGGGTGAACGGGTGGTTGCGCCACATGTTCGCGATGTACGTGCGGTGGCGCAGGTAGTCGAGGTACCGGCGGGCGTGCTTGTCGTTGGCTCCGATGTGCGCGAAGACCGCGAGCCGGTTCTCGTGCAACGGTGCCACTTCGTCCTCGCTGAAGGAGTTCCATTCCTCCGGTTCCGGATCCGGTCGGGAAGGGTCCTTCAGCAGCGTGCCCGCGCCGGAGTGCGTCATCCGCATACTCCACACCAGCAGATCGGTCGGCCGGCTGCGCACATAGGTGGTCTTGCCGCTGCTCAGGTCGCAGATGTCGTGGGCGCCGGGCTTGAGGTTCAAGCCACCGCTGTGCTCGGTGTGATCCTGCAGGTAGATACCGAAGCGCAGCTGGGTGTAGCGGTCGTCCCAGTCGGGCGCGTTCTCGTCGAGTCGGTCGGTGTTGTCCTTGTGCCAGACCCGGATCTTGCCGTTAATGGTGGCCGAGCTGTCGCCCCCGTAGACCACATCGTCGGTATCCAGCAGCTTTTTGGCCACCGCGGCCATCTTTCCGTCGGTCAGCACGTGCTTGAGCGGGCCGGCGGTCAGCTCCCCGCCGATCTTGGCGTTGGCCATGACCTCTTCGCGCATCTGCGCGACTTCCTCCTCGGTGTAGACGTCCGGCAGGATCGCGTACCCCTCCCGCCAGAAGGCGTCCACGTCGAGATCTTCCAGGGCTTTCTCAAAATCGGCCATGACGCCGAAGGTACTGCGCCCACGGTGCCGATGGACCCAATCAGTGCTGTGTTTCCCCGGGAATCTGACCGGACGTGGGTCAACCGCCCATTGCCTGTACGCCGTGCCACGCCACCTCGACGACCTCCCTGGTCGCGATGGTCGCCGGCAAGTCCTGCGGCAACACGTGCGGCAACCCTCCGACGGTTCCGTGCAGACGGGTGGCCGCGGCCGCGACCACCAGCGGCCGCTCGAGGACGAAGCCCAGGTAGCTGCCGGTGAAACCGGGGTGCTCCAGCACCGTCGTGCCATCCGGTAACTGCCGCCGTCGGAAGCCGACCGCCTGCGCAGGGTGCAACGGCGAGGGCCGGGCGAAGCGCTCCAGCACCGCCCGGGGCACCAGCGTCCCGTCCCGCAGGGCGCTGCCCAACGTCAGCAGATCGTCGACCGAGGCGAACAACCCGGCGTGCGCGGCCCCACCCCCGAAAGCGTGGGCGGCGTTGCCGTCGGACACCTCGCCGCGCACGAGCCCGGCCCGCCAGCCGGCGAAGTCCTGCGGACCGAATGGCACCGGGTGCGGCCGACCGGTGGCGAGCATTGCGTACTCGTACCCGTCGCTGTCGGCGCCGGCCGCCGCCAGCGACGGATCCAACGGACCGAACCTGGCCGACAGCCCGAGGGGGCCGGCGACCCGGTCGGCGAACGCGACGTCCAGCGGCTCACCTGCGGCGGCGCTGACCATCGCTCCCGCGAGCAGCACGCCGAGATCGGAGTAGCAGAACTGCCGCCCCCGCTCGGTGGCCGGCGCCACGTCGCAGCAGATGTCGATCGGGTCACCGGCAGCGCAGTACAGCGGCCACCAGGGTTGCAGTCCGGCGGTGTGGGTCAGCAGATCCTCGAGAGTCACGTCGCCGCGAACGAACTGCGGCACGTACGCCGCGACGGGCTCCTCCAGGGCCAGAACTCCTTCGGCGACCAGTTGCATCGCGAGCGTCGTGGTCACCGCCAGCTTGGTCACCGACGCCAGATCGACCAGCGCAGCACGCCACATCGGCACCCCCGGCCCTGCGGTCGAGGGCAACTGCGCCCAGCCGCCAACAGCGACATGCCGTGTCGAATCACGCTGCACGCCAAGGGCGGTCGCCGCGGGTCGCGAACCAGGGGCACCTAGCGCGAGGACGCGATCGACGTACGGGAGGAGGGGGTTGTCGGCTGCGGACGGCACCGTCGGTACGTTACTGCGGCCTGTGGCGCACCGGCGGCGGGCGGCGCGCCTAGGGTGGGGCCATGCGCCCCGCCCCCATCTCCGCCACCCTGATCCTGGTGGTCGCACTGCTCGCCGGGCCGGGTCTGCTGGTGCTGGGTCTGATCGGATTGCTGGCCAGGAGCCGCCGTCGCTCGCGCTGGGTCCGCACCACCGGCGCGGTGACCGACTACTCCCACACCTGGGCCGGCGGCACCGACTCGGTGAGTTCGCCCGGAGTCGAATTCCGCACGGCCGATGGGCAGATGGTGCGCGGCCGCCAGCAGTTCGCCGTCGACGTCGGCTGGTATCCCACCGGCGACGTGCAGGTCTGGTACGACCCCCGTGACCCGCAGCGCTTCAGTTCCTCCCGTGGCTGGTGGGACGGTGTGCCCGTGCTCCTGGTGATCGTCGGCACCGTGTTCACGACGTTCGAACTCATCGTCTACGTCGCGTTCGGCTGACCGATGACTGCATCTATTGCCATCGTCGGGTTGGCCGGAATGGTCGGCGGCCTGCTTGCGGGCCTGTTCCTCACCCCGCGCCTGACCACGCTCGCGCACCGGTACGACGACGAACACCAGCTGCGTACCGTCACCTTCCGTTGGGTGCCGGCGGCGATGGCGATCGCAGCGGCTCTGGTGGGTGCCGCCCAAACCTTCGTCGGCGGTGTCGTTCAAGGCATCGTGTACGCCGCGTTGACCGTTCCGCTCATCGTCCTGGCGGCCATCGACGTGGACGTCCACCGGCTACCCGACCGGTGGACGCGCCCCACCTTCGTCGCCGCCCTGATCGGCCTCACCATCGTCAGCGCCGTACGCGGAGAGTGGAAATCGCTCCTGACTGCCGTCCTGTGCGCGTTGGCGACCGGCCTGTTCTACCTGGTGATCGCCCTCATCGCCGGTGGGCAGGGGTTCGGCCTCGGCGACGTCAAGCTCTCCCCCACCCTCGGGCTGATGCTCGGCTTCAACGGGGTGGCGCAAGCCGTGCTCGGGGTTTTTGCGGGCTTCCTGTCCGGCGGCGTACTGGCCGTGATCCTGATCCTGTTCGCCGGAGCCACCCGCAAGACCGCGATCTCCTTCGGCCCGCACATGATCCTCGGCGCGTTGCTGGTGTTGGCGTTGCCGCTGATCGGAGCCGTCGCCCAACACTGAGAGCCGGCGAGCGCTACTTGCAAGCGGCCCAGTCCGCGAAGCCCTGACCGTCCCAGTACTGCGCCCCGGTCACCTTGGAGTGCGGCAGCTTCAGGTTGCCGCTGATGCCGACGTCGGCCATGAATTTGCCGCCGACCTTCGCCTCGATGTCGGTGCCGTCGTCGTGGTAGGTGAGCTGGGTGACCTGGCCGCGATCCTTGGCACCCTCGAAGAATCCGGACCAGGTGACCGGGTTGACGTTGTAGAGGACGTCATTGGCGGCCTGGCGGTCGGCATCGGTTTTCACCGGGAGCGTCCACGAATTGATCGTGCTGTCGTCCTTGCCCAGTCCGGTGGTCGCGGTGAATTTCACGCTCGTCAGATGGTGGTTCTTGTCGTAGGAACCCTCGATGAGCGCAGCTGCTTTCGGGTCGAAAGAAGCGTTTTTCCATGCGGCCGACGCGGCTGCTGTTGCGCTGGCAGACGCCTGGCCGACGATCACATAGGAGCCATCGGAGTTCGTACGCACTCCGAGGATGGCATCCACCGACCCGCTGGCCGACAACTGTCCGACGCCGAGGGTGTCGTGTGCCGAGGCGTCCGCGCTGGCACCGCCGTACACCATGGTCGAGTCGGGTGTGGGCGGTTCTTTCAGACCCGCCCATCCGGCGACCTTGTCCGCTGCCCAGTCGACTCCCGGGATGTGGGAGGCCCACCCCATGCCCGTGCCGTTGAGCAGCGCATCCCTGCTGTCCTCATAGATGCTCCAGTTGCGGATGTCCTCCGCCTGGGACTTGCTGTTGACCAGGTAGGTCTGGGTGACTCCGCCCTGCAGCCGGGCGTTGGCGTCGGCGCCGATGTCCCACCCGTAACCGGAACCGTTGACGTTCACACTGGCGTCCCACCCGACACCTCCGGCCACGCCGAGCGTGCCCCCGGAGGTCACGTTGACGGCGTACTGACCGTTGCTCAGCTTCTCGATGGAGACCTTCTTGTTGCCACCGGCACTCACCCCGGCTGCCACCTCACCGGAAACTTCATAACCTTCGGCCGCCGTCGCGCAGGGCTCGGTCGGCACATGCGGATCCGGCGCGCTTCCCGGTTCGCCCGCCGAACAGGACCCCTGCCCGCCGGTGAGAACCTTGCACATCGCGTCGGCGACGCGCCCCCGACGTTGCTGTGGGTGATGGCCAACGTGATCGCGCCGACCAGCAGAGCCGCCAGGAAGATCAGCCCGGCGGACTCCAGGCTGATGGCTCCCCGTTCGCGGCCGCCTGCTCGCCCGGAGGTCTCGTTGGTCATGGCGCTCCCTTCCGGGATTCACTGTGCTGCAATCGCGGCCGTCCGGCATGGGCCCGCGGACCCGGATACGCGGGGTCCGCGGGCCCGGGTCGGAACCCACCTACGTTTGGAACGATCGGGCACATGAACGAAACCGTCGCGCGCACCGTCCGATGGATCTCGCTCACGCTTGCACTGGCCGTGGCTTCTGCCGTGCTCGGTATCGTCGCGGTGACCTTCGCATCGATCCAGGGCGAGGTCGGAATGGGCATCGCGTTGCGAACGATCCTGGAACTGTTCGCCCTCGTCAGCATCGTGGCCTTCTGCGCCCGGCTCTGGCAGGACTACGGCTGGGGGTTCTGGCTCAGCTCGGCGGCAGTGGGCTATCTGCTCAATCCGCTGAGTTGGACCGGGCAGGCCCTGGCCGGGCGGTCCGTGGTTTCGTCGGCCGGACCGATTGCAGCAGTGATGGATCTGGTGACCTGGCTTGCGGTCGCGGCCGCCGTCGTCTGGGTCCAGGGCCGGCGTCACGACGGTCCGCCCATCCCGGCGGACGTGCGAGAGTTGCTCCGGTGAAGTCCTTGCCCCTCGCCGCCACAGCGGTCCTGCTCGTGACCTGCGCGCTCACCGCCTGCTCGAGTTCCTCATCGGGCTCCACGCCGAACACCGCCAACAGCCTGCTTCCCTCCGATACGGCTCCCGCGACGTACACGCCGCTGGCCACGCCCCCACTGAACTACCGCACGCTCACCGGGAAAGGCTTCGAGTTGCGGGTTCCGGCGACGTGGACCGACAACGAGGTGCCCCCGTCCGCCAAAGGCGGAACGCCGGGGATAGCCGCCCGCGAGCAGGGACGCGATCCCTCGCTGCCCGTCGGCGTCGCGGTCGTCGTCGACACCGAACCCGCCTCCGATGCGGTCGCCCAGTCCGAGGTGCTGGCGACGGCGAAGCTGTCGACGGGACAGGTCACGGACCTCAAACGGTCGACGGTGCAATGGCCGGGTACGCAGAACGCGGTGCTCGTCACGTGGACCGAGACACCGCAGGGAACCTCGACCCCGTACCGCATCGAGCAACTCTTCGCCCAGGTCTCGCCCGAGTTGATCCTCAACGTCGTGGGGAAGGCTCCCGCGACTGAGTTCGGCACGGTCGGGATCGAGCGCATCATGCGCACGTTCGTCGTCAAATCCTAGGCGGCACAGAGTGATCCGGCTCTCGGCCAAGCGCCACGAAGACGGCGGCGCCGATCGCCAGGAAGATCCCACCGCCGGTCAGGGCGAGCGCAGGCTCACGCCACGCAGCGGCCTGATCCACGCTGAGCAGGACTGCGGACCCGTCCTGTGCGGGGCAGGTCACGCTCTGCCCGGCCCGCCAGCCGTCCGTCAGATAGCCCGCCCGGAACCACGACCGACCGTCATGGTGAAGACTGGCCGTCGTCTCCCCGGACCCTTCGAGCAAGTCAGCCGCGAAGAAATAGACGTCGCTGTGGCTGGGGGTGCAGCCGGCGGTCGACGGCCGGTCGGTATAGACGTCGAGCCGGGCCGACCCGTCGGCGGATCCGGTGATCGCGACGGGCGAACCCGTTGCCCCGCTGCCGTGGAAGGTTCGGGCACTGGTGAGCGTCAGGACCCAGAACGCAACCGCGAACGCGACGACGACGACCGCCCCGGCGACGATGGGCCAGCGGAACATACGGGCGATCCCGTGGACCTGGCCGGTCGAGGGAATCATCCGCCGAACCTGACCAGACCGCGCGTGAACGGGTGCACTGCGGCAGCGGCACCGAGCAGCGCAATGCCCGCGATCACCAGTGACAACGCGACGCGTGGCAGGCCCGCGTCGGTCGGCAGCGCCCACATCGCGACGCCCGAGCGGGCCCGCGGGCCGGAGCAGGTGATGCTCGAGCCGTCACCGGTCGGACCGATGGTGACCACCGGTAACAGGCTGCGGTCATCGACGACGCGGGTGCCGACCAGATCCGGGTTCGGGGCGGTGCCCAATACCACGTGCCCGCCCCCGCCGTCGTCGAGCGTGCAGCCCCACTCCGCCGGGCGCGTCGTGTCGGTGGCATCGACATCTGCGAAAAGCGTTGAGCCGGAATCAAACCAGGGAGTCCGGCCAAGGCTGGCCGACTCCCCGGCGACCACCTTGACCGGTGCCAGTTGGGGCATCGTCCACGCAAAGATGCCGATGCCGAGCAGGACGCACGCGACCACACCCATGACGGCCGAGAGGGCGGCGCTCACCCGGTGCCGACGTGAAGAATCGGTGTATCGCCGACCCGACGACGGTCGTTTGACCACGGCTTCCTTCCCGTTCTGTGTTGCGGAAACTCCCGACATTCTCGGCAGTCCCTTCTCGCTCAACGGCACTTAAAGTCATTGCTGCCGAGAGACCGACACCGACGAAATAGCGACATTGTGAGGGCAAGTTCGTGACCGTGATGCTAGTCGTGCTGAGCGCCGCCGCCGAAGCGGGCGCGATGCAGTGGCCCGATCCGAAGGGCAAGGTCTGGATCATGCCGCCCGAGCCGGACGGCCTTGCGAGCCACCTGAACACCCACCCCTCGTCGGCGGTCGTGGTGCTCACGCAGGTGTGGGATGTCAGGGCGGCCCGGTTGGCGGTGACCGTCGCCGTAGGGGCACATCCGGCAACCCGATTCGCGCTACGCGCAGCATCGGCCAGCGTGCTCGCCCTCGCCGCCGTCGGCCGGCAGGCGGCGCACGCGACCACCGAACCCGCAGACGTCGTACGTCTGGTCGACGAACAACTGGCGCGGACCGTCTCGGGGGCATGGCTGCGGCGGGTGAGCAACCTGCACGAGCCAGCACCGAGCCTGTGGCAGCGGCTGCGCTCGATGTTGCCGGGCGGCCCCGGCTTCGTGGCCACGTTCGGCGCCGACCAGCAGGTCACGAGCGCCCCGGTGGCCGTCCCGCCACACGCGACCCTGCTGGTCGCGGCCACCGACCCGCAGCCCGCCGCTCGCCTGATCGGGCGCTCCGACGCGATCGCCGTCGCCCCACCGGTCAGTGCCGAACGGGCCTACGGCAGCCCCGGTGCAGAGTTCGTCGCGTTGGTGCAACCGCCGGTGCTGGCACCGGCGCGAGCGGTCTGCCGCGTCTGCGGGCAGGGCGGCGACGGCCCGTTCTGTCAGTTCTGCCACATCGTCCTGACCGGTCAGGAGGTCGCCGCGTGAATCCCCGCCAGCGCCGCGGCCTCATCCTGGTCGTCATCTCGGCCATCGTGGCCATCGCCACGTTCTTCGTCGTGACCAGCTACGTTGCCTCGGTCAACAGCCAGGTCGGCGCGAAGGTGACCGTCTACCGGGCGACGCAGGCCATCGACGCCTACACCCCGCTGAGCGCGACCAACCTGCAGCCGGTCGAGGTCCCGGCCCGGTGGACCTCGCAGTCGTCGGTCCTCACCATGTCCCAGTTGCAGGGTCGCCGGGTCGGCTTCCGGATCAACGCCGGCACGACGCTCAGCTCGGACATGCTGATCCCCAGTTCCAGCCTCAACCGCGACGAGCGCGAGGTGGCGATCGACGTCAACCCCGTCACCGGTGTCGCCGGTCGGGTCAGGCCCGGCGACCGGGTCGACATCTACGCGGTGTACGGCGATGTGCCCGGCCTGCCGAAGTCGGTCAAGTTGCTGACCAGCGACGTCCGCGTCGTGTCCATCTCCGGCCAGCAGACGGTGACCAACCAGACGGCTAGTGGCACCAGCCAGAGCCAGGTGATCCCCGTGACCCTCGCGCTGGTCCCGAAGGACGCCATGGCCGTGACCTACGCCGCCAACTTCGCCAAGGAGGTCCGGCTGATCGGTCTGCCGACCGATGTGGGTGCCAACCGGGGCGACGACGTCAAGGAGTACGACGCCTCCCAGTTGGGCGGCAAGGCAGTTGCGGAGGGCACCAAGTGAGCGACATCGTCATCGGACTCGGCGATCAGAACCTGGTCGCCGACCTCACCGGCATCCTCCAGGAGATCGACGACGTCTCGATCAAGGCCGTCGCCGGTAGCACCCAGGAGCTGGTCGACCTCAGCCGGCGGATGCGGCCGGACATCGTGATCATCTACCAGGAGATCGGCCCTGAGCCGGTCACCGAGATCATCCGCGACATCACCGCCCAGCGCCCCGACGTGGCCGTGCTGGAGGTGTCCGACACGCGCACCCCGGCCACCGTCGTCAAGGCGATGGAGGCGGGGGCGCGTGGCGTGATCGCCTACCCGTTCTCCTTCCCGGATGTCTCCAGTCGCCTGGAACTGGCGCAGGAGTGGGTCTCCCACATCCGCAAGTTCCAGACCGGCGAAGACACCGGCGGACGGCAGCGCGGCACCGTCCTGACCGTCGTCGGCGCCAAGGGCGGAGTCGGAACCACCACGGTCGCAACGCATCTGGCCCAGGACCAGGTCCTGAAGCACTCCCAGGCAAAGGTCTGCCTGGTGGACGTCGACGTCGAGAAGGGAGACGTCGGGGCCGTGCTCGACGTACGCCAATCGGTATCGATCGCCGACGTGGCCAAGGTGGCCGAGGACCTCGGCACCCAGACCGTCCTGGATGCGGTCATCCTGCACGAGACGGGCATCCACGTGCTGCTGGCCCCGGTCGACGTGCGCGAAGCCGACTTCGTCACTCCCGAAGCCCTTCAGGCCATCGTGGAGATCCTGCGCCGCGAGTTCGACGTCGTCATCCTCGACGCCGGCGGCCACGTGTCGCCGAGCCAGGCCGCGTGTGTGGAGGTCGCCGACGAGGTCCTGGTGGTCACCACCTCCGATGTGATGTCGGTGCGCGCTATGCGCCGGCGGATGATGGCCTGGACCGCGCTGGCGGTCGGCGACGAGGCCGACATGCGGGTCCTGATCAACAAGGTCGACAAGTCCAGCATCTTCCCCGCCGCCTCCGTACCCAAGCTGACCACCGCCCGGGTCCTCGAAACGCGCATCCCGCTGTCCAGCCGGCTCCTGGAGACGGCACAGAACGAACGCGATCCGCGGGCCATCACCGAGGTGGCCTGGTGGCGGTTGTTCACCGAGCTGCGCCGCGAGGTGGGTCTGGAGCGGACCACGGTGCGACCCGCCGCCGTCGAGCGCAAGCGCGGGTCGCGACGCGAACGGCGCGGGCGGGACAAGAGCGCGGCCCGCAGCGAGAGTGGCGAGCGCACCAGCCGCCGCGAGGCCGGCGGCATCGCCCTGGAGAACTCGGTGATGATCCCGTTCGTCCTCCTGCTGGCCGCGATCTGCTGGCAGATCGCCGTGACCGGGATGACGTTCATCTGGGCCGGCCACGCCACGACGGCCGCGGCCCGCAGCTACGCGGTGAGCGGCCAGACCGGCCAGGCGCGTTCCGCGGCCGTCGACTCGGTGCCGGGTCCGTTCTCCTCCGGTCTGTCGGTGAGTACCTCCGGACCGGAACAGATCGCCGTGACCATGCGCATCCCGCTGGGCTTCGGCGGTGCGTTCGGTCTACCGACGAGCCTGACCACGACCCGAACGGTGGTGAACGAGCCGTGAGCGGCCACCGCAGGCGGGAGCGTGGCACGGCAGCGCTCGAGGTCGCCAGTCTCATTCCGCTCCTGCTCTTCGCGGCCCTGGTGACGCTGCAGCTCGGCATCGCCGGATGGACGACGCTGGCGGCCAACTCCGCCGCTCGTGATGCGGCCCGCGCCGCGACCCTCGGGCAGGACCCGGTCCGGGCCGCACGGAACGCGCTGCCCGGCGCGCTGAGTGCGGAGTCGGTCTCGGGCGGCCCGGTCGACCGTGCGCAGCGCTACACCGTGAAGGTCAAACTGCCGAGCCTGATCATGATCAACCTGGGCTCGGTCTCCCGGACCGTAGAGATGCCGGACATCCGATGAAACGCACGTATTCCTCGTTCTCCGGTGCGACGCCGGTCGGTGCCACCCAGGAAGACGACTCGCTGGTCACCCGCTTCCGAGCCCTGCTGCTGGAAGAGGTCGATCTCAATGCGCTGAGCAAACTGGATGCCGGCCAGCGGCGGGCCCGTCTCGAGCGGGTGATCGCCCACCTGGTCTCCCGCGAGGGCGTCATCCTCAGCGCCAGCGAGCGCAACCAGCTGATCCGCCGCGTCGTCGACGAAGCGGTCGGGCTGGGCGTCCTGGAACCCATCCTCGCCGACCCGTCGGTCAGCGAGATCATGGTCAACGGTCACGAGACGATCTACGTCGAGCGCAACGGCCGGCTGGAGCGCTGGCCGGCGCCGTTCAGCAGCCAGGAGCAGTTGCTGCAGACCATCGACCGGATCGTCTCGACGGTCAACCGCCGCGTCGACGAGTCCAGTCCGATGGTGGATGCCCGGCTGCCCGCGGACTCCCGCATGCCGCGCGGAGCCGGGTGAACGTCGTACTGCCGCCGTTGGCGTTGAACGGGCCGACGGTGACCATCCGGCTTTTCCCGCGCTCACTGCCGTTGGACCGGCTGATCGAGATCGACACTCTGGACCGGCAGACGGCCGCACTGCTGCGGGCCTGCGTGACGGCCCGGATCAACGTGGTCGTCTCGGGTGGAACCGGCTCGGGCAAGACCACGCTGCTGAACGCGCTGTCGTCCTTCATCGACCCCGGCGAGCGCATCGTGACCATCGAGGACGCCGCGGAGCTGAGCCTCAGCCAGCCGCACACGATCCGGCTGGAGACCCGCCCGGCCAACGTGGAGGGCCGCGGCGCAGTCACCGTCCGCGACCTCGTGCGCAACTCGCTGCGCATGCGGCCCGACCGCATCATCGTCGGTGAGTGCCGCGGCGGCGAGGCCCTGGACATGCTGCAGGCGATGAACACCGGCCACGAGGGTTCGCTCACGACGGTGCACGCCAACTCCCCCGAGGATGCGCTGTCCCGCCTGGAGACCCTGGCTTCGATGAGTGAGGTCGAGATCCCTTTCCACGCACTGCGCGATCAGGTCAACTCCGCGGTCGAGGTCATCGTGCAGTTGCAGCGCTTCCCTGACGGCAAACGCCGGGTGACGGACGTGTCCTACGTGGCCAGCCAGCGTCAGGAGGACTTCGAGCTGATCCCGGTCACCCAGTGGAATCCGCACCTGCAGACCGGTCCGGGCAAGAACGGCGGCTTCGAGAACAACCCGCTGCCGGAGGGTCTGCGCCGCAGGATCAGCGATGCCGGTCTGCCCGCCGCCGATCAGTGGTGGTCGGCATGATGATCCTGGCCATCCTCATCGGCGCTCTGCTCAGCGTCGTGTTGCTGATGGCGGCGATCCGCGAATTCTTGGCGGTAGGGGCGGCCCGGCGGCGGGCCGTCAGCGGCGCCGAGGGATTCGGCGGCGACGACCGTCCGGCGACCGTGCTGCAGGACGCCGATCAGCAGCTGCGGCACACTCGGCTGGGTCGCTGGCTGGAGGACGAGCTCGACCTGGCCGGCATCGACCGGTCGCCGTTGCTCGTGGTGGTCTCCGGTAGCGCGGTCGCGCTCGTCGCCACGTACGTGCTGTGGACCTTCTTCGCACCACTACTGGCCGTCTTCGGGCTGCTGGCCGGCGTGGCCGCGGTCCGGTGGTATCTACGGCGCGGCCAGCTGCGCCGACGCGAAGCATTCGTCGCGCAGCTTCCCGAGCTGGCGCGCGTGCTGGCCAACGCGTCGTACGCCGGCCTCTCGCTGCCCACCGCCATCGGCATCGCAGGGGACGAGTTGTCCGAACCCGCCCACACCGAGCTGACCCGCGTCGCCACCCGGCTGAAATTCGGCGCACCGCTGTCATCGGCACTGGCGGGGCTACAGGCCCGCGTGGGAACCCGGGAGACCTCCGTACTGATCTCGACGCTCGTGGTCGCCTCGCGCAGCGGCGGATCCATGGTGAAGGCGCTGCGCACCATCGCCGACACCCTCGAGCAGCGCAAGGAGACCCGCCGGGAGGTCCAGACGACGCTGGCGCAGTCGGTGGCCACCGCCTACATGATCGCCGGTGTCGGTGTTGTTTCGCTGCTGCTGATCAACGCCTTCAAACCCGGCACGGTGCAGCAGATGACCACTACTCCCATCGGGCAGGCGGCCCTCATCGTGTCCGCGGTCCTCTTCGTGATCGGCTTCGTCGCGATCCGCCGGATGACCAGGATCATCGCGTGAACTGGTTGATCGGTGCCATCCCCGGGCTGGTGGCGATGACGGCCTTCCTGGTGTTCGTCCGCGGCTACCGGATGCTGCGGACGGATCCGGCGATGGATCTGGGCGCCGACGAGGTCGCCCTGCTGCGCGGCGCGGAGCAGCAACGCTCCAAGGGTCAGAGCGCGATCACGTCGCTGTCCTACCGGCTGGTGCCCACCCTGCGGAAGGTTCTGCCGCCCAAGGCACTTCGCTGGCTGCAGCGGCAGGTCGACCTGGCGGGTCGGCCCGACGGCCTCGATGTCGACTCGGTCCTGGCTCGCAGCATCCTGTGGATGATGATCATCAGCCCGGCTGCCCTGATCTTCGTTCTGCAGGGCAACCTCCTGCTGCTCCTGCTGTGCGTCGCCGTCGTCATCGTGCTGCCGCTGGCCCGGCTGACCGCGACGGCCCGCAAGCGCCGCGAGCAGATCGACGCCGACCTGCCGGACTTCCTGGACGTCCTGGCCGTGACCGTCACCGCCGGCATCGGATTCCGTACGGCGCTCGCGACCGTCGCCGAGCGATTCGGCGGACCCTCTCGCACGAGATCCAACTGACGTTGCAGCAGATCAACAACGGCGCGACGGTGCGGGCCGCATTCGTCGGCCTGCGCTCGCGCGCCGGATCGGAGTCGGTCGAAGACTTCGTGACCGCCTACTTGCAGGCCGAAGAGCTGGGTGCACCGCTGGTGGACACCCTGGAACACATCGCCGCAGACATGCGCAAGGCGCACGCCCAGCGGCTGCGCCAGCAGGCCGCCCGGGTCGAACCACGGGTCACCCTCGTCGTGACCGTCGTGATGGTGCCGGCCATCCTCGTCCTCTTCCTCGGCGGCCTCTACTTCGCCGTGGGCGGCGACCAGCTCAAGGGACTCTTCGGTGGCTCCTGACGGCGCGGTGACCATCAACCCGGTCGCGTTCAAGGTGACGCAGGCCGCGTTCGTCGTGCGCCTGCTGGCACTCGCCGCTGCGCTGACCGCCTCACTGGGGGCCCGGCTGAGTCCCGCGACTTTGCTGGGCTGCTTGGTCGCCGGCCTGACCAGCTACCTGGGCCTGACCCGTCCGGAGCTGCTGCACGCCGTACGTCGCCACCCCTCGATCGCGCTGGCCGATGTCGCGCTCATCTCCGCTGCGACGGCGCTCGGCGGCCCGATCAGCCCGTTCGTGCTGATCGCCCTGACCACCGCCCTGCTGCTCGGCCTGTGGCTGGATGTGCTCGGCGGACTGATCGTCATCTGGACGCTGATGGCCATCTACACCGTCGGGTTACTGGCCCGGGAGACAACCTCCGGTGACCAGCTGCTGGCGATCTTCGTCATCCCGTTCGTCTACCTCACGCTCTGGTACCTCGGCACAACGCTGCGGCGCGCCCTGGCAGCGCAGGATCAGCACGAGCTGGTGCTTCGCGACGCGATCGCCACCGCCGCAGCGACGCAGGAGCGCACTCACCTGTCCCGTCAGCTGCATGACTCGGCCGCCAAGACCGTCCAGGCCATCATGATGGCCTCGAGCGCTCTGCCGACCTACGTCGAGCGCGACTCCGACCAGGCTGTGGTGCTCGCGACCCAGATCCAGGCGATGTCCGGCGCGGCCGTGCACGAGTTGCGCCAGGCCATGACCAATCTGCGCACCCCGACCTCCCAGCAGCCGCTGCACGAGGCGGTGCGGCACGTGGTCGCCCAGTGGCAGGCCAAGACCGGCCGGATCGCGCGGGTGGAGATCGATCCCGGCCTCGACACCTCGGACGAAAGCGTCCGCTACGAGCTCCTGGTCGTACTGCAGGAAGCCCTGGAGAACGTCCACCAGCATGCCGGCGCCGCGGAGACGAACGTCGAATTGCGTTGCCGCGACGGGCAACTCGTTCTCAGAATCGCCGACGACGGCAAGGGAGCGGATCCGTTGCAGGTCGAGCAGGCCGCCATCGCCGGCCACCTCGGCGTCAAAGGCCTGCACGAGCGGATGGCCCGGATCGGTGGGCGCACCGACTGGCACAGCACACCTGGGAAGGGGACCATCGTGACGTTCTCCGTCAACGCCCGCGGGCTGGTCGAATCATGAGCGACCCCGTGGAGCCGATCCGCATCGTCATCGTGGACGACAGCCCGGTCGTGCGGATGGGGCTGCGCGCCCTCGTGGACACCGAAGCGGACCTGAGCGTCGTCGGCGAGGCCGGCGACGGGGAGGAAGCCCTGCGCGTCGTCCGGCGTGAGTCACCGGACGTGGTGCTGCTCGACGTACGGATGCCCCGCAAGGACGGCCTGTCCGTGCTCGCCGAGATCACCGCGTGCGCCTCGGTGGTGATGATGACCTTCACCGACGAGCCCGGCGTGATCCACCAGGCGCTTGCGGCCGGCGCGGTCGGCTACCTGGTGCACGGCACCTTCGATGCGGCGGGCCTGGCCCAATTCATCCGCGGTGCCGCAGGCGGGGTCGGAGCCTTCTCGGGCCCGGCGCTCACGGCCATCCACCAGGCGGTGAGTAACGGCGCAACCCGGGGCCTGCGCAGCGGGCGGCATCCGCTCAGCCAGCGGCAGGTCGAGGTGATGGAGCTGATCTCCATGGGTCGCTCGAACTCTGAGATCGCCCGGACCCTCTTCGTGGCGGAGAAGACCGTGAAGAACCACATCAACCAGATCTTCGCCGCGCTGGGCGTCGAGACGCGCGCCGAGGCAATCGCGGCCTGGCTCGGCACCGATCAGCCGGTGCCTTTGGGCCCGTGAATGGGCCCGCGGACCCTACGGGTGCCGACCTCAGATCCGTAGCGTTTCCCATGTCAGCAAGGGGCACCGCAGTCGGGGCCTCGCACCCACCGAGTAAGCCCCGCAGCCAGCGGACAACGTTGAGGGAGAACCGAAATGCAGCACTACATCGCGGCCCGCATGATGGCCACCATGCACGTCCTGAAGGCCCGCCTGGAGGACCGCGAGCGCGGCGCCTCGGCCCTGGAATACGTCGGTATGGTCCTCGTCGCGGCCATCCTCGTCGCGGCAGTGGTGACGGCCGCCAAGGCTGCCGACGTCACCGGCAAGGTCGGCGATCTGATCGACGACATCTTCAAGGGCAACCCGCCGAACTGATCCGCAGACCGAACCGATTCACACCTGCGGGAACGTGGTGCCGGGGTGGGCAACTGCCCACCCCGGCACCACGCGTGGGGCACAGGAGGATTGCGTGACCGACGATCCGGAAGCCGGCGTGGCATCGACGGCCATCATCGTGTGCGTGACCCTGTTGCTGCTCACCCTCGGTGTCGTCGGCTTCGTCCGGTTCGACCGCGCCACCGACCAGGCCAGCGGACTGCAGAACGCCGCCGATTCCTCGGCGCTGGCCGCCGCCCAGGAGATCGCCAGGGACGCACCGGGCGCGCTAGCCGGTGTCCTCACCGACGGCGGCAACCTGTCCTGCGGGCTCGGCCAGAACGCCGCGGGCGACTTCGCGGGCCGTAACGGCGCCGACGTGGTCTCCTACTGCTATTACCCGGTCTCGGACCGGATCGAGGTCACCGTGCGCAGCCGGGACGTGCTCGAATCGGGCAAGCGGGAGCAGGCCTCCGCCGTCGCGCGGACCGGGATGCGGCTGGGACCCTGCCGGCTGCCCGACCGGCCGACCCCGACACCGACGCCCTCGCCGTCCCCCACGTCGACGGGCCCGTCGCCGTCCAGCACCCCATCTCCGACGACCAGCACACCGCCACCGGACTCCGACGCGACCGCCAGTTGCGGCGACCTGCAGATCCCCCTGACCTTCCCCGGCGACGGCGGGCCGGTCGTTGTGCACTGGGACCGGATCGACCTACATTTCGAGCCCCGCCTGCAGGGCTAGGACCCGCCCGGCCCACCGCCGGCGGCCGCGACCGGACTGATGCGCGAGCCCGGCCCCGGGCCCGCCATCGGTTACCGTGGCGGCGGAACGGCCGGCGTCCCAATCAGAAAGGATTGCTTCGTGAGGACACGCACACGCATCGCCGCCGGTGGTGTCGCGGCGGTGACAGCGTTGCTGGGTGCCATCGTGCCTGCAACCGCGGCAACCGACGACACAGTCCCGGTCCTGGGCCAGGTCCGCTCGGGCTACCTGGGCAACGGCGATGCCCCCCAGGGAGTCATCACGGTCCATGGGGTCCGGCGCATCGAGAGCGGCACCGCCGTCTACTTCTCCATCGGGTTCCCGGCCGGGACCACGGGGGACACCACGTTCAATCTCGCGTCCATCGTGCTGGCCTCCAGCTCCGCGATGTCGGTCGACAAGCAGTCCGTGGATTCGCTCACCAACGCCGGAGTCGTCGATTCGGCGGGCCGGAAGATGTACGTCACGCTGGTCACCCCCGATAAGCACTGCGTGTGCTCGCCGGGGTCGCTGGTCAGCCACGTCGAGGGCGACAACGCCGGCAAGGCGTTCGCCCTCTACTACGTCGTGCCGACCCTGCCCGCGTCGGTGACCTCGGTCGATGTGAACATCGCCGGCAGCATCATTCCCGACGTCCCCGTGCAGGACGGGGCGATGACCCCGACGCGACCGGCCGACCAGCCCATCCAGGTGGGATCCGGCTGGCCGGCCATCGACGACAACCGGCTGAAGGCAGTCACCGACACGGCGCGGTCCGTACTGCCGTTGACCCAACAGGTCAGCGACCTGAGCGGCCAGATCACCGACCGGACCAAGTCCGCCACCCGATCGGTGGATATCGCCTCCGACGTGCTGTTCGCCGTCGACAGCGCTGAACTGTCGCCCGCCGCGAAAGCCACCCTCGCCAAGGCAGCCGCCGCGCTGAAGGCCGACCGGGTCACCGGCACGGTCAACGTGATCGGCTACACCGACTCCGACAACACCGAAGCGCACAACCTGGACCTGTCCAAGCGGCGCGCCGCCGCCGTGGCCGCTGCTCTGAAACCGATGGTGCCGCAAGGAATCACGCTGGTCCCGCAGGGCAAGGGTGAGGCAGACCCGGTGGCAAGCAACAGCAACGAGGCAGGCAAGGCGCTCAACCGGCGGGTCTCCTTGTCGTTCGCGAACCCGGGGGCACCCAGTGAAACGCACCATCGTCAGCGCCGGAACCGTCCTTGCCGCCACGCTCGCCCTGACCGGATGCACCGGCGGCAGCGACACCGTCACTACGTCTGCGGCACCGACGGGTTCGGCGACCAGCGGGACGTCGAGCACCCCGGGTACGACGACCTCGAGCCCCAGCGCCTCGGTGCCTGCGGGCATGCTGGACTTCGCCGAGAAGCCGGCCGCGAAGGCGACCAGCACCACGTTCTTCCCCAGCGGGGCGCCCGCCACGCTCTTCATCGCCCCGGTGCGCGGCGACTCGCAGTCCAGTCTGCTGACGTTCTGGATCACCACGTCGCAGTCCGCCGACTCCCCCATCAGCGCGGACGTGGCCAGCAGCTGGCCGAAGCTGGTGGACCCGGCGGGCCAGAAGGCGTACGGCGTCACCACCTACTCGGGGACGCCCGGCACGAGCAACGCGCCGAAGTGCGTGTGCACGCCGACCGCGGTCATCTACAGCACGCCCCGGGTCATGACCGCCGCATACCCGGCGCTCCCGGCCGGCCTGACCAAGATCACCGTGCGTCTCAAGGGTTTCGCCGATGTGGTGGTGCCGGTCACCCGCTGATCGCGCCCGGGCGACCTGATCGCGCCCGGGCGACCTGATCGCGCCGGGCCCGGCTTTGGGCCCGGCTTTGGGCCCGGCGGCCCGGGTGGCAGGCCACCGCCGACGATTACGGTCCACGGGTGAGCAGACGCGGCGCAGTGGAACGGGGAGCCTCCACCCTCGAATACATCGGCGCCATCGTGCTCGCCGCGATCCTGGTCGCGGCCATCGTGCTCGCCGTGACCACGGACAACAAGGTCGAGGTCGCCATGTGCAAGGCGATCAACAGCGTGCTGCAACAGGACGGCAGCTGCGGGCCGGCCACCGCCCCCGGGCCGAGCGACAAGGACTACCAGCCCGAGAAGTGCAAGTACAACGAGAAGGGTGAGTCCTACAACAGCAAGGTCAAAATCCTGTTCATCGAGATCGGCGACAACGCCGGCCTGGTCGAAACCGTCTACAGCGACGGCTCGGTGGAGCTGACCGCGACGGACGGCGGCAGCCTGGGCGCCACCGGCGGGGTGGGCGCGGACGTCACCTTCGGCAAGCTTGAGGCCGGCGCCAAGGTCAACTTCGGCGGGGGTCTGGAGTTCGACTACGGCTCCACGTGGAGTTTCAGCGGCGCCGACGGCAAGAAGAAGGCCGATGAGTTCCGCAAGGGTCTGCAGGACTATCTGGCCGATCAGCAGATGATGAAGGACAACCCCGGCTACAGCATCTACTGTGCGTTCGGCGGATGCGCCGATGCGCCCCGCGACCCGGACTCGCAGATGAGCAGCATCAAGGTCACCGGAGACGTGTCCGGCGACCTGGGCATCAGTCTGACGAACAAGACCGGCACCGGCGAGAACAAGACCGGCGAGTCGATCCCGGCAGCGCAGGTCGTGGCCAAGGTCGGAGCCGATTCGCAGTGGGCCATCAACACCGACAACCGCACGGGGGACACGACGTACACCACGTCGCTGGGGCTGAGCGGCAGCGTCGGCGGGCAGTTGTGGACCGCGACCTGGGGCACCAAGGGCGCGACCGACGTCACCATGGCGATCACCAAGAACAAGGACGGGAAGGTGGTCGGCCTGAAGTTCGTCAGCACGACCGAGGGGGCGTGTCCGGCGGCTCGTCCGCCTCCGGCGACACCCAGAACGGCAAGAAGTCCGGGGGCGACGGCAGCATCGCGACCAGCACCGACACGACGAAAGCCACCGTGATCACCACCGACCTGTCGATCGATCCGAACGACTCGGCCGCCCAGAGCACCATCGCCGACTGGCTCGGCGGTGACACGAACTACTCGTGGGCCGGTGCCATCGCGGCCGGCGGCATCGACCCGTCCTACGCCGACCCGCACGACCCCTTCCAGCAGCTGATGCACGACCGCGCAAAGGTCAGCGCCGTCACGTACGACAATGTGAAGGACACGACGGCATTCGGATTGAACGTGAAAGTGGGAGTTGCGTTGGGCTTCGACTTCAGCCTGGAGGACTCAGAATCGCAGGCCGTGGCGGCGTCCTACCTGGGCGCACCGGACGCCTCTGGCCAGCGGGCGCCGGTCCCCTACTCCGACTGTGTCGAAGGAGGCAACTGATGCGCACGACCGTTGCGGCAGTGCTGACCGCCGCCAGCGTGCTGGCGATGGCTGCGTGCAGTTCGTCCGCGACCGGCCCGCAGCCCGGCGGCGGCGGGCAGGTCGACTACGTCGAGGTGAGTCAGGGGCATCTGAGCTTCCAGGTGCCCGCGTCGTGGAAGAAGACCACGGATGTCACCAAGCCGTTCGATGCCAAGTACTCCGGTGACGGGATGCAGTTGCAGGTCGCCGGTGAGTTGGGTGACGACAGCAGCGCGTACGCCGCTCTGGCGCGTCTGGATCTCCCGGCAACGGTCGGGTTGGCCGGCTACCGCCCGGGCACCACGAACCGCATCACGGTCGAGGGGGCGCACGACGCCGTGGTGCGTTCCTTCACCTACACCGACGGCCCGAGCACCCGCCATGGCGTCTGGATCGTGGCCACCCAATGGCCCTACCCGAAATCCGCGGCCCTCACGATGACGGGCACCACGGTGGACTCTGACGTGGTGTCGCACATCCAGGAGAGCCTGGCGTTCAAGACCTACCACTGACCTACGATCGGATTTCTGCTATGACCGTCGCCAGCACTGACGACATGCGCTCGTCCACCCTGCTGCGGACGTTCGCGGCGACGGTCGTGGCGTTCCTCGGTCCGGTAGTCCTGCAACCGCGCGTCAGCCGGATCGGCCTGGACGCGATCGACTACACCGCGGGCTCCTCCCCGGACTCGGCCGTGGTGGTCATCATCGCTCTGAGCGCCTGCCTGTCCTGTGGCCTGACCGGTCTCGTCGTCGGCTTGCTCTTCAACCTCGGCTGGCGCAGCGCGCTCACCGCCGCCGTCGGCGCCGGCGTGCTCACCCTGGTCCTGGGGTCGGTCGCGGCGAACGGGCGCGGGGTCGCACTCAACCTGCCGCTGCAGGCGCTGTGGGCCGCGCTGGGCGGTATCTGCCTCTTCAGTGCAGCGATATTCGGCGCCTGGCTGCGTCGGCGACTGGCGGGTCGGTCCTTCCGGGCAGATCTGCTGTAGCCCGGCCACCGGCACGGCGCAGCATGCTCAGGTCTTCTTCTTGTCATCCAGCACCCCGCCGATCGCGCCGCCCAGGATGACCCCGACCGACGCGCCGATCGCAGCCAGCTGCGACCCGTAGCGCAGGCGGGCCACCGAGGTGCTCACGGTGCCGCCCCCGCCCTCGTCACCCAAGGCGGTGAACTGGAAGCTGCCGAGGCCAGCACCGGCGATGACGACGGCGACCGGGCTCAACGGTCAGGTCGCCGTCGGCGGCCTTCATGATCCGCTCGGTCTCGGCGCGCATCGCGTGCATCAGGTCGCTCATCCCGGTGACGCCGCGCAGGGTCTTCTCCATGGTTCCTACCTCCTGGTCGGGGCCGCAGAGTGCGGCCGCTTCCCCTTGAGGAGTCGCCGTCGGCGCCGGGACGGACGGTTCCGGCCCGCCGTCGATCAAGCCGGCCAGCCGTTGCGCGATCGGCTCAGCCGACGAACCCCACCTGTCCGGCGCTGCTCGGGAACCGGTCGCGCAGCCGGTCGGCCACCTCGATCAGGACCGGTGCGATCTGCGGCACCTTCTCCTCGGTCACCCGGCTGTTGGGCCCCGAGATGGACACGGCCGCGGGGAACGGCAGACCCCGCACCGCCGCCGCCACGCACCGCACGCCCGGCTCCTGCTCACCGTCGTCGATCGCGTAACCGCGCTCGCGGATCTGCTCGATGTCGGCCATCATCGCCTCGGGCGTGGTGATGGTGTGCGCCGTGATCGCGGGCATCCGGGTTCGTCTGAGCAGCGCGAGGATCCGATCGTCGGGCAGTTCGGCGAGCATCGCCTTGCCGACGCCGGTGCAGTGCGGTGACACCGCCCGCCCCACTTCGGTGAACATCCGCATGGTGTGCGGCGAGGGTGCCTGGCCGACGTAGATCGCCAGATCGCCCTGCAGGATGGCCAGATTGGCGGTCTCCTCGAACTGCTCGACGAGTCCGGCGAGCTCACCGTGCGCCCACACGTCCAGCCCGCGGCTGGCGGACTGCCCCAAGCGGATCAGCCGTAGCCCGAGGGCGTAGCGCCGCGAGTTGTCCTGGCGCACATAGCCCTCGTTGGACAGGAAACGCAGCAACCGGTGGATCGTCGGCAGCGGGATGTCGGTCATCTCCGCCAGCTCGGAGATCCCGACCGGTCGCCCCGCATCGGCGAGTCGTTCCAGTAGCAGAAAGGCGCGATCCAGCGATTGAACCCGTTCGCTGGCCTTGGGCCCGTCCTTTTCCGTCATACGGAAGACAGTAACCGATAGCGAACCCTTGACGTGCGCGGCGTCACGTCTTAGTGTTCCGTATTACAGAAACAAATTTCCGTATTACGGAAGGTTGCCCATGTCGCTCCGTTACGCAGTCAACTGCTCCCTCCTCTTCACGGAGGTGCCCCTTCTCGAACGCCCCCGGGCCGCCGCCGACGCCGGCTTCTCCGCCGTCGAGTTCTGGTGGCCGTGGCCGGACCAGCCGGTGCCCGCGGACCAGGACGTCGACGCCTTCGTGCGTGCGGTGCGCGATGCCGGAGTGCAACTCATCGGCTTGAACTTCTGGGCCGCCGACCTAACCGGCCCCGACTGCGGTGTCGTGTCACTGCCCGGCCGTGAGCAGGACTTCCGAGACAACGTTGCCGTGGTGGCCTCGATCGGCGCCCAACTCGACGTGCCGGCGTTCAACGCGCTCTACGGCAACCGCCTCGAAGGCGTCGATGCTGCCGAGCAGGACGCCGTGGCTACCGACAACCTGCGGTACGCCGCCAAGACCGTCGGCACCGACCGCACCGTGCTCGTCGAGATGGTCAGCGGACCCAAGCCATACCCGCTGCGTACGGCCGCGGACGTGGCCGGCGTACTCGACCGGGTCGGTGAACCCAACGTCCGCATGCTGTTCGACATCTTCCACCTCGCGGGCAACGGCGACGACGTGAGCACCGCCATCGACACGTACGCCGATCGCATTGCCCACGTGCAGGTCGCCGACCTGCCGGGTCGGCACGAGCCGGGCACCGGCGAACTACCCATCGCCGAGCACCTGGCGCACCTCGAGCGCGCCGGCTACGACGGCCGGGTGGCGCTGGAATACCTCCCCGCCACCAACACCACCGACAGCCTCACCTGGTTGCCGCGCGAAGCGCGCGGCTGAGCCGAAAACCGTTAGGAGCCAGCAGATATGAGCACCATCGCATTCATCGGCCTGGGCATCATGGGTGCCCCGATGGCCGGTCACCTGGTCGACGCCGGGCACACCGTCGTGGGCTACAACCGCAGCCAGGGCGCCATCGACACCCTCGTGTCCCGCGGCGGCAAGGGCGCGACCAGCGTCGCCGACGCCGTGGCCGAGGCCGAGGTCGTCATCACGATGGTCCCCGACTCCCCCGACGTGCTGGGCGTCGCACTCGGCGAGGACGGCATCTACGCCAACGCCAAGCCGGGCACGTTGCACATCGACATGTCGACCATTCGTCCGGACGTCGCGGTGCAGCTGGCCGAGGCAGGCAGCGAGCGCGGGATCCGGGTCATCGACGCACCCGTGAGCGGCGGCGAGGCCGGTGCCAAGGAAGCGATCTTGTCCATCATGGTCGGAGGTGCGGACGACGACGTCGCCGCAGCCACGCCGTACCTGGAAGTGGTCGGTAAGACCATCGTGCACGTCGGGCCGGCGGGTTCGGGCCAGACCGTCAAGGCTGCCAACCAGCTGATCGTCGCGGGCAACTACGAGCTGGTCGCCGAGGCCATCGTGCTGCTGCGTGCGTACGGCGTGGACGCCGAAGCGGGGTTGAAGGCGCTCGCTGGCGGCCTCGCGGGAAGCACCGTCCTGAACCGCAAGGGCGCCAGCATGCTGGCCGGTGACTTCAAGCCCGGCTTCCGGATCGACCTGCACCACAAGGACATGGGCATCATCCTGGAGTCCGCCCGGGCCAAGGGCGTGGCGATCCCGCTCGGCTCGGTCACCGCCCAGCTGATCGGCTCGCTGCGCGCCCAGGGCGATGGCGGCCTGGACCACTCCGCGCTGCTGCGCGGGGTGGAGCGTCTGTCCGGTCAGGAGGTGTCGGGCTCATGACGAAGATGCGAGCCGTCGACGCGGCGGTGAAGATTCTCGAGCTCGAAGGCGCCACCACGGCGTTCGGTCTGCCGGGTGCGGCGATCAACCCGTTCTACGACGCAATGCGCGAGCACGGCGGGATCAAGCACATCCTGGCCCGGCACGTCGAAGGTGCCTCCCACATGGCCGAGGGATTCACCCGGGCAGCTGCCGGCAACATCGGCGTCTGCATCGGCACGTCCGGCCCGGCGGGCACCGACATGATCACGGGTCTCTATTCGGCCAGCGCCGACTCGATCCCGATCCTGTGCATCACCGGCCAGGCCCCCGTGGCCCGGCTGCACAAGGAGGACTTCCAGGCGATCAACATCGCGGACATTGCCGCGCCGGTCACCAAGGCCGCTACGACCGTCCTCGAACCTGCCCAGGTGCCGGGCGTTTTCCAGCAGGCGTTCCATCTGATGCGATCGGGCCGACCCGGCCCGGTGCTGATCGACCTGCCGTTCGACGTGCAGATGGCTGAGATCGACTTCGACCCCTCGACGTACGCACCGCTGCCGGTGTACAAACCGGCGGCGACCAGAGCGCAGATCGACCACGCGCTGGACATGCTGGCCCGAGCACAGCGGCCGGTCATCGTGGCGGGCGGCGGAATCATCAACGCCGACGCTTCCTCGCTTCTGGTCCAATTCGCCGAGGCCGCGGGCATTCCGGTGATCCCGACGCTGATGGGTTGGGGCTCGATCCCGGACGACCACCCGTTGATGGCAGGGATGGCGGGTCTGCAGACCTCGCAGCGCTACGGCAACGCGACCCTGCTGGAGTCGGACTTCGTGCTGGGTATCGGCAACCGGTGGGCGAACCGTCACACAGGCGGGCTGGACATCTACCGGGCCGGTCGCACCTTCGTGCACGTCGACATCGAACCCACCCAGATCGGAAGGGTTTTCGCGCCCGATTACGGCATCGTTTCCGACGCCGGGGCCGCGCTGGATCTCTTCGTGTCGGCCGCGGCTGAGCGGGAGTTCCCGAACTGGGAGGTGTGGGTCAAGGACTGCCAGCAGCGCAAGCACACGATGCAGCGGCGGACGCACTTCGATGAGACTCCCATCAAACCGCAGCGGGTCTATGAGGAGATGAACCGCGCGTTCGATCGAGACACGGTCTATGTCTCCACGATCGGGTTGTCGCAGATCGCCGGCGGGCAGTTCCTGCACGTCTACGGTCCGCGGCACTGGATCAACGCCGGGCAGGCCGGTCCGCTGGGTTGGACGATGCCGGCGGCACTCGGCGTGGCGACCGCACGTCCCGATGCGCCCGTCGTCGCGTTGTCGGGCGATTACGACTTCCAGTTCATGCTCGAAGAACTGGCCGTCGGCGCGCAGTTCAACATCCCCTACGTGCACGTCCTGGTCAACAACGCCTACCTCGGCTTGATCCGGCAGAGCCAGCGCGGATTCTCGATGGATTACCACGTGCAGTTGTCCTTCGAGAACATCAACGCTCCCGAGCTGGGCGGCTACGGTGTCGATCACCTGAAAGTGGTTGAGGGCCTGGGGTGCCGGGCCATCCGGGTGCAGGATCCGGAGGAGCTGCCGCAGGCGTTCGCCGATGCGCAGAAGCTCTCCCAGGACCTGCGGGTGCCGGTGGTGGTCGAGGTCATCCTGGAACGAGTCACCAACATCGCGATGGGCACCGAGCTCGACAACGTGGTCGAATTCGAGGACCTGGCCTCCGTCGGTGCTGATGCACCGACCGCTATCAGTCTGCTGGACTGAGGACATGCGCATCGTCGTTGCCCCGGACAAGTTCAAGGGGTCGCTGTCGGCCTCCGGGGTAGCGGCGGCGCTGGCGGACGGCTTGCGATCGGTCCTACCGACCGCGCAGATCGTCCTGCTGCCCGTCGCGGACGGCGGCGACGGCACCGTGGCGGCCGCCGTCGCAGCGGGTTTCACCCAGCACCAGGTCCTCGTTGACGGCCCCGTCGGCGACCCGGTGTCTGCCCCCTTCGCGGTCAACGGCGACCGCGCAGTGGTGGAACTCGCTGCGGCGTGCGGGCTTTCGCTGCTGCCCGGCGGGGCGCTGGCACCCATGGAGGCGTCGACGTACGGACTCGGCCAGGTCATCGACGCCGCTCTCGCGACCGGAGCCCGCGAGATCGTCGTCGGCCTGGGCGGGAGCGCCTCCACCGACGGAGGCGCGGGCATGCTGGCCGCGCTCGGCGCCGGTCTGCTGGATGCTTCCGGTACGCCGATCGGCCGGGGTGGCGGGGCTCTGTCCGCTATCGCTTCGGTCTCGTTGGAGTCTGTCCGTCGGCGTCTCGACGGCGCATCGGTGGTCGTGGCCTCCGACGTCACGAACCCGTTGCTCGGATCCGACGGTGCAGCAGCGGTATTCGGACCCCAGAAGGGAGCCTCGCCCAGTCAGGTGGCGGCACTGGATGCAGCGCTGGGACGGTGGGCCGACGTACTCGCACCCGTCCTGGGCGCCGACTTCCGGGACACGCCGGGCGCGGGGGCGGCGGGCGGCGCCGGCTTCGGCGCGCTGGCCGGACTCAGCGCACGCTTGGAGCCCGGGATCGACCTGATTCTGTCGTTACTGGACTTCGACGCAGCGGTCGCCGACGCGGACCTGGTGATCACCGGTGAAGGGTCCCTGGACGAGCAGTCCCTCGCCGGCAAGGCACCCGTCGGAGTGTCCGAAGCGGCGGCGCGACATGGCGTGCCCGTGATCGCTGTGGCGGGACGGTTGCAGTTGCCGCTGTCGCGACTAGGGCAGGCCGGGATCGAAAACGCCTGGGCGCTCTCGGATCTCGAACCCGACGTCGCGCGCTCGATCGCCGAAGCGGACAGGTTGCTGCAAGAAGTGGGTCGACGGATCGCCGCCCACTACGCCTGACCTCCCTTACCCGGAGGTCATGCGCGGTGTGTCGGCGGCCGCTCTCTTGAGCACCTCACATGACCACAGCGATCCGGCCGTGCGCCTCTACCTCCGCTCCGGCTGGCAGAGCTTGGGCATGGTGAGTCCCGGCGTTCAGATCATGGGTCGCAAGAATGGCGCATGTGTCACCGGGTCGCCGATGGCAGTGCCGTAAGCCCATCAGGTGTCGGCTTCTTGCGGGTGCGCTCGTGGTGTCTGGCAAGGCGGCCGACTGGCATGCTGGAGCGATGAGCGACGTGATCATCACCGACAACCCCGCCGAAAGCCGCTACGAGGCGCACATCGACGGCGTTCTCGCCGGGTTCGCGGTCTATCAACTGACCGACGAGCTGATCGTCTTCACGCACACCGAGGTGCAGCCGGAGTTCGAGGGGCACGGCGTGGCCTCCACCCTGGTGCGGGAGTCGCTGGCCGACGTACGGGCCAAGGGTCAGCGCAAGGTGATGCCGCTGTGCCCGTTCTACAAGTCGTACATGTCCAAGCACCGTGAGGATTACGCCGACCTGATCTACGGCTCCTGAGTCACAGCGGCCGAGCCCCGGCCGCGATCAGCACGCGCGCGAACTCGTCGGCGTACCCCGACTCGCGTGCTGTCTTCATCGTGTTGCCCGAGAAGCGGTTGATCCGCTCCTGGCTCACGGTCGCCTCAACCAGTCCGTCCGGCGTCTGCAACGTCACGGGATGCACCCGGAACCCGCTACCGGCGCGCACCCCGACCGACGGGCAGGGGTAGCGCCACACCGGCGCCTGCGCACCGGTGGGGGTGAAGGACAACCATCCGGCGGTGACGTCGAACAGGCCCTGCCGACCGGTGGTGTCGCCGAACATGCCGGTGTGCACAGACGCGTTCCACGTGCCTTCCGGGCCGGGCGCGGATCGGACGCCCAGGCCGGCCTCGCGCCGGGGTAGGAAGGCCACCACGAGGATGCCGCCGATGAGCAGGAACCCGGCGAGAACCGACACGAGCGCGATCCAGACCATGGCGTCATCGTGCCACGGCCGGTTTGTCCGGGTGCCGACCTGGTCGTGGTCGGTTTGCTGTCCCGCCGGTCGGGTTCGCGGAGACTATCGGTCGGCGATGACGTACGTCGCGCCGGCGGCGAGCGCTGTCACGGCCAGGACCGAGGGCCACGCGCCGATTTTCTTGGCCAGTGGGTGGGAAAGGCCGAAGGCGCTCACGTAAAGGGCGCTGAGCCCGGCCGTTGTGCCAGCTCCCTTGTGCTCCAACCATTCCCGGCCAGCGAGGACACCGGCGGCAGCCAGCGCCGCGCCCCCGAGAGGACGTACGCCGGTCGCCCGGGCCAGGCCGTACCCTCCGATCAGTCCGGCGGCAACGAGCGGTGAGGTGAGCATCTTGGCCATGCCTCCAGCGTATCCAGCGCGGACGACGGGCTTAGCCGAGGGCCTGTGGATGACGGGGCGCGGGCGTGAGTTGTCCACACCGTTCAGGTTGGCTCTCGTGAAGGCTTGCGGGTCGACGTAGCGTTTCCTCATACACCCGTACAGCTTCGGCGATGTCCTGGGGAGGTAACGCCAATGGTGCTCACTGCACATCAGAATGACTGTGCTGCAGCGATTCTCGATGACATCGCCGTCGAGCTCATGGTGGCTGAGTTGCACACGCTGCTGGACCGGTTCACTGCGGCCGGTTCGTGGGCCGGGGTCTCTCCCGATCAAGCGCGACAGGCGTCCGGACGTCTCGCCTCGGCGCGAGCCCGACTCGATGCCGTGCTGATGACTGCTGCGGCACGGGTCCGCGACGCGGTGACCGCCGCCGGTGGTTCGCCGGGACAGGCGGGGACGCTGTTGGCCAACGAATTCGGGGGCGACCGTCGCGAGACCGGAGTCTTGCTGGCCCTGCACGAGCAGTTGAGCGATCGTCCCGCGACCCGCGGGGCGTTCGCCGACGGCACGCTGTCCAAGGACCAGGTGGCGGTCATCGCGCGAGGCGTGAGCGCCCTGCCGGACTCGGTGCGCAACGCCGATCGGGAGGCGGCGGAGAGGTCGCTGCTGGACGCCGCGCCTGAGCTGTCCCTGATAGACCTACGACGGCGAGCGACGCGGATGCGCGAGGCATTCGAGACGGCGCAGGAGGCGGACGCTCATGAGGACGCACAACTGGTCGATCAGGAGGCGGCCGCGTGGGCCAAGTCGTCCTTCTGGATGAAGGAGGTCTGTCCCGGGCAGGTTCGCGGGGGCTTTCTGCTGCCGACCGCGCAGGGCCAGATGTTGAAAACGGCGCTTGAAGCGATCAGTGCGCCACGGCGTTTTCACCTGAGCGATTCTTCGGTCGTGACGAGCAAGTCCGCATCGTCAGGTCACGCGTCGCCGCCGACGTGGGCAGTCGATGACACCGTGCGCCCGCCGGCAGCAGACCCCAAGCGCTCGCCTGGCTTGACCACCCCTACTGACCCCGCCTCGGGCGATCCAAGGACGGCATTGGGCCGGGCGACGGCCGGCGAGTGGGCGCGGAGCGGTGATCAACTGGACGCTGAACTCGACGAAGCAGATCGCGCCGACGCGGGCGGGTTGCCCATGGACGCGGCGCATCGAGAAGGACGGGCGCTGGCACAGCTGTGTGAGCATCTGCCGCTGGATGCCCTGCCCGGCGCGGGTGGCGTATCGGCAGTGATGACCGTCAACCTGGACTACGAGACCCTGGCGCTGGGAGTTCGCGCCGCCACCTTGTCGACCGGGGATCGCATCAGTGCCGGCGAAGCTCGTCGGCTGGCCTGCGGTGCGCAACTGATCCCGCAGGTGTTCGACGGAGCGTCTCTGCCCCTCGACCTCGGCCGGGCAAAACGCCTGTTCAGCACCGCCCAGCGCCGAGCGGCGGCGAACAAATATGGCGGATGCGCGTTCCCCGGCTGTGAGAAGCCACCCGAATGGTGTGAAGGCCATCACTGGCGACGACCCTGGGCGACCGGCGGCACCACCGACCTTGCGGACCTGGCGCCGCTGTGCTCCTCTTACCATCGCCGGGTCCACCTCGAGGACATCCCGATCCGGTTTCGTGACGGGCACCTGGAGTTCTCCGTCCAATCCCGCGGACGGCCTGCCGGCGAACGGGCCTGGCGGCGCAACCGGCGCTACCGCGTGCCGCCGACGGAGGGCTGAGCGATGAGCAGTAGCACCGGTCGCGCAACGAGATATCGTGAGCAGGTCCGTCTGTCAGGCGTTTTCGATGATCGCCTGGCGGGCGCGCGGGTGGATCGCCTCGCGGCGCATCTGCAGGCGCTCCTCGTCCTCATCGGAGATCGCGCCCGACGGTGGCGCTTCGGAGAAGATCGGGCCCTCCGCCGAATCGGAGCGGCCGACGATGTTGAAGATGATGTTGAGCAGCACCGCGGTAATGGCGGCAGCACTGATGCCGGAGTCGAAGATCACCCGGAACCACTCCGGGAACTGGTCGTAGAAGGTCGGCACAGCGATCGGGATGATGCCCATACCCAGCGAGAGAGCGACGATCACCAGGTTGGCGTTACCGGAGAAGTCGACCTTGGACAGAGTGCGGATACCACTCGCGGCCACCGTCCCGAAGAGGGCGAGACCGGCACCGCCCAGCACCGGCAGCGGCACGATGGCGATGATCGCGCCCAGGATCGGGAAGAGGCCGAGCACGAAGAGGATTGCCCCGCTGACAGCGACCACGAACCGCGACTTGATCCCGGTGATGGCTACCAGGCCGACGTTCTGGGCGAAGGCGCTGACCGAGAAGCCGTTGAACACGCCGGCCACGGCCGAGGCACCCATGTCGGCCCGCAGGCCGGCGGTGACCTGATCACGCGTCGCCGGCTGATCGATCACCTCACCGACCGCGAGGATGTCCGCGGTCGTCTCGGTCATCGTGACGAGCATGACTACGAACATCGAGATGATCGCGCCCACGGCGAAGGTCGGCATCCCGAAGTGGAACGGCGTGGTCAACTGGAAGACGTTGGCGTCGGAGATCTTGCTGAAGTCGGTGATACCGAACGGGATCGCCACGATCGTCCCCAGGACGAGACCGAGCAGAATCGCGACACGACTGAAGAACCCGGGCAGGAACCGGTAGATCAGGACGATCAACAGCACCGTCAAAGCTGCAACCGCGATGTTCTTGGGGGCACCGAAGTTGGGCGTGACACCGGGCGTACCGCCGCCGGCCCACTTGATGGCCACCGGCAGCAGGGACATACCGATGATGGTGATGACCACACCCGTGACCACCTCGGGGAAGAATCGCAGCAGGCGGGTGAAGACCGGTGCCAGCAGCAATCCCAGCACCGCGGCCACGATGAGTGCGCCGTAGATCGCCCGCAGCCCGGCGTGACCACCGCCCACCGAGGCACCAATGGTGAGCATCGTCGAAACGCCCGCGAACGACGTACCCTGCACCAGCGGCTGGCGGGCACCGATCTTCCAGACGCCGATCGTCTGCAGCAACGTTGCGAGGCCGGACATGAACAGGCCGGCGGACACCAGGAAGGTGATGTCCGTGGCGGACAGCTTCAGGGCATTGCCGACGACGAGCGGTACGGCGACCACTCCGGCGTACATCGACAGCACGTGCTGCAGCCCGTAGAGGAACATCTGCGGGGCCGGCAACACCTCGTCGACCGGGTGTTTGGCGGTGACATCAGACATGGGTGTACCTCCGAAAGGTCATCGTTGACCGTCGAATTCGGCGTCGCCCTCGTGCGGCGCCCGGGTGAGGTGGCCTCAGCGGGCCGACAGACCGGCGAGCTGGGCGGCTGCGTCGGCGCGGCCGTCCACCTCGTAGTCAGCGCTTTCCACCGTGCCGTCGGGACCGACGACGAAGGTGCTCCGCAGCAGGCCGACCATGGCCTGCCCGTTCACGGTCTTGGGTCCCCACGCACCCCAGCGCTTGGCTGTCGTGGCGTCCGGGTCGCTCAGCAGAGCGTGACCGAGGTCGAATTGATCTGCGAACCGGGACAGTTCGTCCACCGGATCGGGTGACACGCCGTACACGACGGCATCGGCGGCGGTGATGGCCGGCAGTTCGTCGCGGTAGCTGCACACCTGGTCGGTGCACACCGGACTGAACGCCTTGGGGAAGAAGTAGACGATCACGCGCCGCCCGGCCAGGGTGGCGATGTCCACCGGCCCTCGGGTTCCCTCAAGCGACAGGGCGGGTGCCGCGTCGCCGACGTTGACGCGGCTCACGCGAAACTCCGCGGCAGTCGCATGTGGCGGTTGACGTCCTTGTAGAGCAGGTAACGGAAGCGGCCCGGGCCCCCGGCGTAGCAGGCCTGCGGGCAGAAGGCGCGCAACCACATGAAGTCGCCCTCTTCTACCTCGACCCAGTCCTGGTTGAGTCGGTAAACCGCCTTACCCTCCAGCACGTAGAGCCCGTGCTCCATGACGTGGGTCTCGGCGAACGGGATCACCGCACCGGGTTCGAAGGTGACGATGTTGACGTGCATGTCGTGCCGCAAGTCGGTCGGGTCGGCGAATCGCGTCGTCACCCAGCGTCCGTCGGTGTCCGGCATCGGCGTGGGTACGACGTCCTCCTCGTGCGTGACGAAGGCATCCGGAGCGTCCAGACCGGGGACGGGCTCGTACGCCTTACGGATCCAGTGGAAACGCGCCTCGGTCGAGCCGTGGTTCACCGCCGTCCACCGCTGCGCCGGGGGCAGGTAGACGTAACTGCCGGCGCGCAGTTCGTGCCGGTCACCGTCGATCGTGATCGTCAGCTCGCCCTCGACGACGAAGAGCACCGACTCCGCACCCAGATCGGTCTCGGGTCGGTCGCTGCCACCCCCGGGTGACACCTCGACGATGTACTGCGAGAAGGTCTCGGCGAACCCGCTGAGCGGTCGGGCCAGCACCCACAGCCGCGTGTCGTGCCACCCGGGCAGGAAGCTGGTGACGATGTCACGCATCACGCCCCGCGGGATGACCGCGTAGGCCTCGGTGAACATCGCGCGATCGGTGAGCAACTGGGACTGATCCGGATGGCCGCCGTGCGGTGCGTAGTAACTCGCGGGACGGACGGGTGCGGTGGTCATCAGTTCTCCTCGGTGGTGGCAGCGGGCTGGGTGACGGCAGTCGCCTGAACGGCGGCGGCGACGGCGGGTGCGACGCGGGCGTCGAAAACACTGGGAATGATGTAGCTGGAGGTCAATTCGTCCGATGCCACACATCCGGCGATCGCCTCAGCGGCCGCGACCAGCAACTCGGTCGAGATCTCCCGGACGCCGGCATCGAGCAACCCTCGGAAGAGCCCGGGGAACGCCAGGACATTGTTGATCTGGTTCGGGAAGTCGCTGCGACCGGTCGCGACCACCGCCGCGTGCTCCGCCGCCTCGAGCGGGTCGATCTCCGGGTCGGGGTTGGCCAGCGCCAGGACGATCGCACCGTCGTTCATCGTGGCGACGTGCTTGCCCTCGATGACCCCCGGTGCGGACACGCCGACGAAAACGTCGGCGCCGGCGAGCGCATCGTGCAGCGTGCCGACGAAGCCCGAGGGATTGGTGTTGTCGGCGATCCAGCGACGGTGCTCGTCGGCGTACTCGCGGTCGTGGTCGACCGCACCGTTGCGGTCGCACGCGATGATGTCGCGCGCACCCTGCGCCTTGAGCAATTGGATGATCGCGTGTCCGGCGGCGCCCACGCCGCTGACGACGATGCGCACCTCGGAGATCTCTTTGCCGACCACGCGCAGCGCGTTGATCAGCGCAGCCAACACCACGATCGCCGTACCGTGCTGGTCGTCGTGGAAGACGGGGATGTCCAGCTCCTCACGCAGCCGACGCTCGATCTCGAAACAGCGCGGGGCGGCGATGTCTTCGAGGTTGACGCCGCCGTAGACGGGTGCCAGCGCCTTGACGATCGAGATGATCTGCTCGGTGTCCGTGGTGTCCAGGCAGACCGGCCAGGCGTCCACGTCGGCGAACCGCTTGAACAGGGCCGCCTTGCCCTCCATCACCGGGAGCGCAGCAGCCGGTCCGATGTTGCCCAGACCGAGGACGGCGGTCCCGTCCGTGACCACGGCCACCGTGTTGCGCTTGATGGTCAGATGCCTTGCGTCGTCGGGGTTCTCGTGGATCGCCATGCACACTCGCGCGACGCCCGGGGTGTAGGCCCGCGACAGCTCGTCGCGGTTGCGCAGCTCGACCTTGGACTGGACCGACAACTTGCCGCCAAGGTGCATCAGGAAGGTGCGGTCGCTGACGTTGGCGACCTCGACGCCATCGACGGACTTCAGTGCCTCGACGACCTCGGCGGCGTGGGTGACGCCCCGGGTGTAGGCGGTCAGGTCGACGACGACACCCTCGTGGCCGGACTCGACCATGTCCAGCGCGGTGACGTCGGCGCCGGCAGAGGCAGCTGCAGCAGCCAGAGCGGCGGTGGCACTGAATCCGGCGGGCGCGGAGACCCGCGCGGTGATGCTGTGGCCGGGACTGGTCTGAACCGTCATCGGTGACGCCTCCTTGGTTTCCGTATTGTGGAGATTACTTTCCACAATACGCAACGTCAAGGGCTTCTTGTGGTCTGGTTCACATGGGTTCAATCGAAGCGGTGGGACTGCACGTGCTGGAAGATCAAGGACGTCTCGGTGCTGGCTACGTCGGGGATCGCGCTCAGGTGCTCGATGACGAAGTCGTTGAGCGCGTTGGTGTCGGGAACCGCCAGGTGGATCATGAAATCGTGCGTGCCGCCGAGTAGGTAGACGTTGCGCACGCCGGGCAGGTCGGCCAGATGGTGCAGGAACTTGGTCAGGCGGGAGCGGGCGTGGGCACGCATCCGTACGGCGACCATCGCTTGCAAAGGGCGTCCGGTCAGCGCCGGATCGATGTCCGCGTGGGTGCCCCGCAGCACGCCGTCCTCGACCAGTCCGCGGACCCGCCCGAGCGCGGTCGACGGCGCGACGCCCGCCTTGGCCGCGAGCGCGTTGTTGGGTGTGCGGGCGTCCGCGGCGAGCTCGCGCAACAGAATCCGGTCGACTTCGTCCACCGTGGTACGCACATCCTTCGACGGCATCCTGTGATCCCGGTCACTTTCCGAACGCGTGGTCACTTTCATCTCCCCGAACCGAAGAATGTTCGGACAATCTATCGGTTTCCAGGTTCTGGGAGTAGCAATAGCACGCTGGAACCGAACCCCTCATCAGGAGAAACCATGCGCGTCGGCGTGCCCCAGGAAGTCAAGAACAACGAATTCCGGGTGGGCATCACTCCCTCCGGCGTGCACGAGTTGGTCACTCACGGCCACGAGGTGCTCATCCAGACCGGCGCCGGCGAGGGTTCGCAGATCACCGACGCCGAGTACGCCGCCCAGGGCGCCACCATGATCGCCGACGCCGACGAGGTGTGGGGCAATGCCGAGATGGTGATGAAGGTCAAGGAGCCAATCGCCAGCGAATACCACCGGCTGCGCGAGGATCTGGTCCTCTTCACGTACTTGCACCTCGCGGCGGACGAGGCGCTCACCAAGGAACTGGTGGCTCGGCGTACGACGGGCATCGCCTACGAGACCGTCCAGTTGCCTTCGGGTGGGCTGCCTCTGCTGTATCCGATGTCGGAGGTCGCCGGCTGCCTGGCCCCGCAGATGGGCGCGTACTACCTGACCAAGCCGCAGGGCGGCCGCGGAGTGCTGATGGGCGGAGTCGGCGGCGTCGCCAACGCAAAAGTCGTGATCATCGGCGCAGGGGTGTCCGGCCAGAATGCGGCGAACATCGCGCTCGGGATGGGTGCCGACGTGACGCTACTGGACACCGACCTGGACAAGCTGCGGATGTCCTTCTGGCGCTACAACAATCGCGTGCAGGGTTTGGCGTCCTCGTCGTTAACGATCGCCCAGCAGGTCCGTGAGGCCGACCTGGTCATCGGCGCCGTGCTGATCCCGGGCGCCAAGGCACCCAGTCTGGTGTCGAACGAGCTTGTCTCGCAGATGAAACCCGGCTCGGTGCTGGTGGACATCGCGATCGACCAGGGTGGCTGCTTCGAGGACAGCCGGCCCACGACGCACGCCGATCCGGTCTACCCGGTGCACAACTCGACGATGTACTGCGTGGCGAACATGCCCGGCGCCGTACCCAACACGTCGACCTGGGCGCTGACCAACGCGACGTTGCCCTACGCGGTGCGGCTCGCCGACCAGGGCTGGCAGGCCGCGATGCGCGCCGACCGCGCCCTGGCTCTCGGCCTCAACACGCACGCGGGTGCCATCACCTGCGCGCCGGTCGCGGACGCCTTCGGGATGGAGTCGGTCGCCGTCGAGTCAGTGCTCGCCTAGTTTGGGCGTATGACGCTGCGCATCGGATACAAGGCTTCGGCAGAACAGTTCGCGCCCCGGCGGTTGCTCGACTACGCCGTGCTCGCCGAGCAGATCGGGCTGGAGAGCGTCTGGATCAGCGACCACTTCCAGCCCTGGCGGCACCACGGCGGGCACGCGCCGTACTCGCTGAGTTGGCTTGCGGCGGTGGGGGAACGCACCGATCACGTCCAATTGGGTACGTCGGTCATGACCCCCACGTTCCGCTACAACCCCGCTGTGGTCGCCCAGGCGTTCGGCACGCTCGGCTCGCTGTATCCCGGACGCATTGCGATGGGCGTCGGCACCGGCGAGGCACTCAACGAGATCGTCGTGGGCTCAGTGGATTCCGGGCAGTGGCCGGACTTCAAGGAACGGTTCGCGCGGTTGCGCGAGTCGGTGCGGCTGATGCGGGCGTTGTGGACCGGCGAGCGGGTCAGCTTCGAGGGCGATTACTACCACACGGTCGACGCCACGATCTACGACAAACCGGAGCAACCCATCCCGGTCTACATCGCTGCGGGCGGTCCCACGGTCGCCAAGTACGCCGGCCGGATGGGCGACGGTTTCATCTGCACCTCCGGGAAGGGTGAGGAGCTCTACGTCGACAAGCTGATCCCGGCGGTCGAGGAGGGCCTGTCCTTGGGCAAGCGAGACAACGTCGACCGGATGATCGAGATCAAGCTCTCCTGGGATCCCGACCACGCCAAAGCAGTCGAGAACTGCCGGTTCTGGGCCGCCCTGTCGCTGACCCCCGAGCAGAAGCACGGCACCAGCGACCCGTTGGAGATGGAAAAGCTCGGCGACGCGCTCTCCGATGAGCAGATCGCCTCCCGCTGGATCGTCTCCTCCGACCCCGACAAGGTGGTCGCAGCGGTCAAGCAGTACGTCGACTGGGGCTTCGACCACCTGGTCTTCCACGCCCCCGGCGACGACCAGGAGCGTTTCCTACGCACCTTCGGCGAGCAGGTGCTGCCGGGGCTGCGCGAGCTGGGCTGAACCGCGCGCGTTGCGCGTTGACTCCGGGGTATACGCGGTATAGATTCCTCTCACCCTTACTCGGTATACCCAGGAGCATCCGTGTCCGTCCGCCTCGGCCTGTTGGCCATCCTCTCCGAGGGTCCCGTGCACGGCTCCGGCCTGCGCGCGGAGTTCGAAGCCCGCACCGGCGGCACCTGGCCGCTGAACGTCGGTCAGGTCTTCACCACCCTCGGGCGCCTGGAGCGCGACGGCCTGGTCGAGCAGACCGGGCCCGCCGACGAGGAGGGCAAGATTGAATACGCCCTCACCGACGCCGGCCGCGCGCAGGTGCAGGCCTGGTGGGACTCACCGGTCGAGCGCGCCGGCAGCCCGCGCGACGAGCTGGCGATCAAGTTGGTGCTGGCCGTGACCTCCCCAGGGGTCGACGTACGCCGCGTGGTCCAGACCCAGCGCACCGCCTCCATGGCGCAACTACGCGACCTGACCCGCCTCAAGCGGTCCTCGGAGAAGACCACGGACATCGCGTGGACCTTGCTGTTGGAGAACCACCTCTTCACCACGGAGGCCGAGGTGCGGTGGCTGGACTACGTCGAGTCGACGCTCACCCGCAGTCGCGGATCTGCGCGCACCGCAATCGTTTCCGACTCCCCCGCCACCCAGGAGGCCACCCCATGAGCGAGCAACCGATCCTGAGGATGCGCGGCGTCACCCGCATCCACGGCACCGGCCCGCAGGCAGTGCACGCACTGCGCGGAATCGACCTCGACGTCGCACGCGGCGAGCTGGTCGCGGTCATGGGCCCCTCCGGCTCCGGCAAATCGACCCTGCTCAACCTGGCCAGTGCGCTGGACACCCCGACCGACGGCTGGATCACCGTCGACGGGGTCGACCTCAGCGAATTGAACCCGGCGCAGATCGCCCGCATACGGCGCCGCAAGATCGGCGTCGTCTTCCAGGACTTCAACCTGATCCCCTCGCTGACAGCAGGCGAGAACGTCTCCTTGCCGTTGGAGTTGGATGGCCTGTCCGTCCGCAATGCCCGGGCGGCTGCCTTGAAAAGCCTTGAGTTCGTGGGCTTGCCGGAGCTGATCGACCGCTACCCGGACGCCATGTCCGGTGGTCAACAGCAGCGGGTAGCCATCGCCCGGGCGCTCGTCGGCGAGCGCCGCCTGGTCGCGGCCGACGAGCCGACCGGCGCGCTGGATACCCAGACCGGCGAGGAAGTCCTGCGGGTGTTGCGCGAACGGTGCGACGACGGCGCCGGTGGCCTGCTGGTCACGCACGACGCGCGGCACGCCGCCTGGGCGGACCGGGTGATCTTCTTGCGCGACGGCCAGGTCGTCGATTCCACCGGCGTGGCGGCGCAGCCGGAGGACCTGCTGCGCGGGGTCGGCGCATGACCCTCCTGGACGAACGGCCCACGACCTCCCCGCAGCCAGCCGTCTCGGGGGCGGCTGGCTGGCGGGGCAGTTGGCGGGTGTCCCTGCGGATGGCTCGCCGCGACGTACGCCGGCACAAGGGCCGCAGCGCGATCGTCGCCTTGATGGCCGGGTTGCCGATCGCGTTGCTGTGCTTCGCCTTCACGATGGCCGCAACGGTCACGATCACCGGGGCTGAGCGGATCCCCTCGGAGCTGGGTAGCGCCACCGCAGCCGTGAGCGTTGCCCAACTGGGCCAGGTCGTATCGCAAGAACCGGACGGCAACGGCTGGGGGTGCTGCTCGGACGAGAAGGGCCTGAACATTCCGGGGTATCCCGCGAACGGAACCCTCTCGGCGCAAACGGCGGCCATCGGCGCGTTCGTCAATGGGCGCGCGGTCATCGACTTCACCGCCAGCGGTCGCGTGCAGTTGTCCGGATCCAATCCCGAAGCGCAGATCGGCCAGCTCAACCCGGATGGAGGCTCAACCCCGCTGGCCCGGCTGGTCGAGGGCAGCTGGCCAACCGGGCCGACCGAGGCCGTCATCTCGCGCGACAGCCGCATCGGCTCGTTGCCGACGCGGGGAGACCTCACCGTGTTGCTGAACGGCCAGCGATACCCCCTCACCGTGGTCGGCGTCGTCGACACCGCCGCACGCGTTGACGTATTCACGCCGTTGGAAGTCGGCGCTCGCAACACTCCGGCGTGGCTGATCGAGCGCGCGGCACCGGTCACATGGGCGGAGGTCCAGCGACTGAACCGCTACGGGCTGGCGGTGCTGTCCGCCGAGGTGTTGCGCAATCCGCCACCCGCGAGCGAGGTCGACAACCGCGTGGCAGATACCGGTCTCTACGCGCTCGGTGCGCTGTTCCTTGCCTTGATCGTCATCCTGCTCACGGCTCCGGCGTTCGCAGTCAGCGCCTCCCGCCAGCGCAGGACCCTTGCTCTCGCCGCAGCCAACGGCGCCGAACAACGGCAGTTGCGGCGCGCCGTACTCGCGCAGGGAGTCGTGCTCGGGGCGCTCTCGGTGATCGGTGGAGCCGTCGTAGGCGTCGGAGCCGCCTATGCGCTGAGCCAGTGGTTCCCGCCGACGTATTCCTGGGGCGGACCGTGGGACGTGCCGTGGCTCGCCATCCTGGGAGTTTGCCTGCTCGGTGTCGTCGCGTGCGTCGTTGCGGCGCTGCTGCCGGCATTTCGACTGGGGCGCCTTGATGTCGTCGGAGTGATGAAGGGGCACAGCGTCTCGCCGGCGCCACGGCGATGGCTCGCGGTGCTTGGACTGGCCTCGACGCTCACGGCAACGGCATTCCTCCTGTTGGCTCCGGTCAGCGACTCGCACTTCGTCACCGCCTCGCCGACCAGGGAGTTCTGCGCAGCGGCCATCATCGCGCTGTGCCTGGGCGGGCTGATGACCGTGCCGTGGCTGCTGGTGACTCTCGGGCGACACAGTTCGCGACTGCCGGTCGCCCTACGGATGGCCGCACGTGACACCGCCCGCCACCGGTCCCGCTCGATCCCGACGGTCGCCGCCACACTGGCCGCGACTGCCGCGGTCGTCGCGGCGCTGGTGTCGTTCGCGTCGATGGACTCCTACGAGGCGCGCAACTACGTGGCATCCACCGTGCCCGGCGAGTCGTTCGTGAACTCGCTCTACGACGGCAGCCCCGCCGCGACCCGAGAAGTCACCGCCGCGGTCCGGCAGTTGTATCCCCATTTCGTCATCACGCCGCTGCGCGTCGTGTCAGACCCCTACGTCGTGGCCGCAAGCAGCTACAACCCGCAGGACAACAAACCGGTGACGAAGGGCCATATCACGGCGGTCCTGCTACCCGGATGCACGCTGGAGCAAGCGGCGCAGCCTCCGTCGACCGGCTGGAGCAGCGATCGCTCGCTGCCCAACCCGGACCATTGCAGCCGCTACTCCAGTTCGGGTTTCACAACCAACAGCAGCCTGGCGGTGCTGCCGGCGAGCGAGATCGAGCGGCGCCTCGACCTGTCCGCGGGACAACGCGCGGCGCTCGATCGCGGCGCGCTGGTCATGCTCGGAGACGCCCTACCTCAGGTCGTCACCGTGGCCGGTGCGGACTACACGGTCGGAAACGAGACCACCTACCGCGATGTCGTCGAACACGCCGGTGTTCCGGTGGTGGCCATCGCGCCGACCATCGACAACGGGGCGGCCTTCACCTCCGTCGCCGGTGTCCTGACCACCCCGCAGACGGCGGCATCGCTGGGCTGGACCGATCACCTGGCCGATGGCGGCGCGCTCGTCCGCAACCCCGCCGGATCGATCAGTGAGCAAGCCGAGCAGCGCATCGACGACCAGTTGACGACAACCTCATTCGCCGTGGAGCGCGGTTTCCGCAGCAGCAGCGCAACCATCGTCGCGGTCCTTCTCGCCGTGCTGCTGACCTTGCTCCTCGTCACCACCTTGACCTCCACCGCGCTGGCGATGGCCGAGCAGCGCGCCGACGACGCGACGATGGCAGCGGTCGGTGCCACCCGGCGTACCCGCAGGTTGATGGCGGCCGGGCACGCCTACTGGCTGGGCATCCTCGCGACTGTTTTCGGTGCACTGGCGGGGGTCGTCGTCGGCCAAGGGCTGGCCCGACTCGCGGTCGCGCAGCGGATGGCCTACGCGGACGGCACGGTCCCCGACGCCACGGTCTTCGTCACGATCCCGTGGCTCTCGATCGTCGCGATCGTGGTCATCGCACCGCTGGTCGCCGCCGCGCTGGCCTGGCTCGCCGTACGCAAAGCCCCACGGGTCACGCGCCGCGCTACCTGAGCGGGGCAACAGAGCCGAAACACTCCTCGTCTAGCGTGGCGGTGTGGATGTAGCGGTGATCGGAGCGACCGGCGACATCGGACGGCAGATCTGTGCGCAGCTGATCGAGCGCCGGGTGGTGCCGACGACCTCGCGACTGCAGTTGGTCGGCCGCCGCGGGGTTCGTCGCAGACCGCCGCCCACGGACTGCGGGCCGACCTGCGCGACGCCTACTCCGAGCACGCGCCGCTGATCGACGTTGCCGTTGCCCCGGAGGACGTCGTCGCCGACGTCATCATCATGGCCGCCGGGGCCACGCCCCCGCCTCGCCGGGTGCGGTGGTCGACCGCCGTGAGTTGGCGGCGGTCAACGCCCGGGTCTTCACGGCGTACGCCGAGCGCCTGGCCGAACACGGGGCCGGCCACGAGGTCGTGATCGTCGTCTCCAACCCGGTCGAGCTCGCGGTCGGGATCCTGGCCAAAGCCCTCGGCCGGCACCGGGTGATCGGGATGGGCGCCTGGCTGGACACCCTGCGCTTCCGCCGCGAGATCGCCTCCACCCTGGGCTTCCCGCGGCAGCGGATCGGCGGCTTCGTGGTCGGCCCGCACGGGGATGACATGGTGCCGCTGTGGTCGACGGTGCGGGTGACCGGACTGACCGTGCCGGAGCGGAAGGTCGCGGTACGCCGGGCCCGGGGCGACCGTTCCCTGGATGACTTCACCGCCGAGATCGACGCCGCCAAGACCCGGATCGCGGAACTGGCCTCGTTGGACATGACGGCGGCGTTCGCAGAGATCTACGACTGGCCGCCGGATCTGCGCACGGTCACCCGCCCATGGCTGACCCACCAGAGCGGGGCCAAAACTGCTTCCGGTACGGCGAACGCCACCGTCGAGCTGATCGACACCCTGTTCGACGGTCGGGAGATCGTCGTGGCGGGACAGGTCCGTCTCGACGGCGAGATCTCAGTGGGCGGCGAACCCGTGCGCTCGGTGACCGGGGTCCCGGTGATCCTCGGACCGGAAGGTTGGAAGCAGGTAGTGCTGGACGACCTCGCGCCCGATGAGGAGCGGCGGCTCCGGGCCAGCCTGGACAAGACCGATGCCATGCTCGCGCCGTGGGAGGTGTGATGGAGACCGACGACCAGATCGGCTACGTCGCCTTCGTGCGCGGCGTCGACCGCACCGGCACCCTGACCTCGATCGCGACCGCCATCTCGACGCGGGGCATCAGCTGTGATTCCTTCGCCACCAACGATTTTCGTAGCGGAACGGCCGCCATCACGGCCGTCTTCCGGACCTCGGAGCGGCTCCAGCGGGCCCTGGCGCGCACGCTCAAGCGGCTACCCGCCGTACATCAGGTCGTCATCCTGCCGCTGACCGATGAGCGGGTGCACGCCAGCGCGGTCCTGGCCTTCCCCGACGGCCAGCCGTTCCACCCGCCGCCCAACGTCACGCTGCGCTGGTCCGGGGATCCCACCCGCGGCCAGCCGGTGCTGATGGAGGGCCAGTTCGTCCAGGTGCAGACCACCGTCGAATCGGCGACGGAGACGGGCGCCGACCTGGTGGCGATGGCGATACTGCCCCCACGGGTTGTCGAGGGGATCGACGTTGTTGAGGGTGCCCGGCCCGCAACGGATCCTCAATAACCTCGATCTCCTCAGGATCGGCCCCACCGGTTCGCGACCATCCATCGCGTGTGTCATCATATGAACAATTCTTCACATGATGAAGGTGCGATCCCAGGAGGTACGAATGTCCGTCCCGCTCTATCAGGCAAAGGCCGAGTTCTTCCGCACCCTCGGGCACCCGGTCCGTATCCGGATCCTGGAACTGCTCTCCGAGCGTGAACACGCCGTCCACGAACTGCTCGCCGAGATCGGCGTCGAAGCCTCCAGCCTGTCCCAGCAACTGAGTGTGTTGCGCCGCTCGGCACTGGTCACCTCACAGCGGCGGGACGGCGAGGTCATCTACGCGATCGCCGTACCCGAAGTGAACGACCTGCTGCAGGCCGCCCGACAGATCCTGTCGGCGGTCGCCTCCGAGCAAGCGGAACTGGTCGCCCAACTCGCCCGCACCACCCACTGAAAGCGCCATGAGCACGACCGCTGGGTCCGTCACGCCCCTACGCCGCGTGACCCGCCTGCTACCCACCCGCGCCGACCTCGAGCAGATGCGCACCAACCCACGCCGCGACCTGCTCGCCGGCCTCATGGTCGCGCTCGTCGCGCTGCCGCTGGCCCTCGGTTTCGGCATCAGTTCCGGAGCCGGCGCCGCCGCCGGCATCGCGACGGCCATCATCGCCGGCCTGGTGGCGGCGGTCTTCGGCGGCAGCAACCTGCAGGTGAGCGGGCCGACCGGGGCGATGACCGTCGTACTGGTCCCGATCGTCGCAACGTACGGCGTGTCCAGCGTTCTCGTCGTCGGCATCCTGGCCGGTGTGCTGCTGGTGATCCTCGCACTCGCAGGGGCCGGCCGGGTGATGCGCTACGTGCCGGTGCCGGTCATCGAGGGCTTCACCATCGGCATCGCGTTGATCATCGGTCTCCAACAGGTGCCTGGCGCTCTCGGCGTCCACGTCAAGGCCGACGGGGTGATCGCAACGGCCATCGCATCGGTGCAGGACTGGTTCAAACACCCCCAGTGGGCTCCGGTGCTGATCGCGCTCGCGGTCGCTGCGGCCATCCTGTTACTCGCCCGCGTCCGACCCGGCATCCCGGTCGCCCTGCCGGCGATCATCGTGGTCACCGTCGCAAACCTCGTGATGCATCTGGGCGCGGAGCAGATCGGCAAGGTTCCCGCCGGGTTGCCCGCACCGAGCCTGCCCGACCTTTCCCCCGGCGCCATGCGCCAGCTGGTGATCCCGGCCATCGCGGTAGCAGCGCTCGCCGCCTTGGAGTCGCTGATGTCGGCCAGCGCAGCCGACGCGATGACCGTCGGGCAACGGCACGACTCGGACCGCGAACTCTTCGGACAGGGCCTGGCCAACATCACCGCGCCGCTTTTCGGCGGCGTTCCCGCCACCGGCGCCATCGCGCGCACCGCCGTCAACGTGAAGACCGGCGCGCACTCCCGGCTCGCCGCGATCACGCACTCGCTGCTGCTGCTGATCGTGGTCCTGGTCGCCGGTGGGCTGGTCGGCAAGATCCCGCTCGCAGCACTGGCCGGTGTGCTGATCGCGACCGCCGTCAGCATGGTCAGCGTCTCCAGCGTCCGCACCCTGATGCGCGCCACGAAGCAGGATGCCGCGGTCCTCGCGATCACCGCCGTGGCCACCGTCGCGTTGGACCTGGTCGAGGCCGTCATCATCGGCATGATCGTGGCCGGCGGCCTGGCTCTGAAACAAGTCGCTGCGAGCGCCGCGGTGAGCACCGAAGACGTTGCGGCTCTTGCCGATTCGCGCGCCGACGACCTGGAGCGTGAGCACCTGCTCGACGAACACATCGTCGTGTACCGGTTGGAAGGGCCGTTGTTCTTCGCCGCCGCCCACGACTTCCTGCTCGAGCTGACCCGGGTCAGCGACGTGCGGGTGGTGGTGTTGCGGATGGCGCATCTGACGGCGATCGACGCCACCGGTGCCGCGACCCTGGCCGACGTCATCACCCGGCTCGAGCGGCGCGGGATCACCGTGATGCTGTCCGGGGTGCGACCTGAGCACGCGGCGATCCTGCAGGGCCTGGGCGTCTACGACACGATGGCCCACGAGCGGCACATCTTCGCGACAACCCCCGAGGCGATCGCGCATGCGCGCGTCCACGCCTCTCGCCTCCCGCACGACCCGGGCTCGCCGGTCGAACACGCCACGGCCTGAGTAATCACCGCTCGAACGACGCTGATACGTTCGACGTACGACACGGGGTGCCCCGCCGGGGCTGAGATCACACCCGTCGAACCTGATCGAGTTCGTACTCGCGAAGGGAATGTCCGTCATGTCGCACACCCCTGACGTGCTCACTGCCACGCCGATGCCCGGGGAAGCACTGCACGCGCTGCGTGCGGCGCGTCCGCTCACCCAGTGCATCACCAACGCCGTGGTCACGAACTTCACGGCGAACGTACTGCTCGCGCTCGGCGCGACTCCGGCCATGACCGATGTGCCGACCGAAGCGGGACCGTTCGCGCCTGTTGCCGACGGCGTATTGATCAACCTGGGGACACCGCACGCCGAGCAACGCACCGCCGCCCGTGAGGTGCCGCCTGCCACCCGACGCTGGGTGCTCGACCCGGTCGCGGTCGGCTCACTGCCGGTGCGCACCGCGCTGGCCGCGGAGCTGCTCGCGCAACGTCCGGCGATCATCCGCGGCAATCCGTCGGAGATCCTCGCGCTCGCCGGCGCCGGTCGGGGCGGTCGCGGCGTCGACTCCTCGACACCACGGACGCGGCTACCGACGTCGCAGTGGACCTCGCCCAACGATCGGGTGCCGTCATTGCCGTGTCAGGACCGATCGACCTGATCACCGACGGGGTCGAGGTGGTCCGGATCCACGGCGGCGACCCGCTGTTGACCCTCGTCACAGGCGGCGGTTGCTCGCTCGGGGCGACCATGGCGGCCTTCCTCGGGGTCGCGTCGCCGCTGACCGCGGCCACGACGGCGTCGTTGGTGCACGCCGTGGCCTCGGAGGCAGCCGCTGCGGCGAGCACCGGCCCGGGCTCCTTCGCCGTGGCCTTCCTCGACGCGCTTGCGGCCCTCGATCCCGCCGAGCTGGACGCCCCGAACCGGCTCACCCGACGTCCCGCCGCAGCCCTGGTGAGGGGTGACGCATGATGCACGCGGACCTCGCACTACACCTGGTCACCGACGACCGGCTCACGCTCGACCGGCTGCTCGAGGTCGTCGAGGAAGCCGTCGCGGGAGGGGTCACCGTGGTGCAGTTGCGGGCCAAATCGGCCCCGGCACGCAACCAGGTCGCGGCACTCGTGGCCCTGTCGGCGCTGCTGCGCGGCTCGGCTGCCCTCGTCGTCAACGATCGCGTGGACATCGCTCTGGCTGCTCGCGACGTGGGTGCGCAGGTCGACGGTGTCCATCTGGGTCAGCAGGACGTGCCACCGAGCACCGCCCGACGACTGCTCGGCCGACGGGCGCTGGTCGGGTGGAGCGCTTCACGCATCGACGACCTCGCTGCACTGTCAACGTTTCCGGCTGGAACCGTCGACTACCTCGGGGTCGGCGCCGTACATCCGACCTCGACCAAACCCGATCACCCGCCGGCTCTGGGCATCGAGGGGTTCGGGCAGTTTGTCGCGGCTGCGGCATCCGTCCCGTGCGTCGCGATCGGCGGCATCGGAACCGATGACGTGGCTGCCCTGCGCACCGCCGGGGCCGCCGGTGTGGCCGTGGTCAGTGCGATCTGCGCCGCGGACGATCCTCGAACGGCGACCGCCTCGCTGCGATCCCGCTGGGACGCCGCGGCTGCGGAGGGTGTGCGATGAGCGCCATCCCCCGGGTCCTGAGCATCGCCGGCACCGACCCCACCGGGGGCGCCGGACTGCAGGCGGACCTGAAAAGCATTGGTGCGCTTGGCGGTTACGGGATGGGCGTTGTGACCGCCCTCGTCGCCCAGAACACCTGCGGGGTGCGCTCCGTGCACGTCCCACCGGCCGCGTTCCTCGCCGAGCAACTCGACGCGGTGTCCGACGATGTGACGATCGACGCAGTCAAGCTCGGCATGCTGCACTCAGTGCCTCTGATCGAGGTGGTGGCCGGGTGGCTGGCGCGGGTTCGATCATCGGCCCCGGCCGCGCCCGTCGTCGTACTCGATCCGGTGATGGTGGCCACCAGCGGGGACCGGCTGCTGGACGAGAAGGCGGAGGTCGCCGTACGCCGATTGTGCGCCCAGGTGGATCTGGTCACCCCCAACCTGCCCGAGTTGGCGGTGCTCGTCGACGAGGCGCCGGCGCGAACCTGGCCCGACGCGATCGGTCAGGCGCGTCGACTCGCCCGGGCCAGTGGCACCACGGTGCTGCTCAAAGGCGGCCATCTCACCGGCGAGGGTGCCTGCCCCGACGCGATCGTCACGACGGACTCGGTGCACGAGGTGCTGGGTCGCCGGGTGCTGACGACGAACACCCACGGCACGGGATGCTCGCTGTCGTCAGCGATGGCGACCCTTGCGGCTCGGGGCCTGGACTGGCCGGCCGCCCTCGACCGGGCCAAGGAGTGGCTGACCGGTGCCCTGGAGCACGGCGCCGCACTGGACGTCGGCCACGGGCACGGCCCCGTGGATCACTTCCACGAGCTGCGCCCGCGGATGACCGCGACCGGTTCGTGGACGGCCGCGCGCTGGCACGCGAACGCGGCGGTCCGCGAGGCTGTCGATGCCTGCGCTTTCGTGGTCACGCTCGGGGACGGCACCCTCGATCGCGACCAATTCCATTGGTATCTGGCGCAGGACGCGTACTACCTGGGCGAGTATTCGCGGCTGCTGGCCCGGGCGAGCACGCTGGCTCCGACTCGCGAGGAGCAGGTGTTCTGGGCCCGCGGCGCGGCGACTGCACTGGAGGAGGAGGCCGCCCTGCACCGCTCGCACGTCGGCGACGCATCGGTCGAGGCGTCGCCGACCACGCTGGCCTACGTGGGCCACCTGCACGCCGCCTCCGGCGAGTACGCCGAACTCGTGGCCGCCCTGCTGCCGTGCTACTGGCTGTACGCCGACGTCGGCGAACGTCTGCGCGCCCTGGACCACGACAGGCACGCGTTCCACGACTGGTTGGGGACGTACGGCGATCCGGCGTTCGTGCAGGCCGCGAGCGAGGCGACAACGATCGTTGAGCGTGCCGCACACCATGCGCCGTCGGCGGTCTGTGCGCGCATGGTCAAGGCGTTCGACCGGTCGATGGCCCACGAGCTGGCCTTCTTCGAAGCGCCCCTCGCGGGGAGGCGCGCGCCTGAGGTTCAGCCGAGCACCTCGGTGAGCGATCGACGTACGTCGGCCGCCAGCTCCTCGTCCCCCATCCCCTGGGCGGCCAGCCACTGATCGTCGTCGTACGTCGAGGTGTAGCGATGCCCGTCGTCGCACAGGAGGGTGACGATCGAGCCCTCCTCACCGCGGTCGGCCATCTCCTGGGCGAGCACAGCAGCCGCCACGAGATTCGTGCCGGTCGAAGGCCCGGCCACGCGACCCATCCGGGACCGCAAGTAGCGCATCGCTTCGACAGAAGCCCGGTCGGGGATGCGCATCATCCGGTCGACCACCGACGGCAGGAAGCTGTCCTCCATCCGCGGCCGGCCGATGCCTTCGATCCGCGACCCGGTGCCCTCGGCGTCGGCGTCACCGCACGACCAGCCGTCGAAGAACGCCGAACCCTCGGGGTCCGCAACGCACAGCTTGGTAGCGGCGCCGGTGTAACGCAGAAAGCGCCCGATGGTCGCGCTCGTCCCGCCGGTGCCCGCGCCCACGACGATCCACGCCGGCTCGGGGTGCGGCTCACGCACCATCTGCCCGAAGATCGACTCCGCGACGTTGTTGTTGCCCCGCCAGTCCGTCGCCCGCTCCGCGAACGTGAATTGATCCATGTAGAACCCGCCGGTCTCCCGGGCCAGCTGGCGGGCCGCGGCATAGATGTCGCCGGCCGAGGCAACCGGGTGGCAGGTCCCGCCGTACTGCTCGATCAGGGCCAGCTTCGACGGAGACGTCGAGACCGGCACCACGGCGATGAACGGCAGCCCGAGGAGTTGGGCGAAGTACGCCTCGCTGACCGCCGTTGACCCACTGGAGGATTCGATGATCGTCTGGCCCTCGTGGATCCAGCCGTTGCACAGCGCGTAGAGGAACAGTGAGCGCGCCAGTCGGTGTTTGAGGCTGCCCGTCGGGAGCGTCGACTCGTCCTTGAGGTAGAGATCGACCCCGCGGCAGCTCGGTGAGGGGAAGCGCAGCAGGTGGGTGTCGGAGGATCGCGCCGCGTCTGCCTGGACCGCGCGCACCGCCTCGCGCACCCATGCGCGCCCGGCGGCGTCGTACTTGGAAACGTCCTGCACCAACTCACTGAGGCTCCCCACCTCCCCATTCTCCCAGCCGGGCATACAGTGACAAACGATGCGGATCGCGATGATGACCACCTGCCTGGTCGACGCCCTCTTCCCCGACGTCGGCAAATCCGTCGTGACCGTGCTCGAACGCCTCGGCCACGAGGTGATCGTCCCGCAGGGCCAGGCGTGCTGCGGTCAGATGCACATCAACACCGGGTACGTCGATGACGCGCTGCCCGTCGTCCGGAACCAGGTCGAGGCGCTGAGTGGCGTCAACGCCGACGCGGTCGTCGCCCCGTCCGGATCATGCGTCGGGTCGGTGCGCCACCAGCACGTGAACCTGGCCCGCAACGCGGGCGACGAGGACCTGGCGCGCCAGGCGCAGGAACTGTCCGACAAGACCTACGAATTCTCCGAGCTGCTCGTGGATGTGCTCGGGGTGGAGGACGTCGGCGCCTACTTCCCGCACACCGTCACCTACCACCCGACCTGCCACTCGCTGCGGATGCTGCGGGTCGGTGACAAACCGCTGCGGCTGCTGCGCGCCGTCGATGGTGTGGACCTGGTGGAACTGCCCGGCGCACAGGAGTGTTGCGGTTTCGGAGGCACGTTCGCGCTCAAGAACGAACCGGTCTCGAGCGCGATGCTGGCCGACAAGGTAGCGGCAATCGAGACCACCGGCGCGGACATCTGCTCCACCAGCGACTCCTCCTGCCTGATGCACATCGGCGGTGGACTCTCACGCCTCGAAACCGGTGTGGGCACCAAGCATCTGGCGCAGATCCTGGCGTCGACCAAGGAGAGCGGATGAGCACCGTCGACCTGCCGGACCCGACCTGGCCGCTGCGCGGAACGCAGCCGTTCCCGCAGGCCGCGGCCCACGAGCTCGGCAACGAGCAGCTGCGTCACAACCTGCGGCACGCGACCCACACCATTCGCGACAAGCGACTGCATGCCGTCGGCGAAATGCCCGATTGGGAGCAGCTGCGCGAGGCTGGCGAAGCGCTCAAACAGGATGTGCTGCAGCGACTGCCGGAGTTGCTCGAAGAGTTGGAACGCAACGTGACGTCCCGCGGCGGTGTCGTCCACTGGGCCCGGGACGCCACCGAAGCCAACCGGATCGTCACCGACCTGATCCGGGCGACGGGCAGCACCGAAGTCGTCAAGGTGAAATCCATGGCCACCCAGGAGATCGGCCTCAACGAGTACCTCGAAACGCAGGGCATCACCGCGATCGAGACCGACCTGGCGGAACTGATCGTGCAACTCGGTCACGACACGCCCAGCCACATCCTGGTACCCGCGATCCACCGCAACCGCGATGAGATCCGCGACATCTTCCGACGCGAAATGCCCGGTGCACCAAACGATCTCAGCAACGAGCCGGCCGACCTGGCAGCGGCTTCGCGGCACTACCTGCGGCACAAGTTCCTGACCACCAAAGTGGCGATCAGCGGCGCGAATTTCGCCGTCGCCGACACCGGCACCCTCGCTGTCGTCGAGTCGGAGGGCAACGGCCGGATGTGCCTGACCCTGCCCGAGACCCTGATCACCGTGATGGGAATCGAGAAGGTCATCCCCACGTTCACCGACTTCGAGGTCTTCATGCAACTGCTGCCGCGCAGTTCGACCGCCGAGCGGATGAATCCCTACACCTCGATGTGGACCGGGGTGCACCAGGACGACGGGCCGCAGGAGTTCCATCTCGTCCTGCTCGACAATGGCCGATCGCGGGTACTCGACGACCCGGTCGGCCGGCCCGCGCTGCGGTGCATCCGGTGCAGCGCCTGCCTCAACGTGTGCCCGGTCTACGAACGCGTCGGCGGCCACGCCTACGGCTCGGTCTATCCCGGGCCGATCGGGGCCATCCTGACCCCGCAACTGACCGGGCTCGACGGACCCGACGATCCCAACGCCACGTTGCCCTACGCCAGCACCCTGTGCGGCGCGTGCTTCGACGCCTGCCCGGTGCGCATCGACATCCCCTCGATCCTGGTGCACCTGCGCGCGCAATCGGTGGCCGCGACCCGCCACCCGGTCGAGCAGACCGCGATGAAGGCGGCGAGTACGGCGATGAGTTCCGGGTCGCGCTTCCGCCGGGCCATCCGACTGGTGCCGTTGGGGCGGATCGGCGGCAGGGGCCGCTGGATGGAGCATCTACCGCTACCCGGGGCCGCCTGGACCAAACACCGCGACCTGCCGCGGCTGCCCAAGCAGTCCTTCCGGGATTGGTGGTCGAAGCGATGAGTGCCAAGGACGACATCCTCACCCGGTTGCGGACCGCTCTGCAGGACGATCCCCCGCCGGTCACCGTGCCACGGGACTACGAACACGCGCCCTTGGACGGCGCCGCCGATCTGGACATGTTCGCCGAACGCGTCGCCGAATACCGCGCCACCGTGCACCGCGTGCAGGAGGCCGGGCTCGCCGATCTGGTGAGGGACCTCGTTGGCAACGGCTCCGTGGTGGTCCCGCACGACCTGCCGGACACGGTCACCGGATCACTCGACGTACGTCGGGACGGACCCGGCGAACGGCTCACCGTCGCCGAGTTGGACGCGACCGCGGCGGTGGTCACGGCCGCACGCCTGGGAATCGCCCTCACCGGAACGATCGTGCTGGATGCCGGCCCCGGCCAGGGTCGGCGTGCGCTCACCCTGGTGCCGGACCACCACGTCTGCGTCGTGCGCGCGGAGCAGGTCGTCGACACCGTGCCCCAGGCGTTCGCCGCCCTCGACACGGGCGGTCCGCTGACCTTCATCAGCGGCCCGAGCGCCACCAGCGACATCGAGTTGAACCGGGTCGAGGGCGTGCACGGACCCCGCCGCCTGGACGTGGTGCTCGTCGCAACCCAATAGGACGTACCCACCGTTGCCCCCTGGTGCCACCCTGGGACGAATGTCCGACGGGGAAGGAAACGCCGCGGCTACGCGCGAGCTGGCTGCATCCCATATCAGTCCTGAGCCGCTTTACATTGCGCGCAACATTATTGTGTGCAATGTGTTAGCCTGACGAATGTGAGCACACACGTGGACGACGGCGTCGACCTGGATGAGCTGCTGTGCTTCGCGATGTACAACGCATCACGGGCGCTGACGGCTCGCTACCGGGAGTTGTTGACGCCGCTTGGTCTCACCTATCCGCAGTACCTCGTACTTCTGGCCCTCTGGAACGAATCGCCGCTGGCGATCGGGGAACTCGGGCACCGGTTGTATCTCGATTCCGGGACCCTGTCACCGCTGCTCAAGCGGTTGCAGAGTCTTGGCCTGATCGACCGGTCCCGTAGCGCGGACGACGAACGAGTCGTCCTGGTCAGCCTCACCGATACCGGCAAGGATGTGCGGCAGCAACTGGCTGATGTCCCTGAAATCATCTGCGACGCAACAGGTCTCAGCCGAGAAGGACTTGCCGAACTACGCGATCAGATCGAGGCCGTCGCGAGCCACGTACGTGCATCAACCAACCCCACCTCAACCTCTTAGGAGTCACCATGCCCACCCGTACCGCCCGCACCGACTGGACCGGAAGTCTCGAAAACGGTTCTGGCAAGGTCGAACTCACCAGCTCCGGCCTCGACACGTTCGAGGTGTCCTTCCCCAAGCGTGCCGCTGACGATGCCGGCGGTGCGACCAGCCCCGAGGAGCTCATCGCCGCGGCGCACTCGTCCTGCTACGCGATGCAGTTGTCCGCGCTGATCGCCGAAGCCGGCGGCACCCCCAGGCGCTGGACGTCCAGGCCGACGTCTCGCTCGGCCCGGACCCGGCCGGCGGTTTCCGTCTCAGTGGCATCAAGCTCACGGTTCGCGGCGAGGTCGAGGGCCTGGACGCCGACGGATTTGCCAAGGCCGCCGCCGACGCCAAAGCCAGCTGCCCGGTGAGCAAGGCGCTCACCGGCGTCGAGATCACCCTGGACGCCGCGCTCGACTGAGCCGATCGACGTACGCCGAGGGGCCGGATCCGCCTGGATCCGGCCCCTCGTGCGTCACAGGAGCCCGTCCGACAGGTGGTTCGGTGTGCCGAACCGGTGCGCGGTGATGCTGACCGCCTGCTCGTGCAGGAAGGGCAGCATTTCCACCCGGCCTGCGGCGGTGACCGGTTGGTCGTAGATCGCGATGTCCGGCCGGCCGCCGGTCGCCTCACAGATGGCGGCGGCCGAGCCGCCCACGAGCCGGATCCGCCGGCCCGGGCCACCGGCCAGCCCGCCCAGCCAGTCCTCGTCCGATTGCACCTGCACGGGCACCCCGGCAGCCCTGGCCGCGTCGACGACCGAGTCGGGAAGGGCCGTGGCACAGGACAACACGCCGCGGACGCTGCCGCCCTGCCACGCCGTCGTCGCCGCCGACAGGACCCGCAGGACCTGCGCCGGATCGGCGTCCGCGCCGGCCCGGATCACGGTCGGCACCGGGCGGTACCGGAAGACGTTGCGCTCCGCGGTCAACCCGCTGACGTCGCGTGCCTGGCTGAACTCATCGCGCCACGCCTGCGCATCGTCGGCCGTCGCCAGATCGGTTGTCGGCCGCCACCCGGTCAGACCGATCAGGTAGTTCGGTCCACCCGCCTTCGTGCCGGGGCCGACCGCCGACTTCTTCCACCCCCGAACGGCTGACGCCGCACAATGGCGCCGGTGATGTGCCGGTTCACGTAGAGGTTGCCCGCCTGCACCCGGTCCAGCCACAACGACAGTTCGTCCCGCTCAAGGAGTGCAGGCCTGCCGTCAGACCGTAGTCGACGGCATTCTGCAGTTCGATTGCCTCCGAGAGAGTTTCAGCGGTCATGATCGACAGCACCGGACCGAAGAACTCCGTCAGATGCGACGTTGACCCCGGACGAACACCCTTCTTGACCCCCGGCGACCAGAGCTTGCCCGTGTCATCGAGTTGCCGCGGCTTCACGACCCACTCCTCACCGTCGTCCAGCGTGGTGAGAGCACGCAGCAGCTTGCCCGACGCCGGCTCGATGAGGGGGCCCATCTGCGTAGTGGGGTCGCTCGGATATCCGACGGTCAACGACTGCACGGCGTCGACCAGTTGCTGGTTGAAACGTCGGGAGGTGGCCACCGAGCCGACCAGGATCACCAGTGAGGCAGCCGAGCACTTCTGACCCGCGTGTCCGAAGGCCGACGACACAACGTCCTTGACGGCCAGATCGAGGTCGGCGCTGGGGGTGACGATGATGGCGTTCTTGCCACTGGTCTCCGCGTGCAGACGCAGGTCCGGCCGGAACGACCGGAAGAGTTGAGCGGTCTCGTAGGCACCGGTCAGGATCAGCTGGTCGACCCGCTGATCGCTGACCAGCTGGGTGCCCAGATCGTTTTCGGCGACGTGCACCAACCGCAGCACCTCGCGTGGCACGCCCGCCCGCCACAGGGCATCCACCATGACCGAGCCGCAGCGCGCCGCCGACGGCGCCGGCTTGATGATGACGGCCGACCCGGCGGCCAGTGCCGCGAGGGTGGAACCGGCAGGGATCGCGACCGGGAAGTTCCACGGCGGGGTGACGACCGTCAGCGCGTACGGCGACCGGCCGGCCCCTGGATCGCGTCCAGCTCCTCGGCCAGGCCGGCGTAGTAGTTTGCGAAATCGACGGCTTCTGAAACCTCGGGATCGCTCTGGTCGATCGTCTTGCCGGCCTCACTGCCCATGACCTCGATCAGCTCGGCGCGGGCTCGCTGCAGCTCCACCGCCGCCTGCCGCAGGATCGCGGCCCGTTCGGCACCGCTGCGCGCACCCCACTCCTGACCGGCAGCGACCGCGCCGGCGATCGCCTCGTCGAGCACCGTGGCGTCGGTGATGGTGTGCTCAGCGACCAGATCGGCACCGACCGAGCTGGTCGCGATCCGCTCCTGGATAGCTCGACCCCAGGTCCGGTTGCCCGGCGTCGAGGGATCGGTGTCCGGCACGTTCGCGAAGTCTGTCTCGACGGCGATCACCTCGCTGTTGCGGTCCTGCACCCGGTTCGGCGCCGGCACGCACCCGTCCAAGGCGTGCAACGACGCGATGAAGCGCTGCCATTCGCGCTCGAACAGCGTCGAGTCCGAGTGCAATTCGAAGACCGCCGACATGAAGTTGTCCTGGCTGGCGCCCTCCTCCAACCGGCGGATCAGATAGGCGATCGCGACGTCGAACTCCCCCGGGTGCACCACGGGGGTGTAGAGCAGCAGGTTGCCGACCTCGCGGCGCACCGCCTCGGCCTGGGTGGTCGCCATGCCGAGCAGCATCTCGAATTCGATACCGTCCCGCACGCCTCGTTGACCGGCGAGCAGCCACGCGAATGCGACGTCGAACAGGTTGTGCCCGGCGACACCCACGCGGACGTTGGCGATCCGCTCGGGCTGCATCGCGTAGTTCAGCACCCGCTTGTAATTGGTGTCGCTGTCCTGTTTGCTGCCCCAGGTCGCCAGCGGCCAGCCGTGCAACGACGCCTCGACCTGCTCCATCGGCAGGTTCGCGCCCTTGACCAGTCGCACCTTGATCGGCGCACCCCCGCGAGCGCGTCGCGCCGCCGACCACTCCTGCAGCCGGATCATTGCCGACAAGGCGTCCGGCAGGTAGGCCTGCAGCACGATCCCCGCCTCCAGCGAGGCGAATTCGGGCCGGTCCAGGATCGCGGTGAAGACCGCGATCGTCAGATCCAGATCGTGGTACTCCTCCATGTCCAGGTTGATGAACTTCATCGGACTGCTCTGGGCCGCAAGCTGATAGAGCGGCAACAACTTGTCGACGACGTGCTCGACGGCCTCGTCGAAAGCCCACTCCGGATGCGGCGGAACCGTTGAGGACACCTTGATCGAGACGTAGTCCACGTCATCGCGGCCGAGCAGCTTGACCGTCCCCGCCAGGCGCCGGTCCGCCTCCTGCTCGCCGAGGACCGCTTCACCCAGCAGGTTCAGATTCAACCGGACGCCGTCGCGTTTGATCTTCGCGATCGCCTTGCCCAAGCGGGCGTCACTGGCGTCCACGATGAGGTGACCGACCATCTGACGCAGCGATCGGCGTACGACGGGAATGACGGCGGACGGCGCGACCGAGCCGGCCCGGGCACCCAGCTTCACCGCGGAGCGCAGGTACCACGGCAGGAAGCCGGGCACGTCGGCCGCGAGGGCCGCAAAGTTCTCTGCGGCCACGGCGGGATCCTCGGGGCGGATGACGCCGTCGACGAAGCCCACGGTGAAGGGCAACCCGTCGGGGTCCCGCAGGACATCGGCCAGCTGTTCGGCGGATTTGTCCGTCGGCAGCGCTGCCGCCGCCTCCAGCCAACGTTGGACGAGGGCCCGGGCCTGGTCGGCGAGTGCGTCCAGTTCCGCACGGGTGGGTACGTCGATGTGGGTCACGAAGCTCCTTGATCAGATCCAGTCGCGGTGGCGAAGGAAGGCGTACAGGCCGGCGCAGACGACGACGATCGACACCACGCTCATCCACAACCCGAGGGGTTTGCCGAAACCCCAGTAGGGGATGTTCTGCCCGAACCAGCCGGTGATGGCCGTCGGGACGGCGATCACGGCCGCCCAACCGGCCAGTTTCTTCATCACGGTGTTCAGGCTGAGGTCCTGCAACGACAGGTTCGTCTCGAACACGGACGAGACCATGTCGCGAAGGGACTCGGTCCATTCCGCGGCGCGTAAGCAGTGGTCGTAGAGGTCTTGGTACCAGCCCTCGAGATCACGCGACATGTCCGATGACAGGTGGCGCATGAGGCCGCCCACGATCTCGCGCATCGGGGTGATGATCCGCCGCAGCTGCACCAGATCCTTGCGCCGGCCGAAGATCTGTCGCTGGAAGTCACGCGTGGTACGCCGCTCTTCGAACAGCTGCCCCTCCAGACCTTCCAACTCGTCGTCCATCTGCTGGATGGTGTCGAACTGGCTGTCGACCACCACGTCCAGGAGGCCGTGGACCAACGCCGGCACACCTTCCTTGGCGACCTTCGGGTCGGCGTCCCAGACCTTTTCGACGGCGCCCATGTCGAACCCGTCGCCGCGGCGCACCGTCACCAACAACTTCTCGAACATGAAGATCGAGACCCGGTGCAATCGCAAGCGGCCGCTTTCGGGTGCCGACGCCGGACCGGACAGATCCGTTGCGTACGCCATGACGAACAAATGGTCGCCGTGACGGGTCAGCTTGGGCCGCTCGTAGGGCGCCAGCGCGTCCTCGATCGAGGTCGGGCTCAGGTGGACCCGGTGGCTGAGCTCGGTCAGGTCCTGCGCGCTGGGGTCGACCAGGTCGACCCACGCCAACCCGTCGGGCGCATCCAGCAGGTCCCCGATCTGCTTGCGGGGTACGTCGGACAAGGGCTCACCGCCGCGCCACCCCCGGACCTTGATCGGGCAGGTGATCTCCACCCCCTATTGTGCTCCGCGGTTCCGGGGCCGCCCAATCGCCCATCGCGGATGTCAGGACCTGACCTTCCGCGGGAGACAATGACGGCAAATGAGTCTCACCGTCACCTCCGCCTTGAACCGTCAGTCGTTCGCCGTCTACGCGTTGTTCCTGCTCAACGGGGCCGCCTTCGCCAGTTGGGCCTCGCGCCTACCGGACATCCGCAGCGCCCTCGGCCTGTCACTGGCCCACCTCGGTCTGCTGCTGCTGGTGGCCTCGCTGGCGAGCGTCTGCACGTTGCCGCTGTCCGGTGCGGTGATCCGCCGGCTGGGGCCGCGGCGTACCGAACGCATCGGTCTGGTGCTTGCCTGCGTCGGCCTGATCGGTGCCGGCGCTGCCACGTCCCTGGCCGGCGAGGTCGCCCTGGTGGTCCCGGGCATGGTGCTGATCGGGATCGGCATCTCCCTCTGGGACGTGACGATGAATCTGCAGGGCGCGACCGTCGAGAAGAAGCTCGGCCACTCGATCATGCCCCGCTATCACGCGGCCTTCAGTGCGGGCACCGTGCTCTTCGCGCTGATCGGGGCCGCGATGACGGCGCTGCACGTGCCGGTGGGTGTGCACCTGGTGATCACCTCGGCGGTGGTGTTCGTCGTCGGCTGGGTGTATTCGGCGCGTTTCGACGAGGACTCCGACGAGGCTGCTGACGACCAGGTGAGCAGTGCGCCGGCCCGTTCGGCCTGGCTGGAGCCGCGCACCCTGGCCATCGGAGTCGTCGTGTTGATCGCCGCCTTCACCGAGGGCACCGCCAACGACTGGATCTCCATCGCGATGGTCGACGGGCACGGCGTGCCGCACTGGGCCGGCGTCCTCGGGTTCGCGATCTTCCTGGGCTTCATGACGCTGGCCCGGGTCTTCGGCACCCACCTGCTGGACCGGTTCGGCCGCGTGGCGATGCTGCGGATGCTGTTCGCGATCGCCCTGGTGGGCAGCCTGCTGGTCGTCTTCGGCAACACCGCCTTGGCCTACCTCGGCGCGATGCTGTGGGGTGTCGGCGCCTCGATGGGCTTCCCGGTCGGCATCAGCGCCGCGACGGACGACCCGACCCGGGCCACCGCACGGTTGTCGGTGGTCACGACGATCGGCTACACGGCTTTCCTCGGCGGCCCGCCGCTGCTGGGGTTGCTCGGTGAGCACGTCGGCATCCTGCACGCGCTGCTGGTCATCGGGATCGCCGCCGTCCTGGCGCTCGCGTTCGCACCGGCCACCGCCCCGCGCACACCGCCACGCACCACCGCGAGCTGATCCGCGCACAGACGAAAGCCCCGCCGGTTCCCGGCGGGGCTTTCGTCTGTGCGGTCCTGGATCAGGGGCGACCGTAACCGGACGGGGTCTGGTAGATCGGCTGCAGCTTCACGACCGTGCCCGGGTGCGGCGCGGCGATCATCATGCCGTTGCCGGCGTAGATGCCCACGTGGTAGGCCGGGTAGCCGAAGAACACCAGGTCACCGACCTGCGGGGTGCTCACCGAGGGCACCGAGGCCTGCTGGGCGGAAGCGGTGCGCGGCAGCGAGATGCCCAACTGGCGGTAGACGTAGCTGGTCAGGCCGGAGCAGTCGAAGCCACTGGGGCTGGAACCGCCGAGGATGTAGGGCACACCCAGGTAGCGCTTGGCGATCGCGATGACCGCGCTGTGCCCGCTCCCGCTGGGCAGCGACACCGAGCTACCGCCAGTGCTGCCGGAGTTACCCGAACCGGAGTTACCCGAACCGGAGTTGCCGGACGAGGAGTTGCCGGACCCGGAGTCGTTCGAGGAGGCCTGCGGGGCGGGCGTACGGGTGGCGGATCGCGAGGTGGAGGTCGTCGTCTGACGGTGCGTCGTGGCCGCCGGCGCGGGGGCCGGCTGGGTGTAGGTCTTGGCCGCGATCGACTCCAGCAACGGCTTGGCGGCCGGTGCGGCAGCGACCAGCTTGCTCAGGTCGAGCAGCGCACTGTGCTGCGCGGCGGTATCGGCCACCGCGGCCGAGACCTGAGCGGAGTTGCTGCTCAGGCCGAGGTTGACGAAAGCGGCCGACTCGGCCTGCGTGTTGCTAGCGGTCGTGACCCTGGTGGCCGCCGACGGCGACGCCGACGCGACCTGGGGCACGGCGACCGCGGCGGCGATCCCGCCGGAGACGGCGACTGCGGCGGAGACGCGCGCAGTGGAGTTCATGGTGGTGGCGAGCTTGCCCGGCGCGCGGTGGCGGCCCTTGGCGCGCGAGAAAGAAGCAGGAACGAGTCCGGTCACGGTGAGTAATACCTCTCATGGATGCCTGCGAGGTGAGCTGTCGGGCTCGGGTCAAGAGGTCCCCGGACTCCTGGACGCTCCCCGTTGCGTCAGTCGTCTTAGCCCCGAGACCGCCGGTGAAGACGGTCGAAGGTGGGTCCCCCGCTCCTGCCGTGCGGACACGCGTTGTGCTCATCATCCGGCGGCAGGATTCGGCATGCCGGCTGGTGAGGCAGCCCCCGGTTGGCGACTGCCGGATCAACTTACATCAGACAAAGGCCTAGATCACAAACTGATCACGGACTCCTGCGCAAAGTCCCAGGGTGTTACCAGTTTGGACGTGATCTGTGTCACATTCACTGCTGGACGAACACGTGATACGCGATGTCCCTGGGTAGCGAAAGGCTCTGTGCGGCCTCGGCATCGGCGGTCTTGACCTGCACCAGAACCCGGCCGTCGGCCTCGCGGTTGGCCGTGACGCGTACGCCGGGGGCGATGCCCGCGCCGGTCAACAGCGCGAGGGTTTCGTACTCCGCCTGCGCCGGCTCGCCGATCCGGCGGACCAGCAGGTCCGCGGGCTCGGTGCCCACCACCTCGGTCAGTGAGATCACCCCATCCCGGAAGCGCTCCGGGGACTCGGGCAGGCCGAGTTCGTCCAGGCCGGGGATCGGGTTGCCGTACGGCGAGATGTGCTGCTCGTCCAGCAGCCCCAGGATCTTGCGCTCGACGCGTTCGCTCATGACGTGCTCCCAACGGCACGCCTCTTCGTGGACGTACTGCAGCTCCAGGCCGATCACGTCCACCAGCAGGCGCTCGGCGATCCGGTGCTTGCGCATGACCCGGGTTGCCAGCTCACGGCCCTTGTCCGTCAGTTCCAGGTGCCGGTCCCCCGCCAGCGTCAGCAGTCCGTCGCGTTCCATCCGGGCCACCGTCTGGGAAACCGTCGGACCGGAGTGACCCAACCGCTCGGCGATGCGGGCCCGCAGCGGCACGATGCCTTCTTCCTCGAGGTCGAAGATCGTCCGCAGATACATCTCGGTGGTGTCGATGAGGTCGCTCACGGTGCTGATTGTTCCTTACCCAACGAAGGTTCGCCTATCTGTGCCTGCGGAACAAATTCCGGCCGCCAAACATGCCCGCCGAAAAGTGGTTGCCGCGATCGGGAACCCCTGCCTACCGTTGCCCTACACGAGAGAGGAGGTGGTCCTGTAGTGATTTCAGCAAGGACGCGTGAGGTGGTTGCGCGCTAGCGCACGCCATCGAAGGACGCCGGACGAACCGCCGGCTCCGTGACTCGATGGACGCCGCGCCTGCGAATTCCACGCAGCCGCCGCAGCCCGCGGGCGGATGCCTCGTCCAGCATCCACGTCGACCCTCGTCGACAGCCCGCGGGCTGTTCCACGCCCGGGGACGCCGCGACCGGCGACGCTACGGCTGGCGGCGCTCGATCCGCCACGCGTCGTGATCGGCCAGGGTGCCGGGCGCCGTACGCACATAGACCAACCGGTCGTGCTGACGGCTGTGCCGCCCGGCCCACAACTCGACCTCGTCGCACCGGATCAGGTAGCCGCCCCAGAAATCCGGCAGCGGTACGTCGCCCGGTTCCCCGCGGTCGGGCCACCGGTGGGCATAGTGCTCGGTCCTCTCATCCAGCACGGCACGCCGCTCCAGGGGCTCGGACTGCGCGGACGCCCACGCGCCGATCCGGGAGCCATAGGGCCGGGAACGGAAGTATTCGGCGACGACATCGCGCGCCAGTTCCTCGGCGGAGCCGGTAAAGCGGATGGCCCGGAACATCGGCGGCCAGGTCAGCGCGGCCGCGATCCGCGGATTCGCAGCCAGGTCGCGACCCTTGAGTGAGTTGAGGTTGGTGTAGAAACCCGGCCCGTGCGGGGTCAGGTAGCGCATCAGCACGGTGCGCACGTGCGGCTGGCCCTGCGCGTCCGCGGTCGCGACGCTGAGCGCATCGGGCTCGGGCACGTCGTCGGCGACCAATGAGCGCTCCCGGGCGGCCTCGATCCACCCGGTGATCGCCGTCCACGGATCGCCGGGCAACATCGCCTCGTCGATGCCCTCGCCGTCGTAGTCCCAGCGGGCCACCTGGATCAGCTCTTCTCGCCCGTCGAAATCCGCCACCCTCCTAACGTACGGCGCTGGCACACTGGCGCGCATGGTCGACTTGGTGATCCCGCCCGAACTGCGACCCGTCGACGGCCGCTTCGGCTCCGGGCCGAGCAAGATCCGCCCCGCCCAACTGGACTACCTGGTCGCGACCGGTCAGTCAGTGCTGGGTACGTCGCACCGGCAGGCACCCGTCAAGCGACTCGTCGCCGAGATCCGTGAACGCCTGGCCGTCTTCTTCGACCTGCCGCAGGGTTACGAGGTCATCCTCGGGATGGGCGGTTCTACGACCTTCTGGGACGTGGCCGCGTTCAGCCTGGTCCGCGAGCGCGCCGCGCACGCGGTCTTCGGGGAGTTCACCGCCAAGTTCGCGGCGGCCACCGGGGGCGCACCCTGGCTGCGGGAACCGCTCGTCGTCGAGGCTCCCGCCGGTTCGGTGGCCCTCCTGGGCCCGGCCGAGGTGGATGTCTACGCCACAGCGCACAACGAGACCTCGACCGGCGCGGCCAGTCCGATCCAGCGCCCGGCCGCGAACGGCTTGTTCGTGGTGGACGCAACCTCCGCCGCCGCCGGGATGGCGATCGACGTCGCGGAGACGGACGTCTACTACTTCGCCCCGCAGAAGGCCCTGGCCTCCGACGGCGGCCTGTGGATCGCGCTGATGTCGCCGGCCGCGCTCGAGCGCACCGCCGAGATCGCCGCCTCGGACCGCTATATACCCGCCAGCCTGAGTTTGCAGACGGCCGTGGACAATTCGCGCCTCGAGCAGACCTTGAACACCCCCGCACTGGCCACCCTGGCGCTGCTACTGGACCAGCTGCGCTGGCTGGACGCGTTGGGCGGTCTGACAGGGGCGGCCGCCCGCACGGCGGAGAGCAGCGGGCGCCTCTACGCGTGGGCCGACGCATCGCCGTACGCCGAGCCGTTCGTCTCCGAGCCGGGTTTGCGCTCCCCGGTCGTCGGCACGATCGACTTCGGCGAGCAGGTCGACGCGAAGGCGCTGGCCGCCGCGCTGCGCGCGAACGGGATCGTGGACACCGAGCCGTACCGCAAACTCGGCCGCAACCAGCTGCGGATCGGGATGTACCCAGCGGTCGACCCCGATGACGTGTCCGCGCTGACTGCCTGCATCGACTACGCGGTCGAACGGCTCTGACCATCGCGCCCGGCGCGGATGGTTGACTGGACTCCCGTGACCGACGCGTTGAACCTGACCCAGGCCGAGTGCGAACAGCGTGCGAGCGTGGTGCACGATCCGGTGTACGCCATCGGCGTCGACCTCACGCACGCCGCCGACCCGACCGCGACCAGCTTCACCTCCCACACCCGGCTGACCTTCGAGGCCACCGGCGCATCGACGTGGTTGGACCTGGTGGCCGACTCGATCGAATCGGCGACGCTCAACGGCCAGCCGATCGATCCCGCCACGTACGACGGGGCCCGGCTCCCGCTCGAACCTCTCCTGCCGCACAACGTCGTCGAGGTCACTGCCCGCTGCGCGTTCCGCAACACCGGCGACGGCCTGCACCGGTTCACCGACCCGCAGGACGCGAACACCTACCTGTACACGCATTTCGAGCCCACGGATGCACGACGGATGTTCGCGTGCTTCGAACAGCCGGATCTCAAAGCGCACTTCGAGGTGACGGTGACCGCTCCGACGCCGTGGCAGGTGCGCAGCAACCAGCCGGCCGTCGCCGACCAGCAGCAGGGCGAGGTCACGGTCACCCGGTTCGGGCAGACCCCGTTGATGTCGACCTATCTGGTGGCGCTCGCGGCCGGCCCCTACGCCACGACCTCCGACCGACACGTCATCGTGCGCGCCGACGGCAGCCGCCAAGAGATCGAACTGGGTCTGCTGTGCCGGCAGACGATGCGCGAATACCTCGATGAACAAGACATTTTCACCGTCACGAAGCAGGGGCTCGACTTCTTCGACGCGCACTTCGGGGTCGCCTACCCGTGGGGCAAGTACGAGCAGGTGTTCGTCCCCGAGTACAACATCGGGGCGATGGAAAACCCGGGCCTGGTGTCCTGGAACGAGAACTTCCTCTACCGCGGCGGCGCGACGCAGACCCAGCGCGGGCAGCGGGCGGAGGTCATCCTGCACGAGATGTCGCACATGTGGTTCGGGGATCTGGCCACGATGCAATGGTGGGACGGCCTGTGGCTCAAGGAGTCGTTCGCCGACCTGATGGGCTACCAGGTGGCGCAGGCGGCGACCCGGTACCCCGACGGGTGGGTGCAGTTGGCCCTGGGTCGCAAGCAGTGGGCCTACACCGAGGACCAGATGCCGACGACCCACCCCATCGTGGCCACGATCCCGGACCTCGAGGCCGCCCGGCAGAACTTCGACGGCATCAGCTACGCCAAGGGAGCGGCCACCCTGAAGCAACTCTCGACGTACGTCGGGACCGACCGCTTCTTCGCCGGCGCGCGCAGCTATTTCGCCGAACACGCCTACGGCTCGACGACCCTCGATGACCTCCTGACGGCCATGGAGGGTGCAAGCGGGGAGGATCTGCGCGAGTGGGCCCGGGCCTGGTGGCAGACCTCCGGTCCCAGTCACCTGACCCCGGTGGTCACCCGGTTGTCCGACGGATCGATCAGTGCGCTGAGCATCGAGCAACACGGTGTCGACCACGTGACCGGGCAGAGCATCCTGCGCCCGCACCGGTTCACCGTGAGCCTGTACGCCGTGTTGGGCGGCGATCTCGAATGCGTGTCCACCTTCCCGGTCACCCTGACCGAGCAGCGGTTGGCGATCCCGGAGGCGATCGGCCTGGCCGCCGACCTGATCGTGGTGAACGCCGCGGACGAGACGTACGCCGTGACCCGACTGGATGCCGGATCCCTGGAGACCGCCGAGCGCTGGCTGGCGCGGATCGAGCCGGATCTGACCCGGGCGGTGACCTGGTCGACCCTGTGGGGAATGGTCCGCGACGGCGCCCTGTCGGCAGCCACCTTCGCCGACGTGTTCGCGACCCAGGCGGTCGCCGAGGTCAACCCGTCCATCCTGACGGTCCTGGTGCAGTTCGGCGCCGAAGCCGTCGGCACCTACACCCCGGCGGCCCATCGCTCGCAGCAGGCGGCACGGCTGGTGCGCATCTGCCTGGACCGGGTCGCGCAGGCTGTGCCCGGCTCGGACGAGCGGCTGACCTGGGTGCGCGGTGTCGCCGGTCTCGCGGCGATGAGCGATACCTGCGCCGACGAGGTGGCCGCCCTGGCCACCAGCCAGGACCTCCCGACCGATCTGCGCTGGCGACTCGCCAATTCCCTTGCGGCGACCGGGAGTTGGTCCGTTGCGGACCTGGACGCCCAGTTGGCCGGCGATGACACGATGACCGGCCGCACGGCGTACGCGCAGGCGGTCGCCTCCCGCCCCGGGCGGGCGGTCAAGGAGCAGGTCTGGAAATCGCTCACCGACGGTTCGCGGTTGTCCAACGACCACCGTCGCGCTCTGCTGGCCGGCTACCGACAGCCGTTCAGCGCCGCCGACACGCAGGCCGACTTCCCGGCGTACCTCGACCATCTCGAGGACTGGTGGAACACCCTGGGCCAGACCGACGCCGAGCGGATGATCATGGGCCTGTTCCCGTTGGTCGACATCGCGGACGGCGACCCGGCCACGCATCCGGTGCTGACCGGTGCGCGCACCTGGTTGCTGGAGCACGAGGACGCACCGGCCGCGCTCTACCGCACGGTGCAGCAGGCACTGGCCATCGCGGAGCGCTCGATCACCGCGCAAACGGCGTACTGACCGGCCGGCCGGGCACCGGCGCGGACAGACGGATCAGTGCAGGACGGCAGCGAGCACGGGTACGCCGATCAGCGCGACCAGCGCGACGATCACGATGATCCGGCGTGAGCGGGGCGACATCATTGCTGAACGCCGACCAGCTCACGGGTGTGCGCCGACACCTCCAGGTGCGGCCGCGGCGACCGCTCGATGTGCACCTCGACCTCGTTGACCCGCATGAGGTACACCATCGCACCCACCAGTGCGGCGCCGACAGCGATCGCCCCGATCGCGATGGTCCAGCGCGCCCCGAACGTGCCGCCGATCCAACCGACCAGTGGCGCGCCGACCGGGGTGCCGCCCATGAAGATGGCCATGTAGAGCGCCATCACGCGGCCGCGCATCACCGGCGAAACGCTCAGTTGCACCGTGGCGTTCGCCGTGTTCAGCGCGGTGATCGCGAACAGGCCGCAGGGCACCAGGGCTATGGCGAAGGTCAGATAGGTCGGTGCGATCGCGGCGGCGGTGGCCGCCACCGTGAAACCGGCGAGGGCCGCCAGCATCACCCGCAACCGCGGACGCGCGCGCCGGGCGGCCAGCAACGCCGCCGCCAGCGAGCCGACGGCCATCACCGAGCCCAGGGCGCCGTACTCCTGCGCGCCCTTGCCGTAGACGGTCGTGGCCATCAACGCGATCGTGATCTGGAAGTTCATCCCGAAGGTGCCCAGCATGAAGACGATGAACATGATCAGTTGGATGTCCGGGCGGCGGCGCACGTAGGCCAGGCCCTCCCGGACACCGCCGCGGCCCTTGGCCCGCGGCGACGGTGTCAACTCGCGCACTCGCATCGCCATCAACGCCAGCACCACCGCCGCGAACGACACCGTGTTGATCGCCAGGGTCCACCCGGTGCCGATGGCTGCGATCAGCAGGCCGGCGATACCCGGGCCGATCAAGCGGGCCGAGTTGAAGGAGGTGGCGTTCAGGCCGACCGCATTGGACAGCCGCTCGGGCGGCACCATCTCGGAGACGAACGCCTGCCGGGAGGGGTTGTCCAAGGCAGTGACCGCACCCTGCAGCAGCGCGATCACGTAGACCTGCCAGAGCGTGGCCCAGCCCCCGATGACCAGTACGGCGAGCAGCAGGCTGGTCACCGCCAGGCCGACCTGCGTGCCGATCAGGATCCGCCGCTTGGCGAAACGGTCCGTGATGGCCCCGGCCAACGGAGCCAGCAGCACGACCGGCGCGAACTGCAACGCGGTGACGATGCCCAACGCGGTCGCGTCGTGCGCGGTCAACTGCGTCAGCACCAACCAGTCCTGGGCGACCCGCCCCATCCAGGTCCCGGTGTTGGAGGCCAACCCGCCCAGGAAGAACAGCCGGTAGTTGTAGTACTGCAGCGACGCAAAGGTCTTGCCTCCAGTCACGCAGCAACCACCCGGCCCAGGATCTCCTGCGCCTGCTCCAGCACCGCACATTCCTCTTCGGACAGGGCGGACAGCCGCTCCAGCATCCACTCGTCACGATGGGCACGCACCTGCGCGATCGTCGTACGCCCCTGTTCGGTGATGAACAACCGCACCTGGCGCCCGTCACTCGGATCGGCCTCGCGGCGCACCAGGCCCTTGTCGACCAGGCAGCCGACGGTTCGCGTCATGGAGGGCGCGCTCACGCATTCGATGTCGGCCAGTTCACGGGGCGTCAGCACCTTCTCGGTGAGTTTGCCGAGCACGGACGCCTGGTGCGGCGGCACCAGCGCATCCTTGGCAAAACGCGTGCGACGGCTGACCCGCATGCACACTGCGCGCAACTCCGCCGCCAGCTGACGGCGGTCCGTCGCTACGGCACTCCCCACACTCGACCCAGACATATAGTTAGCGTATCTCATTAGCCGAGCTAACTAAAGTTCACCGGTCCACCAAACGTTCAGGAAACTTCCAGCAAAAGGGTTCACCCTGGATCCATGGACGCTCCCGAGGCCCGCCTGCTCGTGGTGGAAGACGAGACCAACATCCGTGAACTGCTTGCGACCAGCCTGAAGTTCGCAGGTTTCGAGGTGCACACGGCAGCCAACGGCGGTGACGCCCTGCGGCTGTTCGAACAACACCCCATCGACCTTGCGGTCCTTGACGTGATGCTGCCGGACATGGACGGGTTCGACGTGACCCGCAAGCTGCGCGGCGGCGGCCACGAGTTGCCGATCGTCTTCCTGACGGCGCGTGACGCGGTCGAGGACAAGGTCAAGGGACTGACCGTCGGCGGCGACGACTACGTGACCAAACCGTTCAGCCTGGAAGAGGTCGTGGCCCGTATCCGCGCCGTCCTGCGCCGCTCGCAGCAGAACGACGACGGCCAGTCGGTCATCACCGTCGCCGATCTGGAGCTGGACGAGGACTCCCACGACGTGCGCCGCGCGGGAGGCATCATCGACGTCTCACCGACCGAGTTCAAACTGTTGCGCTACCTGATGCTCAACAACGGCCGGGTGGTGTCGAAGGCACAGATTCTCGATCACGTCTGGGACTACGACTTCCGCGGCGAGGCCGGCATCGTGGAGAGCTACATCTCCTACTTGCGCCGCAAGATCGACATCGACGGCCTACCGCCGCTGATCCACACCAAACGCGGTGTCGGCTACGTCCTGCGCGCCCCGCGCGACTGAGTCGACCCTGCGGCTGACCGCACCGGTCAGCGTCTAGTAGACCTACCGTTATGCCGCTGCGCGCCCGCCTGACCGCCCTCCTGGTCGCCTTCCTGACGATTGCGACCATCGGCGTCGGTCTGACGGCGACCCTGCAACTGCGGTCCTTCCTGATGCAGCGGCAGGACTCCGAGCTGCAGGCCGAGGCCAACCTCATCGGCGCCACGCTGACCACCGCCCTGGACAACCAGCGCGAGATCAGTACCGACACCTTGAAGTCGCTGGTGCCCTCCAGCACCTACGTCGTGTCGGTGACCTATGAGGGCTCCACCCTGCAAACCAGTCTGGCCAACTCGAATCCGCCGGACCTGCAAGGCCTTTCGGATCGCCGGCCCGGCACCCCGGTCACCGTGAAGTCGGTGGACGGCAGCGAGAAGTGGCGTGTCGTGTCGGGCAGCGCCGCCGACGGAACGACCCACTATGCGGTCGCGGTCCCGATGTCGCGGGTGAACGACATCGTCGAGCGTCTGATCATCGTGGTCGCGGTGGGCACCTTCGGCGTGGTCCTGGTGGGCGGGGTCCTCGGCTGGTTCGCGGTCCGGCGCGCCATGGCACCGCTGCGCCGTATCGAAGACACCGCCCGCGCGATCGCGGACGGCGATCTGGCCCGGCGGGTACCCGAGATCGAGACCCGTGACGAGGTGGCGAGCCTGTCGCACTCCCTGAACGTGATGCTGTCGCGGATCGAGCAGTCCTTCGCCCTGCAGCAACGCTCCGAGGACCGCATGCGCCGCTTCGTCGCGGACGCCTCCCACGAGTTACGTACGCCGCTCGCGACCGTCCGCGGCTACGCCGAGTTGTACCGCCAAGGGGCCATCGGCCCGGGTGACGTGCACTCCGCGATGGGCCGCATCGAGGGCGAGGCCACCCGGATGGCCGCCATGGTGGACGACCTTCTCCTGCTCACCCGCTTCGACAACCGCGAGTCCCGGCACGGCCAGCCGGCGCCCCGGCGCGACCCCGTCGACCTGACGGTCCTGGCCGCCGATGCCGTCCAGGACGCGCTGGCCGTCGCGCCCGATCGCAGCATCCGCCTGATCGGTGAGGACGGCCCGCTCGCTCCCACACCGGTGAGCGGCGACGAGTCCAGCCTGCGACAGGTCCTGAACAACTTGGTCAACAATGCGCTGCGCTACACCCCGTCCGGCAGCCCGCTCGAGGTCCAGGTCGGTGGCGACGAGGGCTCTGCAGTCGTCCGGGTCGTCGACCACGGCCCGGGCGTGCCCGAGGAGGCCCGCGAGCGCATCTTCGAACGGTTCTATCGCGCCGACTCCTCCCGCAACAGCGCCGACGGCGGCAGCGGCCTCGGCCTGGCGATCGTCGATGCGATCGTCACCGCCCACGACGGCACGGTGCGCGTCACCGGGACGACGCCGGGGCCGGGGGCAACCTTCACCGTCACCTTGCCCGCCCGCTGTGAGAGCGCGGGGGGACCTGCCGGGACGGAGCATCCCTACGATGACGGGGTGGCCGCCTCGCCCGACCGACCTGCACAGGATTCGCACAGCTAGGGCGTACGGGTCGCCTAACTCGATTCGGCCTAATTGGGACCAGAACACGACCGTCAACGTGAGGGAGAGCCCCCGTGAGCAACGACCAGTACCGACCCGAAGGCAACGACGCCGGGGCGGCACCCGTCGACAACACCCAGCCGATCTACGGACAGGGCGAGCACACCCAGGGGGTGCCGGTGGGCCAGCAGCCGCAGGGTTCCTACGCGCCCCAGCAGGGTTCGTACGCGCCCCAGCAGGGTTCCTACGCGGCGCCGTCGGGCTACCCGTCGTACGCCGGGAGCCAGTACCCCTCGCAGACCGGCCAGTATGCGCCGCAGGGTGGTCAATACCCTTCACAGAGTGGGCAGTACGCCTACGCGGGTACAGGCGAACCCGCCACCACGACCACCACGACCACCACGAACCGGTCGTCGCGCAAGGCACCCTGGATCGCCGTACCCCTGGCCGCCATCGTGGCTGCGGCCCTGGCCAGCGGGTCGACCTATGCACTCAGCCACGGCTCGAACTCCTCCGCCGTGGGCTCGTCCTCCGGCGGTGTGACCAGCACCAACGTCACGGTCACCGACAGCGGCCAGGAAGTGCGCAGTTGGGTGACCACGGCGGCCAAGGTCTCCCCGAGCGTCGTGTCGATCACCGTGACCAACGGCCAGTCCGGCGGTGAGGGCTCCGGGGTGATCCTGGACAAGGAGGGCCACATCGTCACCAACAACCACGTGGTCACCCTCGACAGCGACAGCACCAACGGCGACACGATCACCGTGACACTGAACGACAATTCCACCTATAAGGCCACGATTGTCGGCACCGACCCGAGCACCGACCTGGCCGTCGTCAAGCTGACCGACCCGCCCAGCGACCTGCAGCCGATCGCCTTCGGCGACGTGAGCAAGGTCGTCGTCGGCCAGCCCGTGATGGCGATCGGCAACCCGCTCGGGCTGTCCGGCACCGTCACCAGCGGCATCGTCAGCGCGCTGAACCGGCCGGTGACCACGGAGTCGGCCGACTCCCAGGACCAGTTCGGCCAGCAGACCGCGAGCAACGCGGTCTACACCAACGCGATCCAGACCAGTGCCGCGATCAACCCCGGCAACTCCGGCGGTGCGTTGGTCAACGAGGCCGGTGAACTCATCGGGATCAACTCCTCGATCGCGACTCTCGGTGGAAGCTCAGGGTCTTCTCAGTCCGGTTCCATCGGCATCGGGTTTGCTATTCCCCAGACCGTGGTCAAGAACGTCACGGACCAGCTGATCAGCAACGGCAAGGCAGTGCACGCGCAGTTGGGGATCAGCGCAAACAACGGCTCGGTCACGACCGGCGGAGCCACGTTGGCGGGGGCCAAAGTGGGCGATGTGGTGTCCGGGAGCGCGGCGGCGGACGCCGGGCTGAAAGAGGGTGACGTCATCACCGCCTTCAACGGTGCGGCGGTCACCTCCTCCGATGGTCTGGTCGGCTTCGTGCGGGCCCAGAAGGTCGGGGACAAGGTCACTCTGACCGTCTACCGCGGCGGTCAGAAGATGGACGTCACGGCGACGCTCAAGGAGGCATCCTCCTAGGCACGTCGTGGCGAGGGTCTTGCGGCACACCCTTCCTCCGCGTCGCAAGACTCTCCCCGGACGTACGGCTTGTGACGGGGCCGGAACGTCCAGCCGGGCGCCTCGTGGCGGTCGCGGTCGAGCACTGCTCCCGCATCGCCGCGGGGCGCCCGCACCTATTTCCTGCTCGGGCCGGCGCTACTCCGTCGCGATCGCGGCCAGCGGGGGCAATGCGGCCGCCCGTCGGGCCGGCCACCAGGCGGCCAGAACCCCGGCCACCACTGCGATCACCAGGCAGGCCAGCAGTTGCAGCCAGGGGATGTCCAGCACGTTGATGCCCCGATCGGCCTGCGAGCGCTGCAGCAGCCAACCGAGGAGGACGCCCGTGCTCAGACCGACCGCGGCGCCCAGGATGCACACGGCCATCGCCTCCAGCCGGACCATCCGTCGAACCTGCCTGCGGCTCATGGCCACTGCGCGCAGCAGACCGATCTCGCGGCTGCGCTCGGCCACCGACAGGATCAGCGTGTTGAGGATGCCCAGGATCGCGATGAGGGTCGTCAGCGCGAGCAGCGCGTAGATCACCCTGAGCAGTTGGTCAATGGGTTCGCGTTGTTCGGCGGCGAACTCGTCCTCGCTCTTCGCAGTGACCACCGCGTTGCCGGCGAGCGCCGCCGTGATACCGGCCCGGACGGTAGCGGCGTCGGCACCGGGCGCCCGTGACACCAACACCAACCGGTCCTCCGATCCGCCTCCCATCGCAGTGAACTGCTGCAGGGTGGTGATCACATCGACCAGGGCCAGCGGGCTCTGGTTCAGGATGCCGGCGACCTTGACGCGATGGGGCGTTCCGAGGAAATCGATGGCCACGTCCTGCCCTACCCGCAGATGCTGGGCCTCGGCGAAGTCCTGCGATACGACCACGCTCGCGCCGTGCCAGTCGGTCGCCTTCCCGGAGTCGAAATGCAGGTTCACCAGGTGCAGGAACGATGCGGGGTTGGTCGCGCCCAGGGTGATGGCGGTCGGCTGACCGCCCGGCGCAGTGAGGACCGCGCCGCCCTGCCGGATCCGGGCTACGTCCTGCACCCCGGGCACCTTCTCGATGCGGTCGGCGAACGTGTGCGAGAACGGCGCACCGTACGGCGCCGACACGATGTAGTCGCTGCGGAAGGTCGTGTCGACCAGCTCATCGACGCTTGCCCGGGCGGAAGCCGCGAATACCCCCATCATGGCCACCAGCGCCGTACCCATCATCAGCGCAGTGGCGGTGGCGCCGGTACGCCGCGGATTGCGCAGCGCGTTGATTCCCGCCAGGCGCGCCACGCTGCCCCACACGACACGAGCCGCCCACGAGGCCAGCCGGATCACCGGGTGAGCGAGGACGGGAGTCAGCATCGCCACGCCCACCAGGACCAGGACCATGGCCACCGTGAGGAGCAGATTGGCCGATGCCCGAGCCCGCACGGGGGGCGCCAGGGTGAGCGCGGCCAGCGCGAGAACGCCGACCCCCAGCACGGTGCGCGGCCACAGCGTGCGCTCGGCTGATGTCGGGTCCTCCCGCAGCGCGGCCGCCGGTGACATGGAGCTGGCCCGGCGCGCCGGGAGATAGGCGGCCACGAGCGTGACCGCCACCCCGAGGGCGGCCGCGGTGGCCGCACCGCTCCACGGCACGACCAGGGGGTGGCCGACAGGTCGTACCCGAACCGGCTGAACAGGTGCCGGATGACGCGCGCCAGGACGTACCCGGCAAGGAGTCCACCCGCCGTACCGACGACCCCTATCACCAGGGCCTCCAGGAGCACCGTCCGCCGGATCTGCGCCTTGCTGGCCCCCAGGGCCCGCAACAGGGCCAGCTCACGGGCGCGCTGGGTGATCAACATCGCGAAGGTGTTGGCGATCAGGAACCCGCCGGCCAGCAACGAGGTCGCCGCGAAGACCCACAATGCTGCCGTTACGAAACGCAGCGCCTTGTTGATGGTTCCGGCATCCACTTCGGCAGCCTCGCCACCGGTCAGCGCCTGGACACCCGCGGGCAGTACGGCGTTGACCCGGTCGCGCAGCGTCGAGGGGCTCACGCCGGGGTCGGCGACCACCCACAACTGCTGGAACACATCGCCGCCGGAGGTGAACAACTTCTGCGCGGTCGCAGTGTCCATCGTCACGAGCGTCGCACCCGGCATGCCGCCCGCGCCGTAGGTCACCAGCCCGACCAACTTCTTGGCCGATAGCGGCGAATCCCCGGTGGTCACGATGGTGACCGTGTCGCCGATCCGGTATCCCCCTCGGCGGCTGCCTTGGGATCGATCGCCACCTCGTCGGCGTTGGCGGGTGCGCGGCCGGCCAGGACCACCAGGCCAGGGAGACCGTTGATGGCGTGGCCGCTGTGGTAGTTCGTCGCGCTCCCCGGCAGATTGACGGCACCGAGGGCCTCACCGTTGCGGCCGAGCAGGTAGACGCCGTTCCGCAGGATCTGGCCCTCGACCTGCGCGACGCCCGGCACCGCTTCGACGCGAGCGATCAGCGAACCCTTCACCTCCCCTGGCCCGAGCGCACACCCGCCTGCCGGACCACGACGTCGCTCACCGTGCCCGACTGCACCGCGGAGAAGGCCCGCTCGAGGGTGCTGATGAAGATCAGCGAGCCGAAGGCGAAGCAGACGCCCAGCAGGACGGCGAACAGTGACATGGCCAGCCGCGCCCGGCGGGCGAGCAGGCTGCGCAGTGCAGCGGTGACCAAGTCAGATCCCGGCCCGTTCCGATCCTTGTGCGGCGACCAGCACCGTCTGACCGAAACCGGCTTCCAGGTCCTTCATCCGCTCCAGGACACCGGCCGCGGTCGGATGGCCCATCTCACCCACGATGCGGCCGTCGGACAGGAACACCACCCGGTCGGTGTGACCGGCCGCCGCCGCGTCGTGCGTCACCATGACAACGGTCTGGCCGAAGTCGTCCACCGCCTGGCGCAGCAGGCCGAGGACCTGGCCGCCGGCGACGGAGTCGAGATTTCCGGTGGGTTCATCCGCGAAGATCACCTCGGGGCGCGCGACCAGCGCTCGCGCGCAGGCGACCCGCTGCTGTTGACCGCCGGACAGCTGGGCCGGGCGATGGTGCAACCGGTCCGCCAACCCGACAGCGTCGATGATCTGATCGAACCAGTGCGTGTCCGGTTTGCGGCCGGCCATCGCCAGGGGGAGCAGGATGTTTTCTCGCGCGGTGAGCGTGGGCACGAGGTTGAAACCCTGGAAGATGAATCCGACCCGCTCCCGTCGCAGGCGGGTGAGTTTGTTGTCGCTCAGGCGGGCCAGGTCGTCGGTGCCGAAACGGACTTCGCCCGACGTCGGGCCGTCGAGGGCTGCCAGGCAGTGCAGCAAGGTGGATTTACCGGAGCCGGACGGGCCCATGATCGCGGTGAACTGCCTTTGGAAGATCTGTACGTCGATGCCGTCGAGAGCCCGCGTCGCAGACTCCCCCGTGCCGTACTCCTTCACCAGCGCCGATGCGCTGACGGCGACCTGGGGATCGGACATAGCCGCGATCCTACTGCGCAGTAAGGGCCCATTGTGGTCCGTCTCACACGGTCCGTGTGGTGGGGTGAGGACCGTGAGAACAGCTGCCCGCCGCCTTACCCGCCTTGCCGCGGCGGCCACGATCGTCGGGCTCGCGGCTTGTACGGGAACGACCACCGGGCCGGCGACGACTTCCTCCACGGCGCCGCCCTCCTCCACGACGACGCCGCCCGCAGACCCGTCAACCCAGCCGGCGGCCGGGCCCACCGCCCAGGGGTCGGTGGGTCGCTTTGCCGGGGCGCGCATGGTCAGCTTCGGCGATTCCTACACGGCGGGCACGGGAACAGCAGCCACCCAACCCTCGCCGGCGTCGTTCTGCGCGCAGGCCGCCGACAACTACCCCCGGCAGGTGGCCCAGGCCCTCGGGATGGTCCTCGCCGACCGGTCGTGCAACGGCGCGCGCACCGGGAATGTCGTGGCGCCGCAGGAAGCCCAGGGCCAGACCGCCGCACCCCAGATCGACGGCCTCACCGGCGACACCCGGTTGGTCACGATCGCCCTGGGCGTCAACGACAACGACCTCTTCGGGACCCTCGTCGGATGCAGCCATTACGCCGCGGTGTCGACCTCCGCGGCGCCGTGCAAGGACGCCGTCCTTGCCGCCTCGCCGAATGCGGTCGATCAGATTCCGTCCGTGACCGCGTCACTCGTGTCCGCCGTGCGCTCGGTCAAGGCGACCGCTCCCGGAGCGCAGATCGTGCTGTTGGGCTACCCGCAGGTCCTTCCCGACGGCGCACAGTGCCCCGCGCGGTGGCCGATCACGGAGGGTGACGCGCAGTGGGTCAACGCCACCCTTTCCCAGTTGGACGGTGCGATCGAAAACGCTGCGGCACAGACTGGTTCGACCTTTCTCGACCTTCGTCCGGTGACCGCATCGCACACCGCGTGCGCGGCGCAACCGTGGTTCAACGGCGCGAGTGTCGCCGGCGACGACGGCTCCAGCTACCATCCGCGATCGGGATACATGACCGGCGTGGCCCGCGCGCTTCTCGGCATCCTGCGCGACTGAATTTCCCTGTGGACAACGTTTTTCGAGCCCTGCGACGCGCCTAACGTCGACGTATCGCGCTCACATCCGGTGGGCCCATCGTCACCAGGGGGACGATTCCATGAGCAACACCTTCGCCGTCAACACCACCGAGATCGCCCGGCACAGCAGCGACCTCAACCTCATCGCCGGCCAGATCCAGGACGCCATGGGCGCCATGCGGCGCAAGTTGGAGGTCCTGCAGGGGACGTGGACCGGTTCCGCATCCGGTCAGTACGCGGCGCTGCAGCACGAGTGGGAGGGTCAGCAGGAGAACGTGCGCCGTACCCTGGAGAACATCTCCGGGGCGCTGGGCCGGGCCGGCTCGTCCTACCAGCAGACCGAGCAGGACGTGCTGGCGACCTTCCGGCACTGACGTATCCCTAGCGCTGCAGTGCAATTCGGGTAGCGGCCACCGGCTGATAGCGCCTTTCAGCCGATCGACGCAGTGGCTGCTCGCAACTGGCCCAGCACGATCACGTCGATCTGGCCGGGGTGCAGTCGCAGTTCCAGGTTCTCGACGCCGGCCCAGGTGTCCAGATCACCGAAACCCAACGCGGCCAGGCGGTTCGCGACCTCCGTGGCCAACTCCCCTCCAGCGGCAGCAACTCCTCGGACTCACCGAACAGGAGGTCATGGATCTGCAGCAAGCGCTTCAATTCGGGGATCGGCGCGACGTGGTCATCGACGCGCAAGTCGTAGATCACGTCGTCGCCGGGGGTGTAACTGCCGGTGGCCGACACCACGAGCAGCGCCGCGGACTGCCGGCCCCGGGAGTCCCCGCCCGCGACGTCGCCTGCTTCCAGGGAGCGCACCAGGCGCTGCGCCAACGGGAGGTCGTCGGTGGCCTGCCACTTGTCGTACATCGCGTCGACCACGTCCGGCCCGGTGAGGATGTTGCCCTGGATCGCGACGTTCGGCGCGGTGCGGCCACCCGCCCACGGCAATGCGCCGCTGCCGGTGAAGGTGGCACTGCCGCCGCTGGCGTCGACCATGCCCGCCTGGCGCTCTTCGCGGCGTTCGTCCGCGGCGGTGATCGCGGCGAGCGCTTCCGGTGCGCTCAGGCCTTCGGCCAGGCGGTCCAGACCGTCACGCTTGTAGAGGGTGTTGCACAGTGCCTGCGTGGCGATCGCGCCTACCCCGAAGCGGGCGGCCGGGACCGCGGCACCGACGGCGAGAAACTTCGAGGCCACCGCGACCCCGAGATCACCGGTCGCCGCGTCCCGCGCCACGATGGAGAAAGTCATGCCTCACTGTCACACAACCTTTTGACCGGCTATGACGTAGGTACCGGTATGACAGATTTCGGGAGGCGGGGATGAGCGGGCGCGACGACGCTGCGTTCACGGCCTTTGTCGCCGCCAGTTCGTCCTCCCTGTTGCACACCGCGTGGCTGCTGTGCGGTGATCCGCATCGCGCGGAGGACCTGGTGCAGGAGACCTATGTGCGGGTCTACCGCAAGTGGCGCTCGATGAACGGGCAACCGTGGTCTTACGCCCGCAAGACACTGGTCAACCTGAACACCGACCGCTGGCGCGCAACCCGGCTCGAAGTGGTGTCCGATGATGTCCCCGAAACGGGCTCGACGATCGCCCAGGAGCAGGTCGATGCGCGTCGGGCGTTGATCAGCGCCCTGAACACGCTGCCCCGCCGCGAGCGCGATGTTGTCGTGCTGCGGCACTACGCGGACCTGTCGGAGATCCAGGTTGCCGACCTGCTCGGCATCGGGGTCGGAACGGTCAAGAGCGCCGGATCCCGCGGATTGGCCCGGTTGCGAACGCAACTCGACCCGGCGTTGGAGGGACAGTCATGAGCATCGACGTGGAAGAGCTGCTGCGAGAGACGCCCGCACCCGCGATGAGCCTGTCCCCTGGATCGGTGCTGAACGCCGCCAAACGGGACGTGGTACGCCGACGCCGCCGGTTCGCCGGTCTGGCGACGGCCGGTGTCGCCACGGCCGCCGCTGTCGCGATCACGGTCGGTGTGGTGGGGGGCCAGGAGAGCACGCCGCGGCCACTGCCGGCGCAGACCGCTACGCAGAACAACTCCTCGTTCCAGACCGATTCGCTGCGAGCAAGCTTCTTCCGGCGCAGTGACGGCTTGCCGCTCGGCCAGGTGCGGTCCACGGCGATCCCGGTCACCTCGAGTGACGGGTCGGGCATGACACCGGAGACGCTCTATGCGGTGAGCACTCGGGACGGAGTCCTGCGTTTGAGTCGCGTTGAAGGCACCCAGCAGGTGCTCCTGCCTCTGGTCGCGCAGCTCTCGGACGGTGGATCGATGACCACCGATCGTGGGCAGTCGCTGGTGGTCCGTCCGCTGCCGGCTGACGTGCGGGAGGCACAGGAAGTGTTCGCCGACGGCGGATATTCGGAAGGAAGCGGGCTGACCATGCCCGACGGAAGCACGGCAGGCGTCTTCTGGCTCGGGGCAACCGTGCCTGCCTCGGATGCGGGGTTCTCGTGGTGGCGCACCACCTCGGGGGCTCTGCGCTCCTCGACCGGTGAGGCCGCGAAGACCGTGACCATGTCGACCGGCGGCCGCACAGCGACGTACTGGGAGTTCACGAAGAGCGCCCTGTGCGGCATCGACGAGGACGCCGGCTCATCGCAAGCCCCCATGACAAACGGGCAGTGTGACGATCTCGGTGGGGCCAGCGGGTCCTCGTCGGGCGGAACAACGACCTACCGCTTCGAGCAGCTCTGGACGGTCAACGGCCCGATCCGCGACGTCACCGGTACCCCACGCTCCGGCGTGACCGGCGCGGCCCTGGAGACCGCTCAGATTCCCGGGACATCGCGGTGGATCATCTGGACCACCGGGAACGGTACGTCCACCGACACAGGGAACACGCCGTACCGATGGGTCAGTTGGATCGGACCGGACGGGCCCCACCACACGAACTGAACCGCGGACTCAACCTTTTGCCGCCGCTGTGCGTCTGTTTCGGTATGACCATGACATCGGGGCGACGTGGACGCGGCTGAGCAGGCGCGGTTCGTCGAATTCGTCCAGGCCAGCAGTCCGCACCTGCTGAAGACGGCCTGGCTGCTCGCCGGCGATCCGCACGTCGCGGAGGACCTGGTCCAGGAGGCATTGGCCCGCGTCTACACCAAATGGGGCAGTGCTCAGAAAGCGCCCTGGGCGTACACCCGCAAGGTGATGCTCAACCTGCGCACCGACCGGTGGCGGCGGACCGGGCAGGAGATCGCCACCGCCGACGTGGCCGAAGCCCCGACCCGGGACGCGCACGGCACCGTCGATGCTCGCGCCGATCTGGTGCGCGCGCTGCGTGGGCTTCCGTTACGCGAACGGCAATGCGTCGTCCTGCGCTACTACGCCGACCTGTCCGAGGAGGAGACCGCCAACGCCCTCGGCGTGAGCCTCGGCACCGTGAAGAGTTCGGCCTCCCGCGGTCTGGCCACTTTGCGGACCCTCGTCCCCCTCGCGTCATCCGAGACCACGAAAGGCAGCGCGTCATGAGCACCCAGCTCGAAGACCTCTTCCACGACCTGGACGCGCCGGAAATGAGCGTGTCACCGGACGCCGTGGTCGCCGCCGGTCAGCACAAGGTACGCCGACGCCGGGCCCTGTGGGGCGCCGGCACCGGGGCGCTCGCGGCAGCTGCCGCTGTCGCGATTGCGCTGGGTACGGCGCTGCCGAACTCCTCGTCCACCTCGCCCATGCCCGCGCACACCTCGCGCATCGCGCTGGGTCCGCTGTTCAACGGTGCGACTCACGACGGGCGCTTCACCAGTACGGCGATGGGGTCGGGTGACACCCCGACTCCTACACCCACTACGAAGTACGAGGCGTACCGGGACTCCCACGGAATTCTGCGGATCCGGCGTCTCGACGGTTCGACCACCGTCGATCTCCCGGAGGTCGCACAGTTCAAGGACGGTGGATCGGCAACCAACGACCGCAATCAGACGGTGATCATTCGTCCCGTTCCGGCAGACGTCACCTCGGCCAGCGTGTGGCTTGATCCTGATGCCAGCGCGAAATCCGGCTACTCGACCTCAGGGGTCGTACTCCCGGACGGCACCACCGCAATCGCCTTTGTCACCGATCAGCGGATCAACCCGGCCAAGGATGTGGGCTACACCTCGTGGTGGACCACGGCAGGACAGCTGAAAGCCTCAACCGGCGCTGTGGCGGACACGGCTGACCTGCCCTCCACCGGTACGTCGACACTGCGCGCCTGGAGCTTCCCGACCCTGGGCAGCTGTGGCGTGATGAGAATCAGCAACGACGGCACGACGGGCGGGTCCACAGATGCCAGCGCCGACGGCAGTTGCACGGTCGATCTGGGCCTCGGTCTCGGTGGGGATGAGATGACCTTCGTGTGGATGACCGTCCGACCCGGGCCGGTGAGCAACATCAGGGCGATCCCCGCGCCCGGTGCTCATGCGACGTCGGTCCACCAGGTCACTGTGTCGAGTGGTCAGGTGGTTCTGTGGGCCGAGACTGCGAAGAGCGGCGACCTCAAAGACGGCGTGTTCTCAACCGTCACCTGGGTGGGACCCGACGGTAAGACAGTCACCTACCACCACGACGACAAGTGACCACCCGGACGTAGCATCGAATGGTGACTGCTGAATTGACGCCCGACTTCACCGAACAGCTGACCAAGAACTTCGACGCGGACCCGACCGCACGGTTGTTGCAGAACGCCGTGTCCACCACGTCCATCGACAAGGTGGCCATCGACCGCCGGGTCGTGACATCGATCGATCACTCCGTCTCGAACCTGCTGGACGACTGGAGCGCCACCAACCAGGAGAAGAGCGGCCGTTGCTGGCTGTTCGCCGGCACCAACCTGCTGCGGGCGGGTGCTGCGAAGATGCTGGACGTCAAGGACTTCGAGTTCTCGCAGAACTACCTGCTCTTCTGGGACAAGTTCGAGAAGGCCAACTTCTGGCTCGAATCGATCATCGAGACGGCCGGCGACGACGTGGACGACCGGACGGTGGCGCTGCTGCTCGACCGCTCAGCGGAGGACGGCGGTCAGTGGAACATGTTCGTGGCCCTCGTGGAGAAGCACGGCTTGGTACCGAAAACCGCTATGCCGGAGACCAACTCGTCGAGCAACACGCACCTGATGAACCGTGACCTGTCTGTGGTGCTGCGCCAGGCGGCCCGCGACCTGCGCCAGCGCGCTGCGGACGGCGCCTCCGGTGACGAGCTCGGTCAGGCCAAGGCCGACGTACTGGCCACGATCCATCGCCTCCTCTCGATCCACCTGGGCACTCCCCGGAGTCCTTCATCTGGCAGTGGAAGGACAAGGACTCCGGCTTCCACCGCAAGGGCACGATGACCCCGCAGGAGTTCGCCGCCGAATACGTGACCATCCCGCTCGAGGACTACGTGTGCGTCGTGAACGACCCGCGCAACGAGTACGGCAAGACCTTCACGGTCGCGCATCTGGGCAACGTGGTCGGCGCCCGTCCGGTGACCTACCTCAATATTGAGGTTGACCTGATGAAAAAGCTTGCCGTTGACGCGATTTCGGGTGGTGAACCGGTCTGGTTCGGCTGCGACACCTCGCAGATGAGCGACGCCACGCTCGGCATCTGGGACGCCAAGCTCTTCGACTACGACGCGGTCTACAACGTGACCTCCGACCTGAGCAAGGCCGACCGGCTGCTGCACCACGAGTCCCTGATGACGCACGCGATGCTCTTCACCGGCGTCGACCTGCTGGATGGCGCGCCCCGCCGGTGGCGCGTCGAGAACAGCTGGGGCTCGGAGAAGGGCGACAAGGGCTTCATGACCATGAACGACAACTGGTTCGGGGAGTACGTCTTCGAGATCGCCGTACGCCGCGACGCCCTACCCGCCGACCTCCAGTCCGCACTCGACCAGGAACCGACGGTGCTGCCGGCCTGGGATCCGATGGGCGCCCTTGCCAGTTGACTCGTCGCGCCGACCGGGTGACGCCGACCCATCCCGCGAGCGGGCCAAGGAACGCGGCCACGACCTCCTCGCGCCGATCGATGCGGCGTACTCGTCCGGCGAGATCGACCAGGACGAGTGGCATCGTCGGGTGCTGGCCGTCGTCGAACCGGCCTACCTTGCTGGCGACGAGCGGATGGGCTCGGGGCATTCCGGCACCGCGCAGGAGTGGGAGTCCTCCCGGTCGATCGTCATGGCGGCGATCGATCGGGACGGCACCTTCCTCGACATCGGCTGCGCGAACGGTCTGCTCATCGCCTCGGTGCACCGCTGGGCCGCTTCTGCCGGGCACCTGGTCGAGCCGTACGGCGTGGACATCTCGCCAGCCCTGGCGGCCCTCGCGCGATCGAGGTACCCGCAGTGGGCCGAACGCATCTGGACGGCGAACGCTGCAACCTGGCGGCCACCCGTGCGTTTCGATCTGGTGCGGACCGGCCTGGAATACGTCCCCGCCGATCGACGGCAGGATTTCGTCCGGCACCTGGTCGATCACGTGGTGAGCCCCGGGGTCGACTGATCATCGGCAAGACCAACGAGGATCGTGCTGAGCCCTCTACTCCCCGTGGGGTTGCCGCCGATCTACGGGCCTGGGGCTGGTCGGGGATCCACGAGGTGCGCCGCCCGCACGACCATCCGCAGGTTGAGCAGACGCTCGTCTGGTTCGACACACCGACCACCAGGTGACGCCGCCGGTCATGACGCGATCGGTCCGACCCGATAACGGGTGTTACTCAGCCATTGCTTGCCGCCCCCGCCGCGCGGCGTGACGTAGAACTCGAGCACCCCGTCGCGCATTCGGATAGGAATGTCGTCACGGTGGATCCGACGATGATCGGACGCGCACAGTGGAGCTAGGTCGTCGAGATTCGTGGTACCGCCCGCGGCCCACGGTTGTCGCCAGTGATGACCCTCGATCCAGCCGGGCGGCTTTTCGCAGCCAGGGAAGGCGCATCCGCCGTACCGGTTCTCGGCAGCGCGTCGTTGATGCGCTGTGAACAGTCGTTTGGTGCGCCCGAGATCCAGCGGCAGCGAGTCCCCGTCGAACACTTGCGGAATCAGCCCCGTGTTGCAGGCAAGCCGCCGCGCTTCGCCCGCGCTCAGCCGCCCGCCGGTCGATAGCGTCGCTGCACGAACCCCGTGCACCAGCGTTTCGTAGTCGAAATTGACGGTCAGGACCGCGGAGACTCCGCCCGCGCCGGGCAGGACGTCCGAGGGCAGGTGCTCGCACAGCTGAGCCAGCGCACGGCCCTCGCGGTGGGCCGTGTCCATCGGCAACCCGCGCGCCTCAGCCTGCTCCGCCGCGTCGAGGTCGGCGTCTGCTCGCGCATCCGTCCGCGACCAGCCGCCACTACCGTCCGTCCCGTCGGTCGCGTCACCACGAGCCCACTCCGGCGGCGGCACATCGTGCTCGGCGCCCTGCGAACAGTCTGCATTCGCAGAGCTTCCCGCGGTTGACTCCAGATGGAAGCGCCGTGGCGCACTGATCCCCTGCAACATCGTCTTGAGCATCTGCGCTTGCAGTTCGGGCAGCGTGAATCCGCCCTTGAACAGGCCGGGTTTGTGTTCGCGCATCCAGAACGTGGTCTGCTCCCACGCGGCTCGCTCCTGATCGACCAACTGCTCGTTCTCATGAGCATCCGCCTCATGCACCGTCTCGAACGCCTCCCGCATCCGGGTCGCGCGGCGGCGCAGATCGATCAACGACATGCCCGGAGCCGCGTCCAGCAACTCCTGCTCCGCTGCCGCTCTGGCCGTGTCGGAGACGTACCCCGGCAGTGCCTTCACACCTCGCGCAATGATCGTTGCCTGCTCCCGGGACACACCACCGCCGGCGAAAGCCGTCCCCGTCGAGGGCGCGTCGCGCAACTGCTCACCCAAGCTGACCAGTGCTTGCGCGTCGCGGCGATCGCCACCGAACTCCTGGGCCATCATCGTGGGTACGTCCGCGACCGATCCGCCCGAGGCCGTCACCGACGACCGCAACGCTGCCGCCACCGTCACCAGGACGGCATCGATCCGCGCCTTTGCCGAGACCAGGCGCCCCACCGCCAACCGGGAGGTGTCGGTCGGCGTACCTTGCCACGTGCCGAGCTCCACGAAACGATCCAGCACCGCGTGCAATTCGTCCAGCAGGGCGGTCACCGCCGCCGGCGAGGGCGGCGGGCACGCATCGACTACCCCTGTCCCCGAATCGAATTCCACCACGCACCCCCTACCGCCGCCCGCTGAACGTCCCCCAGCAAGACCAAGACTAGGTGCGCCCACCGACAGACTCGAGGCAGGCACAGGCCAGTGTGGAAAACCCGTCACGGCCCATCACACCTGTGGACAAAGCGCCTGCCTCAGCCCACGCGGACGGCGAGGAACTGATAGTGCCCGCCATCGCCGTACCAACGGCTGACCTCGAACGTGTCCACCGAACCAATCCGCGAAAACGCTTCGCGCACTTGCACATCCGAGCGCTGCACGAAGAGTCGGCCGTGCTCGTCAATCCGTCGAGCCGGCGGTTCGGAGCCCCACAAGCCCACCGATGCGAGTCCGCCGGGACGTACGACGCGCCCCACCTCCGCGACCGCGCGGTCGAATCCGTCGCCGTCCAGATGCATCAACGTGCTCATCGTCCACAACGCATCAAAGGAGTCCTCCTCGAACGGCAGATCGGACGCGCTCGCGGCCATTACCGACAGACCCCGATCGGTACAGATGTCGATCGCCTCGGGCGTGAGATCCACTCCGCGGTAATCCAATCCGGCGTCTTGAAGCACGACCCCGTCACCGCCGCCGCCGCAGCCCACTTCGAGTACCGAGCGGAGGCCAGCCGATCGACACTGCTCGATGAATCCCGCCAGCTGCCGACTCCGGTTAGCGTGCAGAGTGCGCGTGGCGCGGTCCCCGAGTTCCGTTGCGTAGTAGGCAAGGTGGCGGCGCGCTACGGCCGACTCCTCCGACGCCAGAGCCTGTTTCGACCCGCTGGTCGTCGGCCCGAGCACGAGACCTGCCGGCGGAGCCGAGGGCTCGCCCCGCACCGGCGGCACCACGGCCACCTGATACTCGTCCTCGTAGACAACCTCGCCGGGAGCGTCGGACGCGCTCACCGACCACGCCACGCCGTACTTGCTCAGCAAACGGGTCGCCACGTCCACCCGCCGTTGCATCAAAGCCGGCACGGGTGTTTTGAACCAGGTGATGACGCCCAGACTGTTGCCGTCGGCGTACTGCGGCGGCTCCGGCAGATGCGCAACGAACCAGTCGTCGATCGCGAGCCACAGCGCTTCGTCATCCGGGGTCAACCGACCCGCGCGCCGCAGATGATCCACCGCCACGAAGACGCCGACCGGCAGACCCAGCCGCCCGTGGTAATCGGTGTGGACGCGCTCGAACCGCGGCATTGCCCCAGCGTAGGGCGTCAGCGCCCGGGCACCGGCCGCAGTCTGAACATGATGATCCCCAGGTAAGTGTTCATCCACGCCTGTTTGTGCGGAAAGCGTCGCGCCGCTTCTTCCGACAGCCGCGGCTCGACGGCCGTCTCGATCCACAGCCCCGCAGCGGCAATGACGTTCAGCAGGTCCGACATCGTGAAGGTGCGCTTGGTCAGCGTGATCTGATCGTTCCACCCCGTGCGGTAGGTGTACGGCGACCCGGAGAAATACTCTTCGCCCAACCTGGTGCCGTTCTGCTCCGTGCGTTCGATCGCGTAGCGGATCGGTTGGGTGCGGGTCAGCAGGATGAAACCGTCCTCGGTGAGCAGGTCCCGCGCTTGGCGCAGTGTCGCCACCGGATCGCGCGCGTAGCCGAAGGACTGGAGGAACAACACACGATCGAAGCGCCGGCCGGCTACCTCCGGAATGGAGGCCGGATCCGATAGATCACCCTGGATCAAGGTCAGGTCGGCCGGTTGGTCAGGTGCGAACTTGCCGCTGATGTCCACCCCGACACAGTTGACCGCACCGTCGCGCACCAGTGAGGCTAGCTTGCTGCCGTCGCCGCAGCCGAGGTCCAGTACTGATCGTCCCGTGACATCGCCCAGCAACTCGCGTTGCGCCGGCCACTCCACGAGGCGGTCCAACGAGTCTTCGCGCGCCCGCGCTCGTTCGTAAGCACCGGCGAGTTTTCGCCATGCCTCGCCCGCACCGTCGTCCCGGTCAGACAATACGCTCACCTTCTCCGTCTACGACCAGCGCCTGATCGTCCCGCAACGCCCAATACGACTGTCCTGCAGCTTCATACGCCCCGGCCACCTGCCCCAGGAGTTCCGTCTCCGGGTGACCGGGCGAGTTCAGATGAGGCACGACCGGCCGGTCGAGGATGCTCAGCCCGTCGAACCGCACCTCGCCGTACACGCGCCGTGCCTCGTCCACCGGATCGCACACTTCCAACCCGCGCAGACTCGGAGCTAGCACACACGGGCCAGCCGAGAACCCGGCGTACACCACGCCGTCGTGCTGAAGGCGGTCGGTGACCCACCGATCGAATCCACTGCGTGCCATTGCCATTCGTAGGACGAACACGTTGCCGCCACGCACCCAGACGAAGTCAGGTGAGCTCTGAGCGTCGAACCCCGACCGTAGATCGACGTCATGCGCTGTCAACCCGATGGACGCCAATTGCTCGATCTGACGAGCGGTGTCGGCGACCCGACGCTCCTGGTCCGACTCCCCGTCCAGCGCGTTCATGATCACCCAGCCGCGGCGCTCACCGCCGACCATCCGCACGAATTCCTCAGGATGCGAGCCCAATTGGTACGACGACAAGTAGAGCCGCACGTCACCCACCCAGCAGCGCATGCCACTCGTCCAACGCTTCCCGCTGGATCTCCGACAGATCCCGCGCCGGCTCGACGGCAATCCATTGAGCGGACGATGCTCGGAACACGCCCAGCGCGAGTTCCGCGACCAGCCGCGCCGGGGCTGTCGGCACGTGCCGCTCTGTCAGGGCCTGCGCAAGCACCGTGGCCATCTCGCGCTCCTGGAGCGCGGGCTCCGCGTCGAGGATCCGCTGGCGCCGCCGGGAGAACGTACGCCGATCGACTGGGAAGCACCCACCCATACCTTCCAGTGCGGCGGCCAAGAGCGCTGTCTCCGAGGAGGTTTCGGGCTCCGCCCGGACTGCGTCCAGCATCGCGGCCTCCAACTCCGCACCCCCGTCGAAGAGGAGCTCTAGCTTGTCAGTGTAGTGGCGGTACAAGGTGCACACTGGCGTCATGAGTCTGCCCCTCGAGCGACACCTCCTCCGGGCTCGCGACCTCGCCGATCACCGGTACGACGAGCCGATCGGTGTCGCGGACATGGCCGCGGCCGCCGGGCTCAGCCAGGCGCACTTCTCCCGCGCTTTCCGCGAAACGTTCGGGGTCAGCCCGCACGGGTACCTGCTCACCCGTCGCCTCGAACGGGCCGCAACACTGCTGCGCCACACCGACCACGACGTCGCCCGGGTCTGCGTCGAGGTGGGCCTGACCTCTGTCGGCAGCTTCACCACCAGTTTCAAACGGATGTACGGGCAGACACCGACGCAGTACCGCACGCAGTTCGCTGCGCACCCGGCGTTCGCGATCCCCGGCTGCGTCGTACGCCGTGAAACGCGGCCCCAACTGCGCACGTTTCGAGAAGACCCGGCCACCCCCACCTCGTAGCGTCGGTCGCACCGAACCCGCTATAGGAGGCACCCGCGTGAGCATCACCATCTCCACCATCAATGTCTGGGTCCACGACCAGGAGATCGCCCTGGACTTCTGGACCGACAAGATCGGCTTCGAACTACGCTCAGACTGGACCTTCCCCGAGATGCCCGGATTCCGTTGGCTCACCGTCGGCCCCAAGGACCAGCCGGACATCGAGATCGTGCTCATGCCGATCCCCGGCGCGCCCGTGTTCACCGAGGAGCAGCACGACCTGGTCGAGAAGGCCATGTCCTCCGGGTTGATCGGCGCCGTCTTCCTGGTCACCGACGATGTGCGCCGCGATTACGACACCCTGTCCGCCAAGGGCGTCGAGTTCTACGAGAAGCCGGAGGAGCGCCCGTACGGCATCGACTGCGGCTTCCGCGACCCCTCCGGCAACATGGTCCGACTCGCCCAGATCACCATGCGCTAAGTCCCGTCCACGTACGGCGAAGGCCGCCCTCCCGTGGGAGAGCGGCCTTCGCTTCGTGCAGGTGGGATCGCGCGGGCCCGGACTGAGCCCGTTGTCCTACTCCGTCGGGTTCCGACTCCGGCCGTCGACTCGGCTAGCGCCTCGTCGACAACCTTCGCTTCACCCTCGGTCGTACGGACCTAGAAACCCATGTCCCCCATGCCACCGGTCGGGTCGCCCGCCGGAGCAGCCGCCTTCTCGGGCTTGTCAGCGATGACAGCCTCGGTGGTCAGGAACAGCGCGGCGATCGACGCGGCGTTCTGCAGTGCGGAGCGGGTCACCTTGGCCGGGTCGATGATGCCGGACTCGACCATGTTGACGTACTCACCGGTCGCGGCGTTCAGGCCTTCACCGGCGGGCAGGTTGCGGACCTTCTCCACCACGACACCCGGCTCGAGACCGGCGTTCAGGGCGATCTGCTTCAGCGGAGCCTCAGCAGCGACGCGCACGATGTTGGCACCGGTCGCCTCGTCACCTTCCAGCTTCAGGTCGGCGAACGCGACGTCCGTCGCCTGCAGCAGAGCCACGCCACCACCGGCGACGATGCCCTCTTCGACGGCAGCCTTCGCGTTGCGGACGGCGTCCTCGATGCGGTGCTTGCGCTCCTTCAGCTCGACCTCGGTCGCGGCACCCGCCTTGATGACGGCGACACCACCGGCCAGCTTGGCCAGGCGCTCCTGCAGCTTCTCGCGGTCGTAGTCGGAGTCGCTGTTCTCGATCTCGGCGCGGATCTGGTTGACCCGGCCGGCGATCTGCGAAGCGTCACCGGCACCCTCGACGACAGTGGTCTCGTCCTTGGTGACGACGACCTTGCGCGCGCGGCCCAGCAGCTCCAGCTCGGCGGTCTCCAGCTTGAGGCCGACCTCTTCGGAGATGACCTGGCCACCGGTCAGGATCGCGATGTCCTGCAGCATGGCCTTGCGACGGTCACCGAAGCCCGGCGCCTTGACGGCGACCGACTTGAACGTGCCGCGGATCTTGTTGACGACCAGCGTGGACAGGGCCTCGCCGTCGACGTCCTCGGCGATGATGACCAGCGGCTTGCCGGACTGCATGACCTTCTCCAGCAGCGGCAGCAGGTCCTTCACGGTGCTGATCTTGGAGTTGACGATGAGGATGTAGGGGTCCTCCAGGACCGTCTCCATACGCTCGGTGTCGGTGACGAAGTAACCGGAGATGTAGCCCTTGTCGAAGCGCATACCCTCGGTGAGCTCCAGCTCCAGGCCGAAGGTGTTGCTCTCCTCGACGGTGATGACACCTTCCTTGCCGACCTTGTCCATGGCCTCGGCGATCAGCTCACCGATCTGCGGGTCAGCAGCGGAGATGGACGCGGTCGCAGCGATCTGCTCCTTGGTCTCGATCTCCTTGGCGTGGTCCAGCAGCGCCGAGCTGACACCAGCAACCGCGCTTTCGATACCGCGCTTCAGCGCCATCGGGTTCGCCCCGGCGGCCACGTTGCGCAGCCCCTCGCGGACCATGGCCTGGGCCAGGACGGTGGCGGTCGTCGTACCGTCACCGGCGACGTCGTCAGTCTTCTTGGCAACTTCCTTGACCAGCTCGGCGCCGATCTTCTCGTACGGCTCGTCGAGCTCGATCTCCTTGGCGATGGACACACCATCGTTGGTGATCGTGGGGGCGCCCCACTTCTTCTCGAGCACCACGTTGCGGCCCTTCGGGCCCAGCGTCACCTTGACGGCGTCGGCGAGGGTGTTCATACCCCGCTCGAGGCCGCGGCGCGCCTCTTCATCGAAAGCAATCAACTTAGCCATGTGCGGTAGTCCTCCCACACGTCGCGTTACGGGCTGGCCGCACGACGCCCGCGACGGACGAACCGGGCCGATGAACTCACGTCATTCACCGGGCGCGGCTCTCGCCGGACGGCCACTTTTGTCACTCTCAGGACGAGAGTGCTAACGCCATTATTGGCACTCTCGGCCTGTGAGTGCAAACGATCCGACCCCTCAATCGTGCTTGGATGAACGAACGTCACAGGGAAGGGGTCCCGTGCAAGGTCTCTATGCGCTCAAGCCGTGGTACGCACGCCGCCTGAGGGGCATCACCGACGCGGCCGTGCGCCGCGGCATCTCCCCCGACGTCTTCACCGCGATCGGAGTGCTCGGTGCCGCCATCGCCGCCGTGGTCATCTGGCGCGGCTGGTGGTGGGTCGCGCTGATCGCGCTCGCGGTGCGCCTGGCCGGAGCCAACCTGGACGGTGCCGTCGCCCGGGCCCGCGGCGTCAGCCGGCCGTGGGGTTTCGTGCTCAACGAGATCGGCGACCGGGTCAGCGACCTGCTGATGTTCGCCGGACTGACCGCGCTGGCTGCTCGCACGTACGACGGGTGGTCCAGTGCCCAGGTCGGTTACGTGCTGGTGGCTGCCCTGGCCGCAAGCCTGCCGACGTTCGCGTCCCTCGCCGCCGCCGGAGCCGGTGCCGCCCGCCGCAACGGCGGACCGTTCGGCAAGACGGAGAGGTGCCTGGTCGCCGTACTCGCCACCGCCTTCCCCGGCGCCCTCACCTTCTGGGCGGGGCTGATCGTGGTGGGCTCGTTGGGTACGGCGATCGCCCGGCTGACCGCGACCCACCGTGAGCTGGCGGTCGCCGGATGAATCTGCCCAGCGCACTGACCGACCGGTACGTCGAGTTGCTGCACCTGGACCGAAGCTCGCTGCGGATCGACGTCGACGCGGGCCCTTTCTCGGTCCATCTCGGCGGTCGTGGCGTGTTCTTCCTGATCGTCACCGTCGCGATCCTGGCCATCGCCGGGGCCGCGGTACTGGCCTCGGGCAAGCAGGAACTGCGGCAGAAGTGGCTCACCTGGGTGCTGATCCTGCCGGTCGTCGGCATCCCCATCTGGCTCGGCAAGGGCACGACGGCGGCGCTGGCGATCGTGCTGGCGGTGATCGCCAGCGCCGAGTACGCCCGAATGATCGTGTTGCCGCGCCCCGAACGGCTGATCCTGCTCGGGTGCGCCGTCGCCTACCCGTTGCTGGCGTGGCTGCGACCGTCCTACCTCGCACTGGTGCCTTTGGTCGTGCTGTTGTGCGCGCTGCCGTCGATCTTCGAGGGCGACCTGACCGACGGGGTGCGACGGACCGCCTTCACCGGGTTCGGCACCGTCTGGATCGCCTGGTCACTGGCGCACCTGGTGATCCTGTGGGAGAACGCCTTCCTGGTCTGTTTCGCCGCCGCTGCCACGGACGTGGCGGCGTGGTGCGGCGGCAAGGGCTTCAAACGGTTCGCCTGGGGTGCGCGGCCCTTGTCGCCGCTGAGCCCGAACAAAACCGTCGGCGGCCTGGTCGGCGCGGTGCTCGGCGCCGTGATCGTGCTGACCCTCCTGGGCACCATCTCGGTCGGCCTGGTCATCGCGGTCGCCTTCGGTGGTGTGCTGGGCGACCTGCTGGAGTCGATGTTCAAACGACAGGCCGGGGTGAAGGACGCCGGCGACTGGCTGCCCGGCTTCGGCGGCCTCCTGGACCGCATCGACTCCCTGCTGTTGGTGCTCCCGCTCGCGGCGGTGCTGGCGTGAGGTTCCCAAGGGCCAGTGATCGTCCGCATCTGCCGAGTCTGTTGCGCCGCGGGCTGTGGCAGGGGTGTGCGCGCTGGCCGGCGGCTTGTCGGTGACCGGCGACCTGCCGCCCAGCCCGGACGGACGAGGACGGTTGCTGGTCGCCAACCACTCATCGCACGCCGACACCGCCGTGTTGATGGCCGGTCTACCGCCCTCGGGCAAACCGGTCTTCGCCGCGGCGGCCGACTACTGGTTCGACGTGTGGTGGCGCCGCCTGTTGGTGTCCGGGCTGGCCGGAGCGCTGCCCGTACGTCGCCACGAACGCGGCGCGTACGCCGGGCTCTTGCAGGCTGCCCGGGGTGCCATCGACGATGGCCGGACGGTGGTGCTCTACCCCGAGGGCACCCGCAGCACTGACGGAACTGTCAGCGAATTCGCCTCCGGCGCTTCACGATTGGCCCGCGACCTGGAGGTCGACGTCATCCCGGTCGCGTTGCTCGGCACCGGCGACGTGCTACCCAAACGGGGCCGTTTCCGACCGGGCCGGATGGAGCTGCGGATCGCACCGCCGCTGCACGAGCCCACCCCGGAGCAACTGCGCACCCGCGTGACGGCCCTGCTGGGGCAGGGCCCGGCCGCGGCGAAGACCTCCCGGACCTGGCGTGGCGTGCACGCACTGGTGGACAGCCGCTGGGGGCTGTTGCTGGCCGGCGGCTGGGGTTTCGCCGAAGCGATCAGTTGGCCGGTGATGGCGGAGATGTCCCTGGTCTTCTTCGCTGCTGCGGAGCCAGCCCGGATCCCGAAGTTCTCCGGCGCGCTGATCGCCGGCTCCCTGACCGGAGTCCTGGTCACTGCTGTCGCGGCCCGGCACGGTCGCACTTTCCCTGCACCCTGGACGACGCCGCGGATGTGGCGGACCGCGGCGGGCCACCTGGCCAGCGAGGGTTCTCGAGGCATTCTGCACCAGGCTCTGAACGGAGTCCCGGTCAAGGTGTACGCCCGCACCGCCGGCGAACTACGGCTCGAGCTGGTTCCCTTCGCCGGCTGGGTCGCGGTGGAGCGCGGCGCCCGGTTGGGTGCGATCGCCGTCGGCGTGTACGGCGCGGCCACCTTCCTCAGTCCGTGGTTACGCCGGCTCTACGGGCAGTACCTCGCGGCGACGGGCGTCGGCTTCACCGTGGCGATCCGCCAGATCGTCCGCGCCTGGTCCTGAGCCGGACGACGAGCCGAGACCGCTGGCCGCAGTTCGCGGGCTTCATGACTGCGAGTCATGAAGCCCGCGAACAAGGTCAGGCGTGTCTGGTGCTGACCGCCGCGTCGGATCAGACGAAGGTCTCGTCCTTGTCGGCCATCTCCTGCAGCAGGGACGGCACCGCGAACCGGTCGCCGTACCTGTCCTGCAGCTGCCCGGCGCGCGCGATGAAACCCTTCACCCCGTGCTCGTACCCGTTGATGTACTGCAGCACTCCCCCGGTCCAGGCCGGGAAGCCGATGCCCATGATGGAGCCGATGTTGGCGTCGGCCACCGCGGTGAGCACGCCTTCCTGGACGCATTTGACGCTCTCCAGCGCCTCCACGAAGAGCATCCGCTCCTGCACGTCCTCGAACGGGATCGGGTCGGTCTCCGGGAACGTCGTGGCCAACCCCGACCACAACGAGGTACGACGACCGTCGGCGTAGTCGTAGAAGCCGGCGCCCGCCTTCTTGCCCGACCGTCCCTGCGCGAGCATGGTTCGCACGACCCCCGTGCCGGGGTGCTCCTCGTAGTCGTCGCCCGCCGCAGCCGCAGTCGCGTCGGCGATCTTCGCCATCAGTTCCAGGTTCAGCTCGTCGGACAGCTGCAACGGGCCGACCGGGTAACCCGCCTGTGTCGCAGCGCGTTCCAATGACACCGGGCTGACGCCCTCGGCCAGCATGGCCAGACCCTCGTTGACGAAGGTCCCGATGACCCGGCTGGTGAAGAAGCCGCGCGAGTCGTGCACCACGATCGGGGTCTTCTTGATCGCCAGCGTCAGGTCGAAGGCGCGGGCCAGTGTCGCATCCGAGGTCTGCTCACCGCGGATGATCTCCACCAGCGGCATCTTGTCGACCGGAGAGAAGAAGTGCAGTCCGATGAAGTCCGCCGGACGGTCGACTCCTCGGCCAACAACGTGATCGGCAACGTCGAGGTGTTGGAGCACAGCAGCGCGTCGGCGGCGATGAAGGGCGCGATCTCCGCGAAGACCTGCTGCTTCAACTCCGGCGATTCGAAAACTGCCTCGATGACGGCGTCGCAACCCGCAGCATCCTGCGGCGACGCGGTCGGCGTGATCCGCGCCAGCAGCGCCTCGGCCGCCTCCTGGGTCATCCGGCCCCGGCTGACGGCCTTGCTGACCAGTCCCTGCGAGTAGCCCTTGCCGGTCGAAGCAGCCTCCACCGATACGTCCTTCAGCACGACGTCGATCCCGGATTTGGCCAGCTGGTAGGCAATTCCGGCGCCCATCATTCCCGCGCCGAGCACGACGACCTTCGAGACCGAGGTGCGCTCGATGCCCGTCGGACGCGAGCCGCCCTTCTTGATCGTCTGCAGGTCGAAGAAGAACGCCTTGATCATGTTCTTGGTGATCGCCCCACTGGCCAGTTCCACCAGGTAGCGGCTCTCGATGCGAGTCGCCGTGTCGAAGTCGACCTGGGCGCCCTCGACCGCGGCTGAGAGGATCGCTCGCGGCGCCGGGTAGGGCGCCCCTTTGAGCTGCTTGACCAGGACCGCCGGAAACACCGCCAACTGGTCGGCGATCTGCCGCGGGAAACCGCCCGGCATCCGGTACCCCTTGTCGTCCCAGGGCTGTACAGCGTCCGGATGCTCCGCGATCCAGGTCCGGGCCGCACGCAGCCCCTCGTCGACCGAGCCGACGACCTCATCGACCAGGCCGAGTTTGAGGGCCTTGGCCGGCGGGAACGACTTGCCCTCCAGCAGGACGTTGGTCAGAGCGTTCGCGATGCCGAACATTCGTACCGTGCGGGACACGCCGCCGCCGCCGGGCAGCAGCCCGAGGGTCACCTCGGGCAGCCCGAAGACCGTGCCACGGCCCTCGACCGCGATGCGGTGATGACAGGCCAGGGCGATCTCCAGCCCGCCGCCCAGTGCCGTCCCGTTGAGTACGGCGACCACGGGCAGGCCGAGCGTCTCCAGCTGGCGGAGGTCGGCTTTGATCGCCTGCGCCGACTCGAAGGCGACCCCGGCGGTTTCCGGGGTGATCTGCGACAGCATCGTGAGGTCACCGCCGGCGAAGAAGGTCTTCTTCGCGCTGGTGATGATCACCCCCGCGAGTTGGTCGCGCTCCTCGACCAGCCGGCGTACGGCGCGATGCATGGACTCGCGGTAGGCCTGGTTCATCACGTTCGCCGACCCGCTCGGGTCGTCCAGGATCAGCGTGACGACGTCGTTCTCGTCGCGTTCGTAACGCACTGCTTCGGAAGTCACTGTGGTTCAGACCCTTTCGATGATCGTCGCGATGCCCATACCGCCGCCCACGCACAGCGTCGCGAGCCCGGTGCGCAGGTCCCGGCGTTCCAACTCGTCCAGCAGCGTGCCCAGGATCATCGCCCCGGTCGCACCCAGCGGATGGCCGAGCGCGATGGCGCCGCCGTTGACGTTGACCTTGTCGTGCGGGATGTCCAGGTCCCGCATGAATCGCAGCGGCACCGCCGCGAACGCCTCGTTGATCTCGTAGAGGTCGATGTCGGCGGCCGTCATCCCGGCCCGGGCCAGCGCCTTGCGGGCCGCCGGTGCAGGGCCGGTCAGCATGATGGTCGGGTCCGCTCCGGACACGGCCGTGGCAACGACGCGCGCCCGCGGCGTCAGCCCGAAGCGCGAGCCCACTTCCTGCGTGCCGATCGCGACCAGCGAAGCGCCGTCGACGATGCCGGAGGAGTTGCCCGCGTGGTGCACGTGGTCGATCTGCGGCACCCAGTGGTACTTCGTGAGGGCGACGTCATCGAAGCCTGCCTGCGAACCCAGTTGTGCGAAGGATGGTTTCAGGCCCGCAAGGGACTCGACCGTCGTACCCGGCCGCGGGAATTCGTCCTTCTCCAGAACCACCAGTCCGGCGTTGTCACGCACCGGTACGACCGACCGGTCGAACAATCCGTTGGCAATGGCCTTGCCCGCGCGCTCCTGACTCTCGACCGCGTAGGTATCGACATCGGTGCGGCTGAATCCCTCGATGGTCGCGATCAGGTCGGCGCCGATGCCCTGCGGCACGAAACCGGTCGCAAGCGCCGTCTCCGGGTCCTGCGCCCACGCGCCGCCGTCAGACCCCATCGGTACCCGGGACATCGACTCGACGCCCCCGGCCCAGACCATGTCATACCATCCCGAGCGGATCTTCTCGGCGGCGATGTTGACCGCCTCCAGGCCACTGGCGCAGAACCGGTTGAGCTGGAATCCCGCTGTGGTGTAGGGCAATCCGGCTTTGAGGGCGGCCGTCTTGGCGATGTCCGCGCCCTGGTCGCCGATCGGGCTGACCACTCCCAGGATGAGGTCGTCGATGACGTTCACGTCCAGGTCCGGCATCCGGCGGCGCAGCTCGTCGATCAGACCGGTCACCAGCTTCACCGGTTTGATCTCGTGCAGCGAGCCGTTTGTTTTGCCGCGCCCGCGCGGGGTGCGGATCGCCTCGTAGATGAGGGCTTCGCTCATGACTTTTCCTCTTCTGTGGCCACCCAGCCGATTTCGGCCAGGATCTTCTCTGTCTCATCTTCCCCACCGGCGGAACGTAGTTCCGTGGGGGTTGCGGAGAATCGGGGCGCGGGGGCGGGATGCTGCACGCCGTCCTGCTCGACGTACGTCGATCGGCTGGCCAGGTGGGCATCCTCCAGCACCTCACCCGGCTCCAGGACCGGCGCCACGCAGGCGTCGGTCCCGCCGAAGACGGCCATCCACTCGTCGCGGGTGCGCTCGGCGATCCGTCCGGCGACGCGGGTGCGCAGTAGCGGCCATGTGGACGGGTCGTTCTGGGTCGCGGGGTCGACATCGTCCAGACCGAGACCGTCCAGCAGAAGCCGGTAGAACTGCGGTTCGATGGCTCCAACCGACAGGAACTTGTCGTCCCGGGTACGGAAGACCCCGTAGTAGGGCGCGCCGCCGTCGAAGAGGTTGTGCCCGGGCGGGGCTGACCAGGCACCGATCGCCCGCATCGCCTGGTGCATCGCGGTGAGCAACGCGGCACCGTCGACGATGGCAGCGTCGACCACCTGGCCCTCGCCCGTTGTACGCGCGTGCTGCAATGCCGCCAGCACACCGACCGCCAGCAGCATTCCGCCGCCACCGAAGTCGCCCAGCATGTTCAGCGGGGGGACCGGCACGCCGTCGCCACCGACCAACGGCGCGAGCGCCCCGGACAACGCGATGTAGCCGATGTCGTGCCCGGCGGTCGTGGCCAGCGGACCGTCCTGCCCCCAGCCGGTCATGCGGCCGTAGACCAGCGCCGGATTCTCCGTCAGCAAGTCCTGCGGGCCGATCCCGAGGCGCTCGGCGACACCCGGCCGGAAGCCTTCGGTGAGGATGTCGGCGGTCCGGGCCAATCGGCGTACGGCCGAGACACCTTCGGCGCTCTTCAGGTCCAGGGTCATCCGGCGGCGGCCCCGGTTGAGCACGGAGTGCATCGCCTCGTATCCCGGATCCGGTGACGGCCGATCGATCCGGATCACCTCGGCGCCCAGGTCGGCCAGCAGCATCCCCGCGAACGGGGCCGGGCCGATGGCGGCCAGTTCGATGACGCGGACGTCCGCGAGCGGCCCGCTCACTCGACCGGTGGCTGGTCGCGGAAGACGGCGGACCGCTTGTCGTAGAACGCGGCGACCCCCTCGGCGAAATCGTTCGAGCCCAGCAGGCGAACCTGGGCGGTCGCTTCCCGCTCGAGCGCGCCGTCCAGCTGGTCGAGGGTGGCAGCGTTGATCGCCCGCTTGGTCTCGGCGTACGCCGCGGCGGGGCCGGTCGCGAGCTTCCCGATGATCTCCGTGGTGCGGGCGTCGTAGGAGCACATCTCGTAGACGCCGGCGATCAGCCCCTGCCGGTAGGCGTCGCGCGCGCTCAGTTTCTCGGCCAGCAGCGCCATCCGCATGGCCCGGGCCCGGCCGATCGAGGCGGCCACCAGGGCGGTCGCGCCGCCGTCCGGCATCAGACCGATGCGGGTGAACGCCAGCAGGAAGTAGGTGTTCTCGTCGGACAGGACGAGGTCGGCGGCCAATGCGATCGAAACCCCGACACCCGCGACGGCGCCCCTGGCGAGGGCGACGACGGGCCGGGGTACGTCGCGGATCGCATGGATCAACCGCTCCACCGCATCCAAAGTGGCCGAACTGGCCGGATCCTCCTGCCCGGACAGATCCGCGCCCGCACTGAACGAACGCTCGTCGCCGTGAAGGACGATGACCCGCACCTGCGGGTCCTTCCCCGCGCGTTCGATAGCGTCAGCCACGGAATGCAGACTGTCAGCGGTGACTGCGTGCAACCGCTCCGCGTTACCGAAACTCACTCGTAGGACAGTGGCCTCCGACACATCCATGTGATGCAGCTTACTTGTAGTCCTCTATTTTCAAGCACGGGAGATTGATTTTTTATGAGCGCACACGACGGCAAGACCGCGATCGTCACCGGAGCCAGCCGCGGCATCGGCTTGGCGGTGGCCCAGCGGTTGATCGACGACGGCGCCAATGTCGTCATCACCGCCCGCGGCGAAGACGCCCTGATCGAGGCGGTCGATGCGCTGGGGCCCGAGCGCGCGGCGTACGTTGCGGGCAAAGCGGACGATGCGCAGCACCAGGCCGAGACGGTTGCGCTGGCCATCGAGCGGTTCGGTTCGCTCGATCTGCTGGTCAACAACACCGGCATCAACCCGGCCTACGGTCCGCTGCTGTCGCTGGAGCCCCGTGCGGCGCAGAAGATGTTCGACGTCAACGTGCTCTCGGCGCTGGCGTGGGTGAAGCTCGCCCACGAGGCCTGGATGAGTGAGCACGGCGGCGCGATCGTCAACGTCGCCTCGGTCGCCGGGTTGCGTCCCGCTCCGGGCATTGCGATGTACGGCGTGACCAAGGCTGCCGTCATCCACCTCACCGAAGAGCTCGCGGTCGAGCTGGGTCCTTCGATCCGGGTCAACGCGGTCGCACCGGCCGTGGTGAAGACCAAGTTCGCGACGGCGTTGTACGAAGGCCGTGAGGACGAGGTCGCCGCGCCCTACCCGCTGAAGCGACTGGGCGTGCCGGAGGACATCGCGGGCGTGGTGTCGTTCCTGCTGTCCGACGACGCCGGCTGGATGACCGGTCAGACGGTCACGATCGACGGCGGGGTGCTGCTGCGCGGCGGCGTCTGACCACATTCACGATTCTGGAGCGATCCAGGATGTGCAGGTTGTGTCAACGCAATCCGGCTCCAGAATCGTCGATGACCTGCAGATCGTGACCATGGTTGTCCACAGGTGCGTCTGCGCGTTGCCTCCGCGTGCCGCACAGTGGCCCGATGGACCTCACCGTTCACGTACGCCGGGCCGGCGGCATCGTGCCCACCCGGGCTCTGCGGGCGGCTGGCTTCAGCGACTATCACATCCGCCAATCGCTCGATGCCCGTCAGATCCACCGGGTCCGCAAGGGCTGGGTCGCCGTCGCCGACGTGGATCGCGGCATCGTGCAGGCGGTGCGGTCGCACGGCGTACTCAGCTGTATCAGCGAAGCGGCGCGCGTCGGCCTGTGGACGGTCGCGGATGGCCGGCTCCACATCGCGGTGCACAGCCACACAGCACGCGTCGCCACCTCGTCATGTGTGGCGCATTGGTCTGCCCCCACGATCCCGCGCGACCCTGATGCAGCGGTCGACCCGATCGAGAACGTGCTGGTGCTGGTGGCGCAGTGCCAGTCCCGGGAGAACGCTCTGGCCGCGTGGGAAGCTGCTTTCCGGCGCAAGCTCGTCACTCCGCAGGAGATGGCACGACTGCCCCTGCCACCACGGGCCCGCGACGTCCTTGCTGTCGCCCGACTGTGGGCGGATTCCGGCCTGGAATCGATCACGATGGAGCGGCTGCGCTGGCTGAAGCTGCGGATCGTGCCGCAGGCCTGGATCGCCGGGCACTGGGTCGACCTGCTGATCGGCGATCGGTTGGTGCTGCAGATCGACGGCGCGCAGCATGTGAAGGATCAGCGGGAGAAGGACATTGCGCATGACGCGCGGTTGGTGCTGATGGGATACACCGTGATCCGGGTCAGCTATCGGCAGATCATGGACGATTGGCCGTCGGTGCAGCACCGCATCATGCAGGCTGTGGCACAGGGCCTGCACGTGGCCTGACGCTTGCGCCCTGCCGATACGCAGGTGATTGAGGATTCTGGAGCCGGATTCCGCCGAAACGACCTGCAGAACCTCGATCGCTCCAGAATCGTGACGAGTCGCCCTCAGCTGGGGTCGTCGAAACCAAGGCGACGAGCGGTCCGCTGGCGCATCCGCGAAGACCGCAGCCGCTGCAACCGCTTCACCAGCAACGGGTCGGCTTCGAGCGCCGCCTGCTGATCAATCAGGTCGTTCAGGATCTGGTAGTACCGCGTCGAGCTGAGCCCGAACGTCTCGCGGATCGTCTGCTCCTTAGCGCCCGGCTGACGCCACCAATCGCGCTCGAAAGCCAGGATCTGCCGGTCGCGCTCGGACAATCCGCCAGTGCGCGCAGCGTCCGACGACGGGTTCGGGGCGTGCAGCGGCTCACTCATGGCATCGATGGTAGTCGCGGAACTACATCGATGTCATTCAGAACCCCGAGCAGACCTCGATCGACTGGCCACGAGCCGTCACCGGCCGGTTCCCTCGCGGCTCGGAGAGATGAACGATGCGATCCTGGTAGTGCGCCGCAAGGATCACATCCCCTGCGAATACATTCCTCGAACCAGTCGCGACGATCTCGATCGCGGCAGGCGTCTGGCTCTGCAATCGGACATCGACATCCTTGACGTCCGCTCCGGTCGCGGCAACGACCTGGATGTCGTCGGTGCCGGCGATGTCCTTGAAGCAGGAGACCGTTTGGGCCTCAGGCACCCAGTAATCGCCCACCGGATGGATCAGCGCCGCCGCACCGATGACGAACCGGCCGGTGAAGAGCAGAAACCCGACGTAGGCAGCGGCGACCACGAGACCGCCCGCCAGCCATGTCCGCATCCGGCGTGGCGACTGCCCCAGGAGGGCAGGACGCAACTCTGATCCAACCGTCACCGCACCAGTAGACCAGTGCCCCAGCCGGTCAGGCCATCGAATCCAGGATCGCGTCGATGTCGGCCTCCGAGGTCTTCGGATTGACGATCGCGAACCGCGCCAGCGTCTCCCCGCATGCGAGGTCGACACCACGAAGCCCTGCTGCGACTCCAACAGCGCATCGGACCACGCGTAGTAGTCCGCCGGCTCCCAGCCGAGCCTGCGGAACACCAGCACCGACAGGTCGGCAGGCCGCACCGCCTCGACGTACGGCCGCAACGCCACCTGCTCCTCGGCGTACCGGGCGACCTCCAGGGTGCGCTCGATCGCGGCGGTGTAGGCGTCAGTCCCGTTGGACACCAGGGAGAACCAGAACGGCAAGCCGCGAGCGCGCCGGGTCAGGCCGATGCTGTAGTCGGTGGGGTTCCAATCCTCCGCGTCGTTGAGGACATCGAGGTACGACGCGTGCTGGGTGTGCGCCGCGCGCGCCAGGTTCGGGTCGCGATAGAGCAACGCACAGCAGTCGAACGGCGCGAAGAGCCACTTGTGCGGGTCGACGATGAAGGAGTCACACCGCTCAATCCCGGCGTACCGCGAACGCACGGACGGGGCGGCCAGGCCGGCACCGCCGTACGCGCCGTCGATGTGCAGCCAGAGGCCGTATTCCTCGCAGACGTCGGCAACGGAAGCCAGGTCGTCGATGATCCCGAAGTTCGTGGTGCCGGCGGTCGCGACGACGGCGAAGAAGTCCTCGGTGCCCTCCGCCTCGAGCATTGCGCGCAGGTTGTTCCCGGTCAGGCGCCAGTCCTCGACGTCGACGGGCACCAACTCGGCGTCCATCACATCGCAGGCGGACTGGATCGAGGAGTGCGCGCCGGCGGTCGCCGCCACGCGGTAGGGGCGCCGGCCGGTGCGGGCCCGAGCCGTCGCGCGAGCGGCCACCAACGCCGACAGGTTGCCGATGGTGCCGCCGGGAACGAAAACTCCGCCCGCCGAGGCCGGCAGACCCACCAGCGATGCGATCCAGTTCAACGCCTGGTTCTCGGCGTACACCGCACCCGAACCCTCCAGCCACGACCCCGCGTAGATGGAGGACGCACCCACGATCAGGTCGAACATCGCCGCCTCCCGGGTCGGGGCGCACGGGATGAAGGACAGGTAGCGGGGGTGGTCGATGGACAGGCAGGCGGGAGCGAGGTCCTCCTCGAAGAGCCGCATCGCGGCCAATCCACCGATCCCGTCGGCGGAGATGGCGCCGGCGGCAACGGTGTCGAGTTCGGCCTTGGTGCGCGGGAAGTCCAACGGCACCGGATCCAGGGCCAGGCGTTCCTTGGTGTAGCGCAGTACCTCGTCGCCGAGCGCTCGGGTGGTCTCGTCGAATTCGTGCACGACGCCGAGTTTAGGTTTAGACCGTGACCACGATCGCCCTGCCACCGGACATCGACCCGTCCTGGGCGCCGGCCCTCGAACCCGTTGCCGACAAGATCGCCGCGTGTGGCACCTTCCTTCGCGAAGAGATCGCCGCCGGACGGGGTTACCTGCCAGCGGGAGACGCGGTGCTCCGGGCGTTCCGGGTGCCGCTACCCGACGTACGCGTGTTGATCGTCGGACAGGACCCCTACCCCACCCCCGGTCATGCGGTCGGGTTGTCGTTTTCCGTTGCACCGCAAGTCACACCCCTGCCGGCGTCACTGCGGAACATCTACAAGGAACTCATCGACGACCTGGGCGTCGACCCGCCCAGCACCGGCGATCTGACCCCGTGGGCACAGCAGGGTGTCATGTTGCTCAACCGAGTGCTGACCGTGCGGCCGGGTGAACCGGGCAGCCATCGCGGCATCGGCTGGGAGCACGTCACGGCAGCCGCGATCCAGGCCCTCGCCCAGCGCGGCGGTCCGATGGTGGCGATCCTGTGGGGCCGCGACGCACGCAATCTGGCGGCCCATCTGGGTGAGGTTCCCACGGTGCAGAGTGCGCACCCTTCGCCCCTATCGGCGCACGGCGGCTTCTTCGGATCGAAGCCGTTCAGCCGCACCAACGAACTCCTCACGGCGCAAGGCGCCGACCCCATCGATTGGAGTATCCCGTGACCTGGTCCCGCTACGTCGCGATCGGCGACTCGTTCACCGAAGGGATGAGCGACCCCGACCCGCAGGTGCCGGACAGGTACGTCGGGTGGGCCGACCGCCTCGCCGCTCACCTCTCCGCCAAAGCGGCTGCCGAGGGTCGTGACTTCGGCTACGCCAACCTCGCCGTTCGCGGCCGTCTGCTCGCGGACGTCGAGGGCCCGCAGCTCGACGCGGCGCTGGAGTTGCAGCCGGACCTGGTCAGCATCGTGGGCGGACCCAACGATCTGCTGCGCCCCGGGGCCGACATCGACGACCTCGCCGATCGGTTGGAAGCGGCCGTGGCGAAGATCCGGGCGACGGGTGCGGATGTGCTGATGTCGACCACCGCCGACCCCGGGAACGCACCGGTGCTGAAACGGATCCGACCCCGCACCTCGGTCTTCACCGCGAACATCTGGGGTATCGCGCAGCGGCAGGGTGCCTACGTGCTGGATATGTGGAATCTGCGCGTGCTGCGCGATCCGCGGCTGTGGGCGACCGACCGGCTGCACCTGACCACGCAGGGGCACCAGAGGGTCGCCGCGCAGGCCGCATGGACACTTGGAGATCGGGACACCGAGCGGGACTGGGCGATACCGTTGCCGCCAGCACCTCCGCTGTCACGACTAGCCGCGGTCCGCGGGCACGCAGCATGGGCTCAGGAGTACCTGGGACCGTGGGTCCAGCGTCGGCTCACGGGGCGTAGTAGTGGGGACAACGTGGCGCCGAAACGACCGGAGCTAACCCCGATCGATCTCCCCACCGATCAAGGAGAACCAGCATGAGCTACCTCCCTACCCGCATCGCCGCCGCCGCAGCAGCCGGCACCGTTCTGCTGGCCGGTTGCGGCTCGACGTCATCCTCGCCGGCGACCAACACCGGCACCAACACCTCGGCAGCGACGGGCAAGAAGACCGTGACGGTGCTGGCGGCGGCATCGCTGACCGAGGCGTTCAAGAAGATCGCGGACGAGGTGATGAAGCAGCATCCGGATCTGGATATCAAGATCAGCTTCGGCGCAAGTTCCACGTTGGCGACGCAGTTGAACAACGGGGTCGACGCGGACATCATCGCGTTGGCCGACGAGAAGTCGAAGACGACCATCACCCCGTCGCTGATCGAGGGCAAGCCGACGCAGCTGTTCGCGACCAACCGGCTGGAGATCGCGACCCCGTCCGGCAACCCGGCGCACGTGACCGGCCTTGCCTCCCTGAGCAGTTCGTCCATCGACACGGTCCTGTGCGCCAAGCAGGTGCCGTGCGGTCGCGCCGCCCAGACGGTGCTGACCAAGGCCAACGTCAACCCGCACGTCATCAGCTACGAAACCGATGTGAAGGCGACGCTGGCGAAGGTGAAGACCGGTGACGCGGACGCGGCGATCGTCTACCAGACCGACGTTTCCTCGGCCGGTTCGGCGGTGACCGGCGTCGTCATCCCGGAGGACCAGAACACCGTCACCAAGCTACCGATCGTGCAGCTGACCGACACCGAGGGCGCCAAGGAGTTCTACCAAGCCGTCACCTCCAGTGAGGGCCAGGACGTCCTGAAGAGCCTGGGCTTCGGCGCGGCCTGATCGGCCGCTGTGGCCGGCAGCCACGGGCGTAGTCCTTTCGCAGCCCACTAGCGCTTCTGGCGCTAGTGGGCTTGGCGTTGCTGGCCATTCCGCTGGCGTCGTTGCTGATCCGCGTGTCGTGGACGACGCTGGGGCCCGACCTGCAGACCGCCGGCGCCAAGGACGCCATCTGGCTCTCGATCCGCACCACCTTGACGACCGTCGTGCTCTGTCTGCTTCTGGGTACGCCGCTGGCCTGGGTCCTCGCCCGCAGCGAGGGCCGCTGGGTGCCCTGGGTGCGTGCGGTCGTCACGGTCCCGCTGGTCCTGCCGCCGGTCGTCGGCGGTGTGGCGTTGCTCCTGGCGTGGGGCAGGACCGGTGTGATCGGCGGTCCGCTGTACGACTGGTTCGGCTGGCGGTTGCCCTATAACTGGTCGCGGGTGGTGCTGGCCGAGGTCTTCGTCGCGCTGCCGTTCTTCGTGCTCGCGGTAGAAGGTGCGATGCGGTCCCTGGACCCGCGCTACGACGACATTGCCTCGACCCTCGGCGCTACTCCGACGAGGACCTTCACCCGGGTCGTCATCCCGCAGGTGCTGCCGGGCATCGCCGCCGGGGCGATGCTGGCGTGGGCACGCGCACTGGGTGAATTCGGGGCGACCCTCACCTTCGCCGGGTCGTTCCCGGGGACCACGATGACCGCACCATTGGCCGTCTACCAGGCGCTGGACGTCGACCAGAACGCGGCCAACGCGCTGGCTATCGTGATGCTGTTGGTGTGCGTGCTGGTGCTGGGGGCGCTGCGCGGGAAGTGGCTGCGATGAGCGTGTTCATCGACGGCCGGGTCGAGCAGGGTTCGTTCGACCTGGAGGTGGCGCTGGCTTTCGAATCCGGCAGGGTGACAGGCATTCTGGGCCCGAACGGCTCGGGCAAGACAACCCTGTTGCGAGCCATCGCCGGCCTCACCTTCCTGACGAGCGGATCGCTGACCGTCGACGGTGCTGACTGGAAATCGCTCGCGCCGCAAGACCGCTCGGTCGGTCTGGTGCTCGCCGACCCCGTGCTCTTCCCCCACCTCAACGCCACCGACAACGTGGCCTTCGGGCCGCGATCGCGCGGTGTGGCAGCCTCGACCGCCCGTGAACGTGCGCTGGAGGAGCTCGACGCCCTCGGGATCGCCGACCTCGCCGGCCGCAAGCCCAAGGCACTCTCCACCGGGCAGGCGCAGCGCGTGGCGTTGGCCCGGGCGTTGGCCACCGACCCGAAGGTGCTGTTGCTGGACGAGTCCCTCGCCGGTCTGGATCCGCAGACGAGGACCACTGTGCGCGGCGTACTCGCTTCTCGTCTGGCGCATTTCGACGGGACGACGATCATGGTCACGCACGATCCGGTGGACGCATTGACCCTGGCCGACGAGTTGGTCTTCCTGGAGGACGGGCGACTCACCCAGCGCGGCACCCCGGCGCAGGTGTCGGCTGCCCCGCGATCGACGTACGCCGCGACCCTGGTCGGTCTGAACCTGCTGCCCGGCAACGCGACCGGGGACGGTCTGGTGGCCACCGGACTGGGTGAGGTGCGCACCACCTCCGAGGTGGTCGGAGGCTGCTGGATCAGCATCCGGCCCAATGCGGTGTCGCTGTGGCACTCACCCCCTCTGGCTCGCCGCGCAACACGTGGCAGATGACGGTCACGGGGGTTGAGGTGATCGGCCAGACGGCTCGAATCATGTTGTCCGCCAACGACAGTCGCCTGGTCGCGGAAGTGACGACGCTGGCCGTCAACGAGCTGGGGCTGGTAGCCGGCGCGCCCGTATGGGCCAGCGTGAAGGCGACCGAGATCGACTGCTATCCCCGCTGACCGGTCACGGAAGGCGGGTCATCGAGAAACCCCGGGCGCGCAGTTGCGGCAGCAGCCAGCCGATCGCGTCCAGCTCGGCGTCGTTGACCGACGAGCGACCGTCGTGGGACAGGATGATCATCCCCGACGAGGCGTGGTCGAGCGCGGCCTGCGCTTCCTGGCGACTGCCGCCGGTGCGGTGCGACCACAGGACGACCTCGTCGAGACCGGCCTGGTGCGCGGCCCACAGGACCGGTGCGTCGAGGCGCCCGTACGGCGGTCGCATCCGTGTCGGGCTGACCCCGGTGATCTCGGTGATGGCGTGTCGCGTCGTACTCAGGATGCCGGCCAGCTGCGCGGGCTCGAGGGTCGTCATGTCGGTGTGGTCACCGCCGTGGACCCCGATCTCGTGGCCGGCATCATGCACCTGCCGGACCACGTCGGGGTGGCCCTTGATGAACTCGTGCAACATGAAGAAGGTCGCGGTCGCATCGTTGCGGTGCAGGGTGTCCAGGATCCTGGGCGTCCACACGGGCGAGGGGCCGTCGTCGAAGGTCAGGTGAGCGGTCAGCGTCGGCGGCGCTTCGGTGTGCCAGGTGATGCGCACGCTCATCGGCGCGGTGACGGTGTCCGGCATCGGCGAGACGCGGTAGGTCGGCGATCGGTAGGTCACGACTTCGTCGGTCGCGGTTGCAGTGCCGGCAGCACTGACGACGGCGATCCCGGTACCGCCGAGGATGGCGGCGCGCCGGCTCAATCCGCGGCGACGGCCCTCATTGGCCTCCGGCGTGATTTCCACCCGCGAAGGATATGCCCGCAATCGCAAAGGGAACACACAGGCGGCATTCTTACGCCGACCGGTACGCCGCTATTTCGTCCCGGACCGCCGCCGCGAAGGCGTCGACGTCGTCCTCGGTGGTGTCCCAGGAGCACATCCACCGGACTTCGCCCGTGACCTCGTCCCAGAAGTAGAACCGGAACGTCTCCGTCAGCTTCAGCGACACCTCCTGCGGCAGAACGGCGAACACCGCATTGGCCTGTGTCGGCCGTGGCAGCGTGACCACGTCGCTCACGGCCGCAGCCAGTCGCGTCGCCATCTCGTTCGCGTGCTGAGCCGACCGCAGGTAGAGGTCATCGCTCAGCAGGGCGAGTAGCTGCGCGGACAGGAAGCGCATCTTCGAGGCAAGCTGCATCGACTGCTTGCGCAGGAAGACGATTCCGTGCACCGCCGCCGGGTTGAGCACCACGACGGCCTCCGCCCCGAGCAGGCCGTTCTTGGTGCCGCCGAAGGACAGGATGTCCACGCCGGTGTCGGTGATCAGTTCGGCCAGCGACACCCCGAGCGAGGCCACCGCGTTGCTGATCCGTGACCCGTCGACGTGCAGCACCAGATCATGGGCATGCGCCCACGTCGCGATCTGCCGGATCTCCTCCACGGTGTAGGCGGTGCCGAGCTCGGTGGTCTGGGTAATCGACACCGCACCGACCGGAGCGGCATGCTCATCCCCCACCCGCAGCGGGAACGCCTCGAGCAGTTGCGGGGTCAACTTCCCGTCCGGTGTCGGGATGGTCTTGAGCTTGAGGTGACCCACACTCTCCGGCGCCGCACCCTCATCGACGTTGATGTGCGCGGTCTCCGCACAGATCACCGACTCCCAGCGGTGCGTGACCGATTGCAGCGCAACGACGTTGGCCCCGGTTCCATTGAAGACCGGGAACACTTCAACCGGCGCTTCGAACAGCTCCGCCATCCGCTCACGCAGCGCCGCGGTGTAGTCGTCCTCGCCGTAGGCCACCTGATGGCCGCCGTTGGCGGCGGCCAGGGCATCGAGCACCTCGGGATGCACCCCGGCATAGTTATCACTGGCGAATCCGCGCGCCGACGCGTCGTGCAGGGAAGTCATGGAGACAAGGTCACCACACGGCGCCGTTGATCTCGGCGGCGGGGCGATCCCACAGCCCGATCAACTGCGCGGCCAACTCGTCGACGTCGGTGAAATTCTTGTACGCCTTCGACGGGTTGGCTTCCCGCATCGCAGGGGTGACCAGCGCCATGATCCGAATGACCGACGCCGCAGCCACGAGATCCTCCTGGCTGCGGGCGAACGAGTCGGCCACCGACCGGGTCCAGGACTCGGCGGCTGCCTTCGCCGCGGCGTACGGCGCATTGGTCGCCGTCGGCTTGGCCACCGACGTCGACGACACGATCGCCAGACGCCCCCGCGGACTGGCCGTCAACGCATCGTGTAGCGCGCGCGACGTGTGCTGCAGGGTGCGGATCAGGTTCTGCTCCAGCCAGTCCCAGTCGGCCAGGTCGGTCTCGACGATGCCTTTGCCGCCGCGCCAGCCGCCGACCAGGTGCAGCAACCCGTCCACGTGGCCGTAGGTCTCGACCAGTTCGTGCCCCCACGCCAACGTGGCGGACTCATCGGACAGATCGACCACCGAGGGTACGACGCCCGGGGCTTCCAGCGCGGCGAGCCGGTCCGCGGAGCGACCGACCGCGACGACCGTGGCACCGGCCTGCGCTGCGGCGCGCGTCGCAGCGCGACCGAGATCACCGGCCGCGCCGGCGACCACGACGACGAGTCCGGACAGATCCGTCACGCGGCGACCACCTGCGCGGCCGGAGCGATACCTGTGATCCCGCGGGTGGACTCGATGACCGGGGCCATCTTCTTGCGCAATGACTCGTAGAAGACGTTGAGCGGGAACTCATCGGGCTGCACGAGATCCACCAGCGCCTTGACCGGGCCGTCGAGCGGCAGGTTCTCGGCGCCCTTGGCCCACGCGGAGGCGGGGTGCGGCGCGACGTACGTCGTGACGAACTCGTACGACGCCAGCCAGTGGCCGACGCGCGAACGGTCGATCCCGTTGCGGTAGAGCGTTTCCACTTCTTCACACAGCTGCACGATGACCGACGGCACCCGGCGCCAGTCGAAGGACAACCGGTTGTCGGTCCAGCGCAGCGCGTCGTGCTTGTGCAGGTAGGCGAACATCAGCTGCCCGCCCAGCCCGTCGTAGTTGCGCACCCGGTCGCCGGTGATCGGGAACCGGAAGAGGCGGTCGAAAAGCACTGCCAATTGGACGAATCGGGCGTACGGCTGCCCCTCGTCCTCCAGGATGACGGCCTGCCGGAAGGTGTTCAGGTCGCAGCGCAACTCCTCCAGCGCATACATCCAGAACGGCATCCGCTGCTTGATCATGAACGGGTCGAAGGGCAGGTCGCCGTGACTGTGCGTGCGGTCGTGGATCAGGTCCCACATCGCGAAGGTCTCCTGCGCAAGGGACTGCGAAGCCAGCAACCGCTCCCCTCCGGCGGCAGATCCAGCGACAGGAGCGACGAAGCGGCGGTCACGACCTCGCGGAAGCGGGCGCCCTCGCGGTCGCAGAAGATCGCACCCCAGTGGAACTTCGGAACCTCCCGCACCGCAACGGTCTCCGGGAAGAGAACCGCCGAGTTGGTGTCGTAGCCGGGCGTGAAGTCGATGAAGTTCACCGGCAGGAACATCGTGTTGTCGTAGGTCGCCTCGACCTCACCCAGCCACGAGGGCCACATGACCTTGATCAGGAGCGCCTCGAAGACCCGGTCGGGATTGCCGTTCTGGGTGTACATCGGGAAGAGCACCAGGTGCTCGATCCCGTCCTGCCGGCACAGGTCCGGGCGGAAGATCACGAGCGAGTCGAGGAAGTCCGGCTTGCCGAATCCTTCGTCCCGCCAGCGGGCGAGATCCCCAGGCAGGGCGGCGAGGTAGTCCGCGTCGTGCGGGAAGTGCGGGGCGAGTTCGGCTACTCGATCGATCATGATCTGGACCAGCTCGGCCGCCCGGGTCACGTCGTACGTCGATGCATCGATCGAACCGTCCTTGGCCTGCATCAGGCGCAACTCCTCGACCGCGTCCTTGAGCGCGAACCAGGCCGGGGATGACGCGATCTGGCTGGGCGCGACGGGAGCGGCAACCCGGCGGCCGGCCGCCGATGCCCAGGTCACGACGTTGGTCCAGAACCGCTTGTGGTCCAGTTCGCCGATGCTGTCGTCGCCGACCAGGTCCGAGTCCGCAACAACGACAACGCGTCCGGCGTCCACGCGCGCGGCGATTGCCAGCGCTTCATGCGCGGGGTACGCCGAGCCACTGGTCCGCGCCAGGACCGTCACGTCTGCGTCGGCGGAGGTTTCGATCACTCCAGCCCGATAGAAGCACAACTCGCCGACACCGGCCAGCAGTCCCTGGCCCAGTCCTCCGGCGACCTCGCCGAGTACCCAGGTGGCGTTGCCCTGGTGGCGCCGTCCACCGTCAGCGCTCTCGTGGACCAGCGTGCTACGCACGTGCAACCCGAAACGGGCCAGCAACTCGTTGACGTTGTTGCCGTGGGTGTCCTGGTCGCATTCGGCCAGCACCACCAGCCCCCGCCGGCTCGCACGAAGGACTCGATGGCGTCGATTTCCGAAGCGCCGAAGACCGGGGGCAGCGAGCCGGCAACCCGCTCGGACGCCGCTTGCGCGGGGTGGGCGATCACGTAGACATCCGCGTCGCGAAGTTGCGCACCATCGACCGCGCCTTCGCGGCGCGCGACCACCTGTAGTCCCCGGGCGCGCAGGGCGTCAGCGGCCAGATGCAAGGAAGCGTCGGCCGGGTTGGCCGGGTTCATCGCCGCGGCCTGTGCCCGGTCCAGCGCCCACGCACTGCTGTGGGCTTGCTCGACCAGGACGGTGGGGAACTCACTCATGGCGACCTCCGGAATTCGCGATGGTTGACGGACGATGACGGCTGCACTTCGCGGCGGCGCGCAAGATTTGCTGTGGAGATCAGGTTAACCAGAAATCCTTACGGAAAGCTAACGCAGAACGAACAGATCCCTCACGCCTCGACCGGTGCGCCGCAAGGCAGGTCACGTACAGCGAGTGCCTATGGATCCGGGGACAGGCCCTAGACTGAAACCCATGTCATTGAACGTTCTACAAGTTGTCACGGTCAGCACCCGCCCGGGCCGGATCGGCGGCCCGATCGCCGATTGGTTCATCGGGGCCGCCCGCAAGCACGGGGGCTTCGAGGTGGATCCGGTCGACCTGGCCGAACTCGATCTGCCGATGATGGACGAGCCGAACCACCCCCGCCTCCAGCAGTACACCAAGGACCACACCAAGGCCTGGGCGGCGCGGGTCGAGCGGGCGGACGCGTTCGTCTTCGTCTCCCCCGAATACAACTTCGGGATCGCCGCACCGTTGAAGAACGCACTGGACTACCTGCACAAGGAGTGGGCCTACAAGCCGGCGTCCTTCGTCAGTTACGGCGGGGTGTCCGGCGGGCTGCGCGCCGTCCAGATGGCCAAGCAGATCATCACCACCCTCGGGATGTACGCCATCCCGCAGCAGGTCATCATCCCCTTCGCCATGAAGCAGATCGCCGACGGCGTCTTCACACCCAACGACGAGCAGGCGGCGTCCGCGACGATCGTGCTGGACGAGTTGCTCAAGGTCACTGACGCCCTGGCGCCCCTGCGCAGCAACTGACTTTTGGAGCGGGTTTCACCCGGAATCACGAATCCCGGGTAAAACCCGCTCCAACAACGACGGTGGGTTGTCCAGCACGCAGAGCGCGCGTACGTCGTCCCTATCAGGCGCGGGACGACGTACGCCAGAGGTTGATCCCGGCGTCCACCGCGTGCTGGTCGATCTGCGCGAGCTCATCCGGACCGAACTCGAGGTTGTCCAGGGCGCCCAGGTTGTCCTCGAGTTGCTCGACGCTGGAGGCGCCGACGAGCACCGAGGTCACGCGATCATCGCGCAACGCCCACGCCAGTGCCATTTGGGCCAGCGACTGACCCCGGGCCGAGGCCATCTTGTTCAGCGCCTTGACGTGTTTGAGCGACTCCGGTTTGAGCAGCTTGGGATCCAGCGATTTGCCCTGTGACGCGCGCGAACCCTCGGGGATGCCCTTGAGGTACTTGTCGGTCAACATCCCCTGCGCCAACGGCGAGAACGCGATACAGCCGACGCCGTTCGCACCCAGAACATCGAGCAGGTCTTCTTCGACCCACCGGTTCAACATCGAGTACGACGGCTGGTGGATCAGCAGAGGCGTGCCGAGTTCGCGCAGGATGGCCAACGCTTCGCGGGTGCGGTCGCCGGAGTACGACGAGATGCCGATGTAGAGCGCCTTACCTGCACGGACCGCGGAGTCGAGCGCGCCGAGCGTCTCCTCCAGCGGCGTGTCGGCGTCGAAGCGGTGGCTGTAGAAGATGTCGACGTAATCGACACCCATCCGCTGCAGCGACTGATCCAGCGACGCCAGGAGATACTTCCGCGACCCGCCACCCTGGCCGTAGGGACCGGGCCACATGTCGTAGCCCGCCTTGGTCGACAGGATGAGTTCGTCGCGGTATCGCTTGAAGTCCTGGGCGAAGATCGTGCCGAAGTTGCGCTCGGCGCTGCCGTACGGCGGCCCGTAGTTGTTGGCCAGGTCGAAGTGGGTCACGCCGAGGTCGAAGGCACGCCGCAGGATGGCGCGCTGGCGCTCCAGCGGCACGTCGTCGCCGAAGTTGTGCCACAGACCGAGCGATACGGCCGGCAACTGCAGGCCGCTGCGGCCGCAGCGTCGGTAGGTCATCGTGTCGTAGCGGCCGCGAAGGGCCTGGTAGTCGTCACTGTGCATGGTCACGGTTGCCAGTCTGCCCCCTCGACGTGAGGACTAGCATCGAAGGTGGAGACCGAAGGAGCGCGCGATGGTAGACAACCCGATTGCCCCGATGACCGACGACGAAGCATGGGAGGCGTTGCGCAGTCACGAATTCGGCCGCCTCGCATTCCACCTTCTTGATGAAGTACACATCGTTCCGATCAACTACGCGGTCGATGGCAGCCACCGGATCATCTTCCGCACCGCAGAAGGATCCAAACTCCTTGGTGTGGAGATGAACTCGGACGTTGCTTTCGAGATCGACCAGTACGACGACGAGACGGCATTCAGCGTGATCGCCCGGGGCCGCGCGACCACCCTTGAGGGCAGTGCGGCGTACATCGCGGACAACCTTCCCCTGCGACCATGGGTGCCCACGGAGAAGTACAACGTGGTGGCTATCGCGGTCAGCGAGATCAGCGGGCGACGGTTCCGCCTCGAGAAGCCGTGGACCAGCATTCACACCACGTGAGACGGAAAGGCCCGCCGCCTGGCCGGCGACTTGGGTAGAGTCACGTGCGGGCGTAGCCTTTCTACAGATGTAGAAAAGGAGGCGTCACCATGACGCAGACAGCACCCACGAGCAGTTCCATCCAGCGAGTCACCGTCCTCGGGACGGGAGTCCTCGGCGCACAGATTGCGTTCCAGACCGCTTACAGCGGTAAGCAGGTCACGGCGTACGACATCTCGCAGGACGCACTCACCACAGCGCGCGCGACCTTCGACGGCCTCGCCGCGACGTACGTGAAGGAAGTGCAAGGCGCAGCCGATGGCAAAGCGCAGCAGACCCGCGACGGATTGACCCTCACCGCCGACCTGGCTGCGGCGGTCGCCGAGGCCGATCTGGTCATCGAGGCCATCCCCGAGGTGCTCGACCTCAAGCGTGAGACCTTCGCCAAGATCAACGACCTCGCGCCGGCCAGCACCATTTTTGCGACCAATTCCTCCACGCTGCTGCCCAGTGCGATCAGTGACGCAACCGGCCGGGAGGACCGTTTCCTGGCGTTGCATTTCGCCAACCAGATCTGGCGGGCCAATACCGCCGAGGTCATGGGAACGCCGAAAACCGATCCGGCCGTCTTCGACCGCGTCGTCGAGTTCGCTCGCGAGATCGGAATGGTGCCGATCCCGATCCACAAGGAGAAGGCCGGCTACGTCCTGAACTCGCTGCTCGTCCCCCTGCTCGGTGCGGCGCTCGAACTAGCCGCCGGCGGCTACGCCGAGCCCAAGGACGTCGACAACGTGTGGCGCATCGCCACCGGTTCACCGGTCGGTCCGTTCCAGCTGTACGACATCATCGGGCTCATCACGCCGTACAACATCATGAGCCACGGGGACGACGACGCCCGCAAACTCGGTCAGTGGTTGAAGGTCAACTACATCGACAAGGGCAAAACGGGGATCGCCGCCGGTGAAGGGTTCTACAAGTACTGATCCGGCCCGCACCGTGTGAGCCTCACCACCCGCGCCCGCTCGTGACGCGGTGCGCGGGTGCGACCTACGATGGTGGGACTGCACACCCCGCACATCGGTACTGACCGAATCCGTCTCATCCGACGACGTCTGAGGCCCAACGGAAGTTGGCATCAGGTGCGATGGAGCCTTCCCGACACTCCCCGGGCCCACCGTTGGCAGCTCGTCGCGGCCGCTTGCTGCGCGGTCCTGGCCGTGGTCGCGGTGCTCACGACGACCGCCAGGAGCCGTGATGGTCAGCCCGACCCGCATGCCTGGGACGCCGAGAGCGGCGGCGCGGCTGCGGTGACCGCTCCCGAGGCGGTGTTCCCAGCGGGTTCCATCGACGCCGCGCTGTCCCGGGTCGTCCACCGCGACCTGGGTACGGTCAAGGCGCCGCGTTTGGCCAACGGCCTTGCGCCGCCGACCAATCGGTGGTTCTCGGGCCTAGCACTCGGCCCGACCGCGCAGCCGGTGTACCCCATGCCGTACAGCTACACGCCGACGTCAGACGGCTTCAGTTTCGGTGTCCCCTCCGTCAGCACGCAGCCGGAGGTCATCACCGGGTTCGCCAGTTCCGATGTGCACGTGCGTATTCCCGGAATGACCTCGGCGACGGTCACCGGGTACGACGACGACAGTGCGACCGTGACCCTCGCCGACTCGCGTGGTGCCGTGGCGAGGGTGGTGCTCGCTCGAGGATCGCCGTACCTCAGCCTTACCGCGCTGACACCGGTCACACTGGAGACGAATCTGCCGTTCTCTTCCGGAGCGTCGACCCGGGCGGCGTCCGGGCGCGCTTACTCCGCGGTCACCCGCGGGGCCCGGATCGACGGTAACCACGTGGTGCTGGGCGCCGGCACGTCGGTCACTTGGTTCCCCGTACCGGACGGCGGCAGTCGTCAGGCGATGGCCGACGCCGCCATGGTGCTCACCGGAACAGATCTCTCGTACGGGGTGAACAGCACGACGGCAACCACCCGGATCACCTATCGCGGCAACGGAACCGGGGCCTTCGGCGTACTGCCGCACCAGACGCCTCAGCTGGCGAACCAGACGGCTTGCAACCTAGGAACGATCCCGACCGTCTTCGGCACTATGCGTATTTGCCAGGGACATCAGTTGGAATGGAGCACCCCGAACCGTCCGGTGCAGACCCAGCTGCCGATCGACCGATTGCCGGCCACGGACCGCAACCGGCTCGCGCCCATCGTCCGCGCCGACATCGCGGCCAGCACCACGTTTCCCACCGACACCTACTACGGAGGCAAGGCCCTACAGCGTCTCACCCAGTTGTGGCAGCTGGCAGAACAGCTGGGCCTGAGCCAGGCCGCCGCCTCGGCCAAATCACAACTGGTCGGCCAGCTGAACCAGTGGACCGACCCGCAAGGCTGCGCCAACCGATCCGTCAAGTGCTTCGTCTATGACGATCAGGCCCGCGGCCTGGTGGGAATGGCACCGTCGTTCGGCAGCGAGGGATTCAGCGATCACCACTTTCACTACGGCTACTTCCTTTACGCCGCAGGAATTCTCGCAATGAACGACCCCGCCCTGATGGCCCGGTGGCGACCGGTGATGGACCTGGTCGCCGCCGATCTCGCGAGCAGCGGTTCCGGTGCGTTTCCCGACCGGCGGACCTTCGACCCGTACGGCGGACAGTCCTGGGCCAACGGCAGCACGCCGCTTCCTGACGGCAACGACCAGGAGAGCACGTCAGAAGCGATCAACGCCTGGATTGGTCTGGACCTGTGGTCGAAGGCCACCCACAACCAGGCGTTGTCCACCCAGGCGCAGTGGATGCTGGCCGGGGAGACGCGGGCCGCGCTCCGCTACGGGTTGTACCTTGATCGCGCGGACCCGGTCTATCGCGGCTACCAGCATCAGATCGTCAGCCTGACCTTCGGCAGCAAGCGCGGCTACCAGACGTGGTTCTCCGCAGAAGCCAGCGCCAAGCTGGGTATTCAGTTGCTGCCCAGCGCGCCCGCGAGCATGGTCTACCTACGATCGGTTCCCAGCGCACTGATCCGTCAGGAGGTCCAGGAGGCCACGGGCACAGGGGGATTCAGTCAGACCCTCAGTGACTACGTGTTGATGTACTCAGCGCTGGCCGGTTCCACCGAGCGCGACCGGGCGCTGAAGATCGCCGGCGACCCGCAGTGGACCAGCATCGATTCGGGCAATTCACGGGCCTACCTGACGGCGTGGATTCTGTGCGCCGGGCTACCTGCCTGAACCGGCGGCGAAGTGTGCGACAACTCACTTGCCGACCCATTCTCCAACCCTCGGTGAGTGCGCTTCAATTGATGCATCCCAGACGGGCGCACTGACGCAGACCCGCAGGATCTGTTCCCCCTACGCACGGACCGCATAGCTGCGGCCGATCACCCCGGGGCGACGTTGCGGTCGACCTCCTCTTCAGCTGTTCGCAGGACCGTTTGCGGTCCGCTCCTTCATTGATCCTGTTCTTTGCGATGCGCCAGGAGTATCCGTGACCGCAGGCACTTTGATTCATGCAGAACCGGTTTCAGCAATTTCCGGCGCCCGGCGTTTCCGCCCCGACATCCAGGGAATGCGCGCCGTCGCAGTCCTGTCCGTCGTGCTGTACCACGCGGGAGTACCCCTACTGAACGGCGGTTACGCGGGGGTCGACATCTTCTTCGTCATCTCCGGGTTCCTCATCACCGGTCTGCTCTTTCGGGAGCTCGACACCACCGGCCGGGTCGCGGTCGCGCACTTCTACAGTCGCCGCTTCAGGCGACTCCTGCCGCCGGCGTTCCTCGTCATCCTCGTCACCTTGCTCTTCGGACGTTCCGTTCTGGCGCACGATCAAGTCCTGTCGCTGACCTCCGACGCGTTCTGGGCCGCTGTGTACGGCATCAACTATCACCTGGCCCTTGAGGGCGTGACGTACCAAAGTGCAGCCGATCCGTCTGCGCTGCAGCACTTCTGGTCACTCGCGGTCGAGGAGCAGTTCTACCTCATCTGGCCGACCGTCCTGTTGATCGTCGGATTCGCGGTGGCCCGCCGGTGGCGCCGCCCGGTCGTGGCCACCCTGTTGTCGTTGGTCTTCGTCGTCAGCCTGTTCGTATCGATCCGGGTGACCGACACGAACGTACCGATGGCCTATTTCAGCCTGCAGACCCGCGCGTGGGAGCTGGCGGCCGGCGGCCTTCTGGCCCTCAGCGTGCCTCTGGTGGCCCGGCTTCCCGATAACGCCTTGCGCTGGCTCGGCTGGGGCGGCCTGGCCGCGATCGTCGCGACGTTGTTCCTCTACACCGATGCCACGCCGTTCCCCAGCTATACCGCTCTCCTGCCGGTGCTCGGCGCCGTCGCGATCATCGCCGGCGGCACCCGCTTGGTCCCGGGATCGGTGGAGACCAGACTCCTCGACCGGCGACCGGTGCAGTACATCGGGCGCAGTTCGTACGCCTGGTACCTCTGGCACTGGCCGATGCTGGTGCTGCTCCCGGTATGGCTGGGTCGAGAGTTGGTGCTCTGGGAACGGCTCGAAGTCGTCTTCATCGCCTACTGGTTCGCCGTGCTGACGTACATCCTGGAGAACGCCGCTGCCCGCAGCGCGTGGAACCATCGACGCTGGTTGCTCGCCGGCGCGGCGGGTTCTGTCCTCATCATCGCCGCGACGTCGTTGGTGACGGTCCTGATGCCGTCGTTGCAGGGCCGCGGGGCAGCGACGGCGGCCACCCTCCTGCGCTCGCCCGACCCCACCGGAGTCGACCGGGCCATTGCGCGCAGTCTGCAGATCACGGCCGTACCCGCCAACCTGACACCGACCCTGGCGAAGGCGTCCAAGGATTACCCGTGGGAGCCCAGCGGATGCCACGCCGGCCTGGCTCAGGTCGTGCCGCACGACTGTGTCTTCGGTGATCCGAAGGGATCGAAAACGGCTGTTCTGATTGGTGATTCGCACGCCGACCAATGGCTCAACGCGTTGTCCACCGACGCAGCCGCCAACGGCTGGAAGCTGATCAGCATGACCAAGGCCGCCTGCCCGGTCGCGGATCTCCTGGTCTGGAACAACGACCTGAAACGGCCGTACACCGAGTGCCAGACGTTCAAGGCGGCGGCATGGCCGCAGATCAAGGCCATCAAGCCGGACCTGATCATCGCCAGCCAGGCGGATGCCGTCGGCGCGTCGACGTTCAAACCGAACACCTGGGCAGCGTCCACGGTGCAACAGCTGCGCGCGCTTTCCGGGCCCAAGACCAGACTGGTGTACCTGGGCGACACCCCGTACATGCCCGCCGACGCCAACCGCTGTGTCGAGCGACACCTCGACGACGTGCGCGCGTGTATCTACCCGATCAACGAGAACGCGCAGTGGACCGATTTCTATCGCACCATGCGGACCGCGATCACGACCGACCGGATCGGCTACGTCGACACCCACGCGTTCTTCTGTAACCGCTATGTATGTCCCGCCGTGGTGGAGAACATGCTCACCCACCGCGACCAGGGCCATGCCACCCGCACCTACGCCAACTGGCTAGCACCGATGCTGGCGCCCATTTTCGAGAAAGGTTCGCTCTCGTGAGTGTTGTCAGAATCTCCGCTCCACCCCGCAGAGTCCGGTTGCGCCGGCGACCGCTCGCCGCTCATACCGCCACTGAAGCCTCGCTGCCGACAGCACCGGGCGATGACGAGATGTGGCTGTACTACGGGCCTCAGCACCTGTGGTTCATCTGGCTGCGTACCGTCGCCACCATCAGCGCCGTCGCCAGTCTGCTGCTCTTCTCGATCTCGACCACCCTGCTATGGCTGTTCTGGATACCGTTCACCGTCTTCGTGATGTACATGGCCCTCACCCATTACGCGACGACACGCAAGCGGCGCTTCAGCCGCCTGGACCACGAGCGCATCGTGGAGTTCTGGGCACCGGAGAGCTATCCCAGCGTGGACGTCTTCCTGCCCAGTGCAGGCGAGGACCTGGAGGTGCTGCGTAACACCTACCGGCACGTGGCCGCGATGGAGTACGACGGAAGGCTGACGGTGTACGTCCTGGACGACGGTGATCGCGCCGAAGTTCGCGACCTCGCAGGAGATTTCGGCTTCGAATACCTGGTCCGGCCGAACCGGCCGCACATGAAGAAGGCCGGCAACCTCAAATACGGATACGAGCACTCGGACGGTGACCTGATCGTCATCTTCGACGCCGACTTCTGCCCCCGCGCCGACTTCGTCAAACAACTCGCGCCGTACATGGATGACCCCTCCATCGGCATCGTCCAGTCACCGCAATACTTCGACACCGACACTTCGATGCCCTGGCTGCAGCGGTGTGCGGGCGCAGTGCAGGAGAGCTTCTACCGGTGGGCCCAGGTCTCCCGCGACTACCTCGGTGCGCCCATCTGCGTCGGCACGTGCGCGATCTACCGACGCGCGGGACTGCAGCAATCCGGCGGGTTTGCGCAGATCGGGCACAGTGAGGACGTGCACACCGGCGTCAACCTGTTGAAGGCCGGTTTCAGCACGATCTACGTTCCGGTCATCCTGGCCAAGGGTCTGTGCCCGGACCAGATGGCCAGCTTCATCTCCCAGCAGTACCGCTGGTGCGCTGGCTCGATGAGTCTGCTGCGGGACAAGCGATTTCACGATTCGCCGCTGAAGTACCGCCAGCGCATGTGTTTCTTCACCGGCTTCGGGTACTACATCTCCACGGCCCTGGGCGTCTTCATCCTGCCGTTGCCCACGTTGGTGATGCTGTGGGCGATGCCCGATCGGGTCAAACTGTCCAACTTCTTCTGGTTGATCCCGACCTTCTTGATGTACCCCTTGATCAAGATGATCCACCGCAGCGGGTGGGGTGCCGCGACATTACGCGTCTACACCATTTCCTCCTTCAGCCACGTCGCGGCGATCTGGCACACGATGCGCGGGCGGACCGCCGAATGGGTACCCACCGGCGAGTCACGACGTACGTCGATGACCAGCAACACGATCAGCCTGATGATCGCCTGGACGGCGACCACGAACCTCGGAATGCTCATCGGCGTATTGCACTTCGTCGACGCGGGGTACAGCTTGGTCGACGCCACGCCGGTGCTGGTCGTCGCGCTGCTCAATCTGAACATCTGGGTCCCGATCACCGTGCTCGCCTGGCGGGAGCGGCGGATCCGCCTGGAGAAGGCACGTTCCACCGCGCTCATGGCCCCGGCGGAAAGCTAGCTCACCCAGAGGGTTCCTTGTCGCCGCAGCAGGTCGATAACGTCGAGGGTAGTTCGACAGCACCATCCCGGGAACCACTACCCAGCAGACCGACTGGCCCAAGGAGCGCGACGATGTACTACAGCAGCGGTAATTACGACGCCTTTGCCCGACCGCGGAAACCAGCTGGAGTCGACGACAAGACGGCCTGGTTCGTCGGCGCCGGCCTGGCGTCCTTGTCGGGGGCGGCGTTCCTGATCCGCGACGGACAGATGGACGGGTCCAAGATCACCATCCTGGAGGAGTTGAAGCTGCCCGGCGGCGCCCTGGACGGGATCAAAGAACCCAAGAAGGGTTTCGTGATCCGCGGCGGACGCGAAATGGAGAACCACTTCGAATGCCTCTGGGATCTGTTCCGGTCCATCCCCTCCATCGAGGTCGAGGACGCCAGCGTGCTGGACGAGTTCTACTGGCTGAACAAGGACGACCCGAACTTCTCCCTCGAGCGGGCGACCGTGAACCGGGGTGAGAGTGCGCACACCGACAACAAGTTCACGATGTCGCAGAAGGCACAGAACGAGTTGGTCAAACTCTTCATGGCCACGCGCAAGGAGATGGAGAACAAACGCATCGACGAGGTCTTCACCGACGAGTTCTTCAAGAGCAACTTCTGGCTCTACTGGCAGACCATGTTCGCCTTCGAGAAGTGGCACTCAGCGCTGGAGATGAAGCTCTACGTCCACCGGTTCATCCACCACATCAGCGGCCTGCCCGATCTGAGTGCGCTGAAATTCACCAAGTACAACCAGTACGAATCCCTGGTCCTCCCGTTGTACAAGTGGCTGCTGGACAAGGGCGTCACCTTCCACTTCAGCACGACGGTCACCGACGTCGACTTCGACCTGTCCGACCCGCAGCACAAGAAGGCGACCCGTATCCACTGGGTGAAGGAAGGCGCCGAGGGCGGTGTCGACCTCGGCGAGAACGACCTGGTCTTCATGACGATCGGCTCGCTGACGGAGAACTCCGACGAAGGAGACCAGCACACACCCGCGAAGCTCAACACCGGCCCGGCGCCCGCTTGGGACCTCTGGCGACGGATCGCGGCCAAGGACGACTCCTTCGGTCACCCGGACGTCTTCGCCGGCGATATCGAGAAGTCCAAATGGGAGTCGGCCACCGTCACCACCCTCGACCACCGCATCCCCGAGTTCATCCAGAAGATCACCAAGCGCGATCCGTTCAGCGGCAAGATCGTCACTGGCGGCATCGTGTCCGCCAAGGACTCCGCCTGGTACATGAGCTGGACGGTCAACCGGCAACCGCACTTCAAGCAGCAGCCCAAGGACCAGGTCGTGGTGTGGGTGTACGCCCTGAACACCAACACCCCGGGCGACTACACCAAGAAGTCCATCCAGGATTCCACCGGCGAGGAGATCTGCCAGGAGTGGCTCTACCACCTGGGTGTGCCGGAGTCGGACATCCCTGAGCTGGCCGCCAACGCCGCCAAGACGGTGCCGTGCATGATGCCCTACGTCACGGCCTTCTTCATGCCCCGCCAGGCCGGCGACCGACCGGACGTCGTCCCTGAGGGTTCGGTCAACTTCGCCTTCATCGGCCAGTTCTCCGAATCCAAGGAGCGCGACTGTGTCTTCACCACGGAGTACTCGGTGCGCACGCCCATGGAAGCGGTGTACACCCTGCTCGACATCGAGCGAGGTGTCCCGGAGGTGTTCGGATCGACGTACGACGTGCGTAGTCTCCTGACGGCGACCACGCGGCTGCGCGACGGAGCGCCGGTGGTCACCGGACCCAAGTTCGCTCAGCCATGGATGAAGACCAAGGTGACCAAGAACGAGGTCGGCGAGCTGCTCACCAAGTACGGCCTCATCTGATCGAACCGTTTGCCAAGGGGCGCCGCGGCCACTGGGCCGGGGCGCCCTTCGTTGCCCGGCCCGGTTACCGAACCGTGTCCGAGAAGTTTGGTGGGTTGCCTGGTCTGTGCCCCTCCTGTGTGCCAGAGTGTGGCTGCCGACACGGCGTCGGCGCAGTGCGAGCGACCTCGGGGGTCGACACGTGATCAGGATGCGACGTGCGGTGGCCGGGTCCACCGCAGCTCTCTTTGCAATTGCTGCTTTCGGCGCGAATTCCGTTGCCAGCGCGAGCAATTCGACGACCAACAGCACTCCGACAATCAGTAGGGCGGCGGCCGCGCCCAGGATCGTGCGGTTGATCACCGGCGAGACGGTGCTGCAGCGTCAGGTTGCCGGCCGTCCGGTGACCACCGTCATCCCGGCTGCCGGCGAGCGCGGCGGCATGGTGCGCATGAGCAGCCCCAAGAAGTCCTTGCTCATCCCCACAGCTGCCCTGCCCTACCTCGGCAGCGCCCTTGACCCTGCCTTGTTCGACGTTTCCAGAGTCTCCAGCGGCCTCACCGTGCACGTGAGCGGCCCGAAACTGTCGGCGGTCAGAGTCCCCGGGCTGCACGTGACCAAACGGACGTCCGCCGAGATCACCGGGACGTTCGACCGGGCCGGCAGTGCCGCGTTCGGCGCCGCTCTACGCAAGCAGGCGGCGGCCGATCGCGCAGCGCACCGCACGAGCAGCACCCTGTTCGGCGCGGCCCGGATCGGCGTGACCGCCGGGCCGGCGCACGTCGTCAAACCCGCCTTCGCACAGGTCACCACCCGGTTCACCGTCCTGGATCGCAGCGGCCGCCCGGCGCCCTTCGCCATGCTCTTCCTGCTCAACCTCGACGACCCCGAGAAGTTCACGGACGGAGTCGCGGTCATGGCCGGCCAGGCCCGAGCCAGCCTGCCGAAGGGCCGCTACAACGTATTCGCCGCGATCAGCGACGACACCTCCGACTCGGTGGTGACGCTGCCGGTCATCACCGCCAGGACGAATCTGCAGAAGTTCACCATCGACGCCCGGCGCGCGACCGCGAAGGTGTCCTTGGTCACCCCGCGGCCGACTGCCGCCGATTACGAGTTGACCTCGCTGGACCTACTGCAGACCGTGACCATCGAGAGCAACGATTGGGCCGCAGAGACCTTCACCGACAACGGCGTGCTGGAATTCGGGCGACGCGACCTGTTCATCAATCCGAGCGCGGCACCTCCCACGGGCACCCAGACACTGAGCACCGGATTCCTCTTCGGCAACGACCAGCAGTCGGCTGCGCCATATTCCTACACTGCCTCCTACCAGTCGACGGGCGCGATCTCGTCCTCCCAGCGGCACGTCGTGGGCGCCGTCGCGACCCTCGACATGAGCTACTACCGGATTGCGCGGGGTGTCGTCGACGGCATCAGCCACACACCGCTGTCCACCGGCGACGCACCCACCTCCTCGTTCGGCTGGGCAACGCCGCCGGGCGGCCGGGCGACGGACTATCTGGTGGCCGCGAGAGGCACCCTCTGGCAGGACGACTACCTCCCGTCGATGGATCCGAGCGCCACGGTGATGGCCGACGCGCAGGATGTGCCCCGTGAGCGCCTGGCCGGACGGACCTACCCGGTCGATTACCTGCGCGGACCGCTGGCACCCGGCGTACCGGTCGCCGCGACCGGTTCGGGATACCTGTGTTACTCCTGCCGCACCGACGACCAGCTGGTCGTCGGCCTCTTGCCGTTCACCGATTCGGTTCCTGGCCACTTCGGATCGATCGGACTGACCGACGGCGCCGTCACGGTCGCAGCGTTCAAGGTCTGGCAGGACGGCAAGCTCGTCGACAGCGAGACCAACGCTTCGGGTCTGATGCTCATGGCGCCCGGCCGCCAGTCGACGATCCGGACCCGGTTGGAGATGTGGTTGAGCCCGGCCGGATTCACCCGGTCCACCCACTCGATCACCGATCTGACGTTCCACACCTCCGCCAAGGACCCGCTCGCTCCGGCGTCGTGGGACTGCGGCACCGACCCGTGGGATGGACCGACCACGTGCCGCGTCCCGAGCGAGCTGACGACCTCAGTGCCATTGCCGACCGCCCTGGACAGCACGATGACCGTGGGCGCGCATCCCTTCACCTTCTCGATCGCGCCGATCCTCGGCAATGCCCCGGTCACCGCGACGATCCACATCAGCGCGGACGGCGGGCGGACGTTCACGAATGTCCCCGTGACCGCCCTGGGCAACAACCAGTTCCGGGCCGAGTTGACGAATCCGCCCAACGCAGTAGGGAAGTCAGTGACGGTCAGGGTCAGCGGCCACACCGCGGGCGGGGACTCGATCACCCAGACCACGGACTCGGCGTACGTCGTGAAGGGAGCCTGAGATGCATCGCACCGTGCGCGGGTTGTTGGTCCCGCTGCTGGCTCTCGCCCTGGCCGGGCTGGGCGTGTTCGGCCCCGAACCGGCCACCGCCACCCCCACCCCGTTGCCCGCGAGCGGGACCGCCCGGGCCGCGTGCACCGCGGTCCCTGCGGGCAAGGTCCGCTGCCTGGCCCAGTACCGCACCTCGACCTCGGGACGGCGCACGAACCTGCCCCAGGTGATCCAGACGCTCGGCCCGTCCCAGATCGCCTCGGCGTACGGGCTGCGCGGCGGCGCGGTCGGGGTCACCGTGGCGGTCGTCGGAGCGTTCAGCAACCCGAACCTGGAGAAGGACCTCGCGGTCTATCGCAAACAGTCCGGGTTGGCATCGTGCACGACCAAGAACCGCTGCTTACGTATCGTCAACCAACGGGGAGCGACCGGTCCGTTGCCGCAGCCCGATCCGGACTGGGGTCTGGAAGCAGCCCTGGACGTGGACGCCGTCTCCGCCGCGTGTCCCGCCTGCAAGATCCTCGTGGTGGAGGCCGACGACAACAACGACGTGTCACTGGCCGCCGCCGTCAACACCGCGGTCCGCCTCAAGGCGGCCGTCGTGTCCAACAGTTACGGCGGGCCCGAGTACACCGCGGTCCCCTCCCTGGCCGCCCGCTACTACCGTCACCCGGGCGTGCCGATCGTCGCCTCCTCCGGTGACGACGGGTTCCAGCCGGCCAGTTTCCCGGCCAGCTCCACGACGGTGATCTCCGTCGGAGGCACGTCGCTGACCCGCAACGTGCGCAGCGCCCGGGGCTGGAGCGAGTCCGCGTGGGAGGACGGCGGCAGCGGCTGTTCGGCGTGGTTCGCCAAACCGTCCTATCAGACCCGGGCGCTGGACCATTGCCCGATGCGCACCAGCACCGATGTGTCAGCGGTAGGCGACCCGTACAGCAACTTCGCCGTCTACGACACGTTCGGCACGCCGACCGATTGGCTGCTTGTCGGCGGGACCAGCCTGTCCGCGCCGTTGGTCGCAGGGATGATCGCCCGGGCCGGCCATGCGAAGTCCTACGGCACCACCGCCGGGCGGATCTACCGGCACCGCTCGTGGTTCCACGACATCAGGTCGGGCAGCAACGGCTACTGCGGCGGCGACTACCTGTGCACGGCCAAGAAAGGCTACGACGCCCCGACCGGAGTCGGGACGCCGCGCACCTTGGCCGGACTGTAGGACCGGCTACTTCGACCACACGATCGGATCGTCGCGGTACTTGTTGTCGGAGTAGTTCTCGTAGTTCCACCGACTGTCGTCGTAGGTCGCCCCGGTGACCTCGTCCCCCGAGGGCGCCAGCACGATCGTGCAACCGGTGGCGGTGGCACCCACCGGGATGGTGAGGTTGTCGCCGCTGCCGGTGGCTTTGAAGCTCTTGCTGTCACACGGCCCCAACTGGCCGAAGACGATCAGGCTCTGCGCCTCGGAGCCGTCCTTCAGGGTGCCGTCGACGCTGGGCACGCTGACGCCGAGGTTCGAGGCGCCCTTGGTGGACAACAACTTGGCGTTGACGGTGATGTAGTACGGCGTCTGCCCCTTGAACTTGGCGGCGTTCTCCAGCTTGGAAAGGTCGGCCTCCGAGCCCTTCTCGATCTTTGCGACGCTCAGCTCGATGGTCGTCTCGTAGTACTTGGGGTCCTTCGGGTCATCACCGCGGTTGGTGTGGATGACGGCTGCCTGGCCCACCTTCAGCTTGGTCCCCGGCGGGGTGACGGTGCCCGGCGTACCTTCGGTCGCACCGCCGGCGGCCGACGTGCTCGGCGCTTCGCCACCAGCGGACGTGCTCGATGACTGCGACGCCGAACTGGTCGGCGAGTCCGACGTGGTCGGGGCGGCGCTGCTGGAGGAGGTGGTCGAGGTCCCACCGCTCGGCGCGGAGACACTGACACTGCTGCCGCAGGCGGCCAGCCCGAGCACCGCGGAGGCGGCGCCGACGGCGATCAGTGGGCGGTGGATCGGGATGCGCATGGAGTCCCCTTCGGACGTTTGCTGATCGGGTATGTCCCGATACAAACAGAGACACCCAGCGAATTCACAGCCAGCAGGTGTCGGGAGTTCTCCCCTCCCGCCCGCTCACTCCTGCCGGAATGTCCCCATGGCCGTGACCCGCCCGTGCCGGTCGCGCACCTGCCTCGAGCCCGGTTCGGCGCCGGGTCCGACGATGAGGCCCTGGAAGTCGCAGAGCGGGGAGACCAGCCGGTAATCGCACACGGTTCCCACGGCGGTTCCGGTCCCCGCCCGGCGAGCGCTTTCAGCCATCATCAGTGCCTGCAACGGACCATGGGTCAGCAGACCCGGATAGCCCTCGACCTGCGTCGCGTATTCACGGTCGTAGTGGATCCGGTGTCCGTTGTAGGTCAGCGCGGAGAAGCGGAACAGCAGCGGTGGGTTGATCTCCAACTCCCATTCGTCGCCGGCCACGGGCTGATCGTCGCCGATGTGCTCTACCGGCCCGGTTGCCACCATGTCCCGGTAGACGACGTCCTGGCGTTCATCGACGCACAGCACCCCGTCTTGGGTGATCCGGTGGCGGACGCTGACGAAGGTCAATCGTCCACTGCGACCGTGCTTTTCGACCGTGTCGATGATTTCGGTACGTCGTGTGGCCACCTGGCCGAGTCGCAGCGGCTCCATGGTGCGCACCTGGCCGCCCGCCCACATCCTGCGCCGCCCCGGCTCCGGTGGGGCGGGCAGGACGCCGCGTAACGGGTGACCATCCGGGCCGAGATCGGCCTGAGCGGGTCGATCGAGCAGGTACACCCAATGCCACATCATCGGCAACGCGTCGTGCGGTTGCTCGACCCCGATGAGTCCGGCGAGCGCCTCGGCCGGCCCGGCAACCAGGACTTCGGACCTCTCGATGACCTCCTCGCTCATGCGACGACCGTTGACACCGGAGCGAATTCAGCGCGCAACGACTCGTTGTGCGACCCCAACGAGGGTACGTCGCCCATCGCCGGGGCGGCGTCGGACAGAACGACGGGCGGCAGCAACGCATCGATCGCGTGACCGCCGGGGGTCATGACACTGCGCCAGCGGTCGCGGGCCTGCAGCTGGGGGTGCTGGCGGAACTGAGCGGGGGTGCGCATGCGGGCACAGGCGATCCCGACCTGGTCCAGCCGCGTCACGAGATCATCGGCGTCGTACGCCGCGAAGGCATTTTCCAGCAGTGCCGTCACGTCGGCGTCGTGCTCGACGCGCTCGGTGTTGTGCACGAAGCGGGGGTCCTCGATGAGCGATTCGTCGCCAATAACACTGCGACACAGTCCTGCCCACTCCCGGTCGTTCTGCACGCTGAGGAAGACCGTGTTGCCGTCGCCGGCGCGGTAAGGACCGTACGGGGCAATGGAGGCGTGCTTCGCGCCCGTGCGGATCGTGGGCCGCTCGCCGTACACCGCGTAGTAGGTCGGCTGCATCATCCACTCGCCCAACGCGTCCAGCATGGCCACCTCGACGGTGGCTCCCTCACCGGTGCGGAAGCGGCGCAGCAGGGCGGACAGGATCCCCGAGTAGGCGTACATCCCCGTGGCAATGTCGGCCACCGAGACACCGACCTTGGCCGGTTCGTCGGGGGTTCCGGTCGTGCTGAGCAGCCCGGCTTCACACTGCACCAGCAGGTCGTAGGCCTTCTTGGACCGGAACGGTCCGTCGGGTCCGTAGCCGGAGATGGAGCAGTAGACCAGTTCGGGCCGTGCAGCCCGGAGCGTGCCGGCATCCAGACCCAGGCGCTCGACTGCGCCGGGGATGAGGTTCTGCACCACGACGTCCGCATTGGCGATCATTTCGTCGAGCACCGCCCGGTCGGCCACATCCTTGATGTCGAGCTCGATGGACTCCTTACCCCGGTTCAGCCAGACGAAATAGCTGGAGTCACCGTGCACGGTGCGGTCGTACTCGCGGGCGAAGTCACCTACGTCCGGCCGCTCGACCTTGATGACGCGAGCACCGAGATCGGCCAGTTGCCTGGTCGCGAAGGGAGCGGCGACCGCTTGCTCGAGGAGACCACGGTGATGCCGTCCAGGGGAAGCATGTCGGTCCTTCCTACAGATCGTTGATCGCGTGACGTTGCAGGATCCGGCGGGCGCGCAGCACGACGGGTCGGTCGACCATCTGGCCGTCCACCTGCAGAGCCGTGGACAGGTCGTCCTCATCGAGCCGTTCGACACCGCCGATCGCGTGCGCGATGCGCAACGCCCAATCCAACTGCTCGGCCGACGGCGCGAAACCGACGTTGACGGGCACGACCTGCGAGGGGTGGATGCACAGCTTGCCGCCGAAGCCCAGTGCCCGGGCGGCCGCCGCGTCGCGACCGGCCTGCTCCGGGTCCTTCACCGCGGTGCTCACACCGTCTATGGGGCCGGTGAGTCCAGCAGCACGGGATGCCAAGACCAAGGAGCTGCGGGCGAACAGCATTGCCTCCCAGGTCTCTTCAGCGTCTACATCCACGGCGAAGTCGATCGACCCGAAGGCCAGAGCCACGACCCCGTCGGATCGTGCGATCCGGTCGGCCTCCTGCAGCCCGACCGCCGACTCGACCAGCGCGATAACGGGCAGATCGTCGCCCAGGTCTTGACGCGCCGTACGCACACCCTCGACCGTGGCCTTGGGGACCATGACCCCCAGCGCCCCGGAACCTTTGATGGCCTCCACGTCCTCGACGTACGCCGAACTGCCCGGGGCGTTGACCCGCACCCACGCGTCGCGCCCGTCGCCGACCCATTCCCGCACGGCCTGTCGGGCCGCCGGCTTCGTGGCCACGGACACCGCGTCCTCCAGGTCGAGGATGACCTGGTGGGCTCCTGCCGCGTGCGCCTTGGCGAAGCGCTCGGGCCGGTCGCCCGGGACGAACAGCCAGGAGGATGAGGCATCTACCGGGGCAGCGCGTCCCGTTCGGGGTTCCATCACGTCAGTCTGCATGCGCGGGTGCCTGTTCAGCGCGCTACCGGGTTGCGTTTGATCAGTTGGCGGGCGATCACACCACGCTGGATCTCGTTGGTGCCTTCACCCACGATCATCAGCGGTGCATCGCGGAAGTAGCGCTCCACATCGAACTCCGTGGAGTAGCCGTAGCCGCCGTGCACGCGGATCGCATCCAGCGCGACCTTCATCGCGGTCTCGGAGGCGAACAGCTTGGCCATGCCGGCTTCCATGTCGGCGCGCTGACCGGTGTCGTAGCGGCGCGCGGCGTACTGCACGAGCTGGCGGGCGGCGGTCAACTGAGTCGCCATGTCCGCCAGCAGGTTTCCGACCGACTGGTGCTGCCAGATCTGCTTGCCGAAGCTCTCCCGCTCCTGGGCATAGCGCACGGCGTCCTCCAGGGCGGCCTGGCCCACGCCGAGCGCGCGGGAGGCGACCTGGATGCGACCGATCTCCAGACCGCGCATCATCTGCGAGAAGCCCTTGCCCTCGACGCCGCCGAGCAGGCTGGTCTGCGGGGTGCGGAAGTCACTGAAGCTCAGCTCGCAACTCTCGACGCCTTTGTAACCGAGCTTGGGCAGGTCACGGGAGACCTCGAAGCCGGGGCCGTGCTCGATCAGCAGGATGCTGATGCCCTTGTGCGCGGGGACCGCGTCGGGGTCGGTGCGGCACAGCAGCGCGATCAGCTGCGAGCGCCGGGCGTTGGTGATCCAGGTCTTGCCGCCGTTGACGACGTAGTCGTCGCCGTCCTTGCGGGCGGTGGTGCGCATGGCCTGTAGGTCCGAGCCGCCGCCCGGCTCGGTCAGGGCCATCGTCGCCCGGATCTCACCGGTCGCCATCTTCGGCAGGTAGCGGTCCTGCTGCTCCTGGGTGCCGTAGTTCAGCAGCAGTTTGGCGACCACGCTGTGGCCACCCATCGCGCCGGCCAGGCTCATCCAGCCGCGGGCCAGCTCCTCGGTGACAGCCGCGTAGCACGGCACGGAGACGCCGGCGTCGTTCCACGGCTCGGGGATGGCCAGGCCGTAGATCCCCATCTGCTTCATCTGCTCGATGAGGTCCTCGGGGTAGGTGTTGGAATGCTCCAACTCCTGCACGACCGGCTTGACCTCGGCGTCGACCCAGTCGTGGACCAGCTTGACGATGGCGGATTCTTCGGCGTTCAGCTCGTAGGCGTTCAACTCAGACATGGGTGGTCTCCTTCTGCTCCGTTCCATCCTGCGGCGTGATATCAGTTGCTGTCGAATGCTGATTCGTGATGATCTCATCACCGTCGGCCACGATGGGGTCCTGCGCCTCGAGGGTCGAGCGGCGCGAGGTCTCCGGGATCAACAGGATCGCGACCAGCGTCAGCGCGACACAGCCGATCACCCAGTAGAAGAAGGCCGACTCATGACCGGCGTTCTTCAGGGAGAGCGCCACCGTCTCGGTGGTGCCACCGAAGACCGCCGCGACCAGCGCGTGCGGGACACCCACACCGATCGCCCGGATCTTGGTCGGGAAGAGCTCCGCCTTCACGATCGCCGCCAGAGCGGTGTAGCCGGACAGGAAGACCAGGCCGATCATCATGCCGCCGAAGGCCACCCAGCCGCTGTGCGTATGGCCGATGACGGTGAAGATCGGGACGGTCGTGATCATGATGCCCAGAGCGAAGAAGAGCATCACCGGTTTGCGGCCGAAGCGGTCGGAAACCATGCCGGTCACCGGCTGCAGGAACATGAAGAGGAAAAGGGCACAGAAGCTGACGACTGACGCGGTGCTCTTGGGCAGGCCGGCCGTGTTGACCATGTATTTGGTCAGGTACGTCGTGAACGTGTAGAACGCGACGGTGCCACCGATGGCGAGGGCGAAGACCGCCGCCATCTGCTTCGGGTATTCGGTCAGCAGCGACTTCAGGCCGCGCTTTTCGATCTGCTCACCCTCCTTGAAGCTGGCCGCCTTGTGCTCTTCCTTCTGCGCCTGGTCGGCCTTGAAGTGGTCGGTCTCGTCCATGGTCCGCCGCAGGTAGAGCACCACGAAGCCGAGGATCGCGCCGACGACGAAGGGGATCCGCCAGGCCCAGGCAGAAATCACCGAGTCGCTGAAGAACTGCTGCATCACGATCAGGACGACAAGTGCCAGCAACTGACCCAGGACGATCGAGACGTACTGGAAACTGGAGAAGAAGCCGCGCCGGCTCGGGGTGGCGATCTCGCTCAGATACGTTGCGCTGGAGCCGAACTCACCGCCAACCGACAGACCCTGCACCAACCGGACGATCAGCAACAGGATGGGAGCGGCCAGGCCGATCGTCGCGTACCCCGGGATGAGGGCGATCGCGAGAGAGCCACCGCTCATCATCGTGACGGACAAGGTGAGGGCCGCCCGCCGGCCCCGCCAATCGGCGTACGCCCCGAGGAGCCAGCCGCCCAGCGGGCGCATCAGGAAACCGACGGCGAAGACGGCCGAGGAGGCGAGCAGCTGCGCTGTGGGGTTCTCGCCGGGGAAGAAGCTGGCGGCGAAGTAGAGGCTGAACGTCGCGTAGACGAACCAGTCGAACCATTCCACCGTGTTGCCGAGGCAACCACGGATGACATTCGCCGCGACACCGTGTCGGCGGGGCGCGATCGCGGGGGTCTGCGCGGTCATGAGGTGCTCCTTCTGGCGGGGTTGTGAGCCATGCCACACATCATGCGCTGTGATCCAGGGCACCATGTAATACTCATTCGTGATGCTTTGATAGCGGCCGCTCATGGAGGCAGGCGTGGACCTGAAACAACTCACCGCTCTGGTGACCGTCAGCGAGGTCGGCAGCGTGACGAAGGCGGCTCAGCTCCTGCACATCGTCCAACCGGCGGTGACACGTCAGATCCGTTCTCTGGAAGAGGAATTCGGAGTAACCCTCTTCGAGCGCAGCCGTCAGGGCATGACGCTGACCGCAGAGGGCGAGGCACTCGTGACTCGGGCCCGGCGGGCTTTGCAAGAGCTGGATCGGGCTCGGGCTGAGCTGCGACCCACACCGACATCGGTGCGGGGCATCGTGACCATCGGGATGCTGGAGAGCACCCTGGACCTGCTGGCGCAGCCGGTGTCGGACGCGGTACGGGAGCACTATCCGGATGTCGAATTGCGTTTGCTGTCGGCATATTCGGGCTATCTGCAGCAGTGGCTGGACAACGGCGACGTCGACCTCTCGCTGCTCTACAACCTGGCCTCGACACCAGCCATCTCGGTGTCGCCCCTGGTCAGCGAACCGCTGTGGGCGGTCGCGCCGGCATCGGAGAAACTGCGTGCGGACCGGCCGATCCCGTGGTCACAGGTGTGGCAGCAGGATCTCGTGCTCCCGGTGGCCGGGCACGGCCTGCGGGTGCTGATCGACCAGGCGCGCGCGGCCTCCGACGCCGATCCGCACGTCACGATGCAGACCAACTCGATGCAGGTGCAGAAGCAACTGGTGGTGGGCGGGTACGGCTGGACCGTGTTGCCCGCGGCCGGCGTCGCCGGCGAGTTGAGCGGCGGGCGGTTGAGCGCCGCTCCCCTGGTCGAGCCGGAGATCAAGCGGGCCATGGTGCTGGGTCTGCAACGGGGCGGACGGGTCCCCCGCACGTGGAGGCCGTCGCCGCGGAGGTGGTGCGCGCCGTACGCCGAGTGGTCCGGGACGGTTCCTGGCCCAGCGCCGAGTTGGCTTAGGCCACCGGCTCGGCGGCCCAGCGCGCGGTCAGTTCGTCTCTGGCCGTGAGGTATTCGGCACGTAGTCGGTCGACCAACTCCCTGGCGGTCGTCGTCGTCTCGATCACGCCGATCCCCTGACCGGAGCCCCAGATATCCCGCCAGGCTTTGGCATCGTCCCCGCCCGTCCCGAAGCTCATCGCCGACGGGTCGGAGGTGGGCAGGTTGTCCGGGTCCAAACCGGCGGCCTCGATACTGCCGCGCAGGTAGTTGCCGTGGACGCCGGTGAAGAGGTTGCTGTAGACGATGTCGCCGGCACCGGAGTCGACGATCATCTGGCGGTACCCGTCAGCGACGTTCGCTTCACGGGTGGACAGGAACGCCGAGCCGACGTAGGCGAAGTCGGCGCCGACGGCTTGGGCAGCCAGTACCGAGCGGCCGTGCGCGATGGCACCCGACAACAGGAGCGGGCCGTCGAACCAGCTGCGGATCTCCCGGATCAACGCGAACGGCGAGAGAGTCCCGGCATGTCCGCCGGCCCCGGCCGCCACCGCGATCAAGCCGTCGGCTCCCTTCTCGATTGCCTTGTGCGCGAAGGCATTGTTGATGACGTCGTGCAGGACGATCCCGCCGTAGGAATGCACCGCCTCGTTGATCTCGGGGCGGGCGCCGAGGATGTGATCACGATCGGGACCTGGTGCTCCACGATGGTGGCCATGTCCTGCTCGAGCCGGTCGTTGGAGCGGTGCACGATCTGGTTGACCGCGAAGGGCGCGACGATTGCGTCCGGATTGGCCTTTTGAAAGGCGTTGCAACGTTCAGTGATCTCGTCCAGCCAGTCACCCAGCAGGCTCGCCGGGCGGGCGTTGAGCGCCGGGAAGGAGCCGATGATGCCGGAGGTGCACTGGGCCACCACCAGGTCCGGGCCGGAGGCGATGAACATCGGCGAGGCGACCACCGGCACCGACAGTGGACCGGACAGGACGGGTGGTAGCGCCATGATCATTCCTCCGAACAGCGGTTGTGGTGACTGTACAAAAGCCCGGTGCGGGCGGCACGCTCGACCCGAACGTTCCGCACTGGTCCAACCCTCGCCGACCTGAACATCACATCAGGAGAAGCCAATGGACACGCCACCCGTCATCACCGGAGACGACGTCAGCCCCGCACAGCAGGCGCTGCGCTACGAGCTGACGACGCTTGCCTTTCGCCTGCCTGATGCGGATCGGGCCACGGCGGGCATCGAGCCGTGGGTGGGTGCCTCCGACGCCGAGGGCCGGCTGCTGGGCTGTTGGGAGGGCGAGAACGGACCACTGGGACGTGTCTACGTCCTGCGTGGCTTCGACGACGACGCGCAACTGGCACGTGAGCGCGAGCGGGCTGCCCACAGTCGCGCGCCGTTCGGCGCCGGCGACCATCTCACAGACCTGACCATGAACGGCTACGCCCCGTTCCCCTTCATGCCGCCGGTCGTGACCGGCGCGTTCGGCTCGGTCTATGAGATCCGGGACTACCACCTGGTCCCCGGCGGGCTGCCGGCGACGATCGACGGCTGGCGGCAAGCGTTGCCCGGACGACATGTGGTGGACCCCGTCACGGTCGTCATGTACGCGCTCGACGGACCGGCCCGGATCGTGCACATCTGGCCGTTCTCCGGCTTGGACGAGCGGGTCGCGATCCGCCGCCGCCTCTACGCCGAGGGCGCGTGGCCACCGCCGGGCGGACCGGAGCACATCGCCGAAGCGGTCTCGATGATCGCCTGGCCGCTGCCCGGATCACCCTTGCACTGAAGGCCGTCGACGGTGGTGACCTCCTGGCATCGCTCAGCGGTTGTCTCCTGATCCTCCGATCACGGCTCTGCGCTGGCGGTCGGCCAGCTTGTCGATGTTCTTCTGCGCCACATCGCTGAGCGACAGACCCAGGAAGTTCGCCAGAACTGTGGTGTACCACAGGACGTCCCCTAGTTCGGCGGCCATGTCGTCGCGGTCCAATTGAGCGAGATCACCGCCCTTGTCGCGCACCAGTTTCTTGACCTTCTCGGCAATCTCGCCAGCTTCCCCGACCAGCCCCAGCACCAAGTGCATGAACTCGTCCGGAGCGTCCTTGTCCCGCGCCGTTCGCATCGCCGCGCGCTGGTACTCATCGCAATCCACGACGCAAACGGTAGCGACCGGGACCTCAACCCCGGTCACACCGTGGCCACGGCACGCGTGCCCTACGGCACGCGTTGTCTACGCTCGAGTCGTGGAGGAGAGCCTGCGCCGATTGTGGGATTTCGCTGACGCGGCCGGTAGCGAGCCGCGGTTCCGGCAAGCAGCCCAGCGGGCCGAGGATTCCGGGATCGCGATGACCCAGGTGGCCCGTGCACTCGGACTGCAGCGACGTTTCGACGAAGCCAACGCGGTGCTCGACGGGTTGCCCCAGACCGACCCGGAGGTCGTCGTACGCATCGGGCTGGAGCGTGGCCGGATCGCTCGGGATTGCGGCCAGCCGGATGTCGCCCGAGAGCATTTTGAGTCGGCCATCGCCAGGGCCCGCAGCAACGGCCTGGATGAGCCGCTGGTCGACGGCCTGCACATGCTCGCTCTGGTGAGTGACGGTTCGGAGCGGGACGATCTGCACCACCAAGCGCTCGAACTCGCCCATGCGTCGGCGGATCCGGCCGCGCGGCGCTGGGAGGCGTCCATCCTGAACAACATGGGTGTGGATCGCGCCGACGCCGGGGACTTCGCAGGAGCACTGGAACTCTTCGAGGCGGCACTGGCGGCTCGGCGTACCGACGGTTCCGACCTGCCCAGGGTCGGGGTCGCACGATGGATGGTGGCCTGGGCGTTGCGCAACCTGGGGCGGACCGCAGAGGCGCTGGAGTGGCAACGCGACCTCAAGGCGGACCTGCTGGCCGGGGGCTTGTCCGACCCGTACGTTGACGAGGAGATCGCCATCCTCGAGTCGAACGGGAGTCCATCATGAGCGCCAATCACCCTGCGGCCATCCAGGCGTGGCACGCCCTGGTCCGCGACCCTGACAAGGGACGGTTGCGCAGTCTGCTCGCCGACGACGTCGTCTTTCGGTCACCCGCCGTGCACACGCCGCAGGCGGGCGTCGACCTGACCCAGGCCTATCTGTGGGCGGCGGTGCAGGTGCTGGGACCGACCCTGACCTACCGCCACGAGTGGTACGACGATCGGTCGGCTGTGCTGCGCTTCTCGGCGACCGTCGACGGACTTGAGATCGATGGTGTGGACATCATCACCTGGAATGACGATGACCTCATCACCGAATTCACCGTCATGACGAGGCCGTTCAAGGGTTTGCAGGCACTGATTCAAGCGATGGGTGCTGCGCTGTCGAGATAGTCGAATCATCGATCGGCCGCAGCCGCAGTGTGCCGTCCCGGGTGTCGTAGGTCTGCACCCACTGGTCGAGGAAATCCGTCCCGATCAGACCCGGAATCGCGATGTCCTGGAACATCACGGTGGGTGCTTGCTGGATGGCTCGCGGATCCGCAGCAAGGTGGAGGCTCTCCCGGAGCTCAATGAACCGACGTACGTAACTGTGACCCGTTTCGTCGACGCCTTCTAGGACCCGGATCGGCTCGGTTCCAGCGGCACCGCACGCGGCGAGCATCGTGTCGTTCAGAATGGTCGCGGCCGATCCGGTGTCGATCTCCACCTCGACCAGAGTGCCGTCCGGCAAGATCAGGTCAACCCACATGTCAACCGCAGGGCCGTCCCGGTGGACTCGGACGGGCACGACCACATCCTGCGCATCACGCAACTCATCACCGAGAACGAGCGATTTTCGTGCCGGGTCGATCGTCAACGGCAGCGCTCCCAGCACATCGAGGCCGAGGATACCGTCGACATCGCCGTCACTGCCAAGGTCGAATACGCCAGCTTCAGTTGGCGCGATCACCTCAGCACCAATCGAGAATCCGGGCAAGTCCGCCAGGGGCACCTCGATTGATTGCCCTGACATTCGCTGCCCGACGTAGGTCTTGCCGGAAGGCGCCAACCCCCACCGCTGCGCGAGACTGGGCGAGATCACCGACATTCCGATCCCGGTATCCACGATGAACCGCCCCCTGAGACCGGCACCGAGATCCGCTTCTATCCGACGAAAGTGCCCCAACTCCTCGAAGGGGATCGTCGCCATGCCGAAGACCCTAACGATCGACGTCCGGTTCATGCACCCTTGATAATCGACGAAACCACCACAAGTCGCCCTCGCCATCGGCACCCCCGCCCCGATACGTGACGAAACCGCCACGAGTTCTCGTAGGGCGGCGGGCGGCCTATCGCCTGGTTCGGCCTTCCGGCTCCACGACCTGCGTTCGATGGATCATCCACACGGTCTGCGGCCACCCGGCGACATCGCCATCTTCGCGGCGCAGCTCCGTGAACCCTTGCCTGCGGAAGAAGCTCGCAGCGCGGTCGTTGCCGTCGACGTACTCCTGGCCGGCGAAAATCACCGCAACGTTGTTTTCGGCCACGCGCGCAACCTACCGTCGGCCGCTGGTTCCCGCACCGGGTCGAGAGTCCCTGTCTTGCGCGCGTACGCCGACCGCGGACTCCGGCACGGGGTCGAGAGTCCCTCTATTGCGGGACTCCGCTAGCTATTGCCGGGCCAGGTCCTTCAACGCCGCCACCATCGGTGCGACCATCGGCGCCCGACCCGCCGGCGGCGCTGTCACCGCGAACAAGGTGCGCGCGGGGGCGCCCCTCACGCGGCGTACGTGCACGCCGGGAGTCGGGTGGCACGCCGTACGGGGAATCAAGGCAACGGCCATCCCGGCTGCCACCAGGGACAGCGCCACCTCGTACGACTCGCTCTGATAGGCCACCCGCGGCTCGAAGCCCGCCTCGCGTGCCAACGCATCCAGCTGCGTGCGATGCCGCCGCCCGGGCTCCCCGCTGACCCAGTCCTCCTGCGCCAACGCCGCCAACGTCGCGGGCCCGGACGACCCGGCCAGCTGGTGATCATCAGGTACGGCGACCATCAGCGGATCGCGGATCAACCGGTGCAACTGGACCACGTCCGCGAACAGGGGCTCGGCGTACTCCGCCACCACCGCAACATCGAACTCGTCTTGACGTACCCCGACCAGCCCTGCCTCCGAACCGATTTCGACCACGGACGGCTCAACCGAAGGATGCCGTAGCCGCACGTTCGCCAAAGCATCCGCGACCAGCGGACGGACCGTCGATGCCAGCGCACCCACCCGAAGCCGCTGCGAGCGTTGCCCGAGGTAGGTCTCCGCTCGCGCCTGCGCCCGCCCCACCAGGGTCGCGACCTGTGCGCCTTGCTCGGCAATCAACCCGCCCAGCTCGGTCAGCGAAGCACCCCGCGGCCCGCGCACCACCAACGGCGCACCGACTCTCGACTCCAACCGGGCGACCCGCTGCGTGACCGCCGCCGGGCTGATTCCCTCTGCCTGAGCTACTGCGGCGAGGCTGCCGCTGGCCGCAATGGCGTGCAGCAACTCCAGATCCGGCGCAGTGAGCATTAAGCAATCTTAATGCCAAGTGCACTCAAACGGTCTTCTCTTAACTCCGGCCACGCCGCGAAACTCGATGCATGACCGTGACAGACCAGACCTATCTCGCCGGCGCCAGCTGGCAGGACACCGTCTCCCGCGTGCTGCGGGAGGGCGGTATCCGGCAGATCGCCTACGTCCCGGACGCCGGCCACGCCGTCGCCATCCGCGACGCCATCGCAGACCCGGACATGATCGACGTCGTCTGCACCACCGAGGAAGAAGGCGTCGCGGTCGTCAGCGGCGCCTGGCTCGGCGGCCAGCGCGCGGCCCTGCTCATGCAGAGCAGCGGCGTCGGCAACTGCGTGAACGTGTTCTCCCTGCTGACCATGGGCGGCTTCCCGTTCCTGACCCTGGTGACCATGCGCGGTGAGTACGCCGAGTTCAACCCCTGGCAGGCACCGATGGGTCTGGCCACGCAGCAGGCCCTCGAACTCATGGGCATCACCGTCTACCGCGTCGACGACCCCGCGGACGTCGAGGAGACGGTCAGCGCGGCTCTCGACACCGCCTTCCTGGCCGGCGGCCGCGTCGCGGTCCTGCTCGGCCAACGACTGATCGGACGCAAGAAGTGGGAGCGCAACTGATGACCGCAACCCTGACCGAGACCACCACCCGCATCGACCGCCGCGCGTTCGTCACCGACCTGGTGAGCCAATTGCCCGACGGCGTCCTGATCGTCACCGGCCTCGGCTCCCCCAGCTACGACGTGTTCGCCTCCGGGTACCGCCCGCGCACCTTCCACCTGTGGGGTGCGATGGGTGCCGCCGTACCGATGGGCCTGGGTTTGGCTCTGGCGCAACCGGATACGCCGGTCGCTGTGATCACCGGCGACGGTGAGCAGCTGATGGGGGTCGGAGCCCTGGGCACGGTGGCGGTGCAGGCACCGCCCAACCTGACGATCGTCGTCCTCGACAACGGGCACTTCGGCGAGACCGGCATGCAGCGCAGCCACGCCGGGCTGACCACCGACTTGACCGCCGTCGCCCGGGGCTTCGGAATCGCCGATGCCGCGACCATCTCGTCCGCCGATGAGGCCAGCACGCTCGCCGAGTTGATCACGGCCAATTCGGGTACGGCGTTCCGCCGGGTCCTCATCGACGTCACCGAGCCGCCGCGTGCGTTGCCGCCCCGCGACGGGGTGGCCAACAAGAACGCCGTGCGCACCGCCCTCGGCTTCGAAACGTTCTGAGGAGACACGCATGTACGACGTCCCGATGTTCATCGACGGCGCAGAGCACCGCGCGGTCGACGGTGCGTGGTTCGACAGTGAGGACCCCTACACCGGCAAACCGTGGGCGCAGGTGGCCCAGGGCGGCGCCGCGGACGTCGATCTTGCTGTCGCCACCGCGAACGCTGCACTGGAGGCCGATGCGTGGGGCGGCCTGACCGCGACCGCACGCGGTGCACTGCTGGTGCGCCTGGCGGACGTCATTGCCGAGCATGCTGACGAACTGGCCGCCCTGGAGGTCAACGACAACGGCAAACTGCTGGCCGAGATGGCCGGTCAGGTCGCGTATGTGCCGCAATGGTTCCGCTACTACGGAGGCCTCGCCGACAAGATCGAGGGCCGGGTGCTGCCGATCGACAAGCCCGGCTATTTCGCCTACACCCGGCGCGAACCGGTCGGCGTCACCGCGATCATCACCCCCTGGAACTCACCCCTGCTGCTGCTCGCGTGGAAACTGGCTCCGGCATTGGCCGCTGGCTGCACCGTGGTGGTCAAGCCGTCTGAATTCACCTCTGCGTCAACGGTGGCGCTCGCTCGGCTGCTGCACGAGGCGGGGCTGCCCAAGGGTGTCTTCAACGTCGTGACCGGCTTCGGCAAGGACGTCGGCGCACCGCTCGTTGAGCACCCGGACGTGGCCAAGGTGTCCTTCACCGGGTCCGACGCGACCGGCCGGTCGATCGGAGCCTCCGCCGGCCAGGGGATCAAGCACGTCGCCCTCGAACTGGGCGGCAAGTCCCCCAACATCGTCTTCGCCGACGCTGACCTGATCTCAGCAGCGAACGGAGTCGTGTCGGGTATCTTCGCCGCCACAGGGCAGACCTGTATCGCGGGCTCGAGGCTGCTGGTCCAGCGCGAGATCCACGACGAATTGGTCTCTCGCGTCGTCGAACTCGCCGGTACGGCGCGCATGGGCGATCCCCGGTCCCCCGACACCCAGGTGGGTCCGATCACGACCCGCCCCCAGTACCAGAAGGTGTTGTCCTACCTCGACGTCGCTCGCGAGGACGGTGCCCAGGTGGCCCTCGGTGGCGGACCTGCCGATCCGGCGGACGTCGGTGACGGCTGGTTCGTGCGGCCCACCATCTTCACCGGCGTCCGCAACGACATGCGGATCGCCCAGGAGGAAGTGTTCGGACCGGTCCTGGCGGTCATCCCGTTCGAGGATGAGGCGGATGCGGTCCGCATTGCCAACGACTCGGCGTACGGGCTGGGGGCAGGGGTCTGGACCTCGGACATGGGGAGGGCGTTGCGGATGGCGGACGCGATCAAAGCCGGCACGGTCTGGGTCAACACGTATCGTGCGGTCAGCTTCATGGCGCCGTTCGGCGGTTACAAGTCCTCCGGGGTCGGCCGGGAGAACGGCGCCGAGGCCATCGAGGAATACCTGGAGACCAAGACGGTCTGGATCAACAGCGGCGCCCCGGTGGGCAACCCCTTCGTGCTGAAGTAGTCCCTGGTCAACTGTCGTATCCGCGTGGCACCGTTCGTTGACAGGGTGACGGCAGCCGCACCGGGCGGCGCCACGGAAGGAGCCCGTGATGGCCAACTACCTGATTGCGTTCAACGACGAGTGGGTGCCCGACCAGACATCTGAGCAGCTGGTCGCCAAGGGCGCGGCCAGCATGGCCGTGCTGGAGGAGATGAAGCAGCAGGGTGTCTTCGTCTTCGCCGACGGCGGCATCGACGCCGCCACGGCGATCTGCAGCGTGGAACTCAAGGACGGTGAGCCGGTCTTCAGCGACGGTCCCTACGCCGAGACCAAGGAGCACCTCGGCGGCTTCACGGTGATCGACGTACCTGACGATGAAGCGGCACGCTACTGGGCCGGTCGCCTGGCGCGAGCCCTCGATTGGCCCCAGGAGGTGCACCGCTTCCCCAGCGGCATACAGGAGATCACCGAGCGGCACGGCCGGGACTGAGGACGGTTACCCGACGCCGATGTCCTCGTTCCACAGATCCGGGTAGGCCGCGATGAAGTCGGTCATCATCGCCAAGCACTCCGGATCATCCAGGACGACGACCTCCACGCCGTTCTCGGCCAGCCAGTCGTGGCCCCCGACGAACGTATGCGCTTCCCCGATCACGACCCGGGAGATGCCGAACTGGCGGACCAGGCCGCTGCAGAACCAGCACGGAGACAGCGTGGTCGCCATGGTGGTGCCGCGGTAGCTGCGCTGCCGGCCGGCATTGCGGAAGGCGTCGGTCTCGCCGTGAACGGACGGGTCGTCGTCCTGCACCCGCCGGTTGTGGCCGCGCCCGAGCAGGGTGCCATCAGCCGCGAAAAGGGCTGCGCCGATGGGTATCCCGCCCTCTTCAAGTCCGGCCAACGCCTCCTGGCGAGCAACGGCGAGCATTTCCTGGTCCGTGGTCATCGGACCAGTGTGCGCGACGATGCCGGCAGCACCTTGCGCAGCCCGGCGTACACCGCGGCCGCGAGAAGGAATCCGACCAGGTAGGTGACGTCGCCGACCTGCGGGTGCGCCGAGGGGATCGGCCCGGTGTAGTTGCTCTGGTTGGAGAAGAGCCACACCGAAACCACGATCCCCACCAACATGGCGATAGGGCCGGCCCAGTTGGTCCAGGTGCGGTCCTGTGCGATGGCGGCGAAGTCGGCGCCTTGATTCAGCCAGCGATCCATGAGTACGACGCCCAACCAGGGGCCGATCCAGTAGGCGATGATGAGAAGGAAGTTCTCGTAGTTCTCCCCTGCATTGCCCATCCCGGCCAGCGCCAGCAGGAAGCCCAGGATGCCGAATCCGACGGCGACGAACGCCCGGGCCCGGTGCAGGCTGGTGCGGAAACCGATCGCGAGCGCTGACATCGCACCGGAGTAGATGTTCAACGCGTTGGCACAGATGGCACCGACGGCGATGCACAGCAGGGTGAGCTTGCCCAACCAGGTCGGTAGCAGGCTGGTGTAGACGCCCGGATCGACGTCAGCGGCCTTTCCCGCGGCAGACACCATTGCCGCACCGGCAGATTCGAGCACCACACAGGAGATGAGGATGCCGAGGCCGGCGAACAGGCCCGCTCGCGGGCCGTTGCCCGGTTGCTGGTAGCGCGTGTAGTCACTGGCGTAGGGGTTCCATCCGCAGGCGTAGCCGAACGAGGCGCCGGTCATCAGCAGGAAGGCGCCCACGGTCGGCGTACCTCCGGTGCCCACACTCGGATGGGACTTGCTGAACACGATCACCGCACCCATAGCGAAGACGATCGCGAGTACCGGGAAGGCGGCCCGCTCGAACGCGTGCACCAAGTTGTGCCCGAGGAAGGCCACCCCCAGTTGCAGGAGCACGACGATCAGCAGGCACAGCCATTTCGGCAACGCACTGACCAACGCGTTCAGGGCAAGCGCGCCGCTGATGCTGTTGACCGCGAACCAGCCGATTCCCGCGACGACGGCGTTGAGCCCGGCCGGCAGAATGTTGCCGAGGAAGCCGAAACCCGTGCGGGACAGGACCATCTGGCACAGACCCGACTGCGGACCCCACGAGGACAGGACGGCGTGGGTCAGCGAGCCCAGCGCCGTACCCAGAACGATCGCGGCGATCGTCTGCCACAGGTTCAGGCCCCAGAAGAGCGGGCCCAGGATCCCGACACCGATCGTCGCGAACTCCATGTTCGGGGACATCCAGGTCCAGAACAGATCGATCGGCCGACCGTGACGCTGGTCCAGAGGGATGACGTCGACCCCGCCGGGCTCGATCGCCAGCACGCGATGGCCATAGTCCTCGGCTTCGATCGGGTTGACTTCGAGTTCGGCACTCATGGCTCCAGCATCGCGCCGCCTTGGCACCTGAGAACGCCGGGCGCGTTACGGGTACGTCAAGACTTTCTGGGAATCTGCTGAACGCGACCGCCCATCCCGCCTCACAATCCGGCGCCGCTGGGCGACACGAGGATCTTGACCGCGGTCTCGTTGCGGTTGATCAGAGTGTCGAACCCTTCGTCGATGAGCTGGTCCAGACCGATCCGTCCCGTGATGAACGGACCGAGGTCGACCTTGCCCTCTTCGACCAACGCGATCGTGTCCGGGTGGGAGTTGACGTAGGCGATAGTGCCGCGAATGTCCAACTCCTTCAACACGATCGCCTGCATGTCGAAACTGGCGCGCTTGCCCCAGATCGACACGTTGACCAGGACACCGCGCGGCCGCAGCGCCTCCACGAGGGTATCCAGGGCCGGTTGCACCGAGGTGCATTCGAATCCCACGTCGGCGCCGCGGCCTCCGGTCGCCTCCCGGACCTTGGCCACGACATCGTCCGCGCCGGGGTCGAGCACCAGTTTCGCCACTCCCGTCTGCTCGGCTCGCTGCCGCCGCAGCGGACTGGGCTCGCTGATGATGACTGTTGCACCGAGGGCAGTGAGGACTGCGGAGGTCAGCAACCCGATCGGTCCGGCACCGGTCACCAACGCAACATCGCCGGCTTGCACACCGGAGCGCTCCGCCGCGTGGTAGCCAACCGACAGCGGCTCTAGGAGCGCCGCCTGATCGAGCGGTACGGCGTCGGAGACCCGGTGCGCCCAGCGCCGGTCGACCACGATCTTCTCCGCGAGGCCGCCGCCACCACCGCCGAGACCGATGAAGTTCATGTCCGGGGACAGGTGGTAGTCGTCGCTGTCCGGGCCGGTGTCGACATCGTCGTGCACGATGTAGGGCTCGACGACCACGTGATCTCCGGGTGAGAGGTCCTCGACGCCTTCGCCCACGGCGTACACGACCCCGGACATCTCATGGCCCAAGGTGACGGGCGCCGACTCCCCGCTGATCGGCTGCGGGTGTCCGGCGGGCGGGATGAAGATCGGCCCCTCGGCGTACTCGTGCAGATCCGTCCCGCAGATGCCGCACCAGGCGACGTCGATGCCCACCTGCCCCGGTCCGACCTGCGGTTCGGGGATGTCCTCGATCCGGATGTCGCCGCGGTCGTAGTAACGCGCTGCTCTCATGTCGACTCCTTTGTCGCCTGTGTCGGAACCTGATCGGTCCTGAACCAGAGCGTGCCCGCGGCAAGGTGCGGGCGCCACCGTTGCGACACGTTGCACCCTCTTCGACGGCTGGGAGTCGGTCGAGATGGCACTGCCGCCCAGATGGCGGTGCTCTACCCGGCGTACCAGGCGCTGCCGGTCAACGCGGACTGACGGCGCTGACGATCAGCGCGGCCAGTTGCCGGTAGGCGTCGGCGTCATCCAGTCCGGTGCGCTCGCGCAGCTCGCCGGTTTGGATGGACTCCATGGCCTGTGCGGCGATGGCAGCGATGAAGCCGGCGTTCACGGCTCGCCGTCTCGGCGCGGCGTTCTGGACGAGCTGCCGCACTCGCTCGGCAGCGAAAGCCGTGTTCTGCGAGTAGATTTCACGTGCGGGAGCAAACCCTTGCAGGTCGTCGTAGAACGCTGCCCCGGCCGGCTCGAGCGCGCGCCCGATCGCCGACAGGTAGGTGTCGATCCGCCGGACCGGGTCGTCCACCCGGGCAAGCTCAGCCTCTACCTGGTCGGTCGCCCGCCGGAAGAACGTGCGCAGCACCACGGCGATCAGCTGCTCTTTGCTGTCGGCCAGTTCGTAGAGCGTGGCCTTCGAGCACTGCAACCGCTCGGCGAGGTCCGCCATCGAGAACGCCCCGAAGCCCTCGTCCAGGAAGAGTTCGATCAACCCGTCCAGGATCTGCTCCTGTCGGACGGAGCGCTTGCGGACGGCCACGTTCTGAAGTGTACTGAGAACCGAACCTGAGTACACCGATCCGAACTGCACGTCGAACCGTATGGAGGACCAGTGCCCGTCGAACGCCTGCTGGATGAGGATGGGGTGGACCTGGTAGCACTGACCCGGGAGATCGCCGCGAAGGAGTTGGCGCCGTACGTCGATGCGGCCGAACGCGACGCGACGTTCCCGCGGGAAGCCTTCCGCACGTTGGGCCGGGCCGGTTTGCTCGGCTTGCCCTACCCCAAGGAGTACGGCGGCGGCGGCCAGCCGTACGAGGTGTACCTGCAGGTGGTGGAAGAGATCGCGACCGCCTGGGCAGCGGTCGGTGTCGGGGTCAGCGTGCATGCGCTCAGTTGCTTCGGCCTCTTCCACGCGGGAACGCCGGAGCAGAAGGACCGGTGGTTGCCGGACATGCTCGGCGGTGAACTACTCGGCGCCTACTGCCTTTCCGAAGCCCACGCCGGGTCGGACCCTGCCGCGATGCGGACGACCGCGCGACAGGAAGGCGACGAGTACGTCATCAACGGAGCCAAGGCGTGGACCACGCACGGCGGTGAGGCCGACTACTACAAGGTGATGGCCCGGGCCGACGAGGGCATCACCTGCTTCCTGGTCCCGGCGTCAGCGGAAGGTCTGGTCGCCGATCCGCCGGAGAAGAAGATGGGCCTGATGAGCTCGACGACCGCCACGATGCGCTTCGAGCAGGTGCGGGTGCCGGTCGAGCGGCGACTGGGCGCGGAGGGGCAGGGACTGTCCATTGCGTTGGCCGGATTGGACAGCGGCCGGCTCGGGATCGCCGCCGTCGCGACGGGTGTGGCGCAGGCGGCGCTCAACGTCGCCGTCGCCTACGCCAAGGACCGCGAGGCCTTCGGTGTGCCGATCATCGACCATCAAGGTCTCTCCTTCCTGCTCGCCGACATGGCGGCGGCCGTCGAATCGGCCCGCTCGACGTACCTTTTCGCTGCGCGCCTGCGCGACGCGGGGCGCCCCTTCTCCCGCCAGGCCTCGATCGCCAAGCTGGTCGCGACCGACAACGCGATGCGGGTGACCACGGACGCGGTGCAGGTGCTCGGCGGCGCGGGATACACCAAGGACTTCCCGGTCGAGCGCTACATGCGCGAGACCAAGGTGATGCAGATCTTCGAAGGAACCAACCAGATCCAGCGCCTGGTGATCGGGCGCGACCTCAAGAAGAAGGGCTGAACATGGACCTGCAGGGTACGTCGGCAGTTGTGTCGGGGGGCGCGTCCGGCTTGGGTGCGGCAACGGCTAAAGCACTCGCGGACAGGGGCGCCGCAGTCTTCGCGCTCGACCTGGCGCCGTCCATCGAGAAGGCCGAAAAGACCCAGGGCGTAACGCTTCTCGAGGCTGACGTCACGAACCCGGAGCAGGTCCGGCAGGTCATCGCCTCGGCGGCGGAGTTCGCCCCGTTGCGGACGGCGGTGTCGTGCGCCGGCATCGGGCCGCCGAAGCGGATCCTGAGCCGAGAGGGTGTGGCCGATCTGGAGCTGTTCTCCCGGATCGTCACCATCAATCTGGTCGGCACCTACACCGTCATGGCCCTTGCGGCAGAGGCTATTTCGAAGACGCCCGAGCTCGAGCACGGTCAGCGCGGCGTCATCGTCAACACCGCCTCGATCGCGGCGTTCGAGGGCCAGATCGGTCAGGTCGCCTACGCCTCCTCCAAGGGCGGCGTGGTCGGCATGACCCTGCCGGCGGCGCGTGACCTTGCCCAGTTCGGGATCCGGGTGTGCACGATCGCCCCGGGCATCATCGACACCCCGCTGCTGGCCAGCCTGGGTGATGAGGTGCGTTCATCGCTGGCCGCGGGCGTGCCGTTCCCGCACCGGCTCGGCCAGCCGGAGGAGTACGCACGCCTCGTCACGATGATCATCGAGCACGACTACCTCAACGGCGAGACGATCCGCATGGACGGCGCGCTGCGGATGGCACCCAGATAATTGCCGTTCCGATGTCGGAGTCGTTCGCTATCTTCTGCCCATGACCCAGCAGGACGAGGACGACATCACCCTCGATGACTTCATGCGCTCGTTCGCCCGCTTCATGACGGTCGCCAACGAGCGTGAAGCTGCCGGTCAGGACAACGGTAACCCATCCGTCGGGGAGGTCGTGCGCGACCATCTCGGCGTCGACCCCGGTGATGTCGCCGTGGTCACCGAACGCGTCTCCCGACTGCGCAGCGTCGACGCGGCCGTCGCGATCGATGAGGTGATCGGCCGGCACGGCGGCGGGCAGCTGCTCGGCGTTGCCGGCGGCGATCAACGGATGCACCATTCGTTCTCGGAGCTGGCGCAGAACACCTGGCGGCAGTTCCGGATCGGAGCGGTCGACTACGACCGGGTCGCCGTCGGCGCACAGGAGCAACGACGCGTCGTCACCTTCGGCCTGCGCCTGTTCCGCTACGAGGGTCTGCCTGTCGCGCTGATGCAGCGTGCGCCCTCACCCCGGTTCGGGGAGGAAGGCGTCCTGGAGGTGATGTGCGCCGACGAGGAGGCAACGCTGCGGCTGATCGAGGAGATCCGCACGGCGATGGTCGAGCACAGCGTGCTGCGCGGGAAGGTCCTCACCTTCTCCGCGACGCCGTTCGGTGGGAACGAGGCCGACGGGATCACGTTCGTCGAGCGGCATCCGATGTCAGCAGACGACGTGATCCTGCCGCCCGGTGTCCTGGCCCGCATCGAGCGACAGGTGGCCGGCGTCGCGCGGCACCGGGCCGCCCTGCGTGCCGCCGGCCAGCACCTCAAGCGTGGCGTGCTGCTGTACGGGCCTCCTGGGACCGGCAAAACGCACACAGTGCGCTACCTGGTCGGCCAGAGTCCGGATGCCACCGTGGTGCTTCTGGCCGGCACGAATCTGGGACTGGTGCGGGCCGCGGCCGAGGTGGCCCGGATGCTGCAACCGGCGATCATCGTCCTCGAAGACTGCGACTTGATCGCCGAGGAGCGATCGATGCACCACGGACCTCAGCCGCTTCTCTTCGAGGTGCTCGATGCCATGGACGGGCTGAGCGGCGATTGCGACGTAGCGTTCATCCTGACCACGAACCGGGCCGATCTGTTGGAGCGAGCGCTCTCGCAGCGACCCGGGCGGGTGGATCTTGCCGTGGAAGTGCCGCTGCCCGATCGGGCCGCGCGGGTGAAGCTGTTCGAGCTGTACTGTGCGGGACTGCCGTTCGGGGCCGGGACGCTGCAGTCGGCAGCCGACAAGACGGCCGGTGTCACCGCATCGTTCGTGAAGGAGGCTGCTCGGCGCGCAGTGCTGCGGGCATCCGAAGCCGACCGGCCGATACGCGACGAGGACCTCTTGGCGGCGGTATCGGAAATGACCGGTGACACCGAGCGCATCACCAGATCACTGCTCGGTTCGGGCGATGCCGCTGAGCCCGATTGATCGGGCGAGATCCCGCCAGGTGGCGGGATCCGGTGCGGAAAGCAGGACGGGTTGGCGGTTCCGGGCCGGCGGAGCAGCGTTCTAGGCTGCCGTCTGTGACCCAGATCACGACGCGTGTCGACTTCGATCCTGAGCTCAAAGCGGGCTTGGCGGTTGTCGGTGGCGTGTTCCCCCCGACGATCACGCCGGATCTGATCGGCTTCATGCGCCGGTCCTACGCGTCACCGCCGATCGCCGAGATCCTGCAGGGCCGGGAGGTCACTCACGAGGAGTACACGATCACGGCACACGCCGGTGATCCCATGGTCGTCTCGGTGTTCCGCAGCCCGCACGCGAGCGGCACGCGCCCGGCGATCGTCTACGCCCACTCCGGCGGGCTGATGTTCGGCGATCGTTTCAACGCCCTGGATCTGAATCTGGAGTGGGTCGAGCGACTGGGCGCGGTTCTGATCTGCCCCGAATACCGGCTGGCCCCGGAGTTCCGCGACCCCTACGCACGCGAGGACATGTACGCCGCCCTCGAGTGGGCAGCCCACAACGCCGCCGCCCTGCAGATCGACCTGGGGCGGCTCATGGTGGCCGGCGCCAGCTGCGGGGGCGGACTGGCCGCCGGTCTCGCGCTCGCTGCCCGCGATCGCAGCGGCCCGAGTTTGTGCGGCCAACTTCTCATCTACCCCATGCTCGATGACCGCAACTGCACCGCGTCGACCTTTGAATTCGATGGCGTCGGGGTGTGGGACCGGGTGAGCAACCAGACCGGCTGGCAGGCATCGCTCGGTGAGCTGTACGGCGGGCCGGACGTCTCGCCGTACGTCGCCCCCGCGCGGGCCACCGACCTCAGCCGCCTACCGCCGGCGTTCCTGGACGTCGGCACCGCCGAAATCTTCCGCGACGAGACGGTGGCCTATGCCGCGGCGCTCTGGTCCGCCGGCGTCAACGCCGAGTTGCACGTGTGGCCGGGGGCGTTCCATGCCTGCGACATCTTCGCCCAGCACACCGCGCTGGCCAAGGCGATGATCCGGACCCGGTTCGCCTGGATCGAACGGACCCTCGCGGACTAGCAACACCACAACCCACCAGCCACGGCGCGACCACAGTGGTCGCACCGCGATGAAGTACACCCTCGAAAGGAACGATCCATGAGTGCTCCCACCACCGACACCAACGCAGTTGCCGCTGCGGCGGACGCAGTCATCCAGGCCGCCCCGACGGCCGGCGACGGAGTGCCCGGCGTGGTCGCCGGCGTCACCACCGACAAGGAGACGGTCTACCTCGGCGCTGCCGGCGTGCGCGATCTCGCCTCCGGCACACCGATGACCACGGACACCACGTTCGCGATCTTCTCTACGACCAAGGCGCTCACCGCCACCGCTGCACTGCAGCTGCTCGAATCCGGCGACCTGGACCTGGATGCCCCGGCCGAGAACTACGCGCCGGCCGTTGGCGAGCTGCAGGTCATCGAGGGTTTCGACAACGCCGGCCAGCCCATCCTGCGAGCGCCGGCCTCCAAGATCACTCCACGTCAGTTGCTCTTGCACACAGCGGGATTCGGCTATGACTTCTTCAACGAGACGTACAACCGCCTCGCCCGGGAGCACGGCCAGCCGTCCATCGTGACGGCCACGATGCGGTCCTTGCAGACCCCGCTGCTCTTCGACCCGGGCACCCAGTGGGAGTACGGCACCAACATGGACTGGCTGGGCCAGGTCATCGAGGGCATCACCGGCCAACGTCTCGGTGATGTCCTGGCGCAGCGCGTCTTCGGCCCGCTCGGGATGACCAGCTCCTCCTTCTGTCTGACCGAGGATCTGGCCAGCCGCTTGGCGACCATGCACCAGCGCGAGGCCGACGGGACCTTGACGCCGATGCCGGACTTCGTGCCGCCGGCTGATCCCGAGGTGCACATGGGAGGGCACGGAGTCATCTCCACCGTCGAGGACTACCTGAAGTTCATCCGCATGTGGCTGGCGGACGGCCGCACCGACTCCGGCCAGCAGGTGCTGCGCAAGGAGACCGTCGAGTACGCCGCGCAGAACCACCTGGGCGAGCTGAAGGTCAAGATGCTGCCCGGCGTCATCCCCAGCCTGTCCAACGACGCAGAGTTCTTCCCGGGGATGCCCAAGTCCTGGTCGTTCAGCTTCATGGTCAACGAGGAAGACGCCCCGACCGGTCGTCCGGCTGGTTCGCTGGCCTGGGCGGGTCTGGCGAACCTCTACTACTGGATCGACCGGAGCAACAAGATCGGCGGCTACTGGGCCACCCAGATCCTCCCGTTCGCCGACGCGGCGTCGGTCGGCGGCTACCTGGAGATGGAGACCTCTGTCTACCGGGCACTGAAGGGCTGACTCGCAGCGGCGCAGTGGTGGGTCGGGCAAGCGCCGGCGCCCGACCCACCGATCGCGCTACTGTCACGAGATCAGCGACGAAGGAGTCCGATGCAGGAGTTGCTCGGCCGGATCACGGCCCTCGACCCCAGCGCGAGCCTGGGGATCCGGGTCATCGCCTGCTTCGACGAACTCATGGTCGGGCAGGTCAACCTGCACGGCCTGCTCGCTACCGCTGCGGCACTGGCGGGCGTCCCGGCCGGTGTCGACCACGCCGGCCGAGTCACCCGGGTCGGGCCGGACGGCGAGCGGCTCCCCGCTGACCGGGCACCGCATACTGCGCCCCGAGAACCGATCGATGACGGCACCGAGGTGTGGATCGAGCGGGTCGGCGATCCCGAGCCCAACGACGCCATCATCCTGGAGCGATTGGCCCTTGCCGTCCGGGTCCGCCTGTCCGGCACGCGCGAGGGCTGGGTCGCCCGGGACCTGCCGCACCTGATCCGCACGGAGTCCTCGGCCGAGGAACGGCGCGAGAGCGCCAGCCGACTCGGCCTGTCACCGCACGGCACCTATCGGATAGTGTCGGCGCCCCTCTTCGCACAATGGGAGTCCCACGTCGGCTGGCCGAGCGACGTCGTACCCACCACCCATGGCACCCTGCACGTGCTGGTCGCGCCCGCCACGACCACAACGGTCGCGGCCAGTCCGTGCGGCATCGGGGTCGCGGCCGGCGTCGACGACCTGCCGCGCTCGTTCCAGTCCGCCCTCGTGGCGTTGCGGCTCGCCCGACCGCCGCAGGAGAAGGTCGTCTGCGCGGATCAGTTCGGTGGTTTGGTGGACCTGCTCGGGGATCCGGCGACGCTGGCAGCCAACCCCGACGTCAAGGCCATCGATGCCCTGCTGGAGTATCCGTGGGCCGGCGGGACGATCGAAGCGCTGCTGGCCACTACCACCGCACGGCAGGCCGCGCGCACCCTCGGCGTGCACCACAGCACCGTCCAGACCCGGCTGGAGACCGTGCGTACGACGATCGGTTTCGACCCACTGCAAGGTTACGGACGCACCCGGCTTGGAATCGCCTACCTGTCGTCGCGGCTGATCAACTCGCGGGTACTCGATCTGCCCGTGCCCGGGGATACCGCCTCGATCCCGCACGAAGCCAGCAACCAGTAGGTACAGCTGCGTCAGCGACGACCGCCGGGAGCAACGCATCGAAGGCTTCACTCTCGGCCTTCCCGTCACGGCCGAAAGTCCAACAACAAGAAGCCACTATGAACGCCTGTGACTTCGGTGTCTGGCTAGGGTCAATCAGTGACCGAGTATTGCTACGCATGCGGGTCCCCGGCCCACATCACGGATGACCTGCCGATCTGTCGTGAGCACGGGGTGTTGTGGAAGCTTCGTCGTAATGCGCCATCGGTGTCGGCGTTCATCGTTCGTGACGATCGAATCCTTTTGGGGCGCCGAGCACTCGAACCGTGCGCGGGGTGTTGGGAGACGCCAGGTGGGTATGTGAATCAAGGCGAGCAACCTCGTGACGCCATCCGCCGGGAGGTGCAGGAAGAACTGGGCCTTGAGGTGGTGGTGCTGAGCCTGTACGACGTTTTCGTGCACGAATGGGCTCCAGGACTTTGGGTTCAGAACACCGTCTTCATCTGCGAGCCGAACGACAGCGTCGTCGCGGTTCTCCCCGACGGCGAGGAAACCGTCGACGCGAAATGGTTTCCCCTTGCGCAGTTGCCCGCCGACATGGCGCTGGGGCAGCGCGATCGCATCATCGCCTGGGATGCGGAAGGTTCACGAGATCGTGGCGCGAACACTCCGTGAAACCGTCGTCCGGTCGTGCCACGTTTAACCAGGCTCGATCAGCGCGAGCAACTCATCGGCCGTATGGAACGTGGGCGACGTTATCCTAAGTTCTTCTGGGAGATGCTCACGTTGCCCAGGCCGGGTGAGGCAGGTGGAGGCATCCATCGGCATGATGACCCAGTTAGCGACCTGGGCGCGGAACATCTGTCAACCCTGCCTGAAAGTTACAGCACGGGCGTGTGGGCACATGGAGCGCCAAGACACCACCCGCACGGCGGGGCCACGGCCAAGCTCTCGCGCCGCGGACTGCGGTGACACTCGAAGCGTGCTTCTGCCCGCCGATCACCCCACGGTGTCGTTGACGATACGGGCTAGCGTCTCCGAAACGGCCTAACGAGCCTGCGCACGAGGAGAAGAACTCCGCCCGCCGCAGAGCCAACTGCAATTACCACAAGCGCGACAATGTGGCCACGAACACCAACGAGCAACGAAACCAGGGCTACTACGCCCAGTAGAAATATTGGGATAGCCGATCGCAACTCGCGACGCAGTTCAGCAGTGCGCTGCCTTCGTGATTGTGGATCTACCACCCCGTCAGCCCCCAAAGCGCACGCAGCGACATCTCCGAACCGGCATCTGAGTTGGAAGAAGACTCGTCTAGAGCGCCTTGAGCGCAACCCCTTTCCAACGTAGCGGTCAAGCCGTGCACTAAACGTTCCCCCTATGTTCCGTAAGTGTGTCCTTCGGAGTCTCACCACGTTCACCAGTGGCCACACGCGCTCTGAGTGAAATCACCGCAAATCCGGGGTGAAAACCCTATCTGCAGCGGTGACGCCCGGAGCCGGCGACAGGAGTCGAACCCGCGACATCCTCATTACAAGTGAGGCGCTCTACCAACTGAGCTACGCCGGCGTGCCCGCCGAGGCGAGCCCGCCCGATGCTACCTGCGCGGCCACCCGCGAAGAAAACCGCCGCTGCGCGGGTGACGTGCCGTCACGATTCTGAGGCGATCGCGCATTCTGAGGGAGTACGGAGCGCATCGCGCCCTCAAGAACGTCCATCTCCTCAGAATTGGGGGCCGCCGCTCCTCTGCAACGCGCAAACGGCCCGGACCCCAGCAGCGGGTCCGGGCCGTCGATGCGGAACGGGTCAGACGTCGTACCGGTCGTTGTCCATGACCTTGGCCCACGCAGCCACGAAGTCGTGCACGAACTTCTCCTGGGCGCCGTCCTGCGCGTACACCTCTGCCACTGCGCGCAATTCGGAATTCGAGGAGAAGACCAGGTCGGCGCGGGTGCCCGTCCACGGGCGGCCTTCGGCCTCGAACTCGTCGTTGGATCCCGATGCGTGCCAGACGGTCCCGAGGTCGAGCAGGTTGACGAAGAAGTCGTTCGTCAGCTGACCCGGGCGGTCGGTGAGGACGCCGGCCGTCGAGCCACCCGCGTTCGCGCCGAGCACCCGCAGACCGCCCACCAGCACCGTCATCTGCGGCGCGGTGAGGTTCAGCAGGTTCGCCTTGTCGACCAAGAGGTACTCCGCCGGCAGCTTGGCGTCGGCCCGCACGAAGTTGCGGAAGCCGTCCGCCTTCGGCTCGAGCCATGCGAAGGATTCGACATCGGTCTGCTCCTGCGTCGCGTCGCCGCGACCCGGGGTAAAGGGCACCTCCACCGTGACACCCGCTGCGGCAGCGGCCTGCTCGACACCCACGTTTCCGGCGAGAACCACCGTGTCGGCGAACGTGATGTCGTGCGCGCCGGCGATCTCCTCGAGCGTGGCCAGCACCGAAGCCAGCTGCTGCGGGTCGTTGACCTCCCAACTGCGCTGCGGCTCAAGGCGAATGCGGCCACCGTTGGCGCCGCCGCGCTTGTCCGAGTGCCGGTACGACGCGGCCGCGGCCCACGCAGTCGACACCAGTTGGGCGACCGAGAGCCCCGAGTCCTTGATCGCGGTCTTCACCGCAGCGATCGTCTCGGGGGTGGCGACGTGCGCCGGTGCCGGAATCGGGTCCTGCCACAGCAGTTCCTCGGTGGGCACCTCCGGGCCGAGGTAACGCGACACCGGGCCCATGTCGCGGTGGGTCAGCTTGAACCACGCCCGGGCGAACGCGTCCGCGAACTCCTGCGGGTTCTCCATGAAGCGGCGCGAGATCTTCTCGTACGCCGGGTCCATCCGCAGCGCCAGGTCACTGGTCAGCATCGTCGGCTTGCGCTTGGGGCCGCCCTCGTCGGGCGCGGGAATGATGGCCTCGGCGTCCTTGGCGACCCACTGGTGCGCCCCCGCCGGGGACTGCTCGAGCTCCCACTCGTACCCGAAGAGGATCTCGAAGAAGCGGTTGCTCCATTGCGTCGGAACGTCGGTCCAGGTGACTTCCAGACCCGAGGTGATCGCGTCCTTGCCTGCCCCGGAGCCGTACGTGCTGAGCCAGCCCAAGCCACCGGCCTCCAGGCCCGCAGCTTCCGGCTCGGGACCGACGTGACCATCGGGCGTCGCGGCGCCGTGTGTCTTGCCGAAGGTGTGACCACCGGCGATCAGGGCAACGGTTTCCTCGTCGTTCATGGCCATCCGGCCGAAGGTGTCGCGGATGTCGCGGGCCGAGCCCAGCGGATCCGGGTTGCCCTCGGGGCCTTCGGGGTTGACGTAGATCAGACCCATCTGGACCGCAGCCAGCGGGTTGTCCAGCTCGCGGTCGCCCTGGTAGCGCTGCGAACCGCCCTGGTCGCCACCGAGCCACTCGGTCTCCGGGCCCCAGTAGACGTCGTCGTCCGGCTCCCACGCGTCCACGCGGCCGCCGGCGAAACCGAAGGTCTTGAAGCCCATGGACTCCAGTGCGACGTTGCCGGTGAGGATCAGCAGGTCGGCCCAGGACAGCGCGTTGCCGTACTTCTTCTTGATCGGCCACAGCAACCGGCGGGCCTTGTCCAGGTTGGCGTTGTCCGGCCAGGAGTTGAGCGGAGCGAACCGCTGCTGGCCGGTGCCGGCCCCACCTCGACCGTCCTGGACCCGGTAGGTGCCGGCGCTGTGCCACGCCATGCGGATGGTCAGCGGGCCGTAATGACCGAAGTCGGCGGGCCACCAATCCTGGCTGGTGGTGAGGGTCTTCTCGATGTCCGCTTTGACGGCGGCCAGGTCGAGGCTGTTGAACGCAGTCGCGTAGTCGAACTCCTCGCCCAGCGGGCTCAGGGCCGGCTGGTTCTTGGCCAGGATCTTCAGGTTGAGCCGCTCGGGCCACCACCGGCGGTTCGCGTCCAGCTCGGTGGGCGGCACTCCAGCGTCGTGCAGGACCGGACAGCCACCCGCGGGCGCCTGGTCATCCATCTCGCCGACCACGGCGTTGGCATTCGTCTTGTGGTCGTCCGGGTGAGCCTCGGGAAGGTTCTCGGGCACGGTGAATCCCTTTCAGTGAGTGGTTGATACAGCTTGGGAAGCACAGGCGGGGCACTGGCCCCAATAGACCACCTCGGCTTCGTCGATCACGAAGCCGTGGGTGTCGGACGCCTCGAGGCACGGCGCTGCGCCGACCGCGCAGTCGACATCCGCCACGACACCGCAGCTGCGGCACACGACGTGGTGATGGTTGTCGCCGACGCGCAACTCGTAGCGGGCGACCGAACCGGCGGGTTGGATCTTGCGCACGATGCCGGCATCGGCGAGGACAGCCAACACGTCGTACACCGCTTGTTGGGAGACGGCCGGCACCCGGGTGCGCACGGCTGACAGGACACTCGCGGTGTCGGCGTGCGGGTGCTGGCGTACGGCGTCCAGCACCGCCAGGCGCGGCCGCGTGACGCGCAGGTCGGCGGTTCTGAGTAGCTGCTCGAAATCGCTATCGTCCATTGCCCGCCAACCCTGCAGCCTTTTCTTGAATAATTCAAGTCTAGCCCAGAAGAAGACGGCGAGGAGATCGCGGCGACGGCCCATGCCCACGACTCGCGCCTGTGCAGCACCCCAATCCCGGAGACCGTCCGCGGCGTGGAGGATCTGGTCGAGATCCTCCACGCCTGAACGGTCTTTAGTGCAGCGAGAAGTTGCCGACGTCGCCCTTGGGCTCGACCCAGAAGTCCAGGGCCAGGTCCGCGTCGGTAGCGCCGGGCAGCAGGTACTGGTCGAAGTCGGTGACACCCGCTGCTTCCAGCACGTCGTCGTCGATGAGCAGCTGGCCGGTGCGCTCACGGCTGGGCGTGGTCAGAATCGCGTACGCCGCGTCCGCCATGATCTGCGGCGTCCGGCTGCGCTTCTCCTCGCCCGGAGCGACGATGTTGCGAACGGCGGCCGTGTCGATCGCGGTCCGCGGCCACAGGGAGTTGACCGCCACACCGTCCTCGCGCAATTCACCCGCCAGACCCAGGGTCACCAGCGACATTCCGTACTTGGCGATCGTGTAAGCCGTGAACCCGTTGAACCACTTCTCGTCCAACAGGATTGGCGGAGACAGGGTCAGGATGTGCGGGTTGTCCGACTGACGCAGATGCGGGATCGCGCACCGGGACAGCAGGAAGGCGCCGCGGGTATTGATCTGCGTCATCAGGTCGTACTTCTTCATCGGGATCGTCTCACTGTCGGTCAGATCGATCGCCGACGCATTGTTGACCACGATGTCGATGCCGCCGAATTTCTCAGCGGTCTGCGCCACGGCAGAGGCCACGAACTCGTCATCGCGGACATCGCCCACCAACGGAAGCGCCTGACCGCCGGCCTTCTCGATCGCTTCCGCAGCGGTGTAGATCGTGCCCGGCAACTTCGGGTGCGGCTGCGTGGTCTTGGCCAGCAACGCCACGTTGGCGCCGTCCGCGGCCGCCCGCAGTGCGATCGACTCGCCGATCCCCCGGCTCCCACCGGACATGATGATGGTCTTGCCCTGCAATGACATTCGGACTCCTTTGTCGTTCTAACTCACGAACACCCGAGCATTGCGGAACATCCGCAGCCAGGGACTCTCCTGCTGCACCGGACCAGAAGTCCAGGACATCTGCACGTTACGGCTGACCCGCTCCGGGTGCGGCATCATCGCCGTGAACCGACCGTCATCGGTGGTCACCGCGGTCAGACCCGCGGGTGATCCGTTCGGATTGTGCGGGTACGTCGTGGCGACCTGGCCGTGATGGTCAACGAAGCGCAGCGCCCGGTGGACCTCGTCGAGCGATCCGCGCGCCGCGAAGTTGGCGAAACCCTCGCCGTGCGCAACTGCGATCGGAACCCGACTGCCGGCCATCCCGGCGAAGAGCACCGACGGGGAATCGAGCACTTCGACCTGCGTCAACCGGGCTTCGTACTGCTCCGAGCTGTTGCGGGTGAACAGCGGCCAGGCGTCGGCCCCCGGGATCAGGTCGGCCAATGCCGCGAACATCTGGCATCCGTTGCAGATGCCGAGCCCGAACGTGCCACTGCGATGGAAGAATTCGCGGAACTGCTCCGTGAGGTCCTCATGGAAGAGCACGGATCGGGCCCAGCCCTCCCCCGCACCCAGCGTGTCGCCGTACGAGAATCCACCCGCCGCCACCAGACCGGTGAATTCGGACAGCGCGATCCGGCCGCTCTGCAGATCGGTCATGTGCACGTCGTAGGCGTCGAATCCGGCGCGGTCGAACATGAACGCCGTCTCGACGTGCGAGTTGACGCCCTGCTCACGCAGGACAGCCAGTTTTGGACGGATCCCCTTCGAAACGTACGGCGCGGCAACGTCTTCGGTCGGATCGAACGTCGGCGCCACCACCAGGCCGGGGTCATCCTCAGCGGCGAACGCGGTGTGCTCCTGGTCGGCGCACTCCGGGTTGTCCCGTAGTCGCGCGATGCGCCAGGACACCTCGTCCCAGGCCTGACCCAGATCGCGCAGCGACTCATCGAGCGCGGGAGCGCCGTCGATCGAAACCATCACGCGGCGTGATGAGTTGGGCTCGCCGACCACGGAGTAGGCAAGCCCCCGCGATCGCAGAACGCCTGATGCTGCCTCAAGTGATGCCTTTGGCACCTCCAGCAACACCCCGAGCTCTTCGGTGAACAACGCTGCCACCGAGGGAACCTCGAGTGACACACCGGTCGCACCGGCGAACGCCATCTCACACGCCGCCGCCCACAGGCCGCCGTCGGAGCGATCGTGATACGCGGTGACCAGGTCGGCCGCACGCAATTCGGCCAGCGCATCGGCGAGGGCGAGCAGCTGGTCCGGATCGTCGATGTCGGGCACCTCGGAACCGAACGCATCCGACACCTGAGCCAGCATCGAGCCGCCGAGCCGGTCCTTGCCGGCGCCCAGATCGACCAGCACCAACGTCGTATCACCCTGTAGCGCAGGGGTCCACGTGCCGCGAACGTCAGGCAGAGAGGCGAACGCGGTGACCACGAGCGACACCGGCGACGTCACCTGCTTGGTCACGCCGTCCTCGGACCAGCGCGTCCGCATCGACAGCGAGTCCTTGCCCACCGGCACCGAGATGCCCAACGCCGGGCACAGTTCGAGGGCCACTGCCGCCACCGTGTCGTAGAGCGCGGCGTCCTCCCCGGGTTCACCGCACGCGGCCATCCAGTTGCACGACAGCTTCACGCTCGATAGGGACGCCACCGGCGCAGCCAGCAGGTTGGTCAGCGCTTCGCCGACCGCCATGCGACCCGAAGCCGGAGCGTCCTTTGCTGCCAACGGGGTTCGCTCGCCACTGGCCATCGCTTCGCCCGCGAAACCGACGTGGTCGGCCAGCGTCACGGCGACGTCGGCGACGGGCACCTGCCACGGACCGACCATCTGGTCGCGGTGAGTGAGGCCGCCAACCGTGCGGTCGGCGATCGTGATCAGGAAGCGTTTGCTGGCAACCGACGGGTGGCGCAGCACGGCATACGCCGCCTCCCGTACGTCGATCGCGGACTCGTCGAAGGACGTCCCCGCCCGCTCGACCCGGGTGACGTCTCGTGTCATCCGCGGCGGCTTTCCCAACAGCACCTGCATCGGCATGTCGATGGGCGTATCTCCGGCCGCGACACCGGGGCTGTCGACGCCGACCGGGTCGGGGAACGGTGAGTCCGGCTCGGCAGAACCGGCGGTGACCACCAACTCGCCGTCGTCGGCGGCTACTCCGACCACGGCGTACGGGCAGCGCTCACGCTCGCACAGCGCGGCGAACCGGGGAAGCGAGGTCGGGGCGATCGCCACGACGTAACGCTCCTGCGATTCGTTACACCAGATCTCCTTCGGCGCGAGTCCCGACTCCTCCAACGGCACTGCGGACAGGTCGAATCGGGCACCCAGCCCGGCATCATCGACCAACTCCGGGAACGCGTTGGACAGCCCGCCCGCACCGACGTCGTGGATCGCCAGGATGGGGTTCTGGTCCGGACCGAGCGACCAGCAGTGGTTGATGACTTCCTGGGCGCGGCGCTCGATCTCGGGGTTGCCGCGCTGCACGGAGTCGAAGTCGAGAGCGGCGGCGTTGGTTCCGGCGGCCATCGACGACGCGGCACCGCCGCCCATCCCGATCCTCATGCCGGGTCCGCCGATCTGGATCAGCAAGGTGCCCGCGGGGAACGGGATCTTCTCGACCAGGTCGGCGCTGATCGTGCCCAGGCCGCCCGCGCTCATGATGGGTTTGTGGTAGCCGCGGCGCACTCCGTCGACCGTCTGCTCGTAGACCCGGAAGAAGCCGCCGAGTCCCGGCCGACCGAATTCGTTGTTGAACGCAGCGGCGCCGATCGGGCCCTCGACCATGATCTCCAGTGGTGACGCGATGTGCGCCGGAGACCCGTATTCCTCACTCTCCCAGGGCTCTTCGGTCCCTGGAAGGTGCAGGTTGGAGACCACGAATCCGGTCAGGCCGGCTTTCGGTGCCGACCCGCGACCGGTCGCTCCTTCGTCACGGATCTCGCCGCCGGCACCGGTCGCCGCGCCGGGGAACGGGCTGATGGCGGTCGGGTGGTTGTGGGTCTCGACCTTCATCAGGACGTGCACGTCGTCCTCGCGGCCGCGGTAGACCGAGGGCCCGTCCGTGGCGGTCGGTAGGAAACGAGTACGCCGGCCTCCCACCATGACCGACGCGTTGTCCTTGTAGGCAACAACGGTCCCGGCGCCTGCGACCTGCTCGGTATGCCGGATCATCCCGAAGAGGGACTGCGTCTCGACCTGCCCGTCCACGATGAAGTCGGCGTTGAAGATCTTGTGCCGGCAGTGCTCGGAGTTGGCCTGCGCGAACATCATCAGCTCGACATCGGTGGGGTTGCGCTGCAGACCGGTGAACGACTCGACCAAGTAGTCGATCTCGTCGTCGGACAGGGCCAGGCCGAGCTCCCGGTTGGCCTCCTCCAGCGCCGAGCGACCATGCCGCAGGACGTCGATGTGCTCCATCGGCTCCGGGTCGCGCTCGACGAAGAGGGCGGCGGCATCCTCGCGGTGCGGGAACGCGACCTCGGTCATCCGGTCGTGCAGCACGTCGGCACACGCCGACCACTGCTCACCGGTGAGCGGGGCGGACGAGACCACGGTGAACTCGGTGACCCGCTCGATGCGCTGCACCTCGACCCCGCAGTTGTGGGCGATGTCGGTGGCCTTTGACGCCCACGGCGAGATCGTGCCCAGCCGGGGCGCAACCACGACGAGGGCTCCGCTGTCGTCGGAAGCCCAGGGCTCGCCGTACGTCAGGAGTCGCTCGACCGTCTCGTGGACGGCCGGCGACAACGGAGCGGCACTGGCCACCCAGTGCACGTAGCGGCCACTGACCCCGGTGACGGTGGGGACGAGCGCCTGCAGGCGCGTCGTCAGCCCGGCTGCTCGGAAGGCGGAGAGGGCATTGCCTCCGGGGACGACGGTGAGCACGTGATCGTGCGCAGCGGGCATGCGTGGGTCTCCCCGGGTTTGCGCGGCAGTCTTCCTGCCTCAGATTACCGGTGGGTCGGGCTGCTAGCGTCATGCGGTGCTCAGCGCCCACGAGGTGCTCGATCTCGCGGCACGGGTCGGGCCGGTGCTCGTCTTCCTTGTCGCTATCACCGTCGTCGCCGAAGTCGCCTCCATCGCCGGGGTTTTCGACGTGGCGGCGCATTGGGCCGCACGCGCCGGGGGTCGGCGTACCTGGCGGTTGTGGTTGCTCATCGTGGCGCTGGCGTGCGTCAGCACGATCGTGCTCAGCCTCGACACCACTGCCGTACTGCTCACCCCGGTGGCCATTGCGGTGGCCGCCCAGGTGGGTATCTCACCGGTCCCGTTCGCGATGACAACGCTGTGGCTGGCCAACACCGCCTCCCTGCTGCTGCCGGTCTCGAACCTGACCAACCTGTTGGCGCTGCACCACCTGCCGTCGACGGGCGCCTACCTGCGGCTCTCGTGGGCACCCGCGCTGGCCGCGATCGTTGCCACCGTCGTGGTGCTGTTCGTGCGGCACCGACGGGCGCTGACCGGCACGTACGCCGTGTCGCCGCCTCCGCAAGGGCACGACCGGGTCCTGCTGTGGGTCGCCTCCGTGACGTGTGTCGTGCTGGCTCCGTTGTTCGTCACCGGCGTGACGCCGGCGATCCCGGCCTCGGTGGCGGCGGTGGTGCTCTTAGGGACGTTGCTGGTGCGTTCGCGGTCCAGCCTGCGTTCGGTAGGGGTGCCGTGGCGGCTCGTCGTAGGTGTCATCGTGCTGTTCCTGGTGGTGCAGCTGGCTCTGGACCACGGACTGCGGTCAGTACTCACGTCGGCTGTCGGCTCCGGGACGGGCCCCGGAGCGCTGGCGCGGGTGGCCTCGACCGGAGCGATCTCGGCGAACGCGGTGAACAACCTGCCGGCGTACCTCGCGTTGGAGTCGGTGGCCTCGGACGCTCCGGCCCGGTTGATGGCGTTGTTGATCGGGGTCAACGCCGGGCCGCTGGTCACGGTGTGGGCCTCGCTGGCGACGCTGCTGTGGCGCCAGCGCTGCCGGGCGGCGGGGGTTTCCATCTCGACGCGGCGATTGGCCGGTGAGGGGTTGGTCGCGGCAGTCGCGTCCGTCGGGGCGGCGGTGGTGGCGCTGGTCCTGGTCAGCTAAGCAGCGTCGGGACGGGCCAGTCCGGGTCGGGCGCGAACGTCTCCCAGCCTTGGTTGAACGGAGCGGCCCCGGCGCGGACGACCTCCTCCGCCTCGACGAGTTTTTCGATCAGTTCGTCTGCTTGCTGCCGAGTGAATCGGCCCTGGACCACGGCTAGTTCGAGTTCGTCGACATCCTTCCGGGTCACCTGCCCGCCGGGTTCGACCCAGAGGTTAACGACCAGGTCCCGGCTGCGGGTCTCCCTCGGTCCACGCCGGTGCGGACGGCGGTCCCCGCGGGGAGCCACGCAATCAATGCCTCGGCGTCGTCGCGGATTACCCGCACCGGCGTGACGACGTCCATCCCCGGGTCCCCGTAGCACCAGTTGATCTCGGTACCCGGCGACCAGTAGCTCACGAGAGAACCGTACGACCCGCCCAAGCAGTTCCAGCTTGTGGATAGTGCCGCCGCGCACCCGGCCGCCGCGTCTATCGCCGAAGCGCGGCGAGCCGGGTCAGGTTGCGACCCGCCATCGCGATCGTCATGGGTCCGACACGGGGAATGAAGACGCTGGCGCGATCCCGCACCGAAGGATCGAAGTTGGTGAACTCGGCGACGTCGACGCAGATGGCTCCGGGTCGGATCTCCTCGCCCCGGATCGGTTCGAAATCTCGTGAGGGCACCGCGGAGATGACCACGTCGGACGCGGCCAGGGCGGAGGCCCGATCGATCCCCGACTCATGCAGGTCGTGGGCGTGGCGACCGATAGCAGGTTCGAACGTCACCGAACCGTCCACGTCCAGCGAGTGCACCCGCGCGCCGTCGTTGGCCAGCATCGCCGCGAGCGGTCGACCGACGATGTCACTGCGGTTGATCACGCACGCCGTCACCCCTTCCAACGGCGCCGAGGAGCCCGAGCCCCGCATGCCGGCGTAGTCGAGCAACTTGAGAATGGCCAGCGGGGTGCACGGCAAGATCGCCCGCAGCGTGCGATCGGGGTCCACGTAGCGCTGGTTCTCATAGAGCAGCCGGCTCCAGAAGGAATGCATCCCCTCCATGTCTTTCCGTGGATCGACCAGTTCCCGCAACCAGCGATCCTGCGGCCGGTCGATGAGCGGGTAGTAGAGGAAGACACCGTCGACTGCGGGGTCGTTGTTGGCGTCGGCGATTGCCGGCTGGACCTCCGGCGCAGCCACCTTCCGCAGGTCGAATTCGATGCCCATTGAGCCGAATCCCTTGGCGGCGTAGCGGGCGTACGTCGCGGCGGGCCCGCTGTCGCGTCCGAGCAGACCCACGACGCGAAGGCTTCGTCCTCCGTTGGCCAGGCGCTGCACCTGCGCCCGGACCTGGTCCCGATACTGCTCGGCGACGACCGCCGGGTCGAGTTCAACCGCGGTCATCGGACCGGATCCAAACGCTGCACCAGCGATTCGCGGCGCTCCCGTAAAGATGCCGCCACGCAACCACCACCGGGAGTGGCCGACGACGACTCCGTCGTCGCGCCGGGATCCCCGGTGCGCTCGTCCCACAGACTGCTTGTCACGACGGCAACCTTACGGGCGTCGCCCGGGCTACTCGCGCAAAGCGGCTCGCACCTCGTGCTTCTGGACCTTCCCGGTGGCGGTCTTCGGCAACTCGGGCAGCACTCGCACCGTCTTGGGCACCTGGAAGCCGGCCAGCCGCTGCTTCGCCGCCGCAACCACGTCGTCGGCCAACTGCGCGGCCGGCACCGAGCCATCGGACACGACCACCGCCGTCACCGCTTCGCCCCAGCGCTCGTCCGGTACGCCGACCACGCAGCACTCGGCCACACCGGGCACCCCGCCGATGACGCGCTCGACGATCACCGACGACACGTTCTCGCCACCGGACTTGATGATGTCCTTGACCCGGTCGGTGAACCACACCACCGAGTCCTTGTCGATGTGCCCGACGTCTCCGCTGTGGAACCAGCCGCCCGCGAACGCTGAGGCGTTGGCCGCCGGGTTGTTCCAGTACCCGGAACACACGTTGCCGCCGCGGTAGACGATCTCCCCGGTCTCGTCGATTCCGACGACACCGCCGCCGGGCTGCATGATGCCCACGTCGAGGGTCGGAACCGCCGAACCCCACGACGTCGGTGCGCTGTGCCGGTGCTCCGGGAACTGCATCACCGTCGCGGGCACCACCTCGGTCTGTCCCGAGCCCAGAATCACGTCCGCGTTGGTGAACGTGTCGTCGACGGCCGCCAGTAGCTCGTCCGGCATCGGGGCCATCGCGTAGATCGCCGTGGTCACGCCGCTGACGTCCCGCGGCTTGGCCTTGAACGCGGCCAGCGTCGCCGCCCACATCATCGGCAACATCATGGTGTGCGTGACGTTTTCGCGCTCGATGAGGTCGAGTACGGCGTTCGGATCGAACGCGGGCAACAGCACCGCCGTGCCGCCGACGGTCAGCATCGGCTGGGTCAGCGTGTTCAGCGCCGTGGTGTGGAACATCGGCAGCACCACCAGCATCGTCGGCGACTGCAGACCCCACGTCTGCCGGGTCACGATGACATCGGACAGCAGCGCGATCTGCAGTGACACGTGGCTGACCAGCACGCCCTTGGGCCGCGACGTCGTGCCCGAGGTGTACAGACACTGCACGATGTCGCGGTCATCCACGATCACCTCGACCGGGCCGCCTGACGAAGCCGCGGTCCACGCGTCCCAATCCTCGGTGCGTACCCGCTCGAAGGGCTCGCTCCCGCCCACCACGATCACGGTCTCGACCAACGGCAGGTCCGGCAACAGTGCGGCGACCCGGGGTGCGAACATCGCGTCGACCACGATGACGGTCGCCTCGGCATCCGCCAGGATCCACCGCTGGTCAGCCGCCGTCAGCACGATGTTGACCGGCATCGCGACCATCCCGGACTTCGCGCACCCGTAGTAGGTCGCCAGGAACCGCCACGAGTTCATCATCAGCATCGCCACCGGCGATTGGGTCGGCAGGCCCAGGTCCAGCAGCGCGCGAGCGACGTGCTCGGCGGAGTCGTTCAACTCGGCGTACGTCACCCGATCGGCCCCGTCGACCACGGCCACTCGGTCCGGAAACATTCCCGAGATCCGGCGCAGCGAGTCACCGATGTTGACCCGCGTAGCCAGGTTGTATTCCAGCGGATCGACTTGCGAGACATCGGCTTTCATCGGCATGTCAGCTCTCCTTCGTAGGACGTCATCGGTTCACAGCGCTGGCCGCGCCGCCGTACAGCTCGCGCAGATCCCGCTTGAGCACCTTGCCGGTGGCGGTCCGCGGGAGGGCCTCGACGAATTCGACGCGCTTGGGCGACTTGAAGTGCGCGACCCGGTCACGGGTCCACGCCAGCAGTTCCTCGGCGCTCACCTGACCGTCCGGCGTACGCGCGACGACGGCCACGATGCTCTCCCCCAGGCGGTGTCGGGTACGCCGATCACGGCCACCTCGCCCACGTCCGGGTGGCGATACATCACCTGCTCGACCTCGATGGGGTACACGTTCTCCCCACCGGTGATGATCATGTCCTTCTTGCGGTCGACCAGGGTGTAGAAACCGGCCTCGTCGCGGCGGCCCAGGTCGCCGGTGTGGAACCATCCGCCGCGCATGGCCTCGGCGGTGGCCTCCGGCTTCTTCCAGTAGCCGGCCATGACGTTCGGGCCGCGGATGACCAGCTCGCCGACCTCACCGATCGGCACGTCCTCACCCGTCTCGTCGACCAACCGGAACTCGACGTGCATCAGCGGCTTGCCGATCGATCCGGCGTGATCGACGACTTCATCCGGCTGCAGACACGACGCGTTTGGCGAGGTCTCGGTCATCCCGAAACCCTCGGTGAACTGCACTCCCAGCGCGCGCATCCCTTCGATGACCACGATGGGGCACGGGGCGCCTCCGCTGACCGCGGTCCGCAGCGACGACAGATCGCGCGTGGCAAAGGACGGAGCGTTGAGTACGGCCGCCCACATGGCGGGGACGAGGAAGGCATTGGTGATGCGGTGCCGTTCGGCCAGTTCCAGCCACGACTCGGGCGTGAACGCCTCCTGGATCACCGTGCTTGCCCCGAGGTAGAGGTAGGGCATCGTGTGAACGCCGAGGGCGCCGATGTGGAACAGCGGAGCGCTGGACAACGTGATGTCGCGGCGGTTGTTGCCGTCGCCGAGCCCCAGACCGTTGAAGACATTCCACTGGAAGTTGCCGTGGGTCAGCATGGCGCCCTTGGGGGCGCCCGTCGTGCCCGAGGTGTACATCAGCACGCACACCTCGTCGAGATCGATCAACCGGGTGACCCGCTCGGGTTTCCCGCTACGCAGCAGGTCCTCGTATTCGCCCTCTGCACCTGCGGCCCGGTCGGCGGCCGTCGGCACCGCGATGCGGGTTTGCACCGCCGTACCCTCCGCACATGCGGCATCGGCCAGGGCGGTCAAGGAGGTGGACGCGAACAACACCTTGGCGCCGCTGTCGGTGAGCACGTAGCGCACCTCGGGCGCCGACAGTCGGAAGTTCACCGGGACGCTGATCGCGCCGAGCTTGGCGACCGCGACGTAGATCTCCATCATCGCCACGCTGTTCAGGGTCAGCATCGCGACGCGGTCGCCGCGCACGACTCCTTCGCTACTCAACGCATCCGCCAACCGGTTGGTGCGCACCTCCAATTCGGCGTAGGTGGTCACCTGCCCGGTCTCGGCGCTGACCAGCGCGGGCCGGTCCGGGTTACGCAGCGCGTGCTTGGTGACCCAGTCACCGAAACCGGCGTCGACGCCGAGTGCGTTGTCCACGATCGCCTCAGCCCAGCGGGTAGCCGTCGATGCGAGCGATGACCTGCAGCATGACTTCGTCCGCACCGCCGCCGATGGAGGCCAGGCGGGCGTCGCGGAACATGCGTGCCGTCCAGGTCTCCTCCATGTAGCCGATCCCGCCGTGGAACTGCAGGCACATGTCTGCCACCTCCCGCACCAACCGGCCCGCCTCCCACTTGGCGATCGAGGCCATCCGGGTGATGTCCTCCCCCGCCATGAGCGCCTCGCACACGGCCTGGTTGTGGTGCCGGAGCAGATCGTTGCGGGCCGCCAACTCGGTCAGCCGGAACGCGATGTACTGGTGCGACGCCAGCGGTTTGCCGAAGGTGGTGCGCTGCTTCAAATACTCCCGCGTCTTTTCCAGCGCCACGTCGATCTGTCCGACGATCGAATACGCCGCTGACATCCGCTCGATGACGAACTGTTCCATCTGCTGCTGGAATCCGCGCCCGATCGTCCCGATCGTGTTCGCGACCGGGACCCGCACCTCATCGAGGACGAGTTCAGCGGTGTCGGACGAGCGGTTGCCCAGCTTGTCGAGTTTGCGGGCGACCGAGAAACCTTCGGACGAGGTGGGTACGACGATCTGCGACATCCCGCGGTAACCGCCCTCGTCCGAGGTGCGCACCAGCAGGCAGACCCAGTCGGCCTGTACTCCGTTGGTGATGTAGAGCTTGCGACCGGTGATCACCCAGTCGTCACCGTCGCGAGTGGCCCGCGTGCGTAGCGCGGACACGTCGGAACCGGTGTCCGGCTCGGTGACCCCGATCGCGGCGACCATCTCACCGGCGATCGCCGGCTTGAGGTACTTCTGGCGCAGTTCCTTCGACCCGTACTTCGCCAACGACGGGGTCGCCATGTTGGCCTGCACGTTGATCGCCATGGAGACACCGCCGGCAGCGATCCTGCCCAGCTCCTCACAAGCCACCATCGTGTAGGAGTGATCGGCGCCCTCCCCGCCGTCCTCCGGGTCGTACTCGATCCCGAGCAACCCGTATTTGCCCAGCTGCGGGAACAGGTCGTGCGCGGGGAAGATGCCCTCCGACTCCCACTGATCGACGTACGGGTTGATCTGGGTGTCCACCACCGACCGAACGGTGGCCGCGAACGATCGGTGGTCATCGGTGAGCCGCATGTCCGAACGTTACCCAGATCACACTTTCGAAAACAAGCAGTGTTGCTTGATTTCTTTCCGTGTGGCAACGTCAGCCCTCATGAGTACCGTGGATCACCTCATCGCCGAGGGCGACGAGCTGGACCGCCTGGTGGCTGACCTGACCCCCGACCAATGGCGGCTGGCGACGCCCGCAGCCGGGTGGAGCATCGCCCATCAGATCGGCCACCTGGCCTGGACCGACGAGGTCGCCCTGACCGCGGTGACCGATCCGGACTCCTTCGGCGCAGTCGTGGCTGAAGCCGCTACCGACCCGTTGCACTTCACGGACATAACAGCCGCGCAACGGGCGAATTTGCCTGTCGCGCAATTGCTTTCGCAATGGCGAGCCGGGCGCTCGAAGCTGGCCGTAGCGCTGGAGCACCTGCCCCCGGACACCGCCATCCCCTGGTTCGGCCCGCCCATGAAGCCCCGTTCGATGGCGACGGCACGACTGATGGAGACGTGGGCGCACGGCCAGGACGTGGCGGACGCACTCGGCGTACGTCGAGTGCCCACCGATCGCTTGAAGGACATCGCCCACCTGGGGGTGCGGACCCGCACTTTCGCCTACGCGATCAACGACCTCCCGTTGCCCGCCGCCGAACCGCTTGTGGAACTGACCGCGCCGTCAGGTGAGCTGTGGGTCTGGGGGCCGCAGGACGCGACCGATCGCATCACCGGACCCGCGGAGGACTTCTGCCTGGCCGTCACGCAGCGCCGCGAGCTGCCGGACCTGGCCCTCGCCGCCACACCCGGGGTCGCAACCGAGTGGCTCACCATTGCGCAGGCTTTCGCCGGCGCACCCAAAGCGGCCGTGCGCGCCGCACACACCACGGAGGTGACCCAATGACCGACGCCCTGCGAGTGGGCAACTGTTCCGGCTTCTACGGCGACCGGATCAGCGCCATGCGCGAGATGCTGGAGGAGGTCCGCTCGACGTACTCACCGGCGACTACCTGGCTGAGCTGACCATGCTGATCCTGGGCCGGGACAAAGCCAAGGATCCCTCGCTGGGCTACGCCAAGACGTTCCTTCGCCAACTCGAGGAGTGCCTCGGCCTGGCGATCGACGAGGGCGTGCAAATCGTGAGTAACGCGGGCGGGCAGAACCCGGCCGGGCTGGCGGCGGCGATCCACGAGCTGTCCGAGCGCCTGGGCCTGGGTGCCACCGTGGCGTACGTCGATGGCGACGACGTGACCGACCGCGCCGCGCAGCTCGGCCTGCCCGAGTCCCTGGCGGCCAACGCCTACCTCGGAGCGTTCGGGATCGCCGAAGGAGTGCGCTCGGGAGCCAACGTCGTCATCAGCGGCCGGGTCACCGACGCCTCGGTCATCATCGGTCCCGCGATCGCCCGATTCGATTGGGGCCGAGACGATTACGATGCGCTGGCTGGGGCGACGGTGGCCGGTCACATCATCGAGTGCGGCACTCAGGCCACCGGCGGCAACTTCGCCTTCTTCACCGAGATCGCCGACCTGCTGCACCCCGGATTCCCGATTGCCGAGATTCGCGCCGATGGCAGCAGCGTCATCACCAAGCACCCCGGCACCGCCGGCGCCGTCACCGTGGACACCGTCACGGCGCAGTTGCTCTACGAGATCGGCTCCGAGCGCTACTACGGCCCCGACGTCACCACCCGGCTCGACAGCATCCGCTTGTCCCAGGAGGGAGCCGACCGCGTCCTGGTGGAGGCGGTGACCGGTGAAGCGCCACCGGCAACCCTGAAGGTGTCGTGCAACGCTCTCGGCGGGTTCCGCAACCAGGTGGCCATGGTGCTCACCGGGCTGGACATCGAGGCCAAGGCGGATCTGGCCCGACGCGGCTTCGAGCAGGCACTGAAAACCAAACCAGCGCAGATCGATTGGGAGCTGACCAAGACCACACAGGCGGACGCGGACACCGAAGAAGGAGCCTCCGCCAAACTGATCGTCACCGCGCGTGACAAGGACCCGAAGGTCGTCGGTCGGGCCTTCAGTAATGCCGGTGTCGAAATCGCACTGGCCAGCTACCCCGGGTTCCACTCGATGACCCCGCCGGCGGACGCCACGGCGTACGGCGTCTTCACACCCGGGTTCATCCCCCAGGAAGAGGTCGAGCACCGCGTCACGTTGCCGGACGGCACCCAGCAGATCGTCGACGCTCCCGGTGCCTACCTGACCGAGACCGCGATCGAGCCGGTGCGCCTGCCGACCCCGCCCACCGGCGACACGGTGCGGGCACCGCTGGGCCGGGTCGCCGGTGCCCGCAGCGGAGACAAGGGCGGCAGCGCCAACATCGGCGTGTGGGCACGCGATGACGCTGGGTTCGCCTGGCTGGCCAACACGCTGACGACCGACAAGGTCCGGGAACTACTGCCCGAGACAGCCGATCTGACGATTCACCGCACCGTCTTCCCGAGCCTGCGGGCCGTGAACTTCCTCATCGAGGACATCCTCGGCGAGGGCGTCGCCTATCAGGCCCGCTTCGACCCGCAGGCCAAGGGCCTCGGCGAATGGTTGCGCGGCCGCTACCTCGACATCCCCACATCCCTGCTGCCCGAAGGAGCCTGACGTGCCCGGAAAAGACCAGAACCCCTGGCAGACCGACGAGTTGCGCGCGTTGCGTGACACCGTCACCCGATTCACCAAGGACCAGATCCTGCCCTACCAGGATCAGTGGGAGCAGGACGGTGAGCTGCCCCGCGAGCTGTCCAAAAAGGCCGGCGCGCTCGGCCTGATGGGTGCGGGGTACCCCGAGGAGGTCGGCGGTGGCGGCGGCGGTCTGCGCGCTTCGGTCACGGTGACCGAGGCACTCCTGGAAGCCGGTGCGGCAGGCGGCGTCCCGGCGAGCATGATCACCACCGGCATCAACGTGCCGCACCTGATCGCGGCCGGTGACCCCTGGCAGATCGACCGCTGGGTGCGTCCCGCGCTGGACGGCGACATCATCGGCTCCCTGGCCATCACCGAGCCGGGCGGCGGCTCCGACGTGGGCGGTCTGCGCACGACCGCCCGCCGTGACGGTGATGAGTACGTCGTCAACGGCGCCAAGACGTTCATCACCTCCGGCACCCGCGCCGACTTCGTCGTGACGGCCGTGCGCACCGGCGGCCCCGAGCTGCCTCGCGCGCGGGGCGTGTCGTTGCTGGTGATCGAGAAGGGAATGCCCGGCTTCACCGTCAGCAAGAAGCTGCAGAAGATGGGCTGGCACTGCTCTGACACCGCCGAGCTCAGTTTCGAGGACGTGCGCGTGCCCGTCCGGCACTTGGTCGGCGAGGAGAACACCGGCTTCGCCCAGATCGGCGCCCACTTCGTCAGTGAGCGGATCTGGCTTGCGGCGCAAGCGTATTCGCACGCTCAGCGCTGCCTGGATCTCACCGTTCAGTGGTGCCGTGACCGGGTCACCTTCGGTGAGCCGCTGATCAGCCGGCTGTCGGTGCAGGACACCCTCGCGGAGATGGCCCGCAAGATCGACCTTGCCCGTACCTACACCCATGCGGTGGTCGACCAGGCGGAGTCCGGTGACACCACCGACCTGATCCCGCGGGTCTGCTTCGCCAAGAACACCGCCACGGAGTACGGCGAGTGGGTGGCTGACCGTGCCGTCCAGCTGTTCGGCGGCATGGGTTACCTCACCGAGGGCGAGGTCGAACGGCAGTACCGCGACATGCGTATCCTCGGCATCGGCGGCGGCACGGTGGAGATTCTGCGGCAGTTGGCCGCCCGCAACCTGGGGCTGACCGCGTGACCACCCTGAAGTCTGCGCTGGACACCGCCAGTCCGGAGTACGCCGCCAACGTCGCTGCGATGCAGGAGAAGCTGGTCGAGATCGACGGCGAGCTGGCCAAGGCCGTCGACGGTGGCGGAGAACGCTCGAACGCCCGGCACGCCTCCCGAGGCAAGCTGACCGCCCGGGCTCGCATCGAGTTACTTCTGGACCGCGACTCGCCCTTCCTGGAGTTGTGCCCGCTGGCCGGATACGGCAGCGAGTTCACCGTCGGCGGCAGCATTGCCGGCGGGATCGGTGTCGTCAACGGCGTCGAGTGCATGATCGTGGCCACCGACCCGACCGTGAAGGGCGGTGCCACAAACCCCTGGGCGATGCGCAAGTCGCTGCGGCTGCAGACGATTGCCCTGGAGAACCGGTTGCCCGTCATCTCGTTGGTGGAGTCCGGCGGCGCGGATCTGCCGCGGCAGCTGGAGATCTTCATCCCCGGCGGCCGGTCGTTCAAGAACCTCACCAACCTGTCCAAAGCCGGCATCCCGACCATCGCCCTGGTCTTCGGTAACTCCACGGCCGGCGGGGCTTACCTGCCCGGGATGAGCGATCACATCGTGATGATCAAGGAGCGTTCCAAGGTGTTCTTGGCCGGTCCGCCGTTGGTGAAGGCCGCCACCGGGGAGATCAGCAACGACGAGGAGCTCGGCGGTGCTGAGATGCACTCGCGGGTCTCGGGACTGGCCGACTACTTCGCCGAGGACGAGCAGGACGCCTGCCGGATCGGGCGGCTGATCGTCGGCCGGTTGAACTGGAAGAAGGCCGGACCGAAGCCGCGGCCGGTGGCCCCGGCGCCGCGCTACGACGAGAACGAGTTGCTGGGCGTCGTACCGCCGGACCTGAAGGTGCCGTTCGATCCCAAGGAGGTCATCGCGCGAGTCGTGGACGACTCCGACTTCGATGAGTTCAAACCGCTCTTCGGCACGTCGCTGGTGACCGGCTGGGCCGACGTGCACGGTTACCCGATCGGGATCCTGGCCAACGCCCGCGGCGCACTCTTCAACGAGGACGCCCTGAAGGCAACGCAATTCATCCAGTTGGCCAACCGCTACAACACCCCCTTGCTCTTCCTGCACAACACGACCGGCTACATGGTCGGCAAGGACTACGAGCAGCGCGGCATCATCAAGCACGGCGCGATGATGATCAACGCGGTGTCCAACTCCACGGTCCCGCATATCTCGATCCTGCTCGGATCCTCCTACGGTGCAGGGCATTACGGCATGTGCGGTCGTCCCTATGATCCGCGCTTCCTGTTCACCTGGCCGAGCGCCCGATCCTCGGTGATGGGTGCCCAGCAGTTGGCCGAGGTGACCTACAACGTGTCGAAGGCGTCCGCCGAGGCGCAGGGCAAACCGTTCGACGACGAAGGCGCCCTGGCGATCAAGGCCGCGATCGAGCACCAGATCGACGCCGAATCCCTGCCCTTGGTCCTGTCCGGGATGGTCTACGACGACGGGATCATCGACCCGCGTGACACCCGCACCGTCCTGGGCATGACCCTGTCCGCAATCCACTCCGCACCAGTGGAAGGCACCGGCGAGTTCGGTGTCTTCCGGATGTGAGGCCCGCCCGTGTATTCACCGACCATCAGTACCGCCCCCATCGGCAGGGTGCTTGTCGCCAACCGCGGTGAGATCGCCCGCCGGGTCTTCCGCACCTGCCGTGATCGTGGCATCGAGACCGTGGCCGTCTTCTCCGACGCCGACCGGGATGCCGCGTTCGTCCGCGAGGCGGACCGCGCAGTGCACTTGCCAGGGTCAGCGCCCGCCGACACCTACCTGCGCGGTGACCTGGTGATCGCCGCCGCGCTCACCGCGGGCGCCCACGCGATCCACCCGGGCTACGGATTCCTCTCGGAGAACGCCGATTTCGCCCAATCCGTGCTGGACGCCGGCCTGGTCTGGCTCGGCCCCCGCCCGCCGCGATCGCCGCCATGGGCTCCAAGATCGAGTCCAAGGCGATGATGGCCGACGCCGGCGTCCCCGTCCTGACCCGGTTGCAGCCGGATTCCGTGACGCAGAAGGATCTGCCGGTCCTGATCAAGGCGTCGGCGGGCGGCGGCGGCCGCGGGATGCGCGTCGTACGCTCATTGGCCGATCTACCCGGCGAGATCGAAACGGCGGCGCGGGAGGCAAAGTCGGCCTTCGGCGACGAGACGGTGTTCTGCGAGCGGTACGTCGAGACCGGCCGGCATATCGAAGTGCAGGTCATGGCCGACACGCATGGCACCGTGTGGGCGGTCGGCGAGCGCGAGTGCTCGATCCAGCGCCGCCACCAGAAGGTGTTCGAGGAAGCACCGTCCCCCTGGTCGAGCGGGTGGGCCAGGGCATGCGCGATCGCCTGTACGACGCGGCCCGGGCCGCCGCCAAAGCCGTCGATTACGTGGGGGCCGGCACGGTGGAGTTCCTCGCCGACCACGACGGGGAGTTCTTCTTCCTGGAGATGAACACCCGCCTGCAGGTCGAGCACCCGGTGACCGAGAACGTCACCGGTCTGGACCTGGTCGGCCTCCAACTGGACGTCGCCACCGGGTTGCCGCTGATCGGTGACGAACCGGCGATGCACGGCTGGTCCATCGAGGCCCGGCTCTACGCCGAGGACCCGGGCGCCGACTGGCAGCCGCAGTCCGGCACGATGTCCGGCTTTGCCGTCCCGGGCGTGACCGAGCGGTTCACCCTCACTCCCACACGGGGCATCCGTCTGGACTCCGGCACCGAGGCCGGCGACACCATCGGAGTGCACTACGACCCGATGCTGGCCAAGGTCATCGCCACCGCGCCGACCCGACTCGAAGCCTGCCGCTTGCTGGCGAAAACTCTGCAGGACAGCGTGATCGAGGGTGTCGTCACGAACCGGGACCTACTGGTCGGCGTGTTGCGCGACCCGGAGTTCCTTTCCGGCGAGTTCGACACCGGCTACTTCGCCCATCACGATCCGGCCGACCTCACGCGCGGTCAGCAACTCTCTGCGCCATTGGCCGCAGTGGTCGCGGCGGTCGCGGACGCGGCCATGGAGCGGTCTGCCGCCGTGGTGGATGCCGATCTCCCGTCCGGCTGGCGCAACGTGGTGTCCGCACCACAGACTCGCAGCTACCGTCGCGGCGACGACGACGAGATCACTGTGAGCTACCGGTTCACCCGTGATGGGGTGGTGATCACGTCCCCGTCGCTGGATGAGTTGCGCATCGTGTCCGCTTCTGCGGATGCGGTCGAAGTGCAGCAGGCCGGGCTGCGCACCCGCTACCGCGTCGGCCGTTCGACGGTGCGAGATGACCAACGGGTACACGTGCAGGGCCCGGACGGTTCACTCACGCTGGATGTGGTCCCCCGGTTCGTCGACCCATCGACACTGGCGACCCCTGGATCCCTGGTGGCACCGATGCCGGGAGTGGTCTCCCGGGTCGCGGTGAGCGAAGGCGACACCGTCACACAGGGGCAGCCCCTGTTGTGGCTGGAGGCGATGAAAATGGAACACGCCGTGCTCGCCACCGCCGACGGCCTGGTGACCCGACTGGTCGCCCAGGGCACACAGGTCGAACCGGGCGCCGTGCTGGCCGTGGTGGGCGATGAGTGAGGAGCTGGTCCACTACGAAGTGGCCGACGGCATCGCGACGATCACGCTGGACTCGCCGCACAATCGCAACGCCCTCTCCGACCCGCTGGTTGAATCGCTGAATTCGGCGCTGCAACAGGCTGATTCGGCTGTGGACGTCCGAGTTGTCGTCCTGACCCACAGTGGCGGCACCTTCTGCGCCGGGGCAGACCTCTCCTCGGCCTCGTCGTTGCCCCCGGGCGCGGATCCGGTGACCGCACGCGGCCAAGCGCTGGCTGACCTGCTGCGGGCGATGCTATCGCTGGGTAAACCGATCGTCGGGCGCCTCGACGGACACGTGAGAGCCGGCGGCATGGGCCTGGTCGGAGCATGCGACATCGTGGTCGCGGGTCCACGGACCACCTTCGCGCTGACCGAAGCGCGACTGGGTCTGGCCCCGTCCGTGATCTCACTGACCGTGTTACCGAGGTTGACCTCCCGTGACGCGGCGGACCTTGCGCTCACGGGACGGGTTCTGACCGCGCTGGAAGGTGCAGAGCGCGGCTGGGTGACTCACGCCGTACCCGACTCGGCGGATGTCGACGGCGCCACGCGCGGGGTGCTCACGGACCTGCTCAAGTGCTCACCCCAGGGTCTGGCGGAGACCAAGCTGCTGCTGAATCGCTCCCTGCTGCAGAGGTTCGACGCCAACCGGGAGATCGTCGTCGAGCAGTCGGCGCGGCTGTTCGCCAGCGAAGAGGCACGCGAAGGAATGGCTGCGTTCCTGGAGAAGCGACCACCGCGGTGGGCGAGGTGACGACCGCCGAGCGCGAGGTGCGCGAGCCGAAGCAGGATCGCAGCCGCGCCACGCGCCAGCGGTTGCTGCAGGCTGCGATCACCGTGCTGGCCCGCGACGGCTGGGACAACGCAACCGTCGCGAACATCGCCGCGCAGGCCGGCATCAGCCGCGGTGCGGCCCAGCACCACTTCCCCACCAGGGAGGATCTGAACTTCGCGGCGCTGGACTACATCTTCGAGCGCCGCCGTGAAGCGATCAGCACGCTGGAGACCGATCTGCAGGGCCCGGACCGGCAGCGGCGCGCGGTGAGCGTGCTCATCGAGTACTACGCCGACGACTTCTTCAAGGCGGCGCTGCAGGTGTGGACCGCGGCCGCGGCCGACGACGCCCTGCGCGATCGGTTGGTGCCGCTGGAACGCCGGCTGGGCCGCGGTACCCACGAGATGGCGGTACGGCTGCTGGACGCCGACGATTCCGACCCCGCCACCCACCGACTGATCCAGGCCACCCTGGACCTGGCTCGTGGCCTCGGCCTGGCGGACGTCCTGACCGACGACTCACGGCGCCGCAGACAGATCGCGGCCGAATGGGGCGCCGTCCTCGAGGCGTCGATCAAGACCCTGCCCTGAGTCTCACGCGGAGCGGGCACCGCCCTCGACGTGGATCGTCTCGCCGCTGACGAAACTCGCGCCCCACAGCCACACGACCGCTTCCACGATGTCCTCGGTGCGCCCGACCCGGCCGGCGAGATTCCCCCGCGCGACCTGCTCGAAGAACGCGTCGCGCTGCGCCTCCGGCATCGCGTCGTGGGAGCCGGAGTCGATGATCCCCGGCGAAACGGCGTTGACCCGCACCGGCGCCAACTCCTTGGCCAGGTGCGACACGGCGAAGGCGACCGCCCCGTTGGTGATCCCCATGATGCTGTAGCCCGGCGCCGGTTTCCACGCGGCCACCCCGCTGAAGAGCACGATGGACCCGGTCACGTCGAAGTGCTTGGCCACCAGCAACGGACCCACGACCTTGGCGTCGAAGGCGGTCAGCGCGGCGGTCTTGTCCAGCTCCGCCACCGGCACGTTGTGGTGGGCCGCCGCCGTCGACACGATGTGGTCGACCGGGCCCAATTCCGCTGCCGCAGCGGCAATCGAGTCCTCGTCGGTGATATCCAGGTGAAGCACCTGGAAGCCTTCAGCGACCTCGCGCAACGAACGTACGCCAATCGTCACGTCCGCGCCGAGCGCCGCCGCCTTCTGCGCGATAGCCAGGCCGAGATTCTTACCGCCGCCGATCACGAGCACCCTCTGGCCGGTCAGGTCCGTCATCGTCTTCTCCTTCGTTGCGGATACGCTGTCGGGCAAGACGGTATCTATTTGATACCGGTATCTACAACGAAACCGACTCCGACCAGGAATGATCCGACATGGCCAAGGCGTACGACGTGATGGCGCCCACCTGCCCGAGCCGAGTGGTGCTGCACCGCATCGGGGCCCGCTGGACCGTCTTCGTAGTGACGGCACTGGCGGACCGGCCGCTGCGCTTCACCGAGTTGAAGAAGCACATCGAGGGCATCACTGCCAAGGTGCTCACGGAGACGTTGCGGGCCCTGGAGTACGACGGACTGGTCGCTCGCGTCGACAAGGGCGGCCACCCGCCGTACGTCGAGTATCGCCTCACCCCGCTCGGCCGCTCACTGCTGGAGCCGCTGAGCGCAGTCCGCGAATGGGCGGAAACGCACGTACCGCAGGTCGAGCGGGCCAACAGGGCGTACGACGAGCGGGGCTGACTCGCCTCAGCGGCGGTCCAGCAACTTCCAACCTGCTGGCAGCAGCAGTGCGATCGCGGCGATTTTGAGTCCGTCACCGATCAGGAACGGGGTCACGCCCAGCGAGAGGCCCGTGCCGAAGTCGACGCCCGCGAAATGCATCAGCCACGGCACGCCGAACGCGTAGACGACCAGCGAGCCGATGGCCGCGGAGACGGCCATCGTCGAGATGGTCCGCGACCAGCCGCGCTCGGCCAGGTAGCCCACCAACGGCGAGGCGACCAGCATCCCGATCAGGTAGCCGAAGGACGCAAAATTCCAGCCGCTGGTGTGCTGGGCGAACACCGGCGCACCCGCGATACCGGCCGCGAAGTAGATGGCCACGGATGCGAAACCACGCACCGAGCCCAGTGCCGCACCCGAGGCGATCACGGCGAAGGTCCCCAGCGACAGCGGCACCGGGGTCCATGGCAGCGGAATCGTCACCTGGCCCGCACCGATCAGCAACAGCACCGTCGCCGCGACCAGCACGACGTCGCGGGCCAGCCCGCCGGGCAGCACGTCGGCCAGGACCCGCACCTTGCTGCGCGGGACGGCGATCGCCGCGTTGTGGGTGGCATCGAGACTCATGGGGACCTCCGGTTGCACGCTTCCTGAACACCATTCAGGTGAACACTGTTCAGGTACGGTAGCCGCATGCCCGCCGGCCCCGCAACCGCCCGCCGCACCGCGGACGACGTGGTCGATGCCGCGCTCGAGATCTTGAGCAGCCACGGCCTACCGGGTCTGTCGATGCGCCGGATCGCGGATTACCTCGATCTTCAGCCCAGCGCGCTCTACTGGCACTTTCCCAACAAACAGTCGCTGCTGGCCGCGGTCAGCCAGCGCATCCTGGCACCGCTGAGCGACAGCGACGCCACGAGCCTCCAGCAGGCGGCGCAGGCGTTCCGCGACGCGCTGCTCACCCACCGCGACGGTGCGGAACTGGTCTACAGCTCCTACGCGCTCGGGCTGAGCGACATGCCGGCCCTGACCCTGTTCGAGGCCGCAGCCGCGGGAGCGCCCGAGGCAGCGACGGCCGCGCGCACCGCCGTGCACTACGTGCTCGGCTTCGTGTTCTTCGAGCAGCAGCAGGAGTTCGCGGCGCGGCTCGGGGTGATCGACGAGCCGGACGCGGACCGCGATGCGGAGTTCGCGGCCGGCGTCGCGCTGCTGGAAGCAGGCCTACGACCCGGGACATAGCGGCCGGGCGCACGACGGCCCCTCGCTCCGGCGGAAGCGAGGGGCCGTCGACAGATGGGGCCGTCAGGCCGCCCAGGCGCAGGACCACGGCTTCAGGCCGAGCTGCGCGTAGAGGTTGTTGGCCACGGTGATCTGCTCCTCGCGGGAGGACTGGTTGGCGTTGTAGGAGAACGCCAGCCCACCGCCGATGCGCCACGCGTCGTGAGTCATCATCAGACCGCCGTAGTAGGTACCGGTGCGGTTGGAGGCCACCAGACCCCAGCGGCGACCCGACTCGCACCAGGCGATGCGGTCCCACATGGCCGCGCGGGCCAGGTTCAGGCGCTCACCGCCGCGGGAGGTGCCGCCGGTGGGCTTGGAGCTGGACACCGGCGCGGTACCGGTCAGCTTCAGCGTGCGGTTGAGGTAGCTCTGCAGGCCTTTCACGGTGCGACCGTTGAGGTAGCGCGCACCGTCACGGGAGATACCGATCTTCTTCTGCAGGGCCGCGACCGTCTTGGGACCGATCACACCGTCGCGGGTGGTGCCGACCTTCTTCTGCAAGGCCTTGCGAGTGCTCAGGTTCATTGAGCCGGTCTGCGACACGCCGACCCAGCGCTGGAGGGCCCTGGTCGTCTTCGGGCCGATCACGCCGTCGACCGCGAGCTTGACTCCGGAGCTGGCCGCCTTCACGGTGACGGTCGCCGGAGCGACCGCCGGGGCGACGGAGACGGTGGCCGCGTGGGCCGAGGCGGTGCCCGCGATCATGCCGGCGCCGAGGGTGCTGGCTCCGACGGCGACGGCCGTGGCGGTCCGACGTGCAGCAACGGACTGTTTGGGCGCAGCGTGCTTAGGGGTATAGCGCACGAAAGAGGATCCTTCCTGACGAACGCCTGCGGGGTGAGCTGTCGGGTTCGGGCTGTCAGGTGCCCGGCCGGCGTACCGGCTTCACCCCAAGGCCGCGGATCGGGATCCGGGGCCGAACGCCGCGGATGCGGCGGTGGGTCCCCCGTCCTCACCGCACCATGGTGGTACGGCTACGCGCCTGAGGGTTGAGGCTCGGCGTTCAGGCGCTCGGACAGAAATGAAGTTGTGGTTCTAGTCATCCGGTGGCCAGCGAGCTGCCCACCGCAAGAACTATCGACGAAAGATACCGGATCGTTACGCATCATCGTGAATGGGTTCGACATTTTCCTCAGCGCATGCTGGGCAGGGTGGGAATTGAGTCGTACCCGGGGATCTGGGAAGCGCTGGAATAGGGCCACCAGCTGGGCCCCTGCGTCCAATGACTGACCGCCCTCAGCCCGCACCAGGCCGACACCGCGAGAACCACGACCACGAACACCGTGCCGATCACGGGTTGCGGTGCGATCGTGCGCACGATGCTGCGCGATCCGCGGCGCAGCGCCTGCCCCCGGGCCCCCACCAGGATAGGGCCGTCCCCAGGAGTGTCCCGACCGCGATCGGTAGCGGCCGGCCCAACTGCGGGTCGCCGCCGTGCAGCACCGCCACCCCCAGTGCCGTTGCGACGGCGCCCGCGACGCCCACGATGAGCGGCAGGATCGCGGCCACCACCGTGCTGATCACAGCAATCAGGGCCTGCCACGGCGCGGCGGCGGCGGCCACCAACGGGTCGGTCGACCGCCGGCCGGCGTCGAACCGGCGCACCACCATCGCGGTCATGGCCCGGTCCACCCACCGCGCCGCGAACGACCAGATCAGCACAGCACCCCACGCGGCCACGGGCGCGACAGTGCTCAGCGCCACCACCGCGACCAGCAGCGCGGCCAACGTCCCGGACCGCGGCGCCCGCCCGATCCGGGGTCGGACGGCCCAGGGCGACTGACCGGTGCCGGCTGGCTGACCGGCGCGGGCTGGCTGACCGGTGCCGGCTGGTTGGCCGGCGGGGGCGGTGCCCAGTAGTTGGCCGCGTGCACCCGCGCGGGCGGGCGTTGCGCCGACGCGACCCGCCCGGCCGTGAAAGCCGCGGGTACGCCGTTCGCAGGCAGCCGCTTGGTGGTGTCCGGTCGCAGGGGTGCGGTGTGCGGCACGGCCGCCGCGGTGACCGGCATCCCGGTGGTGTAGCCGCCGGCGGCGTAGACCCGTAGCTCGTGCAGCACCTGCTCGGTCCCGGGTCGTTGTGCGGGGTCCGGCGACAGCGCCGAGGCGAGCAACGGCCGGATACGTTCGTCGACGCCGCTCAGATCGGCCTGGCCGCGCAGCACCCGGTCCAGTACGACGGTCATCTGGCCGCGGCCGAACGGCGGCGTACCGGACGCGGCGTACGCCAAGGTGGCCGCCCAGCCCCACCAGTCGGCGGCCTGGGTGACCTGGCCGCCTTCGACCATCTCCGGCGACAGGTAACCGGGGGTGCCCATCACCAGCCCGGTCATCGTCAACCGGGAGTCCTCGGCGACGTGCGAGATGCCGAAGTCGATCAGCACCGGCCCGTCGCGGCCGACCAGGACGTTGCCCGGTTTGAGGTCGCGGTGGATGACTCCCGCGCGGTGGATCGCACCCAGCGCATCGGCCAGACCCTGCGCCAGATCCGCCAGGCGCCGGTCGGTGAACCGGCCCTCGTTGGCCACGACCTTGTCCAGTGGCGGCCCCGAGACGAACTCGGTGACCAGGTAGGGACGCGGGCCGTCCACGTCGGCATCCAGCAGGGCCGCGACACCGGGCGCGCGCACTCGGCGCAGCGATGCGACCTCGCGGCGAAGACGCGCCCGGGCGTCGGGATCGTGGGCGATGTAGGGGCGCAGAGCCTTCAGCGCGACGTACTGCCCGTCCGGAGCCTTGGCGCGATAGACCACACCCATCCCGCCCTCGCCGACCTGATCGAGGAGCTCGTAGGCGCCCAGCATCTCCCGCGGCCGTTGCGTGGTGGCACCGGGCAACCGGCGACGGATGGGTTCGGTCTTCTCCCCGGCGCTGGGTGCCGCTGCGGTCGGATCCGCGTACGGATCGACACCGGGCCAGCCCTCGGGCCCGTCCGCGCTGCTCATGGACCAACGGTACGTCGTGTGCGGACCTGTGCTGTTGCGCACCGCTCGCTCGGCGCGCCCGCGATCCTACGGACGATGCTCACTGCGAGATGTAGTTCTCCAACTGGCTGCGCTCGTGCTCCAACTCCTCCAGACGGGATTTGACGATGTCGCCGATGCTGACGATGGCGAGGACTCCGGGCTCGTCGTCGTCGGAGGTCACCGGCAGGTGGCGGATCCGCAGACTGGTCATGCGTTCGGCGAGGACCGGGACGTCGTCACCGGGGGAACACGTCTCGACCTGGGTGGTCATCAACGAGCTGACCGGCAGATCGAGGACGGCGCTGCCCTGCTGCGCCAATCCCCGCACGATGTCGCGTTCGCCCACGATGCCGATGAGGCGGCGATCATCGTCGAGCACCACGACTGCGCCGATGCGGTGCTCGTCCAGGAGAGCGACCAGGTCCTTGACGGTGGCGTCGGGCGCGACGGTGACGACGTCGGTGCCCTTGCGGCGGACGATCTCAGAGACTCTCATACTCGAATGTAACGCAGATCACGTAGGTGTGTCAGCGCTAACGGCAGGCCCGGAAGGGTCCCGCCCACTACCTATCCTGGGAAGGTGACCTCGCCCACTTTCGATCTCGTGATCGCCGCCAACCGGCTCCCCGTCGACAAGGAGGTTGCCGAGGACGGCAGCATCGAGTGGCACCGCAGCCCGGGCGGACTGGTGACCGCCATGGAGTCGGTGATGCGCGGTCGCGAAGCGGCCTGGATCGGCTGGTCCGGCGACGCCGGGGACCCGCCCGAACCGTTCGAGGAGAACGGTATGTACCTCGTGCCGATCGGGTTGAGCGAGGACGAGGTCACCAACTACTACGAGGGCTACAGCAACGACACGCTCTGGCCGCTCTACCACGACGTCATCGTGCCGGCGACCTTCCGGCGACGCTGGCGCTCGTCGTACGAACGCATCAACCAGCGATTCGCCGAGGCGGTCAGTGAGGTCGCCGCACCCGGGGCGACCGTTTGGTTGCACGACTACCAGTTGCAACGCGTGCCCTCCCTGCTGCGGGCCATCCGGCCGGACCTGCGGATCGGCTGGTTCAACCACATTCCGTTTCCGCCGGTCGAGATCTTCATGCAGCTGCCGGGTCGCGAGACCCTGCTGGAGGGCCTGCTGGGCGCCGACTTCCTGGGCTTCCAGGTCCGCTCGGACGCCGCCAACTTCCGGGAGGCCTGCCGCCGGTTGCTGCACTCGACGGTGAGGGGGAGATCGTCACCGCTCCCGACGGCCGCCGGGTGCGGGCGGCGGCGGTGCCCATCTCGATCGACGTCGAGGAGCTGCGGGCGCTGGCCACTTCGCCGGAGACGATGCAACGGGCCAAGGAGATCCGCGCCGAGATGGGCGATCCGGACGTCCTGATGCTGGGCGTCGACCGTCTCGACTACACCAAGGGCATCCGGCACCGGCTCAAGGCGTACGGCGAACTGCTGACCGACGAACGCCTGGACCCCCACAAGACCCGGCTGGTGCAGATCGCGACCCCGAGCCGCGAGCGCCTGCAGGCCTACCGCGTGCTGCGCGGCCAGATCGAGCAGGCGGTCGGCCGGATCAACGGTGACCACGCCGACTTCGGCGATACGCCCGTCATCTACATGCGGCGGTCCTTCCCCAAGGAGGAAATGGCTGCCATCTATGCGGCCGCCGACATCGCACTGGTGACCCCGCTGCGCGACGGCATGAACCTCGTCGCCAAGGAGTTCGTGACCTGTGCGCGCGACGACGCCGCCCTCGTGTTGAGTGAGTTCGCCGGTGCCGCAGGCGAACTCAAGCGCGCCTACCTGTGCAACCCGCACGACGTGGACCGGTTGAAGCAGACCATCACCAGTGCGATCGACGCGCCCGCCGACGAGCGACGGAAGCGGATGCGGTCCATGCGGCGCGCCGTGAGCGCCAACGACGTGCACCACTGGGCGGAGGCGTTCCTCGCCAGTCTGCAGGCGGCACCGGAGATGCCCGCAGGGGAGGGTGCGCGGTGACCGACCTGACCGCCGCCCTGAAGGAGTACGCCGCCCGCTCACCTCTGGTCGTGGCCAGCGACTTCGACGGCGTGCTGGCTCCGATCGTCGCCGACCCGATGGCGGCCCGGGCGCTGCCTTCGTCACTGGCCGCCCTTCGCGCCCTGGCCGATCTGGATCAGGTCACCGTCGCGTTGGTGTCCGGGCGAGACCTGTCCACGCTTCGCCATCTGACCGGGTTGGCCGAGGATGAGCCGATCGTGCTGATCGGCTCCCACGGCGCACAGTCCAGTGATCCGCAGCTGATCGCGGCGGAGTTCGATGCGGCCGCGCGGCAGCGCCTGGACGCCGCGGAGGCCGTCATCGCCGGCGTCGCCGCCGCCCACCCCGGCTCCCGGGTCGAGGGCAAACCGACAGGAGTCGTGCTGCACACCCGGGGTATGCCGGCCGAGCAGGAGGTAGCGGCGTTGCGCGACGCGCGGGAGAAGGCCGCTGCCCTGGAAGATGTCGTGGTGATCGCGGGCAAGAGCATCCTGGAGGTGCAGGTCGTCGATGTCTCCAAAGGCGCTGCACTGCAGGCGCTTTCGACATCACGTGACGCAGCGGCGACGCTCTATCTGGGTGACGACCTGACCGACGAGACCGCCTTCGAAGCGCTCTCGGGCGACCCGGCGAACGTCACGATCAAGGTCGGCGACGGCGACACGGCGGCGGCCTTCCGGGTCGCCGACCCGCAGGGCGTGGCCGAGACGTTGACGACACTGACCGGGGTATTGGCGCGCTGAAGCCGCGCGTGCGTTACCTTTGACGTGCTCCGCGTCACATTCGGCGCGGAGGTTTCTTCACTACGGATCGTCCGGCACGTACCTGCCGGTGAAGGAGTTTGATTCAGCATGGCCACTGTCACCTATGACAAGGCGACCCGGATCTACCCGGGCGCCGACAAGCCCAGCGTCGATGCTCTCGACATCGAGATCCAGGACGGCGAATTCCTCGTCCTGGTCGGCCCCTCCGGTTGCGGTAAGTCCACCTCCCTGCGCATGCTCGCCGGCCTGGAGGAGATGAACAGCGGACGCGTCCTGATCGGCGATCGCGACGTGACCAACCTGTCCCCCAAGGACCGCGACGTCGCGATGGTCTTCCAGAACTACGCGCTCTACCCGCACATGACGGTTGCCGACAACATGGGCTTCGCCCTGAAGATCGCCGGCACCAACAAGACCGAGATCCGCAGCCGCGTCGAGGAGGCCGCCAAGATCCTCGACCTCACCGACTACCTCGATCGCAAGCCGAAGGCGTTGTCCGGCGGACAGCGCCAGCGCGTTGCGATGGGCCGGGCGATCGTGCGCCAGCCGCAGGTCTTCCTGATGGACGAGCCACTGTCCAACCTCGACGCGAAGCTGCGCGTGCAGACCCGCACCCAGATCGCCTCGTTGCAGCGTCGCCTCGGCGTCACCACCGTCTACGTCACCCACGACCAGGTCGAGGCCATGACCATGGGCGACCGCGTCGCGGTGCTCAAGGACGGTGTGCTGCAGCAGTGCGACACCCCGCGGCAGATGTACAACCACCCGAACAACGCCTTCGTGGCCGGTTTCATCGGCTCCCCGTCGATGAACCTGGTCGAGGTGCCCGTCACCGACGAGGGCCTGCACATCGGTGGTGTGAAGGTCCCGCTGACCCCCGGCGCGAAGCAGGAGGCCGGCTCCACGGTGACACTCGGCGTACGTCCGGAGGACTTGAAACTGGCCGACGGCCACGAGGGCATCCCGGTCGAGGTGGACGTCGTCGAGGAACTCGGCGCGGACGCCTACGTCTACGGGCGCACCGATGTCGGCGGCGAGAAGCTGCCCGTGGTGGCCCGGGTCGACGGCCGCGACGTGCCGGAGAAGGGCTCCGTGGTCAACTTCGTGCCCAACCCCGACCACGTGCACCTATTCCGCTCCGACAACGGCGAGCGCATCGAAAACGACTGACCGCTTCCGCGCCAGCGCACGGCCCGTCCCCCACACGGGGCGGGCCGTGTTTGCGTTCGCGTGCCACGATGAGAGTGTGGCGCTCGACATCCTCACCGCGCGGCCGTGGCCGGCGCTGCTCGGGTTGCCGTGGCGGCTGCCTCTGGAGGAGTGGCCCGAGGAGATCCTGGCCGCGCTGCCCCGGGGCATCTCGCGGCACATCGTGCGGTTCACCCGGGTCGAGGGTCGGGTTGTCGCGATCAAGGAGATCAAGGCGGACATCGCGCGCCGCGAGTACGAGATGCTGCGGATGCTGCGCCGTCTCGACCAACCGGTCGTCGAACCCATCGGGGTCGTCGACGGTCGGGTCGATCTGGCCGGCGAGCCGCTGGACGCCTGTTTGCTCACCCGTCACCTGCAGTTCTCGCTGCCCTATCGGGCGATGATGAGCCAGACCCTGCGTGCGGACACTGCCGCGCGGTTGCTCGATGCGCTTGCGGCCCTCCTCGTCCGGCTGCACCTTATTGGCTTCTGGTGGGGTGACGTGTCGCTGTCCAACACGCTGTTCAAGCGCAACGCCGGCGCATTCGCCGCCTACCTGGTCGACGCCGAGACCGGTGAGTTGCACGATTCGCTGTCCGACGGCCAGCGGGAGCACGACCTGGACATCGCCCGGGTCAACATCGCCGGCGAGCTGATGGATCTGCAGGCCGGCGGTTTCGTCGACGAACGCGTCGATCCGGTGGATGTGTCGGCGCGGATCCTGGAGCGCTACGAGGCGCTGTGGCACGAGGTCACCGCCGTCGAGCGCTTCGATGCCAGCAAGTTGTTCAAGGTCGACGAGCGGATCCGCCGACTCAACGACCTTGGCTTCGACGTCGATGAGTTGTCGATGACCACCGACATCGACGGTACGACCGTGCAGATCCAGCCCAAAGTCGTTGATGCCGGACACCATTCGCGACGGCTGCTGCGGCTGACCGGTCTTGACGTCGAGGACAACCAGGCCCGCCGCTTGCTCAACGACCTGGACTCCTACCGGGCGGCCACCAACCGGCAGAACGACGATGAGGAACAGGTCGCCCACGACTGGTTGGCGACGTGTTACGAACCGGTCGTGCGGGCGGTCCCGCCGGAGTTGCGCGGCAAGCTGGAACCCGCCGAGATCTTCCACGAAGTCCTCGAGAACCGTTGGTATCTGTCCGAAGCCGCCGATCACGACGTCAGTCTCGCGGAAGCCACCCAGGACTACGTCCATCGCATCCTGCCCGCGAAACCGGACGAGGCAGCGGTCGTGGGGGTCGACACGATGTCGATCCCGGTGCGCGCCCACGAGTGAGCCCGCACAGCTGGGCCGCTAGGCCGGCGACAGCCAGGTCCAGCCGGGCACGTTGCGCGCCACCATGAAGACCGCGAGAAAACCCAACACCCAGTAGGTCGTTCGCGCACCGAGGGCCGGCCGCCAATCACCGCCCGCAGCGTGTGACCACGCCCACCGGGCCCAGACAAGGGCCGCAACGAGCAGCAGCGGCGGGACGATCGGGTTGCGAGCGAACGCACCGGCCACATCGCCGCGGGTCAGGTCCGCGGTGGCCCGCAACCCGCCGCAGAACGGGCAGTAGAAACCGGTGAGGGTCAGCAGCGGGCAGGGCGGGTAGAAACCGTGCGCCCCCGGCGTGCGGGCGTGCAGCAGCGCGAGCCCGCCGAGTGCGACGACGGCAGTCAGGGCGGGAGCCGCCCGCGTGCGCGTCGCCGATCGGTCCATCTGGCAACGGTACTGCGCCACAACGCTCCGACCCGGGCATTTGCTGCGACGCAGGCGGAACTAGCCCTAGGCTCACACCCAACGCGAGCGGCGTCGCTCGTCCGTCCAAGGAGGAAGCATGTCGAACGACTCCGGCGGTCCCAGCGACCCCTACGGTCAGCCCGGGCCGCCCGGCGAGGGCCAGCAGCCGCCCCAGTACAACCCGCCGCCGCCGGCGCCCCAGGGGCCGCCGTCCTACTCCGCACCCCAGCAGCCACCCGCCTACCAGCAGCCCGGACAGGCGTACCCGCCCGCACCGGGTTACGGTTACGGCGGCCAGCAACCCGGTGGCTACCCGGTACCCGGCTATGCGGGGCCCGGCCCCGATGCCTACTCGTCGTGGACGACCCGGGCCGGCGGCTTCATCATCGACTTCTTGATCGGTGCCGTGCCCGCATGGATCATCGAGCTGATCGGCGCCTCGATCGGTGGCGGCTTCGGCCGGTTCATCGTCTTCATCGGGTACATAGTGGGTCTGGTCATCCTCGCCTGGAACCGCTGGTTCAAGGGCGGCAACACCGGCCAGAGCGTGGGCCGCGGGGTCGTCGGCGTCAAGGTGATCAGCGAGCAGACCGGTCAACCGATCGGGGCGCTCATGGCGTTCGTGCGCGATATCGCGCACCTCGTGGACTCGCTGATCTGCTACATCGGTTGGTTGTTCCCGCTGTGGGACGCCAAGCGTCAGACGCTCGGTGACAAGATCATGTCGACCGTGGCGGTTCCGGCGCCGAAGGTCAGCGCCCAGGAGACCATCAAGAACTGGGACAAGTAGCCGGCACCGACGCGGCTACGCGCTGCGCCGTTGTTTGAAGATCTCGTAGAGGGTGACCGACGCGGCGATCCCTGCGTTCAAGGACTCGACCGCCGAGGACATCGGCACGGACACGATCTGGTCGCAGGTTTCGCCGACCAACCGGGATAAGCCCTTGCCCTCCGAGCCGACCACGATCACCAACGGCTCGGTGGCCAGGGTGATCTCGGGCAGTTCGACGTCGCCGTCCATGTCCAGGCCGAGCACGAAGAAGCCGGCCTTGCGGAACTCCTCCAACGTGCGAGTCAGGTTGCCCGCCAGCGCCACCGGGACCCGGGCCGCAGCACCGGCGGAGGTCTTCCACGCTGCCGCGGTCATGCCGGCGGAGCGCCGCTCGGGGACGATCACCCCATGCCCGCCGAAGGCCGCCACCGAGCGGATGATGGCGCCGAGGTTGCGCGGGTCGGTGATGCCATCGAGGGCCACGACCAGTGGGATGCCCGGTGCCTGCGGGTCGATCAGATCGGCCGGGTGGGCGTAGTCGTAGGGCGGGATCTGCAGCGCCGCTCCCTGGTGCACGGCTCCGTCGGTGAGCCGGTCGAGTTCCTGCCGGGTCGTCTCCAGGATCGGGATCGCTTCTGCGGCGGCGATCTTCAGGATCTCCCGGACCCGGTCGTCGGAGTCGATGCGACCGGCCAGGTAGAGCGTGGTCGCCGGCATGCCGGTCCGCAACGCCTCCAGCACCGAATTGCGGCCCGCGACCATTTCGCTGCTCGGCTTGTTGCTGCGTTTGGCGGCCGGTCGGGCTGCCGGCTTGGAGCGTTGCGCCGACTTGTACGCCTTGTGGTTGGGTCGCTCGGCCGCTTTCGGCGTGGGGCCCTTGCCTTCCAGCCCCCGGCGGCGCTGACCGCCACTTCCGACGACCGCACCCTTCTTCGACGTGCCCTTGCGGATCGAGCCGCGTCGTTGCGAATTGCCAGGCATATCAGTGCTTTCCGTCGGTGGACAGCGACCAGGTGGCACCGTCCGGGTTGTCGGCGACGGCGACTCCGGCGGCCGATAGTTGGTCTCGGATGCGGTCCGACGTCGCGAAGTCCTTCTCGGCGCGGGCCGCCGACCGCTGGTCGAGCAGCGCCTCGACCAGCACCGCGAGCGCCTCGCCGGAGCTGTCGGACGCTTCGGCCGACCAGTGCGCGTCGAACGGGTTGACGCCGAGTACGTCGAGCATCGCGACCACATCGGTCGCGACGGCGGCCGCGCCCGCTGAGTCTCCGGCCGCGAGCAGGCTGTTGCCGTCGCGGACCGCGGTGTAGATGACCGCGAGCGCCTCGGAGACGTTCAGATCGTCATCCATCGCGGCCGCGAATGACGCAGGGACAGCGCCGGTTTCGACCGGCCCATCTGGCAGGGCCCGGCCCAGGAAGGTCTCGATCCGGCTGAAGGCAGCCTCTGCCTCGGCCAGCGAGCCCGGTGCGTATTCCAGCGTCGAGCGGTAGTGCACCGACCCCAGGTAGAAGCGCAGCACGATCGGGCGGATCGTCCGGGTCAGCTCCGGCACGCTGAGCCCGTTACCCAGCGACTTGCTCATCTTCTCCCCCGCCAGCGTCAGGAAGGCGTTGTGCATCCAGTACCGGGCGAATCCGAACCCGGCGGCACGGGATTGGGCCAACTCGTTCTCGTGGTGCGGGAAGCGCAGGTCGATGCCGCCGCCGTGGATGTCGAACTCGTCCCCGAGCCACCGGCGGGCCATCGCCGAGCACTCCAGGTGCCAGCCGGGCCGACCCTGCCCGTACGGCGTGGGCCAGCTGGCCGTCTCGGGTTCGTCTGCCTTGCGGCCCTTCCACAGGGCGAAGTCGCGCGGATCGCGCTTACCCCGCGGATCGGCGTCGGCCGCCGACTCCATGTCCTCGATGCGCTGGTGGGTCAACTCGCCGTACGCCGGCCAGGACCGCACGTCGAAGTAGACGTCGCCGCTGCCGTCGGGAGCGACGTACGCGTGCCCCTTCTCGATCAGGATCTGCATCAACTCGACCATGTCCGTGACGTGCCCGGTCGCGCGCGGCTCGTAGGAGGGTCGCTGCACCCCCAGGATGTCCAGGGCGTCACTGGTTGCACGCTCGAAGCGGTAGGACCACTCGTTCCACGCCACGCCGGCCTCGGCGGCCTTGTTCAAGATCTTGTCGTCGATGTCCGTGACGTTGCGGACCAGGGTGACCTCGAGCCCGTGCCCGATGGTCAGCCAACGGCGCAGGATGTCGAAGGCGACGGTGAACCGGATGTGTCCGATATGCGGCTCACCCTGAGTGGTGAGCCCGCAGATGTAGATACTCGCTCTGCCCTCGCGGAGCGGGACGAAGTCGCGCAGCTCCTGGGTCAGGGAGTCGTAGATCTGCATGGCCACTTGCGGAGTTTACCGACGGCGTGTGCTCACAGCAGAATCGTTACTCGTTCCGGTAGACCAGCGCGGTCGCGATCGCCGCGGCCGCTTCGCCCCGTCCGGTGATGCCGACGCCGTCGGTGGTCGTGGCCGCCACCGAGACCGGTGCACCCAGTGCATCGCCCAGCACCTGTTGCACCTCATCGCGCCGCGGTCCGAACTTGGGACGGTTCGCGATCAGTTGTACCGCCACGTTGCCGATGTCGAATCCGGCCTCGCGCACCAACCGGGCCGCTTCCGCCAGGAACGCCACCCCGTGGGCGCCGGCGAACTCGGGTCGGTCGACGCCGAAATGCTGGCCGAGGTCACCGATCCCGGCCGCCGAGAACAGTGCGTCACACATCGCATGCGCGACCACATCGCCGTCGGAGTGCCCTTCCAGCCCGTTCTGGTCCGGCCAGAGCACCCCGCCGAGCCAGAGCGGGCGCTGGTCGGCCGCCCAGCGGTGCACATCGACACCGATGCCGGTGCGCGGCAGAGTCGTCATAAGCCGGCCGCCAGGTGGGTCAGCAACGCCAGGTCGGTCTCGGTGGTCACCTTGGCCGCGAGCGGCGAGCCGTCGATGACCCGTACGACGCCGCCCGCCTTCTCGACCAGCGCCGCATCGTCGGTGGCCAGGTCGCCCGACGCGTGGGCGGCGGTCAAGGCGGCCCGGGTGAAACCCTGCGGGGTCTGGACGGCACGCAACACCGACCGGTCAAGGGTGGCCACGACGTGGCCGGCCGCGTCGACCTGCTTGATCGTGTCGGACACGGCGATGCCGGGCACGACGGCATCGGCGCCGTCGCGCACCGCCTCGATGACAGCGTCGAACAATGCCGGCGGCGTCAACGCACGGGCCGCGTCGTGGACGAGCACGACCTGGCTCGTCGCGGGGAGGGCGGCCAGCCCGGCTCCTACCGAGTCCGTGCGTTCGACACCACCGGCCACCACGCTCACCTCGAAGTCCGTCAGCAGTGCTGCGAACTGCGCCAACAGGTCACCGGGCGCGACCACCGCGACCGGCCCGATCTGCGCACAGGCCCGCACCCGGCGTACCGCGTGAACCACGAGGGGTTCACCGGCCAGCGGGACCAGCGCCTTGGGTATCCCCGCACCCAGGCGGGTGCCCTGTCCGGCGGCCACGACGATGGCCGCCACGGCACTGTTCGGATCGGACGACGCAACGCCCGCAGCGGAATCGCTGCGGGCGTCGGCGGACATCGGGGTGGGGCTCAGGACGCGAGGACCTCATCGAGAGTGGCTTCGGCCTTGTCCTCGTTGGTGTGCTCGGCCAGGGCCAGCTCGGACACCAGGATCTGCCGGGCCTTGGCGAGCATGCGCTTTTCACCGGCGGACAGGCCGCGGACCTGGTCGCGGCGCCACAGGTCGCGCACGACCTCGGCCACCTTGATCACGTCGCCGGAGGCGAGCTTCTCGACGTTGGCCTTGTAGCGACGAGACCAGTTCGTCGGCTCCTCGGTGTGGTCGGCGCGCAGCACCGCGAAGACGCGGTCGAGGCCTTCCTTGCCGACGACGTCGCGGACACCCACGAGGTCGCAGTTCTCGGCGGGTACCTCGATGGTCAGATCGCCTTGAGCGACCTTGAGTTTGAGGTACTGCTTGTCCTCACCCTTGATCTTGCGGACATTGATCTCTTCGATGAGTGCTGCGCCGTGATGCGGATACACGACGGTCTCGCCGACCTTGAAAACCATATGGATTTAGCCCCTTTCGCGGGTCCCAGGATAACACGGGACTGTGACCGGCCTCATGGTCGTTTGCGCTGGTCAGGTGCCATAGGACGGCCCAGAACAACCCTTGACAAACGTTTGCCGATCTGTCTCGCGGGCGCGCGACGTGCACTGTCGGAGTGGCGTACGGCGTGCGGCGGCGACCCGCTATCCTGAGCGGCGTGACGCGACGAACCGCCCGAACCCTCACCACGGCCCGCCTGGCCCGTCCGCTGCTGGCCGGCGTTCTCCTGACGGGCACCGCGCTCACCCTCAGCGGCTGCTTCTACCTCTCCCCCGATGAGGTCACCAGCTACAACGCCTCCGACGGCATCGCCGTCAACGTCGGGCCGGTGCACCTGTCCAACCTGCTGGTCGTTACCTCCGCCAAGGGGGCGCAGGGGCACGTCTCCGGCACCGCGACCAACCCCACGCAGCAGCCGGTCCAGTTGACCGTGACGCCGACCGGCGGCAGCGCGACCACCGTGACGGTTCCGGCGGCGACCGCGGTGCGCCTCGACGGGCAGCCGTCGGGCAACACGACCGCGACCGCCGGTCCGGTGAACATCGCCGCCGTTGGCGCCGAGCCGGGGGCCAACACCCAGGTGACCTTCGCGACCCAGGCAGGCGGCAGCGTGCCGGTCAGTGTGCCGGTGGTCCTGGACACCGCGCCCTACGGTTCGGCGTCGGTCAGCCACGCGACGTACGACGCACCGACCTCGTCCGCCGGCGAGTAAGCCCGAGTAGGACTCAGTTCTCGAACTTGTAGCCCAGACCCCGCACGGTCAGGATGTGCTGCGGGTTCGAGGGGTCCGGCTCGACCTTCGCCCGCAACCGCTTGATGTGCACGTCCAGTGTCTTGGTGTCCCCCACGTAGTCGCTGCCCCACACCCGGTCGATCAACTGACCGCGGGTGAGCACCCGGCCGGTGTTGCGCAGCAGCAGCTCCAACAGCTCGAACTCCTTCAGCGGCAACGACACCGACTTCCCGCCGACGGCGACCGTATGCCGCTCGACGTCCATCCGGACCGGACCGGAGCTCAGTGTCGCCGGCACCAGTTCCTCGGGTTCGGTGCCGCGGCGCAGGACCGCCTTGATCCGGGCCAGGAGTTCCCGGCTCGAGTACGGCTTGGTGACGTAGTCATCGGCGCCCAACTCCAAACCGACGACCTTGTCGACCTCGGAGTCCTTTGCGGTCAGCATGATCATCGGTACGCCGGAGCGCGCCCGGATCGTGCGGCACACCTCGATCCCGGAGACGCCGGGCAGCATCAGGTCCAGCAGAACCAGGTCGGCACCGTCGGATTCGAACAGGTCCAGCGCGCGCTGGCCGTCGTCCGCGACGACCACGTCGTACCCTTCCTTGCCCAACAGGTAGGACAACGGGTCCGAGAGCGATTCCTCGTCCTCCACGAGCAGAATCCGAGTGGTCATGCGGTGGCCTCCTGGGGGCTGTCCTGGCGCGCTTCGGCGGGCGCGTGCGCGGCAGGGATCCGAATGGTGAACGTCGAGCCCTGGCCCTCCTCGGACCAGACGCCGACCTCGCCGCCGTGGTTGGCGCAGATGTGTTTCACGATGGCCAGACCCAGACCGGTCCCGCCCGTGCGGCGGGAGCGGGCTGCGTCCACCCGGTAGAAACGTTCGAAGATCCGGTCCAGGTCGGCGGCCGGGATCCCCGAGCCCTGATCCTTGACCAGGATGCTGACCAGGTCGGCATCGGCCTGGACGGTGACGGTGACCCGGGTGCCCGGGTCGGAGTAGTTGATCGCGTTCTCCACCAGGTTGCGCACCGCGGTGGTCAGCAGGTGCGGGTCGCCGTACACCGTGGGCCGCTCGCCGGACGGGCTGAACGCCACGGTGATCTCCCGATCCTGGGCCACCATCCGTAGATGCTCCAGCGCGTCGCGGACGCAGCTCTCGACGTCCACGACAACCGGTTGCTCGAGATTCTCGCTGACCTGCAGCCGGGACAGTTCGATGATCTCCTGGACCAGTCGCGACAGGCGCACGCTCTCCGAGCGCAGCCGCACCGAGAAGCGGTGCACGGCTTCGGGGTCGTTGCGCGCTTCGTCGATCGCCTCCGACAAGAGGGTCATCCCGGCGACCGGGGTCTTCAACTCGTGACTGACGTTGACCAGGAAGTCACGGCGGGTTTCGTCGACCCGGCGCGACTGCGTGCGGTCCTCGATCAATAACAGCACCAGGCCGCGATCCAGCACCCCTGCACGCACTCCGATCGAGAGCCGCTCATGACCGAACGGTCCGCGCGGCACGTCCAGATCCAAGTCGCGCACGGTGTTCTCGCGCCGGACGGTGCGCACCAGGTCGCGCAGCACCGGATGGGCCAGCTCACCGGCCCGGATCAGGCCGAGGGCGCTGGCGTTGGCCGATGATCGGCGTACTCCGTCGGAGGCGTCCACGATCACGTAGACGTCCGGCAGCACCGCCAGGACGTCCTCTGCCGCGGCCGGGAGGACCTCATCGACGTCGGCGGCTGCCGCCGGGGAAACGACCTGGGGCTGGCGCGACCGCGCGACCAGAGCGCCGAGCACTGCGCCGACGGCCAGACAGCCGATCGCGACCAGCAGGAACTCCACGTCGATCAATGTACGCACGCCGTACGATGGCGTGCCAACTCAGAACCGACTGGGCGGCGGCCGGGCCCCTGATGTTCACCTTCCGGCCCGACTGCGTTCACGAGATACTGCGACTGTCACCTCGGCACGCGGGTGCGGCCTGACCTCCACCCGCCATCGACAGTACGGTCACGACATCAGAGGACACCCCATGCGCACCGGATTCCACGAGGATCTCGACCGGATCTCCGACGACCTGGTCCAGATGGCCACCTTGGTCGGCACCGCGATGAGCCGCGCCACCATTGCCCTGTTGGACGCCGATCTGCAGCTCGCGGAGAGCGTCATCGCCTCCGACACCGACATCGACACGATCCGCGACCAGGTCGATGAACTGGCCGTTGACCTGCTCGCCCGGCAGCAGCCGGTCGCGACCGACCTGCGCATGGTCGTCACCGCGATGCAGATGTCCAGCAGCATCGAGCGGATGGGCGACCTCGCCGAGCACCTGGCCAAGGTGGCGCGACTGCGTTACCCCGACCACGCCGTACCCCCGGAACTGCGCGAGATCTTCGTCCAGATGTCCAAGATCACCCAGGACCTGGCCGAACGGGTCGCCGCCGCGATCGCGGACAAGGACGTCACCGCGGCCGAGGAGATCGAGAAGCGCGACCAGGAACTCGATGAGTTGCACCGGCAGATCTTCGGGATCCTGGTCGACCCGTCCTACACCAGCGGGGTGGAGGCGGCGATCGACGCGACCTTGCTGAGCCGCTACTTCGAGCGGTTCGGCGACCACGCCACCTCGGTGGCCTACCGCATCGTCTACCTGGTCACCGGCCGTCGGCCCAACGCCGAGATCGGTGACTGAAGCCCTCTAACGACCCTGGTTCGCCACGGCTTCTGCAGCTGCCTTGGCCGCTTCGGGGTCGAGGTACTCGCCGCCGGGGGTGATGGGCTTCAGGTCCTCATCCAACTGGTAGACCAACGGCATCCCGGTGGGAATGTTCAGCCCCACGATGTCATCGTCGGAGATGCCGTCGAGGTGCTTGACGACGGCCCGCAGGCTGTTGCCGTGCGCCGCGACCAGCACCGTCTTGCCGGACTTCAGGTCAGGAACGATCGACTCGTTCCAATAAGGCAGGAACCGGGCGATGACGTCTTTGAGGCATTCGGTGCGGGGCATGTCGTCCCCGAGGTCGGCGTACCGCGGGTCGCCGTCCTGGCTGTACTGCGAACCGAACTCGATCGGTGGCGGCGGAACATCGAAAGACCGGCGCCAGGTCATGAACTGCTGCTCGCCGAACTCCTCCAGGGTGGCCTTCTTGTCCTTGCCCTGCAGCGCGCCGTAGTGCCGCTCGTTGAGCCGCCAGCTGCGCTTGACCGGGATCCAGTGCCGGTCGGCGACGTCCAGCGCGATGTTCGCGGTGTTGATCGCGCGGCGCAACAGCGAGGTGTGCACCACGTCCGGCAGCACACCGGAGGACGCCAGCAGTTCCCCGCCGTGCGCGGCCTCGGCCCGGCCCTTCTCGCTGAGGCTGACATCCACCCACCCGGTGAACAGGTTCAGCGCGTTCCATTCGGACTCACCGTGCCGCAGCAGCACCAACGTGTAGGTCATGGCGCCCAGTCTAGGGACCGGTCTCGGGCGCCAACAGGTGACGGAAGGCCTCCAGGTTGCGGGTGGACTCCCCGCGGGAGATCCGCCAGTCCCATTCCTTCTTCATCGAGCTGAAGAATCCGAGCACCAGCAGCTCGTTGAAGACCTCGTCCGCGGCCGCCAGGACCGCTCCGAGGAGCCGGTCGAGGTACACGTCGTCCACCCCGCTGATCGGTACCCGGCTGGTGACGTAGACGTCGCCGTCACCGTCGATCCCGTAGGCGAGGCCGGGCAGTTTGAGGTTCTTGCGCAGCAGGAAGCGGTAGAACCCGACGTGGTTCTCGTCCGCGTTGCGGATCACGAAAGCGGTTGTCGTCAGGTCGGTTTCGCCGACCAACAGGGAGCAGCCGGTCTTCAGTTTGCGCTCACCGGGCAGGTTGGCGACCAGTTCGAAGTCGCGAGCGCCGGGCTCCCAGTCGATCTGGTTGGCGGTGAGGAACGCGGCGATGGTGTCGTAGACGGCTTGCTGGGTACTCACGAGGCGCTCCTTTTGTGGTGCACGGCCTCGACGTACGCCGAGAACAGGTCATCTGTCGTACGTTCCCAACCGTGGGCGGCAGCGTGCGCTATCCCCGCCTCGCTCAACTGTTTGCGCAGGTCAGGATCATCGAGCAGAGCCGCGATGGCAGTCGCCCAGTCCGCGGGGTCGTGGCCGCGGACGAGTCGGCCGCCCGGGCCCACGGCGCCGGGCAATCCGCCCACATCGGCGGCCAGCACGGGTGCACCGCTGGCCAGCGCTTCCAGTGCGACCAGGCCGAAAGACTCCGAGCGGGACGGTACGGCGACCAGGTCGGCGGCGCGGAACCAGTCGGCCAGGCCGGTGCGCGACACCGGAGGGACGAACTGCACGACGTCGGCGATCCCCAGATCGCGGGCCAGTTGCTGCAGAGCGCGCGGCCGCTCCAGGCCGGTGCCGCTGGGACCGCCGAGCACTCCGACGATGAGTCGTGCCCGTCGATCGGGTTCGCGTGCCAGCAGCCTCGCGACTGATCGCAACAGGACGTCCGGTGCCTTGAGCGGCTGGATACGCCCGACGAAGAGCAGCAGGTCGGCGTCTTCGGGTAGGTCCAAGCGGTGGCGCGCGGCGCTCGCGGCGCCGGGGCTGAAGGTCGCGAGGTCCACCCCGGGTTCGATGACGCGCACCTTGGCCCGGTCGGCGCCGTACAGGTCGATCAACTCGCCGGCTTCGGTCTCGGTGTTGGCGATCAGCACATCGGCCACGCGCACGACCTGCTCTTCACCGACGATGCGGGTGAGCGGCTCGGGGGTGTCTCCGTCGGCCAGCGCGGCGTTCTTGACCTTGGCCATCGTGTGCATGGTGTGGGCCAGCGGCACACCCCACCGCTCGGCGACCAGCCACCCCACCTGCCCGGAAAGCCAGTAATGCGAATGCACCAGGTCGTAGTGGCCGTGCGGGTGGCGGGCTACCTGACTCATCACCTCGGCCGCGAACGCGCACAACTGGGCGGGCAGGTCCTCCTTGCGCAGACCCTCGTAGGGCCCGGCATCCACGTGCCGCACCAGCACTCCGGGCGCCAGGAGCACTTCGTCGGCGAGGCTGGCCGAGGTGCGCCGGGTGAAGATCTCGACCTCCACCCCGCGCTGCGCCAGCCGGCGGGCCGTCTCGACGACATAGACGTTCAGACCGCCGGCGTCCCCCGTGCCGGGCTGTTCCAGCGGCGAGGTGTGCACCGACAGCATCGCCACACGCCGGATGTCCACGCGGCAAACCCTACGCTGGAGCGGTGCCGGCCAACCGTCCCGTGGGTGCGATCACCCGGGGTACGACCAATCCCAACCGGCTGCGCCGCTGCGACCGGTGGCTGGCCGGACCGCAGGGCTGGCGGCTGCGATCCGGTGCCGCACCGACCGTGGTGGACCTCGGGTACGGCGCGTCCGGGGTGACGGCGCGCGAACTGTCCGACCGGTTGCTGGCGGTCCGGAAAGACGTGTCCGTTGTGGGTTTGGAGATCTCACCCTCCCGAGTCGAGGCCGCTGCGCCGCTGACCCGGCCCGGCTTGTCCTTCGCGGTCGGCGGTTTCGAGATCCCGCTGCCGGGGACGGTGCGGGTGATCCGCGCGTTCAACGTGCTGCGGCAGTACGACGAGTCCGCGGTGGCCGCAGCGTGGTCGCTGATGCAGTCGCGACTGGATCCCGACGGGCTGATCGTGGACGGCACGTGCGACGAACTCGGCCGGGTGGCGTCGTGGGTGGCGCTAGAGCGCTCCGGCCCGGTGTCACTGACCGTGTCGCTCAGGTTGCGCGAGTTGGACGACCCGGCGATCGTGGCGGAGCGGTTGCCGAAGGCGCTGATCCATCACAACGTTCCGGGGTCACCGGTGCACGCGTTCGTCAGCGACCTGTCAGGTGCGTGGGCACGGTCGGCCGGCTACTCGACGTACGGCGCGCGGCAGCGTTTCCGGCACACCGCACTGGCGCTGCGCTCGGCCGGGTGGCCGCTGTTGGACGACGAATCCCGTTGGCGGCTGGGCGAACTCACGGTTGCCTGGTCAGCGGTGGCGCCGTAGCTGCCCCGCTCACGATTCTGGAGCGATTCACGATGTGCAGGACGAATCCAGGCGAAACGACCTGCAGAACCTCGATCGCTCCAGAAAGAGCGCCCGGCTATCCGGGTAGCAGGACGGTGTCGACGCCGAGCGCGTCGTACGTCGCCCTGGCCCGTGCGTCCCGGGTGGCGAGGGGCAGTCCACTCTCGCGGGCGGCTAGGGCGACCAACCCGTCGTACGTCGATCCTCCGCTCAAGCCTGCGCTCGCCAAGGTGCGGTGAAGCTCAACCGCAACCCCCGCTTCCAGCACCGACGGCGCTCCGAAGTTGTCGTCGATCAAGGTCGCGGCGTCACTGGGGAGCACGCGGGCGTCGCCGGGCAGACGGGTGATGACGGCGTACGTTTCGGGTAGTGCGTGCCCGCTGAGCACAAGACTCTTACCGTCGGCCCACCTCGTGACCGATGCGTGTGCGGTATGCGCTGAGATCAGCAGCGGGACAGCCACGCTGGTGTCGATGGCATAGACCGGCCGGGTCACCTTCGGCCCGCGTCGATCACGGCGAACATGTCATCATCGGAGACCGGGGTTTCACTCACCGCGACCAGGCGACCGCTCTCCTCGCGCACGAGTCTCGCCGTCCGTCCGCCCGGCGTGATCTGAGCACCCGCGCCATAGACAGAGACATCGACCTTGGAACCGGGGGTCAAACCGAGGGATTCACGCACGGCTTTGGGCAGGAGAAGCCGGCCCGCTGCATCAATAGTGACCTCCATGGGAGCACCCTACCAATTCACTCCCATTTACGGCCTCAGCCGGTGGCAGCGACGAACAGTGTGCCGGTGCCCTCGACGGTGACTTCCTCACCGGGAGCCAGGAACGCGCCATCACCGCTGGCCAGTTCGAGACTGGTTCCGCCCGAGCTGATGGTCGACGAATCCAGCAGTGACAGAACGATTCGCGGACCGGCCCCGGGGATGGGGGTCGGCTCGGAACCCGACCCCACGGCGTACAGGTGGAAGTAGTCGGTGTCTGAGCCGTAATCGCGCACCCGACCCACTGGCTCACGGCGGCGCACCGGCTCCGAGCGTGGGCGCACGATGCGCAACAACTCCGGAATGTTGATGGCCTTGGAGGTCAGCCCGGCCCGGATCACGTTGTCGGAGTTGGCCATGACCTCGACGGCGATCCCCTTCTGGTAGGCGTGCAGACAGCCGGCGGGCACGAAAACGTAGTCACCCGGGGCGGCCGTCAGGTAGGTCATGGTCAACAGCACCACGAGCCCGATGTCGCCCGGGAAGTCCTGCGCCACGCGACGCACAGCGGCAAAAGCCGGGTCGTCGTCGCGGTCGGAGATGGCGCCGAGCACACTGCGCACCAATGAGTTCCGGACCTGCAGATCCAGTGTCAGCAGCGCCTCGAGGAGCGCCACCGCGGGCTCGTCCTGACCGCTGGACCACTCGACGATCGCGGATAGTTCGGGCACGTCGAGACCGGGCAACAAAGTCACGATCTCGTCATAGTCGCGCATCCCGGCGAACGCTTCGAACGGGGTGATGGCGACGAACGCTTCCGGCTTCGGCCAGTTGTCGACGTAGGTCCCGGGCGGCGCGTCCAGTGCCTGCTCACGACTCGGATGGCATTGGATCGAAAGGGATTTCGTCGGCGCCAGCACCTTGAGCAACAAAGGGAACCGGCCGTTGAACAGCCGCACGGCATCCGCGCCGACGAGCGCCTCCGGGTTGGCTTCGTAGAGCACCGCCAGGTCCGTATCCCCATCGGGAGCCGGTACGCCGCTCGGTGCCGCCTCGTGGGCGCCGAACCACAGTTCGGCCTCGGGTTGATCCCCCGGCGCACGGCCGGTCAAGCGCGGCAGCGCGTCGTACGAACCCCAGTCGTACCGCTGGATCCGAGGATCAACCGGAACATCAGCCGACCTCGAGAAGGGCCTTGATCGCGCGGCGCTCGTCCATGGCGGCGTACGCCTCGGCCACCTCCGACAACGGCAACGTCAGATCGAAGACCTTGCCGGGATCGATCCGACCGGAGGTGACCAATTCGATCAGGTCCGGCAGGTAACGGCGCACCGGCGCAACGCCACCGGCGATGCCCACGTTGGTGCCGAACATCCGGCCGATCGGCAACTCCACCCCGTGCGGGACGCCGACGTAGCCGACGGTCGCACCCGGGCGGGCGATGGTGATGGCGGTGTTCATCGACTGGCCGGTGCCGACACACTCCAGGACGGCATCGGCACCGACGCCGTCCGTCAGGTCGCGGACCGCGGCCTCGCCCTCCTCGCCGCGGGAGGCCACGATGTCGGTGGCACCGAAGTCCATTGCCAGTTTGGTGCGCTCGGCGTTGCGGGACATCACGATGATGCGTCCGGCTCCCTTGGCCGCCGCCGCGATGACACCGCACAACCCGACCGCACCGTCACCGACGACGGCTACCGTGTCGCCCTCGCTGACACCGGCCGACGTGGCAGCGTGCCAGCCGGTGCCCATCACGTCCGAGAGCGTGAGCAGGGACGATTCGAGGGCGGCGTCGTGCTCACCGGCGACGACCAACGTCCCGTCGGCCAACGGCACCCGGACGAACTCACCCTGGCCACCGTCGACGGGTCGGCCGTCGGCATCCTTTCGGCCCCACACGCCACCGTGGTCACACACGGACTGAAAGCCGGAGCGGCACGGCGGACAGGTGTTGTCGGAGAAGGTGAACGGCGCGATCACGAAGTCGCCGGGTCGCACCGTGCTGACGTCGGAGCCCACCTCTTCGACGACACCGATGAATTCGTGGCCGAACGGCATCGGCCTCTTGATCGGGCTGTCACCGCGGTAATACCAGAGGTCGGAGCCGCACACGCACGCCTTGATCACCCGGACAATGGCGTCCTGCGACGTGGCAAGATGCGGGTCGGGAACCTCTTCGAGGCGGACGTCGCCGGGGGCATGCAACACAGTCGCTTTCACAGCAGCGACTCTAGTTGGAGGAAGGCATCACCAGCCGCCGTACCCTCTGCGCCCGGTGAACCTCACTCGTCCTACGCCGCCGACTCGCTGCGCTCGCCGACAACTCCGTCCTCGCTCAGCTCACCAGCCGCCGTAAGGCCCGCGGCCACCCTTCGCGTTGTCCTTGCCCAACACCTGCCGCAACGCCGGGCGTACGTCGACCAGGAAGACGATCGCCGCCGCAGCGGCCAGCAATTCGAAGATGTTCAACGGCGACCGCAACGACAGCAGCCCGATCAGCACCGCCACGCCGGTGATCGCGGACCACGCGATCTTGGTCAGCTTCCCCGCCGCCGGGTAGGCGTCCGTGCGGTAGCGCAGCGCTTCGACGAACGCGAACACCTGCAGCGCCAGCACCGCAGCGCCGAGAATGAGGGCGACGTACCCCTGGACGATGTCGAGGCTCACGACACCAGCCTAAGCGGACATCAGATCCCGACAACCCGTATGGCGCCCACGGGCTGACCGTGTCCGAGCACCGGGACGTCGGACAACGTGTCCAGGACGTCGGCCCGGACCCCGACCGAGGACAGCAACGCAGCCATGATCGCCGGGCGGGCGCGCTGAGCGCCGTCCGCGACCTTGAGGGCCAGACCTCGCCCGTCCGCCAGCCCCACGGCGTACACCGCCTCGGCCCCGTCCTTGGCGATCAGCCCGTCGACGCCGCGGATCAGTTCGGTCACGTCGCGGCGGGTGCCGCCCAGATACTCCGGGTAGGAACGGATGGCGTCGCGGACCGCGGCCGCCGGGCCGGAAGCAGACGCGGCGATCGACCCGAACGCCCGCGCCAACCCCGCCAGCGAAATCGCCATCACCGGCGCCCCACAGCCGTCGATTCCGGTTGCCGCGACCGGTTCACCCGCCAGCGACTCCAGCGACGACGCTGTGAGCACCTGAAGCGGGTGCTGCGGTGAGCGGTACGTCGAGGATCCCAACCCGCCGCCACGCACGCCGCCAGCATCGAGGCGTGTTTGCCGGAGCAGTTCTGCGCCAGGGAGGTCGGTCCGCGCCCGGCCTCGATCCAGGCGCGGCGGGCCAGATCGTCGTACGGGTAATCCGGGGTGTTCTGCAGGTCGTCCTCGGCGAGTCCGGCAGCGGCCAGGATGGAGCGCACGCCGTCGAGGTGGAAGTCCTCCCCTGAGTGGCTGGCGGCTGCGAGCGCCAGCAGCGGACCCGAGGCGTCGAGCCCGGCTTCGAGCATCGCGATCGCTTGCATCGGTTTGTTGGACGATCGCGGGAAGCACGGCGCGGTGACCTCGCCGATCGCGCGTTCCACCGAGCCGTCGGGGTTTGTCACGACAGCGACCCCGTGATGCACCGACTCCACGAATCCGCTGCGTTCGACGACGGCCAGGACGGGGGCGGCAGCGAGCGCGGCCTGCGAAGCAGAGATCACAGCCAGCAGGTTACGGTGCGACGATCACGGTCTGCGCGGCGCTGGTCGGCCCCGCGAACAGGGTCACATCGGTCGGCGTCGAGCGCTTCACGACCGCAAGCGCGATCGGTCCGTCCACGGCGTGCCGCGCAACCGAGGTCAGCGAACCCACCGGCCGGCCGCCTTCCTCGGTGACCAGCGGGGTCCCCGGCTCCGGCAGCACGTGCCCGGACCCGTCCAGGTGCAGGAAGACCAGCCGCCGCGGCGGGCGGCCCAGGTTGTGCACGCGGGCGATCGTCTCCTGGCCGCGGTAGCAGCCCTTGTGCAGATGAACCGCGGTGCGCAACCAGTCCAACTCGTGCGGGATGGTCCGGTGATCGGTCTCCCGGCCGAGCCGTGGCTGCCAGGCCGCCACCCGCATCGCCTCGTGCGCCCAAAGGCCCGCAAGCGGACGGTCACCGGCCTCTGCCCGTACGGCGTCCCGCGGCACGATCAGTTCCCGCCACGCCCAGCCGGTGCCGGGATGCTCCGCTACTTCGGAGTATGACGCGGTGTCCGGCCCCAGCGCCGGCCATGGATCGCGCCACGCGATGACGCCGCGATCGCTCAACTCCGCCGGCAGGGACTCAGCGCTGATCGGTTCGCCCAGCACGGCGTACTCGCTGCTGACATCGGCGACCTCGACGCGCAGCATGAACCGCATCGAGTCCAGCCAGGCGACCAGGGCGGGCGCAGTGCCGGGCTCGACCGTGATCCACAGGGTCGAACCGTCGTCGACCAGGTGCAGATCGTGCTCGACGTGCCCCTTGGGGCTGAGCACCAGGTCCTGGACGGAGGTGTGCGCCGGTAGGTCCTTGATCTGCTGGGTGGTCATCGAGTCCAGCCATTTGAGCCGGTCCGGGCCGGTGATCTGCACGACACCGCGATGCGACAGGTCGACCACCGCCAAGCCGTCCTCGAGCAGGCGCTGCTCCCGCACCGGGTCGCCGTAATGCGCCGCGACACCCTCATCGGTCCCGGTGCCTTCGACGGCACCGGGCGTGTCGAGCAGGACGGAGCGCGGGAGCGGCGGAACGGTCATATCCAGGCAACCTGCAGCAGGCGGCGGGCATTCCGCCGATAATGCGGAGACGCACGTTTGCCCGACCTAGAATGGCGCCATGACCGCCGACACAGATGTCGACACTGCGGAGGCGCAATCTGGGGCCAAGAGGCGCAAACCGGTGAGCAAGCTGAAGGTTGCCCTGTTGTCACTGGCCTCCATCCTGACGGTACTGGTCCTGGTCGGCGGCGGTTTCGCGCTGTACCTCAACCATCTCCTGGATGCCAACGTCAAACACGGAGCGATGTTGCCCGTCGGCTCCCAGCCGGCCAAGAACCCCGGCGCCGGCGACGCGCAGAACATCCTGCTGCTGGGGTCGGACTCCCGCGATCAGGAGATCGGCGCCGGATCCCGCTCCGACGTCATTCAACTGATGCACATCGACAACGACCGCTCGCGGATCGACATCATCCACTTCCCGCGCGACATGTACGTCGACATCCCCGGGCACGGCAAGAACAAGATCAATGCGGCCTACTCCTACGGCGGTGCGCCGCTGCTGGTCCAGACGATGCAGAGCATGCTGAACCTGCGTATCGACCACGTCGCGCAGATCGACTTCCAGGGTTTCGCCGATCTCACCGACACCCTCGGCGGCGTCCGTCTCTACGTCCCTCAAGGATTCGACGAACCCGGTTTCGGCACCTGGACCAAGGGCTGGCACGACATGAACGGCGAACAGGCTCTGGGCTTCGTGCGCGAGCGTCACCAACTGGCCCAGGGCGACCTGGACCGCGGTCGCAACCAGCAAGCCTGGATCCAAGCGGTCCTGGCCAAGACCCTGTCCGCCGGCACCTTGCTGAATCCGGTCACCCTGTCCACCGCCATCGACGACGTCACCCGGTACACCACGGTCGACGAATCGTTCGATTCCTCCACGATCCGCTCCCTGGCGCTCAGTCTGCGCAACATCCGCGGCGAGGATCTGCACTTCAAGACCGCGCCCATCAGCGGTTTCGAGAACATCGGCGGCCAGGACGTCGACATCGTCGACACCCAACTGCTGGCCCAATTGGGCAAGGCGCTGGCCACCGACCAAATGTCCACCTACACCGAGGGCACGAACGTGCCGAATGCTGGTGACTGATGCCCTTCGAACTCGACCTGGATCTGCCCCGTGAACTCGCACCCCTGGCGTGGTTGATCGGCCGTTGGGAGGGCGCGGGCGTCCTGGGCTACCCCACGATCGAATCAGCAAACTTCGGCCAGGAGATCGAGTGCTTCCACGACGGACGACCGTTCCTTGAATGGCATTCGCACACGTGGCTGCTGGATGACGCCGGCGAGAAGGTCAAGCCGTTGGCCACCGAACTCGGGTTCTGGCGGCCGTTGCCGGACGGCGAGGTCGAATTCCTGCTCGCCCATCCGATGGGCATCGTCGAGATGTACTACGGCAAGACCGAGACCGCGAAGGTGCAGCTACAGACCGACGGTGTCCTGCGCAGTCCGCACGCCAAGGAGTATTCGGCCGCGACCCGCATGTACGGCTACGTCAACTCCAACCTGCTGTGGGTGATGGAGATGGCGGCCGTCGGTCAATCGATGCACAGTCACGTCTCCGCCGAACTCAAGCGGGTGGGCTGAGCCTCAGCGGTTCAGCCACCAGGTGGCCGCGTAGGCGATCACCCCGCCGCTGAGGGCGATCGCCACACCGACGGCGACGTGCGCGGCCCGGTCCCGGACCGCGGCCGTCAACAACACCCGGCGTACGGCGTGGGCCAGCCCCGCGGCCAGCATCCCGACCAGCAGGAGCCGGTTCCACGCCAGGCCGGTGCCGCCGGCGATGATCACCCCGCCGATGCCGCCGACCACCATCGCGACCGGCACCGCCCACTCCAGATCCAGCGACGTACGCTGCACGGCCAAGCGGGTCAGGACACTGGCGACGACCCCGATCGTCACCGTCCAGGCCACGGGTACGGCGTGCGGCCGCGCCGCCGCGAACGGCGCCAGACCGCCGCAGGCGAGGACTGCGAACGCCAGCGCACAACTGGCCAGCGAGCCGACGACGTCCGCGCGACCGTCCGTGCGCAACAACTGGACCAGGAAGGCGATCACCAGGCTGCCGGCCAGGGCCAGCGCCAACCAGTGCGGGTGACCGCCCGCGTCCGAACCGATCCCGCACGCCGCGATCAGCACCGCACCGATCGCAACGACCTGCCGGATCCCCCACCGCGTGGGGCTCAGCGCCAGCCACCCGAGCGCGAGGAGCAGACCGAGCACGAGTACGCCGATCCCCACCCACACCGGGCCCGCAGGAGTCAGTGCCGCGAGCAGGACCGCACCCACCGTCGCAGCGGCTGCCGACACCGCCGACAGCGGCGTCTCGGCGACGGCTTCCTCGGTGCTCACCCGCTCATCCTTGCAAACCCCACCTCGGACCCGTCCGGCACAGCGGCGGCAATCGGCAATCCAGCGGAGCTATGAGATCCAAAAACTCCGCTGGATTGCAGATAACCGCTGAATCACCCGCCGGCAAATACCCTGGCCGCCGGGCAAGACCCCTCCTCCTACGCCGCCGACTCCGCTGCGCTCCGCCGACAACTCCGTCGTCCGGCCCTCACCCGCCGGCAAATACCCTGGCCGCCGGGCAAGACCCCTCCTCCTACGCCGCCGACTCCGCTGCGCTCCGCCGACAACTCCGTCGTCCGGCCCTCACCCGCCGGCAAATGGCGGCAGGACCTCCAGCACCTGACCTCCCGACACCGGCGTGTCCAGATCGCCGACGCGGACCCCGTCCAGCAGCAGGCTGCAGCGCGGTAGCACCGTGACCAGCGCCGGGTGCCGCGCGGAGGCGTCGGTGACGATGTCGCGGACGCTCGAGGCGTCGTACACCTCGCAGTGGGTACCGGCCGCCTCCTGGGCCGCCGCCCAGAACCGAACCGTCAGCTCCTGCACCGTGTCCGACATCCGGTCACCTTTCGTTCAACGTTCATCTACTTAGCTCTCTGCGTTTGTGCAGGTGGGGGCCAGTTCGAGGGGTTCCGAATCCCGCCGGCGACCACCGATGCGACGGTGTGGCAGATGTCACGGCTCTGCGCGAAGTCCCCTCTTACCGTGCCATGACGTCGTATTGTTTCAGGCCATGGCACGGCTGTTGATGCTCACGGAGGCGCGAGGCTCTAGCGTCGAAGTCCTGCCTGCCCTCGGACTGCTCGGCCACCGTGTCCGGATTCTGCCCCCGAGCCCCAGGCCCTCATCGACCCGCCCGAATGCGATGTCGTCCTGCTGGATGCCCGTCGCGACCTGGCCGGCGCTCGCGGTTTGTGCCGGTTGCTGCGCAGTACCGGCACCTCCGCCCCCTGCTGGCCGTCTTCACCGAGGGCGGCCTGGCCGCGCTGACGCACGAATGGCAGATCGACGACGTCCTGCTGGACTCCGCCGGCCCGGCCGAAGTCGAGGCCCGCATCCGCCTGGCGTTGACCCGCTCGGCACCGGAGGAGCAGGAGCAGGGCGGCCCGATCACCGCCGGCGACCTGGTCATCGACGAGGACGCCTACTCCGCGCGCATCCGGGGCCGGTCCCTAGATCTGACCTACAAAGAGTTCGAACTCATCAAGCACCTCGCACAGCACCCGGGGCGGGTCTTCACCCGCGCCCAGTTGCTGCAGGAGGTCTGGGGATACGACTACTTCGGCGGCACCCGGACCGTCGATGTGCACATCCGCCGGCTGCGGGCCAAGCTCGGGATCGAGCACGAGTCGCTCATCGGCACCGTGCGCAACGTGGGATACCGCTTCGTCGGCGTGCAGGAGCTGCGCGCCGCGGAGTCGACCACCGCCTGATCGCTCAGGCGGCGACCGCCGGCTCGGGACCAGGTCCGTACTGGTTCGGGCCCTGACTCTCGCCCACCCAGAAGATGATCAGGACGATTGTTCCGATCAGCGGGATGAAGTGCAGCCACATCCACCAGCCGCTGCGTCCCACGTCGTGGAGGCGACGCACACCAACGGTGATCATCGGGATGATCAACAACAACGCGATGATCCCCAGGACCAGCATGATGATCGCCCCGGGGAACGTGGTGTCATCGAAGGCGCTGCGGGCCGCGCTCAACACCACATCGACGATGAACCACAGCAGCACGAACCACCAGAATTCGGCCTTACCGGCACGACCGGCCATCCGGAAGTACTTGCTGAAGACGGTACGAATGGCCTGGGTGAATGACATGACCGCAGTATGTCGGGTGTCCCGTGATGGAATCGGGAGATGCCGATCAACGCTGACACCGTGTCCGCCATCCGCGCTCTGGCCGACCGCGCGGCAGGTGCCGACTCGGTAGCCCCCTTCTCGGAGGCGACCCGCCTGGCGTTGCCCGACGCCGAACCCGACCCGGCACCCGCCGGTACGCCGATCGCCCACCTGACCTTCGACCCCACCGAGCAGCTGCTTGCCGCCGGGATCGTGCTCCAGGACGGCAGCGCAGAGCTGGTCGTCGACCCGGAGCACCGCCGCAAAGGTCTCGGCACCGAGCTGCTGGCGCGCATTCTGGATCAGCGTCCCGACGCTCACGTCTGGGCGCACGGGGACCTGCCCGGCTCCGAGGCGCTGGCTACCGGTGCCGGGATACGCCGGATCAGGACCCTGCTTAAGCTGGCCCGACCCGTGGACGCTTCGCCGGAGATCACCGATCCGCAGCCGCCGCAGGGTTTTGCGCTGACCACCTTCGACATGGAGCGCGACGCCGGGGACTGGTTGGCCCTCAACAAGACCGCGTTCGACTACCACCCCGAGCAGGGCCGGATGACGATGGCCGACCTGGAGCAACGGGTTGCCGAGCCCTGGTTCGATCCCAGCGGTCTACTGCTGCTGCGCGACCGCGACGGCCGATTGGCCGCGTCCCACTGGACCAAGATCGACCCCGCCGACCCCGACGAGGGGGAGGTCTACGTGGTGGCTGTCGACCCGGCGTACCAGGGCCACGGGCTGGGCCGGTTCATCACCGCTGCGGGCTTGAACCACCTGCAAGACAGGGGTGTTCACCGCATCACGCTCTACGTGGAGGGTGACAACGACGCCGCACTGGCGACCTATCGCGGGCTCGGTTTCACGCCCGCGGCGGTCGATGGGCAATACGCCCGCTGACAGCGCCCGAAGCGCCTGACACGATAGGCATCATGTCGAGCGAACCGTCTGCCAGCGAAGCGTCCCTGACCCGGCTCTCGCAGCGGGCGCAGCATCGTGCGCGCGGCGCCAACGGCCGGTTCATCCGGGTTGCTACGCCGGTCGTGCACCCCGGTGACACCGGTCTGCCGGACGACCGGTTCCTTGACCGGGAGATCTCCTGGCTGCAATTCAACGAGCGGGTGCTGCAACTGGCCCAGGACCCGGCAGTTCCCCTGCTGGAGCGTGCGCGGTTCCTCGCGATCTTCGCCAGCAACCTGGATGAGTTCTTCATGGTCCGCGTCGCCGGCTTGAAGCGCCGGATCGCCACCGGACTGGCCGTCCGGTCGGCCTCCGGTCTCGAACCGCGCGAAGTCCTCGACGAGATCTCCCGGGCCGCCCATCAGTTGATGGACGCGCACGCCGGTGTCTTCCAGGTGCACATCCGCCCGGCACTGGCCGATGAAGGCGTACGGATCCTGCGGCCGGACGAACTCACCGAGACCGACCGCGAACATCTGGCCACGCTGTTCCGCCAACAGATCTACCCGGTCCTCACGCCCCTGGCGGTCGACCCCGCCCACCCGTTCCCCTACATCTCCGGCCTGTCCCTGAACCTCGCGGTCATCCTGATCAACCCCAAGACCGAGAGGGAGCACTTCGCCCGGGTCAAGGTTCCGCCGCTCCTGCCCCGGCTCTTGCGCCTGCCGACCGCCGACGGCGACGACGACCTGTACGACGCGCGTTTCGTCACCCTCGAGGACGTCATCGCCGAACACCTGCAGTTCCTCTTTCCCGGGATGGAGGTGCGCGAGCACTTCACCTTCCGGGTGACCCGCAACGAGGATCTGGAGGTCGAGGAGGACGACGCCGAGAACCTCCTGACGGCGCTGGAGAAGGAGTTGACCCGTCGCCGCTTCGGTCCGCCGGTCCGCCTGGAGGTCGCCGACGACATCGACGACCACGTGCTCGACCTGCTGGTGCGGGAGCTGGCCGTCAACGAGGGCGAGGTCTACCGGTTGCCCGAGCCGTTGGATCTGACCGGCCTCAACGTGGTGGCCGACCTCGACCGCAGCGAGTTGCGCTGGCCGCCGTTCGTCGCAATGACCCACCCCGACCTTGCCCCGGTCGAGCGGTCCAGCCAGCCCGACGTTCTGGCCGCCATCCGGCGCGGCGACGTGCTGCTGCACCACCCGTACGACTCGTTCTCCACCTCGGTGCAGGCCTTCCTCGAGCAAGCGGCGGCCGATCCGCAGGTGCTGGCCATCAAACAGACGCTCTACCGCACCAGCGGTGATTCCCCGATCATCGATGCCCTCATCGACGCCGCCGACGCCGGCAAACAGGTCCTGGCCGTCGTCGAGATCAAAGCCCGCTTCGATGAGGAGAACAACATCGTCTGGGCCCGCAAACTGGAACGGGCCGGCGTCCACGTCGTCTACGGGATCGTGGGACTGAAGACCCACGCGAAGCTGTCGATGGTGGTGCGCCAGGAGGGCGACACGCTGCGGCGCTATTGCCACGTCGGCACCGGCAACTACAACCCGAAAACCGCACGTCTCTACGAGGATCTGGGTCTGCTGACCTGCGACCCCGAGGTCGGTGAGGACCTGTCGCGCCTCTTCAACCAGTTGTCCGGGATGGCCCCGCGCAGCAAGTTCAAGCGGTTGCTGGTCGCTCCCCGCTCGATGCGCAACGGCCTGATCGAGCAGGTGGACCGCGTGATCGCGGCCAAGCACGAGGGCAAGGAGGTGCGCATCCAGTTCAAGATCAACTCGTTGGTCGACGAGCAGATCATCGATGCGCTCTACCGCGCCTCGCAGGCCGGGGTGCCGGTCGACATCTTCGTCCGGGGCATTTGCGCGATCCGCCCCGGCGTGGATGGGCTGTCCGAAACCATCCGGGTGCGCTCGATTCTCGGGCGTTTCCTCGAGCACTCCCGGATCTTCCGGTTCGCGGTGGAGGGCGAACAGGACGTCACCTACATCGGCAGTGCAGACATGATGCACCGCAACCTGGACCGCCGCGTCGAGGCCCTGGTGCGGATCACGTCGCCGCGCCACCTGACCGAGTTGGCCGGACTGATCAACACCGGCATGTCGGCGAGCACCTCCTCCTGGCACCTGGGCGGCGACGGCCTCTGGGAGCGTCACCACCTCTCGGCGGACGGTCGCCCGCTCAACGACCTGCAGGCCGGGCTGATCGAGGAGTACAGCAAGCGCCGCCGCCGGGCCCGTCGCCGGTGACCGCGCTGAGCGACCGCCCCCGCATCGTCGCCGCCGCGGGCACGCTGCTGTGGCGCCGGGTCGACCACTCCGCCGGCATCGAAGTGGCCCTGGTGCATCGGGAGCGGTACGACGACTGGTCGTGGCCCAAGGGCAAACTCGACCCCGGTGAGGGCTGGGTGGACGCCGCCGCCCGGGAAACCCGCGAGGAGACCGGGCTGCGCCCTCGGCTCGGGATGCCGCTGCCCAAGGCGGTGTATTCGATGCCCCGCGGCGGGGTCAAGGAGGTCCGCTATTGGGCCGCGCAGCCCGTGGCCGGTAAAGGGCGCCTGACCCACGAAGTGGACGAGGTGGCCTGGTTGACCCCGCGCGCCGCCCGCGAGCGCCTCACCTACGAACGGGACGCCCGTCAGTTGCACGCACTGTTGGAAGCCGACGGACGAGGTGAGCTGGACACCTGGCCCTTCGTCGTCGTACGCCACGGGGAGTCGGTCGGGCGAAAGCACTGGGACGGCGCCGACCGCGACCGCCCCCTGGACGGGGAGGGGCGCGATCAGGCCCAGCGGCTGATCGGGGTGTTGTCGGCGTACGCCGTGCCCCGGGTGATCAGCTCACCCGCCAAACGCTGCATGAGCACGGTGCGCCCGTTCGCCGGCAGCCAACACCTGATTGTCGAACGGCGAAAGCGCTTGTCGGAGGAAGGTTTCGAAGCCCACCCCGAGCGCGCCGCGGACCTGACCGAGGACCTGCTGGACCGGGGCACCACGGTCGCACTGTGCACGCACCGTCCGGTGTTGCCCGCGATTCTCGACATCCTCGCCGATCGGGCGCGAGCGGATTCGACAGCGCAACGCACGGTGCGGGAGCTGGCCACCGATGTGGCCGCTGATGCCATGGACAAGGGCGAGGCGCTGATCTGCCACATCGCCGGCAGGGGCGAGGGAGCCACAGTGGTCGCTGTCGAGCGCAACCGTCCGCTCCACAGCTCTTGACGAATCCTTGACCCTCCGTTCAACGAGACCTCACTCACAGTCCGCCTGGCTGACATCAAGGTGACGCGAGTCATTCATTTCTCGTTCACCTTTCGCACCGGATCTGGTCACCCGCGCTCCCTACCGTCAGGTCACGACGCCGGGCTGCTCTGCGCCTGGCGCCGGCAGCGCACGGTCGACACGCCCGTGCCGACCTAGAGAGGTAACTGACTTGAAGATCACCCGCATCGGTCGCGCCGGGAGCGTGGCCGTCGTCGCCGCCCTGTCCCTGGCCGCCTGTGGCAGTGCGAGCAACAATGACGCGACGAACACCGCGACCGGCGGCTCCACGGGGACCGGCACCGGCAGCGACAGCTGCTTCACCGGCACCCTGAAGGGCGAAGGCTCGACCGCACAGGGCAATGCCATGGACCAGGCCATCGCCGGGTTCGGCCAGAAGTGCTCCGGCGCGAAGGTTTCCTACAACGGCACCGGGTCCGGTGCCGGGGTCACCTCCTTCATCGCCAAGAACGTCGACTTCGCCGGCTCCGACTCCGCGTTGAACGCCGACAAGGGCGAGCCGGACAAGGCGAAGGCCGCCTGTGGCTCCGAGGCCTGGAACATCCCGATGGTCACCGGCCCGATCGCGGTCGCCTTCAACGTCAAGGGCGTCGACAAGCTGAACCTGACCGCCAGCACGATCGCCAAGATCTTCAGCGGCGCGATCACCAAGTGGAACGACCCGGAGATCGCCAAGGAGAACTCCGGGGTCAGCCTGCCGGACACCGCGATCAGCGTGTTCTTCCGCTCGGACTCCTCCGGCACCACGGACAACTTCACCAAGTACCTGAACACCGCCGCCAAGGCTGAGTGGCCGACCGAGCACTCCAAGTCCTGGACCGGCAAGGTCGGTCAGGGTAAGGCCAAGAGCTCCGGCGTCAGCCAGGCCGTCGCCTCGACCGACGGCGGCATCGGCTACGTGGAGTGGTCCTACGCGATCACCAACAACCTGAAGATGGCTGCTGTCGACAACGGCTCCGGCCCGGTCGAACTGACCGCTGACTCTGCGGGCAAGGCCGTCGGCGCGGCCACCGTCGCCGGCAGTGGCAACGACCTGAAGCTGAAGCTGGACTACGCCACCAAGGAGGCCGGGGCCTACCCGATCATCCTGGTCACCTACGAGATCGTCTGCTCCAAGTACCCCAACGCCGACACCGGCAAGGCGGTCAAGTCGTTCCTGACCTACATGGCCAGCAACGACTTCCAGAGCACTCTGACCAAGATCGGTTCCGCCCCGCTGCCGACCGATATCCAGAGCAAGGTCCAGACCGCGGTCGCCGCGATCTCCTGATCCACCCACGGCGGGCCCGCGGGGTGCAAAACTGGCACCTTGCGGGCCCGCTGCCCCAAGTGCGACGCACTTGATCCACCGCCCTGGAGAGAGTTCTTTCCTGATGAGTTCGATCACTGGCCGTTCGGTCGTCGATGAGAGTCCTGAACCCGGTGGGCGCTCGCCCCTGGAGGGCGATAACGCCTCGACCGGCCGACTCGGCGACAAGGTCTTCACCTTCCTGACCACCGGTGCCGGTATGACCGTGATCGTGCTGGTCATCCTGATCGCCGTCTTCCTGATCTACCAGGCCGTTCCGGCCCTGCGCCACAACTCCGCCAACTTCCTGACCTCCACCGAGTGGGATGTCGCGGACATGAAGTTCGGCATCGTCCAACTGCTGTGGACGACGGTGGCGACGTCCGTGGTCGCCCTTGTGATCGCCGTACCTTTCTCGGTGGCCATCGCCTTGTTCCTCACCCACTACGCGCCCCCGTGGTTGGCCAAGCCCGGAGCGGTGCTGATCGACCTGCTCGCCGCCGTACCATCGATCGTCTACGGCCTGTGGGGTCTGTACGTCGTGTCCGGCCATTGGGAGCCCATCCAGAACTGGATCTCCGATGTCCTGGGGTGGATTCCCTTGTTCGCACCGGTCCCGGGCATCTCCGGAGGTACCACGATCTTCCTGGTCGGGATCGTGTTGGCGATCATGATCCTGCCGATCATCACGGCCGTATCCCGGGAAGTCTTCGCCCAGACACCACCCACCCACATCGAGGGTGCGCTCGCGCTGGGGGCCACCAAGTGGGAGATGATCCGCACCGCGGTGCTGCCCTTCGGTAAGCCGGGCGTGATCAGTGCTTCGATGCTCGGTCTGGGCCGAGCCCTCGGTGAGACCATCGCCGTGCTGATGATCCTGTCGTCGTTGCCGCAGGGCGCGAAGTGGATCGCCTCGCTCTTCAACGGCGGCGACACCTTCGCCTCGATCATCGCCAAGAACCAGTCCGAGTTCGACACGCCGCTGCACACCGGCGCCTACATCGCCGCCGGTCTGGTCTTGTTCATCCTGACCTTCCTGGTGAATGCCGCCGCCCGCGTCGTCATCGAGCGCCGGAAGGCGTTCAGCGAATGAGCAGCATCACCAATCACCTGAGCGCTGATGAGTAAGGACGAACCCGTGGCTGCCATCTCTTCCGAGGCCGTGCGCCCCCGACCCACCTCAGGCCTCGGTCCCAAGTCGAATTCCCGGGCGATTCGCAACAATCTGGCGACCGTCATGATCTGGGGGGCGTTCATCCTGGCCCTGATCCCGCTGGTCTGGATTTTGTGGACGGTGTTGTCCCGCGGCCTCAGCGTCATCCTCAGCCCCACGTGGTGGCTCAAGGACCAGTCCGGTGCCGGCGCACCTGCCTTCGACCACAACGTGCGCGGCGCCCGGCACGCCATTGTCGGAACCCTCGAGATCTCGCTCATCACGGCGGTGATCGCCATCCCGATCGCGGTGATGACGGCCGTCTACCTGGTCGAATACGGCCGCGGCCGGCTGGCCCGTGCGGTCAGCTTCATGGTCGACATTCTGTCCGGTGTGCCCTCGGTGGTCGCGGCGCTGTTCCTCTACGCGGTGTGGGTGACGACCTTCGGGATCGCCTTGATCCCGGTCGTCGCGTCCCTTGCCCTGGTGCTGCTGATGATCCCCGTGGTGACCCGCTCCACCGAAGAGATGCTCAAGCTGGTGCCCAACGAGTTGCGCGAGGCGTCCTACGCCCTGGGCGTACCGAAGTGGAAGACGATCACCCGCATCGTCTTGCCGACGTCCTTGTCGGGCATCATCACCGGATCGCTGCTCGGCCTCGCCCGGGTCATGGGTGAGACGGCACCCTTGCTGATCCTCGCGGCGTACACGCAATACCTGAACCAGAACCCGTTCACCGGGTCGATGGCGTCACTGCCCACCTTCATCTACCAGCAGGCCGGCAGTATCTCGGTGCCGATCGCGGCGGACCGCGTGTGGGGTGCCGCCTGCACGCTGATCCTGTTGGTGCTCGCGATCAACCTGCTGGGCCGCTTCGTCGGCCGCTTCGCCAAAGTCAAGAACTAAAAGGAACCTGCCATGGCAAAACGCATTGACGTCAAGGATCTGAACGTCTACTACGGCGACTTCAAGGCGGTCGAAGGCGTCACGATGACTATCGAACCGCGCTCGGTCACCGCCTTCATCGGCCCCTCCGGTTGCGGCAAATCGACCTTCTTGCGCACTTTGAACCGCATGCACGAAGTCATCCCGGGCGCGCACGTCGAGGGTTCGGTCATGCTGGACGACCAGGACCTGTACGCCTCCGGGGTGGATCCGGTCGGCGTACGTCGCACGGTCGGCATGGTCTTCCAGCGCCCCAACCCCTTCCCCACCATGTCCATCAAGGACAACGTCACCGCCGGTCTGCGACTGAACGGGGTCAAGGACAAGAAGCAGCTCGCCGAGGCGACCGAGGAGTCCCTCAAAGGTGCCGGCCTGTGGGATGAGGTCAAGGACCGGCTCGACAAACCGGGCGCGGGTCTGTCCGGTGGGCAGCAGCAACGGCTGTGCATCGCCCGGGCCATCGCGGTGCAGCCCCAGGTGCTGCTGATGGACGAGCCGTGCTCGGCGCTTGACCCGATCTCGACGTTGACCATCGAGGATCTGATCACCAAGCTCAAGGACGATTTCACCATCGTGATCGTGACGCACAACATGCAGCAGGCGTCGCGTGTGTCGGACAAGACGGCGTTCTTCAACCTCGCGGCCACCGGCAAGCCGGGCAAGCTCATCGAGATGGACGACACGCAGACCATCTTCAACAACCCGACGGAGAAGGCGACCGAGGACTACATCTCCGGACGGTTCGGATAGGCCGTCGCGGTCGCACCCGACCCGCCCTGACGCACCCCGGAACCGTTCACGCATACCGGGGCGCGGCGATCAGTTGGACGTGCCCTGGCTGTCGCCGGTCCCGAACCAGCGCTGTTTGATGACGGTGTAGGTGCCGTCTTCGCGCATGCTCAACAGCGCCTCGTCGATCGCCCCCCGCAGATCGCTGCCGTCCTTGAGAGCGAAGCCGAGGTCCTCGTCGTTGAACACCGTGCCGACGACTGCGACAGAACTGGCGTATTTGGTGGCGGTCAGGTACTGCATCACCGGCGCATCACCGACACCCGCATCGGCACCGCCCTGGCGCAGTCGTGCGAACATGTCATCGATCGAGGGCACCAGCGTCGTCTGTATCCCGTTGCGATGTAGGTAGGCGGCGGACGTGGTTCCTTCGACAGCCAACACCTTTTTGCCGTACAGGTCTGATGGACTGTTGATGCTGGAGCTCAATTGCTCGACGGTCAGGGACGCCGTCAGGTTCGCGGTGAAGAACGCGACGAACGCCACTCCCACGAACGACCAGAGCAATTTGAGCATTCGCGACATCCAGTGCCGTGGAGAACCTTCGTCGGCAGCGATCAAGCCACCGACTGACTCCCCGAACGCTTGCACGATTCCCGGGAAATACCTCCGCGAGATCGGTGAGTCAGCGTGGCGTCGCTCGATCAACCAGACGACATGGGCGGGGATCAGGGACAAGAGCGCGGCCGACAACAACCACAACAGCATGGTGCGCGAGGCAAGCATGTCCAGGAACCTGCGAAGGACGGGAGTACTACTGGACTTCATCGAGGTGGTGGGTACAGCAATCTGCAAGCCGGCGTCCAGGATCGGCTGACTGAAGTCGTACTTCTGCCGCCGCTCTGCGGTGATCGAGATGGCGCCGACACCGACCTCGGCGCTCCCGTTCGAGAGATCCTGCAATTGCTGACCGACCGTGTCCACGTTGACCCACTTTGTCGTCCAGTGTTCGCGGCTGGCGATCTCGTTCCACAGATCGGTACTGAACCCGGTGCGACTGGATCCGGTGCCGACTACGAACGGCTCGATCTCATGAGTGACGACCGTGACCTGACGGGGAGCCGCCTCGGAGCGGGCGCCACCTATAGGGCCCAGGAGCGCCCACACAACCAGAAGAAAACAGGTCACTCCCAAGGACAGGATGCGTCGCACAGAATCCCCCACGATGAAGCTAGTTGAAATCCCGGCGCCGTCCTCGGGGTGTTTGCCCGGCGCGTCGATGAATTCTGTCTTTCGCGGTGACGCGGCCAGGATCGTGGGATGTAACCATTTCTGCTTCTCCGTGTGGGTCAATTCTTTTCGGCAGACACACGGACAGCGGTCGTTTCTCCACGCGGGATGCAGCAAAGGAGGCGCGATGATCGAGCCGCAGCGGAGGTCGACGCATGTCCCGGGTCGTCTGGGAAAAGGGACATTACGCTACGACACGTATCGTCGCCTCGATATCAAAGAAGCCACGCCAAGGCGCTCAAAAGAAGAAGAGTGAGAACAGACTTCAACTGCGGGATAGCGATAAAAAGTCGGTGACTGTGCGCGTCTGCGCATGTTTTCGATCATCGAGCGCGGACACAGGACGCACGGACCGAAACCGCTACGAACACCGTGGCCAGCTACGGGAGCCGCAGGTCATCCACCTTCTTGGTGTCCGTCGCGGCGACGTGCACCTTGCCCTTACCGTCGCAATCCGTCCGGTGCTCGCGGGCGTCCTCGCGGGCCTTCTCACGGGAGCGTCGGGCCCGACCCCGCCAGTCGCAACTCGTGCAGTATCCGAAGGTGAAGTTGCCGACGTCCTGCGTCGGCGGGTCATCCTTCGCCTTCCCCTTCAGCGGCAGTTCGACCACGGTGTAGTCGCTGCCGCCCTTCGTCCCCTTGTGCTTGCTCCCCTTGGCCACAGCAGCATCATCCCCCCGCCGATCGGACCGGCACCAGGTGGGTCAGGTGACCCACACCACGTACACGCAGACCCGCCCGTTGGGAACATCCGGCCGGCGACAGCGGTTAGGGTGAGTGTGCGTCGGGCCGCGGCAGCCCCGGGTCCCAACATAAGCCGCTACGAGCGGCCTCGCGCCGTGAGGCGCTCCCGGCCCGACGCACTACTTCTCTTATCAGTTCAGACGACCGCCACGCCAGGCCGCTGCGCATCGCGTCAGATCCTGCGCCGTGGACAACAGCGCCGCCGCACTGCGGGTCTGCGCAGTGGCCAGCGGGTCGTCGATTCCGTCGTGATCATCGGCCCGGTGGGCGCGGCCGATCGAGATAACCCGGCAGAACGCCGCCGCTCGCTCCAGCGCGACCGCAAGATCACCGTCGAAGACTCCGGTCAGGATGGAGTCGCTCAACGCCACCATCGAGGCGGGGTCGGGCGGTTCGGAGGCTCCGGCGACGGCGTGGGACACCGACGCATGTGCCAGACCGGTGCGGTAGTCCGCGGACAATTCCACCGGATTGCGCTGCACCCACTCGCGCAGCACGTACATCCGCCACAGGCACCCCGGCAGACTCACCGCGGGTTGCGCGGACCACAGGGCCGCAACCGTGGACAACCCGAGCTCGTCGACGAGGTGTACCAGGCGCGTCGTCAGGTCCGGATCGTGCTCCGCCCGGCCGGTACCGACCAGTACCGCCGCGGTCTCGTGGGCGACCTCACTGACATCGGCCGGGTCCACGTTGCCGACGAAGGCATCGAAATTGCTCGGCCCCATCGGAGTCGGGCGGCGCGGTCGGCGCTCTTCCTCACTCACCACCTCAGGGTAAATGATCGAATCTGTTGAGACCTTGGACCAGGATGATGGTTTGCCCAGCGTGGTCGGACTCCAGCAGATCGACGTACCCGTCGATGCCCCAGTCCCGGTCCCCCTGCGGGTCGGCGATCACCTGGCGCACCAACCAGGCCTCGGACTGCCGTTCCACCTGCAGGTACGACGAGTTCCTGGCATCCGCGTCGGTCACCATCTCATCGTGCTCGGCGTAGTAGGCCGCGAGGTCCGAACGCCAGGCCTCGGCGTCCATGACCGGCTCGACCGGCGGGTCGGTCAATGCCGGAAGATTGGCCTCCAGCGCGAGGAGACCGTCGACGTCGCGGCGAGCGGCCAGTTCGAGCCGGCGCCACATCGCGTTGCGCACGCCGATCTCGAAGGCTTTCGTCGCGGTGAACCGCCGCGGGGGTGGCGGGGTCCGCCGACCGGCACTCCTTCGACCGACGCGGGATGCAGCAGCGCTTCCCACTCGTCCAGCAGGCTGGAGTCGGTCTGGCGCACCGTTTCGCCGAGCCATTCGATGAGATCGGTCAGTTCCGGAGTCTTGCGAGCATCCGGAACCGTGTCCCGCAAGGTCCGGTAGGCGTCGGACAGGTAGCGCAGGGCAACTCCTTCCGAACGGCCGATCTGATACTGCGCCACGAGATCACCGAAGCTCCAGGCGTTCTCGTACATCTCCCGCACGACGGACTTCGGCGACAGGGCCTCCATCGGCACCCACGGCTGGGCCGACCGGTAGGTCTCGAACGCTGCTTCCAGGAGTTCACCCAGCGGCTGCGGCCAGCTGATCTCCTCCAGCAGTTCCATCCGCTCGTCGTACTCGATGCCGTCGGCTTTCATCTGGCCGATCGCGATGCCGCGGGCCTTGTGCCTCTGCGCCAACAGGATCGGTCGCGGATCCTCCAGGATGGCCTCGATCACGGAGACGACATCGAGCGCGTAGTCCGGCGCGGCCTCGTCCAGCAGATCCAGCGCCGCGAGAGCGAACGGCGCCAGCGGCTGGTTGAGGGCAAAGCTGTCTTGCAGCGCGGTGACCAGCTCGACCTGTCGTCCGTCCGGGCCCGGCGACTCCAGTCGACGTACGACGCCGCTGGCCAGGAGCTCGCGGTAGAGCGCTATCGCCTGCCGCGTGAGCCGCGCTTGGCGACGGGTGTCTTCGTGGTTGTCCCGTAGCAGCTTGCGGATGGCCGTGAACGGATCACCCACCCGCGCGATCAGATTCAGCATCATGGAGTGGTTGATCTGCATCCGGGACTGCAGCGGCTCGGGCTCGGCGGCGACCAGCTTGTCGAAGGTCTCCTCCGACCAGACGATTTCCCCATCGGCCGGTTTGCCCCGTTGGACCTTCTTCAGCTTCTTCGCGTCGTTGCCGGCGCGGGCGACGGCCCGGGCGAATTCGATGACGTGCTCGGGGGCTTGCACGATGACCGTCCCGGAGGTGTCGAATCCGGCTCGTCCCGCACGACCGGCGATCTGGTGGAACTCGCGGGCCTTCAGGATGCGTTGCCGGGATCCGTCGAACTTGGCCAGCCCGGTGAAGACCACCGTTCGGATCGGCACGTTGATCCCGACGCCGAGGGTGTCGGTGCCGCAGATGACCGGCAGCAGACCTTCCTGTGCCAGTTGTTCGACCAGACGCCGGTACTTGGGCAGCATTCCTGCGTGGTGGACGCCGATTCCGTGACGTATCAGTTGATTCAGGGTCTTGCCGAAGCCGGCGTTGAACCGGAAGTCGACGATGCGGGCTGCGATGGCCGCCCGTTGCTCCTTCGTCGCGATCGGTGCCGTGAGCAACGACCGCGCCTGCTCCAGGGCAGCCGCCTGGGTGAAGTGCACGACGTACGCCGGGGCCTGGCCGGTTCTGATCAACTCCGCCAGCAGGTCCGGCAGGGGTTCCACCGACCACGCGTACGACAGTGGCACCGGCCGATCCACACCGGTGATGGTGGCGGTCGGGCGTCCGGTGCGCGCGGTCAGGTCTTCCTCGAACCAGGTGACCTCACCCAGCGTTGCCGACATCAGCAGGAATTGTGCCTGGGGCAACTCCAGCAACGGCACCTGCCACGCCCAGCCACGGTCCGGCTCGGAGTAGAAGTGGAACTCGTCCATGACGACCAAGCCCACGTCTGCCGTCTTCCCCTCGCGCAGAGCGATATTCGCGAGTATCTCGGCGGTGCAGCAGATGATCGGGGCATCGGCGTTGACCGAGGCGTCGCCGGTGATCATTCCCACGTTGTCCGCGCCGAAGATGCCCACCAGGTCGAAGAACTTCTCCGAGACCAGCGCTTTGATCGGTGCGGTGTAGAAGGCAACGCGGTCCGTGGCCAGGGCGATGAAGCACGCAGCCTGCGCGACCAGCGACTTGCCGGAGCCGGTCGGCGTCGCGAGGATCACGTTCGCGCCGCTGAGCAGTTCCAGCACCGCCTCGTCCTGGTGGGGATAGGGCGTCAGACCGCGCTCGCGCACCCAGGCGGTGAACACGGCGTACAGCGCATCGGGATCGGCGGGTGACGGGATCGCGTCGGTGAGGGTCATCGCCACCCATCATCCCTGTGCGCGGGGTGCGACGCCGATCTGGTCCCGGTGCGCGATCAGATACGCGCGCAACCGTTGCGCGGCCGGCGACAGGGCGGTGGGATCGGTGCAAACCAGTGAAATCTCGCGACGATGGACACCGCCCGCGAGCGGGATCTCGACCAGGCCCTCGTGGGTGAGCTCCGCGGGGGCAGCAGGGCTACGCCCAGACCCTGCGCGACCAGCGCGCGCAGCGTCTCGATCTCGCTGCTCTCGAAGATGATCCGGGGGCGGAAGCCCGCCTCCAAACACCATTGATCGGCCAAACGCCGCACGGAGTACGTCGTGGGGCCGGCGATGAACGCCTCGTTCTTGAGTTCCGCGACACGCACGCTGTGTCGCTTCGCCAGCCGATGACCGGTACCGACGTTCAGCTGGAGCTGCTGGTAGCCGAGGCGGACCACGTCCAGGTCGGGCGGCGGCGGGGTGATGATCGCCAGATCCAGCCGGCCGTCGCGCAGTTCTTCGAGCATCGCGGTGCCGTGGCCCTGGTGCAGGATCAGCCGCACCCTGGGCGCCTGGGCGTAGAACCCGGCCAGTAGCGCCGGGGTGCTACGCGGTCCGACGGTGAGCGGGAATCCGAACCGGACCAGACCGGCCTGCGGGTCGGCTTCACCCCGCAACCGGCCGAACTCCCCGTCCAGGGCATCCAGCGCCCGGCTCACTCCCGGCAGGAGGCTGCGCCCCGCAGGGGTGAGCGCGATCCCACGCCCGTGGGGTTGGATCAGCACCTGCCCGAGGGTGCGTTCGAGGGTCTTGATCCGCCGGCTCATGGTGGATTGCGGGATCCCGAGTTCGGCTGCGGCCCGGGTGATGTGCCCGCTTTCAGCAGCGGCTCGGAAGGCCGCCAGCTCGGGCGCCAGAGCCGTCAGCTCGGCACCGGACGAGGCCCTGTGATCCATTTTCTGATCATAAACCGGCCATTTCATCATTGGACGGAACGGGTCCGCTCGCGCTACACCAGAAAGGTGAGCACATCGGACCTCTTCACCCGCGGCTCCGCGGCCTACCGGCGATTGATGATCGCCGTCTTCCTGGTCGGCATCGCGATCTTCCTGATGATGTACAACACCCAGGGTCTGCTACCGCAGATCGCCGCCACCTACGGCAGTTCGGAAACCGACGCCAGTTGGACCGTGTCGGCGACGACGCTGGGAATGGCGATCGGTTTCATCCCGTTGAGCACCGTTGCCTTGCAGCGCGGCTACTTCGTGAAGATGACCGCCTTCCTGCTGGCCGCAACAGCGGTCGGCCTGCTGGTGCCGTTCGCACCCACGCTGGGGTGGTTGATCGCCGGCCGATTCGCCCAGGGCTTCCTGATCTCGGCGGTCCCTGCGGCGGCACTTGCGCTCATCGCCCACCGCGTCAATCCGATCGCGGTCGTCGATGCGACCGGTATCTATCTGGCCGGCAACACGATCGGCGGGTTGCTGTCCCGTGTTCTGCCGGGCTTGCTCACTGACGTCGCCAACTGGCAGGTCGGCCTGTTCGTCATGAGCACCATCTGCCTGGTGTGCGGAATCCTCCTGCTCTTCCTGCGGCCCAAGCCGCAGCCGGGCACTGGCGGGGCGATCGTCGTACCGGGAGCCGACGCCCGGATGCACCAGGCGGCGGCCGCCTCGCTGCGCACCCCCGGGGTGTGGATCTGGTGCGCGACCGGCGCCCTGCTGATGTGCTGCTTTGCCGCGGCGTACACCGCCCTCGGCGTACGGGTGCAGCAGGCACCGTTCAACCTGTCGGCCGGACAGGCCGGCGCGATCTTCCTGCTCTACGTGATCGGGACGATCGCCACCGCCCGCACCCGCGTCGTGGTCAGCAGGTACGGCGCTCGCCGGACGGTGCTGGGCTCCATCGCCCTGCTCGTGCTCGGTTTCGCGCTGACCCTGTCCGGGTCACTGCTGGTGATCCTGATCGGGGTGGCCATCATCACCGGTGCCTTCTTCATCGGCCACACCACCGCCTCGAGCAGCGTGTCGTTGCTCGCACCGCCGCACGCCCGGTCCACCGCGTCAGCGCTCTACCTGACGGCGTACTACGTCGGCAGCAGTATCGGATCGACCGGCTCCACAACGCTTTTCGTGCACGACGGGTGGACCGCGGTAGTGATCGGGGCTGTGCTGACGCTGGCTGTCGCCGCCGGTTTGCATCTGCACGCCCTGCGGACGGCAGTCCCCTCGCCCGCGCACCACGAGGTCACGGCGAACTGACCACCGCGTCCACACTGTTGGGCGCGAACTGCGGCAGCGCATGGCTCAACCAGAGCAGCGCGTGCGGATAGGCGGCCATCCACACCGAGAACCGGTGTGCGGCATCGGGGTAGGTCACGGAGGTCACCGCCATCGGCGGACGGGCGTTCTTCACGAAGTTCCTGCTCGGGGGCCCGGACAGGCCGTCCTTCCCGGACACCTCGACCCACACCGAGATTGCCGGGGCATCTCGTTCGGCGGTCTTGAGGACGAAATATTTCTCCGGTGTCTTCTTGAACGGGCGCCAACTCCCGAACAGCGGCTCGAAGTAGCCGCCGAGGACGATCGACGCGCCGTACGTCTTGGGATGCAGGGTTGCGGTCATGATCGCGCACCAAGCACCCGCGCTGTAGCCGATCGTCGCCCAGCCGTTGCGGTCGGCGGACGCCCGGAAGTGCTGCACGATCCAGCGCGGGATCTCCTGGGTGAGCCAGGTCTCCATCTGGTACCGGCCGCCCGCGTTGACGCATTCGGTGTCGATACCGCCCGGCGTGACTTCCGGTGACACGACGATGGCCTGGTTGAGTTCGTGCTCTGCCGCCAACTGCCCGATGGTCTGACCCAGATGAGCGACCTTGAACCACGAGGTGTCGTTGCCCGGCGTTCCTTGGAACGCCTCGATCACCGGGAAGGTGCGGTTCTGCTGGTTCGGGTCGGTGTAGGCCTGGGGCAACCAGACCTTCGCCTCTCCCACGGCTCCGTCACCACGGCCGGGGATCTGCACGGTGACTTCCTGGCCGCCCTGCCCCGGATCGGCCTGGAGGCGCAGTGAGATCTGCTCGGCGCTGCGTTCGATGCCGTAGCGGTTCTGCGCACTGCGGTTGGTGGCGGTCTCCTGCGCCGCGTTGAACGGGCGCACCGCGACCCCTGCCTGTTGCACGGTGCCCGCCGGCAGTCCGCCGCCGACGAGGTCGTTGCCCAGGTCGGCCCAGTCGGCGTACCAGTCGTTCTGGGCGTTCAGGGTGGCCGCCACCGCCAGAACGGTGAGAGCGCAGGTCAGCACCTGGGCGACGAGCCGGATCACGAAGGTGAGCGGATTGCGCTTGGTCAGTTGCACCCCCAGCACGACCGATCCGATGATGGCCAGAACTGCCACGATCCAACACAGCGCTACCAGTGCGCCACTATCCGGTTCCACGTTGACCGCCCTTCCGCGTCGCCGCCAGCCTGCCTCGCTGGTCTGGACGTTTCCTGGACGTCTGCTGTGCGCGCTTACAGGCTGCGACGACGGCCCTGTGCGGGGTCCCGATTGTGCTCGTACGACGTGCGCCGACTACGCTGGCCCGGCACGGTGCGGTGCCGATCAAGCCCGCGAACGCCGTACGGGCCCTTAGCTCAATTGGTAGAGCAGTGGACTTTTAATCCATTGGTTCCGGGTTCGAGCCCCGGGGGCCCACCCACGCGCTGCAGCGCATCAGACCGCCAGACGGCGGAAGGTACTGCCGTGGAAGACCAGCGGGTGAGCGGCCTCGTCGATGTCGAGGTCGTGCACCTTCAGCAGCACGATGAAGTGATCACCTGCCGGGACAACCTCATGCACCGAGGTCTCGAACCACGCTGAGGCCCGCTCGATCAGGACTCCGCCCTTCGGAGTCTGTTGCCAGTCCAGATGTGCGAACCGGTCGATTCCCTTGGTGGACAGCACCGTTGTCTCGTGCTCCTGGTCGGCGGACAACACACTGACCCCGAGCCTGGTCGCCCGCTCCAGCACCGGCCACGTCGTGGAGGTCTGCGCGACACAGACCGACACCAGGGCCGGCTCCAGCGAGACCGAGGTGAAGGAGCTGGCGGCCAGCCCGTGCGGCACACCGTCGACGGTCGCGGCCACCGCCGTGACGCCGCTGGGGAATGCACCGAACACCTGCCGCAGGCGGGCCGTGTCGAAGGCCGGGCGGGGACGGCCGCTGGTGATGTCGTACACCGTCATGCCGCTGCCTTCGTCCCGAGTCGGGCCCGGATGCGCTCCAACACCGGTTCTTCGTACTGCAACCACGCGGCAAGCTCCGGTGATTCTTCCCAGGTCTTGTCCACGATGAACAAGCCGCGCGTCGGGCTGGACGCGCCCAACTCGGCCAGCACCGGCTTGAGGAACGCTTCGGGAGCCAGCGAGTGGCGCAGGTCCCCGCCGAGCAGCAGCGGGATCGCGGTCACGTCACGCAAGGCGCCTCCGCCGATCCGGTCCAGGAAGAGTTTGAGCAGACCGGTGTAGCTGCCCTTGTAGGTCGGACTGGCGAAGACCACCAAGGAGGCTTGCTGCACCTGCTCCACCGCGTGAGCCACGGCGGGCGAGGACCAATCCAACAGCTGAGCGCCGAAGTCGACCAGATCGATCACGGTGTCCGGGGGCCGACCCGCCACGCGTTCGGCGACTCGTGAGGCCGCCAACAACGTACGCGACTTGGGCTTCGGATTGCCCACGACCACAACGACGCTCATCGCTGCTGCCACTCTTTCGCCAGGAGTTCCAGGGACCGAACCCGATCCTCGTGGTCGTGCGTGATGGTGGTGACCAGCAACTCATCGGCCCCGGTTGCGTCGCGAAGAGCAGCCAACTGGTCGGCCACCTTCTCCGGCGTCCCGACGAATTGCGTGTCCACCCGATCAGCGACCAGCGCTGCGTCATCCGGCTCCCACGACAGTGCCCGCGCTTGCTCCGCAGTCGGGTACTGGATCGCACCCTGAGCGGTGCGGATCGACCGCACCCAGGGCCCATAACCCGCCGCGAGATCCGCTGCCACCTGGTCTTCCTCGGCCACCACAACGTCTGCCGACACGATGACGTACGGCGACCCGAGCGTTGCGCTCGGGACGAACGCCTCGCGGTAGGCGGCGACCGCCTCGAGAACACCGGAGGGTGCGACGTGGTAGTTCGTACCGAAGCGCACGCCGTTGGCACCCGCGATCTGCGCACTCTCCCCGGCCGAACTGCCGTGGATCCAGATCTGCAGGTCGGCGCCCTCACCCGGGATCACGTGCGCCTCTTCACCGTTCTCAGCGCGATAGGTGCCGGCGATCAGCGCGAGGATGTCCGCGACCTGCTCGGAGTAGGGCTGCAATGTCGCCCCGGGCTGTTTCAAGAGGGCCTGCGACAGCGCGATCCGCGGCGACCCCAGCAACTGGGAGTAGTCGAACGCCGGCGGGATGACCAACCCGTTGTCGAGGACCCGCTTGTCGGGGCGCGATGGGGCGCGAGTCTCCGAGCCCGGCGGCTTCCCACCGGAGCGCCCCAGCCCGAGGTCGAAACGACCGGGGTGCAACGCATCCAGCAGGCCGAACTCCTCGACCGTCGACAACGCCGTACGGTGACCCAGTTGCACTGCGGCAGAACCCAGTCGGATGCTGGACGTGGCACCAGCGACCAACGCGAGCACGACGGCCGGTGACGTACCCGCCACTCCCGGGTTGAGATGGTGCTCGGCGAACCAGTACCGGGCGTAACCCAGCGACTCCGCGCGCTGGGCGAGGTCGATGCTGTTGCGCAACGCCTCCGGCGCGTTGGAGCCGGTCGAGATCGGCACCAGATCGAGCACGGACAGGGGCGTGCTCATGACGCAACTCCGTCGACCGTGCCCTGCTCGGTCTGCGGCCGTAGGCCGAGGTTGTCGCGCAGCGTCGTGCTCTCGTAGTCGGTGCGGAAGACGCCACGCTCCTGCAGCAGCGGCACGACCCGGTCCACGAACGGACCCAGGCCGTCGGGGGTGATGTGCGGCACCAGGATGAAACCGTCGCTGGCGTCCTGCTGCACGTAGTCGTTGATGGTCTCGGCGATCGTCTGCGGCGAGCCGATGAAGTTCTGCCGCGCGGTGACCTCGATGATCAACTCGCGGATCGACAGGTGCTCCGCTTCGGCCTTCTCCCGCCACGCTCGAGCAGTGGCCAGGATGTCGTCATGCCGGCGCACACTAGCGCGGCCGCGCGCGATGGTGTGCTCGCCCAGATCCGGATCCTCCTGTGGCAGAGGACCATCCGGGTCGTAGTGCGACAAGTCACGGTTCCACAACTGCTCCAGGAACCGGATGGCCGTCTGCCCGCTGACCTGTTGGCGACGCACCTCATGCGCCTTGTCCTGCGCCTCGGCGTCGGTGTCGCCCAGGACGAACGTCGCGGCAGGCAGGATCAGCAAGTCACTTCGCCGGCGACCGTACTTGGCCAGGCGGCCTTTGACGTCCTCGTAGAACGCCTTGCCGTCCTCCAAGGTCCCGTGCCGGCTGAAGATGGCGTCGGCGGAGGAGGCCGCGAACTCCCGGCCGTCGTGGGAGTCGCCGGCCTGGAAGATCACCGGGCGACCCTGGGGCGGGGACGGCACGTTGAAGCGGCCGCTGATGTCGAAGTGGTCGTCATGATGACCGTACGCGCCTGCGTCGGGGCGGGCGACGAACTGCCCGGAGTCGGGATTGGCCAGCAGGTCCGTCGGCGACCAGGAATCCCACAGCTCCGTGGCGGTCTGCAGAAAGGTCCGGGCGCGCTCGTAGCGCTGGTCCTGAGGCAGGAAGCCCCCGCGGCGGAAGTTCTCGCCGGTGAACGCATCCCAGGAAGTCACCACATTCCAGGCCGCACGGCCACCGGAGAGGTGGTCCAAGGAGGCGAATTGCCTTGCCACGTCGTAGGGCTCGTTAAAGGTCGAATTGATCGTGCCAGTCAGACCGAGGTGTTCGGTCACGGCCGCGAGCGCGGCCAGGATGGTGAAGGTGTCCGGCCGCCCGACGACGTCCAGGTCGTAGATCTTGCCGTTCTGCTCACGCAGCCGTAGCCCTTCAGCCAGGAAGAGGAAGTCGAACTTGCCCCGCTCGGCGATCTGCGCGAAACGCTTGAACGAGTCGAATTCGATGTGGCTGCCGGCGCCGGGGTCGCTCCACACGGTGGTGTTGTTGACGCCCGGAAAGTGTGCGGCCAGGTGAATCTGCTTGGTCATCGTGCGTCCTCTCAGGCCACGTAGCGGTTGGCGGGCCGGGTCAGGCCGAAGTGCCCCCGCAAGGTCGTGGCGTCGTACGTCCTGCGGAATGCCCCGCGCCGCTGCAGCTCGGGCACCAGCGCGTCGGTGATCTGGGTCAGATCGTGGGGCAGCGCACCGGGCCGCAGGCGTACGCCGTCCAGACCGGCCGCGTGCCAATCGAGGATCAGGTCGGCCAACTCTGCGGGCGTACCAACGAAGATCGTTGCGTCACTTCGTAGTTCATCCCCATCACGTACGTCGAGCCGCTCCTTGCGAGCGGAGGCGGCGGCGTACGTCTCGTCCAGGAAGACGACGACATCACCCAGGATGTTGACCTCCCCCGCGGTCCGGCCGGCCTGTGCCGTGGCGGCGCGGACCGCGGTGGAGATGTTGTGCGCGTCCGCAGCGTCGGTCGGGGTGACGAACCCCAGATCCGCACTGCGGGCGAGCAATTCGTATCCGGTCTTCTGGTGCACCAGCAACGAGACCAGTGGCTGACCCTGCGGCGGGCGCGGGGTGATCGAGGGTCCGCGCACACTGAACTGCGCACCCTCGAAGTCGATGTAGTGCAACTTCTCTCGGTCCACGAACCGGCCGGTGGCGACGTCACGGATCTCCGCGTCGTCCTCCCAGCTGTCCCAGAGGCGCCGCAACACCTCGATGTAGTCCTCGACCTCGCCGAAGAGGGCGCGGGTCAAGGAGGCAGGCACACCCTCGCTGGGAAGTTCCGGCGCCGGTCGACGTCCGACATTGCCGTATTCGTCCGCACTCACGCTCGAACGCACCCGTACCCCGGCGCGCCCGGTGCTGACGAAATCCAAGGTCGCGATGGCCTTGGAGACATGGAACGGCTCGGTATGCGGCGCCACCACCGTCGGCAACAGCCCGATGCGGGAGGTGGTCGGCGCCACCCGTGCCGCGACCAGATTCGCATCGAGGCGGCCGCGGACCCGGTCGGTACGGTCGCCTGCGGCTTGGTGGTGATCGATCTGCTGACTGAAACCGTCCTCGATCGTCACCAGGTCCAGCAGACCGCGTTCAGCCTGCTGCACCAGATCGGTCCAGTACCGAGCGGTGAACAACTCCCCCGGCCGGGCATCGGCCTCGCGCCATGCAGCGGGGTGCCAGCCGGCGCCGTCGAGGGCCACGGCTAGATGGAGATCGGACATGGTGGTTACCCATCTCGTCAGGTGCATTGCAACGGAAGTCGCCGTGCACATCGCGCTTGCACCTCCGGTCGGAGATGCCGGGTCATCACCTGGAGCACCCCACCGCGCAGGAGGGTTGCTGGTCAGCAAGCCAGGGCTTGTCGCTGACGCTCATAACCGAAAGTGAGGCTAGAGCAAACGAATCGTGATGTCTAATCCCTACTCCGGAAGTGGGTAATTAGGACCCTGACTCCACCCCGGGCAGGTTTGGAAGATCCCAGGCCACGCGGGGCCTCGCGAATCAGCGGGGCAGCCAGGCGTCCTCGACGTCGTTGAGCCGACGCACCTTCGCAGGCAGGGAGCCGGTGAGCAACTGCTGCACCGATACCTCGTCCAGAACCTGTCGCAGGCTGGACCGAACGGCCACCCACAGGTCGGGCAGGTGGGCGGCCACCCCGCCGTACGTCGTCTCATGCGGCCGCAGGCCGCACCTCGGCGAGGGGACCGTCGACGGCCCGCAGGATGTCGCCGATCGCGATCTCGGACGCGGGTCGGGCCAGGGTGTAGCCCCCGGCGCAGCCCCGTTGGGTGCGCACGATTCCGGCCCGGCGAAGATCGCCCAGGATGGCCTCGACGAACTTACGCGGCATGCCCTGGTCCTCGACGATCGCGTCGATCGTCAGCAAATCGGGTGCGCGGGCCGCCATCTCCAGAGCTGCACGCACGGCGTAGTCGCTTTTCGCCGAGATCTGCACGGCCATCCTCCGTCGACGCAAGGTTCTGCGGTCAGTTTAATCGTCCCCGCTAACACCCATCGGATCAGTAGGCATTTGCCATGCCGGGATGTTTGGCCTAACCTCACTTTCGGTTATGAGCGTCAGCGACAAGCCCTGGCTTGCTGACCGGCAACCCTCCGCAGCGGTGGGGTGCCCCAGGTGACGACCCGGTGAGCCAACCCGGCCCACAAGCGCATGCCATCGCAGCGGCTGAGTGCCGAATGCGATTGATCTGGAAGGTTATTCACACAATGACCCTGCTCGACGCCCGGGCTTCGGCCGACGCGGCGCAGACCTCCCCGCCGCGGCCGACGACCCGTTACGCACCGCGCGCCTTGTCTCCGCACCGAGACCCGGTCGCTGGTTGGCGGCCGCGGCGGTCCTCGTCCTCGTGGCGATGTTCGTCAACACATTGATCACCAACCAACGGTTCCAGTGGGGCATCGTCGCGCAGTACTTCACCGCGCCCTCCATCCTGCGCGGGCTCGGCCTGACGCTGGCGCTCTCGGCGTCGGTGTTCGTCGTCGGGTACCTCTTCGGGATCGCCCTGGCCGCGATGCGCCTGTCCAGCAACCCGATCCTGCGCAGCGTGAGTTTCACCTTCGTCTGGATCGTGCGGTCGGTGCCGGCCCTCGTCCAGGTGCTCTTCTGGTTCCAACTCGCCTCGCTCTACCCACGGTTGTCGATCGGCATCCCGTTCGGCCCGGAGTTCGCGTCAGTGCAGACCGCCAACCTGTTCTCGGGGATCATCGCCGCGTTCATAGCTCTCACTCTCGACGTGGCGGCCTTCTCCGCCGAGGTCGTGCGGGGTGGGTTGCTGTCGGTCGACCGCGGCCAGACCGAGGCTGCCGAGGCACTGGGCCTGTCCCGCCGCCGGATCTTCCGGCGGATCGTGCTGCCCCAAGCGATGCCGGCCATCATCCCGGCCAGCGGCAACCTCGCCAACGGCATGGTGAAGGCCACGGCCATCGTCAGCATCATCGCGGTGCAGGACCTGCTCTACTCGGCGCAGTTGATCTACAACGACAACTTCCAGGTCGTCCCGCTGCTCATCGTCGCAACGCTCTGGTACGTCATCATCACCACCGCGTTGTCGGTGCTCCAGTACGTCGTCGAGCGGCACTACAACCGCAGCCACCGCCGCGACGTGCGAACGCTGCGCCAGGTGGTGCGCGCGGGCCTGCCGCTGCTGCCCTACCGCAGCAAGGGTGCTCGCATCGACGCGGGAGTGGGCGCATGACCGCCGTTGCGAGGACTGAGCGGCTGCGCGAAGTGGGCGAGCCCCTGCTGCGAATCCGTGGCCTGCGCAAGGCCTTCGGACTCCAGACCGTGCTGGAGGACGTCGATCTGGACGTGCACACCGGCGAGGTCACCGTGCTGATCGGCCGCTCGGGATCGGGCAAGTCGACCCTGCTGCGCTGCATCAACCACCTGGAGAAGCCGGACAGTGGCTACGTCGAGATCGACGGCCGGATCATCGGCTACCGCGAGCACCGCGGCCGGCTGGTCGAGCGGCACCAGCGGGAGATCACCCGTCAGCGCGCCGACCTTGGGATGGTCTTCCAGCAGTTCAATCTCTTCGGGCACCTGACCGTGCTGGAGAACCTCATCGAGGCGCCAGTGGCCGTGCGCGGCGTGTCACGCACCGATGCCTCGCGTACGGCGTCCGAGCTGCTCGCGCGGGTAGGCCTCGCCGGTCGTGAGAATTCCTACCCGTCCCAACTGTCCGGCGGTCAGCAGCAGCGGGTCGCCATCGCTCGCGCGCTCGCGATGCGCCCGCGGCTGCTGCTCTTCGATGAGCCCACCAGCGCTCTCGACCCGGAACTGGTCGGCGAGGTCCTCGCGGTGATCCGCGACCTTGCAGCGGATGGCATGACGATGATCATCGTGACCCACGAGATGGCCTTCGCCCGCGAGGTGGCCGACACCGTGGTCTTCCTCGACGGCGGTCACATTGCCGAAAAAGGTTCTCCTGCACAGGTTCTCGATGATCCGCAGGATCCGGGGACCCGGGCCTTCCTCTCCGCGGTGCTCTAGCCCTCCCCCGCCGTACCCGCACTCACGACTCTCTCCCACGGTTTGGCGGTCGTTGCACCGCTGTGCCTGCGCAACAGGTGCAACGCCTACCAAACCTGATCCGCCCCCTCGAAAGGAACCACCACTATGTCCACACGCCCCCTTATCCCGGCCCTCGCCGTACTCGCTCTTGGCCTCGCCGGCTGCTCCTCCGCCGGTGAGGCGGCCACCACGGCGACCCAGCCCACCGCTGACCTGGTCAGCGCGGTCAAGGTCGACGACGCTGCCCGCAAGCTGCTGCCTCAGACGGTTCAGAAGTCCGACGTCATCACCCTCGGCACCACCCAAGCGGTCGGCACCGCGGGCCTGCCGCACGCCGGCGTTGACAGCACTGGCAAAGAGATCGGCCTGTCGATCGATCTGCGCAACGCCGTCGCCAAGAAGCTCGGCATCTCCTTCAAGGAGGAGTTCGGGACCTTCGCCTCGATCATCCCGGGCGTGCAGAACGGCAAGTACCAGGCGGGGCAGGCCAACTTCGGCGTCACGAAGGAGCGCAGCAAGGTCGTCGACTTCGCGACCTACCTCAACGACGGCCAGGCGTTCCTGGGACGCAAGGACCTGAAGACCGACAAGGTTTCCGCGATCACCGACCTGTGCGGGCTGAAGCTCGCGACCTCACCGGGTACGACCTTCCAGAAGCAGTTGGAGAGTCACGCCGGTGATTGCGCCGCAGCCGGCAAACCGAACTGGTCCGTGCAGTACTTCGCCGACACCGCACCCATCTACCTGGGCCTGCAGAACGGCAAGGTCGACGTCTTCTTCGGACCGGCGGTCACGCTGAAGTACCAGGCGACCAGGATCCCGAACACGAAGTACCTCGGGACGTTCTCGACCACCCCGGTCGGGTTCGCCACGGCCAAAGGGTCGCCGATCGCCCCGGCGCTGGTGAGCGCGGTCAACTCGCTGATCAAGGACGGTACCTACGGCAAGATCCTGGCCAAGTGGAAGGTCGCCGACAACGCGATCACGACTTCGCAGCTGAACCCGCCGGCGCCGTTCTAGCCCGCTCGCCCAGGGTGCTACATCACGAGCCGGCCGTCCGGCGCGGCAGCAGCCACCACAGGCAACTAGCCAGCAGCACCGTTGCCAACAACGCGACACTGAAGTGCCGCACCGACGAGACGGTCGCGATGCGCAGACCCTCGGGCATCGCGTGCACCCCGGCGAGGGCGCCCACGAGCGTCGGCACCCCCACCACGATCGCCAGCACCACCCATCGCAACCCGGGTGGGAGTCGGCGATCCATCACCGGCTGCCCCGGATGCCGCCGATAGCGCCGGACCAGGAAGACGGCAACGACCAACACTCCGAAGACACCGCTGGCGTACTGCGCCCACCGGCTGCCGGGTAACGGCCCGATGTCGTCGCGCAGGAGCGGGATGTGCGAACTTCCCCAGCGCCCGGGGTGGGTGAAGGAATCCCACAGCACATGGGTCAGCGCTCCGGCGACAACGCCGACTGCCGCCGCCGGCCACTCGCAAGGCCGCAGGCTGCCGCGTGCCGGCACGTGCTCACCGAGCACGTGCGGTAGCACGTCGCGGGTCGGGGTGAGCACGATCAGCCGCCAGGCCACGACGACGACGATGCCGACCGCGAGATCCAGCGTGACGACGCCCCGCAGCGAGTGCGCCGTGTTGTAGGCGTCCGTGCTGAACAGGAACCACACCAGATCCGGAACGACCGAACCCACCACCCACGCAGCGGGTACCACCCAGCGCCGCGGTCGCGCGGTCACCGGAAGTACGGCGGCGATGTGGGCGGGCGTGAACGGCACGGCTCAGCGTAGGACGCCAGAGCGCCGTACGTCGGGCAGATCACGTCAGGGTCGCATGCCCTTAGGGAAGTGATCACCAGCCGGCCACGGCAGGATGGGACCCATGCGCGACACGCCGACAGCGACGTACCGGCTGCAACTCAACCACGACTTCACGTTCACCAACGCCGCCGAGCAGGTGCCCTACCTGCGCGAGCTGGGCATTTCCCACCTCTATCTGTCACCGATCCTGACCGCGATGCCCGGCTCCATGCACGGGTACGACGTGGTGGACCACTCCGCGATCAATCCTGAACTGGGCGGCCGTGCGGGTTTCGAGACCTTGGTGCAGGCCGCGCACGAGCACAACCTCGGCATCGTCGTCGACGTGGTGCCCAACCACATGGCCTTCGCGGCGCCGGAGAATCTGAACCATCAGCTGTGGCAAGTGCTCCGGGACGGTCAGGCCGCGGCAACCGCGGAGTGGTTCGACATCGACTGGGCAGCCGGCGACGGCAAACTCGGCATCCCGGTCCTGGGTGACACGCTCGAAAACGTTCTCGCCGCAGGTGAACTCACCATCGACTCCTCCGGTGACGAACCGGTGTTGCGGTACTACGACCATCTCTGGCCGCTGGCTCCGGGCACCGTGAGCGACGACGTCGCCGCGACTGTCGCGCAGCAGCACTACCGGCTGGCCAGCTGGCACGAGAAGGATCAGGTGCTCAACTACCGCCGGTTCTTCGAGGTCGACGAGTTGATCGCCATCCGCGTCGAGCTGCCCGAGGTGTTCGACGCTACCCACGCGCTGCTCCTGGAGCTGCATCGCGCCGGCATGATCGACGGCTTCCGGATCGACCACCCGGACGGCCTGGCCGATCCCGTCGGATACCTGGAGCGCCTGACCGACGGCACCGACAAGGGGACGCCGATCTGGGTCGAGAAGATCCTCGAGGGCAGTGAGCAACTGCCCACCAACTGGCCGTGCGCAGGCACCACCGGGTACGACGCCCTGGGCCTGATCGACACCGCGCTGATCGACGAGGCCAGTGCCGAGGTGATCGAGAACGAGTGGGTCGCCTCCGGCGGTGAACCCGACTACGACACTGCGGTGGCTGCTGCGAAACGGCAGGTGGTCTCGCAGTCCTTCGGCCCGGAGGTGGAGCGGCTGACCCGGCGAGCCACGGAGGCGTTGCCCGATCACGACCCGGACAGACTCCGCGAGGCCATCACCGAACTCGTCGTGGCCGGTGAGGTGTACCGCGCGTACGCCAAGCCTGAGACCCGGTTGAGCGAGCAGGCGCGCGCCCGGTTGAGCAAGGCGTTCGTCACCGCGGCCGAGGCGCGCCCCGACCTCGGCGCGGAGTTGACCGCATTGGTCCCGCTTACCGTCTTCGCTGACGACGACAAGGCGGCTACCGATTTCGGTATCCGGCTGCAGCAGACGTGGGGGCCGGTGATGGCCAAGGGTATCGAGGACACGACGTTCTACCGGTGGAACCCGTTCGTCGCGCTGAACGAGGTCGGTGGTGACCCGACCCGCTTTGCGACCGCCGGACCGGAGCGGCTGATCGCCTGGTCGGTGACGCGTCCCGACACCTGGCCCCGCACGATGACCACGCTGTCGACCCACGACACCAAACGCTCCGAAGACGTGCGCGCGCGCCTGGTTGCGGTGGGCGGCGACCCTGACGCCTGGTCCCGCATCAGTGCCGCTGCCCGCAAGGAGTCGGAGAAGGCGGGTGTTGACCCCGACGTGGGCCACTTCGTCTGGCAGACCATCCTCGGGGTCGGGCCGATCGACGACGAGCGCCTGACCGGCTATCTGACCAAAGCGCTGCGCGAGGCGAAGCTGCACTCGACGTGGACCGCACCGGACGAGGACTATGAAGCCAAAGTCATTGCCCTGGCACAGAAGTTCCGCGACTCCGGCTCGACGCACGATGCGATCCAGGACGCACTCGAAGCCAACGAGGAGGCGATCCGAGCCTGCGTGCTGGGCGCCCGGACTCTCGAACTGACCATCCCCGGCATCCCGGACACCTACCAAGGCTGCGAAGCGCTCAACCTCAGTCTGGTCGACCCGGACAACCGCCGGCCGGTGGACTACGGAGCCAACGCCCGTGCCCTCATCAGCGACACCGCGTGGGGTGCCGAACTGAGCTCGGACAAGACCCATCTGGTCGGACGGGTGCTGGAGTTGCGCCGCCGGCTGCCCGGCGTCTTCACCAGTGGCTTCCAACCGATCAAGACCGGCAACGACCACCTCATTGCCTTCACCCGCGGCAACGCCTCGCGACTTCGCCTGCCCGGCAGCGGATCCCGGGATTCGGTCCTGGTGCTGGTGACCCGTGCACCGGCACGCCTTGCCCGCTCCGGTGGCTGGTCGGACACCGAGGTGACGTTGCCCGACGGATCGTGGCGGGATGTGCTGACCGGCGCCGAGATCGCGGGCGGGACCACGGCGGTCGGTGAGGTACTCGAGAAGCTGCCGGTCGCCGTACTGGAGAAGGTGTCGTGAAGTTCGAGGTCTGGGCACCCAACGCGACCGATGTCGATCTTGCCCTGGGCGAGCAACGGATCCGGTTGACGGCCGCCGACCAGGGCTGGTTCGGGGGTGACGCCGAAGCGGTCGTGGGGGATCGTTACGGCTACGTGCTGCACACCGACGAGGGAGAGTCGAACGTCCTGCCCGATCCCCGATCGCTATCCCAGCCCGACGGGCCGGACGAGCGGTCGGCCGTCATCGACCTGGGTGAATACGACTGGCAGGACGACGATTTCACGGCTCCGCCGCTGCGTGGGGGTGTCGTGTACGAGTTGCACATCGGCACGTTCACCCCGGGCGGCACGTTCGCCGCAGCGATCGACCGGTTGGACTACCTGGCCGAGCTGGGGGTGACCGTCGTCGAGGTCATGCCGGTGGCCGCGTTCCCGGGGAGCCGGGGCTGGGGTTATGACGGAGTCTGCCCGTACGCCGTATTCGAGCCGTACGGCGGAGCCGCGGGTTTGCAGCGGTTCGTCGATGCGTGCCATCAGCGCGGTCTCGCGGTGTGCCTGGACGTCGTCTATAACCATCTCGGCCCCAGCGGGAACTACCTGCCCAGTTACGGTCCGTATTTCACCGACGCCTACAAGACACCGTGGGGTTCGGCAGTGAATCTTGACGGCGCCGGCAGTGATCACGTGCGCCGGTACTTCCTGGACAACGCCCTGATGTGGTTGCGCGACTTCCACATCGACGCGTTGCGCCTGGATGCCGTCCACGCGTTGATGGACAGTCGCGCTCTTCCGTTCTTGGAGCAGCTGGCCGCCGAGGTGGTCATGTTGGCCAACGCGTCCGGCCGGGAGCTGACGTTGATCGCGGAGTCCGATCGCAACGACCCGGGCACGGTGTCGGCACGCAACGTCGGCGGGCTGGGGATGGACGCGCAGTGGGCCGACGACATCCACCATGCGCTTCATGTGCGATTGACCGGTGAAACCAGCGGCTACTACGGCGATTTCGCGGATCCGGATGCGTTGCCCAAGGTGTTGCGGACGCCGTTCTTCCACGACGGCACCTACTCCACCTTCCGCAAACGACACCACGGTCGCCCGGTCGATCCTTCGACCTCGCCCGGTTGGCGGTTCGTGGCCTCACTGCAGACGCACGACCAGGTCGGGAACCGGGCCACCGGTGATCGACTGGCGGAACTGGTGTCGGTCGGTCGGGTCGCCGCGGGGGCCGCGATGCTACTGAGCAGTCCCTACACGCCGATGCTGTTCATGGGTGAGGAGTGGGGTGCAACCACCCCCTGGCAGTACTTCACCGATCACCAGGATCCCGAGCTGGCCGAGGCCGTATCGAAGGGACGGAAGGCTGAATTCGCCTCCCACGGTTGGGGTTCGCAGGTGCCGGACCCGCAAGATGAGGAGACGTTCACGCGGTCCAAGCTCGACTGGTCTCAGCCGACCGGCGGCGATCACGCCAGGGTGCTGCAGTGGTACCGCACACTGATCGCCTTGCGGCAGCAAATACCGGACCTCAGCGATTCCGCTCTCGGCACCATCGCCACGGCGATCGACGACGATCTGATCCGCATCCAACGCGGTGCCTACCGGTTGGTGATCAACCTGCGCAGTGAAAGCGTCCCCATCGGCCTCGGTCCCGACGAGGCTGTCGTCGCCGCATTCGACGCCGAACTCGACCAGAGCACTGCCGGATCAGATAAACCGGTGGTCAACATCGAGCCGGACGGCACTGTGCTCATCGGAACGACTCCTTCGTGACCCGTGACCGTTTCTCCGGGCAGATCGCCGGCGCGGGAAGCAGCTCGGGCGTACGACTCGTGATCGGGCATTGGCCCCAGTCCCCCTTCGGCCACTTTACCGACGCCATGGTGGCCGATGCTTCGGGTCGGCGAACACTGGTCGCACCAACCGATGAGATCGCTGAATACGTCTCGCAGACCTACCAATTCGACGACATCGACGTCGCGGAGGTCCGCTTCACCGCGACCGGCGGAACATGGAGGTTCGACGGTGGCGACCTCACAGTGCACCTCGACGTCGGCCGGCGGACGGCTCTGGGGTGGATCCTGCGGCCGATCCCGCGGAGCGTCTCCGCCGCCCCGGCACTCACCGCGCTGACCGACCCGGTCGCGCGAATCGTGTTGCGCGGCGTGCGGACCCGGGGCACAGCGGGCGGTGACCGCCGCGAGTACTACGGGGCACACGACGTACGGGCGATCGCGAGCCTGTCCGGCACCTGGCGCGGTCAGGACCTGGGCGACCTGGCGCCGGTCGACCCCACGCCGGACTTCGGATTTTCCAGTACGCCGCTCCGCCCGTCGGTCACGGACGTCACCACGACGATCGACCTGTGATCAGGTGGGCAGCGTGTTGGCCTTATCCGCCGCTGCCGCAGCCGCGCCGGTCAGCGGTTGCAGGAACTGCGACCACCCACCGGGCGGCTTGGTCCCGAAGGGCAACGTGCGCAACCGCGCCAGGATCGCCGGATCCTGCAGATCGAGGTAGTCGGCCAACTGCCGGAACGACACGATGTGCGTGTCCGGCTTCTTCGACACCTGGTGCATGACCTCTTCGACTGCGTCCATGTAGATGCCGGCGTTCCACGTCTCGAAGTGGTTGCCGATGATCATCGGTGCCCGATTGGATTCGTAAACACGGTTGAACCCGGCCATGTAGGAGTCAACCGCCTGCTGCTTCCAGGTGGCGTGCATGCTCGCCGGACCCTGGGTCACCTTGGACTGGTTGTACATCAGGTTGTAGTCCATGGACAGCACCGTGCGAGTGCCGTGCCCTGCGAAGGGAATCGACTGCAGGTCGACGGCCCACAGGTTGCGCACCTTCTTGGGCCACATCTGGACACCGTTGGCGCTGGAGTCGTAGCGCCAGCCCAACTGGGACGCCGCGATGCGCAGATTCTCACTGCCCTGCAGGCACGGCGCCCGGCTGCCCACGAGTTCCTTCTCGTAATCGAACGGCAGAGCCGGCAGGTCCGTGAAGCCGGTGTTGGTCTTCCAGTTCTCGACGAACGACTTCGCCTGGGCGATCTCGTCCTTCCACTGCTCCGGCGTCCACGAGCCGACGCCCTTGGGATCGCAGAAGTGACCGTTGAAGTGCGTCCCGATCTCGTGGCCCTCATGCCAGGCCTGACCGATCCCACGAATGGTCTCGTGGACCGAGTGATCGTCGAAGTAGCCGATGGCCGAGGCTCCCACCGGCTTGTTCGGCGGATGGTAGAGCGACTTCTTGCGTGAGGGCAGGAACCACAGGCCCGACAGGAAAAGGGTCATCGAAGCACCGGTGTCCTTGGCGATGCCGCGGAACCGGTCGAGCAGCATCTTGCCCTTGAGGTTGCCGGCCCCGTCCCAGGAGATGACCACCAGTTGCGGCGGGGTGTCGCCGGGCTCGAGTGTGCGCCACGTCGGCTGATGCGGCTGAGGGCCGGTATCCGAGGTGGATCCGTCGCCAATGAGCTTGGTGACAGTTGGTGCCGCAATGGACGATCCCGTCGGGGTCGGCGGACCCGGGTGCCCCATCCGAGGCGCGCCGTTGGCGTTGCTGCAGGCGGCGAGGGATGCCGCGGCACCTGCCGCGAGTCCACCGCCCATTACCAAGCGTCGCGCGATGTCCGCCATGCCGAAGTTCCCGTCCGGTCAGACCGGCCCCCGAGGCCCGTCGTTTCACAATGTCTTCATAAGAACGCTAGGCCGACGTCCTGAAGGCAGCCTGCAAGCCGTCTCGCGTGTCGCCGGTCCTTCGAGCCTGTTCACCGCCCGCCTAGAGTGGGGCTCATGGCAGATGTGAGCACGTCCAACCCACTGGTCCGCAACGCGATCAGTGCCGTGACCGCCGGCGCGATCACCTTGGTGTCCCCGGCCCGAATTCCGCGTTCAGCGCGTCGCGGCGTGTCCCTGGCCCGCACCGCAACCTCGCTCGCCGCACTGGTCGGCGACCGGTTGCCCGGAGTCGTCGACAACAAGCTGCCGGCCCGCGCCTCCGCTGTAGTGGGTCGTGCTCAGACCGCTGCGCCCTTCGCCGGAGCGACCGCCGCCGGATTCGCGCTGGTGACCTCGGGGCTGGCCCTCAAGGCCGACCAGAAGGTCGAGGCACTACTCACCAAGCGGGGCGTGCGTCAGCCCCGGCTGGTGATGGCACTGGGCGTTGTGGCCGTCGTCTTCACCGTCAACACCCTCCGGCCGAAGATCCAGGCGGCCATCGCCGACCGCGCTCGCGGCATGGTGCCCGGCCAGAATCCGTCAGCCGGGACGAACGTGGCCGCTACGGATGCAGATGGTGCCAGCTGAGCAACAGCACCGAGATCAGGAACACCACCGAACCCATCGGCGCGAACACCTTGCCGGCGCGCGCGATGGCATCGGCAACGGGGACGCTCGCGCCGCGTTCGAGGGCTTTCATCGCCGCTGACCGCTGCCAGCGGAACCTCGCCGGCGCCAGCGACACCGCGAGCGGCACATAGGTCGCAATCACCAGCACGCACAACGGAATTCGCAGCCAGAACCAGCGATTCCATTGTTCGGCCAGAACCGCCACCGCGAGGACCAGGATGGCCGCGACCAGTCCGGCGACCTGGGTGACGATCACGGCTCGCCGGGCCCGCTGGGGCTGTCCGTGGGCCCGCCGGATCAACCACTCGACGTACGTTGCGGCGGTTCTGCGGCGGACCCACCACACCAGGGCAGCGCCCAGGACCAGGGCGAGCGGCACCAACCAGAACCTCATCGCGTGCACCCTACCCATCGGCGTACGCCGCGGTGGCAGGGTTGAGCCGTGACCACACCGGACGGACTGGAACCTCTCGACGCGCTGCGCCGCATCGCCTTCCTGATGGAGCGCGGCCGCAAGGGCACCTACCGGATCAAGGCGTTCCGCAACGCGGCCGACACAGTGGCCGGATTGTCCCCGCAGGAGCTCCACACGGCGTACCAGCAGGGTCGGTTGACGGACCTGCCCGGCATCGGGCCGGCGACGGCGTCGGTGATCCAACAGACGATGGACGGACAGACGCCCGACTATCTGGCCAAGCTGGAGGAGGAGTCGCCCGAGCACCTCGTCGAGGGCGGGCAGGAGCTCCTGGCAGCGTTGCGCGGTGATTGCCACTGCCACTCGGACTGGAGTGACGGCGGTTCACCGATCCAGGAGATGGTGGCCACCGCCATCGAACTCGGCCATGAATTCCTGGTGCTGACCGACCATTCGCCGCGGTTGCGGGTGGCCAACGGCCTGTCGGTGGAGCGACTGACCCAGCAACTCGGTGTCATCGACACCATCAACGCGCACGTCGACGGTTTCCGGCTGCTGCCGGGCATCGAGGTCGACATCCTCGACGACGGAGCGCTCGACCAGACCGACGCCATGCTGGACCGATTGGCGGTGCGGGTGGCATCGGTGCACTCGAAGCTGGCGATGGACAAGGCGCCGATGACCCGGCGCATGGTGGCCGCGGTGAGCAACCCGCGGGTCAACATCCTGGGTCATTGCACCGGGCGCCTGGTCGAAGGCGATCGCGGCAAACGCAAGCAGTCCACCTTCGATGCCCAGGCGGTGTTCGAGGCGTGCCTCGAACACGACACCGCGGTCGAGATCAACTCCCGACCCGAGCGGCAGGATCCACCCGACGACCTGCTGACGATGGCGCTCGAGATGGGTTGCCTGTTCTCCATCGACAGCGATGCGCACGCCCCGGGCCAATTGGACTTCCAGCAGTACGGCTGCGCGCGTGCCGAGGCGTTGGGTGTGCCCGCGGAGCGGATCGTCGACACCTGGCCCGTGGAGCGCCTGCTGGCCTGGGCGAACCCCTCGTGAACCCAGCCGCACGCTGCACACCGGCGGCAATCTGCAAACCAGCGGTTGTTTACCGCCACGAAGGTCCGCCGGATTGCCGATAACCGCTGTTGTGACAGGGCGCTCCCGCTCGAACTCATGGTCGCGCTCGGTGCGCGCTCCGCTACGGCCGCCACTCGCTACGCTCGCGACAACCTCCGCTCGCGCTTCCTCGCCGCTCGAACTTCCGGTCGCGCTCGGTGCGCGCTCCGCTACGGCCGCCACTCGCTACGCTCGCGACAACCTCCGCTCGCGCTTCCTCGCCGCTCGAACTCCTGGTCGCGCTCGGTGCGCGCTCCGCTACGGCCGCCACTCGCTACGCTCGCGACAACCTCCGCTCGCGCTTCCTCGCCGCTCGAATTGGTGGTTTGCGCAGCCCTCGCCTATAGTTGCGGAGTCCTCGACGGAACCGGGCTGCCTGGCTAAAGACACGGTGCGGGACCTCGAGTAGGTCCCCATCGTCTAGAGGCCTAGGACACCGCCCTTTCACGGCGGCAGCACGGGTTCGAATCCCGTTGGGGATACGCATGGCAACATGCAGGTCTTGTCACCAAGGCCCCGTAGCGCAGTTGGTTAGCGCGCCGCCCTGTCACGGCGGAGGTCGCGGGTTCGAGTCCCGTCGGGGTCGCTTTTCATACCCACTCGTGGGTGTGAAGTTCGGCCAGATAGCTCAGTTGGTAGAGCGAGCGACTGAAAATCGCTAGGTCGGCGGTTCGACCCCGTCTCTGGCCACCGGTTCCTTGTTATCCCTCGGTCAACGCGCACAAGGCCGCGCGAGTCGCGTCGATCCGCGTCGACTGGCGGTCCAGCCGGTGTCGCACAGCATCCAACTCGCTGCGCAGCGCAGGACACATCTCGATCGCGACCCCGTGGTCCCCGATACCGACGCAGTCCAAGTATTGCCGCATCGTGGCGGTGCTCACCCCCGCCGAGATCATCAACCGGATCCGCTCCACGGTGGCCAGATCATCGTCATCGAACTGCCGGTAGCCGTTGCCGTCCCGTCGAGGCTGCAACAGGCCCTGATCCTCATAGTGCCGCACCGCACGAGCCGAAACTCCTGTGCGCTGCGCGAACTCTCCGATCTGCATGTGCCACTCCTGGTCGCCGACTGCGCTTGACCTTCACGCTGGCGTGAAGGCCTAGCGTCGCATCCATGATCGCTACGAACCCCCAGCGGCGCTACCGGCGGGTCCTGATCGTGCATGGCTTCGGCGCATCGATCGATGACCACTGGTTCCCCTGGTTAGCCGACGCCACCCCGGGAGCCGAGCGCATCGCACTTCCCGAGGCGACCACCCCCGTTGCCCAAACCTGGATCAGCACCGTGGCCGACGCCATCGGCCGGCTCGGTCCCGAGACAGCCGTCATCGCGCACAGCCTGGGCTGTGTGACCGTCGCGCAAGCGGTACGCCGAGTGGCCGACTCCCACGACCGCCTTGGGCTCTTCGTCGCTGTCGCCCCGTTCGCGCAGGCGCTACCCACGATCGGCGATCCGGATCTCGACGCGTTCATCGCCGATGGCCTCGATGCCTTCATCGACCTGGATCTCGCCTCGATCCAGGACCTGATCGAGCGCGTCGAAGTAGTCCGCTCCGACAACGACCCCATCGTGCCGCCCATTGCCAGCGACCAGTTCGCGCACGCTGTCGGTGCGAACGTCCATGTGGTGCCCGGCGCCGGCCACTTCCTGGCCCGTGAAGGCATCGACCAATTGGATATCGCGCAGGATCTGCTCGCTCGACCGTGAAGGTGTGCACTTCGCGTCCGGTCCTGGCGGTCCTCGGAATGTCACTGTTTGCCTACGCTTCCAGTGAATTGTTCACCGCCGGAGCGCTTTTGCCGATGCACGAGGATCTGGGCGTATCCACCGACACGATCGGGTCCCTGGTCACAACGTATGCCGTGGTGGCTGCCGTCACGCTTCTGCCGGCCGCGGCCCTGACCCGTCGTCTCGCGCCGCGCCGAGTCCTGGTGGGCGGCATGCTGGCCCTCGCGATCAGCCAGGCCGCTCTCACGGTTGCCCCATCCCTGACGTACGTCGAACTCGCCCGGGTCTTCGCCGCAGCCTGCCACGGGCTGGTGTGGGCCGCCGTACCTGTGGTCGCCGTCTCGCTGATGCCCCGACAACCCGGAAAGGCCACCGCCGTCGTGTTCCTCGGTGGCTCGCTGGGCACCGTGGTGGGTTCGCCGCTGGTCGCCCAGATCAGCCAACTCGGCTCGTGGCGATTGGCGGCAGCACTCCTCGGCGTTCTGGCCGCGGGATGCGCCGTCGGGCTGCGTCGCCTGGTGCCCGACCTACCGGCCCAGGGCAGCACCAACCCCGGGACGCCGCTGGTGCCCGCTACTTCGCGCCGCCGGGTCGCCCGCTGGTGCATCGTGATCGTGCCGATCGCGGCCGCTTACACGGCGTCATACACCTATATCGCCGAGACGGCCGGCCAGGCGGGAGTCCCCGTCCGATGGGTCCCCGCGCTGATGCTCACCATGGGCATGGGCGGACTTGCCTCGACCGTGTCGGCCGGACGGGCACACGATCGGTACCCGGGCGCCGCGACCGTGCTCTCCGTGGGCGTATTGGCTGGGGGCTTCGCGCTGGGTGTAGCGCGGGCGCCGGTCTTCGTTATCGGGGCGCTGCTGTGGGCGGCCGCCTACGCGGCCCTGATCGTGCAGTTCCAGGCGTTCGTCACCGAGGATTCGCCGGGGTGGAGCCGATTAGCGTCCTCGTTCTACGTCCTTGCTTTCCAGATCGGTATCGCTGCGGGCGGCCTGCTCGGTGGGCGCGCCATCACCGGGGCGCGCGGCAATCTTGCCGCCCTGTCCACGGCACTGGCCATCGCCGGAGCCCTCTTGACCGGGTACACCGTGCGCGGCCGCGGCTCAGCGAACGCGACCTGACCGGGCCGCCCGGGGAACGAACGCTCGACAAGCACCCACCATCGAAGGGACCGCCCCTCGTAGCGCCTACGGTGCCTACATGGATACCAGCCGCCGCCACATTGCGGCTGCGGTGCTCTACGTGTGCCTGGTGCTGGTCCTGGTGATCTCGCTGGCTGTCCAGGTGCGCACCGGCTCCGGCTTGGTTCACCTCGACCGGTCCATCGAACAGTCGGTCACGGCCTCACGTACTCCGGGCCTGACCGCCTGGGCGCGCGTGCTGACCACGATCGGTCGCATTCTGGTCGTCGCGACCGTTGCTCTGATCGTCACAGCGGTGGCGGCGATCCGCCGCGACGACGAAGCCGTGGTCCTGCTCGCGGTGGGTCTGGCCACCAGCAGCGTGCTGGTCGTGGGCATCAAGAGCATCGTGGGTCGAGCCCGTCCACCGGTGATCGACATGACCGGTCCGGCCCCGCACTCCTTCTCCTTCCCCTCCGGACACACCACGGCGAGCACGATCTTCTACGGCATCCTTCTTCTCCTCGCCTGGCGCCGGACCGGCAACCGCTGGGCACGAGCAGCACTAGCCGCCGTCTTCGTCGCCGTGGTCGGCGGCGTCGGATGGTCGCGGGTCTACCTCGGCTTCCATTGGGCCACCGATGTTCTGGCCGGCTGGCTGCTCGGCTCCGCGGTACTCGTCGCGCTCGCGGTGTGGCGGCCACCGTCGCTGGGTCGGCGCCAGCCAACTTAGGCTTACCTCACCTGGCGATGGCATGATGCCGGAGTGAGCGTCACCTCATCATCAGCGCCGATGACCGACTCCGGCGCCGCCTTCCTGCGGGCAGCCCTGCACACCGAGCGATGGCCGTTGTTCGGCTCGGCAACACTCTTCAGCACCCACCAGTTCGGTGAGGCCCTGGTGCCGGTGATCGTGGGGGCGACCATCAGCCAGGCGATCGACGGCGGCTCGGTCCGCGACATGGTGATGTGGCTGGTCGTCCTGGCCTCCGACTTCCTCTTCCTGTCCATCTCCTTCCGATGGGCCGCCCGCACCAACAAACGCACCCAACAAGTCATCGAGCACCGCATCCGGATGTGGCTGACCGACCGTCTGGTCGCTTCCGGTACGACGACCGGTCACCTGCCCGGCGATCTGCTCACCCGGGCCTCCAGCGATGCGATGCGAATCGGGGTCTTCGCCCGCGACTTCGCTCGCAGCCTCGCCGCGGCAGCCGTCATCGTCTTCGCCACCGTGCTGCTGCTGCGAAGCTCGGCCCTCCTCGCGGTTGTCGTCCTGATCGGGACCGCGGTCCTGCTGCTCGCCGAGCGAGTCATCGCCCGGCGCGTGACCCGGCGCAGCGCGACCGAGCAGGAGGAACAAGCCCGGGCCGCCACCCTCGCCCACGACCTGCTGCGTGGCTTGCGGGTTCTGAAAGGCATCAACGCCACCGGTCCCGCAGCCGCCGAGTACCGCCTCGCCAGTCACGACGCAGTGCGCGCTTCGGTGCACGCCATGTCCGCCGAAGCCACCCTCGCCGCGGTAGGCGCGCTCCTGTCCGGCCTGTACCTGGTCGTCATCGCTGCCGTCGGCGGCTGGCTGGCCCTCACCGGGCAACTCTCCGTCGGTGCGCTCATCGCAGCCCTGGGCCTGGCCCGCTTCCTGGTCGACCCCATGCAGACCGTGTCCGAAGCTGCCTCGGTCTACGGCCGCGCGGTCGCCTCCGCCGAACGCGTCCGGGAAGTGCTCACCCCCGCCCCGACGTACGCCGATCGCGGCCCTGGGACTGCACGCCGGCTGACCGTCGAGAACCTGCCGCTCGGCGATGACACCGGTTACGTCCTGACGGCAGATTTCGAGCCGGGCTGCACGGGGGTGGTCTGCGGTGACCCGGCTGCGGCGACTCGATTCCTGCGGCTGCTGGCCGGCGAGGAACAACCCATGGCAGGAACGTTCTCCGGTGATCCGCTGGTGAACTTCCACGATGCCGCGCTCCTGCCCGGCACCATCCAGGAGAACCTCGAGGCGGTCGCCGCGGACCCGGCGATCATCGACCGAGCGGCTCGAGCGGCGTACGTCGATGAGGTCCTCGCCAGCACACCGCAGGGGGCTGCGACGTATGTCGGCGAGCAGGGTGAACGGCTCTCCGGCGGGCAACGGCAACGGGTCTGTCTGGCTCGGGCGCTGGCGGCCGACCGGCCGGTGTTGGTGCTGCACGACCCCACGACTGCCGTCGATTCCGCGACCGAGGACCGGATTGCTGAACGTGTGGTGCGGCTGCGGCAGGGCCAGGTCACGGTGGTGGTCACGACGAGCCCTACCTGGCTGGCGCGCTGCGACCGCGTGGTGCACCTGGCCGAGCACGAGTGCCGGGTCGACCGGCACGAGTCGCTGCTCCAGGCCGAGGACTACGCACTGGCGGTGATGCGATGAGCGCCACCGTGCTTCCCGTCGCCGACGGCGGGCAGATCCGCCGCTACCTGCGCACACTGTTACCTGGTCGCAGACTGCTCCTGGCCGGCACGATCCTGGTGATGCTCGGTGTCAGTCTGCTGAACCTGGCCATCCCGGCCACGATCGGTTGGATCACGCAGGCGGTCGTCGACCGCCGGCATCCCAGTGCCCTCACGATCCCGATCGCGTTGTTGACCGCGGCGGTCGTGGCTGGCGCGATCTGTACCTACTTCGCCCGACTCCTGCTGGCCCGCCTGGTCTTTCCCGCCGTCGGCAGCCTGCGGGAAGACGCCCTCAGCCACGCCGTAGATCTCCCGATCGATGTCGTCGAAGCCGGGGATTCGGGTGATGTGATCTCGCGGGTATCCGGCGACGCCGAGCGCGTCACCGACGCCGCATCGGAGGTCCTCGGCTACTTCGTCACCTCGGCGTTGGCCATCGTCGCGGCTCTGATCGGCCTCGCAGCGATCGACTGGCGGTTCGCCGTGGCCGGGTTGCTCGCCGTACCCATCCAGGCGCACACCCTGCGCTGGTATCTGCGTCGGTCCCGGCCCATCTACGCCGCGGGACGCGCCGCCGACGGGCGTCGCGCGTCGGCCCTGCTCACCGGGTTCACCGCCCTGCCCACGTTGCGCGCACTGGGTCTGACCGGTCGACAACGCGGACGCATCGAGTCCGCGTCGAAGGAGTCGATGGGCTACGAACTGGCCGCGATGCAGACGATGACCCGGTTCTGGGGACGGCTCAACCTGGCTGAATTCGTCGGTCTCGCCGCGATTCTGCTGGCCGGCTTCTTCCTGGTCCGCAGCGGGACCACCTCCGTCGGCGCCGCGACAGCGGCCGCACTGTTCTTCGCCGGTCTCTTCGGCCCGATCAACGGCGTGCTGGCCACCTTCGACACGCTGCAGCAAGCCGCCGCCGGTGTCGCCCGACTGGTCGGGGTGACGACCGTGCCGCGTCACGAGACGGCCTTCGAGACCGGGACCGACCAAGTCGTCGAGGTTTCCGACCTGACCTTCGGGTACGCCGATGGGCCGGCTGTCCTGGACGATGTCACCCTCCGTGTCGGGCCGGGTGAGAAGGTAGCGGTCGTCGGAACCACGGGTTCGGGCAAGTCGTCTCTGGCCTCTCTTGTCACCGGATTGCGCACGCCCAGAGCCGGATCCATCGTTTGGGGTCGTCCTGTTGTCGAGCGGTCCGCGGCGCTGGTGACCCAGGAGACGCACGTCTTCGCCGGCACCATTGCCGACAATCTGCGCCTCGGCCGGCCGGACGCGACGCACGAGCAGATCGCGCAGGCGATGGTGGCGGTCGGCGCCGACCACTGGGTCCGCACCCTTCCCGACGGCCTCGACGCCAGGGTGGGCGGCGGCGGCCGGCCGCTGACCGCCGTACAGGCCCAGCACCTTGCCCTGGCCAGGGTGCACCTGATGGACCCTGCGCTGGTGGTGCTGGACGAGGCGAACGCCGAGGCCGGCAGTGACACCAGCCGGCAACTGGACCGGGCCTTCGCGGCGGTCGTCAGAGGCCGCGCAGCCGTGGTCATCGCCCATCGGCTCAACCAGGCCGCCGATGCCGATCGGATCCTGGTGATGGAATCGGGCCGGGTCGTGGAGCAGGGCAACCACGCCGAGTTGATCGTGGCCGGCGGCCGCTACGCCGAGCTGTGGCACGCCTGGTCGGCCGGCTGATGGCGTCTCGCCGCAATTGGGCAGCCGCCGCCCCACCCCGGATACTTGGGCCATGCTTCGCACCGCCGCGACCCGGTCACTGCTCGCCCTGATCGCACTTCTGGTCCTCCCCGTGACACTTCTCTTCGGCGCGCCCGCCGCGAGCGCCCACGACCGCCTGGTGTCGAGCAGCCCCGCCGACGGCAGCACCGTCTCCTTCCCGAAGCAGATCACCCTGACGTTCAACGAGTCGGTGGCCTCCGTCGGTGCGGTCATCGTGGTCAAGAGCGGCGACCAGGAGTGGCAGAACGGCGTTCCCACGGTCGACGGCCGCACCGTGACCCAGCAGGTGCGCACCGGTCCGGCGGGCAGTTACACCGTCGCCTGGCGCGTCACCTCCGCCGATGGCCATCCGATCAGCGGCCAGTTCTCCTTCACCGGCACCACGCCGACGACCTCCACGTCGACCTCCGCCGCCACCAGTAGCGGCACCGTCGCAGGTCTGCCCGGGGCGGCCACCTCACCCGGCCTACCGACCCAGCAAAAGCCGACCGACAGCACCAACAACGCACCGTTCCTGATCGTCCTCGGGGCGCTGGGCGTGTTGATCGTCATCGGCCTCCTGCTCGCCATCGGCCGACGCCATCTGAAGGACGATGAACCGGCGCTATGACACTCGGGCCCTTTGGGCCGACCGGTTCGGGAAACCTGCGGCATCTGAGGTACCGTTGGCAGCACGACAAATGCCCAGGATCCCGGGACCCCGGACATCGCACGTGTCTGACTGGTCTGCCAGTTCAGCACTTGCGGCGACCGGCAGCCCGGCACACAAGACATGAGGGGGTCTCGCCATGGGGCGCGGCCGGGCCAAAGCCAAGCAGACCAAGGTTGCACGGGAGCTGAAATATTTCTCCCCCGACACCGACCTCAACGCACTCGAGCGTGAGCTTCGCCATGCGACTCCGCGCGAGCCGGAAGAAGTCGTCGAGACCGATGATGACGGCGACGAGTACGACGACTACGCCGACTGGGCAACGCGACACTGACTTCGCATCCTGAGGCGACGTGCTGTCGACCTACCGGCCGTCAGCACGTCGCCTCAGGTTGCGCTCAGTTGCGGTAGGCACCCACCAGTTGGGCGCCGCCGGCGTCGACACCCTTCGCACCGCGCACTACTGGCGCAGCCTCGTCGTTGACCTGATCGTCCGAGACGATCCGGCCCATCGGCCAGGCGTCGATTCCCAGTGATTGCAGTACGTCGATCGCGGCCTGCGCCTGTGCCTGCGGCAGCACTGCGGTGAAGCCAACGCCCATGTTGAGCGTGCCCTCGAGGTCCAGTTGCGGCACGCGCCCAGCCTCACCGATGACCGTGAAAACCGCCGGCGGCTGCCAACTGCTGCGGTCGACCACTGCGGTGACGCCCTGCGGCAGCACGCGCGCGATATTGGCGGCCAGGCCGCCGCCGGTGATGTGTGACAACGCGTGGATGTCGATGCCGTCGGTGCGGATCAGCGTCAGGAGATCGGCGGCGTAGACCCGCGTCGGGGTGAGCAGGGCCGGGCCCAAGGTGCCCAACTCAGCCACCTCGGTGTCCCAACCCCAGCCCTGGGAGGCGACCACTCGGCGTACCAGCGAGAAGCCGTTGGAGTGCAGGCCGGAGGAGGCCAGCCCCAGCACCACATCGCCGACCTGGACCCGGTCGGGAGTCAGCAGGTCGGCCCGCTCGACGACGCCGGTCGCGGCGCCGGCGACGTCGTACTCGTCGGGCTCGAGCAACCCGGGGTGCTCGGCGGTTTCGCCGCCGATCAGCGCCACGTTGGCCTGGGCACAGGCGGCCGCGATGCCGGACACGATGGCGGCGATCCGTTCAGGGACGACCTTGCCGGTGGCGATGTAGTCGGTCATGAAGAGCGGCTCGGCGCCACAGACCACGATGTCGTCGACGACCATGCCGACCAGGTCGAAGCCGATGGTGTCGTGCTTGTCGATGGCCTGGGCGATGGCGACCTTCGTGCCGACACCGTCGGTGGACGTGGCCAGGACCGGGTGCGCCATCCGCGCGATGGCGGAGGCGTCGAAGAGACCGGCGAACCCGCCCAAACCGCCGAGCACCTCGGGGCGCTGGGCGGTGCGGATGGAGGCTTTCATCAGCTCGACGGCTTTGTCGCCGGCTTCGACATCGACGCCCGCCTCGGCGTACGTGATCGGGGTGTCGCTCATGACTGGCAGCCTACGGATGCAACAGGGCGCCTTCGCCCCCGGCTGACACGCCGAGCGGGACGCCATCAGCATCGACCGTGTAGTCGATGGACTGGTCGTGCCCGGTGCGCACCTCGATGGGCAGCGTCTCCAACACGTGCTTGCCGATCAGACCGTCCTCGGGCAGCGTGATCGGGTACTCGCCGGTGAAGCACGCCGAGCACAGCTGCGACGCTGGCTGCTCGGTGGCCGCGATCATCCCCTCCTCGGAGATGTAGCCCAACGAGTCTGCGCCGATGGAAGCCCGGATCTCTTCCACGCCAAGGCCGTTCGCGATCAACTCGGCACGAGTCGCAAAGTCGATGCCGTAGAAGCAGGGCCAGCGCACCGGCGGGCTCGAGATGCGCACGTGCACCTCCTTGGCACCGGCCTCGCGCAGCATCCGCACCTGGGCCCGCTGGGTGTTGCCGCGCACGATGGAGTCATCGATGACCACGACCCGCTTGCCGCGGATGGTGTGCTCCAGCGGGTTCAGCTTGAGCCGGATACCCAGTTGGCGCAGCGTCTGGGAGGGCTGGATGAAGGTGCGGCCGACGTAGGCGTTCTTGACGAACCCTTGGCCGAAGGGGATACCGGACTCCTGCGCGTAACCGGTCGCCGCGGGGACACCGGACTCGGGAACGCCGATGACCAGGTCCGCCTCTACCGGGTGCTCGCGCGCCAACTCCCGGCCCATTTCGACCCGCGCCTCGTGCACCACCCGACCGCGGATAACGGCGTCCGGCCTTGCCAGATAGACGTATTCGAAGACGCACCCCTTGGGGGTGGGCTCAGCGAACTTGTGGCTGCGCAGACCGTTCTCGTCGATGGCGATCAGCTCGCCCGGCTCGACCTCGCGGATGACGCTGGCTCCGATGGTCTGCAGCGCGGCGGTCTCGGAGGCGACGACCCAGCCCCGCTCGAGCCGGCCAAGCGCCAGGGGACGCACACCGTAGGGGTCGCGCGCGGCGTACAGGGTTCGCTCGTTCATGAAGACGAAGCAGAACGCGCCACGCAGCTTGGGCAGGAGTTCCAGCGCGGCGTCTTCGAGGCTGCGATCCGGGTCGGCAGCCAGCAGAGTGGTCACCAGGGCGGTGTCGGAGGTGTTGCCGCGGGCTAATTCACCGCGGATCTCCCGGCCGACGTGCGACTCGTCGACCATGTCGCGCAACTCGACCGTGTTGATCAGGTTGCCGTTGTGAGCCAGCGCAACGGTGCCCTGATCGGAGCCGCCGAGCGTGGGCTGGGCGTTCTCCCAGGTGCTCCCGCCGGTCGTGGAATAACGGGTGTGCCCGATGGCCAGATGGCCCTTCATCGAGCTCAACGCCGACTCGTCGAAGACCTGCGAGACCAGACCCATGTCCTTGTAGACCAGGATGCTGTGCCCGTCGCTGGTCGCGATGCCGGCCGATTCCTGCCCGCGGTGCTGCAAGGCATAGAGGCCGAAGTAGGTCAGTTTGGCGACATCCTCGCCAGGTGCCCAGACTCCGAAGACCCCGCAAGCATCCTGCGGGCCCTTCTCGCCGGGGATCAGATCGTGCGTCAGTTTGCCGTCACCACGCGCCACTACCCCATTTTCTCACGTTTCAACCGTGGTTCGCGCCGTCTGGCGTGTGACGTCGGCCAGACGCCCGATCGACGTACGCCGATTGGTCGCCTCGCGCGCGAGCGCCTAGCGTTGTCGGGGTGAACACCGCACCGCAGCGTCGCAAGGTCTACCGGTCGCCGAATATCGTCGCGTTCCTGGTGACCGGTGCCGTGATCGGGATCATCCTCGGCGCGATCGTCGGCGCCTCAGGTGACAGCGGTGACTACACGGACTGGTCGGCGATCGGCTACCTTGCGGTCGTCTTCGGCTCCTTGGGCGCCTTGCTCGGCGGGGTCGCAGCCGTTCTGGCCGACTGGTGGGCGCACCGCTGAGCCGCAGCTGGACCCACCCCGCAATACAGGGACACTCGACCCACGCGGCGAGCCCGCGACCGCCGTACGCCTGCAATACAGGGACAGTCGACCCACGCGGCGATCCCGCGACCGCCGTACGCCTGCAATACAGGGACAGTCGACCCACGCGGCGATCCCGCGACCGCCGTACGCCTGCAATACAGGGACAGTCGACCCTGTGCGAGGCCCCGAGTCGGTGAGGCCCGCGACCCGTTCCTACTAGGGTTGGCGGCAGATCTGGCCGCCGCAGTAGAAGGTGACTCTCGTGAAGTGGATCGTCCTCGCGCTCATCATCGTGGTGCTCGCGCTCGTGCTCTATGCCCTCATGCGCGATCCGAAGAAGGGCAAGGGTGGCTCCGTCGGCATTCACGGTGTTGATGCCGAGAACAAGATCGGTATCGAAGAAGCACCTGCCGTCGCGGAAGAAGTCGCTGCAACTGAGGTCGAAGCTGTCGCGCCTGCCCCGGAAGCGAAGGCCGCCGAGCCGAAGGCGGAGGTCGAAAAGCCCGCCGCAGCAGCAGCCCCCGTTGCACAGACCGAACCCGCGCCCGCCCCCGCGGCGGACGACTGGGATGCCGAACCGGCACCGGTCCCCGCGGCCGACGACTGGGATGCACCGCCACCGGCAGTCGATTCCGCCCCGGCAGCCGCCACCACTGACGACTGGGACGCACCGCCACCGGCAGTCGACTCCGCCCCGGCAGCCGCCACCACTGACGACTGGGATGCACCGCCACCGGCAGTAGACACCGCCCCGGCAGCCGCCACCACTGACGACTGGGACGCACCACCGCCTCCCGTCGACGACAAACCCGCAACCCCCGGACCCACCACCGACAGCTCCGGCGACGACTGGGATGCCGAACCGGCACCGGTCCCCGCGGCCGACGACTGGGATGCACCGCCACCGGCAGTCGACTCCGCCCCGGCAGCCGCCACCACTGACGACTGGGACGCACCACCGCCTCCCGTCGACGACAAACCCGCAACCCCCGCACCCACCACCGCCGCCTCCGGCGACGACTGGGACGCACCACCACCCGCCCTCGACGACACCGCCGCGCCTGCCGAAAGCGCGCCGGCAACCGAACCCGAACCGGCGGCAACACCCGCGCCCAAGACCCCCGCCGCGACCAGCAGCGGCGACGACTGGGGCACCCCACCCCCGCCACTGGACGACAACCCGGCCATCGACGACACCGCTACGCCTGCCGAGAGCGCGCCGGCAACCGAGCCCGAACCGGCGGCAACACCCGCGCCCAAGACCCCCGCCGCGACCAGCAGCGGCGACGACTGGGGCACCCCACCCCCGCCACTGGACGACAACCCGGCCCTCGACGACACCGCTACGCCTGCCGAGAGCGCGCCGGCAACCGAACCCGAACCGGCGGCAACCCCCACACCTGAGACCCCCGCCGCGACCAGCAGCGGCGATGACTGGTCGACCCCACCGCTTCCGCTGGACGACCTCCCGTCGGAGACGGCTGATACCGCGCAGCAACCGGCTGCGACCGCAACACCGGCACCGCCCGCGGCGGCGCCTGATGGTTTCGAGCCCGGCCCGTTCGGGGCCAGCAGCGTCATGCCGGCCGACGACGGTTCTGGGCCCGAGGGATGGGTCAAGGGCAACGGCGACACGATGCGGTTCATCGGCCCGGACCACGCGGCGTACGCCGACACGGAGGCAGAGGTCTATTTCGCCGACGAGCAGTCCGCGAGCGCCGCCGGTTTCCGCCCGTGGGCCGGCTGAGCAAAGGAAACTGTTACCGCAAATCGGGCAGCCGAGAAAATAGCTGCCGCGATCAGCACATGGCGCGGCGATAACTTGCTTCGGTGTGAGAGGGACCACTCACACCGGAGGAAGCCATGGACCTGACCCGTCGCACTGCCATCACAACCGCTGCCGTCGCCGCAGCCACCGCCGCCACGACCGGCATCAGCCCCGCTGAGGCCACGCACGCTCCGCACCGTCAGCGCCTGATCCCGCAACCGAAACCCGGCACCGTCGCCACCGATCCACACACGCCGAAGCGAGACTTCCGGGCGTACTGGATCGCGACCGTCGCCAACATCGACTGGCCATCGACGACGGGCCTCACCAAAGACCAACAGCAGGCGGAACTGACCGCATGGCTCGACCTGGCCCAGCAGCAGCGGCACAACGCGGTCATCCTGCAGGTCCGGCCCACGGCCGATGCGTTCTGGCCGTCGCGGTACGAACCGTGGTCGGCGTGGCTGACCGGCACCCAGGGCCAGAACCCGGGATGGGATCCGCTGAAGTTCGCGGTGGAGCAGGCTCACGCACGCAACCTCGAGTTGCACGCCTGGTTCAACCCGTTCCGGGTCGCGATGACCGAGGACCCGAGCACACTCATCCCGAGTCACCCGGCGCGACAGCATCCGGAATGGACCATCCCCTACGGCGGCAAGCTCTACTACAACCCGGGCATCCCGCAGGTTCGCAGATTCTGCATCGACGCGATCATGGACGCCGTCCGCCGCTACGACATCGACGGTGTGCACTTCGACGACTACTTCTACCCCTACCCGGTGGCCGGCCAGACCTTCCACGACGAGGCGCAGTTCGCCGAATACGGTGGCGGAAGGTCCCTGGCCGACTGGCGCCGATCCAACATCAACGACCTGGTCATCGGTCTGAACAAGGCCATCAAACGGGCCAAGCCGTGGGTGCAGTTCGGCGTCTCCCCCTTCGCCATCTGGCGCAACAAGGCCACCGATCCGCTGGGTTCGGACACCACGGCGGGCGCGCAAACCTACGACGATCTTTACGCCGACACCCGCATGTGGGTGTTACAAGAGATCGTGGATTACATTGTGCCGCAGGTGTATTGGTCGATCGGTTTTACTGCCGCGGACTACGCGAAGGTGACCCAGTGGTGGGCCGATCTGACCCAGCACAGCCGCACCCACCTCTACATCGGACAGGCCACCTACAAGGTCGCCGCCAACGCCGATCCGCACTGGAACGACCCTGGCGAACTCAGCTCCCACCTGCAGTTCAACACCCGGTACCCGCAGGTCGAGGGCAACATCTACTTCTCTGCCAAGAGCGTGCGCGCCGACGCACTCGGCGCGACCACCTTGCTCAACCAACAGTGGTATTCACGGGCCGCCCTGACCCCGGCCACCCCGTGGCTGACGCGCCGCGCTCCTCGCCCGATCCGCGATCTGCGCGTGCACGCGGGGCACCTGACCTGGCTGGCGGGGTCAGGTGACAGCGCGACGTACGCCGTGTATCGCGTTGCCGGCCGACGCGTCACCTCCGCGGACCTGGCCGACGCCCGTAACCTCGTCGCCACGGTCCGCTCGGGCGGATGGGTCACTCACTGGACCGATCCGGCTCCCGTGCCCGGCGCGACGTACGCCGTGAGCGCCCTGGACCGACTGTCCAACGAGAGCCCCGCGCTGACCACCTGAGAGGTAGGTCACCGGCTGAGACGAGGAGGGCCGCGGCCCCGGCCGGACAAGTAGGGTGTCGGCAGGCAAGGCAATGGAGCCTGCGATTCCCACGCCCAGCAGGAGGCCCGATGACCGACGCCCCAGCCCTCAGCCAAGCGCCCGACGACGACGTCGACAACCTCGAGAACGACCAGGTGATCGACGAGAAGCTGCGGCGCGACGTACGTCGAGTGACCAACCTGCTGGGGCAGAGCATCGCCCGCCAGGAGGGCGATGACGCCTTGGCGCTGGTCGAGTTGGTACGTCGATGGGCCAAGCGGGCGCGCGAATCCGGCGGCGCCGAAGCTCGCCAGGAAGCGGTCGCGAAGGTGCAGGAAATCCTCGCCGAGCAGCCGGATGCGAGCGTCAACAAGATGGTCCGGGCGTTCTCGGTCTACTTCAGCCTGGCCAACATGGCTGAGCAGGTGGCCCGCGAACGCGACATCGAGTCCCGGCCGCCGGAGGACGGCTGGTTGGCCCGCGCGGTCGCTGCGATCGTCGAGGAGCAGGGCGTCGACCAACTCGTGGAAGGCGTCAGCAGCCTGGACGTGCGCAGTGTTTTCACCGCGCACCCCACCGAGGCCAGCCGCCGCTCGACATTGACCAAGCTGCGCAGGGTCGCCGACGTGCTGCACCGTGATCACCCGGAAGGCAGTCGCGCACTCGCCGGTGACGACCGCGAGCTTGCACAGTTGATCGATTTGTTGTGGCAGACCGACATCGTGCGCCGCAACCGGCCGACACCGGTCGACGAAGCACGGCACATGATCTATTTCCTGCAGGGCATCCTGACCGATGCGCTGCCCGCGCTCGGACGCGAGCTGGCCGACCTCCTGGCAGAGCACGACGTGTCGCTTCCACCGGAGCAGCTGCCGCTACGTTTCGGATCGTGGATCGGCGGTGACCGGGACGGCAACCCCAACGTGACGCCCGCGGTGACCCTCGACGTCCTGCGCCTGCACAACACCGTCGCAACGGAAATGATCCAGCGGCAACTGCGGGTGCTGGTCCGGGAGTTGTCGCTGTCGATCGATCACGCCGACGTCAGCCAGGAGTTGCTCGACTCTCTCGAGCAGGACAAGGCCAACCTGCCCGACCTGGACCCGCGGGTTCTGGTGGTCAACGCCAACGAGCCGTACCGCCTCAAGGTCACCGCGATGCAGTTGAAGGTGCGGCACACCGCCCAACGCATCGCCGAAGGCACCGCGCACGTGCCCGGCCACGACTATGCCGACCGCGCCGAGATCCTCGCCGACCTCCGGCTGATCGACGAATCGTTGCGCGCGGGCGGCGGTGAGCTGATCGCGGATCAGCTTGTGGCAGAAGCGACTCGGGCGATCAGTCAGGTCGGTCTGCACCTGGCCTCGCTCGATGTCCGTGAGCACGCCGAAGCCCACCACCACGCCGTCGGACTGCTGGTCGACCGGCTCGGCGAGCAAGCGGCACCGTACGCCGACCTGGACCGGGACAGCAGGTTCCGGTTGCTGGCCGACGAGTTGTTGGCGGCCCGCCCGCTGGCGCCTACCCCGCCGCCGTTGGACGAGTGGGGCGCCCGCACCTACGGCACCTTCGAGGCGATCAAGGAGCTCCAGGGCACGTTCGGACCGGAGGTCATCGAGACCTACATCGTGTCGATGACTCAAAAGGCCGACGACCTGCTTGCCCCGATCGTGCTCGCCCGCCAGGCCGGACTGGTCGACCTGGTCGGGGGCCGGACCGAGAACCCTTCTCCCGCCTGGACTTTGCGCCACTGCTGGAGACCGTCGAGGAGATCCGCCTCGCCGGACCGGTCCTAGACAAACTGCTGTCCGACCCGGGCTATCGCAAGCTGGTCGAGCTGCGCGGCAACCTGCAGGAGGTCATGCTCGGCTACTCCGACTCCAACAAGGAGGGCGGCATCACCACCTCGCAGTGGGAGTTGCACCGCGGGCAGCGCGCGCTGCGCGACGTGGCAGAGAAGCACGGCGTGAAATTGCGGCTCTTCCACGGCCGGGGCGGCACGGTCGGGCGTGGCGGTGGTCCGACGTACGACGCGATCCTCGCCCAGCCCTACGGCACGCTGAAGGGTGACATCAAATTCACCGAGCAGGGTGAGGTCATCTCCGACAAGTACTCGCTGCCGACGCTGGCACTGGAGAACCTCGAACTCGACGTCGCCGCGGTGCTGGCCGCCTCGGTGTTGCACCTCGAATCCCGCCACAAGCCAGGCCAATTGGACGAGTGGGACGAGTTGATGACCTCGGTCAGCGACGCCGCCTACGCCGCCTACCGCGGGCTGGTCGAAGATCCCAACCTGTTCGCGTACTTCCTGGCGTCGACTCCGGTCGAGCAGCTGGGCGAGTTGAACATCGGTTCACGACCGTCGCGCCGACCCGACTCGGGCGGGGACATCTCCGGTCTGCGGGCCATCCCGTGGGTGTTCGGCTGGACCCAGTCCCGCCAGATCGTGCCCGGTTGGTACGGCGTGGGGTCAGGCCTCAAGGCGGCTCGCGACGCCGGCCACGAGGATGTCCTGCGCGAGATGCTCGCCGAATGGCACTTCTTCAAGACGTTCATCTCCAACGTGGAGATGACCTTGGCGAAGACCGATATGGACATCGCGGCGCATTACGTGCACACGCTTGTGCCGCAGGAGCTTCGGGGCGTCTTCGAGAAAGTGAAGACCGAATTCGACCTCACCGTGGCCGAGGTTCTCAACCTCACCGGCGAGTCCGAACTACTCGACGCGCAGCCCAGCCTGAAGCGCACCTTCGAGGTCCGCGACATCTACCTGCACCCACTGTCCTACGCGCAGGTCGACCTGCTGGCCCGGGCCCGCAAGGACCCGGACTCGATGACGCCGGATCTCACCCAGGCGTTGCTGCTGTCGATCAACGGAGTGGCGACCGGGCTACGCAACACCGGCTGATCCGAGCCGGCAATCGCTGCTTCTCCGGACGAATGTGCCGGAGCACACCGGAGAAGCCGAGATTGTCGCTGCTGGTCAGATGGGCTCAGCGCGCGAGAGGATTTGCGCCGCAACCGCGTCGAGGACGTCCTCGGACCCGGCGTAGGGACCGTCCGCCCGCGGCCAGTGCGTCACGACGTCGGTGAACCCCAGATCACCGGCCCGGCCCAGCACCTCTTCGAAGTAGGCGACACTGGTCAGGGCGTACCGCTGGATGTCGACACTCAGGTGCCGTTGGAAGTCCGGCCCGACGCCGAGGTCGTCCAGCTGCGAGGACAACTCGGCGACGCTGCGCCACCAGTCTTCGTCCTGCTCGGACTTCTTGCCGTAGGTCACCCAGCCGTCACCGATCTGCGCAGCCAGTCGCAGGTTGCGCGGTGCGTTCGCCGCGATCAGCAACGGCACCCGCGAGGCGCCCGGTCGGGTGCGGGCATCGACTGCGGTGAAATACATGCCGTCGAAGGACACGTGGTCCTCGTCCAGCAGCCGGCGCAGCAACCGCGAGAACTCATCGAAGCGCGCAACCCGCTCCTTCAACGGCAGGTCCACGCCCAGGGTGCGGGCGTCCAGGTTGCCGCCGACCCCGCGCCGATCAGGAACCGCCCGTCGCTGATGTCATCGACGGCCAGGACCTCCCGGATGAAGGCCGCCGGGTGCCGGAAATTGGGTGAGGTCACGTGCAGTCCGAGGCCGATGCGCGAGGTCACCGCGGCTGCGGCGGACAGCACGGGCATCGCGCCGTACCAATCGGATTCGCGCAGGCCTTCCCACACCAGGTGGTCGTAGGTCCACGCATGATCGAACCCGAGCTGCTCCGCTCGTTGCCAGCGGGAACGGGTCGTCGACCACGGCTCGTCGGTCAGGATGGTGATGCCGACTCTCATCGGGAACTCCTCATCAGCGGAAGGTAGGGGGTTAGGTCCGAGCGGCCGCCGGAGGCACTGACCGTCCCCGACGACAGGGCGTCGTCCCACGCGAGGTCGCCCACGACCAACGCCAGCCAGACGTCGGCTGACATCTCGACGACGTTGGGCGGCGTCCCGCGGCGGTGCACCTGCCCGGCGATCACCTGCACCGCGCCGTACGGCGGTACGCGCACTTCCACCGAGCGGCCCGGCGCGACCAGCCCGAGCTCCTCCAGGGAGTAGCGCACCGCGGTCGCCACCGTGGACCGGTCGCGCGCGCCCCCGCCCAGGCCGCGAGCGCCGTACGCCCCGTGGTCGGCTCGATCTTGCGGCGGGCGGGACTCACCGGTTCATCGTCGCAGATGCACCTACGCTGGCCAGCGTGGCGCAGTTCGAGACCGACGAGCGGGGCGGAGTGACCGTCCTGCTGGACGGTCATCCCCAGTCGTACGTCGACCCGGACGACCCTGGGTTCCTCGCCTTCGAATACCAACAGCAACTGGGCATCGTCGTCGACACCCGACCCGCAGGCCCGCTACGGGTGACGCATGTCGGAGGCGCGGGTCTGACGCTGCCGCGGTACGTGCAGCACACCCGGCCGGGTTCGCCGCAGATCGTCCTCGAACCCGACGCGGCACTCACCGAACAGGTGCGCACTCACCTGCCGCTGCCCCGCGGACACCGGATCAGGGTCCGCCCGAGCACGGGCGAGGCCGGCATCGCACAGCTGAAACCGGCCAGCGCCGACCTCATCGTCGTCGACGCGTTCGCCGCGGGCCGGGTGCCGGCGGGACTCACGACGACCGGGTTCTTCGCCGATGCCGCCGACAAGGCACCGTCGCTGGCGATGAACCTGGCCGACGAACCGAACTGGCGATACCTGACCCGGGTGCTGGCCGCGGCGGCGACAGCCTTCGGTCAGTTAGCGATCCTGAGCACCAAGGACACGCTCAAGCGGCGGCGCTACGGCAACCTGGTGCTTGTGGCCGGGGCCATGAATCTGTCTGAATTGCAACGGCGTTCGGCCTCGGCGCCCGTCCCGACCGGCGTCCTCGGACCGGCACAGGTCGCCAAACTGGCCGCGAGTGCCCGCCCGTTCACCGCATCCGATGCCCAGCAATCGCCCGAGCCGCCCGATCCCGGGCAGTGGCGGGTGCGCTGAAGTCACGCAAGGATGCGAACGTGGACCAGATCACTCTTCCTGACGGGCGAGCCCTCGACGTACGCATCAGTGGACCCGACACCGGCTACCCCCTGTTCTTCCACCACGGCACACCCGGTTCGGTCACACCGATCCGCGCCCTGGAGGAGGTCGCCCACGAGAACGGCCTGCGGGTGATCACCACCTCGCGGGCCGGTTACGGCGGTTCGGACCGGCACGCCGGCCGCCGGGTCGTGGATGTGGTCGCCGACACCGCCGCTGTCCTGGAGAACCTCGGCGTCGCCGAGTGCGTCGTCGCCGGATGGTCCGGCGGTGGACCGCACGCCCTGGCCTGCGCCGCCCACCTGCCGCACGCGAAGGCGGCCCTGCTGATCGCCGGTGTCGCGCCGTACGACGCCCCGGACCTGGACTTCCTCGCCGGGATGGGCGAGGACAACGTGGACGAGTTCGGTGCGGCCATCGAGGGTGAGGGCCCGCTGCGGACCTACCTGGATGCGGCACGCGAGCACCTCAAGGACGCCGATCCGGAGGCCATCGGCACGAGCCTGGCCAGCCTGCTGCCACCGGCCGACCTGGCCGTCCTCACCGATGAATTCGGACAGGACATGGCCGCCAACTTCCGCGAGGCCCTGCGGCGCAGCGCCGACGGCTGGATCGACGACGACCTGGCGTTCGTGGCGCCCTGGGGGTTCGACCTAGCCGATGTGCGAGTGCCGGTCAGCCTCTGGCAGGGCACCGACGACCTCATGGTGCCTTTCGCGCACGGTGAATGGCTCAGCGCCAACGTCCCCGGGGTCATCGCGCATCTGCTCCCCGGCGACGGCCACCTGTCCGTGGCTATCGGTCGCGCCGAGGATATGTACGCCGAACTGCTCGACCTGGCCGGCAGATGACGTCATGACCGACGACGCGCTGCGCGATCTGATCGCCGCCCACCGCAACGGCGTGCTGGCCACCATCCGCAAGAACGGCCGGCCCCAGCAGTCGGTGGTCTCCTACCACTACGACCGCGACCGGGACCTGCTGCGCGTCTCGATCACCGCCGACCGCGCCAAGGCCAAGAACATCGCCCGCGACCCGCGGGTGAACTTCCTGGTCATGGGAGACGGCTGGTCGTACGCCGCGTTCGACTCCGTGGCGCAGCTGTGGCCGGTCGCCCAGGCACCGGACGATGCCAGCGTCGACGAACTCGTCGACATCTACCGCTCGATCGCCGGCGAGCACGACGACTGGGATGAGTACCGGGCCGCGATGGTGCGCGACGGGCGGGTTCCGCTCCACCTTCCGATCGGCCGGTTGATCGGCATCGTGCGCAGTTGAGCCGTCAGGCCGAAAAGGTGCGGCCGGTCAGCGTTTCGTACGCCTCGACGTACTTCGCCCGGGTCTTCTCGACCACCTCGTCGGGTAGCGCCGGAGGCGCCTGTCCGCCGGTGCGCTCCCAACCGCTGTCCGGGCCGGTCAGCCAGTCCCGGACGAACTGCTTGTCGTACGACGCCTGCGGGTGGCCGGGTTCCCAGGCAGCCGCGGGCCAGAAGCGGGAGGAGTCCGGCGTGAGGACCTCGTCCGCCAACACCAGCGTGCCGTCCGGACGCTGACCGAACTCCACCTTGGTGTCGGCGATGATGATCCCCCGGTCGCGAGCAATGTCGTTGCCGCGCTGCAGGATTCGCACTGTCAGATCACGCACTTGATCGGCGAGGTTGAGCCCGACGCTGTCGGCGACGACCTCGAAGGAGATCGGCTCGTCGTGCTCACCCATCGGCGCCTTCGTCGATGCGGTGAAGATCGGCTCCGGCAGTTGCGAGGCGTCGACCAGACCCGCCGGCAGAGGCAACCCCGACACCGCACCGGTCGCCTGGTACTCCGACAGCCCGCCGCCGGTCAGGTAGGCACGCGCCACGCACTCGACCGGCACCATCGCCAGCCGCTCGACCAGCACCGCCCGCCCGGCGACCTGCGCCGGCACGTCGGTGGATACGACGTGATTGGGCACCAGATCGGCCAGCTGCTCGAACCACCACAACGACAACTGCGTCAGGACCGCGCCTTTGTCCGGGATCTGCGTGTCGAGCACGAAGTCGTAGGCCGAGATGCGATCGGAGGCGACGAGCAGAACGTGATCCTCGCGTGGCGTCCCGTCCTTTGCTACGGGTGCGTAGAGATCACGCACCTTGCCGGAGTAGATGTGCAGGTAGCCAGGCAGTTCGGGCGCTGAACTCATGGGCTCATTCTGCCCAATACGACGGATCGCCCGTTGGGGTGTAGCCCGACGATCACCCATCACCGAGGTTAGACGCGTACGGATCACCAACGAACAAGGAGATTGTCATGGGACTGAAGGACAACCTGGAGAACCTCGCCGAAGAGGCCAAGGGCAAGATCCAGGAGGCCACCGGCAAGGCACGTGGCGACGAGCAGCAGCAGGCCGAGGGTCAGGCGACCCAGTCCGGTGCGAACGCCAAGCAGGCCGGCGAGAACCTCAAGGACGGCGACTTCAAGGGCGCCGCTCAGGACGCCAAGGACGCACTCAGCTGATCACGCCGGGCACGGAGACCTGGCCGTTCGCAGCCTGCAGCGCGATGTCGGTGCGGTGTTGGGATCCGGCCAGTTCGACGCGGTCGACCAGGGCGTAGGCCGCTTGGCGCGCCGAGCCCACGTCGTCACCGAGCCCGACCACTGATAGCACCCGACCGCCGGCGGACACCAGTCCGTCGGCGGTCTTGCGTGTGCCGGCATGCAGTACGTAGGCATCCGGCGTGTCGGCGGGCACCGACAGCGGGTCGCCCGTGCGGGGCGCCGCGGGATAATCCGCGGCGGCCACGACGACCGTCACCGCGGCGCCCTGGCTCCAGACCAGTTCAGGCTGCTCCCCCAACGTGCCGGTGGCCGCGGCGAGCAGCAGTTGCGACAGCGGAGTCACCAGGCGGGCCAGGACCACCTGGGTTTCGGGATCGCCGAACCGTGCGTTGAACTCGACCACTCGCGGCCCGCGCGAGGTCAGCGCGAGCCCGATGTACAGCACGCCCGCGAACGGCGTACCGCGCCGGTTCATCTCAGCGATCGTGGGCCGGGCCACCCGCCGCATCACGTCCTCGACGAGATCCTCCGGCGCCCAGTCCAGGGGCGAGTAGGCGCCCATCCCCCGGTGTTGGGGCCTTCGTCACCGTCGAAGATCCGTTTGAAGTCCTGGGCCGGGACCAGTGGGACGACGTCCGTGCCGTCACTGATGCAGAACAACGACACCTCGGGACCGTCGAGATATTCCTCGACCACCACGGTGCCACCCTGGGCGATGCAGGCCTGTCCATGCGCGACCGCAGTGGGCAGGTCGTCGGTGACGACCACACCCTTGCCGGCGGCCAGCCCGTCGTCCTTCACGACGTACGGCGCACCGGTGGCTTCCAGCGCCTCTGCCAGTTGGTCGTCGGTGGTGCAGACGTAAGCGCGAGCGGTGGGAACGTCTGCAGCGGCCATCACCTGCTTGGCGAAGGCCTTACTGCCTTCCAGCTGCGCGGGCTCAGCCGACGGGCCGAAGACTGAAAACCCCTCTGCGCGAAGAGCATCCGCGACCCCGGCGACCAACGGAGCTTCCGGACCGATGACGATCAGGTCCGGCCCGGCCGCACGGGCCACTGCGACCACGGCGGCCGGATCGGTCATCGAGTCGAGGGCGACGACCTGGGCCTCAGCGGCGATTCCCGGGTTGCCGGGTGCGCACACAACGGCGGTGACGCCGGGATCGCTGGTCAGGGAATGCACGATGGCGTGCTCACGCGCGCCGCTGCCGATCACGAGAACCTTCACACTGCGCAAGCGTAATGGGGCAGGCAGTGGCGGGTCGTCGTACGGAAAAGGGGGTGGTGGGTTCCTCCCGGAAGTCAGGGGGAGGTCCTCCAGGAGGAACCCACCGCGAGCCCGCGGATCTACCGGAGGGGGTCGCGGTGACGCACGGACCGGGCTCGCAACGGACGTGTCCGCCGCACTCATCATGGCACAACCGTCGCGTCGCGCCACCCCGTCGCCGGCGAATTGAGAGATTGCTGACCCAACGGATGACGGTTGTTTGCCTGGCCACCTGCCAGAACTGGTGCACGGCCGCTCGGCCGCGGCGACTAGACTTGACCGTTCGCTTGCTCGTGTCTTGATGGGGAACCAATTCGTGACTGCACCCAACGCGTCGGCGCCGCACACCGGACCAGATGTGTCCGACGCGGTCCGCGCTACTTCCGCACCCGACCCGGCGGCCGAGCTCACTGCCGAGTTGGCGCATGAGCAGGCCCATGTCGATCGTGTCTACGCCGAGCTGACCAAGGCCGGCGCCCGGGCGGCGCTGATCGAGGTCGAGGGGCTGTCTCGCGGCCGTACCGATCGGGTCGGCGTCGCCCGCGAGGAGGAGATCACCGGCCTGTTCGAACGCGACGCCCTGGTGTTCAACGCCGGTCGTCGGCGTCAGTCGTTGGAGCACCAGTACGAGGGCCTGGTCTTCGGTCGCCTCGATCTCGACGACGCCGACGTGCGCTACATCGGCCGCCTCGGGGTCCGCGATGACGACTACGAGCCGTTGGTGATCGACTGGCGGGCGCCGGCGGCGGCGCCGTTCTACCGCGCCACCCCGGTGTCACCGGAGGGGTCGTGCGTCGCCGGGTGCTGCGCTGCCGCGACGCCACGGTCCTCGGTATCGAGGACGACTTGATGGTGCCGGAGGCTCCCGAGGGCATGGTCGTCGTCGGCGACGGTGCGCTGATGGCCGCCCTGACCCGCAGCCGCGGTGCCCGGATGCGCGACATCGTGGCCACGATCCAACGCCACCAGGACGAGGCGATCCGTGCCTCCAGCCGCGGTGTCACCGAGATCACCGGCGGGCCGGGCACCGGCAAGACCGTGGTCGCCCTGCACCGAGCCGCCTATCTGCTGTACGCCGATCGCCGTCGCTACGAGTCCGGCGGCATCCTCGTCGTCGGACCGTCGGCGGCCTACACCGCCTACATCGAGCGTGTCCTGCCCTCCCTCGGTGAGGACAGCGTGACCCTGCGGTCACTGGGTGACGTGGTCGGCGGACTCACGGCGGTCCGTCTGGACCCGGCGGCGGTCGCCGCGATCAAGGGTTCCCTGCGGATACGGCGTGTCCTGTCCCGGGCCGCGCGTGACCTGCCGCCGGCCGCACCGACGGCGTTGCGAGCCATGGTGGGCGGTATCCCGATCCGTATCGACCCACCGCAGCTGCACCGGATCCGCGCCGAGATCCTGCGCCACCACCAGCACAACCAGGGCCGGGACGCGGCTCGGACCGCGCTGGCCGAGGCGGCCTGGCGGCAGGTTCACGACGGCGAGCGCGAGGAGTTTCTCGACCGGTTCCGGGAGCACCGCGATGTCGAAGCCTTCATCAAGGCGTGGTGGCCGGCACTGGACCCGCGGGAGGTTCTGCTCTGGCTGGCCGACGAGTCGCGGTTGGCGTCCTATGCGCAGGGCGTCCTCGACCCGGAGCAGCAGCGCCTGCTCAGCGCGTCGCTACAGACCGCGCTGACCACTGGCACCTGGTCGGTCGCAGACGTCGCCCTGATCGACGACCTGTCCTCGCGCCTGGGGATCGCCCCGCCCGAGCCGGAGGAGGAACGCGGCTTCTACGAGATCGAGGAGTTGGACAACGTCGGCCGGTACGGCGTGTCCGAGGTCGAGGTGAGCGGTACGTCCGCACAGGTGGCGCCGACGTTCCAGATCACACCGCAGGACGCGAGGGAACGGCTGCTGCAGGGCACGATCGGTGAGCGTGGCGAGTACGCGCACGTCCTGGTCGACGAGGCGCAGGACCTGTCGCCGATGCAGTGGCGGATGCTCGGCCGCCGTGGTCGCACCGCGAGCTGGACCGTGGTGGGTGACGCAGCGCAGAGTTCCTGGGACGACGCGGCCGAGGCCGCCACCGCCCGCGACGAGGCCTTCGGGGCCAAGGCGCGTCAGCGCTTCCATATGGACACCAACTACCGCAACGCCCGCGAGATCTTCGACACCGCTGCCGAGTTGATCCGCACGGTGATGCCGGACGCAGACATCCCGAACGCCGTACGCGAAACGGGGGTCTACCCGGTGCGCCGCACGGTGCCCTCGGAGGCTCTTGTGGCGGCGGTGATCACGGCCACCCGGGAGCTGCTGGAGGAGGTCGACGGGTCGGTCGCGGTGATCGCTCCCGACGTCCACCGCGCCTCGTTGGCGGAGGTGACCGGGTTGGACGACAGGGTCGTGCTCATCGATCCGATGTCGACCAAGGGTCTGGAGTACGACGCGACGGTCATCGTCGACCCGGCCGCGATCACCGCGGAGTCCGCCGGCGGCGCTAGGGTCACCTACGTCGCGCTCACCCGGGCCGCGCATCGGATGACCGTCCTGGAGGTTGCCCCGTGACTGCGGAAGACACGGCCCCCGATGCAGTGCTGGCGGGGTACCGACGCTCCATCGACAACATCGATGCGGCGCTGATCCACATCCTGGCCGAACGGTTCCGGATCACCCAGGCGGTCGGCGCCTACAAGGCCGAGCAGAAGTTGCCGCCGGCCGATCCGGCGCGCGAAGAGCGGCAGATCGCGCGGCTGCGCGGACTGGCGCAGGACGCCGGACTCGATCCGGAGTTCAGTGAGAAGTTCCTGCGGTTCATCATCGACGAGGTGATCCACCACCACGAGCGTATTCGGGATCTCACCGAGGCTGACTGATCGCGCCGGTTCCGGAGCTATTCACGTTCCGCAGGTCGATAGGGCCAAAGATGGCTCCAGAATCCTCGATCCCTGCAGAACCGGAGGCCGCCGGGCCGAAGCAGCGGCCGCCGGGCCGGGTGGCGCAGCACATGAAAGAGCCCCGCGGCACACGCCGCGGGGCTCTTTGTTGCGCTAGCCGAAGATCACTGAACGGTGATCGCCGGGGTCAGCGGGACCGACGTCGCCGGGGCGGCAGCCGTGCCGGTGGTGCACTTGATGTAGTTGACGCCGCTGTTCGGGGCGCCGGTGTCGGGGTCCTCACCGGTCCAGTTCAGGATTACCGTGAAGTCGCCGGCCGCGATGTTAATCGAGCCCGCGGTGGTCGAGGTCTCCAGGGCGCCGGTACCGGTGGCGGTCGTGGTAATGCCGCCCGACGCCGGGACTGGGAACGAACCGATGCTCAGGTTGCCCGTCCGGGTTCCGGGCGAGACAACCTGACCCGCGACGCTGTAGCCAGCGCTGGAGGTGCCACCGGTGACCTGGGTCGCCCCGAACCCGCGCAGCACGTTGCCAGCAGTCGTGGAGGTGATGACGTTGGCGGTGATGACCGGCGCCGACTTCAGCGTCGATCCGGCATGCACCGCGGTGCACGTGGCCACGTTGATCTGAACCCGCCAGTTACCGAGCGCCGTACCGGTGGGGGTGCCGCCTTCATCCGTCTGCACGCAGGTGTAGTTGGCTGCAGACGGGACGCCTGAAGCCGAGTTGGTCAGGGTGCCCGAGGTGATGCAGTCGGCGGGGCTGGCGGAGGCGGCCGGGGCGGCAGCGGCGACGGCGACAACCGGCACCGACCAGGCGGCACCCTTCGCCAGCGTGCGGCGGGAAATCGTGTTGGTCATGGTGTTGGTTTACTCCATCCGAGCTTCCGGGTATGTGAACTGCGTTACACCATAGCTTCCGACGGTTACGGAACGGAAGGTTTCGTTAACTTACGGGTGCGTAGGTGTTGCGCACGTCACACTGTGGCTTACTAGTCGGTATCCCGTCAAGCGGGTCCCGGTGATGGATTCCCGCGGACCTAGTCCTTTGTGATGTGGTGGGCGCCTGCAGGCCCGTTATCCAGCAGCGCGCGCACCGGATCCGGCCCCACGGCAAGCAACAGCGTGGGCAGCCGGGGCCCGGTCTCCTTGTCGATCAACAACTCGTAGAGCAGCTTGAAGAAGCTGCGCTGCGCCGCGGCCAACTCCTTGTCGCCCTTGACGATCGCACCGGGGTCGATCCCCCGCATCACCTTCGGCACGCCGTACACCTGATGGGTCAGGCCAGCCAGCGTCCAGTCCGCCTCGATCGGCGCCAAACCGGAGCCGCCGTCCAGCAATAGCTCGATCGCCGCCTGCTCATCGTCGGTCAGGGCCCGGTCCGCCGGCACGGTGCGCACCACGGTCTTGTCCTCCGCGGGCATCTGCGTGGCGACCCAGTGCTCGACACAGGTCAGTCGGGGCCGCAGCGCTGCGATCGACGGCACCGGCGCCGAAGGGTCCAGTTGTCGCACGATCCGCAGCACCTGCTCCTCGTCCCCGGTCGTGATGTCCACGATCGAGGCCAGCGTGCGGTACGCAACGGGGTACTCGGTGACGGGCAGTGGTCCGGCCGCTGTCGAACTGGCGCGGGTGTACGAGGCGATGTCGCCGGCCTGCCCCGTGCCTGCCTGCACCTTGCGCGCCAGGGCGTCCCACTCGTCGTACGTGCGCTGCAGGTCCGCATCGAAGGACACGGTGAACGATTGGTTGGGCTTGCGTCGGGCGTAGAGCCAGCGCAGCACGGACGGCTCCATGATCTCCAGCGCGTCCGACGGGGTCGGCACCCCGCCCTTGGAGGAGGACATCTTGGCCATCCCCTTGATGCCCACGAAGGCGTACATCGGGCCGATCGGGCGCTGCCAGCCGAAGATCGGCGCCAGCTCCAGCCCCACGGCGTACGACGATCCCGGGCTCTGGTGATCCACGCCGGAGGGCTCGAAGATCACCCCTTCGTAGGCCCAGCGCATCGGCCAGTCCACCTTCCACACCAACTTGCCGTGCGTGAAGGTGTGCAGGTTGACCGTCTCGTCGTGCCCGCAGTGGTCGCAGTGGTAGGTCAGCTCCGCGGTCGCGTCGTCGTAGGCGGTGACCGTGGTGAAATCGGTGTTGCAGACCGTGCAGTACGGCTTGTAGGGGTAGTAGCCGCTGTCCTCGGCCGCCGCGCCGGAACCCTCACGAGCGGCCGCCTCATCGGCGTCCTCCTCGTCGTCGCTCTGCGCCGGCAGCGTGCGGTACTGGTCGAGCACCTTGTCGATCTGGTCGCGATGGCCCATCGCGAAGATCACCTGATCGATGTAGGCGCCGCCGGTGTACTGCTGCGTCTGACTGATCCCGCGGTAGGTGATGCCCATCGCCGCGAGCGCTTCCTCGCACTGGATGCGGAAGTGCGCGGCCCAGGACTCGTGCGGCGAACCCGGCGGAGCGGGTACGGCGGTCAGCGGCTGGCCGATGTACTTCGCCCACGTCTGGTCCACCCCGGGGAAATTGGGCACCTTGCGGAAGCGGTCGTAGTCGTCCCAGCTGATGATGTGCTCGACCTCGAGGCCGCGGCGGGCGATCTCGTCGGCGACCAGGTGCGGGGTGATGACCTCTCGCAGGTTGCCCAGGTGGATCGGGCCGGAGGGCGAGATGCCCGAGGCGCAGACGATCTTGACGTCACGCCGCTGCGCGTCGGCGATGACCTCGCCGGCGAGGCGCGAGACCCAGTCGTCCAGCATCATTCTCCTTCGAGGAGGTCGTGCCGCACGATGACCTCTTCACGGCCCGGTCCGACCCCGATGACCGAGATGCGGGCACCGATGCGCTCCTCGACGTACTCGACGTACGCGCGGCAGTTGGCGGGCAGCTCCTCGAAGCTCCGGCAGGCCGAGATGTCCTCGAACCAGCCCGGCAGCTCCTCGTAGACGGGAGTGGCGTGGTGGAAGTCGGACTGACTGACCGGGATCTCCTCGAAACGCCGGCCGTCGACGTCGTAGGCGACACAGACGGGCACCGTCTCCAGGCCGGTCAGGACATCGAGCTTGGTCAGCACGAAGTCGGTGACCCCGTTGATGCGGGTGGCGTAGCGCCCGATGACCGTGTCGACCCAGCCGCACCGGCGCGGACGGCCGGTGGTGGTGCCGAACTCGGCGCCCTGCTTACGCAGGAACTCGCCGGCGTCGTCGTTCAGCTCCGTCGGGAACGGACCCTCGCCCACACGGGTCGTGTACGCCTTGAAGATCGCGATGACCCGGTCAACCCGCGTGGGCGGGATGCCGGCGCCGGTGCACGCGCCCGCACTGATCGCGTTGGACGAGGTCACGAACGGATAGGTGCCGTGGTCGACGTCCAGCAAGGTGGCCTGACCGGCCTCGCAGAGCACGGTCTCGCCGTTCGACAGCGCGGTGTCCAGCAGCAGGGACGTGTCGGTGACCATGGGACGCAACCGATCGACGTACTGCAAGAGGTCCTCGACGACCTCGTCGACGGCCACGGCGCGGCGGTTGTATACCTTCACCAGCAGGTGGTTCTTGACGTCGAGCGCGGCCTCGACCTTCTGCCGCAGGATCGACTCGTCGAAGAGGTCCTGCACCCGGATGCCGACGCGGTTCATCTTGTCGGCGTAGGTGGGGCCGATGCCGCGGCCGGTGGTGCCGATCTTGCGGGAGCCCAGGAAGCGTTCGGTGACCTTGTCGAGGGTCTTGTTGTAGCTGGCGATGATGTGCGCGTTGGCGCTGACCTTGAGGGCGCTGGTGTCGATGCCGCGCGCTTCCAGGCCGTCGATCTCCTCGAAAAGGACGCCGAGGTCGATGACGACGCCGTTGGCAATGACTGGGACGACGCCCTCGGTGAGGATGCCGCTGGGCAGCAGGTGCAGGGCGTACTTCTCGCGGCTGCCGTCCGGCTGCTCGATCACGACGGTGTGGCCGGCGTTGTTGCCGCCGTTGAACTTCACGACGTAGTCGATGCGGTCGCCGAGCAGGTCGGTCGCCTTGCCCTTGCCTTCATCCCCCCATTGGGCGCCGACAAGAACGATCGCAGGCATGGTGAGTCCTCTGTAGTGATTGGCAGGCGGTCATCCCAGTTTATCGGTCATACCTGACCGGGTCGTACGCCGCGGCTTGCCGCCCTCGGCTCACAGGCACGCCGCGGGAAACCCGTCCCTCTCTCGCGGGCAGCCATTTCGGGTCGAGTGGGCGCACCTGGTCACCGAAGCTGTCCTGCAGACAGCCATTTCGTGTCGAGTGGGCGCATCTGGCCCGCGGCGCACTGGCCCTCACCATTCCATCCCGGTGTTGGATGGACCGCATGCCTGATCCCGTCATCGAGATCTCCGGACTCACCAAGCACTTCGGCTCGCTCGCAGCGCTCGACGGCCTGGACCTGAGCGTCCCACCGGGCACGATCGCCGGTTTCCTCGGTCCGAACGGCGCCGGAAAGTCCACCACGATCCGTGTCCTGCTGGGCCTCTACCGCAGCGACGGAGGAACCGCCCGGCTCTTCGGCGTCGATCCGTACGCCCACGCTGTGGCTCTGCATCGGCGGCTGGCCTACGTGCCCGGTGACGTCACGTTGTGGAACCACCTGACCGGCGGACAGTGCATCGACCTGCTGCTCGGCTTGCGCGACGTGCGCGGCGCCACCCGGCGCGATGAACTGCTGGAGGTCTTCGAACTCGATCCGACCAAGCGTTCCGGCACCTATTCCAAGGGCAACCGGCAGAAGGTGGCTCTGGTCGCGGCGCTGGCTGCCGACGTGGACCTGCTGATCCTGGACGAACCGACCTCCGGGCTGGACCCGTTGATGGAGGCCCGGTTCCAGGAGCAGATCCGTGCGGCACGTGACCGTGGCACCACCGTGCTGCTGTCGAGCCACATCCTGGGGCAGGTGCAGGACCTGTGCGATGACGTCACGATCATCCGGCGGGGTAGAACCGTGCTGACCGGGGCGTTGTCGCAGTTGCGGCACGTGACCCGGTCGGGAGTCTCGGCGATGGTGGACGACGCGATCGGCGTACGTGAGGGGTTGTCGGCGGTCGAGGGGGTTTCGGACCTGACCGTCGAGGACGCCAAGGTGCACTTCACCGTGGACGACGCGACGGCGACGGCGGCGGTCGGGGTGCTGGCCCGGTACGGCGCCCGGCAGTTGATCGTCGAGCCCCCACGTTGGAGCAACTCTTCCTGAGCCAGTATGAGTAGCGTCGCCAACGCGCCGCGGATGACGCGGCTGGCCCTGCGCCAAGAGGTCCGCTGGATCCCGATCTCGGTCGTCGTCTTCGCCCTGACGTATCTGGCGACGCTGAAGCAGTTGTCCGACCTCGCCGGCACCGTCGCCGACCGCCGTGGCATGCAGCAGTCGCTCACTGGCAACCCGGCGCTCCAGCTGCTCCTCGGCCCGCTCGATCACATCGAAACGGTCGCGAGCACGGTGTCGTGGCGGATCGGACTCTTCATGCTGACCGCGTTCGGGGTGCTGGTGGCCTTCACCGTCAACCGGCACACCCGGCGTGAGGAGGAGTCCGGGCAGCTGGAACTGGCCGGTTCGGCCGCGGTCGGCCGGTTGGCGCCCTTGGTTGCCGCCGTCGCGGTGGCGGCGGTCCTCACGGTGCTCACCGCGCTGGTCACGTCCGTGCCCTTTCTCGGGTACGGCGCGACCGGGCACCAGATCGTGCTGCAAATGGCGCAGTACGCCGGTGTCGGAGTGGCCGTCACCGGCGTCACCTTACTGATCGCGCAGGTCGCGACGACCGCTCGTCAGGTCTCCTCGATCACCTCGGCCCTGGTGCTCGGCGGCTATCTGCTGCGCGGCGCGGCCGACACCAATTCCGCTGTGTCGTGGTTGAAGTGGACCAACCCGATCGGCTGGGCGCAGACCATGGACCCCTACGGCGCCGGATCGTGGTGGGGTCTGTTGTGGTGTGTCCTGCTCGGTGCGGCCGGGCTGGGGTCGGCGGTGGTCCTACGTGACCGGCGCGACCTGGGCAGCGGTCTGATCACGCCGCGACCAGGCCCGTCGGGGTCCTCGGGCCTGCGGTCGGTGCCGGCCGTGCTCTGGCAGGCACAGTGGCGCACGTTCACCGGCTGGGTGGTGGGCGTCCTGGCCTTCGGGCTCATCGTCGGGTCGTTGGTGTCCTCGGTCGCCGACACCTCAGGAGTGCCTGCGCAGTTCCAGGAGTACCTGCGCAAACTCGGCGGCCCCGGTGCTCTGACCGGTGCCTTCCTGTCGGCGATGGCGGTGTTCTTCAGTGCTGCCGTCGCGTTCTGGCTGGTGTCGCTCGTCGCCGATCTGCGGCGGTGGGAGACCCGGGGTCAGTTGGAGCTTGCCCTGTCAACGGCCCGCTCGCGCCGCGCATGGCTGGCGACCACCGCCATCATGGGCGTGGTCGGCAGCGTGCTGCTCCTGCTGGTCGCCGCGGCCGGTGTGGCGCTGTTGGCCCGTTCGCAGATCGGCGTCACCGACGTGTTCCGGGCGCTGCTGGTGCAGGCACCGGCCGCCTGGTTGATCTTCACGATCGCCCTGCTGTTGTTCGCGGTGCGGCCGGCGTGGACGGCGGCCGGCTGGGTCGTGGCCGCCCTCGCCGTTCTGGTCGGCGAACTCGGCGCAGCCTTCGGACTACCCGGCTGGGCGCTCGATCTGTCGCCCTTCACGCACACGCCCCGGGTGCCACAGGTGCCGATCACCTGGACGCCGCTGGTGCTGATGACCGCATTGGGCGCGCTGCTCCTCGCGATCGCGACGGCGGCGTTCGACCGCCGGGACATCCCGCAATAGCCACCGCCGCTTCTGGAGCCTTTACCTATGTGGCCCCGCTCGGCTCACGACACAATGCACAAGCCCGAGAACCGTGCCGCGTTGAGTTCGACTTTCCCAGCTAGCACACGACGACTACCAGCGTCTCCCCAGTGAACGATCAGCCGTGCTCCAGGCATTCATGCTTCGCTAGAGGGCTACTTCGTCTTGCTCGAGGAGGGTCCGTGAGATATCGGTTAAACCCCGGTTGCCGCCACGCCCAGCTGAGCGCTATTGCGGTTTTTGTGCTTGCCGCGAGTTGTGTGACGAGTGCACCCGCTAGTCGCGCCGACGGCCAGGTGGTCAGTATCGCTGGATTTGGGTCACAAATTCTCAGGTGTCCCGGTATGAGCCAATCGCTTACCGAGTACTTTCCTAAAGAATCGAGCACTGGTATTGCCGCTCGGATGCACATTCGTGACCCAAAACTAGCGAACTTGATTAATTCTCACCAAATCAAGTGGGGTCGTTTTACCTGTGGCAGATCGACGATGCCGACGGGCCATAATCCGTTCACAATGCGGCCTAACATGGGCCCCGTGAGTGCAGGTTCCGATTCGCCGTACTGGTCAGGATACCAATACAACAGTGGGTCCGCTCCTTGGGGCGTGGAAGCAAACTGGAACCTCCCTCGTCTCGCTGGGCACGAAGGAACGACCAATGACTATCTCGCAGAATGGGTGGGAATGGGATCGGGAAATAATTCTTCTCAACCCCTCGTCCAGGCGGGCACCGAAACCGATGCTAACTGTACAACGTCTAGTTGATCGGCCTGGAAGCAAGTGAATTATACCTGGATTGAAGCATATCCCAATGCAAACTCAATATACGAGGGACCAGCTGTGGCCCCAGGGCAAAACGTATATGCTCAAGCTTCTATGCCGAGCGGACAGCCATCGTTCTTGATCTGCAACGAGAGCACTTCGTCCTGTGACAGTGGCGCCATCGCAGGAACGTCAACGAAACCTGAGCCATACCAGTATGAATGGATTGTTGAGCGGCCTGGTGTAGATTGCAGTTCCGTCACTTCTTGCAGTCACTATGAAATCCCAAATTACAACTATATCGTCATGACAAGTGCGTATTGGGAATACAGCGTCTCCGGAATGGGCCAGATGAGTGACTCGCAGGTCCGATACTCCATGAACGGCTGGTCTCAGTGCACCGAAGGCTCAGTAACCTCTTTTACCTGTAGATGGGCCGCCGACTAATGGACCGCACGAGCATTACACCGTTCGGAAGGTTACTTGTGGGCTTCGTAGCGGCTTGCTCACTCGTGTGCTGCAGCAGTGGCGACTACAAGGAGGGCGGCACACAGAAACAGTGTGGGGTAACCATTTCTCAGGGCGGTGCTGGGCAGGTCGTTCCAGTCTTACTACGGTCGAAATCGAAAGATATTACGAAGGCACCACAGTACTATCAAATTGGGTCTAGTTGTTCCTCTGGCGGATCTATCACGCTGGATCCGTCGAGTTCCTTCCCAGGCTACGTCGTGGAAAAAGAAGACGCCAAGAATCGTGCTGTCATTGTAAGATTTTCATATGTCTCTCGAGGTCCAGCGACAATTACCGTTCGGGTTGGAAGTCAACTCAATATCATTAAACTCACTTAGCCGGACCTGGGAGCCAAAGACACGGAGGAAGTCCGGGGCCAACTTCCTGCCCGGCCATGACCGCGGCCGAATACTGGTCGACGTCGCGGCGATACTCGCTGATGGGGGTAAGGCGATCGCGGGCATTGCCGGGTTGCGCCACCAGAGCCAGGTGCTTGGTCCGGTCGCCGCGCCGCCGACGGTATGGCGGACGTTGAAGCAGGACAGTCCTACGTTGAAGCAGGCCGGTGTGGCGCTGCTGGCCCGTTCGCAGATCGCCGTCACCGACGTGTTCCGGGCGCTGCTGGCGCAGGCACCGGCCGCCTGGTTGATCTTCGCGATCGCGACGGTGGCCTTCGACCGCCGGGACATCCCGCAATAGCCACCGCCGATTCTGAGGTCATCGACCCTGTTGAGTGCCGAAGGTCGTGAATTTTCCGCAGACCGCGCGATGTCCTCAGAATCAGTGGCGCTTGATCAACCAGACGATCGCGGCCAAGATGCCGCCGGCACCGGCCAGTTGCTTCCAGTAGTTCTTCAGCAGCACCGGCAGCACAGCGGTCCCGACATCGATCGCATCATCGGCCTCAGCGGCCGCCGGGCGGGGCGTGCCGGCGCGACGAGCGGGGGATGGCGAACTGGTCGGGAAACCGGCCCGGCCGTTGCTCGATGCAGCCGGGATCGGGGACGGCGCGACCTCCGGGGCGCTGGATCCGGCCTCATCGGCACCGGACTCCGGCTGGCTGACCGACACCGGCTCGGCTTCGGCAGTCACGGCTGACTCGGCCCCGGCAGATGCGGCCGACTCCGCGTCGGTAGTCGCGCCCGGCTCCGCCTCGGCCGACAACCGCTGCTCCAAGCAGGCGACGAACTGTCCCAGCAACTTGTCCGACACGTCCTGCATGACCCCGCGACCGAACTGCGCCGGTTTACCGGTGATCGCCAGGTCGGTGATCACCTCGACATCGGTCGCCTCCCCGGCGGGTGTCATGGACAGCGTGACCTTGGCACCCGCCGTACCGTTGCCCCGTTTGTCCTTGCCCTTGGCGTCCACGACGAACCGGTGTGCGGCGTCGTCCTTCTCCATGAATGTCCCGGATCCGTTGTACACCAGAGCAATCGGACCGAGCTTGACCTTGACCGAGCCTGCGAACGAGTCACCGTCGGCCGAGGTCACAGTGGCTCCGGGGAAGCACTCGGCGACCGAGGCGATGTCCTGGAAGTACGCCCAGGTCTGATCGATCCCGGTCGGGACGGTGAACCGGTGCGTGAGGTCCATCAGACTCCTGCCGCGGCCAGGACGGCCCGTCGGGTCAGCACCGTGGCCAGGTGCCGGCGGTAGTCGGCGTCACCGTTCAGATCACTGGGCGGATTCGTACCCTCGATGGCACGCTCGGCCGCCGCGCGGACACCGTCCTCGGTGGCTTGCGCACCCACCAGGGCCTCCTCGACGCCGCGGGCGCGGATCGGGGTCGATCCCATGTTGGTCAGTCCCACGCGAGCCTCGGCGACCGTGCCGCCGTCGACCCGCACTGCAGCGGCGACGGCCACGATCGGCCACTGATGGGCCACCCGGACGAACTTCTCGTAATGCGCACCCCACCCGGTGTGCTTCGGGATCCGCACCTGCGTGAGGATCTCGTCATCACCAATCGCGGTTTCGAACAGGTCGACGAAGAAGTCATCTGCCTCGACCGTGCGCGTACCGCCAGGGCCCTGGATCACGAACTGACCGCCCAGCGCCGTGACCGGCGCACCCAGGTCACCGGCCGGGTCGGCGTGCGCGAGCGCCCCGCCGAAGGTGCCGCGGTGGCGGACCTGCGCATCGGCCAGGTGCTCGACCGCCTTGCTGATCAAGGCCGCGTGCTGGGCCACCAACGGATCGCTGCCGACCACCGAGTGCGGCGTCATGGCGCCGATCACGATGGCGTCACCGTCCTCGCGGACACCCCGCAGCGAGTCGATCCGGCCCAGGTCGATGATCATCTCCGGTGCGTTGAGCCGCATCCGAAGCACCGGAAGCAGGCTCTGCCCCCGGCGATCAGTTTGGCGTCGTCACCGTGCTCGGCCAGGGCCGCCAGGGCGTCCTCGACCGACGTCGGTGCCAGGTAGTCGAACGGTGCCGGGATCATGCGCCCGCTCCTTCCGTGCTGCTCTGACCGGGTACTTCCTGGTTACCGGCAGCGCCGTCCCCCTCGAAGTGCGGCATCGCCGCACCCTCCGTGGCGTGGGCGCCGCCGCCGTTCTGGATCGCCTTCCAGACCCGCTCGGGAGTGCACGGCATCTGGATGTCCGTGACGCCGTACGGGCGGAGGGCATCGACCACGGCGTTGACCACGGCGGGGGTCGAGGCGATCGTGCCGGCCTCGCCAACTCCCTTGACTCCCAGGGTTACTGACGTCGCGGGGGACACCGTGTGATCGATATCGAAGCTGATCGTGTCAGCGGCCGTCGGCAGCAGGTAGTCGACGAACGAACCGGACACCAACGTGCCCGAGTCGTCATAGACCGCCTCCTCCCAGAGTGCCTGGGCGATGCCCTGCACCAGGCCGCCGTGGATCTGACCGGCGACGATGAGCGGGTTGATGATGTTGCCGACGTCGTCGACGCACACGTACTTGCGCATCTTCAAGGCCCCGGTCTCCGTGTCGATCTCCATCGCGCACAGATGGGTGCCGTGCGGGAAGGAGAAGTTCGTCGGGTCGAACGTTGCGTCGGAGTCCAGGCTCGGCTCCATCCCGTCGGGCAGGTTGTGCGCGGCGAAGACCGCGCCGGCCACTTCCCCGATCGCCAGGCCCTGGTCGGTGCCGCGGACCGAGAACCGCCCGCTGTCGAACTCGATGTCGTCGACGGACGCCTCGAGCAGATGCGCCGCAACGGGTTTCGCCTTCTCGATCACCTTGTCGGCGGCCCGCACGAGTGCCTCACCACCCACCGCCAGCGAGCGCGACCCGTAGGTGTCCAGACCCTTGTGCGCGACGGCGGTGTCACCGTGCAGGATCTCGACGTCCTCGAACGCCACGCCGAGGCGGTCGGCGACGATCTGGCTGAACGCCGTCTCGTGACCCTGACCGTGGGCCGATGCGCCGGTCGTCACTTCGACCTTGCCGGTGGCCAGCATCCGCACCGAGGCGTACTCCCAGCCGCCGGCGCCGTAGTCCAGGCTACCGAGCACCCGGGAGGGAGCCAGCCCGCACATCTCCGTGAACGTCGAGATCCCGATGCCGAGTTGCACCCGGTCGCCCCGGTCGCGACGCTCCTTCTGCTCGGCGCGCAGGGCGTCGTACTCGAACATCTCGGTCGCCTTGGCGGTCGCAGCTTCGTAGTTGCCAGAGTCGTATTCGAGCCCGGCCACGGTCGTGAACGGGAACTCCTCGTGCTTGATCCAGTTCTTCTCGCGGACCTCCAACGGATCGACGCCCAGCTCCGCCGCGAGTTCGTCCATCATGCGCTCGATGCCGAAGGTCGCCTCCGGGCGGCCGGCACCGCGGTACGCATCGGTCCAGGTCTTGTTGGTCAGGACCGTCTGGCAGGCGAAGTGGTAGGCGGGGAATTTGTAGATCGCGTTGAACATGAAGGCACCGAGAACGGGTACGCCGCCCCCGACCAGTGCCACGTAGGCGCCCAGATCGGCCAGCAGCTCCACCTTGAGCCCGGTGACGGTGCCGTCCTTCGTCGCCGACAGGGTCAGCTTCTGCCATTGGTCGCGTCCGTGGTGCGCGCTGATCAGCGACTCCGAGCGAGTCTCGGTGTACTTGATCGGCTTGCCGAGCCGCCGCGCGACCGCCCAGGTGATCCACTCCTCCGGCGTGGCCTGTAGCTTGCCGCCGAATCCGCCGCCCACGTCGGGGGCGATGACCCGGATCTTGGATTCGGGTACGCCGGTCGTGGCCGCGAGCGCAAACCGCAGGATGTGCGGGATCTGGGTGGCCGACCACATGGTCAGTTGCTCACCGGTCGGGTCCACGACGACCGAGCGCGGCTCCATGAACGCGGGGATCAGCCGCTGCTGGCGGAACTCGCGTTCGATGACGACGCCGTCGGAACGGGCCTTGCTGATGGCGTCCTCGACGTCGCCGCCGGTCCCCGCCTCCGCAGAATCGAAGACCCACAAGGCGGACTTGTTGGTCCCGAGATCGGGGTGCGCCAGCGCGGTGTCGGCGGCGGCTTCCTTCAGATCCAGTGCCGCCGGCAACTCCTCGTACTCGACGTCGACCAATTCGGCGGCATCCCGGGCCTCGGCAGCGCTGCGGGCCACCACCACGGCGACGATCTCGCCGGCGAACGCGACCCGGTCGGCCGGCATCGGCGAATGATTCGGCGTCTTCTGGTCGGGCGTGATCGGCCAGGCGTTGATGCAGACTCCCAGTTCCTCACCGAAGTCCTTGCCGGTCAGCACTGCGACCACGTTCGGCGCTTCGGCGGCGGCCGAGGTGTCGATGCTGGTGATCGTGGCGTGCGCGAAGGGGCTGCGCACCATCGCCAGGTGCAGCATCCCGGGCAGGACCAGGTTGTCGGTCCACCGGGTGCGCCCGGTGATCAGCCGCTGGTCCTCCTTGCGGCGGCGCTCCTTGCCGATCTCGCGATCGACGGCCTCGGCGGGCCGCTCGTCGACGGCGGTCATGACTGCGCCCCCGCCGCCGTCTTCACCGCTCGCACGATGTTGTGATAGCCGGTGCACCGGCACAGGTTTCCCTCCAGACCCAGGCGGATCTCCTCCTCGGTGGGATCTGGATTCTCCTGCAGCAGAGCAACGCTCTGCATGATCATGCCCGGCGTGCAGTAGCCGCACTGCAGACCGTGGCACTCCCGGAACGCCTCCTGCACCGGGTGGAGCTGACCGTCCTTGGCCAGTCCCTCGATGGTCGTGACCTCACCGCCGTCGGCCTGCACCGCGAGGACGTTGCACGACTTCACACTGGTGCCGTTCAGATGGACCGTGCAGGCACCGCAGTTGCTGGTGTCGCAACCGATCACCGTGCCGGTCTTGCCGAGTTTCTCGCGCAGGTAGTGCACGAGAAGCGTGCGAGGTTCGACATCGTCGGAAACCTTGGCTCCGTCGACGGTCAGACTGATCCGAGTCATGACTCTCCCTGAGATCCGTTTGTGATGTGGATCACGCTAGGTCGGACCCGGTTGGTGCCCGGTTGGGAAGGGTCACCTCAGCGCCGGGCAGCCGCCAGTCGCCCCTTGAGCAGCGGTACGGCGGGGTGCGAGTCGGCCAGCCGCGCGAGGCAGACCTCGAAGACCTGGGTGTCGTACGGCGCGCGTTCGCCGTAGCGCAACACGGTGTCCGGATCGGGGTTGGCCAGGAGCGCCTCACGTACGGCGACCGCGACCAGTTCGCCCAGCTCGGCCAGCGCCGGGGAGTTGGTCCCCGGGAGCAGGTCACCGCCGTACGCCTCGACGGCGGCCGCGACCCGGCCGCGGCGCAGCAACCCCAGCACCAGTTCCACGTCGGTCGTGATGGGAGTGGTCAGCCGGTAGGGCCGCGAGGCCAGTTGACCGCCGAGGGAGGACCGAAGGTGCGACACCTCCGCCTTGAGGGTTGAGGTGGTCACGGCCGCATCGCCGTACACCGCGGCGTGCAGTTGGTCCAGCGACAGGCCCTCGGGATGGACCGCGAGCAGCGCCAGGATCTCGGTCTGGCGCCGGTTGAGCAGCAGCCGCTGGCCGTCCAACCACGTCTCCGCGGTGCCCAGCAGGTGCATCACCAGGCCCGGTTCGTCCGGTTCGTCGCCCAGGTCGAGCACCGGGTGCTGGCGCGACAGGGGCATCGCCGATTCGATCAACCGGGCCATCATCCGGGCGGTCGCCAGACCGATCGGGTGCGAACGGTCCCAGGTGGTCGACAGATCGATAACCCCCAGTTGCTGACCGGTCGCGGGGTCGTGCACCGGGGCCGCCCAGCAGACCCAGTTGTGCACCATCGACGCGTAGTGCTCGGCGCTGAAGACCATGGCCGGCTCGGATAGCCGGTTGGCCAGGTCCAGCGCGTTGGTGCCCGCCGACTCATCGTCCCAGCGGCCGCCGGCCACGAAGTTCACCGACTCGGCCTTGCGTCGCATGACCCGTCCGCCGTAGGTCCACAACACGCGGGTCTGCGGGTCGGTCACCGCGATGACCAGGTCGCCGTCCTCCGCGGTGCGGCGCAGCTCGGCCTCGATCCGCTCGACCGCCGTCTGCAGGGGTGAACCCTGCCAGTACGCCGCGGTCTCGGCTTCGTCGTCGAGCGGCGCCTCCCGCACGTCCGGAGTGATCGACGCCGCCGAACGGGCCCAGCTGTCAAGGATTTCCGGTCGCACGGACGGTGGCGAATGATCGCTCTCACCCACGAAGGCCGTCCACTCGCGAACGGCCTGTAGCCGGCGCGTCTGCAACTCGGTCCGCGGCATTGGATTCCCTGGCTCTCGGAGATGCTCACGCTAACACCGCGGGCCGTGACACATCTCACATTCCCGGTGAAACGCTCCCATGGATCCGGCCATGGCGGACCGCGAGCGGTTGGCCGGATCCGCCCCACCGGCCCGCGATGATCTCCGCCGCAATGCTGACCGCGGTCTCTTCGGGGGTGCGGGCGCCGAGGTCCAGCCCGATCGGGCTGGACAGGCGCGCCAGTTCTTCGTCGGTCAGGCCCGCCTCGCGCAGCCGGGCCAGGCGGTCCTCGTGGGTACGCCGCGAACCCATCGCCCCGACGTACGCCACTTGCGGCAGTCGCAGCGCCACCTCCAGCAGCGGGACGTCGAACTTCGGGTCATGGGTGAGCACCGTCATCACGGTGCGCGGGTCGATCCGCCCGGCCGCTGCCTCGGCGGCCAGGTAACGATGCGGCCAGTCGACGATGACCTCGTCGGCGTCGGGGAACCGCGAGTGGGTCGCGAAGACCGGCCGGGCGTCGCACACCGTGACGCGGTAGCCGAGGAAGCTGCCCACCTTGGCGACGGCCGCGGCAAAGTCGATGGCACCGAAGACCAGCATCCGGGGTTTCGGCGCGAACGACCACACGAAGACCCGCATTCCTTCACCGCGGCGCTCGCCGTCGGGACCGTAGGTGAGGGTTGCGTTGGTGCCGGCGGCGAGCAGACCGAGGGCATCGTCGTACACCGCGTCGTCGGCGCGCGCGGAGCCCAGGCTGCCCGCGATCACCCGCTCAGGACCGATGATCAGTCGTGCACCCACCCGCGTCGGGTCGGGGTGCTCGATCACGGTCGCCAGCGCGACGGGCCGGCCGGCCTCGATGTCGGCGGCGATCTCGCCCAGTTGCGGGAAGGTCGTGCGGCTGACCGATTCGACGTAGACGTCAAGGATCCCGCCGCAGGTCAGGCCGACGGCGAAGGCGTCGTCGTCGGACACCCCGTAGCGCTGCAGCACCGGTCGCCCGTCGGCCACGACTTCCTGTGCCAACTCGTAGACGGCTCCTTCGACACAGCCCCCGGAGACGGAGCCGACGGCGGTGCCGTCCGGGCCGACCAGCATGGACGCGCCGGGCGGTCGCGGGGCGGACCGGAAGGTGGCCACCACGGTGCCGACGCCGACGCTCTCGCCCGCCTGCCACCAGTCCAGGAGCTCGGGCAGCACGTCACGCATCGGCGATCACCTCGGTCAGTTGCGCGAAGGTCGCGAGCGAATGCCCCGCTACGAAGTGGTCCAGGTGCGGCAGCGCGGCGATGACACCCTGCTGGACCGGTTCGTAGCCGGCCTTGCCCCGGTGCGGGTTGACCCAGATGACGCGGTGTGCGATGCGGGACAGCCGCGCCATCTGCTCGCCGAGCAGGCCCGGATCACCGCGCTCCCAGCCGTCGCTGAAGACCACGACGACTGCGCCGCGGGCCAGACCACGCTGCCCCCACCGGTCACTGAAGACCTTCAGCGTCTCGCCCAGGCGGGTGCCGCCGGACCAGTCCGGGACCGCCTCCCCGGCGATCACCAGCGCACGCTCGGCGTCGTGCACCCGCATCGCCCGGGTCAGGTGGGTCAGCCGGGTGCCCACGGCGAACGTCTCCACCGTGCCGCCCTGCGCCCGCAGCGACTGGGTCAGGCGGTGCGCGAGACGCAGGAGCGCATCGGCGTAGCCGCTCATCGAGCCCGAGACGTCGATCAACAGGACCACCCGCCGCGGCCGGGTACTGCGTCTGCGCCACACGATCTCGGCCGGTTCGCCCATGCGTTGCAAGGACGCCCGAAGGGTGCGCCCTGCATCGACGCGGCCGCGCACTGCCGGACGCTGACGGGCACTGTGGCGTAGCGGGGGCCGGGGCCGCAGCGCGGCGAACATGCCTGCCAGCCGGTGCCGTTCGGCGGCGGACAGGGTGGCTACGTCGCGGTGGCGCAGCACCTCGGCGCCGCTGGCCATGGCCCGTACGACGTCCCGCCCCTCCGCATCGCCCGCACCGTCCGCCTCGGCGTCCGGCAGTCCCGTCGCGTAGGAGATGCCGCTGCGCTGCGCCGCGCGCGGTCGGGGCAGTCCGTCGGGGCCGAAGAAGGCCGTGAAGACCTGGTCGTAGCGCTCGAGATCGTCGGGGCCGGAGCAGAGCGTGACCCGGCCGGCGAGGTAGGTGGCGCGCTGGTCGTCCATCCCGAGCACGGCCGTCGCGTCGAGGAAACGTTGCATCCGGTCGTGCGTCACCGGGACTGCGGCGGCCCGCAGCGCCCGGCCGAACGCCAGCAGGATCTCATCTGCCTGGCGCATCACGCCCTCAGCAACTGGTCGAGAGCATGGCGCACTTTTTCGCTGTCCTCGCGGTATTTGACCAGGGCTCCGAGGGTGGCGGACGCGGCACCCAGGTCGATGTCCGTCGTACCCAGATAGGTCAATGCCCTTGCCCAGTCGATGGTTTCGGCCACGCCGGGAGGTTTCAGCAGGTCGCCGCGGGAGCGTACCTGCTGGGTCACCTGGACGACCTGGCGAGCGAGGGCCGCGGACACCTCGGGCGCCCGGGTGCGCACGATCTGGACCTCGCGCTCCAGGCCCGGGTGGTCGATCCAGTGGTAGAGGCAACGGCGTTTGAGGGCGTCGTGCAGTTCACGGGTGCGATTGGAGGTGAGTACGACGATCGGCGGGGTGGCCGCGCGAATCGTCCCCAGCTCCGGGATGGTGACCTGATACGTCGAGAGCACTTCGAGTAGGAAAGCCTCGAATTCGTCGTCGGCGCGGTCGATTTCGTCGACCAGCAACACAGCGGGGCTGTCCTGCAACGCTCGCAGCACCGGCCGGGCCAGCAGGAAGCGCGGGTCGTAGAGACTCTTCTCCGCCTCCTCGGCGTCGGCTCCCCCGGCCGCTTCGAGGGCGCGCAAGTGCAGGATCTGCCGCGGGAAGTCCCAGTCGTAGAGCGCCTGGGTGGCATCAATGCCCTCGTAGCACTGCATCCGCACCAGCGGGAGCGCCATCGTGGTCGCCAAGGATTCGGCAAGCGCGGTCTTGCCGGTGCCCGGCTCGCCCTCCAGCAGCAGCGGCCGTTGCATCCGCAGCGCCAGATAGGTGGCCGTCGCGAGCGCATCGTCGCAGAGGTAGCCATCCTGCTCGAGTCGGGTCGCGACATCGGCCGGGGTATCGAACTGCATGTGACGCAGATTACGCCGCGTTGCGTTGGTTGCCGGTTGTGCTCAACCTTCCTACAACTGAACGGTCCGGGGCGCGATGATCGACGACGTTGACCCACCACTGCTCAGCGGTGCCTGTCAGACCTTCGTTATAGCGTGCTTTCATGGACGAAACCGAGGTGCTGGGCGGGGCCGAACTCGCCGAGTTGTCGCTGGTTCGTTTCATGGCGTTCTGCAGTGAATGACACTGTGGGACAGTATTTTTCATCCCGTATCAACGAGTTGCTGATCCAGGAACTGGAGATGTTGCATCACGCGATCAGCCCGCCAGATCGAGTTGACCGCCCAGGCCGTGGACGACGCCGCTGCCCGCATCACCGGGCGGGGAGAACGCCGCTGGAGTGGCGCGGCGGGTCACCGGCGCCGGGGTAGCGATGGCCCGGCGGAGGCACCCCATCACCGGGCTGCGTCTCGTCCACCAAGCCTTGGTCCTGACGCGGGATATGCCGCACGTGCTGACGGCGATGCGCGCCGGGCAATTGGGTGAGACCCAAGCGGCAATCCTGGTCCGGGAGGCCCGATGGCCTCAGCAGCACGCAGCGCGCCGAGGTCGCCGAGCAGGTGAGTCAGCGGTGGACCGTGCTGGGCGACCGGGGCCTCGGTGAAGCGGCCCGTGCCGCCGCCGCGCGCATCGCCCCCGAGCAAATCGCCGCCCGCCACACGAAGGTGATTGGCGACCGGCACGTGTCGTTTCGATCGGCTCCCGATGCGATGCTTCGGCTGTCCGCGCTGCTTCCGCTGCGCGACGGGATGGCCTGCGTGCAAGCGTTGCAAGCCGCCGCCGACGCTGCCGTGGCCGCACCAACCGCCGTCGCACCGACCGCCGAGCCTCGCTCCGCGGGCGAGGCACCCGCCGGTGCCACCGCACCCACTGCAGAACAAACCGGTCGGTGGGGGTTGAGCGGAACCCGCCGCGAGCAGTGGCGCCAGGCCCACGCCGACGCGCTCGTCGCCAACGGGGACGCCCACCTCCAGGGATACGGCAGCATCCCCGGCGACCTGGCACGAGACCTGATCAGTGCTCACCCCGACCTCGAACCGCAGATCCGCCGCATCTTCACCGCTCCCGACACCGGGGACCTGATCAGCATGGAATCTCAAGCACGCACCTACACAGGGCTCCTGCGGGAGTTCATCAGGCTACGAGACCAGCACTGCCGCACGCCCTTCTGCGAATCCCCCATCCGGCATGTCGACCACATCCAGGCCGCCGCCAGCGGCGGACCCACCACCGCCGGCAACGGCGCCGGGACCTGCGAACACTGCAATGACGCCAAGCAACTGCCCGGCAACACCGTTACCGGCAACGCGCAACACACCGCGCACACCATCGGACGGGTGACCGCCCACAGCTTCCCGCCCGCGCCACCGGGTGGATCAGCTGCACCACCGGCGATCGGGCTGCCACCCACCCCGCCGAGATTCGCCGACCGCACACCGGCCCGGCGGTCGAGCACACCACGGATCCCCGTCACCAAAGCCGCGATCCAGGACTTCATGCGAAACCTGCCCGGCCACTACGACGCTCCACGTCGCCAATAGCGCCGACCGGGTATCAGCCTCGTGAATCCACGTCGAGGCCCGTGGCGAGATCACCGCACTCGACCAGTTCGACGTGGTGCCGGGCCAAGTAGCCGCGCCCGCCCTGATCACCCACGGCCGAGTCGATGACCGGTTGCCAGTGATCGCGCCCGAACACCACCGGGTGCCCCGGTGCGCCCCGGTACGACGCCCGGCGCAAAGTGCCCGCGTCCAGCGGAGCGCGGACCACCCGGCGCACCACCTCTGCAGTCACATCCGGCAGATCCACCAAGGTCACTGCCACCGCGTCCGCGGGACCGTCAGCCGCTGCGCGCAGACCCGCCTGCAGTGACGCCGACATCCCCTCGGCCCAGTCAGGGGCGACGACCACCGATGCGCCGGTGCCCTCGAGCATCTCGATCGGCTCGTCCACTGCGGCACCGAGGACCACCGACACCCGATCACAGCCGCCTTCTTGCAGCACCTGCACCGCGCGCAGCAACCACGAGGTCCCGTCCGCGTCGCGCACCAGCGCCTTCGGCCGTCCCATCCGCCGCCCGGCGCCGGCCGCGAGCAGCAGTCCGTCAACCGTCATCGGTCGATTCCCGCTCGATCAGCTTCAGGGCCAGCTGGAAGCGGGTGTCAACCCCGTGCTCGGCCATCAGGTCGGCGATCCGGCGACGCACCGTCCGCAGCGACACCCCTTGCGCGCGGGCGATCGCCTCGTCCTTCAGCCCCTGACGCATGAGCTCCAGCACACCCGTGGTCAGCGAGTCCGATGTGCCGGCCATCGGCGCCGCGGTCGCCCACAACCGGTCGAACAACTCCACGAAGGCCGCCACCACCACCGGATCTCGCAGAACCACGAAATCCCTGTCGGGTGAGCCCCATTCGGCTGCCGTCAGCGCGACGTCCACCCCGAAACAGACGAACCGCGTCGGGAGCACGGCGGCAATCCGCAAGTCGAAATCACCGGGGTCGACCGGCCCGTCGGTCGCGCTGTGCAGCCACCGCACGGACCGCCCGGCAGCCAACTGTGCGGCCACGCCGGGGCCGGCTGGTGAAACCCCGCAGCAGCGCACTTCTCCCGCCGTGGCGGCCAGCAGGTGCTCGTAGGTTGCGGCTACATCGCCGGCTTCGACGTGCTCGCGGGACGGCAAAGTCGTCGTCGAAAGAGTTTGTCCCGCAACGTAATCCGATACGAAGGCGTCGATCGCGTCACGCACCCGGGCCAGTTCCTGCCGCCGGGTCGCCAACTGGGCTTCCTGCGCCGAGACGACTCGCTCCAAGGCGGCGCGCGGATGGTCCGCGATCAGTCCGGTCTCACCGCTGACCCGCACCAGGCGGTGCGCTCGCAGTTCCTCCAGGGCCGCACTCACCTGAGGTAGCGACCAGCCCAGGACCGCACGATGCCGTTCCAGTGCGAGGCCGGGCTGGCGCAGTACCGCCCGGTACAGCGTCTCCCCGTCGGGTCCGATCTCCAGCGCGGTCAGGCGAGCCATCGGCGTACGTGAACTCTAAAGACCCAATTCGCGTGCGCCCAACGCCGAGGAGTCGCGCAGGAAGTCCGCGCAGCGGCGTTGCTCGTCGGTCTCCCCGATCGCACCGGCGGCCCGGGACAACGCGGCCAGCGAGCGCAGGAAGCCGCGGTTCGGCTCGTGCTCCCACGGGACCGGGCCCTGCCCGCGCCAGCCGGCCTTGCGCAACGCATCGAGGCCACGGTGGTAACCGGTGCGGGCGTAGGCGTAGGCCTCGACGTTGCGGTGCTCGGACAGCGCATGCTCGGCCAGGGTCGCCCAGACCAGGCTGGAGGCGGGATAGTTCTCGGCCACCTGCTCGGGCAGTTCGCCCTCGGCCAGTGCCCGCGCCGCAGGGTCCTCCGGCAACCGGGTTTCGGGGATGCCCAGCAGATTAGACATGGGTACCAGCGGAACCCAGCGCCTCGCAGGCCTCGACGACCCGGGCGGACATACCGGTCTCGCCGGCTTTGCCCCAGGCGCGTGGGTCGTATTTCTTCTTGTCGCCGACCTCGCCGTCGATCTTCAGGACACCGTCGTAGTTGCCGATCATCCAGCCGGCGATCGGGCGGGTGAACGCGTACTGGGTGTCGGTGTCGACGTTCATCTTCACCACGCCGTACGAGACAGCCTCTTTGATGTCGGCCTCGTCGGAGCCGGAGCCGCCGTGGAAGACCAGGTGGAACGGCTTGTCGTCGGGGGTGTTGAACTGCTGGTGCACCGCGTCCTGCGCGGCCTTGAGCACCGAGGGACGCAGTTTGACGTTGCCCGGCTTGTAGACGCCGTGCACGTTGCCGAAGGTCAGCGCGGTCATGTAATAGCCGTTCTCACCGGTGCCGAGCGCGCGGGCGGTGGCCAGCGCGTCCTCCGGCGTGGAATACATCTTCTCGTCCTGCGCGCCGACGACACCGTCCTCCTCACCGCCGACGACGCCGACTTCGATCTCGAGGATGACGCGGGCCTGTTTGCACTGGGCCAGCAGTTCCTCGGCGATCTGCAGATTCTCATCCAGCGGCACCGCGGAGCCGTCCCACATGTGCGACTGGAAATAGGGCAGGCCGCCTGCCTTGACCCGGTCGATCGAGGCAGCGAGCAGCGGGCGGACGAAACCGTCCAGCTTGTCCTTGGGGCAGTGGTCGGTGTGCAGGGCGATGTTCACGTCGTACTTCTTGGCCACCTCGTGGGCGAAGGCGGAGAACGCCAGCGAACCGGTCACCATCTCCTTGACGCCCTGCCCGGAGAAGTACTCCGCGCCACCGGTCGAGACCTGGATGATGCCGTCACTGCCGGCGTCGGCGAAGCCCTTGATCGCGGCGTTCAGGGTCTGGCTGCTGCTGACGTTGATCGCTGGGTAGGCGAACTGATTCTTCTTGGCCCGGTCGAGCATCTCGGCGTAGACGTCGGGGGTTGCGATCGGCATGGCTCACTCCTGCGGTGTACGTGCACTGGTGCATCCATCCAACCACCCCGGCCCTGGCCACGCGCCCCCACCGCTCAGCCGTCCAGGTGCTGGACCCGGCGCAGGAGTTCACGGCGGTCCGCCTCGTTCGTGCACCGCGCCAGCGCCTCGTCGTACGCCGATCGGGCGGCTGTCGTCCGCCCGTCCCGGACCAGCAACTCGGCCCGCGTGACCGACAACCGGTAACTGGCCGGCAGCCGCTGCTCCAGTCCGTCCAACACCGCCAAACCCGCTGCCGGTCCGGCGTTCTCGGCCACCGCGACGGCCCGGTTGAGTCGCACAATCGGTGAGCCGGTGAGGTCCTCCAGCAGTTCGTAGAGCGTGGCGATACGGCCCCAATCCGTGGCCGCCGCGCTGGGCGCCGTCGCATGACACGCGGCGATGGCCGCCTGAAGGCGGTAGGAGCGGGCCATCGGCGTCGCCGCGTCCGGTGCCGCGCCCGCGAGCAGACCCAAGCCCTCGGCAATCTCGCCGTGCCGCCAGAGCGACCGGTCCTGATCGGGCAACAGGACGGAACTGCCGTCCGGCGCTACCCGGGCGTTGCGTCGCGAATGTTGCAACAGCATGAGAGCCTGCAGCGCTCGCAGCGTGGGATGATCATGCGCTTCCCGGTTCTGGGCGCGTACCAGCCGGATCAGCCGGATTGCTTCTCCCGCCAACTCGACCCGAACGACCTGGTCGCCGCTGCTCGGGGCGTACCCCGCGGTAAAGGTGAGATAGGCGACGCTGGCCACCTGCTCCAACCGCTCCGGGAGAACCTCGGGGTCGGGCAGGGCGAGCGGGATCCCGGCGGCTACCACCTTCTGACGCGCCCTGGTGAGGCGGGCCGCCATCGTGGTCTCGGGCACCAGGAAGAGGCGGGCGATGTCACCCGCCGGTACACCCAGCACGAGCCGGAGCGTCAGCGCCGCCCCCGCCGCCGGAGCGAGGGCCGGATGAGCGGCCAGGAGGACGAGCCTCAGCAGACTTTCCTCCTGTGCTGTCTGGTTGTCCTGCAGTCGATTCCGCTCATCCATGACGATCAGTGCTTGCTTCCGGGCGTGAGTCGTCTCAGCGCGAACGACGTCCACGATGCGGCGCCGCGCGGTGGTGAGCAGCCACGCCGGCGGGTTGCTCGGCGTACCGTCGATCGGCCACCGACGTGTCGCTTCCTCGAAAGCGGCGGCCAGGGCGTCCTCGGCCAGGTCGAGGCGCCGGCTGCCGGCGACGAGCAGGGCCAGCAACCGGCCCCACTCGTCGCGCAGCAACTGCTCGACCGGCTCCATCAGTCGAAGCCGTCGATCTGCACGCAGGGCCGGATCTCCAGCGAGTACTCGGGGGAAGCAGCTTGCACCAGGTCACGACCTGGTCGAGGTCGTCGGCCTGGACCAGGTAGAAGCCGCCGATCATCTCGGCGGTCTCGGCGAACGGCCCGTCGGTGAGGGTCTGGGCGCCGCGCAAAGTGGTCGCGGCGTCGGTGTCCGCGAGCGCCTCGCCCGCAAGCAGCTGCTCCCCCACCGCCTGGTGGAAGTCCATGTGCTGGCGGTGGAAACGCTCCTGGGTCCCCTCGTTCGGGTCTACCCACATGGCCGGGTCGTAAGCGATCAGGATCAGGTATTTCATCGGTCGCACTCCTGGGATTGAGGTTTCTGACACCACCATGACGGCCGAGCATGGGTCATTTCGACACCTCGCGGCAGAAACCTTGCTCGTAGACTCGTGGCCATGCTGCTGTCGCACCGGTGGGGCAGTTGGTCACGGCCCGTATCGGAAGGCCGGATCCACGAACTACACCTCTTTGTGGACCAACGGATGTCGATGGTCCTGCTGTTCGCGGCGTTCATCACGACATTTCTCGTGACCCGGGGCATCACCCGTCTGATCCGAGCCGGCAAGGGCCCGTTCCGCGACAACGTGGCCGGTGGGGTCCACATCCACCACGCGGTTCCCGGCATCATCCTCCTGGTGATCGGCGGGATCACGTCCGTTGCCTCCTCCGGGCGCCGGCCCGGGGCAGAGATCAGCGCGGTCCTGATCGGAGTCGGTGCGTCACTTGTGCTGGACGAGTTCGCGCTGATCCTGCACCTGCAAGACGTCTACTGGTCCAAACAAGGGCAGTTGTCGGTGCAGGTGGTGGCGCTGACAGCATCCGTGATCGGCCTGCTGATGGTCGGCATCCAGCCGTTCCAGGATGACTCGACTCCGGGGGCCGGTCACCTCGCGGTCCTGATCGCGCTCGGCCTGCACGTCCTGTGCTTGCTGATCTGTGTGGCCAAGGGGAAGTACACCAGCGCGGTCATCGGCGCCTTCATCCTGCCGGTGGCCTGGTGGGGCGCCGTGCGGTTGGCCAAGCCGAAGTCGAAGTGGGCTCGACGCTACTCGCCCGAGAAGATGCAACGGGCCGTCAGCCGCGACGCTGGCTTCGAAAAGCACTGGGGAAACTGGGGTCTGGACCTGGAGGACCTGGTGGCCGGTACGCCGACCGACGAGTCCGCGCCGCACATCCGCTGACCGCGGCGCTACCGAGCCGACGCCGCTGGGTCGAACCCCGCGCACTGCAGGACCGGCAGCCGCGGGTACCTCGGGAAGCGGTCATCGGTGGCGGCCAGCCCGCAGCGCAGATAGACGGTGCCCTTCTTGGTCGGCCGGATCAACGCGTGCCGGCAGGACAGGCACAGGCCCGCATCAAGCGAAAACATGCTGCATCACCCAGGTGTGCATGGCGATGGCTGCTGCCGCACCGGCGTTGATCGAGCGGGTCGAGCCGAATTGCTCGATGTGCAGGACCTTTTCGCACGCCTGCTGCATCTCCTGCGAAAGTCCCGGACCTTCCTGACCGAAGACCAGAACACAGGCGCGCGGCAGCGCTGCGGTCTCGATCGGCGTACTGCCCGGGATGTTGTCGATCCCGATCAACGGTAGGTCTCCGGCCCACGCCACCAGGTCGGCAACCGAAGGGTGGTGGAACTCGTGCTGGTAGCGGTCGGTCACCATCGCGCCGCGCCTGTTCCACCGGCGCTTGCCGACAATGTGGAAGGCCTTGGCGTTGAAGGCGTTGGCGGTGCGGATCACCGAGCCGATGTTGAAGTCGTGACCCCAGTTCTCGACCGCGACATGGAAGTCGTGGCGGGTCAGATCGAGATCGGCGACGATGGCCTCGAGGCGCCAATAGCGGTACTTGTCCACCACGTTGCGGGCGTCGCCCTGTGCCAGCAACTGCTCGTCGTACCTCGGATCGGAGGGCCACGGACCCTCCCACGGCCCGACCCCGACCGTCGACGTCGCACCCTGCATGCGCCCAGCGTAGACATCGCTGAACGGGTACACCGGGTCGATAGGCTGCGACAGGTGGACCGCGACCTGCGTCAAGGGCTCGAGCCGGAGACCATCTCGGTGCGTGGCGCCCGGGTGAACAATCTGCGTGGCGTCGACGTGGACATCCCGTTGCGCGCACTGGTGGGAATTGCCGGGGTGTCCGGATCGGGCAAGTCGTCCCTAGCGCTCGGGGTCCTCTACGCCGAGGGTTCGCGCCGCTACATCGAAGCGCTATCGACCTACACCCGGCGCCGGATGGCGCAGGCGCCGCGAGCGGCCGTCGACTCGGTGGAGCACGTGCCCGCTGCGTTGGCGCTGCGGCAACGGCCGGCGCCGGCAGGGGTCCGCTCCACCTTCGGCACCGCCAGCGAGTTGCTCAACGTGCTGCGGCTGATGTTCTCCCGACTGGCGTCGCATCGTTGCCCCAACGGGCACTACGTCCCGCCCACGATCGATGTGGCCGCGGAGCAGCCGTTCTTCTGCCCGGTGTGCGGCGCGCAGGTCCATGCCCCCGGCGCCGAAGATCTGGCGTTCAACTCCGGCGGAGCGTGCCCCACCTGCTCCGGCACCGGCGTCGTCCGCACGGTTGACGACGACACCCTTGTCCCGGACCCCGACAAGACCCTGGACGAGGGCGCGGTCGCGCCGTGGAACGTGTTCGGTTTCAACGTGCAGCCGGCGATCGCCAGGGAGTTCGGTGTCCGCACGGACGTGCCGTGGCGGGAATTGAGTGATGCCGAGAAGCAGATCGTGCTGGACGGCCCGGAGGAGAAAAAGCACATCATCGTCACGTCCAAAAAGGGCGTGCACGAGCTGGACTTCACGTTCCGCAACGCACGCCTGACCGTCACCGAGGAGCTCAACCGGGCCGACAACGAGAAACGACTGGCGCGGGTCAGCCGTTTCCTCACCGTCGGCACGTGCCCGACCTGCGACGGCACCCGGCTCAGCGACGCGGCGCGGGCTCCGCGGATCGGCGACCGCAACCTGGCCGACGTCACCGCACTCTCCCTCGCCGACGTCCTCACGTGGGCACCCACCGTGCGGACCACGCTGCCACCCGAGATGCAGCCGCTCGCTAACGGGCTCATCGACACGTTGACCGGAATGGCCCGCCGGCTCGTCGAGTTGGGCCTGTCCTACCTGACCCTCGACCGGGCGTCGGCGACCCTGTCCACCGGCGAGCGCCAGCGCGTACAACTGGCCCGCGCAGTCCGCAACCGGACCACCGGGGTGCTCTACGTGCTCGACGAACCGTCGATCGGCCTGCACCCGGCGAACATCGAGGGACTGCTCGGAGTCATGAATGACCTTCTGGTCGACGGCAACTCGGTGGTCTTCGTCGATCACGACGTCCAGATCCTGAGCCGGGCCGACTGGCTGGTCGAGCTCGGTCCCGGCTCAGGGACCGACGGCGGCAGACTCATCGCCCAGGGGCCGGTGCCGCACGTTGAGGGTGAACCGGCGTCGCTGCTCGCTGGCTTCCTGAGCGGCGCCGAGCCGGTCGTCGTGCGCTCCGTCTGTCCCGGCCCGGACGTGTTCGACCTCGGCACCTTTCAATTGCGTACCAAGCAGATTCACACCGTCGCACCCCTGAGCGTCGACATCCCCAGGGGACGTGTGGTCGCAGTGACCGGCGTATCCGGATCGGGCAAGACCACGATGATCCTGGAGTCGCTGGTCCCCGCCCTGACCGCGCTCGAGGACGACCCGCCGCGGCGGCTGCCCGCCCATGTCGTCGCCCTCGACGTGCCCGAACACCCGGCGGACCGGGCCTTCCGGCCGCAGGTCGTGGACGCTACCCCCATCGGCATCAACGTGCGGTCCACCGTCGCGACCTACTCGGGAGTGATGGACGAGCTGCGTCGCGCGTACGCCGACACGGACACCGCGCGCGCCGCCGGGCTGACCGCGTCGGATTTCTCCTACAACACCGGGTCGCTGGCCTGTCCCCGCTGTGAGGGCACCGGGGAGATCTCGCTCGACGTGCAGTTCCTGCCGGACATCGACATCGTGTGCCCCGAATGCGACGGCAGCCGGTTTGCCCCGCGCGCCCGCGAATTCACGCGAGACGGTGTGTCTTTGCCGCAGTTGCTCGGACGCACCATCCACCAGGCGGTCCACCAGGTCATCGGCCTGTCCCGGGTCACCAAACGGCTCGAAGCGTTGGACGAATTGGGGCTGGGCTACCTGACGTTGGGCGAGTCGACTCCCGCCCTATCCGGCGGCGAGGCGCAGCGGCTCAAGCTGGTCACCCAGTTGCACCGGGATCAGACCGACACCGTCTTCGTGCTCGACGAGCCCAGCGTGGGGCTGCACCCGCTGGACGTGCGCACGCTGCTCAAAGTGCTCACCCGGCTGACCGAACGCGGCGCGACCGTGATCGTGATCGAACACGACTTGGATGTCATCGCCAACGCGGACTATGTGATCGACATGGGACCGGGCGGCGGTGAGGACGGCGGCCGGATCGTCGCGGTCGGCACTCCCGCCGAGGTGGCGGCGAACCACGGATCGGTAACCGGCCGCTACCTCGCGCAACACCTCAGCGAGCAAGCTGCGCCGCCCGGTCGGCAAGACGCCTGAACGCTTCCTTCAGCTCCGGCGGATCGATCACCTCGAACTGCATCGGGCTGTGCATCAGCCAGGCGGCCATCCCCTCGAAACTGTCCGCAGAGACCCGGATCTCGCATAACCCGTCGGATCGTTCGACCACCTCACCCCAACTCCCGACCGTTTCCCGTACGTCGACCGCGGACTCACGCACCAACAGCCGGGCCTGCTGGCCCCACCGCTGGGTCGTGGCCTCCCGGATGTACGCCGCGGGGTCGGGTTGCTCGCGCGGCCGGAAGGAGAAGGTGCTGGAACTGACGTCGGACATCCGGTCCAGCCGGAACGACCGCCAGTCGTCGCGATCAAGGTCGAAAGCAACCAAATACCAGCGGTTTCCGGTCACAACGAGGTCGTAGGGCTCGATCCGACGCTGGGTCTGCTCGCCACTCTTCGCCTGGTAGTCGCAGCGCAGCTGGACGTGGTCGCGGATAGCACGGGAGATGGTCATCAACAGATCCGGGTCGACCAACGCCTGCGGTGCACCGAGCATGGTGGTGGCCTCGTGGACGGCCGCGACCTGGGCGCGAGCGGCGCTCGGCAGCACCTGGTCCAGCTTCACCATCGTGCGCACGGCTGCCTCACCGATGCCGGCGACGGCTCCGTTGGCGGCCAGCCGCAGCGCCAAGGCCACGGCCACTGCTTCGCGCTCGTCGAGCAGCAGAGGCGGCAGCGCACGACCGGCACCGAGCTGATAGCCGCCCCCGACACCGCGACTCGCCCGCACCGGGTAGCCGAGCTCGCGCAGCCGGTCCACATCTCGGCGTACCGAACGGGTAGTCACGCCCAACTCGTCGGCGAGCTCCTGACTGGACCACACGCTGCGGGCCTGAAGCATGGCGAGCAGACGCAGGAGTCGGGCGGTGGTGGCGGCCATGTCTTCATCATGAGCGACATTGCGGACAGAAAGTGTCCGCTAGGTGCGTCACGGTGATGACACCACCTACCGAGGGAGACCGTCATGGCCATGCACGCACCGATGACCGCCAACGAGAACGACCTGCTCACCGGGTACGTCGAGCAGCAACTCCTCGCCGTACGCGGCGCTGCCTATGGGCTCACTGACGAGCAGCTCTGGGCTACGCCTACCGCCTCGACGCTGTCCGTCGGGGCGATCGTCAAACATGTCGCGCGCTGCACACAGGGCTGGCTGGACCGGATCGAGGCCGCACCCAACGAGCCCCCGCGCGGCTCCGACGAAGAGGCGGCCGAAGAGTACGGCGCGGACTTCCGGCGAGCGGACGGCGACACCGGCGAGTCACTGCGCGGCGAGCTGACCGCAGCTCTTGACCGCGCCCACCAGCTCCTGCCGGGTGTGGATCTTGGCACCGGGATCCCGGTGCCGTCGGATGCTCCATGGTGGCCTTCCGATCTCGATGCCTGGGATGTGCGCTGGGCGATCCTGCACATCATCGAGGAGGTTGCCCACCACGCCGGCCACGCCGACATCATCCGCGAATCCATCGACGGCGCAACGATGTACGAGCTACTGGCCGCCGACCAGAACTGGCCAGAGTCGCACTGGCTCAAGCACTGGAAGCCGCGGAGCTCGGCGAATGGGCTCTGACTGCCGCCCACTTGGTGGAACGGGATTCACCCGAGATCGCCGATTCGAGGTGAATCCCGTTCCAAAAGTGGGGAAGGGAAAAGCGGGGAGGGGAGAAGAGGGCGATCCGTGCGCGCAGCTCCGTCAGTGCAGGATGCGCGACAGGAAGAGCTGGGTCCGCTCATCCTGCGGATCGCCGAGCACATCTGCGGCAGGACCGGACTCGGCGATCTCCCCGTCGCACAGGAAGTTGACTTCGTCAGCGACTGCCTTCGCGAAACCCATCTCGTGCGTATTGAGGATCATCGTCATCCCTTCCTCACGCAGCTGGATCAGCAGGTCCAGCACTTCCCCGACCAGCGTCGGGTCCAGGGCCGAGGTGACCTCGTCGAGGAGCAGCAGCGACGGCGACGAGACCATCGCGCGGGCGATCGCGACCCGCTGTTGCTGACCGCCTGACAGGTCGTCCGGTCGGGCTTTCGCCTTGTCCGCCAGACCAACTCGCGCCAGCATGGTGTGCGCCGCGTCGCGTGCTGCGTCTGCCGGAACCTTGTGCACCTTGCGCTGCGCCAGTGTGATGTTGTCCAGCACCGACAGATGCGGGAAGAGGTTGTAGGCCTGGAACACCATGCCCATCCGCGCCCGGACCGAGTCGGCGTTCACGCGCGGATCGGTGATGTCGTCGCCGGCCAACTCGATCACGCCGTCATCCACTGTCTCCAACAGATTGATGCAGCGCAGCAACGTGGACTTGCCCGAGCCGGATGCACCGATCAGCACGACGCACTCCCCGGGGCGCACCTCCAACGACACGTCCCGCAACACCACATGATCACCAAACGCCTTGCGTACGTGGCGCACTGAGAGCAATGAGTCTGTCACAGCAGCCCACCTGTCGACTGGAAGCCCTGTCGGCGCGCGTACCAGTCCGTCAGCCGCGCCATCGGGATGGTGAGGCACAAGAAGAGCAGCCCCGCCACGACGTACGACGTGTAGTTGAAGGTCAGGGCCGAATAGATCTGCGCGGCTCGCAGGGCGTCCACCACGGCCAGCACGGACAGGAGTGACGAGTCCTTCTGCAAGGACACCAGGTCGTTCATCAACGCCGGCAGAACCCGCCGGACCGCCTGGGGCAGAACGACATGCCGCAACGTCTGGGGGTAGGACAACCCCAGCGACCTGGCCGCCATCCGCTGGGACGGATGGATCGACTCGATACCGGCGCGCAGGACCTCCGCGACGTACGCCGAGTAGCTCAGCACCAGCCCGACGCACCCCCAGAAGAGGAACGAGTCAGGCACGCCCGACAGATTGAGGGCAGGCACGCCATATCCGAGGAGCAGCAGCACCAACAGCATCGGCAACCCGCGGAAGACGTCGGTGTAGCCGACCGCAAACGCGCGCAAGGGGAAGAAAACCGGCCCGCGCAGTGTGCGCATGACCGCGATCAGCGTCGCCCAGATCGCGATACAGATGCCGCAGATGACCATGACCCGGACGTTCAGCCACAGGCCGGACAGCACCGATGGGAAGGACTTCTTGGCGTCCTCCCAGGAGAAGAAGGTCTCGCGGGTGCGGTCCCAGCCCGGTGAGTTGACGATCAGCAGCGCCGCAACGGCAAGCACGACGACGGTGCTGACGACCGCGATCAGACCGGAACGTCGCCCTCGGGAGGCGCGATACGCCCGTCGCTGCTGCTCGATCTGGGATGGGACCCAGGCGTCGGTGTCGCTCACTCCGTCAGCTTCGGCGCACCCTGTTGCGCCAACCAGGTGGTCTGCAGCTTCTCCAGCGTGCCGTCCTTGCGCAGCGCGTCGACCGCCATCGACACGCACTGCGTCAGCGGCGAACCCTTGGTCAGCACTGCGCCGAACTGCTCCGGCGTGCCCACGACCGGCAGTTGTCCGGCGATCACGCCATCGTCGAGCTGGGCCGAGGTCATGTAGAACGCGGTCGGCGTGTCGACGACGATTCCGTCGATCTGGTGGTTCTTCAACGCCTGCACGGCCAGGTCGTTGGTGTCGAAGACCGACGGCTGCTGGCTCGGTTTGATCTGGTCGGTAATGGCGGTGTACGACGTCGTCCCGACCTGGGCGCCGAGCTTGGCACCCTTGAGGTCGGCGATGGATTTCGCCGAAGCAACCTTGGAACCCTTGTAGGTCACGACTGCCTGGGTAACGTCGTAGTACCCGGTCGAGAAGTCCACGGCCTTCTTGCGCTCATCGCTGATCGAGACCTGGTTGAGGTCGAAGTCGAAGTTCTTCTTCCCCGGGGTGATCGCGTTGTTGAACGCCACCGTCACCCACTTCACGTCACTGTCGGCGTACCCGAGCTGTTTGGCGATCTCGAAGCCGACCGCGGATTCGTAGCCCTTGCCGTTGCTGGGGGTGTTGTCGATGAACCACGGCGGGTACGCCGGGTTGTCCGTCCCGATCGTGAGCTGACCCTTGGTGACCGTGTCCATCGTGTCCTTGGTGCAGGCCTTCATCGCTGAGGTGTTCTGGGTCGCGACACCGTCGGTCATGCTCGATCCGCCGCCGGCGGGAGCGGTCGAGGTGGCCGCGTCCTTGGGCGAGCCGCACGCGGCGAGGGAGACAGCAAGAGGTAGCGAGAGCGCCAGACCGGCACGCAGGATCTTCATGACGCGAGGTTACCGGCCCTGCCTTCACCTGGCAGGCGTAACCTCACCAACCGTGCCCCTCCTCGTCGTACGCCGATCATTGGCCACCGCTGCTACCGCCGCCGTCTTGCTGGCCGGGTCCTGCGCCGTCGCCGAAGCACACGTGCGCGTCACCCCCGACACCGCGGCTCCGGGCTCCTACGTGACGCTCACGTTCAAGGTGCCGACGGAGTCTGCGAGCGCCTCGACCACGAAACTCGAGGTCGATCTGCCCACCGATCACCCGTTCGGCTCGGTGTCCTACCAACCGGTGCCGGGCTGGACCACGGTCGTGACGACCGGCAAACTCGCGAAGCCGGTCACCACCGACGACGGTGAGATCACCCATGCGCCGACCAAGCTGGTCTGGACCGCGAGCGCGGATGCCGCGATCAAGCCGGGCCAGTTCCAGACGTTCGCGATCTCGGTGGGCCCCGTTCCGGACACCGGCAAACTGGCGTTGCCGGCGCACCAGACCTATTCGGACGGTTCGGTCGTGAACTGGGACCAGCAGCAGACCGGCAGCCAGGAGCCGGAGCATCCCTCTCCGGTGCTGTACATCACCGACCCTGCGCCCGACACCTCACCCAGCGCCGCTCCCACGGTCATTGCCACGCCTGCAGCCACCTCCGACACCTCCGCCCGCTGGTTCGGCGTCGGCGGGATCGTCCTGGGTGCCGCAGGGCTCGTCGCGGCCGTCTGGGCCCTGACCCGGCGCCCGCGCGCCTGATGCGCGTCACCCGGCCGATCGGCGTACTCCTGCTGGCTGCGTTCTTCGGCCTCGTCATCGCCGGTCCGGCCAGCGCGCACGACTTCCTGGTCTCCAGCAACCCGGCCGACGGTGCAACGGTGAGTACGCCGTTGTCGAAGGTGACGTTGAGTTTCAACGACATCGTGTTGAGCAAACCCTCGGCCCCGCAGGTGGAGGTGGTGGGTCCGGACCGGAAACACTACGAGACCGGTTGCGCCACGGCGATCGACCGCGACGTGAGTGTCCCGGTGGCACTCGGACCCACCGGCACGTACGTCGTGACCTGGCGGATCGTGTCCGCCGACGGTCACCCGGTGTCCACCTCCATCTCGTTCCACTACACCGGGGCGTCGCAGGCCACTGGGAGCTCCGCAGCGCCGGCGTCCTGTCATTCCGTGACCAGTCCGGCGGCCACCACGTCATCCGGCTCGGCAGGCGGTCAGCCGACCGGGATGATCGCCCTGGTGCTCGGCGTACTCGCGGTTTCAGCGGGCGTGATCGGCTGGCGGCTGTGGTCAGTGCACAGGAATCCCTGAACTTCCCACGTATCCTGGCGCCGTGATGCACAGCCTCGGCCCGGATTTCATGGACCCCAACTATCTGCTGGACCAGTTCGGCGGTGCGTTCTTCTGGATCTCGATGCTGATCGTCTTCATCGAGTGCGGTCTGCTCTTCCCCATCCTGCCCGGTGACTCCCTGCTGTTCGCGATCGGCCTGTTCATCGCCACCGGCAAGATCGACGTCTCCTTCTGGTTCGCGATCCCGGCCCTGATCGTCGCCGCGTTCGCCGGTAACGTCGCCGGCTACGAGATCGGCCGCGCGATCGGCCCGGCCATCTACGAGCGCGACGGTCGCTTCATCAAACGCAAATACATCGACCAGACGCACGCGTTCTTCGAACGGCACGGCAACAAAGCGCTGGTCATCGGCCGCTTCGTGCCGATCGTGCGCACCTTCATCACCCTGGTCGCGGGCGTGGGCCAGATGGAGCGGCGGCGCTTCTTCACCTGGTCCGCCGTCGGTGCGGTGCTGTGGGTGGTCATCGTCGTGCTGGCCGGCGCGTTGCTGGGCAAGGCGTTCCCCGGGTTGGGCAAGAACATCGACCTGGCCATCCTGGTGATCGTCTTCCTGTCCGTCCTGCCGATGATCTACGAGTGGGTCAAGCACCGCCGGGCGAAGGCGGCTGACCCCGCGGCCTAATCTGGCTGCATGGACCTGCGAATCTTCACCGAACCCCAGCAAGGCGCGAGTTACGACGACCTGCTGAAGGTTGCGCAAGCCACCGAACTGCTCGGCTTCGATGCGTTCTTCCGGTCCGATCACTACCTGACCATGGGCGGCGACGGTCTACCCGGGCCTACGGACGCCTGGCTCACGCTGGCGGCGTTGGCCCGCGAGACCCACCGCATCCGCCTGGGCACCTTGGTCACCTCAGCCACCTTCCGCCACCCCGGGCCGCTGGCGATCTCGGTAGCCCAGGTCGACCAGATGAGCGGCGGCCGGGTTGAGTTCGGTTACGGTGCGGGGTGGTTCGAAGCCGAGCACGCGGCGTACGGGATCCCCTTCCCGCCGTTGGGTGAGCGCTTCGACCGCCTCGAGGAGGCGCTTGCGGTGATCACCGGCCTGTGGTCGGCGCCCGTCGGTGAGACCTTCACGTACGCCGGCACCCACCTTCAGGTGACCGACTCACCGGCCCTGCCCAAACCGGCCCAGCCCGCCATCCCGGTGATCATCGGCGGCACCGGCAAGAAGCGCACCCCGGCGCTGGCGGCCCGCTACGCCAGCGAGTTCAACGTGCCGTTCCACAACCTCGACGAGGTCGTGCCCATCCTGGACCGGGTGCGGGCGGCGGTCGTGGCTGCTGACCGGCCCGCGGAGTCGATGACCTACTCGGTCGCCCAGGTGGTCTGCCTGGGGTCGACCGACGCGCAATTGGCCAAGCGGGCCGAAGCGATCGGCCGGTCACCGCAGGACGTCGTCGACGACGGCCTGGGCGGAACGGCCGAGCAGATCCTGGCCAAACTGGCCGCGTTCGCCGACGCCGGCATCTCCCGGGTCTATCTGCAGGTGCTGGATCTGCAGGACCTGGACCACCTGGAGCAGATCGCCGACCAGGTGCTGCGCAGGCTCTAATCTGAGGGCGTGGCCAACCTCCCGCAGATCACCGTGAGTCCGGCGAGCGATGACGAACTCGTCGAATTCATTGCCGCGCAGAAGGTTTCCTACCTGCGTGACCTCGTCGAGCAAGGCGGTCTGAGCAAGGCTGCCGCCCAGGCCAATTCGGACGCCACCTGGAGCGGATTGGTGCCTGACGGCATCCATCCGATCGATGGCAACGAGATCATGATTGCCCGCGACGCCGACGGCGACCGCGTCGGCGTGTTGTGGATGGCGGTGCGCGAGCGCGGCGGCGAGCAGTACGCCTGGATCTACGACATCGAGGTGGACCCGGACGCGCGCAACCGAGGATACGGCCGCGCACTGATGCTGGCCGCCGAGGACTGGACCCGCGAGAAGGGCCTGACGTCGTTGCAGCTCAACGTGTTCGGCGGCAACACCCCAGCACGGGCGCTCTACCGGTCATTGGGGTTCGTCGAGAACGCGGTGCAGATGAGCAAGCGGGTCTGAGCCAGCATGAGGGCGGCCCCCGGAATGTCCCGGGGGCCGCTCTCGTGCTGGTCTTACTGGCCGTACGGCTGCTGCGGCGGCTGCGGCGGCTGCTGGGGTCGCTGCACCGGCTGCGGCTCCGGGGTGGGAATCTGCTCAGGAGCCGAAGCCTGCGGAGTCTGCGTCGAGGCCGGCGGCTGGGTCGACGCAGGCAGCTGCCCGGCGTTCTGATCGAAGGCGACCTGCGGGGCGGCGGACGCGCCCCGGGGCCGAACTGCACGTTCGGGGTCTGCAACGCGGCGTCCTCGGCCTCGAAGTAGTCGGCGCGGTTGGCACCGGCCATCCCGGCGAAGAATTTCGAGGGCACCGTCTCGATCTTGGTGTTCAGCTCACGCACGTTGGCGTTGTAGTAGCGCCGGGCGGATGCGATGCGGTCCTCGGTCGCCGTCAACTCGTTCTGCAGCGCGACGAAGTTCTGGTTCGCCTTCAGGTCGGGGTAGGCCTCCGACACCGCGATCAACCGGCCCAGGGCCTGGCTCAGTTGACCTTCGGCCGCAGCGGCCTCGTGCGGGCTGCTGGCGTTCATCGCGGCGCTACGGGCCTTCATGACGTCCTGCAGGGTGCCGCTCTCGTGCTGGGCGTAACCCTGGACGGTGTTGACCAGGTTGGGGATCAGGTCATGCCGGCGCTTCAACTCGACGTCGACCTGGTGCCAGGACTCCTGGACCAGGTTCTTCTGTTTGACCAGACCGTTGTACTGACCGAGCGTGAAGAAGCCGGCGAGCACGATCAGGACGAGGATGATCAGCAGGAAGATCATGAGCAGTTCCCTTCCGGGTTAGGTAGCTCGACTCTAGTGCGGTCGGAGCACCCGGGTCACTTCTCCAACAACAATCACCGCCGGGTTGCCGATCGCACTTTCTGCAACAACGTCGGCGATGGTGGCCAGGGTTCCGCTCGCGACCCGTTGTTGCGGGGTCGATGCGCGATGCACCACCGCAACCGGCGTGTCGCCGGCCCTTCCTGCCCCGACCAGCCCGGCGGCCAGCTCCCGCAACCGGCCCATGCCCATGAGTACGACGATCGTGTGCGGCCACCGGGCCAAGAGGTCCGGCTCGATCTGGTCATGCCCGGAGATGACCAGCACCCCGTGCGAGATCGCTCGATGCGTCACCGGGATATCCGCGGCGGCCGGGCCGGCGAACGCCGAGGTGATCCCGGGAATGACGTGCACCGGCACGCCGGCCGCCCGGCAGGCGAGCACCTCCTCACCTCCGCGACCCAGCAGGTAAGGGTCTCCGCCTTTGAGCCGCACGACCCGCTGCCCCTGCCGGGCCCGGTCGATGAGGATCTCGTTGATCTCCGACTGCGGAACCGGGTGGTGGTACGGCGTCTTGCCGACGTCGATGATTTCGGTCTGCGCCGGTACGACGCTCACGGGCGCGAGCCGGTCCGTCACCACGACGTCTGCTTGCTGGAGCGCCTTCCACCCCGCCAGCGTCAACAGGTCTGGGTCTCCGGGACCGCCGCCGACAAGGGTCACCGACCCGGCGTCCACCGCAGGTGAGGCGGGCTGCCCGGCCTGGGCCGGCGTACCCGGGGCGGGCTGGACATGGCTCTGCACCATCTCGAGCCAGATTCCGCGCGCGTCGCACCAGGCCCTGAGCCGCTCGCGCAGCTCGGCGTCAGCGTCGGGGGCGCTGACCAGCCAGGCGCCGTCGAGGTCACCGGCGACGACGACGCGGCTGGTCCAGACGAAGGTGCGGTCGGGGTACGCCTGCGTCAGGTCGGCACCGATCGTCGGGGAGATGACCTCGACCTGCGCACCGTCGGCGAGCAATTCGCGCACGCGCGCGCCTGCCCGCGCCCCGCCGGTCGCGACGACGACCCGGCGGCCACGAAGGTCAAGGGATACGAAGGCCACGCACGCCTCGCTCAGGCGAGCCCGAGATCACCCAAGCCGTAGGCGAACACGTAGGGCACGCCTGCCTCGGACTCGACGCGCTCCTTGGCGCCGGTGTCACGATCGGCGATCACGGCAACGGCAACGACCTCGGCGCCGATCTCGCGGGCAGCAGCCACGGCCTCGAGCGCGGAAGCCCCTGTGGTGGAGGTGTCTTCGACGATCAGCACCCGGCGACCGGCGATGGACGGGCCTTCGATGCGCTGCTGCAGACCGTGTGATTTGCCGGCTTTGCGCACCACGAAGGCGTCGACGGCACCGGCAGCGGCATGCATGGTGGCGGTGGCGACCGGATCGGCGCCCATCGTCAAACCGCCGACGGCGTCATAGTCAAGGTCCTTGGTCAACTCACGAATGACGCGGCCGACCAGCGGAGCAGCCTTGCCGGACAGGGTGATTCGGCGCAAGTCGACGTAGTAGTCGGCCTCCTTGCCGCTGGACAGGATGACCTTGCCCCACACGATCGCCTCGTCCTTGATGTGGTCGAGCAGTCGGGTGCGGTCGGCGGCGATGTCCGTGGCGATCTCGGTCACGAGGTTCCTACTCCTGGTTGCGGTGGGTCGAAGCGATCCGGCGGCTGCGGATCAGCGGACGGGGCGCGGCGCGCAGCAGCGTCGTCAACACCTTGTACTGGGTCCCCGGAACGCAGATCGTCTTGCCCTGCTCAGCCGCGGCTAGCCCTTGTGACACAACGTCTTTGAGCGGGACCCACATGAAGCCGGGGGTGCTGCTGCGGTCGATGTCACCGGCGGAGTGGAAGTCCGTGTGCACGAAACCGGGGCACACCGCCGTCACGGTGACGCCGGTCCCGGCCAGTTGCCCGGCCAGTGACTCACTGAAGACGGTCACCCAGGACTTCGCCGCGGCGTACGTGCCGGAGGCCATCCACCCCGCGACCGAGGAGACGTTGATGATCCGGCCGCCTTTGCGCTCGCGCATGGCGGTGCCGGCGGCGTGACTGAGCACCAGGGTGGCGCGCACGAGGACGTCGAGTAGGCGTTCCTCGTCCTCGACCGGGTTGTCCAGGAAGGGTTTGGCCAGGCCGAATCCGGCGTTGTTGACCAGTACGTCGATCGGCCGGTCTGCGTCGGACGCCCGGTCCGCGACCCGTTGGAGTTGGGTTCTGTCGGCCAGATCGGCCGGCAGGACCTCGACGCTCACACCGGCCGCGGTCTCGATCTCAGCTTTGACCTGCTGCAGGGCGTCGTCGCGGCGGGCGACGATGACCAGATCGTGTCCCATGGCTGCCAATTGGTCGGCGAACTCGCGGCCGATGCCCGAGCTGGCTCCGGTGATGAGTGCAGTGGGCATGCTCGCAATTCTAGGGCCCGACCTCGCGGGCCGAGCCGCCTCAGGCCCTCCCGGGCTTCCTTTGCACGCCACGATTCTGGAGCGATCGAGGATTTGCCGGTCGTTCCCGCGTGATCCGGCTCCAGAATCGTCGATCCCCTGCGAAACAGCGGAGCCGCGCGTCGCTCCGCAGGTGCGACGAAATTGCGGCCGCCAGGCGACGCATCTGCGTAGGATCGCCCGCATGTCCGACCGTGTGAAGCAGCCCCGCCTGTGGCTCATCGCCGCTCTTTCCGCGCTGGTCTTCGGATTCGCCATGGCCTTGGTGAAGGGGACCGACGGTGGGCTGCGTGGCGAGATCGGCAACCTGAGCGCGCCATGGCTGCTCGTGGCGTTCCTGCCAGGAACGCGCGTGCGAGGGCTCCTGCGCGGCGCGACAATCGGCCTGTGCAGCACGATGATCGCGCTGGCCGGCTTCTACGTCGGTGTCGCCCTGCAGACTCCCAGTTCGACACTGCACGAGATCCTGCGTATGAACGATTTTTACTTCGCGGCCGGACTCCTCAGCGGTCCGGTCCTCGGTACTCTCGGCGCCGCGGTGGGCAGCTACCGGCGATCCCTGATCGGTCCGGTCGCAGCCCTGCTGATGATCGGTGAGTGGCTGGTCGTGTGGGTGCTCGTCAATGACTTCGACGGCAGGACCCCCTGGGGGTTCTATTGGGGACCGGGTGCCGACCGGTTCGACTGGACGCCGTACACCGTTCAGGCGGCACTCGCCGCGCTGCTCCTCGCCGTCGTTGTTCTGCGCCGACCCCGCCGGATCACTCGAGGGTGATGACTACCGGCGCGTGGTCGGAGGCGCCCTTGCCTTTGCGCTCCTCGCGGTCGATGAACGCGTCAGTCACCCGCGCCTGCACGGCCGGGGTGCCGAGGGCGAAGTCGATCCGCATTCCCTGCTTCTTCGGGAACCGCAGCTGGGTGTAGTCCCAGTAGGTGTAGACCCCGGGGCCGGGGGTGTACGGCCGCACCAGGTCGGCGTACCCGGCATCGACGATCGCCCGGAACGCCTCCCGCTCCGGCGGGGTCACATGCGTCTTGCCCTCGAAAAAGGCCGGGTCCCAGACGTCTTCGTCGGTCGGTGCGATGTTCCAGTCACCGGCGAGGACGATCTGGGCCTGCGGATCGTCAGCCAGCCAGCCTGCGGCTGCGTCGCGAAGCTTGCCCAGCCAGTCCAGCTTGTAGGCGTAGTGCTCGTGCCCGACCTCACGACCGTTGGGAACGTAGAGCGACCAGACGCGGACATCGCCGCACGTGGCCCCGATAGCCCGGGCCTCGCTGACGGCGGGATCGCCGTACGCCGGAATGTGCGGGAAGCCGACCTCGACGTCGCCCAGGCCGACGCGGGAGATGATCGCGACGCCGTTCCACTGGTTCAGGCCGTGATGGGCGATCTCGTAACCCAGCGCGTCGATCGGCATCGACGGGAACTGATCGTCGCGGCACTTGGTCTCCTGCAGCAGCAGGACATCCAGGTCGTGCCGCTCCAGCACGCCGACGACGCGGTCGATGCGGGAGCGGATGGAGTTGACGTTCCAGGTCGCGATACGCACCCGTCCACCTTAGGAGCCGGGTACGACGCTCAGGCGTCCGGCGTCTCCAGCACCGTACCCAGGTGGCTGGCGAGTCTGGCCTGCCCCTGGGGACTGAGCCGTTGGAGCAAGGGGGCAAGCCCTCGGCGTACGTCGTCGTGCACCCGCTCAGCCAACTCGCGCCCCTCCGGAGTGAGCCGGATCCGCACCGACCGTCGGTCGTCATGGTTGCGGATCCGCTCGATCAAACCGCGGGCGACGGCCCGGTCGACCAGCCCGCTGAGCGTCGACTTGTCCAGACCGAGAAATGCGGCGAGGTCGGAGATACGCGGCTCGCGGTCGCGGATGATGCCGAAGACGCGCAGTTGGGTGAGGGACAGGCCATGTCGTTTGGCAACCTCGGTCAACGTGCCCATGACGACGAATGAGGTCTGCACCAGGGCGTCCACGGCATCGTTCTCGGACATGGCGGCAGCGTAGTGGACACAGTTGGTGTTACCAACTAGTTTAGTTCGTAAACCCAACTAAAGGGAGTCGCCATGCACGCCGCCGTCGTCACCTCGTTCGACCGTCCGCCGCAGTACGCCGAGTGGCCCGATCCCGTCGCCGGGCCGGGCGAGCTGGTGGTCGACGTCGTCGCGGCCGCGCTGCACCACCGGGTGCGTTCGCAGGCCGACGGCTCGCACTACACCAGCACAGGCGACCTGCCGATGGTGCCCGGCGTCGACGCCGTCGTCCGTGACGGCGACGGTCGCCTGCGCTACGCCTTACTGGGCGACACAGTGCTGGGCACGATGGCGCAGCGGACCGTCATCGAGCAGCGGAGCAGCGTAGTGCTGCCGGACGACGCCGATCCGGCCACCGTCGCGGCGGTGATGAACCCGGCCATGTCGTCCTGGGTGTCGCTGCGCCGGCGCATCGACTTCGAGCCCGGTATGTCCGTCCTCGTCGTCGGGGCGACCGGCAATTCCGGCCGGGTCGCGATCCAGGTGGCCAATCGCTTCGGCGCATCATCCGTGATCGCCGCGGGCCGCGATCAGTCGAAACTGGACGCATTGCGCCCCATCGGTGCCGACGCGACCTGCCTGGTCGATGACCTGTCCCCCGCCGCCGACGTCGACGTGGTGATCGACTATCTGTGGGGTGACATCGCCGGCCGGGGTATGGCGGAGCTGATCCGTCACCGCAAGGATCGCAGCGCGCCGCTGACCTGGATCCAGATCGGCTCGATGGCCGGAAGTTCCGCGGACATCCCGTCAGCTGCCCTCCGCGCCGGCCGGTTGACCGTCGTCGGCAGCGGAATCGGCTCGGTGCCCGGTCGCGACTACCTCGCCGAACTGCCCGAGATCGCCGCGGTGGCCGGCGACTTCGAAATCGAACCCCGCGTCGTGCCGCTGCACGACGTCGAAGCGGGCTGGCAGGAGCCGGTCGCCGCGAACGAACGGATCGTCTTCACCCCGCAGCAGGGACCCGCCTGACCAGCAGCGGCAATCTCGGGATTCCAGGCGGTCTCAGCCGGAGATTGCCGCTGCTGGCGAGATCTCCGGCGAGGTCGACACCCGGTAGATCCCGTCCGGTGTGACGATCGCGTAGCGCCGTCAGTTCACCTGCCGGGACTTACCCTCCCAGTACGGCTGCCGCAGCTTGAACTTCTGCAACTTGCCGGTCGCCGTACGGGCCAGCTCGTCGCGAAACTCGACCTTCTTCGGCAGCTTGTACCCCGCCAGCCGCGTCCGGCAGTGCGCGATCAGCTCCTCCTCGCTGACCTCGGACTCGAGAACGACCAGAGCCGTGACCATCTCACCCCACTTCTCGTCCGGGATCCCGATGACCGCCGCCTCACGGACCGCGGGGTGGGAGATGATCGCGTCCTCGACTTCGATCGAGGAGACGTTCTCGCCGCCGGAGATGATGACGTCCTTCTTGCGGTCGGCGATGGTCAGGTAGCCGTCCTCGAACGACCCGCCGTCGCCGGTGTGGAACCAGTTCTGCGCCTGCGCCTCGGCAGTCGCTCCGGGGTTGTCCCAGTAGGCGTCGAGGTTGTGGTTGCTCTGGGCCAGCACCTCACCGGTCTGATCGATCTTCACCCGTACGCCGAGTGCCGGAGCCCCGGCACGACCCAACTTCTTCGCCTGCTCGCTGGCGTCCAGATCGTCCCACTCGGCCCGCATCCGCGACATGGTCAGCAGCGGGGCGGTCTCGGTCAGGCCGTAGATCTGGATGAACTCCCAGCCCAGTTCTTCGCGCACCCGCTCGATGACCCGGGTGGGCGGCGGCGCGCCGGCCACCACGATGCGCGTCGTGTCTCGCCCCGGGATCGGACCGTCCCAGTCCCGGGCGGCGTCCAGGGCTGCGGTCACCACAGCGGGAGCGGCGCACATCAGCGTCACCCCGAATTTCTCGACCCGCCGGAGGATCTCGGCGCCGTCGACCTTGCGCAGCACGATGTGCTTGCCACCCAGCCCGGTGATCGCGTACGGCATCCCCCACCCGTTGGCGTGGAACATCGGCAGCGTGTGCAGGTAGACGTCGCGGTCGGTGACGCCGGCGTGCAGCGCGAAGACCGTGGCGTTCAGCCAGTTGTTGCGGTGGGTGAGTTGCACGCCTTTGGGGCGGGCCGTCGTACCCGAGGTGTAGTTGATCGTGGCGGTCGCGCGCTCGTCGCCCTCCCACGGCACCGGCGCGGACCCGGTGTCGCCCCAGATCTGCTCGTCGTCCCGGCCGAGGACGAAAACGTGCTCCGCCGTGATGTTCTCGATGATGGGCTCGAGTTCCGGGTCGATCATCACGATCTGCGAGCCACTGTGCTCGACGATGTACTCGACCTCGGCCACGGACAACCGGAAGTTCACCGGCACCAGAACCCGGCCCCAACCCGAGACCCCGAAGAACGAGGTGAGCATCCGGGCACTGTTCTGGGAGACGATCGCGACCCGGCCGCCGACGGGCACGCCGAGGCGGTCCAGGTTGGCCGCCTGGTTGCGCGCGAGTTGCCCCATCTGCGCATAGGTCAGTTCGCCGCCGCCGAACGGCGGTGCGGGCTGGTCGGGTTCGTCGACGACCGCCACACGGTCGGGGTACACCGTCACGGCACGATCGAGGAAATCACGGACAGTGAGCGGGAACTCCATCATCGCCTCCATGTGGGTTGGGTCACGTTCATTCTGCCCCGGGCACCTTCCCTGTGGGACCCGGGTCGGCAACTAACGTGGTGGCATGGCCGAAGTGGACGTCGTCGTCGTCGGAGCCGGGTTTGCCGGACTCGGGATGGCGATCGCCCTGCAGCAGGCCGGCCGCTCGTACGTCGTGCTCGAGCGGGCCAGCGACCTCGGCGGTGTCTGGCGGGACAACCGCTACCCCGGCGTTGCCGCCGACTCCCCGGCCCACCTGTATTCCTACTCGTTCGAGCCGAACCCGCTCTGGTCGCGAGCGCATGCCCCTGGCGATGAGATCCACGACTACCTCGCCTACTGCGCCGAGCACTACGGGGTGCTGCCGCAGATCCGCTTCGACACCACGGTGCAGGGCGCTCAGTTCACCGGGCAGGAGTGGTCCTGCTCGATCGTCACGGGCGACGGCGAGTTCGATGTGCTGACCGCACGACAGCTGATCCTGGCTGTCGGCCCGTACGGCGATCCGCACCTACCGCTGCTACCCGGACTCGAAAGCTTCGAGGGCGCCGTCATGCACACCAGCTCCTGGGATCCTGCGGTCCCCGTCGTCGGCGAGCACATCGCGGTCGTCGGAACCGGTTGTGCAGCAAGCCAACTCATCCCACAGCTGGTTGGCGATGCCGCCGCAGTGAGTGTCTTCCAGCAGCATGCCCCGTGGGTGCTGCCGCACCTGGACCCGGGGTACGCCGACGGGCTGGCCAACGCCTACGAGCACCGGCCGTGGTTGATGAAGGCCCACCGACTGAAGCTGAGGGCAACTGCCGAAGCCTCCGGGGTCGGCTACACCACCCGGCCGTCGTTGTTGCGTGCTCAGGAGAAGCTGGCCAGCACCTACCTGGCTCGGACCGTTTCCGATCCGGCGCTGCGCACGGTGCTCACCCCGAACGACCGGCTGGGCGACAACACCGTCGTGCACAGCAACGACTACCTGCCCGCACTGGCGAAGACCAGCGTTCGCGTTGTCACCTCACCCATCGAATCAGTCACCGGCACAGGAATATTCACGACCGACGGCCAGGAGCACCCGTGCGACGTGATCGTCCTGGCCACCGGCTTCGAGACGTACGGCGCGCTGCGGATGATCGACGTACGTGCGGGTGAGCATTCCCTCGGCCAAGCGTTCGCCGGCGCGGTGTCGTCGTACTTCGGCGTCGCGCTGCCCGGGCTGCCCAATCTGTTCCTGCTCGGCGGACCCAACACCCAAGTCCCGTGGACGTCCGTGATCCCGGTCTACGAAGCCCAGATCGACCTGATCTCAAGGGTTCTGGCAGAGGTGGACCGGCGCCACGTGAGCACCGCGCAGGTGCGCCCGCAGGTCATCCCGGCATTGCGCACGGAAATGGACAGGCGGTTGGAGCGCAGCGCCTTCGGACCGGGCGCGGTCAACAGGGTCTGGCCGTCGTCGGTCGCCGAGTACGAGCGGCGCGTCCGCAAAGCCAACCTGGTCGACTTCCAGTTCAGCTAGACCGATCGTCAGGAGACCGGTGTGATGCCGAGGTGACTGGCAGCGTCGCCTACAGGAACGGTGTCGCGTCCTCAGGCACCGCGATCTTCTCCCGGCCGAGGAACCAGCACACGCCGGCCGCGATCAACGCGAGCACGCCCGCGCCGAGGAAGACCGTCTGGCACTGCACGACACCCGCTTCGGCCAGTTGCCGCACTGATGGCTTGGCCATCGACTCGATCTCGGCATAGAACCGGTGCAACCCGATCGCCGTGAGCAGCGCCAGGCCCAGGACCATGCCGATCATCCGGCACACGACCACCAACGACGACACGACGCCGTGCGCTTCCTCGGTGGCATCCGCCAGAGCCGCGTCGTTGACCGGCGCGATCGCAGCACCGAATCCGAGACCGACCAGGATCAGCACGGGCCAGGACACCCACGACTCCAGCGAGCCGAAACCCCACGTGGACATGGAAATCAGGCCCAGGCCGGCCACCACCAGCCCGACGGAAGCGATCTGCGCCGGGCCGAAGCGGCGCAACAGGTAGCCACCGATCAGCGCACCGACCGGTACTGCGAACAGGAACCTCACCAGCACGAACGCCGCTTCGGTCTCGCCGCCGTCACTGGTCAGCCGGGCCAGCAACGGCACGTCGACGATGACCGCGACCAGCGAGGCGCCGACCAGCAGCGACGCGATCAGCGCCGGGATGACCCGGCCGACCACGGTGCCCTTGGTGATCAGCGGAACGGCGGCCGTCCGCTGGCGCAGGACGAAGAGCACGGCCGCGACCACGGCCACCGGCAGCAGCCACAAACCCATCGGGCCGACGACCTGCTTCTCCGGGTTGGTGGTGGAGAAGGTCAGCACGATGCAGCCGAGGAAGACCGCCATCAGCAGCGCGCCGATCAGATCGACCTGCCGCAGGATCGGCCACCAGTACCGCGCTGACAAGACGATCGCCAGGACGATCGCGATCGTTGCCCACACGCCGATCGGAGTGAACAGGCGGGCGGTGTGATCGCCGTACGGGACGAACGCGGCACCCCACCACTGGACCGATTGGGCGAGTACGTCGGGCGCGGCCAGCGCCAACCAGAACAGCACCCCGGCGACCAGACTCACCAGCCCGGTCAGCCAGCCCCACCACAGCGGCACCCTGCGGGTGCTGTCCGCCAGCGGCTGCGGACCGCCGATCGCGCGGATGGAGAGGGCAAGCACGACTCCGAGAATTGCGTTGACCCAGAAGATCATTCGCCAGTCGGCGATGACCAGGATCAGCGCACCGAGCAGCGGACCCAGCACCGAGCCCAACTCCTGGACGGCACCCACGATGCCCAGCGGCGTACCTCGTTTACCCCGCGGCCACAGGTCGGCGACCAAAGCCAGCGTGCCCGGCACCAGACCGCCGCCGCCGATGCCCTGCACGACCCGGCCGCCGATCAGGGTCGGCAGGTCGGTTGCGAGCGCGGTGATGCACGAGCCGATGACGAAGATGCCCAGGCACAGCAGCAGGATTCGCTGACGGGAGATCAGGTCGGACAACCGGCCGATCAGCGGCAGGACCGCCACGTAACCCAGCAGGAAGCCGGAAATGATCGGGGTGGCCTTCTGCAGCTCGTCGATCGAGAGGCCGACCCCGGACATCATGTCCGTGATCGCCAGGACGACGACGTAGGTGTCGGCTGCGGCCAGAGCGACGGCGATCGATGCCGCCGTCAGGAGTCCCTTAGGGCGCCTTGATGTCGACGGTCTGACCGTAGGAGTCGAAACTGACGTCATAGCTCGCATTCGCGTTGGGATAGAAGGGGCCGTTGATGGTCATCGTGAGCAACTGATTCGTGCTCTCGTCGACGCCGAAGGTGAAGTCGTATTTGCCGGTCGACGGGCCGATCGAGAAGACCGAGTGCACCTCGGCGGCCGAGATGCTGCCGCTGACCGTCTGCACGATGACCCTGCCGACCCGCTTCTCGTCGCCGAACTTCGCGTCGGTCACCTTGCCCAGCAACGAACCCAGTCCGTGCTCCTTGTCGAAGAAACTGGCCGGGTTGGGCACCTTGTACTTGGCCGGGTCGATCTTCTGTTCGCTGTCGAAGATCTGCGCCCACATATCGTCCTTGATGGCGACGACCGGCACCTGCAGCGCCGTCCCGTCGAACTGCAGGTTGACGTTGCCCTTCCACGCCGGGGTGGCCGGGGTGGCATCGCCTTTGGCACTCAGGACCGCGTTGGCGCTTTTCGGGATGTCCTTGCCGACCATGTCGACGTGTACGCCGCTCGTGGCGTTCATCGTGTCCCGCGCCTTGGCGAGCAGCTGGGTGGGCGTCTGCCCGGCGGCAGTGCCTTTCGGGGTGCCGCTGGACGTGCAGCCGGTCAGCCCGACGGCGGCCAGGACGACAACGCTGGAAAGAAGTGATCTACGACGCATGGTCCCGCAACCATACCCGCCAGTAGCTGTGATGCCGCTCACCCCATCTGCGGCGGCTGGATGCTGACCCGTTGGCCGTATTTGCTGAAGGTCACGTCGTAGCGGCAGGTCGTGTCGTCGAACATCGGGCCTGCGATCCGCAGGGTGATCAACCGGTTTGCGTCGTCGATGCCGAAGGTGAGGCCATAGCTGCCGCTGGTCGATCCCACCCCGAGAACCCGGCGAATCTCAGCCGCCGGAACACTGCCGGTCACCGTTTGCAGGATGGTGTCACCGCTGCGCCGGCTGTCCCCGATTGCCGGTTCCCGCACGCCCGCCAGCAGCGAACTGAGGCCGCTGACCCTGTCGAAATACCTGGCCGGGTTCGGCGACTTGTAATGGGCCGGGTCGATCTTGGTCATGTGGTCGTCCCACGGCAGCGTGGCCCACACGTCGTCCTTGATCGCGACGATCGGGATGAAGACGACGACCCCCTGGTCTGCAGTTTGATCCGGCCCTGCCAGGCCGGGGTCGGCGCACCGTCGCCCCGGGCGGCCAGCACCGCCGAGATGCCCTTGGGGATGTCGGCACCGACCATGTCGATATGGACGCCCTCGGTGGCATTGAGGTTGGCCCGCGCCGCCACGAGGAGGGCCTTCGGGTCGGCGGTGCTGCGCACGGCGGGGGTGGCCGAACTACATCCCGCCACCAGGGTCGCTGCTCCGAGGAGGAGGGTCCGGCGACGCATGCCGGGATCCTACCCACGAGTAGGGTGAGCTACGTCACTGATCCGGATAGGAGCACCGTTGCCCATCGACCTGCAGCCGATGTCCATCACCGCCGCCGACGGCGCCACCCTCGCGGCGTTCACCCGTGCCGCCGCCGATGGCGCGCCGACCGCCGTACTGGCGCACGGCTGGTGCCTGAGCCACCGCTCGTGGTTGCCGGTCATCGAGGCTCTCCCCTCGGCGTACGGGATCGTCGCCTACGACCAACGCGGGCACGGTGACTCCGAACTCGGGCACGGCTTCCTGCGCGGCACCGGCCACGAGACGCTGCGGCAGTTGGGCTCGGACCTGGAGTTCGTGATCTCCGAGGCGGTGCCCAGCGGCGACCTGATCCTCGGCGGGCACTCGATGGGCGGGATGACCGTCATGGCGTACGCCGGGGGTGGTGGTTCGCTGGGCCGGGTACGTCGCGTGGCGTTCGTCGCGACCGCCGCCGGCGGTCTGCGCGGGCTGGGGTTGCCGGCCGAGCAGCAGGTGTGGACGGCGTTGGCTCACGTGCCGTTCCGGATGGGACCGGCGACCCGGGCGGACCGGGTCGTACCGATGCTGTTCGCGCGCGATGCTCCCCAGCCGGCGATCGACGCGACCCTGGCCGACATCCGCCGGACGCGCACCGGGGTGATGGCCGGGTTCATCAAGGCCATCACCGAGCACGACGAGTACGCCGATCTGCCGGCTTTCGCGGACATCCCGACGACCGTGCTGGTCGGGTCGAAGGACAAGTTGACGCCGCCGGTGCTGGCGCAGCGGATCGTGGAGAAGCTGCCGTCGGCGTCGCTGGTGGAGCTGGACGGCAAGGGTCACATGCTGACCTACGAAGCGACCGACGACGTGGTGGCGGCCCTGACCCTCTGAACGGTCGGCACTGTCTCGGCACATGACACTGTCTCGGTCGTTTGCCAGGCAAACGACCGAGACAGTGCAGATTTCCGAGTGTGTGAAACGGGAACCGGGTCAGACCAGCGCGGCCTCCGGAGTCAGGACCAACCCGTCGCTGCCCTCGGGATGGTCGACCACGACGGTCTGCCCGTCGCGCACCTCACCGGACAGCAACTCCTTGGCCAACTGGTCGCCGACCTCCTTCTGCACCAACCGCTTCAGCGGCCGGGCGCCGTACGCCGGGTCGTAGCCCTCGTCGGCCAGCCACTGCCGTGCGGCGTCGGTCACCGACAAGGTGATCCGCCGGTCGGCGAGCCGCTTGCTGAACGAGGCGACCTGCAGGTCGACGATCGAGGCCAGCTCCTCCTTGCTCAGCGGATCGAAGATGACGATCTCGTCGAGCCGGTTGAGGAACTCGGGCTTGAAGGTCCCGCGGACAGTCGCCATGACACCTTCGTGCTGCGCCTCGCGGGTGAGCGTCGGATCGATCAGGAACTGCGAGCCGAGGTTGGAGGTCATCACCAGGATGACGTTGCGGAAGTCGACCGTGCGACCCTGCCCGTCGGTCAGGCGGCCGTCGTCGAGCACCTGCAACAGGATGTCGAAGGTCTCCGGGTGCGCCTTCTCGACCTCATCCAGCAGGACCACCGAGTAGGGCCGGCGACGGACCGCCTCGGTCAGCTGACCGCCCTCTTCATAGCCGACGTAGCCGGGCGGCGAACCGATCAGCCGAGCGACCGCGTGCCGCTCGGAGTACTCGGACATGTCGATGCGGACCATGGCCCGCTCGTCGTCGAACAGGAAGTCCGCCAGCGACTTGGCCAACTCGGTCTTACCGACACCGGTGGGGCCGAGGAAAAGGAACGATCCGGTCGGCCGGTCGGGGTCGGAAACCCCTGCCCGCGAACGACGTACGGCGTCAGAGACGGCTTGGACAGCCGCCTTCTGGCCGATCAGCCGCTGGCCCAGGACGTCTTCCATCTTCAGCAGCTTCTCGGTCTCACCCTCGAGCAGACGCCCTGCGGGGATTCCGGTCCAGGAGGAAATGACGTCGGCGATATCGTCCGCACCCACCTCGTCCTTGACCATCGGACCCTCACCGGAGGCACCCGCGGTCGAACCGCTGGCCTCCGCAGCCTGGGCCTCTTCGAGCTGCTTCTCCAACGCCGGCAGGTCGCCGAAGCGGATCTTCGACGCACCGCCGAGGTCGCCGTCGCGCTCGAGTTTCTCCATCTGCGTGCGCAATTCGTCGATCTGCGCCTTCAGCTCACCGACCTTGTTCAGACCGGCCTTCTCAGCTTCCCACCGTGCGTTGAGGGCAGCCAGCTGCTCCTCCTTGTCGGCGAGGTCCGCCTTCAGGCGCGCCAATCGCTCCTTGGAGGCGTCGTCGGTCTCGTTCTCCAGGTGCAACTGCTCCATCATCAACCGGTCGACGGCGCGACGCAGCTCGTCGATCTCGACCGGGGAGGAGTCGATCTCCATCCGCAGACGTGATGCGGCCTCGTCGATCAGGTCGATCGCCTTGTCCGGCAACTGTCGTGAGGTGATGTAGCGGTCCGACAGAGACGCAGCAGCGACCAGGGCCGAGTCGGCGATGGCCACCTTGTGGTGCGCCTCGTAGCGCTCCTTCAGCCCACGCAGGATCGCGATCGTGTCCTCCACGGACGGCTCGCCCACGTAGATCTGCTGGAACCGCCGCTCCAGAGCGGGGTCCTTCTCGATGTGCTCGCGGTACTCATCCAGCGTCGTCGCACCGACCAGGCGCAGCTCACCGCGGGCCAGCATCGGCTTGAGCATGTTGCCCGCGTCCATCGCGCTGTCACCGGTCGCGCCGGCTCCCACGACGGTGTGCAACTCGTCGATGAAGGTGATGACCTGACCGCCGGAGTTCTTGATCTCCTCCAGCACGGCCTTCAACCGCTCCTCGAACTCACCGCGGTACTTCGCACCAGCGACCATCGCGCCCAGGTCGAGGCTGATCAATCGCTTGCCGCGCAACGATTCCGGGACGTCGCCGGCCACGATCCGCTGGGCAAGACCTTCCACGACGGCGGTCTTGCCGACGCCTGGTTCACCGATCAGGACCGGGTTGTTCTTGGTCCGGCGGGACAGCACCTGCACCACACGACGAATCTCCTGGTCACGGCCGATGACCGGGTCGAGCTTGCCCTCCTGGGCCACGGCGGTCAGGTCGGTGCCGTATTTCTCCAGGGCGTCGAACGCACCCTCCGGGTCCTGCGTGGTGACCTTGGCGCCACCGCGGGTCTGCGGAATGGCGGCCGCCAGCGCGTCGGCGTTCAGGCCGTATCCGCCCGTGCGGGCCAGCGCCAGCAGCAGGTGGTCGGTCGAGGTGAACGTGTCACCCATCGCCGTCATCTCCTGGCGAGCGCGCTCGAGCACGTTGAGCAGCTCGCGGGTCATCGAGGGCTGGGCAACGGATGCGCCTGTGCTGCGGGGCAACTGGCCGATCAGGCGTTGCGCCTCGGAGATGACCGCAGAGGCCGAGGTGCCGGTTGCTTCCAGCAACGGAGCGGTCGTGGTGTCGGTCTGTTCAGCCAGCGCGAGCAACAAGTGGACGGGCTCGACCTGGGGGTTGCCCGCGGACGTCGCGTGCTGGACGGCGCCGCTGAGGGCCTCCTGGGCCTTGGTGGTCAATTGCAGATCCACGGTGATGATTCTCCTTCGAGTACGTCGATAAGTGCTGGTACGGCGGCACTCACCGGCCGACGTACGTCCTATCAAGTCCAACCTGCTCAAAGTTGAGTCTATTCCGCTCAACTCTGGATTTCTACGGCCCGCGCGCGCAGGCGCCCGGGCGGGCGGCAGGGGTTGGTTGACTGGTCCCTATGAGTGATCTGCTGGCCCTCGGTGACGTCCACTTCGTCCTGCTGACGACCTACCGCAAGAACGGCGAAGGTGTCGGAACCCCGGTCTGGATCGCTCGCGACGGCGACTCGCTGGTGGCCTTCACACCGAAAGGGACGGCCAAGCTCAAGCGACTGCGGCACACCTCGCGGGTCGGGCTCGTCGAGTGCGGGCGACAGGGGAAAGTGGCCGACGACGCCGTGCCTGTCCAGGCGACTGCTTCCATCGAGACCGACCCGGCCACCGTCGGCCACGTGGCGGCGTTGCTGAAGGCGAAGTACGGCCTGGAATACCGCTTGTTCATGGCCGTGGAGTCGGCCGTGTCCTTCGTCCGTCGTCAACCGAAGGCCGGCCGGGTCGCCATCCGGATCACGGCCGCACCCTGACGGTTCCCCCTTCCCCGCTTCTTCCAGGCTTGTGGATCGGGCATCACCGGGAGACCCACAGCCACATCGCGAGTCCGAACCCGGCCGCCGCGATCGTCCAGCGCAACAGATCGGCCGGCACTCGGCGTACGACGGGTGGCCCGGCATAGCCGCCGACCAGGGCTCCCGCCCCCATCACCAGGGCGGGCAGCCAGTGCACCGGGCCGCTGATCGCGAAGTAGACGGCTGCGACCAGGTTGGACAGCCCGAGCAGGAAGCTCTTCATGATGCTGGCCAGCACGATCGATTCGGACGTGAACAGCAGCATCGCGGCCAGGAACATCACGCCGGCACCCGCGCCGAAATAGCCGCCATAAACCGACACCGCGAGCAGCGTCACCGCAAAAGCACGCGGCGCATCGCCGCCTCGCGCCAGCGCCCGGATGCGCGGTTGCAGCAGCAGCGCCAGCGCCGCGAGCGCAACCAGGAACGGCACGATCGCGGCGAACGAATCCGCCGGTGCCACCAGCAGGATCACCGCCCCGATCAGGCCGCCAGCGATCGAGCACAGCGCCCAGACCACCAGTCGGCGACGGTGGTAGCTGAAGACGTCGCGCCCCGAATTGGCCAGCGCCCCCGCACCCACTCCGACAAGGGCGACGGTGTTGGTGACGTTCGCGGCGACCGGCGGCAGGCCGACCGCCAGCAGTGCTGGGTAAGAGACCAGTGAGGCGAGGCCGGTGACGAAGCCGACCAAGCCCGCGAAGAATCCTGCGGTCAGCAGCAGCAGGGCCTCGGGCAGGCTCACCGCAGATGCTGGTCCAGCCAGCCACCCTTCTCCGCCGCCGTCGCCTCGAAGCGCTCGACCAGGGCTTTGGCGACCGCGCTCGTCGGATCTTCGATGGTGTCGACGCGCACATAGACGGCCCAGTCGTGATCCTCGCTGTCGTCCTCCCCCGCCAGCGCCTCCCGGACGACGCGCACCTCGGCGAAGTCGTCGCTTCGAAGTTCCTCGGCCACGGCGTCGGCGTCGTCTCGCTCGGGGAAAACCAGGAGGTATTCGGTCATGCCCCCAGCCTGCCAGGCCCGTTCAGCCGGTGGCAGCGGTGTAATCGAACGGTTGCACCAGCGCTCCCAGCGCCAGACATCGGCCGCTCGAGCAGGCGAACGAACCCGAAGGAAGGGCAACGGGGGTCGACCAGAACTGGCCGTTCCAGATCGTCGCGGTCCCGGTAGCCCCCTCGGAATCGATGCACTCACTCGCGGACGCGCATTCCAGTGTCTGGGCCTGCAGACCCGTTCCGGCCAGACCGCCGGCGCGCTGCAGAGACCACTGCACCCCATCCCAGAGCAGGGATACGCCCTCACCCGTGGAGGCCAGACACCGCGACGTCGACGTGCAGGCCAGGCCGGTGATCGCGATCGACCCGTCGGTCCACGTGGACCCTGCGTCGCGCCACGTCGTGCCGTCGCCGATCTGGGTCGCGCCGCCGGCATCCACGCTCATGCACCAGTGCGTCGTCACGCAGGAAACCGCCACGGGCGCATCGCCAACGGCGCCGGCGGATGCCCAGGCCCCGCCGGTCGTGCGCTGGGAGGAGGAGCCGTCGACGACTGTGCAGGCGACATCGGGCGTGCACCACAGGTCTTGCGTGCGCACACCGGGCACAACCGACCAGACCTGGTCGAGCCACTGATGCAGCGCGCCATCGGAGGTCACCGCGAAGCACACTGCATCGCTCAGACAGTGCAGCGACCTGACAGTGTCACCAGAAGACAACGGCACAGCCGCCGCCACCGACCAGTGCTGCCCGTCCCACCGCCGGGCGTTGCCGAACAGATCGACGGCCATGCAGCCATCGACGTCCGGGCAATCGAGGAACGCCTCGCCGTACCACGCGGGCACCGGGCTGTCCGGCGTGCTCCAGCCCTGACCGCTCCACCGGTGCACTGCGCCGTCGGCAGTCAGAAGGGTGCACGTCCCCGTCCCGCAGTCGAGGCCTTCCAGGTCCACCGAACCGGGTTGGGGCACGGCGGTCCATCCGGACTCCGCGGTGACCGCTACCTGGGACCCTGAGAAGGCGGCACACTCGCCCGTCGGCGCACAGGAGACACGGGCATCGGTACGGGACGGGTCCGCGGGCAGGACTCCCGTCGCTGATCTGGTCCAGGTCCCGCTGTCCCAGCGCCACAGATCACCGAACCAGGTGACCGCCGCGCAGCCGTTGTCGGTGCAGGACAGGCTTTCGACACCGGGCGGATTCGGGGCGCTGCGGGCGACCCACGCCGTACCCGACCAGAGCACCTGATGGTCCGATCGGTCGACGGCCAGGCACGACGCACTCGACGCGCACGAGACGACCCCGCCGTTCAGTGAGCTCAACTGCGGGACCGGCTGCCACGACTTCAGGTCGGAGCTGACGTAGCCCCTGGAACCATCACTGAGGACACAGAAGGTCGTGCTCGGGCACTGCAGGATGACCGAAGACCCCACCACGAGGTTGCTGACCACGCTCCAACTGCTGCCGTCCCACCGGAACTGCTGATCGGGGGATGAGGCAACGCAGAAGTCAACCGAGGTGCAACTCAATGCCCGCAGCCGCTGGGCGGGCAGCGCTGTCCGACGCCAACTGCCGTCGGCTTGGGAGAACCACACCGCGCCGGCCATATCCAGCAGCGCACAATCTCCGCTGCCGAAGCACCGGACGGTTCCAGGCTCCTGCGTCGCGCTGGGCGCGGTGGGCGCGTCGGTCCGGATCGCGGCTGCTGGCGCAAGGAGGTAGCCGGAGACGTCGACGATCACTTGTGCGTTGGACCGGCCGAATCCGTCGATGAGTGCCTTCCCGTCGAGACCGGCGGCGACCACCGCGGCATTGCTGGAGGTGTGACGCGGCTGGAAATTGACCATCGAGGTCGGGGGCTGATGGCCACGCTGCTCGAACGAGACCAGACCTGCCGGCTCTGCCACGACGGATCCACTGTTAGCTGCGCCGAGGCCGACGACCGTGAGCGTGAGGAACGCCCCGGCCGCACTCGCGGGACCACCCAGAGCGAACTGGGGACCGCCGTCGAGTGATGATTGCGGCGCTGAAGGGGTCCGTTGGTCGTAGATCCGGTGCGGTGTCACCGCGACGAAATTGCTGCCGCTCGACACCCAGCCGGAGACGTCGATCACGACGTCGGTACGACCGGAGGAGTAGATGTCGACCGTGCCACCGGTGCCCGGCTTGGCGATCACCGACGCCGACTCGGTCTGTCCCACAGCAGTGTTCAGGTTCGACACGGTCGGCCGAGCCACGCCGTGCGGAGAGACGCTGACGTAACCCGCGCCGGAGGATCGTGTGCCGACCACGGTGAGCACGACCGCTTCGACCCCGGTTGTGGGCACACCGGCGACGCCGGTCACCCGCAGCGCGCGCGTACCGCCGGCCTCGATCGCAGCGCTGCTTCGGGTATCGAGCAGCCGGACAGGTGCCACCGGGTGGTAGCCGGCACTGCCCTGCGGTGTGTAACCCTGCACGTCCACGACGAGATCCACGGCGGCGGAGGATGTGATCGTGACCCGGCCGGTCGTCGACGGCGCCACGTACACCAGACCCGGCGTCGTACGTGCCCGCATGTAGTTCACGTTCGAGGTCTTCGCCCGTGCGGTACCGGCCGCCTGCACGACCAGATAACCGTCCGCGGTGGGGTTCACGGCGGTCACGTTCAGGATGACGTTCTGCGCGCCGGCCGGCACCCCGGAGACTCCCCCGACGGTGATGGTGATCGAACCGCCTGCCGGCACGCGGCCTGTGCGCACACCCCTACCGGAGCGGGTGTCCACCACGCGGGCCGGGTTGATCGGCACGAACGCGGTCGTCGCCGAGGTGGTCGGCGTCGCAGTGGCGACCTGCCCTGCCGGAAGCAGCGCTGCCGACGCGTTGACCGGGAACCCGACGAGGCCGGCCACCGCGATCAGGACGGCCGCGAACCATGCGCCATGACGTGACCACCTCATGTGGGTCCCTTCCCCTCGACCGGCGAACGCTATCCGACGCGTGTGCGCCACCGGGAGGACCGGGAAGGCAGATCAGGGTTTTGGCAGGCGATTGGCAGCTATTTCCCAGGCAGAGAGTCGTCACCTGACGGCCACCTGCCGTTGGCGGACCGCGGCTAGCCTGCCGACGATGCGTCGACGGTTCGTGGCAGTGGGCGATTCCTTCACCGAAGGGGTCGGGGACCCGAACCCGCTCTACCCCAACGGGGTTCGCGGCTGGGCTGACCGGATGGCGCGCCAGCTCGGAAGGTACGACGACCGCTGGCTCTACGCGAACCTCGCCATCCGCAGCAAATACCTACGAGAAGTCGCGGCGGAGCAGATCGACGACGCGCTGGCGCTGCGGCCGACGTTGCTCTCGTTCTACGCCGGGGGCAACGACATCCTGACCGCGCGGGTGAACATGGCCGAGCTCATGGATCTGTACGCCGCCACGATCGACCGCCTGGGAACGTCCGGTGCCCAGCTCATCCTCTTCACCGCCTACGACGCCACCCGGGGCCCGATCCTGGAGCCGGTACGCAGACGTATTGCGTTCTATAACAATGGGGTTCGCGACATCGCACGAGCCACGAACGCCATCCTGATCGACCACGAGCGGTTGCCGGAGTTCGCCGACCGCCGGCTATGGAGCTTCGACCGCATTCACATGTCGCGGCCGGGCCACAAGGTGATGGCGGGGGCGGTCCTCGCCGAGCTCGGCATCCCGCATACCCTCAAACTGCCGGACTTCCCGCCGTTCGAGCGGCGGCCCGTCGTGCAGACCGTGCGTGACGAAACCCGCTGGGTGCGAAGCGAAGTGGTGCCATTGCTGCGCAGGCGGATCAACGGCGTACGCGAAGGGGACACCCTCACGCCCAAGTGGCCGGAACTGATCCGGCCCGCCGACGGGCTGAAACGCCTCGCCCGACGACGCGGCGGCGATGCTCTCGAGGTACGCCGGGCGGCCGCCGGTCAGTAGCTCGGCGCCGCAGGCAGCCCGAAATAGCTCTCGAGCGCGGTCGCTTTGCGCCGGGCGTAGTCGGCAGCGAGTGGACCACCGACGTACCTGACGTGCCACGGTTCCCATTCGAATCCGGTGACGCGGGTAGCGGTACGCGGGTAGCGGACGATGAATCCGTACCGCCAACCGTTCGCCGCGATCCATTGCGCCAGAGCCGAAGTCCCGACCGACCCCTTGAGGTCGATGGACAGTCCGAGTTGATGCTCGGAGTGGCCGGCCCGGGCACACTGCCGGTCGGCGCCGACGCGGCCGAGGGATCGCACATAGGAGTTGTAGAGCGACAACTGGCCGGCGTAGGAGCGGTAGGCACTGGTGAACCCGGTGGGGTGACCGGCCCGGGCTGCCGCCTGACGCAGGGATCCGTACGCCGCCGCGCAGTCCCGCCGCAACCGGAACGAGCCGCTCGACGTCACCAGTGCGGGGGCGAAGTTGCTCGGCAGGGCGATGCGTTTGTTCGCGACCCGCCACAACGACGCATTCAGGGTCGTGGTCGTCGTGGAAGCCGAGACCTGCACCGTCCCAGCCGATGTCACCAAAGCCAGCCGCGTCGTGGCGTTGGGTGCCACGGCGGCTGTCACGATCGCCGTACCGGCAAGAGCGGCCCCCGGCCCAGGACCTGCCCGGCCGGCGTCTGCAGACGCACCGCACCGGAGATCCCGGAGACGAGTACGGCGACCCGCGAGGAGGTGACCGGGTAACAGGTCACGCGCGGGGCGGCCGCCGCATCGGCTGGGCCGGTGGCCGCCCACCCCAGCAGCGCGAACCCGCCGGCGAGGGTCGCACGGCGGGTCAGCTCGATGGTCATGAGCGTTGATTCTGCCACCGGGCGCCGCCTCCGATCAGGGGTTGTCCCAGACCTGCGCGCAGGCGAGGTTGGAGCCATGAGTGATGAGAAGAAGTTGAGCGCGAGCCGCTCCATCGACGCCTCCGCCGCCGAGATCTTCGATGTGCTGAGCAATCCGCACCGGCATGTCGAGTTGGACACCTCCGGCTTCGTGCGCAGCCTTGCGCAGGGCGACCGGATCAAGCAGGTCGGCGACGTGTTCACGATGAACATGGAGGGCGACCACATGGGCGGGGAATACCAGACCGACAACCACATCAACGGGTTCGCCAAGGACAAGTTGATCGCCTGGCAGACCGCGCCCGCAGGCACCGAGCCGCCCGGTTGGGAGTGGGTCTACGAACTGGACGCGCAGGGCCCGGAGCAGACCGAGGTCACGTTGACCTACGACTGGAGCAAGGTGACTGACAAGGAGTTGCTAGCCAAGAACCTGTTCCCGCTGATCTCCCAGGAGGAACTCGACGCCTCGCTGGCCAAGCTGGCGGAGGCAGTGTCGAGTTGACTCACGTGGCCGCGCGTGCCTCTTCCAGAGCTGCACGACGGCGGCTCTGCTCGTCCGGGTCCGTGACCGGGGAGGACAGCAACAGCCGCCGCGTGTAGTCCTGGGTGGGGCTACTGGTCACTTGGGCGGCATCACCCGCCTCGACGATGTGACCACTTTGGATGACCGCCACCCGGTGGCTCAGGTATCGCACGACGTTCAGGTCATGGGAGATGAACAGGTAACTCACGCCGGTGCGTTCCTGCATCTCGATGAACAGATCCAGCACGGCTTGCTGGGTGCTCAGATCCAGCGCCGACACCGGCTCGTCGCAAATGATGAGACGCGGGCCGATCGCCATGGCCCGCGCGATGGCTACTCGTTGGCGTTGCCCGCCGGAGAACTCGCGAGGTAGCCGGCCAACCGAATCCTTCGGCAGCTTGACCGCGTCCAACAACTCAGCGACCCGAGCTGAGGCCCGGGACCGGTCGGTGCCTGCGGCCACGAGGGGCTCGGCAAGGATGCTTCCGACGGTCAGTGATGGGTTCAGGGATGTGAACGGATCCTGGAAGACCACCTGCAGATCCCTCGCCAGCGCCCTCCGCTCGCGCCGCCCCAACCGCGAGATCTCGTTGTCGTCGAAGCGAATGGATCCGCCTTCGACCGGAACCAGGCCAAGGACCGCGCGGCCGACCGTGGTCTTGCCGGATCCGGATTCGCCCACCAGGCCGACCGTTTCGGCACGACGAACCCCGAGGTTGATCCCGTGGAGAACCTCAACCCGCGGTGCTCGCCAACCCCTCCCGGCAAAACTCACATGAAGGTCATGAATCGTGAGCAACTCCTGGCTCCGACCCTCGGACTGGCTCATGTCACAGCTCCCGGCAGTGGTTCGGCGAGGTGGTCTACCTGCTTGGTGCCCGGTTGCCACGCGGGGCGCGTCGGCGCATCGTCGAGCACCGCGTCGAGCAGCTTCTGCGTGTACGGGTCCTGCGGGTTGGTGAGAATGTCACGGACACCGCCGTATTCGATGATGCGTCCCCGCCTCATCACCGCGACGTTGTCCGCGATATCGGCCACAACACCGAGATTGTGAGTCACCAACAGCACACCCATGTCGCGGTCTTTCTGCAACCGGCGGAGCAGCGCGAGCACCTCAGCTTGCACGGTCACGTCGAGCGCAGTTGTCGGCTCGTCCGCGATCAGCAGTTTCGGATCGCACGAGATGGCTCCCGCGATGAGAACGCGCTGGGCCATGCCGCCGGAAATCTGGTGCGGGTAGAGCTTCATCACTCGCTCCGGATCGTGGATCTCCACTGCGGCCAGTAGTTCCTTGGCGCGCTCACGGGACTGCGAACGGGATAGACCCAGAACCTGTTGAACCGGCTCGATCAACTGCGCACCAATGGTGAACGCCGGGTCCAGGTTGCTCATCGGCTCCTGGGGGATATAGCCCAGCACCCGACCGCACAGAGCACGACGCGCCGAGCGTGAGATCGCGGTGATCTCCTGACCCTCAACCATGAGGCTGCCACCGGTGACCACACCGCCACGGGGCAGGATATCCAGGATCGAGAAGGCCGTCTGAGACTTGCCAGAGCCGGATTCGCCCACCAGGCCGAGCACTTCGCCGGCCGCGATGTCGAGGTCGATTCCGTGCACCACCTCCTGGGTGCCCTCGCCATAGGCCACCCGCAGTCCACGAATCGACAGCAACGCGCCGCGCTCGGATACCTGGTCTCCGGTCGGCTCCTGCGGCTCACCGGTCACCGTCGCCGGTGGGACCGCCTTCTTGCTGGGTTTGGTCGGGACGGCGTTGTCCTGTTCGAGGACGTCGCGCAGAGCGCTGGCCAACAGCACCAGAAAGGCATTCGTCAGACCGAGGGCAAGAGCCGGCGCAACGATCAGGTGCGGCTGTTGGCCGATCACCTGGAACGCGTCGTTGAGCATGCCACCCCAGCTGAAGGCTTCACCGGACCCGATTCCCAAGAACTCCAGAGCTGCTTGAAGGCCGATGGCGATACCCGCGACGAGCGCTGTCTGCACCAGCACCGGCCCGCGCACGACGGCCAGGATGTGCCGGCCCATGATCCGCCAGTCCGGCAGACCGGACACTTTTGCTGCGTCGACGTACAACTCACCCGAGACCGCACTGACGATCCCGGACACCAACCGGAAGTAGGCCGGAGCGGCAAGGATTCCTAGCACGAACATCAGCACCCAGGTGCTGGGACCGACCACTGCTCGTGAAGCCAGGAGCACCACCATCGCCGGTAGGGACATCAGCAGGTTGAATACCCAGTTGGCGATCTGGTCCAGGTAGCCGCGGTAGTAGCCGGCGATCAGCCCGGCTATGGCACCAACCGCGAGAGCGACGACGAGAGCGATGACTGCGCCGCCGAGCGAGGCACGACCCCCGTAGAGCAGTCGTGCCCAGACGTCGCGACCGGCGGCGTCGAAACCGAGCGGATGTCCCGCGCGGGCGGGCCCGAACGCATCGGTGATGCTGCCGCCGGTCGGGCTGGCACCGGTCAGCAGCGGGGCGGCGATCACCGCACCGATGATCAGCAGCAGCCCGATGGCGGAGATCAGGGCCTGCGGGTTACGAAGGAACCGCCGCCAGACCGTACGCCGTGTGGGGGCAGCAGCGATGGGCGTCTCGGTGTTGTCGGGAAGGACAGAGGTACTCATGCGACTCGCGCTTTCGGGGTGAGCCAGCCGATCAGCAGATCGACCAGGAGGTTGACGATCACGACCCCGACAACGGAGAACATGACCAGCCCCATGATGATCGGAATGTCGCCCTGGACGGTGTATTGCACTGCCATGGAACCAATTCCGGGCAGTCCGAAGATCTGTTCGACGAGTACTGCGCCACCGAGCAACCCTACGAACTGCAAACCCAACACCGTGAGCGCGGGCGCGGATGCGTTGCGCAAGGCGTGCTTGAAAACTACCCGCCGCATCGACAGACCCCGCGCCTGCAGGGTCCGGACGTAGTCCTGGTCCAGCACTCCCAGCATGGAGCCGCGTACCTGCTGGGATACCCCGGCGATCGCCCCGATCGACAGAGAGATCACGGGCAACGTGATGGACGCCAGCCATTGCGATGGGGAGGTCATCAGGCCCACGTAACCCACCGCGGGGAACCAATGCAGTTGAACGGCGAACACCAGGACGAGCAACAGGGTCAACAAGAACCCCGGCAGCGCGTACCCGATCACGCCGATGATCTGCACGATCCGGTCGACGACGCCCCGTCGGGTCGCCGCCGCGACGCCGAGAGCCCAGGAGATGATCCCGGTAACCAGCGTGGCCACGACAACCAGACTGAGCGTCACTGGAAGTCGACTCATGATCGTTGATGCGACGGATTCGCTGGTGAACCATGACGTTCCGAAGTCACCACGAAGCGCCGCGGTCAACCAGTGCCAGTACTGCACCACCATCGGCTGATCCAGGCCCAGCGCATGCTGCTTGGCTGCCACCTGGGCGTCGCTGGCGTTCATGCCGAGAATCTGGTGTGCGACGTCTGGCGCCGCGAGCGAGATCAAGGCGTAGCTGAGGAACGAGATCACGAAGATCAGGGCAAGACCGGCGATGAGTCGGCGAGCAATGAATGCGACCACGGGACAACGGCTCTCGATCCGGTTACTTCGCCGGCGCGTAGTTCGGTAACGACGGAACGGCCATACCCGCCTGACGTTGCGCAGTGACTTTCTGGTCGATGACGAACTGGTAGTTCGGGATGGTCATCGGAACCGACCACGCCGACTCCACGAGGTGGGTGGCGAAAGCCTGGTAGAGCGGCTTGCGCTCGGCTTCTGTCTTGGCTGCCCGGATCTGGTCGATCAGAGCAAGGCCCTTGGGGTCGTCGTACTGTCCGATGCCCACCAACGGGTTCAGCACGGAGTTGACCATGTCCCAGGCCGAGTCCGACAGGCCGAGACTGAAGATGATCGTCGAGTACTTCTTGTTGGTGACGACATCGGCGTAGAGACCGTTGTTGTCGATCTTCTTCCAGGTCACCTTGATACCGATCGCGGCCAGATCCTCGCCGACGGAATTGGCGATGGCATCGGTTGCGATCGGGGTGTACTGCGGCATCGTGATGGCGAAGCCGTTGGGGTAGCCGGCCTCGCTGAGCAACTGCTTCGCCTTGGCCGGATCATGCTCGTAGTAGTCCTTGAGCGAAGCGACGTAGGCCGGTGAGTCCGGGCTGACCGGGATCGAGGTAGCAGTGGCATTCCCCTGCCACACGTACTTGACCAGATTCTCGCGGTTGATCGCGTAGTTCATTGCCTGCCGGACCCGCACATCGGCGAGCGGTTTGTCGATGGTTCCGTCGTGGTCGAGGATCGAGATGGAGATCATGTCGAAGGGGTACGGCATCATCTTCAGCGTGCTGACACCTTTGACCGAGTCGATGGAGGACTGCTGTTGGAGCAGCCCCGCGTCGATCTGCCCGGACTTCAGGCCGTTGGCCAGCGCAGTTTCCGAGGAGTAGGTCGTGATGTTGACGGTGTCGAACTTGGCCTTCTCGCCCCAGTAGTCAGTGCGTGCCTTGAAGACCCACTTGCTGCCCAGAGCAGTCTGACTCGCGTCCATCGTGTACGGCCCGGACCCGACCGGTGTCGTCTTCAGCGCCGATCCGGCCGCGATGGACTTCGGGCTGGCCATGAAGCCGGCCCCGGCCCAGAGGTTCTGCACGAAACCCGGGCTGACCTGGGACAGCACGATCTGCAGCCGATGGGGGTCGACGACCTTGACGTCCTGCACCTGCGCGAGCAGCGTGCTCCCAGCGAGTTTCGAGTCGCGGTAGCGCAATAGGTTCTGTCGGGCGGCGTCTGCGTTGAATGCCGTACCGTCAGAGAACTTGACGTCCGTGCGCAGAGCCATCTCGAGCGTCTTGTTGTCGGCAGACCATTTCCATTCGGTCGCCAGCATCGGCTTGAGTTCACCGGTCGGGGCCTTGTCGATCAAGTTGTCGTAAACCGCTTGAAAGAACGGCACATTCGATCCTTGTGCGTTGACCGGATCCATATTCGCGGGGTAGGCGAGGGAGCCGATATTGATGGTGGAACTGCCACCCCCGCCCGTGTTGGCGGATCCGCCGCCGTTGCTGCACGCTGCCAGGATTGCTCCCAGACCCGAGCCCGCGACGATACCGAGTACGCCCCGACGTGTTGTGGTGACCATGATTCCTTCACTTTCTGAGTAGCTGTGGGGTGTGAGTGAGCCGCGATGCGATTCAGTTCTGTTCCCGGCGCCGCAGGAAGCTGAGCGCAAGGACCAACAAAGCCAGCACACCGGTCGTGATCAAAGTCGGCGCGGTCCAAGCCGGTGCCGCCGAGGAGTCCGCACTGTCCGTCGAGCCGGCGGCGGCGACCACCTTGGTGGAGTCGGCCGCCAAGCTCACGCTCGCAGCCGAGGCGTCGGTGATTGCCGCGTGTTGGTCGGTAGCGGTGCTCGCCAGACCTGAGATACCGGACGACAGACTGCCCGACCCGGCCGCCAGCTGACCGTTGCCCTTGGCCAAAGCTGCTGAGCCATCAGCAATCTTTCCGGTGCCGGCCACCAAGGAGCGCGCGCCACTGCGGAGCGCACCCAATCCCCCACTCAACGCATGAGCACCCGTGGCCAGCGACTGCGAACCGCTGGACAAAGCGTTGGCTCCGTTGCCGAGCGTGCCCAGTCCGCCACTCAACGCATGAGCACCCGTGGCCAGCGACTGCGAACCGCTGGACAAAGCGTTGGCTCCGCTGTTGAGCGTGCCCAGTCCGCCACTCAACGCATGAGCACCCGTGGCCAGCGACTGCGAACCGCTTGCGAGGCTGGTCGCACCCGCGGCGGCGGAAGCGGATCCCGACTTGAGCGCCTGCGCTCCCGCATCGACCTTGGCCGCGCCTGCCGCGAGGTTGTCGCTGCCGACGGCGAGCGGAGCCAGGGAGGCACCGAGCTGTGGACTGAGCCCACCGACGTACGCCGACGAGAATTGCCGTGCGAAGGGCTTCGACAACTGCTCCGAGGCACCCTTGAGGAAGGCGGATGCGAATTGATCTGGCATTTGCGCGATCACTGTGTTCAGCGCTTGCTGAATGATCTGGGGGTCGCCGGTCTTCAGGGCAGCTTGGAACGCGGGGTTGGCAAATGCGCTCGTCAAGGCATCACCCAGCGAGGTGGAGAGCCCCTTCTTCATCGTCGGTGAGGTGAGCGCACCGCTCAGCGCGCCGTCGAGCGACGTCGTCATGGATGAGGTCATCTGTGTCGTCACCGCTGGCGTGAGAGTGCCCGTCTTGCCGTCGTCCGATGTCACGAACCGATGGATACCGTCACGCAGGCTGCTCGCTCCCGTAGCCACGGAACTTGTGCCGTTGGCCAACGCGCCTGCGCCCGTAGCGAGTTGCCTGTTTCCGGTAGCCAGCGCACCCGCACCAGAGGCCACCTTGTCCGCACCGGATGCAAGCGCCGAACCGCCCGCACTGGCCGACCCAGCACCCTTGGCCAGCGCACCCGCACCAGAGGCCACCTTGTCCGCACCGGATGCAAGCGCCGTACCACCCGTCCTGGCCGACCCAGCACCCTTGGCCAGCGCACCCGCACCAGAGGCCACCTTGTCCGCACCGGATGCAAGCGCCGTACCACCTGCACTGGCCGACCCAGCACCGTTGGCCAGTTTCTGCGCGCCGGCATCAAGGGCTTTGGCGCCGGTGGACAGGCTCCGCGATCCGGTGGCGGCCGACTTGGCGCCGTTCGTAAGCGAGGTCGTGCCCTGCTTCACCACCTGAAGCCCGGTGTCCAACGTCTGGGCGCCACCACTGAGACCCTGCGTCTGGCTGACCAGGCCGTTGGTCTTCTGGTGGGTCGAATCGGCCAATTGCGCGACCTGGCCGCTATCGCTGGCGGCAGGACGCTGGCTGGTCGCGAACAGCCCTACAGCGGAAGCCACCAACGCCAAGATCGCGAGGACGACTGACCCCACTCGCATGCCTCGAGAATCCATCTCTTCCCACCTCTGCAACACCCGCGCGTCACGCGGCCCTGTCTGTGACAGTGGTCACAGGCAGAGCAAAAATTACCACATGGTTACGTTTGTGTCGAGGGGTTCCGCAAGCCCGCCGTTCCGATGACTACCGACCGCCCGCAGGTCAGGTCGGCATGGAGAAACAGTTGAGACACAACGAATTACGCGGCAACCGGACAACCGGGTCACCACGGCCGATCGTGCAGAAGCTGGGCTGCTTCAGCGTGTGATGTCGATGCCCAACGACCCCAGGAAGTCGCTCAGAACGCGCGCGACATCCGTGCCTGCGGGGTCAAGGAGCCACTGGATTTGGAGGCCGTCCATCAGAGCGATGAGTTGTCGGGCAGCACTCGCCGCAGTGACTGGATATGGCGGCGGGTTCTGTCGAAACGCCAGCCGGAAGGCAGACGTAGCCGCCTCGACAACCGTCTCGTAGCGCTGGGTGAAGTACTCATGGCCAGGATGCTCGGCGTCGGTGGCCTCGGCACTGACCTTGACGTACGTCGCGACGATGCCTGGACTTTCGAAGTTGACCGTCATCAACTCGACCACAGCCCGAAAGACCTCAGTGACTGCCTCGTGCGATCGATCCGTCGACCGGATGTCGATCAGCTGAGTGTCATCACGCATTTCGATCGCAGCCAGGACCAATTCGTCCTTGTTGGCGAAATACCGAAGGATGGCGGGATGCGACAGGCCAGCGTGAGCTGCGATCGCTCGTAGCGAAACGCTGTTGGAACCCGCCTTGGCAAAAAGCTCCAACGCTGAGTTGAGGATCCGCTCGCGCGTTCGCCGTCCCTTGGGGCTGAGATGGCCCGGGATGGCGGAAGCGTCACGAATCGTCGATTTCATGGCATCCATCCTGTCGTCCGTGTGCTGAACCTACCCGGGCCCGGCCGACTCGGAACCGCTGGCCCGGGACCAGCGCACAGGAGCCCTCGACATGTGACCCACTTCTCATCTAATGTAACCACGTGGTAACTTTCACCATCCTTCCCGGGTCGCCCTTCGGCCCCCAGTCGCTTCCCCACGGGGTAGAACCGGTCCGGTTCGAGACCGAGGTCGGGCCGTTGACCGGACTGCATGCCGCACCGGTGGGGTCCGACCACGGGACAGTCCTGTTGATCCCGGGGTTCACCGGTTCCAAGGAGGATTTTCTCGACTTCATGCCCTTACTCGCTTCCGCTGGATACGATACGTGGGCGTATTCCCAACGCGGACAGGCGGATTCAGCCGCGCCCGAGGGCCAACAGTGCTACACCCTTGACGCCTTCACCGCGGATGCGATGTCGGTTGCGCAACTGGTCGCGAGGCAGGGACGGCCGCTCCACCTCGTCGGGCACAGCTTCGGCGGCGTCGTGGCCCGCGAGGCCGCCATCGACTCCCCGACCGATTCGCGACCCTGACCCTGTTCGCATCGGGCCCACGGGCTGTGCCCGCCGACCCGCAAGCACAACAGGCACTGGCTCTCGTCAAAGCCGTGGGTACGTCGTTGATCTTCATCGGCGCGCATCCCGGCCTGGCCGATGAGCCTCAGTCGGACCCGGCCTTGGAGATGGAACGCCTACGCGCACATGCGACCAGCCTCGACAACATTGTGGGAGTGGCTGCGATCCTCGGCAGCTATCCCGATCGGACCGACGGGCTCGCCTCCACCGGATTGCCAGTACACCTGGTCTACGGAGCCAACGATGAGGTCTGGCCCCAGGCCTGGTACGCAGCCGAAGCGGCCCGATTGCACGCGCCGCGAACGGTGTTGGAGGGTGCCGGTCACAGTGCTCAACTCGATAAGCCTCAGAACTTGGCAACTGCACTGACGCAGTTCTGGAGCAACTCCACGCACCGCCAAGGAACAGCCTGATGTCACGTCCCTGCGATCAGAACTTCAACGCTGCCCTGGTGCTGGACCGATTCCAAAGGCTGCTGACCTCCCTCGGAGAATCGTTGCCGCCTATCACCGACGTCCAGGTACCGCCGACTGAACTGGGGCCAACCGTGGCGTCGGGTGTCAGTCCGCGGCCGGAATTCGCCGACGAACGCTTCCGCGTCGACCGACATGGAGAGGGCGCCACCGTGTGCGCGGCCACCGAAGCCGGTGCCTTCCGCGGTCTGGTCCGATTGTTGGTAGACCCGGAACTCACTGGCTCCGACGGGCCCCGCTTCGCGTGGCGTGGCCTGTCGGTGGACCTGGTCCGGCACCCCTGGCCACTGGAGACGGTGGTAGCTCTCACCGACCTGGCAGCACTGCACGGTCTCAACGTCCTACATCTGCACCTGACCGACCACCAGGGCTGGCGTCTGCCGTTCCCGCCCGGCACTGCGAGTGAGCACTCCTTCAGCGAGGCCGACCTGGCCGCCATCCGTGAGCATGCCGCCGAGCGTTTCATCACCGTCGTCCCCGAGATCGACCTGCCAGGGCACGTTGCTGCGGCCCTCCAGGCTCACCCCGACCTGGTCGACCGAGAGAACCCGCCCGCTCATCCGCTCGTTGCCCACCTGGACCCGGACGTCCCCGGGGTACTCGACTTCATCCGAGAGGCGGTCACGCAACTGGTCGAGCACTTCCCCGGTTCGCCGGTCCACATCGGCGGGGATGAAGCATTCGGCATGGTGCCCGCCAAGTTCGACACCGCTGTCCGCGCCGCGGTGCAGGCCGCCAGAGCTGCGGGCGCCCCCACCGTTGTCGGATGGCAGGAAGCTGTGCGCAGTGGTGGCGCCCTGGACGTCCTGCAGTACTGGATGACTCCGGCCGACATTCCCACCGAGGAGAGTATGGCTGCTGCGGTTCCGCCGGAGTACGCCGATCTGGCTCGAGCCGTCGCCCGCAGCTTCCAGGATGTTGCCGGCGACCCCGACCGGCTGTCGGCATCCGGCGTGCCGGTCCTCATGTCACCCCAGAACCCGCTCTACTTCGACCGGCGGGTGAGCGACCCCAGCGTCGACGACCGACAGACCGAGCAGATGCAGACCATGGGTTTTCCCGGTTATGCTCCGTTGCCGACGTCCGCGCTGCTCGACTGGGACCCGGCCGCTGAACTGCCTGAGGGCACACCCCTTGCCGGCGTCGAAGCCGCGATCTGGTGCGAGACCATCGGCACCGTCGACGAACTCGCCATGCTTGTGTTGCCACGCCTCGGACTTTTCGGCGAGATGTCCTGGAGACACGAACGATTGACCGTCGCAGATGTCATCGCACCGGTCCGACGAGCTGCGTCCTACTGGACCCACCTCGGGTTCGGCGAATATTACCGATCGTCGGACCTGTTCGGAACGAAGTCCCGATGACAACTGGCTTTGCCCTACCCGAACACTTCATGTTCGGCGCATCGACGGCCGCCCACCAGATCGAGGGCGACAACACCACCAGCGACTGGTGGACCTTCGAGACCATGCCCGGGTCGCCATTGGAGGAACCGAGCGGTCGCGCGTGCGACAGTTACCGTCGATGGCGTGACGACCTAGCGCTGATCGTCGAATCCGGTTTGAACACTTACCGGTTCAGCATCGAGTGGGCCAGGATCGAACCGATCGAACGCGAGTTCTCCGAGGTCGCCATCGCCCACTACCGCCGACTGGTCGAAGCCACGGTCGCTGCCGGTATCCGCCCCGTTTTGACCCTGCACCACTTCACCAACCCGGCCTGGTTCACCGCAAGAGGCGGCTGGAAAGCACCCGACGCGACCCGGTCCTTCCTGCGATACGTACGGCAGATCAAGTGCGTCATCGACGCTGGTGCCGACGCCGTCATCACGATCAACGAGCCCAACATGGTCGCGATCATGTCGCGCGTGATCTCCGGGGAAGCGACGCTTGACAACGGCCTGGGTGGCGGTCTGCCCATCCCCGACCCGGTCGTACGCGACCGGTTGATCGAGACCCACCGCGCAACGGCCGACCTGCTGCGCGACCAGCACCCCGGACTGCCGGTTGGGTGGAGCATCGCCAATCAGTGCGTCCAATCCGTCCCGGGCGGCCAGGAACGCGCAGAGATCTATCGTGAACTCGTTGAGGACGTCTTCCTCAGAGCCGCCGCCGGGGACGACCTGATCGGCGTCCAGAGCTACACCCGCACCGTCTTCGGACCAGAAGGCGTTGTGCCGCAACCAGGCCCGCGGACACTGACCGGCTGGGAGGTGTACCCCGAAGCGCTCGGAGAGGCGGTACGGCACACCCGGGAGACACTCCCCACGACCCCAGTGCTGGTAACGGAGAACGGCATCGCAACCGGGGACGACACCCAGCGCATCAACTACACGCGCGCGGCCCTGACCGGCCTGGCACTGGCCATGACCGACGGGATCCCGGTCCTGGGGTACCTGCACTGGTCTCTCCTGGACAACTACGAGTGGGGCCGTTGGACGCCGACGTTCGGGTTGGCCACCGTCGACCGTGGCGCCTCGTTCGATCGCACCGCCAAACCATCCCTCATCTGGCTCGGGCAACAGTCGCGGGCCGGAATATTCGACCTGGACCTGAACCGCACAGAAAGCAGCGCATCGTGACCGTGACCGAACCCTCCATCGACGACCTCGCCTCCCTGACCTCGGGAGCCAGCGCCTGGGAAACCACCTCGCTGCCCGGGGAGTTGGATCCCATGGTCCTGAGCGACGGACCGCACGGATTGCGCCGGCAACCGGCCGAAGGCGATACGCTGGGCATCGGCAACAGCATTCCGGCCACCTGCTTCCCGCCTGCGGTCGGTCTGGCCTCCAGTTGGAACGACGACCTCATCGAGCAGGTCGGTGCACAGTTGGCTCGCGAGGCGAAGGCGCTCGGGGTCAGCGTCCTGCTCGGTCCCGGCCTGAATATCAAGCGGTCGCCTCTGTGCGGGCGCAATTTTGAGTATGCCAGTGAGGATCCGCAGGTCGCCGGTCGCTACGGCGCAGCGTTCGTCCGCGGGATCCAGTCCCAGGGCGTCGCCGCGACCCCCAAGCACTTTGCCGTGAACAACCAGGAGACCGACCGGTTCCGGGTGAGCGCCCAGGTGGATGAACGCACGCTGCGCGAGATCTACCTCAGCGCGTTCGAGCACGTCGTGACGACGGCCGGGCCCTGGGCGCTGATGAGCTCCTACAACCAGGTGAACGGCGTTCCCGCGAGTGAGAACCCCCACCTGCTCCGTGAGATCCTGCGCGAGGAGTGGGGATTCGACGGCGTGGTGATGTCCGACTGGGGCGCGGTCAGCGATCGGGTTGCTGCCCTGGCAGCCGGACTGGACCTGGAGATGCCGCCGAGCAGCACCGATGACCAGATCGCGGCCGCTACCGGTAGCGGCATCATTTCTCGTGAGCGGCTGGAGCAGGTCCATCAGCGTCTGCACCTGCTCGCCGAGCGCACGGCCGGAGTTCGCTCACACACTCCTTCGATGACGGTGGATGTCGAGGCCGGCGACCGGGTGGCGCAGCAGGCGGCGCGGGAATCCGCGGTACTGCTCACCAACAACGGCGTCCTGCCGTTGGCGGCTCCCGCACTGGACAACATTGCGGTGATCGGAGAGTTCGCCCGCACGCCGCGCTACCAGGGCAGTGGCTCCTCACAAGTAGTTCCGACCCGGTTGAGCACCGTGCTGGAAACCTTGCGGGAATCAGCCGGCGATCGTGTGTCGTTCGCACCGGGGTTCACCCTGGATGGCAGCGGCGACAAGGATCAGCTCGGCCAAGAAGCAGTTGATCTGGCCCGGAACGCCTCGGTTGCCCTGGTTTTCGTCGGGCTTCCCGCCGGCTCGGAGTCGGAGGGCTTCGACCGCACGCACATCGACCTACCGGAGGAGCAGACGCAACTACTGGACCGACTGGTCAAACTGGACACCCCCACCGTCGTCGTGGTCAGCTGCGGTTCTGTCGTCTCGCTCGGCTCGTGGTCCGATCAGGCTGATGCGGTCGTCATGGGTTGGCTGCTGGGTCAGGCGGGCGGGAAGGCGACCGTGGACTTGTTGACGGGGGCTGCGAGCCCGTCCGGGCGGCTCACCGAAACCATCCCACTGTCCCTGACCGACACTCCGGCGTACCTCAACTTCCCGGGACAGGACGGGGTAGTCGTCTACGGGGAGGGCCTTCACGTCGGCTACCGGTATTACGACACCATGGATCGTCCTGTGCGGTTCCCGTTCGGTCACGGCCTGACCTACACCACCTTCGAGTACGGCGCGGCGAGCGTGACCGCAACCGGAACCAACAGCGCCACCGTGGAGTTCTCGGTCACCAACACCGGCGCGCGACCAGGCTCCGAAGTCGCGCAGGTGTATGTGGCCGCGAACGACCGGACGCGACCGCGTCACGAGCTGCGCGGTTATCAGAAGGTGTTCCTGGATCCCGGCGAGAGCATCACCTGCCGCGTGGAACTCGATTCGCGAGCCTTCTCCGAATGGAACGCACAGCACGCAATGTGGGTCGTCCCCGGTCGCGAGTGGACCCTCGAGGTCGGCGCCTCCAGTCGGGACATCAGGAGTACAGCCAGCTTCACGACCAAGGCCCAGCCTGAGGCGCTGCCGCTGCAGGATCTGTCGACGGTCGGCGAATGGTTGGCGCACCCGGTCGGCAGCACCCTCATCGCTCCGCTGATCGCGGCGATCGGTGACAAGGTCGACGTGACGTCGCTCGACCCCACGCTGTACAAGATGTTCGAGCAGATGCCCCTGGTCAAGTTGACTGCGTGGGGGCAGGGATTCACCCGTGAGATGTACGACGGGATGCTGAGCCAGGCCAACGCACAGCAGGCACCGGGAGCGTGAACGGGTCGTCCTGTCCGCCGTTCGCCGACCTCCTCGACGGTTTCGCGGCGTTGATGCCGGGACCCGGTGGCGGAGTCCTGCCCGCCCGGTTGCCGGCGACGATCTATCAGCAGGTGCCCGACCTGATGTTTCGCGCGGCCACCTCCTGTCCGTGTGGCGTGAGCGTGACGGCGCGGGCAGCAGGGACACTACGAGTGACCTTCCAGACCTACGCGATGGGCGGGGTCGCGCGCGTTGGCGTCCTGCATGGCCGGGATGGCCTCGACGGCATCGATGAGGTGCAGCTGCCGCCGTCGGGACATATCGAACTCGACGGCGCGACAACACGTCTGGTTCCCGGTCCCCCGGCGACGGTCACCATCGAACCACGCTCAACATCCGGTGAGGTGCGACTGTTGCTGCCGCACACGATGCCAACCGAGATCGTGTCAATCGAGAGCGACGCTCCGCTTGAGCCGGTCCGCGACGAACGCGTGCCATGGGTGCACTACGGCAGCTCCATCTCACACGGGATGGAAGCCAGCGGTCCCCAGTCGACCTGGCCGCAGCAGGTGGCCCGCGCCGTTGGTCTGCGGCTGAGGGACTTCTCGATGAGCGGGTCGTCGCAACTGGACCCGGCAGTAGCCCGCGTAATCGCCGCCGTGCCGGCCCGCCTGATCACGCTCGCTGTAGGCATCAACATCGCGAACGCCGACAGCATGCGGGAGCGGACGTTCGTTCCGGCCCTGCACGGCTTCCTCGATCTGATCCGCGACCGGCAACCGCAGGTGCCTATCGTCCTGGCCTCACCGATCGTGTGCCCGACACAGGAGGATGACCCCGGACCGGTGCTGATGGATGCCGACGGTCGGTTCCGGGCGTCGCGTCGGACGGTCGAATCCGATGCAGGTGCGTTGACCCTGCAACGAATTCGCACGTTGATGAGCGAAGCCGTGGCCGTCCGGGACGACCCGGTGAGCTACGTGGACGGTCTGAGTGTGTTCGGGCATGACGATGCCCCGTTGCTCCCGGACGGCTTACATCCGGGGCAACAGGGCATCGACCTGATTGCCTCGCGGGTCTCGAGGCGACTTCGCGCCTACCTCAGCGTTACGGCTGCCAGCTGACCAGCGCGGTACTGCGCGAAGGACGCAGCGGACGCTCACCCGGGCGCAGCTCGACGATCTGGCCGTCCGAGCCCGCGGCGAAAAATCTGGTGCCTGCCTGCAGAGCCGTCAACCGCTCGGTGAGCTCGAGGACCTTGTCCTGCAGCGCTTCCACCTGATGTTCCAGCTCCATGATCCGCTGGATACCGGCCAGACTGATGCCCTCCTCCTGGGAGAGCCGCTGGATCTCCCGCAGCATGGTGATGTCGCGGGCCGAGTAGCGCCGGCCCCCACCCTGCGTGCGGGATGGGGTCACCAGACCGAGCCGGTCGTACTGCCGCAACGTCTGCGCGTGCATACCGGCCAGTTCGGCGGCCACCGAGATCACGTAGACCGGGGTGTCATGCGTGGGGGTGAAGCTCATCGCGCGGCCTGCGCTTCCAGCTCCGCCCGGGGGTTGACCCCTCTTCCTGTTTGGCCAGGGCTTCGACTGCTGCCCTGGCTTCATCGGTCAGACGTTGCGGTACGACGATCTGCACCTTGGCGAGCAGATCACCGGTCCCCGACTTGGCCTTGATCCCGCGGCCCTTCACCCGCAGGACACGCCCGGAGGGCGTACCGGGCGCGACCTTCACCTTGACGTGCTTGCCGTCGAGGGTGGGCACGGAAATCGTTGCGCCCAAGGCTGCTTCGGCGAAGGTGACCGGTAGGTCCAAGGTCAGGTTGTTGCCGTCCCGGCCGAAGACCGGGTGCGGGGTGACGCTGACCTGCAGTAGCAGGTCGCCGGCGCCGCCCGGACCGGGCTGGCCCTTGCCACGCAGCCGGATGGTCTGACCGTCCTTCACCCCAGCGGGGATCCGGGTCTTGATGGTTTCGCCGTCGCCGGTCTGCAGCGACAGCGTCTCGCCCTCGGCGGCTTGTCGGAAGGTGATGGTGGTGCGGGCCTCGAGGTCCGCTCCGCGCTGCGGCCGCGGTTGGTAACCGCCACCGAATCCACCTGTGCCACCTGCCTGTCCACCGCCGAACGCGCCGAACAGGTCCTCCAGGTTGATGCCCTGGGCGCCGCCGCCACCAGTGGAGAAGCGGACGTTCTGACCGCCCCCGGCGCCGCCAGCCCCACCGAACATCGAGGAGAAGATGTCCTCGAATCCGGCGCCGCCGGCACCGGCCCCGCCGCCGGGACCACCCGCCGTGAAGCGGGGACCGCCGCGGGCCATCTGCCGCACCGCGTCGTACTGCTGACGCTGCTCGGGGTCGGAGAGCACCTGGTTGGCCTCGCCGATCTCTTTGAACTTGCGCTCGGCCGCTTCGTCGCCCGCGTTCTGGTCGGGGTGGTATTTGCGGGCGAGCTTGCGGTAGGCCTTCTTGATGTCGGCTTCGCTGGCATCGCTGGGAACGCCGAGCGTGGCGTAGAAGTCCTTCTCGAACCAGTCCTGACTAGCCATGTCCGACGCCTCCCTTCGTGTGAATGTTGTTGTGTGTCAATGAATCACGCCGGATCTGCCACCGCGACCCGCGCAGGTCGTAGCACGCGGTCACCGAGTTTGTAACCCGGTTGGATCACCTGCACGACGGTGGTGCCCTCGGAGCCCTCGGGCACGTCGGCCTGGATGTGCATCAGGGCCTCGTGCACGGTGGGGTCGAACGGGTCGCCCACCGCGCCGTACTGCACCAGTCCGTGCTTGGTCAGCACCGCGTCGAGCTTGTCGGCGATCTTCTCGAAGGGCGAGCCCTCCAGGTCACCGTGCTGGCGGGCGAGATGGATCTCGTCCAGCACCGGCAGCATGGAATCCAGCACCCCGATGGCACCGGCTTCACGGTGCGTGTCACGGTCCCGGTCGACCCGCCGTTTGTAGTTGACGTACTCCGCCTGCAGTCGCTGCAGGTCCTCCAGCCGCTCCTGCGCGAGGAGCGTGTCGGGGTGGACACCCTCGGTGTCAGCGGCGGCGTCCGCCGCTTTCAGGTCGGCGGCCGATTGCTCGGGCCGCCGAACCTCGCCAGTCTCCGGGTCCAGGCGCCGCTTGTCGCGGACCACCGGCCCGGTGGCCTCGGACTCCTCGCTGTCGCGAGGGTCCGAGGCCCCAGGGTTGTTGACGGAGTCCGTCACTTGGTGTCCTCGTCGTCCTCGACCACTTCGGCGTCGACGACGTCGTCGTCACCACTCGGCGTACCGGCGTCGGCAGCGCCTTCGGTACTGGCAGAGGCGCTTTCGGCCTCAGCCTGGGACGCGGCGTACATCGCGGCGCCCATCTTCTGGGAGGCATCGTTGACGGCGGTTGTCTTGGCCGAGATGTCCTCTGCGGAGGTGTTCTCGTCCTTGAGCGCAGCCTTCAGGTCCTCGACGGCCTTGGTGACCTCGTCCTTGGTCTCGGCCGGAACCTTCTCACCGTTGTCGGCGAGGAACTTCTCGGTCGAGTAGACCAGGTTCTCCGCGGTGTTGCGGGCCTCGGTCTCCTCACGACGCTTCTTGTCCTCGGCGGCGTGCTCCTCGGCCTCGCGGACCATCCGGTCGATGTCTTCCTTCGGCAGGGCGGACCCGCCGGAGATCGTCATCGACTGCTCCTTGCCGGTGCCGCGGTCCTTGGCGGACACGTGCACGATGCCGTTCGCGTCGATGTCGAAGGTGACCTCGATCTGCGGGATGCCACGGGGGCCGGGGCGATGCCGGTCAACTCGAAGTTGCCCAGCGGCTTGTTCATCTTGGCGATCTCGCGCTCACCCTGGAAGACCTGGATCTCCACCGACGGCTGGTTGTCCTCAGCGGTGCTGAAGACCTCCGAACGCTTCGTCGGGATAGCGGTGTTGCGCTCGATCAGCTTGGTGAACAGGCCGCCCTTGGTCTCGATGCCCAACGACAGCGGGGTCACGTCGATCAGCAGGACGTCCTTGCGCTCACCCTTCAGCACACCGGCCTGCAGGCTCGCGCCGACGGCGACGACCTCGTCGGGGTTGACGCCCTTGTTGGCTTCCTTGCCGCCCGTCAGTTCCTTGACGACCTCGGCCACGGCGGGCATACGGGTCGAACCACCCACGAGCACAATGTGGTTGATGTCGTCGACCTTGATGCCGGCGTCCTTGATGACCTGGTTGAACGGCGCCTTGGTGCGGTCCAGCAGGTCCTTGGTCATCTGCTCGAACTGAGCGCGGGTGATCGTCTCGTCCAGGTGGATCGGGCCGTTCTCACCCATGCTGAGGTACTGCAGCGAGATGTTGGTGCTGGTGCTCGACGAGAGCTCCTTCTTGGCCTGCTCCGCGGCGTCGCGCAGACGCTGCATGGCGATCTTGTCCTTGGACAGGTCGACACCCGTGGTGTTCTTGACCGTGGTCAGCAGGTGCTGCACGATCCGGTCGTCCCAGTCATCACCACCCAGCTTGTTGTCACCGCTGGTCGCACGAACCTGGATGGTCGCGAAGCCGTCCTCGGGGTCCTTGCCGACTTCCAGCAGGGACACGTCGAAGGTGCCACCACCGAGGTCGAAGACCAGGATGAGCTCGTCTTCCTTGCCCTTGTCGAGACCGTAGGCCAGGGCCGCAGCGGTCGGCTCGTTGATGATGCGCAGGACGTTCAGACCCGCGATCTCACCGGCCTCCTTGGTGGCCTGACGCTCGGCGTCGTCGAAGTACGCCGGCACGGTGATGACCGCGTCCGTCACGTCTTCGCCCAAGTAGGACTCGGCGTCGCGCTTCAGCTTCATCAGGATGCGCGCCGAGATCTCCTGCGGCGTGTACTTCTTGCCGTCGATCTCGGTGGTCCAGTCGGTGCCCATGTGGCGCTTGACCGAGCGGATGGTCCGGTCGACGTTGGTGACGGCCTGGCGCTTGGCGATCTCGCCGACCAGAACATCGCCGTTCTTCGCGAACGCGACGACGGACGGCGTGGTGCGGCCGCCCTCGGCGTTGGCGATGATTTCGGGGTCGTTGCCCTCCAGGACAGCGACAGCTGAGTTGGTGGTGCCGAGGTCGATGCCTACCGCACGAGCCATGAGTGGTGCTCCTTTGTTTCGTTGATATCCAGTACGCCGAGGAGCCGGTTCTTCGTGCCCCTCACAGTGCGAGGTTGACTGGTACCGACTCAACTCCGCTTCGCGGGAGTTGTCAAACCCCTACTCCGCAAAGTTGCGTTCACTAGACTCAACTTTGATTCAGCCCGCTTTGTTCCGGTCTGAGCAAGATTCTTCGGCGGGACCGTCACTGTCGGTTCTCGCATAACTTGTCAGTAGTCTCGACTTCTTGTCAGCGGCGTGTCAGTAGTCTTCCCAACGTGTCAGTGATGCAGGATCGTGGCCATGGCGGCGCATGGGATCACGCTGAGGTACTGCACCGCAGCCGGGGACGAGGTCGAGACGCCCCTTGACCTCGCACGACCTGACGCCATCGTCGGTGGCTTACCAATCCGGACGCCGCCCTCGTACCCCGGGCGCACCAGCTATCCGGGGTTCTTTTGGTCCGCGACGACGGGGCGGGTGCACGTCTACGAAAGCCTGTTGGAACTGGACCGACTCTGGCTCGCCGATTTCGATCCTGCGGTGGGCAGCCTCACCACTCAGCCGTTCCAGGCCATAGGAAGCGACGGTGACGTCGTGAGGTCCCACGTTCCAGACCTCATGCTGATGTCACCGGATCACAGGGTCACGGTTGTCGACGTGAAGCCCTCCGCGTTCCTGGATCTTCCCAAAGTGAAAGCGCAGTTCGACTGGACTCGTCGGTGGTGTGATGAGCGCGGCTGGGGATACGAGGTGTTCAGTGGGGCCGACCCCCATGTTCTGAGGAACATCAAGTTCCTTGCGGTTGGACGACGCCCCGACCGACTGCCCGCCGAAGCACTTGTTCGAGCGCGACAGGTAGTCCGAGACGGTCTGACCTGGGGTGCAGCCACCTCAGCTGATGGACGGGACTCCTCGCTGCAAGTTGCCCTCGCCGCACTCATCTGGTCCGGTCACGTGACGATTGAACTCAGCCGCCCGCTCAGCTCGGGCTCCTTGCTGCGTGTTCAGGAAGGTGCTGCTGCATGACGGCTGAAGTCTTGGACACATCTGTGGGCCAACAGATGTGGTACGCGGGAGCCGCGTGGACTGTCGTCGAACTAGACGGCATGAACGTCGTGTTGCGCTCGGCCGAGAGGCTGGTGCGGGTGCATGCACCCGCACTCGTTGGCCTCGCGAGCCCGCTCAGCACATCTTCGCAGCCATCAGAGCGAGCCGAACTCGACGCCATCCGGCTCGGATCACTGACGACCAAGCAACGCTCCGCGATCGAGCGTGAGGCCGAGGTCTACGAACGATTGATCGCGTCATCTTCGGAAAAGAGTGTTAACGACCGCTATGAGGCTGCGGCCGACGAGCTCGGGATTGCGGTTCGGACTGCATATCGTCGAGGACAGCGCTATCTCGACTGTGGCGTGGTCGGTTTGCTCGACAGTCGCCTACTCAAGAAACGAACCTCTGCGGTGAGCCCCGAGTGGGATTTGGCATGCAGAGAATCACTGGCGAGTTTTCGAGACAAATCGAACCCCACGCGCGGAACTGTGATCGCTAAGGCAAACGCGCTTTTCCTCAACCTCCATCCTGACGGTGTTGTCCCCTCTCGCGCTGTTGCATACAAGCGCCTCCGAGAACTCGATAAGGGGCGATACACGTTCGGGGCTGCGAAGCAGAGGCGTTCAGTCGCCGAACGTCCTCAGGGCGCTATGGGCCGTCTACGCGCTGACCGGCCGGGACAGTATGTCGTCCTCGACACCACACGGTTGGACGTCTTCGCGATGGAGCCCGTCACTAATCGGTGGGTTAACACAGAGCTGACCGTGGCGATGGATCTCTACTCGCGGTGCATCTTGGGTCTTGCACTGCGGCCAATCTCCACGAAGTCCCACGACGTAGCTGCGGTGCTGTACCAAGTTGTCACCCCTCAGACCTGGGGTCCAGTCAGCGAAATCGGCGAAGGCTGCGGACCGTACGCGGGCGTACCTGAGTCGATCCTCACCCAGGACACGGGCGCGCTTCCGGACACGATCGTGGTCGACCACGGCAAGGTTTATCTGTCTCACCACACACGCTCGGTCTGTCAGCGGCTGGGCATCAACATTCAGCCAGCGATCCCACACAAACCCACCGATAAGCCGACAATAGAGCGGTTCTTCCGTACCCTTCGGCAGCAACTCCTTGAACACCTACCGGCGTACAAGGGGCCGGACATCTACTCACGCGGCAAGAACGTTGAGCGCGAGACGTTCTACTTCGTCAGCGACCTGGAAGCCATCATCCGCGAGTGGGTTGGGATTTACCATCACTCTCCGCATCAGGGCCTGTGTGACCCCATCCTGCCCAACGTCGAGCTTTCGCCCACGGAGATGTTTGCGCGAGGAATATCAGCAGCGGGATTGCTACGGCTACCGTCCTCGGACGACCTGCGGATGGAGTTCCTGGACGTCGCCTGGCGTACGATTCAGCATTACGGCGTTGAGGTCGATGGGCGACGTTATGACGGTTCAGGCCTCAACTTGTATCGAATGACGAAGTCTGCCCATGGCGGTGTCCACGCGGGAAAATGGCCGATCATGGTGGATCGCGATGACGTCAGGGCCGTCTATTTCCAAGACCCTGCAACGCTCACATGGCACTCTCTCGCGTGGGAACACGCATCGGGACTGGAGAGCCCACTAAGTGCTGAGGCTGCCGACTACACCCGCGAGTTGTCTCGCCACACGGACCGCCATGTAGACGCGCCGGCGGCTCTGGGCGATTTGTTGCATCGGTACAGCAAGAAGGCGGTGACGAGTCGTCGCGAGAAGAACGTCGCCCAGCGGCTTGCTGCGTCAACCAGTGATCATCGAGGGCAGCTCGATTCATCCGAGAGCGATATCCCGGATGTGATTGATCTAGCCGCTCACCTTCGGAATCGTGGGTCGCGAAACGTCGTCGACGACCTTGATGTGTTCGACCAGTACTACGCCAACCATCCCGATGGTGAGGCGTTTCAGGTGTTCGACGAATGAACACCTGGGCGAAGTGGCTGCATGACAACGAGCCGAAGCGGTTCAACATGGCGACGAAGCATGGTTGGGACGCGTTCGCGCAGTCGGCAGCGCGCCCTCGCTCGACCGACTGACCATGAGCGAGCTTCAAGGGCTTTCGGAGGATGAACGTGAGGACTATGACGAAGCGCGGATGGTGTGGAACGCGAACCCACCCGCGGTGAAGACAGCCCAATTGAGCAATGCGTTCGAGGTCATCGAGCAGGTCATGGCGTCCAATCGCCGTGATGGCGACCGTCTGCGCGGCTCGGTGGTGATCGATGCCGCACCAGCGCTGGGGAAGACCACGATCGCGACGCGTTACGCGCGTGAATTTCACCGGCGCACTCTTCGACGCCATGGCCCTTCCACGCAGGCGGATCACCAGCGGCTTCCTGTGGCGTTCGTGCCGTTGGATGCGGGCATCACCCTGAAAGGGTTGAACCAGAAGATCCTGTCGTTCTACGGCCATCCGGGCGCGACGCGTGCGAGCACGTCACGGCTGGGCGCTCTGGCGGTGGACTGCGTGCGATCCTGCGAAACTCAGCTGATCATCATCGATGACATTCACTTCATCGATTTCAAGCACCGCAACGGTCGCGACGTCAGCAACCACCTCAAAGGCCTCGCGAACGAGATGCCGGTCACGTTCATCTACGTGGGTGTGCGACTGACAGAGAAACGCTTCTTCGACGAAGGACTGATCGGAGAGGACGCGTCCTACGCTCAGACGTCTCGGCGGTCGACCAGAGTGCCGATTGCCCCGTTCTCGATCAGCTCCGACGCGGGATTTCGAGCGTGGGTCCAGCTTTTGTCCACCTTGGAAAGTCATCTGATCCTTCTCAACGCCGCACCCGGCATGTTGGTCAGTCACGCGAAAGAACTCCATCGCCGCACCCAGGGCCACATCGGGTCACTGACCAACCTGCTGGATCGTGCCAGCTATGTCGCGATCCGCAGCGGGGTCGAACAAATCACTGCCGAGGTGCTCGCCGCTGCCACCGGTGACAACGCAGCAGAGACCAGTGCCCGCGCCGGCTAACGCGCAGCGTTCACCGCAACACGGGGGCGCATCCTCAAGCGGTGAGCTTCGCCCCGTCGTTGCCGGGTTCGATCCACAACGTCTACCAATCGCGGTGCTGCCCCTCGACGATGAGCCTGCTGCCAGTTGGGCGGTCAGATTCGCTCACCGGTACCAGATGGGGGTGCGTTCCCTGTTCGCATCCATGGGCATCACCGTGAGCGCATGGACACTTCAGAACTTCCAGTCGGGACTGGCCGGTCACCACGAGGCACTCTGCGACGCGCTGGGTCTACCGCAGCAGCGACTCTTTGAACCAAGTGCGCTGAGCCTGGCTTCGAAGGCGGCCCTCGACCAATACTTCACGGAGTACCGACCGTTGCACGCGCGGAACAAGCCCGGGTCACGGTTCTGTCCACAATGCCTCGCCGATCGAGGCGGTGGGTGGAAGCACCTTTGGCAGCAACCCTTGTCGATGGTTTGTCTGGAGCACGAGGCGTATCTGCGCACCGAATGCCCTGGATGCACTGGGAGACCGTGGTCGTCGCGTGCGTGGCTCGACAGTTCTGCGCCAGGCTGGGAGTGTGCACGCCTGCTGAAGGGTGTTCAGAAGGGACCACGGCGAAGGATCCCACGGTGTGGTTTCGACCTCTGTAACAGCGTCACCGATGAAGGGGTCGCCTCGAAGTCCGCCGTGAACACCCAGCAGTTGATCAATCGACTGATTGATGCCGACGCCCAGACTGACATTCGATGGCCGCTCTTTGACCAGGAGTTCCCATTCCCCGACGTCCTGGCACTCCTGTTCGAAGTGTTGAGTGCGTCTGACCCGCGTGACGGCGGCAGCCCCTACTCGCTGGGTGCCGATCCGCAGTGGCAGGTGAGCAGGATGTACGACGGCGTGGCGATCCTGAGCGAAACCGACCCGTTCGCAGCGAACGAACACTTGCTTCGGGCTCTCGGGCGGCATAGTCGCCAGGCTCCGTTGTACGCGAGCCGTGCGGCAGCCCACACAACACACAACCCGATCTTGACCCACATCGTGTTGAGCGCAAACGTCGCCACGTTGTCCCCAAGCAAGCAGTTGACGTACCGGACGGCCAGTCGACGACCGGGTTACCCCACAGATGCGACGCGACGCCCGAACCAGGGCCTGACCCCGAGAGAGCGGGAGTTGTCGCTGGCGTGGATACCGCAGATGCTTTGGCCTGGCACAATCTCCGAGCATCTGCGCAAGGACGACCTTGATCGAGCCACAGACGCCCTGTTGTTGGGACGACTTGGGTCTAACCGCTCCTGGCAGTATCTCGCGATCGAGAACCAACTACCGGCCTCATTTCGAACCAGACCCCCGGCACGTTTGCGATGGCTACAAAAGCGGGACCTGTGGGACACGCTGCATCAAGAACTAGAGGAAGTGGCGGTGCGGCTCGCTGCCGATCCTCCGCCCATCGACTATCACAAGCGTCGGCTACGAACCTTCGACGGTGAATGGGTTCAATCCTGCACCAGCCGCATCGTGGCGCAAGCAGGAAGCCCAGTTCCAGGGATCGATTCGCGCGAATGGGCGCGGCTGTTCTGGGCGACATACACCGGCGGCGACGTTCGCTTGGCACCTGCACCCCTTGGCATCCCCTCGGTGCCGAACGAGCACGCGGACCGTCATGTATCGCTCGTGGATCGACCAGAAGTCACCGCGTTGCTCCAAGAGATCCGGCGTTGCATCGAGGACGCTGCCGGTGAAGAAGATGGCGGCCCGCTGACGTGGGCCCCGCCTTGAAGCAACCCCGCCTGCGCTCTTCCACAGGGTCGGGCGATCCAGGAACACAGCCTGCGCGCAGAACGGTCTGACCTCGCGCTCGTGCGTCGGCAGGCCATCGATGCCGTCCTTGCATCCTGCGAAGAAGACCTGGACGAAAACGAGGTGGCTAACTGGCTTCATGAGTACCACCGTGACGTGCTGGGTGTTGAGCCCAACCGACCGGAATGGCTGCACTTCCTACGCAGCGCCCGCCGGCAGGTCCTACGTGATGACATCACCGCAGCCGACTGTCCCGCCTTCATTCGCTCGCTCATCACTCACACGTGTGAAGCGGGGAACCAGCGCGTCCACTGGTACTTCGAGCCCACCTCCACCTCAGCGCCAACCCCGGCGATGCATCGCCGGGGTTGGCGTGGGCGGTTTCCGAATGCCGAAGCGACGGCTTTGCCGTTGATCGCAGCAGCCGTGCTCAGTAACTCAGTGGACAGAACCGGCTCGGGCCGCGCCCAGACCTGACTCATGCACCGATGTGCTCGCCCGCCAACGAGGTGACGGCCCGGCTGAGACGAGCGCCCAATTCGGTAGGCCAGTAGTGAACCCAGGTGCCACGCCGTTCGCAATCCACCAGGCCAGCCTCGCGCAGCTTCTTCAGGTGGTGGGAAACCGTTGGCTGTGAGACGCCGACGTCTTGGATGTCGCACACGCATAGTGAGTCGTCCACTGCTGCGATCCGGGTGAACAGGCGTAGGCGCACCGGATCGGCCACTGCTTTGAGCAGCGCCGCAGTGTCCTCGGCGTCGGCAGCACACATCCCCGCGACGTCGCTAGGGACGCAGCAGCCTGGTTCAACAGCGGGCGCGGAGTTCGTCATGACCCCATATTGACAAATGTCGAAGCAATGCGCCAGGCTCCACTGTATCGACAGTTATCGATTCAGTGGAGGTTGTGACATGGCCGACCAGGCCGACATTCGCGAACAGGTACGGCAGCGGTACGCCGAGTCGGCCCGCTCGGTATCCGCCGGTGGGTGCTGCGGGTCCAGCGTGTACGACGGCAACGTCACCGGTGACGGCACTGTCGTGTTCGGCTCCGACCTGTACGACGCAGACCTCGCGGGCGAAGGCGGCGCGGCGGTCGACGCTTCGCTGGGCTGTGGGGTACCCACAGCTGTCGCCGACTTGCACGCGGGTGACCCTGTGCTGGATCTCGGGTCCGGTGCCGGTGGTGATGTGCTGATCTCCGCCCGCCGGGTGGGTGTTACTGGTCGAGTGATCGGCCTGGACATGACCGACGAGATGCTTGAGCTTGCGCGTCGCAACGCGACCGAGGCCGGTGTCCAGAACGTGGAGTTCATCAAGGGCTACCTCGAAGACATCCCATTGCCGGACGCCACCGTCGATGTGGTGATTTCCAACTGTGTGATCAACCTGGCCGCCGACAAGAACGTTGTACTCGCCGAAGCCGCTCGAGTCACCAAGTCGGGCGGTCGTTTCGCGGTGTCCGACGTAATCGCAGCCGACAATATGGACGAGGTCACCCGGGCTGACATGACCGCCTTCACTGGCTGCATCGCGGGCGCATTGACCGAAACCGACTACCGCCAAGCTCTAGAGAGCACCGGGTGGACTGAGGTCGAGATCCGCTACACCCACGCTGTGCACGAGTTCGCCCAAGCCGCGATCGTTCGGGCTGTGCGGGCATGACGCAGGTGCAACAGATCGACTCGTCCACCGAGCGGGCCACGGTCACCACGAAACTGTCGACGCTGGATCGGTTCCTACCGGTGTGGATCATCGCCGCGATGATCGCCGGCCTGTTGCTCGGCCGCATCGTGTCGGGCATCGGGTCGGCGATCAGTGCAGTCGAGGTCGAAGGCGTCTCCCTCCCGATCGCTCTGGGGTTGCTGGTGATGATGTACCCCGTGCTGGCGAAGGTTCGCTACGACCGGCTCGACACGGTCGCCGGCGATCGTCGCCTGTTGGGGTCGAGTCTGCTGCTGAACTGGGTGGTCGGCCCCGCGCTGATGTTCACTCTGGCGTGGATCTTCCTTCCTGACCTGCCCGAATACCGCACCGGGTTGATCATCGTGGGCCTGGCTCGGTGCATCGCGATGGTCATCATCTGGAACGACCTAGCCTGCGGCGATCGCGAAGCCGCGGCTGTGCTGGTTGCGATCAACTCGGTCTTCCAAGTGATTGCGTTCGCCGCACTCGGATGGTTCTACCTGTCGGTGCTGCCTGGATGGCTCGGCCTCGACCAAGCCAACCTGGACATCTCTGCGTGGCACATCGCTGGTTCGGTGCTGGTTTTCCTCGGTGTGCCGTTGCTGGCGGGATACCTCAGTCGCCGCATCGGTGAAAAGCGATGGGGCCGCGCAGCGTACGAGCGATCATTCCTACCGAAGATCGGCCCGTGGGCGCTGTACGGGCTGCTGTTCACAATCGTGATCCTGTTCGCTCTGCAAGGCGACAACATCACCTCCAAGCCGCTCGACGTGGCCCGGATCGCGCTGCCGCTGCTGGCGTACTTCGTATTGATGTGGGGCGGCGGTTACCTGCTGGGCCGGGGCCTGGGAATGAGCTACGAACGCACCACCACTCTCGCCTTCACCGCCGCCGGGAACAACTTCGAACTAGCCATCGCCGTCGCGATCGCAACCTTTGGTGTCACGTCCGGCCAGGCTCTCGCTGGAGTCGTCGGACCACTCATCGAGGTGCCGGTGCTCGTCGCTCTCGTCTATGTGGCCCTTGCTCTGCGCTCCCGGTTCACCCCCACCCCTGCTATCGCCCCGGAGGCCTCTCATGGCTGACCGCCATTCCGTGCTGTTCGTCTGCGTGAAGAACGGTGGCAAGTCGCAAATGGCTGCCGCCCTGATGCGCCACCGCGCTGGGGAGTCCATCGAAGTGCACTCCGCCGGCACCCACCCAGGCGACGCGGTCAATGGGTTGTCCGCTCAGGTCATTGAAGAAAGCGGCGGGTCTATGGCCGATCAGCATCCAAAGCTGATCGACGAAGGCTTGCTGCGCCGTGTGGATCGCGTCGTGGTGTTGGGCAGCGAAGCCACTGTCGACCCGATTGAGGGCATGGCCGGGTCGATCGAGGTCTGGAGCACCGATGAACCATCGGCGCGAGGCATCGACGGGATCGAGCGGATGCGTTTGATCCGTGACGACATCGCCGACCGCATTGACGCGCTTATCGCCGAACTCACTGGGCCCGCCGTACCGGTCGTGCGGGTGTACGAACCCGCTCTGTGCTGCAACACGGGGGTCTGTGGGCCCGAACTGGACGACGACCTCGTCCGATTCACCGCCGACCTGGACCACCTGCAAAACCAGGGTGCCGATCTCCAACGGCACAACCTGGCCAATGACCCGACCGCGTTCACCGCGGACCCGGCAGTCGCAGACTTCCTGCGCGTCGCAGGATCAGCCGGTCTGCCGCTGACCACGGTCGACGGCGTCACTGTTGTGACGGGCCGCTATCCCAGCCGGGCGGAATTGACCAGGTTTGCTGCCATCACCTCGTCCAGCAAACTGCCTACTGGCGTGACCGATCTCGGCCTGACCGCGTCCACACCACGTGGTGGGTGCGGCCCAGACGCCGAAGCCGGTTGCTGCTGAAAGGAACCCGCCTGATGACCTCGTTTCCATACCTGACCGAGCTGCCCAGGTTCGTGTTCTTCACCGGCAAGGGCGGTGTCGGTAAAACGTCTTTGGCCTGCGCCACCGCTGTCACCTTGGCGGACCAGGGCCGGCGGGTGTTGCTCGTGTCGACCGACCCAGCGTCCAACGTCGGTCAGGTCTTCGGCCTCACCGTCGGTGACCAGATCACAGCGGTGCCTCAGGCACCCGGCCTGGACGCGCTGGAGATCGACCCCAACGAGGCTGCTGAGGCCTACCGGGAGAAGATCATCGCCCCGGTCCGCGACGTGTTGCCTCAAACCGCCCTGGACTCGATCACCGAACAGTTGTCAGGGTCGTGCACCACCGAGATCGCCTCGTTCAACGAGTTCACCACCTACCTCGCCGATGACGAACGGATCGCCGGGTACGACCACGTCGTATTCGACACCGCACCCACCGGCCACACCATCCGGTTGCTGCAACTGCCGGGTGAGTGGACCTCATTCCTGGATGCCGGGAAGGGTGATGCGTCGTGCCTCGGACCGATGGCCGGGCTGGACCGCACCCGCGCCGTGTACGCCGACGCTGTCCGTAGGCTCGCCAACCCCGCTCAAACCCGGCTCGTGCTGGTCGCCCGTGCCCAACAGTCCACTCTGCGTGAGGCAGCCCGCACCAGCACCGAACTAGCGACGATCGGGATCACCGAGCAACACCTCGTCATCAACGCCCTCCTTCCCGCAGGCGACGTGGGTGAGGCCGACGCCTTGGCCGACGCCGTCCGCGAACGTGAGCACCGCGCAATCGCAGCGATGCCCGAGGCACTACGCCGATTGCCGCTGACCACGGTGCCACTGCGCGCACGCACTGTCGTCGGTATCGACGCGGTACGCGCGCTGCTCCGCACGGATGCTGCCGAGGTCGTGGATGGCATCGAAGACGAGCAGCCGGTCGATCTGGGCTCGCTCGCCACTCTGATCGACGAAATCGCCACGACCGACCACGGCCTGATCATGTGCATGGGCAAAGGCGGCGTCGGGAAGACCACCGTCGCTGCGGCCATCGCAATCGCTCTTGCTGATCGCGGGCACACCGTCCACCTCACCACCACCGACCCCGCGGCGCACCTTGACGAAGTGCTTGATCACGAGGTCGTCGGCAACCTCACGGTGTCCCGCATTGACCCACACGTCGCGACCCAGGAGTACCGGGACAAGGTGTTGGCCAGCAAAGGCAACCAGCTCGACGAGGCCGGTCGAGCACGCCTGGTCGAAGACCTGCTGTCACCCTGCACCGAAGAAGTCGCAGTCTTCGGGCAGTTCTCTCACCTGGTCAACCGGGCCCGCCGCCAGTTCGTCGTCATGGATACGGCCCCAACCGGTCACACGTTGCTGCTCATGGACGCTACCGGGTCTTACCACCGCGACATTGCACGCAGCATGGGCGAAACCGGTACCTACACGACACCGCTGATGCGGCTCCGCGACCCTGACCTGACCAAGGTCATCATCGTGACGCTGCCGGACACCACCCCCGTCCTCGAAGCTACCGAGCTGCAAGACGACCTCCAACGAGCCGGAATCCATCCGTGGGCGTGGGTCGTCAACGCGTCCCTCGCCGCGGCCAGACCGACATCCCCGCTGCTGCGGGCACGCGCTGCCGCCGAACACCAACAACTTGAACGCATCACCGAACTCGCCCGACGCACAGCAATCATCCCGATGCTCGCCGAGGAACCGTACGGCCCCGACGCTCTGCGACACCTCACCACCTCGACCCGTCAACCTGTTTGACCTCAAAACGGGAGCCCTCATGCATCTACCTGACCGCGAAACCGTCGTTCCACAACTCATTGACGACATGAACTACTCCTATGCCGGCGTCTTCGACGAGGACACCATCGACGACGCCGTCAACAAGGCGTGGGACCTACTCGCCCCTCGCTCCACCGTCCATACTTTCCTGCCCGTGCTTGTCGCCCGGCAGGCCCGTGAGCAACTGATGGCCACCGCCCAAGCCGAAGGCCGCGTCGCCAAGAAGGTGCCCGAAGTTCTGTTCGTGTGTGTTCACAACGCCGGACGCTCGCAGATGGCTGCCGCGCTGGCCGAGCACCTGTCAGCACGGAAAGTGCACGTCCGCTCTGCCGGGTCAGCACCTTCTGGGGAGATCAATCCCGTCGTCGTTGAGGCCCTGCGTGAGCGAGGGATCGCGCTCGGGACCGCCTATCCCAAACCACTGACCGACAGCGTCATGCAGGCCGCTGACGTCATCATCACCATGGGCTGTGGCGACACCTGCCCCGTCTTCCCCGGCAAACGGTACGAAGATTGGGACGTCGCTGACCCAGCCGACCAGCCCATCGAGGTTGTCCGTGAAATCCGTGACGACATCCAAGCCCGCGTCACCACCCTGCTGCGTCAGATCCTCTGACCTACGCAATGACCGAGGAGTCCGCGAATGACCGAAGCCACCGAGCGCCCGTCCGTGCTTTTCGTCTGCGTGCACAACGCCGGACGATCCCAAATGGGAGCCGCCTACACCCACCACCTGTCCGGTGGCGCAGTCGAAGTCCGCTCCGCCGGATCAGCCCCCGCTGACTCGATCAACCCAGCAGTTCGCGAGGCGATGCTCGAAGACGACATCGATATCTCGGCCGAGAGCCCGAAGATCCTCACCCCCGAAGCCGTGCAAGCATCCGACGTGGTGATCACGATGGGCTGCGGCGACACCTGCCCGATCTTCCCCGGGAAGCAATACCTGGACTGGACACTCGATGACCCAGCCGGGCAAGGCGTCGCAGCCGTCCGGCCCATCCGCGACGACATCAAACGAAGAGTGCGAGCCCTCCTCAGGGAACTCGGAGTCGACGAAGTTTCCGCCTGATGCAGACGCGCTCCACAGAGCCTGCCGCTGCGACCTCGACAGAAAGCTCTGCTGCGGATGATGACATTTTGCTGAGACGGAACGGTGACACCCGAGATGTCGGTGCGCTGGTCAGAGCCTCGCGAAACTGTCAGGAATCGCGAGAACCTACAGTCACCGACGCGGATTCTGGAGTCTTCGCGGTGCTCGGTCGTCGCGTGTTGGAGTTGCGTGATGCGGCCGGCCACGAACTCCCGCGCAGCCTCATCGCACGGGCCCACATCGCACCCGCGTTCCTGTGCAGTGAGACACGCCTCCACCAGGGGATGGTGGCCATAATGCTGCATCCACCACCGGCCGCCGGCGATCTTGGAGATGAGCACTCCAGTCTCGGCGTACGCCACCGCCCGGCACGCGTTGAGCACGGCGTATCTCTGATCCCCGTGCTGTTGCGCCCAGCGCAATTCGCCCGCGAAGTAGCGGGCCAGATCCGAGCGCACGACCGGACCGACGACGGTCGCCGGTGGTGGGCCGGTGACTGTCCTGCCGTGAGCGCGGGTCACGGCGTAGTGAGCCAGCAAGTCTGGGTCGCCCGCGCCATCATCGATCGAGACCCGCTCCTCGGCGGAGTTCACGTGGACCAGGAAGGGCCATGGCCGGGTCGGAGTCGCAGCTGCCTCCGCGGCGACGATGGACAGCTCCAGCGTCCGCTCACCGCGAGCCAGATCCAACAGTGCGCGAGCCGCTTCCGGTATGCCCTCAGGAGTCGCGGTCACGACGAGCACGTCGAGGTCCGAGGTGCTGGTCAGTCCACCTAACGCCGCCGAGCCATGGACATACACACCGACCAGGCCTGGAAGCAAGCGCCGACACTCCGCTCCGACGTGATGCGCCAGCGAGATCCACGCATCGTTCGGAGACATGCAACCGATGTTACGAGCGGGGTCGACGACTTGGACCAGCGCGGAAACGCGGTCCTGATCAGCGAGTCTGACTGGCACTCCTTCACACAGCAGGCCTGGCACCGAAGCAGGCTGCGTCATGCTGGAACTCCGGCACGCCGGAGGTATCGACCAGCCCCGCCGATCAGCCGGCGCGCTCCTGGAAGTCGACGATTTCCTCGCCGTGATCGCGCGCCCACGCCGTGAGGACCTCGATCGGCTCGATCAGGGTCCGCCCGAGGTCGGTGAGCGCATAGTCGATCTGCCGTCCTTCGGTGCGTCGCTCGACCAGCCCGAAGTCCTGCAGCCGGCGCAGCGTCTGGGTGAGCACTTTGCGCGAGATGCCACCGACATGGTCGATCAACTCGCCATGGCGACGAGGTCGGTCGCCCAGGCCGTAGAGCACCAGCACGGCCCACTTGTTGGCGATGATCTCGACGGCGAGGCGGGTGGGGCAATCCGCCAGGAAACTGGGGCCGGGACCGTCCTGCACGAGCTCCACGCTACGCCTGGGAACAGGTACCTCGAGGTAACACCGGCCTTCGTAACGTCATGAGGTGGATCGACCCACCCGGCACTACGAAGGAGACAACCCATGTCGCTCGTGATCGAGTTCGACCAGTTCGGTGGCCCGGAAGTGCTGCATGCGACCGACATCCCCACGACCGACCCCACAGGAGGGCGAGGTCAGGGTGCGGCTGGAGGCGTTCGCGGTGAACGCCCTGGACGTCATGATGCGCTCGGGGCGCTCTCCGGCCCCCGTTCCCCTGCCGCATGCCCACCTCGGCATCGAGGGCACCGGCATCATCGACGCCACCGGCCCCGGCGCCTCCCGGTTCGCGGTCGGCGACGCCGTCATCCTCGCTGCGCTGCCGAACCCCGCCGCTCACGGAAGCTACGCAGAGCACATCACCGTTCCTTTAGGCTCCGTGATCCCGCGACCGGCCGGGCTCAGCGTGGTGGAGGCAGCGGCGAGCTGGGTCGCCTACTCCACGGCGTACGGCGCGTTGGTCGAACGAGCCGGCCTGAGCGACGGTGACGCCCTGCTCATCGCCGGTGCATCCAGCAGTGTCGGCCGGGCCGCGCTCCAACTCGCCCGGCGGCTCGGTGCCGCACCCCTCGCGATCACCCGCGACGCGACCAAGACTGCCGAATTGCTCGCGGCCGGTGCCGACCGCGTCATCCTGGCCGCTGGCGACGACCTGGCCCAGACAGTGCGCCAGTCAACCGACGGCCGTGGTGCCGACATCACGCTCGACCTGGTCCGCGGCCCTGGCCAGGGGCATTGTTGGACGCGACCCGGACCGGCGGCACCCTGGTGGCGGCGGGCTTCCTCGACCCCAGACCCACACCAGCGCCAGCAGACGATCGGGTCGCGGTCGTGAACTACCGCAGCTTCGACGATGTCCTGAACCCCGTCGTCCTCCAACGCATGAGCGACTACCTGGCACCGGCACTGGCCGACGGGAGCCTTCGACCCAGTATCGACACGGTCTTCACCGTCGATCAGGTCATCGACGCGCACCGGCGATTCGAGCAGGGACTGCACGCCGGCAGGAAAATCGTCGTCACGGTGTAGGAATCGGATGCTCGAGATCCCCTACCAGTTGCGATTCGGTGGGGGCCGGGGACGACTACGCCGTACCGGACCCGTCGATCATCCTCCGACTGCTCCGAACCCGCGGCTGGTGGCCGATCGGGAGTGCGGCGCGAGACACCGCCCGGGCGGCCGACGACCCACCCCGGGGGGATCACCGACCCGACTAAAGTCAAGGTGATGAGCCATAACGAACGAGTGATCACCGCACGTTCGGACCAGATCTGGGACGTGCTGAGCGACGGCTGGCTCTACCCGACCTGGGTGGTCGGGGCCTCGCGGATGCGCGAGGTGGAGGGCAACTGGCCGGCCGTCGGATCCCGCTTGCACCACTCCGTCGGATCCTGGCCGATGCTGGTGAGCGACCATACCGAGGTGCTGGCCTGCGAGCCGGAACGGCTGCTGAAGCTGCACGCCCGTGGTTTCCCGATGGGCGCGGCCGAAGTCACCGTCACGCTCACACCGGAGGGGCCGGATACCAGAGTGGTCATCGAGGAGATGCCCACGCACGGCCCGGCGGTGCTGATCCCCAAGCCAGCGGTGTCACCGTTGCTGCACTGGCGCAACACCGAGACGCTGCGCAGGCTGGCCTACATCGCCGAACACCGCGACGACACATGACCTCCTACGACGCGGTCGTGATCGGGGCCGGCCCCAACGGCCTCGCGGCCGCCAACCATCTGGCTGATGCGGGATGGTCGGTGCTGGTGGTGGAGGAGCAGGAGACCGTCGGCGGCGCCGTCCGCAGCGACCGCGACGTGCATCCGGACTACATCCACGACACGTTCAGCGCGTTCTATCCGCTCGCGGCCGCCTCCCCCGCACTGCGCGGCCTCGACCTGGAGCAACACGGTCTCACGTGGCGGCGGGCACCCGCACCCCTGGCGCATCCGTTCCCCGACGGGAGCTGGGCGTCGATCCATCCGGACCGGGAGATCACCGCAGCACGGATGGACGAGCAGAGCGCCGGCGACGGGGACGCCTGGTTGCGACTGTGTGCGCAATGGGACGAGGTGTCCGAGGCGTTCCTCACCTCCCTGCTGACGCCGTTCCCACCCGTACGCGGGGCCGCTCGTCTGCTCCGGCGACTGCCGGCAGCCGGCGGCGTGGACTTCGTCAAGACGCTGCTGTCCCCCGTGACCGACCTCGCCGATGCCCACTTCCGTGGCCGCGGCCCGGGAATCCTGTTGGCGGGCAACGCTGCTCACTCCGACATCCCGCTCGACGCTCCGGGGTCGGGGTTGATGGGTTATCTGATGTCCATGCTGGCCCAGACCGTCGGATTTCCCGTGCCGCAGGGGGCGCTGGCGAGCTGACCCAGGCGATGGCGCGCCGGCTGCGGTCGCGGGGCGGCACGATCGTCACCGGCGACAGGGTGGATCGGATCGAGGTCGACGAGGGCAGGGCGCACGTCGTACGGACCACGAGTGGTCAACGGTTCGAGGGGCGACGGGCAGTCCTTGCCGATGTGGTCGCCCCGACCCTCTACGAGCGGCTGCTGGACCCCGCCGACGTGCCGGACCGGGTGCGTGACCGGTTGAAGGCGTTCCAGCTCGACCCGGGAACGGTCAAGGTGGACTGGGCGCTCCGTGCGCCCGTGCCGTGGCAGACGCCGCCGCCGGAGCCGGCCGGTACCGTGCACGTCGCGGATTCCCGTGAGCAGATGAGCGTGGCGCTGCAGCAGGTGCACGCCGGGCAGCTGCCCGCCGAGCCGTTCCTGCTGTGCGGGCAGATGACGGTCGCCGATCCGGGCCGGTCGCCGGCCGGGACCGAGTCGATGTGGGCCTACACCCATGTGCCGCAGCACCAGACCGGTGATGCAGGGGACGGTTCGGTCACCGGGGAGTGGGGATACGACGACAAGGAGCGGTTCGCCGACCGGATGCAGGCCCGCCTCGAAAAATTGGCCCCCGGCTTCGGTGACCGCATCGTGGCCCGACGGGTGCTCGGCCCGCGAGACCTGGAAGCGCGGGACGCGAATCTGCTGGGTGGTGCGATCAACGGCGGTACGTCGCAGCTGAGCCAGCAGTTGATCTTCCGGCCGATCCCCGGGCTGGGCCGGGCGGAGACCCCTGTCCGCGGCCTCTACCTCTCCTCGGCCTCGGCACACCCGGGGGCGGCGTGCACGGCGCGGCCGGGTTCAACGCCGCACGCGCCGCCATCGCCCACGACCGGTTGCGCGGCGGTGCCTTGCGACGCGCCCTGCGTTAGCACCCGGGGCGGCGCCGCGCCACCCGGCTAGGCGGACTGCGCGCTGCCTGGCACCCTGGTCGGATGGGCGTCGACCTGGAGGAACTGAAGCGGCTCCGGCGCGCCCGTGACCGGATGGATCGGGAGTTCAGCCAGCCACTCGACGTACCTGCGTTGGCCCGGACGGCGCTGATGTCGCCCGCCCACTTCAGCCGGCGATTCAGAGCAACGTACGCCGAGACGCCCTACTCGTACCTCATGACCCGACGCATCGAACGGGCCAAAGCTCTTCTGCGACAGAGTGATCTGAGTGTCACGGAGGTATGTTTCGCGGTCGGGTGCACCAGCCTCGGATCGTTCTCCGCGAAATTCACCCAGCTTGTCGGCCAATCCCCGTCCGCATACCGCACGGAAAACCACGAGGCGCTGCGCATCGTCCCGCCGTGCGAAGCGCGGATCCTGACCCGGCCGCGCAAGGCCCCGCGATCGAGCAGTTTCGAAGAAGCGCGGCGCCGCGCAAGGCTCTAGCGTTGCGGCCATGACCACCACACTGGCCCTCGTGCACATCTACGTCGACGACACCGCCGCCGGGACCGCGTTCTACCGGGACGCGCTCGGACTCGTCGTACAGAACGAGGTCGAGAACGGCGGATTCCACTGGATCACCCTCGCCTCACCCGCCGACCCGTCCCTGCAGATCGTCCTGTCCGAGCCGCAGGCCGGGCGGTCCAAGGAGGACGGTGAGGCGCTGGCGACGCTCTTGGCCAAGGGCGAGTTGAGCCCCGTGCAGTTTCGCACCGACGACCTGGCCGAGCTCTTCGACAAGATCGCCGCCGCTCCGGGCGCCGAAGTCGTGCAGGAGCCGACCGATCAGTTCTGGGGCGTGCGCGACGCCGCCGTCCGGGATCCCGCCGGCAACCTGCTTCGGATCCAACAGGCCTGACCACGAGAGGAATCGACCGATGAGTGACGGATTCAGCGCGGAAGAACGGGCGGCGATGAAGGAGCGCGCCGCCGAGTTGCGCGCCGAGGGGAAGAAGGGCGCCAAGCGGGCCAACGGTCTGCAGCAGGTGCTCGACAAGATCGCCGAGTTCGAGCCCGCCGACCGGGAGCTGGCGGAGCGGTTGCACGTCCTGGTGAGCGCCGTGGCACCCGACCTGGGCTGCAAGACGTGGTACGGCATGCCCGCCTACACCAACGCCGACGGCAAGATCGTCGTCTTCTTCCGCGACGCCGCGAAGTTCAAGTCCCGTTACGCCACGGTCGGTTTCGAGGAAGCAGCGCAGCTGGACGACGGCGAGTTCTGGCCCACGTCGTACGCGCTGCTGGACTGGACGCCCGCCGTGGAGAAGAAGCTGACTGATCTGGTCCGCCGCGCCGTCGGGTAGGCCGAGCGGTCAGATGGTGTCGAGCATCTGGTCGAGCTCCGGGAACCGGGTGACCTGCGGGTCGTCGATGACTTCGCCACGCACGATGACCATGGCGGGGTCGCTGAAGGCCCGGAACCCGTCGGTCAGCGGGTTGGCCTGCAGGAGAACCAGATCCGCAGATTTGCCCACTTCGATGCTGCCCGTCACGTCCTGCAGATCGAGAATCCTCGCGTTCGACTGAGTCGCGGCGTACAGCGCCCGGGCCGGGCTCAGGTCGGCGTACCGGACCAGGAAATCCAGCTCCCGCCAGGTGTTGTAGTGCGTGACGTACGTCAGCGCACTATCGGTGCCCATCCCGATCGCGACGTCGTTGGCCACCGCGTCACGCACCCCCGCAATCATCTCCGCCAGGATCGCTTCACCGTTGGCCAACACGATCTCGTTGACACCGGTCAATGAGCGGTCCAGCTTCACCAGCGGCAACGCCGGCTGCAGCGTCGGAATCAATGCCGACCAGCCGCGCAGTGAACGGGGATTGTCGTGGAAGAGCTCGACCATCTCCTGGTTCAGGGCAGCGCCGTGCTCGATGGTGTCGACACCCGCGCGCAGCGCCGCGGTGATCCCGGCCTGGCTCTGAGCGTGCGCCGCGACCAGCACCCCCGCGTTGTGCGCCTCCTCGCAGATCGCAGTCATCTCCTCCTGCGTCATCTGCGGCCGGCCGGCCTCGCCGATCGCCCGGGCATCCGTGACCCCGCCGGTCGCAGCGATCTTGATCGCCGTGACCCCCTTGTTCAGATTGATCCGCACGTTCTTGCGGGCGTCCCACGGGTTGTCGCTGATCAGTGCGATCTGGGGTGCCCCGTGTCCCCCGCTCACCGCCAGCAGCGGACCGGAGACCAGCAGGCGCGGACCGAGGAACTGCCCCGCGTCGATCGCGTCGCGCACGCCGACCACTTCATAGCGTGCGTCACCGAGGCTGCGGATCGTCGTGACGCCGCTGTTCAGCTGGGTGGTCACCGCCGCTTTGGTCCGCCTGGTCAGCACGACCCTGCCGAGCGGGCTGTGCATGAACTCGGCCACCAGCTTCTCCGTGCGCTCACCGGTCATGTACGCCGGCAGCGGCTTGCCGTCGGCGAACAGGTGCGCGTGCGCGTTGATCAGGCCCGGAGTGACGAACTTACCCGCGGCGTCGATGACCCGGGCACCGGGGATGAACCGCGCCTGCGAGGCGGCGCCCACCCACTCGATGACGCCGTGAGCGTCGACGAGCACGGCCTGGTCGGCAAGCACCGACCCTGTGGTGTCACCGGTGACGATGGTGGCACCGGTGATCACAAGCGGGGTTGTCACGGTCTGCTCCGTTCGAGAAGGTCGCCTGCCGTCGGCACGGCGGGGAATCAGGTTCCCGGCCAACTCAACCAGTCGGCGTACGTCGCGCACAGGGTTCGCGCCCACCGAGTTGCGCGCTGCGTCCGCCAGCGGGCGCGACCGGTAGTCCACGCACCGGCCGGATCCTCACGGTGTCGTGCTGCTCCGGCTACGTACCCTTGCCTCGTGACCTCCTACTCCGGCACGCGATGGAAGCCTGGCGACGTGATCCTTACCCGCGAGATCCACCACGGCGCCGTTTGGTTGGTGACCAGTGAGTACGTCGTGGAGGACACCGGCGATCGCCTCGTCACCTACATCCCTGCCGGGGCTCAGATGGGATTTCCGGAGCCGCATCCCTTGGGGGAACATCCCTGGAAGGCAAGGGGTCACGACCGCTGGACCGGGCACGGCTCGCTGTCCATCGTGCGCGAGGGCGAGCCCTGGTCGGTGAGCGTCTTCTGGACCGGCCCGGATCGCACGTTCGAATGCTGGTACATCGACGTGATCCGGCCGATCGAGCGCTTCGACGGCGGCATCGACGGCTCCGACCACGAGTTGGACCTGGTGATCGGTTCTGACGGGGTGGTGCACGAGAAGGACGTCGAGCTCTTCGAGCAGGAGGTTCTCGACGGGCGTTTCACACAGGAGGAGGCCACCCAGATCAGGGCCGATTTCGGGCGGGTGAAAGCGCTGGTGGAACGGGACGGTGTACCCGTCGAATCCCATTGGGCCAGCTGGAAACCGCCCGCCGAATGGGGACCGTTGGACCTGCCGGAGGACTGGCAGCAGCGGCTGGAGGTCTGATGGTCGCGATCAGAAGTCGATGCAGCCCACGTCGCAGCCGTCGCAGCCGTCGAGGCACCCGTCACCGGGGATGAGGTCGCCGATGCCGTCACCGAGGTCCGAGAGCGCATCGCCGAGGCCGTCGAACCCGTCGAGCAACCCGGACAAGGCGTCGCCGGGATCGACATCCGCGAGCGCCGACAGGTCGACCGATCCCACCAGGTCGACCAGTCCGTCCATCAGGTAGAAGAGGCCGGGGTCGAAAGCCGCCTCGACGGCCATGTCGAGAGCGGCCTCGGAGCCCTCGGCGATCCGGGCCGAGCGCAGCGCGTCCCCGAGCACCGAGGCGACGTGCGGCGCCACGCCGAACGCCACGGCGTACGGCAACATCGAGCGGATCTCCCCCGCCAGTTCCTCATGGCGCAGTTGACCGGCTTCCGCGGTCTTGAGGTACTCCTCGTAACCCAGCGCCTGGATCCGCGCCGCCGAGCCGAGTGCGGTGCGCGGTGTGCGGCCGCGTCCCCGCCAGATCAGCAGCACCCCGCCCACACCCAACCCGACGCCGAGCGGCACCCACTGCCAATGGTTCTCGGCCGCCGCTGCCACCAACCCCGCACCGCACGCGGCGAGGATGAGCGCGACACCGAGGAAGGACAGCAGTCCGTTGCGGGAGCGCGGGTGCTTGCGATACCAGCCGCGGTCGACCACCGCGCGGTAGACCGCGATCTCCGCGTTACGCCAGCGCTGTGCTACGTCCGCCTGACGTAGCGACCCGAGCAGCACACTGCGCTTGCCGGCGAGCAGGGCATCGAGCAAGACCCGCTCGTGCTCGGCCAACGTCTCCTCACCGACCCCGGTACGGGCGATTCGCCAGTCGTCCTTCCCCTTGGGCGTGGTCTCCTTCTCCAGGGTCACGATCCCGCGCAGCGCCAGGTCGACGAGAGTGGCGGTCAGATCCCGGCCGTGCACGATGCCGTCGATGACCGTGCCGGACAGGGCCGGGGTGGAGTTGTCCGGCGGGTTGAAGCGGACGGCGACGGGGCCGGAGTACTCGACCCCTCGGCGTACCCGCTCGGTGCGGTCCGACGCGCCGGCGACGGGCACCAGGCCCGGGGTGACGTCGGTGAAGATCTCGTCCTTGCGGCGCCACCGGAAGATGCCGACGACGACCCCAGCGGCAAGGAGGGGCACCAGGCCCACGAGGATGTCGGCGACGGTGAGACCGGCAGGCATGGCCCTACCTTAATGAAACCTGGGAGACCAATCGGTCACGGCAAGTCCACACTGCGGTACGCCGACCATCGCCCGCCGCCCTCCTCACCGTCCGCTGGAGCGCGGTCGGATCGATGAAACAGGCTGTCGCCCAGATGTCGGCCCACATCAGTGACGGGCCGCTGACGGTTGCACTGCCTGTGCGGTCGATCAGTGAGCCGCTGCGCGGATCGAGGATGTGTTGACCCCGGGCACTGTTGCCCGACGTTGCCACCGCCCCGGTCTCGACGTGGACGACATCTGCAATGCGCTGAGCGTCGCGCGGATCCTGCAGGCCGACCCGCCAGGATGCTCGTAGGTGTTCGCTACGCGCCCCCAGACCGCACACGACGTCGCCACCGCCATTGCAGCAGAAGCTGATTGCCAGCACATCTCGCAGTGGTTCCACTGCGCGTTCGAGGGCCCAGCCCTTCGCCAGCCCGGTGGGATCCCAGCCGCGACTGCCGTCGGGGGCGATCAGGTCGGTTGCGAACAGACCGCCGGTCGCCGCCACGGCCTCGTCGGTGAGGTCGTGGGCGCGCGTCAACCAGGGGTGCGCTTCACGCAGGGACAGTTCACCGCGGCGTACGCGCATCAGATCGCTGTCCGGGCGGTAGGTGCTGAACACCGCGTCGAACCGGCGCAGGGTCGCAAACACGGCCGCGACGGCTTCCTCCAGGTCGGGCCGTGGACCCGGCTCGGTCCGGACGTGCAACGAGACCGGCAACCCCATGATCTGTTCGACCCACACCCGCGGCTGGTTCACGCCAGACCGGCTTTGTCGATCGCCGACTGCAGACTGCTGAGGTATCCGTCCGAGGTGACGGTCGCTCCCGAAACGGTGTCGATCTGGGCGCTTTGCGCAGAGATCGTCTCCTGTTTCAGGATCGGCAGGGCTTGCGCGTTGATCTCCTCATCGCGACCGTTGCCGTTGGGATATTGCAGGACGTCGACCGCGGTGATCTTCCGACTCGACACGGTGATCGCGACTTGCACCGGCCCCCAACGGGTTTGGGCGACATCACCGGTGTACGTGCCAGAGGACGACGCAGTGGATCCAGAGCCGGACACCGAGCCAGAGGACGACGCGGAGCTGGTGGCACCGGACGTGGCACCGCCAGAGGAAGCGGGCTGGGTGGCTGGCCCCACCGACTGGGTCACCGACGTCTGCGGGCTGACCGCCTCCGCGCCCATCGTCGAGGTGCGATAGCTGAACAGCAGCACCAGGATCGTCACCGTGCTCATCAGCCAGAAGGTGATGCGCTTCATCAGATCTCGAACCTTTCCGAATGCACCTGTGCAGCAGGTACGCCCGCCAGCCGCAGCGCGCGCAACACCGCGTCGATCCACGGTCCGGGCCCACAGACGAAGATGTCACGCCCGGTAATGTCGGGGCACAACGCGCGCAGTGCGTCCACATCGGACCACGTGGCGTGCGAGGCAGATTGCCAACTGTCCCGCCCGGCGACTCGGTGCCCCAGCAGCAGGTAGTGCCGCGCGCCGCGATGCGCTGCTAGTTCGTTGATCTCACCGGCGAGCGGTGCCTCGGCCTCGGACCGGGCGCGTTGGATGACTGTCACCGCCGACCCGTCGTACGGCAATGCCTCCAGCAGCGCGCGCAACGGGGTGATCCCGACACCGGCGCCGATCAGCAGGACGTCGCGTCGGATCCTTGCCCCGGGATGCAGCCTGCCGTACGGGCCTTCGATCAGCACCTTGGTGCCCGGTTGCAGTGTGGCCAACCGCGCGGTGCCGTCCCCTACCACGGCGGCAGTGAATCGCAACGAGTCAGGACGCGGCGCGGCCGACAGGGAGAACGGGTTTGCCCGCGTCCAACCCGGACCGCTGAGGAAGCGCCACTGGAAGAATTGACCGCCACGGGCCCCCAGGCGCTGCACACCGGGTCCGCCCACGATCACGCTCACCAAGCCCGGGCCGTCGGGGTAGGCCGCCAGCACCCGTAGGTTCGCGCGACGGGAACGCCACAGGGGCAACGCAATTCGGAAAGCAAGGAAGAGCAGGGCGGTGAGGCCCCACAGACTCCACCAGAAGACCGTCGCGACCGGCGAGGTCAGGAAGTCCTGCCCACTCCACAGCTGGTGCGGCAGGACCAGACCCGCGCCGAGGTAGCCGTAGAGATGGATCAGGTGCCACGACTCATAGCGCAACCGCCGCCGGGCGGCGCGAAGGGAGGTGAAGACCACCAGGCACAGCGCCAGCGTCCCGGCCACGGCGAGCAGCATGCCGGGGTAGTTCAGGGTGAGGTCGACGACGGTGGACCACAACTGCCCGGGCTGCGCCGCGGCGTACCCGATCGTGATCAACGCGATGTGCACGAGCATCCCGGTGAAGCTGGTCAACCCCACCAGCCGGTGACCGCGAGCGAGTTCATCCTGGCCCCAGGCTTGTTCGAGCCACGGGACCCGGCTCATCATCGCCAGTTGGATCAACAAAGCCGCAGAGGCGAGCAGTCCGGTCAACCGCCCCAGGCTCGTGAAGAAGCCCGTCACGGACGAGGCAGCCTCCTGGACTCCGCCACCGCTGACCCAGAGGGCGCAGACGCCGAGCATCACCAGCCACGCGAGCGCGAGGCTGAACGGTGCTGCCAGACTTCTCGATGGGGCAGGAGGGCCCTCGACGGCGGCGCTGCGCACCTGTTGGTCAGGCATCAAACCACTACTCACAGGCACATCGTGACCGGGATGACCACGGTGGCTCTGTTGGCGACCTGTGCCCCTGCTGTGGCCGCTCAGGCGAAGCGCAGGATGCTCAGCCCGCCGGCGATCAGGCAGTACACGACGAACGGATAGAGCGTCCGGGTGTGGAAGTAGCGGGTCAGGAACCGGGTGGACAGGTAGGCGCAGACGAACGCCACGACCGACCCCGCGAGGATCTGCCCGCCGATATCCTTCCCCTCCGGACCGAACAACTCCGGGATCTTCAGCACGCCCGCCGCCAGGATCACCGGGGTGGCCAACAGGAACGCGAACCGAGTCGCCCTCTCGTGGTTGAGGCCGCGCAACAGGCCGGTCGAGATGGTCGCGCCGGACCGGGAGAAGCCGGGCAACAACGCGACCGCCTGGGATGCACCGATGACCGTCGCGTTCACCCAGCCGAGGTCCCGCAGACCAGTCCCCTGATGCGTGGAACGCCGCGTCAGCAACTCGGCCGCCAACAACAGGATTCCGTTGAGCGTCAGGAAGATTGCGGCATAGATCGGTTTCGCGAAGACCGTTCGCAACGTCTTGTCGAGCACCAATCCGATGATGCACACCGGTACCGTGCCCAGGATCAGCCACCACGCCAACCGCGATCGCGGCGTGGTCAGCCGCCGTTCGCGAGCCAGATCTCCGACACCGCCGAAGATCGCGATCCAGTCCTTCCAATAGAAGACGATCAGGGCCAGGGCCGTCGCCACGTGCAGGGCGACGATGAACGCGAGGTACGGCGTGTGGCCGCGGGTGCTCTGCTGGGTCACCAGGTCCGACCAACTGCCGCCGATCCACGCCGGCACGAGGATCGAGTGCCCGAGACTGGACACCGGGAAGAGTTCGGCGACGCCCTGGATGGCGCCCATCACCAGGGCCTGCGGGTAGCTCAGGTCGGTCATCACACGCTTTCGTCGGTGGTCGGGATCGAGACGGTCTCGTCGTTGGACCGGTTCGCAACCCTGATCAGCATGAGGGCGAAAGCTGCGAACAAACCGAGGGCAACCGGGCCGTCGCCCCACCCCAGGCCACCTCCATGACCGCCGGGTTTGCCCAGGAAGTCTGCTACCGACGCGCCGAACGGCCGGGTGAGAACGTACGCCGACCAGAAGGTGACCGTCGCGCCCCGCCGGCCGCGGTGACACAGCAGAAGAGCGGTCGCGAACAGTAGTCCGAAGAGGACGGCGGAGGCCAGGTAGCCCAGGCCCAGACTGAAGGCAGCCAGGTCGCCGAGTGCTGTACCCAAAGCGAAGGTCGCACCCACCGCGCACCAGTAGTACGTCTCGGGACGCCCCGCGGTCACGGTGTGGATGTCGATCGTGCCGGTGGCGCGGTGCCACAGGAGGAACACGGCCGCCAGCGCCGCGGCGTAGACGGTGGAGGTCACCGGGTAGGGCACGCCCGCGACCACATGCATGCCATCCGCCAGCATCGTGCCGAAAACAGCGATTGCGGCAGCGAAGAACCAGTAGGGCACAGGCTGATAACTGCGCGCGCGCAACTGGGCCGCCGCGCCCAGTCCGAGCAGCGCCGCGCCGACGACTGCCGCGATGACCACGCTCCGACCGGCCAGGTAGTCCGAGAGAGCTTCGCCACCTGCCGTGGTCAGCAGCTTCAAGAACCAGAAGTCGCGATTGATCGATGGAACCTTGATGGCGGGGCCGGACACGCAACGGACAGTAGGTGAATCGCTGGATGACCCGCATCAGTCCCAGGCCGTGTTCTCAGTACGCCCAGCTACGACCTAGGTCGTACTAACCGGCCAGACCGGCGCGGTGGGCCAGGATCACCATCTGCACCCGGTCCCGCAGGCCGAGCTTGGCCAGGATCCGACCGATGTGCACCTTCACCGTGCCCTCAGACAGGTAGAGGTGGGCAGCGATCTCGGGGTTGGTCATGCCCCCGGCAACCAACCCCAGCACTTCGAGTTCGCGCGCGGTCAGTGTCTGGGTGATCCGGCGACGTTCGGCCTCCGTGCGCGGGTCGGGCAACGCGTCCGCGACGGCGTCGAGCATCGTGCGGGTCACCTGCGGCGACAGCGCCGCATCGCCGTTCGCGACCGCTCGGATCGCGCCGATCAACGCGGGTGGCTCGACGTCCTTCAGCAGAAAGCCCGCTGCGCCACTGCGTAATCCGGCGAAGACGTACTCATCGAGTTGAAAGGTCGTCAGGATGATGACCCGCGTCTGCGGCGAGGTGCGGGTGATGTCCGCCGTCGCTGCGATGCCGTCCATCTCCGGCATCCGCACATCCATCAACACGACGTCGGGGGCGTGCTGGCTGACTTGCTCCACCGCCTCGCGGCCCGTGCCGGCTTCAGCAACGACCCTCAGGTCCGGCTCCGCGTCGAGCACCATCCGGTAACCCAACCGCAACAGCGGCTGGTCGTCGGCGAGCAGCAGCCGGATCATCGCGCCGTCAACGGTAGGGATACGTGCACCTGCCAGCCACTGTCGTGCGGACCCGCGGCGAACGAACCACCCTGTGCGGCAACGCGTTCGGACATTCCGCCGATCCCACGACCCGCCGAGTGCAGTTGCGGGGGCCGGGCACCGCGGTCGGTGACGTCGACGATCAGGTGCGACTCGGCGTACGTGAGCTCGACCTCGACGCTCGCCGGGCGCTGCGCGTGTTTGAGGGTGTTGGTCAGTGCTTCTTGTACGACGCGCCGTACCACCTCATCGGCACCACCGATGTCGGTGGCAGGATCACCGTCGATGTGAATCCGCACCGGTATCCCGGCAAGCCGAACCGGCGCCGCCAGTTGCTCCAGCGCGGCCGGGAGCATCTCGGCGGGGGTGGCGAGGACCGTGACCAGAGAACGGGCTTCGGCCAAGGCTCGACGGCCGGTCAGGGACAGCTGCCGTAGCGCCTCATCCGGAGGCTGGCCGTGTCGGACCGCTGCTTGGGCGCCGTCGGCGAGAGCGACCATCACCGCTAGGTGATGCCCTACGACATCGTGCATATCGCGGGCGATCCGGGCTCGCTCGAGCTGCTCCGCGCGCTCCGTGACCTGGATCAGGTACGCCCCTCTCTCACGCAGATAGACACCCAGCAGCACGGCGGCCGCGATGGCGATGTTGAGCAGGACAGCAAGCAGCAGTGAGTGCTTGGACCACTTCGCGACTGCCAGGACGACCCCTACTTCCAGCACCACGACCGCCGCGATCACTGCCTTGGTGCGGCGTTGGATCACCAGCGTCGTGAGAACTACCAACAGCGATACGTCGCTGAGCACGCGCACGTCCGACCACCACTGGACTGCGGCGAACAGCGCGAGAACAGTGAAAACCACCACGGGGTAACGGCTCTGGACCACCACCGGCACACTCATGGCGATCAGCGCGAGCACGACCTTCAGATTCCAACCGCCGTGCGCAATGATTTCCGGCAATCCGACCAGCAAACAGCCAAGCGCGAGCAACGCGTCACGCCGCAACGGCGACAACGCGCCCCACCGAGCCGCGGGTGTCGCAACCAGCCCCTCACCGCTCACCCCCTGACGGTAGCCCGCCGACCGGTCCTCCCGCGGCATACCTACGTCGGACCGCATCTACCACCCAGGTCGTACCAGCTGGGCGTCCGCCTCGGAGCGAGGTCTAGACCTTGCGGGAATCCCTTGCCGGACGCCGATCAAGGGCGGCACGGTCGCTGCGTGACCATCAAACGTGACGGACTGATCGCGACGCTTCTGCTCGGGCTGACGGCGGTGCTCATCGTCCTGCAGGGCCTGTGGGCGGGCCTGTTCTTGTCCACCGATCCCCGATCCGACTCGTGGATCCACGTGCACGACGTCGGCGCCTGGGCCACGCTGCTGTGCGCGCTCGCCGCCGCGGCATGGGTGACGATCCGCCTGCGCAGCGACCGTCCGGTGTGGTTCGGCAGCGTCCTGCTCGTGCTTGTCATCGCCGCAGAGGCACACATCGGCGGCCGGATCACCGACAACGGCGATGACGGCCTCACCGCCGTCCACGTGCCGTTGGCCCTGATCCTGATGGGTCTGGGCATCTGGTTGCCAGTGCGGTCCGCCAGGCTCGTGCGGACTGCTCCTCGTTCGGCCATGCTGGATTCGTGAGCTTCGAAGTAGCCGCGGACGCCTACCAGGCGTTCATGGGCCGGTACGCCGATCCACTGGCCGACCGTCTCATGTCCATTCTCGCGCCCACCTCCGGGCAGCGGGCTCTCGATGTCGGCGCCGGCTCTGGCGCCGTCGCCTCTCGCCTGGCTCACTTCCTGGGTGAGGCGGCTGTCTCTGCGGTCGACCCATCCCCACCCTTCGTCGCGGCACTGCGCACAAGCCTGCCGAACGCCGATGTCCGGTTGGCATCCGCCGAGTCGCTGCCGTTCGCCGATGTCACCTTCGACCTGGTGATCGCCCAACTGGTGGTGCAGTTCATGACCGACGCGGCTCGTGGGCTCACGGAGATGGTGCGGGTAACGCGACCCGGCGGCCGGGTGGCAGTGTCGGTGTGGGATTTCAGCGGCGGACGGTCTCCGTTGTCGCTCTTCTGGCAGGCGGCGGGCGAACTCTTCGATGACGTGCCGGACGAGTCGGGACAGCTGGGCACCAAGTCCGGCGAACTCGCGCGCCTCCTGGACGCCGCCGGGCTGTCGCTGGTCACGGACACCGAGGTAGCCGTCGACCTCGTCTACGACAGCTTCGAATCCTGGTGGCAGCCCTACGAATTGGGTGTCGGACCTGCCGGTGCCTACTTCTCCACGTTGGATTCGGCCGGGCGAGAGGAGCTCCGGCAACGCTGCGCGCAACGGTTGCCGTCCGCGCCCGGCCCGCATCATGCGGTGGCTTGGTTAGCCATCGGAGTCCGGAGCTGATCGCGCGGTGCCGCACGCCGAACACCTCATAGCCTCGCTGATCGCGGTGGCAATCCTGGCGGCGATCAGCGCTGCCGTATTTTGGGCGAACCGGTTACCGACTCCGCTGGCGCCCGTGCTCGCCATCGGTCGCGGGGTGCTGCAACTGGCGGTACTGGCCGTCGTGCTCGGCGGTCTGATCACGTCGTGGTGGGGCGTGCTCCTGGCGTTGGTGATCATGGCCGGCATCGCCATCTGGACTGCGGCGGGCCGACTCGGTGGTGCACACCGGATCTCGATCGCTGCGCCAGCGATGCTCAGCGGCGTCGCGGTTGCCCTGACCGTTGTCTTCGTCACCGGTGCTTTGGATGCGACTCCTCGCTACGCCCTGGCCATTGCCGGCATCGTGATCGGCAACTCGATGACGTGCACGACGTTGGCTGGCCGCTCGTTCCGGCAATCCTCGATCGACCAATGGGATCAGATCGAGGGCTGGCTGGCCATCGGGGCTCGCCCGCCACAGGCCAACCTGCACGTCGCGCGGACGGCCGCCTATCACGCGCTCGTTCCGTCGATCGATCAGACCAAGACGACCGGATTGGTCACTCTCCCAGGCGCATTCGTCGGCGCCATCTTCGGCGGACTGTCACCGCTGGAGGCAGGACGGTTCCAGGTCCTCGTGCTCGCGGCCATTATGGCGTGCAGCGCGATCACGGCGACCCTCACCACGCGTTTGCTGAGTCGCACCGCGCTGAAACCGGTCGAATTGCTCGCCTAAGCTGGGGCTCGTGCCTGCCGGAAGTCCCGCTCCGATCATCCGAGTGGTGGCTGCCCTGACGACGGATCCGCACGGCCGGATCCTCCTGGTGCGCAAGCAGACATCGCAGATGTTCATGCAACCGGGCGGCAAACCCGAGCCCGGAGAAGACTCACTCAGCGCCCTGCGACGGGAGTTGCAGGAAGAGCTGCAGGTCGACGTACCGGCATCTGCGCTCAGCCCCGTGGGTGAGTTCGAGACGGACACGGCCAACGAACCCGGCCACGTGCTGCACTCCCAGGTGTTCCGGTTGCACCTCGACCAGCCGGTCACCGCATCTGCGGAGATCGCCGAGGCACGGTGGTTCACTCTTGACGAAGCGGATGCCCTGGGCGACCGGCTCGCTCCACTGGCCCGGAAGTTGCTGCCCAGGCTCGCGGCCCCACGCCTGCGCGAGAGTGTCCGCGCGCTGATCCTCGATGAGCGCGACAAGGTCCTGTTGGTGCGCTTCCAGTTCGGCCCGGCGCGTTTCTGGGCCAATCCGGGCGGTGGCATCGAGGCGGGAGAGGACCGGTTGACGGCCCTGCAACGGGAATTGCGTGAGGAGGTCGGCCTGGATGTCGACACCCTGGGCCCGGAGGTGTGGACCAAGACGGCGTACTTCCCGATGAACGGCTGCGACGGCCAGGTCGACCACATCCACCTGGTCCGCACGTCGCACTTCACGCCAAAACCGGAGTTCACGGACCAGCAACTGCGGGACGAGGGCGTTCAGGAGATCCGATGGTGGTCGGTCGACGAGATCCTCAACAGCACCGAGGTTTTCGCGCCCCGAGCCCTTCGCGAACTCCTCCCGGACGTGTTGCGTCGGGTGCCGGATCAGCCGCTGACGATCGCCGGTTTCTGACCTCAGCCGTTGAGCCGCCCGAGTTCCTCGTCGCTCAGGGTGATCGCACCCACCGCGAGGTTCTCCTCCAGGTGCGCCACCGAAGACGTGCCCGGGATCAACAGGATGTTCGGGGAACGGGCCAGCAGCCAGGCCAGACCGACCTGCGCCGGCGAAACATCATGCGCTGCGGCGATCTCCTGGACCCGCGAATCGTCCACGACCTTGGGCATGTTCGGAAACGCCGAGCCCAACGGGAAGTACGGCACATAGGCGATCCCGGCAGCCGCGCACCGCTCCAGGACGGCGGCGTCCGATTGATCCACCAGGCTGAAAGCGTTCTGCACACAGGTGATCCCGACCTGGTCGATTGCGAGATCCACTGTGTCCAGGCCGACGGTCGAGACTCCGATGCCACCGATCTTGCCCTCGTCGCGTAGCTCCGCCAGCTCGGCCAACTGCTCCTCGATCGGCACGTCGGGATGCCCCTCGTGCTCGTCCATCCGGCGCAGGTTGACGGCTGCGATCTGCTCCAGTCCGAGGGTGCGCAGGTTCGCCTCTACGTCCTCACGCAACTCCTGCGGCGTCTGTGCCGGCACCCAGTTGCCTTCGCCGTCGCGGCGGGCGCCGACCTTGGTCACGATGGACAGGTCCTCGTCGTACGGATACAGCGCCTCACGGATCAGCTCGTTGGACACGTCCGGTCCGTAGAACTGGGCCGTGTCGATGTGATTCACCCCCAGCTTGACGGCTCGCCGGAGCACCGCAATCGCCGCATCCTTGTCCTTCGGCGGGCCGAAGACACCGGGCCCGGGCAGTTGCATCGCCCCGAAACCGATCCGGTTGACCGGACGCCCGGCCAGTTCGAAACTCCCCGCAGCAGCGGCGGTCACCACGTCATCGCTCACCTGTCGGAGGCTACCCGTCGTTGCTGGGGGCTACCGCCCGCCGGACACGTCGATGAATGCTCCGGTGACGTACGACGCGCGGTCCGACAGCAGCCAGCTCACCGCGTCCGCGACCTCCTGTGCGGTGCCGGCACGCCCCATCGGCTGCATCGGGCCGACTCGGTCCGCACGGCGGGGTTCACCGCCGAGGATGTGAATGTCGGTGTCGATGATTCCGGCCCGGATCGCCGTCACCCGGATCCCCTCCGCTGCCACTTCCAGGGCCAGCCCCCGGGTCAGGGAGTCGACTGCCCCCTTGCTGGCCGCATAGTCGACATATTCGTTCGGGGAGCCGAGCACAGCGGCCTTGGAGGAGATGTTGACGATGGCTCGGGCTCCCACGGGCCGTTCTCGCATCCGCCGGACCGCCTCGCGGCAGCACAACGCCGTGCCGATCACGTTGACCTGCAGCATGTTTCGCCACCGGTCGGCGTCGATGTCCACAAATGACGTCTGCGTGCCGACGATGCCGGCGCTGTTGACCAGAGCCGCCAGCGCGCCGTGCTCGTCCGCCGCGCTGAAGAGTGCCTCGATCTGGGCCGGGTCGGCGACGTCACAGCGTACGGCGGCCACGGGCGAGCCGGGTGCATCCAGTTCGGCGACGATCCGGTCCGCTGCCTCGACATCGGACCGGTACGCCAACACCAGGGTCCGGCCGGGCACGCCGGCCAGTTGCCGCGCAGTCGCAGCACCGATCCCGCGGGTGCCGCCGGTGATCAGGTAGACCTCGTTGACCATGCATCGACCCTACGGGTGGGGCCACGGGCAGCCTCCGAGCGGGCAGGGCCGTCCCCCGATCGGGGGACACCGGATTCATCCGCTCGATGGGCCGAACGGTCGACAGGTCGCGGCCGGGGCCGGGCCCACAGTTGAGTCATCGCCCGGACAAGCCGGGACCAACCCGAAAGGAACAACCATCATGAACACCAACACCACCCCCGACACCACCGCAGCTCGCCCGGCCCGGACCCCGCAGTCCAAGCGTCGTCTCGTCGCCGGCCTCACCCTGACCGGTGTCGCCGCCGCCGCGATCTGCGGCGCCGCTGCTTTCGGTTTCAGCGGTTCCACCGCGCACGCCGCGTCCACCGGCACCCCGGCCGCGACCCACACGATCAGCCCTGCGACCCCGGTCACCCCGCACACGATCAGCCCGGCGACCCCGGTCACCCCGAGCAACCACCACACGCACCCCACCGCGGGCGGCTCGAGCGTCAAGCCCTCCGCAAGCGTCAAGCAGCTGCAGCGCGAGCTGGGCCAGCTGGACTACTACGAAGGCCCCGTCGACGGCATCAGCGGCACGCAGACGATCAACGCGATCAAGTACCTGCAGCGCGACGCGCACCTGCCGCAGACCGGAATCATGAACCAGGCCACCAGCAACGCGCTCAAGGCGATGCTGGCCCACGGCAACAACGTGATGGGCGGCAACAACTGATCAACTCACCTCACCACGCCAGGACGACCCGCCTCCGCGGGCCGTTCTGCGTTATGCCACCGAGTATTCCCCGGACTCACCCAGCGGCTCGAAACCGATCCGGGCGTAGACGCCGTTCGACACCGGGTTCGTGACATCGGTGTAGAGGCACGGCAGGAGTCCGGCATGCAGGATCCGCTGTGCCGCGGTTGCGACCACCCACGCGGCGTACCCGTTGCCGCGGAACGGTTCTGGCGTGAGTACCGGTGCGATCCGGGCCGACCCGAAGGCGGGCACGTTGATGCCGGTGACGTGAGCGATCCGACCATCGACCTCCCACAGGAGATAGCGGCGTCCGGCGGCGATCTGGTCGACGATGTCCTGCTCGGTCGTCGTGAACCGTTCCCCGGGATGCACCGGGCGACCGGCCTGAGCGGCCGCCTGCGGGATGAAGGTCAGCAGGAGCGGCAGCAGGGTGCCGGCGTCGGCCGCGGTAGCCTCGCGCAACCGGCCGGCGGGCTCTGCCGGCCACTGCACCTGGGACAACGCCCACAACCGCGTCGGCACCTGCTGCTCGACCCGGCCACCCACGGCCCGCGCCATGAGCGCGGCGAAATCGGCGACCTCGGGAAGCGACCCGGTCATCGCAGCGATAGCCTCCCCGCGGTCGATCAGCGCCGCCGCGAGCGCGGTCACCGCATCCGAGGGCATCGGCCCGATCCAGGCGGGGTGGGTCTCCGCCGGGTGGGTGCGCATGGCGACCCCGCACAGCACGCCTTCGGCGCGCACCGTCGCAAACCAGCGCGGCCAATCGACCGCCTCCCGTGGCATCACCTGTGCCCGTACGGCGTTGGTTGCGATCACGCTCAACCTGATCGGATCGGCGGCCAGGTAGTCGGCAGCGACCGCCAGGAAGGAGTCGGCATCCTCGAAGAAGTCCACCTGCATCCCGCGACGCTAGAGGGTGGCGGCGCTCGACGCCAGGCAATTACGAAGCCGCGCGGTCGCTCTCGTCATCGAACCGGCCAACCACCTCTTCGATCAGATCCTCGAGGGCAGTGATCCCCACAATCCCGCCGCCGGAACTCACCAGCGCCAGATGAGCCCGGCGCGCGCGCATCGCGGTCAACGCATCGATCAGATGCTCATCGGCGTCGATGGTCTCGATGGCATGGACGACCTCCCGCACCGGGTCACCGGTCACCAACACTTCCCGGATGTGAACCAACCCGGCGGCGTCGCCGTCGTCCAGCACCACCAGCCGGGAACGGCCGGTGTCGGCGCTGATCCGCTCGGCGTCGGACGCGGACCCGGAGAGCGGGACAGTGACGACGCGGTCCCACGGCACCATGACCTCGCGGAGGGTCTCGTGCTCCAGGCGCAGCGCCCCGGCCAGCAGGTCGTGCTCACCTTCCGCGAGGGAACCGTGCTCCCGAGACTGCTGGATCAACCGCTGCAATTCGACCGGGCCCTGGGCGTTCCCGACCGAATCGACCGGGTTGACCCCGGCCAACCGGACCAGGCCGTTGGCCGCGGCGTTCAACCCCCGCAACGCCCACCGGAACGCGTTCGTGAAGACACGGAACGGTCGGGCCAATAGCAGAGCCGACTGCTCGGGGTGGGAGATCGCCCACGACTTGGGTGCCATCTCACCGACGACCATGTGCAGGAATACGACGAGACCCACGGCCAGCAGGAGCGAGATCACCGAGGCCACACTGTCCGGCACCCCGACACCCGAAAACAGCGGCGCCAGAAGATCTTTCATCGCGGGCTTGGCCAACGCACCCAGACCGAGCGTGCAGATGGTGATGCCCAGCTGAGCGCTGGCCAGCATCAGGCTGAGCTCGCGGGAGTTCGCCAGCGCCGCTTTGGCCGCGCTGCTGCCAGCTTCGGCCTGGGTCTGCAGCCGTGACGGTTTCGCAGCGATCACTGCGAATTCCGCCGCGACGAAGAACCCATTGGCTATCAGCAGAAGCAGCGAGATGGCAAGGGCCACAGGGATACTCACCGCGACACCTCCTCGTCCACCGGGCCGAGATCGGTCAACCGGATGATCCGCGGCACGTGGCGACGAGCTTCCTCGACGACCAGCGAGGCGCGTCGCGGCACCGTCTCCTCGCCCTCCGGGCGCCACTGGACGATCACCATGTCGCCCGCGGTCGCCGTACGTCCCAGCTCGGCGAGCACCAGCCCGCTCACGGTGTCGTAGTGCTCGGACTCGGGCAGGGCGATGCCGGTCTCGTTCTCGACCTCGTCCAGCCGCAGCCGCGCCGACATCCGCCATCCGCGCGCCACGGGCGCGCGGGGCCCGCGCAGCCCGCGGTCGCTCTCGTCCTCAATCTCGCCGACCACTTCCTCGACGATGTCCTCCAGGCTGACGATCCCGGCGAAACCGCCGTATTCGTCGATCACCACCGCGAGTTGCTGGTGCTCTGCCCGCAAGCGCTCCAGGACTTCGGGGACGGGAAGGCTGTCCGGCACCCGCACCACTTCGATGGCGACCTCGTGCGCCGGCCGGGTGGCGCGCTCGGCGGCGGGTACGGCGAGCACCTGGTGGATGCCGATCACGCCCTGCACGTCGTCCACCGAATCTCCGACGACGGGGAAGCGGGAGTGACCCGACCCCATCCGGCGTACGACGTCGGCAACCGTGTCGGCGGCCGTCACCAGGACCACGTCCACCCGCGGCGTCATCACCTCGTCCGCCGTGCGCTCCCGGAACTCCAGACCGCGATCGAGCAGGTCCGACAGATCCCGGTCCAGCAGGCCGCCGGCGTGCGATTCGTCGATGATGTGCCGCAGGTCGTCGGGGGTCGCGCCCTGCGGCAGCTCCTCCACCGGTTCGATGCCGACCGCCCGCAGCAGCCGGGTGCTGGCGCTGTCGAAGAGCCGGATGACCGGGCCGGCGACGGTGAGGTAGACCAGGGTCGAGCGGGACAGCGCCCGGGCCAGCGGCACCGGCCGGGCGATGGCGTAGTTCTTGGGGGCGAGTTCGCCGATGACCATCTGGATCACCGTGCTCAGGATCAAAGCGACGATGACCGAAATGGACAGCGACAGACCGGCCGGGACGGCGGCGATGCCGGTCAGCAGCTCGGCCAGGCCTACCCCCAGGTAGGGCTCGGAGACATAACCGACCAGCAGGGCCGTCACCGTGATGCCGAGCTGGGCACCGGACAGTGTGAACGACAGCCGGCCAGTCACCCGCAGCGCCCGCTCCGCCGCCGCGTCTCCCTCGTCGGCCAGTTGGGCGAGGCGACCCCGGTCCACCGCGACGTAGGCGAATTCCTGGAGCACGAAGTAGCCGGTGGCCAGGGTGAGCAGCAACACGCTCAGCAAGCCGATCAGAAGACTCATCGGCGGCCACCATCGATTAGCCGGGCGTTACCCGGCCGGGTACTACCAGGGCCAGCGGCGCAGGTCGGCATGCCCCGAGTCTACGGTCAGACCAGCGACAGGTCCCCTGTGAAGAGGTCCTCGAAGGCCAGTTCCGCCGCACCGACCAGGATGGGCTCATCGAGGACGCCGGGCAACAGCGCGACCGGCGCCGCCGTGTCCGCTGTCGCTCCTCTCGCAACACGACGAGCGACGCTGGGACCGCATCGGCGGATCACTTCGGCGAGATGTCCGACGTAGACCACCGCACTGGGCTCCAGGAAAGTGACGACGTTACCCGTGATCACCCCCAGCCAATCGGCGACCTCGCTCACGACATGCGCGGCCGGTTGGTCGCCGGCGTCGAACCGTGCGAAGAGTTCCTCGACGTCGCCCACCGGACTCCCCTGCGACGGGCGGCGCGCAGCAACGCCGGCGCACCGGCGTACTGCTCCACGCAGCCGCGGTTGCCGCAGTGGCAGCGGCGACCCTTGGGGTCCATCACGACATGTCCCAACTCGCCCGCGTACCCCGTGGCCCCGTGCAGCGGCCGCCCGTCGACGAGCACCCCGCTGCCGACGCCGTTGCGCCCCAAGACGCAGATCAGATCGTTGTACCCGCGGCCGGCACCGCGCAGATGTTCGGCGTACGCCGCGAGGTCGGCGTCGTTGACCATCCGCACCTCATGACCGATCCGGTCACGCATGAACTGCCCGAACGGGACGCCGTGCCATCGCAGGTTGGGTGCGTTCAGGACCCAACCGTCCTGGGTACGTACCATCCCGGGGACCCCGACGCACATTCCCACGCAACGGGATCCGGCTGTCTCGCCGTCGAGTTCGGCAGCCGCTTGAGCGATGGCGTCGGCGACATCGCTCGGCTCGGGGTGTTTGACGGGGTGATTCCACATGCGGCGTGCGCGCACCTGCCCGCCGAACCCGACGGCCGCAACGGTCACGGTGCGGACATCCAGATCCACCGCGATGACGTGCGCCGCCTGCGGCAGGGCGGTCACGACATACGACGGCCGGCCGGCCCCCGACTTGGTGGCGTCGGGATGCTCCGCCACCATGCCGCGCTCGGTCAGTTCTCCGACGAGCGCGGCGATGGTGCTGCGGTTCAGGCCGGTGGCGGTGGTGAGTTCGCTGCGGGAGATCGAACCCACCTGATGCAGATGCCGCAGGAGCAGGCCCAGGTTGTGCTTGCGGATCTGCTCGGGGCGGGCGACCGGCCGGATCTGCGTGGTCGTCGCCCTCCCGGCAGGTACGGTGCGGCCGCTCACAGTCAGCTCAGTCCGGTCGAACCCGCCCGCCGCCGGCTCAGCGCATCGACGGTCGCGGCGAGGGCCAGCACCGCACCGGTGACGATGGCCTGCCAGGCCGCGTTGTTCTTGCCCGTGATCAGGTCGGACATGCCGTTGATGATGACCGCCACGACCAGACCTCCGATGACGGCGTCGGTGATCTTGCCCTTGCCGCCGAACAGGCTCGTCCCACCGACGACGGCGGCACCGACCGCGAGCAGCAGGGTGTTGCCGCCGCCGGTCTGCTGGCTCACACCGCTTTGCGAGCCCAGCACCAGCCCGGAAATCACTGCCATCGTCGAGCAGATGACGAAGACCGAGATGCGGACGGCGTCGACCCGGATGCCCGCGCGGCGGGCCGCTTCGTCGTTGCCGCCGACGGCGTAGATGTGCCGGCCGTACTTCGTGCGATTGAGCACGAAAGCCAGTACCAGCACGAGCACGACGATGAGCGGGACGACCCACGGGATGCCCTGCAGGGTCGGGGCCGGGACGTGGACGAGCTGACCGTCAACGGTGGCGACCCCGGGGGCTACACCGGCGTTCTGGTTGATGTTGTAGAGAGCGGTCGCGCCGAGGACGACCACGGCGGTTGCGCCGATCTTCAGAGCGGTGACCGCGGTGGGTTCGGTGACCAGGCCCCGCGCACGACGCGCACGGACCCGGTTCAGCGTCACCCCGGCGTACCCGAGGACCAGCGCGATGGCCAGCACCCAGCCCAGCCACACGGGCATCAGGTCGTTCTCCAATGCATCCAGGACCGGCTCGTGGTAGGACAGCGACCCGCTGGAGCCGACGGTGTTCATGACCATGATCAGCACACCCTGTAGCGCCAGGAAGAGGGCCAGAGTCACTACGAACGACGGCACCCGCACCTTCGCACGCATCCAGCCGATGAAGAGGCCGATCCCGGCGCCGACCAGCAATGCGACCAATACCGCCAGCGGCCAAGGCCATTGGCGGAAGAGCAGCACGGCGATGATGCCGGCACCGACTCCCGAGGTGGTTCCGGCGGACAGGTCGATCTCGCCGAGCAGCAGTACGAAGATCAGGCCCATGGCCAGCAGAACGCCCGGCGCCGCCTGAGTGGTCAGCGAGGTGAGATTGCTCAGGGAGAAGAAGCCGCTGTCGAAGATGGAGAAGATCAGGACCAGGACCAGCAGCGCCGCAACGGCTGGCAGCGAGCCCATGTCACCGCCACGGATACGGGTGATGTAGCCGCCGATGAACGACCTCAGGTCATTGGTGGGAACGGTCGCGAGCGCCAGTTCGTCTCGGGCTGTGCGTGTTTCGGTAGTCACGACGAAGCAGCTCCTACGGACGCGGGGGCGGGCAGGCCGACGTCACCGGAACGGCCGGTGGTGATCAACTCCACGACCTGGGTGGTGGTGACGTCCTTGGCATCGACGATGGCGGCGGTCTGGCCGAGGTAGAGGGCGGCGATCTTGTCGGCGACCTGCATGACGTCGTTCATGTTGTGCGAGATCAGCACGACGGCAACGCCGGAGTCGGCCAATCGGCGTACGAGATTGAGGACCTGCTCGGTCTGGGCCACGCCGAGCGCAGCGGTCGGTTCATCCAGGATGACCAACTTCGCCTGCCACAGAACGGCTTTGGCGATCGCGACGGTCTGTCGTTGACCACCGGACAGGCTGGAAACCCGCTGCCGGACCGACTTCAGGGTCCGTACCGAGAGGGACTTCAGGGCGTCACTGGCGGCGACCTCCATCGAATCCTCGTCCATGGCCAGGCCGCGCATCTGCTCGCGACCGAGGAACATGTTCTGGACAACGTCGAGGTTCTCGCACAGCGCGAGGTCCTGGTAGACGATCTCAACGCCCAGGGCCGCCGCGTCGCGCGGGCCGTGCACGGTGACCGGATTTCCTCGAACAGGTACTCACCGGAGTCGATGGAGTACGTCCCACCGATGCACTTGACGAGGGTGGACTTGCCGGCGCCGTTGTCTCCGACCAGAGCCGTCACCTCGCCGGCGTACGCCTCGAAGTCGACGTCGCGCAGGACGTGCACGGCGCCGAAGCTCTTGTTGATGTCCCGTAATTGCAGGACGGGGGTGTCTGCCATGATTTCCTTCTGCCGTCGGTTGGTTCGCGGGTCGGATCGACCGGTCGCGGGACCGGTCGATCCGACCCGGGTCGTGCGGTGGAGTTACTTGACCCCGAACCTCGTGCACAACGCGGCGAACGTGTTGGCGCAGGTCGTCGCCTTCGGCGTGTAGCCGTCGTTGATCGGCTCGGCGACATTCGCCTGCGTGATCGCGATCGGCGTCGCCAGGATGGCCGGCACCTTGCGGCCGGTCTGGGTGTCGGTCACGGTCGCGGTCGTCGTCGGCAGCTGGCCGGTGGCGAAGCGGGCCGCGGCGTCGACGGCCGGATAGGCCTCACCCTTGGACGGCTTGTAGATCGTGAAGCACTGGGTGCCCTGCATGATCCGCTGCAGACCCTCGACGGTTGCGTCCTGGCCTGACACCGCGACCGAACCGGCCTTCTTCTGCTTGGCCAGGGCGGTGACGACCGGGCCGGCCATACCGTCGTTGGCGACCATTACCGCATTGATGTCCGGGTTCTTCTGGTACATCGAGGTGAAGGTGATGCCGGCCTGGGTGTTGTCCCAGTTGGCGATCGATTGCTCGGCGATCTTCTTCCAGCCGGACTGCTTGGACAGCACGCTGTCGTAGCCCTGCGCGAAGAGGGTCGCGTTGTTGTCGGTCGGGGCACCGTTGAGCTGGACGTAGTTGACCGCCGACTTGCCCTTGACCTGCGAGCACTGCGTCAGGGTCTGACCCTGCAACTCGCCGACCTTGACGTTGTCGAAGGACACGTAGAGCGACGCGCTACCGCCGAGGGTCAGCCGGTCGTAGTCGATGGTGATGATGCCCTTGGCCTTGGCCTTCTCCTGGATCTTGGCCGCCGAGGCGGAGTCCAGGTTGACCAACATGAGCACCTTCACACCGTTGTTCATCATGGTGTCGGCCTGGGTGGCCATCGTGGTCGCGGAGTTGTTGGCGTTCTGGATGTCGCAGTCCAGGTTGTCCGCTTTGCACCGCTCGGCCAGCGCGTCCGGGTCGGTCGAGATCCACCGGTTGGAGGTGGTGCGGTCCGGCAGGATGATGCCGACCTTGGCACCCTTTCCGTCCACCGTGGACCCGCCGGCGGTGGTGGGAGCGCTCGTGGAGCCGGTCATGCCACCGGAGGTCCCGCCTCCCGCAGTAGCCGACGGTGAGGAGGGTGAGGAGCTGCTGCCACAGGCGGCCAACGCCATGACACCGGAGGCGGCGAAGACCGCCGCGCTCAGCGCACCTTTGCGCATATTTCACTACCTTTCAGGAGGCTCCGGACCGGCACGACCCGTCGCCAGGTTTGTTGTGTCCGACAACATATACCGCGGTAGTGACCTACGCCACATTCGTAGGAAAACCGTTGACTACTTGCTGAGGTGACCGCTCAGCCGGGTTCGCCCGCGGGCGGACCCGATCCGCCGAGGTGCTTCTGCATCCAGAGCGTGTCGTGCCACGCGTCGAACTTCCAGCCGATCGCGTGGTAGACCCCGACCCGGGTGAACCCCAACGCCGTGTGGAGGCCCTGGCTGGCGTCATTCGGCATGGTGATACCGGCGCACGCAGTGCGGTAGTTGCGCCGTTCCAACCGGTCGAGCAATTGCCGGTACAACTCGCTGCCGACCCCGAGGCCGTGGGATCCGCGATGGACGTAAACGCTGACGTCGCAGGCGAATCGGTACGCCGCCCGCTGACGGTGCTGCACGGCGTACGCGTATCCGACCACATCGTTGTCGCGCACCGCGACGAGCCACTCGATAGCGCTGCCGATGCGTTGGGCCATCTCCGGCGCGGACGGCGGGTCGAGTTCGAAGGAGACGACCGTGTCGGTGACGTACGGCGCGTAGATATGCGCGCACGCCCAGGCGTCCAGCTCGGGATCGGCGGACCGGATCGTCAGTTGCTCCACGACACCATCATGACCGGATAACGCGATGACGCGATCCGGCTCGGCCACCTAAGGTGCGGAAATGATCACGCCGCCGAAGGCCGCACCCGGTGACCGCGTCGCTATCCTCTCTCCGTCGTTTGCCGCTCCGGGGTTCGCGCCCGCCGTGCACGAGCAGGCCATGCGCCGGTTGACCGAGGTGACCGGACTGATCCCGGTCGAATACCCGACCACCCGGCAGCTCGGGGCCTCGGCGACGGATCGGGCTGCCGACTTCAACGCCGCGCTGGCCGACTCCTCCATCCGAGCGATCCTGGCCAGCATCGGCGGCGAGGACCAGATCACCGTGGTACCCCATCTCGACGCCGAGCTGGCTCGCCGGGACCCCAAACCGTTCCTCGGCTACAGCGACAACACCAACATCCTCAACTGGCTGTGGCAGAACGGAATCGCCGGTTTCTACGGTGGCTCGACCCAGGTGCAGTTGGGTCCGGGTCCCGCGGTCGACCCCATCCACGTCGCGAGCCTGCGTGCGGCGCTCCTCACCGGCGAGCAGCTCGAACTGGCCGAGCCCGGCGAGTCGGAGGACTTCGGGGTGGACTGGCGGGATCCAGCCGCGCTCACGACGTACGGCGATCGCGAACCGACCCAGCCCTGGCGGTGGGCGGGTGCGCAGCAGGTGGTCGACGGTGCGACGTGGGGCGGTTGCATCGAGGTGCTCCACGAACTGATGACCGCGGGCCGGTTCGATGACGCCCGCCCTGAGCTGGACGGTGGCGTGCTGCTGCTGGAAACGTCCGAAGAGCTCATCCCGGCGCGTGAGTTCGGTTGGATCTTAAGGGCAATGGGCGAGCGCGGTCTGTTGGCCAGGAGTGGGGCAATCCTGGTCGCCCGGCCCCCGACCTCAGAACACGAGCGACTGGCGGACTCGCCCACCCGGGCCCGTCGCCGGCAGGAACAGTCCGACATGGCGGTCGATCTCATCACGTCCTACAACCCAGACGCGGTGGTCGTGGTGGGCATTCCGTTCGGCCACACCCGACCGCAGTGGATCGTCCCGTACGGCGGCCGGATGAGGGTCGACGGGACCTCCCAGCGGGTGTGGGCCGACTACGGCTGACGGTTAGATAAGCCGGTGATGATTTCGGTCGAGCACCCGGACGGTCCCGTCGAGGCCTACCTCGAGGTCGGTCCGAACGCGCCGGCACCGGGGGTATTGCTCTTCATGGATGCCATCGGTCTGCGCCCTCAGATCGACACGATGGCTGCGGAGATCGCATCGTGGGGCTACACGGTGCTGGCGCCCAACGTGTTCTTCCGGTTCGGCAGTGCTCAGGACACCTCCCCCGACGGGCCGCTGGACACCCCGGAGAAACGTGAAGCGTTCTTCGAGGGAGTTCGGCCACGGCTCGACACCCTCTCCGCGGAACGGATGAGCCAGGACGCCGCCGTCTTCCTGGCCGCACTGGTCTCCCGTCCGGAGGTGAGCGAGGGACCGATCGGGGTCGTCGGTTATTGCATGGGTGCCCGGTTCGCCACGATCGCCGCCGGTGACCACCCGCGACTCGTCGCGGCCGCCGCGGGCTTTCACGGCGGGGGGCTGGTCACGGACGACGAAGACAGTCCACACCTGCGAATCCCCACTGCGGGAGCAGAATTCGCCTACGGACACGCCGACAACGATCGTTCTATGCCACCAGAGGCAGTCGAAACGCTGGGCGCCACTCTGGAGGATTCCGGCCTCACCGCGATCAACGAGGTCTACTCCGGCGCGCCGCACGGATACACGATGGCCGACACCGCGTCGTACGACGAAGCGAGCGCCCAGCGCGCGATGCGAACGTTACGCGGGCTGCTGGACCGGACTCTGGGCTGAGGCCACCACCTGGTGGATGAAGGCCAGTTTGCGGGCGACCACGTCGTTGATCTCGAAGGGGTAGAGGTCCTTCTTGCCCATGGAGCGGTTGATCCGGTTGAAGAAGGTCTGCAACCAGTCCCAGTCTGACAGGACCGTCTCGAAAGGCTCTGCGCTGTAGTCGAATCGCGGTGAGATCGCCGGCCCGGCGTAATCATTGATGCGCTGAGTACTGAGCATCATCCCGCTGGCCGCAGCGGTCTCCATGGTGTCCGAGATGTGCAGATAGTGCGCGAAGCACTCGGCGAAGTCCTCCCACGGGTGCATTGTCGCGTACTCGGAGATGTACGACTCGCGCCAGTCCTGCGGAGCACCGAACTTGTAGTGCCGCGCGATCTCGTCGGAGTAGGACGTGCGCTCGTCACCGAAGAGGTCACGGCACTGCTCCAGCCGCGCTCCACCGGGCTGCTCGACCAGGATGCTCTGGTAGTAATGGCCCACCTCGTGGCGCAGGTGACCCAGCATGGTGCGGTAGGGCTCGCCGAGCCTGATACGCAAGCGTTCTCGCTGGTCGTCCAAGGACTCGGCCAGGTCGATCTGGATGACCCCGTTCGCGTGACCGATCGTCACCGGTTGGCCCGAGGTGATGCTGGAGAGCAGGTCGAACGCGAGGGCGCCGTCCTTCTGCCGATAGGTCTGCATCGGAAGACCGAGGTGTTGCAGCTGGTAGAGCAGCCGGCGCAGCCACTGCATGGTGTCGGCCAGTTTGTCCAGGCCGACCGGATCGGAGGCCTCGGGCCGTTTGCGAACGAACGTAGCTGCGGCACATGTACTTCGGCCCGTTACTGGGTCGACCAGCCAGTTGCACCCCCAGCTACGGTTGCCGCATTCGGACCATGCGATGCCGCCCACGTCGGCAACTTTGTCCTGCACCACATAGAACTGCGCGTCGGGTGGGTGGTAGCCGAGCCGGGCACCACAGACGGGACACGTCAGGGCTTCGAAGGACACTGCCGCCCGGCACCGGGGGCACCCGAAACTACGCACCCAGCCAACCTAGGTCAGCCGGCTCTGCAGCGCAGCCCGAACACCGGGCCATTCGTCGGCCAGAATGCTGAACACGACCGTGTCGCGCCACGACCCGTCCGATCGACGTACGTCGCGTCGCAGCGTCCCCTCGTACGTCGCGCCCGCCGCTCGATCGCGGCCAGCGAGCGGGCGTTGCGATGGTCGGTCTGGATCTTGACCCGGCCGAATCCGCAGCTGTCGAAGGCGTGTTCGAGCAGCAGCAGCTTCGTCTCAGGATTGACCGGACCACCCCAGAAGTCCCGACCGTAGAAGGTCGAGCCGATGTGCGTCTTCTCGTTGGCCAGGTCGATCTCGAGCAGTGAGGTGGTCCCGGCGAAGGTGCCATCGAGCAAGCGCACGGCATACGGCACGCTGGCCCGGTCGACCAGCCGGGATCGGACGAAGAAGGCGGTCCGATCGATGTCGGTGTGGGCGGTCTCGAACGGCCAGGCGCCGCTGGTGAAGGCGCGCGGGTCGCTCATCAGCGCGTGCATCGGCTCGATGTCCGCCTCAGTAAGGCGGTCGAGCCGCACGACCCGGCCGATCAGGGGGCCATCGGAGGGAAAGGTGCTGGGCACGCACCGAGGCTACGGGAGCGATACTGAGCCCGTGGCGACGGTCAGCGGTCGGAGCAGGGGGCGGGACTCGCGCGCCCAGATCCTGCTCGCAGCGCGGGAACTCTTCGCTGAGCAGGGTTTCGACCGGGCGAGCATGCGCGCGATCGCCGCCCGGGCGGGCGTCGATGCCGGGCTGATCTACTACCACTTCGAAGGCAAGGGCGATCTGTGGAACGCGGCTCTCACGCTGCCGACGGCGAAAACCGGGCTCCCTGAACCCATTCCGGCCGATAGCCCGGACCCGGGTGCTCAGCTGATGAGCGCCGTACTGCACTTATGGGACGACGATGAAGAGTTCCGCCAGCAGGCGACAGCAGTCATTCGGACGGCGCTGTCCCACCCGATGGCCGCCGCGACGGTTCGTCCGGTCCACGAAGCCTTCGTCCGCGAGTTGATTTCACAGGTCGTCGCGCCGGACCAGCAGCGGCTGCGCGCAGCGTTGATCGGCTCGCATGTGCTCGGGCTGATGATCGGCCGGCACATCGCCCACTTTCCCGCCGTCGCCGAAGCCTCTGTCGAATCACTGGTGGCGGCGAGTGCACCCACGATCAACCGGCTCCTGACCGAACCCCTGGATGGCGGGTACCCTTCGAGTTGAACGCTCGTTGAAACTGTGCGGAAGGCCCTCTATGTCCACCACCAGCGACCCGGCGATCCGGACCGACGGGCTGATCAAAAAGTTCGGCTCATTCCGCGCCCTGGACGGACTCGATCTGCAAGTGCGCACCGGCGAGGTACACGGGTTCCTCGGGCCCAACGGGGCCGGAAAGTCGACCACCATCAGGGTCTTGCTTGGTCTGCTGAAGGCCGACGGCGGACGGGCTGAGCTGCTCGGATCCGATCCGTGGGGTGATGTCGTGGCGCTGCACCGACGCTTGGCCTACGTGCCGGGGGATGTCGTTCTCTGGCCGGGGCTGTCCGGCGGGGAAGCCATCGACCTGCTGGGAAATCTGCGCGGCGGACTGGACGAGGATCGGCGCGCCGAGCTCATCGATCGCTTCGAGCTGGACCCGACCAAGAAGGGCCGGCAGTACTCCAAGGGCAACCGGCAGAAAGTGGCGATTGTCGCCGCGCTGGCGGCAGACGTGGAGCTGCTGATCCTGGACGAACCCACCTCCGGGTTGGACCCGCTGATGGAGGCGGTCTTCCAGGACGAGATCGCGAAGGAGAAGACGAAAGGTCGCACCATCCTGCTGTCCAGCCACATCATGAGCGAGGTCGAAGCGCTCGCGGACCGGGTCAGCATCATCCGGCAGGGGAAGATCGTGCAGACCGGAACCTTGGAAGACCTACGGGGACAGACTCGCTCGACGATTCACGCGGTCCTGGAACACCCGCCGACCGACGTGTCGTCGCTGGACTTCCTGCACGAGCCGACCCTGGATGAGCATCACCGGCTGGCGGCAACGGTCGACCCAGACCGGATCAACGAGGCAATGGCCGGCCTGGTGCCGTACGGAATGTCCTCGCTGACCGTCGAGCCGGCGTCGCTGGAAGAACTCTTCCTGCGCCTGTACGACGACCCGCCGGCCGGCGAGGACGCGGCCGAATGACCGCCGCTGCACGACACTCCGCCCGCACCGGACAAGGCATCCGCCTTGTCGGCGTGCGACCGCTGCTCGTTGTTTCGATGCGGCAGGACGCGCGGAACTTCGCACCGTGGATCGCGATCGTCACCGCCTTGTCGGCTTCGTCGATCCTGGCCTACCGGTGGATCTTCACCGATACCCAGGATCGTCGGCAGTTGGCCGGCACACTCGGCGCCAACCCGGCGCTGTCCTTGATCTTCGGCCCCGCGCGTGACCTGCTGACCGCCGACGGCTTCAACGCGTGGCGGGCCGGCCAGCTCGGCGCTCTCTTCTGCGCACTCATGACGATCCTGCTCGTCGTGCGCAACAGCCGCGCCAACGAGGACTCCGGGCAGGCCGAACTCATCGCCTCCGGTGTCATCGCCCGCGGCTCGCGCCTCGCGGTGGCCCTCGCAATGGCTGTCATCGCGTCCGTTGCCCTCGGCGTGGTGTGCTTCCTGGTGACCTGGGCCTGCGGCGGCGGCTTCACCGCGACGTTGTTGCTGTCGGCGACCTTCACCGCCGCAGGACTGATGTTCGCCGGCGTCGCCGCGGTGAGCGCCCAGGTCGGCTCGGACGCCCGGACCGCCACCGCGATGGGCCTCGGCACGCTGGGCATCTGCTACGTACTGCGCGGATATCTGGACGTTTCTTCCGCGCCGGAGTGGACGCAGTGGCTGACCCCGCTGGGCTGGTTGGAGAAAGTGGCCCCGGCGACCGACAACAACCCGTGGCCACTGCTGCCGGCGCTCGCCCTGACCGCGATCCTCTTCGCGTGCGCCTTCGCACTCCAGGCCCGTCGGGACTTCGGTCAGGGCCTCGTGGCCACGAAACCCGGCCCTGCCCGCGCCGGCCTCGCCGGGAACGTGTGGGGCTTCGCGCTCAAACTCCAGGGGCCGTCGCTGATCGCGTGGCTGGTGGCCTTCGTCGCGCTCGGCCTGCTCTTCGGCACGTTGTCGACGTCCATGAGCAAGCTGCTGTCCACCAATCCGGGCATGGCGGCCGCGCTCGGCGGCAGCGACCCGGCGGATCTGAACTTCGCCTTCCTGGTCACGATCCTGTCCCTGGTCGGGATCATCGCTGCCGTGATGGGCGTGCAACTGGTGTTGCGTATGTACGACGAGGAGATCAACTTCCGCGTCGAGCCGCTGTTGGTCGCATCCTTGCGCCGATCGACCTACTTCGCCTCCAACCTGCTGTTGGCCCTGACCGCAACTGCTGTCGCGATGATCGTCGCGGGGACCGGCATGGGCCTGGTCGCACACGCCCAGGACCATCAGATCGCCACGTACGACGTGATCCGGCAGGCCGTCGTGACCATCCCCGCCGTGTGGGTGCTGGTCGGGCTTGCTGCGGCAGCGGTCGGCCTGGCGCCCTCTCGCCGGATCATCGGATGGGCCGGTGTCGTGGCAACGTTCGGGCTGACCCTGCTTGGCCCGACGTTCAAGCTGCCGGAGTGGGCGCTATCGATCAGCCCGCTGCATCACATCCCGAACGTCGTTGCCGCACATGCGGATTGGTCCGGACTTGGGTGGGTGGCCGTCGTGGCTGCCGTCTTCATCGCGACCGGGTTCATCGGCTTCCAGCGTCGCGACGTCCTGTAGCCGGGGCGTCCGCCTGCAGCCGCAGCCCCGCCAGGATCAGGTCGAGTCCGGCCCGGAACTGCTCGACGTCCTGGTGCACCGCGAACTCGTCGACGATGTAGTGGATGAACGGGTATTCCTGCGGATCCAACGACCGCCACTGCTGGGAGGCGCGAGCCATGTAGGCATCGCGGGAGAGGTCTCCGGACACGACGGCTTCGGGCAGTTCCTGGCCCATGTCGGCGGCCGTCCCGATCACGAACCCCACGACGGCGGACGTCGCGTGGAAGGCCTGACGGGGCGTCAGCCCCAGCCGCATCACCTGCTGGCCGATCTTCTCGTAGATGCGCAAGGAGTTCTCCTGCACCGAGGTGTCGCGCATCAGGTAGGAACCCAACCAGGGCCGGTCGACGATGGCGTCGAACAGGGTGACCGCGATGGTGCGGATGTCGTCGATCGGGTCGTCGCTGCCCACCGTGTCGATGGCCGCCACCACATCTGCCATCACGAAGTCCGCGGCCCGGTCGAGCAACTCATCCCGGCTCGAGACATACCAGTAGATGCTGCCCACACCGCCCCCGAGGCGCGCTGCGAGCGCCCGGAAGGTCAGCCCGGAACCGCCCGCCTCGTCCAGGATCCCGACTGCCTCGCTCAGCACCGACTCCAGCGAATGTGATGCCCGCTTCCGACGGGTCGGCCGACGGGTGGGCTGGCTGGTCATAGCTCCTATCCCACCACACGGCGTACCCGGACTTGCGGCAGTATCGAACGCGGTTCTATTATCGAACCACGTTCCATTACCGAACGTCGTTCGATACTTACACGACCAGCCCCAGGAGCACCCATGACCACGATCCCGACCGCGGGGCCGCGCACGTACCCGTCATTGCGGGCGGCGTGGATCCCGATGGCTGCGCTGTGTTTGGCCTTCTTCGTCGAGATGGTCGACAACACCCTGTTGACCATCGCGCTACCGACCATCGGCCGTGACCTGCACGCCGACACCACCGCCCTGCAGTGGGTGACCGGCGCCTACTCCCTGACGTTCGGCGGCCTGCTGTTGACCGCCGGTTCCAGTGCCGACCGCTTCGGTCGCCGGCGGGTCCTGTCCTACGGCTTGGCCGCGTTCGGCGTGATCAGCCTCGGTGTCGCGTTCGTGCACACCAGCGGCGAACTCATCGCGCTGCGAGCCGCGCTCGGTCTGGCCGCGGCCGCCATGGCTCCGGTCACCAACTCGCTGGTCTTCCGGCTCTTCGACGATCAGACCCTACGGATGCGGGCCATCACCGTGATGATGGTCGTCGGCATGTCGGGCTTCATCCTCGGCCCGGTCCTGGGCGGCACCGTACTGGCACACCTGTCCTGGCACTGGCTGTTGCTGGCCAACGCCCCGATCGCACTGATCGCCTGGCTGGGGGTCCGGGCCGGCGTACCGGCGGATCACCCGGACGATCTGACGGACGACCGACTCGACCTGCCCGGCGCGGCCCTGTCCATCGCCACCATCGGACTGGGGTGCTACGGCCTGACCAGCGGCGTCGAGCGTGGCTGGACCGCACCGCTGACCATCGGTTGTTTCGTCGCCGCGATCGCCGCCCTGACCGGCTTCGTCCTGCGCGAGCGCACGGCTGCGGAGCCGATGCTGGACCTGGGTTACTTCTCCCGGGGGCCGGTCCGCGGCGCAGCCATCGCGCAGGTGGGCACATCGATCGCGATGGCCGGTGCGATGTTCGCGCTGATCCTGCACTTCCAGTACGCGTGGGGTTGGAGCCCGATGCGCGCGGGATTGGCCAACCTGCCGATGATTCTCACGATGATCCTCGCGACGCCGATCTCCGAGGGCCTGGCCAAGAAGTTCGGTCACCGCGTCGCCTGTCTGGTCGGCGCCGCCTGCCTGGCACTCGGGCTGGCCGGCCTGGCGTGGGGCGCCGAGCACGGCTACTGGGCGATCGCGATCTCGATGGTCGTCATGACGATCGGCCTGCGGACCGTCATGACCATCTGCGCAGTCGCCTTGGTCGACGCGATGCCGGCGAACCGTACGTCGATCGGTGCCGCGCTCAACGACACCGCTCAGGAGGTCGGTACCAGTGTCGGCACCGCGATTGTCGGCACGCTGATCGCCGTGCTCGTCACGCAGGTGCTGCCCGAAGGCACCTGGAGCACGGGTCTGGTCGACACGTTCTTCCGCGGTGAGCGGATCCTCTTCACGATCCTGGCCGTCGTGGTCGGTGTGATCGCCGCCGCCGGTGCCCTCACCCTGACCGACTCCCGCAGCGTCGAGGAGCACGAGGCACCCGAACCGGTCGCCGCCACCACCTCCTGACGTACGACGGGTCGGGACGCCCGCGGGCTTGCTCGCACCCCGATTGGCGACGAAACCGCCACGAGCACGGCGGGTCGTGGGCCCGACGTACCTCGATTCGTGACGAAACCGCCACGAGCTTTACCGCCGAGACAGCCGAGGGGCCGGCCGCCAACGCGACCGGCCCTTCGGATCAAGCAGATTCAGGCGGCGGGTTCCGGCTCGGGGCCGGCACTCGGCGTACCTGCCTCATGCTCGGCAGGGCCCGCTTCGTGCCTGCCCCGGGTCCGAACCACCTGGTGAGCCGGGGACGCGAAGAACATCGAGATGAACAGACCCACCAGCAGCGCGATCACCGGCAGCCACAGTGACTGCGACATCGCCGTGGAGAACGGCACTCCCACCTGCGGCGGCAGTTTCGTCCCGGGCGCCTCCTGAGCGGAGTTCGCTGCGGAGGCCATCGGGCCGAGGTTGGCGGTCAGCCGGGCGGAGATGACGGCCGCAATGGCCGCACTACCCAACACCGCACCCACCTGACGCGTCGCGTTGTAGACACCCGATCCCGCACCGGCGGAGCTCATCGGCAGGTTGCGCGTGGCGGTTGCTGCCAGCGGCGCCCAGAGGAAGGCGTTGCCGATCCCGAAGAGCGCCATGGCCAGGAGGATCTCCCACACCGCCGACGTGGTGTTGACCACGAAGGTCAGCCAGATCAACGCCACCGCCGAGGCCAGGAATCCGGTCGCCGCGAGGATCCGCGGGTGCACCTTGTCGGTCAGCCGGCCGACCACCGGAGCCAGGAATCCGGTCATCAGTGCCATCGGCACCATCAACAGGGCCGACTGGGTCGGGGTCCAGCCGCGGACCGTCTGCGCCCACAGCGTGAAGGGGAACGCGAAGGAGGTGATGCAGAAGGACACGCAGGCGATCGCCAGGTTCGACAGCGAGAAGTTGCGGTCCTTGAAGAGGCTGAGCGGGATCAGCGGCTCGTTCTTGTTCTTGGCCTGCCAGAAGATGAACACCGCGAAGAGCACCAGGCCGGCGATGATCAGCAGCGGCACCGAGATGATCCCCTTGATGGTGCCCCAGTCGTACGTCGGGCCCTCCTGGATGCCGAAGACGATGAGGAGCATCGCGGCCGCCGAGAGTACGACGCCGAGCCAGTCGAACTGGTGGGAGTGGGTTTCCAGCTCCGGCACCAGGCGCATCGCCAGCACGAAACCGATGATGCCCACGGGAACGTTGATGAAGAAGATCCATTCCCAACCGGGGCCGTCGACCAGGATGCCGCCCAGGATCGGGCCGACCAGCGTCGCCACCCCGGCTGTCGCACCCCACAAGGCCATCGCCTTGCCGCGTGCCGTCGGTGGGAAGGTCCGGGTGATCACCGCCATCGTCTGCGGGGTCATCAGCGAGGCACCCAGGCCCTGCACCACGCGCGCGGTGATCAGCATCGAGATGGAATCGGTCAGACCACACCACAGCGACGACACCGTGAAGAGGGTCAGACCGATCAGGTAGATCTTCTTCGGCCCGAAGCGGTCACCCAGGCGGCCGGTGATCAGCAGCGGCACGGCGTACGCCAACAGGTAGGCACTGGTGACCCAGATGACGCTGTTGTAGTCGGTGTGCAGCTTCTCCCGGATGACGGGCGTCGCGATGGTGACGATGGTCGAGTCGACCAGGATCATGAAGAACCCGATGACCATGGCCCACAGGGCCGGCCAGGGTTCGCCGGCGCAGTGGGCTCGACGCCCCTGCGGTCGGCTAGTTGTTCGGCCATGAGTACTCCTCAGTCTCGATGAGTTCGATGGTGCGCGCGAGCCATTCGTGCTCGGCGCTGAACATCTGGTGCAGGTAAGAGCCCGACAACAGGACAACGGGGTCGACGCCGCGCGTCCTGGCAGCCTGCTGGCCGCTCTCGATCATCACCAGATCGGTCTCGATCGCGGCCATCCGCTCCTTCAGGCTGCTGATGGCGACCTCGCGGGGAAGGAAATGCACTTCGCCGATCGCCACGGGGAAGGACGGGTAGTCCGTGCCCCATTCGCGCAACAGATCTGCGACCCGGTCGGTGAGCGCACGTTCGCCGGCGGGCAGAATGCGGTACGTCGTGCGTTCGGGTCGATTACCTTCTCGTTCAACGGAGTTCACCGCCACGAGGCCATCGGAAAGCAGCCGCTCGACCGTGTGGTAGAGCGAGCCCGGCCGGATCTTGAGCACCCGATCCTGATGCCGCTCCAGCAGCGTCTGGTGCATCTCGTAGGGGTGCATCGGGCGCTCGCGCAGGAGCGCCAGCATCGCGATGGCCAACGGTGTCAACGCCGCCATGAACCCTCCGTTCCATGACATTTAGTCCGCATCAAATATTCCGCGTGGACTATTTAACCCGGTGTCCGGCACTTTGGCAAAGGTCCACCCCTGCGAACCACAGCTTTCGCCCACATGACATCCAGCGCGCTCCCAGCGTGTTAGGAGTGAATGTCCTTGCCCCACAATGACATTCGGTGCCGATAGACTCTGCTTGTGAATCGCAGACTCCGAGCCTTGCTCGGCTGCGCAGCGCTGTCCAGCGTCATGCTGGTCGCCCCGGGGGCGCAAGTGCGAGCCGAAGCCATGCCATCGAACATCCCGCAGTCGCACACGACCGCGCCGGTCAGGACCGTGGGTGCGCTGTTCGCACCCGGTTCCGGCGGGCAGCACAGTTGCACGGCGACGGTGTTGGCCAGTCCCACCCAGGACCTGATCATCACTGCCGCGCACTGCCTGTCCGGGACAGGTGCCGGATGGAGCTTCGTGCCGGGTTACGACGCAGGGAAGGCACCGTACGGCGTGTGGCACGTGACCGCTGTTTACGTGCGGCCGCTGTGGCAGAGCCAGCAGAGTTCCCTGGCCGACATCGCGATCCTGCGTGTGGCCAAGCAGAACCGCGCCGGGCACTCCGTGGGGATCCAGCAGGTCACCGGCGGGATCCGGCTCGCCACGGAAGCCGCGCCCGGCACGGTCACGACCGTCACGGCGTACAACGCAGGCAGCCGAGATCGGCCGATCACCTGCACGCAGCGGCAACTGCGCCAGGACGGCTACCCGATGTTCGAGTGCGGCGGGTACGTCGGCGGCAGCAGCGGATCCGCGTTCGTGGCGGGCACCGGCAAGTCGGCCCGCATCACCGGGGTGATCGGCGGTCTGCACCAGGGCGGATGCGTGGACTACGTGTCGTACTCATCGCCGTTCCGGCTCGGGGTCATGTTCCTCTTCGCCCGTGCTGTCCTGCACCGCGCAGGTGACAACGTGGTTCAACCCGGCGGCGACGGCTGCTGAGGGCCAGCCCGCAATCGGGTCGAGCGGACTATGTCGCGGGGGACGACCCCTGGTTACGGTGAGACATGGCCGGTGACCCGTCGTACGCCATTGCAGCGCTCAGCCCCGAGACCTGGCCGGCGTTCGACGCCCTGGTCCAGCGGCACAACGGAATCTTCGGCGGCTGTTGGTGCATCTGGTTCCACCCCGACGGCCCCGAACGCGGTCAGGGGGCCGAAGCGAACCGAGCGCTCAAGAGGCGCTACGTCGACGAGGGCACCGCGCATGCCGCGCTGGTGATGGCGGGCGATGAGGCCATCGCGTGGGCCGAATTCGGAACCCCGGCCGAACTGCCGAACCTGCACCACCGCAAGCAGTACGACCAGACCAAGACCCGGGATCCCGACTACCGGATCACCTGTGTGTTCGTCGACAAACGCTACCGGCGGCAGGGCCTGAGCGAAGTCGCGATCCGCGGTGCGCTGGACCTGATCGCGCGATCCGGCGGCGGACGGGTCGAGAGCTATCCGCACGACCTGACCGAGCAGACCAAGAAGATGTCGTCGTCGTTCCTTTACAACGGCACGAGGCGGATGTACGAGCGGCTCGGATTCACCTACGACCGGTCCAAGGGGCTGAAGAACTGCGTGATGGTGACCACCGTTGCCCCGGCTCAGACCGCGGGAGCCGGAGCGACCCGGTAGCGCACGAAGGCCGGTACCGCCATGGTCACCGCCACGACCAGCACCACGACCAGGACGCCGCCGCCCGTCGCGGCAGCCGCGGTGCCGACCACGGCCGCCGCCCCACCGTGCACCACGTCGGCGATCCGCGGGCCGCCCGCGACGACCACGATGAAGACGCCCTGCAACCGGCCGCGTACGTCATCGGCTGCCGCCTGCTGCAACATCGTGGACCGGAACGCTGCCGAGGCCATGTCGGCCGCGCCCCCGATCGCGAGCGCGACGAAGGCGACCCAGAAGGCGACGCCGATGCTGCCCGATGCCCGCCACACCGCGAGGCCGAAGACCACCATCGCCAGACCCCACACGATGATGGCGACCACCACGGCCGCGCCCTGACGCGTCACCCGGGACACCCAGCCGGAGAAGACGCCGCCGACCACGGCACCCAACGGGATAGCGGCGAACAACAGCGCGAACGCCAGACCGCCGTCGATCGGGCCGCCGAAGCTCTCGTGGGCGATCTGCGGGAAGAGTGCCCGCGGCATCCCGAAGACCATCGCGATGATGTCGACGACGAAGGACATCAACAGCACGGTGTGCCCGCGCAGGTAGGCGAATCCTTCGAGCACGGAACGCAGTCCGGCCCGGCCCACCTTCTCCAAGGGGGCAGGGGCGGCAGCTTGACGACCGCCCACAGCGTGGCGAACAGGCATAGCGTGTCGATCAGGTACAGCGCCGAGTAGCCCAGGACGGGGATCAGTGCGCCGCCGACCAACGGACCCGCGATGGCGCCGGCCTGCATCACGGTCATGTTCAACGAGTTGGCGGCCGGCAGGAGCTCACCGGGAATGATCCGCGGCAGCAGCGCGCTGCGGGTGGGCTGGTTGACGGCGAAGAACGCCTGCTGCGCCGCGAAGATCAGCAGGATCACCCACACGTTGGACCAGCCGAACTCGGCCTGCGCCCAGAACAACGCGCTCATGGCGATCAGACCGATGGTGGTGATCATCAGCAACTGCCGCCGGTCCATCACGTCGGCCAACGCACCGCCGTAGAGCCCGAAGATGATCAACGGCACCAGTCCGAAAACGCCGGTCAGTCCCACGTAGAACGAACTGCCGGTGATGGCGTAGATCTGAGCGGGCACGGCCACGACGGTGAGCTGGGCGCCGATCACCGTGACGATGTTGGCCGTCCACAATCTCCGGTAGGCGGGGACGCCGAGCGGTCGGGTATCCGCCAGTGCGCCACGCATCCTCACAAGATCGACAGTCTACGTTTCTGCGCCCTCCGACAGCCCATGGTGACCACCCGGCAAATACTTGGTAAAGAGGTGACAGATCTACACCTTTTGGCCTATGGACGGCCTGGGACGGGCGTCAATCCGGCTGCCAGACTGCCGGTATGAGTCGCGTGATGAGCGATCCGGTGCGTACGCAACGGTCGACGAGTACCGCCCTCGAGGTCGGGGCGACGATCACCGCCGCCTGCCTGTCCCTGTTGATGGTCCTGGTGCCGGCCGCAGCCGTACTGCTCGTGGTGTCCATCTTCCCCGGCATCCCGGACGACGTCGCGGATCGGCTACGCCCCCTCCTGCTCGCCGGACTGACCGTCTACGCCTGCTGCTTCGTCGCCGGCCTCGCCTTGCTGAGCCTGGGCCGCGCGGCCCGCCACCACCGGCACTTCTAACCGCTGGACCTGCCGGCACCGGAGGCGTCGCGTTTCGCGAACACCACCAGATTGTCCGCCGCATGCAGGCTGCCCTGCCCGGCGCGTTGAAGACAGGTCACGATCATCAGTTCGTTGCCCCGTTCTTTCCACCGCCCCCACATCCGCTGCGAGTCGACCGCCGCGACCTTGCCGATGATCATCGTCGAGGTCACCGTGTAGCCGACTCCGCCCACCACGACCGGATCGCCGGCCGAGATCACCGCGTGCGAGTCAGCGGGCGCCATCGAGAACAGATAGTTGCCGGGGCTGCGCCCGCCGTAGACCGCGTGCATGGTCACCACGCTCAGCCCTGATGCGGGATCGGCGGGACGTCCGTATTGCCGAATCAGGAAGGCGGCGGTGAACGAGGGCGGGTTGATCACTCCCCCGTCACATCCATCGAATCCAGGGGTACGTCGAGCCCCTGGTCCGGCGCAACGAACCGTTCTCCGGTGGACCGGACGTGTGCAGCCTGCACGTCGGGCGGATCGTCCGGTACGACGATCGCACCGTTCATGTCGGTCAGCCCGCCGTGCGCGGGGGCGGGTGACGCGACGTACTGCCGGATACTCCACCCGGCGACGGCGAGGGCGCCGATCACGACGGCCACCAGGGCCATGGTGATCGCCCGTGAGTGCCGCCGTGCGGCGCCCTGCCCTCTAGTCACTGCTCCTTGCGGCGAAGACGGGACACCAGCGTCGCGGCGGCGCCCGCGGCGATCAACAACGCGATCGCGCCCACGCCCAGCGCCCATCCGTTACCACCGGATCCGACGTGACCACCGGTCGAGACCGACGGCGGCGTTGTGCTCGTCGGAACGGTCGGCGGCGTCGTGGACGGCGGGGTGGTCGGCGGCGTCGTGGACGGCGGGGTGGTGGGCGGCGTCGTCGGTGGTGACGTGGGCGGCGTGGTGGGAGGTGTGGGCGGCTTGGTGAAGGTATTCGTCACCGTGATCGTCAACTCCTGCAATTCATCGGAGGTGCCGACCACGACCGCGTCGTCGTACGAACCGTTACTGACCTCGCTGGAGGTCGCTCCGCCACTGTCGGTTTCCGCTGCGAAGCAGTGCGTGCCCCGCGGCAGCTTGAGTTCGTTGCCGTCGGCGTCCGTCGGGGTCAGCACTTCCCCGCCCTTGATCTCGACCGGGTCGGAGAACAGCGTCACCCGGTCGCCGCCGGGGGTCTCGATCTGGCAGGTGAGCTGCACGGTGAAGACCGTGTTGCGGGCGCTGTCGGCGTCGTTCCCCGCCAGCTTCTTGGCCAGGGCGATGGTCCCGGCGGAGAAGTCGTTGAGGAAGCCCGCCGTCACGACCTGCGCCGCTCCGGAATCGTCCACGTCGGGAATGGTGACCGTCACCGGCGGCGGCGTACTGTCCGCACCTCCGTTGTCCGTCTCACGCACCACACACTGCGCACCCACCGGCAGCGGGGAGAGCACGTCGGACGTCAACTCGGTGCTCGTACCGTCGCCGGTCAGCGTGACGTCCTTGTCGTAAACCCGGGCGCCGTCGAAGGTGCACACGACCGAGAAGACGAAGGGCCCGACCGACGCCTCCGGTGCACCCGGTCCGCCGACCTGCTTGAGAATCTGCAGCCCGCCGGCCCGGTACTCGTTGGTGATGCCCACCGAGACCGGATCCTGGTCGGCCGCTGCGATGACCACGGCCTTGCTCTGGTCCGGGTTGTCCGGATCCGCCGGGTCATAGGTGACCCCGGTCGCACCATGCCGGTCGACCTCACCGACGACGCAGGAGGCTCCGACCAGCGTGTCGACCGTGGTCGTCTCGCCGGGTGTGACGGTGATCTGCTTCGGGAAGCCCGGCAGCGTCCGGCCGTCGGCGGTGCAGGTGACCTGCGCCGTGAAGGACGCCGCGGCGTAGTCCGAGGCCGCTCCCGTGACGGTCTTGGTGACCGCCAGTTTCCCGGCGTCGAAGGTGTTGGTCGCGGTCACCGCGGCGATCTCAGCACCGGAGGCACCGATGGTGACCGTGCCGTCCGCCGGGTCCAGCGAGGAACTGGTCGCCCCTGCGCTGTCGGTCTCGGTGACCGTGCACTGGGCGCCAGTGGCGATGTGATCGACCGACCGCTGCAGCGGCTCGTCGCCACCCAGTGTCAGGTCGGCTTCGTACACCGTGCGCGGCTGCTCTGCACCGCCGGCGTGGTCGTCCAGCGTGCAGACCAGGTGGAAGGTGAACGGTCCGGCACCGTAGGTCGATGCGGCGTCGCCCTGCACCTTCTTGGTCAGCAGCAGGGAGCCGCTGTCGAAGGTGTTGGTGACTGCGGTGGAGTTCTCGGCAGTACCGTCCGGCCCATCCGGTGCGAGCGTGCCGGTACCGGTGGCCGAGGAGTCGTCGCCGGTGGTCGTGGTGTAGGTGACGGTCGCCCCGGTGTAGTCGGACTCGGTGACGGTGCACGTCGAACGCGCCGGCAGGCCGGTGAAGGTGTGCGACTCACCGTCGGTCAACGTCACCTGCATCGGCTTGTCCGCCGAATACCCCGCGGCGTAGACCGGCTTGTCCAAGAAGGTGCACTCGACCGCGACCTGGAACGGGCCGTAGGTGATCGGCGCACCGTCCTGGTCCGTGGCGGTCGTCTCCACGTGCTTGCTCACGACGAGCGACGCGTTGTCGTAGACGTTCGTGAGCGTGATCAGCGGGACGTTCTGCTCATCGCGAGTGATCGTCACGTGCGTCGAGCTGGAACTGGTCTGACCGCTGTCGTCGGACTCGGTGACATAGCAGTCGGCGTTGTAGGGCAGATCCTCGACCGTCACCGGGGTGTTCGGCTTCAAGGTGATCGTGGCCTTGTCCCCGAGGTCGACATCGACGCCTACCGACGTGCAGTGCAGCGTCGCGGTGAAGGTATCCGGCGCGTACTGCGCGGCCGGCCCGGTGACAACCTTCTCCACCTGCACCGGTCCGGTGGCCAACGACACCCCGACCCGCGGAGGCTCGGTGGTCAACGTCGTGTGGACCGTCCCGTTCGAGCGCACCGCCTCGGCCCGGGCGCCGGTGGTGTTGAAGGCGATGGTGTCCGCGCCGGCCGTCGGCGAAAGGGCCGGAGCCGTTTGCGGGATGTCGACGCTGAAACCGCCCAGCGGCGGGATCAACGACTTGCTCGGCGCGTAGATGAACTCGAACGCCGTGATGGACTGCAGGACGTCGGCCGGCAGGGTCGTTCCTTCCGGCCACTCGGTCCACGAGCCACTGGGACAGATATTGGGTTTCACCTGGGTCAGCTCGTCCTGGCACAGGTCGTCGGAGGTCGCGTAGTAGACCCTCAACTGCTTGGAGTCCCCGCTGACCAGGGTGGGTCGACCGGACGGGATCGGTCGCCACTGCGAACCGCGCGCGAGGCTGTTGGTCGAACCGGTGTCGCCGGGCTTGGGCAGTCGGTCGATAGCGACCATACGGTCCTGCTGTTCGTTACCGGTGTTGACGTACGACGCTCGCCAGGTGATCTGGCCGCCCGGCTTGGTGATCGGGACACACGGTGTGCCGTAGAAGCCGTTGGCATCCGGCACGCACGCACCGTGCACCTCCTTCGTCAGAGCCGGGTCCACCATCACTCCGAGCACGTCGGAGTCCTCGGCCTTGACCCGTTTCGAGACGCCGATCGCCGCACCCTCGGCAATGGTGTTGGCGGCGGTTGTCGTGCAAGCACCAGTCGTCGGGTTCAACACCCCGGTGCAGCTGTCCCATGGCCGGTCGGCGGTGATGCCGACGGTGTTGGTGAAGGTCGTCTTCGCCGTCAACCCCGGCCGGGTGAGCACGGAGTAGGAGATGGTGTAGGTCTCACCCGGCTGCAGGATCGAGCCGTTCGGGAACGTGAACGTCAGCGAGGTCGGCGCTCCCTGGGCGTCCGACACCTGTGCCACGGACACGTCCGAAGACTCGGTGGGCAACGCGGTGTCGGCCGTCGACGGCGGCGTGAGGTCGTAGGTGTACCGCTGGCTCTCCGGCGTGTCCGGGTTGAAGACCAGTTGCGCACCCTGGGCGTCGGTCGGCATCGCGTCGACGATCACGGGATTCTGGATCGGCGCCTCGCCGGTGTTCTTGACCGTGACGGTGTAGGTGAACGGCACACCGGGTTGATAGGTGTTGCCCTTCGGTGTCTTCACGATCTGGACCGCGTTGTTCAGGTGCACGTAGTCGATGTGCGCAGCGGCGTCGTCATCAGCGGTGATGGGGTTGCCGTCGCCGTCGAGCGCGGAGCTGGTCGCGACGACGTCGACCTCGTCGCTGGCCCGCCCGGCCTGGGTCTCGCCGGGTGCGGGCGCATTGCCCGTCTGGTCGGTGAGCACCGGCCCGCCGGTGTTGAGCGTGGCGCGGCGGGTCACCGTGAAGGAGACGTTCTGCTTCGGGTTGGCCGGGTTCTCCCAGTTGGCGCCGTCGGCTCGCGTGTAGGTGAATCTCAGACCCTGGACCTGGGCAGGGGTCACGTTGTCGGGCAACACCGGTGTGGTGCCCGCAGTACCGGTCTTCCAGGTGCCACCGGTCAGCACCGGTTTGCCGTCGACGACGCTCCAGGTACCGCCGGTCAGCGCGTCCACCTGCACACGGTCGATCGGCCTGGTGAAGGAGAAATCAGAGAATCCCGTGAAGTCGTACTGGTTCCAGAACGTCGGTGCGTCGTCCTGCACGACCATCTGAACGGTCCGTGCCGGACCTTGCGGCTGACCGCTCAGGGTGACCTTCACCGGTGAATCGTCGCCCTCCACCTGGCTGGTCGGGTTGATCGATTTGCCCGCATCGACGGTCAACGCGCCGGCGACCAGATCGATGCTGGCGGTGTCGTCGGCCGTCGCGGTCTTCGTGTCGCCGGGGAAGTCGACCAGGTCCTGGCCCGTGGTCGTCGCCTCGTTGGAAATGGTGGCGGGAGCGGTCACGGGCGTGCCGTCCGACCGGTGCGTCGGGCGCAACCTGGTGTCGAAGGAAACGGTGACCTTGTTGTGCGCACCGCGGGCTTGGTCGGTCGCCGAGTTGATGCGACCGGTATAGACGATGTCGAAGCCGACCGCGTTCTGGAAATCAGCCGCCGAGGCAGCCAGGGCCTCCGCCCGGGTGAACGTCCGATCGGGAGTGCCGCCCGCGTAGTGCACGGTCACCGTCACGTCGGACGCACCGACTTCCGAGGGCGGGGTGATCGTCGTGAAGCCGGTCAGATCGAAGGTGTCGAACGGTTTGGCGCTCCCGGAGGGCTCACTGATCGTCAGCGTGTCCAGCCGCGACAATGACTTGTTGGTCGCCTCGAGGGTGACCAATCCGGAGGGGTACTTGTCAGTTGCCGTTCCGGGGGCGGGAACACCGAGCGGACCGCCGTCCCACTTCTTGGCCAGATCCACCTGAAGGTTGGCCGGAACGATGGTGATGTCGTCGCTGGCCCGGTCGGAGTACGACGGGGCCGTGTCGCCGGGGAAGTACGCGTCGGCGCCCGCGGTGTTGCTCACCACGCCGGCCTGGTCGGTGTTGAGGTCCGTGGTCGACAGCACCGGGACGGCCGGGGTGTGCCGGGTGACGTCGCGGACCGCGAAGACCGGGTGGATCTTGCGGTTGTCGCCGCTCGAACGCGCAACGCCGGAGCCGACGGCCGGTGTGCCGGCAGCACCGGTGCGATGGGTGTCCGACTCCACGTAGGTCAGCCGGAAGGCGGTGGCCTCAGCGCGTTCGGCGGCGGTGAGGGTATACCCCGGGAAGGTGCCGTCACATGCTGCGGGGCAGGGGTCGCCGGAGGCGGCCACCCATTGGCCGTTGATGTAGAGCTCGACGCTGGCGACCTGGTCGTACTTCAGCAACGGGTCGTCGGACGCCGTGATGGGGTCGATCCGGACCAGGTCGAAGGAGTCGTAGACCGAGTTCTTGATCGGCTGGCCCGGGTCGGGCACATCGCTGATGACGACCTTCTCGAAATTGGAGAAACCGCCGGTCGACCAGTGCAAGGTCGCTCCGCGCTCGTCGCCGGAACGCTCGGCAATGTTGGCCGGATCGTCCCAATCCTTCTGCAGCAGGTCCGCCTCGCCCGGGTTGACGTGGTGCAGGTCCACGTCCGCACAGCCCTGCGAGTGCGCGGGTTCACTGACGGTCGGTGCGCTGCCGTCGGTGCCGGCACAGTTGCTGACCGTCGCGTCCTCATTGGGTACGCCGGGGCGGACCTTCGAGGTGAAGTTCGGGGAGAACGAGGTGCCGGGCGGGAAGCCGGTGCATCCGGCGGCAGGGGTATAGACGAACTGCAGGCCGTGCGCGTCGATGTTCGAGGGCAGGGCGCCGGAGAACCGCTGCGGCCCTTGGAGGTCCGTCATGCCCGGCACGGGCTGCCAGGAGGTGCCGTTCCAGTAGTTGACCGTCAGCTGCACACACTCGCTGATCTCGGTGTTGTCCACCGAGGTGGGACGGAACGTGTCGAAGAAGTTCGGAGCAACCGTCGGGTCTTCGGGGTCCTGGACGACCACCTTCTGCGCATTGACGGTGGAGTCCGGGAAGGCCTTGATGGTGCCGGTCAATCCGGTCGTGACGTCCTGTCCGGGGAGCGCCGGAACGTCGTCTGGGGTGATCCGTTTGGTGGTGGAGGTGGTGAGGCGGTCGGCCAACGTCACCAGCGACGCATCATCGGTCGCCGGGTCGCTCTTTGCTCCGTCCAGGCCGGTCTGCGCGCTCACCTGGTTGTCATGGGTCAACGAATCGGCGCTCTGGCCGTGGTCGGTATCGACCGTGAACGGCACCGTGGCCTCGGCGCCCGCATCGATGGTTCCGGTGAAGGTCACGGTGAAGCCGGTCGGCTGGCAGCCGGCGGGCGGGCCGGGAAGGGTGTCGGTCGTCGTGGTCGTCAGCGGGTCACCCGAGCAACCGGGGCCGGTGTAGGTGATCGAGGCCCCGGTGGCTCCGGCCGGCCAGGTGACGCCGTCGGTGAAACCGGCGAAAGTCAGCGGGTTATCACCTTCGAAGGGGTTACTGGCCCCCGTGGGCTCGGTAATCGTCAGCGAATCGACCCGGGACATTGGAGGAGTTGGTCGCGCCGATGGTGACGGTGCTGGGGTCTCCGGCGTGAACGGTGTCCGGATCGAACTTCTTGGTGACGTCGGCGCTGAGGTCCGGCGGGGTGATCACGTACGTGTCGTCGGCGGGGTCGGACGTCGCGGTCGTCCCGTCGGCTGTGGTGACGGTGGTCTGCGCGTCGTTCTTGACCGTGACCGGGCCGGTCAACTCGGTGACGTTGTCCCGTTGTTCGACGTTCACCGGGATGGTTGCGGTTGCCCCCGGGGCGATGCCGTCACCGGTGGTGTCCGTGAATACATACCGCAGGCCTTCGACGTCACTGGGGTCGACGCCGGCCGGCAGCTGCGCCGGAGGGCCGGGAGCGCCCTCGACCCACTGGCCGTTGACGTAGGCCCACACCACGACCTGGTCCGCACCCTTGGGCATGGTGACCTCACCCAGCGGGGCGGTGACGCCGAGGTAGGTGAACGGGCTGGGGGAAGCAGTCGGGTCGACTGGATCCTGGACCACGAGCTCATGGACGGGCACATTGGACTGGTTCTTGCCGGTGAGCGTCACTGCCGCCGCTGTGCCGGGCTTGGCGGACGCACCGGACGGCTCGATGGTCTTGGTCGTTTCTGCGCCAAGTTTGGTTTGGACCACCGGCGTCACGTCGGCCGAAGCGGACTGCTCCGTCGCGTTGTCCGCGGTCGAGGTAGCCGTGTTGGTGATCGTGGTGCCGTTGATGCTCGCGGGTGCGTCCGGCGATAGTCTCACCGGGATCGTGATCGTTAGCGTGTCTCCCGACTTCAAACCCGTCTTGCCGCCACCCAGGGCTTGATTGACGTCCACCGTCACCACGTTGTCGGGGCTGACGGTCACCGTGGACGGCTGGTTGTCCGCGGTGGGGTCGCCCGCCAGTTCGATCCATTCCGGCAACGGGTCGGTCAGGACGTAGTTCTCACAGCCGCCCACCGCTACGGACGAGCACGCCACGGTGATCGTGTAGAGGAACTCGGTACCCGGCGTCAGCTCGCCGTCGACCTGGGCCGTCTTCGACATCTGCATGGTCGCGGTCGGGTCGGCCGCTGCCACCTGCGGTGCCGTCGCGAGGCTCATGGTTGCCACCAGGGCCACCACTAATGCCATCGCGGCAAGAACCCGCGTCGCGATCGCGTGCCTGACCCGTTGTACCGCCATTGCGCTACTTTCTCTGGTTCCTCGACTGCTCCGTGCGACACCCCGAGGGGTGAGCCGCCGGGCTGAGACTCGCACAGTCAGATCAGGGTGTCCACCTGTGTGATAACCGATACATAGGTTGTGCACATGTATTGCATCACCGAGTCACCCCGGCCACAGGAGCTCACTATCTGAACCGGCGTAGCCGCAGCGAGTTCAACACCACCAGAACCGAGGAGGCGGCCATCGCGAAACCTGCGACCATCGGCCCCAACCGCCCGGACATCGCCAGGGGCACCGCCGCGAGGTTGTAGGCGAACGCCCAGCCGATGTTCTGCCTGATGACGCGCAAGGTCGCCCGGGACAACCGCACCGCGTCCACCGCCGCGACCGGATCGGTCCGCAGCAGCGTCAGATCCGCCGCGTCGGAGGCGACGTCCGCACCCGAACCCATCGCGATGCCTAGGTCGGCCGTCGCCAGCGCGGCCGCGTCGTTGACGCCGTCGCCGACCATTGCCACTTTCTGCCCCTGCTGCTGCAGCGCCGACACGTGCGCCGCCTTGTCCTGCGGCAACACCGCGGCATGCACCTCGTGGATACCGAGCTGCCGCGCGACCGCTTCGGCGACGCCCCGGTGATCGCCGGTCATCATCACCGGGCGCAATCCCAGCGCCTCGAACCCGCGGATCGCCGCGACCGAGGTGGGCCGGATCCGGTCCGCGACGCTCAGCACTCCGCTCACCTGACCGCCGACCGCGAGGACCACCGCCGTGCGGCCGAGCTCAGCTTCGGCATCCACCCGCCCGTGCACCAGGGCAGGTACGTCGATCCCCTGCTCGCGCAGCCAGCCCACCCGGCCGAGGAGCGCCGGCCGTCCTTCGACCACACCGCCGACACCGGCACCGTCGTAGCTGCGGAAGTCCTCGACCGGCGAAAGACCCGCGGCGTCGCGGCTGATGGCGGTCGCGATCGGGTGGGCCGAGTCCTGTTCCAGGGAGGCGGCCACGCGGCGTACCTGCTGCTCATCGCCATCGGCGGCCCAGACGCCGACCAGGCTCATCCGTCCGTCGGTCAACGTGCCGGTCTTGTCCAGCACGACGGTCCGGACGGCGTCGGCCTGCTCCAGCGCCTGCGGACCGCGGATGAGGATGCCCAGTTGTGCGCCGCGGCCGGTTCCCACCAGGAGCGCCACGGGAGTCGCCAGGCCGAGGGCGCACGGGCACGCGATCACGAGTACGGCGACCGCGGCCGTGAATCCACGGGTCAGGTCACCGCCGATCAGCCACCACCCCAGCAACGTCGCGAGCGCCAACAACAGGATCACCGGCACGAAGACGCCGGCGACCCTGTCGGCCAGCCGCTGGACGGAGGCCTTGCCGGTCTGCGCCGTCTCGACCAGAGCCGCGATCCGGGACAACTCGGTGTCCGCCCCGACGGCGGTGGCGCGAACGCGCACGCTGCCGCCGGCGGCGAGGGTGCCACCCACCACGTGATCACCCGGCCCGACCTCGACCGGCACACTCTCGCCGGTGACGGCGGAGGCATCGACGCTGGCATGCCCGTCGATCACGACCCCGTCGGTGGCGACGCGGTCCCCCGGGCGGACGCGGAAAACGTCACCGATCACCAGCTGTGCCAACGGAATCGTCGATGCGGCGCCGTTGCGCTCCACCAGCACCTCGTCGGCCTTCAACCGCAGGAGCCCCTGCACGGCGGCGCCGGCGACCCGCTTGGAACGCGCCTCCAGATAGCGCCCGAGCAGCAGGAAGGCCGTGACACCGGCGGCCGCCTCGAGGTAGATGGCATCGGCCGCCTCCTGCGGCTCGACCACCACCGAGAAGTGATGGTGCATCCCGATCATGCCGGCACGACCGAAGACCATGGCGTAGACCGACCAGGCCAGCGCGGCCAACGTGCCGACCGAGACGAGGGTGTCCATGGTGGCGGTGCCGTGCCGCAGGTTCTGCCACGCAGCCCGGTGGAATCCCCGACCGCCCCAGAGCACTACCGGCACCGTCAGCGCCAGCGCCACCCACTGCCAACCGAAGAACTGCCATGCCGGGACCATCGAGAGCGCGATCACCGGCAGGGCCAGGACCCAGGTCGCGATCAACCGCCGGCGAAGACCGGCCGTCTCATCGACCGGCGGTTGCGCGGGCTGCGGCAGGGACGCGCCGTAACCGGCGGCTTCGACGGTCTGGACCAGTTGCTCGACCGGAACGTCGGCGGGGGCGTGCACACTCGCCGTGCCCAAGGCGTAGTTGACGCTGGCCTGCACACCCTCGAGCTTGTTGAGCTTCTTCTCGATCCGCATCGCGCACGAGGCGCACGTCATCCCTTCGATGTCGAGGCGGATGTCCTGATCAACGGCGGCCATGTCGCCATCATACCCCCAGGGGGTATGACAGGAGCGGGCAGGTGCCGGCCCCGCAGCATGAGCGCTCGCTGCAGGGCCGGCGTGGGTGCGGGTCAGCTCAGAAGGCGCTGACCCCGTTCGGGGTGCCCAGACCGGTCGGGCCGTCCCAGCCGGATCCGGCGGTGCACCAGTAGTCACACGAGCCGTTGGAGCCGGAGGTCACATCGAACAGGCCCGATGTCGCTGCGTAGGGCTTGGTGTTGGCGTAGCCGGAGGTGTTGCCCGACAGCGCGTACACACTGGCGACGATCGGCGAGGACAGCGAGGTACCGCCGTACTGCGCCCAGCTCGATGCTGTCGCGCTGGTCGGAGCGTAGACCGCGAGCCCGGTGTTCGGGTCGGCGACCGCGGACACGTCCGCCATGGCCCGCCCCGCACAGTTGGTCGTCGCCGAGCTCTGGCCGGCCGGGGCGGCGTTGTACGACGAGCAGCCGGATCCAGCGTCGCTCCACGCCGATTCGGTCCAGCCGCGGGAGTTCGACGAGGAGTTCAGCGAGGTCCCGCCGACCGCCGTGACGTACTGCGAAGACGCCGGGTAGCTCGCGCCCTGGTAGCCGTCGTCACCGGTCGAGGCGGTGACCGCGATGCCGGAGTGCTTGTAGTACTTGGCGTAGGTCGAGTCCCTGGCGTCCCCACCGCCGTAACTGTTGGAGATGGCCACGACGCCAGACTGCTTGGCGGCAGTGTTGACCGCTGTCCCGAGGTTCGCGAACGACGCCGTCTTCGCCTGCACCAGGACGATCTTGCAGTCCGGGCACGCGGCGGAGACTGCGTCGAGATCGAGTGCCTGCTCCTGATCCCAGCCCACGTTGGTCGCGGGCAGCGAGGTGGTCGAGCCGGTCTGGCTGATGATCTTCAGACAGCCGTTCGCGATGGTGCAGGCCGACAGACCGAACTGCTTGCGGTAGACGCCCAGGTCACGTTCGGCGTTGGGATAGCCGTACGCATCGACGATGGCGACGGTCCGCCCGCCCGACTTCACGCCGGAGAGCTTGTAGGCGCTCTGGATGTCCGACGGGGTCTTGCCCGAGATCGCCTTCGGGGTGATCGCTGCGCCGCGAGCGTTCACGGACTTACCGGTCGCGGGGTTGGTGAGGTGGATCGCGAAGCACGACGCATAGCCGGCCTTGGGGCTGTTAGAGCAGGAGTGGACCTGGGTGACGGATGCCTTCGCGGTGGTGACCGCGTCAGCTGACGGCAGTGCCGCGCTCATCGCTGCGGCGGTAGCCAGAGCGAACAGCGTGGCGGCCATGGGGGTCTTGCGCATAGTGATGGTCTCCTCGGGGGAAAGGGGATTGGTGGCTTCACCCTGTCGGCGCGTGTCGCCGCTGCGCCATAATTCCCAGGGTTTTCCCAGGTTGTCCGGCGGATACCGTGCCGAACTGCTTACCGGTCGTTTACCGACTCCGCACGGGATGCTGGAAAAGGCCCCGCGTAACCTCGCGACCGTGAGCTACTACGAACGCGTCAGTGCCGACACGTACCGGCCCACGCAGCACGTGCAGGGTGCGTGGAACGACCACGAGCAGCACATGTCTCCGGTGGCCGGCCTGATCACTCATGCCATCGACGGCCATGCGCACAACCCCACGGTCCAGATGTCGCGGATCAGTTTCGAGATCCTCGGCCTGATCCCGCTGGCGGACACGACCGTCGTCGTCGAGACCATCCGGCCGGGCCGGACCATCGAGTTGATCGAGGCCACCGCGATCATCGAGGACCGGCCGCGCATCCGGGCGCGCGCCTGGCGGCTGGCGATCAGCGACGACGTGGCCGACGTCGCGGGGGTCGAGTTGCCCGGGATGGCAGGAGGGCCCGCGCAGGGGGCTCCCTACGATCCGCTGACCGAATGGAAGGGCGGCTTCCTCGCCTCCATCGAGACCGTGGCATTGCCGGGCGGCCGGTCGGGCCGGCGGCAGGTCTGGGCGCGCACCCCGCATCCCGTGGTGGCCGATGAGTCGGTCAGCCCTACCGCGGCCGCCATCGCGCTGGTCGATCTGGCCAACGGGATAGCCACCCGCGTCCGGCCCACCGACATGATGTTCCCGAACGTCGACCTGACGATCCACCTGATCCGTCAGCCCGAACCGTCGTGGGTCGGGCTCGATACCTCAGTCTCGTTCGGCACCAACGGTCTCGGCCTCACCTCGACCACTCTGAGCGACGAGTCCGGACCCTTCGGACGCGCCGAGCAGGCCCTCACCGTCCGGCACTTCCCCCGCTGATCGCCGGCGTCGCCACCACCGGTCGGCCCACCACCAGAACGTCGTGACCGCCAGCGCCGCCAGCACCCCGGCGATCTCATCGATCGCGTAATGCTCCCCGGAGTACAGGAGGGTGAAACCCATCATCGCGGGGTAGAGCAGCAACAGCGGGCGCAATGAGCGGCGCACGGAAGTCCAGAAGAACAGCACGGCCAGGGTCGCGAACGCCATGTGCAACGAGGGCATCGCCGCGACCGGGTTGGAGCGATCTTGGCCGTCGGACAGCACGTCCTGGGCGATACGTAACCCCATGAACCGGAAGCCGTCACCGTTGGCGCGCAGCACAGTCCATCCCGGGATCAGGCCCTGCTCGGCGGCCAGCCAGGGCGGAGACATAGGGAACAGCAGATAGGTGCTCAACCCGACGACGGCCAGACTCACCACGGCGCGCACCCACTTCAGGAACCGGCTGCGGTTCCAGATCCACAGCGCGACCGCGACCATGGGGGTGACGACGAAGTGCGACATATAGGTCAGCGTCACCGGCACGGCGATCCAGCCGATCGGCCCGTCGGACCGCAGATGCTCCTGGATCCATTGGCCGGGCAGGGTGCCGCCGAACAACCATCGGTCGGCCTCGATCGGGAAGGTGGAGTGCAGCGGCATTCCCAGCGCGTTGGTCGCGCCCTGCATCGGATAGCCCAACACGTCGAGTTGCCCGTTGAACCGACCCGCGAAGCCGTAGCTGTAGTCGTACGCCAGCAGCACCCCCTCGAACGGCAGCCAGGCCAACAGCGTCAGCCGCCAGGCCCGCCAACCGCGGCCGATGCACAGCACGGACAGCCCGGCGACGATCCACAGCGTCATGCCGACGCGGTCGAGGGGAATTCCGACGAAGATGCAGTACGTCGCGAGCACCGCGAGGTACGCGCCGACCGCCAGCCGGCGCAACGAGGCCAGATCGAGCCGGGCTGACACGCCGGATTCCAGGGCAGCTTCGTCCACGAGGTCGCGCTCCCCGGAGATAGCCACCGGTGGATTCTAGGTGGCCGCCCTGTGAACATTCAGAAAAGCGATCCGTGCGGGCACCAGGTCGACGCCGACCCGGGCGCCCTGCGCCGGTGGGACATCCGCGGTGACCGGTAGCCGCCCGAGCCCGGGCAGGTCCACTTCGAGGCTCACCTCGTCCGCGCCGTACGCCGAGGCACCGGCAGTCCCGGCGAACTGGCCGATCCCGCTGCTCACCCGCAGCGCACCCCGCCGCAACGCGACGGGTCCGTCGCCGGGGACCTCGAGCGCGCGGCGTACGTCGATCGCCGCCTGCCCGGTCAGCACCGTGCGATAGCCGAGGAAGCGAGCGGCCTCCTCGTCGACCGGTTCCCGCCACAGGTCGGCCACCTCGCCGTGCTGCACGACCCGGCCGGCGCGCAGCAGCACCGCGTCGTCGGCGAGCGTGAAGGCCTCACCGTGATCGTGCGTCACCAACAAGGCGGTGGTCCCGGTGGAGAGCAGGATCTGGCGCAGGTCCACTGCCAGCCGCTCGCGCAGGTCGCGGTCGAGGGCCGACAGCGGTTCGTCGAGCAACAGCAGACGCGGCTGTGCAGCCAGCGCCCGGGCCAGGGCCACGCGTTGTTGCTGACCGCCGGACAGGGTCCGGGGGATCGGTCGGCGAACCCGGCAAGCCCGACGATCTCGAGCAGTTCGGTAGCCCGGGTGGCCGCGTTTCGCCGCGAAACACCCTGGCGTCGTAATGGATAGGCGACATTCGCGGCCACGGACAGGTGCTCGAAGAGCTGGCCGTCCTGGAACATCAGGGCGAATCCGCGTCGGTGGGTCGGCACCCGTGAGACGTCCTGACCATCGAAGGCCACCTCGCCGCCATCGGGTTGTTGCAACCCGGCGATCACCCGCAGCAGCGTGGACTTGCCGCACCCGGACGGGCCGAGCACGGCCAGGATGCGCCCGGTCGCCACCTCGAGGCTGACGTGATCGAGCGCCTGGGTGTCACCGAACGCGACGCTGACGTCACGCACCTCAAGACCGTTCACACCATCGTCCGTCCGCCGAACCGGTCCACGCCCGCCATGATCGTCCCCGTCACCGCGGCGAGCACGACGGACGCGGCCAGTGCCATCCCGAAGTTCGCCGCACCCGGGTGGCCGATCAACTGGTAGATCGCGACCGGCAACGTCGGATCGTCCGGCCGGGCAAGGAAACTCGTCGCGCCGAACTCACCCAGGGAGACCGCGAGCGCGAATCCAATGGCCGCCAGGAACGGTCGCCAGGCGGCGACCACGTCGACGGTGATCGCCACCCGCACCGGTCCGGCGCCGAGTGCTGCCGCCGCCTCGCGCTGCCGTTGGTCGACGTTGCGCAACGCGGGAGCGAGGGTGCGCACGACCAGCGGGAGCGCCACCATGGCCTGAGCCACCGGGATCAACCAGACGCTGTCCCGGAAGTCGAACGGCGGCCTGTCCAGGGTGATCAGGAAGCCGAACCCCACGGTCACGGCGGAGATGCCCAGCGGCAGCATGAAGACACCGTCCAGCAGACCGACCAGCCGGCGAGCCGGCCGGGACCGGGGCCTGCGCGACACCAGGACAGCGACGATCAGACCGAGCACGACGGCCAACACGGTGGCGTCGATGGCGATCCGCCACGACGTCGACAGCGCCTGCCACACCGTCACCGGTAGCGCGTTGTCGCCGGTGACCACCGTGAGGTTGCGGTAGTTGGCCAAGCTCCAATCCCCTTGCACCTGAAGCGACCTGATCAGCAGCGTTGCCAGGGGAGCGATCACCAGCAGGACGCTGAGCACCAGGGCCGCCAACGGCCCGGTGTCCCCGCGACGGATCCGGGCCGGTGTGGGCGGGCGGTTGGCCGCGCCGTCGCGGCGGACCCGCCCGACCAACGCCAACAGGACCAGCACCATCACGAACTGCAGGATCGACAACACCGCAGCCCCTTGCAGGTCAAGGAAGTTGGTGGTCAGCAGGTAGATCTCGGTTTCGATGGTCGAGTAACGCACGCCGCCCAGCGTCAGCACGACACCGAACGCCGTGGCGCAGAAGAGGAACACCACGCTGGTGGCCGAGACGATCGCTGGCCGCAGCGACGGAAGGGTGATGGTGCGGAAGACCTGTCCCGGGGTGGCGCCCAGGGACGCCGCGGCCTGCTCCGGTCGCGGATCGAGGCCCGCCCACGCCGTACCCACCACGCGGATCACCACGGACAGGTTGAAGAAGACGAGGGCGGCGATGATCGCGGTGGGGGTGCCGTCCAGTCCCAGGAACCCCAGCGGGCCGTTCTCGGCGAGCAGGGTCCGAAAGGCGACGCCGACCACCACCGTCGGCAGCACGAACGGCATCACCAGCAGCCCGCGCAGGATCGTCGCGCCCGGAAGACGCAGGCGGTAGAGGCAGTACGCCGCGGGCACGCCGAGGGCGACCGTGATCACCGTGCCCGTCACCGCCGTGAACAGCGTGAAACCGATGACCTTGGCCGTCCGGGCGCGGGTCAGCACCTCCCACGCCCCCGCCAGATCCCAGACCCCGTCCGGTCGCAGACCCCGGCCGATCATGCCGGTCACGGGCACAAGGAAGAAGACGACGAGGAAGGCCAGGGGTACGGCGGCCAGCACCCCCAGCCGACGAACTTCCCCACTTTTGGAACGGGATTCACCCGATCCGACGCGCGACGCGTGGATCCCGTTCCAAAAGTCCGCGGGGTAGACGGCATCGCTAGGAGGTCACGTCCTGCCATTCCCGCAACCAGGTGTCGCGGTTCTTGGTGATCTCGCCCGGGTCGACGTTCAGCGGCGTGGCCGGGACCTTCGCGGCCTGCTGCCACGCGGCCGGCAACGGGATGGAGGTGTCGACCGGGAAGACGTACATCGCCTCGGGCAGCGCCTTCTGGAAGTCCTCGCCCAGCATGAAGTCGATGAATGCCTTTGCGCCATCGGGGTTCTTGGCGCCGGCCAGCACACCGGCGTATTCGACCGACTGGAAGCAGGTGTCCAGCAACGCCGAGGTGGTGGCCTTCCCGTCCTTGATCGTGTCAGCCGGTGAAGTGTTGTAGGACAGCACGATCGGCCGCGACCCGTTGCCGCCGCCGGCGGTGTAGTCAACGCTCCACGCGTCGCTCCAACCGCTGGTCAACTTGGTGCCGTTGGCCATCAGTTGCTTCCAGTAGTTCTGCCAGCCGTCGGTGCCGTACTTCGCGATCGTCGCCAGCAGGAAGGCCATCCCTGGGGAGGAGGACGAAGCGGCCGGTGTCACGAACTGGTTCTTGTACTCCGGTTTGACCAGATCGGCGAAGTTCGCCGGCGGGGTCTGGCCCTTCTTGGTGAACCACGCGTCGTCGACGTTGACGCAGACGTCGCCGAAGTCGATCGGCGTCAGATCCTTGCCACCGTCACCGGTCAGCGCGAACCGCTGCGCGCTAGCGGGCAGGTTCTTGGCTGAATACGCCTGTATCGCGCCGGAATCCACGACTCGGGTGGCGAACGTGTTGTCGACGCCGAAGGTGACGTCGCCGGTGGGGTTGCCCTTGGTGAGGACCAGCTTGTTCGCCAACTGCCCGGCGTCGCCGTTGGCGATGACCTTCACGGTGTAGCCGGTCTGTGCAGTGAACTTCGCCAGCAAGGCCTTGTCCGCGACCCACGAGTCGTGGGTGACCAGCGTGACGGTGGTGTTCTTGACGGTGCTAGAACCACTGCCTGAACCCGTGGCGCCCGGGGTGGATCCGCCGTCGCCGGAACTGCTCAGCGAGCACCCCGCCAGGGCGAGGGCAGCGACCACGGCCGCGATCGACGTACGGGCATAACTAGGTGACATTGACGTCCTCCTCGGCCATCGAGAAGGGGCTCGACTTCCTCCACCGGTACTAACCGGATCAGGTTCGAGGGTCTGCGGGCTGCCCCGCACTCTCAGCGCCTGGTGCGCTCCCCTGTCGTGGAATCAAGGGTAGCGCCCGGCGTGGCGCAGGCCCGCACGCACAGTCCCTTGACAGTCTGGACGCACCCATCCGGTACCGACGATCGAGGTCTCATGTCTGAGCAGCCCCCGCCCCAGGACCCCTACCAGCCGCCGAACCAGCCACCGCAGCAACCGGACCAGCCGCCCTACCAGCAGCCGCCGGGATACCAACAGCCCTACCAGCAACCGATCGACCCGGCCGCAGCGCAGTACGGCGGCGGCCTCGCGGCACCGCAGAACGATCTGAGCGGCGGTCTGCGATCGCTGTTCGACTTCTCGTTCAACACCTTCGCGACGCCCAAGATCGTGCGGATCGTCTACATCGTCATCACGATCGTGATCGCCCTGGCCTGGATCGGGGCGCTGATCTCGACGCTCGCCAATGGCGAATGGCTCGGATTCTTCGTGGTCCTCATCTTCGGCGCACTGGTGGCTCTGGTCTATCTTGCCCTCGCCCGCATGACGCTGGAGTTCTACTACTCGGTCGTCCGGATGTCGGAGGACATCCACCAGAGACTGCGCTGAACCCCACTTGGGGTGCGCTCGGTCCGGCTAGTGTCGGACCAGGATCACCCGCTCACCCTGCAATGAGGAGACAGCATGAAGGGCATCGGCTGGAAGTTGGTCGCGATCGCCAGCGGCCTGGTGGCCTCGCAGATCGCCAAGGTCGTCACGAAGGGCGGCTGGAAGGCCGTCACGGGCAAGCCGATGCCGGTGGCTGCGAAGGATCCGTCGAGTTCGGCGGCTGAGGCGCTGGCATTCGCCGGCGTTTCGGCCGCCGTCATGGCGATCACCAGGACCTTCGTCGACCGCAAGGCAGCCGGTCTCTACGAGAAGTCCACCGGTCACGCACCGCCGCCGGTGGAAAAGCTGCGCGAGGAGGACTAGCGCAGAAGCTCACCGCGGCCGAACATCTCGGCCGTCTGAGCGGCCGAGGGCGACCCGGCGTGGATGTCGGCCCCCGCCTCGAGCAACCGCCACACCACGGTGTCCTCACCCTTGAATACCGCTCCGGCCAGCGGCGTCTGGCCGCGGTCGTTGCGCCGGTTGACGTCAGCGCCCCGCTCGACGAGCGCGGAGACGGCGGCAACGTGACCGTGGTAAGCGGCCAGCATCAGCAACGTGTTCCCGGCCGCGTCCGTCAGATCGACCGGAACGCCGTTGTCGACGTACGCCGCGAGCCGGGTGGCGTCTCCCTCGCGCGCGAAGTCGATACAGGCGTGCGCGATCTCGACCAGCTCGGGGGCCGGCTCGATGCGCGCTGCGTCACTCACGAAGGTAAGCCTAACCGGGACGAGCGCGACTGGCGACCTCTGCGTTTTCGCGGATCCATCGACGATGTCGTATCCGGGCCGTCTCGTTCGTGGAAAGGATGTAACCAACCACCACAAGGAGTGATCCCGATGCCCAGGTACTTGATGTCCGTCTACGGTCCGGCCGAGCGCGGCGACTACGGCGCCTACCCGTCCAAGGAGGACATGCTGCAAGCGTTCGCCGACACCGGAGCCTTCAACGACACCCTCGTCGAGAAGGGCTACTTCGTCTTCGCCGACGGGTTGGAGCCGGTCGCGACCGCCACCACCGTCGACGGCCAGGGCGCGACCGCGGTGTTTCAGGACGGTCCCTACCTGGAGGCCAAGGAGCACCTCGGCGGCTTCTGGGTGATCGACGTACCCGACCTGGACGTCGCGCTCGACCTCGCGGCGCAGGGCTCCAAGGCCTGCCGCGGCACGGTCGAGGTGCGTCCGTTCCAGACGCAGGAGTCGATCGAGGCCATGCTCGAGCGGTGAGCGCAGCCGATGAAGCGATCACTCGCGCCTACCACCACGAGTGGGCGCGAGTGGTTGCCGGCCTGGGCCGGCGCTTCGGTTCGCTCGACGTGGCCGAGGAGGCAGCGGCAGAGGCGTTCGCCCGCGCCGCCGAACGCTGGCCGACCGACGGGGTGCCGCCCAACCCGGGCGGCTGGCTGACCACGACCGCCACCCGGGTCGCGCTGGACCGGGTGCGCCGGGAGTCCCAGCGCGATGCCAAACAGCAGGCGGCCATGATGACGTACGACGACTCACCGCCCCAGCCGGCCGACCCGTTCGGCGACGACCAGCTCCGATTGATCTTCACCTGCTGCCACCCGGCGCTGGCGATATCGGCCCGGGTAGCGCTCACGTTGCGGTTGATCGCCGGGTTGACGGTGGCCGAGATCGCGGCCGCTTTCCTAGTGCCGGAAACCACGATGGCGCAACGGATTACGCGGGCCAAGGCCAAGATCAAGAAGGCCCACATCCCCTACCGCGTGCCGTCGGATCTCGACGAGCGGCTGCCCGGCGTGCTTGCAGTGATCTACCTGGTCTTCAACGAGGGGTACCTGGCCAGCGACGGGGCGTCGGCGGTGCGGATGGACCTGTGCGACGAGGCGATCCGGCTCGGTCGTCTGCTGCACGCACTGCTGCCCGGCGATGGTGAAGTGACCGGACTGTTGGCGCTCATGCTGTTGACCGATTCCCGTCGTGCCACACGGGTTTCATCCGATTCTCTGGTCACCTTGGCCGAGCAGGATCGTGCGCTGTGGTCCACCTCGTTGATCGACGAGGGCACGTCCTTGGTGCGCTCGCGACTGGCGGCCGTCGCGGCGGGTGGACCGGCGCCCGGTCGCTACCAGCTGCTGGCAGCGGTGAGCGCTGTGCACGCCAACGCCCCGTCAGCTGCGCGGACCGACTGGTCCCAGATCGTCGCGCTCTACGACCGCTTGCTGCGGCTCGACCCGTCACCGGTCGTTGCTCTGAACAGGGCCGTCGCGGTCGCCGAAATCGACGGTCCCGCCGTGGGATTGGCCCTCATATCGGACCTGCCGCTGGACGTGTATCACGCTCTCCACGCAACGAGAGCGGACTTCTTGCGCCGCCTCGGACGTGCCGCCGAAGCGGTCGCCGCCTACAACCAGGCGATCTCCTTGGCCGCCAACCCGGCAGAGCGGGCGTACCTCACGCGCCGGCGTGATGAATTGAGCTGACACTCGCGGTGCGGGTGGCCGGGGTCAGCAGTCGTGGTCGACCTCGCCGGCCGGCTCGGCGGTGACCCATAGGTCCCAGTGGCCGGCCCCACCGGGCACCTGCGGGCTCAGAATCGCGAACTCCGCGTACGGATTCGGGCCGATGGGTTCGTACCGGTGCTGACCGGCCGGCGGCTGCACAGACGGCGGCCCCGAGACCGGATCATCGTCCTGCGGGACCATGTGCCATCGCGCGGCCGACAACCGGGCCTCCACATCTGCCGGCACCGCATCCGGTCCGTCGAAGGTCACGTCGACGGTCGGTCGGGTCCAGCCGGCAGGGCCGCCGTCGCATCCGCCGGTCCCCCACCGGCTCTTGTCGACGGAAACCACGACGTGCGACGCATCAGGCGGGGTCAGGCCGGCCGCTGCGCCACGGATCGCGGCGAACCGGTGACCGCCCGGATCCGGATCCCCGCGGCCGATCCCGACAGCGGCCAGTCGACCGGAACCGGCCGCCACCGCAGCCGCTGCCAGGAGCACGACACCGGTCACGACCGCAGAGCGTTTGAATCGGGGCGCTGTGCGGTCGGAAGGAGTAACCATGACGCTCTCTCGGGTACGACTCGGGAGCCGGACTATTCCACTACGAAGCCGGCCAGGGGCCATCCCACGCAGCACTCAGAGGCAACTGCCAGGGAACTGTCAGGAAATTGGCACGAGCTGCCGTCGAGGGCGATACGGACGCCCAAGGACTCAGGGACCTGCACTGACGAGCGATCCGAGGTGATCGGTCGCGGGCAGGATGCCCGCTCATCCCACCGGGTCGGACGCCTTGTGCTTGCTGGACTCCGCCTCTAGCGCCGGGCGCGGCTATCCGGCCAGAGCCAATGCACGGGCGATGGGGACACCGGGGCGATAGGCAAGATGCAAATACGTCGGCGCGTCGAGCACCGTCAGGTCGGCCCGCTGTCCCACCGCTATCGTGCCGATATCGTTGCGCCGCAGACTTTTCGCGGCGCCCGCGGTTGCCGCCGTCAGCGCCTCGGCCGGTGTCATCCCCATCTCGCGCACCGCCAACGCGATCATGAACGGCATCGAGTTGGAATAGCAGGTGCCCGGGTTGCAGTCGGTCGCGAGCGCCACCTGCACACCGGCGTCGAGCAACGCGCGAGCATCGGGGTAGGGAGACCGGGTGCTGAACTCCACGCCGGGCAGCAGGGTCGCGACGGTGTCGCTGCCGACCAGCGCCGCGACGTCCTCCGCGCTGAGGTAGGTGCAGTGGTCGACGCTGGCCGCGCCGAGCTCGACGGCCAGCTGCACACCCGGTCCGTAACCCAGCTGACCGCCATGCACCCGCAAGCCCAAGCCTGCATCACGACCCGCGGTGAGCACGTGACGTGCCTCGTCACCATCGAACGCATGCGCGCTGTGCGGCTCGCAGAAGACGTCGATCCACTTCGCGTACGGCGTGCACGCCGCCAGCATCGGGCCCGTCACCAACCGCACGTAGTCCTCGCGATCGACTTCGGGGGCACCACGTGCGCACCCAGAAACGTGGTCTCCTCGGTGAATTCACTGGCGATACGAAGAAGGCGCGCCTCGTGGTCGACGCTGAGCCCATAACCGGATTTGATCTCGATCGTGCCTGTCCCCTGAGCTCGGGACTGCTGGATACGACCCGCCAGCAAGGCTCGCAGTTCGTCGTCGCTGGCCGCCGTCGTGGCCGCACGAGTCACGGCGATCCCGCCCCCGTCGTACGCCGTGCCCGTCATGCGTGCCGCGAACTCACCGGATCGGTCGCCCGCGAAGATCAGGTGCGTGTGACTGTCAACGAAGGACGGGATGAGGCAGCGGCCCCCACGTCGAGGTCATCGTCGGCCGCCGGCTCCTGCGCGGAGTCACCGATCCACACGACGCGGCCGCCGTCGACCACCAGGGCCGCAGCGTGCCGAACCGTGAATTCCTCGTCGCACGTGACCAGTTCGCCGATGTTGTGGATCAGGGTGCTCACGCCCACCTCCTAGACTGGAGCTTATGCAGATCATCGCCGTCGTCGTCGTGCTCATTGCCGTTGTGCTGCACGGCTACATCTTCGTGATGGAATCGCTGACCTGGACCTCGCCGCGCACACGTGCCACCTTCGGGCTGAACGAGCAACAGGCCGAGCAGACCCGGGAAATGGCCTACAACCAGGGCTTCTACAACCTGTTCTTGGCCCTCATCGCGGCCGCCGGAGTCATCGCGTGGCTGGCCGGACACGACGCAGTGGGTGCCGCCTTGATCTTCGCCGGCGCCGGTTCGATGGTGGCAGCCGGCGTGGTCTTGTTGCTCAGCTCGCGATCCAAAGCGCGCGCGGCACTGATCCAGTTGACACCGCCTCTGCTCGGCGTGATCGCCACCGCCATCGCCGTCGCGTAACAGCGTCATCGCCACAGCGGGTCGATCGCTTCCTCAACAACTTCCCCACATCTCCGAGAACATGATCGCCATCGGAGACTTTGACCTCACCGCGGACCACCACGGTATCGACATCGGCGGCCGTGGCCGAGTAGATGATCTGCTCATCGGTACAGCCCGCTGTGCGCGGCGAGTCTGTCCGGACCGCAACGAGGTTGGCCAGTATCTGCGGCTGCAGTGGGCCGCTTCGCTGCCATCCGCGGTTCGTCATCCCGTGCAGTCCACTACTCAACAAGAACTCCGGGCTGAACCGGCCTCGTCGCAGCGAACGCAGCCGGTCGTTCATCTCCAACCCGCGGATCTCCTCGAACGGGTCGATCACCGCGTGCTGGTCGGACCCGAGGCTCAGCCGCGCACCCGCGCCCACCAACTCCGGAGCCGGGCCGATGCCGTCGGCGAGATCCCGCTCCGTGGTGGGACAGAAGCAGGCCGTCGCCCCGGCACCGCCCAGTAATGCGATGTCGTCGGAGGTGAGATGGGTCGCGTGCACGGCGGTGAGATTGGCGTCGATGACTCCGGCGTCGGCGAGAAGCTGGGTCGGCGTGCGACCGAAATGAGCCAGTGTTGCTTCGTTCTCTGCCGGCTGCTCGGACAGATGCACGTGACAGGCGTTGGTCCCCTCCAGCAGATGCGGCGCTTGGAACGCAAAGGTCTTCAGATCGCCCGGTGACAGCGCGCGGACCGAGTGGATGGCCGTGCCGATCGAGACCCCGTCATCCGGGTTCAGTTGGGACACCCGGCCCGCCCAGCGGGTGACGTCACCGTCGGCGAATCTCTTCTGCACCTCGTCCAGCTCGAGGTAACCGTCCGGTCCGAGACCTCCGTGCAGATAACAGGTGTCCAGCAGCGTGATGGAGATCCCGGCGTCCTGCGCCGCGCGGATCAGCGCGTGCCCCATGGCGTTCGGGTCGTCGTACGGCGTGCCGCCCGGTCCGTGGTGCAGGTAGTGGAACTCCGACACGGAGGTGTATCCGGCCAGGACCATCTCGGCGTACGTCGCTCGGGCCAGTCGGTAGTACGAGTCCGGATCAAGCTGAGCGGCAACCGAATACATGGCCTTGCGCCAGGTCCAGAAGGTGCCCCCGTCGGCGTGGGTGCGCCCGCGCAGTGCCCGGTGGAAGGCGTGGCTGTGGTCGTTGGCGAACCCCGGGAGCACCAGCCCCGGCAGCCGGTGCGCAGCGCCGGGATCGGTGTCCGGCGTGATCGCCGTGAAGACACCGTCCTGCACCTCGAAGGTCACTCGCTGCCGGATGCCGTCCGGGAGCCACGCGCGCTGCGCCCAGTACGACATCACGCCGCGAGGTCCTTCAGCACGCGCGTCAACGCGGTAACACCGGCAAGACAGTCGTCTTCGGTCGCGAACTCGTCGGGCGCGTGCGAGACTCCCGTCGGATTGCGGACGAAGAGCATCGCAGTCGGGATGCCCGCGTTGGCCAGGATCCCGGCGTCGTGGCCGGCGCCGGTCGAGAGCATCGGCGCACCCAGCAACTCCGACAGCCGGGTGGCCAACGCGGGATCGAAGGGCGTGTCCTCGGTCCAGGACAGCTGGTGCAGCGTTGCGCCCAGCGCCTGAGCATCCGCCTCGACCTGCGCAACGCAGGCGGTCACGGCAGCCGCCGAGGCACCCCGGGCGTCCAACCAGACGTCGACGTGTTCCGCGATGGCATTGACCCCACCGGGCTGCACGTCCAACCGACCGACAGTCGCGACGCAACCGTTCTCCTCAGCGGCGGCCCGTGCCGCCTGGACCAGCGCAGCGGCCTTCAGCAACGCGTCGTCCCGGTCGACCAACGCCGTCGTTCCGGCGTGGTTGGCCCGGCCCGGCACGGAGATGCGCCACCGACCGTGCGGCCAGATCGACGTACCCACTCCGATCTCGGCGTCCTCGAACACCAGCGCGCGCCCTTGCTCGACGTGTAACTCCACGAAACAGCCGATGCGCGAGAGGGTTTCAGCGTCCGGACCGATGTCGGTCGTTCGACCGGCCGCCTTGAGCGCTTGCGCCATGCTCACTCCGGAGTCGTCGCTCAGGGCCAACGCTCGATCGGAAGTGAGCGCGCCGGTGATGAGGCGTGACCCCGCACAGGCAATCCCGAAGCGCGCGCCCTCCTCGTCGCCGAAGTTGACGATTGCGACTGGTTTGCCGGGCTCGAAGCCGTCGGCCCGGGCTTGGTCCACGGCGGCGAACGACGACACGACACCCAGGGGCCCGTCGTACGCACCGCCGTCCGGCACCGAGTCCAGGTGCGAGCCGACGACGACGCCATTGCCCTCGCCCGGCGTACCCCACCACGCCCACTGGTTGCCCGCCCGGTCCTCGGTCAGCGCCAAGCCGCGCGCGGCTGCCTCACCCGCGAACCACTCACGCAGCGTGTGATCCTCGCGGGTCCACGCGAACCGGCGGTAGCCACCGGACGGTGCCCTACCCACCTCCAGGATCGAGGACCACAGGGTGGCGAAGGTCATCAGGCACCTTCGCGCATCGGGATGCGAACGCCTTTGTCTGCCGCCACGTTCTCGGCGATGTCGTAGCCGGCGTCGACGTGCCGGATCACGCCCATCCCGGGATCGTTGGTGAGGACCCGCGCAAGTTTCTGCGCGGCCAGCGGAGTGCCGTCGGCAACGGTGACCTGGCCGGCGTGCTGGGAGCGGCCGATCCCGACGCCGCCGCCGTGATGGATGGACACCCAGGTGGCACCGGAGGCGGTGTTGACCATCGCGTTGAGCAGCGGCCAGTCCGAGATCGCATCTGACCCGTCCAGCATGGACTCGGTCTCCCGGTACGGCGAGGCGACCGACCCGCAGTCCAGATGGTCGCGCCCGATCACAATCGGCGCGCTGACCTCACCGCTGGCCACCAGGTCGTTGATGGCCAGGCCCGCCTTGTCCCGCTCGCCGTAGCCGAGCCAGCAGATCCGGGCGGGCAGACCCTGGAAAGCGATCTTCTCCTTGGCACCGCGCATCCATTTCTGCAGCCGGTCGTTGTCCGGGAAGAGATCCATCACGGCCTTGTCGGTCGCGTAGATGTCCTTCGGGTCACCCGACAGCGCCGCCCACCGGAAGGGGCCCTTGCCCTCGCAGAACAACGGGCGGATGTACGCCGGCACGAACCCGGGGAACTCGAAGGCCCTCTCGTAGCCGCCCTGTCGGGCTTCGTCGCGGATGGAGTTTCCGTAGTCGAAGACCTCGGCGCCGGCGTCCTGGAACTCCACCATGGCCTGTACGTGCTTGGCCATCGAGGCGCGGGCGCGGTCGGTGAATTCGGCTGGCTTCTTCTCGGCGTACTCGCTCCAGTCGTCCAGGTCGATGCCATCGGGCAGATAGGACAGCGGGTCGTGGGCGCTGGTCTGGTCGGTCACGATGTCGATCGGGACACCGCGACGCAGCAACTCGGGGAAGATCTCAGCCGCGTTGCCGACGACACCCACCGACCAGCCGCGACGCTCGTTCTTGGCGGCAACGGCCTTGTCGATCGCGTCGTCCAGGTTGTCGGCGACCTCATCGAGGTAGCGGTCCTTGACCCGGCGGCGCAGGCGCGACTCGTCCACGTCCACGATCAGGCAGGCCCCGTCGTTGAGGGTCACGGCCAGCGGCTGGGCGCCACCCATCCCGCCGCACCCGCCGGTCAACGTCAAGGTGCCGGCGAGCGTTCCGCCGAAGCGCTTCTCGGCCACGGCCGCGAAGGTCTCGTAGGTGCCCTGCACGATGCCCTGGGTACCGATGTAGATCCACGACCCGGCGGTCATCTGCCCGTACATCGTCAGGCCGAGGTGCTCCAACCGACGGAACTCCGGCCAATTCGCCCAGTCGGGAACGAGATTCGAGTTGGCGATCAGCACGCGGGGTGCCCACTCGTGGGTCTGCATGACCCCGACCGGCCGACCGGACTGCACCAGCAGCGTCTCGTCCTGCTTCAACCCCTGCAGGGTCCGCACGATGGCGTCGAAGGACCGCCAGTCACGCGCCGCGCGACCGGTCCCGCCGTAGACGACCAGGTCGTCGGGCCGCTCGGCCACCTCCGGGTCGAGGTTGTTCATCAGCATCCGCATCGGGGCTTCGGTCTGCCACGACTGCGCGGTCAGGGTGGTGCCGCGCGGTGCGCGGACGGGGCGTGCGCCTTCCATGATGAATCTCCTTGGGGTCGAGGGGTTAGTTCAACGGGCCGGTGTGGGCTTCGGCGGCGTCGACGACTCCCCCGGTCTTGACGAGTTCCACTGCGGTTTCGATATCGGGGGCCAGGAACCGGTCCGGTCCTGCGGGTACGCCGAGTGCCTGGCTGACCGCTCCCGTCGCCGGAGCCGGGGTGAGCGGCGCCCGCAACTGCACGCCGCGAGAGGCGGTGAGGCACTCGATCGCGAGCACTCGGCTCAGGCCGTCGATCGCGCGGCGCAGTTTGCGCGCGCCCGACCAGCCCATCGACACGTGGTCCTCCTGCATGGCGCTGCTGGGAATGGAGTCCACGCTGGCCGGATTGGCCAGGCGCTTCAGCTCGGACACGATCGCCGCTTGGGTGTACTGGGCGATCATCAGACCGGAGTCGACGCCCGGGTCATCGGCCAGAAACGCCGGCAGACCGTGGTTGCGCGACACATCCAGGAAGCGGTCGGTCCGTCGCTCGCTCATCGAGGCCAGATCGGCGGCGGCGATGGCCAGGAAGTCCAGCACGTAGGCCACCGGCGCGCCGTGGAAGTTGCCGTTGGACTCGACGCGTCCGTCCAGGGTGACGACGGGATTGTCGACGGCAGAGGCCAGTTCACGGTCGGCGATCAGCGCAGCGTGGGCAATCGTGTCGCGCACCGCACCGGCTACCTGGGGCGCACACCGCAACGAGTAGGCGTCCTGGACCCGCGGGCACTCATCGGCCAGCCGGTGCGATTCGCGGATCTGGCTGTCGCTCAGCACCTTCCGCATGTTCTCGGCGCTCGCACCCTGACCCACCTGCGGTCGTAACGCCTGCAGGTCGGCGGCGAAGACGTTGTCGGTGCCCATCAGGCCCTCGACCGACATGGCCGCAGTGATGTCGGCGGTCGTGACCAGTCGCGCCAGGTCGTGCAGCGCGAGGCTCAGCTGACCCAGCATCCCGTCGGTGCCGTTGATGAGGGCCAATCCCTCCTTCTCGGCCAGTTCGACCGGCTCGATACCCGCCTCGCGCAATGCATCGGCGGTCTCCCGAACAGCACCGGAAGCGTCCCGCACCACGCCCTCGCCCATCACCGCGAGCGCACAGTGCGCCAGCGGCGCGAGGTCGCCGGAGCAGCCGAGGGAGCCGTACTCGTGCACGACCGGCGTGATGCCCGCGTTGAGCAGCGCCGCGTAGGTCTGCGCCACGACGGGGCGCACCCCGGTGCGGCCGGTCGCCAGGGTGGACAGGCGCAGCAGCATCGTGGCGCGGATGACCTCTCGCTCGACCTCGGGACCGTTGCCCGCGGCGTGTGAGCGGATCAGGCTGCGTTGCAGTTGCTTTCGGTCATCGAGCGGAATGTGTCGGGTCGCGAGCGCGCCGAAACCGGTCGATACCCCGTAGTGCGGCACGGTGTCGTCGGCCAGCCGCTCGATCACGGCCCGACTGTCCGCCATGGCCGCCAGCGCGTCAGCACCGATCGAGACGATGGCGTCATGGCGCGCGACCGCCACGACGTCGTCGCGGCTCACCGGTCCCACGCCGACGGTCACAATCTGGGTATCAATCACGGTCATGCCTTCCATTGCACCGCCCGCACGACTCAAAACCCACCCACCACAGTCCAGAGTTGTCTCACATATGAGACAGTCGAGGTATGGCCGCACCTGCCGCGGCGCACGCGATCGCGGTCCTACAACTGCTCGCCCGGCGCGCTGAGCCGCTCCCCGCCGCAGCCATCGCTCGCGCGCTGAACCTGCCCCGCTCCTCCACCTATCGCGTGCTGTCAGTCCTCAAGGAGACCGGTTTCGTCGTGCACCTCGACGAGGATCGTCGCTGGGGCCTGGGCGTGGCGGCCTTCGAACTCGGCTCCGCCTACAGCCGCCAGGCCCCTCTGCAACGCATAGCCCGGCCGATTCTGACCCGGCTGGTCGATGCCACCACGCACAACGCCCACTTGGCGGTCCTGCACGGTCGCGACGTGCTCTACGTGATCGAGGAACGCGCCCCGCGAAGGCCCTCCCTGGTCACCGATGTCGGGGTCCGCCTGCCCGCGACCGTGACCGCGTCCGGATTGGCAATGCTCGCAGCGTTGCCTCCGGCCCAGGTCCGCGCGCTCTATCCCGACCGCGACTCCTTCGCCCAGCGCAACAGCCTCGGACCCACCTCACTGACCCAGCTGCGCAGCATCCTGTCCACCGTGCGACAACAGGGTGTCGCTACCGAAAGTGACTCTGTCACTGAAGGATTCGCCTCTCTTGCCGCCGCCGTCCTCGACCACAACGACTTCCCCGTGGCCGGGATAGCACTCACCTACCCCGTTGGTCAGCTGAGCGACCAACACAAGGCGGCGATCGACGTACGCCGATCGGCAGCAGAGTTGTCCCGCAGGCTGGGCCGTCGCGCACCGACGTAGGGTGAAACGTATGCGCGCGATCACGATCCCGGAATTCGGCGACGAGGACGTTCTCACGGTCAGCGAGGTGCCGGATCTGACCCCCGGCCCCGGTGAGGTACTCATCGAGGTGGCCGCGGCGGGGGTCAACCGCGCGGATCTGATGCAGCGGCAGGGTTTCTACCCCCGCCGCCGGGCATCTCGGAGGTGCCGGGCCTGGAGGTCAGTGGCACCGTCACCGCACTGGGCGACACCGCTACCGGCTGGGCGATCGGCGACGAGGTGTGCGCACTGCTCGCCGGCGGCGGCTACGCACACCAGGTCGTGGTTCCGGCCGGTCAGGTCCTGCCCATCCCGCGCGGGGTGTCGCTGGTCGATGCCGCGGCCCTGCCCGAGGTCGCCTGCACCGTGTGGTCGAACATCGAGATGACCGCCCACCTGAAGACCGGCGACCTCTTCCTGCAACACGGCGGCTCCAGCGGGATCGGGACGATGGCCATCCAGATCGCCAAGCACCTCGGTGCACGGGTCGCGGTGACCGCCGGCTCCCAGGCGAAGCTCGACGCCTGTGCCGACCTGGGAGCGGAGATTCTCATCAATTACCGCGAGCAGGACTTCGTCGAGATCATCCAGGGGGCCGGTGGCGCGGACGTGATCCTGGACGTCGTCGGCGCGAAGTACCTGTCCCGCAATGTCACTGCGCTGGCCGATGGCGGTCGCCTGGTGATCATCGGTCTGCAGGGCGGCACCAAGGCAGAGCTGGACATCAACGCGCTTCTGGTCAAACGGGGCACGGTCGCTGCTACGAGCCTTCGCTCGCGCAGCCTCGCCCAGAAGGCGGCCATCGTCCACGCGGTCCGTGAGCACGTCTGGCCGTTGATCGCGGATGGGAAGGTCCGGCCCACCATCGCCGAGACGTTCCCGCTGGAGCAGGCGGCGCAGGCGCACCGCGTACTGAAGGACTCACAGCACATCGGCAAGGTACTGCTCACGGTGTGACGCCGGCACGCCTCCGGGGGCGGGTCGGGGCGGCGGGCAAGGCAGGATGGGCCCTATGACCGATAACGAGCAGCAGGCCGTTTCCGGCGTCGTGCACCAGGACGACGACAAGGTGGTCGTCGTCACCGAGAACGGCATGGGCGTAGCGCCCAACGATGAGCAGCACCCCGGGACCGACGAACCCACCAGTCCCGCCGATTTGGTCGAGCAACCGGCCAAGGTGATGCGGATCGGCTCGATGATCAAGCAGCTACTGGAAGAAGTCCGCAGCGCACCGCTGGACGAAGCCGGCCGTAAGCGTCTGGCGCAGATCCACGAGCAGTCGATCAACGAACTCAAGGACGGTCTGGCCCCCGAGCTGGTCGAGGAGCTGGATCGGATCGCCCAGCCGTTCAACGAGGCGTCGCCCAGCGACGCGGAGCTGCGGATCGCCCAGGCGCAGTTGGTCGGGTGGCTCGAGGGTCTCTTCCACGGCATCCAGACTGCGATCGTCGCCCAGCAGATGGCCGCTCAGGCGCAGCTGCAGGCCATGCGCCGCGGGCTACCGCCGGGCAGCACTCCCCAGCCCGGTCCCGAGCCGGGCCACTCGACCGGTCAGTACTTGTAATCGCAGACTTGTGGATAGTGGGGACGAGCTACTCGGTCAGTACCCGTCCCGGGCCGGCATCGCCGTACGCCGCGTGCAGGGCTTTGAGGATCCGGCGGGTCGACTTGTCGGCGAGTTCGGGGTCCCACGTCGAGGGGTCCACCCACTCGTAGGAGGTGGCCTCGCTCGCGGGACGGATCACCGGTTCCTTCTCGCACACGATCCGGAAGATCACGTCCACCTGACGACGGCGCGTGGCCACGGACACGGCGTACACCGCACCGCTGGTGACCTGCAGCCCGGTCTCCTCCATGACTTCGCGCACCACGGCCTGCTGCGGGGTCTCGCCGCGGTCGACCAGGCCGCCCGGTAGGGACAGTCCGCGTCGGTGCAGTTGCCGCAGGGCCAGGATCCGGTCGCCGTACTCGATGACGGCAATGGCACCCATCGTGAAGGACGGAGTCACCAGGTGCACGATCGGCGCCGTGAGCACCGACGGCAGCAGGCGGTAGAGCCGCAGCCCCGCGGCCCGGGCCGATGACGGCTGGGTCACGCGGGACCCGGATCCGAGAGGCGATGCTCCTGCCCGTGCGGCACGGGCGGCGGATGCTCGGCGACCTCGGCGGGAACATGCCCTTCGATCAGCGGGTCGATCTTGCCGGCGTTGAACTCACGCATGGCGCGGATGGCGTTGTGCACGACGGCGATGAACGGCACGGCGACGAACGCCCCGAAGATCCCGGCGAGCAGGGTGCCGCCGGTGACTCCGACCAGGATCGCGAACGGGTGGATGTCGACGGCCTTGCCCAGGATCACCGGATTGAGCAGGTTGCCGAAGAGCTGGACGATCAGGACCAACATGATGGCCACCACGATGGCGGTCGTGATGCCTTTGGTGACCAGTGCGATCATCACGACCACAGCGCCCGCCACGAGGACACCGATCATCGGCACCAGCGAACCGATGAAGAGCAGGACTGCCAGCGGCACCACCAGCGGCAGCCCCGCGATCATCATGACCGGGACCATCGCGATCGCGTTGACCGCGGCCAGCAGCACCAGGCTGCGCATGTACGCCGTCAGCGTCCGCCACGCCGCGGCTCCCCCGGCCCACACGTGGCCCTCGGTGTCATCCGGGAAGAACCGCACGAACCAGCCGAACATCTTGCCGTTGTCGAGCAGCACGAACAGCACCGCGAAGAGCGTGAAGACCGCGCCGGAGACGATGCCGATGGCCGTGTTGGCGCTTTCCCAGGCACCGGAGGCAATCTGGTTCTTGTACTGCCCGATCGTCTGCCCCAGGTGGATGGTGTATTTGTCGGCTTCCTTGGACGACATGTGAATCGGCCCGTTGACCAACCAGTCACGAATGGTCGTCAACGACGCTGTCAGTTGTTGACCGATGTTGGTCTGGGATTTGGCGATCTGCGAGATCACGAACCACAGCGCCAGGCCGAGGAGCGCGATTCCCACGACGTACACCAGGACAGCGGCCACCGCATGCGGCAGGCCGCGCCGATCCAGCCAGGCGACCGCCGGCTGCAAGAGTGCGGTGATCATGACCGCGATCGCCACCGTGATGGTGACCAGTGATATCGAGTTCAGCAGCCATACCATCGCAACCAGGAAGGCGATGATGGCCAGCAGGCACACCGACCACAACGCTGCGACCTTGATGCCGAAGGACACATCGTCCGATGCCCTACGAGGCCGCTGATTCATACCCCAGATCCTCCCACGGGCAGATCATCCAACGGCGGCCCGACCGGCAGCCCGACCGGAGAAGATACAGCCACCCAGGAACGTGCCCTCCAGCGAGTTGTAACCGTGCACGCCGCCGCCACCGAATCCAGCGGCTTCACCCGCGGCGAACAGGCCGTCGAAGACCGATCCGTCCGGGCGCAGCACCCGCGACTGCAGGTCGGTCTGCAGGCCGCCGAGCGACTTGCGGGTCAGGATGTGCAGCTTCACCCCGATCAACGGACCGGCCTTGGGATCCAGCAAGGCGTGCGGCGAGGCGACCCGGGCGATCTTGTCGCCGCGGTAGTTGCGCGCGCCGCGGATGGCCGTGACCTGGGCGTCCTTGCTGTAGCCGTTGACCATCTCCCGGTCCCGCGCCTCGACCTGCCGGCGGATGTCGGCCGGATCCAGCAACGGCTCGTCGGTGAGCTTGTTCATCCCGGCGACCAGCTCCTCCAACGAGTCCGCGACGACGAAGTCCGCCCCCTTGGTCTTGAACGCCTCGACCGGGCCGGGCGCTCCGCTCTTCACACGGGACAGCAGCAGCTTGAAGTCCTTGTTCGTGATGTCGGGGTTCTGCTCCGAACCGGAGAGGGCGAATTCCTTCTCGATGATCTTCTGGGTCAGGACGAACCACGAGTGGTCGTACGCCGCGATGTCCGGTGTCGTGCGCAGGTACCGCAGCGTCGACAGGGTGTCGAAACCGGGCAGACAGGGGAACGGCAACCGCCGGCCCAGCGCATCGAACCACATCGACGACGGGCCGGGCAGGATCCGGATCGCGTGCTGCGGCCAGATCGGGTCCCAGTTCTGGATGCCCTCCGTGTAGTGCCACATCCGGTCCCGGTTGACCGTGCGAGCGCCCGCGTCCTCGGCGATCTGCAACATCCGACCGTCGACGTACGCCGGGACTCCCGTGATCATCGACGCCGGCGGTGTGCCGAGCCGCTGCGGCCACCAGTGCCGCACCAACTCGTGGTTGCCGCCGATACCTCCCGTGGTGAGCACGATCGCGCCCCCGCGGACCTCGAAGTCACCGACGACGTCCCGGTTGCTGGGCCCAGCCCGGGGTGATCGTCGGGTGCGAGTACGGCGCCCCGCACCCCGACGACGCGCCCCGCCTCCTGGATCAGCTCATCTGCCCGGTGCCGGTGCAGGAAGGTCAACCGGCCCTCGTCGGCCGCCTGTAGCGTGCGCTCGACGAACGGCTTGACCACGCCCGTGCCGGTACCCCAGGCGATGTGGAAACGGGGCACGGAGTTGCCGTGGCCGTCTGCGCGACCGTCGCCGCGTTCGGCCCAGCCGACCACGGGGACGAAGGAGATGTCGCGCTCCTTCAGCCAGGCGCGCTTCTCGCCGGCGGCGAACTCGACGTACGCCCGGGCCCACTTCGCCGCCCAGGAGTCCTGATCATCCAGCCGGTCGAAGGCGGCGCTGCCCTGCCAGTCCTGCCAGGCCAGATCGAACGAGTCCTTGACGCCCATCCGACGCTGCTCAGGGGTGTCGACGAGGAACAACCCCCGAAACTCCAGAACGCCTGCCCGCCCAGGTTGTTGGCGTTCTCCTGGTCGAGTACGGCGACCCGGCGGCCCGCGTCGACGGCCTCTGCAGCGGCCACCAGCCCGGCCAACCCGGCACCGACGACAACGACGTCGAACTCTTGTGTGGTCATCGCGGACTCCTTCGGCGCGCAACGTGTGATGTGATCAACCTAATCCGCGACGGGAGCCGACGATGACCGACCTGACCGCCTCGGTGGCCTCGCTCTTCGCCGGACCGGTCGAGCGGTTCGTTCCGGAGCGGGACGCGTTGGCCAAGAGGTTGCGCGACGCGGGCCGGAGCGATGCGGCCGGCGAGGTCAAGGCCCTCCGCCGGCCGACGGTTGCCGCCGCCGCACTCAACCAGCTGGCCGACGACCCGGCGGTCGCGCAGTTGTGCGAGCTCGGCGAGCGCCTGCGCGACGCCCAGCGACGGGTGGATGCAGCGGCGATGCGGGACCTGTCCGGTGAGCGCACCGCCGCGATCAACCGGCTGCTCGAGGCGTTGGGGCAGCCGTCCGGCAACCTGCGCGAGCAGGTCGTCGCCACCGCGACCGCAGCGTTGGCGGATCCGGCCGCAGCCGAGGCCTTGCGCAGCGGCCGCCTGACGAAAGCACTGAGTTATAGCGGCTTCGGCGAAGTCGACCTGAGTGATGCCGTGGCCCGGTGGAGCGCAACGGTGACGGCGGACGTGACCCCGGCCACGCAGTCCGAGCCCGACCGACCCGCCGCCGCCCGGCTGCGGCGGCTGCGGCGGGCGGTTTCCGCCGCGGAGGACGACCTGCAGACCGCGGTCGACCAGCTGTCAGTGGCGCGGCAACGTCATGCCGCGGCCCAGGAGGCCCTGGATCAGGCCCGCGAGCGGCTCGACGCGGCCGAGGAATGACTCAGGACTTCAGTCGCGTCTGACAGTAGGTGCGCAGTGCCGTCACCTTGGTGTTGAAGTCACCGGTCGTGACCGTCTGGTTGTTTTTGCGGGCGTTGGCCATGGAGTTCAGTTCGCTGGCCAGGTCCTGGATCTTGAGGCTGAACTGACGGTCGGCTGCTCCCTGGCGCAAACCCATCAGTTGGGTCGCCGTGGTCGAGAAGTTCTTCGCCGCCGCATCCAGCTTGCTGTCGTTGCCGCCGGACACCGCGGCGTTCCACTGGGACACCGCCGAGTTGAGCTTGGAGTTGGCGGTCACGCAGGCGCTGATGAACGCAGTCGACGGCGGCGGGGTGGTCGAGGTCGTGGCCGTGGGTTTCGGCGTCGCCGAACTCGACGGGGTTGTCGTCGTCTTCGACGTGGTCGGCGCGGGCGTGCTGGTGGTGGTCGTGCTCGGCGTCGACGTGGTGGTCGACGTCGCTGACGAGGGGTGGACGCCGACGTCGTGGCGTCGTTGAAGCCGCCGGAGCACGCTGTCAGAGCCAGCGCCGGAAGGGCAGCCACGGCGACCAGAGCCGGGAAACGAACGGTCCGTGCGGAACTACTCATGAGTACCACCATGCAATCGCGACCTGTGCGCGACCAAATCGGCTCAGCGCGCGACGGCCGGACTCGCGGCCCACGCCAGGATGTTGTCGGCGACCCACTCCGGCTGGTCGAGCATCGGCGTGTGACCGATCCCGGCACCCTCGACGTACGTCCACTCCGGGTGCCGGCGGGCCAGAGCGCGAGCAGTGCCGACGTTGATCAGCCGGTCCTTGTCGCCGTGCAGCAACAGCACCGGCGCGGCGATCGATCGCCCGTGTTTGGTGTAGTCGCGGCGGCGCACCCCGTGCAGCAGCGTCGTGTGGGCCGCGGCGAGGAAGGACTCGGCGGTCCCGGTCTGGGTCAGGCGTGCCCGGGCCAGGTCCACATGGGCGGCCCGCACCTGCGGGTCGATCCGGTCGACGTCGGTCGTCACCAGTTTCAAGGCCTCGTGAACGTTGCCCTCCAGGTGTTCCTCCCCGGATCGCATGCGCAGGAAGGCTTTGTTCAGTCCGGGCACCGTATAGATCGTGAACGCCACGGACACCAGCGGATGCGGGCGGTGGCGCGGGCTGAGCGGGATCAGCGGGTCCACCAGCACGGCGCCGCGGATCGGCACCCGTGCCCGGCCCGCAACGCGCAGGCAGATCAGACCGCCCATCGAGTTGCCGGCAATCACCGCCGGCCGGCCGACCACCTTGCGCAGGAACTCCTCGACCAGTTCGACGTTGCGGCCCACCCGAGCCTGCCGGTAGTGCTCAGGGACCGTCTGACCGAAACCGGCCAGGTCGAGGGCGTAGACGTAGCCATCCGCCTCGGCGAGGTACGGCGCGACCAGACCCCAGTTCTCCAGCGAACCGCCCAGGCCGTGCACCAGCACGTACGTCGTGCCGGCATCCGGGTCGCCCCAGGTGCGGTAGCGCACGTGCAGACCCAACAGATCGGCGTACTGGTCGGCTGTATCGAACGTGACCGTCACGGGATGCACGCTACGCCGCGAGCGGTGTCCATCGTCTCCGGGGGCAGCTCGCCGTGCCAGCTCTCCAGCGAGAACCCGTCGGCAAGGTTGCCATCGAGCACGACGTACCCGGTGTTCCGCAGCGGGTGATCGATGACGAAATCGCGGTCGGCATCGACCGCCCTGGTGGCCGTCCAGAGGCGGATCATCGCGCCGTGGGAGACGATCGCGGCCTGCTCGGGGGCCTGCTCCTGGATGACCGCGATGTCGGCATCGAATCGGGCGACGGCATCCGCTCCGCTCTCGCCGCCGGGCACCGCAGGCCGAAGATCTCCCCTGATCCACCTCTCCAAGAGCCGGATGTAGGCCAGCCAGTCCCCCCGGTCGGCGGACATCTCCAGCTCCCCGGCCTGGATCTCGTGCAGGCCGGGCATCACCTGCGGCGCCTGTCCGACACCGGTGGCCAGCGCTCCGGCGGTGTCCTGGGCGCGTTGCGCCCGAGAGCACCAGATGCCGTCGAAACGCTCCTGCCGCAGGCGATTCGGAAGACTGGCCGCCTGCTCGCGGCCGAGTCCGGTGAGGGGCGCGCCGGGCAGGGCGGTGTCGAGTTCGCGAGCCACGTTGGCCGTCGTCTGACCGTGCCGGATGAGGAACAACCGCATGCGATCAGTCTTCCAGTCAGCACAACGACCGCACAGACGGGTGACAGTGACCCTGGCCAGGCTGATCCCATGACCAGTTATCCGGCCCTCGGCCACACCCCTTCCGCGAAGACCCCCGCCCTCGCCACCGGGCGACGACGCGGCGGACGCACCGCCCGTGCGGTTTGCGCCACCGCAGCGGTCGCCCTCATCGGCACCGCGGCCCTGCCCGCGGCCGAGGCCGCAGCCGCCGGCGTCCGTCCGCCGACGCTGCACTACGTCGCGGGTACGTCACCGACCGCGATTCCCACGGTCGGCGACGCCGCGATCAGCTTGGCTGCCGACTCACAGGGCCGGCTGCGGCGGATCTGAAGCTCAGATCCGCGGGTATTTCGCGGCCGCGACGTCCGCGGCGTACTGCGGGTAGTACGGCTCGTACTTACCGTCGGTCAGCACATAGACCACTTCGTTCTCCATGTCGCTGTAGCCGGCCTCACGCAGCTCGACCTTGCGGCTCTTGAAGGTGGAGGTGTGCTCCAGGGAGTCCACGACGCGCAGGAAGAGCGGCACGGCGTACGGCGGCAGCCCGGTCGTGAGCGCCTTGCCCACCTGTTCCCCGTCGAAGTCGGCGCCCTCCTGCAACACGATCGCGCCCATCCCGGCCTTGCCGTCGGTGTCGGGCACGGCCACGCCGTACACGGTGCATTCCTCGATCCCGGGGGCTCTGCCGAGCACCGCCTCGACCTCGGTGGTCGCGACGTTCTCACCCTTCCAGCGGAAGGTGTCGCCCAACCGGTCGACGAAGGAGACGTGCAGGTGGCCCTGCTTGTGCACGAGGTCGCCGGAGTTGAACCAGGTGTCGCCGTCCTTGAACGCGTTGCGGTAGAGCTTCTTCTCGGTCGCGGCCGGGTCGGTGTAGCCGTCGAACGGCGCGCGCGAGCTGACCTTGGCCAGCAGCAGACCGGTGCCGCCGTGCTTGACCTTGATCAGGCGGCCCTTCTCGTTGCGCTTGGCCTCACCGGTCTCCGGGTCGTACTCGACGACCGTGAACGGCAACGGGCAGGTGCCGGCGGTCTGGTCGATGTTGAACGCGTTGATGAAGGCGATGTTGCACTCAGAGGCGCCGTAGAACTCCGCGATCCGCTTGATCTTGAAGCGGTCCTGGAATTCGTGCCAGATGTCCGGGCGCAGACCGTTGCCGACGATGACCCGCACCTTGTGCTGGGTGTCGACCGGCTTGGGCGGCTGCGCAAGCAGGTAGCGGCACAATTCACCGATGTAGACGAAGGCCGTGGCGTCGTACTTGATGCATTCGTCCCAGAACTTGCTGGCGGAGAACTTCTTGGCCACCGCGAAGGCCGAGCCGTTGACCAGCGCCGAGCTCAGCGCAACCGTCACGGCGTTGTTGTGATAGAGCGGCAGCGGGCAGTAGATGGTGTCGCTGCTCTTCAGCCGGACACCCAGGGCGCCCAGGCCGGAGTAGGACTTCAGCCAGCGGAAGTGGCTCATGACCGACGCCTTCGGCATGCCGGTCGTGCCGGAGGTGAAGATGTAGTACGCCTGCTCCTTGGCCACGGTCGCCGCACAGTCCGGCGGGTTGGTCACGCCCTTCTCGCGAGCCAGTTTGGCCAGGTCGGGCATGGTCAGCACGTTCTGCGCGGCGCCCACGTCGCCGGCAGTCGCCAGGTCCTCCTCCATGCCGTCCTCCAGCAACAGCACCTTGGAGTTCAACAGACCCAGGCTGTGCGCGAGCACGTCACCGCGCTGGTTGTAGTTGAGTAGGCCGGCGATAGCGCCCAGCTTCACGGCGGCCAGCAGCATCAGGATGTATTCGACCTGGCTGTGCGCCATGATCCCGACGACATCGCCCCTGCGAACGCCGTAGTCCTCCTTGAGCACGTGCGCGTACTGGTTGACCCGCTTGTTGGCGGCGTCATAGGTGAAGGTGACGTGATCCTCGCCCTTGAGGAAGATCCGGTCGCCGTGCTTGGCCGCGGTCTTCTCGAACATCCGCCCGACGGACATCTTGTCGGTGGGCTTGCGCAGCAACAGTCCCGGCCCCTCGCGCGTCAGCGTGCCCAGGTCGGGAGCCATCCCGATCAGACCCTTGGCAACGTCGCTCACGTGGATCTTCTGGCGGACGTCGGTGGCTGCAGCCATTGCGGCTTCCTCTCGTGGCCGGGAAAAACTGCGCCAAGGTTACCTCGGTCACACTACCGATGGGTAACTAGTCCACAGAGCCGGATCCCGGGCCGCGCAGATAGCCCCGCAGGAACCGGCCGAACAGGATCCGCGAACCCGCGAGCAGCACGATCCCGATCCCCATGCACCACCACGCGAACGCCGCTGTGGGCGCGGAGGCCTTGCCCAGCAGCACGAGCAGACCGAGCAGCAGCCCCATGGCAAGCAGCAGCCCGCCGAAGACGGCCGTGCACATCAGCATCAACTTGGGAAAGACCGCATCGACCGAGAACAACGTCCGGGGTGGTTTACCTGCCACCCGGCCATCGTCCCAGGTCTACCTTCGGAGCATGGCGAGCCCGTCCACGCAGGTCACTGCCGGTGCGCACGAGATCCGCATCTCCAACCCCGACCGGGTCTACTTCCCGCTGCGGGGAGAGACCAAGCTGGACCTGGCGCAGTACTACCTGTCGGTCTCCGACGGGATCGTGCGCGCGCTGCGCGACCGGCCGTGCATGCTGCACCGCTTCCCGACCGGCGTGACCGGGCAGAAGGTGCACCAGAAGAGGCTGCCGTCCGGAGCGCCGCCATGGGTTGAGACGGTGCAGATCCACTTCCCCCGCTGGAACCGCACCGCCGACGAACTGTGCGTCACCTCGATCGCCGATGTGATCTGGGCGGTGCAGATGTCGACCGTGGAGTTCCACCCCTGGAACAGCCGCCGCTTCGATGTAGAAGCTCCCGACGAGTGGCGGATCGACCTGGACCCGATGCCGGACTGCTCGTTCTCGCGCGTACGCCGGGTGGCCGGGGTGGCCCGCGAGGTGCTGTCCGAGTTGGGCATCGAGGGCTATCCCAAGACCTCCGGGGGCAACGGACTGCACATCTATGTCCGGATCCGCCCGGACTGGGGGTTCCATGACGTACGCCGCGCCGCCCTTGCCTTCGGTCGTGAGGTCGAGTGCCGGGCCCCCTCCGAGACGACCACCACGTGGTGGCGCAAGGACCGGCCTTCCGATGTCGTCTTCGTCGATTACAACCAGAACGCGCGCGATCACACGATGGCCGCCGCATATTCGGTGCGCGGCAACCCGCGGGGCACGGTGTCAGCACCGCTGCTGTGGTCGGAGGTCGACGAGGCTGAGCCCGACGACTTCACCATCGCCACGATGCCTTCGCGCTATGCCGCGGTCGGTGACCTGACCGCGGGAATCGACGACACGGCGTACGGGCTGGAAACGTTGTTGGACTGGGCGGATCGGGACGAGGCGGCCGGCGCGCAACCGCCCGATCCGGACGCCGACGAGACGTAGCAGGATCATCAGGCGGTGGACCGGCGGTGGCTACGCGGATTTTGACGAAACCTCCACGACTCGTGGCCCTCCGCAGCCATGGCCACCCTGATCTCTGACGAAACCGCCAGAAGTTGCCGTGGGCACTGGGCGACGAGCGACGAGCAGACCGGCAGGCGAGCACCACCTAAACTTGCGGTATGAGCCTGTGCTCCGGCGCCGACCCCCATGGCGCGAGCGAGTCCGCTGACCCGCACAGCCACGACGGGCACTCGCACACCATCTCGGCCGACGCCGACCGACGCTATCTGTGGATCGCTCTCGGCCTCTTGAGCGCGTTCATGGTCGGCGAGGTCATCACCGCGTTCATCTCAGGATCGCTGGCACTGCTGTCCGATGCCGCCCACATGCTGTCCGACGTCGCGGCCATCGGCGCGGCGCTCTGGGCGATGCACCTCGCCGCACAACCGGCCCGTGGGAAGTGGACGTTCGGCTGGAAACGCGCCGAGATCCTGTCGGCCGCGGGCAACGGCATCACCCTGCTGGTGCTGGCCGTGATCCTGGGCGTCGAAGCGATCCGCCGGCTCTTCGACCCCCCGCAGGTCACCGGCGGCCTGGTGCTGGTGGTCGCCTTGATCGGCATGGTCGTCAACATCGCGGCAGCCGCTTCGATGGCGCGGGCCAACCGCAGCAGCCTCAACGTCGAGGGTGCCTACCAGCACGTCCTCACCGATCTCTACGGCTTCATCGGTACGGCGGTCGCCGCGGTGGTCATCCTGCTGACGGGGTGGATGCGCGCTGACGCGGTCGCCTCCCTGGTCGTCGTCGCCCTGATGCTGCGTGCGGGGTGGTCTCTCACCCGTGACAGCGGGCGCGTGCTGATGGAGGCCGCGCCCAGTGAGGTCGACCTGCTCGACGTCACGGACCATCTGCTGGAGCCGGAGCACGTCGTGAGCGTGCACGACCTTCACGTGTGGACCGTGACCTCCAGCCTGCCGGCCCTGTCCGCCCACGTCGTGGTCGAGGACGAGTGCTTCACCGACGGGCACTCCGCGCGGCTGCTGGATGAGTTGCAGGCGTGCATCGCCGGCCATTTCGACGTCGAGCATTCGACGTTCCAGATCGAGCCAGTCAGCCACGTGGACCACGAGTCGACCGCACACGCACATTGAGCGCCACCGATCTCGACCCATGGGGTGAGGACCGCCCGCTCACGGTGCGCAATTGGGCCGCCGACATCGTCCTGGGTCTTCTGCCGATCGCGCTGAGCCTGCCCGCCGGCGACCGTCTTTTCGGAGTGGCCGCCCTCGTCGGCGTTGCCGTCGCGATCCGGCGGCGGTGGCTGATGACGAGCGTCTCTCTGCTTACGGTTGCGGGGCTATGGCAGGTCATTGCCGGCGATATCAACTACGGCGCCGACGCGTTCTACTGTGTGGTGACCTTCCGTCTCGGTGCGGACCGCGACCGCGCGACGCGACGTATCGGTCTGGCTTTTTGCGCCGTGGTGATCGCCGGTGCGACCGCGTGGACCGCTCTGCAGCCCACAGTGGGTGGTGGTGAGTGGTGGCGGCGCGTGGTGACTGCCGCGATCATGGCAGGGCTGAGCGCGCTGGTCGTCGTCGGCGGTTGGCTGACCGGCTATGTGCGTTACCAACGCCGTCAGGTGATCCGAGAGCGAGTCGGGCTCGAACTGCAGTCCGCCGAGGAGCGCCGATTGCGCGACCTGGTCACCCAGCAGCAACAACGGATCGCCATCGCCTCCGACATGCACGACGTGGTGGCGCACTCGTGGGCGGTCGTGGCCGCCCAGGCCGACGGCGCCCGGTATCTGTTGCGCACCGATCCCGAGCGCGCCGAGGAGGCGTTGTCGGTGATCGGCGAGACCGCCCGTGCGGCGATGACCGACATCCGCGGCCTGCTCAGTCGGTTGCGCGACGACGGCTCGGACGCGCCGCTGACCCTCGACCAACCCGATGCGCTGATCCAGCGATTGCGCGATGCGGGAGTCAGCCTCGAGGTGCATCGGCACGGTACGCCGAGTGCCGACCCCCAGCTCACCACCACGGCCAGCCGGGTCCTGACGGAGTCTTTGACCAACGCGCTCAAACACGGCGACCTGCGCAGCCCGGTGCAGGTGCGCGAGGACTGGACCGACGGCTACCGGCTGACGGTGACCAATGCCGCGGGGGCGCGGCCGGTGGGCTCCAGCGGTCATGGCCTGCGCGGCATGCGCGAGCGAGTCTCTGCGGCGGGCGGCACGATGTGCGCTGAGTCCATCGATGCCGGAACCCGTTGGCAGGTGGACGTTTTCATCCCCTCGGAGGTTTCGTCGTGATCCGTGTCGCTCTGGTAGATGACCAGGCCCTCTTCCGCGCCGGGATCGCCATGGTGATCGACTCCCAATCGGACCTCACGGTGGTCGGCGAGGCCGGCGATGGCGCGGCAGTCCCCGGACTCGTGCGAGAGGCCTCGCCGGATCTGGTCGTGATGGACGTGCGGATGCCCGGCGTCGACGGTGTCACGGCAACCCGCCAGTTGCTTGAATCGATGGGTGCGGATGCGCCGAAGGTTCTGGTGCTCACGACGTTTGATGAGGATGAGTCGGCTGTCGCGGCGATCGAAGCCGGAGCCAGCGGGTTCGTGCTGAAGTCGGCCGAGCCGGAGATGCTGCTGGCTTCGATTCGCTCGGTCGCCGCAGGCAACCAGGTCGTCGCTGCCGGTGCCACGCAGGCGTTGTTCGCCCGCTTCCGCGGCCGCAGCGCCACACCCGGGCCGGAGTACGACGCGCTGACCACCCGCGAGCGCGAGATCCTGCTTCAGGCGGCCCGCGGCTTGTCGAACGCGGAAATCGCTGCAGCTGAGTTTCTTTCCGAGGCAACGGTGAAGACGCACATCTCACGCATCCTCACCAAGTTGGATGCACGTGACCGGGTGCAGTTGGTTGTCTACGCCTACGAGCACGGGTTGATCTGAACCGACCGCGACGTACATCTGCAGATGTACGCAGAACCCGTCGTCCGGCCGACGCGCGATGAGGCGTCCGCTTCATAACGTCGTAAGCATGACCGAGAAACTGCCCCCTGTCCTGTGGATGCGCAACGTCGATCGCTGGTACGGCGATGGCCACAGCGCCGTCCCCGCCCTTACCGACGTCAGCCTCGACATCGCCCCCAGCCAGTTCACCGCCATCATGGGTCCGTCCGGATCAGGTAAGTCCACTCTGCTGAATATTGCTGCAGGACTGGACAATCCGAGCAAGGGGCAGGTGTGGCTCGCGGGCCAGCCCTTCCACGAACTGTCTGATGATCGCCGCACCCAACTTCGCCGCGACCACGTCGGTTTCGTCTTCCAGGCGTTCAACCTGGTCCCAACGCTGACCGTGCGGGAGAACATCATGCTGCCCTTCGACCTCGCCGGCCGAACCCCGAGTGTCGAGGACCGCGAGCGCATCGACTACCTGCTCCAGGTGCTCGGCTTGAAGGATCGCATCACGCACCGGCCGGCGGAATTGTCCGGCGGTCAGCAGCAGCGCGTGGCGATTGCCCGGGCACTCGCCGTACGTCCTCATCTGGTGATCGCCGACGAACCCACCGGCAACCTGGACACCCGCACCTCGCGCGAGGTGCTGGCGCTCCTGCGCGCCGCCGCGGAGGAGTACCACCAGACGATCCTGATGGTCACCCACGACCCGGTTGCGGCGTCGTACGCCGATCGGATCCTGGTCGTCGCCGACGGCCGGATCGCGGGTGACTACCCGTCGATGCCCGCAACGGAGATCGCCCGGCTGATGGTGAACCTGGAGGTGGCAGCGTGAAACGGGAACTGGTCCTCGGCTCCGGTCGTGACCTCGGCACCATCGGTTTGGTCGCCGCCCTGTGCGGCCTCTACGCAGGCGTATTGGTCTCTGCCAGTGCGGTACTGGCCACACTCGGCGACGACACGGGCAACCTGGCGTTCACGCTGCAGATCGCGTCGCTGGTCTTCAACCTGGTCGCGATCTATGTGGCTGCGGTGGTCATCACCAACGCGATCGACACCGTCCTGGCCGGCCGCCTGCAGCAATTGGCCCTCCTGCGGCTGCTGGGCGCGCGGTCCACGGACCTGCGGCGGGTGGTGATGCGATCCACCGGTCTGATCGGCCTGGTGGCTGCCCTCGGGGGAGCGGCACTCGGGGTCGCCATCACCGCCGCCGCACGGGTGGTGTTGGTGGCCCGCGGCACCCTGCCTTCGCGTGACTATCCGTTGACCAGCGTCGTCCTCATCGTCCCGATCGCGGTCGTCGCGGTTGTGGCGTTGATCTGCGGCTGGCGCGGCTCGCGCCGCGTGCTGAGCGTGACCCCCGCCGAGGCAATGACCGGGGTATCCGCTCCGGCGGCGTCCCCCGGCGGGAGTCGCGACTGCGGAAGGTCTTCGCCCTGCTGGTGATGGCCGCCGGCGTGGTCTTCCTGCTCGGCGCCGCCTACCTCGGCGAGCATTACGCGGCGATCGGATTCCTGCTCGCCTTCCTCGGCGCGGCCACCTTCACGACCGGTCTGCTGATCGGTGCGCGGTACGTCGTGCCCCGGCTCGTCGCCGCCACCGGACGAGCGCTGGGCTCGACTCCCGCCAGTCGCATCGCCCGACGCAATGCCGTACTCGACCCGCAGCGGACGACTCGCTCCACGATGGGGCTGGTCATCGGCGTCGCGATCATCACCACGATCGCCTCCGGAATGGGTGCCTTGCAGCAGGCCGTCGACGGGTGGACCCAGCTCACGGCCGCTGACCGCGAGATGGCACACCAGTTGCTCGGCATGATCGGCAGTGTCATGACCGGCATCGTCGTGGTGTCCTGCGTCATCTCGGTGATCGGCTTCATCTCGACGATGTCACTCACCGTGATCCAGCGGCGCCGGGAGATCGGCCTGCTGCGAGCGGTCGGCTTCACCGGCAGTCAGATTCGCTCGATGATCACCCGCGAGTCCGCCGCCCTGGCCGGCACCGCAGTCCTCTTCGGACTCATCCTCGGCGTGGTCTTCGGATCGGTTGGTGCACAGTCCGTCATCGGTTTCGAGACCGACGGCTTCGTGTGGGGGACCCCGTGGGCGTTCCTGGCCACGGTCGCCGGCGTCGGCATGTTGTTGGTGCTGGTCTCAGCGCTGCCGCCGGCCCGCCGCGCGACATCTGTCCCGGTGGTCGCGGCCCTGCGCATCGACGGCTGATCCGGAGGGCGGCCCCGCCGTTCCTGGAGCGATCGAGGATTCTGGAGCCGTTTGCCCAGCAACCGGCTCCAGAATCATGAATCCCTCCAAAATCGTCGCGGCGAACCTGCCGACGGTGCCCGTCACCCGGACCCTGCCGCACCTACGACGGTTGCGGTGAAAGACTGGAGTCGCTGCCGCCGAACGACACCAGGAGGATCGCGTGACCCTTCGCCGGGGGATCTGGCCCCGCTGCCGCGCACGCTGGTCGACATCTTCACCGAGACGGCGGCCGAATGCCCGGACTACCCCGCGATCGACAGCGGCAACACCGTCCTGACCTACGCCGAACTCCTGGAAACCGCCTCCGCGCTGGCCGAACAACTCGCCCAGGCCGGTATCGGCCCCGGTGACCGCGTCGGCGTCCGGATCAGCTCCGGCACCACCGATCTCTACATCGCCATCATCGGCACGCTACTGGCCGGCGCGGCGTACGTCCCGGTGGACGCCGACGATCCCGATGAGCGCGCCGTCACCGTCTTCGGGGAGGCCGGGGTCGCCGCCACCCTGACCGAGGACCTCGCTCTGACCGTCCTACGACCCGCCGAGCCCCGTGACGAAGCCCTTGCCCCTGCGGTCGAGGACGACGCCTGGATCATCTTCACCTCCGGCTCGACCGGCCTTCCCAAAGGCGTCGCGGTCTCTCACCGCAATGCCGCCGCCTTCGTCGACGCCGAGTCCCGGCTCTTCCTACAGGGCCACCCGATAGGCACCGACGACCGAGTGATGGCCGGCCTGTCCGTTGCATTCGACGCCAGCTGCGAGGAGATGTGGCTGGCCTGGCGGTACGGCGCGTGCCTGGTCCCAGCGCCCCGGTCCTTGGTGCGTAGCGGGATGGACCTGGGCCCCTGGTTGGTCGCCAACGACATCACGATCGTCTCCACGGTGCCGACGCTGCTGGCCCTGTGGCCGGCACACGCGCTGGACAAGGTGCGTCTCCTGATCCTGGGTGGCGAGGCGTGTCCGCCCGAGCTCGGCGCCCGCTACGCGACCGCGACGCGCGAGATCTGGAACACCTACGGCCCCACCGAGGCGACCGTCGTCGCGTGTGCGGCGCAACTGACCGCCGAAGGACCGGTCCGCATCGGCCTCCCGCTGGACGGCTGGGACCTGGAAGTCGTTGATGCACAGGGCCTTCCGGTCGCCGACGGAGAGTCCGGCGAGTTGATCATCGGCGGTGTCGGCCTGGCCCGTTACCTCGACCCGGCCAAGGACGCCGAGAAGTACGCCGCGATGCCGACTCTTGGCTGGGACCGCGCCTACCGCTCCGGTGACGTCGTGATCAAGGACGAAGCCGGGCTGCTGTTCGCCGGGCGCGCCGACGACCAGATCAAACTGGGCGGCCGACGCATCGAGTTGGGCGAGGTCGACGCCGCACTGACGGCGCTCCCGGGTGTCGCCGCTGGTGCAGCCGCCGTGCGACAGACCGAAGCCGGAGCCAAGATCCTGGTCGGCTACATCACCGTCGCAGGCGATTTCGACCTGTCCGCGGCCATGGCCCGGTTGCGTGCAGAACTGCCGGCCACCATGGTGCCGCGCCTGGCCGAGGTCGACACCCTGCCCACCCGCACCTCCGGCAAGATCGACCGGGACGCCCTGCCCTGGCCGGTAGCGACGCTGCGCGCAGAATCCGACGGCACCGCCGAACTCACCCCGTCGCAACAGCAGGTCGCCGATCAGTGGCTGGAAGTCCTCGGTGCCGTCGTCGGTTCGCCCCACGACGACTTCTTCGACCTGGGCGGCGGCTCCCTGTCGGCAGCGCAGATCGTGTCCCGGCTGCGGGAGACCTACCCGGAGATCACCGTCGCGGACGTCTACGACTACCCCACCGTCGAATCCCTTGCCAACCGACTGGACTCGATGTCCGCGAGCGCACAACTGCGCAGCAAGCCGGTGCGCCCCACACCGCTGAAATCGCAGATCGCGCAGCAACTGGCGCTCTTCGGCACGCGGTGGCTCGCCGGACTGCGCTGGGCCGCCTGGCTGCTCCTGGGCTGCTGGCTGGTCGCCGGTCACGTGCCGCTCGACGTACCCGAACCCTCCGGCTGGCTCGTCCTGGTGATGTGGGCACTCTTCCTGACCCCGATCGGCCGGATGGCCGTCGCGGTCGGACTGATCCGGGTCGTGCTGCTCGGGCTGAAACCGGGCAACTACCCACGCGGCGGCAAAGTGCACCTGCGGCTCTGGCTCGCCGAGCGGATCGCCGACGAGACCGGTGCCACCAAACTGTCCGGCGCGCCATGGATGCTCTGGTACGCAAGGGCATTGGGCGCCCGGGTCGGTCGCGACGCCGACCTGCACTCCATCCCGCCGGTCACCGGCATGCTGCACGTCGGCCGCGGCGCCTCCATCGAGCCGGAGGTCGACCTTTCGGGTCACTGGATGGACGGCGACCGCATCCACATCGGTCAGGTGACCGTACGCCGTGACGCCCGGATCGGGACCCGCTCGATGTTGGTCCCTGGCTGCGATATCGGCCGGCGCAGCGAGATCGCCCCAGGGTCAGGCGTTTTCGGGACCGTACCGGCCGATCAAGCGTGGAGCGGCGCACCCGCCCGCCGGGTCGGAAAAGCCCGCGGCTCCTGGTCCGACGAGCACCCGCCGCACCGACCGCTGTGGTCGGTCGCGTACGGCGTCCTGGCCATCGTGATCAGCCTCCTTCCCGTCGTGGCCACCATCGCAGGCCTCGCCGTGGCCGTGGCCGTCGTCGGTCATCGTCCGCTGGCCGCCATGGCCATCCCGGCCCTCATCGCCGGCGGCCTGACTGGCATCGTCGTCCTTGCCCTGCTGATCTGGCTGCTGGTGCGCTTTCTCGGCATCGGCGTCGCCCCCGGCCATCACCCGGTGCATTCCTGGCCGGCGCTGGCCGCGTGGGGCACCCTGCGAACCATGGACGAAGCGCGCGGCTGGCTCTTCCCGATCTACTCCAGCGCGCTCACCCCGATGTGGTTACGAGCGCTCGGCGCGAAGATCGGCGATGAGGTCGAGGCGTCCACGGTCCTGCTGATTCCCAAGCTGGTGACCGTCCGCGAGCGCGCGTTCCTCGCCGACGACACGCTCATCGGCCCCTACGAACTCGGCGGCGGCTGGTTGCGCACCGAGCGATCCCGGGTGGGCAAACGGGCCTTCGTCGGCAACTCGGGGATGACCGCCCCCGGGCGCAAGGTGCCCAAGGAGGGGCTGGTCGCCGTACTCTCGGCGGCACCGGGCCGCAAGGAGCACGCCTCCTCAGGCACCTCGTGGATCGGCAGCCCGCCCATGCAGTTGCGGCGGCATGCCGACGAGGGCGACGCCTCGCGCACCTACGCACCGGCCACGCGGCTGAAGGTTGCGCGCTCCCTGGTCGAGGTGTGCCGGATCGTGCCGTGGCTACTGGCGTTCGCGCTGGCCGCGGGGGTCGCCCTGGGTGCCTGGGCGCTCCAGCAGCACCTCGGCTGGACCTGGGCCCTCGTCCTGCTGGGCCCGCTTCTCATGGTGGGCGGACTGGTCGCGGCCGCACTCGCGGTACTAGCCAAGTGGCTCCTCATCGGCAAGGTACGCGCCGGCGAGCACCCGCTGTGGAGTTCGTTCGTGTGGCGCAACGAGCTGGCCGACACCTTCGTCGAGATGCTTGCCGCCCCGTGGCTGGCCCGTTCGGTGGCCGGCACCCCGGTATTGAACGCGTGGCTGCGGGCGATGGGTTCGCGGATCGGGCGCGGCGTGTGGTGCGAGACCTACTGGCTCCCGGAGACGGATCTGATCCGGCTGGGAGTCGGCGCGAGCGTGGGCCGGGGATGCGTCGTACAGACCCATCTCTTCCACGATCGGGTGCTGTCGCTGGACGCCGTCGAACTCGCCGAGGGGGCGACACTCGGGCCCCACGGGGTGATCCTGCCCGCGGCGCGCCTCGGTCGGCACGCTACGGTCGGTCCAGTGTCATTGGTCATGCGTGGGGAATCCGTCCCGGACAAAACTCGATGGGTCGGCAACCCCATCGGCCCGTGGGCGGAGGACTGATGCCCTCGGCTGACCCATACCTGCCCGGCCACGGCGACACGTCGTACGACGTCACGGGCTACCAGCTCGACCTCGACTACTCGATCGAGAACAACCATCTCTCCGGCCGCGCCACTCTCACCATCCGCGCGCTGCAGGACAACCTGCGCGATCTGACGCTGGATCTGCACGCCTTGAAGGTCGTCAAGATCACCGGCGTCAAACTCGAGCGGCACCGGCACGACGGCAGCCGCCTTCGGCTACGCCTCTCCTCACCGCTGAGGATCGACGACCGGGTCACCTTCACCGTCGCCTACCGCGGCGTGCCAAGCGTCGTGCGCGACAAGGTCGGCGAGGCCGGCTGGGAGGAGCTGGAGGACGGCGTCCTGGTCGCCGGGCAACCCGGCGGCGCGCCCAGTTGGTTCCCCTGCAACGACCGGGCCAGCAACAAGGCGCCCTACCGGATCAACGTGACCTGCAACTCGGCGTACTTCGTGGTCGCCAACGGCTCGCGGACCGCGGTGCGCCGGCACGGCTCGAAGACCACCTGGAGTTACGTGCAGACCGAGCCGATGGCGCCCTACCTGGCGACCGTCCAGATCGGCCGGTACGTCGAGCACGAGGTGACCGGCGGGCCGACCCGGACGTACGCCGTGGTGCCGCCCGCGCTGCGCGCCCGGTTCGATCGGGCGTTCGCCGATCAGACGGCCATGATGCAGCTGTTCACCCGGTGCTTCGGACCGTACCCGTTCCCCTCGTATCGCATTGTGGTGACTGAGGATTCGCTGGAGATCCCGCTCGAGGCGCAGTCTTTGTCGATCTTCGGGTCGAACCTGCTGGACCGCCGGTGGGACAGTCAGCGGTTGATCGCGCACGAGTTGGCGCACCAGTGGTTCGGTAATGCGGTGACGCTGGCCCGGCTGCAGGACATCTGGTTGCACGAGGGTTTCGCCTGTTACAGCGAGTGGTTGTGGTCGCAGGAGTGCGGACACGGCTCGACCCAGGACCAGGCGGCGCTGCACTGGAAGCAGCTGTCCGGCAAGACCCCTCGGCATCTACTGGCCGCTCCCGGGCCGGACCAGGTCTTCGACGACTGGGTCTACAAACGCGGGGCTCTGACCGTGCACGCGATCCGGGCTGCCATCGGCGACGAGTCCTTCTTCGCGCTGCTGGCCGGGTGGATCGACCGACACAAGGGCAGCAACGCCACGACGCAGGAGTTCGTGGAGTTCGCGCAGACGTTCACCGGTCACCCGGTCGGACACATCGTCGAGCCGTGGCTGTACGAACTGCCCCTGCCCCCGGTACCCAGGATCTGAACAATTTCGAACCGCGCCTCACGCAGGTTGTGCCGCGAGCGGCAGTGGTGCGGCGACCGGGATGGGCAGCAGCCGCCCGCGGCCCATGGTCACCCGGATGCGCTCGAGCGCCGGTCGCAGCGCAGAGCGCGTCCGCAGCAACCGCCACACCCCGGCGAGGTCGTCCTTGACCGTCTGCGGGATGTCGACCCGGCTGTCCGGATCGTCGTACCAGTCCACCGGCACTTCGTGGGTCCGCAGTCCCGACCACTGCGCCAGCACCAGCAGTTCGGTGTCGAAGAACCAGGTGGTGTCCTTCACCAACGGCAGCAACTCGCGGGCGACATCGGCACGGATCGCCTTGAAACCGCACTGGGCGTCGGTGAACCGCACCCGTAGCACCGTCCTCAGCAACCGGTTGTAGCTGCGCGAGATGACATCCCGCTTGAGCCCGCGCACCACGTTGGCGCCGCGTGCCAACCGGCTGCCGATCGCCACGTCCGAGTGCCCGGACATCAGCGAGGCGACGAGCGGAGCCAGTGCATCCAGGTCCGTGGACAGGTCCACATCCATGTACGCCAGCACCAACGCATCCGAGCCCAGCCAGGTCTGCTTCAGCGCCCGGCCGCGGCCCTTCTGCTCCAGATGCACCACGCTCACCCCGGACAACTCCCGCTGCACCTGATGGGCGATGTGAAGCGTGCCATCGGTCGAGGCGTTGTCGGCGACGGTGATCCGGAAGGGGTAAGCGAACTGCTCACTCAGGTATGCGTGGACCGTCCGCACGCTGTCGCTGATCTGCTCCTGCTCGTTGTAGACCGGGATCACCACATCCAGAACGGTGACGCCGCCGCCGACCGAATTCGATTGCCGTTTCATCACATTCACTCCTGATCAGGTAGTTGCGGTCGATGCCGACGACGAGGTGGATGTCGGCTGGGTCAGGTCGTAGAAGGTGGAGCCACCGATGGTGACCTGCTTGAAGTTGGCCGCGACCCACTGCGCGATCGCACTGCCGCTGCCTTGACCGGCACCCGTGGACGAGCCGTAGAAGTAGTGGATCTTGCCTTCGGCGACGTACGCCTTGAACTGCGCCAGCGTCGGGCTCGGGTCACTGCCGTTGAAGCCGCCGATCGCCATCACCGGCAACTGTGTGGCCAACTGCAGACCCGCAGCGTTCTGGCTTCCGATCGCCGCCGCGACCCAGGTGTACTTGTCGGCGTTCGCCTGCAGGGCTGCGACGACTTCGGTGCTCGGAGTGGTGGAGTTGAGCAGGCCGCCCATTCCGCCGCCCCCGTGCCGCGCTGGGTTCCGGTGCCGCCAGGCGCCTGACTGGTCGTGCCACCGGGTGCTTGACCCGTGGTGCCACCGGGTGCTTGACCCGTGGTGCCGCCCGGCGCCTGACCGCCGCCCATACCGCCGCGGCCGCCACCACCCATGCCACGCGTGCTCGGGCCGGCGGTCACGATCGAGCCGGTGTGCGCTTCACTGACCGTTGTCACGCTGTACGCCGCGGGGCCGGCCAATCCGGCGACCAGCGCGCCGGCGAGGACGAGGGGAATTGCCCTGCGGTGCAGCCAGTTCAGCGCGAGGATCAGGAAGGCAGCCGCCATCCCGACGGCCAGGACGCCGATCCGCAACCAGTCGCCGTACTCCGTGGTCCGGCTCAGCAGGATGAAGGACCAGACCGCAGCTGCCGCGGTGGCCACTGCCAGCGTGATCGAGCCGATGGGCGACGTACGCCGTTCCCAGGCTTCGATCGCGCCCATGCCGACCAGTGCGGCGATCGCGGGCGCCAGCGCCACGGTGTAGTAGTCGTGGAAGATGCCGGCCATGAAGGAGAAGGTCAGACCGGTCACGATCAGCCAGCCGCCGAAGACCAGGTAGGCGGCGCGACGTAGGTCGGTGCGGGGTTTGCGGCCGCGCAGCACCAGCCCGACGCCGAGCAGCACCAGCGCCGAGGGGATCAGCCAGGAGATCTGGCCGCCCGTGGAATCACTGAACATCCGGAAGATGCCGGTCTCACCCCACATCCCGCCGCCGGTGCCACCGCCGCCACCGCCACCGACCGAGCCGGTCTCGTTGCCGGACAGCCGCCCGAATCCGTTGTAGCCGAAGGTCAACGACAGGAACGAGTTGTCCTGGCTACCGCCGACATAGGGCCGCATGCTGGCCGGAGTGAGCTCGACGATCGCGACCCACCAACCGCCGGCGACGATCATGGCCGCGATCCCGGCGAGGCAGCCGATGATACGGCGGCGCAGTGTGGTGTTCGCGCAGACCAGGAAGGCGATGCCGAGGAACGGCACGACCAGGAAGACCTGCAGGGTCTTGGTCAGGAAGCCGAAGCCGAGGAACACCCCGACCCAGACCATCCACGTGATCGAGCCCTTCTCGATCGCACGCATCGTGGCCCAGGCCGCCAGGGTCATCAGCAGGACCAGCAGGGCGTCGGGGTTGTTGAAGCGGAACATCAGCACCGCCACGGGGGTCAGTGCCATCACGACGCCGGCCAGCACGCCGGCCGCGGCACCGAAGTAGCGCTTGACGGTGGCGTAGAGAACGCCGACCGTCGCGACGCCCATCAGCACCTGCGGCATCAGGATCGAGAACGAACTCAGCCCGAAGACCCGTACCGACAGGGCCATGATCCACAGCGCCGCCGGCGGTTTGTCCACCGTGATCGAGTTCGCGGCGTCCGACGAGCCGAAGAGGAAGGCCTCCCAGTTCGCCGAACCCGCCTGCACCGCAGCGGAATAGAACGAGTTGGCCCAACCGCTCGCGGTCAGGTTGATGAAGTAGAAGACGGCAGTGGCGGCGAGCAGCGCCAGCAGTGCGGGCCGGGCCCATCGGGGGTCTTCTTCAGGTCCGCGCATAAGGCGCGTCAGCCGGGGGTGCGCGGGGTGGCCGGGTCAGCGGCCGCCCTGCGCGTCCAGAAGCGGGAGGGCGTCGGGGCAGCCTGCTCGGTGCTGCGCAGCGTCGGGGTTGCGGTCTGCATGCCAACGACGGTGGCGGCTGAGCCTTTGGGATTCCTGTGACGGTCGTTATGGCCGCCGATGTGAGCCGCGGCACTGTGGATTTCGCTCTTTGCCGCGGGCTACGCCGGCCACAGCGACACCACAGGTGGGCCCGGTTACCTGACGCCAAGAGCCCGTCTCCGAGTCGCGAGAGGATCGCCGATGAGCCAGTCGCAGTCCCCCGAAGAACGCAACCACCAGGAAGTGAACGCCCAGCCCCAGCCGGCTGCCGGACAGCCGCAGTACGCCGCGCAGTACGTCCACCCGGATCCGAACGCACCGCAGTACGCCGCCCAATACGTCCAGCCCGACCCCAACGCGCCGCAGTACGCCGCGCAGTACGCGCAGCCCGTCCCCGGACAGCCGCAGTACGCCGCGCAGTACCTCGCGCCCGATCCGCAGCCCCAGCCGACCACGCCAGCCGAGCCTGCCGGCGACGGCCTCGGCTCGAGGTGGTCGGGCAAGAAGACAGCTGTTGTGGCCGCGTTGGCCATCGGGTTGTCCGCCACCGGCGCCATTGCAGCGGCCGCCGCCGTGCCGCAGGGCACGACGCAGAACCAGTTCGGCGGACGCGGCGGGGGCTTTGGTGGTGGCACTTTCCCCGGCGGTGGCACCGGCGGCTTCGGCAACCAGAACGGGCAGTCCAACCAGCAGGGGCAGTCCAACCAGAACGGTCAGGTCGGCCCGAACGGCCAATCCGGCTCGCAGATTGGTCCGCAGAGCAACACCTGATCAGCCGATCGGCGTACTGTCCCGACGGGGCAGCAGACGCGACGCAGCCAGCAACTCGTCGGTCGAGACGAACTTCTCCCGGGGCCGACCCGCCTTGCGGCCCGCCTTCTCCTCACGGTCGAGCACGTGCAGGGCCCTGCGGGCGCTCACCACATTCGTCCGCGCGTTGACCATCCGGCGGAACGCCAACCAGCCCATGGTCGGTTTGTGCAGCCGGCCGGCGTTGGCGTCCTCGAGAATCGCGTTGACCGTGTGTTCGGAGTCGAGCCGGTTCTTGCCCAGTCCGCCGACTGCACCCCGCTTGGTCCAACCGACCAGGTAGACACCAGGAATGGGCTTCCCGGAGCTCGGGTCGATCACCCGCCCGTCCTGCTGGGGGATGCGATGGGTTACCTCGTCGTACGGCAGCCCCGGCTGCGGGAGCACCCGGAAGCCGTTGGCCAACACGACATTGGCTTCACCGATCGCGAAGTCCTGTGGCTCCAGCCCGTCGCCGGCGGCGGGGTCCTGGGTGCGGCGCAGACTGACCTGTCCGTGGACGACCTGCGCGATGGTGGTGTCGAATCCGAGCACGATCCGTCGGCCGGGCGCCGGCGGTGCGGTCAGATCGATGGGCACGACGGGCAGCGAGGCCAGCACCTGGTGGCGGGACTCGGTGAGTTCGGCGATCTCCTCACGGATGCCTCGTCGATCCTCGATCACGACGTCACAATCGGCGGTCTCGGGCAGCATCAGCAGCTCGGGACGCGTGAACGCCGCGAACTTCGGCGCGCGCCGCCCCAGCACGACAACCTCACGGACCTTGCTGTGCCGCAGCTGCTCGACAACTCCGGCGGGCATGTCGGTGTGCTGCAAGGACTCAACCGGAGCCAGCAACGTCCGCGCGATGTCCAGCGCGACGTTGCCGTTGCCGATGATCACGACCCGCTCCTGGTCCAGGGGCATGATGAACGGCTCCACACCCGGTTCGCTGGGTCGCCCGTTGTACCAGCCGACGACATCGCCGGCGTGCACGACGGCCGGGTCCTGCTCGCCGACGAAGCCGATCGTGTTCGCGCCGCGGGCGCCCACGCCGTAGATCACCGCGTGGAACCGCTGGCGCAACTCGGCCAAGCTGATGTCCTTGCCGACCTCCACGTTGAAGTACGTCGAGGTGCGGGGGTGCGCGTACACCCAGCGAAAAGCGCTGGCCATGGCTTTGGTGCTGCCGTGGTCGGGGGCGACACCTTCACGCAGCAGACCGCCCGGGACCGGCAGCCGCTCGAACATCGCCACGTCGCACGTGGTCGTGGTCAACAGGTGACGAGCGGTGTAGGACGCGGCGGGTCCCGAGCCGACGATCGCGACCCGCAGCGGCTCCCCGTCGGTGTCCATCGAATGCGTGAACGATGGTGCAGTCCAGACGGTTTCGTCGCGCGGCGTGTCGTAGAACTGCGCGTTGATGTCGATGAACGTACGGGCGTCGCCGCGCAAGATGTCGGCCGGCACGATCGCTTTGACCGGGCAGGCATCGGCGCAGGCCCCGCAGTCGATACAGACTGCCGGGTCGACGTAGAGCGTGTCGGTCGTGCCGAAGTCCGGCTCATCCGGAGTGGGGTGAATGCAGTTGACGGGGCACACGGACACGCACGAAGCGTCCGCGCAGCAGGACTGCGTGATGACGAAAGCCATGGAGTTTTGTCTGTTCGCGTGTCGGGTCAGAGCATGTGCACGGCGCGATACCACGGCGTGCTCACCGGCGTGATCAGCCGGCACTCGTTGAGGAAGTCCATCAGGTGGATGCAGGACAGCCGCATGAGGTTCTGGTGGTGGGTGTTGTGCTTCACCGCGTGCAGGGCTTCCTTGCGGTCCAGTCCCACGTTCTCGTAGACGTCCTTACTCACGAGGTTCTTGACGATGACGAAGGCGACGATGGCAATGGCCTTGGCGGCGATGAACTGCCGCGGCGCCCAGGTGCCTTCCATCCGCTCGCGGATCTCGTGCCGTGCGAAGCCCATGTGCCGGGCTTCCTCCACCACGTGGATCTTGCTGGTGGTGCGGACTTCGTCGAGCACGTTCTCGCCGCGCATCCAGTCCCGTTGCATGACATCGAGGATCTCCTCGGCGACCAGGATTGCGCCGTAGGCGTTCTCACCCCAGGCCACGGCCTTGAACCCGCGGGCCAGCTCCTTGGAGACCGGGTCCGGGACGTAGTGCGGGACCCCCATTTTCTCGCAGGTCTTGGCGAACATCAGCGAGTGGCGGCACTCATCGGCGATCTCGGTCAACGCGAAGCGGAACTCATGACCCGACGGGTCCTTGAGGTACTGATCGCGCACGATCATCTGCTGCAGGATCATCTCGAACCAGATGCCGATCTGCATGATCGAGCCGACCTCGTGCCGGGTCAGGTCGATGCGCTGTTGCTCGGACATCTTGTCCCACAACGGCGTCCCGTACAGCGTGCTCCACTCCGGGTTGAGGCCGTACTTGGTGGGGTCGAGCGGAGCCGACCAGTCGATTTCCTTGTCGGGGTCGTACGACAGCTGCTCACTGGAGCTGAGCAGTCGCGCCAGGAAGTCGTCGTCGTCAATGGAGGTCCGGAATTCGGTAGCCAGTGACATGGGGCTTCTCCTCGGGATCAAGAGGGTTGAAACGGGACCGTTAGGACTGGGTCGTGATCTGAGTCACGTTTCTACCACTGTAGAAGATACGGATCGGTAACCGCCAGAGCCAGCCGCAACGAAAGCCGCTGACCAGCACGAATGCAATCAGTGCTTGGCGCCGAGCGATTGCAGTTTGTCGATGATCGGAGGCACCGGTGTCTTACCGGAACCGACGCGCCGGCCCGCCTGCAGCATCAGCGCCTTGTAGACCAGGGGCGAATAGCGCTTGCCGAAGTACGCGATCTGCCCGTCGGGGTCGGTCAGGACGATGAACTTGCCCTGTTTGACCTTCTTGTACGCCGTGGCCGCGACCTGTGCCGCACCGCGCGGCGCCTTGGTGATCAGGTGGACCGCGGTCTCCTCCATCTGCACGTCTTTGCCTTCGAGGGAGTGATGCAGGTTGGTGCGGAAGAACGAGGGGCAGATGGCCGATACCGAGATCCTGTAGGGCGCCAGCTCCCAGCGGGCCGTCTCGGAGATGGCGACGATGCCGGCCTTCACTGCGTTGTAGGAGGCCATCGCCGGGGCGTGGACCAGCCCCGCAAGCGATGCGGTGTTGATGATCTGACCCGAGCGCTGGGCCTTCATCAGGGGGACGAACGTGCGGATACCGCGGACGGCGCCGAGCAGGTTGATGTCGACGATCCGCTTCCAGTTGTCCATGCCTTCGACGTCCAGGCGCCCGCCGGCGGCGATTCCGGCGTTGTTGACCAGGACATCGATGCCGCCCCAGTTGGCCTCCATCCAGTTGCGTGCTTCCTCCCACTGCTCGTCGCTGCGGATATCGAGGGTGCGGTACTCGACGCCGGCGGGCAGGACGCCCTCCGGAGCCTGCTCGTGCACATCGCCGACCAGGACGCGCGCACCGTCGGCAGCGAACAGTTTGGTCAGTTCCAGCCCGAGGCCGGAGCAGCCACCGGTCAGCAGGACGCGGGCGTCACGGTAGGAGCGTTCGTGAGAGAAGAGAGACATGCGCCGACTCTAGACGTGATACGGACCACATTTCTACTTCCGTAGAAAGAAACCTTCGATTGCGTAGGTTTTCATTCGAACAGGCCGCGTAGGTCCTGCACCGTCAAGCCGCCGCCCAGCGCGCCGCCGTCGTCGACAACCTTGGTGAACAGATCGCGCTTGCGTTCCTGCAGCGCCAGCACCTTCTCCTCGATGGTGTCCGCCGAGACCAACCGGTAGACCGTCACGGGTTTGTCCTGCCCGATGCGATGCGCCCGGTCGATGGCCTGCGCCTCCGCGGCCGGGTTCCACCAGGGATCGAGCACGAAGACGTAGTCCGCCTCCGTCAGCGTCAGGCCCGTGCCGCCGGCCTTCAGCGAAATCAGGAACGCTGCCTGGTCGCCGGCGCGGAAGGCGTCGATCTCCTGCTGCCGCGCCCTGGCCGTCATCGATCCGTCGAGGTAGGAGGTGTTGAGGCCGGCCGCCTCCAGCGCGTCCCGCGCCCGGCCCAGGAAGCGGGTGAACTGGCTGAACACCAGTGCGCGGTGTCCCTCGGCGGAGACCTCCTGGATCTGGTCCACGAGGAAGGCGAGCTTGGCGGGCAGCTCGCGGGCGGCGTACTCCTCGTCGACCAGGCTCGGGTCCAGCGCCAGCTGCCGCAGTCGCGTCAGCGCGGCCAGGATCGCGATGCGGTTGGCATCAGGGTCCTCCAGCAACCCCAGCATGCGCTGTCGTTCGCGCTGCAGGTGTCGTTTGTACAGGGTGCTGTGACGAGTTCCCAGTGCGACGTTCTGCACCTGGATCTGCTTGTCCGGCAGGTCAGTTGCGACTTCGGACTTGGTGCGTCGCAACATCAACGGCCGGATCCGGCGGCGCAACTGGTCCAGCCGCTCCGGCTTCTCACCGCTCTCGATCGGCTTGCGGTATACCGCGGCGAACTGGTCCGGCCGCGGATAGAGCCCGGGCGCCGCGAGCGCGAACATCGCCCACAGATCCATCAAGGAGTTCTCCAGAGGGGTGCCGGTGATCGCCAGGGTGAACGGTGCACCGATCCGCTTGGCCGCGTGGAAGGTCTTGCTCTGGTGGTTCTTCACGTTCTGCGCCTCGTCCAGGACCAGGCCGCGCCAGCCCAGCGTGTGGAAGGCCTCGGCGTCCAGGCGCAGCACGGCGTACGACGTGACCACCACGTGCGCGCCGCGCACCTGATCGGCCAGGGACTGCCCGCCCCGCCGAGCACTGGTCTGCACCACGGGCACGACTCGCAGATCGGGAGCGAACCTGGCGGCCTCCGACACCCAGGTGCCCACCACGGAACTGGGTGCGACCACGAGAACGGGTTGGTCATCGAGATCACCTGCAGCGCGGGCAGATTCGAGCAATGCGATGGTCTGGAGGGTCTTACCCAGACCCATGTCGTCGGCCAGCACGCCACCCAGGCCGGCGGTCCACAACGTGTGCAACCAGCCGTAGCCGGAGCGCTGGTAGGGCCGCAGCTCGGCCTTCAGCCCATCGGGCAGCGGCGCCTCGAGATCCACCCCGTGCGAGCGCAGCGCGGCGACGGTGGCCTGCCAGGCGAACGCCTGCTCGTCGACGACCCCGAGCTTCTCCAACTCCTCCCACAACCCGATCTGGTAGCGGTTGATCGCCACTCCGCTGGGCCGGTCGGCAATCTCCCGCGCCTCCGCCAGCAGGTCGCGCAGTCGCAGCAGCTCGGGTTTGTCGAGCGTGAACCAGGTGCCGGACGGCAGTACCAGGACCTCCTTGTCCTGGGCCAGCGCCTTGATCAACGGTCCGATCGGTACCGACTCACCGTCGATCGTGATCGTCACCATCAGATTGAGCCAGTCGGGGTCGTCCGGATCCTGGTGAGTGGCGATCTCGATCAGCGGATCCGCATCGGCTTCTTCGAAAACCGGCAACTCACCGGACAGCTCCAGCAGCAGGTCGTCGTGGCCGCGCAGCGCTTCCAGGTCTGCGATCAACAACAGCGCCGCCTCCTCGGACAGCACGTGCTCGGCGCGGGGCCACCAGCCCAGCCCGCCGACCGCCTCCAGCAGACCCAGCGGTTGCAGTACCGGAATGAGACGCTCCACCACGTCGCGCTCCATGGCCCGGTCCGGCCGCACTGACGTGTGCTCAAGACTCACGTCCTCGGCGAACCGTCCTGCGTAGTACATGTGCGCCCGTACGCCGATCCGCGGCGGATCGTCCGCCGCACCCGGTGCCGGGCTGAGGGTGAGGCGCAGGCGCAGGGGTTCGGGTTGCGCGATCTCACCCTCGACCGGCCCGGCGGTCTCGATCCGTGGGGCCAGCCGCGGATAGTAGACGTGCAGGAATTCGTCGGCGTCGTCAGCGGGCACCTGCAGCGACCCCTCACGCAGCAGCGCGTCGACGATCGGACTGACCGGCGTCGCAAATCCCAGGATGTGCAAGCCGTCGTCGTCATAGGCGGCGACGGCGTGCATCGGCTGACCGATGAACCGGCCACCCGGGTCAAGCGGCAGATCGGCGTGCAACTCGATCCCGCCCTCGGCATCGCGTTGGACCTGCACCCGCGGCTCGCGCTGACGAAGCTCGAACTGGATCGGGAACTCCTGGCGGTACCCCGGCACCAAGGCCACCCCGGCATCGATCACCGCCTGCAGCGCGGGCCACACCGCAGCGTCCGCGAACTGCAGCATCATCGTGTCGCCGTAGACGTAGCGGGATGCGTTGCTGTTGCGGAAGCGGTTGCGCAACTCGACCAGCGCCCCGGCCTGGTTCGGGTCGTAAGCCCGCGCCCCGTCGTACTCGAGGTCGGACCAGCGCACCTCCTTGTGCCATCGCCCGGTCTTGCCCATCCGGGTCGGGGTGAGCACGACGGACAGCTCGCCGCCCGCCCGCGGACCGGCAGACACGGCGAACCGCAGCCCCAGCGCGGTCTTTTCCTCCGCCCGCGCGGCCGCATCGCGCACCCAGGTCTCGACCCGGCCCCGCCAGGCGCCCGGCGGCGGAGCCGCTGGCATCTGGGGTGCGATGACCTCGATCGCGGTCAGCAGGGCGGCGACCACGTGTTTGCAGTCGGTTTCGAGCGGGCAGGAGCAGCGCGAGGTCCAGCTCAGCCGCCCGCGGCCGACGTCGCGTACGTCCACGATGACGGCGTACGGCGTGGCTTCCGAACCGGCCACCAGGGCGGTGAGGCGGGAGGGCTCGCCGTACAGCGCGATGACCCGCTCGGAGTCGGCGTATCCGACCCCGCGCTCGTAGGCGAAGGGATGCACCGACAGCCGCACATCCTCGGCAGTCAGCCGGGTCAACCAGGTCGCAGCACGCAGTGTGCTTGCGAACCCGGCCATGACTCAAGGGTAGGTCGCACGTGCGACAGCCGCCGGGCGACCTGTGGACAGTGCCGGTCCCGAGACCGGTGCCCAGCAAATCCCTACCAAGTCTCGGGTGCACCGGTCAGGTTGGCGCCTTAACGTCCCGGTACCGGCGGATTGACGAGGGGACAATGGCACTCACGACACACGGCGCGCCGACGACCGCGACACCGGCTGGCGTCAGCCTCGTCAACGACGCCTCGACCTGGGATGACCTGGTCGATGCGCGGGGCGGCCACCCGTTGCAGTGCTGGGGTTGGGGTGAGCTCAAATCCGGCGAACATTGGCGCGCGCTGCGCCTGGCGGTGTACCGGAACGGTGAACCCATCGGTGGCGCCCAGGTCCTGCAGCGTTCGCTGCCCGGCCCCCTACGTCCGCTGCTGTATGTGCCGCGCGGCCCGTTCGCAGACCACGGCGAACAGGACGAGGTGACCGCCCGGATCGCGCAGTACTGCCGCGATCACGTACCGGCGACCGTGCTGACGATCGAGCCGGACACGACGACCGGTCCGAGCGGCGGGCCCTGGCGGCGTACGTCGAACACCATTCTTATCCCCCGCACGCTCATCCTGGATCTGACCCGGTCCGAGGAGGCTCTCCTGTCGGCCATGGCCAAGAAGACCAGGCAGTACATTCGCAAGTCCGGCCGCGAGGGTCTGGACCTTCGCCTGGTCACCACCCCGGAAGGCATCGACCAGGCTCTGTCCCTCTATCGCGAGACCGCCGATCGGGCCGGGTTCGCAGTGCACGGCGAGCACTACTACCAGGACGTCGCGGCCCGGTTGGGTGCCCGCTCACGGCTCTACACGGCGTACGACGATGGGCAGCCCGTCGCGTTCCTGTGGCTGGCAGCCAGTCGGCGGACCGCGTTCGAGTTGTACGGCGGGATGAACGAACGCGGTCAGGCGCTACGAGCGAACTACACGCTCAAGTGGCACGCGATCCGCGAGTGCCGGCGCGACGGGATCGAACGTTACGACCTGAATGGTCTGTTGAACAACGGAATCACCACGTTCAAAACCGGATTCGCCGACCACGAGGATCTGCTCGCCGGCACCTTCGACCTACCGCTGTCGCCGATCTACCCGCTATGGGCGCGCGGTCTGCCCGCGGCCAAGCGCGTCGTGCGGGCGGCCCGCCGGTAGGACGGGGCGGCCGGCGCTACCGCTCACCGCGGGGGATGGCGGAGCGCTGGCTGACCCCGAATTTGCGCAAGATGCCCGAGACGTGACCTTTGACGGTCTTCTCCGAGAGCACGAGCCGGGCGGCGATCTCAGCGTTGCTGAGCCCCTCGTCGACGATGAGGGCAGCAATCTGCTGCTCACGCGGGGTCAGCCGTGCGTAGGGCGATTCCGGCTCCGACGGGGTTGCCTGCAACAGCCCCGAGACCACCTCATCCTGCAGCCGCGCACACGTGATACGCGTTGCTCACCAAAGAGCCTGTCCCCGTGTCGGATTCGGCTTCATCGAACGACTCGAGCGCTTCGAGCAGGACGAGACGCAATTCGTCCAACCGCAGGGCCAGTTGCGGCAGGTAGCTGTCGGCCTCGGTGATGCGGGCACTGTCCAGGTCCGGGTAGAGCACATAAAGGTCGAGTGCTTCGACATCGTCCTCGTCCTTGGCGAGGCTGCTGACCAAGGCACGCGCCAACCATTGCGCCGCCGCAACGGCTTCGTCATCGAAGTCGTCGGCCGTCCAGCTCTGGAAGGCCAGCATCCCCAGCGCATCACCCGTGGCGGGATCCAGCATCGGCACCACGATGGCGTCCTGCGTCGGCTGGCCGCTATCGCCGAGGGGAACCCCTTTGCGCAGCAACCGGCCGCCGTCGGTGGCGAAACGATAGGTGCGACGGGAGGCCCGCAGCCACGCCGAGAGCCCACCGCGGCCGAAGTGCTGCACGTCGACACCCGCGAACCGACCGGCGTCCTCGGAGTAGGGAATGACCAGGGTGGAGTCACCGCGGTAGAAGCCGACGTAGAACGCATCGACCCTGGCCAGACTCGCCATGGCCGCGCGACAGGCGACGAAGCGGTCCGTGCGTTCGTCGCGTGGGGCGCTGCGGATCCGCTGGTCGGCGCGCCGCAGCACCTTCACGACCCGCTCGGAGAACTCCGCCATTGCCTGGATCAGTCGATCATCGGGCGGCCGGTGAGGACCCGGTCGAGGATGTCCAGCGGATCCCGCTGGGCCAGATAGGTGAAATAGACGTAGTCCTCGCCCGGTGCGCGGCGGGCGTCGGGTGACAGCACGCGCGGCGAACGCCACTGCTGGGCCAGCACCGCGATCGGGCATTGCAGCGTGTCCGGGGCATCGCTGAGCCACGCCACCCACGTCGCCTTCCCGCCGATGATCGAGGCCAGATAGTTGCGCGAGGTCGCCTTCACCAAGCGCTCGTGGGTGCAATCGGCCGGCAGGTCGATCCACTTCTCGTGCGGCGCGAGGGTGTCATCACCCATCGCGACGCTGGCGCGGCGTACGCGGACCTTCACGACCGCGGCACCGCCTCGTGCAGCTCGGCCAACCAGACGGCCGCGTTGCCGTCAGAGGGTGCGCGCCAGTCGCCTCGCGGCGACAGGGAGCCGCCGTGCACGACCTTCGGGCCGTTGGGCAGCGCCGAGCGTTTGAACTGGCTGAAGGCGAAGAACCGTTTGATGAAGACTTCGAGCCACTGCACGATGGTCTCCAGGTCATAGCCCGTACGCCGATCGTCCGGCAAGCCCTGTGGCCAGTCACCGACCGCGGGGTCATGCCAGGCGTGCCACGCCAGGAAGGCGATCTTGGAGGGCCGGAAGCCGTAGCGCAGCACGTGGTACAGGGTGAAGTCCTGCAGCGCATACGGCCCGATGGCGTCCTCGGTCGACTGCGGTTTCTCATCGTCGCCGGCGGGGACCAGCTCCGGAGAGATCTCCGCGTTGACGATCCCGGTCAGGGTCGCGCCGACGGCCTCGTCGAAGAACTTTTCGCTCACGACCCAGCGGATCAGGTGCTGGATCAGCGTCTTCGGAATGCCGGAGTTGACCGTGTAGTGCGACATCTGGTCACCAACCCCGTAGGTGCACCAGCCCAGCGCGAGCTCCGACAAATCGCCGGTGCCCAGCACGATGCCGCCTCGCTGGTTGGCGATCCGGAACAGGAAGTCGGTCCGCAGCCCGGCCTGCACGTTCTCGAAGGTCACGTCGTAGACCGGTTCCCCGCCGGCGAACGGATGCCCCATGTCGGTCAGCATCTGCCGCGCTGCAGGTTTGATGTCCAACTCCTCGAAGGTGACCCCGAGCCCTTCGCCGAGAGCATGGGCAAACCCCTTGGAGGTGTTGCCGGTGGCGAAGCCCGGCATCGTGAACGCCAGGATGTCGCTGCGCGGCCGGCCCATCCGGTCCATCGCCCGCGCCGCGACGATCAGCGCGTGTGTGGAGTCCAGGCCACCGGAGACGCCGATCACGACCTTCGGCTGGCCGATCGCGCGCAGCCGCTGCATCAGGCCGGACACCTGGATGTTGTACGCCTCGTAGCAATCCTGCGCCATCCGGGCCGGGTCGTCCGGCACGAACGGGAACCGGTCGACCGGTCGCAGCAAGCCGAGATCGCCCGCGGGCGGCGCGACCTCGAAGTCGACCGTCCGGAACGTCCCGGACCAGTCGGCGTACGTGCGCGCGTTGTCATCGATCGAGCCGTCGCGCTGCCGGTCCTGCCGGATCCGGTCCAGGTCGATATCGACGACCGTGGCGACCGGCCCGTCCGGGAAACGTTCCGTCTGCCCCAGGAGGCCCCCGCATTCGTAGACCATCGTCATGCCGTCCCAGGACAAGTCTGTCGTCGACTCCCCTTGTCCTGCAGCGGCATACAGGTACGCCGACAAACATCTTGACGACTGTGCCTGACACAACAGGTGGCGGTCCTCGGCCCGTCCGACGGTGATCGGCGACCCGGAGATGTTGGCCATGACCGTCGCGCCCGCGAGGGCCGCGACCGAGCTGGGCGGCACCGGCACCCACATGTCCTCGCACACCTCGACGTGCAGCACCAGCCCGGGCAGGTCGCTGGCGCTGAAGAGCAGGTCGGTGCCGAACGGCACCTTGAGCCCGGCGATCGACGTACGCCGATCGGGCGCCCCCGCGCCGAAGGTCAGGGTCTGACCGGTGATCAGGTCTCCGGCAGCGAAATGCCGCTTCTCGTAGAACTCCCGGTAGTTCGGCAGATACGACTTCGGCGCGACCCCGAGGATGTGGCCGCGGTGCACGATCACCGCGGTGTTGTAGAGCCGGTTGCCGTGCCGCAGCGGGGCACCGACCACCAGCAGGGGAAGCAGGTCGGCGCTGGCCTCGACGACCTGCGCGAGCGCTACCTCGACGGCGTCCAGGAGCGGATCCTGCAGTAGCAGGTCGTCGATGGCATAGCCGGACAGGCTGAGCTCGGGGAAGATCGCGACCGCCACGTGCTGCTCATGGCACGCCTTCGCCTGGGCGATGATCGTGGCCGCGTTCGTGGCCGGATCGGCGATCGCGGTGGGAGTGGCACACCCAGCTACCCGCGCGAAGCCATGCGCGTAACTGTTGTAGAAGTCCATGCCGGCAATCCTATGGCGGGCGATCACAGTTTCCTTTGGGAGAATCGACCGATGACCAGCCCGATCGAGACCCAACCCCGGCGGTTGCCGGAGGATTTCGACCCGGCCCGGCCACGGCGTACCGCATGGGTGTGCGCCACCTTGGCGCTGCTGTTCGCGCTGGTCGTGGCGCTGCACGGGCAGTTGCCGCATCGCGTCGGCATCACGAACGTCGTCGGGACGTTGCTGCCGTGGCTGTGGATCCCCGCGTTGATCCTGGTGGTGTGGGCGGTCGGCCGGCGCAGCATCGTCGCGATCGTCGCCGCACTGGTAGCGGCCGGCACGTGGTTTGCGGTGTGCGCGCCGTACCTGCTTCCCGCCGGTGGTCTTGCGTCCTCCAGCAACCTGCGGGTGATCAGCCAGAACGTGCAGGCGGAGAACCCCGACACCGTGGCCACGGTCCGCAACCTGGCTCAACAGAACGCGGACCTGATTGCGCTGCAGGAGTTCTCGCCGACGCAGCGAGCCTCGATCACGGACACGCTGAGTGGCTACCGATACCACTACGCGATCCAGACGGTCGGCTTGTGGAGCAAGTACCCGATCAGCAACCAGCGGGCGATGAGCCTGGGCTTCTCCTGGGCGCGGGCGTTCCGGGCGGACGTCGCGACCCCGTCGGGCGCGGTCCGGGTGTACGTCGTGCACATGGCCTCGGTGCGCTGGAACGAGTTCGCGGAGCGCAATCTGATGTTGGCGAATCTGAGTGCCGTGGTCCGGGCCGACCCATCGCAGCGGATCGTCATGATGGGCGATTTCAACGCCGCCTCGACCGATCCGTCGTTCCAGGAGTTGTCGGCGGCGGCACCGGAGGCGCGCGGTTCGTCGTTCGGCTTCGGATTCACCTGGCCGTCGGGAATCGGGCTGATCCGGTTGGATCACGTGCTACTGCGCGGAGTGCAGACCCATGAGGTGTCGGTGCTACCCGCCAACGGCAGCGACCACAGCGCGGTCGAGGCGCAGCTGCGGATACCGTGACCTCGTGACTTCCGACGACGACCGCGAGAACCTCACCTGGCACCTGTTCGGACAGGCGTCCCGCGAACTGGCCACGGCCATCGAAAACTCCGGATTCGTGCCGGAGCTGGTCATCGCCGTGGCCCGCGGCGGTCTGATCCCGGCCGGTGCCATTGCTTACGCGCTCAAGGTCAAAGCGGCCGGCACGCTGAACGTCGAGTTCTACACCGACATCGAGGAGACCCTTCCCGAGCCGGTGGTGTTGGAGCCCCTGCTGGACACCGGCGCCCTGGCCGGCAAGAAGTTGTTGATCGTGGACGACGTGGTGGATTCCGGTAAGACCCTTGCCCTGGTGGTGGACCTGTTGAAACCGCACGCCGGCGAGATCCGCACGGCGGTGATCTACACCAAGCCGACCACGATCATCGATCCCGATTTCTCCTGGAAAGCCACGGATGCGTGGATCAACTTCCCCTGGAGCTCCGGCTCCGGCCTGATCCCGTAGTTCCCCGTTCCGGCGCCCCGGATGCTTGCAAAGGTGTCGCGGACCGCTACCCGCCGACTCCCCCGTGAGATGCTCTTACCTGCCGCGCTATCCGCCGTGGGCTGGCTGGGTGACCACCTCGGGTTCAGCGCGACGCGCATCGTCGAGCGCTGCTGGTATCCGATGCCGTACGTCGATCGAGCGATGCCAGAGGCGATGTTCGGGCCCGAAGCCGCCGAACAGGCCGGCGAACCGCTGGTCGACCTTCACACCGTCGCACCGGAGCTGGCGACCACCGCGGACGTGCTCCGGCTGGAAGGGCTGGTCCAACGGCTACTTCAACGGACGACGATCATGCACTGCATCTATGCAGAGACCTACCTACCCCACGCGGCGCAGCGCTACGGCAGCCAGCATCAATGACGACTGGCTCTCACTGTCGGTGATCGTGCCGTCGCCGATGAGTCGCATCACTGCGGCCCACGGCACCCGGAGCACGGCGCTGATGCCTTCGGTGAGCTGGTGGTCGGAAAGCTCCTCCGGCGGACTCGTCAGATCGGTGGCGAGAAAGACCGTCGTCCAGGCGCGGCAGACCCCGTTCAGGCTGTTGAACTCCCCGATCGGCTGCCACGTCCGAGCAACGACGCCCGTCTCCTCCAGCAGTTCACGTTGCGCGGCGACCAGCGCATCCTGCCCGTCGGTGCCACCCGCGACCACCTCGAGCGAGCGCCCCACCGTGTAGCGATCCATCTCGACCAGCAGGACATCGTCATCGTCCGTGATCGCGACGACGGACACCGCCGGATGCTGCAACTCCACGACGCCGTAGAGCCCCGGTGATCCGTCAGGACGCGTTACGTGGTCTTCGGTGACGCGAATCCAGTGGTTCTCATACGCAACCCGCGTGTCGACCCGCTGCCAGCTCACCGACGGGCGCGATCGGCGTACGTCGGGGTTTGGCGGTTGAGCCCGGCCGTGCGCGCGGCCCTGTGGTTACGCCCGAGCAGCAGCGGCAGTTGCTCGCGGCGCTCCGCGGCGAAGATTCGCCGGGCGGACGCGCCACCGGCCCGGTCGAAGAGCCGTTTGGCGGCGGCGAGGGCGTCCGGCGAGCGCTCGGTGAGCTGGTGCGCCAGAGCCAGGGCATCGTCGTACGGCGAGAGGCTGAGTTGGCCGGCCAGCCCGAGTTCGTGCGCCCGGGCGCCCGTGATCACCTCGGCGGTCATCGTCAGACGCTTGGCGGTCTCTACTCCCACCAGCTCGGACAGGGTCCGCACCCCGGTCATGTCCGGCACGAGACCCCATTTGCCCTCCAGCACAGACCATTTCGCCTCGGGATGGGTGATCCGGAAATCGGCCGCCAGAGCGATCTGGATACCGCCGCCGTAGCAGTGGCCCTCCACGGCCGCGATCACCGGCACCGGCAACCGGCGCCACGCCCAACACGCCTCCTGGAAGCGGTTGGTGCCGCGGATGGGGTTGGGCACGAACCCCAGGAACAGCTTCTTGGGGTCCTTGGCCACGGAGGCGAAGTCGAGGCCGGCGCAGAACGAGTCACCGGCCCCGGCCAGCACCACGGCGCGGACCGATCGGTCGGCGCGGATCCGGTGGGCCACCTGCACCAGTTGGGCGAGCAGCGGGAAGGTCAGCGCGTTCAGTTTCTCGGGACGATTCAGATGCACCCGCGCGATCTGGTCGGCGATGTCGCAGGTGACGAGTTCCTCGGCCGGGCGATCAGCAGACATGTGGAAAGGTTACGCGGCGAGACGATCCAACGCCTGCTGCTGGAAATCGTGCCCGCGCCACTCGTAGCCGACGACCTGGATGAACGGCGCCAGCATCACGATCAGCAGGCACACCGGAACCGACACACCGGCCGCCGCCAACACCACGGCCAGCGCGAGCAGGACGAGGGCGATGCCGATCATCCAGGCGTAGAGCCACGACCACACCGGCAGCAGGAACAGGTGGATGACGTAGACCGACACGATGTAGATCGCGATGGGGACCGCGATGAACGCGACCACCTGTGTGGCGCTGAGCTCGGTGCGGTGCTCGACGTAGAGACCCGCCAGGTGCAGACCTGCGCCGACCGCGACGATCGAACCGAAGACCACGATGTGCCCGTAGCCGAAGAGCCAGGCGTACCGCGGCCGATGCTCCAGCACCGATCCGAACGGATTGATGAAGTAGATCCACCACAGCGCGAAGGTCAACCCGACGCCGGCGATCACGACCGCGATGGCCGCCCAGGTCCAGTGCCCGCCGTGCTCGCCTCCCAGCACACCGTTGGAGGAGGCAATCGTGCCGACCAGCCCTTCGCCCAGGGCGATGATGGCGAACAACGAATACCGCTCGGCGATGTGGTGCGGATGCCAGGGCGTCGGACGCGTAGTGGCTTCGGCCCAGCCGGGCACGCACATCTCGAAGATCGTCAGCGCGGTGGTCAGGCACAGGGTCGGCACCAACGGCAGCTCGATGATCGCCACGACGATCCAGCCGATCTGCGCCAGACCGACCCCCTTGGCGTACCGCAGCGCCGTATCCCGGTATTCCGGCGACTCCTTGGCCACCCGCAGCCACTGCGAGATCATGGCCACCCGCATCACGACATAACCGGCGACGATGACCCGGTTGTCGAGGTGGTGGCCCTCCTCGATCGACTCGAACATCGCCGGGATCCCGAGGGCCAGGATGACGACACCGACCATCTGCACCATGGTCATCGCGCGGTAGACCCAGTCGTCGGTGTCGAAGGCCGAAGCGAACCAGGTGAAGTTGATCCACGCCCAGGTGATCGCGAACGTCGCGAACCCGAAGCCGAGCAGCGCCGGCAGGATGTGTCCCTCGGCGGTGACCTCGGCCAGGTAGGTCGCAGCGACTCCCACCGCGATGACGAAGGTCAGGTCGAACAGCAACTCCAGCGGACTGGAGACGCGCCCTTCCTCGTGCGGATCGCGACCGGTCATACGGCGCAGTCGATGCACCTGGGCCTGGGCGTGTTCGCTCATGGTCACCTGCTCCATGTGTCGGGGCGGACGCGGGGAAGCATACTTGCCTCATGACCGACACCGCCCGCGCCGAGCAGGACGCCACCGCTCGCGGCATCGACATCGAGGTCGTGACGCGACCAGCCGCCAACTCGCTGGAGGAAGCCGCTGCGGTCCAGGGCATCACACCGGCGGATATCGTGAAAACCCTTGTCGTCAAACGACACGACGGGGATTTCCTGCTGGCGCTGATCCCCGGTGACCGGCAGATCGACTGGGCGAAACTGCGTAGCGTCGTCGGAGTCAACAAGCTTCGGCTCCCCGATGCCGACGATGCCCTCGCCGCAACGGGTTATGCGCGCGGCACGATCACGCCGTTCGGAGCGGACGGCGACTGGCCGGTGTACGCCGACGCCGCGATCGCCGGACGGCGGATCAGCATGGGTGCCGGCGCGGCGGGTCGCAGCCTGTGGGTGCAGGCCGATGACCTGATCCGCGGCTACGACGCCACCGTCGCCGACATCAGCAAGCTCGCCGGGTAGCTCAACGCCCCCGGCTCGGCCGGCGGGCCGAGAAGTCCGCAGCGCCGGAGCTGCGGCCGCCACTGGAGGTGCTGTACGCCGTCGTCGAGCGCGCACCGCCGGAGCGCCCACCCGACGTCCGGCCACCGCCAGAGCGACCGGAGCCGTTGCCCGATCCGGCGCCGGAGCCCGATCCGGTACGTCGCGAACCGCCAGAGCGCGAACGCCCACCGGAGCGGCCCGCATCCGCAGTGTTGCGGCCGCTGCCGCGAGCGCCAGATCGGTTGCCCCCACCGGCTGGGCGACTCGACCCCTCGGGTGCCGCAGCGGGACTGACCGAGGAGGGCGCGGCGTACGTCCGCTCCCCCGGGGCCAGCTCAGCCAGCAACGGGTGGTTGGGCGTGACGCGGGTGGTGGTCGGCTTGATGCCGGCCTGCCGGGTCAGGTCGCGCACATCGCGGACCTGGTCGTCGGTCATCAGGGTGATGACGGTCCCCTGGGCGCCCGCACGCGCCGTACGTCCGGAACGGTGCAGGTAGGCCTTGTGCTCGACCGGCGGATCGGCGTGGATCACCAGCGCGACATCGTCGACGTGGATCCCGCGGGCGGCGATGTCCGTGGCGACCAGCGTCTGGGCGGCACCGGAGTGGAACGCATCCATCGACCGGGTACGAGCATTCTGGGACAGGTTGCCGTGCAACTCAACCGCCGGCACACCGGCTGAATTCAGCTGTCGGGCAATCTTTTTCGCACGGTGCTTTGTCCGGGTGAAGACCACGGTGCGGCCGGGGGCAGCCAGGAGGTCGGTCAGCACCGGCAGGTGGTCGGCCGCGGTCACATGCAGCACGTGGTGGCTCATGGTGGAGACCGGCGACTGCGCCGAATCGGCCTCGTGCGTCACGGGTTGGTGCAGGAAGGCCTTCACCAACTGGTTGACGCCGGAGTCGAGCGTCGCGGAGAAGAGCAACCGCTGCGAACGCTGCGGCGTCTTGGCCAGGATTCGCCGGACGCCGGGCAGGAACCCGAGATCGGCCATGTGGTCGGCCTCGTCCAGGACGGTGATCTCGACGGCGGACAGGTCGACGTGCCCCTGTCCCATCAGGTCTTCCAGCCGGCCGGGGCAGGCCAGGACGATGTCGACGCCCGCGCGTAACGCGGTGACCTGCGGGTTCTGACCCACGCCCCCGAAGACGGTGCGCGAGGTCAGCCCGTACTTCGCGGCCAGCGGGGCCAGCGACTCGTCGATCTGCGCAACCAGTTCACGCGTGGGGGCCAGGATCAGCGCTCGCGGGCGTTTCGGCGTACGCCGACCTGACCCGGCCGCCAACCGCGCCACGAGGGGCAGGAGGAAGGCGTAGGTCTTGCCGGAACCGGTCCGGCCGCGGCCCAGGACGTCGCGACCGGCCAGGGAGTCCGGCAGGGTCGCGGTCTGGATGGGGGTAGGGGTGGTGATGCCCGCGGAGGTGAGGACCTCGACCAACGGGGCCGGTACGCCGAGCGCACCGAAGGCGGGTGCTGCCGCCTGGGCAGCGGGACGTGCAGAAGTACTGAGTGACAAAGGTTCTCCGAAAGAACAAGTGATGCGGTCGGTTCTGCCCGGCGCGGTTCCTCGCGGGTGCGAGCGCGTCACAGTGGCATCGACGGGATGAATCGCAAAGGCACGTGCGCTGCAGAACGGGGCGCGCGGCCATGACCACCGTAGTGGTTAGGGGTTGACCGGCACCAATCGGTCGTCGACCAGCTCGTAGGGCGTCATCTCGGCCAGGCCCGGTGAGTAGGCGTGCACGGTCAGCGCAGGAGCGTCGCCGACGTTGGTCATGTTGTGGATGTGGCCCGGGCCGAATGCCCGCTCATCGCCCTTATCGAGCAACAGGTCGGTGGCCGACCCCCGCGGCGGGATTCCTCGATCAACTCGCCGGTCACCACGACGTACGCACCGGCCGCCTGGCCGTGGTCGTGCCAGCCGGTGCTCGAGCCGACGGGCCACACCATCAACCAGACCTCGAGGTGCGCGGTCGAGTCCAGCGGGATCCGCTGGCGCTCGGTCACCGACAGGTCGACCTGGCCGGCGTGGCTGTCGTCGGAGGCGAACAGGCGCGCAATCCGGATCAGCTGGTCGGACGTGAAGTCGCGGATGCCGAGCGAGGAAACCGAGGGTGTGGACATTTCGTGGGGAGCCTTCGTGGGTTGGGGTTTCGGGCGGTGGGCCCGGGCTGTTCGGACGTGAGCGGATGTGCTCAAACGCGACAGCAATGCCACATCGCAGTGCGCTGGGTGAGGCGCATCGCGGTATAGGTGGCGGTCGAAGACATGCCCATAGTTCACCATGCCATCCACGCATAGACCAAAGATGATTTCGCTAGGCGGACACTGTGGCGGGGCAGTGAGGGGTCGGCGGTGGCGTGCAATCCCGCAACACACGGACACTCGACCCACTCCCGCCAGCCCACATCGCCGCACGCCCGCAACACACGGACACTCGACCCGGTGGGGCAAGGGAATCTTTGCGACCGGAGCACGTTGAACAAGAGCGAGACGTTTTACGCGCAGATACAAGGAGTATGTCCATGGCCACGACCACACTGACCGAAGAGAACTTCGCGTCCACCATCAACGACAACGACATCGTGCTGGTCGACTTCTGGGCGACCTGGTGCGGTCCGTGCCGTCAGTTCGGGCCGGTGTTCGAGGCCGCCTCGGCGCAGCACTCCGACATCGTCTTCGGCAAGGTCGACACCGATGCGCAGCAGAACCTCGCGGGTGCGTTGAACATCTCCTCGATCCCGACCGTGATGGCCTTCCGCGAGGGCGTCCTGGTCTACGCCGACGCGGGCGCGTTGCCGCAGCGCGCGCTGGCCGACGTCATCGAGCAGGTCCGCAACCTGCCGATGGAGAAGATCCACGCCGAGATCGCCGAGCAGCAGGCAGCGCAACAGAACGAGAGCGACTCCCCCGAGGCCTGATCCTCAGCCGACCGCTTCACGATTTTGGAGCGATCGAGGTTTTGCAGGTCGGGTGAGTCTCAGCCGCCCTGCAAATCCTCACAACCTCCAAAATCAGTGCCGGCCCAGCCGGGATAGCAACTCGTCTGTCAGCACCATCCTGACGTCCGGCGGCACAGTGGGCGGCGGCTCGCCGAACCAGACGTCTTCCAGGAACGTCTCGACCCATCGGTCAACTCGGTCCGTATCCAGTTCCAACTGCCCCAGCACGACGTCACGCTGCTGGCCTTCTGACAGGTCGGTGATGACCAGATCGGCGAACGTCTCCGCCAGCATCTCCCGCACCTCGACCTCGTCTGCCGACAGCGGATCAGTGGTGTCCGGTGCAATCTCTCGCTCAAGCCACCCGGCGACCGCCGGTGCCGCCAGAGTCTGACCCAGTTGGTCGTTGAGCACAATCCACGTAACCGACGTGTCAGCCCTGTAGACGTCATCCGCAGCGTCGATCAGATCCTGCCGCTCATTGCCTCCCGGAAGGTCCCGCGCGATAGCAGCAATCTCGCGGATGATGCCGACCCGCACCCGATCACCGTGCACCGTCCCTCGCCGAATTCCCCCAAGGTCATCCTGGATCGACGCCAGCCGGATTGCGCGAGCAGCCGAAACGTCGTCCATTTGCGCGTCACATCCGGGGTAGTAGACATACGGCTCCAGTCGCTCGTACGCCGAGCGCGCTGCGTTCCGTAGTCGACGCCGTCGCACCCAGCCCATCAGCTATCCGCGAGGCGCGGGGCGCGGTGCGGTAGGTCACCGGCGTCTGCGACAGGTTGATCGGGTTGGCGACCACCGGCGCCCCCGCGCAGTCACGCACCGGCGACAACCCCATCGCCCGCGCGTACTCGAACGCGTCGGCGACGTTGTTGATCGGTCCTGCGGCGATGCGCATCGCAGCCAGCGCGTCGCACCATTCCTGCGCAGTGCGTTGCACCAGAAGCGAATTCAGCACCTCGGTCAGTTCGCTGGCGTGAGCGGTCCGGTCGAAGTTGGTCAGGAAGCGCGGGTCGTCGGCGAGTTCCGGAGCACCGAGCACACCGGCGAGCGTGCGGAACTGCCCGTCGTTGCCGCATGCGATGACCAGCTTCTTGTCGGCGGCTTGATACACGTCGTACGGCGAGAGCGAAGGATGCGAATTACCCATCGCCACAGGCACATTGCCCGCCAGCAGGTAGCCGGAAGCCTGGTTCACCAAGGTCGCCAGCGCCGTACTCATCAGGTCGATGTCCACCCGCTGACCCTCGCCGGTCTGCGCCCGGTGATAGAGCGCGGCCACGATCCCCAGCGCCGCGTGCACCCCGGTCAGTACGTCGATCAGCGCCACCCCCGCCTTCGTCGGCTGGTCGGGTGACGGCCCGGTGACGCTCATCAGCCCGCCGGTCGCCTGGATCAGCAGGTCGTATCCCGGGGCGGACGATTGCTGCCCGAATCCGCTGACACTGCAATAGATCACACCGGGGTTGACCTGGCGCAGGTCGTTGTATCCCAGCCCCAGCTTCTCCATCGTGCCGGGCAGGAAGTTCTGCACGACCACGTCCGCCCGCTGCGCCAGTGACCGCGCGGCAGCCAGGTCGTCTGCGTCTTTGAGGTCCAGCGCGCGCGAGGTCTTGTTGCGGTTGATCGCCTCGAAGTACGTCGATCGCCCGTCCGGCGTGTACGGCGGCCCCCACCCCCGCGTCTCGTCCCCGCTACCCGGCCGCTCGATCTTGATGACTTCCGCGCCGAGGTCGCCCAGCATCATGGTCGCGTACGGAGCCGCGAGCACCCGCCCGAAATCGGCCACGACGATCCCGTCCAGAGCGCCCGCTCGTTGACTCATGGCCCCATTGTGTCGGACCGTTGCGACCACACCGGTCGCGGAGACCGGGAGCGGGATCCACCGGGTGAATCCCGCTCCCGGGTCGCCGGTCAGGCTGGCGCCGCCGTGCTGGAGACCAGCGGCCGCGCAGCTTCGTCTCGCCCTTGCACGACTTCGATCTGCCGCGGTTTGGCCTGTTCGTGCAACGGGATGGTCAGGCTGAGGACCCCGTTGTCGTAGCTGGCGGTGATCCGTTCGGTATCGACGTCGTCACCGAGGCTGATCTGACGGCGGTAGATGCCGGAGAAGCGTTCACTGGTCAGCCATTGGACGCCCTCCTCGGAAGGGGCGGTCCGCTGAGCCGTGATGGTCAGGACGCCGCGATCGACCTTGACGTCGATGCTGCCGGGATCCATACCCGGCAGGTCTGCGTGCAGCACGTAGCTGTTGTCGATCTTGTAAAGGTCGATCGGCATGAATTGCGGGGAACGGGCCGAACCAGTACGCGACCCGAGGAAGCGGGTCAGGGCGTCGAACTCGTTGAACGTGTCAGAGCGCATCACAACCTCCATGTTCCGAGGCCGCCACACCGGGCCACCCGGGGGCGACCGTCTTGCTGTCCTTGCTCTTCCAAATTAGCACTCTCATGCCGAGAGTGCCAGCGTCAGTCGCGGCGCAGCACGCGAAGCGAGCCGTGCTTCGCGACCTCGACGAACCCTTCTGACAGGGCCCGCTGCACCACGTGCCACGGCGCTTGCCCACCGTCGGCCGGGTCGGGGAAAACGTCGTGCACCAGCAGGGTCCCGCCCGGCACCACGAACGGCGCGAACGCCGCGTAGTCGTGCTGCGCGGTCTGCTCCGTGTGGTTGCCGTCCAGGAACAGCATTGTGACCGGCGAGGTCCACCACGCGGCGACATTCTCGGTGGAGGCCACGATCGCCGTACACACATCGGCTAGCGAATCCAGCACCGGCCGGAAGGTGGGCAACGTGTCCAGCCGTCCCGAGACCGGGTCGACCATGGAGGTGTCGTGCCACTCCCAGCCCGGCTGGTTCTCCTCCGACCCGTGATGGTGGTCGACAGTCACGAGGGATGCCCCCACCCGCCGAGCCGCGTCGCCCAGGATCACGGTGGACTTGCCGCAGTAGGTGCCGATCTCCAACCAGGTGCCCGGCAACGATGCCAGCGCGTGAGCGTGCAGCGCCTCGCCTTCCGCCTCGGGCATGAACCCCTTGGTGGCCGCAACGGCCGCTGCCACATCCAGCGGCAGCGGGGCGGGCAGCATCTCGGTCAACTCACGGCCTCCCTGTCCTGCATGACTCCACCGGGACCGACCCCCAAATCCCGCCACAACGTCGCGCCGCCGGTCGCACCGACCAACGCGTCAGCCGCGAGCACCATCGCGGCCGCCGTCCAGGACGTCTGCTCCACAGGCCACACCTGATCGTTCACCACGTTGCGGCCGGTCCAGTAGCCGCCGGTCTGCTCATCGCGCAGCGACTGGATGTGACCGAAAAGCTGCTGCGCAGAGTCGGTTTCGCCGATGGCCTCGAGCGCAACGACCAACTCGACCGTCTCCGCCGCCGTCACCCACGGCTCGTCGTCCACGCAGCGGACACCCTCGCCGGGCATCACGTAGCGCGACCACGCATCCCGCACCCGGGCCGCTGCCGCGGGTCCGCGCAACGCGCCGGTCAGAACCGGGTAGTACCAGTCCATCGAGAAGCGCGACCTGTCCAAGAAGGCCGCCGGCCGATCGCAGATGGCCTCGGCCAACACGTTCGCCGACCACCGCCAGCGCGGTCGATCCACGCCGATCGCGTGCGCGATCAACTCACCGCAGCGCAGCGCCTGCCACGCACTTGAACAACCGGTCAGCAGCGCGCCCTCGACGAAAGCCCCGTCTTCCCCCGCGGCCCAGGACAATTCGCCATGCGGTCGCTGTGCGCGCACCACGAAGTTCAGCGCCTTCTCCACCGTCGGCCAGATCCAGGTCAACGCATCGATCCGCCCGGTCACCAGGTAGAAGTGCCATGCTCCGACCGCGATGTAGGCGCATTGGTTGGTGTCCGCGGCTGCGTCCAGGACGACACCGTCGCGCACGGACATGGGCCAGGACCCGTCCGGCCGTTGGGTGTCGATCAACCATTGGTACGCCGCCGCGGCCTCCGCGAGGTGTCCGGTGACGGTCAACCCCATGGCAGCTTCCACGTGGTCCCAGGGGTCTACGTGACCGCCGTCGAACCACGGGATCGCGCCGTCAGCGGTTTGCAGCGAAGCGATGAACTCCCCTGAGCGGCAGATCTGTTCGGCGCTCAGTGCGCCAGGGACGGCGAAGGTCACGGCTTGGTCAGATAGACGACGAAGCTCTTTCCGAGGACGGGATTCAGCACCCTCTCGCCGACCCGGGTGATCGCGGGCGCCTTCATCATGTCCCACACCAACAGCTTGTGATAGCCGCGTGTCGCGACGTTCTCGTTGTCCGGCCCGACTGCGCATTTGAGCCACCAGTACGGCGCGTGCAGGGCGTGCGCGTGTTCCGTGCGGTACGGCGTGAGGCCCGCTGCCGTGAGCTTGGCGACGAGGTCACTGGCCCGGTAGATCCGGATGTGGCCGCCCTCGACTTCGTGGTACTCATCCGACAGCTTCCAGCAGACCTGCTCGGGCCAGTTGCGGGGGACGGTGACGGCGACCCGGCCACCGGGCTTCGTCACGCGCACGATCTCCGCGATTGCCGCTTCGTCCTCGTGGATGTGCTCCAGGATCTCCGAGGCCAGGACCCGGTCGAACGACTCGGAGGCGAAGGGCATCGAGCGCGCGTCGCCGTGCTGTACGACGGCGCTCGCCCCGGCGGGCACGTCACCCTCGAGTTCCATCGCGCCGAACATCGACTTCACGTCCGCCAGGTCGCTCTCGTTCATGTCGAACGCCGTGACGTCGGCTCCGCGGCGCAACGCGGCGTACGAATGCCGCCCCTGCCCCGCGCCCACGTCCAGGAAACTCATCCCCGGCCGCACGTCGAAGGTGTCGTAGTCGATGGTGATCACGTCTGCTCCTTGATGGCCGCTTCGTAGAGCGCCGCCGTCTGCTGCGCGACAGCCCGCCAACTGTAGGTCCCGACCGCTCGGCGGCGACCAACCGCCCCCATCGCCGCCCGGCGCTCCGGCGCGGCCAGCAGCGAGGCCACTGCCCCCGCGAGGGCTGCGGGATCCCCGGGCGGTACCAGCAACCCGGCGTCCGTCCCCACCAGGTCCGGCAACGCGCCCACCGACGACGCGACGAGCGGTGTCCCGCACGCCATCGCCTCGACCGCTGGTAACGAGAATCCCTCGTACCGCGACGGAACCACGTGCACCTGGGCCGACCCCAGCAGAGCCGCGAGTTCTGCCTCCGGCAATCCGCTGCGGAACGACACCCGATCCAGCAATCCGGCGTCGGCCAGTTGCTTGTTGGTCCGGTCCGACGGCGACCCCACGACCACCAGCTCCCGCCAGCTGGCCGGATCCAGTTGCGCCAGAGCCGCGATCAGGACCGACAGGCCCTTCAGCGGTACGTCGGCGCTGGCCACCGTGATCAATCGCCCCTCCACCCGGGGTGCGGCGGGCGGGGTGAAAACGTCGACGTCGACACCGACGGGCACCACGGAGATCCGTTCCGGGGCAACGGCGAAGTCCCGCTCGATGTCGGCTTGCGAGGTCTCGGAGACCGTCAGCACCGCAGGCAGTTGTCGCGCGACCCGTCGCTGCATCCACACGAAGTCGTAGAACCGGCGTTTGGTGACCCGCTGCCACCCCCTGGCATGAGCCAGTTCCAGTGCCCGGTCGGCGGTGATGGGGTGATGGATCGTGGTCAGCAGCGGCACTCCGCGCCGATGCAACCGCAGGATTCCCGGGGCCAGCGTTTGGTTGTCGTGCAGGATGTCGAAATCCCCCAGCCGGGAACGCATCAGCCGCTCCAAGCGCAACCCGAACAGCCGTGGCTCGGGGAAGCCCGCCGTACACATGGTCGCGTATTCGAGCACGTCCAGGTCGGAGCGGAACTCCCGCAGCGCGGGCCGGCGGAACGGGTCCTGCGGGCGGTACAGGTCGAGACCCGGCACCTTGGTGAGCTGCACACCGGGGTCGAGGACGGCGTACGGCGGCCCGGAGAACACCTCGACCCGATGGCCGAGCTCGGTCAGCTCGCGCGACAGGTTGCGCACGTAAACGCCCTGACCGCCGGAGTGTTCTTTGCTCCGATAGGAGGACAGTGCGATACGTAGCGAAGTCAAGCCCCCAGCTTAGGCCGGGACCGACTCGGGCCGGGTTACGCCAGTGTGAACGTCGTCGGCCGGTTTGCGGGCCTCCCCGGCGCGCACGTAGACCATGTCGTCGGTGACGTTCTTCTTGCCCAGCGTCTTGCGCTCGGAGAAGAAGTTCTGCTTGACCGCCCACGGGTTGCGATCCCCGACCTTGGGGAAGTCCCAGATGTCGCGCTGGATGTAGGTCGATGTCGCGTCCATGAAGGGCAACGGTTCCATGGGATCGCCCGAGTTGACCGGGTAGCCGAAGGAGTAGCCGCCGTTCTCCACGTGGTTGACGAAGGTCGTGAAGAACTGCGCCAACATGTCCGCGCGCAGGGTCCACGAGGAGTTGATGTAACCCACGCAGACAGCCAGGTTGGGCACACCCTCGATCATCGCGCCGCGGTAGGCGAACCGCTGCGCCAGATCTACCTGCTGCCCGTCGACGTTCAAGGTCATGCCGCCACCGAGCTGCATCCGCAGACCCGTCGCGGTGACGATGATGTCCGCCTTGAGCACTTCGCCGCTGGAGATCCGGATGCCTTCCGGCACGAAGGAATCGATCGTGTCGGTGACCACGCTCATCCGGCCGCTGCGGATCTCCCGGAAGAGGTCGGCGTTGGGCACGACACAGACCCGCTGGTCCCACGGCTTGTATTTGGGGGTGAAGTGCTTCATGTCGACGCCGCTGCCGGCCAGTTGGGCCTTGACCTGGTTGAGCAGCATCTTGGTCGCCAGCTTGGGTGCCCGACGAGTGAATTCGTAGAACCCGAGCGTCATGCCGGCGTACCGCATCCGGACCATGCTGTAGACCTTGTCGCGGCCCAGTTTGCCTTCGAGCTTCTTGAGCGACAGCGCGATCGGATCCTTGCCCGGCTGGGTGATCACGTACGTGGGTGAGCGCTGCAGCATCGTCACCTCGGCGCCCCGCTTGGACATCGACGGCGCCAGCGTGATCGCGGTCGCACCAGAGCCGATGATGATGACCTTCTTGCCCTCGTAGTCCAGGTCCTCCGGCCAGAACTGGGGGTGCACGATCCGCCCCTCGAAGCTGTCCTGACCCGGGAACGTCGGGTTGTTGGGGTTGTCGTAGCTGTAGTAGCCGCCGCTCCAGTAGACGAACTTCGTGCGCACGGTCCGGGTGCCGCCGGGGCCGGTGACCTCCAGGGTCCAGTGGCCGTCGGCGCTGTCCCAGGACGCGTCGGTGACCTTGGAGTCGTAGACGATGTGCTCGTCGATGCCGTACTTGGCCGCGGTGTCCTGCAGGTACTTCAGGATCTTGTCGCCGTCGGCGATGGCGTCCGGGCCGGGCCACGGCTCGAAGGGGAAGCCGAGCGTGTACATGTCGGAGTCCGAACGCACTCCGGGGTAGCGGAACAGATCCCACGTGCCGCCGAGGGCCGAGCGGGCCTCCAGGATGACGTAGTCCTTGCCCGGGTTCTGCGTCTGTACCCGGTAGGCAGCGTCGATCCCCGACAGACCGGCGCCGATGATGACGATGTCGTGCTCTTCCACCCGGGTGGCGACGTCGGTCATGAAGGACTCCTCGATGGTTACGGTGGGGTTACTACGTGTGTAGTAGACCACATACGGGGTCGATGTGTGTAGTGGATCACACACCGATCTGTGCAGACCCTCCTTCTAGGATCGGGCACCGTGACGCAGCAGATCTACGACGTGGCCGTGGTCGGTGGTGGTCCCGCGGGGTCCACGGCGGCCCGCGTCGCCGCGCAGGCCGGTGCTCGCACCGTGCTGATCGACCGTGCCGTCTTCCCACGGTACAAAACCTGCGGGGGCGGGCTCATCGGCGTCACGCTGGCCAACCTGCCGCCCGACCTCGATCTGCCGGTCCAGCAGCGGGTGCGTTCGGCGACGTTCACCCTGCGCGGCGCCACACCGGTCACCCGGTCCACGACCGATCCCTTCCTGACCCTGGTCGACCGCACCGAGTTCGACGCCGCTCTGTTGGAGGTCGCAGTACGCCGAGGGGTCACCACCCGCCTCGGCGTCACCGTCACCGGAGTCACCCAGGACGACGACCTCGTGTCGTTGACCACTGCTGACGGCCCGGTGTTCGCACGGGCGGTCGTGGGTGCCGACGGGTCGGCGAGCCGGCTGGGCCGGGCCGTCGGCGTGCAGTTGGCCCAGACCGATCTCGGACTCGAGGTCGAACTGGGCCCGCAGATCCCGCCGGAGTGGATCGGCCGCATCCAGGTCGACTGGGGACCCGAACCCGGCTCGTACGGTTGGGTCTTCGCCAAGCGGCAGGGTCTGACGGTCGGCGTCATCGACAGCAAAGGCCGCCCCGAAGCCACCCGCGCCTACCTCGCCGACTTCATCGCCGGCCTCGGCGTCGGCGACCTGACCGAACGCATCAGCAGCGGCCACCTGACCCGCTGCCGCACCGCCGACTCACCGCTGGGCGACGGCCGCATCCTGCTGGCCGGCGACGCTGCCGGACTCCTCGAGCCCTGGACACGGGAAGGGATCTCGTACGCCGTGCGGTCCGGTGCGCTCGCGGGCGCGGCGGCCGCCACGCTCGCCACGGCGGGTGACCCCGCGGCGGTCCAGTCGTCGTACGCGCGGCAGATCACCAGCACACTGGGCCGGGAGATGGCTGCGGGGACTGCGGCCCTGCGAGTGTTCGAGCGCCATCCGGGACTCGTGCACAACCTGTTGCGCTACAACCCGTGGGCCTGGCGACAATTCGTGAAGGTGGCCGCCGGCCGGGTGTCGGTCGCCGACCTACTCGACCGCCCCGCCGTACGCCGATCGGCCGCCCTGCTGCGCCGCTGACCGGACCTACGCCGTTGCCCAGCCGTCCGGGCCGTTGGAACCGGCGGGATACTCCTCCAGCGGAATCTTGTTGTCGCTGAAAGCTTTCAGCACCGGCTCCACGATGCGCCAGCACTCCTCCGCCGCGTCCCCGCGCACGGACAGCAGGGAATGGCCGTCGAGGATGTCGGCCAGGATCTCGCCGTAGGGCTGCATCCGGCCCGGCGCCAGCTCAGCCCGCAGCTCCTTCTGTTCCATGTCGTAGGGGCCGCCTTCGGCGTTCATCGACAGCACCATGGTGACGGCCCCCGGCTTGAGATCGATGATCAACTTGTCCGCACCACCGGAACCGGTGAAACCCGTCGGCACGTGGGGCACCTCGCGGAAGGTGGCGATGATGCGCTTGTTGGGCGCGCCCAGTGCCTTACCGCTGCGCAGGGTGATCGGGACGCCCTTCCACCGGTTGTTGTCCACCTCGAGCGTCAGCTGGGCGAGGGTCTCGGTGTTCCGTGTGGGATCGACGCCCTTCTCATCGACGTACGACGGAATCTTGCGATCACCGATCTTGCCCGCGGTATAGCGCGCGCGCTTGGCCGCGCGGCGTGGCGAATTGCCCCACAGCCGTGTCGCCCGCAGCACCTGAGCGATCTGGTCGTGCACCTCGGTGGGTTGCAAGGTGGCGATGGACTCCATCGCGAACAGGCCCATGACCTGCAGAAGATGCGACTGCAGCATGTCTTTCAACGCACCGGCGGTGTCGTAGTAGCCCGCCCGGCCCTCCAGGGCCAGCGCCTCGTCGTAGACGATCTCGACCTTCTCGATGGACTCGGAGTTCCACACCGGCTGCAGCAACCGGTTCAGGAACCGCAGGCCGATCAGGTTCAGCACCGTCGAGACGCCCAGGAAGTGATCGACCCGGAAGACCTGACTCTCCGGGACGACCCGCAGGAGGGTCTGGTTGAGGGCGTGCGCACTGCGCGCGTCGGTGCCGAACGGCTTCTCCAACGCCAGACGGGTCGGGTGGGGCAGCTCGATGTTCTGCAGCATGTCGCAGATCTTGGCGGTGATCGCCGGCGGCAGCGCGAAGAAGATGACCAGCGGATTGCCGGTGACGCACTCGTCGATGACGTTCTGCAGGTGATCTGGATCCAGTAGGTCGGCCTGCAGGTACTTGGTGTTCTTCTGCGCCCTGCGCAGGACCTTGGCGGGGGCGCCGGCGCTGTCGAACGAGTCCTTCATCAGCGCGCGCCATTGCGTCGCGGTCTTGGGCGCCCGGTCCGCTCCGACGATGCGCACCTCGCGATCGTCCTCGACCATCAGCAGGCTGGCCAGGCCGGGGAGCAACAGCCGGTGGGTCAGGTCACCCCCGCGCCGAGAATCAGCAACGTCGCGGGCTGGTGGGCGTGGGGGCCGGCTTCCGCCGCGCAGTCGGACTCATGCGCCGAGCATGGCACGGGAACCCGGGCGGTTGGCCCACGTGAGGCGGGGTCATGGAATTCGCCGATTCGGCTTGCCTCGCTGTTATGCCATCAGTAACCTGTCGTTATGTCCTACCGAGCCAGTCGAGATGGCGTCCTCGCCGTTCCCTCCCGGTGGACCCTGGCCCGCGGCCAGATCGAGTGTCCGTACGTCGTGCCCTGACCCCGCCGTACCCCTCACCTCGATCCGGAAGAACCGCCATGTCCCTTGCACCCGCTCTTCGCACGTTCACTGCCCTCACCCCGCGCCAACTGCTGTCCATCACCCACCTGTTCGCCGACGAGCCGCGGCTGGCGTCCTTCGCCGACGCCGACGGCGACGACTCGGGCCGGCGGTGGTACCAACTCGCCCGTACGTCGCGCGTCCAGGTCTGGGGCATCTACTGGCCCGCCGGGTCCGCCACCGGCTGGCACGACCACGGCGAGGCCAGCGGGGCCTTCCTGACGGTCAGCGGCACCCTGACCGAGCACTGGTGGCGCTCCGGAGAGCAGGTGCGTCAGCAACGACCCGGGGTAGGGCGCCCGTTCACCGCGGCGCATATCCACAACGTCCGCAACACCTCGAGCGAACCGGCGATCTCGGTGCACGCCTACTCACCGGTGTTGGACTCGATGACGCGCTACGACCTGCGCGACGGCGACCTGTGGGTCACTGGCGTCGACCGGGACGGCGACGACTGGTGAGCACCGCGACCATCACCGCCCTGCACACCGAGCTGTTCCGCCGCTCCGGCCGGGGCGCCTTCGCCCCCACCTACGACGGGGTGGACGACCAACTGGCCGACGCCCGAAGCCGATTGGAGCGGATCAGTCCTCGCGCGGCGTACCAGGAGGTGCTCTGGGATCGCGGGCTACTGGTCGACATCCGGCCGGCCGCTCAGCGCGCGGCGGAAGGCGAGATCCACCCGTCCCTGTCGCCGCTCGTGGTCGAACGCAACGTCTTGGAGTGGCGGTTCGATCCGCGCCACGATGCGCGGTTGCCGCAAGCGTCGTACGACGCACGGGTCATCGTGCTGTGCCAGGAGGGCTACACCTCTTCACTGGCCGCGGACTCCCTTGTGCGGCTGGGTGTTTCGCACGCGACGGACGTCGTGGGAGGCTTTGCCGCCTGGCGCGCCCTGTCGCTGCCCTCCGCGTGACCCCCAGGGAGGTTCTGAGCCGCCGGTTGCGTCCCTAATGTCGAAGGGGACCGTCCCCGCGACCGAGGAGCACCATGAGCGCGCAGCCCCCGTCCGATGCCATGCTCGACCCGTCCGTGCCCCCGTCCGGCGACGGCTGCGTCGAATGTGACGCCGCCGGCTCATGGTGGTTCCACCTGCGCCGGTGCGCCGCCTGTGGGCACATCGGTTGCTGCGACCAGTCGCTGGGCAAACACGCGACGGCCCACGCCAAGCAGACCGGGCACCGCTACATCCGCAGCTTCGAACCCGGCGAGGACTGGTACTGGGACTACGACACCGAAGAGTTCGCCGACGGCCCGGATCTCGCGCCGCCGCAGCATCACCCCGACGACCAGACAGTGCCGGGACCGGCGTCGCGGGTGCCCGATGACTGGGCCGCTCAGCTACAGGCGGCCGGCGGATGAGCGACGGATGGCCTGCCCTGGAGGTGGCCTCGTGGACCCCGACGCGTGACACGTTGCACATGTGGCTGCAGATCCTCGGAAAGCAGCGGATGACGGCCTCACCGGTGCTCAACCACTGGTGGCACAGCACGCTCACGGTGACGGCTCGCGGCCTGACGACCGGCCCCCTGGCTGCCGGGAACGACGTCGTGGACATCGAGTTGGACCTGGTCGCGCACCGGGTGGTCATCCGGAGCAGCACCGGCGATCGGGAGGACTTCTCGGTGATCGGCCGGTCCGTCGCCGACTTCTACGCCCGCATCGTGCGCGCCCAGAAGGATTTCGGCCTTCCGGGACTCGCACATCCGTCGCCGAACGAGGTTGAGCGCGCGATCCCGTTCGCTGAGGATCGCGAGCACAACACCTACGACCCGGCTCAGGCGCACACGTTCTGGCGGCAGTTGCTCATCGCCGACCGCCTTCTGCGGCAGCTGCGGTCGGGTTTCCGCGGCAAGGCCAGCCCGGTCCACTTCTTCTGGGGGGCAATGGATCTGGCGACGACCCGCTTCTCCGGGCGACCGGCGCCGCGGCATCCCGGCGGCGCCCCGAACTGCCCGGACCGCGTGATGTACGAGGGCTACAGCGAAGAGCTCAGCAGCGCCGGCTTCTGGCCGGGCGGCGGGCAGGAAGGCGCCTTCTACTCCTACGCGTACCCGCCGCCGGAAGGTTTCGCGTCGGCGCCGGTCCCTGAGGGTTCGTTCTGGGACGACGGCCTCGCGGAGTTCCTGCTGCCTTGGGAGACGGCTCGGCAAAGCATCGACCCGGACGGACTGGCATCGGAATTCCTCGACGCCACCGCCCAGGCGGCGATGGATCTCGCGCAATGGCCCGATCGAAGTGGCGTCGCGGCGTACTAAGCGATCAGATCAAGACCGTGGCACGGCTCGCCGCCGACGCGCTTGCCCGTCGTCGTGTCCGAGTATGCCGCCGCCAGCCGCTGCACCCCGTCGGCCAGCCGTTCGGGGGCATCACGTAGGGCAACCGTAGATACCGCTCACCGGCCCGGCCGGGTTGGCTGAAGAACCGGGCGCCCGGAGTGAGCAACAGGCCGCGCGCCGCCGCGGCACTGGCCAGCTGACTCGACACGGCGCTGGGTAGCCGCACCCACAGGTTGAGTCCCCCGATGGACAGTAGGTTTCGAAGTCAGGCAGGTGCTGGGCGAGCAGACCGAGCAACTGGTCCCGTCCTGCGCGCAGCCGCGCCCGGGCGCTGGCCGCCGTCTGACCGCCTTCGGTCAGCAGTTCGGTCACCACGAGTTGCTCGAAGGCCGACGCCCCCAGGTCGGTGCTCATCCGCATCTGTACCAGCGGCATCACCACATCCTGAGGCGCCCGGATCCACCCCACGCGCAGACCGCCCCAGAACGGCTTGGACGACGAGCCGATGCTGATCGCGGTGGGATCGAAGCCGGCGTAGGGCGGCGGGAGGCTGGTCCCGTCCAGATTGACCGCATACAACGACTCGTCGGCGATGACCCGGACTCCGTGCCGTCGCGCCAATGCCGCCAGTTGTTCCCGCTGCTCGCCCGGCATGACCGTGGCCGTCGGGTTGTGGAATTCCGGGATCAGGTACGCCGCGTGCGCGCCGGCTGCGGCCAGCTCGCCGAATTCGTCGATCGGCCAGGGGTTTTCGAGAACCGGCAACGCGCCGACCCGCGCACCCACCGCTCGGAGGGCATCGACTCCGTGCGGATAGCTCAGCCCCTCGGCGATGGCCCGGTCGCCCTTGCGCAGCAGCGTGCGGACGACCAGTGAGATCGCGCCCATCGCGCCGGAAGTCACGATGATCTGGTGCGGGTCGGTGGGCAGCCCGCGGTCGTCATACGTGCGGGCGATCGCCTCCCGCAGCGCGGGCAGCCCGTCGGGCAGGTACCCGGTGCTGGTCAGCAACCCCGGCAGGCCCTCGGCGGCACGCTGGAAGGCGCGCGCGGTGCCGGGCGGGGCCGGCGGCGCCGAGTAGGTCCAGGCGATCACATCGGGATCGCCGGATTCCACGATCAGGCTGCTGGCGGTCGATTGCGCCATCGGCACGCAGACCACTGTGCCCGAGCCCTGGCGGGCGGTCGCAAAACCGCTGTCGCGCAGTTGCTGGTAGGCACGAGCGGTCGTCGTCCTGCTCAGTCCCAGTGCACTCGCTAGTTCCCGCTCCCCGGGAGCCGGCCGCCGGGCGGGATCCGTCCGTCGACCACGAGCAGGCGGATCGCCTCGGTCAGTTCGACGTACGCCGGGCGCTGACCGGGCAGCGCGCCGAGCAGGGCGCTCAGCGTGCGGGGAGTGATCGTCGGCACGAGGCCACTTTCTCACAAGTGGCTATGTCATTGATAGCCACTTCGCGCCAAACTCGTCGTCATGGATCTGCTGCGCAGTGCCCCCGGGCGCGTCATCCAGCTCGTCGTCGGGCTCTGGCTCTACGGCACCACGATGGCCTTCATGGTGCGCGCCGGACTCGGCCTGGATCCTTGGGATGTCTTCCACCAGGGCATGGCCAAGCACTGGCCGCTGTCCTTCGGGATGACGGTCAACGTCGTGGGTGCGATCATCCTGCTGGCGTGGATTCCGTTGCGGCAGAAGCCGGGGCTCGGCACGGTGCTCAACGTGCTGCTGATCGGGACAGCCGCCGACATGACGTTGCGCTGGCTGCCCACCGCCCACGGATTGCCGGTGCAGATCGGCTACCTGGCCTTCGGGATCGTCGGGAACGGCCTGGCCGGAGCGCTCTACATCGGCGCCGGCCTCGGACCCGGCCCGCGCGACGGACTGTGGACCTCGATCGTGCGCAAGCGCGGGTGGTCCGTGCGACTGGCCCGCACCGTGATCGAGGGCACCGTGCTGCTGACCGGGTGGCTGCTCGGCGGCAGCGTCGGCGTCGGGACAGTGCTCTACGCCATCGCGATCGGGCCGCTGGTGCAGCGCTTCCTGCGGGTCGTGCCGGTGACGCCGCAGTCGCCCCTAGGTGCCCGGCGACTCCTGGTGGATCTGCACCGGCCGGCCGTCGGGGTCGATGACCTCGATCATCGTGCCGAACGTCGTGTCGACCCGCACGTCGCCGTACCCGGCCGCCCGGAGCGTCCTGGCGAGTGCTTCGACGTCGCCGGATGAGGTGAACGTCAGGTGCACCTGGGCACCGGCGCCCGGCGCGGCGTACCGCGCGGTGTCGTCGGGGCGATCGACGTGCACCCCCACCGACCCGCGGTCGGCGACGAACGCCACGTAGTCACCCACACCCTCGGCGCGAAGTCCGAGACGGGCGAGGAACGGCGCATACGGACCCTGCGGATCGGTGAAGCGAACCGGCACGACAGCGACTGCCGGGTCCGGGTGCGCTTCGTGCTGCTGGTAGCCGTAGTGGTCGGTCTGCGTCTCGTTGATGGTGACTTCGGCACCCAACGGGTCGGTGACGAACAACGAGCGGCCCCACGCCTCGTCTACCGGTGTGACGCCGAATTCCGCTGCCACAGAATCGAGATCGTCGGTTTCGAAGGTGAGTTGGGTCCACCCGGACTGCGCCCCGCTGGTTGCGTTGGACGTGCCGTGCAGCAGCACCTGGCCCGAGCCGGAATCCATCACCGCCCACTCGTCACTGGTGACCGATGCCGCCAGCCCGAGCGTTTCCAGGAATCGCTGCATGGCGGGTACGTCGTCGCTGAACCGGATCGCCTGGACGGTCATCACTTCGGTTCTCCTTCTGCGAGATAGCTGCGCAACGCCGCCTCGACCATCGCCGACAGACTCGTGCCCTCGTCGATGGCACGGTGTTTGACCTGCGTCACCAAGGATTTGGGCAGGTAGACGTTGAACTGGACCTTGCCGTCGGCGGCGGCGCGTTCACTGGACATGACAGAATGCTAGCAACCTAGATGGCCCGCCACCACCCGCGGATCGGACCGCCTGAGTCAGCAGGGCGCGCTGGGTGCGTACACCCGCAGCGCCTGTGGCTTGGCCGCCAACCGCACGGCGTACGTGTCCTGCGGCACCTCGGTGGTCTCACCGTCGTGCGCCACGATCACCGGACCGTCCTTCGGGTCGCGCGGCGACCACGACACGTTCAGGTCTTGCACGGTGTAGTCCTCCACCCCCAAATGCTCGCGGACGTAGGGCGTACGCCGGGCGATCCGGTCCGCGGTCGATCCGCCGGCCGTCTCCAAGAACGTCTTCAAGCGGCTGCGCCGGCCCTTCACCAGCGCTTCGCGGATGTCGAGGAGGCCGTCGTCGAGACGCTTGCGTTCCACCGGGGCCAGGGTGCGGGGGAAATAGCGGTTGATACCGGCGAAGAGCAACCACCGCTGCCCCTCGTGATCATTGACCGTCAGCGGCAGGGGCTCGGCCTGACGCAAGACCTTGCCCGCGGCGTAGATCCCTGCCAGTCCTTTACCCCACCGCTTTTCGTGCTTCTCCCGCTCGGTCACCAACTCCGGGTAGACCCCGATCGAGAACGTGTTGAGTACGGCGTTCGCGGGCTTCCCGTCGATCTCCAGCACCCCGGTGGTCACCGCGATCCCGTCGCCGGCCTGGACTACGTCCAGCACGGTGTCGTACTCACTCAGGCCGACTGCCTTGGCGAAGTGGTTCAACGTGCCGCCAGGGAAGACGACCAACGGCACGTCTTTCTCCATCGCCACGGTGGCAGCTGCGGACACCGACCCATCCCCGCCGTTCATCCCGATCGCGGTCGCGCCGGCGTCGACCGCGTCGCGGAACAGCTGCGGCAGGTCCTCTCCCTTGGCGAGTTCGTGGATCTTCGTCCGTGGCAGACGTTCCCGGATGATCTTGACCGGGTCGGGAGCGTTGCGGCGCTCGGCCCCGGAGCCGGGATTGACCACGACGAACAGTCCCTCGCCGTCCTCGATCGGGGCCAGCTTCACCGGCTGGCCCGCCGGGATCTGCGCCTCGCCCGGCGGCTTGCCGGGCAGCAGGATCTTGCCGGCGACCGCGATCCCCGCCCCGAGCGCCGCGCCACCCACCACATCGGAGACCCAGTGCGCGCCGACGTGGATCCGCGAGTAGCACACGGCGCCGGCCAGCGGGATGAGCACAATCCCCGCAGCGGGCCACTCCAGCGTCGCACCCGTCGCAAAGGCAGCGGCAGAGGCCGAGTGACCGGATGGGAAGGAGCCGGAGGTGGGGTGCTTCATCAGGCGGCGCGCCAACGGCACCGATCTGGCCAGCGGCCGGGGTCCACCGAAGACGGTCTTACCGATGATGTTGGCGCTGGCGCTGGCGACAGCCAGAGAGAGGATCCCGCGCAACGACGCCTTGCGCCCACGCTGACCCATCGGGATCATCGCCAGCGCCGTGACACCCCACAGTTTGGAATGGTCGGCGAAGCCACTGAGGCGGACCAGTCCGGCGTCGACCTTGGCCGGGACGTCGTGCCGGGTGATCCATTGGTGGACTGCAGTGTCGAAGCGGCCGACGGCGGGCGGTTGCGGAATCAGCGGCATGACGTCACCTTACGGGCAGCTGAGTGCGGTTATGTCGGGTCGTGCGAGGTCCTGAAGACGGCCTGGATGTCTATCCGGGTGCGCAATGAGCCCGCGATGAAGCACTCCCGGTGCCCGATCTGCACCATCCGGTGCAGTTTGGACTCCGGCACCTCTCCGCGCACGGTGATCCGCGGCGACAGCGTGATTTCAGTGACCCAGCTCGGCCCGTCGCTGAGCTGGGGCATGACGCCGACGGCGCGATCGGCGTACTGCACGACGTCCACCCGCGAGCGGGCGGCCACGGCCAGGAACGACAGCAGCTGACAGGACGCCGCCGCCATGACCAGCAGTTGTTCCGGGTTGGCGAGCGTAGCTTCGCCGCCGAAGGCCGGGTCCGCCGAGAAGGGTCCGAGGGTGCCGCCAGTGTGCATTTCATACTGGCGTGAATAGTGCTCGTAGCCCTCGCCGGTCGATCCGGACCAGGTCAGATCGACGAGGTACTCATGGGCATCGGCCATGCTCCTATTCTGGCCCCGTGCGTGTACCAGTCGACGGAGCGGAACTCGACGTCTCGGTGACCGGCCAGGGCCCGCCGGTCGTCGTCCTGCACGGCCTCACCGCCAGCCGCGCCAACGATCAGGCGGTGGGCACCGACTGGCCCGCCGCGCTCAGTGACGCTCACCGCGTGATCGCGTACGACGCGCGAGGACACGGTGCCTCGAGCGGCCGGCCCCAGCCGGCGGACTACGACTGGCGCAACCTGGCGACCGACCTGTTCACGGTCCTCGAGGCATCCGACGCCGGCGCACCGGTCGACGGAATCGGCGCGTCCATGGGTACGGCGACCCTGTTGCACGCGGCCGTGCGCGAGCCGAACCGCTTCCGCCGGCTGGTCCTGACCATCCCGCCGACCGCGTGGCAGACCCGGGCCGCACAGGCCGACGGATACCGCCAGGCGGCGGACCTCGCCGAGGCGTACGGCGTGCGGCGGCTGATCGCGATGAACGCGCTCCAACCGGTCCCACCGGCGTGCGCGGGTCTGGTGACACCGGCCCCGGCGATCGCCGACGACCTGCTACCCAGCGTGATGCGCGGTGCGGCAGCAACGGATCTGCCTGCGCCCGAGGCAATTTCGCAACTGGAACACCCGGTGCTGATCCTGGCGTGGACGGACGACCCGGGTCACCCGTTGAGCACGACCGAGGCCCTCACCGACCTGCTGGATGACGTGACGGTCTTCGTGGCCGCAACGCCCGAGCATCGCGCAGCGTGGCCGCAGATCGCCCGGGACTTCCTGGCCTGAGCCGTTGATCCTCAGGAGGCGACGCGTAGTGCTACCGCCGCTTCCTGCGGCAGCGCACCCTTGGACGCCGCCGCGGTGTCGCGGATGATGTCGGCCGCCAGCTCCGGGTGGTCGAACATCGTGATGTGGCCCGTGTCGGGAATCGACACGTGCTTGCTCTGCGGCAGGATCCGCCGCGCCCGCTTGGCCTGGGACGTCAGCAACAAATAGTCCTGCTCGCCCCACGCCACGGTCGCGTTGGTCAGAATTTCGGGGGTGTTGCTGCGGAAGAGGGTGTAGCTGCGGGCGATGACCGGCCAGAACCCGCGGGCGCGCCGCATCTGCTGGGCGTCGCTCCAGGCGTGCTCGTACGCCAGTTTCTCGGGATGCTTGTAGAGACTGCCGAAGATGGCGTAGCGGCCGACCGGCGTCTTCAGCACCGTCTTCGCCACCGGCGCCGGCGTGTAGCTGGCGAACTTCAGGAAGAACAGAACGGTGCCGCACCACAGGTACCCGGGCACCTGGAAAAACCCGGCAGGGGAGAAAGCGGTGGCGGAGGCGACCTTCCCCCGCTTGGCCAGTTCGAGCGCGTAGGCGCCGCCCAGGGAGTTGCCGGCGACGTGCGGCTTGTCCAGACCGAGCTCCTCGAAGAACAGCTCGAGGCGGTCCACCGAGCTCTTCAGCGTCGCGTTGAAGGGCTTCTCCAACCTCCGTGACTCGCCGAATCCCGGCAGGTCGATGGTGATGACGTCGAATTCCTCGGCCAACCGGTCCGGGACGTCACCCCACGCGGAGCGGTTGTGCCCGATGCCGTGGATGAGCACCAGCGGCTCGCCAGAGCCTTTGCGGTTGTAGTGGATCGGAGCGACCATGACGACCTCGCATACTGGGGAACTGGGCACCACAGGTGTAGTAGAACGTCACCTTACCAACCAGTAGGTGGCCTGGGTCACATTGTTGCGTCCACTTCCTGGACCACCTGCAGATTCACCGCCGTGAGGTGGTCGTTGTCCGCGCCGTACGTCGCCGCCAGGTGCACCCGCTCACCGCGCAGCACATGCGGCAACCACACCCGGTTCTCATCCCACATCTGCGAGAACGGCGGCGCCTGCACGGGGAACCACTCGGGTCGGATCTCGTCGCACCCGCGCACCTGCCCGGTCCATCGGCGTACGACGAAGACATGGCTGACCATGTCCCACTCGGGCCGGTGGGGGAAGCGGAAGTCCAGGTACGCCGCGAGGTCCGCATCGGCCGGATCAGCGCTGAGACCCGCCTCTTCCTCGAGTTCGCGTACGGCGGCCCGGACCAGGCTCTCTCCCGGCTCCACCTTGCCGCCGATCCCGGTGATCTTGCCCGCACCGAAGCCGCGCAGTTTGTGCCCGAGCAGGACACGGTCGTCCCGCAGGGGCAGGATCAAACAGGTCCGCAGCCTCGGCACGCTCACAGTCTGCCGGTCCACCAGTCGGAAAGCCTTCGCCGGGGGCGGTCGCTCCGTAAAGATAGGGCCTATGAAAATCGGCATCCTGACCAGCGGTGGAGACTGTCCGGGCTTGAACGCGGTGATCCGCGGTGCCGTGATCAAGGGTGACCAGATCTACGGCGTGAAGTTCGCCGGGATCCTCGACGGGTACCGGGGACTGGCCGAAGGCGACATGATCCCGTTGCCACGCAAACGGGTTCGGGGACTGTCGTTCGTGGGTGGCACGATCCTGGGCACCTCGCGGACGAACCCCTACGAGCGCGGCGGCCTGGAGAACATCAAGGAGCAACTGCACGACAACGAGGTCGACGCCATCATCGCGATCGGCGGTGAAGGCACGTTGAGCGCAGCCAAGCGGCTGGCTGACGACGGTATCCACGTGGTCGGGGTGCCCAAGACCATCGACAACGACGTTGCCGCAACGGACTACACCTTCGGCTTCGACACCGCCGTGGCCATCGCGACCGAGTCGATCGACCGGTTGCGAACGACCGCCGAGTCCCACCACCGCTGCATGGTGGTCGAGGTGATGGGCCGGCACGTCGGCTGGATCGCGCTCTACGCCGGGATCGCCGGCGGCACCCACGCCTCGCTGTTGCCCGAGTTCCCGGTGACGATCGACCAGATCTGCGTCTGGGTGAACAAGGCGAAGAATCGCGGCCGAGCACCCGTCATCGTCGTGGCCGAAGGTTTCAAACCGCTGGGCCAGGACCAGGAAACCACCAGCCGCGGCCTGGGCCAGGACGGGCGGATGCGTCTGGGCGGTATCGGCGAACAGCTGGCGCCGATCATCGAGAAGAAGACCGGGATCGAGACGCGGGCGGTGCAACTGGGCCATCTGCAGCGCGGTGGGGTGCCGACCGCACGCGACCGGGTCATCGCCACGCGCTACGGGACCGCCGCGATCGACGCGGTCATGGAGGGTAAGTGGGGTCACATGGTCGCGCTGCACGGTGACGACATCGTGACCGTGGACCTCCACGACGCGACGACCGAGTTGAAATCGGTGCCGCGCGAACTCTGGGACGAGGCCGGCATCCTGTTCGGCTGAGCCACCCACCCGCCGTACCCGCGCAATACAGGGCCACTGGACCCACTCACCCAGCCCCCACCCGCCGTACCCGCGCAACACAAGGCCACTGGACCCACTCACCCAGCCCCCACCCGCCGTACCCGCGCAACACAAGGCCACTGGACCCACTCACCCAGCCCCCACCCGCCGTACCCGCGCAATACAGGGCCACTGGACCCACTCACTCGCGAACGGGCTCCTCACGTCGGGCCAGGATGCGCTCCAACAACGAGTCGCGTCGCCAGGTGCACACTCCGATGATGACTCCCGAGAGGGCTACCAACCCGATAGCGAAAACCAGGAACTCGCGATATCCCGGCGGCGCCGAGTCGATGCTGGCGAAGCCGAGCCACCAGTACCCCCGAGGCATATCAGCAGAACGACGGCCACCCAGCACAGCACGAATCTGTGGCCGCGGTACCGCTGGGCCGCGACGCGGAACTCAAGCGCCCGCAGTTCCGGATCCTCGTCGAGCTGACCGATCTCCAGCGCGTGATTGACCGCCGCCTGACGATCGGCCGGCTCGTCCCAGAGCAACGATTTCTGCCGGGTCGCAAGGTGCATGAACCAGCCCCAGATTCCGCCGAGGACGACGCTGGTCATCAACCAACCCACGACGTCCCCGGCGTCGAATCGTCCGTGCCGGCGAGCATTGGACGTTGCCGCCTGTAGGCCCATGGCGTTGCCGAACAACGCAACGCTGGCAATCACCATCGGCCACTTCCCCCGGAGCACCACCCTGTCCTACCAGGTGCTGGGAACACGACGCCCCCTTCGGGGCGTCGGCTACTGCGGGCCGCCGGTCGAGACCCAGGCGCCCAGCGGTTCGACAGGGACCGTTTCTTCCTTGCTGACCTCGGCGAACTCCACGAATCCGCGAGCGCGGTAGTTCGGCAACGCGGCCGGTCCGTCGAGCGAGCAGGTGTGCAGCCACACCCGGCGCGCGGGCGGCAGTCCGTGATCGGCGGCCAACGCCCAGGCTCGGCGTACGGCGTGGGTCAGCAACGCTCCGCCGATGCCCCGGCCGATCGCGTGCTCCAGCAAGCCGAAGTACTTGATCTCGACCGCTTCTGCGTCGCCGTCAGTGGACGGACCGAGGTGCACGTACCCGGCGGGCGCCCCATCGGCGTACGCCACCCAGATCTCAGTGCCGGGTAGTGCAAGGTCCGAAACCCATTGCGCCCGCGTCCAATTGATCCGATCGGTCCAGGTCCAGGGTCCACCAACCGCCGCGTAGAGCCACCGGACGAACTCCGGCGTCGGCGCGAGCAGCCGCTCGAAACGTACTCCGCCCGGCATCGGACCGGCCGGCTGGAGTTGGGACGGCGAGGTCATCTGCAGCGATGTCGTCACAACGGTCCGCGGTGCCCATTCCATGCGCGAAGACTACGGCCGTCGCGAGATCGTGTCCGCCACGGCCGCGACCTTCGAGGCCCGGCCCGTGGCCGACTCGCGGCGGTCCGCGAACCTATACGCGGCGTACATCCCGTGAACACCCAACCAGCGCAATGGTTCTGGCTCCCACTTGCGCACGGGGCGGTTGACCCAGGGCAACGAGGTACGCCGCGTGGAGACCCCCAGCGCCAGCTCGGCCAGCGTCCGGCCGGCGAGGGAGGACGACGTCACACCGTGCCCCACGTATCCGCCGGCGAAACCCAGGCGCGAGACCGGATCGAAGCTCAGCGTCGCCGACCAATCACGCGGGACGCCCAGCACCCCGGACCAGGCGTGGGCGATGCCGATGCCCTCAGCCGCCGGGAACAGCCGGACGAGTGCCCCATAGAGTTCATCGACAGTGCGTTGGGGTGTCTGCCCGTCGACGTCGGTGCGCGATCCGTAGCGGTAGGGCACACCGCGGCCGCCGATCGCGATCCGGTCGTCGGCGGTGCGCTGGGCATAGATGTAGGCGTTGGCCTCGTCGCCGAGTACCTCGTAACCGGACCAGCCGACGGCGTCCCAGAACGATTGTGGCAGTGGATCGGTCGCGATCATCGAGGAGTTCATCGGCAGCCAGGTACGCCGCTGACCGGGCAGCGCTGCCGTGAAACCTTCCGTGCCACGCAGCACCGTGCCCGCCGAGATCGTCCCGAACGGGGTGCCGACGCTGCCCGGTTCGAGCGACGTCGCCGGCGTGCCCTCAAGAAGTTGCACCCCGGCCGCTTCGACGACCCGGGCCAGGCCCACGACGAGTTTGGCCGGCTGGATGCGGGCACAGTGCGGTGTCAACGACCCACCGAGTGCGCCGTCGACGGCGATCCGCGAGGCAACCTGCGCGGCGGACAGTTCCTGCGCGGGTGGCTCGAAGTGGCTGCGCAGCCGCGCCAGCTGCGGTCGGGATGTGGCGACCGACAGTTCGCCGCCTTTGACGATGTCGGCGTCGATCCCTTCGCGAGCGCAGACCGCGGTCACCTCATCGACCTGATCGCGCAACTCCTGCTCGAGGGCCAGCACACCGGCCTCACCGCCGGAACGCGCCAACACCGATCGCGACCCGGGCAGAGCGGCGGTCAACCAGCCCCCGTTACGCCCGGACGCGCCGTACCCGATGAACTCCCGCTCGACCACGGTGACCGACAAGGAGGGCTGGATCTGCTTGAGGTAGTAGGCCGTCCAGAGTCCTGTGTAGCCGCCGCCGACGATGCAGACATCGGTCGACCTTGAGCCATCCAGGTGCGAACGAGTGATGGCACCGCCGCCCAGTTGGTCCCACCAAAAAGACACATGCCCGTTGGATGCAGGAACGGGGGCGCGCACCGTAGGCACGCTACCCCCGTTCCCTCAGTCCCGCGGTATGAACCCCCTGGCCAGTCACCCAACCAAACACGCCGCAGGACGTTAGTGCACCTGGGATCGCACACGGGCATGGCGGTAGCCGTGGGTTCCGCAGGTGTAGTGCTATTCCACCTCCGCCCGGGCATCGGGCGCTCCCGCCGAACCGCCCATTTCTACCTCCGTCGTTCAGCGGAGGCGCGCGTTACACGAAGAGAGGATCTGCCGAATTCGACAAAGCCCCTAACGTTTGCTTATGGACAGCGTGGACCGGCCACCGACGGATCGAGCCGCCGATCCCTGGTCGCTCGTGCGTTCAGTGATCGTCGTCGTTGTCTGCGCGCTGACGGGTTTGCTGGCGGTACTACTGGCGACGGCCGCCAAGAATCCCCAGCTGGAGATCCACTGGCCCAAGGACCTGGACCCCAAGGTCACTGTCATCGAGGTCGTCCTGGTCCTGGTCCTGGCCGCGCTGACCGTGTGGCGGGACCGGTGGCCGGTGCAGTTGAGTCTGATCGCTTCGGCGCTGACGATCCTGTTGCCGCTGGGCGGGATGGCCCCGACGATCCTGATGTTCGACGTGCTGCTCAGCAACGTCCGCCAGCGGTGGCGCATCATCTGCTCGGTCGCGGCGATCCTGGCCATCTTCGTCTCGATCTGGCGCGACACCCAGCACCGCTCGCATGAGACGTCGTTCTGGCGCAACGTCCTGGCGATGCGCGACGGCCAGGAATTCCCGTGGTGGCTGGTCGTCGCCCTCACCGTGCTGATCGCGGCGGTGGTGATCGGCCTGGCCGCATTCGTCCGGGACTGGCGCCGCGCCCATCGGGCCGAGCAGGATGCGCAGGAGGCTCGGACCGAGGCCGGCCGGCTGAGCGAACGGCTACTGCGCCAGCAGGAGCGGGAGGAGGTCGCCCGGGAGGTGCACGACGCCCTCGGTCACCGGTTGAGTCTGCTGAACCTGCACGCCAGCGCGTTGGAGATGCAGGCCGGCGGCAATGAGGCGTTGGCCCGCAGCGCGCGAGTGGTGCAGGAGAACGCCCAGCAGTCCGCCGCCGATCTGCGCGCTCTGCTTGCGGTGCTGCGCGATCCCAAGACGCCCGAACTGCACGACGGTCTTCCCGGCCTGGCCGACGTGCCGGAGTTGTTGGAGGAGACGCGGCTGGCGGGTACACCCATCACCGCGTCGTACTTCGTCGACGATTCCGGTCCGCTGGATCCGGAGTTCAGCCGCGACTGTTACCGCATCGTGCAGGAGTTGCTGACGAACGCCCGCAAGCACGCGCCGGGCCAGCCGTTGCGTATCCACATCGACGTCACTCCTCAGCACGGCGCCGACATCACGGCGGTCAACCAGTTGTCGCCCGCGACACCCGATGAGTTCACCGAGGGCAACGGGTTGCTGGGCATCCGGGAGCGTGCCCGCCGAACTGGTGGTGACGCCGAAGCGGGGATTGAGCACAATGTCTCCACCGGGTCCGGTGACACCGCGGTCTTCCGAACGACCGTCCACTTGCCCTGGCGCGACGCGAAAGCCCCTGAGCGACCCCTGCGGAGGACACCGGATGAGCGACCAGCCGCCCGCTGCCATCCGCGTGTTGCTGGTCGACGACGAACCCATGGTGCGTTCGGGTCTCGCGGCGATCATCGGTACGACCGACGACGTGGTGGTCATCGGGGAGGCCGCCGACGGCGACGAGGCCATGGCCCGGATCGAAGCGGACTCCCCCGACGTGGTGCTGCTCGACATCCGGATGCCCGGTGAGGACGGGGTGTCTGTCACCCGTCGGATCGTGAACCTCGACAACCCCCGGCCGTGCTCATCCTGACCACCTGGGATTCGGATGCCGTGACCCTGCAGGCGATCGGAGCCGGGGCGGCGGGCTTCCTGCTGAAGACCGACGCCGGGCTGGACATCCTGGACGGAATCCGCGCCGTCGCGGCCGGTCGCGGCGCGCTCAGCCAGTCACCGGTGCAGGCCGTGTTGTCGGCGGCCGCCCGCTCGGACACGATGGCGCGGTCCGATGCCCGCGACGCGGTCCGGGCCCTGTCGCCGCGCGAGCGCGAGGCCATCATCGCGTTGAGCGGCCCGGGCAACCTCGACGACGTCGCGGCGCGCATGTTCGTGGCCAAGAGCACGCTGAAAAGTCACATGGAAAGTGCGCAACGCAAACTCGGCGTGAGCAGTCGGCACGAGTTGGCCGTCATCGCCGCGCGGGCCGGGTTGATCTGACCCGACCACGACGCGGGCGTACGCCGCGTGCGTGGGTCAGTCGGAGTCGCGCGTCAGCCGCCCGCGATCGGGCAGCAAACCGTGTTGGACGCCCCACAGCACCGCTTGGGCGCGTGTCGTCACGCCCATCTTGCGGTAGGCGGTGCGGATGTAGGACTTGACCGAGTTGATACTGATGAAGCAGTGCTTGGCAATCGCCTCGTTGGACAAACCCTGCGTGACCAGGGAGACGATCTCGGCTTCGCGAGCCGTGAGGCCATACTCCCGCCCGGGCCATTCGCCGTTGATGCTGCTGGACCGGGTGGTTTGCTCGGTGATGACCACCTCACCGCGGTGAATGCGGCTCAGCGCGTCCACCAGGCCGGCACCATCCAAGGACTTCGACAGGTAGCCGCTGACCCCTTTCTGGGACGCCATCCGGACCAGGGCCGGGTTGACGTTCCAGGTGTAAACCACCACTTTGCCGGCCAGCGGATCTCGCAGCAGGACATCGACGTCGCTGCCGTCGATCTGGGTCTGGCTGAACGCGTCGTACAACGTGATATCGACCGGCGTACTTTCGCCGGACTCGCCCACGGTGACCTCGACGATGCGGATCTGGGCCTCGTACGGTTCCAGCATCGCGGCGATACCGAGGACCACGACGACGTAGTCATTACGAATCGCCAGTCGGATGGGCGCGGCTTGGGCCACTTCGGGCATACCTCGCAGCGTAAGCCGCGCCGCTGAGCTATCCCTCCGCCCTCAGGGGTGAAGGCGCAGGGTCGCTCTCAGTGATCCGCGTCGATCGGGTCCTGCTCCATCAGACCGTTCTGCACACCCCACAGCACCGCTTTGGACCGGCTGGACACGTCGATCTTGCGGTAAGCCGCGCGGATGTAGGACTTCACGGAGTTGATCGACAGGAAGCTGCGGTCGGCGATCTCCTGGTTGCTCAGACCCTCGGTGATCATGCGCAGCACGTCGAGCTCGCGCTCGGTGACTCCGACCTCACGTCCGGGCCAGTCGCCCAGTGCGCGCCGAGCCGACCGGGCTGACATGCGCTCGTGGTCGCGGGACAGCGCCAACTCGCTCAGGTCGCCGTAGCCTTCCGGCGGGGCCGTCGAGTCCGAGCGCTTCCAGCGAGCCAACGGGTCGGACGGGATCGTCGAGTGCAGGCCGCGCGGGGCCAGCATCTGGGCGATGCCGACGTTGATCGCGCGGCACAGACTGGGCAGGTCTTCGCGCAGCGCGGGCGGAACGGCACCGCGGTCTTCCATGACGGAGAACTCGACGATGCCGCCGGTCTCGCTGTAGAACTCAGCGGTCGTCAGGCCCAGCAACAAGCGGTAGTGACCGATCGCCGTGGGCGCCTGCTGAAGCACCGACGGCACGGCGAACACCAGCTCGTCGCGCACCCCGGTGCCCTGCAGCACCCGAAGACCCTCGGTGGGCACGTACTGCGAGATCTCCATCCGCAGCTGGTGCGGATCGATCTGGTGGGAGGCGTGCCGGACGGTGTCGTGCATCCCGTCCCGGCTGGCATAGGCGAACAGCGCGCCCGCGAGCATCTTGCTCTTGCGGTGCGGCACGGCGAAGCGGGTGGCGGTGACATGGACGTCGAATTCGTTCTCGTGATCTGACGTCTGGGTCTCGGTGACGTTGTACACATCGTCCTCCGATGTTTGGGGGTTGGGCTGCCCACGGACATGTTTTGTTGTGAACAACTATTTGTGACTTTAAGGGATTTATCGCCAAATCTGAACCCGCTGAGCGCGCCATTCTGTGCGACCCGGCAATTCCATCCGCAGGGGTGAGGAGCACAATGGAGGGGTGGGCGTGGCCCGCATCTGCACCGGCAGCGTGCCGGCACCGGCTCGATCGAAGGAGTGCACGGTCATGAGCAACGACAGCAAGAACACCGTAATCGTGGGGGTAGACGGGTCGGAACCGTCGGTGAACGCGCTGAAGTGGGGTGCCTTCATGGCCAAGACGAGTGGCAGCCGGCTGGTTGCCGTGACCGCCTATGCGTTGCCGACCGCGATGTACGGCGCGGACTGGGTCACGCTGCCGGACTGGGATCCGCAGGCGCTGGCCAAGGAGTCCCTGGATGCGACTCTCGCCCGGGTGTTGGACGACCCCGATTCGATCGACACCGTGATCCGCGAGGGATCGGCCGCCAACGTGATTCTCGACGAGGGCGACGGTGCGCACATGATCGTCGTCGGAAGCCGCGGTCACGGCGGCTTCAAGGGTCTGCTGCTCGGGTCGGTCAGCTCGGCGGTCGCCGAGCACGCCACGTGCCCGGTGCTGGTCGTGCACGGTGACACCGCGCCGCCCCCGGCAGCCTGAGCCGGCTCCGTAGGCCGATCGCATGTCCGACCCGGAGGTCTGGCACGCCGGGGATTCGGAACGTCACGAGACCCCGACCGAGAAGCTCGATCGCAACTGGACCGAACTGCTCCAGGAGTTGCGGGTCGTGCAGACCGGCGTCCAGATCCTGTCCGGGTTCCTGCTGACGCTGCCGCTGCAGTCCCTCTTCAGCGACCTGGCGACCTGGGAGAAGGTCATCTATCTGGCCGCGACGGTGTGCTCCGTCGTAGCCAGCGGACTGCTCATCGCCCCGGTGAGCGCGCACCGGCTGCTCTTCGCCAAGCACGAGAAGGGTGTCCTGGTCGCGCAGGCCGACACGCTGGCCAAATGCGGTCTGGTCATGCTCGCGATCACCGTCACCTTGGTGCTGATGCTGGTCTTCGCCATCGTGGTCGGACCGCTGGCCAGCATCGTCATCGGCGTGCTGAGCGTCCTGGGCTTCCTGGCCCTGTGGGTCGCTCTACCGCTCCGCACCTTGTCGAAGGCACAGGCCCACGCCTCCGACCGGCGTACGTCGAGTTAGGGCTTGTCGCCCAATGCCCCTCAGCGCGTGGGCAGTTGGCGGACCGCTCCGGTGGACGCCGACGTAGCCATCGCGGCGTACGCCTGCAGCGCCTTGGAGACGACGCGGTCACGCTCGACGGGCGCCCACGGGTGCTCGGAGGCTTCCATCTTGGCGCGGCGCTCGGCCAACACGTCCGCGGGCACGTTGAGTTGAAGCAGCCGGCGGTGCACGTCGATCTCGATCTCGTCGCCGTCCTCGACCAGGGCGATGGTGCCGCCGGATGCGGCTTCGGGTGAGATGTGCCCGACCGAGATCCCGGACGATCCGCCGGAGAAGCGGCCGTCGGTGATCAGCGCGCAGACCTTGCCCAGGCCCAGACCCTTGATGAAGGACGTCGGGTGCAGCATCTCCTGCATACCCGGGCCGCCCGCGGGTCCTTCGTACCGCACCACCACGACGTCGCCGGGCTGGACCCGCTTGCTCAGGATCGCCTCGACGGCTGCCTCCTGGGACTCCACCACGAGGGCCTTGCCGACGAAGTGGAAGAGCTCCTCGTCGATGCCGGCGGTCTTGATGACCGCGCCGTCCTCGGCCAGGTTGCCGAAGAGCACCGCCAGGCCGCCGTCGACGGTGTAGGCATGCTCGACGTCGTGGATACAACCGGACTCGGCATCCAGATCCAAAGTCTCCCAACGGTTCTCGGTGGAGAACGCTTCTGTGGTGCGCACTTCGCCCGGTGCGGCGTGGAAGAGCTCGACCGCCTCGCGACTGGGCGCGGCGGCACGTACGTCCCATGCCGCGAGCCAGGACTCGAGGTCGGGTGAGTGGACACTGTGCACGTCGCGCTCCAAGAGGCCGGCCCGGTCGAGTTCGCCCAACAGGGCGGGGATTCCGCCGGCCCGGTGCACGTCCTCCATGTGGAAGCTGGGGTGGTTGGGCGCGACTTTGGCCAGGCACGGCACCCGGCGCGAGAGGGCGTCGATGTCGGCCAGGGTGAAGTCGACCTCGCCCTCCTGGGCCGCGGCCAGGATGTGCAGCACGGTGTTGGTCGAGCCGCCCATCGCGACATCCAGCGCCATCGCGTTGGTGAAGGCCTTCTCGGTGGCGATCGAGCGGGGCAGGACCGAGGTGTCATCCTGCCCGTAGTACCGCTTGGCCAGGTCGACGATGGTGCGCCCGGCGGTCAGGAAGAGTTCGCGGCGGGCGGCGTGGGTGGCCAGGGTCGAGCCGTTGCCGGGTAGCGACAGGCCCAGCGCCTCGGTCAGGCAGTTCATCGAGTTGGCCGTGAACATCCCTGAGCAGGAGCCGCAGGTCGGGCAGGCCGAGCGCTCGACGGCAGCCAGGCCCTCGTCCGAAACCGCCTCCGCTGCAGAGGCGTTGATCGCGGTGATGAGGTTCGTGGGGGTCTGGGCCACTCCGTCGACGATGACCGCCTTGCCGGCCTCCATCGGTCCGCCGGAGACGAAGACGGTGGGGATGTTCAGGCGCAGCGCGGCCATCAGCATCCCGGGCGTGATCTTGTCGCAGTTGCTGATGCAGACCAGTGCGTCGGCGGTGTGCGCGTTGACCATGTATTCGACGCTGTCCGCGATCAGTTCGCGGCTGGGCAGCGAGTAGAGCATGCCGGCGTGGCCCATCGCGATGCCGTCATCGACGGCGATGGTGTTGAACTCCTTGGAGACCGCTCCGGCCTCGCGGATCGCGCCGGCGACGAGGTCACCCATGTCCTTGAGGTGCACGTGCCCGGGCACGAACTGCGTGTAGGAGTTGGCGATGGCGATGATGGGCTTGCCGAAGTCGTCATCGGTCATGCCGGTCGCGCGCCACAAGGAGCGTGCGCCGGCCATGTTGCGACCATCGGTCGAGGTCTTGGAACGCAGTGCGGGCATGCCTACATCGTAAGACTCTCGTCCGGATGCTGATATTCGAGCCCGGGATGCGGTCGCCGGATCTGATCCCGGCCGGACATCGCCGCTTCTCCGGAGATTCCGGCTGGATTCTGCCGGAGGAGCCGGGATTGCCGCCGCGCGCCAGATCGCCGCCGGGCAATCGCGACGAGGTTCGGTGCGAGTACGCCGAGGATCACCAGGGCGCCCCCGGCAAGGTCACCGGCGGCGGGGCGTTCGCCCAGGACGAATCCGGCGGACAGGAAACCCGCCACCGGAACCAGCATCGAGAAGGGTGCGACGCTGGAGGAGGGATTGCGGGCCATCAGCACCGACCACAGCGAACTGCCGGCGACCGTGCCGAGCAGCACCGTGTAACCCAGACCCAGCCATGCCGGGATCGCCTGGCTGGAAAGCGAGGTCGCCAGCGACGTCGCGATGCGGTGCGGTCCCTCGACGAGCAAGGACAACGCGAGCATCGGGATGGGCGGGATCACGCACATCCACATCATCAGGGCGAACGGCTCGGTGGTGCGGGCCTGACGGTTGCCGATGTTGCCGATCGCCCAGCCCAGACCGCCGGCCAGCACCAACAGCACGGGCACGAGCTGCGCCTGCAGGCCGCGGGTCACGGCGATCACGCTGAATCCGAGCACGGCGAGCCCGATCCCGGTCAGGCGCACCCGGCCCGGCTTCTCCCGCAGGAAGACCGCAGCGAGCAGGACCGTGAAAGGTGCCGACGCCTGCAGGACCAGCGACGCCAGTCCGGAGGGCATTCCTGCAGCCATCCCGGCGTAGAGGAAGACGAACTGCAGGATCCCGAAGCCGACGCCGTAGAGCAGCAACCAGCGGATCGGCGCGGCAGGTCGTTTCACGAACAGCAGGGCCGGAACCGCCAGCAGTGCGAAGCGCAGCGCGATCAGGAAGAAGGGCGGGAACTGTTGCAGCGACTCGTGGATCGCTACGAAGTTCGCGCCCCACAGCGCTGCCACCAGGCAGGCGATGGCGGTGTCCCGTCGACTCATGGGACCAGCCTGCGGGCGCGGCAATCTTCAAGTCTATCGAGAATGTCTTGCCATTCCTTGTAGCGTTACTTCATGGATGAGCGCCGCCTGGAGATGTTGCGAGAACTGGACCGCCGCGGTTCGGTGACCGCCACCGCGGCGTCGCTGCACGTCACGCCCACCGCCGTCTCCCAACAACTGCATCTGCTGGAGCGCGAGGCGCGGGCGACCCTCCTGCGCCGCGTCGGGCGCGGCATCGAACTGACCGATGCCGGAAAGGAACTGGCTGCGGCCAGCGTGCACCTGGCCGCCGCTCGCGAAGAACTGCAGGCCCGATGGGACCGATACCGGGGCGAGGTCGCCGGAACGGTGCGACTGGCCGTCTTCCCGACCGCCGGCCAACGGTTCATCCCCACGCTGCTGACCCGGCTGGCCGATCAACCGCTGATCGAGCTGATCGTCAGCGATTTGGACGTGCACAGCGACGACTACGCGGCGTACGCCGATCGCTTCGACATCGTCGTCGCTCACCGCCCGGTGGGCGACCCGGCGCCGGTCGGTAACTCCTTCACCGTCGTACCTCTCACCCATGAACGTCTGGCCGTCGCCGTGGCCCCCGGCCACCGGCTCGCGGACCGGCACCGGGTGCGGCCGGCGACGTTGGCGCGGGAGGCGTGGATCGGGGTACCTGCGGACTGGCCGTTCGACCGGTTGCTCACGCAGTGGTTCGGCGGCGCGGGTCTGACCCCGCGAGTGGCGCAACGGTTCGAGGATCTGCGGATGCAGGAGGCGCTCGTGGCCGCCGGGCACGGGATCGCGCTGCTGCCGCGGGATTCGGTGGACGACCGCGGCGGGCGGCGGTTGCGGCTGCTGGACACCCTCGATGGCGAGCCGACCCGGCAGATCGAGGCGATCCTGCGACCGGACCGTGCGGCGCGGGCCGTGGTGGCGGAGGTGCTGGGTCACCTGAGGCTGCTGACCTCTCACTAAGGTCGACCCATGGAACTGCTGGTCCTCGGGGTTCTCGTGGTCACGGTGGTCGTTGCGGTCAGCTTCCTCGCCTCGCGGGTGAACATCGCGACGCCGCTGGTTCTGGTCGCCGCTGGGATCGCCCTGACCGCGGTCCCGTCGTTGCGGCACATGGAGATCGACCCGGAGTGGATTCTGGCCGGCATTCTTCCGCCGCTGCTCTACTCGACCTCGACCCGGCTGCCGGTGATGGATTTCCGCCGCGACCTTCCGGCGATCTCGGGACTGTCCGTCGTGCTGGTGGTGGTCACGTCGTTGTCGGTGGGCTGGTTGATGTCGACGCTGATCCCGCAGGTCGGCTTCGCCACGGGGGTGGCGCTCGGTGCGGTCGTCAGTCCGACCGATGCGGTGGCGACCTCCATAGCTCGCAGCCTGGGGGTCAGTCCACGACTGCTCACGGTCCTCGAGGGCGAGAGTCTGCTCAACGACGCCTCCGCTCTGGTGCTGCTGCGCTCTGCGGTAGCGGCGATCGGGACGTCGGTGTCGCTGGCGGGCGTCTTCGGTTCGTTCGTCTACTCGATCGTCATAGCGGTCGCCATCGGCTACGCAGTCGGCCGGCTGGCGGTGTGGGTGCGCGGCCGCATGGGCGACGAAACACTCAGTACCGCCGTGTCGTTCGTGGTTCCGTTCGCGGCGTACCTGCCGGTGGAGCAGCTGGGCGGATCCGGGCTGGTCGCCGCGGTGTCGGCCGGCCTGGTCACCTCGGTCGGCGCCGGGAAGCACCTGCGGGCGCAGGACCGGCTGGCCGACCGGGCCAACTGGAGCACGATCGGGCTGATCCTGGAGGGCACCATCTTCCTGCTGATGGGGATGCAACTCATCGAGTTGGTGCAGGACGTGCGGCAGGAGCACGAGAGTTTGTGGCGGGCCGGCTGGCTGGCGTTCGCGGCGGGAGTAGCGGTGCTGGCCATCCGCGCGGCGTACGTCGCACTGTTGCTGTGGACCGGTAACCGGCGGGTCGAACGCACCGAGAAGGCCAAGGAGTACTGGAGCACCGAGGAGGCGAAGCAACACCTCTACCAGCGGGTCAGCTCCTCGCGGCGGACTGCGGGGATGGACGAGGAGGAGTTACGGCGCACCGGCCGACGGCTGTGGATGCGACGGATCGCCGACTTCGATTACATCCTCCAGGAGCGTTGGGACACGCGCGACGGAGCGGCGCTGGTCTGGGCGGGGATGCGCGGAGCCCTCACGGTGGCTGCCGCCCAGACCTTGCCCGCCGACACCCCGCAGCGTTCGCTGCTGATCCTGGTCGCCTTCTTCGTGGCCGGCGGCAGCCTGCTGATCCAGGGTGGCTCGCTGGGCTGGCTGGTACGTCGACTTGGGCTGACCGGGAACGTCGTCGACCGCAGCGAGATCGAGAGTCTCATCTCGACGATGCAGGCCGCCGGCGAACGGTACCTGGAGAGCCCGGACCTACGACGGGCAGACGGGTCGACGTATGACGCGGACCTGATCGACCGGATGAAGACCCGCACGCAGTCTCGCGCCGACCTGCGTCCGGCGGCCGACGATCCGGAGGGGATCGACCGGGCGAACCAGACGCTGGAGCTGCGGATCGCGGTGCTGGATGCCGAACGACGGCGGTTGCTGGAGATCCGGCAGGCCGGGACCGCGCCGTCGGAGGTGCTGTCAGAATTGCTGAACGTCCTGGATGCCGATCAGATCAGCCTGGAGCTGCGGCGCCGCGAGCCCGGTCCGATGGACAGCTGAGCGTCAGTCGCCGGGGTGGGTGGTGTAGGTGTGGCCGGCGGGGCTGGTCCAGGTGCACACGCCGTGGGGGGTCATGGTGACGGTCCAGCCGCCTTCGTGTTTGGCGCGGTGGTGGTGGCGGCATAGGCATTGCAGGTTGTGGGCGGCGGTGGGCCCGTTGGGGTAGCGGGTCACGTGGTCCAGGTCGGTGAGTTTGGCGGGTCGGGTGCAGCCGGGGAAGCGGCAGTGTTGGTCGCGGGCTCGCACGAACCGGGCTAGGCGGGCCCCGGGACGGTAGGACCGGTCACTGGTTTCGATGACGGTGCCGGTGGTCGCGTCGGTCAGGGCGCGGGTCAGCTTGATCCCGAGCACGTGGGTCATCTGGGTGATCACCTCCGCGGGGATGACCCCCACCCGCGGCAGCAACACGTCCCCGATCCCGCAGTGAGGGTGACCGGCTCTGGTGCTGGCGGGGTGTTCCAACCGGCCTGCCTGCACTGCAACCTCGCACGGCGGCCCGCTACCCGGTGGTGCGGTGTCTGGTGGTGCGGTGTCTGGTGGTGCGGTGTCTGGTGGTGCGGTGTCTGGTGGACCGCTGCCCGGTGGGTCCTGACACCCAGTGGCCGGTTCCCTGGTGTCCCGTTCGTCGGTTTCCCGGTCCCTTGCTTCCCGTTGCCTGCTTTCGCGGGCGGTGGTGTTGAGGTCGGCTAGTTCGCCGGCGATCAACGCCTGTAGTTCCTCATCCAACTCATTGAGCCCGTTGACTGGTTCCAGACCGTCTTCGTGCCAGTGGTAGTCCTGGCAGGCCTCATCGAACGCATCGTTCAGCTCCGACCAGTCCGGTTCCTCACACAACAACTCACCCACTACCAACTCCGGTATCTGCCCGGGTCTCTCGCTGATGGGCGGGGTGATGGGTGGGGTGAGGGGGATCAGGAACGTCAGCTGGGTATCGACACCCACCCCGCGCAGCGCTAGGTCGGTCAACGCGTCGACCCGGCACTGCGGCAACGTTTTGTCGGTGGTGGTGACCTGGTGCAACTCCCTAGCCAGTTCATCGACCGCGGCCATCAGTTTGGCTGCCTCCAGGGTGGGTAGCAGCGCCGTCAACTGGGACAGGCCGGGTTCGTGGTGCGGGCTGACCCACACCCCCACCGCCGACCGGCGCCGCGCCGTTGATGCCTGGTCGGCCCCGACCGGGTCCAGACGCACCCGGACCCGGCGGGCCATCGCCCGCACCTTCGTCGCGGTCAAACCCTCGGGGTCTGTGCTGAGGATCTTGTCCTCGATCGCCTGGGCCACGTGGTCGGGGGCGCCGGTGCTGATCTGGGCTACCGCGCACGCTTTGGCCGGGTCCAACCCCCGGCACCGACCCGATCCAGCAACCGCGGGCACCCGGTGAGGGTGTCCAACGCATCGGTCAGGCGGGTGTGGGTTTGCCGGTCGGACCAACCCAGACCGGTCGCGACCTCCACCGGGAACCACTCATCGGTGAACGATCCTGGTGCGTGGCGGATCACCCGGGTCACCAGCTTCGGCAACCCGCCCTCCAGGGGTTGGGTTCGTCGCGGTACTCGATCGCCGCGGCTTGGGCCAACCGGTGAGTTTGCACCGCCCAGGCACTGTTCTGCACCCGCTGCGCGGCCACCACCTGATCCAACAACACCTCCAGCGACAACCCCGCAAAGTCCTCCCGCACCCGCCCGTAGGCGGCCTGCAGCAACTCACCCGCCGCCGCCAGCAACTCCGCCACTGAGGCATCCGCGATCCCATCCGCCAGCACCGCAGGGCGCGCAACACCAGCCGCTGCGGGGTCCTCAGTGACGGTCACGGACATACCACGAGTGTACTGGTGTACGAACCCCAGAAACAGATATGCACAACCAAATTTCGTAGATGCAACTGCGTTACGGGCCCCATCGGGGGCAAGTAACCCATGTGAAAAACCTGGAAGCCGACGAGCCTCGAAGTGGCCTGACAGCACGCCGATGGGGGTAGGCGGCAAAGCCGGGTGTTCGGGGCGAAGCGCTTCATCGCCGCCCTTCACCGATGCGTGCCACTCCGCCGGGATGAGACCGCGGGTTCCCACTCAAGCACTTGAGCGACAAGGGCTTCTTCGCTAGCCGCACTGTCCAGCCTGAGGACGGGTTGCTGGCGATCGGCCAGCCACGCCTCGTGCACCACGCGGCTTCGTCCCTCGAATGACGGGTCGTCATACCCAGCTGCCCAGTCCATGAATGCCTCCCAGGCTCCCACATCGAACGGCTTGCCGACACGGCGACGAACCTCCCGTGCCTCAAGGCGTCGCAGCCTCTCGGCAGGATCCAGCGTTAGGAACACGATGGCGTCGCATTGGTCGACGACCGCTTCGCCCCAGCCCACCATTGATCCTGATAACACCCATGCCTCGCGCGGTGTGAACACGCTGCGCATCAGATCCAAGCGATCAGCCTCCGTCCGTTTCTGCGTGTACGGAGGATTCGTCGGCACCCAGAAATAGTCATCCGCATCGGCATGAGGCACAGACCAGCGATTGGCCAAAGCCCTTGCCAACGTGGTGGTTCCAGCACCACTGGCACCCATGACGTGCACCTTGCATCGCATCACGGCGAAATCCTCCCAGAGCCGAGCCAACGTCTGAGGCGATGCCAAGAAGGCAACGGCAGCCATCGTTTAACGCACTGGCGACCCGAAGTACACAGACACGACCTGTCCTCGGGGTTCGCGTCGTTCTCCTTGCGCCTCCGGTTCCGGTCAACCACATCGCCCATGTTCCACTTATCGGAAAGATGATTCCGGAATCCGGTAGATTGCCATTATGGACGGTGCCCAGCTGACCCGCTTGCTCGATGTCATCGAGACCGAGGTCGTCCCGCTGACCCGCGCCGGAGTCACCGCCGGCAACAAGCTCTTCGGCGCCGCGATCCTGCACCAGGACGACTTATCCCTGGTCATCGCCGCGACCAACAACGAGATCGACAACCCGTTGTGGCACGGGGAGATCCACGCCATCAAGAAGTTCTACGAACTGCCCGCCGCGGAGCGACCAAGCCCTCAGGACTGCGTCTTCCTGGCCACCCACGAACCCTGCTCGCTATGCCTGTCCGGCATCACCTGGTCCGGCTTCGACAACTTCAGCTACTTCTTCAGCCACCAGGACTCCGCCGACTCGTTCGCGATCCCCTACGACATCCAGATCCTCAAGGCCGTGTACGCCGTCCCCGACCCCGACCGCTCGCAAGCCGCCCCGGATCGCGACCTCTACAACCGGACCAACGCCTACTTCACCAGCACCGACCTGGCCGCGAAGGTGCGCGAGTCCGGCGACGCCGAGTTGATGGCGAGGGCGCAACGTCTGCACACGACGTACGACGAGTTGTCGCAGATCTATCAGGCAGGCAAAGGCGACAAGGGCATCCCGCTGAGCTGACCGGGGTTCCCCAGCCCGGCCGAAGTCGCCACGATGAAGGCGTGACCACTCTCAACGGACAGCAGATCTCCGAACTCGGCCTCACCGGATGGGCCTACTTGCCCTACCCGGCCGGTGGCCTGATGACCCGGGTCCGGACCGGCGATTTCGTGACCGGGTTGGCCTTGGTGAATGCGATCGGTGAGCGTGCGGAAGCGGCCAATCACCATCCGGATCTCGACCTGCGCTACGACCACCTGGACATCCGCCTGATCTCCCACGACGAGAAGGGGATCACCCAGCGCGACGTCGAACTTGCCCGCCAGATCATCGAGCTGGCCAAGGACCTCCCGCTCGAACCCGCCGTCACCAAGGTCGAGTGGGCGCTGGACACCCCTGACGGCGGCCGGGTCAGCCCGTTCTGGGCGGCCGTCCTCGGCCTGCCCGACCAGGGCAACGAGGAGCTGGTCGACGACTCAGGAGCGCTGCCGTCGCTGTGGTACCAACCCTCCGGCTCCGACGAACCTCGTCAGCGCTGGCATCCGGACATCTGGGTCGAGGCCGCCCAGGCCAAGGACCGGCTGCGCGCCGCACTCGCCGCCGGCGGCACCATGGTCTCTGACGAGGAAGCACCCAGCTTCTGGATCGTGGCCGACCACGACGGCAACCAGGCCTGCATCTGCACCTGGCAGGACCGCGCGGCAATGACCGGATGACCCACGGTCGGCCGGCGTTCGCCATCGCGGCGATCTGCGGGTTGGTGCACGCCACCGTGAGCGCCTATTGGGCGGCGGGCGGTACGGCGCTGCTCGCCACCCTGGGCCAGACCATCCTCAGCACCGTCGGAGACCGCACCTGGCTACTCTGGCCGATCGCCGCCCTCAAGGCCCTCGCTGCCGCCCTTCCCCTCCTCTTCCAGCGGACCGGTTGGCCGCCTCTCACCCGGACCATCGGCTGGGCGGCCGGCATCGTGCTCGTGCTGTGGGGCGGCGTCAACACCGTGACGGGCAACCTGGTGCTCAGCGGAATCATCTCTCCCGCAGGTGGATACGACCATGAGGCAATGATCGGCCACGCCCGGCTGTGGGATCCCCTCTTCCTGATCTGGGGGCTGGCCCTTCTGACCGGCCTGTGGCACACCCGGGCGCCTGGTCGGCGTACGGCGATGATCACTAATGTTCAAAGCAAGGGATAGTCGACGACCACCGTGGGAGACCTTCATGAGCACTCCGATCGACGCGACGCAGACCGCCGCCTGGAACCAACTGCTGGAACTCAAGGAGAACTTCTCCTTGAACCTCCGCGAGGCATTCGCGGAGGATCCCGAGCGAGCCAAGCGCTTCACGTTCACCGCCGGTGACCTGTTCGTCGACCTGTCCAAGAACCTCATCACCGACGATGTCCTCGCAGCCCTGGTGGCACTGGGTGACGAAGTCGGTCTCGAGGCCCGCCGCGACGCGATGTTCGCCGGCGAGAAGATCAACGTCACCGAGGACCGGGCCGTCCTGCACACCGCGTTGCGGGCACCTGCCGAGGCCGTGATCGAGGTGGATGGCCACAACGTCGTCCCGGACGTCCACGAGGTACTGAACAAGGTCTTCGCGTTCGCCGACAAGGTCCGCAGCGGTGAATGGAAGGGCGTCACCGGCAAGCGGATCGAAACCGTCGTCAACATCGGCATCGGCGGCTCGGACCTCGGCCCGGTCATGGTCTATGAAGCGCTGAAACCGTATGTGCAAGAAGGGCTTTCCTGCCGATTCATCTCCAACATCGACCCGACCGACGCCTACGAGAAGACCGCGGACCTCGATCCGGAGACGACCCTGTTCATCGTCGCCTCCAAGACCTTCAGCACTCTCGAGACGCTCACCAACGCCCGGCTGGCCCGGACCTGGCTGCTCGAGGGTCTGCTGGCCAGCGGCGCGATCGAGGACGAAGAGGCCGCTCGCAAGGAGGCCATCGAAAAACATTTCGTCGCCGTTTCCACGGCCCTGGACAAGGTCGAGGAGTTCGGTATCGACCCGCAGAACGCCTTCGGCTTCTGGGACTGGGTCGGTGGCCGCTACTCCGTCGACTCTGCGATCGGGACCTCGGTCGCCGTGGCCATCGGCCCGCAGCATTTCCGCGACTTCCTCGCCGGCTTCCGCACCATCGACGAGCACTTCAAGAACACACCCCTGGCGGCCAACGTGCCGGCACTGATGGGCCTGCTGAACGTCTGGTACTCAAACTTCTTCGATGCCCAGTCGCACGTCGTGCTGCCCTACGCGCAGTACCTGCACCGGTTCCCGGCGTACCTGCAGCAGTTGACGATGGAGTCCAACGGCAAGAGCGTTCGCTACGACGGCAGCGACGTCACCACGACCACGGGCGAGATCTTCTGGGGTGAGCCGGGCACCAACGGCCAGCACGCGTTCTACCAGCTGATCCACCAGGGAACCAGGATCATCCCGGCCGATTTCATCGCCTTCGTGAATCCTGCGCACGACCTGAAGGACGGTGACGAGGACGTGCACGAGCTGTTCCTGGCCAACTTCTTCGCGCAGACCGCGGCGCTGGCGTTCGGCAAGACCGCCGACGAGGTACGCGCCGAAGGAACGCCCGAGAGCATCGTGCCCGCAAGAGTTTTCAGCGGCGACCGCCCGACGACCTCGATCATGGCTCCTGCCCTGACGCCCTCCGCCGTCGGCCAACTCATCGCGCTCTATGAGCACATCACCTTCACCGAGGGCACGGTCTGGGGCATCGACAGTTTCGACCAGTGGGGTGTGGAGCTCGGCAAGCAACTGGCCAAGCAGGTCACGCCGGCGGTCGGCGGCGACGAAGCGGCACTGGCGAAACAGGATCAGTCGACGCAGTCGCTGGTGCGCTACTACCGAGCGCTGCGCCGGTAGTCGCCGGGGCCACCCGCGCCGTCGTCACCGCACGGATAGTCGCCCTCGCGCACAGCGTCCAGGTGCCTGCCAGGACCGCTAGCGCGAGCCAGCCGAGTACGACGATCCACCCCTGCCCGGTCTGCGTGCCGAGCAGGTGGGCGCCGAGACTGAGGGTGCCGATCGGGAAGGTCAGTGACCACCAGGTGGGCGCGAACGGCATCTGCGCGCGGAAACCGCGGACCGTCGTTTGCGCGGCGATCCCGATCACCGGTACGCCGATCAGCAACATCGCGTACCCGTAACCGTGCGCAATGCTCATCGCCCGGCCCTCCGCCAGCGGTGGCTTCGCGGCGAGGGCGACTGCTGCCGCGGTCGATTGCCCCACGACACCCAGCGGGATCCAGCTCGTCGCGCTCGCTTCGACCGGGATGGCCGCGACGCGCAGATGGTGGTGGTACGCCGCGCCGAAGATGACCGCGGCCAAGATCCCGGCGATGACGAATCCGGCAACCGCCACCCACCACACCAGTGGGTGCCACGGCGCCGGCAGAAGCGGTGCGAGCGTGGCCCCGGCGGTCGCGGTCACCATGGGCGGCACGACCGGCAGCCCCCAGGTCATCGCCGGCCGGCCCCGGTCGCACCGCAGGAGCGCGATCATGAAGCCGATGGCGGTCGCGAATCCGATGACCGTCCCGACGCTCCAGAGCACCGCGTCGACCCACTGCCCGACGGCGGCGACCGAATCCCCTGGCCGACGGCGACCTTCAGCGTCGCCGAGCCCACCGACAGGATGCCCATCGACACGGTTCCCCAGGCCGCCGCGCCGGCCGGTCCGGTCCATGACGCCCGCAACTCGCGCGGATCGCGACAGCAACGGGCAACGAACGCGCCTCCGAGTCCGAGCAACAACGCCCACGCGAGCATCAGCAGCGCAAGTGCGGCCACCCCGCCGATCGGCGTACGTCCGAGGTGTAGTTCGACCAGCAGCGCGAGGATTCCGGTACCCATCACACTGGAAAACCACGCCGGGCCCGCAGGCGGCAACGACGCAACTTGTGGAACGCGATTCACCTCGTCGGAGCGATTCCGAGTCACACCCGTTCCAAAAGTCGAGGGGGAGCAGCGGCCTTCACAACCTCAGCCTGTCGCGGCGGGAGCGCGTCCGGTAGCGGCTCGTTCCGGTGCAGCTACAAACAAACCTTGTAGGCTGGCGCAGTGAGCTCCTCAGAGCTGTCGCACGTGCCCGACCTCGCCCAGCTCCAGGCCGTGCTCGCAGTAGCACGCGACGGCAGCATGACGACGGCGGCCCGGCGCCTCGGGATCAGTCAGCAAGCCGTCAGCGAGCGGATCCGGACGGCTGAGCGGACCCTCGGCATACCTGTCTTCGAGCGCACCGCACGCGGCGTCCGGCTCACCGCGCAGGGCGGTGTCGTCATCGACTGGGCCACCGACATCCTGACCGCCGCCGAGAACCTCGACCACGGGGTACGCACGCTGGGTGCTGCCGGCCGCCGATCCGTGGCGGTGGCGGCGAGCAACACGGTCTCCGAGTGCCTCCTGCCCGGTTGGGCGAGCCGTTTGCGCACCGTGGACCCGCAGGTGCGACTGCACGTCCTGCCCGGCAACTCCCACCAAGTGGTCCACGAAGTGTCCAGCGGCACGGCGCAACTGGGCTTCGTGGAGTCACCCCGGGTTCCGCGCACGGTCCGCTCACGCGTGATCGCTCACGACCGGTTGGTCGCTGTGGTCGCGCCGGACCATCCGTGGGCCGCTCGCAGCAGACCGGTCCCGGTCGCGGAACTCACCACCACGCCACTCGTCCTGCGCGAATCCGGTTCGGGCACAAGAGCGTTCCTCGAAAACGCGGTGGGAGCCCTCGCCGAGGCGGCTGCCGTGCTGCCGTCCACGGCCGCCGTACGTGACGCAGTCATCACCCTCGGCGCGCCCGCGGTCCTGTCCTCGCTGGCGGTCAGCCGCGACGTCGAGACCGGGCGACTGATCGCGGTCGAAGTCGCGGGCACGAGCCTGCGCCGCGCGCTGCGTGCCGTCTGGCACCCGAGCAGCCCGCCGCGGGGCCCGGCCGCAGACCTGTTGTCGATCGCGGCCGGGCGCCACCCGGCGGCTCTCAGCTGATCGGCACCACGTCCGAAGCGCCCATCCGGGCCGCGTCGGCCGTGGCGTCGTCGGGCATCCGCTGGCTCTCCAGCTCGGCCTCAACCCGCTTGCGGTAGTGATCGATCTCGTTGTCGCGCTGCTCCTCGCTCCAGCCGAGCACCCTGCCCATCAGGTCGGCCGCTTCCTCGCACGCCCCGGTGCCACGGTCGAAGGTCTCGATCGACAACCGGGTACGCCGTGCCAGGACGTCGTCCAGGTGCCGCGCCCCCTCGTGGGTAACGGCGTAGACCACCTCGGCCCGCAGATAATCGGTGCCGCCGGTCAGCGGCTCCTTCAGCGACGGGTCGTCCTGGGTGGGCTCCAGCACCTCGTGGATCAACGAGCCGTACCGGTTGAGCAGGTGCTCGATCCACACTTCGTGCAGACCGTATTTGTCCGCGAGCACGTTGCGACCGTTCATCAGCGCCGGGTATCCCTCGGCACCCAGCAACGGCACGTTCTGCGTCGTCGAGTCCGGGATGGCCCGGTCGAACTGGGCGTTCAGCCCGAACACCGCCTCATCGACCGCGTCCTTGGCCATCACCCGGTACGTCGTGTACTTGCCCCCGGCGATGACCACCAGACCCGGGGCCGGGTGACCGACCGCGTGCTCGCGGGACAGCTTGCTGGTCGCCTCGGACTCGCCGGCGAGCAGGGGCCGCAGACCGGCGTACACGCCCTGCACGTCGTCCTTGGTGATCGGCGTCTCCAGCACGGTGTTGACGTGCTCGAGCAGGTACTCGATGTCGCGCTCGCTGGCGGCAGGATGCGCTTTGTCCAGGTCCCAGTCGGTGTCCGTGGTGCCGATGATCCAGTGCGCACCCCATGGGATGACGAAGAGCACGGACTTCTCGGTGCGCAGGATCAGCCCGACGTCACCGCGGATGCGGTCCTTCGGGACCACCAGGTGGATGCCCTTGCTGGCGCGCACATGGAACTGCCCGCGGGAGCCGGCCATCGACTGGGTCTCGTCGGTCCACACACCGGTCGCGTTGACGACCTGCTTTGCGCGGACGGTGAATTCGCGGTCCGACTCGAGGTCGTGGATGACCGCGCCGGTCACCCGCTCACCCTCCTTGATCAGGTTGACCACCCGCGCCCGGGTGACGACATGTGCGCCGTACGCCGCGGCCGTGCGAGCCACGAACATCGTGTGGCGGGCGTCATCGACCTGGGCGTCGTAGTAGCGCAGCGCGCCGGTCAGCGCGTCCTTGCGCAGCGACGGGAACTGCTTGCGCGCCCCGGAACGGGTCAGGTGCTTGTGCAGCGGTACGCCGGCCTTACCGGACAGGCGGCTCATCGCGTCGTACATCGCGACACCGGTGCCGGCGTAGGCGCGCTCCCACACGTGGTGCTGCAGCGGGTAGAGGAAGGCCACAGGATGCACCAGGTGCGGAGCGATCTTCTGCAGCAGCAGACCGCGCTCGGTCAACGCTTCGGCAACCAATCGGAAGTCGAGCATTTCCAGGTAGCGCAGCCCACCGTGGATGAGCTTGCTGGACCGGCTCGAGGTGCCGGAAGCCAGGTCACGCGCCTCCACCAGGCCGACGCTCAAGCCGCGGGTGGCGGCGTCCAGGGCGCTACCGGCACCGACGACACCGCCGCCGATGACCAGAATGTCCAGCTCCTGCTGCGACATCGCCTCGATCGAGTCTTCCCGGAACTGTGGTGACAGGGCGATCGCTCTCATGGTTCAAGCCTCTCAGATATTGGTGAACGCGCCACCCGGCCCCGGGGTGACGCGACGGCGCCGGGACCCGCAATGACGCGGGCCCCGGCGGTGGTGTCAGTCTCCGTCGACGTCAACCCAGTTCAGCGTGCGGTCGATGGCCTTGCGCCAACCGACGTATCCGTCGGCACGCTGCTGGTCGTTCCAGTTCGGCTTCCAGTGCTTGCCCTCGTGCCAGTTGGCGCGCAACTCGTCGGTGTCCTTCCAGAAACCGACGGCCAGACCCGCGGCGTAGGCCGCACCCAGGCACGTGGTCTCGGCCAGCACCGGACGGCTCACCTCGACCCCCAGGATGTCGGACTGGATCTGCATGCACAGGTTGTTGGCGGTGACGCCGCCGTCGACCTTGAGCACCTCCAGCTTCACCCCGGAGTCCTTCTCCATGGCGTCGGCCACGTCCTTGCTCTGGTAGCAGATCGCTTCGAGCGTGGCCCGCGCCAGGTGGGCGTTGGTGTTGTAGCGGGACAGGCCCACGATCACACCGCGGGCGTCCGAGCGCCAGTACGGCGCGAACAGGCCGGAGAACGCCGGCACGAAGTAAACGCCGCCGTTGTCCTCGACCTGCCCGGCCAGGCGCTCGGTGTCGGCCGCACCGGAGATGATGCCGAGCTGGTCACGCAGCCATTGCACGGCTGAGCCGGTCACCGCGATCGAACCCTCGAGCGCGTAGATCGGCTTGTCGTTGCCGAAGCGGTAGCAGACCGTGGTCAGCAGACCGGCCTTGCTGCGCACCAGCTCCTCACCGGTGTTGAGCAGCATGAAGTTGCCCGTGCCGTAAGTGTTCTTGGCCTCACCCGGGGCGAAACACACCTGACCGACCGTGGCGGCCTGCTGGTCACCGAGCACGCCGGTGATCGGGACCTCGGCGTGGAACGGCCCGTGCGGGTCGGTGACGCCGTACGCCGACGCGTCCGAAGACGACACGATTTCCGGCAGCATCGCCCTGGGGATGTTGAAGAGCGCGAGCAACTCGTCGTCCCACTGGCAGGTCTCCAGGTCCATCAGCATCGTGCGGCTGGCGTTGGTCACATCGGTGACGTGCCGTCCGCCGTCGGTGCCACCGGTGAGGTTCCAGGTCACCCAGCAGTCCGTCGTACCGAAGATGGCGTCGCCCTTCTCCGCGGCTTCGCGCAACCCCTTGACGTTCTCCAGCAGCCACTGGATCTTGCCGCCCGAGAAGTACGTCGCCGGCGGCAGACCAGCGCGCTCGCGGATCAGGTCGCCGTGACCCTCGCGCTCGAGCCGGCTGGCGATCCGGTCGGTGCGGGTGTCCTGCCAGACGATGGCGTTGTAGTACGGGCGCCCGGTCCTCTTGTTCCACACCACGGTGGTCTCGCGCTGGTTGGTGATGCCCACCGCGGCGAGGTCGCTGGCCGTGATGTTGGCCTTGCCCATCGCGGTCTGGATGACCGAGCTGGTGCGCTCCCAGATCTCGATCGGGTCATGCTCCACCCAACCGGCCTGCGGCATGATCTGCTCGTGCTCCAACTGGTGGCGCGCGACCTCCTCGCCGTCGTGGTTGAAGATCATGAACCGGGTGCTGGTCGTGCCTTGGTCTACTGCTCCTACGTAGTCAGCCATCTGCTCTCTCCTTTGAAAGTCGGTTGTTTCACTCGTTGGGAAGCGGCTCGCCCGCGGCCTCGGCCTCGGGTTCTGCCTCTTCCATGGCGTCGATGCCGCGATCGATCAGCAGCTTGAACAGTCCGCCACCGACGAGGCCGCCGATGATGGGCGCGACGATCGGCAACCAGAAGTAGTAGTTGCCGCCCGGTTCCTTCATCGCCGTGCTGTAACCGGTGATCCAGGACGCCAGACGCGGGCCGAAGTCACGCGCCGGGTTGATGGCGTAGCCGGCGTTCGCACCCCAGGCCATACCGATCGCGACCACGAGCAAACCGACCAGCAGCGGGCCCAGGTTGGACAGCGGCGGGTTGTTGCGCGCGTTGGTGAGCGCGAAGATCACGAAGACCAGGATGGCCGTACCGACGATCTGGTCGAAGAACGCCGTGGTCATGGTCACATGGGTGCCGGGCAGGGTCGAGAAGATCCCCTGGGTCTTGAACGTGTGGCCGGGGTCGATGGCGTTGATCAGATCGGCGTAGGTGAACCGCACGATGATCGCGGCCACGAAGGCACCCGCGGTCTGGGCCAGGGAGTAGGGCAGCACCTTCTTCCAGGAGAAGCCCTGGAACGCCGCCAGTGCGACGGTCACCGCCGGGTTCAGGTGCGCACCGGAGATCCGGGCGGACACGTAAACACCGAGCGTGACGCCCAGGCCCCAGGCCCAGGCGATGGAATCGTGGTCACCCAGTGCGCCGTTGCCGGTGACGACCTGCGCCACCACACCGACACCGAACAGGATGAGGATGCACGTGCCGGCGAACTCCGCGAGGAGTTCCCAGGTCAACGTATCTTTCTTCATGGGGCAGGTCCTTTCGTCGCCTCGTTGCGATGTGGATCACACAACCCTGCTGGCCATCGCAAAGCCAGAGCAGCCGTTCGACATACGCGAACGATGATTCGCTCATGTCGAACGGCTTAGAATGAACTGTGCCCGCGCCCATCCAGTCGATCGAGCGAGCGGCGAACGTGCTGCATCTGCTCGCCGCCGCGACCGAACCGGTGATGCTGGGGGAATTGGCGCGCATGCTGGATCTGCCCAAGCCGACGGTGCACGGCATCGTGCGCACGCTGGTCGACGTGGGTTTCGTGGCCCAGGAGCCGGAGACCGGCCGCTATTTGATCGGTGCCGGCCTGGCCCGGTTGGGGCAGACCCTCGATCCCCATCTGCTGCGCTCCCGGGCCGCCAACCGGGCCGACCAACTCGCCGCGACCACCGGCCTGGAGGTGCAGTTGGGAGTCCTCAGCGGCAACGGCGTGCTGCTGCTGCATCACGTCTTCCGGCCCGACGGCTCACCGCAACGGTTGCGGATCGACGAACGCCAACCGTTGCACGCCACCGCACTGGGCCAGGTGCTTCTCGCGTTCTCATCGGCGGCCGGCCGGTTGCACACCCTGGAGTTGCACCCGTTCACCGCGACCACGATCACCAGCCGGACCCAGCTGGCCCGCACCATGTCCCAGGTCCGGCGCCAGGGGTACGCCGTGGCGGACGGCACACTGACCCCGGGAGTGGCCGCGGTGGCGGCGCCGATCCTGCACTACGCAGGAGTCGGTGTCGGCGCGCTGGCGGTCGTCGGGAGGTCCGCGCGGATGCTCGACTCCGGCGGCCGGCCCCGCGAGCGCCTCCCCGAGCGTGTCGTCGATGCAGCCACTGCCATCTCCTCACCCTGCAGGAGCGCTTGTGAACGCCCGGTACGTCGCCGCCCTCGACCAGGGCACCACCTCCACCCGGTGCATGATCTTCGACCAGCGCGGCCGGATGGTGACGGTCGCCCAGCACGAGCAGCGGCAGTTCTTCCCCCAGCCGGGTTGGGCGGAGCACGACGCCGAGGAGATCCTGGCCAACACCCTGCGGGTCCTGCCGGAGGCGCTGCGCTCTGCCGGTCTGCTGACGACGGACATCGCCGCTCTGGGCATCGCCAACCAACGCGAGACGACCGTCGTGTGGGACCGCATCACCGGCAAGCCGCTGGCCCCGGCCATCACGTGGCAGGACACCCGGTCCAGCCAGATCGTCGCCGAGTTGCAGCGCGGGCCGCACCGGGCACTGTTCGAAGAGATCTGCGGCCTCGCCCCTGCTGGCTACTTCGCCGCGCCGCGGCTGCGCTGGTTGCTGGACCACGTACCCGGCCTGGCCCGCCGGGCTCGATCCGGCGAGGTCGCCTTCGGCACGATGGACAGTTGGCTGACCTGGCAGCTGACCGGTGGCCCGGACGGCGGAGTGCACGTGACCGACGTCACCAACGCCAGCCGGACCATGCTGATGAACATCCGCACCCTGGAATGGGATCAGCGCCTGCTGGATGCCCTCGACATCCCGGCGCAGATGCTGCCCGAGATCCGCCCCAACGCCCAGGTGTGGGGCACGTGCGTCTCCGGGATGCCGGGCGTGCCGCTGGGCGGAGCCCTCGGCGACCAACAGGCGGCGCTCTTCGGCGAGACGTGCTTCGACGCGGGCGAGGCCAAATGCACCTACGGCACAGGCGCTTTCGTGCTCACCAACACCGGTGACCGGCTGATCGCATCCCGGCACGGTCTCATCTCGACCGTCGCCTACTCCCTGGCCGGGCAGCCGCCGGTCTATGCGATCGAGGGGTCGATCGCGGTCGCCGGCGCGTTGGTGCAGTGGTTCCGTGACGCGCTGGAGATGATCGACTCGGCGCCGCAGATCGAGACCCTTGCCCGGCAGGTGGACAGCACCGGAGGGTGTTACATCGTGCCGGCGTTCGCCGGTCTCTTCGCTCCGCATTGGCGCCCGGAGGCGCGCGGCGTGATCGTCGGCCTCACGTCGTACGTCAAGAAGGCGCACCTGGCCCGGGCGGTCCTGGAGGCGACAGCGTGGCAGACCGCCGAAGTGGTCGACGCGATGAACGCCGATACCGGGCTGGCCATCACCAGCCTCAAGGTGGATGGTGGCATGACCGCCAATCACCTTCTGATGCAGATGGTTGCCGACTTCCTGGGGATTCCCGTCGAACGCACCCTGGTCTCGGAGAGCGTGTCGCTCGGCGCCGCGTACGCCGCGGGGCTGGCCGTGGGGTACTGGCCGGACCTGGAGGGGTTGCGCCGTAACTGGCATCGCGCCGGCCGGTGGGAGCCGGGCATGACGGAGGGACTGCGGCGGCGGCGACGTGCCGAATGGGATCGCGCGGTGGAGCACACGCTGGGCTGGACGCGGGAGGACGAGGACGAGCTCGACACCGGGTTCGACCGCGACCCGCTGCTTCACTGACCCCACCCACTCGGGTGGGCGTGAGGTTCGTGCCCGAGGTAACGCACGGCGTACGTTGGCACGATGCCCACTTTCATAGCGAAACGAAGCACTCGCGCCCAGCCTGCCCGGTGGTCGGTATGACAGCACAGGACGCCTCCTCCGCAACCGGTCAGCAACCGACCCTGAAACGACATGTGGGCGTCGTCGGATTGCTCTTCGCCAGCGTGGGGTCGATCATCGGCTCGGGCTGGCTCTTCGGGGCGCTGAACGCCTCCCAGCAGGCCGGGCCGGCCGCGACGATCTCCTGGGCCTTCGGGGCGCTGCTGATCTTGTTCATCGCGCTGTGTTACGCCGAACTGGGCACGATGTTCCCGCTCACCGGCGGGGTCGTGCGCTTCCCCCACATGGCCTTCGGCAACCTGGCCAGCTTCGCGGGCGGCTGGATCACCTACATCGCGGTGGGGACCACGGCGCCCATCGAAGTCGAAGCGGCACTGCAGTACGGCACGAAGTACGCCCCGTTCACGACGCCGCACACCGTCGACGGGCAGACCGTGCACACCTTGACCGGACTGGGTTATGCGACAGCGGTCGTCCTCATGGCCCTCTTCGTGGTCATCAACTATTTCGGCGTCCGCTGGTTCGCGCGCATCAACAACGTGCTGGTGTCGTGGAAGCTGTTCATCATCGTCGCCGTCATCGCGGCGTTCTTCTTCGCCGCCTTCCACGGGGACAACTTCACCTCCTACGGTTTCACCCCCTCGGGCTGGCACGGTGTCTTCACCGCGGTCGCGACAAGCGGAATCGTCTTCTCCTATCTGGGTTTCCGTCAAGGAATCGAGCTGGCCGGAGAGACCGACAACCCCAAACGCAACGTGCCACTGGCCGTCATCGGATCGGTGCTGATCACTGCCGTGATCTACGTCCTGCTGCAGGTCGCGTTCATTGGTGCCCTGCCCGGCGACACCCTGGCGACGTCGCACGGGTGGGCCAATCTGTCCTTCGCCAACGACTTCGGACCGCTCGCGGCGCTCGCCACCATCCTGGGCCTGGGGTGGCTGTCGGTCCTGCTCTACATCGACGCGATCGTGTCCCCCGGCGACACCGGTCTGATCTACACCACCGTCACCGCACGCATCTCGTTCGCGATGGCTCGCAACGGCAACGCCCCCAAGGCCCTTGCGCGTACGACGAGCCGGGGAGCCCCGCTGATCGGGCTGATCCTGGCCTTCATCATCGGGCTGATCGCCTTCCTGCCGTTCCCCAGTTGGCAGCAGTTGGTCGGCTTCATCACCTCGGCCACCGTCTTGTCCTTCGCCTCGGGTCCCCTGGTGCTGGTCGCCCTGCGCAAACAGGTTCCCGACCATGAACGACCCTTCCGCCTGCCCGGCGGCCACGTGATCCCGTTCCTGGCCTTCTGGGGATCGAACTTGATCGTCTACTGGTCGGGGTGGAGCACGGTGTGGAAGCTGATGGTCGCCGTGGTCCTGGGGTTCGTGCTGCTGCTCGTGTTCGCGGCAACCGGCGGTCTGCACGAAAAGCGACTCGATGCCCGCGCCGGGCTGTGGGTGGTGCCCTGGCTGGTGTGCCTGACGATCGTCTCCTACCTGGGCGACTACGACGGCGGCCGTGCGGTGCTGGGCTTCGGGACGGCCATCCCGGTCCTGCTCGTGATCTCCGCGGTCATCTACCTGATGGCGTTCCGCCTGCGCCTGTCACCGGAGCAGGCACAGGCATACATCGAGGAATCGATGCACGAAGCGCAGGTCGACGACGAGCAACTCAGCAGTCCCTGATCACCGCTGGTCAGGGTGACGGGGGTATTCCTGTGTGGGGTACTGCCCCTGCTGCGGGGGTCCGTAGGCGCCCGGCTGCTGCTGGGCGTAGCGGGGCGCAGCCTGTTGCTGGGCGGCCAGGTAGGTCTGCCGGTTGAGTGCGTCAGCGCGCTCGCGATCAAAACGGTTCACCTGCTTGGTGAGCCAGTAGATCGCCAGGTGGATCGCCCACGCGACGATCGCATAGACGAGCATCGCGAACAGCACGGAGGTGTCGAGCACGGCGTTGTGCTGACCGTTGGCGCTGGAGGTGAGATCGACGCTGGGGAAGATGCCCCGGAAGGGTTCCATCGCCCGCTCCATCGAGCGGTAGACCCACCGCACGAAACTGGCTTCCTGACTGGCGCCGAACAGCTGCAGGATGAACCCGAGACCGAGAACGATCTCGACGACGATCACGTAGGCGTAGGCCAGGTAGGCCAGCACCCGCCCGAAGGTCAGCAGGTAGCGCTTCTCCTTCGGCGGCTCTTCAACGAGGCTGGCCGGCGGCGGGGTACTCGGCTGGGACACGGGTAACTCCTCGATCGATACGGGCTGCTACCCCTGCCACCCTAACCAGGGGGCCTCAGTGCCCCGGTCTCAACCGGACGGTGCGGCTGTGGTGGTCCTCTTTGAGCTCGGCGATGGAGCTGCGGGTCTTCACGAACTCCGAGAACGAGGTCACACCGAAATTCTTCTCGTTGAAGGAGGGATCCATCCGCTTCATCTGGCTCTTCACCTCACCGGCGTTGAACCACTCGGAGTCCGGATCCTTCTCGCGCAGGATTCGCAACGCGCGCAACAACAACCGCGTCGCCTGGCGGGCACTGAGTTGCGCGTCCTCCTTGTCCTCGTCCTCGGTGGCCGGGGTACCTTTCGCCCGCGAACCGGACTTCTTCGCCGGCGGCTCGGCGATGTCCTGCTCGTCCCGCTCGCGGTCGGACAGTCCGGGCAGGTTGTCGTAGGTCACCAATTCGTCGACGGCCGCTGCCAGGGACCGACTGGTGGCGCCGGCGACCCCCACGGCCACTACGTAGCGGCCCATCCGCTTGAGGCGTTGTGCGAGCGGGATGTAGTCCGAATCGCCCGCGACCAGGACGACGGTCGCCACCGACGGCATGCGGGCCATGTCCTCCAACGCGTCGACGGCCAGCCGGATGTCAGCACCGTTCTTCGAGCCCGATGCGGGGAAGAGCTGGATCAGGTCGACGGCCCGGTCGACCAGTTGTTTGCGGTAGTGGACGTTCGCCGGGACCGACCAGTCGGCGTACGCCCGGGTCAGTGCGAGTCGGCCGAAGGAGGAGGCGAAGTCGAGGATCGCGTGAAGGTCCACCTCCGCGGCAGCCACGCGGGCGACCTCGAAACCCTTGTCCCGGTCCCGCCAGAACGAGCCCTTGCCGTGCACCTGGTCGTAGCGGGAGATCACCACATTGTCGAAGTCGATGTAGACGGCAACGGCGGCACTGGGCTCGGGCATGTCACCGAGTCTGTCAGGCCAGTGTCAGCCCGACGCGCGGATGGTCGGCGAAGACCTCCAGGATCAGCTCGAAGTAGGTCTTGCCGGTGCCGGCCTCCAGGTCACGCAGTTGCTGCCGGATCAGGGCCTGGTCGAACGGTCCGTCCAGCTTGGCGGTCAACCAGGCCCGGGTGGCATCGGTGCCGAGTGCCGTTCTGCTCTGCTGGTGGTCGCACCAGAGGAACTGCGGATGTTCGTCACCGGCCAGAGCGCCGATACCGCCGTACAGCAGGTCGTTCAGCCCGTCCAGACTGGCGCCGAGCCGCCAGTCCTCGTCGGCCATCACCAGCCGGTTCAACTCGCCGTAGAAGTCATCGATGCCGTGGATGCGGGCACCCTCGATCCGGTAGGTCGCCATACCGACCATCGTCGGCCATCGACGCCGCAGCCTTCGCTACGCTCGCCGGATGGCCGGGTCGATCCGGATCGTCAGCCTCAACGTGTCGGCTCCCGGCGAGCGCCGGGTGCCCGGATTGTTGCGGTGGCTTGCGGGTCAGGACGCCGCGGTTCTGGTGCTGACCGAGACTCGCAGCGGGGCCGGTCACCGGCTGCTGTGCGCTGGGCTTCGGGACCTGGGCTTCACCCTGCACGACGCGCATCCGCCCGCAGGCGGCCGCGGCGTACTGGTGGCCACGTCCGTGCCGACCGTGCCTGCCGATGACCCGTACGCCGATCTGTCCGGTCGCGCGATCCGCGTGCGGTTGGCGGACGAAACGGGGCCCGTCGACGTCGTGGCGATCTACGGGCCGTCCTCGCCACCCCACGGCATCCCACCGGATCGAAAAGCTCTGGCGCGCAAGGAGTCCTGGCTGCTCGCGTGCATGACGACGCTGGAGGAGTCCTGGCCGGCCCCGGAGGCCGCCGGCAGTCTGCTGATCGGAGACCTCAACGTCATCCCGCCGGACCACCAGCCCCTCTACGGGTCCACGAAGCTCTTCGAGTACGAATTCTTCTACCGGCTGATCACCGAACTGCACCTGACCGACCTGACCAGCCAGGTGGCAAGCGCCGACTACACCCACACGTGGGTCAGCCATCAGGGCCACGGCTACCGGTTCGATCACGCACTGTGCGATCAGCCGTTGGCCGCTCGGGTCACCGAGTGCGCGTTCGACCACGAGCCGAGACTCACCGGAATCACCGACCACAGCGCCATCCGGGTGGTGCTCGACCGAGCGGGCCCGGTCAGGGCAGGGTGGTGATGGTTCCCGCGGACTGTAGGGCGTCGTACGCCGGGCCGCCGGGGAAGTACGCCGGGTTGTCCGCGCCGTCGGCGAAGCCGGTCAGCCATCCGGTCGTCAGGCTCCGAACGGCGTTGGTGTTGTCCGGTTTCGGGGTGCCGCAGACCAGGTTGAACAACGCGGTGTTGTCCGTGCCGTAGATGTCCTGGTGCACCCCCGTGCTGATCTGGGCGCCGTGGAAGCGGCCCGGCAGGCTGCTGATCAGTTGCTGCGTGCCGCTCTGATCGGCGTTGCAGGAGTTCTTGGGACTGGCCAGCGCGTAGACGGGCACTCCGGTCGGCGCGAGCGCGCTCAGCCCGGTCGCCAGGTTCGACCCGGCCGGTGAGGCCACCGGGTCCTCCAGGACCAGCCCCTTGAGCTGGGCGAACACGCCAGGGTAGGCGCTGCGCAGCCGGCCGGCGACGTAGCTGACCGCCTCGCCGCCCGCGGAGTGACCGACGAAGGCCAGCGACTGCGGCATCGCCAGATCCGCCCGGCCCGCGGTGGCTCGCGCCGCGCGGAAGGAGGCGTTCAGCGCACCGCTGCCGGTGTCCTTCGTGCCGAAGAGAGTGGCGATGTTGTTCAGGTACGCCGTGTTGTTGCCGATGTTGTTGACCGTGCAGCCGAAGAGGTCGGCCGACGGCAGGGTCGTCGCTGCGACGAGGAATCCGCGGTCGGCCAGTTGGCGTGCGTAGCCGGCGTACAGGGCCTTGTTCTCGGCGAACCCGTGCTGCAGCCACACCAGCGCCTTGGCGTTGCCGGACGGGAAGTACCAGTCGACCGGCGTCTGGTAGGTCAGGAAGGCGCACCGGGTGGCCACGGTGCCCGTGACGACCGGGGGTGTGGTGGCGGCGCGCGCCGTCGGCGCCCAGCCCACCGCCCCAACGGCGAGCAGACCCGCCAAGGCGAGGATCGACGTACGTCGAGGGGCGGCTGACCGGCGACGGACAGGGGACGTGAACAACGGGCGCATAAGCGCGAGTGTGCCCGATCCGGCGGCGTGGTTCCTGCGGGTGGCGACTAATTGGTTCCTTCTTCGTAGGTTGGGTGGCTGCTGTCCGGTCGCGGGGGAACGACCGACCGGGTGGCTTCCTTCGTTCGTTCCTTCACCCCGGAAAGGGTTTTTCATGTCCCCGTGGCTCGCACTCGTCGTCATCGGCGTCATCCTGCTCATCGTCGGTTTCGCCGGAGTCGGCAAAATCCTCATCTGGATCGGCGTCGCCGTCCTGGTCGTCGGTGCCGTTCTGACCCTGCTCGGCCGGGGTCGCAGCAGCATCAACCGGTAACGCCGTCGGCAAACGCCCCTTCGCGGCCGCCCTTCGGTGGATCGCGGAGGGGCGTGCTGTCATCCTGGGCGTCTGGACCGTCCCAGTCGGAGGTGTGAGATCGCGGCGAGCACGACGACGTTCGTGATCCTCATCGCTGCCGTCGTCATCTTCATCTGGAACAAACTGCCGCCGTCGGTGGTCGCGCTCAGCGTGGCGCTGGCGCTCTACCTGACCGGAGTGCTCACCCTCCATCAGACGGTCGCCGGTTTCGGCGATCCGCTGATCATCTACATCGCGAGCCTCTTCGTCATCAGCGAGGCGTTGGACGCGACCGGGGTGACGGCCTTCGCCGGCCAGCAACTCATGGCGCGCACCGGCACCAACCCGCGCTCCGTCGTACTCGCACTCATGCTCCTGGTGGCCCTCCTGACCGCGATCATCAGCGTCAACGGGTCGGTCGCCGCACTCGTGCCGGTCGGGGTCATCCTCGCCACGCGGATCGGCAAACCGCCCTCGAAGCTGTTGATGCCGATGGCGTTCGCGGCGCACGCGGGGTCGCTGCTGACGCTGCTGGGTAGCCCGATCAACCTGTTCGTCTCCGAGTTCTCCCAGGAGTCGGGCGACCGTCCCTTCGGCTTCTTCGAGTTCGCGCTGGCCGGGATCCCACTGGTGGTGGGCACCTTCGCGATGAACCTCTTCCTGGGGCCCAAGGTGCTGCCGGACCGAACCCCGAGGGATGCACCCAACGACCTGAGCCGGTACGCCGAGTTGATGGCCCGCGAGTACGACCTGGCCGACGACGATGCGGCCGTTTCCTACCACCAGGGGCTGCAGGAGATCGTGATCCCGCCGCGCTCGTCGTTCATCGGCGAACACGTCTACGTGGGGATGCCGATGCAGGGCGAGGACCTCTTCGTGATGGCGTTGCGGCGAGGTGATGCAGCGTTGGAGAACGGGCAGTTGCAAGCGGGCGACGTCCTGGTGGTCCGCGGCGGATGGTCGGCGTTGGATCAGCACCTCGCGGAACCCGATGTCGTGAATGTGGCTGAGCCGGAGCAGGTTCGGCGCCAGAGCGGCCGGTTCGGACCGCGCACCTATCTCACGCTGGCCATTGTCGTGCCGATGTGCGTACTACTCGCCGCGGGCGTCGCTCCCCCGGCGATCATCGTGCTCGCGGCGGCGGTGTTGCTGGTGGGGTTGAAGGCGTTGTCGCGCGAGCAGGCGCAGGGTGCGATCCAGTTGCCGACCTTGATCACGATCGCGGGGATGATCCCGTTGTCAACCGCGATCCAGACCAGCGGCGCGGCCGACCAGATCTCCGACCGGTTGGTCTCGGCGTTCGGGGATTCGCCGCGGCTGCTGTTGATCGGGGTGGTCGTGGTGGTGTTGATCCTCGGGCAGTTCATCAGCAACCTGGCGACGGCGCTGATCGTCGCCCCGATCGCGGTCGCGGTCGCGCAGAACACCCACACCTCGCCGTTGCCGATGCTGATGGCGATCGCGGTGGCTGCGGCCGCGGCGTTCCTGACGCCGGTGGCCACGCCCGCGAATCTGATGATCCAGGAGCCGGCCGGGTATCGCTTCGGCGACTACTGGCGGTTGGGCCTGCCGAACCTCATTTTCTTCGGCCTGATCGCCGCGTTCGTCGTGCCGGTGATCTGGCCGTTCTGAGCTGCTAGGCCCACGCACGCTGCGAGCGTGCCGCCCAGTACTCCCGGGGATCTTCCTTCGCGACCATCAGCGTGTCGATCTGACTCGGCGACAGAGGGATTGACGCCGCGGCGACGTTCTCCTCGACCTGCGATCCGGTGACCGCGCCGGAGAGCACGTGCCCGAGCCACGGCTGCGCGGCCACGGCAGCGAACGCGGCCTGGTGCAGCGGTATCCCGAGATCGGTGGCGGCACCCTGCAGCTCGGGCGAATCCCCGTCGACCAGACGGCCGTTGGCCAGGGCTTCCTTGACCACGACATGCACTCCGGCGTCGGCTGCCTCCTGCAGCGCCGGTCCGACGGAGGGTTCGAGCAGATTCCACGTGGACTGCACGACCCGGAAGAGGGGGTCACCGCCGCGCGTGATGGTGATGGCCTGGCGGACGACATCACCCTGTCGAGGTCCTGAGGTGGAAAAGCCGACCCGAACTCCGTTGTCCCGCAATGCTGCCAATGCATCGAGCAGCGGCTCGTCGGTGAGCGCCGGACTATCCGGGGTCAGGGAGTGGACTTGGTAGACGTCGACGTGGCTGCCCAGTTCGTGCTGGGTTGCGGCCCACTGCTCCTGGAAGGCCGCCAGCGAATGATCCTTGCGCTCATGGGTTTCCGCGGTCATCTCCCAGTCACCCACGTACCGGTAGCCCCACTTCGAAGCGACCGTCACATCGCTGACGCCCGGACGGGAGGCCAGCCAACTGGCCAGGAAACTTTCGGACACGCCGTACGACCGGGCGCAGTCGACGTACCGCACACCCGCTGCGTACGCCGCGTCCAGGACCTCCGCGGTCCGCTCGCGCATCTGCTCGACGCTGCGGTGCCCACCCAGATCCTGGCCGCGACCGGACGTGATGTACGCCGGTCGGCCCAGGGCTGCCAGACCCAACCCGACCCTGTCCGCACCTGTGATCATCTGCGCCTCCTATCCGTGCTCCGCGAGTTGCGTTGCGCGAGCGATGATTTCATCGAACATGGCATGCGTCAGCCGGCCGGTATAGGTGTTGTGCGGCGACGGGTGGTAGCAACCGATCAGGTGTAGACCGCCGACGGTTGCCTGCGCGCCGTGGCCGAACTTCGGTCGGGGTCGGGGGATGTCGATACCTGCAGCGGCGAGCGCCGTGAGCGCGGCCGACCACCCGATGGCTCCGAGACACAACACCACCTGCGCGGTGGGCAGGACGAGTTGCAGCTCGCGGGCGACCCAGGGGGCGCACGTGCCCATCTCGGACGTCGTCGGCTTGTTCTTCGGCGGCGCGCATCGCACTGGGTTGAGCAGACGGACACCGGTCAACCGCTGCCCGTCGCCGGCGTTGTCGGAGGTCGGCAGCGCGGCCAGCCCGGCGCGATACAGCGCCTGGAAGAGCCATGCGGCAGAGGGATCGCCGGTGAAGTTGCGGCCGGTCCGGTTGCCGCCGTGCGCAGCAGGAGCCAGGCCGAACGCCAGCAACCATGGGCGGGTATCACCGAACCCGGCGACCGGTCGTCCCCAATAGGGCTGATCGGCGTAGGCAGCCTTCTTGACCTGCGCGCAGTGTTCGCGCCAGGTCACCAGGCGCGGACAGGCACGGCAGACGGTCAGCCGGGCACTCAGGTCGGTGAGGTCGCGGGCGTCAGCCGCCGATCGGCGTACGTCGATGGCGGACTGGGCCTGCGGCGTCCCGGGGTGGCGTGGTCGCCCGGCCAGCCGTCACCCGGGGTCGCCGGCGAGGTCATCAATACGCCGGTGACGGGGTGCGGCAGCCGTTCCACCCGGCCGAGGTTACTCGTGGGGGCGAATGCAGACCCAACTGGAGTTCATCCACATGAGCTCGACACCCAGGGTCGGCTCGGAGAGCCCCAATTGATTTCCGCCACAACGGTGTACGACGCGGGCGTCGCCTGTGGGGACGACTACGCGGGTCGCGGTGACTGCCGAACCTCGACGCGGATAGCGTGCAAACCGAGGGCAACGTCGCCGCCAGCCGCCTCGTCTGGGCTGCCGTCGACGACGCCGACTGACCGACGTTCAGGTGTCGTACTCGTAGCCATCCCACGGTTCGTAGTAGCAAATGAAGTCGCCTGGTTCGATGTTGACGGTGGCCGTTCCTTCGAAGACCTCGAACCGCCAGCCGAACTCGACACCGTCCACTGTGCGCAGGAACGGAGCCACCTCGATGGGCTCCAACACGTACTTGCCCAATTGCTTCAGGCGCGTTTGCACCACCTCGTCGCCGTCGACGCCGGGAGCAGCCTGTCCTGGCGGCACATTGCTCGGCCGGGTAAGGGAGTCGACCTGGACGCTGTCGAAGGCGCCGTCCGCCGTCCAGAGGAAGAGACCGACATAGGAAGCGTCTGCGGTGTAGAGCTCGTCGCTGAGGAAGAACTTGCGACCGTCTCCGGCGGTCCCGGCATAGGGAACGTGATAGTCGTCCGGACGGATGGTGATCCGGTTTGGCGCTCCGGGCATGGTTATATTCCTGTCTTGCGCAGGGGTCGTCGTCGATGAAGCGACAACCGGGGATGACGTTGATCGCGCGGTCGGACGTGGCGCCGGAGTCACTGCTCTGGTTTCCCGCTGGGTTCCGCATGCGGTGAGAAGCGCCAGAGGGACCGCACCGATGAACGCGCGTCGTCGCATCGCAGGGCCGGCGCCTGGAACCATGCTTCATCCAACCAGAACGTGGGGAATGAGGTGGGCCGATGCCGGTGTTGTCGATGATGACGCCGAAGAATCGAGGGATGCACATGACTGCCCAGCCCAAGCTTGAACCCGGCCCGGACCACCCGATCACCGTTGAACCCGAAAAGCAGCGTGTAACAGTCCGATTCGACGGCCGGGTGATCGCATCCAGCACATCGAGTGTGCGACTGGCCGAAGCGTCGTACCCGTCGGTCCAGTACATCCCGCGAGCAGACGTGGATCCCGACGTACTCACCGACAGCGACCACTCGACGTACTGCCCCTACAAGGGGACGGCTCGCTACCACGGCCTGCGTAGCGCGGACGGGGCGGTCGCGGCGGACAAGGTGTGGTTCTACCCCGAGCCCTACGACGCGGTGTCACCGATCGCCGATCACCTGGCCTTCTACCCCGACGCGGTGGACATCTCCGTCGAGGGCTGACCCGGTCGGAGAACGTCCTGGATTACTTCCCAGGCGGTCTCACCCAATCGCCGGTCGGCGGCGGGCGAGCCGCCACGCCGCATTCGTATGCCGACTTCGACGAAAGCCTCGCCGGGCAGGATGGTGCGATGGCCGGCCTCTGGGTCGGTGACCAGGTCGGTTGCCAGCCCGTGCTGTGAACGGGTCGCCGCGATCGCTTCGGCCTGAGCGACGGCCGGCCACACCTGGTCATCGCCCCCGGCCACGAGCACTACCCTCGGGATTCGCTCGACGGGAATCGTTGCAGCGCGGATCCTTTCGGCGAATCGCCGGCGCGAAGCCTCGTACAGGCCGCGAAAAACGGGCGGATCGTCGTCCGGTTCCCAGTCGTCGACGAACGGCACCCACGGGAGCGGTTGACCATCGAGGGTCCAGTGCGACGTAACCCGGCCCTCGTGGGTGACCCCGGACCAGACCACGTCGCTGGGGGCGAAGGCCACGACTGCGTCGACCCGCTCGGACAGAGCGCCGGCGAGCAGCGCTGCCTCCGACCCGAACGACGTTCCGAAGACCAGGACACGATCAGCGCTTTCGGCGAGTGCATCAATCCGTCGGAGAAACAACTCGATGGGGACTTCCCACGGTCCAGGCTGCTGCCGGGCACCACCGAACCAGCGGATGGACTCGGTAAGCACGCCACGCGCGGCCAGCACCCGCGCCCGGTCGCGATCGACCCGCCCGCTCGAGCCCGCCAGCACCAGGGCGGCCGACCCCGTCGGCTTGTCCGGCACGAAGCGGACACCCTCGACCTCAGTCAGCGCCTCCTCGATCACCGACGAAGTCTGTCATCCGTCCGCGGCTGGATCCGAGCATCAGGTAACGCCGTGAGCGGCCGGATCGAATCGGCGCGACGCGATGCCAGGTCCGTTCGGGTTGCCGATGCAGGCTCAGCCGGCAGCGGGCTGCGGCTGCTGGCTGGGGTCCTCGACCTTCATCGACACGGGAATCCCGGCGGATGCCGTGGCCCAATCCTCGGAAGCAAAGAACTCCTTGGTCGCCCCGACCTCGACTTTCTGGGTGCTGACGTTGCCGCCGGCCCAGTGCACTCCCGTCGCACTCGCCGGAATCCGGTCGTACAGCCTTTCCTGCATTTCCTGGAGTTGTTCCGCGGAGTACTGGACCTTGAACGCCGCGATACCTTCTTGTTTCATCACGTCCCGCTGCGACGTCGTGGTGTAGTAGCCCACGATCCGCTGGTTCGCCGAATCGAGCACGAAGTTGTCGGTACTGATCCCCAGGACTTTGGCGACTTTCTCGATCGTCGCCCCCGCCTTGTTCTGGAAGTCTATCTGCGCAGCATCGGGACTGGTGGTCGGAACCACGATCGTGGGCAGCGGCTCAGGCGACAGCTGAGTCGACCAGGTCGGACCGCCCGCTTGTGCAGCCGCGCAACCGGCCAGCAAGACACCAGCGACCGCGGACCCGACCAGGCTTGTTACGGCCGGCCTCATAGTCTTCATGAATACTCCTATGAACGGCGCGTAGCGGTAGACCGACGCTACTCCGGAGCGCCGGGCGAACCTGGCTACGGCGACCGAACGATGCGTGATCGTTAAGTGGTTCCGATGACCCACCTCGCCCGGCGGGTTCAGCACCGATCGAACCGCACGTCGTACCTCCCTACTTCTGCTGCAGGCAGGCGCAGCTGCTTTCTCGGACGACGAGCCGGTGCGGCGCGACGTACTCGGTCGGCGTACTTTCCTCACCGGCCTGATGCCGGCCAAGGGCGGCTAGGGCCAGCTCGGCGATGCGCGTGACGTCGGGTCGCACCGTGGTCAGCGAGGGAACGCTGAAGGCACCGTCCTGGATGCCGTCGAAGCCCACCACCGCGACATCGTCGGGGACCCGGAGGCCCGCATCGTGCAACGCCCGCATCGCTCCGAGGGCGAGTTCGTCAGTGAAGCAGAAGAGCGCGTCGAAATCCGAGCCTTCCTCGAGAAGACGACGGACCGCGGCGGCTCCGTCGGACCGGTGCAACGTCTGGGTGACAACCTCGAGCCCGAGCTGATGGGTACCGCCGGCCGCGGCGACCGCCTGCCGGTATCCCTCCCGCCGCAGCGCCGAGGTTTCGTTGGCACGATGGGGCTGCAGTCCGACGGCCGCAATCCGCCTCCGCCCCCGGCTCAGCAGATGCGCCACGGCATCGCGGGCCGCGGCGACGTTGTCGATGGCCACCCGGTCCACGCTGCCCTGCCCGGGCCGTTCGCCGAGCATGACGACAGGTGGGCCGTCCCCGCGCGGCCGCACGTCGTCCGCGGCGAGGGCCCACGGGCTGATGACCACGCCGTCCACCTCCCGTCCGGGTGGACCCGCGAGCAGTGCTCGCTCGCGGTCGGGGTCGCCATCGCTCTGGGCAATGTGGACGGTGAGGCCGATCGCCTCGCCGGCGCGCACCATCCGCGAAGCGAGATCGGAAAAGTACGGCGAGTCGATCTCCGGCACGACGAGGGAGACCGTGCCGGAGCGTCCGGTGCGCAGTTCGCGGGCCGCCAAGTTGGGCCGATACCCCAGCTCTGCTACGGCAGCCAGGACGCGCTCGCGCGTGTCCTGGCTGACGTGGACGAAATCGTTGACGACATTGGACACCGTACGGACGGATACCCCCGCGCGCTCGGCTACGTCCCGCTGGCGCACCCGTCCCGACGTCACCCGTACAGCCTATTGCCTTCCAATTTGCCACGTGGCAAAGTAGCCGCATTCGACGAAAGGAACATCATGACCAGCACCGCCACCGTCCCCGTCAGCCGCGCTGTGGACGACCTGCACACCGCCGGCATCACCGCCCTACGCGGCGCCTTCGATGTCCCGTGGGTCGACCGGCTCCGTGCCGACGTCGAGGCTGCCTTCGCGGCGGCCAGGCAGCGGGAGGGTGGCGCCGTGGGCCGCGGCCCGCAGCGCTGGTACGTCGAGGTCCACCCGGAGGAGATCAGTGGGTTCGCCGACCTCGTCGGCCATCCGTGGGTGCAGGAGGTGAGCGAGGCCGTGCTCGGGCCCGATTGGTCAGTGGTCGAGATCGGCTTCGACATCCCATTCCCCGGCGCGGTCGACCAGCCCTGGCATCGCGACTTCCCCAGCCCTGACGAGACCAAGCGCGACCGGCGCCTCACCTCCCTCGCCTTCAACGTCACCTGCGTCGACACGACCGAGGACATGGGTCCGTTCGAAATCGCCCCCGGCACTCAGTGGGATAGCGGCGAGGATTTCGAGCACGGCATGTTCCCTCCGCGGGAGACGTGGTCGCGCTTCGAGGAGTTGGCGGAGCGCAAGTACCCGCAGCGGGGTGACATCTCGGCCCGCTCGGCGCTGACGATCCATCGTGGGACGACGAACCACTCCTCGCTCTCGCGGCCCGTCCTCGTCCTCGGGGTCGACGCGCCCGGGGCCGGGAACGACGCGCAGCATGACCCCGCGGTGACCACCGCGTACTGGGATGCCCTACCCGAGAAGGTCCGCCGGCACCTCACCGTGTCCGTCGTCGACCACCTGACCCCGATCGTGCAACAGCACACCATCGAGGGCCTCGTCATGGGCGAGGCCTGACCTCACCGCTCCCGACGAGATCAAGCGTCACCCCAGTCGACGAAGACTGGCTTCGAGCAGCACCTCGATCCGGGATGTCACGCCTGCCACGTCGACAGCCCGCCGACCGCCGACCTGACGGCGGATCCACTGCGCCTGGTGGTCGTCGTGGTGCAGCAACGCGTACAGATCCCACCAGGGGTCCAAGCGCGCACCGGCTACCGACTCGTACCGCGACGCGAGCCTTTGCGCCCAGCCGGGCGAGTAAAGCGCCGCGAGGTAACGGCGACAGTGCCCAACGTCGACAGCGCGAGACCCGCGATGGACACCGTTCCAGTCCACCAGCCCGGTGATGTTGCCCCGCGACCACAGCATGTTCACCGGCAGGAAATCACCGTGCAGGAACACTGGCGGATCCTCCGGCGGTGCAGTGACCATCGCATCAATCGCTGCTCTCCACACCGCTGGGTTGCGTGCCCCCGCAGGTACGCGCAGCAAGTCCGCAGTGGCGATCCAGGAGTCCGCCCACGGCCGGAACGTCCGGGCTGGCAGATCGGCGGAGTGCACACGCGATGCCAGTTCCGCGACCCTGCTCAACCACTGCTCGGGATCGACGGGATTCAACTCGACGTGGCCCGGCAACCGGGTCATCAGGAGCGAAGGTGCACCGCCGGTCGCGCTGCCGTCGACATCGGCCGCCACCACCCTGGGGACCGGTAAGCCGGACCCCGCCACCACACGAAGGTTCGTCAACTCCTCCTGGAGGGTCTCGTGCAGACCGGTTGCGGCCGGGTACTGCCGCAACACCACGAAGGTGCGCGTCCCGGCGCGCTCGACCGTCACCCGGTGCACTGCGGATGAGACGCCACCAGTCATGCGGCGATAGCCGACAACACGAGCGCCCTGACCGACCGATTTCGCAACCCACGCCAGTGATTCATTAGAGGGCCGACGGCGCGCGAAACTGCCCTCCCTCCAGTCGTGGCCCGCCACGACTGGAGGCTACTTCCCGACAGATCCTGGCCGGTTTCAAGGTCTGATGCTCCTATTGCGTGTCAAGCGGTTTGGAGCATCAGACCCGACCGCCGCCCTGGGGACGGCGAACTTCTAGCGAGGGCCGGTGGGGGGTACGGCTATGAGCAGGTCGTCCTGGCCAGACCTCTGACCCCAGAGGCGAATTGGTCGAGGGACAGCCGCACATGTCCGTTCTGCAGGCCCCGGCCCGCGATACCCAGCTCAGCCAGCTTTACCTGCAAGAGGTGTTCGGGCACCAATCGCGGATCGGTGCGGGTCACCCATGGCCACCGTTCGATCGCTGCAGGGTCTTCGTTCTGCATGCGCGCGACGTAGTCGGCGGGCTGGAACTGCGCACCGTCGCTCACTTCGACGACGGCGTAGCAGTCATGCGTCTCCTGTGCACAGATGAAGACCAGGTCGCCCGGTTTGAACTTGGGTCGCCCCTTCTTGGGGCTCGCGAAATACGAGCTGCTTCGCCACCCTTCGAGGTCCGGCTCGCCGTACTCAAGTTTCAGCCACAGACCGCGTCCGGGGTCCCGGGCATCCACAAGTAGTGCCTCGGCGAGCTGCTGAGCTGTGCGTGGGTTGAGTCGGTGGCGGGCCGCGTCCTGTTTGGGGGCGGTGATGAGCTTCGCATCGGCCTCGAGCTGCACCAGGTCATCCGCGGTGACAGGTTGGCTGTTCCAGGACAAAAGGGTACGGCGCGCTTCCGCGACGAGCTCGGCATCGAGCTCAACGCCGAGCTCGTGATTGGGTAGGGCACTTGTCCCCAGTCCGGCACCGGTCAGGTTGGCCGATCCGAGGAACCCCTCCCCGCCGATGACGAACACCTTCGCGTGGACGCGGGGCACGTCGCGGATCTCTACCCCAGCTTCCAATAGTTGCTGCAGGCCCCTGACCGACAAGTACCCGCCAGCGACGGCCGCGGCGTCCAACCGGGTGATCAACACCCACGAATGAGAACAGTCGCGGGCTAGCCGAGCCAGTCGGAGGGCTACATCGGCGCTGAGGTACGGGCTGGCCAGAACTACTTCAGATAGGCCCCGCTCAAGACGTTCCATCAGCCATGGGTCAGCACGGGTGTGCAATCTACTATCCGCTGGGGGCATGCCCAAGAACGTACTGGGACGGGTGAGCGGCGGTGGCCGCGGAACGGTTGAGATCGTTTGACGTCGGTTGGTTGCCGTGAGCAGCAAGGACGTTCGACCGATACTAGGAGCATGGATCGAGTCAATTGGCGACGCATGGAGGAGAACGACTTCAATCGGCTCGTCGAGGATCTGCTGGTTCGCGAATTCACCGGCGACGGTCGCGTTGCCCACGCGATCGACGGTCGCGGTGGAGATGGCGGAATCGATGTCGAGGTGCGGGTTAAACGAACCAATCAGCTGCTCCGGGTATTTCAGCTGAAACACTTCCCCGAGGGCTTCTCCGGTGGGCACGCCGATAGCCGGCGGCGGCAGATCAAGAAGTCGTTGAACCGGGTCCTCGACAGCAACGAACTGCCAGGCGTGTGGACCTTGGTGACCCCCATCAATGCCACGGTGACCGAGCGGAAGGTGGTCACTGCGATGCGCCCGCCCGGGGTCAAACTGCGGATTGACTTCATGGGAACCACCGAACTAGATCATCTCCTGATCAAACACCCGGACATCGAATCCTGGTTCCTGCGGGACCCGGCGAAAGAGCTGTTGAAAGCCGTTCACCGGGAATCGGCGGTTCTCACGAGGCCAGGCGATCTTCTTGCAGAAAACCAGCGGATCGGACAGCAGCTGGCCTCCCGTAGCCAGTACTGGGGGACTGCGTACGCTGTCGACCCAGACGGCACTTACACCGAGACCCTTTTTGCTCGCCGCCCTGACGCTGCCGAACGGGAACCGCTGGGCATCAGGTTTGAGACCCGGTTCGGGCCTGAGGACGCGGACATCATGGCCCAGGTTGAGCAGTCACTTGGCTACGGCGCGATCGATCCGGTGACACTTCCCGAGCGTGTTGTTCAGTCGATCGAGATGATCGGCCCGGAATGGTTCGCTGCCAAGGGCACCGGGTCTATCGAGTGGTGGCCGGTTCCAGATCAGGACGGCCGGCCACCAACCCGGGCCGAAGTGTTGGTCGGCGTCGCGAACCGCGACCCCATTGCCCGTCTGTCCGGAACAGTGCAGTCCATGGCGGCAGGTCCGCGCGGAAGAACAATCCGGGTCGTCTTTGACGGTGGGATCACCCAGACGTGGAGGCTAGATACTGACGGATCCCGGTCGGGCAGCATGGAGATGCAGTTCGCGCCCGCCGCATCTACCGCCCGTGACGTCCGCCGTGCCGTACGGTTCCTCGCCGCGCTTGCTGCCCACGGGCAGATGGGCCTTTCGATCGACGGGTCTTCCCCGGGTTGGGTCCTGGTCGGCCCCGGCCAGTTCACTGCGCCCGAAGAAGAGCTGACCAGTTACCTCAATGACCTACGCGCGCTAGAAGAACACTTCGATGTGAACCTTCACCTCCCCGTCGAAGGGATCTCGACGATGGACCGGCTGTGGGCGCGCATTCTCGTCAAACTGCTGAACGGAGAAGTTGTCAGTTACCCCGGCCGTGATGCGGTGCACGGCAAGCTCAACGGGTCGCTGGATTCCAGCCTTGAACGGCTACTTACAGAAGGGGCAGCGCTGTTCCTTCATGGGATCGAACTGCAACTCAATATCTGTGGCACACCCCTCACTGTTGGGCAGGTTGCTATGTGGACACCACATGCCGTCGCTGACGATGCGGAGAGGCTGCGCACATTGCTAAGTGAAGGCCATGGCGCGGGCGAGCGGTTCACAGCTCGTCCCGCAGAAGGGACGCCTTGGGCGATCTACCGACTGGGCGAAAAGATCTCGCCCAACTCATCGGTCGTACAACCGTGGGAGGTGCCAGGGGTGCCGGAACATCCAGGCTTTGAACGCCTGCTGACCCAAGACTCGGCTGCATCCTGAGGCCAAGCCGCCAGCGAAAGGGTACGCGCGGCAGCGGAGCGGCGGCGGCGTGTCGAGCTGCAGTGAAGATGGCACGGGACTCGCGACGTACTTGGCACAACGGCGGTCGAGCGCGGTCCCTGTGCCAACTACAGCCGGGTCGTGCGATTACCGGATCGCGGCACGACCGGGAAGCTGGGACGCCGCACACGTAGCCGCTAGCCTGCGGTAGGTGACTGGGCACGAGATGCACCGGGTGCTGCCGTTTCCGTATGAGGCCGGTCGTTTTCCGTTTGACCTGGGTGCGGTCGTACAGAACACGGTGCTCCGCGGCGAAGAGCCGGCGCGGGAGGTCGGACATACTGCCGACGGTGAGTGGTTCATCGGTGACGGTGTGAACGACCCCAATCTTCCCGGAGCCTCCACCGCCACACACATCTGGCATGCGATCGAACGCGACAGCTCGATCGCGGACCTCGCCACGATGCCGCCCGGCCATCGAGCGTCACGCCCAAGTGCGGCTGAGCACTGGCAAGTGCAGACGCTTGATGGATGGGGTGGGTAGGAGTTTCGCCGCGCCGTATCAGGGGTGAACCCGGCGTTTCCGGGGCTTGCATATGCCACACATCGGTGGCCAATCACAGCTTCAACGCGATAGGACTTTGCTAACTACTAGACGCAAACCCAGCAGTAGACGACTTCGCCTTCGGCGCGAGCATGACGGGCAAGCTGGGCGAGCTCCCCCAGCAGATCGCGCAGGAACTCGGGGTCCCCTTGTCCCCAGAACTCCTCTGTCTGCGACCAGAGAACCGCCACCTCAGCGAGCCGTTCCGGTGTTGATTGCGCCAGTACATCAATCAGTCCGCCGCTTACTTGCAGGACCAACCTCTCTCCACCGTCCCGAATGGCAACTGGCGCCTCGGGAAGAGACTCCAAGATGTCGTCAACCGAGCGACCCGTAAGTAATCCCTCGAGGGTTGCCGCCTGGACGACTGGCTCTATCCCTGTGTCGCTGACGGTCCGAAACCCGGACGGAAAGTCGCCCAGATCATCGTCTGATCGGCCGGACGTCCCGTAAGGGTCCGCGGTGGGTCCCGAAGCCGAGGGGTGACTGGGTCCTTGGAGCCAATCGATGGTCACCGCAGCCTGTTCGTCGCTCCCAGCGACGAAATAGTCGAATAGCACGCCCACGTCCGCAGGCTAACGGAGTAAGACCGTCAGCGGTGCCACGCGCTCAGCTAACTCGCGGCGCGCGGATCTCGGAATGACAGGACGTTCGCGATAACGGCCGTGCCCCATCCACACAGGGGTTTGAGCATCTCGACAGCGCGCGCCCATTGGTCCATAAGCAAACACGGTCGTGCATCCGCGACGGACAAGTTGTCGAGAAGCAAACAAGGTTGCTCGGAACACTCGACGAACGTTGCACCTATCCGACTCAACCGCAGCCGTTGTGCAAAGTAGGCGGCGCGGTCGAGACACACCCTGTCGACGCGTAAAACGCTGTCTCCGGCACGCCGATCACCCCTCAGGCTGATCGCCGGAGCAGCGATACAATCACGCTTAGTGCGGGTCTAGTTTCTGCGCCAAACCTATTGCCGGAGTGCGTAGGCCTGGTGTGCGTTGGTCGTCAGGATCTGGCTGAGGTCGGTGGTGCCGACGACAGGTCCGATGATTTGTCGGGCCCAGGTCAGGAAGTTGCTCGTTCCTGGCGCACCGCCACTGGCAGGCTGAGCCAATTGACTGGTGGTGTCGGCGCCCAGCAACAACTGGTGCAGGTGGCCCGCGTTGATGAGGTCATTCAGCAGCCCGGGGGTGCGCCAGTCAGTGGCGTGATTGCCCAGCGATGGCGCATCAAAGCAGGCGTAAACGCCGCGATCTAGGACTGCTCTGATTGATGCGAGGTCAGGAAATCGGCCCAGGTGACCCAGGATGATTTGTTCGGGTTGCAGCCCAAGGTCCTCAAGCAGATCGACGACCTGACTTGCGCCTGTTCCCCTTTCGAGATGAACAGCGATCGGCGCCCCGGTGTGTCCTGCTGCGGCAGCGGCTGCGGCGACGTGGTCACGTTCGAAGGGGTCGAGGGTCCAGTACCCGGTGGCGATCTTGATCAATCCGCACCGTTGGTGCTGAATGTCGTCGATAAAGCGGGCAGTAAGGGAGTCCGCGGACAATGCCGCGATGTCGGCGTCCGCGGGGTAGTGAGCCCGCAAGTGTCTTCCGGTCGCCGCGATGATGTGGATGTTGATGGTGCTACTCATCCGTCGCAGGTCGGCCAAGTGACGGCGGGTTCCCGCTGGGGACCATTGCACGATGCAACCTCCGCCCGCCAAGCCGAAGGCATGCGCTTCCTCGGTAGCTGCTTCTAAGTTGTCGAGTTCGACTCCCGCCATGGCAGCGCTGGTCAGGAAGAGGTGGTCGTGCGCATTGACCACGCCAAGGTCGTCGCACGCGACATCGCCGGCGATGGTGCGGACCATTTGCAGATCATCCATCGTGGCGTGCCGCTTCATGTGTCGCGTTGGCGTCCTCGAACGCCTGAGCAGCAGCGCGCATCCCGGCCAGTGCCCTGGGCGTTCCGACGTACGGCGTGAGATGGGCGAACACTTCGCCGACCTCTTGTCGGGTCATACCGATCCGTAGGCAAGTACGGACGTGGCCGACCAGTTGAGGTTCGACCCCGCCCATGGCGGTCAACGCACCCAGATTGATCAGTTGCCGATCTCGCAAGCTGAGGCCGGGTCGCTGGTACGGGCCACCGAAGAGTGCCCCGACGATCCACTGGTCCATGCCGGGAGCCACCGCGTCCACGCTGGCCCGCCACCCCGAAGTTGTCTCTTGGTCCTGCAGCAGTCGCAGCGTTCGCTCACCAGCCGTCACATCCATCTCACTCACCCTTCCTTCGGTAACAGTTCACCCGTTACATAGGTAACGGTTCGGACGTTACAGTAGGGATATGAACGACCGCAACATCGACGACGCCACGGCGGCGACAAGCACCGACCAGTCTCGTTTCCCACTGGCCGGGGGTGCGCCGTGGCTGAACCTCATTGCCACTGTGGGTCGGGCCTACTCGGCTGCCCCGATCGAACGACTCGCGACGACTGCGGACCTCGACGAGTGGCTAGTAGCGAACGGACTGCAAGCGCCGCCCTCCAATGACCGAGACCTCTCTGTGGCCTACGACCTTCGCGCGGCCTGCCGGACCATTTCCGAGGCCATCGTCAGCGCAACAACGCCACCTTCCGCCGCGATCCGCACGATCGCCAGCGACGCGAGACACGTTTCCTTCACGGCCTACCCCCAGGGCGCCCGCTGGGACACCGCACGTGACGCGCTCGGATCAGTAGCTCTCACAGCCCTATTGAGTCTCACAGGCCCAGAGCGAGCCATGCTCGCGCAATGCCACGACCCTGAATGCGGGTGGGTATTCCTGGATCCCAGTGGCAGACGCCATTGGTGCCCCTCCCGCTCCTGCGGCACACGCACCCGGGTCCGCCAGCACCGGGCCCGATCCAAAATCGAACCAACAGCAGCCAGCGGAACTCAGTAGTCAACGACGGAAACCGGAACTACATCGACCTAGGTGCGCGTGTCGCCGACGCTTGAAAACGAGGCCATAGCGACGGTCGAAAACGAGGCCACCCAGACAGATTGGATGGGTGATCTCTGTGGAGGATTGGGCTCTGATCCGGCGGCTGGTCGCGGATGGTGTTCCGCAGCGTCAGGTCGCGCGGGACTTGGGCGTTGGCAGGTCGACGGTGGAGCGGGCGTTGGCCTCGGACCGGCCCCCGAAGTACGAGCGGCCAGCGGTGCCGACGGCGTTCACGCCGTTCGAGCCGGCGGTGCGGCAATTGCTGGCCATGACGCCGGACATGCCGGCGACGGTGATCGCCGAACGGGTCGGCGGAGCGGGTCGATCACCTGGTTCCGTGAGAACGTTCGGCGTTTGCGCCCGGAGCACCGGCCGGTCGACCCCGCTGATCGGCTGACGTGGCTGCCGGGTGACGCGGCGCAATGCGACTTGTGGTTCCCGCCGAAGAAGATCCCGCTGGAGGACGGCACCAGGGCGCTGCTGCCGGTGATGGTGATCACCGCTGCGCACTCCCGGTTCATGCTCGCCCGGATGATCCCGACCCGCCACACCGCCGACCTGCTGCTGGGCATGTGGGAACTGCTGCAAGACCTCGGCCGGGTTCCACGTCGGTTGATCTGGGACAACGAGACCGGGATCGGTCGTGGGAAGCGGCACGCCGAGGGTGTGGGCGCGTTCACCGGCACCCTGGCGACCACGCTGCAGCGACGTTTGCCGAGCCGTCACCAGCCGAGAACGGCGAACACTTCAGCAACGCCTGGCCATCGTTGAGAGCGACCTCGAGACGTCTCGTAGCAAGGAGGCCGAACAGCTACGCGTCACCCTCAGTCACCTGCGGTGGGTATTGAAGAGGTATCCAACAACGGCTTGATCGAAACATGCCTCGCGGTGCCGCCACCTACAGTCGGGTACATGCCTTATCCGGTACCCCAGGAAGTAGTGGAACTGGCACATCTGACCGGCGACGGGATGGCGGATCTGCACGAAATCGTCGTGCACCCTTTCGCTGGTGCGTTCGGTGAAGAGGCTGTCGATGGCGGCGACCGGCGGACCGACCTTCTGGAACTCGACAGGCGGGGTGACCTTGCTAGGCGTGACGTGTACATGCACTGGGTCCTGCTGCCTGTCGTCACGCGTTGCACTCACATCCAGGACGTGCTCAGGGGAATGTCCGTCCTCTGCTCGGCGGCAGGATCCGAGTTTCAGAGCACCGCAGCGCCGACGGTCCTTGCGCGATCCGTCCTAGAGACCGGTGCTATGGCCGGATACCACCTGGAAGGGACCTTCGACACCCGCCTGCTGCGCGGTTACACCTCCGGCCTTAGTGAGCATGCCGACGCAATCCAAGCGCTCGCACCGCTGGTGCGAGCCCACCGCGCCGACGACGCCGACCTGATCGCGGCGTACATCGCTCACTACGACCTGGCCCGTCATTTCAACTACACACTGGTTGAAGCGCCCAAGAGGAGAGTCGCAGAACGGCCGAGAGTTCAGGCGGTCCGCAGCGGTGACATGCAGTCAGCTCAACTCACCCCCAACACCACGGGAATGCTGGCCGATGTCGGCGGCCCATGGGAACAGAGCTGGCGGACCGGGTCAGGCGTCACGCACGGCCGCATCTGGGCCGTCCAGGGCCTACAGATCCGCAACGAGATTGGCGCAACGAGGGGCGAGGACTTTATGCACGCCGCCGCCATGGCGATCCAGGGCGTGAACGTACTCATCCGAGCCCTCGCCACATTCACCGGAGACGACACGGCAGTCACCGAGTGCGACCTACTGACGGGAAGCCTCGGAGCCCTGTACGCCGAGCGTGGACTCATGAGCAGCCCGACCGGCGAACCGACCTGACCGCCGCAGGAAACGGCCACACTACATCAATGTTTGATGTATCGTTGTTGGGGTGGATGCGGCCCAACCCAGCGATCTGGACGTAGATGAGCTGACCTGGGCGATTGAGGACTTCAACACCGTCTTCATCCGCTTAGCAACTGTCGAGCAGTTCAGTTTCTCGACGTTGTCCGTGCTGCACAGCCTGTCGCGTCGCGGTCCCATGCGTGTCACCGATCTGGTGGCGACCGAGCAGATCAAACAACCAGCCCTAACGAGCTTGATCAACAAGCTCGAGGCTAAGGGACTGGTGCACCGCGCTCCCGATCCTTCCGACCGACGGGCTGTTCTGCTGTCGCTGACAGCAGCCGGCGAACACATCGTGCAATCCCGCCACGACGACCGGGCCACGAAACTGGCCGATCTCATCGGCAGGCTGAGTCAACGAGAACGCACCACGTTGTCCCGAATTGGCCCAGTGCTGCAACGCCTCGTCGCTATCGCGGCCGAGGAACCACACCCTGCCGCAGGAGAGTGAGCACCATCCACACCATTGACCTGTCACAAAGCCCGATGCACGTGTCCGACGAAATCCTCGACGACTTAACCGCCAGGTTGCGTTCCACGCGGTGGCCGCTGAACGCCGACAACGCCGACGGGTTTTACGGGGTACGACGCGAGTTCCTCCAACCGCTCGTGGAGTACTGGGCCGACGGATTCGACTGGCGCGCGGCCGAGACACGCATCAACGCCTACGAGCACTATCGCGTGAGCATCGACAACGTCCCATTGCACTTCATGCGCAAACCCGGCGTCGGGCCGAACCCGATCCCGTTGATCCTGTCCCACGGTTGGCCATGGACCTTCTGGCACTGGTCCAAAGTGATCGACCAACTCGCCGATCCCGCAGCCCACGGCGGCAACCCCGACGACGCATTCGACGTCATCGTGCCGTCGCTGCCCGGGTTCGGGTTCTCGACCCCGATCCCGCAACGACCCGACATGAACTACTGGAAAATGGCCGACGTCTTCCACGAACTCATGACCACCGTCTTAGGGCACTCGAAGTATGCCGCTGCGGGCTGTGACGTCGGGGCACTGGTCACCGGGCAGCTGGGCCACAAGTACCCCGGCGAGTTGTACGCCATCCACATCGGTTCCGCTCTCCGCCTGGACTTCTTCAACGGAGACATGGCCTGGAACATCACCAAAGGTCACGCCCTCCCCGACAACCTTCCCTCAACCCTCCGACGGGAGGTAATCGCGACGCAGAAGAAGTTCGCCGTGCACCTGACCGCGCACATGCTCGACTCCGCGACACTCAGTTACGCGCTAGCCGATTCTCCCGCCGGCATGCTCGCCTGGCTCCTCGAACGCTGGGACACCTGGTCGGACAACCACGGCGACATCGAAACCGTGTTCAGCAAGGACGACATCCTCACCCACGCCACGATCTACTGGGCCGGTGGCGGGATCGACACCTCAATCCGCACCTACGCCAACAACAACCGCTACCCCTGGACCCCCAGCCACCATCACCGGCCCGTCGTCCAAGCACCGACCGGAATCACGTTCGTCGGCTACGAGAACCCACCCGGGGTGACCACCACCGAGGAACGCGTCGCCAACTTCCTCACCAGCGACCGCGCCGACTGGTACCACCACACCAACGTCACCGCCCATGACCATGGCGGGCACTTCATCCCCTGGGAAATCCCCACCGAATGGAGCCAGGACCTCCGTCGAACCATGCGCACCACCATCGGCCGCCGGTAGCAACGCTCGCGACGCGCTAGAAAGTGTCATCGGACCCGGGCGCACCATCCCTGCGTGACACAGCGCGAAGTCATCACCACCCGCCCCAACGGCGCAAACCGGCCGAGGCATGTGACCAGCCGATTCCGTTCACAGGTTGTACCGGTCAGTAACTTGTGAAATGAGAGCTGCTCTCAACAAGCACCCGGCTGACCTGCGACGATCCGCCCAGCTTGACAATAATTCCGGCATCGAAGGTTGCTTGCACTTCGTACACGAGTCCAAAACCGGGTCGATCCACCCCTCACCGCACCCTGTTTGAGACCCCAGGGCAAACAATTGGCCCGTTTAGGAAAACTTCGCTGCATCTCGACATTCGCTGCATCTCGACAACAGGCGGCGGCTAGAACGCCTTCGCCATATTGGTGAACCGGGCGAAGTGGCCTTGGAACGCCACCGTGATCGTGTCGGTCGGACCGTTACGGTGCTTGGCCACGATCAAGTCGGCCTCGCCGGCGCGCTCGCTCTCTCGGTTCACCGCATCGTCACGGTGCAACAAGATCACGACGTCCGCATCCTGTTCGATTGACCCACTTTCACGAAGGTCGCTCATCATCGGTCGCTTGTCGGTGCGCTGCTCCGGACCACGGTTCAGCTGGGAGATCGCGATCACCGGCACCTCGAGCTCTTTGGCCAGCAACTTCAGCGCCCGGGAGAACTCCGAGACTTCCTGCTGGCGCGACTCCACCCGCTTGCCCGACGACATCAGCTGCAGATAGTCGATGACCACCAGCTTCAGGTTGTGCCGCTCCCGCAGCCGCCGGCACTTGGAACGGATCTCCATCAACGACATGTTGGGCGAATCGTCAATGAACAACGGCGCATCCGACAGACGCCCTGATGTGTGCGCCAACTTCGCCCAGTCGTCGTCCCGCAACTGACCCTTACGCAACTGCTGCAACTGGATCTGCGCCTCCGCCGACAGCAGACGCATCGTGATCTCGGTGCGGCTCATTTCCAGCGAGAAGATCACCGTCGACATGTGGTGCTCGATCGCCGCCGAGCGCGCGATGTCCAACCCCAGCGTCGACTTGCCGACCGCAGGGCGCGCGGCGATGACGATCATCTGACCGGCCGACAAACCGTTGGTCAGGTGGTCCAGATCGGTGAAACCCGTCGGCACACCGGTCATGTCGTCAGACGAACCCGACGCGGCCTCGATGATGTCGAGTGTCGGCTCCACCACCGACCCGATCGGCACGTAGTCCTCGGAATCCTTGCCGCCGCTGACCGCGAACACCTCGGCCTGCGCCGCATTGATGATGTCGACGACATCCCCGTTGCCGGTCGCCTGCCCCATCTGCACGATCCGGGTGCCCGCCTCGACCAACCGTCGCAGCACCGCGCGCTCGGCGACGATGTGCGCGTAGTACCCGGCATTGGATGCAACCGGCACCGAGTTGATCAACTCGTGCAGGTAGGCCTGCCCGCCCACCCGCTGTAAGTCGCCGCGCTTGGTCAGCTCATCGGCGACCGTGATCGCATCCGCCGGCTCGCCCCGGCCGTAGAGGTCGATGATCGCGGCGTAGATCGTTTCGTGCGCCGGGCGGTAGAAATCCCGGGAGTCCAACTCCTCGGCGGCTTCACCGATCGCGTCCTTGGACAGCAACATCGACCCCAGCACCGACTGCTCGGCGTGCACGTCCTGGGGAGGCAACAGTCCCGGCCCACTGGCCCGATCGCCGTACGCCGAGTCCAACCCTGGGTACCCGGGCTCCGCCTGCGTGCTGGTCACCGACCGCCCTTTCACCTGGTCTCGCCGTCCGACCCTCGCAGCCAAACACGCAGCACCGACAACCTGTCGGAGATCGGTCGTACGCAAGGGGTCTGGACCGACGTTAGTGCCGGTGGGACCGCAGACGAAGTCGGCCCGCGAACTCGTCGAGGAGCCTTGTGGATAACGTGTGGAACAGGTGCGCAAAACGCCGCGGACGACAGTGCACAGGCTGGGGAAAGGGCTGTGGACAAATGCGGCGACGAACCAAGAGAAGGGCTCTGACCTGCACCGATGGGGCTCTTAGCGTGTGCATAGAAACTAAACTCGCGCTGGTCCATCCTTCGGACTATCCACAGATCATGAGGTGAACGAGGTCAAACAATGCACCCCGAATATGCATAACGGCTCATCCCGCGCACCCTTCGCGGAACAAGCCGTCAGCATCGGCCAGGTTCACCCGTTACGGCTGATCGCCCACTGCCCCGCGACGTACGACGTGCCCTCCTCGTAGGTGTCCACCACCGAAACGGCCTTCCAGGTCGAGCAGTTCACCATCTGGAAGTGCAGGTGCGGACCCGTCGAATGACCTGTGCTGCCCGAGCGGGCGATCGGAGCACCCTGGGCCACCTTCTGTCCGGCCCGCACCGAATAGCCGCTCAGGTGGAAGTACTCCTGGCAGAAGCCGGAAGCATCTTGGATCAACACGTAATTGCCGCCGCCGGAGATCCACCCTGATCCCTTCACGACTCCGTCCCGCGAGGCGAGCACCTGGGTGCCGGAAGGCAGCGCGAAGTCCACGGCGTACCGGTCGTAGACACCGTTGTGTGAGAACGAGCCCTGCGCACCCTGGCTGATCCGGTAGCCGACGCCGGCCTTCCACGGCAGCCGGTACGGCGAGTCGGCGTCTCCCGGGGTAGCACCCGTGCCGCCGCCGGTTGGCCCAGCACCGCCCGGGGAAGGAGGCGTGAGCGTGCAGCCGAGTGCCTTCCAGGTGGCAGCATCCACCGTGCCGGTGACCGGCAGCTCCTTGAGCTTCTGCACCTTCTTCACCGCTGCCAGCGTCTTGGCCCCGAACACCCCGTCGACGCTCAGCCCGCCCAGCGCCTTCTGCAACGTCTTCACCGAAGTCCCGGTCGCGCCGTACCGCAGGGTCGCCGGAACGCTGCACGAGGCGGGACTGGTCGGCTTGGCCGCCGGCGGGGTCGCGCCGGGCAGTCCGCCCAGCGCGCTCCACGTCAGGGCGCCGACCACACCGTCGGGGACCAGTTTGTGGGAACGCTGGAAGGTCTTGACCGCGGCCAGCGTCTTGGCTCCGAACCGGCCGTCGACGGTCAGCTTGCCCAGACGCTGCTGCACCACCTTCACCAACGCGCCGCTGGAGCCGTACCGCAGCACTTGCGCCCCGACAGGTACGCCCGACGCCGCGACCACGCGGGCTGTTGACGGGGCCGCGGTGGGTGCGGGGGTCGCAGCCTCGGCGGGCGCGGCCGCCAGGGCGCTACCTCCGACGACCGACGGGACCGTCACCGCAGCGCCGGCAGCGGCGCGGGTCCGACGGCTCACGACCAAGGGCCGGACAGCATCGGCCAGCCCGGGCCGCCGCCGCTGATGGCGAGGTAGAGCAACCACGGATCAGTTCCCGGTGACGTGTCCATAGCTGGACGGGGTGGTGTAGATCGGCTGGATCCGGACCACCTCGCCCGGGTGCGGCGCGGCCAGCATGGTGTTGTTCCCCAGGTAGATGCCCACGTGGTAGGCGGGGTAACCGAAGAACACCAGGTCGCCGGGCACGGGGCTGTTCGTGTTGCCCAGGTAGGCCTGCTGCGCCCGAGCCGTGCGCGGCAGCGTGACGCCCAGCTGGGCGTAGACGTACTTGGTCAGGCCGGAGCAGTCGAAGCCCTGGGCGGGCGTGTTGCCGCCGAGCACGTACGGAATCCCCAGGTACTGCTTGGCGATGGCGATCGCCTTCTGCTGCAACGAACCCTGGACCGGGGTAGTGGTTCCACCGCCGCCGGTGCCGGTCCCGCCCCCGCCGGTGCCGCCGGTCGCGCCCGTCCCGCACGGGAAGCCGCCCAGCGCGCTCCACGTCGCCGGGCCGGCGATCCCGTCGACCACCAGGCCCTTGGCGGCCTGGTAGGACTTCAGGGCGGCCAGCGTGAGCGCACCGAACTCGCCGTCGTCGGCCAACCCCCGACCCAGACGCTGCTGGAGCACCTGGACCGCGTCACCGGAGGAGCCGTACCGCAGCACCTTGACCGCGCAGGAGGTACCGCCGGACCCCGAGCCTCCCGTGGAGCCACCGGTGCCGCCGGAGCTGCCGGGGAAGCCGCCCAGCGCGGTCCAGGTCAACGGACCGACGACGCCGTCGACCGCCAGCCTCTTGGACGCCTGGAACGCCTTGACCGCGGCCAGCGTCTTGGGTCCGAACCAACCGTCGAGTTCCAGGCCGCCCAGTCGCTGCTGAAGGGTTTTGACCAGCGCACCCGTGTCGTTGTAACTGAGGATCACCACGGGGCTGGACGGCGTCGTCGTCACGTGTACGACGCTGGGGGTACGAACGGCGCTGACGGGCGACACGGCTGCTTCGGCCGGAGTCGCGGCCAGGACCGCACCGGCGGAGGCCGGTACGGCCAGCGCACTACCGGACAGGACCAAGCCCTTGCGGGAGGTCACGATGGGCGCGACCTTCGCCGACAGGCCGGGTCGCTGCCGCTGGTGGCGCGGCCTGGGTGCCTCGCTCCAGCGCGCGTCGGGGATCGTGGGGGCAGTCGTGGTCATGAGACCCTCTCGTCGTCATCCGGCCGTCCGTGTCGGCGCTCACGTGTCGAAACCACACCGCCGATGGCTCGGCGGCAGGGGTGGAACTGCGTGCAAGGCGTAGCGCGGGACCCCATCCGGCGCCTACGACTAAGGACTATGCCGGGCGTGTGACGAATGTGAAAGATGGGGAAAACGAGACTGCCGGGGCTGACGTGGCCGATGGTGTCAAGCATCGACACGCCGCGATGTGCGAGTGGCCGGGGCAAGATCCGCGGCATTGCGCGGCTATCGACGATTTGCGGGAGCGGATACTACAAACGTGTCATTCGAAGTTCTTCGTACGACACGCCGAACGAAAAAGTTCCGCCGGCTGTCTCATAATTCGAGACAGCCGGCGGAACCGGAGTTGCGAGCGATTCAGCGCACGTGGCCGTAGCCCGAAGGACGCTGGTAGATCGGCTGCAGCTTGACCACCTGGCCGGGGCGCGGGGAGGCGATCATCCGGCCGGGGCTGACGTAGATACCCACGTGGGTGGCCGGGTAGCCGAAGAACACCAGGTCGCCGGGAACCGGGTGGGAGGTGCGCGGTACGGCGGCCTGCTGGCCCCGCGCGGTGCGCGGCAGGGAGATACCGACCTGGCGGTAGACGTACGACGTCAGGCCCGAGCAGTCGAAGACGCGCGGACCGGATCCGCCACGCACGTACGGGGCGCCGAGGTAGCGGTAGGCGACCGAGACGATGCTGCCGCGCGCGCTGCTGCGGGACGGAGCGGCGGACTTCGGGTAGCCGCCCAGCGCCCGCCAGGTGGCGGCGGTCACGACGCCGGTCGCACCGATGCGGGACTTGGCCTGGAAGGCCCGGACCGCGGCGCGGGTCTTGGGGCCGAACGCCCCGTCGACCACCAGTCGGTAGCCCTTGGCGTTCAGCTTGCTCTGCAACACGCGGACCGCGGAACCGTAGGAGCCGTAACGCAGCGTGGGACCGGTCGCCGTGGTGGCGGCGGACACGGCGGCCGGCGCGACAGCGGCTTTGACGCTGACCGGTGCGGCAGCGGACTGATCGGTGACAGCCATCGCGGGCACGAGCACCGCGGCGGAGGCCGCCAGAGCTGCGCCACGACCGCGCAAAGGAGAAACCGAGCGCTTGAGGTGGCGGGGGCGGTAGGAAACCATGAGCGGAGAGGGACCCTTCGTGGATGGACAAGGAGAGCGCCGAATCGGGCCTGTACCCGCCGCGCTCCCGGTCGCAGACTCCCCGTTGCTTCGACCGGCGCCAGAAACTATGACAGGAGCACGGAGCCCTTCCCAACCTTTCGCCAAGGTTGTGCACAACTCGGCAACGACCGATCGGGGCAGTCGCCGTCACGCCCGCCGGTTACGGCTCGTGATCTTTTCGTGATATTTCCGCGGAACCGCGCGGATCTCAGCCTTAGTCGCAATTTCGCCTGTAACACCGACGACCCATCCAAAAGTTGTCCGTAATTCGGACTCGGAATGTCTCACATCGCGGATGGGTAGCATCGGCGGGTGGACTCACCGCCGGCAACAACGGTGTCGGCGCGCCAGATTGCCGCCCTGGCCGTGCCGGCCTTCCTGGCCCTGATCGTCGAACCCCTCTTCCTCCTGGCGGACACCGCGATCGTCGGTCACCTGGGCACCGTTCCCCTTGCCGGACTGGGCGTCGCCAGCGCGGCCCTACTCACCGGCGTCAACGTGTTCATCTTCCTTGCGTACGGCACGACCGCACTGGTCGCGCGCCGGATGGGTGCCGGTCAGGAGAGCGAGGCCCTGGCCGGCGGCATCGACGGCATCTGGCTGTCCATCGGCCTCGGTGCGGTGACCGCGATCGTCGTCGGTGGGACCGCCGAACCCATCTGCCGGTTGTTCGGCGCCTCCGACGCCACCGTCGACCAGGCGGTGATCTACCTGCGCATCTCCGCGATCGGGATCCCCGGCATGCTGGTGATCCTGGCCGCCACCGGCGTCCTGCGCGGCCTGCTGGACACCCGCACGCCCCTGGTCGCGGCCACCCTCGGCTTCGGCGTCAACATCGCGCTGAACTACTTGTTGGTCTACCCCGTGGGCCTGGGCATCGCCGGCTCGGCCTGGGGCACCGTCATCGCACAGACCGGGATGGGACTGGGGCTCGGGGCGGTGGTCGCCCGTCAGGCCCGGGCCCGGGGAGCCCGGCTCACTCCGCACCCAGCCGGCGTACTCACCTCGGCCGCGAGCGGCGTACCGCTGCTGGTCCGGACCCTGGCGCTGCGCGGAGCTCTCCTGCTCGACACCTGGCTGTCGGCGGGCATCAGTACCGTCGTGCTGGCGGCCAACCAGGTGTCGATGACCGTGTTCTCGTTCATGGCCTTCGCGCTCGACGCACTCGCGATCGCCGCCCAGACGATGACCGGGCGGGCCCTCGGCGCCGGCGACCGATCCGGTGCGCGACACCTCACCCGCATCCTCACCTGGTGGGGAGTCGGTCTCGGAGCCGTCCTCGCGGTGCTGCTGACGGCGACCCACACCGTGCTACCGCGGCTGTTCACCGACGATCCGCACCTGCAGCAGACCCTCGGCGCCGCCCTGCTGGTGCTCGCGGCGCTGCTCCCGGTCTGCGGGATCGTCTTCGTCCTGGACGGGGTGCTCATCGGCGCCGGTGACGGCCGCGCCCTGGCGTGGGTGCAGGTTCTTGTCCTGCTCGGCTACGCGCCGGTGGTCATCGCCCTGCGGGCCCACGCCGGCGACCTGGCCGCGCTGGGCGACGGCACCGCCATGGTGATCGTGTGGTTGGCGTTCGGGTGGTTCCTCGTGCTGCGCTGTGTCGGTCTCGGGCTGCGGGCCCGCTCGGACCGCTGGCTGGTCACCGGCAGCTGAACCGCCCCCGCGCGCTCTCCCTCGCCCGGATCCCCCGCCGGGACAACGTCGAAGGCCCCGTCCCGGCGGGACGAGGCCTTCGAACGTACGGCGATCGCTCGCCTGAGTCGGGCGCCCTACTTGGCGGGCACCACGTTCAGGGTCACGGTGGCCAGGACCTCCGGGTGCAGCCGGACGGTCACGGTGTGCTCACCGGTCGTGCGGATCGGGGAGGGAACCTCCACGGTCCGCCGGTCGATGCTGCCGCCACCGGAGGCCTGCACGGCGTCGGCGATCTCAGCGGTGGTCACACCGCCGAAGAGGCGGCCGTTGGCACCGGCACGGGCGGGGAGGGTGACCTTGGTGTTCTCCAAGGTGCCCTTCGCACTCTGCGCCTGCTCCAACGACTTCACCGCACGCGACTGGCGGGCCCGGTTGATCGAGTCGACCTGCTTCTGGCCGCCCTTGGTCCAGGGCAGGGCCAGACCCTTGGGCAGCAGGTAGTTACGGCCGTAGCCGTCCTTGACCTCGACCACGTCACCGGCGGCGCCCAGACCGGACACCTCGTGAGTCAGGATGATCTTCATCGTTCAGCTCTCCTTACGCGGGCTCAGCGAGCCGAGCTCGAGTAGGGCAGCAGCGCCATTTCGCGGGCGTTCTTGACCGCGGTCGCGATCAGCCGCTGCTCCTGGACGGACACGCCGGTCACCCGACGAGCGCGGATCTTGCCGCGGTCGCTGATGAACTTGCGCAGCAGCGCGACGTCCTTGTAATCGATCGCTTCGACCTTGGCGGCCTTCAGCGGGTTGGCCTTCTTCTTGGGCTTACGCACAACGGGCTTTGCCATCGTGGTGCTCTCCTTCTTTACGAGAGCCCGAGCAACGCTCGGGATGGGTAATTCTTTGTCAGTGAGTGATCAGAACGGTGGCTCGTCGTAGGACGGGCCGGTGCTCCAACCACCCTGGTTGCCACCCGACGGCGCCGACTGGGCCGGCGCCTGCTGGCTGGAGCCACCGGTGGCCCACGGGTCGTTGTTGTCACTGGCGCCGGAGTTGCCTGCGCCGGTGTTCCAACCGCCACCGCCGCCGCCACCGCGCTGGGTCTTGTTGACCTTGGCGGTTGCGTACCGCAGGGACGGTCCGACCTCGTCGACCTCGAGCTCCATCACCGTGCGCTTCTCGCCCTCCTTCGTTTCGAAGGAACGCGACTTCAAGCGCCCGGAGACGATCACCCGGGAACCGCGCACCAGGGACTCGGCGACGTTCTCCGCCGCTTCACGCCACACCGAGCAGCGCATGAACAGCGTTTCGCCGTCTTTCCATTCGTTGCTCTGCCGGTCGAACGTGCGCGGCGTGGATGCCACGGTGAAGTTCGCGACGGCAGCCCCGGACGGAGTGAAGCGCAGCTCCGGGTCCTGGGTCAGGTTGCCGATGATGGTGATGACGGTGTCGCCTGCAGCCATGGAGTTCGTCCCTCGGGAATGGTGGATTCGGTCAGTGGGTGGTGAAGGGCTGGCGCCGATCAGGCGTCAGCGCGCAGCAGCTTGGTCCGCAGAACCGACTCGGACAGGCCGAGCTGGCGGTCGAGCTCCTGAGCAGTGGCGGACTCGGCGGTCATGTTGATGACCGCGTAAATGCCTTCGGACTGCTTCTTGATGTCGTACGCCAAACGGCGACGGCCCCACAGATCGATGTTGTCCACGGTGCCACCGTCCTTGGTGACCACGGTGAGGAACTTCTCCAGAGTGGGGGTTGCGGCCCGGTCGTCCAGCGACGGGTCGAGGATGATCATGAGTTCGTACTGACGCATGCGTGAACCCACCTCCTTTGGTCTCGGCGGTCACGGTCTCTCCGTGACAGGAGGGTTGCAGCGTGTCTACCTGAGCGTCGATGCCGCCACTATCCCGCAGCACACCGACAACCCGCAGAATTCATCCACAGGCCACCGATAGACCACTCGAGTCTATCGGCAGCCCGCGCGGGTCCCTAATCGCCGACCGGGAGAGCGACCACCGCGGCCGACCGCACGGGGACCGGGCGATGCACCGGATCCCCGCCGATCGCCGTACGCGCCGTGTCACTGGAGTCCCACGCCGCCCAGGCGATACCCACGTAAGCCAGCGAACGAGCCAGACTGAACACGGCGAACGCCGCGCCGGGCAGACCCTTGGCCGGATTGCTCGGTGCGGCGATGTACATCCACACCATGATGAAGTAGACGATCTCCACGCCGGCCCAGATCAGGTGATCGCGCCAGCGCACGGCACTGAGGGCCAGCAGCGGCAGCACCCACAGACACGCCTGCACCGGAATCGCCTTGCCGGTCAGCATCACGACGACCAGCATCACCAGGGCCAGGGGGCGAAGGCGACGTCCGGGCGCAGGCGTACCGCGATCACACCGACCAGCAGCGCGATCACCCAGCCGGCCACCGCGATGACGGTCAGCGGGTGCGCCGGAATGTTCACCCCGGCGATCTGCAACAGCAGCCAGACCGATCCGTAGCCCGGTCCGGCATCGTTCCACGCGGCGTACGGCGCAAACGGCCGGCCGCCGAGCGCCACCGCCACCCCGATGCAGATGGCGCAGACGGCCAGCACTCCGGCGATCAAGCGCGCCAGGTCGTGCCGGCGCCCATCGCGCACGCACAACAGGACCAGCACCGCCACGAAGATCAGCGGATAACTGCGCGCCATCACCGCCGCACCCAGCAGGGCACCGGCCAGGAGCGGACGATGCCGGGCCCACGCCCACAGGCCGAGGGAGGCCAGCGCGACCCCGAACACGTCGAGGGACACCATCGAGGCGGTGATCAGGACCGGGCTGAGCGCGACGTGGGCAGCCAGCCAGGGGGTGTTGCGCAGGGTCGCGGCCGTGGCGGTGACGGTCAACGCGATGCAGACGACCACGATGACCGCACCCACGGCGAAGAGCATCTGCTGCTGCTCCAGGCTGCTACCGCCCGGCACCGCCTTGCGCGCGAGCCAGGTGAGGATCGCGGTGAGCACCGGCTGGGACTGCCCGGGGCCGCCGCTGGCCCACGGGCCGCCGGGGTGCCCGCGCCGATCGGGATATCGGAGTAGCAGGCCCGCCACAACGACCCCGGTGAACCCCAGCCCACCTTCACGCAGTGGCTCTTCTGCAGGACGCAGAGCGCGACCAGCATGCTAGCGGCGGCCGACAACAGGGCGGCCGCGAAGGGCCAGCCGCGGCGGCCGACGGTCGCAAACCGCCCGACGGGTCCGCCGATCACCTGGGACCCGACCGCGGCCGGGCCCTCGACCAGGCTCGGGGTGCGCAGCCGGGCGCGCTCGCGGCGGTCCCGTGCAGCCCTTTCGCGTACGGCGCGCTCCTGGTCCGCCTGGTCGCTCACCTCGTCGCCCGGACCCGTCGGGTCCTGCGCCCCATCCCCGATCACGCTCATCGCGATCAGACTAAACCGGTCCCGTGCGGCTTACGGCGCCGACGACGCGGGTGCCTTGGGCGGTTGGCCCTGATTGCTGGTCGGGCGCTCGCTGCTGGGGGGCGCTTCCTGCGACGTAGATGTCGGCTGTTGCGTGCGCGTCGGCGTCGGCCGCGTGGTGGTCGGCACCTGGGACGTCGTGGTGGTGCTGGTCGGGGTCTGCGAGGTGGTGGTGCTCGTGGGCGTCGGAGGTTCGGACGTCGTGACCGTGGTCGTGGGGGCGGACGTCGTCGTCGGCTGGGGCTCGCGACTGGTGTAGGTCGGTTGCCGGGTGTAGGTCGCTCCCGTGTCACCCGACGGTTTCGGCAACTGGGCCACCGGTTGCCCGGCGAGCGCACTCTTCATGAAGTAGCCCCACACCTGGGCCGCGAGCGCACCACCGGTCGCCGGTTTCCCGTTGTAGATGATTTGCCCGTCGGTGCCGCCCTGGCTGTTGGGCTTGAACATGCCGACCGAGGTCGTCAGCTGGCCGGGGGTGAATCCCGTGAACCAGATCGCGCCGCTCTCGCTGGTCGTACCCGAAGTGCCGGTCTTGCCCGCGGCGGGACGGCCCAGGATGTCGTCGGCCGTCGAACCGGTGGCGCCCCGGTCACTCAGCACATGTGACATGGCCTGGGTCAGGGTGGCCGCCTGGTCCTTGGTCAGCACCTCCTTGCCGGACTGACTGTGGGTGTAGTCGGCGGCATCGCCGGCGCTGGTGATCTTGCTGATGAAGTACTGATCGACCCGGGTGCCGTTGTTGTTGATCGTGTTGTACGCCGTGGCCATGTCGGCCACCTTCACCGCGGGCGTGCCCAGGATGTTGTTGATGAACGTTGCGGGTTCCTTGGTGTCCAGCATGCCCGGATCCGTGGCGGGGATACCCAGGTCCTGCGCCGCCTGCAGGGTTGGCTTGTAGTCCTCGCCGAGGTCCTTGTTCAGTTGCACGAAGACGGTGTTGACCGAGTGGGCCAGCGCGGTGACCAGGTTGATGCGCCCGAAGGATTCGTTGCCGAAGTTGTGCACCACCGAACCGTTGCCGCTGCCGCCGACGTACAACTCGGCCGGCCCGTTGTAGTACGTGCTCGAGGGCTTCATGCCCTGCTTGAGGGCTGCGGCCAGGCCGAAGACCTTGAAGCTGGATCCGCCCTGCAGCAGTTGGTACTGCGTGGCCGAGGCGTCCTTTTGCGGGTCGGTCCCGGCGTACATGGCCACCACGGCGCCGTCGGTCTTCTGGGCCATCAAGCCGGTGTGGATATTGCCGAGGTTGCGGATGTCCTCCGGGACCACCTTGTCGACCGCGGCGATCGCCGCGTCCTGGTCCTTCTTGTTGATCGTGGTGACGATCCGCAGCCCACCGCGGTCGATGTCGTTGTCGGTCATGCCCAGCTTGCTGACCATCTCCTTGCGCAGCGCCTGAATGATGTAGCCGTTGGGGCCCGAAACGCTCGACTTCTGTTTGATCACCGGGAAGCTGGGCAGCGTCAGGTTCGCCCGCTCCGACTGGCTCAGCCAGCCCTTGCCGACCATGCCGTCAGCGACGTACGCAGCCCGGGACTGTGCGCGGGCCATGTTGCCCTCGGCGTAAGCCGGGTCGAACAGGCTCGGTGCGTTGATCACGCTGGCCAGGAAGATGCCCTGGTTGAGCGTCAGCTTGTCGGAATCGACGCCGAAGTAGGCCTGCGCCCCGGCTTGGATGCCGTACGCGCCGCGCCCGAAGTAGACGTTGTTGAGGTAGTCCTCCAGGATCTGGTCCTTGGAGTACTTCTGGTCGATCTTGATCGCGATCATCGCCTCGCGCAGCTTGCGCGACAGCGACTGGTCCTGGGTCAGGAAGTAGTTCTTGACGTACTGCTGGGTGATCGTGGAGCCACCGCCCTTGATCGAGCCGCCCCGCACGTTGGACCACAGCGCCCTCAGGATGCCGGTCGGCGAGACGCCCTTGTTCTCATAGAAGTCGCGGTCCTCGGCGGCCAGGAAGGCGTGCTGGGTCTGCACCGGCACCTTGTCGAGGGTGACCGGAACCCGGTTGATCGAGCCGAGGCGGCCGATCTCGGTCTTCCCGTCGTCGTAGTAGGCGATGGAGATCTGCTTGGTCGCGTCCGCGTTCGCCTGGGGGATGTCGGTGGTGAAGTAGATGACCACGAGGGCGGCGATAGCGGCCACCAACAGACCGAGCAGACCCAGGATCGTGCCCACGACGACCTTGAAGAACAGACCGTGCTGCTTCTTCTGCTTCTTCTTCGGGCGTCCCGCGGACCGCTTGGCCGGCTTGGTCGGCCGCCCGTGGGTCGTGGTCGCCGCGTCGGCGGGTACGTCGGGCTGATCACTCACGATCAAGAAGGGTAGCCGGGCAACTTAATGCCTCCTGCGAAGCGACTGGCCGGCGGCCCATGCCGAACCGGCGGCGTGCCGGATAGAACCGCGGATTGGCGCGGAATGCCGCAGAACACCGGCTGTAAGCAGATTCACAGTCTCCGATGTATCATTTCGATACATCGAGCGCTAACGTTGCCTCGTTATATCGCAGTCGTCCCGTTCCGCCCGTTCGTGCACGTTGATCGCCCAGCCCATTCGCCCCGCCAGGAAAGAGCCGTCATGAGCCCCACCCGCGCGAACCGCCGCGGCGCGATGCTCGAGCTCGCCGTCCTGGGGTTGCTGCACGACTCCCCGCTGCACGGGTACGAGATCCGCAAGCGGCTGTCGGGAATCCTCGGTGCCTTCCACATGGTGTCCTTCGGCTCCTTGTATCCGTGCCTGAAGACGTTGCAGCAGCGGGGCTGGGTCACCGCGAGCGCCGCCGACGAATCCGGCCACCCCATCAACTCCCGCTCGCGGATCACCTACGCGCTGACCCCCGAAGGCAAGGAACAGCTCGAAGCGCTGCTCTCCGACGCCGGCCCGGGATCCTGGGAAGACGGCTCTTTCGACGTGCACTTCGCGTTTTTCGGCCAGACCGGCCAGGACGTGCGGTTGCGCATCCTGGAGGGTCGCCGCTCACGTCTTGAGGAGCGCCTCGACGCCGCACGCGAGGCCTCCCGGGCGCGCCGTGAGCGCGCTGACGCCTACACCACCGAACTGCACCGCCACGGTTTGGAATCCACCGAACGCGAGGTCCGGTGGCTGTCCGAACTCATCGAGACCGAGCGGGCCGGCCGTCCCGCAACCCAGCAGTCCACCACTGAAATCAAGTAAGAAATCCGCACAAGGAGCTATGTCCATGGGATCTATCCGCGTCGCCGTCGTCGGCGTCGGCAACTGCGCCAGCTCGCTGGTCCAGGGTGTCGAGTACTACAAGAACGCCCCGGCGGACAGCACGGTCCCCGGCCTGATGCACGTGAAGTTCGGTGACTACCACGTCGGCGACGTCGAGTTCGTCGCCGCGTTCGACGTGGACGCCAAGAAGGTCGGCTTCGACCTGTCCGAGGCGATCAACGCGTCCGAGAACAACACGATCAAGATCGCCGACGTGCCGCCGACCGGCGTCACCGTGCAGCGCGGTCACACCCTCGATGGCATCGGCAAGTACTACGCCCTGACCATCGATGAGTCCGACGCCGAGCCCGTGGACGTCGTACAGGCCCTCAAGGACGCCAAGGCCGACGTGCTGGTCTCCTACCTTCCGGTGGGTTCGGAAGAGGCCGACAAGTTCTACGCGCAGTGCGCGATCGACGCGGGCGTGGCCTTCGTCAACGCGCTGCCGGTCTTCATCGCCTCCGACCCGGAGTGGGCCGCGAAGTTCGAGGCCGCGGGTGTGCCGATCATCGGCGACGACATCAAGTCCCAGGTCGGCGCGACCATCACCCACCGCGTCATGGCCAAGCTGTTCGAGGACCGCGGGGTCACGCTGGACCGCACTTACCAGCTGAACGTCGGCGGCAACATGGACTTCAAGAACATGCTCGAGCGCGAGCGCCTGGAGTCCAAGAAGGTCTCCAAGACCCAGGCCGTGACCAGCAACCTGAACGGTCCGCTGTCGGGCAAGATCAACGACAAGAACGTGCACATCGGCCCGTCGGACTATGTCGCGTGGCTCGATGACCGCAAGTGGGCCTACGTGCGGCTCGAGGGTCGCGCCTTCGGCGACGTGCCGTTGAACCTCGAATACAAGCTCGAGGTCTGGGACTCCCCCAACTCGGCCGGCATCATCATCGACGCGATCCGTGCGGCCAAGATCGCCAAGGACCGCGGCATCGGTGGCGCGCTGCTGTCCGCCTCGTCCTACCTGATGAAGTCCCCGCCGGAGCAGCGCGAGGACACCGAGGGCCGGGCTCGCCTGGAGGCGTTCATCGCCGGCACCGAGGCTCGCTAACTGCTGATCGACGTACGGCGGTCCATCCCTTTGCGGGGTGGACCGCCGTTCTCGTGTGCCCCAGATTGGTGTTCCTTCCGATTCTGAGGGGATCGCCCGTTCTGAGGGTGGCTGTCGGCTGGTGCTCCCTCAGAAGCCGCGCTCTCCTCAGGAACCGTGCCGGCAAGTCCACCGTCAGCGGGTCGGGGTCACGGTGACCGTGTAGCGATATTCGACGCCTACCTCGCACCCGTTCTGGACCTGGGTCGAGGGGGTAGCCGTCGGGGTCGCCGTCACGGGCGCGGCGATCGGCGATCCGTTGACCGAGACCTTCGCGGTGATCGTGGAGACCGGGTTGGGGACGGTGATCTCGAGAGGCACTTCGACGCAATCGGTCGTCGACGCGGTCGCCCACGAGCAAGCTGCTTTGTCGCAGATCCCAGCAGCCGCAGCCGTCGGGATTCCGGCACCGACGACGATTGCCTGGTCGGCCTCCATGCGGCTGGCCGTGCACGCGCGGTTATCGAACGACGAGCACCCTGTCAGCAGGCCAACGCTGCACAGCATCCCGGCCGCCGCGACCGCCCGGCCCATGCTCACCATGCGGCCACCATAGAACGGCATTTCCATCGGACGACCGCTAGCCGTCGTCTGACCTCTCAGAGGTCGAGATCTCCCGGCCGGTTGCCGAACTTCTCCCGCAAGAACCGCTCGCTGGCGACCATCTGATCGCCGCTGGCCATCGCCGCCGACACCAATTGCTGGTCGACGCCCTTGATCAGCAGGTCGAGCTGTTCGTTGAGCAGGTCGGCGCCGGTCTTGCCGTCCACCAGCACGGTGGTCTGCGCCGTCGACGGCGGCAACGCCAAGTAGGACTTGATCGCGTTCGGTGCGAAGTCGTCGCGGATCTGCTCGAGACCGAATCCCTGCAGCCCGGAGGACAATCCGCGATCCTGCACGTACTTCGAGGCCTCCACCAGGCGATCGTGCAACGCGCCCACCCGCTCACGGCTGGATGCCGGCAGCCGGGTGTCGGCGGCGTACTCCAGCAGTCCCTGCTCGGCGCGGGTGACCGGAGTCTCGGGCACCGGCGGGTCGTAGGGCCGGCGCCGACGAGGAGTTCCAGCGATCGGCGGCTCATAAGGGCGGTGACGGTGCGGCATGGGGTTATCGCAGCATGATTGACCGGCGCCTTGATCGGCCATCTGCTGCCACCTTCCTTCGATCTGCGCACGCCGGGCCGCCTTCAGTGAGCGCTTGTGCTCCCGACGGACCGGTCCCAGCACAACCCAGCCTACGAAGAGGAATGGCAAAAGGGTGAATACCCAGCCCGCTCCGAAGACTCCGCACAGGACCAACCCGAGGAACGCGCCACCGGTCAGGTCACGCGGCAGACGTCCGGTCATGCGACCGACGAGCAGCGCCAAGCAGGCAACTGCGAAGACGGTAGCGACGATCGGCATGGGATTCCTTCACTCGGAACGGCTCGGCAAATTCACGATACATCGTGACATGGTCCCCCAGTCATGACCGATGTCACGACTGGGGGACATGCGGTTGTGTGTAGAACGCACAAAGAACGGCTGGGGTTTCCGGCGGTTCGCACGGCGCGGCGCGATCGGCTCCGGTGCTTGACTGACCAGGTGCCCCATCAGGAGATTGCCTCGGACCTGGTTGCCGAGGTTGCTGCCGTCCATGTGTCCGTCGGCGATCAGGTCGAGGCTGGCCAGGAGCTGGTCCTCCTGGAGTCCATGAAGATGGAGATTCCGGTGACGCCCGAGTTCGCCGGAACCGTGACCGCCGTGCGCGTGCGCCGGGGTGACGTGGTGCAGGAGGGCGAGGTCCTCGTCGTCGTGACGGACTAGGACCGCGAGCGGCGGGTACGCCGAGTGGTTCAGTCCGTGCCCGGGTCGGCCGCCGCGCTGGCCGGGCAGCCGTAGCGCAGACCGTCGAAAATCAGGTCCACCAGCGGCAGCGCCGTGTCGTTGGCATCGTTGCCGTTGTTCGTTGCGGCCAAGCAGATTCCGCCCAGCGCGCGGGTGATCTCGCTGGCGCTGACGTCGGGCCGCACGGCGCCGGACTCGATCGCCGGCTGCAGGACCCGGTCGGCGGAGGCGAGCAACTTTTCCCTGGTCCCCTCGAAGGGCGTCTGGTTGGTGCTCTGCATCGAACGCAGCAGGTTGACCATGCCCCGTTTGACCGCATAGAAGTCGACGAAACCGCGCATCCATTCGTGCAACGCCTCGGCCGGTGCGAACTGCGCCGGTAGCTCCTGCGAACGCTGCTCCAGGGCGCTCACCTGGTCGGCGTACACCGCCAGCACCAGGTCTTCACGGGTGGGGAAGTTGCGGTAGAGGGTGCCGATCCCGACTCCGGCAGCCGCGGCGATGTCCTCGAGCGAGACCTCGACACCCTGCTGGGCGAAGGCATCCGCAGCGGCCGTCAGCAACTTCGCCCGGTTGCGGGCAGCGTCGGCACGCAACGGCTTCTTCGCTTCTGTGGCAACGGGATTCGCGCTTCCTGAAACCGTCTCAGTCCCCTGATTACGCGACACCGTCGTCGACGTTTCCCCCATGGACTCCACACCACCTTCGAGGCACCACTTGCATAACCGGAGGTTGCCTCCGTATATTCGTCATATCGCAAGCGGAGAAATCCTCCGCTTCAGTCGATTCTACGCCCCACACTCCTTGAAGGGCTAACTGACATGACCCACACCGATACCACCCGTAGTGCCTCCCCCGATACCTCATCCCCTCCCGCCGGGCGGATGTCGCGCCGTACCGGCGTCATCGTCGCGGTGGTGCTGATCACCCAGCTGATGATCGTGCTGGACGCGGCCATCGTGAACATCGCCCTGCCGGACATCCAGCGGGAACTGTCGATGAACTCCGCCAGCCTGTCCTGGGTGGTCAACGCCTACACCCTCGCGTTCGGCGGCCTGCTGCTGCTCGGCTCGCGGCTGGGAGACATCGCCGGCCGACGAGCGACCTTCCTGGCCGGATTGGCGCTGTTCACCGGCTCCTCGATCCTCGGCGGGTTCGCCACCAACGCCGCGGTCCTGCTCAGCGCTCGCGCGGTGCAGGGCGTCGGCGCTGCGATGCTCGCACCCGCTGCGCTCACCATCCTGATGTCCAGCGTCGCCCCGGGACGGCAGCAGACCCGCGCGATCGGTTGGTACACCGTGGTCTCCGCCTCAGGCGCAGCGATCGGCCTGATCGCCGGCGGCCTCCTGACCGACCTCGCCTCCTGGCGCTGGGTGTTCTTCGTCAACGCACCGATCGGTGTGGCCGTCTTCGCGGCGGCACTGATCGTCCTGCCCCGGACCGGCCGGACCCGCACGCCGGCCGATGCCCTCGGCGCCGTACTGGTGACCCTGGGGATGAGCACCGTCGTCTACGGGTTCATCCGGGCCGCCGAGGACGGCTGGGGCGATGCCGGCACCTTGATCGCCTTCGTTACCGGCGTCGTCCTGCTGGGTGCGTTCCTGCTGAACGAGTCGATGGTCAGTCACCCGATCACCCCGTTGCGGCTCTTCGCCCACCGGGAGCGCTCCACGGCGTACGTCGCGCGGCTGCTCCTCGTGGCCGGCTCGATGGGCGCGTTCTTCTTCATGAGCCAGTACCTGCAGCTGGTGCTCGGTTGGACGCCTCTGCAGACCGGCCTGGCCTTCCTGCCCATCCCGCTCTCGGTCTTCTCCTCCTCGCAGATCGTGTCCCGGTGGCTGGCCGACCGCTACAGCGTGCGGGTGATCGCCGGCATCGGAATGGCGCTCTCGGCGATCGGGCTGGGATCCATGGCGCTGGTGCTCGGTGCGCACACGTCGTACGCCGCGATGGTGCTGCCGATGATCCTGCTCGGCCTCGGCAACGGCACCGCGTTCGTCCCGCTGACCGCCGCCGGACTGACCGGTGTGGAACCGGCCGACCGCGGGGTGGCCTCGGGTCTGGTCAACGTCACCCAGCAACTGGGCGGCGCCCTGGGCCTGGCCGTCCTGGTCACGGTGTTCGCGACGGCGCACCCCGCCTCGAGCGCACCGGCAGCGGTGACCGACGCCTTCGTGACCGGCGCCGACCGAGGGTTCGCGGTGGCCGGGGGCCTGCTCGCGGTGGGCTTCGGGGTGCTGATGGTGGCCCTGCGCCCCCGTCGCGGTGGCCGCGGCAAGCACGAGCTGGCTCTGGACGACGAGCTGATCCTCGCGGAAAGCTGATCCATCGAACGTGCCTGTGCTCTGGAAATCGTTGCCCCACTCGTCGCCGACGGGTGGGGCAACGGTTACCGAACCGGTGTCCTGACCAGGGAATGCAACGCCCCGCCCGCCGGTTGCCGCGAACAGGACCCACGAAAGGACTGACCATGACCATCCTTGTCACCGGCGCCTCCGGACACCTCGGTCGCCTCGCCATCGACGCATTGCTGGAGCGCGGCGTCCCGGCGAACCAGATCATCGCCGGAGCTCGCACACCGGACAAGATCGCGGACCTGATCGACCGCGGGGTGGGTGCCGCCGAGCTCGACTACGACCGGCCCGAGACGATCCTGGCCGCAATGGTGGGCGCCGAGCCGGTGGACAAGGTGCTGCTGGTCTCAGGCAGCGAGGTCGGCCATCGGGTCGCCCAACACACCGCGGTCATCGAAGTGGCCGCCTCCCGCGAGACCATCACCGAATTCGTCTACACCTCAGCGCCGTTCGCGACCACGAGCCGCCTGATCCTGGCTCCTGAGCACAAGGCCACCGAGGAAGCGCTCGCGACCAGCGGACTTCCGACGGTGATCCTGCGCAACAACTGGTACAACGAGAACTACCTGCCGAAGCTGGACGAGGTCCGCGACAGCGGGGTGCTGCTCGGCAGCGCCCGCGAGGGCAAGGTGGCCTCCGCGTCGCGCAAGGACTTCGCCGAAGCCGCTGCCGTGGTGCTCACCACCGGCGGGCACGTCGGCAAGGTCTATGAGCTGGCCGGTGACACCGCCTGGACGTACGACGATCTGGCGGCGGCGCTGGGTGAGGTACTGGGCCGCGCCGTGGTCAGCAAGGACGTGTCGACGCAGGAACACGTCGAGGCGTTGAAGCACGCCGGACTGCCCGACGGCGCCATCGGCTTCGTGACCGGTCTGGACGCCAACATCGCCGAGGGCGACCTGGCCTTCACCGACGGGACGCTGTCGCGGTTGATCGGTCGCCCGACGACCCCGCTGATCGACACCCTGCGGTCGGCTCAGTCCTGAGCCTGCTGTTGCTGCGCCCACCAGCGCAGCAACTCCTGCCGGGCCGCGTCGGGACCGACGGGGCCGGCGTCCAAGCGGAACTCCAGCAGGTGCTTGTAGGCCCGCCCCAACAGCGGACCCGGTGTGATGCCGAGGGTTTCGGCGATCTGGTTGCCGTCCAGCTCCGGACGGACGGCGGCCAGCTCCTCGGCCTCCTGCACCGCGGCGATCCGCCGCTCCAGGCTGTCGTAGGACGCCGCGAGCGCCGCGGCCCGCCGTTTGTTGCGAGTGGTGGAGTCCGAGCGGGTGAGCAGATGCAACCGGGACAGCAGCGGCCCGGCGTCGGTGACGTAGCGGCGAACGGCTGAGTCGGTCCACTCCCCGCCGCCGTAGCCGTGGAAGCGCAGGTGCAGCTCGACCAGCCGGGACACGTCTTTGACGATGTCACCCGGGTAGCGCAGCGCCTTCAGCCGCTTCTTGGTCAGCTTCGCGCCGACCATCTCGTGGTGGTGGAAGGAGACCCCGCCACCGGACTCGAAGCGGCGGGTCGCGGGTTTGCCGATGTCGTGCAGCAGCGCCGCCAGCCGCAGGACCAGGTCGGGTCCGGGCACCGGCTCGACCGGGCCCAGTCCGGGCACCTGCCGCGGACCTTCCAGCGCGATCGCCTGCTCAAGCACCGTCAGGGAGTGCTCGTAGACGTCCTTGTGCCGATGGTGCTCGTCGACCTCCAGTTGCAGCGCCGGCAGCTCCGGCAGCATCACCGCCGCCAGGCCGGTGTCGACCAGCAGCCGCAAGCCGGGCGTGGGGTGATCGGCCAGCAGCAGCTTGGACAACTCGTCGCGGATCCGTTCCGCGGAGATCATCTCCAGCGAGGGGGCCATCGCCGTCATCGCGGCGACGACCTCGGCCGAAGCGGTGAAGCCCAGCTGGGCCACGAACCGCGCTGCACGCATCATCCGTAGCGGGTCATCGGCGAAGGACTCCACAGCCGGTGCCGGCGTGCGCAGGATGCGGGACGCCAGGTCGGCCAGGCCGCCGAAGGGGTCGACGAATTCCGGCTCCGGCAGCCGCAACGCCATCGCGTTCACGGTGAAGTCGCGACGGCGCAGGTCATCGACCAGCGAATCGCCGAACATCACCTCCGGTTTGCGACTCGTGCGGTCGTAGACGTCGGCCCGGTAGGTCGTGATCTCGACCGTGTCCGGGCCGCGCTGACCGCCGATGGTGCCGAACGCCCGGCCCATGTCCCACGTCGCGTCGGCCCACTCGTCCAGGATCGCCTGGGTCTGTTCCGGGCTCGCGGACGTGGTGAAGTCCAGATCGCTGGGCGTGCGGCCCAGCAACGCGTCGCGCACCGGGCCGCCGACCAGTGCCAGTTCGTGTCCCTGCGCCGCGAACCGTGCGCCGAGATCGGTCAGCACCCCCAGGACGGGCGCCAGGTGACGTACGGCGCGAGCTTGCAACTCGGCGTACGGCAACTCGGACATGGGGTCGGGCTCGGGCACCCGCCAAGGTTAGGCGAAGACACCCCCGGCGGCGTGCCCGTGGTTACAGTGTTGAGATGAGCCTGTCCCCGCCCCGAGCCAGCCGCAGCGTGCGGCGGCTGCCGGCGGTAGAGGAGATTTCCGCAGGTGGGGTGGTCATCGACGTCAACGACGGCCTGGCCTGGATCGCGTTGATCGCGCGGCACAATCGTGCCGGCAAACTCGAGTGGTGCCTACCCAAGGGCCACGTCGAGCCCGGCGAGACTCTCGTCGAGACGGCGGTTCGCGAAGTCGCCGAGGAAACCGGCATCGTGGGCCAGGCACTGTTGACCCTGGGCACGATCGACTACTGGTTCACGACACCCAAGTTCCGGATCCACAAGCGCGTGCACCACTATCTACTCGAGGCCGTCGGCGGATCGATCAGCGTCGAGGGCGACCCCGATCATGAGGCAGTGGACGCGCGATGGTTCCGGTTGGACACGGTGCACCGCTATCTCACCTTCCCCAACGAACGCCGCATCGTGCAGCTCGCCTGGGAGCGTTTGGCCGGAACCGCCTGAGACTCGTGTCTGCTGGACCCCTTCGCCGGCCGTGGCTGCGCACTGTGCTGCTGGCTGTCGTCGTGGCGCTGTTGTCGGTCGGGATCACGGTGGGCAACGGGGTCCCGGCATCGTCGGCGGTGCCCGCGGCCGCCGCGGCCGACTGGAACACCGAGGGGTCGCTCACCATCGGGACGGTCAGCCCGCAGATCTCCGACGGCACCGCCGATGTCACCGTCACCGGGACGGTCACCAACCGGTCCGCTGACCCGATCACCCCGGTGATCACCGTCGGGTTGGGCAACCGCTCCTTGGACACCACCACCCGGCTGTCCGACTGGCAAGGCGGCCACACGACGTACCTGACCAACTCGGTGGCGACGGCCACGCTGCCGCAACTGGCCGCCTCCAGCCGAGCGAACTGGACGGTCAAGATCCCGAAAAGCGCTATCCCGCAAGGGAGCTCGTACGCAAGTCTGCCCATGGTTCTCAGCGTCAGCAGCGCCGGTGGCCCCGTTCTGCGCAGTGTGCGTAGCTCCTTGCAGGTCGTCACCGCAGACTCGGTGACGCCCAGCCTGGCGATCAGCTGGGTGGTCCCACTGACCCTCCCGGCCGATCCGGCACTCTTCGGGCCCAGCGGCGATGCCCGCGCGGAGGCCTGGCGCAAGGCCATCGGCAGCGGTTCCCGGATCGACCGGTTGCTGACCGCGCTGGCCGGCCAGCCGGTCATCTGGCTGGTCGATCCGCGCATCGTGACCGAACCCGTGGCCCAGGACGACAACCTGCCCACCGCGCCCACCGCGCCCACCTCCCCGACGGCCACGACCAGTACGGCAACCTCCACCGGCCCCACTCCGACCCCGACGACGACGGGGGCAGCACCCCGACGCCGACCACCACGACGACGCCCCCGACCGCCAACGATCCCGTCGCCACCGAGATGACCACGCTGCGGACGCGATTGCAGTCGGCAGCGCAGGGCGGCCAGCCGGTCTGGTGGACCCCGCTGGACGATCCGGATCTGTCGGGACTGCTGGCGGGCAGTGCCGACCAGGCCGTGCTGGAGCAGGCGGTCGGTCCGGCCCTGGCCGATGACCTGCGCACCATCAGCGACACGGTGGTCGCTGCGCCGGCCGAGGCACTCACGGCCCGGCAACTGAGCCAACTGACGACCACCTGGTCCGCAACCCGCGGTGGCGCGCCGGTGGTGATCCAACCCAACCGGATCGTGGCGAACACCGGGTTGGTGACCACGGACGCTCGTCGGGCGACCGGAACCGCCGGCCTCCTGGTGTACGACGAGACGCTGAGCTCCCTGCTGTCGGCGCCGGATTCCTCGGGTGAGGGCGCCGCCTCAGCGCACTTGCTGGCGTACACCCTGGCCGTCTACCTCCAAGGACCGGGCAACCAGCGTTCGATGACGGCGCTCGTACCACGGCAGTTGACCTTGCAACCGGCCGAGCTGGCGGCTCGACTCACCGCGGCTCGGGGCGCGGCCTGGACCGCCGATCGCACCGGCGACCAGACGGCGGCGGCGTTGGCCACCGGCCCGCTCGCCCAGGTGCGCGGAACGCCGGCGGAGGGCACGCCGTACCCCGTCCCGGGTCGTAGCGCCATCACCACCGCACTGCTGGAAAGCGTTGCGCAGCAACGGCGCCGGCTGACCGGGCTCGGCACCATCCTGGTGGACGCAGAGTCCGACATCGCAGCGCGCACCGCCGCGTTGGACACGGCCTTCTCCACGCGCTGGCGGGGTACGGCGGGCGCCGAGAGGACCCTGCACCTGGCCGCTACGGCGACCTCCGGCCTGCTCGCGCGGGTGACGGTCAGCCCGGGCAACGTCAACTTCTTCGCCGACTCCGGTCAGTTGAGCGTGACCGTCACCAGTTCACTGACCCGCGCCGTGCAGGGGGTGAACCTCACGCTGACCCCGCGCCGGGCCATCTTGCAGGTGGAGGACCCGACCCACACGCTGGACCTCGGCGTGGCCGGGCGCACGACGACCCGGTTCCACGTCCAGGCGCTGGCCCAGGGGCAGGTGCCGGTCGATGCCACGTTGAGCACCCCCGGCGGCCTGGTCCTCGGCAGCCCCGACGGTCAGAGCACGCAGGTGCAGGTCGACGTACGCCCCACCGCGAGCTGGATCTACTGGGTCCTGGGCTCCTTGGGTGGCATTGTGTTCGTGGTCGGGTTGGTCCGGGCGGTCCGGCGCGGGCCGCGCACCGCCGAGCAGCTCGATCCGAGCACCCGTACCCCGAGCGATGCGGTTGTCACCGTCACTCCCGCGCCGCTCATCGACGACGACGAAGAAGAATGAGCCCCACACCACCTGCCAGGGACACGCCCTCGGGCATCGAGCCACCGCCGATCGCGGCGAGTCTCGGCGGCCTGTACGACGCGTGGGTCCGGTCCGATCTGCCCGACTCCGCCGCGGAGAACGAATTCGTGGCGGCGCTGGACCGGTTGGACGGCGTCCAGCACCTGCCCGAGGTGGTCGTCGACACGAGGCGGGAGCACGGCGGCAGCGCACCGGCGCAACCCGTTCCGACACCCGCAGCCTCCCGCCCGAAGCCCGCGGAACCGGCCCCGAGCACGCCGGCACCGGTGGCATCCGGCGGTGGGATTCTCCGCTCCAGCGTGATCATGGCCTCTGGGACCATCGTGTCCCGGCTGATGGGTGTGCTCAGGGTCGTGTTGTTGGCGCACATCATCGGGTTGAACACCGTGCCGGCCAGCGTCTGGGACACCGCGAACAACCTGCCCAACCTGATCTACCTGCTGCTCGCCGGCGGGGTCATCAACGCAGTACTCGTCCCGCAGATCACTCGCGCGCTGCGCGAAGCGGACGGCGGAAAAGCCTTCACCGATGCGCTGCTGACCCGGGCGATGATCCTGCTCGCGGCCATCACGGTCGTCTTGATGCTCGGCTCGCCGTATCTCTACCGGATCTTCGACGGCACCAACGACCCGGCCCGCCTCCGACTGGGTATCGCCTTCACCTTGGTCTGCCTGCCGCAACTGTTCTTCTACGGTGCCTACACCTTGCTCGGGGAGGTCCTGAACGCCCGCAGCCGCTTCGGCGCGCTGATGTGGGCCCCCGTCCTGGCCAACATCGTGTCGATCCTCGGTCTGTTCGTGCTGTGGGGGATGTCCGATCCCGGGACCATCCAGCAGGCCGACGGCTGGTCGTGGGCCGAGATCCTGGTCCTCGCCGGCAGCGCAACCCTGGGCATCGCGGCGCAGGCAGCGATCCTGATCGTCCCGTTGCGGCGTAGTGGCTACCGTTTCGCGATCAACTGGCGTTTCCGGGGATTGGAGGCGCGGGCCACCACCAAGATCGCCGGGTGGGCCCTGGGAGCAGTGGCCGTGCAACAGGTGGGACAGATCGTCACGTCACGGGTGCTCAATGCGGTACCTGAGGACTTCGGCGGTAAGGCCGCCCAGTCGTACGCCTTCCTGCTGTTCATGATGCCGCACTCGGTGATCACGCTGTCCCTGGTGACGGCGCTCTACACGCGTTTGTCCCACGCAGCGCACCGGGGCGACCGCTCCGCCGTCGCAGACGACCTCACCCTGGGAATGCGGCTCTCGGGGGTCTCCACCGTGGCCGTCACCATCGGTTCATTCGTCCTGATCGGCCCCATTGCCATCGCTATGTTCGGCACCCGCAACAACGCCGGCGCCAGTGTCGCCGACGCCACCATCGCGATGTGCCTCGGCATGATCCCGTTCACGATGTGCGTCCTCATCCAACGGGTCTGTTACGCCTTCAGCGACGCGATCCGTCCGTTCTACCTGCAGGTGGTGTGCACGGCGATTGCCATCCCGTTCACGCTGCTGGCGGCCCTACTACCCGTGCAGGCCGTCGGAGCCGGTGTCGCGGGTGCCCAATCGCTGAGTTACATCATCGAAGCGACGGTGGCGTGGTTCCTGGTGCGTCGTCACCTGGGTCGAGTGCCCGGCAACGGCGTCCTGCGGACCTACGGCCGGCTGGCCCTGGCCGCTCTGGTCGCCAGCCTGACCGTCGCCATCGTCTTCTACTTCACCCTCGGGATCTTCACGCCCAGCAGCCCGCTGCAGTCCCGGAGTGTCGCTCTGCTCGAGACCCTGATCGGGGTCCCGCTGTTCTGCCTGGTCTACGTGTCGACGGCCAAGCTGCTGCACGTTCCCGAGATCGAATCGTTGCTCGCGCGCGTGCGAGCCGTCACCGGCAGAGTGCGCCGCACCGCATAGGATGCCTGCGTTGCGTCAAGGCAGCGAGTTGTTGAACACCGAAGAATAAAAGGGGCAGCTGGGTGCGCGAGGTGCAGGGCGGCAGCGTATTCGCCGACCGTTACACCACGACGACCCTCCTGCGACGAGCCGACGACCACGAGCTCTGGCTCGCCCAGGACGCCACCCTCGATCGCGAAGTCACGATCACACTTTTCGAAGAGGACCTGCCGGGTGCCGCCGCAGCTGTCGACAGCGCCCGGCGCGCCTCGGCCGTCGAGGATCCGCACCTGGTGCGGGTGCTGGACGTGGGCTCCCAGGATGATCTTGCGTTCATTGTCAGCGAGGCGCTGCATCGCACGGATTCGCTGGCCGCGTCGGCCCAGCTCGGGCCGCTGCCCGCCGAGGAAGCCCGGCGGATCGTGGGTGAAGCCGCCGTCGGCCTGGGTAACGCCGCCGGCCGGGGTCTGCACCACCTGGCGCTCACCCCGCACTCGATCGAGCGATCCCGCTCCGGAGCCGTTTCCGTGCGCGGGTTGGCCATCGAATCCGCCCTGGCCGGCACCGATGACCTGGACGCCGACGCCGCTTCCCGCGCCGACACCGTCGCGCTCGTCCATTGCCTGTACGCCGCGTTGACCGGCCACTGGTCCGGTCCCGAATCCGTCGCCGGACTTCCCGATGCGCAGACCAGGAACGGCATCCTGATGCTGCCCGGCTCGGTGACCCGCGGCGTACCCTCCGATCTCGACGGTTTGGTCGAGCAGGTTCTCATCGACGATGCGGGCCCGGCCACCCCTACCGCCTTGGCCCACCAGTTGTCTCCGTGGTCCTCGGAGATCGTCCACTCGGTGTCGGGCGATCAGGCCGCGCGCGCCCGCACCGCGGCCATCACCGGCCTGGGATCGGGCACCGCGGCGGCCGGCCCCGTCGATCCCACGGATCCCGACGCGACGATGGTCGGGCGGCGTCCTGAACTCGAACAGGACGACACCCACACCTTCGATGCCTCGACACTGCGCGTCGCCCAGGTTCCCGAACCGCCCAAGCACCAGGAGGAGTACACCGACCTGGAACCGCCGGCCCCGTTGATCCCGGATGTCTACGGCGACCCGGACCCGCAGACCAGTCGCCTGGCCCTGGTGATCGTGGGCGGCTTGGTGGTCATCGCGATGATCCTCGGGTTGCTCGGTCTGCGCTCGTTCTTCGACCGGGGCGGTTCTTCGGCGCAACCGTCGGCCACTTCATCCACTGTGCCGACCGCGACCACAACCAGCGCACCGACCAGTTCGGCTCCCGTCGCGGGCCGGCAACTGACGATCGAGAGCGCGACCAGCTACGACCCGGACGGCGACGGCAACGAGAACAACCAGTTGACCTACCGGGCCATCGACGGCAATGCGTACACCTCCTGGTCGACCCATCCCTACAAACTGGAGACGTTCACTGAGAACGGCAAACACGGGGTGGGCTTGTTAGTGCGGTTGGACGGCAGCCAGTCGGTCAGCCGGGTCGACATCAACGTCCTGGGCAATCCGACGACGATCCAGGTCTACGTCAGTGACACCAGGTCGCGTGATCAACAGAACCTGTTGGGCACCTTGAACAACGGCTCAGGGCAGCAGAGCATCACCGGCGGTCCCTTGACCGGGAAGTACGTGCTGTTGTGGATCACCAAGCTCAGTGCCTACAACGACACGTTCCGCACCCGGATCGGCGACGTGAAGGTCTTCTCCTGACCACCGGTCACGGTGGGAACACCCGGGGCCTACGATCGGTTATCCAGTAGGCCGATTCCGATGGCGGACGGCTACCCGCAGCAGTGGAGAGACAAGTGACGCAGCAGGTGCACGACCTGATCATCGTCGGTTCCGGACCCGCCGGTTACACGGCGGCGGTCTACGCAGCCCGGGCCAATCTGGCCCCGGTCGTCTTCGAAGGTTCGGTCACGGCCGGTGGGGCGCTGATGAACACCACCGACGTCGAGAATTTCCCGGGTTTCCCGGACGGCATCATGGGACCCGATCTGATGGAGAACATGCGGTCCCAGGCGGAGCGCTTCGGTGCCACCCTGATCCGCGATGACGTCGAGAGCCTCGACCTGACCGGTCCCATCAAGGAGGTCACCGACTCCGAGGGAACGCTCTACCGGGCCCGCGCCGTGATTCTCGCGATGGGTTCGGCTTATCGGGAGCTGGGGCTGACCGAGGAGAAGCGGCTGTCCGGTCACGGTGTTTCTTGGTGCGCCACCTGCGACGGTGCCTTCTTCCGCGACCAGGACATCGCCGTGGTCGGCGGTGGGGACTCAGCCGTCGAAGAGGCCACCTTCCTGTCCCGGTTCGCACGAAGCGTCACGATGGTGCACCGCCGCGATCAGTTGCGGGCCTCCAAGATCATGGCCGAGCGGGCGCGCAACAACCCGAAGATCTCCTTTGCCTGGAACAGCGAGGTTGCCCAGTTGCACGGCGAACCGAAATTGAGCGGTGTGACGCTGCGCGATGTGCAATCGGGTCAGACCCGCGAGTTGGGCGTGACCGGCCTGTTCGTGGCCATCGGGCACGTGCCGCGCAGTGAGCTGGTCATCGGTCAGGTGGACACCGACGAGTCCGGGTATGTGCTGGTGGACGGCCGCACCACGGCGACCAATCTGCCCGGGGTCTTCGCCTGCGGCGACCTGGTCGACCACACCTACCGCCAGGCCATCACCGCTGCGGGCAGCGGCTGTGCCGCCAGCCTCGACGCAGAACGGTTCTTGGCCGGCATTCCGGCCGACGAAGACCTACCAGATGCAATCGTCATTTCGTGAATTTCCTTCTGGCATAAGCAGATTCGATGACAATGTGATGACAACGACGTCAGTATCAACGCCCAGCACCGGGCATGGCGGGGAATCCCAGCGCATGACCGGTTGTTGTTGCGATCACCAGCACAATTCCACTCCGATCGACCCCGACACCCTGTCCCTGAAAGGAACTCCCATGGCTGCGACCAAGGAGACCACCGACGCCACCTTCGACACCGACGTCCTCAAGGCCGAAAAGCCGGTGCTCGTCGACTTCTGGGCACCCTGGTGCGGCCCGTGCAAGGCAGTTGCTCCGATCCTGGAGGAAATCGCCGAGGCCAACGCGGAGAAGATCGACGTGGTCAAGCTGAACACCGACCTCAACCCGCAGGTGTCGGCCAAGTACGGCATCACCGGGATCCCCACGCTGAACGTCTACGTCGGCGGGGAAGTCGTCAAGTCCATCGTCGGTGCGCTGCCCAAGCCGAAGCTGCTGAAGGAACTGCAGCCCTTCCTGGGCTGAGCATCCGCTCCACGTCGAGGAGGGTTGCACCGGATAGCCGGTGCAACCCTCCTTCTGTGCGTGCGGGCTCAGTCGCCGGGGCCGGTGACCCCGAGCTGCGCCAGAATCCGCCGCAAATCGTCGCCGCCGGCGAATTCGATCGTCATCCGGCCCCGTTTGCGCCCGAGGTTGACCGTGACGCGGGTGTCGAGGCGGTCGCCCAGAGCGTCGGCCAGTTCCGACAGTTCCGGATCCGTCGGCGTCGGCTGGGAAACCCGCGATGCCGGGGCTTGGTCGCCGCCCATTGCGACGACTTCCTCGGTGCCGCGCACGGACAGACCTTCGGCCACCACCCGTTGAGCGAGCCGTTCCATGGCAGCGGCATCTGACAGACCGAGAAGGGCACGGGCGTGACCGGCGCTGAGAACCCCGGCTGCGACGCGTCGCTGCACTAGTGGTGGCAGCTTCATCAATCGGATGGTGTTGGAAACCTGCGGCCGCGATCGGCCGATGCGCGCTGCGAGCTCTTCCTGCGTGCAGCCGAAGTCCTGCAACAGTTGCTGGTAGGCGGCAGCTTCCTCCAGAGGGTTCAGTTGCGCCCGGTGTAGGTTCTCCAGCAACGCATCGCGCAACATGAACTCATCGGCGGTCTCGCGGACTATCGCAGGGATGGTGGTGCGGCCGGCTTCGCGGCTTGCCCGCCACCGACGTTCCCCCATGACCAACTCGTAGGCGGGGCCACCGGTTTCCGCGGTCTGCTCAGGTAGTGCGCGTACCACGATCGGCTGCAGGATGCCGATCTCGCGGATGCTGTGCACCAGCTCAGCCAGGTCGTCCTCATCGAAGACCGTCCGTGGTTGATCCCGGTTGGGCCGGATACTGTCCAGCGGCAGTTCGGCGAAACTGGCTCCGGGCACGGGTCGCAGATCAGCGACCGTGTCGGTGCTGGCGTCTTCGCTCGCCTCGGGTCGGTCGTCGGAGGCGATGTTTCCCGTGAAACGTTCCGGCGCCGCCGCGACGTCGGTGACATCTCCGTAGAAGACGTCCGTGGGGCGAGCTCCCGCCGGTCCGGTGGGGATGAGGGCACCGAGTCCGCGGCCAAGGCCGCGTCGCTTATCGTTCACGCGCTCAATCTATCGGTGGGTCCAGCGGGTCCGGTGACACGGGCCGTCCGGGACCACCAGGCAGATCGCGCTCCAGCCCTGCCTCGCAGCCGACCCTCCCTACGAACCAGCGCTCGCCGAGGCCGGGGCAGACCGCAACGCCAGTTCCTTCGCGGCCTCCAGGTAGGACAACGCTCCGCTCGACGACGGGTCGTAGGTGAGCACCGTCTGCCCATAGCTGGGCGCTTCGGAGATCCGCACCGAGCGCGGGATCTGCGTCCGCAGCACGTTGTCCGGGAAGTGCTCCCGGACCTCGTCGGCGACATTCGACGACAGGTTGGTGCGTCCGTCGTACATGGTCAGCAGGATGGTTGACACTTCCAGACGAGGATTCAGATGCCGGCGGATCATCCCGATGTTGTTGAGCAACTGGCTGAGGCCCTCGAGTGCGTAGTACTCGCACTGGATCGGGATGAACACCTCGGCCGCGGCCACGAAGGCATTCACCGTCAGCAGTCCCAGACTCGGCGGACAGTCGATCAGCACGTAGTCGAAGCGGGTCGTGTCGCTCATCGACGCCAGGTGTTCGTCGACGGCGCGCTTCAGACGGGATTCGCGGGCCACCAACGACACGAGTTCGATCTCCGCACCGGCCAGGTCGATAGTGGCAGGTGCACACCACAGGCCAGGAATGTCCGGGCACTCCTGCAAGACTTCGCCGAGCGGGCGGTCGTCGGTGATCACGTCGTAAATGCTGGGTACCTCGGCGTGGTGCGGGATACCCAACGCGGTACTGGCGTTGCCCTGGGGATCGATGTCGATCACCAGGACGTTCAGGCCGGACTGGGCGAGGGCCGCAGCGACATTGACGGTCGTCGTGGTTTTGCCGACGCCGCCCTTCTGGTTGGCGATCGTCATCACCCGGGGGCAGGCGGACGGGGAACCTCAGTTCGCTTCACCGCGGCCCGGCGACGTTGTTCATCGGCAATCTGCGCCGCGAGCGGGGTATCTGCCGGATCCCTGTCTCCCTGCTCCACCGCGGGCTCGACTGCGGTCGCTGCTGATGGCGGACCGGCGGGTGGCGGCTGCTGAGCCGGTTCGCGATGCCACTCAGTCACTGTTTCACGTGAAACACGGTCTACCGCAGGTTGCGAACGTGCGGGCTCATCCGACGCTTGGCCGTGACCGCTGCGAGCCGGCTCAGTCGCCTCATTCCCGGCCGGCTCGGCGTCCTCCTCGTCCGAGGCCGGGTCGTCGTGCCCGCCCGATCCGCCCGGACCTGCTCCCGTACGAAAGGCCGTCGTCCTGTCGTCCGACCTCTCCTGGGATGGAACCGCTACTGTGCTCTGGGCGGCGCGAGCAGGCACGTCGCTGCCGGCAGACCGTGAGCTTGTCGGCGCAGCATGGTTGCCGGAGTCCGACTTCGGTCCCGGGCGGACGCCGATCGCGTTATCGCGATCCAGGATCCGGTCGACCTTCGATCGCGGCCGGGGCTCGGCGCCTGCCAACCCACCGGGACGGTCCGACCCACCACATCACCGCTGACACCTACGGAGGTCTGCCGGGTCTGCGTTACTGTCCCGACTCGGCGCACGCCGCCGATCGATGGGGCGATCCACCCGATCGGCGTACCCCGGTCAACGCTGCGTGGTCCTCGTCCTGGCATTCCTCGATCTTTCCATTACTGGGTCGATACCCCAAGCGTCGCGGTCCCGGTCGGGTCGAGCCCAGGACGCCCGCTCAGCCGGACCGGCGGCGATTCTTCGACTTCTGCTTCTTCCGGCCCGCACCGGTCTTGGGCGCACGACCCGGCGTGGTACTTCCGAACACCAACTCGACCGCGGTCGTCGGCGGATCGACGACCCCGATCCCGCATTGTGCGATCCGGGCATCGACGACACCCAGTGCGACCAGTTCCTCGCGGGTCTCGTCGAGCTCCTCCTGAGCGGTCGCACCCTTGATCGCCACCACCCGGCCGCCCGCCCGGACCAACGGGGCACACCAGCCGGTCAATCGATCCAACCGGGCCACCGCGCGCGATGTGACGACGTCGGCGCGCAGGTCGTGCACGTCCTCGGCCCGATCCCGGCGTACGGTCACGTTGGTCAGGGCCAGATCCTCGATCACCATCGAGAGCCAGTTACTGCGCCGCAGCAACGGTTCGACCAGGGTCACGTGAAGATCGGGGCGGCTGATACCCAGCACCATTCCGGGCAGCCCGGCACCCGAGCCGACATCGATCACGTCCGCTGCGGGCTCGATCACTTCACCGAGCACGGCACAGTTGAGGACATGGCGGGTCCACAGCGATTCCCGCTCCCGGGGTCCGATCAAGCCGTGGCTGATGGCGCTGGTGGCCAGGTGCTCGACGTACCGGCTCATCAGACCGAACTGAGAACCCAGGTACTCGCGTGCCGACTCCGGCGCCACCGGCACCTCGGTTTCGTCAGCGGCGGTACCAGTCCTACGGCTGTCGTTATCCTCGGCCGGTTCCACGTGAAACGCGCCTTGGGCGGCAGGTCAGCCGGGAAGAACGACGACGCGACGGTTGGGCTCGGCACCCTCGGACTCGGAACCCAGGCCTTCCTTCAGCACCGCGTCGTGCACAACCTTGCGTTCGAACGCGCTCATCGGCTCCAGACGCTGCGGCTGACCGGAGCTGCGCACCTGCTCACAGGCCTCGTGGGCCAGCGTCTCCAACTGAGTACGGCGCGTCGAACGGTGACCCGCAATATCGAGCATCAGCCGGGAGCGGTCACCGGTCTCCGCCTGAACGGCCAGCCGGGTCAGCTCCTGCAGCGCTTCGAGCACCTTGCCTCGCGGACCGACCAAGCTGCGCGGGGCACGGCCGTCGTCGCTGTCGACGATCGAGACTGCCGCCCGGTCGCCGTCCACGTCGACTTCGATATCGCCGTCCAGGTCCGCGATGTCCAGCAGGGTCTCCAGATAGTCGGCCGCGATCTCGCCGTCGCGCTCGAGGCGCGCGGCCTTACCCCCGGAAGCAGGGGCGTCCGCGGACTCCGAATCGTCGGTCTCGGCTGCGACGACCGTGACGGTCTCTTCGCTGACGTCCTCCACGGCGGGAGCATCCGTCGAGGAGGTGGTGTTGATGTCGGTCATGCGGCTCCGATCACAGGATGAGTTGAACGATGTGGGGGCGTCAGGGCCCTAGCGTTTCCGCTTCTTGTTGTTCTTCTTGGGTTGCACGCGTTGACCACCGGTTTTACCCGCGGCACTACCGTCCGCGGTCGCCAGACCGGGCGTGCCCGGGGTCGGGGCCACCGACTCGCTCTCGGCGATCGTCGCAGCGGACACTCCCGGGATCGTCACCTTCGCAATGGACTGACCCTTGGCGGCGCGACGGGCTTCCAGCGCCTTCTCCGCGGCCGATCCGGGTGCCGGCATCCTGCGGATCACGTAGAACTGCTGACCCATCGTCCACAGGTTGGTGGTGACCCAGTACAGCAGCACACCGATCGGGAAGTTCACGCCGGAGATCGCGAAGAAGACCGGCATGATGTACATGATCATCTTCTGCTGCTTGGCCATCGGGTTGTCCAGGGCAGCGGCCGGCATGTTCTTGCGCATCAGCTGCTGCTGGGTGGTGAACACCGTGGCCGACATGATGACGATGAGGACGACCGCAACGATCTTGGTCGCCATATCGGTCGAGCCGAGGAAGGTCGAGGACAGGCGGGCGCCGAAAATCGTGGAGGATTCCGCCTGGGCGGCCAGCTGTTGGGTCAGCGGCCCGATCGGCTTCATCGCCCCCGATCCGATCTGGCCCAGGTGGTTCAGCACCCGGAACAGCGCGAAGAAGAACGGCGCCTGCAACAGGATCGGCAAACAGGAACTGAACGGGTTGGTGCCTTCCCGTTTGTACAGCTCCATCATTTCCTGGGTCTGCTTCTGGCGGGACTCAGGATCTTTTTGCCCTTGTACTTCGCCTGGATCTTCTGCATCTCCGGCTGGATCAGCTGCAGGCGACGGGAGGACTTGATCTGCTTGACGAACAGCGGGATCAGCAAGATCCGCAGCACCACGACCAGGCCGACGATGGACAGCGCCCAGGTCCAGCCAGACTCAGCATTGAGCCCGATCGTCGAGAAGATCTTGTGGAACCCCACCATCACGAAGGCGACGAACCATTCGAGTGGGTAGAGGATCGTATCCATGCTGTCCTTAACTGCTGCAGGGCGGGCGGTCGCGAGACCGGCGGTGACGAGTTCGGGTGGAGCTACCTGGTTGACGGTACGACGGGTGGCTCCGGTTGGTGAGTTCTCCGGGCACGACCGGTGACCGGGTCCGACTCGCGATCGCGCTCACTGTGCGGAACGTGGTCGACGCCCCCTGGGTTCCAGGGGTTGCACCGCAGCAGCCGGCGGATGGTCAGCCAGCTCCCGCGGATCAAGCCGAAACGGCGCAGGGAGGTCGCGGCGTACGTCGAGCAGCTGGGATAGAACCGGCAGCTGGGCGGCGTCATCGGACTGATCAGGTGCTGGTAGCACCAGATCAGGGCCAGCAGCGGCGCCGTGGTTACCCGTCGGAGCACACGACGAACCCGCGGCAAGAAGCTCATCGCGACACCGGCGGCGCCGAGGCGACAGGGGACGTGGCGCAGACCCGGTCCATCAGGGTCTCGAGTTCGGCCCGCAGCCGGCGGGAGCCCGCCGGCGAGACGCTCTGGCTCGCCGGCGGAAGGGCGCGCACGACGATGTCCTGCCCGTCACCGATCGCGGTGAGCCGGGCTGCGACGGCGTGCCGCAGGATGCGCTTGACCCGGTTGCGGGTGACCGCGTCGCCAACAGCCTTGGACACGACAAAACCGACCCGGGTCGGGCCCGGGTCGGTCACGCTGTGCGAGCGCATCTGCACCACCACCATGGAACCGCTGGCTCGGCGCGTTCCACCGCGTCGAGTCGCCGCCCGGAACTGATCCGGGGTGCGTAACCGGTGGCGGCGCGCCAACATGAGCGCAGCAGCTCAGGCAGAGATGCTCGCGCGGCCCTTGCTGCGGCGGGCGGACAGAATCGCCCGGCCGGCACGGGTCTGCATGCGGTGCCGGAAACCGTGCTTGCGGGCACGGCGGCGGTTGTTCGGCTGGAAAGTACGCTTGCTCACGTCAATAACTCCGTCGGTGGCGGGCCGGGTGGCCCATGGGTGTCACTGCAAACCGCGGACTACCGCGGAAGTTCTCGGCCGACTGCATCCGGATGGGCGGCGCCGACAGAACCGACGCACGCAAGGACGCAACAGGCCTCATCAACTTTACGTGGGCGGCTAGGACGGGTCAAACCAGCCGGACCGCGGCCAGCGGGCGTCCACCCGCACGGAACGACGCGGATTCGCTCGGTGATCCGCGGTCTCACCCAGAACCCGCCAATACAGCGCAGGTTAGTGCCGGCGGCCGGTAGCGACACGCCGATGAAGCAAGATTTGTCCTGGCTCCCGGTTGCCGCAGGCGTGACGCGGTTGTTACGGTCGGTTCTTCCAGTCACCGCCTCCCCCGCCCCAAGTTCGTTGTCCACAGCTGTGCACACTGTTGTGGATAACTTTTGTCGCGCCGTGGTCCGCGGTGGCACGCTCAGGACAACGAGACGCGTCGGACGGTCTGCGCAGAGGGGGCACGGTGGCTTTGGAGGATTCCGAACCAGATCTGGCGCACATCTGGCACACCGTGATGCTCGACCTGGCTGACTCCGGAATTCCTGCGAAGGAACGCGGTTTCCTGCAGATCGCTCGTCTGGTCGGCGTCCTCGGTGACACCGCGCTGATCGCCGTTCCGTTCGACAACACCAAGACCGCCGTCGAATCCACCCTGGCCGAACCCGTCCGTAGTTCCCTGAGCCGGGCCGTCGGGCGCGACCTGACCATCGCAGTGACCGTGGACCAATCGCTGCGCGGCACCGAGAACGGTGCCGACACCGCCGAGGACCTGGCCGAAGCCCAGGCCATCGCCGAGGACGAAGGCCCCACGCTGACCCTGGTCAACAGCTACACCGAGGACCCCGCGGTCCAAACTGACCCGGCCGCGTTCGACCCGGCTCCGCCGCAAGGCGCGGCCCAACCGATCAGCCAGCGCCCCAGCACCTCCGGCCACGGACCGGCCACGGTCAACGAGCGCGACGACACCCGGCTCAACCCGAAGTACACCTTCGACACGTTCGTGATCGGAGCGGGAAACCGGTTCGCTTGTGCCGCCGCCCAGGCCGTCGCCGAGACCCCGGCGCGGTCCTACAACCCACTGTTCATCTACGGGGATTCCGGTCTGGGCAAGACTCACCTGCTGCACGCCATCGGCCACTACGTGCGCTCCTACTACCCGCAGTCACGCGTGCGCTACGTGAACTCCGAGGAGTTCACCAACGACTTCATCAACTCGATCCGTGACGACAAGGCCAGCAGCTTCCAGAAGCGCTATCGCGACAACGTCGATGTACTCCTGATCGACGACGTGCAGTTCCTGCAGGGCAAGGAGAGCACGCAGGAGGAGTTCTTCCACACGTTCAATGCGCTGCACAACAGCGAGAAGCAGATCGTGCTGACCAGCGACCAGCCGCCCAAGCAACTCAACGGCCTGGAAGAACGCATGCGCTCCCGCTTCGAATGGGGCCTGACCACCGACGTCAAACCGCCGGACCTGGAGACGCGGATCGCGATCCTGCGCAAGAAGGCGATCACCGACCGCATCGAGATCTCCGATGACGTCCTGAGCCTGATCGCCGACAAGGTGCCCAGCAACATCCGCGAACTCGAGGGAGCACTGATCCGGGTCGCGGCCTACGGCTCGGTCACCCAGAGTCAGGTCGATCCGGCTCTGGCGGCGCACGTGCTGAAAGATCTGGTGCCCAGCGCCAGTGCCGGCCAGGTGACTGCCCCGCTGATCATGCGCGAGACGGCCCGCTACTTCGGCGTGACGATCGACGAACTGTGCGACGCCTCGCGCTCCCGGACTCTCGTCAACGCTCGACAGGTCGCGATGTACCTGTGCCGGGAGCTGACCGACCTGTCATTGCCGAAGATCGGGCAGTACTTCGGCGGCCGCGACCACACCACTGTGATGCACGCCGATCGCAAGATCCGCCAGCTGCTTCCCGAGCGACATTCGCTCTACGACCAGATCAGCGAACTGACCCAGATCGTGCGTCGAGCGGCGACTTCGGGCAACACCTGACACCTCCCGGGCTGATTTCTTACCAGTACGTGACGTACCGCTATCCCCCGATTGTGGATAAACGTGTGGAAAAGACGCCCTTTTCGTTATCCACAGATCTGTGCACAACGGTGCGGAAAACAGTGGATAACCCGCCGGTTCACCCACCGGAACCTTGGGACGATGCGTGGATGACCCACCCCCGAGCGATCCGCCCGGGGAAATCCACCACCGCTATCCCGACGTTATCCACAAGAACGAGCGCCCTATGACCTGCACCGTTGGCAGTTATCCCCGATTTCCCCAACCGCTATGACAACGACGAGAACTCTCTACTCATCGGTTACCGGAACCCCAACGACCGGCAGGACTGTGGACAGCCCACGAGAACAACACGTTCTACCGATACCCACCGGACCCACCTTGCTGTTGTTGCACTCATACCGCCGGGCTAGGGTCAGGGGCGGGACGCCCGCATCCACGATCCGGGCGGGCGCACACTTGGCATTCAGCAGGGCACTTTCTCAAGAGCAAGGACGGTTTCGTCGGTGAAGCTGCAAGTCGAACGCGACGTTTTGGCAGATGCGGTCACCTGGGCCGTGCGCGGTTTGGCCGCCCGCCCTCCGGTCCCCGTCCTGGCGGGAGTTCTGCTCGAAGCCGGTGACGACGGGCTCACGCTCAGCGCCTTCGACTACGAGGTCTCCGCAAAGGTCACCGTCGCCGCCCATGTGGACGAGCCCGGAACGGCGCTGGTGCACGGTCGCTTGCTGTCCGACATCGCGCGCTCGCTGCCCGACAAGCCGGTGCTGCTGACCTCCGATGGCACCAAGGTCCAATTGGTCTGCGGTTCCAGCCGGTTCGCGCTGCACGAGATGCCCACCGCCGACTACCCGACCCTTCCGACCGCTCCCGAAGGCAGCGGGTCGATCGACGGTACGGCGTTCACCCAGGCGGTCGCCCAGGTCTCGATCGCTGCCGACCGCGGCGACACGCTGCCGATCCTCACCGGTGTGCGCGTCGAGGTCGAGGGCGACAAGGTCACCCTGCTGGCCACCGACCGGTATCGGTTGGCCCAGCGCGAACTCACCTGGAACCCCACCAGTCCGGACGCGGCGTACGTCGCGCTGATCCCGGCACGCACCCTGTCCGACACCGCCAAGGCGCTCGGCGCCGGCGGAAGTGTCGATGTGGCCTTCGGTTCGGCGGCCGGCGGTGACGGACTGGTCGGCTTCGAAGCCGGTCAGCGTCGCACGACCAGCCGGGTGCTTGACGGCGAATACCCCAAAGTCGCCTCGATCTTCCCGACCACGGTCGACTCCGTGGCCGTCGTGCAGACCGGTTCGCTGATCGAATCGGTCAAGCGCGTTGCCCTGGTCGCCGAGCGCAACACGCCGGTGCGGTTGCGGTTCAGCGACGGCGTGCTGGCGATCGAGGCGGGACAGGGCGAGGAAGCCCAGGCCAGCGAAGCCCTCGAGGCGACCCTGACCGGGCCGGAGATCGAAACCGCGTTCAACCCGCAGTTCCTGCTCGACGGTCTGCAGGTCCTCGGCACGTCCTACGCCCGATTGTCCTTCACCCAACCAGGGCGCCCTGCGGTTCTGTCGGGGCAGAATGAAGCCGACGGCGAATCCGACGACAGCTATCGCTACGTATTGATGCCGGTCCGGTTCGCCAGTTGACGCGGCACCACCACCTCTGGAAAACCTAGGAGCGCAATGCAGATCGGACTCATCGGCCTGGGCAAAATGGGCGGATTCATGCGCGACCGCATCGTGGCTGCGGGGCACGAGGTCGTCGGTTACGACACCAACCCCGACGTCAGTGACGTCGCCACGGTCGAGGACCTGGTCAAGGCCCTCACCCCGCCGCGGGTGGTCTGGTTGATGGTGCCCGCGGGGCGCATCACCCAGAGCCTGGTCGATCAGCTCGGCGGCCTGCTGGACAAGGGTGACCTGGTCGTCGACGGCGGCAACAGCAAATTCACCGACGACGCGGTGCACGCCCAACAACTGGGCGAAAAGGGCATCGAGTTCGTCGACTGCGGTGTCTCCGGCGGCGTCTGGGGCAAGACCGAGGGTTACGGCCTGATGGCCGGCGGCACCGACGAGAACATCGAGCGGGTCATGCCGATCTTCGATGCGTTGCGCCCCGAAGGTCCGCGCGATGAAGGCTTCGTGCACGCCGGCGAGGTAGGGGCCGGGCACTACGTGAAGATGGTCCACAACGGCATCGAGTACGGCATGATGCAGGCCTACGCCGAGGGCTACGAGCTGCTCGAGGCCAAGGAGATCGTCAAGGACGTCCCCGCCGCGTTCAAGGCCTGGACCCGCGGCACTGTCGTGCGCTCCTGGTTGCAGGAACTCATGGCCGACGCGCTGGCCAAGGATGCGAAGCTGGACGGTATCGAGGGTTTCGTCAACGACTCCGGCGAGGGCCGGTGGACCGTGCAGGAAGCCGTCGAATACGGCGTGCCGATGCCGGTCATCTCCACCTCGCTCTTCCAGCGGTTCTTCTCCCGGCAGGGCACCGCCTCCCCGGCGATGAAGGCCGTTGCGGCGTTGCGCAACGAATTCGGTGGCCACCAGGTGACGAAGAAGGGCGAAAAGCCCGTCGTCACTGACCACTGACCCGGTGCGCGTGGTGCGCTGAGCGCTGATGTACGTCGCCCACCTGGTGCTGACGGACTTCCGCTCCTACGACCACGTCGATCTGCCCCTGGCCGCAGGGCCGAGCCTGTTCGTGGGGCCCAACGGCCAGGGCAAGACCAACCTCGTCGAAGCCATCGGGTACGTCGCGTCGCTGGGTTCGCATCGGGTGGCCAGTGACGGGCCCCTGATCCGGGCCGGCTGCGAGCAGGCGATCATCTCCACCGCGGTGGTCCGCGACGGGCGCACCCAACAGGTCGAACTCGAGATCAATCCGGGCCGGGCCAACCGGGCCCGGCTCAATGCGCATCCGACGCGGCCGCGGGAAACCCTCGGCACGTTGCGGACGGTTCTCTTCGCGCCGGAGGATCTCGCGCTGGTCAAGGGCGACCCGGAGCAGCGGCGGCGGTTCCTTGACGAACTGCTGGTGGCGCGGCAACCGCGCTGGTCAGCGGCCCGCAGCGATTACGACAAGATCCTCAAGCAGCGCAATGCCCTGCTGAAGTCGGCACGGACCGCACCGGACCGGACTGCGGTGCTGGCGTCCCTGCCGGCGTGGAACGAACATCTGGCAACCGCCGGTGCGCACCTGTTGTACGCGCGGTTGCGGCTGCTGCGCGATCTGGCCCCGCACGTGGCCCGGGCCTACGAGCAAGTGAGCGCGGGTGCGGGTGATGCGCACGCGACGTACCGCAGCAGTCTGGACGCAGCGATGGCGGAGTCGATCGCGAACGGCGAGGTGCCCACGGTCGGGGACCTCACGCAGGCCACGCACGAGAGGTTCGCGCAACTGGCGCAGGCCGAAGCCGACCGGGGGCTGACGCTGGTCGGCCCGCACCGCGACGACGTCGAACTCGAACTGGGCGAGCTGCCGGCCAAGGGCTACGCCAGTCACGGCGAGTCGTGGTCGTTCGCGCTGGCCCTGCGGCTGGCGGCCTACCACCTGTTGCGCCATGACCTGGGCACGGATCCGGTGCTGGTGCTGGACGACGTCTTCGCCGAGTTGGACACCGGCCGCCGCGAGCGCCTGGCCGCGCTGATCGAGGATTGTGAGCAGGTTCTGGTCACCGCGGCCGTCCCGGCCGATATCCCCCAAGGACTCATCGGCCCGCGGTTCGAGGTGACCCGGGCTGCCGTCAGCGCGATCACCGTGCCGCAGGAGAGCGCCTCGTGAATAGCGAAAACGACTCTGCCAGTGAGGAACTCGACCCACTGGAGGCGGCCCGTGAGGCGCTGAACCAGGTACGTCGTGCCGCCCGCGACCGGGGTCTGCGACCGGGCGTGCGTCCCCGGCAATCGGGCACCCAGCCCGGCGTGGCACCGCGTCGCGATTCGTTGGAACCCCAACCGCTCGGCGTCGGCATCGAGAAGCTGATCGAGGAGCGGGCCTGGCAGGTCGACGTACAGGCCGGGGCGGTGTTCAGCCGCTGGGCCGACATCGTGGGAGCGGAGGTGGCCAGCCACTGCCTGCCGACCACCTTCGAGGACTCGGTGCTGACGGTGCGCGCGGAGTCGACCGCATGGGCCACCCAGTTGCGGCTGCTCAGCTCCACGCTGCTGGCGGCGATCGAGCGCCAGGTGGGTCCCGAAGTGGTCCGGGAACTGCGGATCGTCGGCCCCGGAGCACCGTCGTGGAAGCACGGTTATCGCGGAATCACCGGTGGTCGGGGGCCCCGGGACACCTACGGTTGACCGACCCGACACCCACGGCGACCCAGCCGATGTCGCTACCCTGGACCGTTCGCCGTACCGAGGAGTGTCCCTACCCGTGAGCCCGAACGAACCGAACGACCCGGACCAGACCCGGCCGATTCCCAGCGACTCCGACCCCACCAGGCCGGTGCGACTGCCCGGTCAGGGCGGTCCCGCTGCGGCCGGTCCCGGACCTGCCGACCACTCGGAGGACCCGACGGTCGGTGTCCCGCCCGGGGTGGCGCCGCACGACCTGCCGGTGCAGAAACCGAAGATCTACGTCGACCCGGCCTACGGGCAGGGAGGGGACCACCAACCGACCCAGGCGTTCCCGGCGCAGCAGAACCCGTCGCAATACGCGGCACCGCAGTACGAGAGCGCGCCCTACGGCGGCCGGGACCCCTACGAGCAGGCGGCCTACGAACAGGGCCGGTACGAGGCGGGTCCGGAGGATCCGGTCCGGTCGATCTGGTGGCCCATCGCGGTGATCATGGCCTCGTTGGCGATCGTCGGCGCGGTGGGCGGTTACCTGTGGGCCAGCCGGGACAACGCCAGCACCCCGGCCGCCACCAACTCGGTGCTACCGACGGCGACCCCGACCAGTCCGACCCCGACGCAGCCCTCCCCCACCTCCACCGAGAGCAGCACCTCAGCGCAGTCCTCGACGACCAGTTCCACATCGTCGTCCTCGACGTCGTCGTCGACCTCCTCGTCGTCGACGCAGTCGAGTACGAGCACCGCTGCCGGCACGTTCCCCGCCGGCGCGAAGGTCTGCGCGCCGACCGTAGGCGGCAACGCGCGTGCCTCGTGCGGTTTCGCGACCAACGTGGCAGCAGCCGCAGCCGGCCCGATCGGTCAGGGACAGACGCAGTTCCAGGTCACAGCGCACTCGCCGGCGACCGGCCGGGACTACACGTTGAACTGTGTCCGCACCGATCTGGTGACCTGTTCGACCGACACCGGAGCAGAGGTTTACGTCCTGGTGTCGTGATTCGTCCGCAGAGCCCGGGAGGCCCCCGCGCATGTAGCGGGGATCATTCGGCGCTTGGTTCGGCGGTCTGGCTGGGGATTGAGCGGGTCTGAGAGCCGGTTGCGATCCGATGCACGGTAGACTGGAAGGCGAACAGCGCACTCATCTCGATGAGGGCGCTGCCCGTTCGTCAGACGGGCGATCCGTGGAACAGGAGCAACCAGCTAGTGGCCGACGCGACCAACCCCCAGCCCGACGAACCGCAGGAGCTTCGCAGTCCCGACACTTCGACCGATGCGGTGTACGACGCCAGTGCGATCCAGGTCCTGGAAGGTCTGGAGGCGGTCCGTAAACGACCGGGTATGTACATCGGCTCCACCGGACCGCGCGGCCTGCACCACCTGATCTGGGAGATCGTGGACAACGCCGTCGACGAACGGCTTGCCGGGTTCGCGACCACCATCGACGTGACGCTGCTGGCCGACGGCGGCGTGCGGGTGATCGACGACGGCCGCGGTATCCCCACCGGCATCCACCCGACCGAGGGCGTGTCCACGGTCGAGGTCGTCCTGACCCAGTTGCACGCCGGCGGCAAGTTCGGCGGTGGCGGGTACAAGGTGTCCGGCGGGCTGCACGGCGTGGGCTCCTCGGTGGTCAACGCCCTGTCCAGCCGGATGACCGCCGAGGTGCGGCAGCTGGGCAAACGCTTCTTCATCGAGTTCGAGCACGGTGTGCCCAAGGCACCGCTGACGGTGATCGGCGATCTGGACCCGCAGGACAAGACGGGTACCACGATCACCTGGTGGGCCGACCCCAACATCTTCGAGTCGGTGGACTACGACTTCGAGACCATCCGGGCGCGCTTCCAGCAGACCGCCTTCCTGAACAAGGGTCTGACGATCACGCTGACCGACGAGCGTGAGCAGGAGGTCGACGAAGCGGCCGAGGAGGAGGCTGCCGCTGAGGGCACCACCGTCGAGGAGGCCTCTCCCACGACGGTCACCTACCGCTACGACGACGGTCTGCTCGACTACGTGAAGTACCTCAACTCCTCCAAGCGCAACGAGCCGGTGCACGACAGTGTCATCGCGTTCGAGGCCGAGGACACCGACCGGCTGCTGTCGGTCGAGGTCGCGATGCAGTGGACCACGGCGTATTCCGAGTCCGTGCACACCTACGCCAACACGGTCAACACGCACGAGGGCGGCACCCACGAGGAGGGCTTCCGGGCGGCGATGACCTCGCTGATCAACAAATTCGCCCGGGACAACAAGCTGCTCAAGGAGAAGGACGACAACCTCACCGGTGACGACATCCGGGAGGGGTTGACCGCGGTCATCTCCGTGAAGCTGGGCGAACCGCAGTTCGAAGGTCAGACCAAGACGAAACTCGGAAACTCAGAGGTCAAGGGTTTCGTACAGGGCGCCGTACGTGACAACCTCGAACACTGGTTGGCCAGCAACCCCCGCGACGGACGCGCGATCGTCTCCAAGGCGGTCTCGGCGGCGTCAGCGCGGATGGCGGCGCGCAAGGCGCGCGAGACGGCGCGCCGCAAGGGGCTGCTGGAGGGCGGCGGCTTGCCGGGCAAGTTGCGTGACTGCCAGTCCAAGGACCCGACGATCAGTGAGGTCTTCATCGTCGAGGGTGACTCGGCGGGCGGTTCGGCCACGCAGGGTCGCAACCCGTTCAACCAGGCGATCCTGCCGATCCGCGGCAAGATCCTGAACGTCGAGAAGGCGCGGATGGACAAGGTCCTGGCCAACAACGAGGTCCAGGCGCTGATCTCCGGCTTCGGCACCGGCATCGGTGAGGACTTCGACATCGACAAGGCGCGCTATCACAAGATCGTGTTGATGGCCGACGCCGATGTCGACGGCATGCACATCCGCACCTTGCTGCTGACGCTGCTCTTCCGCTTCATGCGGCCGCTGATCGAGCACGGTTACGTCTACCTGGCACAGCCGCCGCTGTACCGGATCAAGTGGTCCAACCACGATCACGAGTTCGCCTTCTCCGACAAGGAGCGCGACGGACTGGTCGAGCTCGGGCAGAGCAAGGGCTGGCGGTTGCCGAAGGACTCCCCGATCCAGCGGTACAAGGGTCTGGGCGAGATGAACTACGAGGAGTTGTGGGAGACCACGATGGACCCCAACACCCGCACGCTGCTGCAGGTGACCATGGACGACGCGGCCGCTGCGGACGAGATCTTCGCGGTGCTGATGGGTGAGGACGTCGAGTCACGGCGTGGGTTCATCCAGCGCAACGCCAAAGACGTCCGTTTTCTCGATATCTAAAGGGACTTGATGACTGACGACACCACCGGCGGACCGGACGACCCGACTCCGCCGGAGCACTCGGGGATCGACGAGATCGACCTCAACACGGAGATGCAGCGCAGCTACATCGACTACGCGATGGCGGTCATCGTCTCGCGAGCGCTGCCGGACGTGCGCGACGGCCTCAAGCCGGTGCACCGGCGCATCGTCTACGCGATGTACGACGGTGGGTACCGCCCCGACCGCGGCTACAACAAGTGCTCGCGCGTGGTCGGCGAGGTCATGGGTCAGTACCACCCGCACGGTGACACCGCGATCTACGACGCGATGGTCCGGCTGGTGCAGCCGTGGTCGATGCGCTACCCGCTGATCGACGGCCAGGGCAACTTCGGCTCCCCCGGTAACGACGGTGCGGCCGCGCCGCGGTACACCGAGTGCCGGATGGCGCCGCTGGCCATGGAGCTCGTGCGCGACATCCACGAGAACACCGTGGACTTCGAGCCGAACTACGACGGCAAGACGTTGCAGCCGACCGTGCTGCCGGCCCGCTTCCCGAACCTGCTGGTCAACGGTTCCTCGGGTATCGCGGTCGGAATGGCCACCCAGATCCCGCCGCACAACCTGCGCGAGGTGGCCGACGCGGCGCAGTGGCTCCTGGAGCACCCGGAGGCCACGCGCGAGGAGCTGCTGGACGCCGTACTCGAACGCATCCCCGGACCGGACTTCCCCACGGGCGCCCTGATCATGGGTCGCAAGGGGATCGAGGAGGCCTACCGGACCGGGCGTGGCTCGATCGTGATGCGCGCGGTCGTCAACGTCGAGGAGATCCAGGGCCGGCAGTGCCTGGTGGTCACCGAGCTGCCCTACCAGGTCAACCCGGACACGCTGGCGGAGAAGATCGCCGGGCTGGTGCGCGACGGCAAGGTCGCCGGTATCGCCGACCTGCGCGACGAGACCTCCGGGCGGACCGGCCAGCGCCTGGTGATCGTGCTCAAGCGTGACGCCGTGGCCAAGGTCGTGCTGAACAACCTCTACAAGCACACCGGTCTGCAGCAGAACTTCGGCGCCAACATGCTGGCGCTGGTCGACGGGGTGCCGCGCACGCTGCCGGTGTCGGCGTTCATCCGCTACTGGGTCGAGCACCAGATCGACGTCATCGTGCGACGCACCCAGTTCCGCCTCGACAAGGCCGAGCAGGACATCCACATCCTGCGCGGTTACCTCAAGGCACTGGACATGCTGGACGAGGTCATCGCGCTGATCCGGCGCTCGCCGTCGGCCGACGAAGCCCGGGTCGGGTTGATGGAGCTGCTGGACGTCGACGACATCCAGGCGCGCGCGATCCTGGACCTGCAGCTGCGGCGCCTGGCGGCGTTGGAGCGGCAGCGGATCCTCGAGCAGCACGACGAGTTGCAGCGGCTGATCGACGATTACAAGGACATCCTGTCCAAGCCGGAGCGGCAGCGCAGCATCGTCAGCGAGGAGCTGGCGGAGATCGTCGCACGGTACGGCGATGACCGGCGCAGCCAGATCGTGCCCTACGACGGCGACATGTCGATGGAGGACCTGATCCCCGAGGAGGACGTGGTCGTCACGATCACCCGCGGGGGCTACGCCAAGCGGACCAAGGTGTCGGAGTACCGCGCACAACGCCGTGGTGGCAAGGGTGTTCGCGGTGCGTCGCTGCGCGGTGACGATGTGGTGTCGCACTTCTTCATCACCTCCACCCACCAGTGGCTGCTGTTCTTCACCAACGGAGGCCGGGTCTACCGGGCCAAGGCGTATGAGTTGCCGGAGGCGGCGCGCGACGCGAAGGGCCAGCACGTCGCCAACCTGCTGGCGTTCCAGCCGGGCGAAGAGATCGCCCAGGTGATGGCGCTGAAGGACTACGACGCGGCGCCCTACCTGCTGCTGGCTACCCGCAATGGTCTGGTCAAGAAGACCCGCCTGGCCGAGTACGACTCGCCGCGTTCGGGCGGCCTGATCGCGGTGAATCTGCGCGACGGCGACGAGCTGGTCGGCGCGGGGCTCGCCGGGCCCGCGGACGACGTACTCCTGGTCTCCCGCAAGGGCCAGTCGGTGCGCTTCCACGCCACGGACGAGGCGCTGCGGCCGATGGGTCGCTCGACCTCGGGGGTGACGGGGATGAAGTTCCGCGACGGGGACGAGTTGCTGGCGATGAGTGTGATCACCGAGGGCACCGACCCGGATGTGTTCGTCGTCTTCGAGAACGGTCTGGCCAAACGTACGGCGGCCTCGGACTACCCGACCAAGGGCCGGGCCACGCTCGGGGTCAAGGTCGCCAACTTCTCCGAGCGCGGCGGCGACCTGGTCGGTGCGCTGACGGTCGATGAGGGCGATGAGGTCCTCGTGGTGATGGAGAAGGGCAAGATCGTGCGCTCCCGGGTCGCCGAGGTACGCCGGACCGGGCGTTCGACGCAGGGCGTCCAGTTCGCGACACCGGACCGGGGTGACGCGATCGTGGCAGTGGCTCGCAACGTGGAGGCTGACCCGGTGGAAGATTCGGCTCCCGTTGAGGGTGCGGAGGATTCGGCTTCGGAGGCTTCCGTTGAGGGTGCGGAGGATTCGGCGGTGGATGCCGTACCGTCGGATGAGGCGTCATCCGCCGAGACCGACACCGACGAATCCGGAGACGAAGAGTGAGCCAGTCCGACGGCCCCAACGCCGGGGCGACCGCTGCCCGGTTGCCCGGTGGCGCGCAGCGATCTGCTGCCCCGCAAGGTGGTTCGCGTCCCGCTGGCGCACAGACCCGGTCCGGGTCGGCGGCGGCCGCGCGGGGACGTCAGCCTGCTTCTCGCTCGGCTCAGCCCGCGTCTCGCTCCGGCCGGCCGGCCGCGGTGAAGGGCGGCGCGCCTGTTCGTCCGGTACGGGCGACACCGCGCCGGGTGCGGCTGTCGGTATCACGGGTCGACCCGTGGTCGGTCATGAAGATCTCGTTCCTGCTGTCGGTGGCGTTCGCTATCGCCAGCGTGGTCGCGGTCGCGCTGCTGTGGATCGTCCTGGCCGGAATGGGTGTCTTCTCGGACCTGAACGAGTTGCTGCGCTCGCTGGACAAGCAGGGTTCGACGTTCGACCTGATGGACTACATCGGCTTCGGCAAGGTCGTGTCGCTGTCGGTCGTGATCGGCTTCATCGACATCATCCTGATCACCGCGTTCGCGACGTTGGCTGCGTTCCTCTACAACATCTGCGCGTCGCTGGTCGGCGGGTTGCGGCTGACGCTCTCGGACGACTGAGTTCCTAGCGCCCTGCGTGGCTTGGGGGCGCTTTGGAAGCCTTTGCACCGGTTTGAGGGGCGCCGTGGAAGCCCTTGCACCTTCCCCTTGAAATTCTCGGGGCAACTGCTTCCAAACCTGCCGGGGTTAGTGCTCGTAGGGCGCTGCCTCGACGATGTCCTCGAGGGTGAGCGCGGCGTAGACGTGTGGGAAGTCGTTCTCCCACTTCAGGTGCGCGGCTAGTTCATCGGCGTCGAGGGTGGCGAGGACCAGGTCGTCCTCACCTTCGAAGAAGCGGTCGACGGTGCCAGGCACCTGCTCGCGGGTGGAGCAGTGCACGAAGCCGTCCTGCTGGTCGAGTTCGCTGCCGGCGAAGGTGCCTTCGACCTGCCACTGCTCCCACTCGGCGGGCTTGAGGATCTTGTAAATGAGCACGGTGTCGATCCTGTCACCCGGCCGCTCCTGTTCGCGCGCCTTATCGACGTTTGCGCGGGCCACAACCCGTGCAAATGTCGACAACCCGCGCAGACGCTGAGGCGCTCCTGCTTCGCCGGCGCCGCGATTTGGGTGGGGCACTGCGGCTGGGGTAATCTCGTCCGGGCTCCCGGAGTGTCGGAAGCCCAGGATTACGGGCCTATAGCTCAGTCGGTTAGAGCGCTTCCCTGATAAGGAAGAGGTCAGAGGTTCAAGTCCTCTTAGGCCCACGTTGTGCACGATCGTCGCCTCGCCCGCCGCTAGGAGATTCTGATGAAGAAGCTCGTCGTTCTCGCCGGTGTGGCAGCGGCTGCTCTGGCGGTCGTGAAGCGGCAGCAGGCGGCAGCGGCCAAGCCGGGCGTCTGGATCCAGGCCTCCGACCAGCCTCCCGCTCGCTGATCATTCTTCTGCGCCGGTGGGCGCGCCTGCTTTGCACGCAACAGTCCACAACTAAACAAGGGGCCGTAGCTCACCTGGTAGAGCGCCGCTTTTGCAAGGCGGAGGTAAGGGGTTCGAGTCCCCTCGGCTCCACAAGATCGCAGGTCGAAGGCCCTTACCCGGCTCGGGAGGGGCCTCTGACATTGTGGGACGACTCAAGTTCAACCGGACTTCATTGGTAGCGATTTGGTCGACACCAGTCGTGATGCGTGTTGCCTCGGGTGCGCCGAGAACCCCCGAGAAATCACCGCTGGCGCCGTGATCGCGCCTGAGCCCCACCGCCCGTCGCTCGACGGTTCCGTGGGGCTCAGGCCGCAGCGATCAGGCGCTGGCCCCGTCCCAAGCGTCGGGCTGAGGCGCCAATGGGGTGCGGCCGAGGATCAGGTCGGCGGCCTTCTCGGCGATCATGATCGTCGGCGCGTTGGTGTTGCCGCTGACGACCGTGGGCATGACCGACGCATCGACCACGCGCAGCCCGGGAACGCCGTACACCCGCAGCTCACCGTCCACGACCGCGTCGGGATCGGTAGCCGGACCCATCTTGGCGGTGCCGGCCGGATGCATGCCGGTGCTGGTGGCCGAGCGCAGAAACGCGTCCAGTTCCTCGTCGCTTTGGACCTGCGACCCAGGGACGTCCTCCTGCGCGATGAGCGAGGCGACGGGCTCGGTGGCGAACAACTCGCGGATCTTGCGCGAGATCGCGCGCATGGCGCGCAGATCGTCCTCGTTGTCCAGCACATTGAAGCGGATGTTCGGCAGGTCTTCGGCATGCGCCGACTTCAAGGTCACCTGGCCCCGGCTCTTCGGGCGCAGGTAGAGACCACCGCCGGAGAACACATGGCCGGCGCCCTTGACCACTCCGGGCAGCCACGGTTTCGCGGCCAATGACGCATGCACGATCTGCATCTGCATGTCGGAGTACTCGACGTCGTCGTCGGTCTTGATGAAGCCCTGGATCGTCATCGGGCTGCTCGCCAGCGGTCCGGAGTGCGTGAACACCCACTGCACCGCGGCGACCGCAAGCCGGTCCAATCGTGTCTGGTTCTCGAACGTCACGGGCTGTGATGCGCGGAAGAAGTGGTAGATCATCGGGTGGTCCTGCAGGTTCTGTCCGACACCGGGCAGGTCGACCTGCACGGGGATGCCACGTTCGCGCAGGTGCTCGGCCGGGCCGATCCCCGAGAGCATCAGCAGGTGCGGGGTGCGGAAGGCACCCGCCGACACGATCGTCTCGGTGGCGTTGACCGTCGTGTCCTTGCCGTCCTTGGTGTACTCGACGCCGACAGCCTTGCCGTCCTCGAGCACGATCCGCTTGACCTGGGCGTGCGTGACGACGTCGACGTTCGGCCGCTTGCGGGCGGGGCGCAGGAAGGCCCGGTCGGTGCTGTTGCGCACGCCCTTGTAGGCAGTGAACTCGGGCAGACCGAATCCCTCGACGTCCGCGGTGTTGAAGTCGTCCTCGTGCTTATAGCCCATGCGTTCGGCAGCCTCGAGGAATCGGGGATAGAGGAACGGCTCCTCGTCGATGGGCGTGACGTTCAAGGGCCCGCCGTGGCCGTGGTAGACCGTGTCGGAGCGCTCGCTGTTCTCGGCGCGCTTGAAGTACGGCAGCACATCGGCGTATCCCCACCCGGGAAGTCCGGTGTCGCGCCACGCGTCGTAGTCACGCGCGTTGCCGCGGGTGTACATCATGCCGTTGATTGATGACGTGCCGCCGAGCACCTTGCCGGTGGGCTCCCACAGCGACCGGCCCTCCAGTCCCGGCTCAGGCTCGGTCATGTTGGGCCACAGCACCTTGGTGGACTTCTGCAGCTCGGTCCAGCCGAGGGGCAGGTCGATCAGCAGTCGGCGTGACGAGCCGCCGGCCTCCAGGACCAGTACCCGCTTCGTTCCGTCCTCGCTCAGACGGTAGGCCAAGGTCGACCCGGCCGAACCGGCACCGACGATGATGTAGTCGTAACTGTTCACGTGAGACTCCTCCACGCATGGCGGCTTCGTGACGAGGTCCAGCGGCGCTGGGCCCGGTGGGTCGCGAAGGCACGGCACTTTGTCGTACGTAAACGATAACCGACCAGGTGGTAGCTTTTAATCCCGTGGTCGCCACTCGGGCAGTGGGACCAGGAGCAGCGCCTGGATCATGGTGGCCAGCGCACCGGCCATGTCGATCGTGCTGGGGGCGTAGAGCCACTGGAGCGGCACCCCCTCGACCAACGCGACGATGCCTGCGGCGGCGTCCGCGATATCAACGTCCGCGCGCAGCTCACCCGCGGCCTCAGCCCGGCGCAGTGCGTCTGCGACGACCAGCCGCATCCGCTCCAGCCGGTCGGTCACGTAGGCGTGCGCGGGATGATCGGGGTCGACGGCCTCGGCGCCCAACGTCGTGGTCAGGTCAACGACGCCTCGCGCGTTGGCGTTCTGCTCGGCCAAGGCCACCAGTCCGGACAGGATCTGCGGACCCGACCGATCCTCGGGCACGTAGAAGTCGGACGCCTCGGTGCGATCCCACCGTTCGAGCACGGCGACGAGCAGCGCTTCCTTGGACGGGAAGTAGCGCAGCAGGCTGGAATGGGCGATACCGCAGGCCGCCGCGATCTCCCGCAGCGAGGCCCCCGAAATCCGGACGTTGCGAAGTGGTCGGTGGCGACCCGAAGGATCTCCTGTTCCCGGGCCAGACCCTTCCGGTGTCGCCGCGGCGTGTGTTCAGCATCGGTCACCAAGCCAGCATCCCAGCCGGTCGGAGCCGTGTTCGAGGCACTCGGCCGACACGCACAGAACGGATGCGGCGAACGCTATGCGCGGGATACTGCGCGAAGGATCGCCTCGGTGGGGGTGCTTCCCCACAGTCCCCTTCGACAGGTCAACGAGGTGGGAGCGGAAGAGAATAGGATCAGTCAACGGGAGAAACTAGAGCCAACTCGGCACCATTGTGGCGTGGTAATCCCCCTGGTCTGGAGTGTGCGCCCAGATGGGTCCCGGTCGATCTCGAAAATCCTCCTGACCAGGGAGGACTTGCGGTAACCCGCTGCTTTGCAAGCAGGGGGTTACGGGTTCGAGTCCCGTTGGCTCCACCACGGCCAGGTCTGCCGGAAGAGACAGCCAATGTCGCCCCAGCCCCGCCTCAGGGGTTATACCTGAGTGATGGAGCCAGCGACGTCTCAGCCCACCGTCCAGGACCGCATCGACCCCGAGTCCAAGGTGCCCCTGGATCAGTTGTTGCAGGCGATGCCCGGCGGCTTCAACGCCATCAGCGACATCGTCCAGCGCCGCGCCGCCCTCAAGGCAGCGCTCGCCACGATGGAGGCCCCCGAGAACGAGAACGTCACCCGAGAGGACCGCGCTGTGCCGGGTCCGCCCGGTGAGCCAGACATTTCCGTGCGCATCTACCGGCCCAAAGGTGTCGAGGGCGTGCTGCCCGGCGTCTACTTCATCCACGGCGGCGGCATGATCCTGGGCGACGTGGACGGCGAGGACGCCGTCGCGTCGATGATTTGCGAGCAGGTCCGCGCGGTGGTGGTGTCGGTCGAATACCGCCTCGCACCGGAGAACCCGCACCCGGCGCAGGTCGAGGATTGCTACGCCGGTCTGACGTGGACGGCAAACAACGCGACCGAGTTGGGGATCGACCCCGCGCGCTTGGCCCTCTTCGGCGGCAGTGCGGGCGGTGGCCTGGTCATCGCCACCGCGCTCATGGCCCGCGACCGCGGTGGCCCGGCGCTGTGCTTCCAGATGCCGATCTACCCGATGATCGACGATCGCAACGTGACCCCGTCGAGTCAGGAGATCACCGACGTCGGCATCTGGGACAGGGCCGGCAACATCGAGGCGTGGGCCTGGTACCTCGGGGACGCCCAGGCTGACACGTACGCCGCGCCCAGCCGGGCCGAGGACCTCACCGGACTCCCGCCCACGTTCATCGATGTCGGCACGTGCGACCTCTTCCGTGATGAGGACATCGCCTTCGCGAACCGGCTGATGCAGGCCGGAGTGCCCACGGAGCTGCACGTCTACCCGGGTGCCTACCACGCCTCGGAGGTCTTTGCGCCGGAAGCCGCGTTGTCGCAGCGCATCGTGGCCACCCGCGTGGCGGCGCTCCGGCGCGCCCTTGCCTGAGGCGTCACGGCTCCGTTAGCGCGCCAACCATGCCCATCAGACTGGAGAACGTCGGGATCGCCGTCCACGACCTCGAAGAGGCCATCGCCTTCTTCGCCGACCTGGGCCTGACCGAGGTCGGCAGGGACACGGTCAGCGGCGAATGGTCCGACACCGCAGTCGGTCTCGACGGCAACCACGCCAAGATCGCGATGCTGCAAACCCCCGACGGGCAGGGCACGTTGGAACTCTTCGAATACCTCGACGAGCTGGCCATCGAGACGCAACCGACGCAGCCGAATGAGATCGGCATGCACCGGGTCGCCTTCTCCGTCGACGACATCGACGCCGCGTTGGACATCGCCGCTCGGCACGGCTGCTACCCGCTGAGGGGAGTCGCGACGTACGAAGACACCTACAAACTCACCTACGTCCGCGGCCCCAGCGGCATCATCGTCATGCTCGCCCAAGAACTGCACCCGTGAGCGCCGCACCGCGCATCAGCGAATTGCAGCGACGGCGAATCATCGCGCGCCGTCACCACTTCGCCGGTGACGCGGATGGCCCGGAGCAGGTGGTCACGTCCGTGCTCGCGTTGCACGCCACCGACCCCGCCTCGCCCTACCTGTCGGTGCTCGCCCGCAGCCGCACCACCAGCTTGGCCGATATCGCCGCCGCCATGTACACGCAGAGATCCCTGGTCCGGTGGCTGGCCATGCGACGTACCTTGTTCGTCTTCGACCGCGCGGATGTCCCCGTCGTCCAGGCGGCGGTCAGCACCCCGCTGGCCGCCACATTGCGCACCCGCTTGCTCAGCCGTTTGCGCCGAGGCGGCACCGAGCCGCCGGTCGACGGTGACCTGGCCGACTGGCTCGACGACGTCACCGACGCGGCCGACGGGGCGTTACGACAACTGGGTACGGCGACCGGGGCTGAGCTGGCAAGGGCCGAGCCGCGGCTGGCGACGACCATCCTCCCCGCCGCCGCATCCGACCAACCGCAGAACCTGACCAGCACGTTGCTGGCGATGATGAGCGCGCAAGGACGCCTGGTGCGTTCCGTCCCCGGTGCCGCATGGACGGTCCGCAGCCATCGCTGGGAACCGGTGACCGCCTGGTGGCCGGATGGCCTACCATCGGTCGATCCGGCTGAGGCGCAACGTAATTGGGCGATCAGGTGGCTCACCGCATTCGGCCCGGCCACGCTGGATGACCTGCAGTGGTGGACCGGTTGGACCAAGACCGCCGTACGCGCAGCGCTCCAGGATCTCCCGCTGGTGGACGTCGATCTGCACGGTCTGCCAGGCGTGGCCCTGGAGGCGCAACTCGAGCCCGCACCGGACACGGCACCGACCGCAGTCCTTCTCCCGGCCTTGGATCCGACCCCGATGGGCTGGAAGCACCGCGACTGGTTCCTCGGGCTCGACCGGGACCTGGTCTTCGACCGCAACGGCAACCTCGGTCCGACGGTGTGGTGGGACGGGCAGCTGATCGGTGCCTGGGCCGTGGGCCCGGACGGCCAGTTGCGCACGGCGGTCCCGGGTGACTACGGCGCCGAGGCGCGGGTCGCTGTCGACGAGGCGGCGGCAGACCTCGGCAGCCGCATGGAGGGTGCCGTGGTCCGGCCGGTCTTCCCGACCCCGCTCGAACGGTCGCTGCGGGGCTGACCCGTTCGGCCGCGTGCACGAGCACGGCTGAGTTCGCAGCCAGTCGGCGTACGCCGGTCATTCGGCGCCGGGGGCGGCTTCCACTTCCAGCACCGTCGCCGACGGTGCGGATCGTTCCCACAGCACCGCGCCCACACATGCGGTGAGGACCCAGCCGACGGCGATCGCGCCGCACCAGATGATGATCGCCATCGCGACGCCGATCGGTCCGAAACCGTTCCACCCCTCCAGCAGGGATGGCGCGAACAGCCGCTCCACCAGCGGCAGAATGACGCCGTCGATGGTCAGACCGGCGAAACCGGCCGTCACCAGGAACCGTGCGCCCCGGCCGCCCTCACGCACCAGAAGGGCAGGGGTCACCGTCCAGAACACCCAGAGCGGGATCAACGACACCAGATACAGCGGAATCGCCACGGAGAGTGGGTGATCACCACCGAACGCGACGACGTCGTGGATCGCGAGGGTGACCAGGTAGGCGACGAACCACAGCGTCCCGCGGCCCACGCGCTGCCAGAAGGTCAACGGCTCGCGGCGCCAAGCGGCCGCAAAGATTCCGGCCACCTGGGACGTCATCGGAATCCCCCACACCAGGAACCCGGCGAGACCGACCACGGTCCAGGACGAACGCAACGCATCGGCTGCACCGAACGCCTCGCGCACCGTTTGCCCGAGGGATCCGCTCAGCCCGAGCTGACGCTGGAAGAGCACGCCGACGCTGATGTTGGCGGCGAACCCGCTGAAGTATCCGAAGCCCAGGATGACCAACGGGAGGACTGTCGTGAACAGCGTGAGTGAGAGCAGGCCGGCCTGCGTGCCGCCGTCGATGTCCTGGAACCGGCGTACCACTGCCGGCACAAAGGCAGTCGCCCGTCGTTCCTGCAGCCGCTGGTATTGCGCACCCAATCCGAGGCGCTCTGCCGCCGCCCGCGCAGTGTCGTGCGATTCCTCATCCATGGCGTCACTGAACCTATCCGTACGCAGGCACCGATGGGCGTCGTCGCGGCCCGACCGGCGCCCGAGCGGGACTGGCACGATGGACTCATGAGGCCCTATGCGGAGCTCATCGCCGAGGCCGAGGCCGCCGACGTCGCCGGATGGGGATTCGAGTGGCTGGCCGGTCGGGCCACGGAGGAACGGCCCCCTGGGGGTACGCCCACCTGGTGGCCGGCCGGCTGGCGAAGGCGCGGCGCGCCCTGGACATCGACACCGGTGGCGGGGAGGTCATCGCTGAAGCCCCCGTGCTCCCTGCGGCCATGACGGTCACCGAGTCGTGGCCGCCCAACGCCGACCGGGCGCGGACGCGGCTGGCGGGACGCGGCGTCCGTGTGGTGCAGACCGATCCAGGTGCTCCGTTGCCGTTCGCGGATCGATCCTTCGATCTGGTCACCTCCCGGCACCCGGTGCAGCCGGACTGGACCGAGATCGGCCGGGTGTTGGAGCCGGAGGGGCACTACGTCGCACAGCACGTCGGTCCGGCGTCGGCGTTCGAGTTGATCGAGTACTTTCTCGGCGCGCAGCCCGAAGCACGCGCGGCGCGGGATCCGAGAACCGAAGCGGCAGAGGCGAGGAGCGCTGGGCTGACGGTCGTTGATCTGCGTACGGCGCGCTGCCGGATGGAGTTCTACGACGTGGGTGCCGTGGTGTGGACGCTACGCAAATGCGTGTGGTGGGTGCCGGATTTCACCGTGGAGCGTTACGACCTGCAGCTACGTGAACTGGATGCCCGGATGCGGCGGGGCGAGCCGTTCGTCGCGCACTCGACGAGGCATCTGATCGACGCCCGCCGCTAGCTACTCGGTCGCGGCTTCCGGCGCCGACCCGGCCAGCCGCTGCTGAACCCGCTGGTCTACCAACGCATCCAGCTTCTTCTGCGACAGGGCGCGATGCAGTGGCAGCCCCAGCCCGAGACCGATCAGCACCCCGGCACCGAGGGCGATCCCGCTGATGATCAGCATCTTGGGCCGCGGGTCGTGCAGCGTCTCCTTCGTGCCACCGCCCTGGTAGCGGGTCGCGATTTCCCAGACGACCTTCATGTCGACGCTGACCGCCATGAACAGCATCACGGCGCCGACGATGAGCGCGATCAGGCCGAGCGCCAGAAGGGTCAGCTTGAGCTTCTTCATAGGCAAACCGTATTGCACCCGAGCCGCTAAGAGCCTGAGATGAGTGGTCCGAACAGAAGTGGACAAGCCGACCGCACATCCCCTACTTTCAAAGTAGGCATTGAGCGTCAGCGACAAGCCCTGGCTGGCTGACCGGCAACCCTCCTACCGCGGTGGGGTGCTCCAGGTGAAAGCCCGGCCCGATCGGATCCCCGGCGGGCAAGCGTGAGAGCCACCCCGAGGGAGCAGCCATGAGCAACGCCGTCATCCACAGCACCGACTTCGCCTCCGAATGGCAGCGCTGGCACGACCACCACGAGCAGGTCCGGTCCGACCGGCACGGCTTCCTGGCGGTCACCGGTCTGCACTTCCTGACCGACCAACCCCAGCGATTCGAGCGGGCCCCCGGACAGTGGTGGGCAGACGACCGCGGCATCCACGTCCGTCTGGACGACGGCGAGGCGCTGACCAAGGACGGCGAGCGCCTCGAAGGTACCGTCGACTTCGGAGTCATCCCCGAACGTGCCGGTGTGACAGTGGGATTCGGCGACGGTGTCATCGAGATCGCCAAGCGCGGTGGCGAGGACATCATCCGTCCGCGGCACCCCGACCACGAGATCCTGACCGCGTACCAAGGCACACCCGCCTTCGCCCCCGACCCGTCCTGGGTCGTCGAAGGCCGCTACACGGCGTACGACGAGCCGGTCCCCACCACGGTCGGCGCCGCGGTCGACGGTCTGCAACACGTCTACGACGCACCCGGCGAGATCCACTTCACCAAGGACGGGCAGGACCTGACCCTCGTGGCGTTCCCCGGGCACGGGGACGATCTGCTGGTGCTGCTGCGCGATGCGACCAGTGGGGTCAGCACGTACGCCGCGAACCGGGCCCTGTCGGTCCCCGCGCCGGACGCCGAGGGCCGGGTCACGCTCGACTTCAACCGCGCGATCAACCTGCCGTGCGCCTATACGCCGTACGCCACCTGTCCGCTCCCGCCGTCGCGCAACCGGTTGCCGATTGCGGTCGAGGCTGGCGAAAAGACGCCCGCCTGATCGCTTAGGCCGGGGGGATGTCCACCTGCGACCACCAACGCACCGCAGTGCGCTCCAACGGAGCCAGGCCGGTCTCCTGGGACAGTTCCTCCAGGCCCGGGTGGGCCGACATCCCTGCGGCATAGAGCAGTCGTCGCCGCTCGACGTTGGGCGCGCGCATCTCCGCACCCAGGTCGATGTCGGGCGGGAATGCGCGGTTGTGTGCCAACGGCACCAGCAATCTGGCCCGCTGGTCCGGATCGGCCTGTCGGTAGGTGTCGCCGAGGGAACCCGCGTCGTAGCGCTGGCAGGAGTTCAGTGTCACCTGGGCGCCGGGCAGATCCTGGTCGTGATGCTCCAGATGGTGCGACAGCGCGTCGGCGAACGGGCTGGAGGCCAGCACGATCGCACCCGTCAGGGGTGAGATCTCATCCGACAAGGCTTCGCGCAACCGGTAGATGAGCCCCTCGACCAGGGTGGCCGGCCGGTGCGGGCGCGTCTGCTCGAGCAGTTTCTCCGCGATGCGATCGCACCGGGCCCGCAGCACCCGGGTCTCCTCGGGGCTGCGGTCGGCCGCCGACCGCGCGGCGCGGTGCTCGAGCAGATCTCGTCGGGCCCGGTCCCCCAGCCGGGCCAGCAGGTGCGTCTGGGCGGGTCGCACCAGGAGGTTGAAGATCAACACCGCCGGCTCGTATCGCGACGATCCGGGTTGGCTGAGATCGGCAAGGAGTTGCTCGCCGAGACGGGCCCAGAAGGCCGGTGTGATCTGATCCTCGACGACCGCCAGTTCGATCGCTCCGCCGGCAAGGAGCAGCGCAACGCCCTCGAGCTTCTGGTAACTGTCCATCAGCACCTCGGCGGTGCGCGGATGGTGGGCCTTGGGCAACAGCTCCAAGGTGTCTCCGATGACGGAGTACCCGCAGGCCGAGAGGTGTTCCTCGATTGCATCGCCCACCAGGTCGCGGGTGAACTCGTCCTTGGCCAACCGGATCAGGGCCCGCATCCGGAACTGGTATGCCGACCCGAGGGATACGGTCATCTCGGTCATCAGCCGGGAGATCAGGGCCTGGGTGTCGGCGCTGCGCAACACCAGTCCGCCGGCCGGTGCGGTCAGCAGGTGGCTGAGGCGGTGCCAGTCGGGGCCGTTGAGGCCGCTGTCCACCCGATCCAGCAGCGACCGGCGCTGCATCCGATCGATGTGCACCACCGCGCTGTCCTCCAGGTGCGCACCGATGATCCCCGGTGCCAGGCCGAGCACCTGCTCGAAGGCGGACACGATCTCCAGCGTGACCGGTACCGCGCCGTTCTCGTAGCGCGACAGCGTCGTGTACGAAAGGTCTTTGGCGACGCCGGGGTAGCTGCGCATCAGCGGGGCGATGGTGCGTTGGGTACGTAGATCCGGATTCGGCGCACAATGCCGCCAGACGCGCATCAGCCACGGCACTGGCGCGTAGGTCGCGGGAACGTAGGCCATAGGGGAACCATAGAAAGGCATTGTTGATCGGGCAGCCCACTTGCACAGGTCCGTTTTGAATGCAACAAATTGCGCTCGACGCACCGTGTCAGCCCACGGTGCGAACATATGTTCGTGTCCAATGGCGGTTCGTGGCAGACGCAGGGGTCCATCCTGCACGCCGATCTCGACGCCTTCTTCGCCTCGGTCGAGCAACGCGACGACCCCTCGTTGCGCGGCCGACCGGTCATCGTCGGCGGGGGCATCGCGATGGCGGCCAGCTATGAGGCCAAGGCGTGCGGTGTGCGCGCAGCCATGCCCGAGCGGGTCTGGCGCCCGTTGTGCCCGGACGCGATCGTCGTACCCGCCCGGTTGTCGGCCTATTCGCAGGCCAGTAAGGACGTCTTCGCCGTCCTGCGCGACATCACCCCGGTGGTCGAGCCGCTGTCGATCGACGAAGCGTTCCTCGACGTCGACGGGCTGCGGCGAAGCTACCGCTGCCCGCAAGAGGTCGCCGTCCGGGTCCGGGAGCAGGTGCGCAGCAGCGTGGGTTTGCCGATCTCGGTCGGGGTGGCCCGCACCAAGTTCCTGGCCAAGATCGCGAGCGCGCATTGCAAACCCGACGGGCTGCTCGTGGTGCCCGCCGACGAGGCCGGCTTCCTTCACCCGCTGCCCATCGAAAGGCTTTGGGGCGTAGGCAAAGTCACCGCCGAGAAGCTGCGTTCGCGGGGGTGCGCACGGTCGGTCAACTGGCCGCGCTCGACGAACGAACGCTCACCCAGGCCCTCGGTGCGGCCGCCGGTCGGCACCTGCACGCCGTCGCCAACCTGCGCGATCCGCGGCCGGTTCACACCGGCCATCGCCGGCGATCGATCGGCTCACAGAGTGCCTTCGGAGCGCGACCGCGCAGCGAGAGCGAGATCGACGACATCCTCACCCGCTTGGTCGACCGTGTCACCCACCGGCTGCGTGACAGTGGGCTGCGAGCACGCACCGTGACCGTGCGCCTGCGCTGGGCGGACTACTCCCGCGCCACGCGCTCGCGCACGCTGGCCGGTGCCACCGACTCGACCGCGCCGATCCTGGCTGCCACCCGATCCCTGATGTACGACGTGTGGGGCCAGGCCGTGGACCGCGGGCTCACCCTGGTCGGAGTGACGCTGTCCGGACTGGACCCCTGCGGCTCGGAGCAGTTGCTCCTGCCGTTGGAGGACGTACGACGCGACCGGACCCGCGCGGAACTCGAACAGGCCGTGGACGACGTACGTCAGCGCTTCGGCACCACGGCCCTGACCCGGGCCCGGATGCTCGACCAGGACGTCGGCACCCAGACCCCGGTGCTACCGGTCAGTGAGTCGTGAGGGCTCAGTTGTTGCGACGGGCGCGCCGCGTCTGAGCGCCGTCGATCGTCTGGTCGATCGAGTTCTCCACTCCTGCAACGGCGTCGTCGGCCTTGTCGGCCACCGTGTCACCGGCGTCCGCGGCTTCGCTCTGTAGTTTTGCGGTGGTCTCCTCGACCTGCGCGGCGATGTGGGCTGCCGCCTGCTGGGGCTCGGCCTGCTTCGCCTTCTTGCGTCGGGCCGACACGATCAGCGCACCGGCGGTTGCCAGCCCGGCGATCCCGACCACGATCAAGAACTTGCCGCGCTTCTTCTTTGGCGCCCCGACGAGGGTCTGCTTGCTGTTCTGTGCGGCCGCTACCCCTGCCGCAGTCGCAGCGGCGAGCCCTTCCTTCAGGTGGGGCAGCCACTCCTTCTCGAACAGGTCCCGCACGTCCTGGGCGGACAGGTTCGAAGCGGTGTTGACCGCGTCCGCGGTCGCGGCCTTGGCGTCGGCCGCCTTGTCGGCGGCGGTGTCCTTCAGATCGGCTGCTGTGTGGGCCGCTTTGTCCTTGGCGTCCGCGGCCTTGTGTGCAGCGGTGTCCTTCAGGTCGGCCCGCTTGTCGGCGGCGGTCTCCTTCAGATCGGCCGCCTTGTCCGCAACCGTCTCCTTCGCGTCGGCGAAGCGGTGGGCCGCAGTGTCCTTGGCCTCGGCGGCGCGCTCGGCCGCCGTGTCCCTCAGGTCGTCGGCCGCGTCGCGGGCCCGCTCCGTCCTGTCGGCGAGAACCTCTTTGGCCTCCTCGGTCTTCTCCGAGACGACCTCTTTGGCGTGCTCGGCGCCCTCGGCCAGCTTCTCCTTGGCCTCCTCGAGTACCGGGGCCGCTGCTTCCTTCGCCGCCGCCAACTCCTCGCTCAGCTTCTCGCCGGCGTCGTGCACGGCGTCCAGCAGTCCTTCGGTCCGGGTTTTGGCCACGTCTTGCCCCTTTGCGGTTCGGCCGGCCGCCTCGAAGCGACCGGAGTGCTCGGTCCCAGTCTGCCGGTCTTGTGCCCCGACCGGGTGGCTGGGGCCCCAAGACCATGCGATGCGGCATCCCAGGGCGTGCCAGACTGGCCGCATGAAGGCAACGCTGCACACCAACCACGGCGACATCGTCGTCGACCTCTACGAGAACGACGCCCCCAAGACCGTCGAGAACTTCGTCGGCCTGGCCGAGGGCACCAAGGAATACACCGACGACGCCGGGCGCTCGAACCCGACGAAGTTCTACGACGGTGTGGTCTTCCACCGGATCATCCCCGGCTTCATGATCCAGGGCGGCGACCCGTTGGGTCAGGGCGTGGGCGGTCCGGGTTACGAGTTCGACGACGAGATCTCGCCGGCCCGCGACTTCACGGCGCCGTACATCCTGGCCATGGCCAACGCCGGCAAGCGCGGCGGCAAGGGCACCAACGGCTCGCAGTTCTTCATCACCGTGGCGCCGACCACCTGGCTGCAGGGCAAGCACACCATCTTCGGTGCGGTCGCCGACCAGCCGAGCCGTGACGTGGTCGATGCGATCGCCGCGGTGCGCACCGGCGCACAGGACCGTCCGGTCGAGCCCGTCGTGATCGAATCCGTGGACATTCAGCGCTGAGCGTGCGCTGAACCGACCCAACCACCAGGATCGGGTACGCCGTGGGGCAACCCCACGGCGTACCCGAACGTTGAGATGAGCATGACCGAGCCACCCTCCGGCAACGCACCCGCCCTGCCCACCTGCCCGCGCCACCCCGACCGGGTCGCGTTGGTGTCCTGCCAGCGCTGCGGCCGGCCGACCTGCCCCGAGTGCCAGCGCCCGGCCGCCGTCGGGATCCAGTGCGTCGACTGCGTCAACGAGGGCGCCAAATCCGTGCGTACGGCGGGTGGCATCTTCGGCGGCACCGTCACCCGCGGCAAGCCGGTGGTGACCTACACCCTGATCGGCATCTGCGCCGTGGTGTGGCTGATCCAGAAGGCGGTGCCCTCCTTCACCGCGGACATCTGGTTCGCGCCGGTGCAAGCAGGCTCCGAGCCCTGGCGGATGATCACCTCCGCCTTCGCGCACTCCCCGGACTCGATCTTCCACATCCTGTTCAACATGTACGCCCTGTGGATCTGCGGGCAGTATCTCGAGCCGTTGCTGGGCCGCGTCCGCTTCGCGGCGCTCTATCTGATCTCGGCCTTCGGCGGCTCGGTGGGCTACATGCTGCTGGCCAGCACGCCCACCAACGTCCAGGACGCCCTGCGCTCCGGCTGGTTCACGCCCACCGTGGGGGCATCGGGCGCGGTCTTCGGGCTCTTCGTGGCCCTGGTCGTGCTCAACCGGCACCTGGGCCGCGATTACAGCCAGATCGTGGTGTTGATCGCCATCAACGCGGTCATCGGCTTCGTGGTCTCGGGGATCGCCTGGCAGGCGCACCTTGGCGGTGCCATCACCGGCGGCGTGTGCGCAGCCATCTACACCGCGTTGAAGAAGCACCCGTCGTGGCAATGGGCGGCGCTGGCCGCGGTGGTCGTCGTCCTGGTCGCGTTGGCGGTGTGGCGCTACCAGACCGCCGATGTGCCCGCGTTGATCCTGCGCGCCTACGGCTTCTGAACCTGCGCGACCTTATCCCCAGGGTTATCCACAGGCCGTGGATAACTACATGTGTGTAACTTCGAACGGGCGTTCTAGACGCTTCCGATGACCGGCGACGACGTATTCCCAGGGGTGCTGGCGGGCTCTTAACCGGACACGAGCGGACGATCCTCCGCCCGACCGTCTCACTGAAGGAACCGTTATGCGTCCTCGTCACTTTTCACCCAAGGTCGCGGGCGTCGCCGCGGCCGTCCTCGTTGCTTCCAGCGCCACTGTCGCCCTCGCCGCCGGAGGGGCAGCAGCCCCAACGGTTCTCCGTCCGGCGGCCGGGTCGCCCACGTGGCGGGGGCACCGGCGATGAACGCCGGCTCACAACTGCAGCTCGTCGCGGTCACACCCTGCCGAGTGGTGGACACCCGTCTCGCCGGGGGCCGGTTGAACAACTCCCAACGCAGTTTCAAGGCCGTGGGCAATCTGTCCGGCCAAGGCGGCAAGTCCAGCGGCTGCGGCGTGCCGAGCTACGCGGTGGCCCTGTCGTTGAACCTGGTGGCGATCGGCCAGTCGGGTTCGGGCAGCTACATGTACGCCTGGCCGGCCGGCACCGCCCAGCCGGTGGCTTCGGCCATCAACTACCCGCGGTCCGGCGACGCGATCGCGAACGGCATCACGTTGCCGATCACGGCAGGCGGGTCCTGGGCCTTCACCTTGAAGACCCCGGGTAAGGCGCAGGTGGCGGCCGACGTGACCGGCTACTACGTCAAACCCCTGTATGTGGTGCTCTCGCCGAGCGGCACCCCGTACGGCGGCTCGTCGGGTGTGGTCTCGACCAACCGGATCTCCGCCGGCCGCTACGAGATCGAATTCGACCGCAACGTGCGGAAGTGCGCGGCCACGACCTCGGATCTGATCTTCGACGGCACCCGGGACGTGACGGCGGACATGACCTACTCCTCCGACCCGACAACGGTCACGGTCCAGGTCACCAACAAGGACGGCAACGCCGAGGACACCTACTTCTCGCTGGCGATGTCCTGCTGATCGCGTCGTTGTCCCAGCACGACGAGGGGCCGCCGGTGCACACACCGGCGGCCCCTCGACGTACGTGCGGCTATTTCCAGCGGGTGGTCATCGCAAAGCCGGACATGAGCAACACGAAACCGATGGCCAGGTTCCAGGTACCGATACCCGGCACGGGGTATTTGGACCCGGACAGGTAGAACACCACCAGCCAGACCAGGCCGAGCACCATCAGCCCGAGCATGGTCGGGACCCACCAGGAGGGGTTCAGGCCGCTGGCGACCTTCGCCGGCTTGGGTTCGCGGCGGCTGCGCTTGCTGGTCGCGGCAGCATCGCCGGAGGCGTCCGTGGTCTTCTTCGCCGCGTCCTTGCCTGCCTTAGCCTTTCCCGTCGTGACGGTCTTGTCGGCCTTGTCGGCGACCTTGGGCTCGGCGTCCTTGGCCGGCACGTCGTCGGCCACGTCGTCGCGGGCGGCGGCTGCGTTGGCCGCGTCTTTGGCCTGCCTGGTGAACTCGTCGTCGACGTCGTCGACTCCGTTGTCGGCCCTGCTCACATCTACTCCCGGGTGCGGCCACACGGCCCGCGGTCGGCTGCGGTGCGAGCGACGGGCGCCCGCGCGGATTACGGTAGAGCGTAAGCGACGGCGCCTATGCAGGCAGGGGGCGATGGTATGAAACGGCTGGCAAACCGCGGCCGCTGGTCCTACGCCGTGCCCGCGATCGCCGTGTTGGCGGGGGTGCTCTTCGGGGTCAGCGCCGCCACGTCCGGCGGCCAGGACCTGCGCCCGGAGACGCGCAGCCTGGTCGATGTGGTCCAGGCCGGCAACGACCGGGTCGCCGCCCAGCAGCGAACGGTGGCCACACTGCAGGCGGAGGTGAACGCCCTGAACAGCCGCTCCGACTCGAGTCGGTTGCGGGCGCTGCAGGCGCAGGCCGACCAGGAGGCGCACAGCGCCGGATTCACCTCGGTCACCGGCAGCGTGGTGAGCGTGGCTCTCAACGACTCCAAACTCGACCCCAGCCAACTGCCCGAGGGTGCCAACAACGATTGGCTGCTCGTGCACCAGCAGGACGTCCAAGGGGTCGTCAACGCGCTCTGGCGCGGCGGTGCGACCGCCATGATGCTGATGGACCAGCGGGTGATCAGTACCTCAGCGGTCCGCTGCGTCGGCAACACGCTGCTGCTGCAGGGCCGGGTCTACTCCCCGCCGTTCACGATCACCGCGATGGGCGACCCCGCCAAGCTGAAGGCGGCCCTGGAGGACGATCCGGCCGTGGCCGGCTACCGGCAGTACGTCGACATGATCGGGCTGGGGTACGACGTCCAGACCAAGAAGAACGTGACCTTCCCGGCGTACGGCGGTGGGCTGAGTCTGCAGTACGCGAAGGTGCCCGTGGGCAGCGCACAATAGAGCGGTGACCCGCATCCTCGTCGTCGACAACTACGACAGCTTCGTCTTCACCATCGTCGGTTACCTCCAGCAACTCGGAGCCGAAACCCACGTGGTGCGCAACGACGCGGTGACTGCGCAGGAGGGCGCGGCGTACGACGGGGTGCTGGTGTCTCCCGGTCCGGGCACCCCGGAAGAGGCCGGGGTGTCGATGGCGATGATCGAGGCGTGCGCTGACCGCGCCCAGCCCATGCTCGGGGTGTGCCTGGGCCACCAGGCTCTCGGCGTGGTCTACGGCGCGACCGTCTCGCGGGCTCCGGAGTTGCTGCACGGCAAGACCTCCCAGGTGATCCACGACGGCCGCGGTGTCCTCGAGGGCCTGCCGTCGCCGTTCACGGCCACGCGCTACCACTCGCTGGCCATCGAATCCGACACCGTCACCGACGAACTGGTGGTCACCGCGCGCACCGACAGCGGCGTCATCATGGCGGTGCAGCACGCGCACCTGCCGCTGCACGGCGTGCAGTTCCACCCCGAGTCGGTGCTGACGCAGGGCGGGCACCGGTTGTTGGCGAACTGGTTGGCGATCTGCGGCGACCCGGCAGCTGTGCAGCGCTCGGAGGGGCTCGCGCCTCTCGTGCACACCGCCTGAGCCCCGCCGAACCCTCAGGGCGCCGGCGGAGCACTCGTCGTGGTCGTCGCCGAGGTCGAGGTGCTGGTCGGCGTCGGTGACGTCGGCGTGCTGGGGGACGTCGGAGTGCTGGTCGGCGACGTCGGCGGCGTGGTCGGATTGACCGTGATGGTCTTCGTCGGCGGCTCGTAGCTGCCCACGTAGACGTCGATGCTGGAGTTCACCGACACCTTCTCGCCGGCGTCCTGCACCTTGCGCACCGTGTTGACCTGGCTCGGGCTGGTGACCTGGACCTGTTTGAAACTCATGAACAGATGCGCCTTGAGTAACGCGGCGCTCGCCTCGGGGGCGGACATGCCGACCAGGTTGTCCGGCACGGTCACCAGGCCGCTGGACAGGTTCAGGTAGACCGTCTGGGTGGCCGGGATCGTCGTACCGGCCGCGGGATTGGTGGACACGACCAGGCCCTGCCCCCACTGCGAATCGTCGACCGTCTGGCTGGCGACCTTGACGTCCTGGAAACCGAGGGCACGCAGCGCGGCGTTCGCGTCGGCCTGGCTCATCCCCGCCAGGTTGGCCGGGATCACCTTGTTGCCCGGCCCGGCCGAGACGGTGAGGGTGACGACGGATCCGACGTTGGCCTCGGCGCCGCTGGCCGGATCCTGATCGATGACAATGCCCTTGGCGGCGTTGTCCGCTCGGTCCTGCACACTGACCTGGAAGCCCTTGGCGTTCAGGGCGGTCTCGGCGGCGGCCTGGGTCATGCCCGTCAGCGGCGGCACCACCGCCGTCTTGTCCTGGGACTGCTGGTTGAGCAGCAAGCCGACACCGCCGATGGCGACAAGTGCGGCCAGCACGGCAATCGCCCACAGCCACATCCGGCGTTTGCGTGGCGGAGCGGTCTGCAGGTCCTTGGTGTGGTCGCGGCGGTCGACACTGTCCGGTCGCTCCGTCACGGGCCGGGCGACGCCCGCTTCCATCAGCGTGTGTTGGGCGGCGGCGCTCACGGGGCGACCTGCGCGGGCGTTCTGCAGGTCGGCGCGGAAGGCTTCGGCGGTCTGGTAGCGGGCGTCGCGGCCCTTCTCCAGCGAGTGCAGGGTCACCGCGTCCATGGCCGATGGCACGCTGTGCTCGTAGACACTCGGCGGTTGTGGTTTGTCGGTGATGTGCTGGTAGACCAGCGACACCGGCTCCCCGACGAACGGGGTGCGGCCGGTGAGCAATTCGTAGAGGACGCAGCCGGCGGAGTACAGGTCCGAGCGGGCGTCCACGGATTCGCCCTGGGCCTGCTCCGGTGACAGGTAGCGCGCCGTTCCGACCACTGCCTGGGCGCCGGTCATCGTCGCACCGGAGTCGGCGATCGCCCGGGCGATCCCGAAGTCCATCACCTTGACGCTGCCGCCGCGGGTCAGCATCACGTTGCCCGGCTTGATGTCCCGGTGCACGATGCCCTTCTCGTGCGAATACTCCAGCGCCGACAGGATGCCCATCGTCACCCGGGCTGCCTCGTCGGGACTCAGGTGCCCCTCCTCGTTGAGGATCTCCCGCAGCGTGCGGCCATCGACGTACTCCATGACGATGTAGGGGATCTGCACCCGGCCGCCGCCGGCCTCGATGAAGATGTCCTCCCCGGAGTCGTAGACGGACACGATCGCGTGATGGTTCAGCCCGGCCGCCGAATGCGCCTCGCGGCGGAAGCGGGTCAGGAAGGCGTTGTCGCGGGCCAGATCGGTGCGCAGCACCTTGATAGCCACGGTGCGGCCGAGACGGTTGTCGTGGCCGAGGTGCACCTCGGCCATGCCGCCGCGGCCGATGAGCTCGCCGACTTCATAGCGGCCGCCGAGGATCCGGGGCGTGTTGTCACCGACCGGGATCTGATCCTGCTCCTGCGGTGGATCGGCGACGGTGTGGTCCTCGTCGTCGATCGGCGGATTCTGGTCGCTCACCCGACTACCTCCATCACTGCGTTCCCCCGGGTTCATTGCTGCAGCACCGCTTCCAGGACCTGCTTGGCGATCGGTGCCGCGACGGTGCCTCCGAGAGCTTCCTGCCCGGCCGTGCCGCCGTCCTCGACCAGCACGGCCACCGCCACCGTCGGATTGTCAGCGGGTGCGAATCCGACGAACCAGACGTCGGCGTTCTTGTTCGGGGCGGTCTCGGCGGTGCCGGTCTTGCCGGCCACCTTGATCCCGCTGATCCGGACCTTCTTGCCGGTGCCTTCGTCGACGACGCTGACCATCATCGTGGTGAGATCGTTCGCGACCTGCGGGGTGACGGCCGTCGAGAACAGTTTCGGGTCGGCGCTCTGGACGACGTTGAGGTTGGCATCCCGAACGGTCTGCCCGAGGTAGGGGGTCATCACCTTGCCGTCGTTGGCGATGCCGGCCGCCACCATCGCCATCTGCAGGGGCGTGGCCCGCACATCGAACTGACCGATCGCCGACATGGCCGTCTGGGCCTTGTCCATGCCGGTCGGGTAGACGCTGGGGGTGACGCTCATTGGGACGGTGACCGGCTGGGCGAAGCCGAATTTGCTGGCCTGGTTGCGCAGGGCGTCCTCACCCAGATCCATCCCCAGTGAACCGAACGCCGTGTTGCAACTGATCGTCAGTGCGTGCTCCAGCGTCGTCTTGTCGCCCGCACCGCATGCCTCGCCGGTGTCGTTGGGCAGCGAGATGGAGGTTCCGGGCAACGGGAGACGCGCCGGGCCGTCCAGTTCCGAGGACGTCGTGTACTTGCCGGTGCTCAGCGCGGCGGCCGAGGTGATCAGTTTGAAGGTGGAACCCGGCGGGTACAGCTCGTTGATCGACCGGTTCAGCATCGGATTGGACCGCTCGCTGGTCAGCTGTTGCCAGGTCTTCATGACCGACGAAAGGTTGTGCGAAGCAAGGGAATTGGGGTTGTACGACGGGGAGCTGTACATCGCGAGGATGGCGCCGGATCGTGGGTCGAGTGCCACCACCGCGCCGCGCTGGCTGCCCATCGCGTCGGCGGCCACCTGTTGCGCCTTGGGATTGATCGTCAGCTCGACGCTGGCACCCTTCTGGCTCTGCCCGGTGACGATGTCGACGATCCGCCGGTAGAACAGTTTGTCCGAGCTTCCGGACAGCAGGTCGTTGTAGGAGTTCTCGATCCCACTGGTGCCGTAGACGATCGAGTAGTAGCCGGTGACGCTGGCATAGAGCTTGCCCTGGGGGTAGGTGCGTAGGTACTTGTAGTCGTCATCGACCGGCACCGACTGCGCGACCGCTTTGCCGTCGACCAGGATCGCCCCACGCTGTTTGCCGTAGGTCGCCAGCAGGGTACGCCGGTTGCCGGGTCGTTCGTTGAGGCTCTGGGCCTGGACGAACTGGATGGTGGTGGCCGCCACCAGCAGCGCGCAGAACATCGCGGCCAGGACCAGACCCAGACGGCGGATGGGTGCGTTCATCGGACCGACACCGCCTGGGTGGGTTCGTCACCGAGCGAGACCGGGCGCGCCGCGGCGTCCGGGCGGCGGGCGCCGTCGCTGATCCGCAACAGCAGCGCCACGATCAACCAGTTGGCCAGCAACGAGGACCCGCCGGCGGACAGGAACGGCGTGGTCAGCCCGGTCAGCGGGATCACCCGCATCACCCCGCCCAACACCGTGAAGCACTGGAAGCCGATGATCGCGGCGAACCCGGTGGCCAGCAGTTTGCCGAAGGAGTCGCGGCTCGCGACGCCGGCGCGCAGAGCCCGCTCGACGATGATCACGTAACAGCTCAGCAGGGCCGCGACGCCGACCAGGCCCAGCTCCTCACCGAAGGAGGCCATGATGAAGTCGGAGTTGGCGAAGTAGGTGATCTCCGGATGCCCCTGGCCCAGGCCGGTGCCGAAGAGGCCGCCGGCAGCCATTCCCATCAGGCCCTTGGCCAACTGATCGGACATCCCCGGCGTGAACGGGTCCAGCCACAGATCGACCCGGACCCGGAAGTGCGCGAACAGCAGGTAGGCCAGGTAGCAACCGGCGCCGAAGAGCACCAGGCCGATCGCGATCCAGCTGACCCGCTCGGTGGCCACGTACAGCATGGCCACGAAGACCCCGAACAGCATCAGCGAGGTGCCCAGGTCGGACTCGAAGACGAGCACCACCAGGCTGGCCAGCCAGGCCACGATGATCGGGCCGAGGTCTCGCGCCCGTGGCAGCGGGAAGCCGAGGACCCGCCGGCCCACCAGGGACAGCGCATCGCGGGTCTGCACCAGGTAGGCGGCGAAGAAGATCACCAGGCAGATCTTGGCCAGCTCGCCGGGCTGGAAGGTCAACCCGCCCACGCCGACCCAGATCCGGGCGCCGTTGACGTTGCGGCCGATGACCGGAAGCAGCGGCAGCAACAGCAGGATCAGGCCGGCCAGGGCGAAGGTGTATTTGTACCGCTGCAACCGGCGGTGATCGCGCAGGAAGATCACCAGCAGCGCGGCGCACACGATGGACAACGCACTCCACATCAACTGCCGCAGCGCGGCGCCGTCGCCGATACTGCGGCCCGTCGCGAGGTCGATCCGGTGGATCATGACCACGCCCAGCCCGTTGAGCAGGGTGACGAGCGGGAGGAGGACCGGATCGGCGTACGGCGCGCGCCACCGCAGGATCAGGTGGAACGCCAGGGTGAGGGCAGCGAAGCCAACCCCGAGGGTGACCAGGTCGGCCGGCACGGTGCCGTCGATCGCCAGCCCGACGTTGGTGTAGCACAGCAGCACGATGGCGATGGCGAAGATCAGCAGCAGCAACTCGGTGTTGCGGCGGGTGCGCGGTGCGGCGGCGGTGACGATGCTCATCAGCTGCACCCCAGCGGGTTCGACTGACAAACGGCCGCCTGGATACGCAGATTGGTCACGACCTGCTGGGCGTCCTGGGCGGACGAGGCGTACATCGTGTCCCGGACCTGCTGACGGTAGGCACTGGGCAAATCGGTGAGCGCGATGTCCGTGCGCTCCTTGACCGAGTGCAGTCGCAGCGGCCCGATGTTCTGCGAGATCCCCCGGTAGATGGCCACATTGCCGTCCGCGGATCCCACGTAGTACTGCTGCTGGGTCCACGCGTATCCGAAGTAGGCGGCCAATCCGAGGACTGCGGCGACCACGACGGCGACCGCGCTCCATCGCAACCAGCGGGGCCGACGGGACTGCTCGGCGAGTTCGAGCTCCTCGGGGGCGTCCTGCTCCGGCAGCGGCTCGGACAGCGATCGCCGCAACGCGGCGGCCTTCTCGGCGGGCGTACGGGGTTCCAGCGCGTCCGGATCCCCGACGGTGCGCATCGCAGCGGCACCGACCACCGTGGGGTCCCGGGTCGCGGAGTCGTCGTCACCGGCGACGACGTCGGCGACCACGACCGTGACGTTGTCGCGGGTGGAGGCGCGCAGGGCGATCTCGATCAGACGGTCGGCGGTCTCTTCGACCGTGTCGGAGCTGCGGACGATCTCCTCGATGGTGCTTCCGGCGACGTAGTCGGACAGGCCGTCGGAGCACAGCAGGTAGCGGTCGCCGACCTTGGCCTCGCGCAGCGACAGGTCCGGTTCGTCGTCGGGACGACCGGTGAGAACGCGGGTGACCAGGGAACGCTGCGGGTGGTGCACGGCCTGGTCGGCGGTGATCCGACCCTCGTCGAGCAGCGACTGCACGAACGAATGGTCCTTGGTGATCTGGGTGAAGGTGTCATCACGCAGCAAGTAGGCCCGGCTGTCGCCGATGTTGGCCAGCGCCAGCATGTCCCCGAGCGCACCAACGCGATCAGCGTGGTGCCCATCCCGTCCAGGTCGGCGTTGGCGGTCATGTAATCGGTCAGCCGCGCGTTGGCTCCGGCCACCGAGTCGCCCAGATCGCGCAGCACGTCGTCGGCGCCGTGGGAGTCGTCGTCCAGCTCCAGCAGGTGCGCCACCACAGTGGAACTGGCCACGTCGCCGGCCGCATGTCCGCCCATCCCGTCGGCCAGGATGAGCAGGTCCGGGCTGGCGTAGGCGGAGTCCTCGTTGCGTGACTTGGAACCCAGCCCCAGGTCGGACCGGGCGGCGTACCGCAGGGCGATGCTCATCGCACCTCGAGGACGGTCTGCCCGATCCGGATCTCGCTGCCCTGCTTCAACGTGGCGTGCTCGCTGATCCGGCGGTCGTCGACGAAGGTGCCGTTGGTCGAGCCCAGGTCATCGGCGTACCACTGCAGGCCGTCCCGGTAGATCCGGGTGTGCCGTCCGCTGGCGAAGTCGTCGCTGAGCACCAGGCTGCATTCGGGGTTGCGCCCGATCAGGATCGGCGTGTCCCCCAAGGGGATCCGGCTGCCCCGCATCGATCCGTCGGTGACGGTCAGGTGGGTGGGTCCGGTGGCCCGCTTGCGGCGTTGCGCACGCTCACGAGGTACGGCGCTCGCGGCCGAGGCACCGCGCGTCACCACCCGGGTGCCGTAGAGGTCGTTGCGTAACACGAGGGCGATCGCGATCACGAAGGCCCAGATGGCGATCAGCACGCCGAACCGGATCAGCGTGATGGTCAATTCGCTCATGCAGCACCTCTGATGGGTTGCCCGCTCACCGGCGGGACCCGTCGCCGTACGTCATGCTCATGCGCCCGATGGTGATCCGGTCGCCGTCGCGCAGGCGCGCCGAGGTGATCTGGTCGCCGTTGACGAAGGTGCCGTTGGTGGAGCCCAGGTCGCGCACCGAGGCGACCTTGTGCGGCCCGTCGTTGGTCACCCGGATCTCGCTGTGCCGGCGGGAGACTCCCGGGTCGGAGATGATGATGTCGGCGGCCTCGTCGCGGCCGAGAACCGTGATCGCACCGGCGAGTTCGTAGCGCTCCCCCTGGATGATCAGGTAGGGGCGGGCCTGGAACTGTCGCGGCGCCGCGGCGTACGGGTCACGCTCGTCGACCTCGTCCTGCCAGGTGCCGGCGTCGAAGCCGGGCTCCTCGTATTGCGGCGCGTTGAACGGGGACTGGTCCTCGATGCGCTCGTCGAAGGTCTCGGCCGGCGTCTGCCATTGCGCGTACGCCGCGCCCAGGCCGGCCGGCCGGACGTTGAACGGCTCGTCGGGCTCGGTGGCGCGCGACGGGGCCGGCTGCTGCGGCTCGTTCATCGCCGCGGGATCCTTGGCGATGGAGGGTCGCAGCCGGAAGACGCCGGTCTCCAGCGTGTCGTCCAACTCGAAGGTCACCGCCCAGGGTCCGCGCGCGGCGTACCGCTGGGTGTCGGCGTGCTCGGCGGTGGCGGCGATCAACTGATCGGCCAGACCCTTCTCGTCCTTGGTCAGCTCGGCGTGGTCCTCGGTCGAGAGGTAGACGGTGAAGACGTTGGGGACGACCGGTTGCTCGCCGCGCTTGGTCCGGGAGGCGGTGTCGTCCATCGCGCCGCGGATGGCACTGGCGATCTCGACCGGCTGCACCGTCGAGCGGAACGCCCGGGCGAAGGCGGAGTTCACGCTCTTGTCGAGGCGCCTTTCCAGCTTCTCGAACACACCCATGTCTGGCCTCCCGGTCGGTGCCGCGCGGTTGCGCGCAGCCGCTGCCCTGGTGGTTGGCGCAGGGCAGGATCATGGTAACTGCGGCAGGTGTGGCGATCGGCGAGCCGCGCTGGAGGGCACCTGGTTGCCCTGTTGGTTACGCAGCAGATCAACGATTCTGAGGACTTCGAGGTTCCTGAGGATTCTCAGCAACAATCCATCCTCAGCAGCTGCGATCACCTCAGAATCGTCGGGGCGGTGGAGCGCAGGCAGGCCCGGTTTGGTGAAACGGCTGCTGAACAGGCACACTAGACCGGCACTCGCGCGAGTGGCGGAATAGGCAGACGCGCACGGTTCAGGTCCGTGTGCCCGAAAGGGCGTGGGGGTTCAACTCCCCCTCGCGCACAGAATGACAAAGCCCCAGGTCTTCGGACCTGGGGCTTTGCGTTGCGCCGAGATCAGAAGACCGGTGTGGCCGGCTCGATGTCATAGGCCTTCTGCACCAGCTCAGGTCGGGCGTCCGGACCCGAGCCGGTGTTCTGCCGGCGATCCCACACGGCGGCCATCTGCTCCTTGGTCTGGGGGATGGTCTCCACGGGCAGCACATGCCGGTATCCCGTGTCATCGCCGGTGATGACGGCGACCGTGGTGGAGAAAACCGGCTCGGGGTCGTACTGCTCGTGGGGGAAGGCGAGCTTGCTGTAGTCGAAAACGCGCTGCTGCGGGTCGTCGCGCCAGGTCTTCCAGGTCTCGAACATGGTGTCGTTGAAGCCGGTGAGGAATGGGCCGGGGTTGATCGTCGCGACACGGACCCCGAATTCCGCCAGCTCCTGGTGCAGGGCATCGGCGAAGGCCTCGATGGCGTGTTTGGAGCCGGAGTAGGCACCGGTGAACGGGTCGGTGGTCAGGCCGGCGACCGAACTCATGAAGACGATCGTCCCGCCGCCGCGCTTGACCATCTGCTTGGCGAATCCCTGGGTGAGCAGGATCGGACCGAAGACGTTGACGTCGAACTGCCGGCGCAGATGGTCCTCGGGGATGTCAGCGGTCGAGCCGCCTTCCGAGATCCCGGCGTTGTTGAGCAGTACGTCGATCTCCCAGTTCCACGCGTTGTCCCGGTCGTCGGCGCTGGTGACGTCCAACTTCTCGACCTGCAGTTCGACGCCGCGCTCCGTGGCGGCCTGCCGCAGTGCCGTGACCTGGGCGATGATCTCGACTCCGGCGATCACGTCGTGGCCGTTCTCGGCGAGCCGCAGCGCGATCTCCTTGCCGAATCCCGTTCCTGCTCCGGTGATGAGCACCGTGGACATGCTGATTCCTCCTTCAAGTGGACGGAACGGACTGTGCCCGAACGGTGACGGCGGCGGGACACCCCTGGGTCTGGTGGGCAGTGCCGCACCCGTCACATCGATGCGCTTCGGCGGTGTGAGGATTCCCACGCGGATCGGATTGGCCCGACGCTTTACTACAGATGTAGTGTCGAAGGGTTGTGCCTTTCTTGCACCCCAACCGTTCGATGTCGTAGGAAGATTCATGGCTCGCGAACCGCACGATCCCAAACACGCAGCGCGCACCTTCAGCCAAGAACTGCGCAGTTCCATCGATGCGCGCACCGTTGTCCTGATGATCGGCGTGCTCCTGCTCCAGGTCGCCTTCATCTGGTCCTACGTCGGCGCCTTCCACGAGCCGAAGCCGAAAGACGTCCCGGTGGGCATCGTCGCCCCGACCCAGCAGATCGGGGAACAGGCCGTCGCCAAGCTGAACGCGATCGACGGGTCCCCGGTCAAGGCGCATGTGGTGTCCAGCGAGTCCGCGGCCCGTCAGGAGATCAAGAACGTCGACAGCAGCGCCGCGTTGGTGATCAACCCCTCCGGCACCCAGGACACCTTGTTGGTGGCCAGCGGTGGCGGCACGTCGGTGGTCACCAGCATGGAAACGGTCTTCACCCGGGCCCTGGCCACTCAGCAACGCACGATCACAACCACGGACATCGTGCCGCTGCAATCGGGTGACGCGCGCGGGCTGAGCGGTTTCTATCTGGCGATCGGCTGGATGGTCGGCGGCTACCTGGTCGCTTCCCTGCTCGGCATCGCCAAGGGCACCAGGGCGCACAATCTGACCCGAGCCACCGCTCGTGTCCTCGGCCTCGTGCCGTACGCCTTCCTGTCCGGTCTCGGTGGCGCACTCGTCGTCGATCAGGGCCTGGGTGCGATCACCGGGCACTTCTGGGCCCTGGTCGGGATCGGAACACTCGTGTCGTACGCCGCGAGCGTCGTGACCATCGCCTTCCAGTCGTTCCTGGGCGTGCTCGGAATCGGCCTGGCGGTGCTGCTCTTCGTCGTCCTGGGCAACCCCAGCGCGGGCGGTGCCTACCAGAGCGACGTGTTGCCCACCTTCTGGCGGGTCATCGGGGATTGGCTGCCGAACGGTTGTGCGACGGAAGCGATCCGGCGGGTCGTCTACTTCGGCGGAGCCGGCGTGTGGCCGTTCGTGCTCACCATTCTCGGGTGGGCGGTCGCCGGCATCGTGCTGACCCTCCTGGGCACGAAGCTGCTGGCCGACGAGGAGCACCTGAGCGTGCTGCTGCCGGAGTCCGAGGAAGAGTTGGACGAGTTGCGGCGGGCGGCTGCTGAGACCTCCGACGCGGCTACTGAAGGTGCTCAGCCAGCCAGCTGAGAATGCCTTCGGTCACCTCGTCGCGGTTGGTCTCGTTGAGCAACTCGTGGCGGGCGCCGGGGTAGAGGATCACCGTGACGTCGCTGACCCCGACCTTCTCGTACTGCGCGCCGACGGCTTGGACCCCCTTGCCGTTGGCGCCGACCGGGTCCCTGTCCCCGGCGATCAGCAGGATCGGTAGGTCGCGACGGACGGTGGCCACATGCTCCTCGGCGTTGATCCGGTCCAGCCCGGAGAGCAGATCGACGTAGAAGCCGGAGCTGAAAACCTTGCCGCACTGCGGATCGGCGATGTACGCATCCACCTCCGCCTCGTCGCGGGAGAGCCAGTCGAAATCGGTGCGGTTGGGTTTGAACGCCTTGTTGTATTCGCCGAAGACGAGCTTGTTCATCAGCGGGCTCGGCGTGCGCTTGCCACGGACCTTCGATTCCAGGGTGGCCACGACCTTGCCCGCCTTGCCCATGACGCCGGGGTCACCGGCCGTCCCGGACAGGATCAGCGCCGAAATGTCGGCGCTGTGCTTGGTCGCGAAGTGCCGCGCCAACATCGAACCCATGCTGTGTCCGAACAGCACCCGGGGGATCCCGGGGAATTCGTCGGTGGCCGCGTCGAACACGGTCACGAAGTCCTCGGCGACGGTGTCGAAGCCGTCACCGTCGGCGAGGTAGCCCACTCCCGTGGTCCGGGAGGTGACGCCGTGACCGCGGTGGTCCTCGGCGTACACCGCGTAGCCATGGTCGGTGAGGGCCTGAGCGAACCGCTCGTAGCGGCCGGCGTGCTCGGCCATCCCGTGCGCAACCTGCACGATGGCGATCGGCTCGCCGTCGGGCAGCCAGCGATAGACGTGCAGCGGCGTGCCGTCGGAGGCGGTCAGGGTGAGCGTGTCGGAGCGCATGCTCAGAACCTACGCCGTCTGCTGCCTGCGCGTCCTTAGTCCGTGACCGGGGTCAACGGGTGGATCGCGACATCGCCGGCCAGCGCCCCGTCGGCCGCGGCGAACGCTTCGGCCAGGTGCGGTGAGCGCATGTGCTCGTCGAGCGCGGCCTGATCGCGCCAACGCTCCACGGTGACAAAGGTGTTCGGCGCCGCGGCGGACTCGAACAGGTCGTAGGACAGGCAGCCTTCCTCCTGCCGCGTCTGCTCGACCAGGGTGCGCAGCGCCGCACGGATCGCGTCAGCGGCCTCCGGCTTGGCGGGAATGGTGGCAACGACCTGCAGATCCGGCATAGTGCTCTCCTCGATGAGATGGACTGGCCCAAGCTACCTATCGGGCGGCGTGGGTGACCTCCACTTGGGGGTGACGCCCCAAGGGCAGCGATGCAGGATGAGCCTGACGAAGGGGGTTTGCCGGGATGTGGGCATTGCTCGTGCTGTGGACCCTGCTGGTGGTGGCTCTGACCTGGTGGCTGACCCGCCGCTTCGACGTACGCCGATCGCCGGGCCAGGAGCCCAGCGGCGGCGATGTGTTCGCGGACGCCCGCGACGTGTTGCGCACGGCGGTCGACGGTACCGACCCGGAGTTGCCCGCACGGGTGGGTAGGCGACAGTCGTTCCTGGGAATGCAACAGCAGGCGCAGGCACAGGCGGCTGCGGCGGCGATCGTCCAGGGTCACCAGGCACTGCGCGAGATCCCGGGCTACTTGCGCGAAGCCGCGGATACGGACGGGGTCACGCCGGAGCAACGGTTCGCACGCATCGTGCAGGCGGCCCAGTCGGTGCTGCGGGAGGCGGAGGCGGCGAGCTTCGTCACCGATACGACGACTCTGCGAGCGTTGGAGCAGTACGCGAACTCCCAGTGGTCGCAACAGGATCCGCTGGATCTGGATCCACGGCAAGCGCTGGAACCGGTCCATGTCATCCCGGCCGGTACCGACGCGACCGGACCCATCGTGGTCACCGGCTACCGCCACTCCACACTGATCGAAGCGGAACGCGAACTGGGTCGCACCGCACGCCATCGGGATGCCGCCCAGCTGCAGGTGTGGGCCGCGGCCACGACCCGCAGGGAGCAGGAGGCGTGTTTGGACCGAGCGCAGGAGGTGATCACCGCGTGTCGGCAACAGCACTTGTCGTGGGGTCACGGGCGGGTGCAGGAGGCGATGTTCCGCCTGCGCGAGGCGTTGATCCTCGCCTCGGACGACACTCGGGGTGCGACCGCCGATCTGCCCGACTACCAACCGGATTGGCTCGGGGAAGTGATCCTGACCCTGGACCGCTCCGGTGGCCGGGACCAGGCTGCAGAATTGGGCGGTTCCCGGACCTGGCTGACGGCTGAGCAGGAGGCAGGCCTCATGCACGATGCGCAGCGGTTGGACCGGATCTGCCGCCAGCCGGGCCAGTACCCGCCCGGTGCCCGGCAGAAGGCGACGGCCGAGTTGGTCCAGCGGGTCGAGCAGCTGCGCGAGGAAACCCGCCGGGCCCGGCGTTGATCGCCTAGCGCAGGTCGAGATCCAGATGCCAGGACTGCGTGCGGTACGTGGTCACCCAGCCCATCGAGGTGTAGAGGCCGTCGGCGCCGGTCGGTGAGTCGGCGTCCACCTCGAGGCCGACGCGATTGCCGCCGCGCCTGGCCGTCTCCGAAATGACTGTGTTCAGAAGGGATTTGGCGACCCCGCGGCCACGGGCACGGCGGTGCACACCGATGTAATCGACGTACGTGCCCTCGAATCCCTCGGCGTCCTCGGGTAGGACGGTGGTGACGACGGCACCGGCCGGCAGCTGCTCGCCGTCGACCTCGACGGTGGCCAACCACCAATGGTCCCAACGGTGCCCGGGGTCCTCGCGCAAGCGCATGATGAACTCCGGGAAGCTCTCGCGGTAGGAGCTGAAGTGGTCCTGGAACGACTCCTCCAGCACCCGGTGCACCGCCTGCAGGTCCTGGGCGACCGGTAGACCGTCGGGGTGCTGGCGCACCAACCGGACCGTGACGCCCTTGCGCGGGGAGGAACGTCGGTCGCGTCCTGGGCGGTGACCGGCCGGGTCATCTGCAACCAGGTGCGGACCTTCTCGAAGCCGTAGTCGGACAACCACTGCTGCTGGCGCGCGTCGGTTTCGTAGGCGCCGGAGTCCAGCAGGGTGCCGTGCAGCTGCCGGGTGTGGGCGATCTCGCGGGCGAGGCGCTCCGCACACCCGAAGAGCGCGCTCGCCATCGCCGCAGCGTCGGTGTCGGCGACCTCGGGGCTGATCGTGACCTCGACCATGCTCCGACCGGCCGCGCGGTCGTGCACCGAGAGCCAGGCCACCAACGTGCCGTGGTCGAAGACGAGCGCCTGTCGACGCGTCCAGGAGCCGTAGCCGACCAGATTGGTCTCCACCATGTCGGGGTCGACGCTGGCGGAGCCATGGGCCGCGATCTGGTGTGCCCGCAGCAGCGCGGTCACGGCGGGGACGTCCTCGACGGTCGGCCGCCGCGCGTCGTACCGCCGGGTAGGCCGTCGATGGTCAGCACTTCGCCGGGCATAGCCCCACGGTATCTGCTGGGCCGATGACCGTCCGGCGGCGTTCCGGCCGCGGACGACTCCCCGGCCATTTAGGATCCTGCCCAGGAGGTCCGGACATCAGTAGATATGAGGATCGGCGGGCGCTGAGTCCCGGGTCGAACGATCGCGAACTGTGGCCGATGCGCAGCTTCACCAGCCGGCGTCTGATGGGGGACCTCGTCACGTTCCGTGCGGACCGTGAGAACGGCGCAATCCGGGTCACCGCCAAGCAGGAGCACGGACCGCATCAGCGGAACTGGCTGTACTGGAACGAAGCGAGCCCCGCGGCCTCCCGGGCGACGTTCTTGGACTACGGGCTGAAAGGGTGCATGTGGGCCACCTTGGGCGGGGCGGGCGGCGTCTTGTTCGGTCTGATACCCGCGACCGAGGACGACCCGGGAAAGTATGTGCTTCCGACGGCCGCCGGGGCCGGGGCGCTGCTGGCTCTCCTTGTCCTCGGTGCGGTCGTCGCCCGGTTGAACTTCTGGCGCGGGATGGCTGGTCGGTACCAGTACTGCCCGCACAGTGAGTTCCTGCCGGAGACCCTCGCAATGGTCGGTGATCCGGCCGGTGCGCCGTGGGCGATCCAGGCGGTCAACGCGCTGCGCGAAGGCAGCTTCTGCATGGGCGCCCGGCAGCTGCACGATCTGATGTCGCGAGAGGCGGTGGCGCGCAGCGATGCGGCCGCACCGGAGCGCCAGATCGCGGCCGTCGTCCTCGACGCCGCAGCGGCCCTGCGGCGCCACGATCGGCTCAGCGACGCCGGCGACGTCCTCCTCTTCGTCGATGTCGTGCCCACGCTCTCGACCCTGGACAGCGAAACTGCCCGTCAGGCGGCCCAAACGATCGTGGACAGTTATCGCTTGTTGGACGAGATCCCGGCCGCACGGCGCACGGTCTGTCCGCCCGGTAGCGCCACAACCCCGGAACAGGATGCGACCGCCGCCGTCGAGGGAGCATTGCGCGGGATCGACGCGATCGTGAGTGCGGACAATGACTCGGAAATTGCTGCGCTGCAGGCGCTTCGACGGTACAGCGAGCGTTGGAACGCCTCGACGCACACGAGCGCCGATGACTGACTCGACGATCCGTCCCGCTCGAGGTTTTGCCGGGCACGCCCTCAAGGGCGAGATCGTGCGGCTCGATGCGCGGCGCCGCGGGTATGACGTCTTGCTGACGGTTCGGCAGGAGCAGGGACCGTCGCAGCGGTTCGTGATCTACCCGGACCACCTCAGTCGCGCCGGCCTCCGCCGGACGATCGTGACGCAGCGCCTGAGCAGGCCGCTTCCACCGACGTCGACTCGAACATCGCTGAGTTGCAGGCGTTGCGCCTCTACAGTCGGCGGTGGGGCAAGAACGAATAGGTGAAGCAGTCATAGGCCCAAGCTGCGACCCACGATCTCCTTCATGATCTCAGTGGTGCCGCCGTAGATCGTCGAGATGCGCACGTCCTCGTAGTCCCGGGCGATCCGGTATTCGCGCATGTAGCCATACCCGCCATGCAACTGCAGGCAGCGGTTCACGATCTGCACGTGCTGCTCGGTGCACCACCATTTCGCGGCGGCGGCCTCCTCAGCCGTGAGCTTCCCGGCGCAATGCCTGCGGATGCAGTCATCGATGTAGGCGCGGGTCACCTGCAACTGCGTGGCGATCTCGGCCATCACGAACCGGGTGTTCTGGAAGGTGCCGATCGGTCGGCCGAACGCCGTACGTTCCTTGACGTAGGACAGGGTTCGCTCGAAAACACCCTCCGCACCGGCCAACCCGGTGATGGCGATGGACAACCGTTCCTGCGGCAGATTGCGCATCAGACCCAGGAAGCCCGCCCCCTCCTCCCCCAACCGGTTGGCGGCGGGGACCTGCACATCGGTGAACGACAACTCCGAGGTGTCCTGGGCGTGCAGTCCGATCTTCTCCAGGTTGCGCCCGCGCTCGAAGCCGGGCATCCCGTCCTCGATCACCACCAGCGACAGGCCTCTGTGCGGATCGTCGCTGGTGCGCACCGCGGTCACCACCAGGTCGGCATTCTGCCCGTTGGAGATGAACGTCTTGGCCCCGTTGACGAGGTAGCCGTCCCCGTCGGCGGTGGCCCGCGTGCGGATGCCGGCCAGGTCCGAACCGGTGCCCGGCTCCGTCATCGCGACCGCCACGATCAACTCGCCGGCGGCGATACCGGGCAACCAGCGCCGCTTCTGCTCCTCGTTGGTGAGGCCGAGGAAGTACGGAATGACGATGTCGTTGCTCAGACCGATCCCGCCCGCGCCGGACGAGGTCGCGCTACGGGCCAACTCCTCGTTCATGATGGCGTTGAAGCGGAAGTCGTCGCTGCCGCCGCCGCCGTACTCCTCCGGGATGGTGAAACCCAGGACACCCGCTGTGGCCGCTGCCGTGAAGAGCGACCGGTCGACCTTGCCGGCGTGCTCCCACTCCTGCGCGTGCGGCGTCACCTCCTTGGCCAGGAAGCTCACGACCGTGTCGCGGAAGGCCAGGTGCTCCGGCTCGTAGAGATCCGACACGCTCACGCTCCTGTCGGCTGGGAAGAATCCTGCTGGCGCAGTGTGGTTTTCAGGACCTTGCCGCTGGCGTTGCGGGGCAACGCGGGCAGGATCACCAGCTCCTTGGGTCGCTTGAAGGCGGCCAACCGATCACCGAGGAAGGCCGTCAGCTCCTCCAGCGTCAACCCGGCCGACGGACGCAACGACACGTGGGCCACCGGGACCTCTCCCCATTGCGGATCGGGTCGTCCGGTCACCGCGACCTCCACCACATCCGGATGGTCGGCGATCACATTCTCGACCTCGGCGCAGTAGATGTTCTCCCCGCCGGAAATGATCATGTCCTTCTTGCGATCAACCACCCAGACGAAGCCCTCGTCGTCCTGCTTGACCAGGTCACCGGAGTGGAACCAACCACCTGCGAAAGCCGCTGCCGTTTCGGCCGGCTTGTTCCAATAGCCCTGCATGACCTGCGGACCCCGGTAGACGATCTCTCCGACCGACCCCACCGGCACATCCTCCATCGCCTCGTTGACCACGCGGTACTGGATGGTCGCGACCGGGCGCCCCACCGACCCCAGCTTGCGCAACGACTCCTCACCCCGCAGGACACAGGTGATCGGCGAGGTTTCCGTCTGCCCGAAGACCGCCACGATCAGACCGTCGAACGTGCTGCTCATCTGCCGCAGCAACGCGTCAGAGGCCGGAGCCGGAGCCGCACCCCAGGTCAGGACGCGCAACCTGAGGTTGCGCGGTCGCGCGGACTGCTCCGCGCACAGAAGCTGCCACTGCTGCGGCACGTTGAAAACGACTGTGGCGCCTTCACGTTCGTAGGCGTCCAGCACAGCCGCAGGGTCAAAGGCGCCCAGTGGATGGATCACCGTGGGTACGCCGAGCAGCAGGTTGGGTGCCAACGAACCCAGGCCCGCGATGTGGAAGAACGGCGCCGTCATGAAACCGATATCGGTCTCATCGAACGTTTCCATCGCCCGGATGCAGGTCATCGACTGCACCGCCAAGTTGGCGTGCGACAGCATCGCGCCCTTGGGACGGCCGGTCGTGCCGGAGGTGTACATCAACAGGGCGGTCGCCGACTCGGGCACGTCGCCGTGCTCGACCGGCTCACCCAGCAGATCGTCGTACGCCGATTGCCCCGTGGACGCGGACCCCACCTCGATCACGGTCAGCTCGCCGGCCTGCGAAAGTGCCGGGGCCAGAAGCGAATCCGCGAACACGACCTTCGCGCCGCTGTCGTGCAGCACGTAGGCGACCTCCGGCGGCGTGAGTCGGAAGTTCAGCGGCACCGCGATGGCGCCCAGATGATTCGCGGCCAGGACGATCTCGACGAACTGCGGATGGTTCAGGCACAGCAACGCCACCCGGTCACCCGGCTCGACACCCAGGTCGCGCAGGCCGTGGGCGAGGCGGCGGCATCGTTGGTCCAGCTGCGCCCAGGTGGTGTCCGCACCCCGGTAGCGCAGCGCCGTACCCTGCGGTTGCATCTGGGCGTGCCGGCCCACGTGGCTCATCCAGTGGTTGCGGAAGGTCCAGGCGGGAGCCGCGTCGACGGTCATGGACTCAGTATGTGCGCCACATCACACAGCGGCCACTGTCTGCACGTACTCTGCCCAGGTGGAACTCACCGAATACCTGACGTACGACGCGACGAGCCTGGCCGCGAAAGTCGCCGACGGTGAGGTGAGCGCCGCCGAGTTGCTCGCTCTGGCCCAGCAGCGCGCCGACCAGGTCAACCCGAAACTGAACGCCATCGTGCGGCGGATGGACGCGATTGCCGAGCGACGGGTGAAGGAGCCGCTTGCCGGACCGTTCGCGGGAGTTCCCTTCCTCATCAAGGATCTACTGCAGGAGTATGGCGGTCTGCCGACCAGTCACGGCACCGCCGCGATGCGCAACGCCACGGCCGCCGAGCATTCGGCGGTCGTGCAGAAGTTCCTGGACGCGGGCGTCGTCATCTTCGGCAAGACCAACACGCCCGAGCTGGGCTCGAAGGGCATCACCGAATCCGCCCTGTGGGGGCCGTGCCGCAATCCGTGGGACCTGAGCCGTACGCCGGGCGGCTCATCCGGCGGTTCCGCGTCGGCGGTCGCCGCCGGGATCGTACCGGCGGCCGGTGCCAATGACGGGGGTGGGTCGATCCGGATTCCCGCGGCGTGCTGCGGGTTGGTGGGCCTGAAGACCAGCCGCGGCCTGACGCCGTTCGGGCCGGTGGACGGCGATCCGCTGCTCGGGTGGGTCACCCAGGGGGTCGTCTCACGCACGGTCCGCGACACGGCCGGCTTCCTCGATGCCATCGTCGGGCCGAACAAGTACGAGGGTGCGCAGATCGTCCAGCCTGCAGTGCCGTTCAGCACGGCGATCGAGACCGCTCCCACCGGTCTGCGGATCGGCTACTCCGCCACGTCGGCCATCAACCCCTCGCCGGACCCGGACGCGGTCCGTGCGGTCGAGGAGGCCGCCCAGCTGCTCACCGACCTGGGTCACCGGGTCGAGGAGGTGGATCCGCCGTACGACGACGCGCAACTGTCCCGGGACTTCCTCACCATCTGGTTCGCGCAGCTGTTCGGCCAGGTGACCCGGATCAAGGAGATGTACGGCGCATCGGACGCCGACTTCGAGCCGGACACGCTCGCCGTCGCCGAGCTGGGCCGCGCCACCGGTATCGGGCCGGTCTTCATGGCGATGGAGCGGATCCATGAGTTCACCCGTTCGCTGGTCGACTACCAGGACACCCACGACCTGCTGCTGACCCCCACCTTGGCGAAGGTGCCCCTCAAGGTCGGCGAGACAGAGACCCCGCACGCGTTGCAGGTCGGATCCCGGGTCATCGCCAAAGCCCGCGCCGGGAAGCTGCTGGCGCTCAGCGGACTCGCGGATGATCTGGTGGAGCAGGCTCTCGGCTGGGTGCCCTACACCCAGCTGGCGAACATGACGGGCCGGCCGGCGATCAGCGTGCCGCTGCACTGGACCGACGACGGAGTCCCGCTCGGTGTGCAGTTCGTCGGACGGCTCGGCCAGGACGGCGGACTTCTCGCTCTTGCAGCGCAATTGGAGCAGGCAGCGCCGTGGGCCGGCCGATATCCCGCACCCTGTTGAGGGCATCGTCAGAGTTGCACGCCGTTGCGTTCCGACCACGCGATGAATTCGTGGATCAGGGCGTCACCGGGTAGGCCGAATCTGCGCAGGCCCGCCGCCCAGTCCAGTCGATTCACGACGTACTTCAGCGGCCACTGCAGGATGCCGGCCACGTCGACGCCGGCGGGTTGGGTCAGTTCACGGGGGTCGGCAGATCGGCGACCGGGCCGCCGTACGTCAACGGCTCGGGTGCGGCGACGTAGTGATCACCCGGTGCTGCGTCCCGCCACGGGTCCATGGGGTAGTAGTGCGCACCGTGCAGGTATCCGTCGACCTCGGCGCGGAAGGCCGCCGGGTTCGCCAGCGGGTTGGCGGCGTTGCAGATGACATCGTTCTGGTTGCAGTTCTCCGAGACCTGCACGTCACCGAAGTCCCGAGGTGGGGAGGCCGTGATGCCCGGCACCGATGCCAGCACCGTCAGGTATCCGCCGGCCCATCCCTCGATTCCGTTGCGGGACATCGGTCGTCGCGGATCTCCGTAGAGTACGGCGTTCACCTGGTCGTGCGGTACCTCGTCGGAATGGGCGAAGTGCTCGGCGGCGTCGCCGGCGATCAGTGCTCCGAAGGAGTAGCCGAGCAAGGTGATGTGCGCCGCGGGGCACGCGGCGTGGAAGGACCGGACCCGTTGCACGACGACCGGGACGGTATGATCCACCGTCCAGTCCAGGGTGTGCGGCTGGATGACGCCGACGATCGCATCGTCGTACGGGATGAACTCGGTGCGCCATCCGGCGCGATGCGGCAATGTGGCAAAGGAGGGTCCCCTCGTGGCGGCGCGGTAGCCGTCAGTGAGGAAAACGACGTTGCTGCAGTCGGATTCGGCGCTGGGCTGCACGGTGGGCAGCGACGCCAGTTCGGTGGACCCGGGGGCGGGTAGCCCGGACCGGCCGCGAAGAAGGCCAGCGCCGCCGCCGCGGTCAGGAGTCGGCGCATCCGTCAGGAGAACCCCAGCCGCGCCAGTGGCTCGACGAGTTCCTGCTCTTCGTACGACAGGTGGGACAGCAGCGTGTCGCTCAACAGGTCGAGCGCGTCCTGCAGCCGGTCCGGCCCGTCGGGTTCGCTGACGAACGCCACGAGCGCCCGGTCCACTCCGTCGAGCACACCGTGGATCACCCGGTGTTCCTCCTCGAGCCGGTCGATCACCGGGTCCAGGGACGGCTGGGCGGAGCGCAGGTGCGGGAAGACGCTGACGTCCTCGATCGTGTGGTGCGTGGTGACCACCCGGCAGTACTGCGCGCAGTAGACCCCCGCTGTCCAGTTGTTCTGCCGCATCGTGGATTCGTTGATGGCAGAACGCGCTTCGGCGACATCCAGCTGCCCGGCGATCACCTGGTCGACGATCCCGCGAAGCTGCTCCAGCTCCTTGCGCAACTGGTCGTGGACGTCCACCAGGTGTTGTCCGCTGGCCTGCTCGTGCGGCGTGTAGAGACGGGCCGGGTCGGGGCTGGGAACGTGCGGCCGGGTCGACTCGTCCCAGGGCTGTTCGCTCGAACGCCGGGTCACCGGGTCAGGGGTGGGTACGACGGTCAGCGGTGCCGCTTCGATCGTCGCCTTCCCACGCGCAGCTGCCGGGATTTCGTCGGCCAAGGCTCCCAGGGGCAGCGGGTCATCGGGAGTCGAAGAACGTTCCGCCGCAACGAGTTCCCGTACTCCGGGGGCAACCTCTCCGGCGAACCGCCGAATGGTGTCGGGGTCGTCCGAGGCCAGGATGTAGGTCGACATGCCGCTGTCCACCGTGAGTTCGGCCAGCTGCTCGATCCATTCGCGGGCCGAACCGGTGGGGAAGCCGTCGTAGCTGCCGAAGCGTCCCATGATGTTGTACAGACGGGTGACGTCGGACGGGGAGCGTCCCGCGGCGAGTGCCGCCTCGTCGATGGCACGGTTCATGTCGTCGAGAACGTCCGGCGCGGCGTACGACGAACTCGGCAGCCAGCCGTCGGCCAGCCGGCCGGTGATCCGCAACATCCGCGGTTTGTACGCGCCGATCCAGATGCCGATCCGGTGAGCGGGAGCCGGCCCCGGCCGGATGCCCCGCACGTCGTAGTGCGTCCCGGGATGCTGCACGGCGTGCCCGCCCAGGGGAGCCCAGATGCCGCGGATGACCTCAATGCCCTCGACCAGCGCATCGACCGACTCCTTCGCGCTCAGCTTCGGCCCGCCGGCCGCCGCGATCGCGTCGTGGAAACCGCCGGCGCCCAGGCCGAGTTCCACCCGGCCGCCGGACAGGACATCCAAGGTTGCGGCCGCGCGGGCCAGCACGACCGGGGGCCGCAGCGGCAGGTTGGCGACGTTGGGCGCCACCTGCACGCGCTGGGTGCGCGCGGCGATCACCGACAGAAGCGTCCAGGCGTCCAGCATCGGTGAGTACGGGTGGTCCTGGACGCTGACCAGATCGAGACCGACGTCCTCGGCGAGCAGCGCCAGGTCCACGACGCGGTGGGCATCGGAAGCATCCGGGGTGGGGAACAACCCGAATTTCAGTTCGTGCCCGTAGTCCATGCCGACCTCCTTCGGACAGCCTAGAACCGGCGACAGATGCCGGGGCTCGCGGAGCAGTAGAAGGTGCCGTGAAAGAATTGCGGCAACGGCGCACGCACAGGGGCGGCGCCTGTCAGAGGAGCACTTCATGCTGCACGTCGACATTCCCTCCATTGCCGCGATCCGCGAGCTCGCCGACATCCAGTCCCCGGGGTGCGTTTCGATCTACGTACCGACCGGCACGACGCGTGATGACGCGGCGCAGGCCCGCATCGAGTTGAAGAATGCTCGTGACGAGGCGGTGGCGATCCTGAAGGACACCGAGCTCGAGCGCGGTCGGCTCGGGTTGATCACCGACGCATTGGATGACCTGATCGACGATGAGAACTTCTGGTCGTATCAAGCTCGTTCGCTCGCGGTGTTCGTTGACGGCGATCACCTCACCAGCTTCCGGCTGCCCAACGAATTGTCCTCCCGGGTAGATGTGTCCGACCGCTTCTTGCTCAAGCCGCTGCTGCGCACGGTCACCTTCGCCCAGACGGCGTTCGTCCTGGCGTTGTCGCAGAATGCCGCCCGGCTGGTCGAGATCGTTCCGGACACCGCCGCGGAAACCATCACGGTGCCTGATCTGCCGACCGACGCGGCCTCGCACGTCGGCAAGTCCTCGATCAAGGACCGCGCACCCGTCCGTCGGCTGCAGGGCTCGGAAGGGCAGAAGGTGCGGTTGCGCCAGTACGCCCGGGGCGTCGACCAAGCGTTGCGCCCCTTGCTCACCGGCTCGGGAATCCCGCTGATCCTGGCCAGCACCCAGCCGTTGGACGGCATCTACCGGTCGGTGAACAGCTACAGCGGCCTGGCGCCGCAATCGATCGAGGGCAACCCCGACGAGCTCAGCGACCAGCAGCTGGCCGAGGCGGCGCGGCCGATCCTTGATGAGATCTACGCCGGACAGGTGCAGGCCTTCAACGACCGCTTCGCGACGTTTACGTCGCAGGGCCGCGCGATCACCGACCTCAGTGACATCGCCCGAGCAGCGACGGCCGGAGCTGTCGACGTCATCGCCTTCGACATCGACGCCGTGGTCAACGGCACGGTCGATGAGCAGGGCGCCATCACGGTGGAGGACACCGACACGGCCGACAACTACGGCGTGGTCGATGAGATCATCCGCCGCGCGGTACGCGCCGACGCCGGGGTGCTGGCCGTGCGCGCTGCGGATTTGCCGGCGCAGACTCCGGCCGCCGCGTTGCTGCGTTACACGCTGTAAGGCGCTCAGCCCTTCATCGCGGTGGTCGTGCAGTCCTTGGTGGCGTCGGTGAGCAGGGTCTCATCCTTGTCATCGGCCTTCGTGCTCTTGTCGCCGGAGGCCATCGCCTTCAGGGTCTGCGTCGTGGCCTTGTCGTAGACCTTGTCGACGGTGCAGGAGGAGATCTTGTCGAGCATGTCGCCGCCGGCGGAGGCGTCAGCGCCGAGCGAGGACTTGAGCAATTTGCTGTAGCCGGACTTCACGTCGGCTTTCGCCGGCTTGTCGTCACCGCCGCATGCGGCGAGGCTGATCGGCGTCGCGATCAGCACGGAGACGGCGGCGACACGGGACAGCTTCTTCATCAGGATTCCTCCGAGCGGGCCGGGCCGTGGCCCAGCGATGGCAGTACGTCGCGCAGGTTTCGCGACCGATCGAAACGCTATCTGTGCGGAGCCTGTGCGACCTAGCTGGCGGGTGTCGGGACTTCCCCCGACACGGCCGGTCATTCCAGGATCTTCTCCACACCTGAACCGGGCACCTCAGGTAGGTGAATCTGGTTGTCCCGCAGAGTCATTCCGCCCTGAACGGCACTGGCGGCGAACCACCAGGGGGCATCGAGATCGCTGACGACGCTGGTCCCGTACGCCGACACCAGACTGGCTGCGGCCCCCACCCCGATCTCGGATTCCATCATGCAGCCGACCATCGTGCCGAGGCCCTCGGACCGAGCCAGCTCGAGCAAGGTGCCGGCGGCCAGGAGTCCACCGCACTTGGCCAGCTTGACATTGACCAGGTCGGCCGCGCGGTGCCGGATCACGGCGACGAGGTCGTGCACGCTGAAGACCGCCTCGTCCGCCAGGATCGGCAACTCGACCCGGTCACTGACCCAGGCCAGGCCCTCGATGTCCTCCCGGCGCACGGGCTGCTCGACCAACTCGATGCCGAGGTCGGCGTCCTCCAGCCCGCGGATCGCCCGGACTGCCTCCTGGGTGTCCACCCCTGGTTGGCGTCCAGCCGGATGGTGACGTCGGGACCGACCGCTTCCCGGATGGCCTTGACCCGGGCGACGTCCTGCTCGGCCGTGCCGGTACCGACCTTGGCCTTCAGCACCGAGAAGCCCTCGGCCGCCCGCTCTTTCGCGGCAGCGGCCAGCTCCTCTACGGTTCCAGCGGCCAGCGTCACGTCGGTTTCGACGACGCTCGGCGCGCTGCCGCCGAGTAGCTGCACCAGCGGAATCCCGGCGACCCGGGCGGCGAGATCGTGGAGTGCGACGTCGATCGCGCAGATCGCAGCCTCGTTGCCCGCCACGGCGCAGCGGACGCGATGGATCAGGTCGACATAATCGCGCGGGTCCGCTCCGATCAGTAGCGGCCCGAGCAGCTCCTCGACGCAGGCCCGGGTGCCTGGGATCGACGCCCCGGTGACCTGCCAGATCTGCGGCGCCTCGCCGTACCCGGTGTGCCCTTCGTCGTCGGTGATGGTGACCAGCAGCGAGTCGGACGTGGTCGTGCGCCGCAGCGCGGTGACGAACGGCGTGTGCAGCGGTGAACGAAGGATCGAGGTTCGGACGTCGGTGATGACCACGATCCGACGGTATCGCCGGCTACTTCTTCTTGAGGAACTGGTTGGCCCGCCCGTGCAGGGTGAGGATCAGCGTGCCCCACAACTTGTCCTCGGTCGCTCCGCGCTCGAAGGAGGTGACGTTGAGCGCGGCCGGCATGAGTTGCTTCACCACCGACTTGGGCTGGGCGAACTCGCGCAGGCCGTCCTCACCGTGGATCCGCCCGATGCCGGACTGGCCGACGCCGCCGAAGGGCAGGGAAGGGATGGCGGCGTAGACGAGTACGGCGTTGACCGCGGTCATGCCCGAGCGGATCTTGTCTGCGATCCGGGTGCCGTTCTTCTTACTGAACACCGCTGAGCCCAGGCCGTATTCGCTGGCATTGGTCAGATCGACGGCCTCCTGCGCGGACTTCACCTTGCGGACGGTGATCGTTGGACCGAAGGTTTCGTCGGTGACCGCCAACGCGTCTTCGGGTACGTCGACCAGCACGGTCGCGGGAATGAAGCCGTCGGTGACCTGGCCGCCGGTGAGGGCCTTGCCCCCGCGGGCGATCGCGTCGTCGATGTGTTTGCGGATCACGTCGACCTGGGCGGGCATCGTCATCGGCCCGTAGTCGACACCGGGCTTGACGGCCTGCGCTTGCTCGACCAGCTTGTCGACGAAGCGGTCGTAGACCTTCTCGTGCACGTAGGCGCGCTCGATACCGATACAGGTCTGCCCGGCGTTCCAGAAGGCGCCCCAGGCGGCCGCCTCGGCGGCCTTGTCCACGTCGGCATCCGCATCGACGATGATCGAGTCCTTGCCGCCGGCCTCGATGACGACCGGGGTCAGGGTCTCGGCGCAGGCGGCCATTACCTTCTTGCCGGTCCTGGTCGATCCGGTGAACGCTAGTTTGTCGACACCGCTGGTGCACAACGCGTTTCCGGTCTCCCCGAAACCGCGGACGATCTGCAGCACGTCGTGGTCGGGCAGCACCTCGTGGAAGGCGTCCACCAGCCAGGTGCCGATCGCCGGGCTGAACTCCGAGGGCTTGAAGACGACGGTGTTGCCCGCGGCCAGGGCGTAGGCGATCGAGCCCATCGGGGTGAAGACGGGGTAGTTCCACGGGCCGATGACCCCGACGACGCCGCGCGGCAGGTACTCCACGGTGGCCCGCTGGTTGACCATCACCAGACCGCTGGAGACGTGCCGTTTGCCCAGGACCTTCTTGGCGTGTTTGCTCGCCCAGGCCAGGTGCTCGATGGCCATGCCGACCTCGAGCGCCGCGTCGCCGTGCGGTTTGCCGGTCTCGGCGTAGACGACGTCCGCGAGTTGGTTCATCCGCCGGGCCAGGACCGCGCGCCACTGGTCGAGGTACTTGCCGCGGCCCTTGAAGCCCAGACCTGCCCACCAGTCCGCGGCCTCGCGGGCACGACCGACTGCGGCCTGGACAGCGGCGGCGTCGTCGATCGGGTAGGTGGCGTAGACGTCGCCGGTGGTCGGGTTGAAGCTGTCGAAGGTCTTCAGCTGCTCCTCGTCGGTAATGGCGGGGGCATCGGCGGTCAGGGTCATCAGGCGTCCTTCGTCGAGCGGATCAGGTCGGCGGCCTTCTCGCCAACCATGATGGTGGGTGCGTTGGTGTTGCCGCGAGGGACCATCGGCATCACGGAGGCGTCGGCGACGCGGAGGTTTTCGACACCGCGGACTTTGAGGTCAGGGTCCACGACGGCGTCTTCGCCGTCGCCCATCGCGCAGGTGCCGACCGGGTGGTAGAGCGTCTGGGTGTAGCTGCGGATGTGCGCGATCAGTTCCTCGTCGGTGGGATCGCTGCTGGCTGGCCTGGCTGCGCCGGCAAGGTAGCCGGCGAAGGGTCCGCTGCGGGCGATCTCGATGGCCCGACGGCAGCCGGAGAGCATGGCGTCCAGGTCGGTCTGGTCGTCGTAGTAGGCCGGGTCCATCGAGGGATGCCAGCGCGGGTCCTTCGAGCGCAGGCGCAGCGTCCCGCGACTGGACACGTTGACCAGGGTCGGCGCGGTGGTCACCGAGCGGACGTTGGGCTCGTTGAGCCCGTTGTTGTAGAACGAGGTCGGGGCCACGTGGATCTGCAGGTCCGGTGCGGCCAGTCCGTCGCGGCTGTTGAAGAAGCCGCCGCCCTCGCCGATGTTGGACGACAACGGCCCGCGGCCGCCGACGAGCGCCTTGCCGAGGTTGACCATGTTCTGCATCGCGGCCGGGTCGTCGGCGCCCTTGGTGCGCCAGATGATCGGCACGGCCGGGTGGTCGTGCAGGTTCCCACCGACGCCGGGAAGGTCCACCGCGACGTCGATCTCCAGCTCACGAAGGTGGTTGGCCGGGCCGATACCGGAGAGCATGAGGAGCTGGGGAGAGTTGACGGCGCCGCCGGACAGGATGACTTCGCGATCGGCGTACGCCGTGTGCTCGTCCCTGCCGGTCAGGTAGGCCACCCCCGTGGCCCGCTGACCGTCCAGCACGACACGGGTCGTGAGGGCGCCGGTCCGGATGGTGAGGTTCGGGCGCTTGCGGACCGGTTCGAGGTAGGCCTTCCAGGTCGACCAGCGCTTCCCCTTCTTGCAGGTCACCTGGTAGAGCCCGGCGCCCTCCTGGCTGGCGCCGTTGAAGTCGTCGTTGCGTTTCAAGCCGGCCGCGACGGCGGATTCGACCCACGCGGTCGTCACCGGGAAGGTGTAGCGACGGTCCTTGACCCACAGCGGCCCGGCGTTGCCGTGGTACTTGTCATGGATGCGCTGGTTGTTCTCGGCCTTGATGAAGTAGGGCAGGACGTCGTCGTACCCCCAGCCGGCGCAACCGAATTCGTCGCGCCAGGTGTCGTAGTCCACGCGGTTGCCGCGGATGTAGATCATCGCGTTCATGGACGAGCAGCCGCCGAGGGCCTTCATGCGCGGCCAGTAGGTCGGTCGTCCCTCGAGCTGCTTCTGAGCGGTGGTCGTGTAGTTCCAGTCCCACTTGGTCTTGAAGAGCGAGGTGAACGCGGCCGGGATGGTGATTTCGTCGGCCTCGGGCTCCGGGCCGGCCTCGAGCAGCAGCACGCGCACCGCCGGATCGTCGGTGAGGCGCGCCGCGATGACTGCCCCGGCGCTCCCGCCCCCGACGATGACGTAGTCGAACGATTCGTTGCCCATGCCGCTCCCGCCGTTGGTGTGACCTACTGCACAGTATGCGCGGTGGCAGGTTCGATCGTCACGGGGGCGGGCCTACTCGACGGCAGGCACCGGCTCCGGCTCGGAGGTGGCCAGGTTCGCGCGCAGCGGGGCACCCCGCACGTAGCCGACCGCGCACAGCATCATCAGCACGACCAAGGTGCCGATGGTGAACAGCTCGAAGGTGCCGCGGTGCACCCCCAGGTGTCGAAGAACGGGTAGTCCGCGCCGACCAGCGCTTCGAGGGTGCCCGGGAAGATCGCGACCCAGGACCCCAGCAGGATCCAGAGGAAACACAGCGCACCCATCGCGGTGAAGACGGCGTTCGAGACCGGCACCCGGAAGGGCCGGTGCACGTCCGGCAGGAGCGTGCGCAGCCGGATGGCCGCGGGGATGACCAGCAGGTAGCTGAGCAGGAAGGTGGTGATGGAGATGGTCAGCACGACGGCGAAGACGGCACCGGCATCGCCGCTGACCTGCATCGCGACCAGCATGAAGACCGTGGCCACGACGCCGGAGAGGAAGTTGACCCGCACCGGCGTGCTCAGGTGTTTGTTGAAGACGCCGAAGAAGCCGCCGAAGAAGGCACCGTCCGCGGCGGCGATGGCCTGCATGCGGTCGGAGATGATCATCCACGAGGCACCCTGCGACATCAGGACCAGCACCAGGCACACCGACAGGATCTTCAGCATCGGGTCGGCGGCCGGGCCGTAGACGGAGAACACGGTGGAGGTTGCGTCGAAGAACCCGCTGATGCCCTTGATCTGGTCCTTGGGCACGACCGCCAGGATCGCGAAGATCGGCAGCAGGTAGCACAGCGCCGCAACGCCGCTGGAGCGCAGGATGCCGAAGGGGATGTCCCGGGCCGGGTTCTTCACCTCACCGGCCGCGCTGTTGCCCGACTCGAAACCCAGATAGGCGAACAACAGGATCGGGACCGCGCCGAAGAACCCGATCCAGGTCGGCGAGAAGTCCGACAGCGACAGGTCGGTGATGCCGTGCTTGATGGCGTAAGCGATGGTCGTGCCGATGAAGAGCACCAGCAGGCCGACCTTGAGCAGTGCGCCCAGGGTGGGGATCCACTTGCCGTAGCGCAGGCTCACGATCGCCGCGATCACCGTCACCCACACGAAGATCAGCTTGAAGGCGTAGTCGGCGAACGATCCGGAGGAGATGTGCGCCAGGTTCACGTTCCAGGCTTCCGTGGCCAGGAACGCCATGGAACCGCCGACCCACACCGGCTGGGTTACCCAGGTCAGCAGCGCCGCGACGGCGCCGGCCATACGCCCGAACGCGTCCCGCACCCAGGTGTAGGCGCCCCCTCTTCGGTGAACGCGCCCCCGGTCTCGGCGAAGATCAGCCCGTAGGGGACCAGGAAGGTCACGGCCAGGACCGCTGTCCAGGTGAAGGCCTCCGCGCCGAAGGTGGAGACCTGCCCGAGCGTTTCCAGCCCGACCACGGCAGAGATCAACAGGAAGATCAGATCGAACCGGCCCAACGAGCGGGTCAGGTTCTGCTCCTGCTCCTGGGCGAAGGCGGTGGGTGTGGTGGTCATGGGAGAAGGTCCTTGCGTCGGGTGGGTCAGGCGGTGAAGACAGGGGCGCCATCGACGTACGTCGCGTGCACCCGGATGGTGGACAGTTCGGCTGGTGCGGTGGTGACCGGGTCGCGATCCAGCAGCACCAGATCTGCTGCCATCCCGACCTCGAGGGTTCCGTTGCGGTCCAGGCGGGACGCATGCGCGGCGCCGGCCGTCGCTGCGTGGAGGGCGGTCACGATGTCCAGGCCCTCGTCGGGCAGCAGCGGGACGCGTTGGGCGTGCTCGTCAGCGGCATGCGGATCAGCAAGGGGCGCAGTGCGATTCACGGCGACGTGGATTGCCCAGAGCGGGTCCGGGCTCGACACCGGCCAGTCCGAACCGAAGGCGAGCGCAGCGCCGGCCGTTTCCAGGCTGCCGAAGGCGAAATGCCGGCGGCGCTGCTCGTCGGTGAGATACGGCAGTTTGGTCTCGACCAGGACCCGGTCCTCGCGGGCCCACAACGGTGAGACGTTCGCGATGATGCCCAGGCGCTTGAAGCGGTCGATGTCGGCGGCGTCGATCAGGTCGATGTGCGCGATCTGGTGACGTGCATCGGAGTGCCGTGGGGCTGATTCGATGGCATCAAGAGCCTCGCGGACCGCGCGGTCGCCGACCGCGTGCAGGTGCACATCGAAGTCCTCGGCGGCCAGGGCGGCGACGACCCGGTTCAGCCAGGCCGGCTCCAAGAAGCTGAGGCCGTGCTGGTGAGGATGGCCGCGGTAGGGCTCCAGCACCGCGGCTGTCAGGTTCTCGCAGACACCGTCCTGCATGACCTTGATCCCGGTCGCGGCGAAGCGCCGGCCGTCACGGGTGGTCTCCCGGCGGCGTACGAAACCCTCGATCTGGCTCAGGTCGCCGTCCAGTTGCCACCACAGGTCACCGGTGACACGGGCGGTCAGGGCACCGGAGGCATCCAGTCCGCGGTAGGCCTCGAACGTGTCCGGCAGCCCCAAGCAGTCGCCGATCCCGGCGTCCTGCCACCCGACGATGCCGACGGAGTGCAGGTAGGCCTGCGCTTCCAGCAGCGCCCGCTCGATCTGTTGCTGCGTCGGTGCCGGGAGCAGGTCGGTGACCAGGTTGGCGGCGGATTCCACCAGCATGCCGGTGGCGCTCCCCGATGCGTCGCGGACGATGCGACCGCCGTCCGGATCGGGGGTGCCGTCGGTGATTCCGGCCCGATGCAGGGCCGCGGTGTTGACCCACACCCCGTGGCCGTCGTGGCTCATGAAGCACGCCGGCCGACCGTCGGTGAGGCTGTCCAGCTCGGTCGCTGTCGGGAAGCCGCCGGCGAACACGTCGCCGTACCAACCGGATCCCGCGATCCACTCCGATGTCGAGGTGGCCACGTGGTCGCGGATGAGAGCGCGGTACGCGTCCAGGCCGTGCACGTCGTCCAGATCGCAGTGCATCCGGTTCAGGCCGCCCATCGCCGGATGAACGTGCGCATCGACGAAGCCGGGCAGCACCACGCCGTCGACGTCGACGACGCGCGTGGCCGGACCGGTCAGGTCGGCACAGTGGGCTGCACCGAGCGCTACCACGGTGCCGTCGCGAACGGCCAGAGCATCGGTCGCCGGAGCCGCGGCGGATGCTCGGATCGAGCCGCGGAAGACAGTGTCGGCTCGCATTGGATCCTCCCGGGGTCGGCACGTGTTCCGCAGACCCTCCCACGCCGTAGGGGGCGGGCGGTTACGTTTGAGTTTCAGTTCAGCTGATTCTGTTGATGAGAGTCATCTGATTTCCTGTTGCACCCGGGAGGCGTCGTGGCGGCACAGAACCGGTCGGGCCATCGCCTGCCGAACTTCACGCTGGTCCAGCTGAGGTACTTCGCCGCTGCGGCCGAGCACGGCAGCATGACCGCTGCCGCGCGCGAACTGGTGGTCTCCCAGTCAGCGGTCTCGACGGCCGTGGCGCAGCTGGAGAAGGAGCTCGGCGTCCAGCTGCTGTTGCGTCACCATGCGCGCGGCCTTGCCCTCACGCCGGCCGGCCGGGAGTTCTACACCGAGCTGCGCGGGTTCCTGGCCCACAGCCAGGAGTTGGCCGACGCCGCCCGCAACGCCGGTCAGATGCTGATGGGTGAACTGCGGGTGGGCATGTTCGCGACCATCGCCCCCTTCATGCTGCCCCGGCTGGTCACGCAGTACGCCGATCGCTACCCCCGCGTGGACCTCACCGTGATCGAGGCCGAGCACGCGGAGTTGAAGAAGGGGCTGCGCGATGGAGCCTTCGAGGTGGCGGTCATGTACAGCTACGACCTCGGCGCGGAGTTGCGGTCGGTCCCGGTGGCGACCATCCCGCCGTACGTGCTGGTCCCGGTCGGTCATCGGTTGGCCGGACGGCGCAGTGTGTCGCTCACCGAACTGGCCGGCGATCGGCTGGTGCTGCTGGACCTACCGCATACGGCGACCTACTTCCGGTCGTTGTTCGCGCAGGTCGGCGTCGAACCCACCATCGGCTACCGGTCGCGGCTTTTCGAGACCGTGCGCTCGATGGTGGCGGCCGGACACGGCTACTCGATCCTCAACCAGCGACCGGCCAGCGACGAGAGCTACAGCGGCGGGCCGGTCGTGCCGCTGCCGATCAAGGACGAGCTGCCCACGCTGGACGCGGTCGCGGCGTGGGTCGACGGCACCCGGCTGACCCGCAAGGCGACGGCCTTCATCGAGGAGTGCCGGGCCATCGGCGGCGTGCAGCCCAGTATCGGCAAAATAGATGACTAACGCCGATTTCTTGTGATGGACAAATAGCAAGCCGACGCCACATCGTTGGGGGATCCGGCACAGCTGATCGTGCCCGTCGCACACCGTGGTGCATCCCCTCGACATCGCGCCCCGCGCACCCGCCCTGCTAGGAGACGCTCCATGGCAACGTCACACGAAAACCCCACGCTCACAGAGACTCTCGAGGCTCGCACCATCGAGCACATCCCGGAGGACGAGCGGCACGGTAGTGCCACCCAGTTGTTCACCATCTGGTTCGGCTCCAACATCATGCTGCTGACGGTCGCGACCGGCGTGCTGGCCACTCTCGTCTTCGGTCTGCCCGTGTGGGCGGCTGCGATCGCGCTGGTCATCGGCAACCTCGTCGGCGGCGTGGTCATGGCCTTGCACGCCGCGCAGGGTCCGCAGATGGGCGTGCCGCAGATGTTGCAGACGCGAGCCCAATTCGGTTCGTACGGCAGCCTGCTGGTCGTCACCATCGTGGTGCTGATGTACACCGCGTTCTTCGCCAGCAACATGGTCCTCGGCGGCCAGGCCCTCGCCAGCCTGGTCGGGATAGGCGAGACTCCGGCCATCCTGCTCGTCGGTGTCCTGGGTGTCGCCGGAGCCATCTTCGGCTACAAGGTCATTCACGCCATGGCCGGGGTCATCAGCGCCCTCGCCGGCGTGGCGCTGCTACTGGCGCTGGTCATGCTCTTCGTCATCAAACTGCCGAGCGATACCTTCTCCGTCGGTGCGTTCTCCTGGGCCGGCTTCATGAGCACGCTGTCCCTCGCGGCGCTGTGGCAGATCGCCTACGCCCCCTACGTGTCGGACTACACGCGGTACATGCCCAAGGACACCGGCGTGCGCGCGGCCTTCTGGGCGACCTACTCCGGTTGCGTGCTCGGCTCGCTGCTGCCCATGCTGCTCGGCGCGGTGCTGGGTGCCGCCTTCCCCAAGGACGACACCATCGCCGCGGTGCGCGACGGATCCGGCGTCTTCGGGATCTTCGTGCTGGCGATCTTCGGGATCAGCATCGCCGCCACGAACGCGATGAACCTGTACTGCGGCGCCCTGTCCACGCTCACCATCGGGCAGACCCTCTGGCCGAACTGGCGACCCAAGGCCGCCATGCGTGTGGTGGTGTGCCTCGTGCTCTTCGCGATCAGCTGCACGATCGGACTGCTCGGCAAGGACAACTTCCTGGGCAACTTCAGCAACCTGATGCTGCTGCTGATGTGTGTGCTGATCCCGTGGACGGCCGTCAACCTGGTCGATTACTACCTGCTGCGGCACGGCGACTACGACATCGACTCGCTCTTCGAGGCGGACGGCGGCATCTACGGCAAGCTCAACGTCCCGGCCGTGGGCTGCTACGTCCTGGGCATCCTGGTGCAGTTGCCGTTCCTGTCCAACGACCTTTACACCGGCCCGATCGCCACAGCGATGAACGGGGTCGACATCTCCTGGATCGTGGGTCTGGCGATCATTTGTCCCGTCTACTACTTCTGGGCCAGGGCCGCCCGTAGCTCGCACGTCGTGCTGGCTGCCGACGCCGTGGTGTGAGGATCGACCCTGTGAAGACTGCCCCCGAATGGACCGCCGCGGCGGCTGCGTTGCGCCCCTCCGGCCTGGCCTGGATCGACGGCCGACCGGTTGCCAGCAGCAGCGGCCGCACCCGTCCGACGATCGACCCGGCAACCGGGCAGATCATCGCCGAGGTAGCCGAGTGCGACGAGCACGACGTCGACCTGGCGGTGGCGGCGGCGCGACGCGCGTTCGCATCGGGGGCGTGGAGCCGGCGGGCACCCCGTGAGCGGGCCGGCGTGCTCACCCGCCTCGCCGACCTGATCCTGGCCAACCTCGACGAGCTCGCTTTGCTGGACAGCCGCGACGGCGGCAAGCGGATCGTCGACACCACCGCGATCGACATCCCCGGGTCTGCCGCGATCCTGCGCTGGTACGCCGAGTCCCTGGACAAGGTCTACGGCCAGGTGGCACCGACCGGGCTGGGCGATCTGGCTACGGTCACCCGCGAACCGCTCGGGGTCATCGCAGCGGTCGTGCCCTGGAACTACCCGCTGGAGATGGCCATCTGGAAGCTGGCGCCGGCGCTCGCCGTGGGCAACAGCGTCGTGCTCAAGCCGTCCGAGGAGACGCCGTTGTCGGCGTTGCGTCTGGGCGAACTGGCCACGGAGGCGGGCATTCCCGACGGTGTGTTGTCGGTGGTCCCCGGCGACGGCCCGGTCGTGGGGCAGGCCCTTGGGCGCCACGCGGACGTCGACGCGGTGACCTTCACCGGGTCGACGCAGGTCGGCAAGCTGTTCCAGCGCTACGCCGGCGAGTCGAACATGAAGCAGGTCTGGCTGGAATGCGGTGGCAAGAGCGCCGTGGTCGTCCTGGACGACGTCGCCGATCTCGACGCCGTGGCGGCCGGTGTCACCGGCGGCATCTTCACCAACGCCGGGCAGGTGTGCTCGGCCACCTCCCGGCTCGTCGTCCAGCGCGGGGTCGCGGATGCGTTGACTGACCGGTTGCTGGCGCGCACGGCCGCCATCACGGTCGGCAACCCGTTGGACCCGGCCACCGACATGGGCCCGTTGGTCAGTCTCGGCCAGGCGTCACAGGTGCGTTCGCTGCTCGCCGCGGGCGCCGACGAGGCCTCCTCCGTCGTCGGCGGCGAGGTTCCATCTGGCTCTGCGACGGACTGTTTCGTGCGACCGGCGGTGCTCGTGGACGTCGCTCCCACCGCGCACATTGCGCAGACCGAGATCTTCGGACCGGTGTTGGTGACGCACGTGGTGGACACCGAGGAAGAAGCGATCGCGGTCGCCAACGGCACGCCGTACGCGCTGGCCGCAGGATTGTGGACCGATGACCTGCGCCGTGCGCACCGCGTCGCGGCCGCATTGCGAGCCGGCACCGTGTCCGTGAACTGCGTTGACGCCCTGGATGTTTCGACGCCCTTCGGCGGCTTCGGCTTGTCCGGATACGGCCGGGACCTCTCGCTGCACGCGATGGACAAATTCACCGGACTCAAGACGACCTGGGTGCACTATGGATGACGCGGTCCACGACTACGTGGTCGTGGGCGGCGGGACCGCGGGATCGTTGCTGGCCGCTCGGTTGGCCGAGCGCGGTCGCGACGTGGCGCTGATCGAGTGGGGCCCTTCGGACAAGGACGAACCGCGCGCTCGTTATCTGCGCCGCTGGGCCGAGATGCTCGAGGGCGAGTACGACCTGGACTATCGCAGCCTTCCCAACCAGCGCGGCAACTCCCATATCCGGCTGGCGAGGCTACGGATCCTCGGCGGCTGCTCCACCGCGAACACGATGATCGCCTGGCGTCCCTTGGCCTCCGATCTGCAGGAGTGGGAGTCACTGGGGGCGACCGGTTGGGGTCCGGACTCCGTGCTGCCGCTCTACAAGCGGCTGCAGACCCCGATCCAACCCGTGGCGCCCAAGGACCGGAACCCGTTCGTCGCGGACGTGGTGGTCAGCGCCTCGTCCGCACTCGGCGTACCGGTGCAGGACGCCTGGAACGACGGCAGACTGGACGAATCGCCCTGCGGCGCAGGCTTTTTCGAGGTGGGCTACGACTCCGACTCCGGGGTGCGGGCGTCCACGTCGATCCACTATCTGCACGAGGCGGCGCCTGGTACCCCGCTGCCGACGATCCTCACCGGGTTGCGGGCGACGCAGATCGTGCTGTCCGACGACGGCGGGCGCGCGACCGGTGTCCGGGTGCGGTCCGCCGACGGCACCAGGGCCACCGTTTCCGCCCGCCGAGAGGTCATCCTGTGCGCCGGCGCCATCGACACCCCGCGGCTGCTGCAGTTGTCCGGGATCGGGCCACGCGACGTACTCCAGTCGGCCGGCGTCCCTGTGCAGCACCAGCTGCCCGGTGTCGGTGCCAACCTGCAGGACCACGTCGAGGGTTTGGTGGTGTGGGAGGCGCGGCGGACGCCGCCGGACACCTGCGCGAGCGGCTGGGACGCGGGCGCCATGATCAGTGATGCGACACCCGACGACCGCCCCGATATCTTGATGCACTTCCCGGTCGAGCCGTGGGCGGTACACGCCGATCGCTACCGGGCCGAGCATGGCCAGGAACCGCTGCCGCACAACATCGTTTCGATCGCGCCCAACGTCGCCCGGCCGCTGTCCCGCGGGCGCACCTGGATCACCTCTGCGGATCCCGACGTGCCGCCGGCCATCGACTACCGCTCCTTCACCGACGCGCAGGGGCGCGACGAGCACCTGCTGGTCGAGGGCGTACGCCGGGGCCGGCGGATCGCGCAGACCGAGCCGATGCGCTCCTGGGTCGGACAGGAACTCTTCCCGGGCGCGCAGATCGAGGACGACGAGCAGCTGTCGGCCATCCTGCGGGCCACCCACCAGACCGTCTATCACGTCAGCGGCACCTGCCGGATCGGCGCGCCCGACGATCCGGAGGCAGTGGTCGACCCGCAGCTCGCAGTGCGTGGCGTCGCCGGTCTGCGGATCGCGGACGCCTCCGTCTTCCCCACCCTGACCGCGACCAACCCGGTCGTGACGGTGATGCTGGTGGCCGAGCGTGCCGCCGACCTGATCACCGACGCCATCCCACACCAACAAGGAGTCTGACCCGTGACCGACGAGATCGTCGTCGGCGGCCACCGCCGCATCCGCCCGTTCAATACCGCCGACACCTACCCCGAGCAGAATCTCGGCAACGACTTGTGCCAGGCCGTCGTCGCGGGCAACACGGTGTACGTCCGCGGGCAGGTCGCGCAGGATCTCGACACCCGGGAGAACGTCGCGGTCGGGGACGCGGCCGGGCAGACCCAGAAGGTCTGCGACAACATCCTGTTGCTGCTCTCGGAGGCGGGTGCGCAGCCGGAGCACATCGTCAGTTGCCACATTTACCTCACCGACATCCGGTACCGCGAGGACGTCTACCGGGTGATGGGCGAGCGGTTGGCCGGTGTCTATTACGTCTCGACCGGCCTGGTGGTGCAGGCGTTGGCCCGGCCCGAATGGCTCGTCGAGGTCGGCGTCGTCGCGGTGATCCCGTGACCTTCTCCCTGGCGGCGCGCTGTCCGCGGACCGGGCGCTTCGGCATCATCGTGTCGTCGTCCAGCCCGGCGGTCGCCGCGCGCTGCGCCCACGCACGGGCGGGCGTCGGTGTGGCGGCCAGCCAGAACATCACCGATCCGTCGTTGGGCGTCGCCCTGCTGGATGCGGTCGAGGCGGGTCACACCGCCCAGGAGGCGCTGGATCGGGTCGTCGACGCCGGACCGTTCAGCGAATACCGCCAGTTGACCATCGTCGACGGCCGTGGCGGTGCCGCGGCGCACTCGGGGCCACGCACGCTCGGTGTGCACGGCAGCGCCGTCGGCGACGGTGCCGTGGCCGCCGGCAATCTGCTGGCCGACGACGGGGTACCGGCCGCGATGCTGGCCGAGTTCGAACGGACCGCCGGGTTGGTGCTCGGTGACCGTCTCATGGCGGCCCTGCGCGCCGGGGCCGACGCGGGGGTGAGGCCGGGCCGGTGCACTCGGCAGGGATGCTGATCGTGGACCGGGTGTCCTGGCCGGTGACCGACCTGCGGGTCGACTGGTCGGATTCTCCGCTGGCGGACCTGCAGCAGCTGTGGGAGTTGTGGGCTCCGCAGGAGGCGGACTACGTAACCCGCGGCTTGGATCCGAGCACCGCTCCCGCGTACGGGGTTCCGGGTGATGAGTGACCTGAAGGAGGTGGCCCGTCAGACGGTAGCTGCCGACCGGGCTGGGCTCATCGATTTGTCGGAGCAGTTGCACGCCGATTCTGAGACGGCGTGGCACGAGGAGCGCTCCAGCGCAGCCGTGGCAGCAGCGCTCGGGCCTGGCTTCACCGTCGAACAGCCCTACCTGGGGTTGCCGACCGCCTTCCGCGCCGTGGCCGGTTCGGGTGCACGGCGCGTCGGCATCATGGCGGAGTACGACGCGTTGCCGGGTCTGGGGCACGCCTGCGGGCACAACCTCATCTCCGCGATCGCCGTCGGAGCCGGCCGCGCCTTGGCCGCGGTAGCCGCCGACCTGGACCTGACCGTTGAGGTGTACGGCACGCCGGCGGAAGAAGGCGGTGGCGGCAAGATCGAACTGCTCGAACGCGGTGCCTTCGCTGGGCTGGACCTGGCCATGATGGCCCACCCGGCGCCGGTGGACGTCGCCGAGGCGCAACCGTTCGCGGTGTCGCACTCGCACATCACCTACACCGGTAAGGCCGCGCACGCAGCGGCGTACCCGGAGCAGGGCGTCAACGCAGCCGACGCCTTCACGGTCGCTCAACTGGCGATTGCACTACTGCGCCAACAGTTTCCGGCTTCGGTGCGGGTGCACGGCATCGTCACCAAGGGCGGCGACGCACCCAACGTCATTCCGGATCGTACGGAGGGCCGGTGGTACGTGCGCGCCGAGACGTTGGCCGAGCTGACCCTGGTCGAGGAGAAGGTGCGCCGCTGCTTCGAGGCGGGCGCACTGGCGACCGGATGTGAGTTGACCATCGAGCCGGAGTCTGCGCCGTACAGCGAATTCCGCACGGCGCAGGATGTTCTCGACCTTTACAAGGCCAACGCTCTGGCGCTCGGCCGGTCGTTCGCCGACGCGGAGCTTGGCGGCCGGATGAACCGGGCCTCGACCGACTTCGGCAATGTCTCCCTGACGGTGCCGGCGATCCACCCGTACATCGGCGTGGGCAGTCTGCCGGCCGTCAACCATCAGAAGGAATTCGCCGACCACTGTGTCGGTCCGGTCGCCGAGCAGGCGCTCTTCGACGGGGCCGTCGCCCTGGCGTGGACCGGCATCGACTATTTCGCACCCACCAAGGACGTATCGTGACCGACCACGCCAGCCCCTCGCCGTACGACATTCTCTTCGAGCCGGTCCAGATCGGGCCGCGCACGACCAAGAACCGCTTCTACCAGGTGCCCCACTGCAACGGCATGGGATACCGCGACCCCAGCGCGCAGGCCGCGATGCGGCGGGTGAAGGCTGAAGGCGGTTGGGGTGTGGTGTGCACCGAGCAGGTCGAGATCCACGCGACCTCCGACATCGCCCCCTTCATCGAGCTGCGGATCTGGGACGACCAGGACCTGCCCGTCCTGGCCCGGATCGCCGACGCCATCCACGAAGGCGGCGCCCTCGCGGGGATCGAGCTGGCGCACAACGGGATGAACGCTCCGAACCTCTACAGTCGCGAAACCCCTTTAGGGCCCGCGCATCTGCCGGTGGCGCCCGACACCATCGCGCCCGTGCAGGCGCGAGCCATGACCAAAGCCGACATTGCCGATCTGCGCCGGTGGCACCGCACCGCCGTACGCAAATCCGTCGACCTCGGCTACGACGTGATCTACGTGTACGCCGCGCACGGGTACAGCGGGCTGCACCACTTCCTCTCGCCGCGCTACAACCAGCGCACGGACGAGTACGGCGGCTCGGTGGAGAACCGGATGCGCCTGCTGCGGGAGATCCTCGAGGACACCCAGGAGGAGGTCGCCGGTCGTGCCGCGGTCGCCTGCCGGATCGCCGTGGACGGGGAGTTCGGCGTCGGCGGTGTCGGACGGGAGGACATTTCGGCCGTGCTGGAAGCGGTCGGTGAGGTGCCGGACCTGTGGGACTTCGCGATGGGCTCGTGGGAGGAGTGCTCCCTGACCTCCCGATTCGGGGCCGAAGGTAGTCAGGAGCAGTACGTCGCGGGGCTGAAATCGCTGACCAGCAAGCCTGTGGTGGGTGTGGGCCGGTTCACGTCTCCGGACGAAATGGTGCGCCAGGTGCGCAAGGGGATCCTGGACCTGATCGGTGCCGCCCGGCCCTCTATCGCAGATCCGTTCCTGCCCAACAAGATTCGCTCAGGTCGCCTCGACAAGATCCGGGAGTGCATCGGCTGCAACGTGTGCGTCACCGGTGATCAGACCATGTCGGTGATCCGCTGCACGCAGAATCCGAGCATGGGTGAGGAGTTCCGCCGCGGCTGGCATCCGGAGAAGATCCGGGTCCGCGAGTCCAAGTCCAAGGTGCTCGTGGTGGGCGCCGGACCGGCGGGGTTGGAGGCGGCCCGGGCACTCGGCGTACGCGAGTATGAAGTGACGCTCGTCGAGGGGTCGCGCAACCTCGGCGGCCGGGTCACGGACGAGTCGAAGCTGCCCGGGCTCAGCGCATGGGGTCGGGTGCGGGACTACCGCGAGCTGGCGCTGGAGGACCTGTCGAACGTTGAGGTCTACCGCGAAAGTCCCATGACCGCAGGCGATATCGAGGATTTCGGCTTCGAACACGTCATCGTGGCGACCGGTTCGACGTGGCGCGCAGACGGGGTCGGGCGCTGGCACACCACACCCGTGCCGGTGGCCGAAGGAGCCTCGGTGCTCACCCCGAACGACCTCTTCACAGGTTCGCGCCCCTCGGGCAAGAAGGTCGTGGTGTGGGACGACGACTACTACTACCTGGGCGGAGTCGTGGCTGAGTTGCTCGCCGGCGAGGGGTACGACGTGTCCATCGTGACGACGACCTCCCAGGTGTCGCCGTGGACCCAGCACACCTTCGAGGTCGGCAAGATCCAGGCTCGATTGATCGAGAAAGGAGTCGCCCGGGTCATCGACACCGCCCTGGTGTCGGTCGAGGCCGGTTCGGTCCAGGTGGCCGACGTCTACACCGGATCGGTGCGATCGCTCGACGCGGACGCCGTCGTGATGGTGACGGCGCGGTTGCCACGAGAAGAGCTGTTGAACCAGCTCTCCCCGATGGCGGCTGACGGCCGGCTGGCCACGGTGCGCGGTGTCGGCGACTGCTGGGCACCGGGCACGATCGCCGCCGCGGTGTGGTCCGGCCGCAAGGCCGCCGAGGAGTTCGATGCTCCGGTCCTGCCCAACGACGTGGTGCCATTCCGTCGTGAGGTCACGCAGCTCGCGCCGGCGTGGGAGTTCGACCGCTCGCTCGCTTACGAGCAGTAGGGATTCGAGGCACCGCAAAGCCCCCGCGATCCTGGTCGGATCGCGGGGGCTTCGGGTATGTGGGACTCAGCTGGAGTAGGCGAGGTACCCGCGCTGGGTCTGGATGTGGTCGGCGACGTACTTCGCGTCGTGCCAGACACCCCAGATGAAGCTGGAGCCGCGGCGGGACAGCCACGGCAGGCCGAGGAAGTACACCCCGGGCTCGGCGCTGACGCCGCGGCGCTGGATAGGTCGGCCGGACTCGTCGAAGGCATCGACCTTCAGCCAGTCGTAGTTCTGGGTGAAGCCGGTCGCCCAGATGATCGTCGTGATCCCGGCCTCGGCCAGGTCGAGCTCGCGCAGCGGATCGGTGACGCACGCCGGGTCCGGGCCGATGACCCGCGCCTCGGGCTCCGGCGGAAGATCCAGACCGTTGCGCTCGACGTACGCGTCGGCGGCATCGAGCAGGGCGAGGTAGTTCTCGTCGCCCAGGGCGATGTTGGTGGCGAGGTCGTCGCCGAACGTGAGGGCACCGTCCCGGTAGGCCTGCGTGCGCCCGACGAGCGTGATGCCGGCTTCGGCGAGACGCCGGAAGTCGACCGTGTGACCGCCGTTCGCCCCGCTCACTGCGATGGTGACGTGCTCGGCTCCCTGCGGCGGTGTCTCGGCGTCCCACAGGCCGAGAACGCCCAGCCACCAGACGAAGTCGCGACCGCGGTAGGACCTTGGCGGCCGGTCGTGCGGGCCGACGGACAGGTAGACCTCGCGGCCTGCGGCGTTGATCTCCTCGGCGATCTGCACACCGGAGGATCCGGCACCGACCACCAGCACGTTGCCCGGTGCCAGTTGCTGCGGGTTGTAGTACGACGAGGAGTGGATCTGGGTGATGCCATCAGTACGCGGGACGATCGGCGGGAAGACCGGCGTCTGGAACGGCCCGGTTGCCACGACGACGTAGCGAGCCGTGAACGACCCGTCGGAGGTCTCGACCCGGAACCCGGCACCGCCGTCGACGCGCTGCACGCTCGTGACGTCGACGCCGCAGCGGATGGGCGCGTTGATCATGGCGGCGTACTTCTCGAAGTAGTGCGCCACCTGCTCCTTGGCAGCAAAGCCGTCCGGGTCGACGTCGTCGAATTCCAGGCCCGGGAAACGGTCATGCCAGGCGGGACCGTTGGCGACAAGGGAGTCCCAGCGCTCGGTGCGCCAGCGTTCGGCGATGCGGTCCCGCTCCAGGACGACGTAGTCGATGCCGTACCGGCCGAGGTGTTCACTCGCGGCGACGCCGGCTTGACCGGCGCCGATCACGACGACCTCGACGTCTCGCAGCGGTTCGATGGATTCAGACATAGGGGGCTCTTCCGGTCGTCATCTGCGCTGCGCGACGTTGCGCCGGCCTGATGGTGATGGGTCGAGTCTTGAGCAGGGCAGCCATCCTGTCCAACAGATGTTATTGGCCTTCTGCTTCAAAGAAACTGATGTAGGTCGCCCGACACTCGTTCTCTCACGCCAGGGCGATCACCAGGTTGCGGATCACGATCGGATCGTCCAATGACTCGCCGAAAAGCTCCCGGATGCGGGTCATCCGGTAACGCACCGTCTGCGGGTGCACGTGCAATTCCTCGGCCACCGCATCGCGCCGGCCCTGGTGCAGTAGCCAGGACCGCAACGTCTCCGCCAGTCGCTCGCGGGAGGACTGGTTCTCCTCGGACAACGGCGACAACACCTTGGCCCTCAGGTCAGCGAGCGCGCCGACGTCCGAGTTCAGCACCAGCGTCGCCAGGTGCGCGTCGGTGTCGATCGGGCCTTCCACCGCGGCGAACGCGCCCAGGGCGTCCAGCTCTGCCGCGCGGGCGGCCCGGCCGTAGGAGGTGGCGACCTGCGCCCACGGACGGGTGCACCCGACGTACGCGCGCCTGTCGCCCAACGCGGTGAGCAGGCGTCCCCGGCTGCCGGGCACCAGGAACACGGTCAGCCCGTGCCGGCCGGGATCGTCGGTGGCGCGCAACCAGCCGTCGGGCAGCCGGCCGAGCAACATGGACAGCCGGGTGGGAGCTACCAGTACGACGGTCAGCCAGTTCGGCAGCGCCCATCCCGTCTCCGCCGCGAGAGTCTCGATGGTCGCCGGATCGCGTTCGGCCAGAAGCGCATTCGCCAATCGACCACGGGAATTTGTCTCGTCGGTCAGCTCATCCACATGTCCCGTCACCGACGAGGCGGACAGTTCGTCGATGTAGGCAAAGACCAGCTCGGCGAAGTGCGCCACGTCGGAGGCCGAGGCCCTCTGCACGGCGGGCAGCGACGACATCTCGCGCCACGCCGTACGTGCGCCGACGCGGTAGGCCGACAGCAACGAGTCCATCCGCCGGCCGCTCTTGGCCTCCCCGCGCCCCAACTCGTAGGCGCCCGCGAGGGACTGCTCGATGGGGGTGGACGGGTCACCCACGCGCCGCCCGGCGGCCAGGCGTAAGAAGCCGGCCAGCGCCAGTTGCACGGCTTGCTCGATGGCCAGGCGCAGGTCCCCGCGCAGCGCCGCGCGGTAGGCGGGCACCTCGGTCACGATCGCGTCCACGCACTGCACCGCGATCCGCGGCAGTTCGCGGCTGACGGCGGCCACCTGGCGCGCTCCGAGCGCCGGGCTCGTGACCTTGGCGTCCATGACCCTCCCGAAGTTGTTCGCGCTGGATAGTTCTATGGCAGAGATTCACGTTGTCTGGCCAAGATTTTACGCCCTGAACACCACCACACTGGCAGGGTGGTGATGTTCATGCGAACCGATGGTGGCGATGCCAGCCCGGAGACCGGTGCTCTGGCCCGGCAACCCTCGGGCAAACCGGTCCGTAATTCCGGGGATCGCTTCCGCAAGCAGACGGCGGAGCCCAGCCGTTGGAAGCAGCGGGCCTTCAGCGTCGTCAAGGGGTTCACGACCCCGCTGCTGCCCGAGGACTTCATCGACCTGGTCGACCCGCTGAAGACCTCGACGGTCCTGCGCGGCCGGGTGCAGCAGATCGTCCGCGAGACCGACGACGCCATCACCGTCGTCATCCAGCCGGGTCGCACGTGGGCCGGTCACCGGCCCGGGCAGTACACCCGCATCGGCGTCGACATCGACGGCATCCGCTTGTGGCGCGCCTACTCGATCACCTCCGGCCCGCGCACCGACGGCCTGATCTCGGTAACGGTCAAGGCCCTCACCGGCGGCGCCGTCAGCACCTACCTGCACGAACACCTGCGCGAGGGGCAGATCGTCCAGATGGAGCAGGCCGAGGGTGACTTCGTCCTGCCCGACAACCTCGACAAGCCGGTGCTCCTGCTGACCGGCGGCAGCGGCATCACCCCCGCGATGGGCATCCTGCGGCACACCGTGGCCACGGGCGGCGACGGATTTCGAGGAAATCGACGTTCGAGAGGTGATTCCGAGGCAGCAGACCCTCAGAATTCGCGATCTCCTCAGAATCGGCGGGGCGATCTCGACGTCGTCATGCTGCACTCCGCGCCGCGCCCGGAGGACGTCATCTTCGCCGCCGAACTGCGGCAACTCGCCGACGACGGCAAGCTCACGCTGCTGGAGCGGCACACCGACACCCACGGCATGCTCGACCCGGCCGAGCTCGACGAGCTCGTCCCCGACTGGCGCGACCGGCAGACCTTCGCCTGCGGCCCGGCTGGGATGTTGGAGATGCTCGAAGCGCACTGGGAACGCGAAGGCCGCCGGGATCAGCTGATCGTCGAGCAGTTCCGGCCCAAGCTGGTCGAGCCCGGTGAGGGCGGCACCGTCCACTTCACCGAGATCGACAAGGAACTCGAGTGCGACGGCGCTCGACCGATCCTCGACATCGGCGAAGAAGCCGGCGTCCTCATGCCGTCCGGTTGCCGCATGGGCATCTGTTACGGCTGCGTCCTGCCGATGCGCGAAGGCGCGGTCCGCGACCTGCGCACCGGTGAAGTCACCCAAGCCCTGGATGGAGACAACGTCCTCGTCCAAACCTGCATCTCGGCCGCCGCCGGGAAATGCGAAATCGTCCTCTAGAACCGACAGACCAACCCGACCGCTCGACGTACCCAGGAAAGGCACCCCATGACTGCCCTGCAGCGCAAGGAAACCAGCCCCATCGACCACCTCACCCGTGAGGACATCGAAGCCCTCGGCAAAGAGCTCGACGCCATCCGCCAGTCGGTCATCGACACCCGCGGCGAGGCCGACGCGAAGTACATCCGCACCGTCATCAAGACCCAGCGCTGGCTGGAAATGGGCAGCCGCGGTGTGCTGCTGGCCAGCAAGTGGAAGCCGGCGTTCTTCATCGGCACCGCGGGCCTGGCCGTCGCCAAGATCCTGGAGAACATGGAGATCGGGCACAACGTCATGCACGGCCAGTGGGACTGGATGCGCGACCCGAAGATCCACTCGACCACCTGGGAGTGGGACAACGCGGCCCCCGCCGAGTTGTGGAAGCACTCGCACAACGAGCTGCACCACACCTACACCAACGTGCTCGGCAAGGACAACGACCTCGGGTACGGCATCATGCGGGTCGACGAGGACCAGAAGTGGAGCCCGTTCTTCCTGTTCCAGCCGCTGTGGAACGGCATCAACGCCTGCTTCTTCGAGTACGGCATCGCCGCCTACGACCTGGAGATCGGCAAGGTCATGGCCGGTAAGGGCGACAAGGAAGTCTTCAAGACCAACGGCAAGAAGGTCCTGAACAAGATCCGCAAGCAGATGACCAAGGATTACGTCCTGAACCCGCTGCTGGCTGCCCCGTTCGGCGCGTGGAAGTCCACCCTGGCCGCCAACGCCATCGCCAACGTGACGCGCAACCTGTGGAGCCACTCGGTCATCATGTGCGGGCACTTCCCGGAGGGTGTCGAGACCTTCACCCGCACCTCGATCGTCGGTGAGACCCGCGGCGACTGGTACCTGCGCCAGATGATCGGCTCGGCCAACATCTCCGGTTCCCGGGCGATGCACATCGCGACCGGCAACTTGAGCTACCAGATCGAGCACCACCTTTTCCCCGACCTGCCGAGCAACCGCTACCAGGAGATCGCGCCGGCCGTCGAGGACGTGTGCAACCGATACGGCCTGCAGTACCTGACCGGCCCGCTGCCCAAGCAGGTCGGCTCGGCCTGGATGAAGGTCATCCGCCTGTCGCTGCCGAACCACCTGGCTGCGAAGCTGAAGTTCCCCTCGCGACGCAAGCGGGTCGAGCCGACCGCGCTGCCGTCGCGCATCCAGCCGAGCGCTGTCGAGACCGACACGGCTGCTGCCTGACAGGAAGTACGGCGGGCGGGCACCTACCATCGGGGGTGCCCACCCGCCGTACCGCGTTATTGCCCTTGATCGCCACTGCAGCCCTCGGCCTGGCCGCGTGCAGCAACGACAACGGGCGCCCGGCCGGGACGCCTCCAGCGGGTGCGGCGATCGGCGGGTCCTCGTCGCACGGCACCTCCGCGGGGGCCACAGCGGGCGGTAGCAAAGCGCCCGGCAGCATCACGATCATGGCCGGCGGAGACGTCTTCACCAACGAGCTGCCAATGGCTCAGGCCAAGAAGGACGCCGGCGGCAACGGATACGACTTCGTGCCGATGCTCGCCGGTTTGAAACCGCTGGTGTCCGAAGCCGATCTGGCCATCTGCCAGCTCGAGACACCGCTGACGAAGACCAACACCAACCTCGGCTACCAGAAGCGGCACAACAGTCCCTACCAGCTGGCGACCGCGCTGAAGGACGTCGGTTTCGACGGCTGCAGTTTCGCCAACAACCACACCTACGACGCCGGCCTGTCCGGGATGAAGCAGACCCGCGAGATCATGACGGCGAACGGGCTGCAACTGGCCGGACCCCTGGATAGTGCCGACGAACCGGCGAACTCCCCGGGCGGACAAGTGGCGTGGTACCAGGCCAAGGGCTTCAAGGTCGCGCAGCTGTCCTACACCTACTCCGCCGACAACCTGCAGTTGGGCAATATGACGCACACGCCCAGCGATGCACCGTTCTTCAAACAGAATCTCTTCATGGTCCGTGGCGCCCAAGGCATCATCGACGACGCCAAAGCGGTCCGCGCCGAGGGTGCGGATCTGGTCATCGTCTCCATGCACTGGGGCACCGAGCACAAGATGACCAACGATGACGATAACGCCCAGATGGCTGCGGAGATCGCCAAGTCCGGGGCCGTCAACTGGATCGTCGGTAACCATCCGCACGTCGTGCACGGGTGCGAGCGCATCGACAACATGATCGTCAACTACTCCTTGGGCAACGAGTTGTCCGATATGGGCACGCAGTGGGGCTTCCCGCCGCAGAGCCAGGACGGCATCGCCGTCGAGGTGACCTTCACCCGCGACGCCAGCGGCAAGATCACCCCGTCCGCGGAGAAGTACCAGCCGACGTGGGTGGACCGCACGCACGGCTACCGCGTCTACCTCGTGCCCAAGAATGGTGCTTCTGCCGCGATCGACCCGACCTCCTACGGCCGCACGGAAATTCAGATCCACAAGGCTGGCAACAGCTGTGATCTGACCGCGATGAGTTGAGCCGTTCGGTGATCGCCCGTCGAGCCCCTCTCATCGCCCTGACGAGCCTGGTCCTGGGTCTGGGGGCGTGTTCCGGCGGTTCATCGGGTACGCCGAGCCCCACCTCCTCCTCGACCGGCACCTCGTCGGCCCTCACGTCCCCGGGTAGCAGCACCGCGACCACACCGCCGGCTACGTCCACCAGCGCGGCCGAACCGGTGGGCAGTGTCACGATCATGGCCGGAGGTGACATCTTCACCAACGAAGGCCTGATCGCCCGGGCCAAGGCCGACGCGGGCGGTGGCGGGTACGACTTCAGGCCGCAACTCATCGGGCTCAAGCCGTTGGTGAGCAAAGCCGACGTGGCCATCTGCCAGCTGGAAACGCCTCTCACCCAATCGAATACGAATCTCGGCCACGGCATCGTGCACAACAGTCCACATCAGTTGGCGCCGGTGATCAGGGCGACCGGATACGACGGCTGCAGCTTCAGCAACAACCACACCTTCGACAACGGGCTGACCGGAATGGTGCAAACGCGCGCCATCATGAGCGCCAACGGTCTGCAGCTGGCCGGGCCGCAGGACAGTGCGGACGGCACGCCGGGACAACCCGCGTGGTACCAAGCCGGCGGTTTCAAGATCGCCCAGTTGTCCTACAGCTACACGCTGGACAACTTCGCCGAAGGAAGCCAGACGGGCACGCCCGCAGCAGCACCGTTCCTGAAGAAGAACCTGTTCAGTGTGATCGGGGCGCAGGGGATCATCGCCGATGCCAAGGCTGCTCGGGCCGCCGGCGCCGACATCGTGGTCGTCTCGATGCACTGGGGTACGCAGTTCAAATTCACCCCGGACGCCGACGACATCGCGCTTGCTCAGCAGATCGGCCAGTCCGGCGCCGTGAACTGGATCATCGGCAATCATCCGCACGTCGTGCAGGGCTGCGACAAGATCGGCGCGATGTTCGTCAACTACGGACTGGGCAATGAATTGTCCGACCAGGGAACGCAATTCGGTTATCCGGTGCAGACCCAGGACGGCATCGGTGTCATCGTCACGTTCGAACGGGCTGCGGACGGCACGATCACCGCTACGCAGGAGCGATACCAGCCCACCTGGGTGGATCGGTTACACGGTTACCGGGCGTACGTCGTACCCCAATCGGGCGCGCCCTCGGCGGTCGACCCGGGCTCGTGGGCGCGGACGTCGAAATTGATCACCAGTCGTGGCAACGGCTGCAACCTGAGCCCGATCAGCTGAGGCTCCACCGGATCTCCATCCGCGGGCCGAAGCTCCGCGGATGCCTGGGGGCCACTCAGCAACTGACCACGCGCAGCAATTCGACGGCCCGTTGCACCGCCGCTGAGGTCGTGGCGTCGTCCAACACGAACGCCACGATCCGCCGCCGCGGCCCGTCGTTGATCGGCAGGATCGCGACATCCGGCGGTGGTGGCGTCACCGTGAGCCGCGGCAGGACCGCGACGCCGATGCCGGCGGCGGCGAACGCCAACGACGAGTGATGATCGGAGGTCACGGCGGCAAACCGCGGCGTGAAGCCGGCGGCCTGGGTCGCCCCTCGCAGGATCTTGGCGCAGATGTCGGCTCCGCTGGTGTCGCTGATCCAGCGCTCGGTCGCCAGCGCTGCTAGGAGAATCGAATCTGCCTGAGCCAGAGGGTGATCGAGTGCCACTGCGGCCACGTATTCCTCCTCGCACAGCACGGTGCGGGTGTAACCGGCCATGGTGCTCGGCGGTCCGGAAGGGTCCTCGGTGCGCAGGTCCAACTGGGCACCGTCGGGGCCGATCGAAGCCGGCAACTCGTTGAGATTGATCGTCAGCTGTAGATCGGGGAACTCGTCCCGCAATCCGCGTGCCACCTGCGGCATCCACACCTGGCCCGCGGAGGCGAAGCTGGCGATAGTCAGGGTTTCGGTGCGGCCCTCCCGCAGGTCGTCGACCACCCCGTTCAACCGGGACAGCTGCGCCATCACCGCATCGCTCTGCTCCGCGAGGACCCGCCCGGCCGGCGTCGGGGAGATGCCGCGGCCGTCCTTGGCGAAGAGCGCCAACCCGGTCTCCTTCTGCAGCGCGCTCAGGTGCTGGCTGATGGCGGAGGGTGTGTAGCCCAGGTTGGTCGCAGCGGCCTGCACCGAGCCGCTGGCGACCACGGCACGGAAGACCCTCAAGCGGTGAACATCGATCACCCGATAACCGTACAGCAGAGCTAAACAGTGGTGAAGAAACAATCGCTGGTACTAACGAATGAAAGCCGCCACGCTGGATGCATGACCACATCGAACAGTTTCAGCCACCACGACCAATTCGCCTGTGCCGACCGCGACAGCGCGCGGGTCAGTGCCGACCTGCGGGCGCTGGGCGCTCCCGAGTACGCCGAGCGCGCGCCGGGTCTGCTCGACCGCCTGCTTCGCCGGTCGTCCCAAAGGCGACGGTGATCCAGCCCGCACACCTACCGTGGAGGTATGAGCTCCGAACCTGCGCCGCATGAGGACTACGACGTCGTCGTGATCGGCGGTGGCCCCGCGGGCGAGAACGCCGCACAGTACGCGATCCAGGGCAGCGACCGCACTGCCGTCCTCATCGAGAGTGAACTCGTCGGCGGTGAGTGCTCCTACTGGGCCTGTATGCCGAGCAAGGCGCTGCTGCGACCGATCGAAGCGGCCGACGCAGCGCACGCCCTGCCGCTGACCGGCGACGTCCACCCCGACCTGGTCAAGACCCTGCAGCGGCGCGACGATTTCACGTCGCACCTGGACGACTCCGGACAGGTGAAGTGGGCCGAGGGCGAGGGCATCCATGTTCTGCGCGGGCACGCCCGGCTCAGCGGGGAGCGCGCGGTGACCATCACCGACGCAGAGGGCAACCAGCGCACCGTGCGCGCCCGGCATGCGGTGATCGTGGCGACCGGCACGACCGCGGTGGTGCCGGACATCCCGGGTCTGCGCGCGGCGTACCCCTGGACCTCCCGGGACGCGACCAACCTGCACGAGGTGCCGGGTCGCATCGCAATCCTCGGCCTGGGCGTCGTCGCCTGCGAAGCGGCGACCTGGCTGGCCGCACTCGGCGCGGATGTGACGATGATCGGCCGCAGCGACCGCCCGCTGGAACGGGTCGAACCCTTTGCCTCCGAGCTGGTGCTGAACGGTCTGCGGGACAAGGGGGTCGAGGTAGTGCTGAACGCCTCGATCGAGTCGGTGAGCCGGCCGGATGCGCGTGAGACCGGGGTCGGGCACGTGCACGGCGGACCGCTCACCATCACGTACGCCGATCGCCGGGCTGAGGTGGACGAGATCCTGGTCGCCGCCGGGCGGGCGCCCGGCACCGCCGACCTGGCGTTGGACTGTGTCGGTGTCAGCACGGATCACGGCTACCTGCGGGTCGATGAACACCTCACCGTTCCCGGCCATCCCTGGCTCTACGCGGTGGGCGACGTCAACGGCAAGGCGTTGTTGACCCACATGGGCAAATACCAGGGCCGCATCGCCGGGGCGGTCATCGCCGCGCGCGCGAGCGGACAGCCACTCGATGGCGATGAGTTCCGCGATCTTGCCGACGACGGAATCGTCCCGCAGGTCGTTTTCACGACGCCCCAGATCGCCGCGGTCGGCCTCACCTCAGCGCAGGCGCCGGACGCGAGAGTCGTCGACTACGACCTGGCGCAGGTGGCGGGAGCGTCGTTGGAGGCAGAGGGTTACACCGGGCAGGCGCGGTTGGTCATCGACGGTGACCTCATCGTCGGGGCGACCTTCGCCGGCCCCCAGGTGGCTGAGTTGGTGCACGCTGCGACGATCGCGATCGCCGGGCGGGTGCCGCTGGCCCGGCTGTGGCACGCCGTACCTTCGTATCCGACGGTCAGCGAAGTGTGGCTGAGATTGTTGGAAACCGCTCGTAGTTGACCCCTAGGTTGGGTTCATGGCCGATCTCAAGGTGCTCTCGGACGAGTCTGACCGGCCCTTCTGGCGCCGGGCCTGGTTGGTCGTCGGAATTGCGTTGCTATGCACGCTGGTCGGTCTGATCGTCTGGCGCGGCGCCGACCTGATCGTCAACGTCGTCACCGCCTGGTTCGTGGCGCTGGCCATGGAGCCGGCGGTCGCCAAGCTCAGCCAGCGGATGCGACGCGGCGTAGCCACGGGTGTGGTCATGGTGATCGCGGTCATCTGCGTGGTCGCCTTCATCCTGGTCTTCGGCAACCTCTTCATCGATCAGCTGGTCTCGTTGATCAAGGCGGTGCCGTCGATCACGAACGACGTGTTGTCCTGGTGGAACAGAGTCAGCGGTTCCTCGATGTCCAGCGACACGTTGTTGAAGGACCTGGACCTGTCCAGTTCGGATCTGGCGGGGTACGTCGAGAACGTGGCCGGCGGCCTCCTGGGATTGATCGCCTCGATCGTGTCGGGCTTCCTCGGCCTGTTCGTGCTCGGTTTCTTCGCCTACTACATCTCGGCGTCGATGCCCCACTTGCGCACCTGGTGCGCGTCGCGGATGAAGCCGCACCGGCAAGTGCCCTTCCTGGCCGCATGGGACATCATGAAGATCAAGGTCGGCGGCTACATGGCCGCCCGTGTGGTGTTGGCCGCCATCAACTCCGCGTGCAGCGCCGTCGCGTTCTACCTGATCGATCTGCCCTACTGGCTGCCGCTGGCGTTGTGGACCGGCCTCGTTGCGCAGTTCGTGCCCAACGTCGGCACCTACATCTCGATCATCCTGCCGGTGGTCGTCGGCCTGACCTCGGGGCACTGGATCAACGGCCTGTGGGTGCTGATCTATGCGTTGGTCTACCAGCAGATCGAGAACCTCACCATCGAGCCCAATATCTCGGCGAAGGCGGTGGATCTGCACCCGGCGGTCTCCTTCGGTGCCGCGGTACTCGGCGGGCAATTGTTCGGTGTGGCCGGAGCGTTGCTGGGGGTGCCGATCGGTGCGACCTGCGTGGCGTTGACCGAGATTTACAAGACGAAGTACCCGGTCACCGAGGAAACGCAGGCAGAAGTGGCGTCGCTGGTCGCGGGCGAAGAAGGCGACGACACAGGGGAACCTGTACCGGCTTCATAGTCGTTGGTTCGGACAGTCACGCCTGCCGTCCCTACAGTGGTGTGCAGTCGATCCGCGCCGTTGAGGGCGCATGAGGAGGAATCAGATGTCCGATCTCGACCTGGACGCCCCCACACCGGAGGAGCCCGCCCAGCCGCAGGCCGCCGTACCTGCACCTGCGCCCGCGGCGTCCGCGCCGGCCACGGCACCTGCCGCGCCGGTGACCACCGTCGAACCCACTCCCACCCCGGCCGTTCCCGACGTCGCGCCGGTCAATTCCACGGCTCTGGTGCTGGACCCGCCCGCTCCGGTCGCGGTCATCGAGGACCAACAGGCCGTCCAGGCGGTGCCGGTCTCCAGCGAGGCGCAGGCCAAGATCGACGCGCGCGCCAAGGCGTTCGTCGAGGATCTGACCAGCATCGACATGAAGTCGCCGGCCTTCACCGAGAAGGTCAACTCGATCATCCTGATGGGCGATTCGGACATCAAACGGTCCTCCGAAGTCTCCAACCGGATGCTCCAGCGACCGGCCGCGAAGATGGACGACAGCTCCCCCAGGGCAAGGTCGCCAAGACGCTGGTCGACCTGCGCAACACGGTCACGGACCTGGACCCGCACCGCGCCGACCTGACCGGGGTGAAGAAGCTGCTGAAGTGGCTGCCCGGCGGTAACAAGGTCGACCACTACTTCGCCAAGTACCAGTCCGCGCAGTCCCATCTCGATGCCATCATCCGATCGCTGGCCTCAGGTCAGGACGAGTTGCGCAAGGACAACGCGTCGATCGACGTCGAGCGCACCAACATGTGGAACACCATGCAGAAGCTGGGTGAATACAACCAACTCGCCACGGCGCTCGACGCCGAGGTGCAACGCAAGGTGGCCGAGTTGCAGGCTGCCGGACAGACCGAGGACGCCAACATCCTGCAGTCCGATGTGCTCTTCGCGGTGCGCCAACGCCGCCAGGACATCGCGACCCAGATGGCGGTCTCCGTGCAGGGCTACCTCGCGCTGGATCTGGTGCGCAAGAACAACCAGGAACTCATCCGCGGTGTGGACCGGGCGCAGACGACGACGGTGTCGGCGTTGCGTACGGCGGTCATCACCTCCCAGGCGCTGGCGCAGCAGAAGCTGGTGCTCGATCAGATCTCGTCGCTGAACGCGACGACCTCCTCGATGATCGAGGCCACCTCTGAGCAGCTGAAGACCCAGGGCGTGCAGATCCAGGAGCAGGCGGCCAGCAGCACGATCGAGGTCGAGAAGTTGGAGAAGGCCTTCGACAACGTCTTCCAGGCGATGGACGAGATCGACACCTTCCGGATCCAGGCCGCGCAGAACATGCAGCAGACCATCGGCGCGCTGCAGACCCAGATCGAGCGCTCCAAGCCCTACGTCGAGCGCTCGCTGCGGCAAAGCGGTCAGCAGCTGCCGCCGACCGGCGGCTCGCAGCAGATCGAGTCGTGAAGGCACTCAAGCACTTTCGCATCGACCTGATCATCACCCTCGCGGTGCTGGTCATCGCCTTCCTCTATGACTCGTGGGCCGGGGTCTACCTGACCGCTGTGTTGATCCTGGTGGAGATCGTCTTCTCCTTCGACAACGCCGCGGTCAACGCGAAGTACCTTGTGCGGCTGAATCACTTCTGGCGGCGGATGTTCCTGACCGTCGGCATCTTGATCGCGGTCTTCGGCATGCGGTTGATCTTCCCGTTCGTGATCGTGTGCCTGTCCGGTGGCGTCACTCCCGTCGAGGCGGTTCACCTTGCGCTGCAGAAGGGTTCGGTGGATCAGGAGGGTAGCTACGCCGACCTGCTGAACGATGCGCATCCCTCGATCGCGGCCTTCGGCGGGATGTTCCTGTTGCTGCTGTTCCTGGACTTCCTCTTCGACGGGTCCCGGGAGATCACCTGGCTGTCCTGGATCGAGCGGCCGCTGCAGAAGCTGGGCCGGCTCTCGACCTTGTCCGTCGCGGTGGCCGGCACCGTGCTGCTGCTGGTCTCGCAGTTCCTCGTGCCGGATTCCGAGGACACCACGGTGCTCTTCTCGGGACTGCTCGGGATCGTGGTCTATCTGCTGGTCAACGGATTGTCCTCGGTGCTGCAGGAGCGGGACGCCGCGCGGACAGCGGAATTGGAAGCCGCTGACCGCTCGGCCGGGCACACCGTGCTGTTGGCGGGCAAAGCCGCGTTCTCGATGTTCATGTTCCTGGAGGTTCTGGACGCGACCTTCAGCTTCGACGGGGTCATCGGTGCCTTCGCGGTGACCCCCGATCCGCTGATCATCATGCTCGGCCTGGGCGTCGGCGCGCTCTACGTGCGGTCAATGACGGTCTTCCTGGTCGACAACGGCACCTTGGGTGAGTACAAGTACCTCGAGCACGGAGCGCACTGGGCGATCGGCGCGCTCGCGATCATGCTGCTGCTGTCGATCCACTGGCATCTGGGCGAATTCGTGATCGGCGCGGTCGGTATCTCGTTCATCGTGGCGGCCATCGTCAACTCGGTGATCGTGCGGCGTCGTGCTCAGGATGCCGCCGCGTCGGATGCCCACGTCTCGATCTAGCGGTCGGCCATCTCCCTGACGCGGCTGCTCCAGGCCAAGCGGGCTGCCAGCACCGCCGAGAGCGCCGCTGTCACCGCGCCCATCATGACCAGCGCGCCACGCACTCCCAGGAGATTGCCGAGCGCCGGACCCAGTGGCAGCCCGGCCAGCGCCGCAGTCTGGGTGATCCCGTTGACTGCGGCGGAGACCTTGCCGCGGTCCTCGTCCGGCGTGCCCGACATCAGCACCGTGCCGAAGGCGGCGTTGAGCACGGCGTTGAAGACGCCGATTCCTGCGCCGCATAGGAGGTAGACGGCGAAACTCGGCGCTGCGCCGGTCCCGACCGACAGGAGGCCGATACCCGCCAGACTGGTTGGTAGAACTGCGAATCGCGCTCGGTCGTCCGGCAACCGGGCCGCGACCACCGCACCCACGAGTGCGCCGACACCCCACGCCATCGTCGACAGCCCGAACCACGCTGCGGGTACGTGCAATTCATCCCGGACCAGGAACACATCGAGCACGTTGGAGCCGACCAGGAAGAGCACGACGATCGGCATCGTGAGCACGAAGGCCCAGATGCGCGGGTCCCGGCGCAGCAAGTCCACACGCAGACCCGGCGCCTTGGCTGCTGGCCGGCCTACACGTCGGCGGGCGCGGATGGCCAGGACGAACCCGCTCAGCGCCACGAAGGTGGCCGCATCCACGATCACGGTCCCCGGCACGCCGGCGAGGGAGAGCAGGACCGGGCCGATCGCCGTACCTGCGAGTTGGGCACCGACCCCCAGGCCCTGCACAGTAGAGATCAGGTGCCCCAACTGCTCAGGGCGCACCAGGCGCGGCCCGAGTCCGGACCAGGTCGCCATGGCGATGGCGTGGGCGGACTGGATCAGGAGTACGACGATCAGCAGCGCTGCCAGCTGCGTTGCCCAGAGCAGGCTCAGGCACAGGGCGCCTTGGGCGAGGGTCGCCGACAGCAGCACGACTCGCGAGTCGTAACGGTCGGCGATCCGGCCGGCAACGCTCATCAGGAGTACCAGCGGCAGTGCCTCGCAGGCCATGAGCGCCGCGATCGCGAACCCGCCACGCCCGGAGTCGTGCACGTGCAACAGGAGGACGACGTCCAGCACGGCGTCGCCGAAGACGCTGATCGTCCGCCCGGACAGCATGGCGACAGTATCGCGATTGCGAAACAGATGTTTCATAACTATGAAAGTATTGCTTCACAACGGCGCGGGCAAGGGATGTGAAAGAGTTCTTTCGTGACGAAGCGATCCGAGGAACTGGTCCTCACCGACCCCAGGGCGTATCGCGTACTGGCCCACGGCGTGCGGCGACAGTTGCTCGACGTACTCGGGGCGGTCGAGCAGTTGACCGCGACGCAGGCAGCTCAAGAGGTCGGCATCACGCCCTCCGCGATGAGTTACCACCTGCGCGCGTTGGAGAAGTGGGGCATCGTCGAGCGCGTAGCCCCGTCAGGGGACGGTCGCGAACACCCGTGGCGGCTGGCTGCCCGCACGATTACCTTCAGAACCGAGGGCAGCCCGGCCGACCGCAACGCCTTCATCGCCCAGTTCGTCGATCGCGTGAGTGCGGCGACGAGCCAGTCCTCGGCGACGGGTGGCCACGTTCAGATCTCGGAGAGTACGGCGTTGCTCACCGACGCCGAGGAACGTGACCTGTCACAACAGGTCGAGAAGCTCTTCGAGCCGTTCGAGCGCCGGCGCAAGGCGGGTGCCGCAGTGCCCGAGGGGCTCGGTCGCACCGGCTCTTCTACATCGCGACGCGGGAGCCCGACGAGCAGACGGACGCCTAGAGCACTTCGCTGAGTTGGACGAATGTCAGCCCGCGCGCCTTCAGTGCCGGGATGGCGCGATCGTAACCGGGCGCCGTTCCGCTGGCCGGGCGATTCATGTGGCCGATGACGATTGACCCGGCCGGCGCAACCTTGACCTGCTGGTAGACGATCTCGGCCGGGAAGGTCGCGCCGGCGTCACCGTCGGTGCCAAAGCTGATCAGCTGTTGACCGGCGAAATCCGCTGCGCGAGAGGCGACATCGTCAGTGAAGGCGGTTCCGGACCGCATGAACCGCGGCCGGTGGCCCCACGTGGTGGCCTGGTACTCGAAGTTGCCCGCGAGCTCGTCCCACACCTCGCCGACGTTGCGCGTGCCGGGTTCGCCGTACGCCGATCGGCCGCTGACCGATAACGGTACGTGCCGAGTGCCGTGGTTGCCGATTTCGAACAGGGGGTCCGCCAGCAGTTCTTTGAAGGTCGTGGGGTTGTGCTGGGCCCACTGCATCGCGATCATCAGCGTGGCCTTCGCCTCGTGTTTGCGCAGGGCCGCGATCAACTCGGCGTTGTAGCGCAGGACGTGTCCGCCGCACGCGTCGAAGGTCAGTGCCACCGCATCCTTGCCCGCCCCGTCGGTCGGGAACCTGGTCAGGACCCCGGGCGCATCAAAGCCCCAGTAGGTCGGCTTCATGGCGTCGAACTTCGCGACCGTCTCCTCGCGGCTACGCAGTTCGACCAGGTGGGTGGTTGCGGCACGGGTCGCAGGGATCGTTGACGGTGAGGCAGAAGGGCGACTGGATGGGCGGGCAGCAGAAGTAGACGAACAACCGGTCAGACTCGTGGCCGAAGCCACCGAGCCGATCAGCATTGACCGCCGGGAGATCTGCACGCCGGAAGGCTAGGACTTCGAACTGGACGCTCCCTGATCGCCAGCTGCCGACCAGCGGGTGACCCCGCCGACGACCGTGCGTACGGCGCGTGCCCGGCTGATCGCCGACGGCGAGTCCGCAGCGAAGACGTCGGTGTCCAGTGCGACGAAGTCGGCGAGCTGACCCTCGGTGAGCCGTCCGGCGGCGGTGAATCCGCCTGCCGCGAGCCAGGATCCGGTCGTGTGCGCGCTGAGCGCCTGCTCCAACGTGATGCGTTCCTCGGGATGCCAACCGCCGGGCGGGGTACCGTCCGGGCGTTGCCGGGTGACCGCTGCATACAAGGTGGCCATGGGATCGGGTAGTTCGACCGGGGCATCGGTGCCGAAGGCCACCAGCGCTCCCGCGTCGAGAAGTGTGCGGGTGGGGTATTGCAGTACGTCGTGCCCGCTGAGTAGGTCGTCGGCCAGGTCCATGTCGCTCGTGGCGTGCGTGGGTTGGACCGAGGCGATGACGTTCAGGGAAGCGAATCGGGGTACGTCGTCAGGTCGCAGATGCTGCGCGTGCTCGATCCGCAACGGCAGGGTGACGCCCTCGTCGCGCAGGCGTTCGTACACGTCCAGCACCCGGGTGTTGGCCCGGTCGCCGATCGCATGGGTAGTCAGCGCAATACCGTGATCGGTAGCCCGAGAAGCCAACTGCCACAACAGATCTGAGTCCGTGACCTCGATGCCCTGGTTGTCCTCGTCGCCGTGGAAGCCGCGGTGCATGTCGCAACTGTGCGAGCCCAGCGCGCCGTCGCTGAAGATCTTCATCGGCCCGGTGCGCACCCAGTCGTCGCCGTCACCGGTCCGGCGGCCGTCGGCGATGGCGACTTCCAGAGCGGTCGTCGGTAGGCACTTGACCACTCGGATGTTGAGCGCCCCGGCGGCGGCCATCGCCAGGTAGGCGGCGCGGACATCCTCACCGTCGATATCGGTGACCGCGGTGACGCCGAGGGACAGCAGGTGCTCCTGCAGCCGCGGCAGCAGCACCGACAGGTCGCCACCGAGGTCCGTGGTCTGCAACGCCTCCAAGCCGCGCCCGGCGGCTTCCCGCAGTAGCCCCGTGGGGTCACCGCTCGGCGTACGGTCGATGGCCCCGCCGTCCGGGTCGACCGTGTCCCGGGTGATGCCGACTGCCTGCAGCGCAGCGGAATTGGCCCACATGGAGTGCCCGTCGCGGCTGGAGAGCGCAATCGGGTGGTCCCCGCTGACGGCATCCAGGGCCCACCGGTCCGGCCATACGCTGGGGCTCCACAGGTTCATGTCCCACCAGCCGCCGAACAGCCATTCACCGGCCGGCCGAGCTGCCGCATGTGCCTCGATCCGGACCAGTGCTTCGTCAAGGGACCGGGTGGGCCGTAGGTCGACGTCTGCCATCGACCGGGCCATCCAGCCGGTGTGGATATGCGCATCGTGCAGGCCGGGGATCACCAATTCGCCTGGAAGATCGACGGTTTCGTCGACATCGCCCGTCGCCACGACGCGTTCGCCGTCCACTAACAGACTGGTCACCCAGGGGTGGTTCGGGTCACCGGTCCAGATGCGGGGGTGGCGGTAAAGCGTGGGCACCCCCAAGAGCCTACGACCGATGACCGCCGGGTCGGTCGGCTACGCCTCCTTGACATACCGTCCGGTCGGTTTTAATACTGGTCGCATGACCGTTCCCGTTGCCAAGACCGCTAAAGGCGCTGCGACCCGCGCCGCGGTGATCCGGGCCGCCGCCGGTGTTTTCGGTCGGCGCGGCTACGTGGCTGCATCGATGAATGAGATCGTCGCAGCGACCGGACTGACCAAGGGAGCGGTCTACTTCCACTTCGCGTCGAAGGCCGACCTCGCGGTCGCCGTGATCCTGGACGGCAAGGACCGCTGGCTGGCGGCAGCCTCCCAGGAAGCCGCCAGTCATCCGCGGGCGATCGATCAGCTGACCGCGGTCGCGGATCTGGTGGCGCGCTTGGCCGCAAGCCCTGACGAAGACGTCAACCTGGTGCGGTTGACCAACGAGCTGGCCGCATCGGCAGATGGCGCCGCCCTGCCCGAGCCGGCGGCCATGCTGAAGCCGTGGGTGGACTTCCTCGCCGAGATCGTCCGGGCTGCCCAGGCCGCCGGGGATCTCGATGCATCGCGTTCCCCGCACGACGTGGCCAGCGTGCTCATCGCGGCCTTCGAGGGCGTCAAGCAATCGCTGGATCCGACCACGACTCAGTTCCGCCGGCAGGTGACCCTCCTGCGAGAGGTGTTGCTGGCCGGCCTGGCCGCACCGACGCGCTAGTTGCCCGGCTCGCGATGGCGCGGACGGCTGTGACCAAAACAAACCAACCAGTAGGTACGGAGATACGATGGCTACCTTGATCACCGGAGCGTCCTCAGGGATCGGCGCCGAATTCGCATGCCAACTCGCGGCACGGGGCGACGATCTCATCCTGGTCGCCCGGCGCTCGGAGAAGTTGGACGAGCTGGCAGCGGCGCTGCGTGAGCACCACGGCGTCGGGGTCATCACGATCCAGGCCGACCTCGCCCGAGAGGGTGCTGCGTCCGAGCCGTGGGCGGACATCGCTGCTCGCGGTCTCACCATCGACACTCTGATCAACAACGCCGGCTTCGGCACCTCGGGCGACGTGGCCGATGACGACCCGTCGCGGTTGGAGCGTGAGGTCCAGCTGAACTGTGGCACTCTGACTGCGCTCGCCACGCACGCGGCGGCCGACATGAAGAGGCGTGGAGCCGGCACGATCATCAACCTTGCCTCGATCGGCGGCTTCCAGCCAGTGCCCCACATGGCGGTGTACGCCGCGACGAAGGCGTACGTGCTGTCCTTCACCGAAGCGCTGTGGGCGGAACTACGTCCTTACGGCGTGCGGGTGCTTGCCGTGTGTCCGGGCCCGACGAGAACCGAATTCTTCGACACGGCAGGCGAAAACGCGGCAGTCGGCAGAGTTCGGTCCGTGGAGTCACTGGTGGCTGGTGCGTTGCGCGCCCTCCGGGGTTCTGAGCCGTCATGGGTGCAGGGTCTGGACAACAAACTGGTCACGCGCGGTGTCGTTCGTGTGGTCCCGAAGCGTCTGGTGCTGGCTGTTGGTGGCCGTGCGGTGAGGCCCGTCACGGACGGGCCGGATTGATGACGGTGAGGTCGGGGTAGCGATGCGCAGCCCTCGCATCCAGCGTGGCGAATGAGTGGCCACCGGCCACCGCCACCGCCGCGAGATAGTCGTCAGTCCACAGCTTGTGGCTGCGCTCGCGGCGGGCGGCGAGCGACGCGAACCAATCGTCGACGCCGGTGCTTTCGTCGATCCAGCCGAACCGGGCGTCATCGAGCACCGTAGCGATGAAGTCCCACGCCGCCGCGCGGGTCAGTGCGTCTTCACCAAGGACCGCGGGGTTGGTCAGGTGCCGCAGCCAGCCGAGATGAACGACACGGCACAGGCCGAGGGAATCGTCGGCCGCGTCCTCGATCCACCTGCGGATCGGCGCGTGAAACTCGTGCGCCGGCCAAAACCCCACCAGGCAGGTGCTGACGTCGAGCAGGATCACGCGACGGGGTCATCCTCGAGCGCGTCGGCCAATTCGCTTGGTGTGATGCGCACGGTCGCCGTCCGACGAGTCCGGATCAGCGGCAACGAACCCCGTCGCCGAGCGGGCGCGGCAGAAAGCTCGCGTGTCAGAGCGCGGGTGAACAACTCTTTGAGGGTCTCATCACTCTGCGCCGCCCGCACCCGCGCCGCCCGGCCTGACCGGTGCGGGGCGCGTTGCCGGTGGAAAGGGCCGCGGCGGCTCGTTCGACGACATCTAGTCCCAGCTCGGTCGGACCCCCGCACCTACGCTGGGTCCCGTGAGCGTGCGCGCGCAACTGACGAACGTGGCGGACCTATGGCGTACGCCGATGAGCGTGCCCCCCACGCCCCTCACCACACGGCAGCTCAACACCGAGACCGTGCTGGTGCTGCTGCTCAGCCTCGGCGCGTCGGCCATCTACAGCCTGCTGTCGATCATCCGCCGGCTGGTCGTCGCCGCGCAGACCAACACCAGCCTCGACCAGCAGAGTTCGTCACTGAACACCTCCCAGGCCCAACAGCAGTGGCTGGACTTCATCTACCAGGTCGTCGGCATCGCCCTGGCTCTGGTGCCGGCCATCCTGGTGATCCACCTGCTGGGGCGGGAGATGACCAGCGCGACGCGCTACCTGGGCTTCGACCTGACCCGCCCGAAATTCGACCTGTCGCTCGGTGCGTTGCTGGCCGCGTGCGTCGGGATCCCCGGCCTCGCGCTGTACGTCGTCGCCCGCGATCTGGGGTTCAACACCACCGTCGTCGCCTCCGGACTGGGCGACACCTGGTGGTCGTGGCCGGTGCTGATTGCCTCTGCGGCGCAGAACGCCGTCGTCGAAGAAGTGATCATGCTCGGGTACCTCTTCACCCGCTGGACCCAGGCCGGCTGGCGGCTACCGGTCGTGCTGATCACCTCCGCGGTGGTCCGCGGCAGCTATCACCTGTACCAAGGGTTCGGCGGATTCGTCGGCAACCTGATCATGGGCCTGATCTTCGGGCTGGTCTATCTGCGCGTACGCCGGGTGCTGCCGATGGTGGTCGCGCACACAATCCTGGATACCGTGGCGTTCGTGGGATACGCATTGCTGCACAACTCGGTGGGGTGGCTCTAGATGGCGCGCAAGAAGGGGCCGGCGCAAACACCGCCCAAGAACGCGGCAGGCACGCCCGTCTCCGCCCCGGATACGAAGAAGGCGCCCGCGTTGCCCGGCGGCACCAACGTCGCCCACCCGCCTGCCTTCACCGAGTTCGTCGCCAAGGACGTGACCTGCAAGGTCGGCGACAACGTGATGCTGCCGCCGACCAGCATGCGCGTGCGCCCCGGGGAGAACGTCGCGATCCTGGGCGAGAACGGTGCCGGTAAGACCACGTTCCTGCGCGTGCTCAGCGGCAACCTCGAACCCAGCGGCGGCACCGTCACCCGGGACGGCCAGCCGGTCGACGAACGCGACCCGGCCACCCGGCGGATCATCTCCAGCCTGATCGGCCCGATCGCCGGCTTCCGCGACATGACGATCGCCGACCACCTGATCCTGGTCGACCAGACCTGGGGCGGCGACCGCGGCGGCGCCGGCGACCGGATCGCGGCGGTGCTCAATCGGCTGGACATCCTGTCGTTGGCCAACCGGTACCTGTCCGAAGTGTCCTCGGGTCAGCGGCAGCTGGCCGAACTCGCGATGGCCCTGTTGCGCCCGAGCGCGCTGCTGGTCCTGGATGAGCCGGAGCAGCGCCTCGACGCCGGTCGTCGCGCAATGCTGGCCGAAGTGCTCGACGAGCGCCGCAAACAGGGCTCCTCGATCGTGTGGGTGTGCCACGACCCCGTCATGGCCGAGAGTGTCGCCACCCGGATCGAACGCTTCCCCCAGGGCGGCGCGAAGTGACCCTGAGCGCCGAAGAACTGCGCGAGGACAAGCACCGGCTGGCCGACGCCTACGAATTCCGGCTCAAGGGCGAAGGCAATCCGTTGTCGGGATCGCTCTTCGCGGCCTACGTGCTCGGTCTCGTCGGGGTCATCTATGGCTCGGTCCTGATGCACTACGTCTTCACGCAGTGGCCGCAGACGCTCACCTTCGTGCACGACAACCCCGTCATCGCCACCCTGATCCCGATCGTCGTGATCGCGCTGGCGATCCTGGTCGCGTGGCGCGCCGGTCGCACCCGCGGGCCGGCGGTGCCGGAGCCGGGATTCATCGAGACCATCGTGCGCACCGACCTGCCCCGATCGATGACACTGCGCAACTCCTGGCGCGGCAGCGTCATCGTGGTGGCCGCGACCTGCCTCGGTCTGGGCGCGGCCGTGCCGATCGGCATGACCCTGGCCAACGTCACACCGGCCGTCATCCCGGTGGGGATCGTGCTCGGTGCGATCGCCGCAGTGGGGATCTTGCGGGCCTGGCTCGCCGGTCAGGTGGCCGGACACGGCCCGGTGGGCACCCGGCGTACGTCGGAGTTGCTGGAGGAATTGCCCGCGCAGGCGGTGTTGCAGCAGTCCTTGCTGTCCGAGAGCGTGACCATGTCACTCACCGCGGGTGACTCCCGGCGCGCCCGCACCCAGATCTTCCAACTGCGGCTCAGCCACCGGCCCGAGCGGATCTCGGTCGCCGGGCCCCGGGCCACGATCCTGCGCGCGGACCTGGCCGGGCTGCGCCGCACCGGCACCGCGAGCCTCGCCTGGCTGGTCGCGCACCTCGCGGCGATCATCACCGGCAGCCTCGCCGTCGTGCTGCACGCCCCGTCACCGCTGGTGCTGCCGGTGTTCTACCTGCTCGCGCACCTGTCGGCCACCGGCCTGACCCGCGGTCATCAGGCGCAGGCCGACGGCGCGGGTGTGCCCTCGATCCTGGGCCTGTCCTGGCAGGAGCAGACGATCCTGCACCTCGGGCCGTTGTTCCTGCTGGACCTGATCGTCACCCTGGCCACCGGTTTACTGACGGGAGCGGCGCCAGCGCTCGCGGTCTCCCACGCCCTGGCCCTGACGCTCACGGTAATCGGCGGCCAGTTGCTGTCGGCGCACAAGGCCAGCCCGCCCTCGGCGCTGATGGGGATGTCCACCGGAGCCGGCGGCGGTGGTGCGGCGCTGTGGATGGCGCACCCCGCGATCGTCGTGGTGATCTCGGCATTCCTCGCTCACCTGGGTCCGACGATCGCGGTGGCGGCCGGTGCCTTCGTGGTCCTGATCGGCTGGCAGCGCGCATCCAGTCGCTACGCACCCGCCCGCCTGAAGGAATCCATCTTCGAACAGGCCGCGGCGCAAGCCCAGGAGCGCGCTGCCGAGAAAGCGAAGAAGGCTAAGTAACCGTCAGCCGGGGTGGCCGCGGGCATTTCGCGTCGAGCGGTGCCGAATGGTCGGCTGTGCCGAGGTGGCGGCCAGCATTTCGCGTTGAGTGGTGCCGAATGGTCGCCCTCAGCGCCGCTTACGGTTGCACGATCAGCCGCGTCGGCGGTGATGCCGGCTCGGGCAGCCGTAACGGCTTGTCCCCCGGACTGATCCGGCCCAGAACCCGCGGGGTCGCGGAGCCGGTCATGCCCGGCAGCACACCGGGTACGCCGTTCCAGGTCAGGTACCCCAGCAGCGCCATGAGGTAGCCCTCCTTACTGTCCGGGTCGAGTCCCAGCGCGGCCGTCGTCGCGACCGGCGCGCCCAGGTGATGCTCGATCCGGGCCAGCATCGTCGGATTCCGGGCGCCCCCACCGGAGGCGTACACCTGACGAATCCCATAGGGCTGCAACGAATCCGCGACCGTGACCGCCGTGAACTCCGTCAGAGTCGTGACCAGATCGGAGTCGCTGAGGGGGCTCAACCCGGCCAGGTGCGCCGCGACGTACTCGCGGTCGAAGTGTTCCCGCCCGGTCGACTTGGGCGGTTGCAGGGAGAAGTACGGATCGTTGAGCAGCCCGGTCAGCGCCAGGATGTCCACCTTGCCGGTGGCCGCCAGGAACCCGTCGCGGTCGTAGGTCTCCCCGGTGCGTTCCTGCACCGCGAGGTCGATCAGGCAGTTGGCCGGACCGGTGTCGAACGCGAGGACCGAATCATCCTGCAGGACAGTGACGTTGGCGATTCCGCCCAGATTCAGCAGCGCGGAGCCAGCAGGCAACGAGTGCAGCAGCAGGCCGTCCAGGGTGCCGGCCAGCGGGGCACCCTGACCGCCTGCGGCGATGTCCCGGTTGCGCACGTCGGAGACGACCGGCAGTCCGGTGGCCTGCACGATGTACGCCGGCTGGCCCAGTTGGATACAGCCCATCGCCACTGCGTTCGGGCGGACCCAGTGGAAGATCGTCTGCCCGTGGCTGACGATCAGTTCCGCATCGACTTCGGCGGCGCGGATGGTGGCCGCGATCGCCGCGCCGATCTCCTGACCGCACAGCACGTCCAGTTCGCACAGCTCGCCCGCGTCGCAGCGGCCGGGCGGTAGTGCCGCGAGGAGTCGGTCTCGGATCGCGTCGGACCAGTCGTGGGTCGTGGCATGGATCGGGCGCAGCGCGACGGTGCCGGTCTCGATGCCGGTGAGTTCGGCGACGGCGACATCGATCCCGTCCATCGACGTCCCGGAGATGCAGCCCGCGATGATCATGCGGCACTCCTGCTCACGACCGATTCGTGCGGCAGGTCGTGGCGGGTGAGCAGCAGGGCCGCGCCGTCGAGGGCGTCCCCCGGGGGCTGATCCAGGTCACACCGGGCACCTTCGCGGCCAGCAGATCGAGGAAGCGCGGGCCAAGCCCCGTGAGGCCGCCGATGAGCGCGACCCGGTCCGCATCGTCGTACCCGATCGCCTCGCGCACGGTCGCCGCCAGCTCCTGCGCGGCCCGGTCGAACAGCTCCTGGGCCTGGGCGTCCCCCGCGCCCACGCCTGCGCCAGGCCGGGCACCAACCGGCCGCGCTCGGCCGCCGCCGCCGCGTCCGTGCGCGCCGCCAGAGCGGGCCAGTCCGGACCCAGCGTGGCCTCCACTGCCGCACGTACGCCGGCCTGCGCCTGACCGTCGGACATCAGCTGCAGTGCGGACCGCCCGAGCCATCCGCCGCTACCGCGATCACCGGCCTGGGGCCCGGCGCCATCGCAGATGTGGACTGCGTTGTCGCGGGTCACGGCGACCGCTACTGCGCCGGTCCCGGCGATGAGGACCACCCCGGGTGCACCGCCCAACGCGCCCGCGTGCGCGGTCATCGCGTCACTGGTCACCGCGGCTGTCGCGGCACCGGTCAGGGAGGGCAGCGCCGCAGCGAGCTCGGCGGCGGCCTGCGGTGCGGATAGCGCACCGGCGGCTCCGACCGACACCGCACTCACCGCCCGCTGCGGAGTCACTGCGGCGATCGCAGCGATCGCGGCCGCCACTCCGTCGGGCGAACCCAACCCGGGAGCACCGGCGCCGCGGGCCAGGTCACGGCGCGAACCGTCCGCAAAGAGCGCAGCTGCAGCGGTTTTGGTCTTGCCCAGGTCCACCAGCAGTCCAGCACTATTCTCGGAATGGTCGGTCACGGTCACCCACCGAGTATGGCAATTTTTTCTTCTGCTGTCGTGCAACGCCATTTTTTGCCACGCGGTGCACTATCGTGGCCGCATCCGGGTCCCACCCACCGTGTCTTCCCGGCGCAACAGCAAGGAGTGCGATGGCGACTCAGAGTGACACCCAGTCGGATCCGTCCTCCGATGTCCTGGTGCGGCTGCGTTCGGCCCTGCCCTCCCTGCAACCCGCCGAACACCGGGTCGCCGAGGTCGTCCTGAATGATCCCGCGGGCGCCGCAGGGCTCTCGATCACCGAGCTCGCCCACCAGGCGGGCACGTCGGTGGCCACCGTCGCACGATTTAGCCGGTCGACCGGGTTCGGCGGCTACCCCCAGTTGCGACTCGCGCTGGCGGCCGGCGCCGCCCGGGAGCGGGCGCTGAGCGCACCGAGCCGGCGACCGCCCGAGGATCTCAACGCGGACTCACCGCTCGCGGACGTGGTCAACACGATCATTCATCACGAGGTGAGGGCCCTGCAGGAGACTGCGGAGCACCTGGACCTGACCGCGTTGCAATCGGCGATCGACGTCGTCGCCGCATCCCGGCGCACCGACGTCATCGGAATGGGTGCCAGCGGTGGAGTCGCCCGGGATTTCGCCGCCAAGTTGCACCGCTCCGGCCGGATCGCCTTCTGCTGGGAGGACTTCCACGCAGCCGCGACCGCTGCGGCTCTGGCGGGACCCGGCGGCGTCTTCATCGGGATATCCCACTCCGGGGAGACGGTCGACACGATCGAGCCGATGCGGTTGGCCGGCGAACGCGGAGCGACCACGATCGCCATCACCAACTTCCCCAGCAGCACCGTTGCCTCGCTGGCGGACATCGTGCTGACGACCGTGGCGCGCGAGACCGTCTTCCGGTCCGGTGCGACCGCTAGTCGCACAGCGCAACTGGCCGTCATCGACATTCTCTTCGTCGGCGTCGCGCGCACCCAACTGACGCAGACCACCGATGCGCTGAGCCGGACCTTCGACGCCGTCGACTCCCGGCGGTCGGCGAACCGGCGCGGACAACGCCGCACGCCGCGATCGGCTGACGGCGCACCCCGATCGGCGAGTGGGCTGCAGTGAGCGGCCCACCGGCGGACATTGCCCTCGGCGGCCTGAGGACGGAACAAGCCAATCCCGCCTCCGCCCAACTGGACTCGATGACCACGCGGCAGATGGTCGACCTGATGAACGCCGAGGACGCCACCGTGGCGGGGGCAGTGCACGCGGTCCTCGACGACGTCGCCCGCGCGGCGGACCGGGTTGCGACCGCCCTCGGTTCCGGGGGCCGGTTGGTCTACGCCGGTGCGGGCACCAGCGGCCGGCTCGGACTGCTCGACGCGGTCGAATGCCCACCGACCTTCGACACCGATCCCGAGCAAGTGGTCGCGCTGTTGGCCGGGGGCCCCGGTGCGTTCAAACAAGCGGTCGAGGGCGCGGAGGACGACGAGGCCGCCGGGGCACGGGACGTGGACCTGGAGGACCTGGGCGAACACGACGTCCTGGTGGGGTTGGCGGCCAGCGGGCGCACGCCGTACGTGCTGGGAGCCCTACGCAGAGCGAGGGAGCGCGGCAGCGCCACGGTGTCGGTGGCCTGCAACCGGTCGGCGGCGATCAGCCACTTCGCCGACGTCGCCATCGAGGTCGACACCGGACCGGAGGTGCTCACCGGTTCGACCCGGCTCAAGGCGGGCACCGCCCAGAAGATGGTCTGCAACATGCTGTCGACCGTTGCGATGGTCAAGATCGGCAAGACCTACCGCAATCTGATGGTCGACATGCGCGCGAGCAACGCCAAACTCGCCGACCGGGCGGGGCGGATCGTGGCGCAGGTCAGCGGCGTGGACACCGCGACCGCCCGGGCGGCGATCGATGCCGCCGGGGGTAGCGCGAAGGTCGCGATCGTGATGCTGCGAGGGGGCCTCAACGTCCACGATGCGATGCGCCGGCTCGATGCTGCGGGAGGTATCGTCGCAGCCGCTATCGATTGACTTTTCAACCCGCGGAGTTCTGCTTGTGACGACCGACGTGCCGGCCACGCGGCGTGCTCTGCGCCAGGCCCGTACCGATCAGCTGCGACCCGCGTCAGCGCGGCCGGTTTCGGGCTGGGACGTGGCCTATTTCCTGGTCGAGATGGGTGTCTACAGCGGAGTGAGCGTCGCCGCGTTGCGACTGGTCAACGGGGCATGGAGCGACCTGAGCTTCCCGGGGTTGCTCGTGGCGGCGGGTGTGCTCGCGGGCATGGCCGTCGTGTGGGGACTGTGGGCGGCCGACCACGCGGCGCATCGCTGGCCCAGCCGCGGCGGCCTGATCCTGGAGTACGGCTGGATGTTCGTCGGCGTCGCCGGCTGGCTGGTGGCAGGGTTGCCAGGCGTCGGGATCCCGCTGGCCGGGGCCGTCGTGTCGCTGATAGTCCGGCGGTTGTACCAGCCCGTGTGACGCGGGCAACACTTCCCGGTTACCGTGGAGTATGACCAATCTCGCTGCGAATCTGCACACCTCCGCCGCCGCGTACCCGGACAACGTCGCCATCAAGCTGGACGACTACGAGTTGACCTACGCCGCTCTCGAGGATGCCGCCGGACGGCTGGCAACCTATTTGGAGTCCGAAGGAATTAAACCCGGTGACCGGATCGCGCTGTCCCAGCCGAACCTGCCCACCTTCCCGGTGATCTTCTACGGGGCGCTGCAGGCCGGGGCGATCGTCGTACCGATGAATCCGCTGTTCAAACCGCGCGAGGTCGAGTACTACCTGCAGGACGCCGGGGTTTCGCTGGTATTCGGAATGGCCGGGGACGCCGCCACCGGTGCGCAGAACGCCGGGGTGAAGTTCGTGGAGACCGACCCCGCTTCCCTCCTGGCGTTGCTGCCGAAGTACGACCCGAAGGCCGACGTCGTGGAGCGCGCCGACGACGACACGGCCGTGATCCTTTACACCTCGGGGACCACCGGCCGGCCCAAGGGCGCCGAGCTGACGCACGCCAACCTGAACACCAACCAGGAAGTCGTCGCGCGCACCCTGATCCAGATCGGCCCCGACGACGTGGTCTTCGGCTGCCTGCCGCTCTTCCACGTCTTCGGGCTCACCTGCTCCATGAACACCGCCATCGCCACGGGTGCGACGCTCACCCTCATCCCGCGCTTCGAGCCGGTCAAGGCATTGCAGATCCTCGAGCGTGACCGGGCGACGATCTTCGCCGGCGTCCCGACCATGTACAACGCGATGCTGATGGCCGGTGCGTCGATGCCGGACGTGGACGTGTCCTCCCTACGCACCTGCTGCTCCGGCGGTTCGTCGATGCCGGTGGAGGTCATGCGCAAGTTCGAGGAGCGCTTCGGCACCAAGATCCTGGAGGGCTACGGCCTGTCCGAGACCTCGCCGGTGGCCTCGTTCAACCACCCGAACGCCGAGCGCAAGCCCGGCTCCATCGGCACGCCCATCGAGGGTGTTGAGATGCGCCTGGCCCAGAGTGACGGCTCGGACACCCCGGCCGGCGAGATCGGGGAGATCGCGATCAAGGGTCACAACATCATGAAGGGCTACTGGCACCGTCCCGACGCCACCGCCGAGGCGATCCGCGACGGCTGGTTCTTCAGCGGCGACCTGGCCAACAAGGACGAGGACGGCTACTACTACATCGTCGACCGGGCCAAGGACATGATCATCCGGGGCGGCTACAACGTCTACCCGCGCGAGATCGAGGAGGTCATCTACGAGCACCCGCAGGTGGCCGAGGCGGCCGTCATCGGCATCCCGCACGAGCACTACGGCGAGGAGGTGGCGGCGTACGTCGTGCCGACCGAAGGTGCCGACCTCACCGTGGACACGTTGCGCGAGTGGATCAAGGAGCGGGTCGCGGCCTACAAGTACCCCCGGGTAATCGAGTTCATCGGCGAATTGCCCAAGGGTGCCACCGGCAAGATCCTGAAGCGCGAACTGCGCACGCTGGCCGATTCCCCGCAAGCGGACGCGAACCAGAGCGCGGGCGTGTAAAACGTTACCCACCAGGTTTTCACCACGTGCTGCACCGAGCGTCCCGGCACATCGCGGCCGGGACGCTCGGTGTTGACGAAACATAGTGTGGCTATCTATCATGAATGACATGAACGCCCCCGCAGCCGTCGCCATCGAGCCTGAAGTGGCCGACACCGGCTCCCGGCTGCTGTCCTCCGTCGCGCGCCTGAACCGGTGGGCGACCCGGCAGGCTGAGTTCGACACGCCACCGGCCCAGGCCCGATTGCTCGCGCTGATCAGCGAGGTCGGCCCGGCCCGGATCGGGGAACTGGCGATCGCCGACCACTCCAGCCAGCCGACCATGACCATCCAGGTGCAGCGGCTCGAGGCCGCGGGGTTCGTCCAGCGCCGCTCGGACCCCTCCGATGCCCGGGTTGCGCTGATCGAGATCACCCCCGAGGGCAGCGCCGCCCTCGAGGAGGTACGCCGCGCCCGCCGGGTCGCTCTCGCTCCGGCTCTGGCGTCGCTGACCCCGCAGGAGGTCGCGGCCATCAACACCGCCATCGGCGCGATCGACCGGATGGTGTCGTCGGTCGACGACGAGGAGTAGCGGCCGGCGGCGGCCCCCGGTGGCCGTCGGCGCCATCGGAACCAGGGAAATTTCGCGGCGGCGAAGTCCGTCCACATATATAGATACACGAAGGAACAAAATGGAACACGCACCCTCGTCAGAGGTGTCGATGTGGAAGCAGCCCAAGGCGGTCTGGGCCGTGGCGTTCGCCTCGGTCATCGCCTTCATGGGTATCGGCCTCGTCGACCCGATCCTGGCGCCGATCGCCGAACAGCTGCACGCCAGCCCGTCGCAGGTGTCGCTGCTGTTCACCAGTTATCTGGTCGTGATGGCGTTCGCGATGCTCATCACCGGCGCGGTGTCCAGCCGCATCGGGGCCAAGAAGACGCTGCTCGTGGGCTTGGGCATCATCGTCGTCGGTTCGGCCCTGGCCGGGTCGTCCGGCACGATCAACCAGATCATCGGTTGGCGGGCCGTCTGGGGCTTGGGTAACGCGCTGTTCGTCGCGACGGCCCTCGCGGCCATCGTGGGTGCCGCCCGGGGTTCGGTCGCCCAGGCGATCCTGCTCTACGAAGCGGCGCTGGGTCTGGGTATCGCGGCCGGTCCGCTGATCGGCGGCTTGCTGGGCGAGATCTCCTGGCGGGGACCGTTCTTCGGGGTTTCCGTGCTGATGGTCATCGCGATGCTCGTCACCGGGTTCCTACTGCCCAGCACTCCGAAGCCGGACCACCACACCTCCGTGCTGGAGCCGCTGCGCGCTTTGCGGCACGGCGCGCTGCGCACCGTCGGCATCACCGCACTGCTGTACAACTTCGGCTTCTTCACGCTGCTGGCGTGGACGCCGTTCACCCTGAACATGACCGCCATCCAGGTCGGTTTCATCTTCTTCGGCTGGGGCATCATGCTCGCGATCAGCTCGGTCTTCGTGGCCCCGAAGCTCCAGGCCCGCTTCGGCACGATGAACTCGGTGACGGGCGCGTTGTTCTGCTTCGCGCTGATCCTGGCGGTCATGGCACTGGCCACCTCCAGCAAACCGATCGTCATCATCTGCGTCGTCATCGCCGGCATCTTCCTGGGCATCAACAACACCCTGGTGACCGAGACCGTGATGAAGGCAGCGCCGGTCGAGCGGCCCGTTGCCTCTGCCGCCTACAGCTTCGTGCGGTTCCTCGGCGGCTCCGTCGCGCCGTACCTGGCGGGCAAGTTGGGTGAGCAGATCAACCCGCACGCTCCGTTCTGGCTGGGCGCGGTGATGGTCCTGCTGGCCATGGGCGTGCTGATCGTGTGGCGGCCGCTGTTCGCGCACATCGATGAGGAGCCCAACCACGGCGCCCTCGAGCGTGACTCCATCGAGGAAGCAGAGTTGCTGACCACCGCCGACGAGATGTGAGGTCAGGACGACAGTCGCGCGACGGCCAGCAGTACCAGTGAGGCCGTCCACGACAACGGCGCAACGGCGGCCGGCTCTCCCGAGGCGAGAACCTTCTCGGGCAAGGAGCCGGCCGCCGTCCGGTGTGCTCGCAGCCAGTTGAGCAGCGATCCCGCGTCCGCCTCCCGAGCCGATCCCGCGTGGGCCAGGGCCACGAGGGCGGTCTCCGGGGTCCAGCTGATCCCGTCGTCGCGCCATCCGACCCCCGGGGCCAGACCACCGCCGGGCCGGGTGATCCTCGGCTCGAGGGCGGCGAGCGCCGCAACAGCCCCCGGCTCGGCCCGGTCGCGGAACGGCGGCATGGTGAAGGCGACCGAGACGTCCGGGTCGTCACCGTCCGCATGCCGGGGAAAACCCGGGAAACGACCCGCGATCAGTTCATCGAACTGCCGCAACGCCAGCGCTGCCGTCGAGGCCTCCTCGCCGATGATCGGCAGCAGGTGGGTCGCCGCTTCGAGGCCGGCGGCGAGCATGGCGACGGTGCCCAGGGTGACGACCCGCTCGCTGACCTCCCAATAGTCGGGACCGGCAGGCGGCAGCTGATATCCGTGATCGGTGATGTCAAGGATGAGGGCGGTGCTCCGACGCACCAGGTCGGCCAGCGACGTCACCGCCGGGTCCGCGCCCGAGGGGAGCAGTCGGCGTACCTGGTCGGTCGCCCACAAGGCCCAGCCGACGCCGTCCAGCTGTCGCGTACGGTCGTCCGGCGCCCGGCCGGTCAGCGGATCGTAACGCGCCTGGAACCACCCGTCAGGGCTCTGAACCGTCTGCAAATAGGACAGATTCGCCAGCGCCGCCGCGGGCTGGCCGATCGTGGCCAGGGCTACGGCCGCCGTACTCGCATCGCGCGGCCAGACGTACCGCCAGCGCTGCGACCAGCCGGCCACGGTCGCCGGCAGGCCGAGGGTCAGGACGCGGACGTCGAGCATCGCACCGTCGACGAGCGAGGCCCAGGGGCCTTCGCGCGACCACGCGGGGGCGGCGTCGCGCCAGGCCTGCTCACCGGCCAGCAGCTGCGAGCGCGACGTGGCGTCGGCCAGGACGCGCGAGGAGGGTACGACGTCGCTCGGGTCCTGCACGAACTCCCGCTGGCCGGGGCGCGCCCAGGCGACCGTCTGCGACAGCAGCGGCATCGGACCCGGATGCTCGGTCAACCACCACTGGGTGCCGCCGAGGACACCGGCGAGCCCCGCGACACCGGCGAGAAGTCCCCTCCGGCTCAGCCCAGGTTGGGGGTCGCTCACCACCGCGTCAGGATAGATGTGCCCGGACAGGTCGGCGCATAGGCTGTGGCCATGTCCGACAGGCACATCGCTGCCCGCGCCGAAGATGCGCTGAACGACTGGTTGGCCGAGCGCCTGGCCGGTCGGGGCTGGACGACGCGCATCCTGGGTTACGTGGGCTACGGCAGCCCGCGGTTCGCGCGGGTCTTCGGGCGGGTGGTGCTGAGCCGCCCGGGCGACCCCAACCACGAGTGGGAGCAGGAGCACCCGGACGGACGGCGCGGGTACTGGGCCTACTTCACCGCGCCGCTGGCCGAGGTCGAGGTGACCATCACGGTGGGCGATGCCCAGGTGAGGGCGCAGACGGACCGCGGTGGCTACTTCGACGTGGTCCTGGAGGGGCATGGCCTGTCGGACGGCTGGCAGCAGGCCAGGTACGAGACCGACGGAGTCGTGCAGGAGGTGAAGCTGCAGATCATCGGTGACGACGTGCGGTTCGGGATCGTCAGCGACATCGACGACACCTGCCTGGTGACCTCGCTGCCGCGGCCGATGATCGCCGCCTGGAACTCCTTCGTGCTGGTCGAGACGGCCCGCCGCGCGGTGCCCGGGATGGCGGCGCTCTACCGCGCGCTTCGGGCTCGCGAACCGGACGCCCCCGTCATCTACCTGTCGACCGGAGCCTGGAACAACGAACCCATCCTGCGGCGCTTCCTGCGCCGGCACGGCTTCCCGGCGGGCCCCATGCTGCTGACCGACTGGGGCCCGACGGAGGAGCTGTGGTTCCGCAGCGGGCAGGGCCACAAGCGCACGGCGCTGCGCCGGCTCGCCAGCGAATTCCCACAGATCTCCTGGCTGCTCGTGGGCGATGACGGCCAGCACGACCCGAAGATCTACGAGGAGTTCACCCTCGAGCAGCCCGATCACGTCGCCGGGATCGCGATCCGCAAACTCACCGCGACGCAGCGGGTGCTGTCCCACGGGCACCCGCTGACCCACGACGACGTGACCGGCCGACCGGTGCGCGTGATGGTCTTCGAAGGCCCGGACGGCTACGCGTTGCATAGGCAGCTGCGGGGTGCGTTCCAGTTCGCACGGGCCGCGACCCGACGGCAGTGGGAGCAGGTCACGCCGCGAATCGATGCGACGACGCTCTCCTCGGCAGGGGATCGCGATGCCTGAACTGCCGGAGGTGCAGGGCCTGGTCGACTTCCTGTCCACCCGGATCGTGGACCACGCGGTGGCCGGGGTCGAGTTGGGTTCGTTCAGTGTGCTGAAAACCTACGACCCGCCGGTGACGGCGTTGTCCGGTCTGCTGGTGACCTCGGTGGCGCGACACGGCAAGTTCATCGACATCGACGCCGACGGGATCCACTTCATCTTCCATCTGTCCCGGGCGGGGTGGCTGCGCTGGTCGGACTCGCTGTCGAATACCGTTCTGCGGCCGGGGAAGTCGCCGATCGCCGTGCGGATGCGCTTCGACGACGGATCGGGGTTCGACCTCACCGAGGCGGGCACCCAGAAACGACTCGCAGCGTACGTCGTGCGGTCACCTTCCGAGGTCCCGGGGATCGCGTCGTTGGGACCTGAGCCCTTGGCCTTGACGGAACCGGACTTCGCCGCGTTGCTGGCCGGTCGGCGTACGCAGATCAAGGGCTTGTTGCGCGATCAGTCGGTGATCGCCGGGGTGGGGAACGCCTACTCCGACGAGGTGCTGCACGCCGCCAAGCTGTCGCCCTACGCGGTTGCGGGTTCCCTGACCGCAGAGGAGGTTTCGCGGCTCTACCTTGCGTTGCGCGCCACTCTCGAAACGGCGATCGCGGCCTCGGAGGGTAAGCCGGCCAAGGATCTCAAGGACGCCAAACGGGCCGGGATGCAGGTGCACGGCCGGGCCGGGGAGATCTGCCCGGTGTGCGGTGACACCGTGCGCGAGGTGTCGTTCGCGGACCGGTCCATGCAGTACTGCCCAACCTGTCAGACCGGCGGCAAGATCCTCGCCGACCGGCGGATGTCCCGGCTGCTCAAGTAGCCGGCGACCAGCCGAGGGCCGGGCCGAGGTGCTGGGCCATGTCGGTCAGGATCTGCACGTAGTCCTCGTGCTCAAAGCTGAACGGCAGGGCGAAGACGACCTCGTCGACCTCTTGATAACCGGCGTGCTCTGAAAGCTGCTGCGCCAGTTGGTCGCTCGTGCCGATCAGATCCGGGGAGAACAACATGCCCGGCCCCTGGAGTTCCCGCGTGCGCGGCAGTCGGGATTCGACGTACGCCGAGTACTTGGCCTTCTGCTCGGCGCTCGCCGAGTCCGTCGGGATGACCACGAGCCCTTGCGAGACCCGAGCTTCCGAACCCAGCGGGTGTGCCGCACGGTAGGCGCGGATCTGCTGCTGCTGGATGCGCGCGAAGTCCAGGCCGTCCTCCGGCTCGGGTTTGAGCACGCTGCTGGTCAGGAAGTTCAGCCCCTCCCGGCCTGCCCACACGGCCGAACGCAGGCTCGCCCCGCCGTACCAGACTCGGTCGGCCAGACCCGGTGAGTGCGGTTGCACCCGCGAGGAGAAGACCTCGATCCCCCGAGTGCCTTCGAACGTGGAGGCCTGCTCACCGCGTAGGAAGCGCACCAGTCGCAGCACGCGCTCGTAGCTGAAGTCCTCGACGTCGCCGGTGTCCGGATACAGCGCATCACGCACGGAGTCGTAGTTCATCGGCGGCCCGACGCTCACGCCGGGGTTGAGACGGCCACCGGTCAGGATGTCGACGGTCGCGAGGTCCTCGGCCAGGCGCAACGGGTTCTCCCAACCCAACGGCGTGACGGCCGTGCCCAATTCGATCCGTGAGGTGCGTTGCGAGGCTGCCGCAAGAATCGCGACCGGTGAGGACACGCCGTGTTGCAGGTGCCGGTGGCGCAGCCAGGCGCTATCGAAGCCGAGTTGCTCGCCCAGCTCGATCACCTGCAGCAGCGACTCGTGCCCGGGTGCCGGGTCAGCGGGGTCGAAGAGGCCGATCGTCAGAAAGCCCAGCCGCCGTAGGGTCATAGCGCGATCGTAGACGGGTGCCTACAGTCCAGTGATATGAGCACCGCGGATCGCGCCCTCACGCTCAAGGCGCTGCACGAAGCCCCCGAGATCCTCCAAGTCGTCAACGTGTGGGACGCCATCAGCGCAAAGACCATTGCTGATCTGCCGGGCACGAAAGCTATTGCCACAGCAGGCCATTCGATTGCGGCTTCCCTCGGGTACGCCGATGGCGGGATGCCGCTGGACGTCGCCCTGGCGGGGGCGAAGGTCGTGGTGGACGCCGTCGACCTGCCGGTCTCGGCGGATCTGGACGACGGGTACGACGACCCGGGCGAGACGATCCGCCGCGCGATCGGCCTGGGGATCGTGGGTGCGAACGTCGAGGATCGCAACCGGCCTTTCGACGAGGCCGTCGCAAGGGTCGCCGCCATCACCAAGGCTGCCCTGGCCGAAGGAGTGCAGTTCCAGTTGAACGCCCGCACCGACGCAATGCGCGACGAGACGCTGTCCCGGGAAGACCGGATCGAAGAAGCGATCCGGCGGGGGCGGGCGTTCATCGACGTCGGTGCGCCGGTGGTCTTCGTGCCCGGAGCCGTCGGGGCCGCCGATGTCCGTCAACTGGTCGAAGGGCTCGGTCCGGGCCGGCTGACCATCATCGGACTGCCCGGCGCGGTGCCCGCCCAGGAGTACGAAGCGCTCGGCGTGGCGCGCATTTCCTACGGACCGCTGACCCAGCGGGTCGCGCTGCGGGCGCTGCGCGACCTGGGGAGTCCCTCTACGACGGCGGAGTCATCCCCGTAGACACCCCCGCCCTGAACTGAGCCCACAGCCTCCGTAGGGTGGTGGCGCGTGAAGACCCCTGGTTGCGCGCCGCACTGGCGCTCTTCGCGGTCGGTTGGGGGCCAACCAGTTCGCGGCGATGCTGCCGGTCTACAAGACCCACGATCACGCGTCGTCCGCCGCCGTCACGGCCCTCTTCGGTGCCTATGCCATCGGCATCATCCCCGCCCTCCTGATCGTCTCGCCGATCTCGGACCGGATCGGCCGGCGCCGGGTGCTGCGGCCGGTGTTGCTGTTGTCCTTCGTCGCGACCTGCGTACTGATCGCCGGCGGAAGCCATCTGTGGTTGCTGCTGCTCGGCCGGTTACTGGCCGGGATCGCCTCCGGAGCGGCCTTCGCGCCCGGCACGGCGTGGGTGAAGGAGTTGTCCACCGGCGCAGCAGGCACCGGCGCCCGGCGCGCCACGATCGCCCTGTCGTCCGGCTTCGCCAGCGGACCGTTGGTCGCCGGGATCCTCGCCCAATGGGCGCCCTGGCCGACCGTACTGCCTTATCTGCCGCACCTGGTCCTCGCGGCGGTCATCACCGCGATCGCCTGGAACACTCCCGAGCCTGCCCGTGCCGTGGTCACCGAGCAGGAGCAGGAGAGTGAGGTCCTCGCCGCGTTGCGGGAGCCGACCTTCATCCGGCGGGTACTGCCTACGGCGCCATGGGTTTTCGGCTGTGCATCCGTCGGCTTCGCCACCCTGCCCGTGATCGCGCACATCCCCGGGCCGTCGATCGCGGTCGGCGGTGCCCTCGCCGCGCTGACGCTGTACTCAGGCGTACTGCTGCAACCCTTCGGCCGCCGTCTAGGCAGCGCGCCCAAGATGCTGGTGGCCGGTGCTCTCGCCGGGACCGCCGGGCTCCTGATCGCTGCCGTCATGGCGATCACGGGCGCCTGGTGGCTCGTGGTGCCGGCCGCGATCGGGCTTGGCGCGGCGTACGGGCTGATCCTGGTCGGAGGCCTGACCGGGGTGGAGCAGGTCGCGCAACCGGGCGATCTGGGCACCCTGAATGCCATCTTCTACAGCCTGACGTACGTCGGGTTCGCCGTTCCGTACCTCATCACCCTGGCGCTGGAGCACGTCTCCGGCACTGCGGTGATGCTCTTCGGCGGGGTGCTGCTCGCTCTCACGATCCCTTTGGTACTGATCCCCGATCGGGTCAGAGCCCGGCGATCAGGTTGATCAGCGCCGCCAGGATCATCGCCCCGAAGACGTAGGCCAGCAGGCTGTGGGCGAACGCCGAGCGGCGCATCGTGGAAGAGGCCAGGTCGGTGTCGGAGATCGCGTAGCTCATCCCCACCGCGAAGCCGGTGTAGAAGAAGTCGGAGTACTGCGGATCCTCCTGCTGGTGGTAATCGATGCCGCCCTTGGGGTCGCCGTAATAGAGGCGTGCGTAATGCAGCGCATACAGCACGTGGATCATGGCCCAGGAGGACAGTGCGGCCAGCACGGCCACCACGATGCCGGCGATCCGGTCCTCCTGGTTGCCCGACGCGATCACAATGAGCACGCCCACCAGGCTGAGCACGGCGGCCACCAGGGCGACCGTGTGCGTCAGGGTCCGGGACGGCTCCTCCCGCCGGGCGCGGGAGGCGGTCTGCTCCGGGCCGAGCGGCCAGAGTGTCCAGACCATCGAGATGACGAAGGTCAGCGCGAGGGCAGCCCAGCCGGCCAGCACCGAGGGCATCGGCCGCCCGCTGACCACGAGGAAGATCGTGCCGACGATGAGGCCGACGACGGCACCGACTCCCAGATGGGCAGCAGACGGTGATTCCTTCGAGAGCACGGGTCAGATGATCGTGGCGCCGTCGCGGTCGAGCTTCTTCCCGGCCGACTCCCAGGCGCTCATCCCGCCTTCGACATTGACCACGTCGAAACCCTGCTGCTCCAGCCAGGCGACGGCCTGGGCGGAGCGACCGCCCCGGCGGCACACCACCGGCAGTTCGTCGACCTCGGGCAGCTCATCGATCCGGCTGGGCAATTCGGACAACGGGATATGTACGGCGTTCGGCGCGTGGCCGGCGTCCCATTCGTCCTGCTCGCGAACGTCGAGGATGACCGCGTCGTCGGGAACCTGGCTCACAGTGATATCCGTCATGGCGCCATTCTCCCCTGTCGGCGCACCCTGTGTGTCACCTGCCGCAACCAGTTCCACACCCCGGTTTACCCACCCTTAGGGAGGGGCTGGTGGCACGGCCGCCCTCGGTAGCGTCGCAGGTGGTCGGAGCGTCTCGGGCTCTGCTCGGGGCAGCTTTGCAGACAGCCAAATTGCCTATGCGACAAAGGAGTTCGTGATGACCAAGAACATCGTGCTGATCAGCTGGGACGATTCCAGCAAGGCCTATGAGGCGTTCAGCAAATTCAAGGATCTCGACGCGGGCGCGATCCGCATCGACAGCTCCGCGGTCGTCGAGCGCGGCACCGACGGTCAGCTGAAGGTGACTGACGGCCAGGACAACGTGATCGGGATCGGTGCGCTCGGTGGCACCACCATCGGTCTGCTGCTCGGCATCCTCGGGGGTCCGCTCGGCGTACTCCTGGGTGGGGCCACCGGTGGCCTGATCGGCTCGCTGGCCGATGTGGACCGGGGAGACGCTTCGGACAGCGTGGTCGGCTCCGCCGGCCGCGCCATACCGCCTGGCCGCACCGCGATCGTTGCCGAGGTGGAGGAGACCTCGAACGACACCCTCGACGACTTCGTCAGCCAGAACGGCGCCACGTTGGTGCGCCGCTCCGAGGAGGACGTGCTGGACGAGATCGCGGATGCCGACGAGGCCGCCGACGCAGCCGCCGCTGCAGCTGAGGAGAAGTTGCACGAGGCGCACAAGGCCGAGCGCAAGGCCAAGCGCGACGAGAAGATCGCCAACCTCAAGGCCAAGCTGCACCACAACTGACCCCGGTCGATTCGACCACCGCGTGGCCCACGAGAGCGGATCTCGTGGGCCACGCCGCGTCCGTGGCCGCGACCTGGCTACCGTGGCGGCATGTCGCTCGACACCGTCCGCGCCTACTTCGCGACCCTCGGCCGGGAGGACGAACTGCTCGTCACCCCCGGGTCCAGTCACACCGTCGCCGAGGCCGCAGCAGCGTTCGGTGTCGAACCGGCTCGCATCGCCAAAACCCTTGCCTACACAGGTGAGACCGACGACACCTGTGAGCTGATCGTGATGGCCGGCGACGCCCGCTCCGATAACGCGCTCTTCAAAGCTCGGTTCGGCCGCAAGGCGAGCATGCTCAAACCTGAGGTCGTCCTTGAGTTGACCGGGCACCGGGTCGGCGGTGTCTGCCCCTTCGCCAACCCACCGGGGGTCACCGTCTGGTTGGACACCTCACTGCAACGCTTCGACACCGTGTTCCCGGCGGCCGGCAGTCCCGACTCCGCGGTCGAGCTCTCGTTGCCCGACCTGGAGCATTTGTCGCACGCCGCCGGATGGGTGACGGTCGGCAAGGTGTGAGGTCAAACAGCTCCTACGCGCTGACCGTTACCCCGTCGATCATGCCTTGACCGGTCGTCTCGTCGATCTCGATCCGGGTGCCCAGCGGCTCGCTCAACTCGGCCAGTCGCTTCAGGATCCGCACAGCGGTGTCGTGCGGCGCAAGGCGGGGGATGCCCCGTTCGGCGTCCCGACCGTCGTACCGCAGCTCGATCGGATGCAGCAGGATCCGATCGACGGAACCGTCGGCACGGTAGCCCACCACCGGGATCACGCTTTCGAACCACACCGATTCGCCGAAGACCCCGTTCACGCGTTGCCACTCCAGGAACTCCGCCGGTGTCGTGGTGCGCGGATCCATCCCGGACCAGGCGGGGGACAAACGCCAGATGCGGCGCTCCCACTCGCCACGGGTGACGACCGGTTGGGCGTTGTCCATGAAACAGAAGTTCCCTAGGGAATAGAAAGCCGGTCGCCCCTCGATCCACTCGATTCCGCGCAGTTGATGCGGCCCGTGGCCCACCACCACGTCCGCACCGTTGGCGACCGCCAGCCTGGCCAGCTCTCGCAGGAAGGAGGGCGCTTGGGTAGCCCAGTTGTTCGGCTCGTGGGCGTGCACGGCGGTTACCACGTAGTCCGCCGTCTGCCGCGCTTGGCGGATATTGAGAAGCACGCCCGCCAGGTCCTGTTCGTCCATCCGATAGATCGCGTCGACACAGGATTCAGCGCCCTCCGGCAGCGCGGCGTACTGCTGGTCGAAGAGGGTGACGACGTCAAGCATTTGGTCAACCAGAAGCAGGATGTCCGGACGCAGATGAGGGACCTGCGCATCGCGGATCGCGCGCAGTTGGTTGAGCTGTTCGGGGCTCACCAGGGCCACCCGGTTCAGGCCGATCGTGCTAGCGCCGGGTCGACCGGCGACCTGCCCGAGCGGGTCCTCTGCGGGAGTGTCGGATTCGAACGTGGTGGTGCACGAGACGAGTGCAGCCCGGGCGGCCGCGCCGTCGAAGGTGACCGGGGCTCGGGCGGCGCTGAGCGTGCTCCCGGTCCCCGCGATACCAAGTCCCGCTGCGCGCAGCTGATCGTCCGTCCTGCGCAGCCCCTCGTGGCCCCAGTCGGTGCTGTGATTGTTGGCCCGGGAAAGGAGGTGGAAACCCAGCCCGGCCAGGTCGGCCGCGACCTCGGGTGGGGAGTTGAGCCAGCCGAAACCGGACTGTGCCGCCGGGTGGCCGGTGAAGGTGTTCAGGTCGATGATGCTGCCTTCGAAATTGCCGACCACCAGATCCGCTTGGCGCAGGATCCGCAAGAGATCGCACGAATCCCGTTGCAGGAGTTGCAGAATCGGTTGCGTGATGATGATGTCACCCACGAAGGCAGCGGTGTATTCGACCGGGACCTTCGGCGTTGTGGCGCTCATGGCGTGACCTTCAGCGGCGGGTGCGCGATGAGCGCCTGGATGGCGGTGCGGTACTGCGCTTCCGGTACGTCGATGCGCTTGATGGACTGCCGGTAGAGAGTCAGCCCGGCGAGCAGGTCGAGCACGACATCGGGATCGACGAGCGGGTCGATCTCTCCGCGAGCGATCCCGCGCTCGATGATCTCGACCCCTTGATCGCGGCGCTTGACGAGCACTTTGTCCCACAACAAGGCGAAGACACCGGGCTCGAAGACCGCAGGTAACCCCCGGACGATGCCGCCACGGATCAGGCGCGGCTGGTTCTGGTAGTCCCGGCTGAAGAGAACATGGTCGACCAGGTCGTCCTCGAGATTGCCGTGGTCCGGTAGCGGGCCGAGTTGCAGCACTGTGGTGGCGGCGGCGGCGACCAACTCATCCTTGCCGGAGAACCGACGGTAGATCGCGGGCCGACCGCAGCCCGCGACCCGTGCGACGGCCTCCATGCTGAGAGCGGTGTATCCGTCCTCAAGCACCAGATCCACTGTCGCGGCGAGGATCCGCCGCGTGAGATCCTCATCCTGTGGTCGCCCCATTGTCACGGCTCCCTGCGTCTTCACATTCGTTACACTACGTAACGGAATTACCGCTGTCGACCGGTTGTGCGCAAGTGCGCGGTTAGGCTGACCGGTCGTGAAGGTCCTGTCGATCCAGAGCTCCGTCGCCTACGGCCATGCCGGCAATTCCTCCGCGGTCTTTCCGCTGCAGCGGCTCGGGCACGAAGTGTGGCCGGTCTACACCGTGCACTTCTCCAACCACACCGGGTACGGCCAGTGGCGCGGGCCGGTCTTCAGCCCGGAAACCGTCGCCGACGTCGTCCTGGGGATCGAGGAGCGCGGTGTGCTGCCGCAATGCGACGCGGTCCTATCGGGCTACATGGGCGATGCCGAGATCGGCGAGGTCATCCTCGATGCGGTGGCCCGGGTCAAGGCGGCCAATCCCGCAGCGGTCTACTGCGCCGATCCGGTGATGGGCGACGTGGGACGCGGCTTCTTCGTGCGTGAGGGCATACCGCAGTTCATGCGTGACCGGGTCGTGCCCGTCGCCGACATCCTGACTCCGAACCAGTTCGAGTTGGAGTACCTCACCGGCGGGCCGATCGAAACGGTGGACGACCTGCTCGAGGCCGTGAACGACGTACGTGAACGAGGTCCGAAGACGGTCCTGGTCACCTCGGTGCAGACCGACGAGACGCCGGCGGACTCGGTGCAGATGGTGCTGGCCACCGACGAGGGTGCGTGGTTGGTGACCACCCCGCTACTGCCGATGTACGTCTCGGGCGCGGGCGACGCGACGGCGGCGATTTTCCTGGCCCACGTCCTGGATCAGGATCCCGCCACGGCGCTCGCGGAGACCGCGGACTCGGTCTTCACCATCATGGCGACCACCCACGAGGCGGGGTCGCGGGAGATTGCGTTGATCGCGGCTCAGGACGGAATCGCCCACCCCAGTGGGCGATTCACCGCCATCAAGCTGCGCTGAGGCCTACCGGCCGGCCCGGTAGCCGCCCTGGAAGCCGGCCTCACCCTCGTCCAGGATCTGCTTGCCCGAGCCGACGATCAGCGGGTCAGGAGCGCCCACGACTGTCGGGTCCTTGGCCGGGTAGGGCAGCCGGGACAGCACGAAGCGCATCGCCTCGATCCGGCCGCGCTTCTTGTCGTTGGATTTCACGACCGTCCAGGGCGCCCACGGGGTGTCGGTGGCGGCGAACATCGCTTCCTTCGCCTCGGTGTAGGCGTCCCACTTGTCCAGGCTGGCCAGGTCGGTCGGGGACAGCTTCCACTGCTTCAGCGGGTCGGTACGGCGCTTCTCGAACCGCGTCACCTGCTCCTGCTGACCCACGGAGAACCAGAACTTCATCAGCCGGGTGCCGGAGTTGACCAGCATCTGCTCGAACCCGGGCGCCGAACGCATGAACTCGTCATACTGCGCATCGGTGCAGTAACCCATGACCCGCTCGACGCCGGCGCGGTTGTACCAGGAGCGGTCGAAGAAGACGATCTCCCCGGCGGTCGGCAGGTGCGAGACGTAACGCTGGAAGTACCACTGCGACATCTCACGCTCGGTCGGCTTCTCCAGCGCGACGACCCGTGCACCACGGGGGTTGAGGTGCTCGGTGAAACGCTTGATCGAACCGCCCTTGCCGGCCGCGTCGCGCCCTTCGAAGACCAGGACGACCTTCTCGCCGGACTCCTTGACCCACGCCTGCATCTTCAGCAACTCGATCTGCAGCCCCTTCTTGAGCCGCTCGTACTCCCGCCGCGACATCTTCGTGTCGTAGGGATAGTTGTGCTTCCAGGTCTCGGTCTCGTCAACTCCGCCGAGTGCGGTCAGGATCGTGCCCTCTTCGGGTTGGAGTAGGTCCGTCTTCTTGGAAGGCTTCGACTTGACCACGGGGCAACCTCCGGCATGAAACGAATGTGCGGTACGTCGAGAAACTACCGCGTCCGGCTGCTGCGACGCGCCGCTACTCCAGGAAGGCGGCCTCGGCAGTCGCAGCCTCGGGGGCGTCCACCCGCAGGACGTTGTCGTTGGTCAGGTACCCGGCGCGCCTGGCCAGAGTCCGTGAGCGTTGGACGAACCAGATCTGCCACGCGACCAGGATCAGGAACGTCACCACGGTGATACCCGTCGTACTGGCAACGGCCACATCGAGGTTGACGGTGTAGATCAGCCACAGCCGCAGGATCGACTCCAGGATCAGGCCGACGCCCCAGACGCAGGACATCACGTAGAACCCGATGCGGAAGTTGCGGCACTGTGCCCAGCCGCGCTCGAGTTCGCCGCGGGCCCGGGCGTCCTTGCCGGCCAGGCGCTTGCCGACCATGAAGGTGATCGGGTGTTTGACGACGGCGGATCCGATCATGACCAGGCCGCCGGCGATGGTGGCTGCTGCTCCTTTGGCCAGCATGAACCGGGGGTCGCCGGTGACCAGGGACAGGCCCAGACCGCCGGCGAAGACCACCAGCATGAAGACGGAGAAGCCGTCGAGCTCGCCGTTCTTGCGGATCAGCCAGACCATCCGGACGCCGGCGGCGATGGTGGCGATGAACAGCGACGCCGTCATCCCGATGTGCACCAGTCGGGCCAGGTAGTAGGCGACCAGCGGCACCGCGACGTCCAGCGCCATCATCGTGCCGAGGCCGCGCATCGCAATGGTGCTGGCGTACCGACCGCCGTCGGCCATCATGTCGTTGATGGTGCGGATGGGGTGCACGCAGGCTCCTCGTTCGGCTGGCCGGATCGGCGATGTGACCTAGGCCATACTGCCAGTATGGCGGACTCCGTGGCGCAGTACCTGGCGAGCGCTCCAGAGGCGGGCCGGCCGTGGTTGCGTGAGTTCTGGACGTACGTCGAGACCCACTTCCCGTCGGTACCTCCCGTGATGTTCCGCGGCGTGCCGATGTACAAGTTCGCCTCGTCCTATCTGGACGGTTACGTGATGTTCACGGCGGCCAAGACGCATTTCGCGACGCACGCGATCGACTTCGACCTCGTGTCCGACTTCCGCGCGCGCATCCCCGGGGCAGCCGGCGGTAAGGGGAATGTGGCGGTGAAATACCCGAATCTCGAGGCGCAACCGCTGCTGAAGGAGTTCGTCGACGCCGTGATGGTGCGGCACGAGATCCCGCGCGTGTAGGCCCCGGGCGCTCATGTGCCGATTCTGAGGACTTCGACGTTCGTGAGGTCGCAACTGGTCGCATTACGCCTCAACAACGTCGTTCACCTCAGAATTCGTGCGCATCGGATATGGGGGACTCGCGTCAGCCCGCGACCCGGTAGGCGGAGAGGCTGGTACTGCCGCCCGAGCTGTCTTCGATGTCGTAGTGGTGGTCGAGTTGGCCGGTGTGCCGTGGCCGCCCGTTGAGCAGGCGGTGACGGTGAGGCCGCCCGCCATGACGGTGACCAGGATCCCCTGATCGAACGCATGTGCTGAACGTAGGCAAGAACGGTTGGCCCGCGCGGCCCGCGGCAGCCGAGTCGTGGATAACCTCCGTCAGTCCCGCGTCGTGAGTTCTCGAAGTCGCTCGGCAATGGAAGTGGCGTCGGGCAGGTCGTCGGTAGCAATGGCGATGACCAGGTCGAAGAGGTCGTCCTGGCTGGCAATGCTGTGCCATTCGTTGAGCCCGAGGAACAGCAGTGTGGAGATGAGCGCGGTGCGTTTGTTGCCGTCCTGGAACGGGCGATTCTTGATAAGTGACTGCAGCAGCGCAGCGGCCTGCTGGTGGACGTCTGGATACGCGGGTTCGCCGAAAACCGTTGCGCGAGGACGGAATACGGCGGACTCGAGGAGGCCAGGATCGAGGACGACCGGCTGCATTCCCGTCGCGGCTGCACTCGCGACGAGGACGTCCTCGACCGTGAGGAATTCGGTGTCGGTCATGGTGTCACGCGTCAGCGAGGCGATCGAGGACCTCGCGGTTCTGCGAGGTCAGCCGCGCAAGCAGCGCGTCGCGGCGCTGAGCGCGGCGACTCGTGTACTCCTCGATGGCCTGGATGGCGACCGCCTGCATGGACCTGCCCTCGCGCTCGGCCGTCGTACGCAATGCCTCGGTCTGCTCGTCGGTGAGTCGCAGGTTCATCGCCATAGCCAGATGGTACTAAGTGGTGTCACGTGGTACCAGCACGTTTGAGACGACACGATCGGGCTCGCTAGGGATATATCGGACGATCGCTAGATTGGCGTATACGGTGCGATCGTGGACCCGATCCGTAACCCGTACGCTCCCGGCGCCGGCCAGCGACCGCCCGAGTTGGCCGGCCGCGACGAGCAGCTGTCGACCTTCGCGATCACCTTGGAGCGTGTCGCGCGCGGGCGTCCGGAGCGGTCGGTGGTGCTGATCGGGCTGCGCGGCGTCGGCAAGACGGTGCTGCTGAACGCGCTGCGATCCTCCGCGGTGCGCGCCGGATGGGGGACCGGCAAGCTCGAGGCCCGTCCGGAACAGCGACTGCGGCGGCCGTTGTCGTCCGCGCTGCACCAGGGGTTGCGTGAGCTCGGCGCATCCGGGCCGGTCTTCGATCAGGTGCTGGGGGTGGTGAAGGCCTTCGCCCAACGCGAGGCCGGGCCGAACGCCAAGTTGCGGGACAAGTGGAGTCCGGGGATCGACGTACCTGCAGCGTCCGGGCGCGCCGACTCAGGTGACATCGAGATCGACTTGGTCGAATTGCTCTCCGACGTGGGCGGATTCGCCTCGGACGTGGGACGCGGAGTGGCCATCTTCATCGACGAGATGCAGGATCTGCATCCCGAGGACGTGTCGGCGCTGTGCGCGGCGTGCCACGAGATCAGTCAGTCGGGGTTGCCCGTGCTGGTCGTCGGGGCCGGACTGCCACACGTCCCGGCGGTGCTGTCGGCGTCGAAGTCCTACAGCGAGAGGCTGTTTCGGTTCGCCCGCATCGATCGACTGCCGCGTGCGGAGGCCGACCGCGCGTTGGTGACGCCGGCGGAGGAGGAGGGCGCGGCGTACGAGCCGGAGGCGTTGGAGGCGATGTACGCCGTGACGGGCGGCTACCCGTATTTCATCCAGGCCTACGGCAAGGTCGTGTGGGACGCGGCGACGGCCTCGCCGATCACGGCGGACGATGTCGCGATGGCGGCTCCGATCGCGGAGGCGGAGTTGGCCGTGGGGTTCTTCGGTTCTCGCTTCGAGCGCGCGACGCCGGGGGAGCGGGAGTATCTGCGGGCCATGGCGGAGGCGGCCGTAGAGGGGGACGACGCCGACTCGGTGCCCACATCGGAGGTGGCGCTAGTTCTCGGGCGCAAACCGCAATCCCTCTCTCCCGCAAGGGATGCGCTGCTGAAGAAGGGCTTGATCTACTCGGGCGAGCGGGGGCGGATCGCGTTCACGGTGCCGCACTTCGGGCAGTACCTGCGCTCGCAGGGCTGATACTGATCCCTTTCCGAGAACTTCATGACTTCAAGTCACAGCAGAACGGGGGTCGTGCGACTGTCGCCGCACCCGGTACCGCATCGGCGACGCCGAGATGTCCGGTGCGCCCGGAAAGAAACCGCACATCGGGACCACGGCGCCGAACGGACGGTCACTGCCCATCGTGCGACCGTCCGATCTGCTGGTGAAGGAACCGGTGTGGCTCGATGTCGCTCTCGAAACAGCTTCGCGGTGTCGGTCACCGCGGTCCCCCACTAGCACCCGCAGCTCGCGCGGTCCATCATGAGCAGTGAAGGATCCAGCGGCAGGAGGTCGCCATGGTGGATGAGTCCAGATGGACCGGTGGTGTGAGCCGGGCGATGCGAGGTGCCGCCTGGGGTGACGGCATGACCCCACCGCCGGACCCGGTTCCGACGATCGCGGCGGACGGATCGACCATGAGCCTCGTGGTACCACCCGACCCGCGAGCCATCGCCTCGAGCAAGCCGGCCGGGAGGCCCGCCGCGAAAACCGCTGCTGCAGAAGCCGATCTGGGCCTGTACGAGGCACCGACCGGCCACCGCCGTTCGCGCACCGTGCTCCTGGTGCTGGGGCTGGCTGCGGCACTGTGCATCCTGTTGCCGGCGATTCTGGCGATACTGGTGCATCAGCCCTGAAACGGGCAGCGGGCATAACGGCCGCGCCCGGCAATCTCGACCGAAAAGGACTGGAGAAGAAGAGATTGCCGGACGCGGGTCAGAGCCTGTTGATCACACGAGGGACGAACACTGCCCCAGGGCAACTCCTCCCACGGTGTTGACCGCACCGGGCACGAAGCCACCTGAGACGCCGGGGGTCAACCGGTAGCAGACCAGGTTGCGCTGGATCTTGTTCTGCACGATGAAGACGCCGGGTGCGCCGGGGTCGGGATCGCTCAGCGCGATGTCATACAGCAGGACGTTGCGGCCGACCTTGTTGAACATCACGCCGATCCACTCGGTGTTCTGACCGGCGACGACGATGTTGCGGCCGACGGTGTTGTTCTTGATCGACCACGGGATCTGCGGTGAGCCGCCACCCAGCGCCGTCACGTCGCCGCGCACGGCGATGCCGTTGACCAGCACGGCCATGGCCTTGATCGCGGTCACGCTGCCCTTGACCAGGATGGTCGAGTGGCCCTCGGGGTTGGTTTCGCAGGGATGCGCCGAGTTGCCGACCAACGAGGTTGGTTGACACCCCAGGCCGAGCAGCGACCCCTTGCCGGCAGTGACGTTGCCGCCGACGGTGATCGTGGCCGGCGCGCTCTGGGCATCGAATGCGGCGTTGGCCGCAACCCAGACACTTCCGCGGACCGTGATCTTCGCGCCGTCCGCAACGGCGCACTGGCCGGTGATCTTCAGGTTGGAATAGGTGCCGGAGGGGACGAGTCCTCCGGTGCAGGTGTAGCTACCCCCAGAGCCCGGCCCGCAGGCCAGTGCCACACCACCGGTCATCGCCAGTGCTCCGGTAGCCGCCATCGTGCCGATCAATCGCGTCGCGCCATTCATAGGCCTTGCCTTTCTCCGCCGGGCCTTGGATCGATAGCCGGACGGCGGCCCGTAGCGCCCGGCGTATGCAAGGAGCACCCGGCCGGGCCGCAGATACATACCCGGGCGTTGCCGTCCGGCCCGCGCAGGTCTAGCGTCGGTCGCTGTGACGTGGAACACACGGCGCCCAGAGTCAGCACCTTGAAGGAGTGATCTCCACATGACCCCAACCACCAGCCGGCTACGCAGCCGTGGTCTTGCCGCTATCTGTGCCGCGGGAATCGCCGGGGGTGGCTTCCTCGGCACCGCGACGATCGCCAAAGCAGCTCCGGCCGCCGTACCGACCGGTCCGATTGCCTTCTCCGTCAGGTCTTTTGACGGTACGACGATCACGGGCAACTACTTCCGCTCACCGGCCAGCGACGGGCGTCGCGCACCGACCGTGCTGAAGGGGCCCGGTTGGGGCGGAGCGGCCGAGAGCGACCCGAGCGCACCCACGGACACCGCCGGCGGCACCATCGGCCTGGCGCCGCTGCTGGCCAACGGCTACAACGTGGTCACCTGGAACCCGAGGGGTTTCCGTACGTCGACCGGCAAGGCCCAGGCCGACAGCGTGCTCTACGAGGGTCGGGACGTGTCGGCGATCCTGAACTGGCTGTCACGTCAGTCGTGGGCCCAGCTGGACCGTCCCGGCGACCCGGCCGTGGGTATGGTCGGCGGTTCCTACGGCGGCGGGGTCCAGTGGGCGGCCGCGGCCCTGGACCGCCGCATCGATGCGATCGCGCCGGACATCTCGTGGAACTCCCTCAAAACCAGCCTCTACCCCAACACCACCGCCAAGTCGGGATGGTCCACGGCGCTCTACGGAGGTGCGCTCGCCGCCGGCCAGCGGAACAACCCGATCATCGACACGACGTTCCAGCAGGCGGCGAACTCGATCACGTTATCGCGGCAGGGCGTCGACTTCCTCGGATCCTGGCAGCGCACGAACCTCGCCGCCTGGGACAGCGCCCCCGCCCTCATCCTCCAGGGCACCGTCGACACCCTCTTCCCGCTCGACGAAGCCGCGGCCAACTACGCATCGGTCAGCCGCAACCGGGTGCCGGTGAAGATGGTGTGGTTCTGCGGCGGTCACGGGGTCTGCCTGACCAACCCCGGCGACACCAGTGTGATCGAGCGCGACACCCTGGCCTGGCTGAACCGCTACGTGAAGCGCCAGCACGTCAGCACCGGTGCCGGATTCGAATGGGTGGACCAAACCGGCGTCTGGCACTCCTCGGCGACCTACCGGCCCAACAAGGTCGGCTGCGGCGGCGTGAGTGCCAACGGGAAGGGCACCTTGTCGCTGGTGTCCGCAGGCGGCTCGGGCCCGTACACCGGCCCCGGAGCCGACCAGTTGGGACCGGTCGCCGCGCTGATCGCGACCAAGGCACCGAACGCGGTCAACGTCCCGATTCAGTTCAACCGCGCGACAAAGGTTCTCGGCGCTCCCCGGCTCTCGCTGACCTATTCCGGTACGGCGCCCGGCACCACCCACCGGGTCCTCGCCCAGATCGTCGACAACTCGACGGGCGTCGTACTCGGCAGCCAGCTGACGCCGTTCCCGGTCACGCTGGACGGACGCACCCACCGATTGAGCCTCCCGATGGAGTACGTCGCGGCCAGCGCAGCTCCCGGACAGAGCTTCACCCTGCAGCTGGTCGCTGACAGCAGCCAGATCAACACCCACCCGAGTGGTGGCTCGGTGACCTTCTCGAAGGTCTCGGTCAAGCTGCCGACCACGGGCGGCCGCTGAGCCGGGGTTGCGGGGCGCGTGCCAAACTGGGGGCTCTGAACCCGGGAGGATGAGTGCCCTTGGACGAGCGGGACGAGGCGCCCCAAGGGATCCGTCGTGCTCGCGAGTTGGTCGATGACGGCCAGCGGATGCGCGCAGGGGTCTGCCGCCGCTGCGGTGCGGCGGTGGACCCCTCGGACTCGCTGTGCTCCGCATGCGCGGACCACCGCGAGCTGGTCCGCCGTGACTACCGGAGCGCTGCGGCGCAACGGAGTTCAGCCGCTGCGGTGAGCGTCCAGCACTGGTTGGAACTGCACCGGTGGGTGAGCGATCAGGGCTACGGGCTGCGTGAGGTCGCCGGCGGCAACAACCCGTCGGCGGCAGCCTGGTTGGCCAGCTCCGTCGATCTGGCCATCGCGACCGGTGTGATCGACGACGCCGACGTCGCCCAGTTCGACGACGCCGCCGCAATTCTGCCGGTGTCCCGGGAAACCATTACCACGCAACGGAACCGGCTGATCCGCGCGCAGTGGTTCCTCGACCTGCAGAGCGGTCGCCTACCCGTGGTGCCCACCAACGCGCCGCTCGCGGCGGGCGAGGTCTGCCATCTGGACGCGCCGATCTCGATGCACTCCTTCGCCCCCGGGGCCAGTTCGTCCCGGGCCGGTTGATCCTCACCAACCACCGGCTGACGATCGGCTCCCGCACGCTGGCCCTCATCGACGTACACCGAGCGGTCCCCTATCGGGGCGCCGTCGTCGTCGAGCCGATCACCGACGGTTACTTCGCGGCGTACGACCCGCAGTGGGTCATCGCCGTCATCAACGCCGCGGTGCAGGTGGTGCGCGGCGAACTGACCGCCCGCAGCCGCCGCCAGGTGACGCCCGGTCGCACCGATGCGTTCTCGGCGGCTGCCGGTGCGCTGGAGGAGGGCGGCCGGGCCGACGACGCGGCGCTGGTCCGGTCGTTGGCCGACCGCTGGGGGCACCTTCCGGCGGAACTGCAGGTGCGCGCCCAGCGGGCAGCGGAGGCGATCCGCGGCACGTACGCGGTGTTGGGCCAGTTGCCGCCGCAGGCTCGGACACAGACCGGGGACGACGGCTTCACCCCCGCGCAGAACGCCGAAGTCTCCATCGACAACGCGATGCGGGCGCTCAGCGGCATCCTGCTCAGCGAGTACGAGCAGCACGCCGACCGCCTCGAGGCGTTGCGCCACTACACCTCGCAGTGGTCCGAGGGCGGTGACCTGCGACTCTAGGCGGGCCACTGTTACTCGCTCTGGTGCCCCAGAGGTCGAGCCACGTCGAAGGCGAGCGCCCGCGCCGGCGGGCTCAGCAGCGGCCGCACCTGTTGCTGGATCCACAACTGCGGTCGCCCGTGAATGTCGCGCGCGAGCAGGTAGCGGCGCTCGAGTTCGATCCCGTCCTGCGGGATGGCGGAGGACAGAACCCGGTGAACACCCGCTGGTAGCAGGACTTCTGCGGACGGCCGGGGCATCGGCACCGGCACCGGCGGTGTCGACAGATCCAGCAGTCGGCGCTGCACGTAGGCGTGGTCGGCCGCCTGCGAATCGGCGTCGAGCGCATAGGGGATCCAGTGCGGCGCCGCGCCCTCACCCGGCACGTACAGATACGACATCGCGCCCGTGAGGTCGCCGCCGGGCTCGGGTGGGTCGGGGGCGGGCGACGGGTTCACCTCGGTGGCATCGCGTGAGGCAATCCGGCGTTCTACCGCCCACACCAGGTTGGCCGCCTCGTCGACGCCGAACTGGACTCGCTCGATCGATTCGCTCATCAATGGGAACTCGGCGACATTCCACAACAGCAGTTGGTGGGCGGCCAAGCCGGAGGTCTGGAAGAGGGTCCAGTCCGTTGGCGCCTCCAGACCGATGTCGCCGTCCGCACTGTCGTAGGTGTTGCCCATGCTGTCGAGGACCTCGACACGTTCGACCGACAGCACGCTGCCGGCCTGCCCCGGCACCTGGAAGACGAACCATTCGTCGTGCCGGCCGCCCAGCAGGTCGGTCGAGATGGCCGTGTTCGGGTGAGCGCTGTCCGGGGGGATCGCGGACAGGTCGGCTGAGGCGTCCTCGATCTCCCAGATCCCCTGCGGGGGCTTGTTGGCGAAGTCCAGCCTGGCCGGCAGCCGGGTGATCGGATCGCCCGCTGCGGGGTCCGGGACGTCGGCGTCGCGCACATCCACCGTGTACCAATCGACGTGGTCCCCGGTGTGCCGCTCGACGTCGAAAGCTGCTGCACCGCTGGTGAATACACCCTTGCGGTCATATCTCAGCTGATGGGTGTCCCACGTCTCTCCCAGGTGGGTCGGATCCGGCAGCCCGTCCGGCACGCCCCACTCGACGAGTGGTTCGGCGGGCACCTGACCAGGGTCGGCCGCGCCCAGGGTGTAGCTGATATCGGCCTGGGTGACCCGGGCCGTGACCTGCACCGGTGTGCTGGCGTTCTCGCCCTGGAACTCGCCCATCTGCCATTGCCGCGCGAGGAACCACATCGGGTCGTGCACTCGCTGCGCAACGGCATCCTCCCAGTCGCCTTCGGGGTCGGCCTCCAGCCGGAGCCGGTGATCGGGCAGGTTGGGCATGTCAGAACCTCGCTCTTCAGGGCGTCGACTGATACGCGGGCACGCTGAGGATCCCGTCGCCGTAACTCCCCGGGAGCCACACCGAGCGCAGCACCCGGTCGGCGAACCCCAGGTCGTCCACGGTCGCCGTACGAGCCACCATCGCCTCGCGGGTCTCGCGCAGGATCTCGTGCAGTCCGGCTGCGTCCAGTCGGACGCGCCGCTGCGGCGGGACGGCCAGCAGGATGGCCTGCGGCGCCCGGGCGGCCGGAGCGTTGAAACCGAACGCGAGGACGTGTCCCGGTCGCGCATGGGGATCGCCTCGCCGTACGCGTCGATGACCCCGACCGCGACCCGGGCTTCCCCAAAGCTCCGGCGGGGCCGTAGGCCACCGTCAACGACGGCGGGTCGAGCGACTCGATCGATCCGGTACGCCGTTGCGCGGCCATGGCATCCACGGCCGCGGTCAGCCACGGGTCGGTAGAGCTGGACCACGCCGTGAGCGGCGCACCGGATGCCTGGTACGCCGCGACCCGCGCCAGTTTGTCCCGCACCGTGGCCAGGACCGGCAGCCAGTCGTCGTCCAGGCTGGGTCGCGGGGTGGTCGCGAGCCCGGTCGTGTCCGTCAGATCCGAGGCGTCCCACGCGATGAGGATCGGAAGTGAACCCTGCGGTGCCGCCAACCGGGAGATGAGTTCGGCCATCGACTGCACGCCGTCCGGAACGCCCTGGGCCCGTGCCTTCAACGGATCGGACAGCGGCTGCGCCATGGCGCCGGTCTTCGGCAACCGGGCGGGGCTGGGTACTGCCGCAAGCCGCTTCTTCAGAACGTCGGCGGCCGACGTGGCCAGTGTGCGCAGCGACGTGGCACCCGGTGGAGGGGTGGCGCCGGTCAACGCGCAATAGAACGCCGCCGCATCGGCCGGCGCAGCGTCGCAGGTGACGCCCCAACGCGCCGCCCCGCGCAGCGCGGCCCGCCGGGCGTCATCCGTTGCGGACTTGCGACCCGCCGCTGTGCACGCACTGCTGACCTGCTTGAGATCGGCCAGCAGCCGTGTGTAACGCCCGCGAAGCTCCTCGTAGGCAGGAGAATTCGTCGCACCGGTCGATCCGTCTGACACGGCGCGCCGGGTCGCCGGCGCGCCCAGCAGCCGGCAGAGGTCCGCCGCCGCAGCGAGTCCGGCGGGCCGTTGCAGCTGACTGACCGCGGGCGCGTGCAGCAGCAGCCGTAACCGTTTCTCGACGTCGGGCCGCGGCAGCTTCGAGACCGTGTCGGGGTCCGGGAAGGATCCCGCGTCGTAGCTGCCCACGAAGTTGCCGAGTTCATCCCAGACCGTCAGCAGATCGACGTACGGCGCGGGCACGATCTCCGCGTGTGCGCCCGTTGCCGGTGCCCCGCCGTACACAGCGGACAGGACGGCCGCCTCGACGGACGCAGGGTCCTTCTCGGAGAGGTCGCGGGGATTCATCGCCAGGTCCGCGACCGAGTGGATGGCGCGGTCGCCGGCATCGTCGGTGATGTGCCAGGCGCGGTTCTCCTCCCACGTGGCCGTGAGCGGCCGGCTTCCCGCAGCGGTCGTGACGAGTCGGTCCAGTTGCGCCTCGGAGAGCACCAGCGTGTCCACCGGCGACAGCTGCAGATCGGTCAGTGAGACCTGCTGGGAGGTGCCGTCCTCGAATTCGACCTGCCAGATCCAGTCGGTGCCCAGCTGCTGCTCCAGGAACGCAGCGACCGACGGATCGGCGACGCGTCCGGGGCTGGCGTCAGGTCCCGCCTGGGCCAACGGCAGGATCGACAGGACGGTGGTGTGCACCAGGTATCCGCTGGGCCGGGTCTTCGGATAGTCCAGCTCGGGCATCCTGCCCAGGCCTGCCGCTGCATCCAGCACGGCCCCGGTGCGGCCGGTGGCGCGCGATTGCGCATGCGTGAGGCCCTCGATGATGGTCAGCTCGGCCAACGCGTCGAGTGCCGCATCCACGTCCTGGAGAGCCTGGCGCTGGTCCGGATTGAGGTGAGGTTCCGGCGGAGGAGGATCTGACAGCAGTGCGGACAGAGCGTTCAACCCGTGGCAGGTGCGATGGGGCGACGCCGGGTCTGCGATCGGGTATGTCATCCGCAGGCGCGCAATCCGTTCGTACGGCCCGGGGGCGCCGCTCGCCCCGCCGACGATCCGCTCGACCTCCTGCCCGATGACCTCCCACAGGTGCAGACCGGCGCGAATGGCCGCGGCGTACTCCTGCGCAAGGCGGACGCTGCGGCTGGTCAGGGTCATGGACCAGGGCGTGGCGCCGCTGCGGTTGGTGACTCCGGCGGCCTTGGCCCACAGATAGCGCTCGCGCAGGATCGCGGCGGTGATGGTCTGCGGCAACGAGGGCGTGTGCAGCCGTCCGGTCGGGGTCGGCCCGGGTGTCCCGACGAACGGACCGAAGACCCAGCCGTACGCGCCGAGGCGGTGCGTGCCGGTCGGTTCCTCGACCGAGCGTCGCAACCGCTGCCAGGCAAACCCGGTCGCCAACGGGTCGATCCGGTGGGACACGGCGTCGATGGTGGCACCCAGTGCCCGCGCGAGCCGGTCGCGGCGCCCGGGCTCCTGCTCCACCGGGAAGTGCGGCAGCGTACCGCCGGGAATGGTCACAATCCCGTCCCAGACCTCCGCCTTGTGCGGGTCGGCGAGCGCCGCGAGCCGGGTCGAGGCAACCACCTGGTCGTCCTGATCCTCATCAGCACCCCCGGGCTGCGCCGGCTTGACGAGCTCGCCGGCTCCTGCCGGTTGATTGATGCGCCAGGCGTTGGACGTGAGTGCGGACTGCACCAGCAACCGGGACAGGAGGTCATCCGGCAGGATCCGCAGCAATCCGCCACCGGGCTCAAGGCTCGGGTCCGCCAGCAGCCCTAGTCGCATACCGCCGGCGAACAACCGGTCGAGTTGCGTCAGTGCCTTGGCGGCCGGCACGGCCGTCGTCAGTTCACCGCGGCGCAGGAGGTAATCGATGACGTGCGTCAACGGGATGCGCAACCAGTAGGGCGTAACGTCGCGGGGGCGGTCCGGGTAGAACCACACCATCGAGTGGTTCGGCGACACCGATTGGGGTCCGGTCCGTCGCGCCCGCACCGTGGTGGCCGCCCAGAACTGGTCCCGGGTCGGCAGGTCGAGCCGCTTGAGCGCGTTGTTGAGGTTGTCCAGGTACGGCGCGGGGTCGAGCAGCGTCTGGGTCGGTCGATAGTCCCGGAACCGGGTCCGAGACGAAACCCCAGCCCGGGCAAGCAGATCGGCTTCTCGTGACGGATCGACCGGTTCACCGTCCGGGCCGCGCACCGAGCGTTGTGGTAGACCCGTCGCGTAGAGGCGCTGCTGGATGTCGGCAACACGCGCTGCCAGTTCGGACAGTACCGGGCTGTTGGGATCGTCGTCGTCCCCCTGCCACGTGGACAGGCAGGTGACCGGTAGGACGCCGTACGGCGCAGCTCCGAACCGGACGGGCGGTAACGGGCCCTCGGGGTAGAGATGATCCAGGGCCCAGCGGCTGATCACGACGCCCTCGGCCTGCATACCCCAGGCCTCGAAGGTCCAGCTGCCCCACAACGCCGGCCACAGAGCACGCACCATGATCCGGGACAGGCCACACGGCGTACTCACCTCATCGGCCATGGACTCCTGCGCCTGCAGTTCGGCCAGACCGCGCACGCGAGCCACTGTCGGCAGGTCCGCCGAGCCGGCCAGGTAGTCACGCATCAGCGCGTCGAAACTTCCTGGCTCCGCTACCTGCTGTGCCAGGCGATCCTGAGCCGCCATGAGGTACGACGCGGAGTCGGGGGCGCCGTCCAACGCCGGGCCGCCGCCGGGCGCCGAGCTCGACAGCGCTGTCGTTGCTCCCGAGACGCTCGCGGTCGCGGCGCCCAGGGTCACCTCGCCGAGGTTGCCTGCGCGCACCTGATCGCTGAACAACGCGGCTGGGGACTCATCGCCGATACCGGCGACGGCGATGCCGCCCAGCCCGTCCGGACCGATGCCGGCTGGCAAATCGAAAACCCCTGCCAGACCGACCTTTTCGGCTGCGTCCCAGTCCACCAACCAGTTGCCGGCCACCTCTTGCGGTGTCGCCGGCAACCGCACCGGCAGCACCGGGTCGATCGCTCCGCCCGACTGCGGCAGAGTGCCGATCTCCTGGATCTGCGCAGTGCCCGCGGCGTCGTGCGTCCAGACGACGACCGACAGCTGCGGCGGCAGACCGACGACATGCTGCAGGATGTCGTCGTCGACGGCTGGCGGCTTGTCGATCAGGACTGCGGAGACGTGTCCGTCGGCGCGAACGCCCTTGGTAGCTGTGACGATCCAGGTTGCGCGAGCAGCGCCGACCTGTTGGGCCAGCGTGTCGAAGGCGCGGGCGACGGGCTCTTTGCCCAGCCATGCCCGCCGCATGCGTCCGGAGCGGTTGCAGCTGCGCCAGAACCGGTCAGCGGCCTCCTGCCCGCCTTGGGACAGCTCGGCACGGAAGCCGTGCATCGACGGCGGCTGCGGGATCACGCGCACCCGCACCGTCCAGTTCGCACCCGACGGCTGGAACACCGTCTCGATCCCCAGGGGCAGCAACACCCCCACGTCGTCGAAGGGGTAGGGCGGTTCCTTACCGCCTGCGGACATCAGCCAGATGTGATGCACCGCGACCAGGAGGTCCTCCACCGCGGACCGCCGGTTGGCCATGGCCTGCAGCACGGCCGCGGCGAAGTCGGGGGCGACCGGACCGGCGGGGCGCGGGATGGCCTGGATCGCGATCAGGTCCTGGTCGGTGAACCGGCGCCGCCGGCGCAGCGTCGACAGGACCGGATCGTCCTGCTGCCCGACCGCGGTGAGTGGATCGGTCCACAACGCCGAGTAGGCGACCGTCGCCACCGTCCGGTCCTCGAGTTTCCAGTCCTGCCCGGAGTAGGCCTGCCGCTCGGCCACGAGGGCCGTGTTCGCCGGGTCTTTGGCGAGGGCCTTGTCGATCAGCGCGAGGCGCGTGTCGCGGCGAGTGAAACCGGTCATTTCACGCCGCCTGCCTGGCCGCTCGACCAGGCGCGCAGGTCGGCGCCCGAGATGGCGACGCGGGTCGGGGAGTCGATGGCCGACCGGGCGAAATGGGCTGAGTCGGAACGGTCCTGCGGTTGATCGCTGCGGAAGCGCAACTCGGTTGGAGGTTCGTCGAGGATCAGCCAGTAGTTGTCCAGGTCCTGCGCCGGCACGTCGAATCCGAAGAACACCAGGTCGGGAGTGATCGAGCCGGTCAGCGACGGCGGCGTGTCCTTGGCCGCGCTCGGCGGATCCTTCAGATCTGCGGGCGCGCCCGCCGCCGCGTGCAAGTAGACCACCGTGCGCGGATAGCGGCGGAACAGACTGCTGTTGAACAGGATCACCAGGCGTTCGGCTCCGCCGCCGAGACTGGCGCCGGCCAGGTGATCCGCGGCGCCGAGCCCTGAGTCGGGGTCCCACGTCGCGATCGGGACGATGTCGGGGTTTCGCTCACCGCTGTGGGGATCGGTGGGGCCGAAGAACATCCGCAGCGGGGTTCCGGACGGGTCGGAGGACATTCCGCGCCAGCGGGTTTCTGCTTGGAACTGCGTATTCAGACCGACCAGGTAGGCGTCGATGAACCGAGGGTTGGTCTTCAGGGCGGTGATCGAGTCGGGCTGCAGGTCGCCGGCACCGGGCAACAACCAGTCTCTCTCGTACTGGTTCAACAGACTCCAGGTCGGGAAGTCCAGACCCAACGGATAGCGCGGCGGAGCGAGGCTGGTCATCGGCAGACCGGCCAGTCGTGACTCGATGCGCACCCGGGCCGGCGGGTTGTCGCCGGCCGGATCCAGGGAGGCGTCCAAGGCCGCGGACAGCCGGACGAGGTCGACGCAGCGCCGGGGATCGCACTGGGCGAAGGTGAGGCCGCCCAGCCGGTCGTTCCGGTCGTCCGGGGACTGCGGCCAGAGCGGTTGAACACCCAGGAGGCACCGCAGGATCAAGGTGGCCAGGACGTCGTAGACGCCGGCGGCCTCGTTCCCCTCGCTCAGCAGGTGGGCGGTGAAGCCCCGGCGTTGCCGGTCGAAGCGCTGCCGGCGGGCGTCGTCGTCCTCGCCACCCGGGGGCGGATGAGTTCCGGCTCCCACGACGAGGCCCGCGACGGCGAACAGGTCCTGGCCGATGTTCGTGAGGTCGGCGTTGCTGCAGGCCGAGGTCTCGGGCAGGAGGTCGGCGAGTAGCTGCTGCAGCTGCTGCAACAACGCATCGGCGGACTCGATGAGCTGTTCGACGATCCGGTCGGGGTCGGTCTCGAGCACGTGCCGGCGTCGGTAGGTGCTGCCCGCGGTGACACTGCTGCGGTAGGCCGCACAGAGGAACTTGGTCATCCGCTCGACCAGATCGCGATCGACACCCGCCTGATCCCACAACTGGTCCGAGATGTCGCCGGTCGCCGCGGCTTCGGAGTCAGGGGCGGGGGAACCGGGCGGGCTGGCTTCGTTGACTGCCGCCAGGATTGACCCGGGTGATGCCGCCGCCCGGTGCAGCAGCCGGTTCCCGGCGCCGGTGAGCAGCGCGGCGGGCAACGTGCTGTCCGGTCCGGTGATCGCGGCCTGCACGGTGGATCCGTCTGCGGTGCGCAGTCGTGCCGTCATGGGCGCCAGGACCGTCACTCGCTCCGCTTCGTCCTTCGGCAGTGCCGTCGTGTAAGTACGGCGGGACAGTTCGAGTCCGGCTGCGAGTTGGGCGATACGCACCGTCGCTTCGGCCAGCGCCCCGGCTTGCTCGGTGGCCGCTCGCATCAGCTCCTCCTGGGCGAGGATGCCCATCCGCACTCCGGTGCCGGCGTGGATGCGTTCGCGAGGATCGAGGTGCAACGTGTCGGCCCAGCTGCGGGCAGGTGCGGACGACGGGTCGGCCAGCCAGGGCACGCCGTACTGCGGCATGTCGATCGGAACCGGACCCCCACCCGGCGGGACGACCGCGGTGAGCGATCGCAGATCCGCCGTCACGGCGGTCAGACTCCCGACCGGCGGCTGACTGTCCTTCAGGGAGGACAACGCGCCGCGTACCTCCATGGCGATGTCGGTGCCGTCCGACTCCTGATAGGTCAGGGATGCTCGGCCGACGACCCCCGGGTCGGGCATCCACAACCGAGCCGCGAGGGTCTCGAAGTCGCCACCCTCGCCGGAGCGGAAGGTCCAGTGATCGAAGACCGGGAGCGGAGCTCCGCCCAGGTCGACCGTCACGGCGTCGCCCTGCGTGGTCCACAACGGATGGCCATCGGCGCGGAACGCCGGGACCACGAGAGCCGTGTAGTCCGTCTGAGGCTCCAGGACGCGTGGTGACAAGAGTCGTGAAAACCGTTGTGCGGTCGGCGTTCCCGCGGTCGTCGGATCCTCACTGTCGGGGACCTGCAGATGGGCGGTGAGATGGGGCGGGAAGGCGCTCCCGGCGAACGTCGCGTTGCTCGTCACGAGGTTGCGGGTGCGATCGGAGACCGAGAGGGTGTTGGCGACGAAGTCCAGTTCGTCGGGTTTGCCCACCAGGAGCGCGAGCCAGGGCCGCAGCAGTGCGCCGGACTCGGGCGTATAGCGCCACGGCAGATCCGGCGACCAGAAGTCGACGTGCACGAACTTGGTGGTCTCCGCGTCCTGGACGCTCGGTGCGGGTGCGCGGTGCCGGATGGCCGACGGATTGAGGGAGCGTACGTCGCCCGGCCAACGGAAGGTGGCGGGAAAACTGCCGGTGCTCGACCCGCCGGAGGTATCGGTGGCGGCCAACTCGACGCTGATACTGGGCGGCCGGCCCGCCGCGAAGTCAGCTGACTCCAGCAGCGTCGATCGGCGCCAACTGCGGAAGGTGAGGTCGGGCACGATCACAACACCCCCGCGAGGTCGACGGGACGATCCGCGGAGGGAACCGCGACGCCGCCGCTGTGCAAGGCGGTGGTCCAGGCCTGCATCGCCCCGACTGCGCCGATGGGCGTCGAGCCGCCCGCCACGTCATACGTCTCGTCGTGCACGGCGACCACGGGGCTCTCGTGCGCGACACTCGCCCCGGTGATGCGTTCGGCGAGCGCTGCGTGGAACCCAGCGGCAAGCGCGAAGATCGATCCGGGCGCAAGAGCGACCCGGGCGCGGTGTGGCAGGGTCACCAAGTTCAGGGAGATGTCGGTCGCTGCGGCAGCACCGGAACTCATCGCGCCGGCACCCAGCGCACCGCCGGAACGAGCCGTCACGAACGTGGGCGCCGCCAGTGCGGCCGCGTCGGACAAGCGGCTGAACGTGCCGAGGGCGAACTGGTCGGACTCCGCGGTCAGCGCCGGCAGGCCGGCGTTGGTGCAGACGACCGAGACACTCGCCGGTGCCGGCAGATCGCGACCTTCCGCACGTTCGATGGGTTGGTCCAGCGGGATTCGCTTCTGCTCCCAGACCAAACGGCCCACCGGGATCAGCCGGTCTCCCACGCCGTCCGCCCCGGTGAAGCCGACGTCCGGATCTGTGCCGTCAGCGCGCCAATTGCTCACCTCGGACAGTTCGGGCTTCAGCAGATCGGCGAGCGCGGGTGGTGGCGGCAGCTGCTCGGCGGGGGTGGTGTCGATCGTGATGGTGACGTCTTTGCTGATCGAGACGATGACCTTCACCGTCGCGGTCGCGAAGAGCACGAGGGGGCCGGGGCCGATCAGCGAGCCCTGGACGCGGATGCTGGCGAACGACCAACCGTTGAAGGATGCCTCCATCCCGGCGTCGATGGTGGCCTTGAAATAGAACGGTCGGTACTGGATCAGGGCGTCGAAGGTGAACCAGCCATGGACGCCGATCGGCCCGATCTTGACGCCGGCCTCCGTCTTGGATCCGAACTGCAGGGTGTTGGAGGTGACTGCGAGATAGGCCTCTTGCTTGAGCCAGAGCGGCCCGATCGACACCGACGCGCCCGCGCGCGGCAGGACCGGCACCGGCAGCTTGCCCGGATCGAAGTCGGGGTGGAAACCGCCGACGCTGTAGACGAAGAAGGCGTTCCCGGCGAAACCGATGCGCAGTCCGACGCCGCCGGTGATCTTGATGATCCCCAGCACGCTGGAATCGACCAACATGCCGTCGAAGAAGATCAGCGAGGCCGTGAGGTCGACGCCACCGACGAAGTCGACTCTGATCCGGACCAGCGCGAAGTCCTCCGAGCCGATCACCAGGCGGGCCCGTCCGGCGACGAAGATCTTGCGGGGACCGGGCAGCTCGATGAACAACCCGACGTCCAGCATCAGCAGGCTGCACCAGTTGAGTTGCATCGTGGGGCCGAACACGTGCACGCCGCGCTCGACGGGGAACATCGCCGCCATATCGCCCAGCAGCTTGGGTGCGTTGGCCATCGGGTTGTCGGCGAAGAGCACGTCACCGGCTGAACCGCTCTGCAGACGGTCGCGCAAAGCATCGAGATCGGCCCGGCGATTGACTGCGATCAGACCGCCGAATCCGCTGACGGCGAAGCCGAATCCGATCTGGATGCCGGGCAACGGTAGACGGATCCCGATGAGGGCGGCGAAGGAAACGCCTCCGGGGATCTCGTCGTACAGCCCATAGGCGAAGACGCCCACACCGAGGATCTTCAACTGCAGCGCGCCCGCGTAGCGCCCGGGGCCGGAGTTTTTCAGGAACCCGCCGCCGCTGACCGGGCCGGCCGCCAGGCTCAGCCCGATACCGTCCGGGTCCACGACGCCCGCCGTGCCTGCCGTCCACCGGCCGATCCAGACCCCGGCTCCGGTCATCGTGGCCTTGAGCGGACCGAGCCTCGCGCGGGCATCGAAGCGGAACACGGTCCGGAACAGCACACCGTTGCCGGCGAGCGCGATCTCGATCCGGACCATCATGTCGTCGACCCACAAACCGGCGGCCGACGATCCGATGGCCAAACCGATGTGTTGGCTGAACTGGGTGGCGAACGGCTTACCGGCGGCTGCGTCCGTCGCCGTCGAAACCCCTGACGGATGGTGCGTTCCAGCGGGGCCAGGAAGGTCAGTGAGGGTGGCACCGGCAGGCCCATGGCCACCGTTTTGAGTAGATCGGCGGCGACCTGGAACTCGACGTCCTGAGCGCGGTAGAGGAAGCTGAACAGCCCGGACTTGTCGTCGGGCAGCCCCATCTTGACCCCGATCGCGACTGACTTGACGCTGAAGTGCGTCCCCGCCTTCTCACCGAAGAGAAAGGCATCGCCCTTGGGGTCCTTGGGCGGCTTGGTGAGCGTCACCTCCAGGCCGGCGGTCGGGCGCGGTCCGGAGACATCGAAGCCGTCGTCACCGAATTTCAGCGCAACGATGGGCGTGTTCGGTGCTCCGGTTGAGGCGTCGAATGCGATGTCGAGGGTGAAACTGCCGGGGAGCGCCACGGACTTGCGAACGGCCTTGGCCTCGCGGGCGATGACGCGTAGACCGATGTCTTTGAGCGGGTGGGCCGGTGACGGGGGCGCATCGGGTCCGTCGAACACCAGCTTGCCGTCCTTGCCGGCGGGGACGGTGTCGTCCTTGGACAGACTGCTCAGCGTGAAGGGATCCGGCGGCGGAAGTACTACTGCGATAGGGGAATTGACCAGGTTGATCAGATCGTCGAGGTTGACGCCCGGATGCTTCGCGACGGGCAGGGCAAGAAATCCCTTGCGGTCGTACTCCAGGTGAAGCAGTTGCTGCGGCCCGCCGAGCAAGAGCAACAGGAGGACCTGCAACGCCTTCACGTCACCGACAGCGGTGACCTCCGAGCGCAGCTGGGTCAGGTAGAAACTGCCCGGATCCTTGGTCAACGAGGCCAGCGCCGACCAATCGACGGTGAACTTCTCAGGTACCTTCTCCGGCGGCTGCCAGGTCGCGGTGATGACGCCGGCCAGGGTCAGCACCTCGGCCACGCGGGGGAAGTGGACCTGCAGCATCCGGATCACGATGCACTCGCGAAGATCGGCATCCCCCATCAGCTGTTTGAACTGGGCGATCCATCGCTCGAGGTCCGCGGGTGCGGTCGAAAGGCTGCCGCTGAGGTTGAAGAGCGCGGCCAGTCGGTCGGCGCCGTCGTGGATGAGGGTGGGCAACGGTGGCGGGTCGCCGTCCTGCGGCGGATCGTGCGGGGGTTGCAGCGCGACTTTGATCGCGTCCGCGACGGTGGTGAAGATGCCCGACATGACACACCTTGGGGGCCGGGAAGGGGTGAACCACGTTGCCGGATGGCGATGGCGCAGCCGAAGCCCTCAGGTTCGCGGCCGGGCAAGTGACGGTAATCGAACGCTACACCCGGTCGGGTGTAGCGGGAAGCAGTTTCTCAACGGTGGGCGATGCACCGACGACGCTGTCGGTGCAGCCCGGCAGGGTCGTGGCGAGGGTGAGCTGCCTGCCCTACTCCTACGATGCTGGCAGGCTACGGCGATGGCGTCCCTGGATGACCTCAGTCAGGTCCTTGCCGTCGTCCGCGGTACCACGAGTGTGACCCGGACCGAACTCTTCGCGGAACTGGGCTGGTCGCGGGTGACCGTGCGGCGCAGGATCGACGAGCTGGTTGCGGCAGGCATTCTGGAGTCAGTGGGTGCCAGGCGTTCTACCGGCGGGCGTCCGCCGCAATCCCTCGGCCTACGACCGGGATTCGGTGTACTCCTGGCGGCGGACATCGGCGGCAGCGAGACACGAGTGGCCGTCTGCGACTTCTCCGGACATATCGAATCGGCCCGCAGTGTCGCGTTGGATGTCGCGCAGGGTCCGGACGTAGTCCTGCCGCGCGTGCGGGCGCTTTTCGACACGCTTCTTGACCAGACAGGTCACACGTTCCGGGAGGTGCTCGGTGTCGGCGTGGGCGTCCCGGGTCCGGTCGACTTCGCAGCCGGCCGCCTGGTGCGCCCGCCGATCATGCCCGGCTGGGACGGAGTGAGCCCCGCCGCCGGTCTCTTCCCGGAGAACCCTGACGTGCCGGTGCTCATCGACCACGACGCCAACCTGCTCGCCCTGGGCGAGTACAGGCGTGGGCGGCCGGATGCCCGCGACTTCATCCTGGTCAAGCTCGGCCAGGGCCTGGGGTTGAGCCTGGTGATCGAGGGCGCCGTGTGGCGGGGTGGAACCGGAATGGCGGGTGAACTCGGCCATATGCGCATCGCAGAAGGCGGCGCCTGCCGCTGCGGACGACATGGCTGCCTCGAGTCGATCGCGGGAGGGTGGGCCATCGGCCGTCGGTTGCGTGAGGCCGGGCATCAGGTCACGACCAGCGACGATGTCGTGGACCTCGCGTTGGGTGGAAATCAGCTGGCGACCGATTCGTTGTCGGGCGCGGGTGCCTTGATCGGCGAGGCACTGGTCAACGTGGTGGGTTTGGTCAACCCGACCACCATTGTCGTGGCAGGCAACCTGGCGCGGGCGGGCGAGTTGCTGATGGCTCCCATACGAGATGCCCTCGAAGCCGGAGTTCCCGACTACCTACGCGGCACCTTCGTGCTCGAGCATTCGCGCCTCGGCGTGGACGCCGGAGTCACGGGTGCCGCATTGCTCGCTTTGGAGGCGGTCTGCTCGCCGACGTATCTGCAGCGGCACGTCTGCGTGCACGAGTAGTGCCACTTTGGGCTACGTATTGCCAAAAGTGTGACCCCGTCACTAGGTTCGATATGAGGCCGTGTTGAGCGCGGCGTCGCGATACGGAGCGGGTGATCCGATGGATATCGACCAAGCACTGCCCGACGCGGCATTCGATCTGGATGCCGAAGCGGACACGTGGCAGGACGCGCTGCGCCTGGCCGGCGCGGCCCTGTCCGCCGCCGGATTCACCACCCCGGCGTACGCCGAGGAAATGATCAAGACGGTCGAGGAGTTGGGCCCCTACATCGTCATTGCCCCCGGTATTGCCCTGGGGCACTCCCGTCCCTCACCCGCCGTCCTCTCGACGGGGATGAGTCTGGTCAGGCTCAAGGAACCCGTGCCGTTCGGGCACCCCAAGAACGATCCTGTCTGGCTCGTGATCGGCCTTGCTGCCACCGACGAGAACTCGCACATCGATGTCATGGCCGCGCTCGCGTCCGCTCTGGGCCGGCCGGACTCGCTGCAGCTACTGCGAGAGGCGAAGACGCCCGAAGAAATTCGAACGGTGCTGCGAACGTCGTAGCGCCGCAATCAAACCCAGGAAGCAGGCGAGGTAAGTGAACATCGTGTGCGTGTGTGGCATGGGCATCGGGACATCGGTGCTGCTGAAAATGAACGTCGAGAAGGCAGCCGACAACCTCGGCGTGGACGCGACGGTCACGACCGCCGACATCAGTACGGCCCGCGGTGCGGCGCAAGGGGCCGACCTGATCATGACCTCCGATGAGCTGGCGGAGGAACTGGGCCAGATCAGCACGCCGGTCCAGGTCGTCGACAACTTCATGGACATCTCGGAGATCCAGACCAAGCTGGCCGATCACCTCGGCTGATCGATAGACCCGTCACCACCCTGGAAGGCGCCTGGCATGAACTGGTTCGTGACCATCCTCGACTTCATCAGTAAGCAGATCCTCAACGTCCCGGCGTATCTGATCGGCATCGTCGCGGCGGTCGGCTTGATCGCCCTGCGCAAACCAGCGGGACAGGTGATCGGGGGTGGCCTCAAGGCCGCCATGGGCTATTTGATCTTGGGAGCCGGCGCAGGAGTGGTTACGGCGGCTCTGGCGCCGTTCGGTGAATTGATCCTGAAGGCAACCGGCGCGCACGGCGTCGTGCCGACCAACGAAGTCATCACGGCTCAGGCGTCGACGCAGTACGGCGCGACCTCCGCCTACATCATCGTGCTCGGCTTCGTCGTGATGCTGCTGTTGGCGCGCTTCACGCCGCTGAAGTACGTGTTCCTCACCGGGCACCACATGGTGTTCATGGCAACCCTTCTGGCCGTGGTGCTGTCGGTCGGTTTCGGTCACGAAAAGGGCCTGCTCATCGTCATCGTCGGGTCGGTGCTGATGGGCGTGATCATGGTCGTCATGCCCTCGTTCGCCCAGCCCTACATGAACCGGGTCACCGGTGACGACAAGCTGGCGATCGGTCACTTCAACACCCTCGGCTATATCGCATCCGGTGCCATCGGTTCCAAGATCGGCCGTGAGTCCCGTTCGACCGAGGACGTGAAGTTTCCACAGGGCCTGAAGTTCCTGCGCGACTCGATGGTCTCCACCACCCTGCTGATGGCGATTCTCTACCTCTTCTTCGCCGTGTGGGTGGCCATCAAACTGCCCAAAGACGAGGCAATGAAGATCTTCGGTTCCTCGGCCACACCGCCCACCGACTACGGCGCGTACATCATGGCGGCCTTCGCGCAGGCGCTGCAGTTCGGTATCGGCGTGGCCATCATCCTCTACGGCGTGCGCATCATCCTGGGCGAACTCGTGCCGGCCTTCCAGGGCATTGCCGAAAAGGTGGTGCCCGGAGCGCGTCCGGCCCTGGACATACCGATTGTCTTTCCGTTCGGGCCCAACGCCTCCCTGATCGGTTTCATCTCCTCCTTCGTCGGCGGCCTGGTGATGCTCGGGCTGATCGCGTTGTGGTTCGGGCCGTGGTGGGGAATGGCCCTGATTTTGCCCGGCATGGTGCCGCACTTCTTCGACGGTGGTGGTGCGGGCGTCTTCGGTAACGCAACCGGCGGCCGCCGCGGGGCTATTGTCGGTGGCTTCGTCAACGGCCTTCTGATCACCATCCTCCCGGCGGTCCTGCTCACGGTCATGGGGTCGCTGGGCTTGTCCAACAGCACCTTCGGTGATGCCGACTTCGCCTGGTTCGGCTCAGTCGTCGGCGGGTTGGCACACTTGCACGCTCTGGGAGGAACCATCGCGCTGCTGGTGCTGGCACTGGTCCTCTTCGCGGCGGCCTGGATCTGGCAGGTGCGGGTCGTCGACGCCGGCTGGCTGCCGGCCACTCAACACGCCGAATGGTTGCAGGAGCAGAAAGCGGCAACCGCCGCTGCAGCCAAGGAGGCGGCCGCCAAAGCCGCTGCCAAGACTCAGTCCGAGAATCCCGAGCAGACGTGACGCAAACCGCACGGTATGACCGGTCCTGGCACTGGGACGAAGGGGACGACCGGGCTCTCGCGGTCACAAGAGCGTTGTCACTCGACGCCATCGAAACGGCCGGATCCGGGCATCCCGGCACCGCGCTGAGCCTGGCACCGGTGACCTACCTGCTCTACCAGAAGGTGATGCGTCACGATCCGGCCGACCCGGACTGGCCGGGGCGCGACCGCTTTGTCCTGTCGTGTGGGCATGCCAGCCTGCTGCAGTACACCCAGCTCTTCCTCTCCGGGTACGCCGTGACCGTCGAGGATCTCGCGCACACCCGCCGGTGGGGTTCGGTGACCCCGGGGCATCCAGAGCGCGGTGTCACCCCGGGCGTCGAGGTCTCGACCGGACCGTTGGGGTCGGGCTTTGCGACCGCGGTCGGCATGGCACTCGGGGCCCGGCGCGAACGCACCCTGCTGGACCCCGAAGCACCCGCGGGCACCAGCCCCTTCGACCACCGCGTCTACGTGGTGTGCTCGGACGGGGACCTGGAGGAGGGCGTCTCATCAGAGGCCTCCTCACTCGCCGGCACCCTCGGTCTCGGAGAGCTGGTGGTGTTCTGGGACGACAACCAGATCTCCATCGACGGCCCGACCGATCTGTCGTTCCGGGAGGATGTCCTCGCCCGTTACGAAGCCTACGGATGGCACGTTCAGCGGGTCGAGTTCCGTTCCCTTGACGGGGAGTACGCCGATCGCGTCGATCTGCTGGACGAAGCCGTCCGCCGCGCCGAGGCTGACCCCCGACCGTCGATGATCGCCGTCGCGACCACCATCGGCTGGCCCGCACCCCACGCTGCCGGCACGGCAGCGGCACACGGCGCGCCGCTGGGGCCCGATGAGGTGGCGGCGACCAAGCACGTGCTCGGTCTGGACCCCGCGGCGTCGTTCGAAGTGCCGCAGCAGGTACTGCGCCACACGCGCGAGGCGCTGGAGCGCGGTCGGACGTGGCACGAGGACTGGGACCAGGTCATGCAACAGTGGCGTGACCGGGAGCCGGAGCGTGCCGCCCTCTACGACCGGCTGCGGTCGCGCCACCTACCCGACGGGTGGCGAGATGCCCTTCCCTGGGTCGAGCAGACCGAGTCGGCGGCCGTGGCCACTCGCGCGGCGTCCGGGAAGACGCTGACCGCGTTGGGTCGAGGACTGCCCGAATTGTGGGGCGGCTCGGCCGATCTCGCGGACTCGACGAAAGCGTGGATGCCCGGTGAGGCGGAATTCGGCACAGACGGCGGCGCCCCGGGACTGGACCGCAGACTGATCCACTTCGGCATCCGCGAGTTCGCCATGGGGCTCATGCTGGTCGGAATGAGCCTCAGCGACCTGACGCGTCCCTTCGGCGGGACCTACCTGGTCTTCAGCGACTACATGCGCGGCGCGGTTCGCCTGGCTGCCCTGCAGGCGGCTCCGGTGGTGTTCATCTGGACCCACGACTCGATCGGCGTCGGGGAGGACGGTCCAACCCATCAACCGGTGGAGCAGATCGCTTCGCTGCGGACGGTGCCAGGTTTGGATGTGGTGCGCCCCGGCGACGCGAACGAGACCGTCGCGGCCTGGGCGGTGCTGATCGAGCGGCATTCTGCGCCAACGGGACTCATTCTCAGTCGGCAGGCGCTGCCCGTGCTCACGGAGGGCGGTGCTGATCTCATCGATCAGGTCAGACGGGGCGGGTACGTGCTGGACAGCGACGAGGAACCCGACGTCATCCTGATCGGCACCGGGTCCGAACTGCAACTAGTCGTGCGCGCGGCGCAGCGGTTGCGTGACGAAGGAGTCCGCTGCCGGGTGGTTTCGATGCCGTGCGTCGAGTGGTTCCTGGCGCAGGACGAGTCCTACCGTGCCACGGTCCTGCCCCGCCGGGTCGCCGCTCGGGTCGCCGTGGAGGCAGGTGTACCCGACACGTGGTATCGCTTCGTCGGCACCGAAGGCGAAGTGATCGGCATCGATCACTTCGGGGCGTCAGCCCCGGGGCCGGAACTCTTCGAACGCTTCGGTGTGACGACCGACCACGTGGTGGCCGCGGCGCGGACCAGCCTTCGACGGGTTGCGGAGCAGGCCGATCGGCGGAGCACCCGGCGAGGGTGACGGTCAGGGTCAGCCGTCCTCGCTTACGACGATGACCAGCTTGCCGGCGACGTGACCTTCCTGGCTGCGCTCGAAAACGCTTGCCACCTGGTCTAGTGCATAGGTATCGGCAATATCGACCACGATGTCGCCGCGACCGGCCACGTCGGCGAGCCACTGCAGCTCCGTGCCGTCCGGTCGCACCCAGATCCAATGACCGCCGTGTTGCTCGACGGACGGATCGGCGACCGACGCGTGCCGGCCGCCCTCGCCCAGCACCGCAAGCGTGTCGTCGAGAACTCCTCCGACGAAGTCGGCGACGGCGCTCACTCCATCCGGCGCCAGGTCGCGGACACGGCCGACCAGGCCATCGCCGTACGTCACCGGGGTGGCACCGAGGGCGCGCAGGCGGTCGTGGTTGGCCGCGGAGGCGGTGCCGATCACGGTGGCACCGAGCAGCCGGGCCAGCTGTACGGCGATCCGCCCGACGCCGCCCGCAGCCCCGTGGATCAGGACCGTATCGCCCTCGCCCACCCGCAGCGCCCGCAGCGTCCGTAGGGCGGTGAGGCCGGTCAGCGGTAGCGCGCCGGCAGCTGCCCAGGACAGGTCGGCCGGCTTGCGCGCGGCGGCGCGGACGGGGACGGTGACCAGCTCGGCGAACGTTCCCCCGTGCACCCAGTCCTTGCGCGCGTAGGCCAGCACCTCGTCACCCACTTCGAACTCTGGGGTGTCCGGGCCGGTCGCGCGGACGACGCCCGCCACGTCCCAGCCAGGCACGATCGGGAAGGTGGCCTCCATCATGGGGTCGAGGCCGCCGGACATCAGCTTCCAGTCGACCGGGTTCACCCCCGCGGTGCGAACTTCGACCAGAAGCTCGCTGGGTCCGACCTTCGGGTCGGGCAGGTCGCGCGCGGTCAGTACGTCGAGACTTCCGTAACGGTCATAGGCGACAGCTCTCATGTAGTCGCAAGGCGCAACGACGCAGCACTATTCCGGGCCACAGCCACGCGGCGTACCGTCGCTCCATGTCCGAACGGCGCAAGCTGGTGGTCGTGGCTGAAGACGAGCCGGCGATCGGCGACATCATCCGCCGGTATCTGGAACGGGATGGCTACCAAGTGCAGTTGGTGGTGGATGGTTTGGCGGCGCTACACGCTGCCCAAACCCGGGCACCGGCGGCGCTGGTCCTGGACATCGGGCTGCCCGGGATGGACGGGATAGAGGTGTGCCGCCGGCTGCGCAGCGACGGGGACTGGGTGCCGGTGCTGTTCGTCAGCGCCCGCGACGACGAGGTCGACCGGATCCTCGGGATCGAACTGGGTGGCGACGACTATCTGACCAAGCCGTTCTCGCCCCGGGAACTCGTCGCGCGGCTCGGCGGCATCCTGCGCCGCGCTGGACGACCGGAGCAGCGGTCGCGGGTCCTCTCAGTGGGCTCGGTGCACCTGGATGACAGCAGCCGCCGCACCTATGTGGGTGAGGACGAAATTGACCTGACGGCAACGGAGTTCGACCTTCTACGGTGCTTGATGGAGCATCCGGGCCAGGTGTTCACCCGCAGCCAGCTACTGCGCCAAGTATGGGGTTACGACTCCGACGCGGTGAGCCGCACCGTCGACGTCCACATCGCTGCGCTGCGGTCCAAGCTGGGTGCCGCGCCCATCCTGCGGACGGTTCGTGGCGTGGGATACGCGGCCCAGGAAGCCTCGCGGTGACGGCGGGTAGGACCACGCTGTTCCGCCAGATCCTGCTGCTGGCTGCGATCGTCGGGGTCCTCGCTGCGGCGATCACGGGCGCACTGTCGGCCGGCCTCGTGCGCGCCGACCAGCAGAGCCGGGCCCGGCAATCGTTGGTCAAGCTCGCCGATGCCGTTGCCACAGAGATCAACAGCAGCGCGGATCCCGCTGCGACACAACGGCGTACGGTGCGCACCCTCAACGCGATCGACATCCGGACCGTCATCGTCAACGACCAGGGGCACGTCGCCAACCCGAAGGTAGCGCTGGCCGATGCCGTCACGCCGGCCGACATCGACCGGCTGCGCAGTGGGCACCCGGTCTCGGTCATTCGGGCCGATGACCACGAGGAGGTGCTGGTCGAAGGTCGTCCGACCGCGCTGGGGTCGGTCGTACTGTTGCAGCGGCAACAGGACGCGATCGGTCCGGTGGGCGGTGTCTTCCTGCGCACGCTGATCGCCTTCGCCGTGGCCTTCGCGGTGGCGGCACTCCTGGCGCTGGTCCTGTCGCGGCGTATCGTGCGGCCCCTGCGGCAGACGGCAGGGGTTGCGCACGCCCTGGCCAGCGGCAGCCGCGACGTCACCATCCCGATCGAGGGACCGACGGAAGTAGCGGAGTTGGCCGAGGCCATCAACGGGCTGAGCCGATCGCTGGCCCGATCCGAGGCGCAACAGCGCGAATTCCTGCTGTCCGTCTCACACGACCTGCGCACCCCGTTGACGGCGATCAGTGGGTACGCCGAGTCGCTGGCTGACGGTGTCATCGCACCTGGCGAGACGAGCGCGGTGGGGTCGGTGATGCTCGCCGAGTCGCAGCGGCTGACCCGCATGGTGGCCGACCTGCTCGACATCGGCCGGCTCGAGGCCGGGGAGGTGCGGGTGGAGGCGGTGCCCACCGACGTATCGCTGCTGATCACGCACTGTGCCGATGCTTGGCGTAATCGCCTGCAGGACAAGAACATCGAACTGCGCACCGAGATCGTCGAAGACGTGTGGGCGACGACCGACGCGATTCGCCTGCGACAGGTCGTCGACGGGTTGCTGGACAACGCAGCCCGGATCCTTCCGGCTGGTGCGCCCGTAGTCCTCGCGGTGCGAACGGACGGTGAGCAGTATGTGCTCGTCGAGGTGCGTGACGGGGGTCCCGGTCTGCGCGACGAAGACCTTCCGGTGGCCTTTCACAAGGCGGTCCTGCACGATCGCTACCGAGACACCCGCCCCGGAGGCAGCGGTCTTGGGCTGGCCATCGTGCAGCGTCTGGTCACTGCTCTCGGCGGACAAGTGGAAGCGGGCCACGCACCTGAGGGCGGGGCCCGCTTCACCATACGGCTGCCGATCAGGGCGTAGCGCGAACCCCGATCCGGGTCGCGGTCGGCGAGGACGTCGAGCCAGTGCCCACCACGATCACGTGCTCGCCCGATTTCAGGCTCGTCGCGTTGACCGTCTTGTCCCCGCTCGCGCAACGTGGTGGCGGAGGTGATGGTGAACTTCTGGGTGAACCCGTCCGCCGATTTCACCGACACCGCGCGCGACGAGACCGACGACACCGTCCCCCGGATCGCGTCGTGGGTCACGTAGCCGCTCTTGCCCTTGGTGACCCAGGTGGCGTGCAGAGCGTGGCGAAGCTCGTCGGCGTGGTGTCGGTGATGCGAGCTGGTGGGCGAGGCAGAGGTGGAGGGGGTCGGCGATCCGGTCGCGGCGTACGCGGTGGCGCCGCCGCCGATCATTGCGACGGTCGCCAGCGCACCAGTGGCGATGACGGTCTGTTTCCTCATGATTCTGACCCTTTCTGAGAGCACGGCCAGCGGCGTACCCGCGAGCTCCGTTCCACACTGCGACGCCCAGATTCAGGGGATGCGAGCGGATTGTCAGGATCCGGTAAAGATCGCTGGGATACTCGACCGGTGACGGATCGGCTGGCAGCCACGCTGGTTCCCCGCTCACTGCGGGGCTATCAACGCGGATGGCTCGGTGCGGACGTACTCGCCGGGCTCACTCTGGCGGCGATCGCCATCCCCGAGGTCATGGGATACACCTCGATCTCACGGACCCCGGTGGTCACCGGGCTCTACACGCTGCTTCTGCCGCTGGTGGCGTTCGCGCTCTTTGGCGCCTCGAAACTGCTGGTGGTCAGTGGCGATTCGGCAACGGCGGCAATCCTGGCTTCCGGTCTGGCCGGTGCCGGTCTCGCGGTCCAACCTGACTCGCCTCGTTGGGTGGCGCTGTGCTCGGCGACCGCGTTGCTGTGCGGCGGCCTGCTGATCCTGGCCCGGCTGCTGCGTCTCGGGTTCATCGGAGACTTCCTCTCGGCGTCCGTGCTCGTGGGTTTTCTCACCGGTGTGGGCGTCCAGGTCGCCACGTCGCAGATTCCCACCGTGCTCGGCGTGACCAAGGGTGACGGCAACTGGATTCAGCAGCAATGGCATTGGCTGACGTCTTGGGACGCAGTGTCATGGGCCACCGTGGGTTTCGGCCTGGGCACGGTCGCGTTGATCATGATGTTGCGTTGGCTTGCCCCGAAGCTGCCGGCCTCGATCATCGTCGTCGCGGTGGCGATCGTGACGGCAACGCTGACGCATGCGGCACAGCACGGCGTAGGCGTCGTCGGTGCGGTCCAGGGCGGCCTCCCGCACCTGGGGCTCCCGGGCGGTATCCGGTTCGGTGACGTCACCGCAATCGCGAGCACTGCTCTCACGTGTTTCACCATCGTCATCGCGCAGAGTGCCGCGACGTCCCGTAGCTTCGCGATGAAGCACGGCGACAGGCCGGACGTGAACCGGGACTTGATCGGTCTTGCGGTCGCGAACCTGGGCGCCGGTTTCAGTGGGACGTTCGTCGTGAACGGATCGCCCACCAAGACCAAGGTGCTCGACGAACAGCACGGTCGCACGCAGGTGGCCAATCTCGTGGTCGCGGCCGTCACCCTGCTGGTCCTGCTCTTCCTCACCGGCTTGTTACGCAACCTGCCGCACGCCGTACTCGCCGGGATCGTCGTGGTGATCGGGGTGCAGCTGGTCGACCTGCCCGGGCTGCGCCGGATCTACCACCGGCGCCGGATCGAATTCGCGGTCGCGGTGGCCACCGCAGTCACGGTCTGCGTCGTCGGCGTCGGCGCCGGGATCGTGCTCGCGCTGGTGCTGTCGCTGGCCGAGGTGATCCAACGCGAGTACCGCGCTCCCACCTACGTCCTCGGCATCCGGGCCGACGGGGGTTATGACTACGACGTCGCCGCACCGGGGAAGCAGAGTGAACCCGGCCTGCTCGTGGTGCGCTTCGATGCAGAACTGTTTTTCGCCAACGCCAGTCGCTTCGTGGATCGGGTTGAGGCGCTCGTCGACACGGCGCCGGACCCGGTCAGATGGGTGATCCTGGACTGCGCCGGCATCCCGGACATCGACTCCTCGGCCGGCCTGAACCTGGTGAGCATGATCGACTACCTTCACGCTCGCAGCATCCACCTGGTGCTCGCCCGGCCGGACACCGATCTGCTGCACACGCTCGGCAACTACGGGATGACCGAGCTGATCACACCGCAGTACGTGTATGACGATCTCGATACCGCGGTTGCGGCGTTCCACGGCACTCCCGCCGCGTGATCGAACGCTGTGGCCGCTGCGCGCTGAGGATTCGTGGTGGTTTCGTCGCGAATCGTGGTGGCGGGGGTGGGTGAGGTCGGGAGTTGTGGTGGTTTCGTCGCACATCGCGATCCCGCAGCCCCTTCAGCCAGATGACCTAACTACCGCAACGCAGTGCACTCGTTGACTTCCGAGCCCACCGTCAAGCTCATGGTGCGCGTGCCGTCAGTGCCGAAATCGAGTTCGTGCACGCCATTGACCCGGTAGACCCCGGGCCTCAAGCCACGGGAGGTCCCGATGGGCATGCCGACACCCACCGGGCCCAGCATCAGATAGTGCTCGATGGTGCCGTCCGCGCGGTCGGTCTCGACCGCGGTGCCACCGACGTCGATGGTCGTGCTGGCACCACTGGCGGTGTTGGTCAACTTCTCGATCAGCGGGCCGGCGAAGACCGTCTGCCGGGGAGTGCCGTTGTCCCAGCGCGACAAGACCTTCGCCTCGATGCCCTGCCGGACGGGGGTGGCCGACAGGTCGAACGTGCCGCAGTACTTCGCTGCCGGGTAGGTGACCGCCGGCTGGGTCACCGGTGTCCAGACCTCCGAGACCGGGTGCCACCCGGTCGTCGTGGAGGAAGGTGCCGGCGCGACGATGGCGGAGGCGGCCGCTGCAGCCGTGAGGAGGGTGACGCCGATCATGAGCTGTCCTAACCACTTGGTAGCTCTAACTGGTTATTCGAACCAACCGGTTAGGTTGGGGGTATGTCAACCGCCTGGGCCGTCCGAGAGGATGGCGTATGGCTGCCCAAGCAGATCAGTGGGCACCCCGGACTCGAACTGTGCAACACCCGCGCGGGATGGCGCGAATCGGCGGGATGGGAGGGCGAATACCTCCGTGGTTACGACCAACTTGCGCTGATCGCCGGTCGCACCGATCTCATCAATCGGGATCAGGTGGATGGGCTCCGACGAAGGGCGCGGCGCCACCCCGAGGACGCTGCGAAAGAAGTCGGACGGGCGGTCGCGATCCGGGCGGATCTGTACGCACTCTTTACCGGAGCCGCCTCGAGACGAGCCATGGCACGGGTCGCCGACGCGGTACAGGTTGCGCGCAGTCGTCAGGTACTCGACCTGGCTGGATCGTTAGCGGTGTGGCGACTCGAACGACCGGAGCGACTGGCCGACGCGCTCGATGCGCTGCTGATTGCCAGCGGAGACCTGCTGACCGGCGGTGAGGCGGACCGGGTCGTGGCGTGCCCCGGCCGGCATTGCGGCTGGCTCTTCGTCAACGCCAGCGGCCGGCGGCGATGGTGCCAGATGGCGGTGTGCGGCAACCGGGCCAAGCAGGCCTCCTTTCAGGCCCGCCACCTCGATTGACCGACAATGGCGTCATGAACGCGCACGCGACGCCCGGGGCGACCCTTGAGCACGCCCTCCTGCCCGTCCGTCCCGGCCAGGAGGAGGCGTTCGAGGCGGCCTTCGCGCAGGCGCGTCCGCTGATCAGCCGCCAGCCGGGATTCACCTCGTTGCGATTGGCCCGGAGCCTGGAAACGCCCTCCCACTACGTGTTGCTCGTGCAGTGGGAGAGCGTCGAGGCGCACACCGAGGGCTTTCGTCGATCACCGGAGTATCAGCAGTGGAAGGACCTGCTGCACCGTTTCTACGATCCGTTCCCCACGGTCGAGCACTTCACGGACGTGTTGTCTGGTTAGTCGGCCATCGCGGCCGCAACCTCCAGCGGTTCGGCGGCTTCGTGCTCGATCGTGGTGGCCAGCGGCTTCTCGTGGACGAAGCCGAGCAGTGCTGCGGCCAGCACCATCAGCGGCACCAGGTAGAAGAACACCGGGGTCAGCGCGTCGCTGTAGGCCGACACGATCACGTGCTGCACGGATGCCGGCAGGGTCTTGACCAGATCCGGGGTCAGCGAGTTGGCGGCCGTACCGCTGCCGCTGGTGGACAGACCGGACAGCAAGTCAGCGAGCCGGTTGGCGAAAACCGTTCCGACGATGGCTGATCCGAGGGACGCGCCGATCTGACGGAAGTAGTTGTTCGACGCCGTGGCGGTGCCGACCTCGCGGGCGGAAAAGGTGTTCTGCACGATGAGCACCAGGATCTGCATCGACAGACCCAGCCCGATGCCCATGACCGCCAGGTAGCTGCAGATCACGACGATCGAGGTGTCCGCGCTCATCGTGGACATCAGCCACAGCGCGACGCCGACGACGACGGCACCGACGATCGGGTAGACCTTGTAACGGCCCGTGCGGCTGACGACCTGACCGACCACGGTCGACGTGATCAGGACGCCGGCCATCATCGGGATCATCAGCAATCCCGCCTTGGTGGCGCTGGACCCGGTCACCATCTGCAGGTAGGTCGGCAGATAGGCCATGGCGCCGAACATCGCGATACCGATGAACAGGCCGGCGACGGTGGTGAGGACGAAGTTGCGCTCGCGGAACAGGTGCAACGGCATCACCGGCTCATCGGCGCGCCGCTCCACCACAACGAATCCAATTGCGGCAGCGAGAGTTACGGCGATCAGGCCGATGATCTGAGCCGAGTCCCAGGCGTACGTCGTGCCGCCCCATACCGAGGTGAGGACCAGTGAAGCGGAGGCCAGGGCGAGCAGAGCGGTTCCGGCGACGTCCAGCTTCGGGCGGTCGGCCGTGGCCGTGTGCGGGTGCAGGAAGAAGACCGCGGCAGCGATGGCCAGGATGCCGAGGGGGATGTTCATCCAGAACGCCCAGCGCCAGCCAGGACCTTCGGTGAAGTAGCCGCCGAGCAGCGGACCGGCGACGGAGGCGAATGCGAAGACGCCGCCCATGATGCCCATGTAGCGCCCACGTTGGCGGGCGGGCACCACGTCGGCAATGATCGCCAGCGCCAGGATCATCAGACCGCCGCCGCCGAGGCCCTGCACGGCGCGGCCGATGATCAGCCACGTCATCGTGCCGGCCAGTCCGCCGATGACCGAACCGGCCATGAAGAGGGTGATCGCGGCGATGAAGATGTTCTTGCGGCCGATCAGATCACCGAGCTTGCCGTAGACCGGCATCATGATCGTCGAGGCCAGGATGTAGGCCGTGGTCACCCACAGCATGTGGTCCACACCGTTGAGCTCACCGACGATGGTCGGCAGCGCGGTGCTGAAGATGGTCTGGTCGAGCGACGCCAACAGCATCGCGATCATCAGACCGGCGAAGACGAAGAGGACGCCGCGATTCTTCGCGGTCCCCGATTCGGCCTCGTCAAGAGCAACAGAGGTCATGAAAGGCTCCTGATCGTGTGATGGACGAGCGCGAGAGCGCGCTCCTCGAGGTGGTTTTCGTCGAGCGGCTGGCCCGGCGTCGTTGCCGCCCAGTCCTCGATCGCGGATTTGACCGCTGCACCGCACAGGGCGATGACCAGCGGAGTCGACGGGGCGCTTTCGGGATCGGCAGCCCAGGCGGGGTGCGCGGCCAGGATGCGCGCGGCGTACTCGACGGTGCGGGTACGCCGGGCGGCCAGTTGCGCGAACTGGCCGGTGATGAGCTCGGGGTGGCGTCCCATGACGGCCATCCGGTCGGCCTGACGGGCCGGGCTGTGCACGTGAGTGCTGGTGCCCATGGTGGCCAGCACCAGGCGGATCACCAGAGCCAACGGTTCGCCCGACCCTGCCTCGGCGTCGGCCAGCACGTCCTCGAAGACGGCGTCGTCGGACGTGTCCGGCTGGATGCCGAGGATCGCGGCGTCCTTGCCCTCGTAGTAGTTGAAGAAGGTCCGCGGGGACACATCGGCCTTCTCGCTGATCGCTTCGATCGTGGCCGCGTCCAGACCGCCCGACAGGACCAGCGAAAGGGCGGCCGCGTGGATCCGGGCCGCCGTTTCGGTGCGCTTGCGGTCGCGAAGACCGGGCGTCTTGGAAGTGGACATATAGCTACACTAACGCAAAGTTGCAGTAGTGCAAAATTGCGCCGATGCAGCTACCCGTTGCCCAGGCGCGACCAGGTCTGACGTCGCACGGCATCGCCGTAGCCGTCGACGAAGGCGCTGAGCAACTCCAGGAAGCGCTCCCGCTCCTCGCCCGGTAGGTTGCCCAATGCCTGGTCGAGCAGGCCCAGGTGCACCGACAAGTCGCGTTCGAACCTCTCGAGCCCGGAGTCGGTCGCCTCGAAAAGCCATGCCGCACGGCCGGATTGACGGTTGCGGGTCAGCAACCCGGCGGCCAGGGCGGCGTTCACCTGTCGGTTGACGGTCGACTGCTCCAGATCAAGGCTCTCGGCGATCTGCCGCAGGGTCCGTGGCTGGCGGTCACTGAACAGCCACATCAGCCGCCCGTCGGCGGCGTTGAGCGACGCGTGTTGCTCGGTCACCCGGCGGACGCGCTGCAGTGAACTCAGCAGCGAGGCGACCTCGCGATCCTGGGGGAGGGGCGCCGGTTTGGGGGTTCGCTCCATAGGTGTGTAACCTACACAAGTTGCCCTGATGTGTACGTTACACAAACCCGGAGATCCGATGCCTTCCTCCCGCTCCGCACGCTTCCCAGCCCTCGCGGTCATCGTCGTCCTATGCCTCGGCAGTCTGTGCGGAGCATTGATGCAGTCCCTGGTCATCCCGATCCAGAGCGAACTGCCGCACCTGTTGTCCACCGACGCCGGGAGCGCCTCGTGGGCCATCACCGCGACGTTGCTCGCGGCCGCCGTGACAATGCCGGTCACCGGGCGCCTGGCGGACATGTTCGGCAAGAAGCCGGTGATGGTCGTCTCGGCCGGCATCCTGCTCGTGGGCTCCGCCCTCGCGGCGATGTCCAGCACGTTGGCGCCGTTCCTGGTCGGGCGGGCGCTGCAGGGCATCGCGATGGGGTACATCCCGGTCGCGATCAGCATGGTGCGTGAGATTGCACCGCCCGAGCGCCGCGCCGGTGCGGTCGCGGCGGTCAGCGCCACGCTGGGAGTCGGCGGTGCCCTCGGGCTGCCGCTGTCGGCCTGGATCGCTCAGGACTACTCCTGGCACGGGCTCTTCTGGCTGTCCACCGTCCTGGCCGCACTCATCCTCGTGGCCACCGCGATCGTCGTACCCAACGTCCATGACGCCCACCCGGCACACCTGGACGTCGTCGGGATCATCGGGCTGGCGGTCGGTCTGATCGCGGTCCTGGTCGGTGTCTCCAAGGGTTCGGAGTGGGGCTGGAACGCCACGTCCACCGTCGGCGCGATCGTCGGCGGGCTGGTGGTGCTGGTCGCCTGGGGTTGGTACGAACTGCGCCACCACGACCCGTTGATCGACCTGCGCACCACCGCCCGTCGGCCGGTGCTCTTCACCAACCTGGCGGCCGTGCTCATCGGCTTCGGCATGATGGCCCAGTCGATCGTCGTACCCCAACTTCTGGAGATGCCCACCGAAACCGGTTACGGGCTGGGCCAATCGATCCTGCACGCGGGTCTTTGGATGGCGCCCGGCGGTCTGATGATGATGGCGTTCGCGCCGGTCTCGTCGGCCCTCATCACCCGGTCCGGCGCCCGGATCACCCTGGCGCTGGGCGCGTTGATCATCGGTGTGGGGTACGTCGTGGCGCTGGCCCTGATGGGCGCCCCCTGGCAGCTGATGGTCGCCTCGTGCGTCGTGTGTGCCGGTGTCGGTATCGGCTACGCCGCGATGCCGACCCTGATCATGGACAACGTGCCGCCCTCCGAAGCCGGCTCCGGGGTGGGCGTCAACGCGCTGATGCGCTCGGTGGGTACGACGATCGCCGGAGCCGTCATGGCCGCCATCCTGACCAGTGACACGGTCAAATTCGGTGGGGCAGTGGAGATTCCGGCCAAGAGCGCGTTCCAGCTGTGCTTCATCGTCGGTGCTGCCGCAGCGTTGGCGGGGGCAGCGGTGACGCTGCTGATCCCGCGCCGCTCGACGGTCACCGCGGATGAAACCGTCGAACTGCGTGAGGACGGTACGGAGATCGGGCTGATCGCCGGCGGGTGAGCGTGACCGAATCGTAAGGGTTCATCCGATCCCTATGGGGGCCGTTCCTGGCAGGGTGGTGCGGTGACCTCACTCGTTGCCCGCGCCCGCAACAGCCGGCGCGGGCAGCACGTTGTGGTGAGCGTGGTCGTCGCGCTGATCGTGGCGACCGTCGCGTTGATCCCGCTGGTGGAGCGCTCGTTCTCCTCGGCGCTGGTGGATTACCGCGTCGACCAACTGCCACCAGTCAGCAGCCAGGTGGAAGTGGACGCCCCCAGCGATACGGCCACGACTACCAACAGATGGCGTCGTACGTCGATCCGCGGCTGCGCGCGGTCACCCAGCCACCCGTGGAGACCACCCAGGTCACCGGGACCTGGGCCGACCAGAACGTGCTGGTCCTCGTGCAGAACACGAACGGGCAGTGCCAGCAGATCACGATCACCGCCGGCCGATGCCCGTCCGCCGCCAACGAGATCCTGGTCTCCGACGCAGCGCTGACGGCGCAGAAGATCTCCGGTCTGAAGATCGGCGCTCAGGTCCACGTCGCCCAGATCAACGGCTCGGCGCTACCCGAGCAGCTGCCGCAGAAGACCTTGACCGTGGTCGGGTCGTTCACGGCGAATTCGTCGTCGTACTGGGGCGGCGTCAACCCCGCACGGTACGCCCCGCCCAACCCGGCGCGGACCGCACCGAACCAGGTGTGGCTGACGGCTCCGGCGACCTTCGCGCAGGGCCAGGGCTGGTTCTCACCGAACCTGTCCGTGCGTTTCCCGCTGAAGAACGACGCGATCACCGCGAACACGCTCAGCACGGCGGTTGCCGGCTCGGCCAAGACCAGCAGCGGGATGCCGGATGGCGTGACGGTCACCGAACCCCTCACCCAGATCCAGCAGGACATCGCGATCGACCTCGATCAGGTCAAACAACTGGTCCCGTTGCTCTTCGTGCAGCTGCTGATCCTGGTGCTGATCCTCGCCTACCAGGTGTTCAGTCTCCTGACGAACCTGCGCCGGTCCGATGCGGCCGTCCTGAAGATGCGCGGTCACGACCGGCGCAGTCTCACGCGCTTTGCCGTCGGCGAGTTCGCCGGCGCCGTCTTGCTGGGTCTGCCGCTCGGTCTGCTGATCGCCTATCTGGCCGATGCGGCCATCGGGCGGTTCATCCTGCCCACTGACACGGTGCCGAGCTGGAACTGGTGGGCGCTGATCTGGGCCGTGCTCGCGCTCCTGGCGACCATCGTCCTCTTCGTGTTGATCTGGTCCCGGATGACGCGCACACCGATCATCGACCTGATGCGGGCTGCTCCGCGCCGGGTCCGCGGCGTACCGGTGGCTTTGATCGTCGCGGGCGCGTTGGCCTTCGCGGGCGTGGTCCTCGCGGCGACCGGCAACCTCACCGGCGCACCGAGCCTGCTCGTCCCGACGCTCGCGGCCATCGTGCTGGCCGCATTGCTCGCCGCCGGGCTCGGTGTGGTGGGTGCGTGGCTCGTACGCCGCTTGTTCAGTGCGGGCCGCGCCACCGGCGCGCTCGGGCTGGCCCAGACGATCCGCCGGCCCGGTGCGGTCCCGGTGCTCACGACGCTGATCATCGCCACGACGCTGGTCAGTTTCAGCGCGAGCCTGCTGATGCGGGGCGATGAGAACCGGCAGGCCCGGGCGACCGCCGACATCGGTGCTGCGGTGGTGGTGGGGGCGAGTTCGAGCGTGACCGGAGCGGTCGACCCGTCGGCGCTGCTCAAGGCGGTCGACAAGACCGACCCGGGGCACACCCATCTCACGCCGGTCATCGAGATCAGCGCTGCGTCGGACAATGCGTTGGCCACGGTCGGTGTGATCCCGTCGGACGTGTCCCACATCGCCGCCACCGACGGTGTGTCGTCGAGCGTGCCGTGGGACGCCCTGAAGCAGCCGGGTTCCCCGGGTGCGCTGTCAGCCATCACCTCGGAGACCGTGACCACGAGAACCGGTGGTCAGCTGACGGCACCGGGCATGGCGGACCGCGACGACCAGGTCAACGTGGTGGCCACCACCCCCTACATACCCGGGGTGCCGTTGCAGGCAGTGGTGGTGGACCTGAAGACCATGTTGGCGGGCGGTTCGCGGACCGACCAGGTGCTGGAGAGTGTCTGGTCCGACTCGACCGATCCGGCTCTGCTGCAACGGTTGAAGGACAACCTGAGCGCCGCCGGGTTCGACCTCATCAACGTCAACAGCATCGAGAAGCAGCGGGCGGAGTACGACGCGACGGCCACCGCGTGGTCGATGCACCTGAGCCTGTTGCTGGGCGCGGCGGCCGTCCTGGTGGCGCTGCTCTCCCTCGCCACGATGGTCACGGCGACCCGGCGGCAACGGGCGGTCGACGTACGCTCGCTGGCTGCGGCCGGCGTGCCGCGACGGATGGTCTCCCGGGCGACCACGATGGAGTTCCTGCTGGTGGCGATCGTGGCCGCGGTGCTCGGGCTCATTGCCGCCCCCGTCGGTGCGTCGATCGTGGGCGACTCCTTGCCCTGGTGGTCAACCCCGCCTGACTATCCCGTCACCAGAACGGGATTCGCCTGGTCGGCCGGTGTCGGTGCGGTCGTTGTCCTCTTCGTGGTGCTGGCGGCGATCGCGGTGCTGGTGAGTCGACGGCCCTGCGAGCGGCTGGAGGTGCACGATGACCGACTTCGAACCGCGGCAGGGTATGGCCGTCCAGGTGGACCGCCTGGTGCAGATCTACACCGTCGACGGGCAGGACGTGGCAGCGCTGTCCGGCGTCAGCCTGTCGGTCCCGAGCGGATCGGTCGTCGCGCTCGTCGGGCCCTCGGGTGCCGGCAAGTCCACGCTGCTGAGTGTCCTGTCCGGGCTGGTCCCGCCCAGCGCCGGCCGGGTCCTGTTGGGCGACCTCGACCTGGCCCGCGCCAGCACCGAACAGGTCGACGCACTGCGGGGCGACAAGGTCGCGGTCATGGTGCAGGACATCGACCGGAATCTGTTGCCCTACCTGACCGTTCGCGAGAACGTCGCCCTGACCGCGCCGCCGCGGCTGCGCACCGCGATCCGCCCGGCGGACGCGTTGGAGATGGTCGGCGTACCGGAGGAGGACTGGAACTCACCGATCGACGCCGTGTCTCCGACGGTGCGGCAGTTGACCGCCCTGGCCTCCAGCGTCGCGCCCGATCCACAACTGCTCCTGGCCGACGAACCCACCTCGAGCCTGACCGGCGACGAAGCGCGCCGCATCACCGAGGCGCTGCGGACCGTCAACCAGGAGCGGGGTACGACGATCGTGGCGGTCACGCACGACGTCGACGTGGCCGTCGGGCTGGGCGGGCGCATCGTGACCATCCGAGACGGCCGCGTCGGCAACGACAGCACGAGCTTCGAAACCACCGAGATCCTCGTCGGGGAGGGCGGCACCGTTGTCCTGGGCGCGGAGTTCGACGGCGACTTCCCGCCCGGCACCCGGTTGCGGATCGAGCGTGATCCGGCCAACGGAGCCATCATCCTGACCAGGGTGGAGGAGCTGCGATGATCCGGATCGACTCGGCCACAGTGCATTTCGGCGATACCCCTGCTCTTCGGGAGTTGAGCCTGCAGGTCCCCGACCGGACGATTGCTCTGGTCACCGGCCACGCCGGCAGCGGCAAGTCCACCCTCATCGACGTGTGCCGGGCAGTGGTCAAGCCGGACTCCGGCACCGTCGCGGTCGACGAACCGATCGCCGTGGTGACCCAGAGCTACCTGTTGCCCAGCAGCCTCACCGCCTTGGAGCAGTTGGTGCTGCAGGGATTGATCCGCGGTGTCCCGGCGTCCGAGGCGGAGACCACCGGTCAGGAGCTGCTGGTCGCTCTCGGTCTCGACGGGGTCGATCGCAACATGCCCGACGAACTCTCCGGCGGTCAGCGGCAGCGACTCGCAGTGGCCCGGCGCTGGCCGCGCGACCGAAGACCCTGCTGCTCGACGAACCCACGAGTGCCCTGGACCGCGCCAGTCGCGGCCTGGTGCTGCGGGCCGTCCGGCTGGCTGCCGACGCCGGAGCCGCGGTGTTGATGACGACCAACGACGTGGAGTTGGCGGACTGGGCGGATCAGACGGTCGCCCTGTCGTGAGGCCGGCGGCGGTCGTGACACGATGCCGCCATGCAGATCCGTCCCGCGCGCCGCGACGAAGCGGCCACCATCGCTGACCTTGTCCAAAGCGCCTATCGCGGCGACTCCGGCCGCCGGGGGTGGACCAGCGAGTCCGACCTGCTCGACAACGAGCGGATCGGCGCGGACGCCGTGGGGGAGATCATCGACGGCGCCGACAGCGTGGTGCTGGTGGGACAGGACGGCGAGCGGCTGATCGCCTGCGCCGAGCTTCGGCGGTTCGACGAGCACACGGCGTACTTCGGGATGTTCGCGGTCGACCCGGACCGGCAGAACAGCGGGACCGGCCGCGAACTTCTCACCGCCGCTGAGCTTTTTGCTCAGCAGACCTGGCACGCGGACACGATGCGGATGCAGGTCATCGACGTTCGCACCGAGCTGATCGACTGGTACCACCGCCGCGGCTACCGCACGACGGACGAACTCATCCCGATGTCCCCGGAGTTGCTCGCAGCTGCCAGCCGCCCGGACCTGAACTTTGCGGTCATCACCAAGGCTCTGGGGCCCAGGCTGACCCCGATCACGGCGGCCGACCGGGCCGAGTGGGAGCCGCTGTGGCAGGGCTACTTGGAGTTCTATGAGGAGCAATTGCCCGACGCGGTCACCGACGACACGTTCGCCCGGCTGGTCGCCGACCGGGAGTTGCACGGCGTGCTGGCCCGCGACGCCGACGGTACGGCGATCGGTTTCGTGCATTGGCTCTTCCACGCCTCGACCTGGACACCCCAGGGGTACTGCTATTTGGAGGATCTGTTCGTCTCACCGGACTCCCGCGCCCACGGCACCGGGGCCGGGCTGATCGCGCACGTGGTCCGCGCCGCCCGTGACGGGGGTGCCGCGAAGGTGTACTGGCTCACCCAAGTGGGCAATTCACGCGCCCGGTCGCTGTATGACAAGGTGGCGACGGATACAGGATTCGTTCACTACGAGATCGACTTGGGGCACTGATGCGCACACTCATCATCGGCGGGCACGGCAAGGTCGCACTGCTGGCGGCCCCGCTCCTTGTCGCCCAGGGTGATGAGGTCACCAGTGTCGTGCGCAACCGGGACCAGTTCGAGGATGTCCGCGCAACCGGCGCGGACCCGCTGCTGCTGGACGTCGAGCACGCCGACGTCGACGCAATGGCCGCGGCCTTCGAGGGCTACGACGTGATCGTCTGGTCGGCGGGTGCCGGCGGCGGCTCACCCGAACGCACCTACGCAGTGGACCGGGACGCCGCGATCCGCTCGATCGACGCCGCCTCCCGGGTCGGTGCGCGGTACGTCATGGTCAGCTACTTCGGAGCGGGCCCCGACCACGGGGTGTCGCCGGACAACTCCTTCTACGCGTACGCCGAGGCCAAAGCCGCCGCCGACCAGCACTTGATCGCCTCCGACCTGAAATGGACTCTGCTGGAACCGAGTTCGTTGACCTTGGCAGAGCCGACCGGTCGCATCGACGCGGATGCCACCGAGGGGACCCAGACATCCAGGGGCAACGTGGCTCGCGTGATCGCGGCCGTCGTGGCGGCGGGCGACAAGGCCGCGGGACGCACGATCGAATTCAACGACGGCGACACCCCGATCGACGAGGTTATCTAGCACCCGTCGTTCTTCCAGGAGCCGCCCTCCAGCACCCACGGCTGGCGGTTCTGGTTCAGCCCGCTCTTGGGGTAGGTGTAGGTCGCGAACCCCGAGTCGCCGTTGACCACGACGCGCAGCGTGGCGATCGGCGTCGTGCCGTAACCCTGATGCACCTGCTTCACGACGGCGTTGAAGACCGACGGGCTGTAGAGCTTCTGACAGCGCGCCGACAACAGCGCGTACGCCGCTGGACCGTTGCCGCCGGTGTAGAAGCCGGAGTAGGAGCGGACCGCCGACTCCAGGGCCGCGGTGGGGCTGGCCACTGTGCTGTCGTTGGCCGGCGGCGGCGTCGTCATCGGCTTCGTAGGGGCCTTGCTCACGGTGCCGCCGCTGGTCGGTGCCGCGGCGGACGTCGACGTGGGCGCCGGGGTGGACGACGTGGTCGGCGCGGTGCTCGTGGCGGTGCGGCTCGGCGTACCCGCATCGGACCCGCCGCACGCGGCCAGGGCACCCACCAAGGCGGCCGCCGCCAGGGCGGTCCCGCAGCGCTGCAGCCTCATGCGCGAACCATAACTCCGGAGTTCGTGAACTGGGTGGTCGATGCGGGAGAATAGGGGTGTGAAGACGATCCTGAACATCATCTGGCTGGTGCTGTGCGGCTTCTGGATGTTCTTGGGATATCTGGCTGCCGGTGTCATCCTGTGCATCTTCATCATCACGATCCCCTGGGGTATCGCGTCGTTCCGGATCGGGGCCTACGCGCTGTGGCCGTTCGGGCGCACCATCGTCAGCAAGCCCGGTGCTGGCACCGGAAGTATCATCGGCAACGTCATCTGGATCATCTTCGCCGGGTGGTGGCTGGCGCTCGGGCACATCACCACCGGGATCGCGCTGTGCATCACGATCATTGGGATCCCGTTCGGCATCGCCAACTTCAAGATGGTGCCGATCGCGCTGGTCCCGCTCGGCAAGGACATCGTGCCGACCTCGTCGCTGCGCGCGGGGCAGCAACCGCTGATCGAGCTGTAGTCGCTCAGGGCGCGCCCACCTGCGCCGCGAGCGCAGCGCGGGAGTTGACGCCGAGTTTGCCGAACGCCTTGGACAGGTGACTCTCGACCGTCTTCTCACTGACGAAGAGCCGGGCCGCGATCTGCCGGTTGGTCAGACCGTCCGCGACCAGGGCGGCGATCTCGCGCTCGCGAGCGGTCAACTCACCGTTGAGCGGCCCGGTCCGGGAGTGCAGCGTCGCGGTGCCCCGCACCAGGCGGCGCAGGTCGCGCCCGATCTGCCGCTCCAGCAGTAATGCCCCGCATTGGCGGGCCAGTGTCCGGGCGTCCCGCAGGGTGTCGGCGGCGCCGGCCGGATCGTCCGCGGCCCGGGCCAGGCCGCACAGGTGCAGCCCCCGCGCCTGCTCCCATCGCATTCCGGCGTCCCGTGCCTCGGCGGTGGCGCGCTGCGCGGCGGCCAACGCCGCTCCCGGTTCGTCCCGGGCCAGCAGTAGCAACGCTTCGGCCTGGTCCCGCCCGACGGCCGCCGACGTCAGGAGGTCGGCTGCAGGGAGGGCACGCACCCGTTCGACATGCTCGGCGGCCGCGGCGTCGTCGCCGAGCGCGAGCAGACCCTGCACCAGGCGCGGGGCCCACCGGCAGATCCAGCCCGGCTCGTCGTGGGCCGCCAGCAGCGGCACTCCTCCTCAGCGCGACCGGCCATGATCAGGGTCGAGCCGAGGACGGACCGGGCGTTGGTGGTCATGACCGACGGCTCGAGGCGGGCGGCCATCGCATGCGCCTCCTGCGCCAGAGTGGTAGCCCGCGCCAATTCGTCGCGCTCGGCGAGGACCCAGGCGTGCAGCCATAGCGCCCACTGCAACGGTTGGTCGAGCCGGGCGATCCTGGCCTCCACGGTCACCTGTTCGCTGAGCGCAGCAGCCTCGGTCAGTCGACCGGTGAGCGCCAGGCCGAGCACTTCGGCCAGGGCAGCGGGTGCTGCGGCGAAGAGGTTGCCGGCGGCGCGAGTCACCCCAGCCGCGCGGCGGGCCGTCACCAGGACGTCGTCGAAACGGTCGATCTGGGCGAGGGTCCATGGCACCATCGCCGAAATGTCCGCGTGGCCGAGAATCTCTGCCACAGAGGCATGTTCGACGATCCGGCGTGCTTCAGCCGCCGACTTCGACGCCTGGTCCAGGTCGCCGCGAAACTGTGCGGTCATCGCGAGCAGAACCTCCCGGGCCGCGTCCAGCAACCCTTCGCCGCCCTGTTCCGGTCGAGCCGCGACCGCTTGGCCCACCAGTGGCGCGACCTGCTCGAAGCGGCCGGCGTGGAACGCGGACACGGCGGACGCGGCGTACCAGTCGCTGCGCCCGGCCGGCGGCAGTCCGGTTGGGTCGACGGCGGCAAGCCGGCGTTCGCTGGATGTGACCAGGCCGGTCAACCGCTCGAGGGCAGCCGCCCGCAGGGTCAAGTCGGTCCAGTCCGGGTTGCCGGCCGGCAGTCGCTCGAGTTCGTCGCCCATGCGGTCCAGGGCCTCGACGGCACGCCCGGACTGCACCAGCGCGGTGATCAGGTGCTGGGTGTGCCCGGGGGCCAGGCGAGGATCGCAGCGCAGGGCGGCGGTGTACCAGTCGGCGGCGACGGACGGCGATCGGTGGCGCACCTGCTCGGCCGCCTCGATCAACGTCCGGGCGGCAGCGGTGTCACCGAACTCGGCCACCGGGCGCAGGTGACGAGCGATCGAGGGCGCCGGTGCTCCACCGGCTGCCAGCACCGCGGCCGCGGATCGGTGCAGCGTTCGCCGACGGGAGACGTCGGTCGATTCCAGCACCGCCGAGCGGACGACCGGGTGCCGGAAACGGAACTGCGCCAGATCGACGCCGGGGTGCAGGAAGCGGTGCCCGGTGAGTTCGGCGAGCAGGTCGTCGGTCCGTTGCTCCGGCAGCCCGGCCACCCGGGCGGCCAGCCCGACCTCGAAGGGGTCGCCGAGCAGAGCGGCCGCTTCCACCAACCTGACCGCGTCGGCGGACAGTCCGGCCAGTTCCCGGTGCACCGCAGCGACGATGCCCGTCGGCACCGATTCGTCGTCGTGAGAAGCCAGTTCGCGCAGGAAGAGCGGATTCCCACCGGAGGCCCTGACCAGATCCGGGCGGTCGCCGGTGACGCCGTGATCGCGCAGCAGCCGAATGCTGTCCGCTTCGTCCAGCGGTCCGAGATCCATCACGAGGCAGCCGGCCGGAGCCGTCGTCGCCACTCGCACCAACGCATCGGCCACCGGACCGGGACGAGCGGTGATCATCAGCACAGCCGGTATCCGGGGCGGCCGACTGAGCAGGATGGCGAGCGCGTCCACCGTCGCCGGATCCGCCCAGTGCGCGTCGTCCACGAGCAAGGCCACGGCCCGGTCGCCGGCGGCATCGCGCAGGTCATCGGCCGCCGACTGCGCCCACTGCCAGTCCGGCTGACCGTCGGCGGGGGCGAGACCCATGGCGCTCAGGCCGGCCAGCGGAACGTCCTGTTCGAGTTCGGTGGCCCGGCCGCTGCGCACCATCAGTCCGGCCCCAGCGGCGTACCGGCGGGTCGCCCGCAGCAGTTCGGTCTTCCCGATCCCGGGCTCGCCACGCACGATGACCGTGCGCCCGCGGCCTCGCGCCGCGTCGTCCACGGCTTGTTGCATCGCAGCCCGTTCCGCGGCCCGGCCTATCAGCGACATGTCAGCAGAATCCCAGGTAAGGGTGGGCAACGACTAGGGATTTCCCCGATGTGCCCGCCATCCACCGAAGGGCACGGTGGGAGCACACCGCATCCATCACACGATCCATCACAAGGAGAAGCTCATGACTTTGCCCACCACTGACGGCCGGCTCCACGGCGACGGACTGACCGACGTACGCATGATGATCTCGATCCACCGGGTCTTCCGCCGCGAACTGGGGTTGTTGCCCGCCTCCATCCGGCAGGTCGCGGCCGGCGACCGCAGGCGGGTCAAGATCCTGGCCGATCACCTGGGTCTGGTCGCAGGAGGTCTGCACACCCACCACACGCACGAAGACGAGATGATGTGGCCGCTGCTGCAACAGCGGGTGCCCGCCGAGCTCGAACCGCTCGTCGATCTCATGGAGGAGCAGCACGAGCGGGTCGCCGACCTGGGCGAACGCGTCCAGCAACACCTGGCAGCGTGGACGGCCAGCGCCGCCGGCTCGGACGGCGCCCGTCTGGCCGATGCGCTCGACGACCTGGTCGCTGCATTGTGTGAAACACCTGGACGCCGAGGAATCGCGCTTGCTGCCGATCATGGCCCGCCACATCCAGCCGCAGGAGTGGGCCGACTTCGCGCACGCTGGCGAGTCCAGTACGCCCAAGAATCTGCGGATGGTCTTCCTGGGCATGATGCTCTACGAGGGTGACCCGGCCACGATGGCCACCGAGCTGGCCAAGATGCCGGCGCCGGTGCGTGCCGTCGTACCCCGGCTCGCCCGGCGTGCCTACCGCAAATACGCCACGCAGGTGCACGGCACACCGCAGCCGGCGCGCGGGGTCACCGTGCGGGCGGGCGTGTGAGCGGATCGTGGGTCTTCCGGCTACCGGGGACCTTGGGCGTCACAGCACCGCGGGGCGGGTCACGTCGTAGAGGTCGGCGCCGGACTTCCAGAACTGCTCCATCCGCCCGTCGCTGATCGCGGCCGCCTCGGAGGCATGGATCGGGTAGATGCCGGCGACGTTGATGACATCCTGCGGCGGCGCCCCGTCGGGGGCGTGCAGGACGTTGAGGAAGTCGGCCTCGTCCAGCAGCGTCGGCGCGAAGACCACGAAATGGTCCATGTCGGACTCTTCCGTGATCGGCTGGCCGAAGTTCAGCACGGTGCCGTAGCTGAACGGGCAGTCGGGGATGTTCGCCGCCAGCAGACCGGCGGCGCGGGCCCAGCGCTCATCGGTGGACCTCACCCCGATCAGCAGCTCGGGCCGGCCGCGGGTCCACGCCGGGTTGTCCAGCAGCGACAACCCGTAGGTGACGCCGACGAGCATGCCCTCCTCGGGGACGTCGGGATAGACCAGCGCACTGATCCTGTTGCCGTCGGGCAGGTCCTGGTAGTAGACGTTCGCCGGGATCTTGCCGGCGAGCGCGTCGAAATGGCTGACGAAGTCCTCGACCCTGGTCACCGGCCCCACGCTACGGCAGCGTGGGCGTCAATCGTGGTCGGTGGCTGGCGAACAACGGGCCCTGGATTTCTTCCAGGGCACGGCCGACCGAGAACACCGTGTCGTCGTCGTAGGGCTGACCGACGATCTGCACACCGGTCGGCATACCGTTCGCAGCGAATCCGCTGGGCACGTTGAGCACCGGGCAGCGGTTCGCGATGTTGAACGGCAGCGTCAACAAGGCGAACGTGGAATCGACGGTGGAGCCGTTGATCTCGATACCGTCCTTCATGGTGTCGCCGGCGGGGAAGCCGATCGCGGCGGCCGTCGGGCAGATGAGGGCGTCGAAACCGTGCATGGCCCTGCTCAGGGCCTGGTGCACCGCGTGCTCGCCGCGCATGGCATCGAACATCGTCATGGTGTTGCGACCGGTGGAGGTCAGTTCGAGGTACGCCGCGGTGTAGTCGTTGAGCTCATCCTCGCGGCCCTGCACGGTCTGACTGAGCCAGGAGGACATCGACTGTCCGAAGTGTGCGACGACGGCGAGGAACAAGTCCTCCATCTCCCAGCCCACCCGCACCTCTTCGATCTGTGCCCCCGTTTTGGCCAGGGCGTCGACCGTTGCGCGCGCATTCTCCCGTTGGACCGGATCGACCTGGAACAGGTCCAGATCCGGTGAGAAGGCGATACGCATCCCGGAGACGTCGCGATCTGCACGAAGCTGGGTTTTGGGCAGGGATACGTGATCGCGCGGATCGTGCCCAGCGATGACGTTCGTGATCAGCAGTGAGTCATCGACCGTGCGCGTCAGCGAACCGTCACCGCGGTAGTAGTCAAGGCTCATGGCCCCCGTGCCGGGCACCCGGCCGTACGGGGACTTGTAGCCGACGGTTCCGGTGAATCCGGCCGGTCCCCGGGTTGAGCCGCCGATGTCCGAGGCGGTGCTCACCGTGGTCATCCCCGCTGCCAGCACCGCTGCGGCGCCACCCGAGGACCCGCCGGGAGACATCTCCAAGTTCCACGGGTTGCGGGTGACGCCCCACATCTTCGTGTGGGTGTAGGTGGCGACGCAGAACTCCGGTTCGGTAGTCCGCAGGTGCAGTACCGCGCCGGCCGCCAGCAGGCGATCGACGATCGGGTGATTCTCAGTCGGGGTGTAGCCGTCCCAGGCCGAGGAGCCTTCGCAGATGTGGTGACCGGCGATGGCGTGCTTCTCCTTCACCGCAACCGTCAGCCCGTCCAGTGGCAACGGGTTGCCATCGCGGTATCGGCGGGTCGCGGCTTCCGCTGCTTCCAGCGCGGACTCGTCCATCCGTTCGGTGACGGCGTTGATCTGGTCTCCCGCCTCGTCGACGCGTCGCAGCTGGGCTTGCAGAACCTCAGTCGGCGTCGTCTCCAGACGGCGGAGTTTCTCCAGCAGTTCGGTAGCCGAGTCGTACAGCGGATCGACATTCATCGGGTGGCCTCTTTCGTGGTGTTGGTGATACCGGAGGGGTCGAAGAGCAGGTGAGAGGGGACGCGAGCCCGGAATTCCTCGGCGTTGCGCGGAGCCAGGTAGGCAGCGATGACGGCGATGACGGATCCGATAGCCAAGCAGGCCCAGGCGGCGTTCCAACCATTCGCGTCGACGACGAATCCGAACATGGCCGGCGCGACGATTCCAGCGACCATGCCGCCGGTGAGGATCATGCCCGATCCGATTCCGGCAACGCGGGGTTCAGCTGTTTCAACGGGATGCTGAACGCGCCGATGTAGGCCGGCGAGCTGCACCCGACCGCGACCATGGACAAGAGAACGTAGACGACAAGGTTGGATACGTGCGGCAGCAGGATGATCAGGATCCCCGCAATGGTCATCCCGGGAATGACCAGGGGTCGGATCCGGCCGCCGATGCGGTCGGAGACCCGGCCGGACAGCACGATGACGATTGCTGCCGTGAGGCCCGCCGGAAGACCGAGCAATGCGGCCGACGAAGCGCTCAGCCCGCGTTCCTCCTGTAGGTAGGAGGCGAACCAGGAGTTGGTGCCCCAGATCAGGACGTCATAGCCGAAGAAGGCGAGCACGTACAACCACATCGTGGGGACCTTCAACAGTGCCGTGCCCCCGTTCGACGGGTTCGGAGCCAGGTCGACCTCCTGCAGCGGCGCAGGCATCTTGGTCACGAAGGAGAACGTCACCACCAAACCCAGGACCGACACCGCGACGAACAGACCCCGCCAGCCGATCAGCGGGATGAGGACGGCGGCGAGGATCATGGCCAGCACACCGCCGACGGCGTTGGAGGAGTTGACCCACCCGTTGGCGGTCATCCGGTCCTGCGGAGTGGAACGCTCCGCCAGCAGTTTCATCCCTGCTGCCGGGAAGATCCCCTGGGAGAGGCCGAACAGCACTCGGATCAGGATCAACGTGCCGAATGAGGCTGCGGCGGCGGTGAGTCCGGTGAAGAGTGACCACGCCAGGAGACCGACCACGGCGATGCGCATGGCTCCGAACCGATCGGCGAGCAGACCGCCTGGAATCTGTACCGCGGCGTAGGCGATGAAGAAGACGGACACTGCCAGACCGAGCTGACCGTGGTCGAGGTCCAGGTCCCGACCGATGGCGGGAAGCGCGACACTGATCACGCTGCGGTCGATGTAATCGATGCACCATGCGATGAACAGGAGGATGACGGTGGTTCGTGTTCGTGGATTCATGGCGGTCCTTCGGGGACGGACAGGCATATCAGTGATGGATAGAGCCGCGGCCGGGCTGAAACGATGAGCGAAACAGTAGGGAGCCCACGCCCGGAGACCGTGGAATCGCTGATTTTCGGCGGATCAGGCGACGATGCGCTCGAATCCGGAACTCCGGCGGTCCCTGAACTGGCTGATGCTGACCAGAGGTTGATTGCCGCGCTCCAGGCACAGCCGCGCGCCACCTGGCAGGAAATCGGGCGGGCCGTCAACGGCAGTGCCAGTTCCGCAGCTCGGCGATGGGAGCGTCTCTCGGCAGGCGGCGTGAGCTGGATCTGTGCGTATCCGGCCCGTTTGGTCACCACGGTCGGCTACTGCTGGATCAGCGTCCTACCCGGTAAGCGGCGACGGGTGGGCTCGATCCTCGCGGCCGACCCAGCGGCGTACTGGATCGAAGCACTGGAGGGGGACTTCAGCTATTTCGTAGCGATCCGGGCCACATCGCTTCGGCGGTTCCACGCCACTGTCGAGAATGTCGAGGTGCTACCCGGGGTGGTGTCCGTGCGTACGCAAGTGGTCCGCTCCGTCCTTCACGATGGTTCGCGCTGGCAACCGCGAGCGGTCGGTCCGGTGGATCCTGGCACGCCCCCCGTCTGGGGTGTCGAACCCACCTTCTCGGCATCCCCCACGCAGAAGGATCTGGGACTCTGGACGGCGCTCTTGCGTAACGGCCGGGCCTCATACATCGAATTAGCTACGGAGAGTGGGTTTTCCGAGCGTGCCCTGCGTGATCGCCTGCCGAAGATGCTGCATTCCGGTGTGCTCACCACGCGGTGCGACGTCTGCCAGGAAGCACTCGGACTGCCGGTCGGGATGTTCTTGTCCATCAGGGGTACCGCGCAGGGTCCGAGGCTCGCGAGAGTCGCGCGACGGGTACCCGGGGTGCGGGTCGTGTCAGCAGTGAGCGGGACGGCGCCGTTCCTGTTGTTGGTCTGGCTGCCGGCACCGAGTGAGGCCGAACGCGTCCTCGCGACGCTGCATTCGGCGATACCGGATCTTGAAGTGGAGCGGCTGGAGTTCTGTGTGCGGTCGATCAAGCGGTACGGCCGACTGTTCGGACCCGATGGTCGAGTGGCCGCCCTCCAGCCGGGGATCGGGGAATGGGACGCAATGACAGCGGCGCCGGCACCCATCGAACTGCGGTAGCAAAGCGTCGGTCGTTACGCGAGACGGCCCTGCGCGATCGCGGTGGCAAAGCTGGGCGTCAGCGGCAGCAACGGCAGCAGGGTCGCCTGGAACGCGTGGTACAGGTCGGGTTTGCCGGACCAGACCGTTGCCGCCGGTCGGTTGTGCTCATCGAGTTCGTGGTGCCACGACCCGTGGTCGTGATCGAGCACGTAACGGTGCGCGTAGTCCCACCACTGCGCGTACCGATCGGCGTACGCCGGGTCGCCGGTCCGGTGCCAGAGCGTCACTGCCGCGCCGAGCGCCTCGGCGACGACCCAGTGCATTCGTTGCCGCACCACGGGTTTGCCGGACCAGTCGGTCGTGTAGACGAAGCCGTCGGCGCCGTCGGCGGCCCAGCCGTCAGCCACCGCCCGGTCGAAGAGATGGCGGGCGGCGCCGAACCAATCGGTGTCGCCGGGCTCTCCCAGGGCTGCCTCCAGGTGGAGCAGCAGCCGGGACCATTCCAGGGCGTGGCCGACGGTTGCTCCGTAGGGCTTGAACTGGTCGCCCGGTTTGTCACGGTTCAGCTCCAACCGGGGCCGCCAGTCGGCGTCGAAGTGTTCCGGGATGCGCCACTGGTTGGCCCGCGCCTGCGCGATGACGAACTGCGAGATGCGGCGGGCACGTTCGAGCCACGCGCGGTCGCCGGTGACGTCGGCTGCAGCCAGGCACGCTTCGACCAGGTGCATGTTGGCGTTGATCCCGCGGTAGGGGTCGCAGCGGCTGAAGGTGCGATCCCACTCATCGACTGCGAGTCCGTGATCGTCGTCCCAGAACCGTTGCAGGAGAGTCTCTGCGGCTTCGTCCAACAGGGCTGGCGCCCCTTCGAGGCCGGCCGCCACGGCAGAGGTGGCCGCAAGTAGGACGAACGCGTGGGCGTAGGCCGCCTTGGTGCCGTCGGGCTCGCCGGGCCCGAGGCTGGCCAGCCACCCGCCGTACTCCGGATCGTGCAGCGGGCCGGTCAGTCCGGCCAGTGCGGCCCGCGCGATGGGCCGGCTGCCGGGGACACCCATCAGGTGCCCCAGGGAGTAGACGTGCACCGTGCGGGCCGTGATCCACGTGTGGATCCCGTTCTGCGGCACGGGTTCTCCGTGATCATTCAGCCAGTAGGCACCCCCGTCCGCACTCGGCGTACGCCGACCGAAAATCAGCAGGGAACGCGCCTGCTCGTGGAGCCATTCGCGGTGGGTCGGCAGTTCGGGCCACGGGGCGGTCATGGCCGCGATCATCCCACCGGTTGCCACGTGTGACCCCTGACACATAAGATACTGACCGATCGTTCAGGAAAAGGGAGGCCCCATGGAAGACCGGACCCCGCGCCCCGAGGACCTCGAACCCATCGAACGGGCTTCGACCGATGAGTTGCGCGCGCTGCAGACCGAGCGGCTGCGCTGGTCGGTGCGGCACGCGTACGAGAACGTGCCGCACTACCGCAACAGTTTCGACAACGCGGGGGTCCACCCCGACGACGTGAAGGAACTGAGCGATCTGGCCAAACTGCCGTTCACGGCAAAGGCCGACCTGCGGGACAACTACCCGTTCGGGATGTTCGCAGTGCCGCGCACGCAGGTCGCCCGGGTGCACGCGTCGTCCGGGACGACCGGCAAGCCGACGGTCGTGGGCTACACCGCCAAGGACATCGACACGTGGGCGACGGTGGTCGCGCGCAGCATCCGGGCAGCCGGCGGGCGCGCGGGCGACATCATGCACAACGCCTACGGTTACGGGTTGTTCACCGGCGGGTTGGGCGCGCACTACGGCGCCGAAAAGCTCGGTTGCACCGTCGTGCCGGTGTCCGGGGGATGACCGAGCGACAGGTGCAGCTCATCCAGGACTTCCGTCCCGACCTGATCATGGTGACCCCGTCGTACATGCTGGCGATCATCGATGAGATGGAGCGCCAGGGCGTCGACCCGCGCTCGACCTCGCTCAAGGTCGGCATCTTCGGGGCGGAGCCCTGGACCAACGACATGCGGTGGGAGATGGAGCAACGCCTCGATATGCACGCGGTCGACATCTACGGCCTGTCCGAGGTCATGGGTCCGGGCGTTGCCAACGAGTGCGTCGAAACCAAGGACGGGCTGCACATCTGGGAGGACCACTTCTACCCGGAGGTCATCGACCCGATCACCGGGGAGGTGCTGCCCGACGGCGAGGAAGGCGAGCTGGTCTTCACCAGCCTCACCAAAGAGGCCATGCCGATCATCCGGTACCGCACGCGCGACCTCACGCGGCTGCTGCCCGGCACGGCCCGCACGATGCGCCGGATGGAGAAGATCACCGGCCGCACCGACGACATGATCATCCTGCGGGGGTCAATCTCTTCCCGACACAGATCGAGGAACTGATCCTGCGCACGCCGGCGCTGTCGCCGCACTTCCAGTGCGTACTCTCCCGCACGGACACCCTCGATGCGATGACCGTGTTGGTCGAGCACCGCGAAAACGCCTCTCTGGCAGACGGTCTCGCAGCCGGTCAGGAGCTTCGCCGCCTCGTGAAGAGCACGATCGGCGTCTCGGTCACGGTCGACGTGGTCGCACCGGACTCGGTCGAGCGGTCCGTGGGCAAGATGCGCCGGATCGTGGACCGCCGATCCAAGCGCTGATTGCCGTCGTCCCGCCTCGTCACATCAGCGGCAATCCGCAATCCAGCGGTTGTTTTGGCGCGAATCCGTCCGCTGGATTGCCGATTGCCGTCGCACTGCAGGGCCTCACGCGCGCCGGACGACGACCTCTGGCGGAGTCTTCAAGCTCTGCCCCACGACGCAGTAGCGCTCGGTCAGCTCGGCCAGCTTCGCCAACGCGGTGTCGTCTGCGTCGGTGGCCAGCGTGATCGTCAGCCGGATCGGGCCGACGCCCACGTCGACGGAGCGATCCAGCCCCAAGGTGCCGCGCGCGTCGAACGTCGACTCCGCTTGCACAGTAACGTCGGCATAGGCGATCCGCATCGCCGTCGCGACACTGCGGCAGGTGACGCCGGCGCAGGCGACGAGAGCCTCCAGCAGCAGGTCACCCGAGCACGCGTCGGAGCCGTCACCGCCCGTCGCGGGGTGTAGACCGGCCCGCACCGGACCGGCGAATCCGTCCACCGTGCAGGTGATCCCGTCATCGCGGAAGTCACCGGTCGCATGGATCGGGATCGACGCAGCGGCTGGGTCGGACCGGTACTTCTCCTTCAACGGAGCTTGCAGGGCGCGGAGTTCATCGACCGTGGTCATCCCACAGGCTTACACCCGTCCGGCGCGAAGCCCTCATCACATCAGCGGCAATTCGCAATTCTGCGGTCGTTGCGGCAGTGAAACGTCCGCTGGATTGCCCATTGCCGTCGCATGGCCGGGCGGCTACTGCTCGTCCACCTCGCCGATGTACATCGTCATCGTCGCCGGCAAGGTCGCCGCATCCTCGCCGGCTGCGGCCATCTGCGGGGAGGTGAGGGCTGCTTTCAAGGCCGCCTCGTCCGCGAACCACAGCTCTGCCACGAAGTACGGCGAGTCACCGCCATTCAGCGACGTCGGGTGGGAGGTGGTGAACCGGGCCAGCCCGGGTAACGCCTTCACCAGGTCGATGTGGGTGTTGGCGTAATGCTCCTCGAACTCCTCGACGCTCGTGGGTTGTCCGTACGTCACCGTGATCCGCTGCATCGGTCCTCGCTCAGTCTTGTTTGGCGACCAGGGTCAGTACGTCGTACGTTGCCACCGGCTCATCGCGCTGGTTGGTCACGACGGCGTCCCATCGCACCTCACCGTAGTCGGCGCTGGAGCGCGGCGTGATGGCCTTGACCGTCAAGGTGACTGCGATCGAGTCGTCCACCTTGACCGGGGTGAGGAAACGCAGGTTGTCCACCCCGAAGTTCGCCAGCACCGGGCCCGGGTTCGGCTCCACGAACAGGCCCGCGGCCAACGACACCACCAGGTAGCCGTGGGCCACGATCCCGCCAAAGAGCGGGTTGGCAGCAGCCGCTTCGGGGTCGGTGTGCGCGTAGAACGTGTCGCCCGTGAACTCCGCGAAGTGGGCGATGTCGTCGGCCGTCACCGTACGTCGATCGGAGACGATCGCGTCCCCGATCCGCAGCGTGGCCAAGGACTTGCGGAACGGGTGCTGCGACGACACCGTCCGCTCGGCCCCGGTGAACCAGGATCCGGTGATCGCGGTCAGAGCATCCGGGGAAGCCTGGATCGCGGTCCGCTGCATGTGGTGCAGCACGGCCCGGATGCCGCCCAGCTCCTCGCCCCCGCCGGCCCGGCCGGGGCCGCCGTGCACCAGGCTCGGCAGCGGTGACCCGTGGCCGGTCGACTCGGCGGCGTCGTCGCGGTCCAGGACCAGCAGCCGCCCGTGCCACGGCGCGAGACCGAGGATGACCTCTCGGGCGACCGCGGGGTCATGCGTCACCAACGAGCCGGCAAGGCTGCCGCCACCCTTCGCGGCGAGCGAAATCGCCTCGGGCACCGACGAATAGGTGATCACCGTCGAGACCGGCCCGAACGGCTCGACCTCGTGCGGCTCCATCGCACCGTCGTGGGCGCGCAGCAGCACCGGCCCCATGAAGGCACCGTCGACCGCCGAGGCATCGACCACCGACACGTGGTCGGGATCGCCGAACACCAGATCCGCCGACGCCCGCAGCGCCTGCACGCTCTTGCGGACCTCGTCACGCTGGTCGAGGCTGACCAGGGCACCCATGCGCACCGTCTCGTCGGCGGGGTTGCCGACGGTGATCTTGGAAAGCCGTTGTGAGAGCGCGGAAATCACGTCGTCTACCCGGTCGGCGGGGACGAGAACCCGGCGGATCGCCGTACACTTCTGCCCGGCCTTGACGGTCATCTCGGTGACGACGCCCTTGACGAACAGGTCGAACTCAGGGTCCTCGGGGCGCACGTCCGGCCCGAGGATGGAGCAGTTCAACGAGTCGGCCTCCACGCCCAGCTCGAGGCCGCCGTACACGACGCTGGGGTGCTGGCGCAGCGTGGCCGCAGTGGCGGCCGAACCGGTGAACGCCAGGTGGTCCTGGGTGCCCAGCAGGTCCAGCAGACCCTCGGGACTGCCGCACAACAGCTGCAGCGAACCCTCCGGGAGCAGACCGCTGTCGAGCATCGAGGCCGCGACCGCGTGGGTGAGGTAGGCGGTCTGGCTGGCCGGTTTGACCAACGAGGGCCGGCCGGCGAGGAAGGCCGGCGCGAACTTCTCCAACATGCCCCACACCGGGAAGTTGAAGGCGTTGATCTGCACCGCGACCCCGGGGCGGGAGGTGTAGATGTGCTGGCCGACGAAGGTACCGGCCTTGCCGAGGGTCTCGGGTTTGCCGTCCAGGACGATGGTGTCGTTGGGCAGCTCGCGGGTGGCCTTGGACGCGAACGAGAAGACCGTACCGATGCCGCCGTCGATGTCGGCCGCCGAATCGCGGCGGGTCGCACCCGTGTGGGTGGACAACGCGTAGAAGTCGTCCTTGGCGGCGGTCAGGTGCTTGGCCACGGCTTTGAGGATCGCCGCGCGCTCGTGGAAGGTCAGGGCCTGGATCGCGGGTACGCCGACCGTGCGGGCGTGCTCGATCGCAGCGGCCAGGTCGGCGCCGGTCGCCGAGACCCGGCAGACCTCCTGTCCGGTGACGGCATCGAGGACCGGGCGACCCTCATCGGAGGCGGTGAACCAGGAGCCGGCGAGATAGCTGCTGAGCAGTTCGGACACGAAGGGACCTCTCGGGTGGTCGGAAGACAGGTTGCGCGGGTGTGATCCAGCTGACATATTATTACTGAACGAACGGTCTGTAAATACACCAGGAGGTCCCGTGACCCTTGTCGAAGACACGTATCTCGAAGGTCACTTCGACGCTGTCATCGAGGCGAACGACCGCATCGAACCGCGGGACTGGATGCCGGAGAAGTACCGCGCCACCCTGGTCCGGCAGATCGCCCAGCACGCGCACTCCGAGATCATCGGCATGCAGCCGGAGGGCAACTGGATCACCCGTGCGCCGTCACTGCGCCGCAAGGCGATCCTGCTGGCCAAGGTGCAGGACGAAGCGGGCCACGGGCTCTACCTCTACTCCGCGTGCGAGACCCTCGGGGTCTCCCGCAGCGAGCTGACCGAGCTGCTGCTGGCCGGCAAGCAGAAGTACTCCTCGATCTTCAACTACCCCACGCTGTCCTACGCCGACGTGGGCACCATCGGCTGGCTGGTCGACGGCGCGGCCATCTGCAACCAGGTCCCGCTGTGCCGGACCTCCTTCGGCCCCTACGGCCGGGCGATGATCCGGATCTGCAAGGAAGAATCCTTCCACCAGCGCCAGGGCTTCGAGTTGCTGTCGACGATGATGCGCGGGACCGACGAGCAACGGGCGATGGTGCAGGAGTCGGTGGACCGATTCTGGTGGCCGGCGCTGATGATGTTCGGCCCGCCCGACGACGACTCGCCCAACACCGCCCAGTCGATGGCCTGGGGGATCAAGCGCGACACCAACGACGACCTGCGGCAGAAGTTCGTCGATATGACCGTCCCCCAGGCGGAAGCGCTCGGCGTGACGCTTCCCGACCCGCAGCTGGTTTGGAACGAGCAGCGCGGCCACTACGACTTCGGCTCGCCCGACTGGGCCGAGTTCAAAGCGGTAGTCAAGGGCGAAGGCCCCTGCAACACGCAGCGATTGGCGCACCGGCAGCGCGCCCACGACGAGGGTGCGTGGGTGCGGGAAGCGGCGACGGCGTACGCCGAGAAGGGAGTTCGGGCATGAGCGCGTCCCTTGGAATGAATGCAGACTGGCCGCTGTACGAAGTCTTCGTCCGCGGCAAGCGCGGGCTGAACCACGTCCACGTCGGCTCGCTGCACGCGGCGGATGATGACATGGCGGTCCGGCATGCCCGCGATGTCTACACCCGGCGCAACGAGGGCGTCAGCATCTGGGTCGTGCGCTCGTCCGACATCACCGCATCCAGCCCGGACGAGAAGGATCCGCTCTTCGCGCCGTCGGGGGACAAGGTCTACCGGCATCCGACCTTCTATGCCATCCCCGACAACGTCCCGCACATGTGAGGAGGCGCCCGTGAGCCACGATTCGATCTTTGACGGCTTCGCCGGGGGTGAGGACGCCAACTGGGCGTTCGGCACCGACTTCGAGGACCCGCTGGCCGGAGTGGACACCACTATCACTCCCGGTACGGACGCCGCCGCACTCGCGGTCTACTGCTTGATGCTCGGCGACGATGCGTTGGTCTACGCCAACCGGTTGTCCGAATGGGCCAGCAACGCTCCGGACCTCGAGGAGGACATCGCGTTGGCCAACACGGCACTGGACCTGCTGGGTCAGGCCCGGTTGTTGCTCGCGCGGGCCGCGCTCGCCGATCCGGGTGTCGTCCCGCGGCTACCCGACGGCTCGCCGGTGCCGGGAGAGGACGCCCTGGCGTTCTTCCGGGACGACGCCGGCTTCCGCAACGTGCGCTTCGTGGAACCCGACAACGGTGACTTCGCGGTCACGATCGTGCGGCTGTTCCTTTTCGCGACCTACCGCTTGGCGCTGCTGGACCGGTTGCGGCTGAGCAACGACCGGGTGCTTGCGGCCATCGCCGCCAAGGGCGTCAAAGAGGTCACGTATCACCGCGATTACGCAGCCCGCTGGTTGGTGACCCTCGCGAAAGGCACCGATGAGTCACGCCGCCGCACCCAGGCCGGGTTGCGGGTCGTGCTGCCCTACTGGGCCGAGCTCTTCGACGATCACCCGGTCGAGATCCTGATGGCCGAGCAAGGGGTGGGTGTGCTGCCCAGCACGCTGCGCGAGGAAGCCGATGACATTGTGGCGCAGGCGTTGTCGGCAGCCGACCTCGATCTGCCGGAGATGCCCCGCGTAGGCCCGGTGAACGGCGGCACCGGCCGGGACGGTCGACACACCGAGGCGCTGTCGCGAATGCTGGCCGAGATGCAGTCCGTCGCCCGGGCGCATCCGGCGGGACGATGGTGACCACCGTGGCGACTGCCCGCGAAGTGGCGGCGGCCGTCACCGACCCGGAGTTGCCGATGCTGACCCTGGCCGACCTCGGCGTACTGCGCGATGTGACCGAAGGTGACGACGGCGTCACGGTCACCATCACGCCCACATATTCGGGGTGCCCGGCGATGGCCACCATGCGTGACGATCTGACGGCGGCGTTGCAGCGCAACGGTTTTCCGCACGTCCGGATCGCCGTGAGCTTGGAGCCGGCCTGGACCACCGACTGGATCTCCGAGAAGGGCCGGGCTGCCCTGGAAGAGCACGGGATCTCCGCGCCGGGGCCCGCCCCCGGCGTACCGGGCCAATTGCCTTGTCGTTGTTGCCAACCCGGCGTGCGGTGACCTGCCTGCGATGCGGGTCGCCGCGCACCGAGGTGACGTCGGAGTTCGGGCCGACCGCGTGCAAGGCGATCTACCGCTGCGCCGACTGCCTCGAACCGTTCGAACACGTGAAGGAGATCTGATGGCCACCTTCCACGAGCTCAACGTCGCCAAGGTCGAGCGCCTCACCGACGACGCGGTCGCGGTGACCTTCGAGGTGCCGGACGACCTGCGCGAGCACTTCGACTTCGGCGCCGGGCAGTCGCTGACGCTGCGGCGCCTCATCGACGGTGCCGAGCAGCGGCGCTCATACTCCATCTGTGCTCCTGCGGGCAGCGCGCCGCGGGTCGGCGTGCGTGAGATCCCCGGCGGTGGCACCTTCTCCACCTGGCTGACCCGGGAGGTCCGGGTCGGTGACCGGGTCGAGGTCGGTACGCCGAGTGGCCGCTTCCGTGCGGACCCCGCCTCCGGGGGCCGGCACCTGTGCATCGCTGCGGGCTCGGGCATCACCCCGATGCTGTCGGTTGCGGCCACGGTGCTGACGCATCCCGAGGCGCAAGTGACGTTGCTCTACGGCAACCGGACCAGCGGCTCGGTGATGTTCGCCGAGGAGATCGCCGATCTGAAGGATCGCTATCCCGCACGGTTCGACGTGGTGCATGTGCTGTCGCGTGAGCCGCGGTCGGTCGATCTCTTCTCCGGCCGCCTGGACGCTGATCGACTGCGCCGGTTGTTGGAGCTGCAACCGATGGACGCGATCGATGACGTCTGGTTGTGCGGCCCCTTCGGGATGATCACAGATGCCCGAGAAGTGCTGCAGGAGAGAGGTTTCCCCGCTGAACGTGTGCACTTCGAGTTGTTCTACGTCGACGAGCCGCCGCCGGAGGTACACCGGGCCGAGGCCGCGCTCGACGGTGCGGTCAGCCAGGTCACCGTCACGCTGGACGGTCGGGAGACGCAGATCCCGATGTCGCGTGAGCACAGCATCCTCGACGGCGCGGCCACGTCGCGCAGTGACGTGCCGTTCGCCTGCAAGGGAGGGGTCTGCGGCACCTGCCGGGCGGTGGTGCGCGCGGGCGAGGTCGACATGCGCCGCAACTACGCCCTGGACGACTCCGAGGTGGCGGCCGGCTTCGTGCTCACCTGCCAGACCTACCCGGTCAGCGATGAGGTCAGTGTGGACTTCGATGCCTGAGCCGGTCCTGCTGGAGCAGTCCGGTGACCGGGTGGTCGTGCGGCTCAACCGTCCGCAGGCCCGCAACGCCATCGACCAGGAGATGGTCGACGCGCTGCACAGTGTCTGCGCCGGGTTGGAGGCCGATCCGCGGATCGCGCTCATCATCGGCGAGGGCGGCACGTTCGCGGCCGGGGCGGACATCGCGGCGCTGCGCGATCGGCGTCGTGCCGAGGCGCTGCGCGGGATCAACTCCGCGGTGTTCGATCGGATCCGCCGGCTGCCGATGCCGACCGTCGCGCTGATCGACGGCTACGCCCTGGGCGGCGGCGCCGAGCTCGCCTACGCCTGCGACTTCCGGATCGGGACGCCGATGGTGAAAATCGGCAACCCCGAGACCGGGCTGGGCATCCTCGCCGCCGCAGGCGCCACGTGGCGGCTGGCGGAACTGGTCGGCGAACCGCTGGCCAAGGAGATCCTGCTGGCCGGTCGGGTACTGGGTGCCGACGAAGCGCTCGCCGTCCGCCTGGTGACCGAGGTGGTCGAGGCCGACGACCTGTTGCCGGCCGGTCACCGACTGGCCGACCGCATCGCCCGCAACGCGCCGCTGGCGGTCCAACTGACCAAACGGGTCTTCCATGCGCCGCGGGAGGCGCACCCGTTGATCGACGACATCGCCCAAGCGGTGCTGTTCGAGACGCAGGACAAACACGATCGGATGACGGCATTCCTGGAACGGAGGAAGACATCGTGAAGGTCGGCGTCTACGGCGGCGGTCGGATGGGGGCCGGTATCGCGCACGCGTTCCTGCTGACCGGAGCCGAGGTGAGAGTCATCGAGGCGTCCGAGGAAGCCGCCCAGGCGGCGCGGGAGCGGGTGGCGGCCAGTCTGGCGAAAGCCGCTGCGCGGCAGGCTATTCCGGACGGCTCGTCACCGGAGGGCGCGCTGACGCGTCTGACAGTCGGCGATGACGCCACCGCGCTGCATGACGTCGAGGTCGTGGTCGAAGCAGTCCCGGAGGATACTGCGCTGAAAAAGACTGTGCTGCAGACCTGTTCGCAGCAAGCGCCGCATGCCTGGCTGGCCAGCAACACCAGTTCGCTGTCGATCTCCGAACTGGCGAAGACCCTGCCCAGGCCCGAGCGGTTGATCGGTCTGCACTTCTTCAACCCGGTGCCGGCGAGTGAGCTGGTGGAGATCGTCGTCGGCCGGGACACCGCGCCGGAACTGGTCGAGCTGGCACAGGGCTGGGTGAAGGACCTCGGCAAAACCGCTATCACCGTGCAGGATTCCCCGGGTTTCGCCAGTAGCCGGCTGGGTGTCTTCCTCGCACTGGAGGCGATGCGGATGGTGCAGGACGGCGTGGCCAGCGCCCAGGACGTCGACACCGCCATGACCCTGGGATACAAACATCCGACCGGACCGTTGCGCACCACCGACATCGTGGGGCTGGACGTGCGACTGGCGATCGCCGAGCACCTGGCCAGCGAGTTGGGCGACCGCTTCGAACCACCGCAGATCCTGCGGGACAAGGTCGCGGCCGGAGAGTTGGGCCGTAAGAGCGGTAAAGGGTTCTACCAATGGTGACCGACCCGCAGCAGATCGCGCAGTTGAGCACGCAGGAGATGTGGCGTACCGATGCCGCCAGCCAAGGTCTGGGCATGCAGCTGGTCGCCGTCGGACCAGGCACCGCCACCCTGCAGATGACGATCCGCGACGACATGGTCAACGGCTGGTCCATCGCACACGGTGGATTCATCACCGCGCTGGCCGACTCCGCCTTCGCGGTGGCCTGCAATTCTCACGGTGTCGTGACTGTCGCGGCAAGCATCGACGTCACGTTCCTGGCCCCGGCGCACCGCGGTGACGTGCTCGTGGCCACCGCTACCGAGCGGGTCCGGAGCGGCCGCAACGGGATCTACGACGTCGATGTCACCCGCGACGGTGAGGTCATCGCCACGCTGCAGGGGCGCAGTCGTGCCACCTCGCGCACCAATCCGGCCGTTACGCCGTAAGCCCGTCGAACGCCGTACGCACCATGGCATCGGCCAGCACGTCGGGTGAGGTGGGTCCGCCGGGTCGGTACCACTCGACCAGGGAGTTGACCATGCCGAAGAGGAGACGGCTGGCGACGACCGGATCGATGTCGTCGCGCACGGCGCCTTCGGCGGCGGCCTGCGCGTAGAGCCCGGCGAGCTTCTCGTCCAGCGCACGTCGTCGGCGCAGCGCGTCCTGCTCGATGGGGCTGTTGCCGCGCACGCGCAGCAACAACGTGACGGCGGGCAGGTGCTCGGTCAGGATCAGGACCGAGTCGCGCACCACGGTGCGCAGCCGGTCGTACGCCGATCCCTGGCTGACGCTGGCCGCCTCCACCGTCGCGGTGAGCTGTTCGAGCGCTTCGTCGAGGGCGGCTGCCAGCAGGTGCTCCTTGCTCGGGACGTGGTGGTAGATCGCGGACTTGACCACCCCCAGCTCGGCCGCGATGTCGCCGACGCTCGTGCCGTCGTACCCCTGGCGGTTGAACAGGTCGATCGCGCACCGCAGGATGTCGCTCTGGTCGTAGCCGGGGCGACCGCGGCGGGGGCGGGTCGGTTGCGGCATACCTCGCAACGTAGCCGATGGGTAGCCTGACGGCATGAGCGAGCCAGTGAGTACGACGATCGACGGGTCCGTGGCGACCCTCACCCTCGGCCAACCGGCTCTGAACGTCGCCGTGAAAGAGGCGTTGCGGGATGCGCTCGCGGCGGTGGCGGCAGATCGATCCGTGCGTGCGGTCATCCTGACCGGCACCGGGAGCACCTTCTGCGTCGGACAGGACCTCGCCGAGCACGCCGCCAACCTCGAATCGGCGCCCGAGCGCAGCCTGAACACCGTCGATGAGCACTACAACCCCATCGTGCGGTCGATCGTGTCGATGCCCAAGCCGGTGATCGCGGCGGTCAACGGCACGTGCGTGGGCGCGGGCTTCGGCTTCGCGCTCGCGTGTGACCTGATGGTGCTGTCCAACCAGGCCAAGCTCGGTACGGCCTTCACCGGCATCGGCCTGACGTGCGACTCAGGATTGTCGTGGACGTTGCAGCGGGCGGTGGGCCTGTCCCGCGCCCGCCGACTGGTCATGCTGCCGATGCCCTTCCCGGCGACCGACGCCGTTGGGTGGGGGCTGGCCGCCGAGTTGGTGGCCCCCGACGAAGTGCTCTCAGTCGCCACCCAACTCGCGGTGGGGTTGGCGGCCGGCCCGACCGCGGCGTACGCCGAGTCCAAGGCTCTGCTGGACCACGCCGCCTCCTGCTCGCTGGACCAGGCGCTCGACGCCGAGGGTCCCGCCCAGCAACGGCTGGGTCTGACCCAGGATCATCGGGGCGCCGTGAAGTCCTTCCTGGCCAAGGAAAAACCCCGGTTCACCGGTCACTGACCGATGAACCGGGGTGTTCCCGGAGATGGTTAGAGGGTTCCCTTGATGGTCTGGTTGCCGAAGCGCAGACCGCGGATGATCTGCAGAACACCCATGACCACGAAGGTGATTCCGAGGATCAGCCAGATGATCGAGGCACCCGTGATGGGACCGATCAACAGGATGACGCCGGCCACGATGCTGATCAGGCCGTAGATGATTGCCCAGACCTTCGACGGTGCGTCGCCCAGGGTGACCAGGGTGGCGATGCCGTCGATGATCCAGGAGATACCGATGAAGAGGCCGACGACGAAAGCGAGCCCCACGGTCGCGCTGCCCAGGTGAGCCAGCGCCCAGATCCCGGCCCATGCGAACAACACCGCCACGATCGCGGCGATGACGCGGGCGCGTCCGGGTAGGCCCGGGGTCAGCGCGACTGCGGCGTTGCCCAGGGCGGTGAACAGCACACCGATCGCCAATAGCGCGGTGATGGCCTTGGCGGTGTGACCCGGCCAGATCAGGATCAGCAGTCCGATGACCAGGAGTACCGCGCCGGTCACCAGGAGGAACTGCTTGAAACGCTGGGCGACCGTGCGCTCCAGAGTGTTGGCATCGATCCGGAGACCGTAGTCGTCGGGATCGGAGGTCAGTGTTTCGCTCATGTCAGCAGTATTGCGACTTTCCCGGGAAACAAACAGGTTTGAGCTGCGGCGCGGCACGTGTCGCGCGTAATTGTTCGGTTACTCGCCAGTTGGGTTGCTGATGCAAATGAGAACCGTTATCGTTAATGTCATGACGCGGCGACTGCTTGGTATGACTCTCGGATTGGCAACACTGGCAGGTGGGTTGACCGCATGCGGTGGCGACGGATCCAGTGCCCCGTCGAGCAGCGGCGGGGCCGTGCACGTGGTGGCCTCGACCAACGTGTGGGGCGATGTCGCCAAAACCGTCGGCGGCGATGCGGTGCAGGTCACGTCTTTCATCAACGACCCCAGCCAGGATCCGCATGAGTACGAGGCGAGTGTCCGCAATCAGCTTGCGATCAAGAACGCCGGCATTGTGATCGAGAACGGCGGCGGGTACGACGATTTCATGACCAAGATGGTCAGCTCAGTCGGTGACAGCAACACGGTGCTCAATGCCGTCGAGATCTCCGGCAAGAAGGCGGCTGCGGGCGAGGACCTGAACGAACATGTCTGGTACGACTTCCCCACGGTCCTCAAGGTGGCCGGTGCCCTCAAGGACAAACTGGCGGCCCTGGACCCGGCGCACGCCAACACCTTCGCAACGAACCTGGCTCGATTCACCGATCAGGTGAAAACCCTGGAAGCGCAGACGAGTTCGGTGAAAGCTGCGCACGCGGGCGAACCGGTCGCGATCACCGAGCCGGTGCCGGGGTACATGTTGGAGGCGTGCGGTCTGGTCAACAAGACCCCCGAAGCGTTCAGCGCCGCGATCGAGGACGGTAACGATGTGTCCGTCGGCGTGCTGAACGACACCCTGAAGCTGTTCACCGCTCACCAGGTCAAGGCGCTGGTCTACAACGAGCAGACCACCGGACCGATCACTCAGAAGGTGCTGGACACGGCGAAGAACTCGAAGGTACCCGTCGTGCCGGTGACCGAGACGATGCCGGACGGATCGACGTACGTTACCTGGATGAAGAGCCAGCTGGACGCCCTGTCCAGCGCGTTGGGCCAGGCATGACCACCCCCGCCCTGGAGTTGACCGACGCCGCCCTCGCGTACGGCGATCGCGTCCTGTGGAGCGGGCTGAACCTGACCGTCGAACCGGGTGAGTTCATCGCCGTGCTCGGTCCCAACGGCTCGGGTAAGACGAGTCTGCTGCGCGCGATCCTCGGCCTGCAGCACATCTCCGGCATGGTCCGGGTGGCTGGGGAGCCGGTGCATCGGGGTAACGAACACGTGGGTTATGTACCCCAGCATCGGTCGTCCGCTTCGGCGTTCGCGATCCGCGGCCGGGACCTGGTCCGGCTCGGCATCGACGGGAACCATTGGGGACCCGGTCGACGCAACGCCTCGGTCGAGGCGCGGGTCGACGAACTGTTGGAACAGGTGGGGGCCTCGTCCTACGCCGATGTGCCGATGTCGCTGCTGTCCGGAGGTGAGCAGCAGCGGCTGCGAATCGCCCAGGCGATCGCCAACCGGCCCGCGCTGTTGCTGTGTGACGAACCGTTGGTGTCGCTGGACATTCCGCACCAGCAGGCGGTCGTCCAGCTGATTTCGGACCAGCGGCACAACGACACGGCCACGCTCTTCATCACTCACGAGCTGAATCCAGTTCTGCCGTATTGCGATCGAGTGCTCTATCTGGTGGAAGGCAGCTTCCAGCTCGGAACAGTCGATGAAGTGATGAACGACGAGACGCTGAGCCGACTTTACGGGGCGCCGATCGAGGTCATCCGCCGCGGGGACCGGATCGTGGTGCTGGGCACCGATGTCGCTGCCGGCGACACGCATCATCAGCACTGCCACCCGGGGGAGGAGCACTGATGGACCGGATCTTCAACTTCAGTGACTACGCGGAACTGCTTCCGCTGGTTCAGAACTCGCTGATCGCGGCGATCGCCCTGGGCTTCCTCGGCGGACTCTTCGGCACCTTCGTGATGATGCGCGACCTGCCGTTCGCGGTGCACGGGATCAGCGAGTTGTCCTTCGCGGGTGCCTCGGCTGCGCTGCTGTTCGGGATCAATGTCGTCGCGGGTTCGGTCATCGGATCGCTTCTGGCCGCAGGCATCCTGGGCTTCCTCGGGAGCCGAGCGCGCGACCGCAACTCGATCATCGGCGTACTCATGCCTTTTGGTCTTGGTCTCGGTGTGCTGTGTTTGTCCCTGTATCAAGGGCGGTCGGCCAACAAGTTCGGTCTGCTCCTCGGACAGATCGTGGCGGTCGACGACACCCAGCTGGCGGCGCTCCTGGTCGGTTCGGCCATCGCCATCGTCGCGCTGCTGATCATGTGGCGGCCGTTGCTCTTCGCCAGTGTCGACCCGGAGGTGGCGCAGGCCAGGGGTGTGCCGGTGCGGGCGTTGTCGCTGGCCTTCATGCTGGCGCTCGGTATCGCGGTCGCATTGTCGATCCAGGTGGTCGGTGCCCTGTTGGTGTTGTCGTTGTTGGTCACCCCGGCGGCGGCGGCGTTCCGGGTGACCGCATCCCCGGTGTGGGCGCCTGTGCTGGCAACGGTTTTCGCGCTCATCGCAATGGTCGGCGGCATCCTGCTGGCGACCGGTGCGAGTATCCCGATCAGCCCCTATGTCACGACACTGTCGTTTCTGATCTATCTGATCTGCTGGGCGGTCGGTCGGGCCCGCAGTGCCCGCGGCTGGACCGCCCGGAGGCCGGCATGAGTCGCCGGGTCACGAAGCAAGGAGCGGCGGTCGAGGCGGCACTGGCCTCCGATACGACCTTCCGCAGTGCGCAGGAATTGCACGCGGGCTTGCGGGTGGACGGTCGGCCGATCGGTCTGGCCACGGTGTACCGGCAGTTGAACACCCTCGTCGAGGACGGGCGCGCCGACGTCGTGCAGGGCCCGGACGGTGAGAGCCGCTACCGGTTGTGCGGTCCGTCGGAGGCTGACTCCCATCACCATCACCTGGTCTGCCGGGTGTGCGGAGCCAGCGTCGAGGTGGCCAGCAGTGCCGTCGAGAAGTGGGCGTCGCAGATCGCCGCGGATGCCGGCTACACGCAGGTCAGCCACACCGTGGAGATCTTCGGTCAGTGCCCGCGATGCTCATAACGCCGTAGCGTTTCCTCGCGTTCCGCCTTGTGGTCGATGATCGGCTCCGGGTAGTCGTCGGTCCCGAGTTCGGGGATCCACCGGCGCACGTACGCCCCCGTGGGATCGAACTTCTCGCCTTGGGTGGTCGGATTGAAGACCCGGAAGTACGGCGCGGCATCCGTTCCGGTGCCCGCAACCCATTGCCAGCCATGGTTGTTCGAGGCAATGTCACCGTCGATCAGCCGGTCGAGGAAGTAACGGGCGCCGTGCGGCCACCAGACGTGCAGATCCTTGGTCAGGAAGCTGGCGGTGATCATCCGGACCCGGTTGTGCATCCACCCGGTCTCGTTCAATTGCCGCATTCCCGCATCGACGATGGGGAAGCCCGTGCGGCCCTCTTTCCACGCCTCGAAGAGATCATCGGGGTCGTCGTAGGGGATACCCAGCGGGTTCAGGTCCTGCCACGCGGAGCGCGGGTTGTGATGCAGGACGTCCGCGTAGAACTCGCGCCACGCCAGCTCGGTCGCGAATCGCTCGGCGCCCTTGCTCTTGCTGGTGATATCGGCCAGGAGGGTGCGGGGATGCAGGACGCCGTACTTCAAGTAGGGCGACAACCGGGAGGTTGCATCGAGGTCGGGACGATTGCGGTCGTCACCGTAATCGTCGATGTCGTCGAGGAATTCATGCCAGCGCGTGATCGCCGCGTCCTCGCCGGCGCCCGGAAGCTCGGGTGCTTCGCGGATCGCCTTGTCGAGCATCTTCGCCACTCGCCCGTCGGACTCCGCAGTCGCCCAATGCACGCGATCGACTTTGGCCGGTGCCGGCCAGCCGTGTTCACGCCAGGCCTTCGAGAAGGGGGTGAAGACCTTGTAGGGGTTGCCGCTGCCGTTGGTGATCAGCCCCGGTCCGACGGCGTACGGCGTTCCGGTCTCGACCAATTCGACCTCTGCGTCGTTGAGTGCGGCGGCAATCTTCCGGTCCCGTCGCGCGCCGTACGGAGTGGTTTCGCGGGTGACGTGCACCCGCTCGGCGCCGAGCTCGCGGGCCACCTTCGGGACCACGACGGCAGGGTCACCCAGGCGGATGACCAGTCGATCGGCGTACGCCGCGTTGGTCGCCTTGAGCGTCGCGGCCAGCCAGCCCCGGCGCGCCGGCCCCGCGGACTTCCAGAGCACCGGGTCGATGACGAAGAGGGGAAGGACGCCTGCGCTGCCGGCGTCTTCGTGCGCCTTGAGGAGCGCGGGTGGTCGTGGCGGCGCAGATCGCGACGCAGCCAGAGGATCGCGGGTTCATTCACGGGGCCTAGCCTCCCCGGTCCGCCGACGTACCGGCCACCTACCTGGGGGTCGGCGTACCTTCGGAGGGTTGGCGGCCCGCCTAGTCCGCGAGTTCGCCGACGGACGCCGCGATGGCGAGCGTGAGTAGACCGAAGGACACGGCGCGCACGATGGTGCGCACAGGATGGGTGTGGCCGAACTTGGCACCGACGAGCGAGGTGATGGACAAAGAGATGGTGACAGCGGCCAGGGTGACGATCAGCCGGTTGGACGGCGGCACCACGAGAGCGATCATCGCCGGCATGAAGGCGCCCACGGCAAAAGCGATCGCAGCGCTGAGTCCGGCCAGGATGGGGGCTTCGAAGTCGCGTTCGTCGATGTCGAGCTCGTCGGACATGTGCGCGGCCAGGGCGTTGTGCTGGGTGAGTTCGCCCGCGACGTCGTGCGCGAGACGCTCGCTCAACCCCTTCTCCAGGTAAATATCGACCAGCTCCTGGTACTCCTCGTCCGGCGACAGGGCGAGTCGGCGTTTCTCCTCGGCGATCTCGGCCATGATGGCGTCTCGGTTGAAGGCTGCCTCGGTGTAGCGCATCGCGGCCATGGACGTCGCGCCGGCTGCGATGGCCACGGTCGCCGTGATGATGATGGTGGTGCTGCGCAGATCGGCGGTGGCAAGACCGGACAACAGACCCGCGATCCCGAGGATTCCGTCGTTGACGTCGACCACGCGCTCGCGCCAGATCTGCGCGCGGATCCGTGGGCTCACTTTTGCCACAGCGCAGATCGTAGTGCGGTGGACTCGGCGATCAGCCCGCCTTGCGCAAAGCGGCCGGATCGATGTTGACGGTGCGCAGATACCTGTCCGCGCCACGGATCAGCTGGATGGTCCTAGGCAGGGTGAGCAGTACGGTGAGCAACGCGATGACGCCGAACCAGACGGCGGCGCGGTTGTGCGTCCAATTGGCGGCGATCAGGAACACCCAGATGACAGTGCTGAGCGGCAGACTCCACCGCAGTTGCCTTCGCTGCAGCGCGATCTTGCGAGCCGTGGTGGTCTCGACGTAGCGCAAGAATCGATCGGCGCTCGGTTCGCCGCGGCGGACCGCACGCCGCACGTGCCGCCGGTCACGACGAGACAAGCCCGCGGCCAGCGGAATCCATTGGCCCTTGTAACGCCGCCGCAGACGACGGATGAGGATCGTGACGACGAGCGCATAGAGAGCGATGAACAGAATCAGGAGCACGACACCCAACACCACGTGCCGGGGGCCGTGGGTGCTGTGACGCGGATGATCAGGGCTGATCAGCCGCGCTACGAGGACGCCAACGACTGGCCCGACGACCAGCGCAACGGCCATGTTGATCAACCATCGTGTGCGGGCTCGCTCCCACAGCTCGCGCACGCGACCTTCCAGCCCCGCGGGCACTGGCAACGGCTCCATCGACGCCCCCTACGTTGATCGGAGAGCAATCCGTATCACGCATCGAGGTCAGCAACCGGTTGGCTACACCCGCCGGGGCGTCAGGAAGCCACCCCAGATGATGTCGATGAAGTGGCGTTCGACCGGCGAAACCGGTTGTGGTGGCGAGCTACTGGGCGGGGTGGGGGGTCTGGACGATACGGTCACGCCACCGACGGTGGAGAGGGTGTGATGGGCGTCGCCGGTGACTTGGTAGTCGGGGTGTTCCTTGTCGTGGTTGCAGCGTTCGCACGTGCCCCGGCCGTTGGCTGCGCTGGTCGGCCCGCCGCCGGAAACAGGGCGGATGTGGTCGATGTGTTTGATCTCTGATTCGCAGAACGGGGTGCGGCAGCGTTGGTCCCGTAACCGGATGAACTCCCGCAGTAGGCCGTTGTAGGTGCGCGAGGTGGTTTCCATCCCCACCAACTCTTGGTGGTCGGGGGTGGTGAAGATCCGCCGGATCGCCGGCCCGTGCTCATCGGCGCACCTGCCGATGAGGTCTCGCGCGAACTGGCCGCTGATCGTGCCGTACCCCTCCAGGTGACCGGGGGCATCACCGGTCAGCGCGTCGATCGGCACCATCAGATTGACCCGTACGTTCACCGGCGGCCGTTGCTCGGGGGCTGTGCCGGTCACCAGGGCGACGAGGCTGTCGGCCAGCCCGCGCCGCCGGTGCTGCTGGGTGCTCGTGCCGTTCTGGGTGGTCTTCGCGTTCTGGGAAGCTGTGGCCGCGGCTTGGAGGGCTTGCACGCAGGCCAGGCCGGTGGTCGCGGGCAAGAGGGCAGTCAAGCGCATCATCGAGCCCGGGGCCGAGCGCCAGGTCACGTGTCGGTCTTCCGCGGCGGCGATGGCGCGTACGTGCGCCAGATCCGGATCGAGGCGGGTCACCATCCCGCGAACGGCCTCACGCAGGCCGCGGTCACCGAGGTACTGCCAGCGCTCCTGTAACTCCTGCGTCGTGTGCGCGCGAGCGGCCGGGTCCAGGCCCTCGGTCTCACGGACCAGGATGGCCGCGCGCGTCTCGTCCAGGTGCCCGGCGCGCATCGCGGTCAGGATCTGCGGCATCTGGTGGACGATCACCCGCGCCTGGTGGACCAACCGGTGCCCGGACAGTGGATGACGCCGACGAGCGAGGGCGATTCCCGTCCCGGTGTGCCGGTCGTTGCGCTCGGCGGGCAGGCCGGGTCGGCGGGCACGGGTGTCCTCGCTGGAGGCGGCGGTCAGTTCGATCTGACGGGCGGTGATCGCATCTTGAGGTATTCGAGTTCTTGGATCAGGCCCTGCTGGATCCGTGGTGACTCGCCCTGCCCCGCAGTCGCGTTCACTTCCGCACGCCACCGCTGCACCAGCGCGATCGAGGCCTGCTCGGCCTCGTCCAGCAGGTGCTTTCCGTCCATGCAAAGACGCTATAACCGACCACCGACAACATCGTGCGAGACCATCTGCGGATGACCGTGGATCCGAAGAACCCGCTCACCCTTGCGCGGTTCGTGCGTGCGCGAGGTCGTGGCGACAAGATCTTCCTTCGATACCCACGTATTCCCTTCTCTAGCGGCGAGCCTAGATAGGGCAAGAGACACCAAGCGATACGCTCGCGCGGTGATTCTGGATGGCCCGGCCCTGCGCGACGTACTCGGTGTTGCCGTACCCGAGGTGCAGGTCAGCGCGGTGACCAACGATTCGCGGGCGGTCAGCCCGGGCACGGCGTACGTCGCGATCAAGGGCTTCACGACCGACGGCGCCCAGTTCGTCCCCCAGGCCCTCGAGCAGGGTGCCACCCTCATCGTGGCCGATCACCCGATCGATGGCGCTCCGACCGCCGTCGTGCCCGACACCCGGGCTGCGCTGGCACGCCTGGCCGTGGCCGTGAACGGCGACCCGTCGAAGGACCTCACCGTCTACGGCATTACCGGGACCAACGGCAAGACGACGAGTTCCTATGTGCTGCACGGGATCCTGACGGGCGCCTACGGGGCCGCGAAAACCGGTCTGCTGAGCACCGCTGAGATCATCGTGGGCCGCGACCGTCAGCCAGCTGTGCGTACGACGGGTGAGGCGCCCCTCGTGCAGGGTACCTTGGCGCGGATGCGGGACGAGGGCGTGCGGTACGTCGTCCTGGAGACCAGTTCGCATGGCATCGCACTACAGCGTGTCGCCGGAACCCATTACGCCGCAGCACTTTTCACCAACCTCTCGCGGGACCACCTCGACTTCCATCCGACAATGGAGGACTACTACCTGACCAAACGGCGGCTGTTCGAATGGACCGATGGACCGAAGCTGGCCAATGCCGATGACGAGTACGGCGACCGCTTGGCGGCCGAGATCCCCGGCACCCTGCGCTTCGGGACGGCCAGCGACGCCGACTACCGCGCCCTGGGCGTCGTACAGACGGGTGCCGGCACCGACTTCACACTGCGCACTCCACCCTGGAATTGCCGCTGCACATGCCGCTGCTCGGCGACTACAACGTCCTCAACGTCACCGGTGCTGCGGCGGTCGCTCTCGAGACCGGCATGGACCCGGATAGGTTGCAGCGAGCAGTTGCCGAAATGCCCCAGGTGCCGGGGAGATTCGAGCGCGTTCCCAATGATCGGGGCATCGAGATCATCGTCGACTACGCCCACACCGACGTCGGCCTGGCCGCCGTCCTCGACGTCGCACGCGCTGTGACCCACGGCCGGGTCATCGTCGTCTATGGCGCCGCTGGCCGCCGCGACCCGGCCAAACGTCCCAAGATGGGCGTGGTCGCTTCCGACAAGGCCGATATCGGGATCATCACCACCGATGACTCCTACGACGAGTCGCCGGAGACCATCGCCGCCGAGGTGAAGGCCGGCGCACCGGAGCATGAGGTGATCCTCGATCGCCGGTCCGCGATCCAGAAGGCTCTGAACTATGCGCGACCCGGCGATCTGGTCCTGCTCGCCGGCAAGGGGCACGAACGGGTGCAGCACCTGCCCGACGGTGACGTCGACTTCCACGACGCCACCGTCGCGACCGAACTACTCCGCGACAGAGGCTGATTCGCCCGCTACCCACGCCATGTCGGGATAACGGTCGCCTGCCGGCTGCAATGCCGACAACGCCGCGAGCTGCTCGGCGGACAGTGACAGGGAGACCGCACCGACGTTCTCCTCCAGGTAGGAACGCCGCTTCGTCCCCGGGATCGGGATGACGTCGTCGCCCTGTGCCAGCAGCCAGGCCAGCGCAACCTGTCCTGGGGTGGCATCCATCGAGGCGGCGATCGAGGACACCTGCGCGACCAGGGCTCGGTTGCGCTCGATGTTCTCGGCCTGCCAACGCGGCAGGGTGGTTCGGAAGTCGTCCGTCCCCGGCGCGAGCGCCGCCGCCGACCCGGTCAGCATCCCGCGCCCCAGTGGGCTGTACGGCACGATCGCTGCGCCGATCTCCCGCGCAGCCACCACATCCGAGGCCTCGATGTCACGGCTGAAGACCGACCATTCCGACTGCAACGCCGCGATCGGGTGCACTGCTGCGGCCCGGCGCATCGTATCGGCCGACGCCTCGGAGATGCCCAGATGGCGCACCTTGCCGGCCGTGACCAGAGCGGCCATGGCCCCGACGGTCTCCTCGATCGGCACGTTCGGGTCGACGCGGTGCAGGTAGTACAGATCGATCACCTCCGTGCCGAGCCGCTGCAACGAGGCGTCGACCGCGCTGCGTACATAGTCGGGCGAGCCGTTGACCCCCGCCGGCAGACCGGTGTCGGGGTCGGTGACGATGCCGAACTTGGTCGCGAGCACCACCTCGGAGCGATGGTCGGCCAGGAACGAGGACAGGAGTTGCTCGTTGGCTCCGCCCATGCCGTACATGTCAGCGGTGTCGAAGAAGTTGACGCCGAGTTCCAACGCCCGGGACAGCGTCGCCAGTGCCTCGGCAGAATCGGCCGGTCCGTAGGCGAAGCTCATGCCCATGCAGCCCAGGCCCAGCGCCGAGACGGACAGGTCGCCGATGGTGCGGTACGTCATGGTCATGAGGTGTGTCCTCCGTAGGTCGCGATCTTGTATTCCGTAGCCGCGAGCGACAGCGTCAACTCACGGATCTGGCGACGGGTGGTGTCCCGGTGCTCCAGCAGCATGTCCAGCCGCTCCGGCACGGTGTCGTCGCCGAGGTCGACCAGTGATACGTAGTGCTGCAGGTCGCGGATCGGCATACCCGACAGGCGCATCCGGGTGACGAAGATCAGTCGACGGACCGCTTCGGCCGAGTAGGCACGCTGCCCGGCCGCATCGCGCGGCACGGACACCAGGCCGATCCGCTCGTAGTAGCGCAGGGAGTGCGGGGAGATGTCGAGCAACTCCGCCACCTGGGCCACGGTCAGCGGCTCGTCCACCTCGGGCAGTTCGGTGAGCCGGTGGATCACCTCCACCGATAGCGGCCCGTCGATCTCATCGAGTGCGGACAGCGCCCGACGCATCAGGTCCTCTGTAGCCATGACGGAACGCTAGAGCTTTGAGCGCGCTCCAACGCAAGTGCCAGAATGACCCGTGTGACGCTGTCCGGGAAACCGCCGCGGGTGATCGCCCACCGTGGTTCCAGCCACTCCGAACCCGAGCACACCCTCGGCGCCTATCTGCGGGCCATCGATGAAGGCGCCGACGGCCTCGAATGCGACGTTCGCCTCACCGCCGACCAGCACCTGGTGTGTGTGCACGACCGCCGGGTCAACCGCACCTCCAACGGCGAAGGAATCGTCTCGGAGCTGGAGTTGGCTCAGCTGGAGGGCCTGGACTGGGGTAGCTGGAAACGCGAGCACCCCGATGAGTCGGAGGAGCCGGACCGCCACCACGCCCAGATCCTCACGCTGCGCGAGCTGATCCGATCGGTCCTGGCCGCTGACCGCCCGCTGGAGCTGGTCATCGAGACCAAGCACCCGACCCGCTGGGCCGGCGACGTCGAACGCAAACTGGTCTCGGTGCTGCGCGAATACGACTTGCTCAATCCCGCTCCCGACAAACCAAGGGTGCGGATGATGTCCTTCTCGACCCGGGCCGTCGCCCGCTTCGGCCGTCTGGCTCCGAACCTGCAGCGGGTGCAACTGATCGAAGTCGGCGCCGGACTGCGGATGATCGATTTCTTCCCCGCCGACCTGCCCATCGTCGGGCCGCGCCTGGGCATCATCAAGCGCTTCCCCGAGTTCGTGGCACGCCAGCACGCCGCCGGCCGCGAGGTCCACGTCTGGACCGTCGACCAACCCGAGGACGTCGCGCTCTGCCTCGAGCTGGGGGTGGACGCCATCATCACCAACCGACCGGCCGACGTACGCTTCGCGGTGAGCCAGCAGGGGGTTTCATGACCGACAACGACGGACAGGACGCGCACGTCCGCACGGTGCGCCTGGCGTGGGATCTGCAGTCCGTGCCGCGGATCCGCAGAGCAGTGCTGGAGGACCTGGCGGGTACGACGGTGCCCGAGCAGGTGATCCAGGAGACCGAGCAGGTGGCCTCCGAGCTGGTGGCGAACGCGATCCTGCACGGCAAACCGTTGCCCGACGGCTCGATCCGGGTGCACTGGAAGGTGCGTCCGCCGCGCGTCGAGATCGAGGTCTCCGACGGCGGTAGCGGCAAGACACCGGCCCCCAAACCGTCCGCGGAGTGGGCGCGCAGCGGCCGCGGTCTGCGCATCGTGCGCTCCCTCGCTCACGAGTGGGGAGTCAGCGACGAGGACGGCCGCACGACCGTCTGGGCGGCGCTCGGCGGCCCTTCGCGGCGCCGGATGTAATCCCCCTACAGTGGAGCCTCATGGGCAAGGCTTCTCGGCGGGAACGCAAGGACCGTAAAGACAAGGTTGTACCGGCGCCCTTCGTCGCGCGCCCGTTCGAGGGCCTGGCGGGGGAGACCGACTGGGTCGCGATGCGCGAATTCATCCCCGCCGCGACCGCCAGTGTCGATTTCACGTACGCCGGCCGGTCCGGTCAGGCGACTGTCGCCACCGTCCTGCCACTCGCCTGGCCGGCCCTTCATCGAGCGACCGACAACGGCGGCCACGTGCTGATCGCGATGCAGAGCGGCGGAGGTTCCGGCGATGCCAGTCGTGATCTGGCCGCCGCACTCATCGCTGCCCTGGAGTTGGAGCCCGGCCAGCCGCTGACGGCAGTGCCGAGACCGACCTTCGACACGCCTCGGCTGCAGGACCTGATCACCAGCACGACCTTCGAGCCGACCCTGTACGACGGCTTCGACTTCTGGGTCGAGGACGGCGACCTCGACGATGACGGCAAGGCCTCCTTGGAACGCGCCAACGAAGCAGTCGCTCTGACGCGGCGGCTGGCGCCGGACCAGTCGGCCTACTGGTGCCGGGTCGGTGACCGCAGTTTCGTGCGGTGGGTGCTGGGTTGCGATGAGGACACCGCCACCAACGCGCTCGCCCGGCTGATCGCCGCAGACGAGGCCGGTCTCGGCGAGGGACGGCTCCTGGGTGCCTTCCGGGCCAGCGGTCTGCTGGTCCCGGTCTGGGAAGTGGACACACAACTGGAGCCCGAGGCCGTGGTCGACGACTTCTCCTCTGTGACAGAGCGATTCGAAGACCACGTCGCGGCCGACGAGCCGCTCGATGTCGAGCAGCGCCGCGCGCGGGATCGCCTGGTGAGTAGGCAGCTGACGATCCGGTGAGTCTGGCCGCCATCATCCCCGCCAAGGACGAGGCGGAACGCATCACCGCTACTGTCCACGCTGTCCGCGACCTCGGTGCCGAGGTCGTCGTCGTCGACGACGGCTCGTCCGACGACACGGCGCGTCTGGCTCGGGCGGCGGGAGCGACCGTCGTGCGACATCGGCGCAACCGGGGCAAGGCGGCTGCCCTCACGACCGGTCTCGCGCAGGTCGGAGCGGCCGATCGGATCCTTTTCGTGGACGCCGACCTGGGTGAATCGGCCACGGCCGTAGGAGTACTGGTTCCCCCTGTAGCGGACGATGAGGCGGACATGACCATCGCCGTCCTGCCGCCGCAGGGACCGGGCGGTGGGCACGGTTTCGTCGTCCGGCTGGCCCGTGAGGGGATCCGTCACCTCACCGGGTGGGAGGCGACCCAGCCGTTGTCGGGGATGCGCTGCCTGAACCGAGCCGCGTTGCGGGCCGGCTCACCGCTCGCGGCGGGCTGGGGCGTGGAAGTCGGCCTGACCGTTGACGTCCTGCAGGCCGGTCTGCGGGTGCGCGAAGTGCCGTGCGACCTGCGGCACCGGGTCACCGGGTCGGACTGGCGCGGGCAGTTGCACCGCGCCGCCCAGTACCGCGACGTAGCGCGCGCCCTCGCCGTACGTCGATGGCGCGACTTCCGGTCAGCGTCATGACCCGGGTGCGCACGGGGCTGCTCGTCCTGTCCTTCGCGATCCTCATCGCGGTGGGCATCGCCGGGCCGTCGGCGGCGAAGCCGCCTCTGGGCCCGCGGGGTTGGGCACCCGGAACGCTCGACTGGCAGCTGTCTCCGACCAGCGTCAGCGTGCTGCTCTACATCGCCTTCATCGCCGGCGGCGTGGGTGTGATCCTCGCGCTGCTGAACCCGCCGACGCGGTTGTGGGGATGGGCGCTACCGGTCGGGCTCGGCGTACTCGCTCTGCTGACCGGACCGTTCGGCTCGGCCGATCACGTGAACTACGCGGCCTACGGCCGGATCGCGGCACAGGGCGGCGACCCCTACGTCGAATCGCCGATCGGCTGGCACGGCGGCCTGGATCCGGTGACCGCCTCGGTACAACCGCCGTGGCAGCACACGCCGAGCATCTACGGACCGTTCGCCACCATGCTGCAGGCGATATCGTCCTTCGTCGGGGGCCAGAACCTGCGGGTGACGGTGTGGATCTGGCAGGTCTTCATCGTGCTCGCCTGGCTCGGCTGCCGCTGGGTGCTGCTGCGACTTGCCCCTGCCCGACGCGGTCGCATCGACCTGTTGTGGACGTTCAACCCGCTGGTCTTCGGGATCCTGGTCCTGGGCGCCCACGTTGATCTGATCGCCGGATTCTTCGTCGTGGCAGCGATTCTCGCCGCCCGTCGCTCGCCGTGGCTCGCCGGCGCTTTCGTCGGAGCAGCCTTCAGCACCAAGGTGACCTACGGCGTGGTCGGCCTCGCGCTGGCGTGGGCGTGGTGGCAGGTGGATCGGCGCAAGATCGGCGCTCGCGGCACCTGGATCCTGCCCGGGCGCCTGTGGTCGCTGCTCGGCGGGGCACTGCTGGTGATCGTGCCGTGTTACGTCGTAGCCGGTCCGCACGTGCTGCACCAACTCGGCGCGGCCGGTGGCTCGTTCTCCTACGCCTCGCCGTGGTCGTTGCCGATCCGGTTGCTGCGGGTGATCGGCCTGCCTGAATGGCTTGTCACCACGATCGTGTTCGTGCTTGCGGCGGCGGCGATGGTATTGCTCGCGATGGGGTTGTGGGCGGTGATCCGGCACTACGGCCTGGCCGATCGGATCCCCGATCCGCTGACCCGGTACGCCGTGGTGATGACGTTCGTGCTGTCGACGGCGTTCGCGTTCCTCGCGCCCTACACACTGCCGTGGTACGACGCGACAACCTGGCTGCTGTTGCCGCTGCTGATGTCGTTCGTGTGGGACCCGGTGTTCGTCGTACGCGCGGTGATCATGGCCCTGGCCTACGCGCCCGGCCGGGCCAGCGGGTTGGACCAGAGCACCGCCAACTGGACCCTTGGCTTCCGGGAGAACGTCGCGCCGTACCTGGGTTGGGTGATCGTCGCGGCGTTCGGGTGGTTGGGGTGGCGGTCTATTTCTTCCCGGTCTGATCCTTCGCCTTCGAGTCCTCCCAGTCCTGGGCGTATTCGTCCATGATCGTCTGCAGATGGTGGCCGATCTTGAGATAGTCCAGGTCATCGAGGTTGGCCAGGGACACCCGAACGGACCACTCCGGCCCGTCGAAACCGCCGCCGTTGAGCAGCACCACACCCGTCTTGGCCGACAGGCGGAACAGCGGATCGACCGGCTCGTAGTTGGCCTGCAGGAAGTCCACGAATTCCTGGCCCATCTTGAGCTGCGCCTCAGCGAGCAGGTCCAGTTCGATGTAATAGCCGGCGCGGTGCGGGTCGTCGTTCACGGTGAGCTGCACGCCCTCCAGAAGCAGGCCGAGGCGCTGCTGCACGATCTCCCGGACGCGGTACTTGTAGTCCTGACCCTCATCCAAGAGGTCGAAGATCGAGAACAGCACCATCATCATCTGCTGCGGCAGTGACAGACCGGCCGTGTGGTTCAGCGCGACCTGACGTGAGTCGGCGACCAGCCGGTCGATGAACTTGATCTTTTCCGGCTCCAGGGTCAAGGATCCGTACCGCTTGTTGAGGCGGTCTTTATCGGCCTGCGACTGGGCCGCGATCATCTCGTCGATGACGTTGTCGTCGTCCAGGCCGATGACGCCCAGCCGCCAGCCGGTCGCTCCGTAGTGCTTGGAGTAGGAGTAGACCAGCAGCGTGTTGCGCGGCAGATCGGCGGCGATGGAGTGGAACCCCTCGACGAACGTGCCGTAGACATCATCGGTGACGATGATCAGGTTGGGGTTGCTCGTCCCCACGATCTCGATGATCTGCCGCCGGGCCCGGTCGCCCAACTCCAGCGACGGCGGGTTGGAGGGGTTGACCATGCAGACCATCTTGATGTCGGGGTCGGCGAGTTTCGCGATCTCCTCCTCGGGGTACCGCCACTCGCGCACACCGGTCTCGGCGAACAGCGACGCCTCGACCCGCGTGACGTCGAAGCCGTACGTGTCCAGTTCGGGGATCTCGATGTACGGCGTGAAAACGGGTACCAGCAAAGCGATCTTGTCGCCGTGGTGCAGCAGGCCGTTCTTCATCAACGAGTCGAAGATGTAGCACATCGCGGCTGTGCCACCCTCGGTCGGAAACAGCTTGAGCGACTCGCCCGGGTTCTTGCCGGCGTACATTTCCTTGGCGAGGTAGGCGCGCAGGATGGTCTCGGTGTACTTCAGCACCCGGCCCGGCACCGGATAGTTGTCCGCGATCGAACTGTCGGTGAGTTCATGGACGAAGGCGTCAGCATCGAAACCGAAGGTGCTGATGGCGTAGTCGACGCTCCGCTTCAGCAGGTCGACGCCGGGTAGGTCGGGGTGTGTGTGCACGAAGGACTCGAACCGCTCGTGAGCTCCCGGTGCATCGGGCATTCCGCCCAGATTGTCGGCCGTCCAAACCCGGCGTGATTCAGCGATCGAGAAGTAGCCCAGGGCGTAGAAGGCTTCGCGCGGCCCGGTGGCAACCCAGTTGGGGTTGCCCCGACCTGCGTTGAGCATCTGCACGCTGGATTTGCCCTTCTGGCCGGGCTGGTCAGCCTGTGCCTCCTGAGCCAGTTCGATGAATTTGTTCTTGAGTTCGAAGGGGCTGAGCTGCGAAAGACGGTGAATCTCGGCCCGGGTGAAAGTCTGGGTGGTCATGGCGGGTCTCCTATCGGACGAGTCGTGTGTTCGGATCAGTGGTTGAGGATGACGATGACCGCCCCCAGATGGTCAGAAGGACATTGCTGATGGCGTAGGGGATCGTGTACCCCAGCGTGGGGATCTGCGATCGCGACGTCTCGTTGACCGCACCGATCGCTGCGGTAGTGGTCTGGCCGCCGGCGAGCACACCCATGAGGATCGGGAAGCGGATCTTTTGCACGTAGTGCCCGAACAAGAACCCCACGATCAACGGGATGACGGTGGCGATCGCTCCGAAGACCAGCAACCCCCAGCCGGCCTGCTTGAGACCGGACACGAAGGACGGACCGGCGTTCAAGCCCACGATGGCCACGAACACGCACAGTCCGAGGGTGTCCATCATCCATTGGGCGCCCGGCGGGACGTGACCGAACGTCGGGTATTTGCCGCGCAGCCAGCCGAAGACCAGACCCATGATGAGGGCGCCGCCGGAGGTGGACAGGGAGATCGGGACGCCGCCGACGGTCACCGCCAGGATGCCGAGGCAGCCGCCGAGGAACGTGCCCAGTCCGACCCACACCATGTCGGTGGCGAAGCTCGTAGGGACGGGTACGCCGATGGCTCTGGCCGCCGGGTCGACGAGGCGTTTGGGACCGGTCAGGATGAGCGTGTCACCGCGCTCGACCTTGGTGGCCAGCACGTACGGGTATTCCGACCCGGCCCGATAGAGCTTGTCGATGTAAACCCCGACCATGAACGGCTGCTGGCGTAGTTCGGAGATCGTGCGGCCCAGCTCGTGGTCGTTGGACGCGACGACGCGCATCGTCTCGCTGAGGTAGCCCAGCAGGGTGACGTCGTCGGTTTCCGGTCCGATATTGGTGCGGGCGTCGAAGTCCACCAGGTCGTGGCGCAGGGCGCTGACCGCGACGACGTCCCCGCGCTGCAGGACGGTGTCCTGGGTGTGGTGGATGATGGTCCCGCCGCGACGGACCCGCGTGATGTAGATCCGCCGTCCGTGCTGCTTCTGATCCTGCTCGAACTGGTCGATGGTCTTGCCGACGAGCTCGTCGTGATCCACGGTGTAGGCCCGAAGTACCGATTCCTCGTATGCGTTGCGGGTGTCAGGGTCGTCGTCGGGTGTGTCGAGTTCCTTTGACAGTTCTGCCGATTCGGCCGCGAGGTCGCAGTGGTAGAGCTTGGGCAGCACGTTGGCCAGCAGGACTGCGCACAAGATGGTGCCCAGCGGGTAGCACACGGCGTACCCGACGGCGACCAGGTTCTGCTGCTGCTGCACCTGCGCTGCGCTCAGGCCGGGCAGGTTGGCGATGGCATCGCTCGCGGTTCCGATGGCGGCCGACTGGGTGAGGGCGCCGGACAACAACCCGGCGCTCAGGCCCGGCCCGTAGCCGAGCATGGACGCGAACAGCCAACAGACCAGCAGGCCGGTGACGGCCACGATCACGGCATTGAGGACCTGAGGTAGGCCGTCCTTTCTCAGTCCCCGGAAGAACTGCGGGCCCACCTTGTAGCCGAGCGCGAACAGGAAGAGGGTGAAGAACAGGTTCTTGACCGTGCCGTCGATCTGCACCTTGACCTGTGCTCCGATGACCAGGCCGGCCACCAGGCATCCGGTGACGGCGCCCAGCGCGATGGAGCGGTAGTGCAGTTTGCCGGCGAAGAAGCCGATGGCGACGGTGATGAAGACCAGAAGTTCGGGGTGCGGCCGGAACACGTGGTCGGTCAGGAAGGTCCACACCTGGTGTACCTCCGGTCTCGACTCGGGTTACTTCGCCGCGACGAGCATCGCGACAAGGATCGGACCGGTGAGCGGGAGTAAGAAGTTGGAGAGCGCGTAGGTGATCGTGTAGCCCAGCATCGGCACGGAGCTGTCCGCGGTCTGGGTCAAAGAGGTGATGGCCGGGGTCGAGCACTGCTGGCCGGCGATGGCACCCAGCAGGATCGGGTCCTGGATCTTCAGGAGTCGGCGGCCCACGATCAACGAGATGGTGGCCGGGATGAGCACCATGCCGATCCCGGCGAGCGGTAGGAGCAGGCCGTGCTGTTTGAGCATGGGGAGGGCTTCGGGGCCGGCGGCGAGGCCGGTGCACGCGATGAAGATCGACAGACCCAGATCTTTCAGTGTGGTGGCCGCCTGGGGTGGGTAGGCGCCGATCACCTGGGTGCGCGATCGGAACCACCCGAAGATCAGCCCGGAGACCAGGCAGCCGCCGCCGGTGCCCAGCGACAGCGGCACGTCTCCGAGCTTGACCGACAACTGGCCGATCAACGAGCCGACGACGATGCCGAGACCCAGGTAGATGTAGTCGGTGGCATTGCTGGTGACCGTGACACCGATCTTCTTGATCAGCCGGTCGATCGCGGCGCGGGCACCGACGAGCGTGACGATGTCGCCGCGTCGAAGCACCGTGGCCGGCGTGACCGGAAGGTGTTGATCGGTGGAGCGGATCAACTCGGTGACGTAGACGCCGGAGCCGCGCAACGCGCCGTACTCGTCCTGCATCTGCTCCAGGGTCTTGCCGTCGACCTCCTTCTGCGTCAGCGTCACCTGTTTGGTGGCCACCCGGCTCTGGGATTCCGGGTCTCCGGCCACCTCCGGACCGATGACCGAGTCCGCCTTGATCTCCGCGGTGCGTTCGCCGACGAGCAGAAGTGTGTCACCCGATTGCAGCACCAGGTCGGAGTCGACGGTGAGGTCGGGCGCCCCGACACGACGTACCGACTCGACCGAGACGTCATCGTTCAGATCGGACTCGATGGCCGCGACGGTTTTGCCTGCGGCTTGGGACACCTGGAAGGTGCGTCCCACCAGAGCGGGGGCGGCGACCACCTCACCGGAGGCGATGGCGTCGCTCGAGCCGCGCATCGATCGAGCGATCTTGGCGCACTCGTCACGAAGGTTGATCCGCAGCAGCAGTGGATAGATCTGGCTGGTCAGCAGCACGATGGTGATCAGGCCGAAGAAGTAGCAGACGGTATAACCGGTGGCCACGTTGTTCTGGTACTGGGTGATCTGTTGGGAACTCAGACCCGGGACGTTGCCGATGGCCTCTGTGGCCGTGCCGACGACAGCGGACTCGGTCGCTGCGCCTGCGAGAATGCCGGAGGCCGTGCCCAGGTCGAGTTTGAAGGCCTTGGCGAGGAAGAAGGCGATGGCCAGCACGCTGACCATCTCGATGAGGCACAAAACCAGGAAGCGCAGGCTGCGCTTGTTCAGGTTGGCGAAGAACTGCGGGCCGGCCATGTAACCCAACGAGAAGATGAACAGGGCGAAGAAGACGACCTTCACGTCGTTGTCGACCTTGACGTGCTGGGTCCCGATCAGCAGCGCGACGATGAGCGTCCCGCAGATGCCGCCGAGCTTGATCGGGCCGAGGTGCAGCTTGCCGACGAGGTAGCCGCCCGCGATGCATAGGAAAATGGCCAGTTCGGCATGGTCCCGGAGTAACGACATATGCCTGCCCCGATCCGCTCATCATTGCTGTGACCTGCGGTTACCTGTGGCAAGCTACGCCCGGCTCACATCGACCGGCGACCTTCAATCACCCATACGGGTGAGTGGTGAACTGTGCACGTACGGCGTGGTCTCGGCGACGTGTTGCAGCCCCAGTTTGGTCAGGATGGGCCGGGAGTCCGGTGAGGTGTCCAGGCGCATGTAGCGGTAGCCACGGTCGATCGCACGTTGCGCCCGCCAGGTGACCGTCGAGCGGTAGATACCCTTCCGCCGCCACCGGGGCAGCGTCGAACCGCCCCACATGGACGCGAAGTCGGTGCCCGGGGAGTACCGGCACCAGGCGGCGCAGAGGACCGGAGTCTCGCGGTCCTGCTCGACGAGGACGACGTCGAGGCTGGTCGGGTCGGCCTCCTTCTCGCGGCGCAGCTCCTCGGTCATGTCGCCATCGCGCGGACCCCAGATGGTCTGCATCAACTCGTGGATGCGGTGGTAATCCTGCGGCGAATCCGCCTCTCGCAGAGTCACACCCGCGGGGAGCGCCACCCCGTGCACAAGAGCAGCGGATTCGCCGAGCAGCAGCGCTTCGTCATCCTCCTTCTGAAAACCATTGCTTTGCAGGCGGTTTCCCAGATCAGCCGGCTCGTCGTAGGAGTACGTCTTCCACTCCACGCGCTCCCCGCGAGCGGTGAAGAACGCTGCCGTCCGGGCGATCCAGTGATCCGGATCGTCACCGAGCCCTTCGGGTGACTCGACCATGGCGTACGACGCCCCCGGCGTGACCGGGTAGCGGCGCCGGACCGGTCCGTCCAGGTCCCGGACGATCCCCGGCCCGCCCTCTGACTCGCGGTTCGCCAGACGGATCTGCTGGTGGAACTGCTGCAGCAACGAATTCACGTGGCCACCTTGTCAGAGGGCTGCCGTGGTGCACGACCAGATTTTCGGCTCTGTCGTCACACATCGTGATGCGGGGGCTGCTGGGGGCAGCGACTTGTGGCGATGTCGTCACACATCGGGCAGAAGTCACGCGGTGGTCAGCGGATCGCGGGTGGCCAGAACTGCTGCGAACGGGAACGCGATCAGTGCCGCGATGGCTGGGATTCCGACCCCGGAATCGTTGATACACATAGCTATTGCGCACATCACCAGGACGCCGATCGCAGTCTCCCGCAGGAACGGCACCTCCTCAGCGCCGACCCGGGTGTCGGCCGCGACCTCCAGCGGCTCGGAAAGACCCACGGCGTCGCCCAGTCGCCGGGCCCACGACCACCCGGGCTGGTTGGGCCGGCCCGCCAGCCACACGACGTACCCGCAGAAGATCAACGCCAACGGGATCAACGGACTGACCGGAGTCGCCACCAGCAGGCGCAGGTTCGCCCCCAGTTTCTCCCCGACGATGCCGCCGGAGCCGTCGAAGAGACCGGCGAAGAAGCGGCCGAGATAGCTGCGTGACGACGCCGGCCGCAACGCGTCGATGACTCCCGCGATCACCGCCAGCAGGACCGCGACGCCCACGATCAGTGCTAGTCGTCGCCAGGACAGCGAGCGGCCCAACGACAGGACCACCATGATGCCGCCGGCAATGAGCAGGGGCGGCGGCCCACCGAAATCGGCGCCCCACATCGGGGCGGCCAGGACCAGCACCGCTGCGCCGCAGAGCAATCCGATGGTCCAGGCACCGAGGCGGCGTTCGTCGACCGCGATCAACCGGCCGCCGAGCAGCCCCGCGAGCAGCAGCACGGCGGTCGCGAAGATGGCGTACCCGGCGTTGCCCATCCCGTAGTAACGGCCGCCGTACTCCGGCTGCAGGCCCAGCATCGCCGGCAGTTGCAGCGACGAGCCGTGCATGACGTCCAGCGCCAGTACCGCCGACGAGACCGCACCCACTGTCACCCACGGCGAGCCGATCCAGCGCCGCCACGGTCCCGCGTAGGCGATCGCCACGATGACCCCGGCCCAGAGCAGTGAGAGCACCACGAGCCACAGTGCCGGCGCCGGCCACCGCGACCAGGGCAGCAACCCGGCCAGGAAGGTGCCGATAGGGACGGCGGCGAGAAACGCCAGTGCGGGCCGGGTCCAGCGGGGGCGGCTGCGCACAACCATCGCGAGCAACCCGACGAAGAGCACGGCCCACGCGAGCCAGAACCACACCAGGACGGCGTGATTCACCGAGACCGCCCGGGCCAGGGCGGCGTTGTTCGCGGTCGCGGTCACGGCGTTTTGCGGGGTGGGGACCACCTGCAGCGGCGAACCGTGCACGCCAGCCGGCGGCGAGGACGCGCCCAGCGTCTGCAGCATCGTCGCCGTGAGATCGGCCGTCTGGATCAGGGCCGGTTGCTTGGTCGAAGCTGAGCGCAGCACCCCGGCCGGGACCCCAGTGCCCAGGGCGTAGGCCAACCGCAGACCTGCGTCGTCGGACGACCCGTCGGACAGGCCCGTCACGATCAGCGTCGCCGTGGCGGGCAGTTTCCCCACGATGGTGTTGAGCTCGGTGGCCGATGCTGTCACCAACGTGACTGCACAGGTCGTGAACGATGCCGTCGCGAGCGAGGCCGCGTAATGGGACACGCGACCGGTCGAATCCGCCGCGGCCAGAGCCGCATCCGGTCCGACTGCTTCGATGCAGCGACCGTGCCGGGTCGCGGTTGCGCCGAGCAGGCCGATGCCGGAGTCCGCGGATCGCCACTGCGCCCAGGACGGCCAGGTCGCGGTGCCCCCGCTCACGACCGGGGCCGGCGCAGCGCACCCGGCCGCGTCGACGCCGTGTCCGGCCCCGAGCGTGAGCCAGGCACTCGGCGTACACGCGGTGGATCCCACGGTGTGCACGACCTGGTTGGCGGTCGCGCCGTAGTCGAGCACCTGCCACAGGTCGGGGGTGCGGGTGGCGGAGACGTCGGTCCAGGCCAGTCCGGGTACGGCGACCAGCACCACCGAGCCGCTCGTCGCCACCGGCTTCGGGTCGGGCTGGGCGGTCACGAGCCCGGTCATGCCGTACGCGACGGCGAACAACGCGGCGATCGACACGACCGCGATCACCCAACGCCGCACCACGGCCCGAGACTAATCGACCGAGGCTGTGGATAACTTCTGCGGTCGATGAGTCGGCGCCGATACCGTCCCGGCCATGGAGACGCGAAAGGTGCGCCGCGGACTGGCGGTCGCAGCGGTAGGGCTGACGTTGTCGGGCTGCAGTACGACGGTCTCGGTGCCCGGGGCGTCGACCACGCGTAGCTCGACGCCCCCGAAGGGCACGGTCGAGGACTACACGCTGCAGATGGCCCTGCCGGCGCAATGGGGGCCGTCCTGCGCAAGGACGTCGCCCGGGCCCAGCAGGACCTGGTCCATATGAGCGTGTGGCTGGTCGGCGGCCAGGGAGAGCAGCCGGCCGACCTGACCGTGACCCACGAGATCGATACGGCGCCGCGGGCCGGCACGGATGTCTCAGCCGCGCGTGAACGTGCGCTGATCGGCGAAGGGATCCTGCAGTACAACGTCGACCCCACCAACATCTGGGACTTCACCCAGGGCCGGGGACATAGCTGTTTCTCCGATTTCACCCCGAAGGTGCCGGTCACGCGCTGGGAGCAGCACGGCCTCATCGGGTTGCAACTGCAGTGGACGTGCGTCGCGCAGGTGCCGGTGCGGGCTTGGGCCGTGATCGCGTTCGATCCGGCCGGGGTAAAGCACCGCATCACCATCACCGCCACACCGGCCTACTGGGCCGCGCACCAGGGGCAGATCGACACGGTTCGAGCGTCCTTGACGGCTACGGCCGCGCCGCCGTGATCCGGGGACAGGGCAGAATGCCGGGGTGACCGTTGCCGCCCGCCCGTCCCGTTGGATCTGGGCGGCAGCCATCCTTGTCGCGTTGATCCGTCCGTACATGCTGATCAACCACTTCGTGGTACAGACCCCGCCGACCCGGTGGCTGGTCGACCTCGAGGTGTACCGCAACGCCGGCATCTCCAACCTCATCGGCCGGCCCGTCTACGCGGCCGTGACCGCGCCGCCGCAACTGCTGCCCTTCACCTACCCGCCGATCGCGTCCATCTTCGCCATCCTGCTGGCTCTCATCCCCTTCGGGCTGGCCGGATGGTTGTGGACGCTGGCCCAGTTCGCCGTACTCGCGGCCCTGGTGTGGTGGCTCTTCCGGGAGCCGGCCCAGCGCTGCGGCCGGTGGTGGCCGCTTGCGCTCGCCGGGATCTGGACCGCGGTGGGCTGCCTCCAGCCGGTCGGCGACGGCATCAGATTCGGTCAGGTGGACATCTTCCTCATGGCGCTGGTGCTCTTCGATCTGGGTGAGCGCAGCGGCCGGATCCCGCGCGGTGTCCTGATCGGGCTGGCTACCTCGATCAAGCTCACCCCCGGCATCTTCATCGTTCACCTCCTGGTGACCCGGCAGTGGCGCGCCGCCGCCACCGCCGCCGCAAGCGCGGCCGGCTTCACGCTGGCCGCATTCTTGTTGTTGCCGAACGCCAGTTTTGCGTTCTGGGGCGGCGCCCTACAGGACCCCGACCGACTGGGCCTGAACGACGGCACGTCCAACCAGGCGTTGCGGGGGATCCTGCTACGAGCGCACTGGGACTCCAGTGCTCTGTGGCTGGTCCTGGTGCTGATCGTCATGGTCGTCGGACTGGGTATCGCCCGACGCGCGCACCGCCGCGGGTGGTTCTGGCACGAGGCGGCCGCCGTGGGCATCGTGGGGGTTCTCATCTCGCCGGTGTCGTGGATCCACCACTTCGTGTGGGTGGTGGTGGCGCTCGCAGCGCTGTTGCAGGTCCGCAAACTCCTGGCCGCCGCGATTGTCTGGGCGCTGTTCACGATGCCGCTGCCGTGGTGGGGTCAGTGGCGACTGCAGCAGGGTCTGGACTTCCCGGCCTCCTCCAGCGGCAATCCCGGCTGGCAACTGCTCAACGACAGTTACGGCCTTATCTCAGTGCTGCTACTCGGCGTTCTGGCGTGGTCGCTCCCGGCGGTACGTCGTCGAGCCGCCAGGCCGGACTCGCCGCGAGAAGCACCGTCAGCGGTATTGCCATGAGCAGTCCCGCTGGCGGGATGGCGGTCCCGGAGTCGTTGCTGACGAAGCCGATCAACCAGCAGACCGCCGCGGCCGCCAGACCCCGGTCGTAGAACGTCACCTGCTCGAACAACGGGCGCAACGGGCGGCCCAGTCGGGAGTTGGGCAAGCCCAGCGCGATGATTGCCAGCACCAGCAGCACCGGCACCAGCAGGTTGACCGGGGACGAGACCAGCATCGTCCAGTTCGCCTGCCAGATCCGGGCCAGCGGACCGGCGGAGCCGTCGTGGATCACCCCGGCCATGAAATCGCCCAGGTGGGTGCGGTTCTGCGCGGGCCGGAGGTAGTCCAGGAAGGCGAGCCCGAGAACGAACGCCCCGCTGACCACCAGGATCAGCAGGATCCGCCGCCAGGTCACCCGTCGCCCGGCGGCGTTCAGCGCCAGGTAGGCGAACGCGGGGATCAGGGCCGCCGTACCGCCGCCGTCCGCGCCCCATCCCGGGTAGCCGTCGACGACCACGACGGCCGCACCGATCAACAGGACGGTCAGAACCGCCAGCGGCCGGGCCCCGCGGTCCAGTAATGCGCCGGCCAGCGAGGCCGCGACCAACAACCCGCAGGTTGCATAGAACGCGTAGGAAACGTTGCCCATGCCGTAGAACCGGCCGCCGTACACCGGCTGCAGACCCGTGAGCGAGGTCAGCTGCAGCGCCGAGCCGTGGACGACGTCCAATCCGAGTACGACGAGGGTGAAGGCCCCGAGGAAGACCGTCGGTCCGCGTCGGTAGCGCCCCCAGGGTCCGAGCAAGGCGGCTGCCGCGATGAACACCGCTCCGGCGAAGGTGAAGATACCCAGCACCACCCGGGGCTGGTCGGCGCGCCACCAGGGCAGGAAGCCGACGAGCAAGGTGGCCACCGGCGTCGCCGCGACGACCGCCGCGGTACCGGCGAAGTAGCGTCGCAAGCCCCGGCTGAATCCGGTCCGGCTCAGCCACCACCACACCCCACCGATGGCGCAGGCGATCGCGGTCCCGCCGAGGTAGCACACGAAGAACGGCAGCACGAACGCGTGCTCGATCTGCAGCGCCGTGGTGAACTGCGTGACCCGGACCACCGGCGCCGTGGGGCTGCCGGTGGGCTGCACGACGGGCGCGCGACCCTCGGGCAGGGTGGGAGCGGCCGACCCGATGCGCGACAGGGTCAGCGCTGACAGGTCGGTGGTCTGCAGCAGCCCCACCTGTCGGGTGGAGGCGGAGGTGGCCAGGCCGTGCCGCACGCGCGGGCCGATGATGGCCACGGCGCGCAGGGACTCGGGTGTGGTGTCGTCGGCGGCCCCGGTGACCACGAGCGTCGTCTTCGCCGGCAACCGGGCCAGGAGTTGCGACAGGTAGCGGTCGTCGGGTCCGTCCAGGCCGATCAAGGTCACCGGACAGGTCGTGAGCGACACGTCGTCGACGCTGCGCTGGTAGTGCGCGATCCGGCCGGTCCGGTCGGCCGCCCCGAGAGCGACGTACTTGCCGGCGGCCATGAGGCACTGCCCGTGGGCTTCCAACGACGAGGCGACCAGCCCCAGATCGGTGGTGGTGCCGGCGCCGGGTGCTGAGGCGCGCCACGTGGCCCAATCCGGGTAGTAGGCGCCCTCGCCGTCCTGCACCGGCTGCAACTCGGGACTGCAGGTGCCCGGTCGAGCGCCGGTGGGCGTTTCACCGACCGGCTGGCCGATGGTCGTGCGCGATCCGGCGCCGAAGGTCAACCAGGACTGGTTGCTGCAACTGTGCGCCGTCAGGTTGCGGGTGGTCAGGGCGGCGACCGCGCCGGTGCGGGCCATCGCCCACAGCGCCGGCGTCGTATGCGAATTCGCGCCGTCGAAGGTCAGGGTGGGCATCGACACGATGACCAACCGGCCCGGCTGCTTGATCGTCTGGACCGCGGGCCGGGCCGACAACGCGCTGATCGCGGCCGACGCCGCACTGATCCCGAGCACGACGACGGCCACCGCAAGAAGCCAGCGCCGGATCACCCCGCAAGGTTAAGCGGCTCAGATAGGTAGCCAGGACGGCAGCGAGACCCCGAAGAGTCCCAACGCGAGCAGGACCGCGAACAGTGCGCAGACCAAACCGCCGACGAGCCGGATGATCGACAGGGGTACGTGGTCGAGCAGTTTGCGGCCCAGCAGCACCGCCAGCCCCGACACCGCGGCCAGCGCCAGGAACGCGCCGACACCCACACTGAGCGCGACACCCAGGCCGCCGCCGCTCTTGGCCACGAAACCGGCGGTCGCCAACTGGGACAGGTCGCCCCATTCCGCCAGGAAGAGGATCAGGAACGACGCGGTCACCGCGTGGAAACCGGACGCGGGCCGGGTCGTCTTCTGCTCGAACTCCTCCTCGGTCTCGGCCTCTTCGGCGGAGGCGTCCTTGGCACTGCGGATCAGCAGGACCGCGGCGATCGCGAACAGCACCATCACCACGGCATGCACCGGCTTCTCCGGCAACCGGCCGATCAGGCCGCCGAACGCGACCGCGACCACCGTCTGCACGAGGAAGGCCGCGCACACCCCGATCCAGACCAGGATCGGCCGGTAGCGGGTGGCCAGGACCAGGGTCGCGATGAACGTCTTGTCCGGCAGTTCGACCAGGAAGATGGTCACGAAGACGGTGACCATCAGCCCGATATCCATGACCCGCGAAGTCTACCTACGCCGTACCCTCGATCCGTGCAAACCGCCCTGCTCGCGCTGGCCCTCACCCTCGCCGTGCTGGCGCTGCTGGTGGCGGCGGCCGCGCTGTTGCGGTTGCGCGCGATCCAGCGGCAGTTCACGGCGTTGTGGCCCCCGGACCAGCGACGTGACGCGCTCGCGGTGCTCACCCGCCAGGCCGATCGCAGTACGGCGATCGAGCGGCACCTGGGCGCCCTCGCCGCGCGTGTCGACGGGCTCACACCGCACGTGGCCGCCGCCCTGCGGCACGTCGCGGTCGTGCGGTACGACGCGTTCGGCGATTCCGGGGGCAGCTATCGTTCTCGGCGGCGCTGCTGGACGACTCCGGCGACGGACTGGTCATCACCTCGATCCACGCCCGCGACGAGTCGCGCACCTACGCCAAGGGTGTGCTCTCCGGGCGCTCCGAGGTGAAGCTCACCCCCGAGGAGCAGCAGGCCATTGCCGCCGCCCGCACCAACCGGAAGGACGCCTGATGCGCTACGGATACTTCGGTCCCGAGGGCACGTTCACCCAGGCGGCTCTGCTGTCCTGGCGGCCGGCGCAGGGCGCCGAGCACGTGCCCTTCGCCACCGTCGACGCCGCGTTGCGCGCGGTGCAGTCCGGCGACGTCGACTCCGCGATGGTGCCGATCGAGAACTCCATCGAGGGCGGTGTCCCGGCCACCATCGACGCCCTCAACGCACTGCAACTGGTGATCGTCGGGGAAGTCCTCGTGCCCATCACCTTCGTGCTGGTCGCGCCGTCCGGTACGACGCTCGCGGACATCCGCACGATCGGCACCCACTCGCACGCCTGGGCACAGGTGCGCGGCTGGGCGGCAGCGAACACTCCCGGCGCGACGTACGTGCCGGCGCTGTCAACTGCCGCCGGGCCCCAGGCACTCGAGGCGGCGCTCGCGGCCGGTGAGCCCGCGCCGTACGACGCAGCCGTCTGCGCTCCGGTCGCCGCCGGCGGCCTCGAGGTGCTCGCGGAGGACATCGGCGACAACAAGTCGGCGGTGACGCGGTTCGTGCTGGTGGCGCGGCCCGGTTGGCTGCCGACACCGACCGGCTTCGACAAGACCACGCTTGTGCTCTACCAGCACTCCGACCGGGCCGGGGGCCTGCTGGAGTTGTTGGAGCAGTTCGCGACCCGCGGAATCAACCTGACCCGATTGGAGTCGCGGCCGACCGGTGCGGCGATGGGTAGCTACTGTTTTTCGATCGATCTGGAGGGGCATCTGCGCGACGAACGGGTCGCGGACGCCCTTCTCGGACTGCGGCGGACCGCCGCGGACGTGCGTTTCCTGGGTTCGTACCCGCGGGCCGATCTGCGAGCTGCCACCGTTGAACCAGCCGCCACCGACGCAGCCTTCGCCGATGCGCGGGAATGGCTGCGGTCGCTGGGTTAGGAGGCGGCCGGTTCGGCCCAGACCAGGTAGTTGTTCAGGTGGTGCTGACCGATGAGCGGGCTGTTCTTGTCGCAGGTGATGAGCACCAGGACCGGTGACGAACTGCCGCCCCACACCTGCTGGTCGGTCGTGACCTTCGTCTTCAGCTCGGATCGTTTGTCGGTGACCGTGTAGGTCAGGTGGCGCCCGTCGGTGCAGGTGATGTCCACGGGTGCACCGGTGCGCACCCGGTCCAGGTCGTAGAACTCATCCGGGCCGTCGTAGGTCACGTGGCCGGCGATGACCGTGCGACCGCTGGTGCCCAACTGGGCCGATTTGTCGTACCACATGGTCGTTTTCGGCGGCGGGTAGATCTGCCCCTGGGCGTTGGTGCCCATCGCCACGACCTGCTCGCCGTCGATGCCGACACTGCTGACGGACAACCGCGCGGGCACGCAGCCGTTGCCGACCGGCATCACGGAGGTCGGCGTGCTGTACCCGGTGGGGTTCGGCAGGACGCTGCCGGCTGTAGCCGTCGAACCCGTGCTCGTGCTCGGGGAATGACCGGTCGTGGCGCTGCCGGCGGAGGAGGTGGCGGTGGTCGAGGTGCTGGTCGGTGCGGAACTGCTCGTCGCGGCGGTGCCGGTGGTGCCGCTCGGCGTACCCGATGAGGAGTTCGAAGCCCCGCCACCGCACGCGCTGAGCGTGAGTGCGGCCGCGGCCAGGACGGCGGGGGCGAGCAGGCGGCGAGTCATGCTCAGAGTGTGCCTGGTGAACCTGGCCGCTCCGACGCCGCCCGGGCCGGCGGCGGATCAGCCGCGGACGCTCAGCGCGCTGGGCAGCACTTCGAGGCGTACGCCGATCGCACTGCCCAGGTGGTCGCCGTCGATCTCGATGGGGGTCGGCGTACCGGCTCGCAGGTCGACGGCTTCGGCGACCCGGCGTTCCACCGCGTGGGTCGAGCGTTTGGAGCGGCTCAAAATGCTGGTGACGACTTTCGGCCAGCCGAGGGCACCGCCGGCGCGGATTATGACGGCGTCCAGCTCACCGTCGTCGAAGCGGGCACCGGGCATCAGTTGCACCCCGCCGGTGAGGAGTCCGCACGAGCCCACGATGACGGTGGTGACCTCGGTGTCGACCGGTTGATCGGCATCGAAGGTGACGGTCATCGGGATGTGGTTGTGCCGAATGTGCCGCAGCCCGTTGACCGGATAGGCCAGCCAGCTCAGCCTGGCCTTCAGGGCCTCGGGGGTGCCGCCGAGGATGTCTGCATCGAGGCCGAATCCGGCCATCACCAGGCCGTATTCGGGTTCGCTCCACCCACCGGAGCCGTCGCGGTCGATGGTGATCCGCATGACATCGATGGGCCGGGGAGTGCCGGTGAGCGCGGCCACCAAGCCGTCCTGGAACCGCCGGTGCGGCAGCTTCATGTTGCGGGCCAGCAGATTCCCGGTACCGGCACTGAGCAGTCCCAACGGGACCCCGCTGCCCAGAGCACCACTGGCCACCGCGCGGACGGTCCCGTCCCCGCCGTACGGGCAGACCAGATCGGCACCGTGCTCGATGGCCTGGATCGTTTGACCGCGCCCGGTGTCCTTCGCGGTGGTCTCGAACCACATGGGTTCCCCCACCCGTGGCGCTCGAAAACGCCGCGGGCCTGCGATCGCAGGGTGGCGGCGTCGGACACCTTGGTCGGGTTGACGATCACCGCAGCCGTGGGCATGACCGCAACCTATCCCAGGGCCAGGCTAGCCTTGTCGATCGTGATCGACATCAAGGTGTTGCGGGAGGACCCGGAGCGGGTCAAGGCCAGCCAACGAGCCCGGGGAGCCGACGAGTCCCTGGTGGACCAGATCCTGGCGGCCGACTCCGCGCGACGCAACGCGCTGTCGCATTTCGAGGAACTGCGCTCGCAGCAGAAGTCGGTCAGCAAGCAGGTCGGCGCCGCGATGGGCCAGTTGAACGCCGCCCGCAAACGCGGCGAGGATGTCACGGCCCTGCAGCAACAGGCCGAGCAGGCCCGCGCCGACGCGGCCGCCCTCGCGGCGCAGGTGAAGTCGCTGGAGGCCCAGGCCGACGAACAGTCGGCGACCTTCGAGGCGCTGTTGAAGAAGGTCGGCAACATCATCGTCGACGGTGTACCCAGCGGCGGGGAGGACGACTACACGGTCCGTGAGGTCGTGGGTTCCCCGACGCAGTTCGATTTCGAGCCGCTGGACCACCTGGCCCTCGGCGAGAAGCTGGGGGCGATCGACATGGAGCGGGGCGCCAAGGTCGCCGGCTCGCGGTTCTACTTCCTGACCGGTGTCGGCGCCCGGCTCGAACTGGGTCTGTTGCAGATGGGTCTGGCCTTCGCGGTGGAGCACGGGTTCACCCCGATGATCACGCCGTCGCTGGTCCGGCCGGACATCATGACCGGTGCCGGGTTCCTCGACGAACACGCCGATGAGGTCTACCGGCTCGAAGCCGACGACCTGTACCTGACCGGTACCTCGGAGGTGGCGCTCGCGGGCTACCACGCCGACGAGATCATCGACTTGTCGAAGGGGCCGAAGCGCTACGCCGGCTGGTCGACCTGTTACCGCCGCGAGGCCGGCTCGCACGGCAAGGACACCCGGGGGATCATCCGGGTGCACCAGTTCCAGAAGTTGGAGATGTTCGTCTACTGCGATCCCGCGCAGGCGCAGGCCGAGCACGAGCGGTTGTTGGGCTGGGAGCGGGAGATGCTGGCCAAGATCGAGGTGCCGTACCGGATCATCGACACCGCGGCGGGCGATCTGGGCAACCCGGCGGCGCGCAAATTCGACTGCGAGGCGTGGGTGCCGACCCAGGGTCGGTACCGCGAGTTGACGTCGACCTCGAACTGTACGACGTACCAGGCCCGCCGCCTGAACACCCGGTTCCGCACGGACGAGGGCAAGTCGGAGATCGTTGCAACGCTGAACGGCACGTTGGCGACGACGCGGTGGCTGGTGGCGATTCTGGAGAACCACCAGCAGTCGGACGGCTCGGTCCGAGTGCCCGCCGCGCTCGCGCCGTACGTCGGTGAGGATGTCCTCAAGCCGGTCACCTGACCTGGCTAGCCTGGCCCGGTGGCGACAGTTGGGGCGTTTTTCGGTGTCGGAGATCCATGGCGTCGACCGCTTCCTTCGCGTTGGTGGCGCCGGGATATCGCGATTGCGGTCGGCTTCCTGGTGGTGGGAGCGGTCGGTCTGGAGCTGGAACGCAGCCTGGGCTCGCTGAGCCAGATCGCCGCACCGGAAGTGGTGCAGCACCTGCCGCTGGTACTCGCGGGTGTGCTCATCGTGTGGCGCCGGCGATTCCCGGTGGCGACCGTCGCAGCCATCACGGTGCTGTGGCTCGTGACCGGGATCCTGCTACCGCCGCTCGCGGTGAGCCTCGTGCTGCAATTCCTTTTCCTCGCAGTCTTCTACGCGGCAATCGCCTGGGGTGCGCCGCGTGGCCGGACGGTGGCGGTCGTGCTGTTGTGCGTCGCTGCGTTGATGGTGTGGGTGACTGTCGATCTGGTCCACCGGACCTCAAACGGTGCCTCGTCTCCGGGCCCGTTCCCCTATGCAGCTGCGCTGACCGGTTACATCTACCTGATCAACGCGATCTACTTCGGCGGCGCGATCCTGGGTGGAGCGCTGGATTGGCGCAACGCCCGGCAGCGGGCCGCGCTGGCCGGCCAGGCGGGGCTGATCGAGCGACAGGCCGCCGAGTTGCGTGACCGGTCGGTCGTCGACGAACGCGTCCGGATCGCCCGCGAGCTGCATGATGTGGTCGCGCATCACGTGGCGCTGATGGGCGTGCAAGCAGCCGCCGCGCGACGCGTGCTCACGGTTGATCCGCCAGCAGCGGCCGGTGCGCTGGAAACCGTTGAGTCATCGGCCCGTTCGGCCGTCACCGAGATGCGCTCCCTGGTCGGAACGTTGCGCGGCGACGACGCCGAGTCGAGGACTCCGCCACCGACGTTGGCGGACGTCCCGGCGCTGGTAGCCCAGTTCGACACGCTGGGTCTTGGCACGACGTACGTGCTGGTGGACGTCGATGGCCTGGCCGAGCGGGTGCCCGCAGCAGCGGGTTTCGGGGTGTATCGGGTAGTGCAGGAGGCGCTGTCCAACGTGCGCGCGCACTCCTCCGCGACGTTTGCGTCGGTGACTGTGCGTGTCGTGCGGGCCGGAGATGGCGCGTACGTCGAGGTGGAGGTTCTCGACGGCGGCTCCACTCTGGCGGGGACCGCAGGGACGGGCCTGGGGCTGCAGGGCATCCGCGAACGCGTCGCCGCCCTCGGCGGCGAAGCGGACATCGGTCCGCGGGCGACCGGAGGGTTCCGCGTGCGGGCGCGGATCCCCTTCCTGGTGTAGGTCGGGTTCACCCGGCGACGGGGTGGATGATGACGTCCCGCCGCAGCAGTCGCTGGAGCATGCCGGACAACTCGTCGACCTCGTTGTGTCCGATCCCCATGGGCACCGTCACCAAGGCATCAAAAGGTGGCTCGTCGACGGCTTCGACCAGCGATTCACCGAACATCCAGGCGGTCGCTTGGTCAAGCCAGGCCCGCTGCGTCGCGTCGTCGTCCGACGACGAGACGTGAACTGGCGCGGCATCAGGCGGGCAGGCCTCGAGGAGAAGCGCCCGATCGAGGCGTTGGACGTCAGCGAGTTTCGTGGCACCGAGCTGTTTGGTCACCGCGGGCTGACTGATACCGAGTTGACGTGCGACGGCCGAGTGCGTGATGAGGACGAAGGTCGCGGCCCGCACGAGGAGCAGACGGGACCAGCGAGCAACGTCCTCGGCGCCGGGTCTGAAGCCATACCGTCACCCCACCAGGGCAAGCCTGTGATCGCCAGCGATCACTGCCGTTTCGTCTGGCCGGCCGTCGAGGCAAGTCCTCAGCCGCGCGGGATGTTGCGCAGGTTGGACCGTGCCATCGCCACGGCCTCCCCGGCGCCGCCGTTGAGCACGATCTTGCTCATGGCCGTCGCGAAGCCGAAGACCTGGTCGGAGGTGATCTTGGGCGGGATGGACAACGCGCGCGGATCGGTGACGATGTCCACCAACGACGGACCGTCCGAGGCAAGTGATTCCCCGAACGCGCCCTCCAACTGCCGCGGGTCGGTGACCCGGATCGAATGCCAGCCCATTGCCGCCGCGATATCGGCGAAATTGACTGAGGGAGTGTCGGTTCCGTAGTCAGGCATGGCATCGACGAGCATCTCGAGCTTGACCATGCCGAGCGTGGCGTTGTTGAACACCATGACCTTGATCGGCAGGTCGTACATCCGGGCGGTCAGCATGTCGCCCAGCAGCATCGACAGCCCGCCGTCGCCGCAGACCGCCACCACCTGACGGTTCGGGAAGGCGAACTGCGCGCCCAGCGCCTGCGGAAGGGCATTGGCCATCGACCCGTGCAGGAAGGACCCGATCAACCGGCGCGTTCCCAACGGCTCGATGTAGCGGGCCGTCCACACGTTGCACATACCGGTGTCCGCGGTGAAGATCGCGTCCGGCGCCGCCACCTTGTCCAGGATCGACGCGGCGTACTCAGGGTGGATCGGGACTCGGGTCTCGACGTTCTTCGTATACGCACCAACGGCTTTGCTCATCAGCCGCTCGTGCTTCTTGAGTGTCTTGGCCAGGAACTTCTGGTCCTTCTTCGGCTCGACCAACTCCTCCAGCGCCAGCAACGTGGGCAGCACATCGCCGTGGACCGGCAGGTCCACCCCGGTCCGGCGCCCGATGATCGCGGCCCGCCGGTCGACCTGAGCGGTGCGCACATCGGGCAGGAACTGGTCGTAGGGGAAGTCGGTCCCCAGCAGGAGCAACAGGTCGGCGTCCTCGATCCCGGCGGCTGCCGCGCCGTACCCGAGCAGACCGGTCATCCCCACGTCATAGGGGTTGTCCCACTGGATCTGGTCCTTGCCGCGCAGGCTGTGCCCGATGGGCGCACCGATCTTCTCGGCGAGCGCAATCACCTGATCGTGCGCCTCACCGGTGCCGTAGCCGGCAAAGATCGCCACCCGCGACGCGGCGTTGATCGCCTCGGCCAACTGCTGCACCACGGTCGGCGCGGGCATCAGGTGGCCGTGCTCGATCGGCACGTACGCCGGTGCCTCACCCTGCGCGTCCAGCGACGCCAGATCGCCGGGCAGCGTCACCACCGCCACGCCGCCATCGCCGAGCGCGTGCGAGATAGCCGCGTGCACGACCCGCGGGGACTGCTGCGGGGTGCTGATCAACTCGCTGTAGACACTGCATTCGTTGAAGAGCCGGTCGGGGTGGGTCTCCTGGAAGTAGGACTGCCCGATCTGGACGCTCGGGATGTGACTGGCGATCGCCAGGACGGGCGCCCCGGTGCGGTTCGCGTCGTACAGGCCATTGATCAGGTGCAGGTTGCCCGGGCCGCAGGAGCCCGCGCACACGGCCAGTTCACCGGTCAACTGGGCATCGGCGGAGGCGGCGAACGCCGCTGCCTCTTCGTGCCGGACATGGACCCAGTCGATCCCGCCCTTGGCGCTGCCCCCGGTCTCCCGCACCGCGTCCACGATGGGATTCAGGCTGTCGCCCACGATCCCGTAGATCCGGCGCACCCCGGCGTCCTGCAGTTGTCCGACAAGTTGCTGGGCGAGTTTCACGAGCATGCGTCCTCTCGGTCGGCGGGTAGTCCCACGCTAGCCGCTGGATATGGTCGAGCCATGTCCGAGGCACCCTTGCGCATCCTGGTCGTCGATGATCAGGCCCTGGTCCGCAGCGGTTTCGCGATGATGCTGTCGGTCGAGCCCGACATCGAGGTCGTCGGTGAAGCGGCCGACGGTGCCCAATCCGTCGAGGCGACAGCCCGATTGGCGCCGGACGTTGTCCTGATGGACGTCGAGATGCCCCGGTGCAACGGCATCGACGCGTGTCGCAGCATCGTGTCGGCCGGCACCGCGAAGGTGCTTTTGCTGACGACGTTCGATCGTGACGATTATCTCTTCGAAGGCCTGGCCGCGGGAGCCAGCGGCTTCCTGTTGAAGAACACCAGCCCCGAGGAGTTGGCCGACGCGATCCGCACCGTCGGCCGTGGTTACGCCCTGCTGGCGCCCGAGGTGACCCGCCGGGTGATCGAGCGCAGTACGGCGACCCCCACCCCGGAGCCGGACCGCGCTCTGGAGCAACTCACCCCGCGTGAGCTCGAGGTGCTCACCCTCGTCGGCAAGGGTCTGTCCAATGCGGAGATAGCGCAGCACCTGGTGTTGGGCGAAAGCACCGTCAAAACCCACCTGTCGAGCGTCCTGGCCAAGTTGCAGTTACGCGACCGGGTGCAGGCCGTCGTACGCGCTTACGAAAGCGGCCTCGTCCTGCCGGGGGAGTAGCGGCAGGTCGATCTCCGCCCGCGGGTGGATCCGCGGGCCCGGTCGTCGGCCATAGCGTCGCAAGCATGTTGGAACTACGAGACGTCACTCGACGGTTCGGTGACCACCTGGCCGTCGACCGGGTCGGTTTCACCGTGCCGGACGGGGCGATGACCGGCTTCGTCGGCGGTAACGGCGCCGGCAAGACGACCACGATGCGGATGATCATGGGCGTTCTGGCCCAACACGGTGGACAGATCGATTGGCAGGATCGGGCCATCACCACCGCCGACCGTCGCGGCTTCGGCTACATGCCCGAGGAGCGCGGCCTCTACCCCAAGCAGCCGATCCTGGACCAGTTGATCTACCTGGCCCGGCTGCGCGGCCTGAGCGCGCAGGATGCAGCCACCCGCTCGACCGAGTTGCTGGAGCGGTTCGACCTCGGCGAGCGGACCGGCGACAAACTGGAATCGCTGTCCCTCGGTAATCAGCAGCGGGTCCAGATCATCGCCGCGTTGGTAGCCGATCCCACCATGCTGGTGCTGGACGAACCCTTCTCCGGCCTGGACCCCGCGGCGGTCGACTCGATGGCGGCGCTGCTGCGCGAGTTCACCGGACGCGGTGTGCCGGTGTTGTTCTCTTCCCACCAACTGGATCTGGTCGAGCGGCTCTGCGACCGGCTGGTCATCCTCTCCCGCGGCCGGGTCGTGGCCGAGGGAACCGCTGACGATCTGCGCGCCACGGAGGCGGTCCGCCACCGTTTGGTCCTGGGCGGCGACGCCGGATGGCTGCGCGATCAGGGCGTGCACGTCGTCGACATCGAAGGCAATACCGCTGTCGTGCAGTTCGATTCGCCGGAGCAGTCGGACGCAGTACTGCGCGAGGCGATGGCCCGGGGCTCGGTGCAGGAGTTCGGGCCGATCCGGCCCAGCCTGGCCGACATCTATCGCGAAGTGACCGCAGGAACAGCTCACAGCCAGCAGGAGGTGCCGGCATGAAGACCAACCAGTTGTGGCGGATCGTGGCCGCCCGGGAGATGTCGGTCAAGCTGAAGGATCGCAACTTCATCGTCTCGACCGTGGTGGTGCTGGCATTGATCCTGGGCACCCTGGCGGTCCAGGGTTACCTGGCCAGCCGGCCCCAGACCACCAACGTCGCAGTGCTCAGTTCGAGCGCGACGACCGTGACCCAGCAGGCGGAAAAGGCCGCTCACGAGGCCGGTTCGGACAAGGTGACCTTCAAGACCTCGACGTACGCCGATCAAGCGGCGGCCGAGCGTGCCGTGACTGACGGCAAGGCGGATGTGGCGCTCCTTCCCACCAGTGACGGCGGCTGGCGACTGGTCGGCAAGTCCAGCAAGGACAGTGCCGCGCAGACGTGGATCCCGCAAGCGGTCCAGCAGGATGCGTTGCAACGTAACGCGGCCGCCGCCGGGGTCTCCCTGGACCAGTTGGCCAAGGGCAGCACCGTCAGGTACGACTTGTTGCAATCGGGCGATGACCAGCAGAGCACCGGCAAGATCATCGGGCTGGTCTTCGGATTCCTGTTCTACATCGCGGCGCTGCTGTTCGGGATGTCGATCGCCAGCAGCGTCATCGAGGAGAAGCAGAACCGGATCGTCGAAATCCTGGCCAGCGCGATTCCGTTGCGGCAGCTGCTGATCGGCAAGGTGGTCGGCAACACGGTCCTGGCCCTGGCCCAGGTCGCGATCTTCGCGCTGGCCGGCATCATCGGCCTCGTCGCGACCGGTCGTCGTGACCTTTTGTCGCAGGTGTCGAGCGGCATCTTCTGGTTCGTCCTGTTCTTCGTGGTGGGATTCGTGACCTTCGCCGCAGTGTGGGCGGTGGCTGGGGCACTCGCGACCCGCAACGAGGACCTGCAATCCACGTCGACTCCGTTGACGATGCTCGTGGTCATCGTCTTCATCGTCGGGATCACCGGTAAGGGGCTGTTCCTGACCATCGCGTCCTACGTGCCGCTCTTCTCGACGATCGCAATGCCCGTGCGGGTGGTGTCGGGGGACGCCGCATGGTGGGAACCGGTGGTCGCGTTGCTGATCGGGCTGGCCGCGGCGTACTACATCGTGCGCATCGCGGAGCGGTTGTACCGGCGGTCGCTGCTGCAGACCGGCCACCGGCTCAGCTACCGGGAGGCCCTTGCCCTCACCGACGACTGAGTATTCCCGACATGGTGCGGCGCCTCCTTTCCTCATAGATTGAGGGCAGGAGTGCGCCGCACGGCGCCATCGCACGAACGCGGAGACCGTCATGACCGACCAGCAGCCCGACCCCCAGCAGCCGGATCCCCAGCAGGCGCAAGCGCCCCAGGCACCGCCCCCCGCCTCGCCGTACGGCAGCCCGTCGTCGGACTCCGCCGATGTCACCCAGGCAACGCCGGTCACCCCGCCGACCCAGGAGACCCCCGTCAGCAGCCCGTACGGCGCGCCCTCCTACCAGCCCCCGGGTTACCAATCGCCGCAGAGCCAGTCGGCGCCGCAGCAGCAGCCCTACGGTCAGGCGCCGCAGCAGTACGCACCCCAGCAGCCGGCGTACGGCGATGCGCAGCAGTACGCCCAACCCCCGCAGTCCGGCCAGCCGCAGCAGTACGGCCAGCCGCAGCAGTACGGCCAGCCCGAGCAGTACGCGCAGCCGCAGCAGTACGGCCAGCCCCAGCAGTACGGCCAGCCCCAGCAGTACGGCCAGCCCCAGCAATACGGCCAGCCCCAGCAGTACGGCCAGCCGTACGGCGCACCGGCCTACGGCGCGACCGGTTACGGGCAATCCACGGCCACCAAGGCGCCGGTCAGCTCGTTGGCGCGCCTGGGCGCCATCGGTGCCGCGGTCGGATCGCTGCTGGCCATCCTGGGCTCCTTCCTCAACTGGCTCACCGCCACCCTGAACATCCCGCTGTTGGCGCAGGGTGACATCGGTGTCACAGCCAATGGCGTGGGGGCGGTCGGTGTGACGTTGCCGAACAACTCGGAGATCCTTCGCGAGTTCGCGGACAACGTCACGTCGAGCGGAGGCATCACGACCGGGTGGATCGTGATCGTCATCGCGGTCGTGGTCCTGGTGTTGGCCGTGCTGGCCCTGCTGGGCAGGTTGCCGTTGCCGGGTGCGATCGCCGCCATCGCCGGCGGATTGATCATCATGGGGCTCGCCATCTTCCGGATCGCCCAGATCTCGCACTTCATCGACACCGACGAGCTGAAGAACTCCGGTGTGGCGCTGACCGTGACGTACAAGCCGGGGGTCGGCCTATGGGTCACCCTGGTCGCCGGCATCCTGATGGCCGCCGCCGGGGTGCTCGGCCTGTTGCGACGCAACTGATACCTACGCTGCCGCCGGGTCCACGCCCCGTACAGTGAGCGCGTGACCCGGAAGCTCGTGGCCCTGGACGTCGACGGCACGTTGCTGCACTTCGACGGGACGATGTCGGATGCGGTACGGCACGCCGTACGCGCCGTCGTCGACGCGGGCCATCACGTCGTCATCGCAACGGGCCGGTCCGTCATCGCGGCCACCCCGATCGCCGAGCACATCGGTCTGACCGACGGCTATGTCGTGTGCTCCAACGGGGCCGTGACGATCACGCTCGACCCGGCCGCGCCGGCCGGTTATCACGTGATCGAGACGGTCACCTTCGACCCCGGCCCGGTGCTGGGCAAGCTGCGGGACGCGTGGCCGGATGCGACCGTCGCCGTCGAGGTGCTGGGCGAGGGTTTCCTGCTCAGCGCACCGTTCCCCGAGGGGGAGCTCAACGGAGTGCAGAAGGTCGTCTCCTGGGAGGAGTTGGAGCAACACCCCACGACGCGCCTGACCTTCCGTTCCTCCAGCGGCACCGCGGAGGACTTCCTGGAACTGGCCGAGCGGCTCGGTCTGCACGAGGTCAACTACGCGGTCGGGTTCTCGGCGTGGATGGACATCAACCCCGAGGGCGTCTCGAAGGCCTCCGCCCTGGAGCAGGTACGCCGATCCCTGGGCGTCGAACCCTGCGACACCGTCGCGGTCGGAGACCACCGCAACGACCTGGAAATGCTGGAGTGGGCCGCGCGCGGGGTGGCGATGGGCCAGGCCCCGGACGAGGTGAAGGCCGTCGCCGACGAGGTCACCGGGACCATCGAGCAGGACGGTGCGGCCACCGTCCTGCGCTCGCTGTTGTGAGCCTGCACATCACGTCCGCGGCCAACCCGCGACTCAAAGCCCTCGCGACGCTGCGTCGCCGTCGCGGTCGCGAGCAGACCGGGCAAACCCTGGTCGAGGGGTACGACGAGCTGGGCCTGGCCCTGTCCGCCGGGGTGTGCCCGCAGACGCTGTTCCTCTGCCCGGACCTGATGGCGGATCCGGCGGGCCAGCAGGACGTCGTCGACACGGCCACGGCCGCGGGCGCCGAGGTCATCACCCTCAGTCGCGCTGCGTTCGAGAAGGTGGCCTATCGCGAGGGAGCGGACGGTTTCCTGGCTGTCGTCCCTGCTGTCCTGGCGCGCCCCGAGGACCTGGAACTACCGGCGCAGCCGTTACTTCTCGTGGCCGAGGCGGTCGAGAAGCCCGGCAATCTCGGTGCGATGCTGCGGACCGCCGACGCGGCGGGCGTCGATGCGTTCGTGGCTGCCGATCCGGTGACCGACTGGGGCAATCCGAATGTCGTGCGGGCCTCGAAAGGGACCGTCTTCTCCGTGCCGGTCGCCGCGGCCCCGACCACGGCGACGCTGCAGTGGTTGTCCGCACACGGCGTACGTCTGGTGGCCACTACCCCCGACACGGACACGCTGCATACGGACGTGGACCTGACCGGTCCGGTCGCGATCGCGGTGGGCACCGAGAAGACCGGGCTGACCGAAGAGGTGCTGGACGCGGCCGACGTGAAGGTCCGAATCCCCATGTCCGGCATAGTGAATTCGCTCAATGTGGCGACGTCGGCGGCGATCGTTATCTACGAAGCGGTCCGGCAGCGACGAAGCGGAGGCTGACCCCCGATTCGGTGTGGGCGATCACAGGTGGCACCATCTGAACATGCGAGTCGATCACGTTGTCTACGCAGCAGAGCCCGATGGTTTGATCGCGACGGCCAAGCGCCTCGGCGATGAGCTCGGCACCGAACCGGTCGATGGCGGTGTGCACCCCCGCTTCGGCACGCGCAACTCGATCATCCCGCTACTCGACGGCCGGTTCCTGGAGGTTGTGGAGGTCCTCGACCACCCCGCCTCGGACAAGGCGCCCTTCGGTCAGGCGGTCCGTGCCCGCTCCATCGGTGGTGGCGGTTGGATGGCGTGGGTCGTCGGCGTCGACGACATCGCGATCGCGGAGGGCTTGGTCGGCCGTACCTCCGCTCCGGGTCTGCGGCACCGCCCCGACGGGATCGAGCTCACCTGGAAGCAGTTGGGCGTGAAGGGCTTGACCAACGACGCGCAGGTGCCGTTCTTCATCCAGTGGGGCGACGGTGTCCCGCACCCGTCGACCGACGGCCCCGCCCACGCGTCGCTCAAAGGCATGGCGATCGCGGGCTCTCCGGACCGGGTTCGCGAATGGCTGGGCCTCACCGGTGAGCCGGGGGTGGACCGTGAGGACTGGGAGCCGGAGATCGTGTTCGACTTCGCGGCGCCGAAGGGCACCCCAGGTCTGATGTCGATCACCTTCGCGACGCCGAACGGCGACGTCACGATCTGAGGTCCTCGGACCTCAGTCCCCGGTGACCACCTGGTAGCCGGCCTCGTCGACGGCCGCGGCGATCAGCTCGGGGTCGACCAGATCCTCGCTGAGGATGGTGACCGGCGAGTCGCCGCCGCTGATCAGCTCGATGTGGACATCGCTGACCCCGTCGAGCGCGGTCAACTCCTCGGTGACCGCACGCACGCAGTGCTCGCACGTCATGCCCGACACCTTCACCTGCTGTTGCATTGCGTCTCCTTCAGCTTCGCACCAGCCGCGCGATGGCGGCTGAGGCTTCTTCGACCTTGGCCTGCGCGGCCTCGTCGGACTCGCGGGCGGCACCAACGACGCAGTGCCCGATGTGATCCTCCAGCAGGCCCAGGCTGACCGACTGCAACGCTTTGGTGATCGCGCTGATCTGGGTCAGGACGTCGATGCAGTAGGTGTCCTCATCGACCATGCGCTGCACGCCCCGCACCTGTCCCTCGATGCGACGCAGCCGCTTGAGGTAGTCGTCTTTGCTCCCGGTGTACCCAGCCATAGCTCAAGCCTACACTGATACCCCCTCGGGGTATACGTCAGTGGATGTCGAGGTAGGCGACCAGGTTGGGCGCCAGACCGACGTACGTCGCGGGAGTCATCGTCAGGAACCGCTCCTCGACCTCACCCGGCAGGCCGAGCCCCTTGACGAACTCGCGCAGATCCTCGCCGTTGATCCGGCGGCCGCGGGTGAGTTCCTTGAGCCGTTCGTAGGGCTGCTCCATCCCGGGCACGCCCTGGGCGCCGAGCGCGCGCATGGCCGACTGGATCGGCTCGGCGAGCACCTCCCAGTTCGCCTCGAGATCGGCCAGCATCGCATCCGGTACGGCGTCCAGACCGGCCAGCCCGCGGCTCACGTTGTCCATCGCCAGGACCGAGTGCCCGTACGCCGTGCCGACGTTGCGCTGCATCGAGGAGTCGGTCAGGTCGCGCTGCAGGCGCGACTGGACCAGCGTCGCCGAGAGGACGTCCAGCAACGCGTTGCTGACCTCGAGGTTGGCCTCGGCGTTCTCGAAGCGGATCGGGTTGACCTTGTGCGGCATGGTCGAGGAACCCACGGTGCCCTGGCCGCGGACCTGCGCGAAATAACCCATCGAGATGTAGGTCCACATGTCGGTGCACAGGTTGTGCAGGATCCGGTTGAAGCGGGCGATGTCGGAGTAGAGCTCGGCCTGCCAGTCGTGGCTCTCGATCTGGGTGGTCAGCGGGTTCCAGGTCAGGCCCAGGCCTTGGACGAAGGACTTGGAGATGCCCACCCAATCGGCGCCGGGCACCGCTTCGACATGCGCGCCGTACGTCCCCGTGGCCCCGTTGAGCTTGCCCAGGTACTCGGCGTCCTTGACCCGGCGCAGTTGGCGACCCAAGCGATGGGCCAGCACAGCCAACTCCTTGCCCATGGTCGTCGGCGTCGCCGGCTGGCCGTGGGTGTGCGCCAGCAAGGGGGTCTCGGCCAGATCCCGGGCCATGGTCGTGACTTGGTCCACCAATGCGGTGGCCTTCGGCAGCCAGACCTGTTGTGTCGCGCCCTGCACCATCAGCGCATAGGACAGGTTGTTGATGTCCTCGCTGGTGCAGCAGAAGTGGATCAATTCCGACAACCCGGCCGCGTCCGCGTCGCCCACGATCGCCGGCAGCCGACGCTTGAGGTAGTACTCGACCGCCTTCACGTCATGCACGGTTTCCCGTTCGATCTCGGCCAGCTCGGCGATGTCGTCGGCCCCGAAGTGATCGACGATGGCGCGCAGGTGGTCCTGCTCTGCGCCGGTCAGTTCGCGGACCCCGGGGACGACGTGCTCGCTGGTCAGGTGGATCAGCCACTCGATCTCGACGTGCACCCGCTGCCGGTTGAGGGCCGCCTCCGACAGGTGATCGACCAGCGGCGCCACGGCGGCGCGGTAGCGGCCGTCGAGGGCACCGAGGGCGATGGGCGGGGTGATGTCGGCCAGCGAATGCATGCCCCGATTCTCCCGTGCCCGCCCATCGCGGGGCAAAACGCGGGCTACAGGGTGAAATTGGTCGTCGGCTCCACGAGGTTGAACAACTCACCGCCCAGGCCCTGGATGGTCGCCTCCGGCCCGGCGACGGTGTCGAGCGTCATGATGATTTCTCCATCGAGCTCCTGGGCGATCTGGGCCGAGGCGTCACGCGATGCGACGTTGAAGTGCACCAGCCAGCCGACCGGTACGTCCTGCGGCGCCTGGTGCAGACCGCCGACGACCTGACCGTCCTTCTCGATGAAGAAGTAGCCGTCGGCGTCTGCTTCGCGGTAGGTGTAGCCGAAGACTGCTGCGTAGAACTCCTGGGCGGCGGTGCCGTCGTGGGTCAGCAGATCCGACCAGCCCACCGAGCCCGGCTCGTCGATGAGTTCGAAACCGTGGTGTTCCTTGCCCTGCCACACGCCGAAGACGCCGCCCTGCGGGTCCACGCACACGCTCATCGTGCCGAGGTTGCCCACATCCATGGGTTCCACGATGACCTGGCCGCCGTACTGCCGGACCGCGGCCGTCGTCGCCGCGGCGTCGTCGCTGGCCAGGTAGAGCAGCCACACGCTCGGCTGCTGGGGATCCATCTTCGGGGCCAGGCCGGCCACGGCGGCGTCGTTCTTGAAGCACATCCGATAGCCGCCGTACTGCTCGTCGCCCTCTTCGACCCGCCAGCCGAACAGTTCGCCGTAGAACGTCGCCGCGTGATGCAAGCGGCGATGCTCGGTGTCGAAGCTGATGTCGATCCAGCAGGGATAGCCGGCGGGCCAGTTCGTGTCGCGCGTGGTCATGCCCTGAGCGTACGGCGCTCGCGAAACCCCGATGCAACCTTGCGGCCAGTAGCGTTGAAGTCCGGCTCCGCAACGGGGCGGAGCCAGCGACGTCAGGAGATGCTGATGAGCACGATGAAGGCTGCGTACGTCACGGAGTTGGGTGACCGACTCACCGTCGGGGAGTACGACAAGCCCGCCCCCGGGCCCGGAGAGCTGCTCGTGAAGCTGGTTGCCTCCGGCGTCTGTCACACGGATTTGCATGCGGCGCAGGGAGATTGGCCGGTCAAACCAAGCCCGCCGTTCGTGCCCGGGCATGAAGGCGTCGGCGAGGTGGAGGCCGTCGGTGAGGGAGTCGAAGGCTTCAAGGTCGGCGACCTGGTCGGCAACGCGTGGCTGTGGTCGGCGTGCGGGCACTGCGAATACTGCCGCAGCGGCTGGGAGACCCTTTGCGAGCAGCAGAAGAACGGCGGCTACTCCGTCGATGGTTCCTTCGGTGAATACATGCTGGTGGACGCGACGTACGCCCCGCGGATCCCAGCCGGCTCGGACCCGTACGAGGTGGCGCCGGTGCTGTGCGCGGGCGTCACCGTGTACAAAGCGCTGAAGGAGACCGAGGTGCGGCCCGGGCAGTGGGTCGTCATCTCCGGGATCGGCGGTCTGGGGCACGTTGCGGTGCAGTACGCCAAGGCCATGGGCATGCGAGTCGCCGCGGTGGACATCGCCGACGACAAATTGGACCTGGCCAAGGAACACGGCGCCGAGGTCATGGTGAACGCGGCGACCGAAGACCCCATCGGTGCGATCCAGGCCCAGACCGGCGGAGCCCATGGAGTATTGGTGACCGCGGTGCACTCGGAGGCGTTCGGGCAGGCCATCGGAATGGCACGGCGCGGCGGCACCATCGTCTTCGTCGGGTTGCCCCCGGTGACTTCCCGGCGCCCATCTTCGACATCGTGCTGAAGCGCCTCACGGTCCGTGGGTCGATCGTGGGCACGCGCCAGGACATGATCGAGGCGCTGGACTTCTACTCCCGCGGCCTGATCCATCCGACGATCTCCACCCGGTCCCTGGAGGAGATCAACGACATCTTCGATGAGATGAAGGACGGTGCCATCGAGGGTCGCGTGGTCATCCGCTACTGAACGGCGGGGCGGTCACCTACTCGGCCGTCGTCACTGTCTCGGTCGCGTGCGCCCACGCCGTCCGCGGCAGTGCAGATTTCCGAGTTTCTGACGGCGGGATCAACTGATCCGGCGAGCACCGTCGGACGGCACGGCGACGAACGAAGCCGGTTCGTTGAAGTTCTCGGCCGTCGCGGCCGCCACGCACGCCTCGGCGACCGTCTCGGCCGCGTCCTGGTCGACCAGGGCGATCACGCACCCGCCGAAGCCACCGCCGGTCTGTCGGGCGCCATAAGCCCCTGCGCGCACAGCGGTTTCGGCGATCAGGTCGGTCACCGGCACGGTGATCTCGAAGTCGTCGCGCATCGAGAGGTGCGACTGGTTGAGCAACGGTCCGATCATCCGCGGGTCGGAGCCGTCGGTCAGCAACGCGGCGACCTGCTCGACACGGGCACTGTCGGTGATCACGTGCCGGGCGCGACGTAGCAACAGATCGGGCAGACCGTCCAGATCGGCCACGGTGGCGTCGCGCAGCGCCGGGACGCCCAACGCCGCGGCGGCCTCCTGGCAGGATCGCCGCCGCTCGGCGTACTCCCCGCTGACCAGAGCATGCGGCGCACGGCTGTCGATCACCAGCAGCGCCAGGCCGTGCGCGGACAGGTCGAACGGGATCTGGGTGATCTCGACCGATCGGGTGTCGATCTGCATCGCGTGCCCGGATCTCCCGCAGACAGAAGCCAACTGGTCCATCAACCCGGTGGGTGCACCGGCGATGTGGTTCTCGGCGTCCCGACCGAGGTCGGCGACCTCGGTGTCCGTCAGACTCCAACCTGCCAGATCGACCCAGGCACGCGCCGTACCGCAGGACAACGCCGCCGAGGACGAAAGCCCCGCTCCCGTGGGCACGTTGGAGGTGACGGCGATGTCCAGGCCGGGTACGTCGAATCCCCGTTGCGCGGCCGCCCAACCCACTCCGGCGGCGTAGGAGGCCCACCCCACCGACTCTCCGTCGTGCAGTTCACCGAGGTGGACGCTCGCGGACGGATCGGGTACGTCGGGGGAGTCGGTGTGCAGCCGCACGGTGTCGTCGTCACGACGGCGCGCCGCGACCCAGGTGCCTTCCGCCAGGGCGATCGGAAGCACGAATCCGCCGTTGTAGTCGGTGTGTTCGCCCATGATGTTCACCCGGCCGGGTGCGAACCACACCCCGTCCGGTGCCGCGTCGAACCGGTCGCGGAAGGTGGCCTCCAGATCATCGACCGAGCGGGGCGCTGGCGTCCGGACCGCGCTCATGCCAGGTCCCGGAGGCGCGCGGCCAGCGGCTCGGCCAGGATGTCGGCGATGAAGGCACCCTGCCCGGATTCGGAGCCGGCGAGGTACTTCAGCTTGTCCGGCCCGCGCCGGATCGAGGTGAGCTCCAGGTGCAGCCATGCCTCGTCGCGCAGTGCGGTCGTGTCGGGATTGTCCGGATCGGGCGCCGGCGCTTGCTGCCAGCCGGCGATATAGGGCAGCCGCGAGTCGTACATGCGGTCGAAGCGGCCCAGGATGTCCAGGTAGATGAGGGTGAACGCGTCGCGTTGCGCCTCGTCGAGTTCGCTCAGGTCGTGCACTCGCCGCAGCGGGTAGAGATGCACCTCCACCGGCCAGCGGGCCGCGAACGGCACGAACGCGAGCCATTCCTCGTTGCTCGCCACGGTCCGCGGCCCCGCCTGTTCGAACGCGATGAGATCGCCGAAGAGGTTCCGCCCGTGGGCTTGACGGTGGGCGGCGGCGTGCATCAACTCGGTGTACGCCCGGGGCGGAATGAACGGGTAGCCGTAGATCTGCCCGTGCGGGTGCTGCAGGGTCACCCCGATCTCGATACCCCTGTTCTCGAACGGGAAGACGTGCTTCACGACCTCGAGTTCATTGAGGTACGTCGTGCGGTCGGCCCACGCGTCCACCACCAGCCGTGCCTGGGCCGGGGTGAGCGCAGCGAAGGTGGAATTGTGATCGCTGGTGAAGCACAGGACTTCGCAGCGACCGGTCGCGGGACGGATCTGCTCGAACCCGTCGTTCTCGGTTATCACGCCCTCGATCTGCGTGGCGAAAGATGGAAAACGGTTCTCGAAGGCTACGACCTGGTACTCGGGCGAGGGGACCTCGGTCATCCGGCCATCGCGCGACGGGCACAGCGGGCACTGATCGGCCGGTGGCATGTAGGTGCGGTTCTGCCGCGCCGACGAGACGGCGATCCATTCACCGGTCAGCGGGTCATGCCGCATCTGCGACATGACGACCGACGGCTCCAAGGGCCGGCGATCGACCGACGGCACCCGGTGGGTGCCGTCGGCGTCGTACCAGATGATCTGTCGGCCGTCGGCCAGCAGCGCCTCGGTGCGCTCCACGGCGGCTTACTTGCTACTCGAGTCCTTGTCGCGACCGGCGATCTTGGCGATATTCAGCGCCACCTCGAGCAGGATCCGCACGGAGATGATGAAGAACAACAACCAGATGATGTCGGCGATGGTGTGGAACGTCGCCGAACCGCCACCCATGTTGCTGTAGCCGTTGGTGGAACCCCAGTAGTAGGTCAGGTTGCTGAGCAGGTTGAGCACCGCCCACACGATGGCGCCGAGGAAGACGATGCTGGCCAGCCTGCCGGTCAGCGACTTCTTGAACTGCAGGTCCGAGAACAGCGCGCCCAGACCGTCACCGGCGCCCTTGGCGACTTTGCCGGCATCGTTGGCGAACTGGCCGCCCACCGCTGCCGCCTGTTGACCGAAGCCCGGACCGCTCGGCTGCTGCGCCTGCTGCGGAGCGCCCTGCTGGGGGTACCCCTGCTGCGGATACCCCTGCTGGGGGTAGCCCTGACGCGGCGCGCCCTGGGGAGCGCCCTGCTGGGGATAGCCCTGTGTCGGCTGCTGGTACTGCGAGGGGCGCGGTTGACCGGGCGCCGGTTGGCCGGTTGCGGGCTGCTGCGCGGCGGCGGGCTGGGGAGCCTGCTGGTGGGTAGGGGCTTGGTACGGCGCCTGCGGCTGACCGCCGGCGGGGGTGCCGTGCGTGGTGGTCGGTTGGGTGTGCTCCGGACCGGGGTAGGACTGACCGAGACTGCCCGGCTGGGCGGGCTGCTGGGGGTCCGGGGTGTTAGGGGTATCGGAGTCGGTCATGGTCGTCTTCCTCGAAGAATCGCGTCGGGAGTGCTTCTTGTTCTCAACCTAGCCGAGGCCGCCCACACCCTCGGGTTACGCGCCGAGGGGTACGCGGCGGTCTGCCGCGCACCCGGGTGAGGCGCGGATCACACCGACCCGAATTGCACTTTGAGGCATCAAAATGCAAACGTTTTGTTCATGTCCACCCTGACGCGCCGAGACCAGACGGCACGGCGCATCACCTTCTGCGCCCAGAGTCTGGCCGTCCAGCAGGGTTACGACCACTTCACCCTCGACGAACTGGCCGAGCAGGCCGGGGTGTCCCGGCGCACGCTGTTCAACTACTTCCCGGGCAAGCTCGATGCCGTCCTCGGCGCCCGTCCCGGCCTGCCCACCGAGGCCGTCGAGAGGTTCGTGGCCGGTGGCCCGCAGGGTGAGATTCTCGGCGATCTCGGCGAACTGGTCTGCGCGCTGCTGACCGTGTGGGGACCACTCACCCGCGAGCAGTGGGCCACCATGCGAGATTGCCTCATCGCCAATCCGAGGGTGTTCAACGCGGCGATCGAACGCTTTGATGACATCGCCAAGACCATGACCGAGTTGGTCGAGCAACGCTCCGGGTTGCCGCGCGAAGAGGCGTGCGTCGCGCTGAGTGTGATCAAAGGGGTCTTCGGGAGCGCCCTGGACCAATTCGTCGAGCGCCCCGACGACCGAAGCCTCGACACCATCGTCCGTGACCACCTGCGGGTGGCCCGGTCCCTACTTTCCATCCGCTGAACCGCACTCACCGAACGAGGAACCATGGCGACTCTGCTCTACAAGCTCGGCCACGCGGCGTACCGCAAGTGGTATTACTTCCTGGCCGCCTGGATCGTGGCGCTGGTCGGGTTCGGCGCCCTGGCGGGAGCGGTTAAGCAGCCCTATCAGGACACCTTCTCCATCCCCGGCATCCCGTCGCTGCAAGCGCAGACGATGCAGCAGAAGCTCTTCCCGGGCACCGGGAACGCCGAGGACCAGGCATCGGTCACGGTCGTCGTCGCTGCGCCGAAGGGTCACACCCTGAAGGAGCCCACGTACTCCAATGCCGTGAACGACCTGATCGCGCAGTTGAAGAAGGTCCCGCAGATGCCGGCGGACGCCAAGACGCTGGTCAACCCGGTGCAGGCCTCGGCGGCGCAGTACCAGATGGCGGTGCAGGCCGCGGTCAAGCAGGGACAGCCGCAGGCGGTCGCCGAGGCCAACGCCAAGGCGCTGCTACCGCTGTCCGCCGACGGCCGGATCGGCACGATGACCTTCGACTTCGACGTCGCCAAGGTGACCGATGTGAAGCCGGCCAGCCAGGATGCGGTGCTGGACGCACTGGCCGACGCGCGCAAGAGCGGTCTGCAGGCCGAGGTCAACGGCAGCGGCATGCAGAGTTTCGATGTCGAGGGTGGCTCGGGAGAGCTGCTCGGTGTCGCGGTCGCGGCGCTGGTCCTGTTGATCACCTTCGGCTCCCTGGTCGCCGCCGGCCTGCCGATCCTGTCGGCCTTCGTCGGCGTCGGCGCAGGGACCATCGGGGTGATGATCGCCAGCAAGTTCACGACTATCAGCACCACGACTCCGATCCTGGCCACGATGATCGGTCTGGCGGTCGGGATCGACTACACCCTGTTCATCCTGTCCCGGTACCGCTCGGAACTGCGGAACACCGACGACCGCGCCCACGCGGCCGGTCTGGCGGTCGGAAAGGCCGGCTCCGCGGTGGTCTTCGCGGGCCTGACCGTATTGATCGCACTTGCCGCGCTGGCCGTCGTCGGCATCCCGTTCCTGACCACGATGGGTATGGCGGCTGCGGGCACCGTGTTCTTCGCGGTGCTGGTTGCCCTGACCCTGTTGCCGGCGATCCTCGGCATGTTGAAGTCGCATGCGTTCGGTGGCTCGTTCCGCACCCCGCACCGCGAACTCGACTCCGACGGCAAAGTCATCAACAACGGTGTCCGCTGGGCACGCTTCATCGGGAAGCGACCGGCCGTCATCGGCGGCATCATCACGCTGGTGCTGATCGTGCTGGCGGTGCCGGCCAAGGATCTGCACCTGGCGCTGCCGACCGACTCGACGGCGGCAACCAATACCACCCAGCGCAAGGCCGCCGACCTCATCACCGAGGGCTTCGGCCCCGGCCGGGCCGCGCCCCTGATCACCGTGGTCGACGCCACCGGGATCCAGGACCCCAAGGAGCGCCTCGCGGCGTTCGGCGGGGTCACCGAGTGGGCCGCGAAACAGGGTGACGTGGCCAACGCCCAGGTGATCGCGGTCAACCAGGACTCCACGGGTGCGCAGATCCTGATCACGCCCAAGTCGGGTCCTGACGACGAGGCGACGACGACGTTGCTGCAGAACCTGCGCGACGGTCAGGCAGGTATCGAATCCCAGACCAAGACCACGGTCGGCGTCACCGGGGTCACCGCCATCCAGACCGACGTCTCCGACGCCTTGACCTCGGCGTTGCCGAAGTACCTGGCGATCGTGGTCGGCCTGGCCTTCATCCTGCTGATGATGGTGTTCCGCTCCATCCTGGTCCCGCTCACCGCCACGATCGGCTTCCTGCTGTCGGTCCTCGCGACGTTCGGTGCGACGGTGATGATCTTCCAGAAGGGCGCCTTCGGGATCTTCTCCGGCGAACCGATCGTCAGCTTCCTGCCGATCATCCTGATCGGGATCGTCTTCGGCCTGGCGATGGACTATCAGGTGTTCTTGGTCAGCCGGATGCGAGAAGCCCACGTGCACGGGGCCGACGCCCATGAGTCCGTCGTCGACGGCTTCCGGCACGGTGCCCGCGTCGTGACGGCCGCGGCCTGCATCATGATCTCGGTGTTCGCGGCGTTCATGCTGCAAGGTCAGCAGTTCATCGTCTCGATGGGCTTCGCGCTCGCGGCCGCCGTCTTCTTCGACGCCTTCCTGGTCCGCATGACCCTGATCCCGGCGGCGATGTTCCTCATGGGGGAGAAGGCCTGGTGGCTGCCGAAGTGGCTGGACAAGATCCTGCCGGCGGTGGACGTCGAGGGCGAGAAGCTGCAGGCCATCAGCGGCGACTCCTCGCAGCACACGCCCAAGCACGCCGCCCACGAGGAAGCACCCGACCCGGTCTGATCGCCTGCGAACCGGCGCCGGCAGCCCTCCGATTGCGAGACAATGGAGGGGTGCCGGCGCTGATTCTTCTGTTCATCGCGGCGGCATGCGTGCTCACGACCCATGTGCTGCCGCGGTGGCGCGGTCAGGTGCGCGCGCCGGGTTCCAGCCTGTTCCTGTGGCAGGCGGTTTCGGTCGCCGCGATCCTGGCCGGCGTCCTGCTCGCCCCCGTGGCCGTGCTCGGCGTCGTCCGTGACGGCCCCGACCTACCGAATCCCGCTGCCCACCTGCCGTTGGTGCTGGTGGCCGTCGTCATCTCCGGTGTCCTGTGCGGTCGCCTGGCCGTCCGGGGCCATCGAGTGGGTACGGCGTTGCGGACCTCCCGGCGCCAACATCGCGAACTCGTCGACCTGCTCGCGGTGGATCCCGGCGGCGAGCCGCTACCCGACGTACGTCGATGGCGCGCCCTGGGCAGCCCGCCGCACTCCCTGCGCGTGCTCGCGCTCGAGACGCCGACGGCGTATTGCGTCCCCGGCCTCAGTGGCCGTGTGGTGGTCAGCGACGCGGTCGGCGAGCGGTTGGGACCGGTCGGCCTGCAGGCGGTCCTGGCGCACGAGGTGGCCCACCTACGGCAGCGGCACGACCTGATCCTGGAGTTCTTCACGGTGCTGCACACCGCCGTACCCACCGCGTTGCGCAGTGATCACGGGCTGAGTCGCGGCCGCTTGCTGGTGGAGATCCTCGCCGACCGCGGCGCCGAACAGGTTGTGGGTCGCACGCCGGTGGCCCGCGCGATCGTGTTGCTGGCGGATGCACCGCATCCCGCCGGGGCGATGGGTACCGGCGGCGCCCCGGCCGTCGCGCGTCTCGAGCGGTTGGCCGATACTCGTTCCTACACTGCCCAGACGGTGATCGTGAGCCTGGTCAGCGCGGTGCTGATCGCGCTGCCGCTGGCGGTCACCGCCTGGGCGCTGGCGGGGTACTGACCCTCACCCCTGGATGGCCCCCGCCGGTGCGGTGGCCGGGGCAACAGCGTTCCACCGGTCGAAGACGTACCTCTCGGTCTTGCCGCCCTCGGTGTGCTCGGCGCGCATCAGATGTCCCGAGCCGTCGGCGGCGATGATCCCCGTGGTCTGGCTGTCGGCGATCCGCCAAGCCGGCACACCGTTCTCGGAAACGGTGGTCAGTTTCATCTTCGTGGTCTTGGCGTCGCTGAAGTCGCTTTCCATCTCATCGAAGAGGCTCTTGAGGGTCAGATCGCTGAAGCTCTGGGCGGCGGTCGAGGGAACCACCACCCATTTACCGGCGTAGGTCGAGCCCTTGGTGTTGCCCGAGGACTTGTAGTACGCGGCGTCCCCGTTCACGTATTCCTTGCCGTCGACCACGACGAACTGCACCACACCGCCGTCGGTGGCGGAGCTGTTGGAGATCGAGCCGCGCTGGTTCTTGCCGTCGACGGTTCCGGCCAGCTCGATCTTGATCGTGTCCTTGCCATCGAGATCCTCGGCGACCACGTGCGCGCTCTTGACCTGCGCGAAGCCGGCGTTCATCTGGCGCACGGCACCCTGCACGGTGGGAGTTGCCGCGGCGGCGCTGGTGGTCGACGTCGGGCTGGCGGAGGAGGTGGAGCTTCCGGTCGTCGTACTCGCACCGGCGGAGTTGCTGCCGGTCGTGCTGACCGTGGTGGTGCCGCCGCAGGCGGCCAGCGCAAGGGCCAGGCCAGCAGCAGCGACGGACAGGGTGGTTCGGGTGACGTGACGGGTCATCCGGTCATGGTAGGTGCTGGTCGCGCTCAGGTCGTCACCGCATTCGACGGGGCATCGACCGTGGGTGCCGAGTCCCACTGGTCGAACGTGTAGGCCTGGGTGTTCAGCAGGCCCTTGTTGGATGCGCGCAGCAGCCGGCCGCTGCCGTCGGCAGCCACCAGGATCGTGGTCTGGGCGTTGGCTGCCTGCCAGATCTTCTTCCCGTCGCGGCTCGACTCGGTGACGGTCAGGCCGCGGCTCTCACTCCTGGACAGGTTGGAGTTCAGGTCGCTGAAGATGGTTCGCAACGTGAAGTCCCGGGTGGTCGATGCGGCACTGGCTGCCGGGATCGACAACCAGCGTCCGGCGACTTGCTTGGCCCGGGAGCTCGGCACCCCGGAGTATCGGTAGTACGCCTCGTTGCCGTTCACGTAGACGCGCGCGTCGACCGTGCGGATCTCCGCCTTGACGTTGTCCTTGTTGATGGTGAGCACGGTGCGTTGGTTGCTGCCGTCCACGGTGCCGGAGACGTCCAGCGTCCGCGTTTCGTCGTTCTTGGTGTATGTCGCGACCAGGTGAGCGCTCTTGGCGGTGGTGAAGTTCGCGGCGATCTGGCGGGTGAGGTCCTCGGCGGTGGGCAAGCCGCCGGTACTCGACGCGCTGCTACCGGGGGTGGTGCTTTGTGTCGGGCTTGCTGAAGGCGTAGGGCTGGCTGGAGGCGTCGAGCTGGTGGCGCCCGAGGGCAGCGTCAGATGGATCGATGACGCACAACCGGTCAGGCTCAGCGCCAACGCGCACGAAGCGGCGATTCGGGCAAGACGAGGTCGTGCGATGCTCACCTGTCTGATCGTAGGTGCGACCCGGGACGCAATGCCTCCGCAAGAGCGTCGGTCAGGACGCGGGCCTGCCCCCAGGTGCACACCACGGCCGGGTGTCGCAGGGCGGCGGGGGTGGGCCAGCCCAGCTCGACGGCGATCGCTTCCGGATTCTGCTCCAGGCAATGGGCCAGCCACGCCCAGACCCGAGGATCACTGCTGGCCCGGCGCCCGACGATCACCGCTGGTCCGCTCGGCGGCACAGTCTGATCGAGCGCATCGACGGCGACGTCGGTACTCGAGCCGAGGGCCAATTGACCCCAGACCGTCTCTCCGACAGCGGGGTTCGTGCCGCTGGTGATGCGGAGGACCGTGACCGGGCCGGGCGCAAGGTGGGGCGCGTCGGACACGACCCGGTCGGCGACGGCTCGTGCTCGAGCGCGTCCGGTGGCGATGGTGGCCGGATCGGGCATGGCCGCGCCGGTCCATCGCTGCCGCAGTGCGCCGACGCGCTGCGCTGCGTCGAGCAGCCGGTTGGCCGCGAGACTGCCGTCACGGACCGCGGCTTCGATGGCCTGCACGCACTCGAGCAGTACCGTCGGCGTCGGTCCGAGAAGCGGGCCCAGGCACAGTAGATCCGCTCCGGCGACGAGGGATTCGACGGCAGCGGCCGGGATTCCGCGACCCTGGCTGGCACCGGCCATATCGAGCGCGTCGGTGACGATGACCCCGTCGTAGCCCAGTTCGTCGCGCAGCAGCTCGGTGAGGACCCGGTGGCTCAGGGTCGCGGGGCGGCCGGGATCGAGGGCCTGCAACACAACGTGCGAGGTCATGATGGCCGGCGCTTGTGACGCGATGGCCATCCGGAACGGCAGGAGCTCGCGCTCGCGCAGGGTTGCCGCGTCGGCTGTCACCGTGGGCAGTGACACGTGGGAGTCGGTCGCGGTGTCGCCGTGGCCGGGGAAGTGTTTGAGACAGCCGGCGACACCCGCGTCGGCGAGGCCGGTGAGATAGGCCACCGTGTGCCGCCCGACCAGCTCCGCGTCCGCACCGAAGCTGCGGGTGCCGATCACCGGGTTGCGCCAGTTGCTGTTGACATCGGCCACCGGCGCGAGGTTGAACCACACTCCCGCATCGCGCAATTCGGTACCGACGGCGGCGGCGACCACGCGCGTGGCGTCCTCGTCGTCGACCCGACCGAGGGCGGCGTTGCCCGGGTAGGGGCTACCGTCGAGAGCGTGCAGCCGGGTGACGTCCCCGCCCTCCTCGTCCAAGGTGAGTACGGCGTCCGGAGCCAGGGCGCGTACCTCGCGTCCCAGCGCCGCGAGTGAGGATCCTTCGGCGATGTTGTTGCCGTAGAGGCAGATTCCGCCGAGCCCGGCCTCGTAGGCGGCGGGTAGCCAAGCCGGGATCGAGGTGCCGTCGAACGCGGCGAGCAGGACGCCGTACGCCGCGCGTTTGATGTCGGCGCTCATCAACCCTTCACCGCACCCGACACCAGGCCCGAGGCCATCTTGTTCTGCACGATCATGAAGAACACGATCACCGGCACCGCGACCAGGGTCGCCCCTGCCATGACGGCCGGCCAGTCGACGGCCTGGTTGGACACGCTGGACAGTCCGCGCAGCCACAGCGGCAGGGTCCGGTTGTTGGGGTCCATCACCACGACGGCCAGGGTGTATTCGTTCCAGGCCTGCAGGAATCCGTAGACGCTGCAGGCGACCAGGCCCGGCGCGAGCAGCGGGAAGGTCACCCGGAAGAACGCGCCGATGCGGCTGCACCCGTCGACCATCGCGGCTTCCTCGAGCTCCAGCGGCACGCCATCGACGAATCCGCGCAGCATCCAGATGGTGAAGGGCAGGATCATCGCGGTGTAGAGCAGCGCCAGGCCGAAGGCGGTGTTGTAGAGGTTCCAGTCGGCCAGCATCTTGTACTGGGAGATGAACAACGCCTCCGGCGGGATCATCTGCACGGCGAGCACGATCAGGATGAAGGAGATGCGGCCCCGGAAGCGGAACCGGGAGATCGCCACCGCGGCGATGAAGGCGCAGATCACCGCTGCGACGATCGCCATGAGGGTCACGATCAGCGACAGTTTCAGCGAGGCCAGGAAGTCCGCACCGAAAACCCTGCTGTAGGCGGAGAAGTCGAAGCTGGGGAAGAAGGCCGGCGTCGTGCCGCGCAGCTTCTCGATCGGTTGCAGCGAGCTGTTGACGATCCAGTAGACCGGGAAGACCCACAGGACCGCGAGCAGGATGGCGACGGTGTTCCAGCCGCGGGTGCGCATTGCCTTGGATTTCATGCCTGAGCCTCCTTCAGCAACGAGCGGATGTAACCCGAGCTGATGATCAGCGTCATCAACAGCACCAGCAGGGCCAACGCCGAGGCGACGCCGTAGTTGCTGTTACCGACGCCGAGTTGGTAGATGAACGTGCCGAGCAGGTTGGTCTCACTGACGGTTCCGCCGACGCCCTGCAAGTAGTTGATCTGGGCGAAAACCCTCAGGTCCCAAACGATCTGGAGCAGAACCACGATCGAGATCACCGGTCGGATGGTGGGGTAGATGATGTAGCGGAGTCGTTGCAGACCGCTGGCTCCATCGAGCGCGGAGGCCTCCAGCATCTCGTCGGAGACCTGGGTGAGGGCCGCGTAGAGGGTGAACACCACGAAGGGCACGCTCATCCAGACCACGATCACGGTGGCCACGAAGAAGAAGGACAGCGGATTGATCAGCCAGTTGTGCTGGTCGAAACCGGAGAACCCCAGGTGAACCAGTGTCCAGTTGATGACGCCGTAGGAGGTGTCAAAGAGCCACTGCCACACGGTCATTGCTGCGATGACGGGCATCGCCCAAGCCAGCAGGAGGCAAACCTGCAGGATGATCCGCGGCACGGTCGAGATGCGGGTCATCAGCAGTGCGATGGCGGTCGCGATGAGCATCGTGACGATGACATTGACGGCGCAGAAGGCCAGGGACCGGATGACCACGGCCCATACGTCGGGATCGGTGAAGACGGCCTTGAAGTTGTCGACCCCGTTAAAGGTGGCCGGCTGTCCGAACTGTTGGGCGCGGCCGTAGTGCTGGAACGCCATGATGCACTGGCGCACTAGCGGGATGCCCAGTCCGATGGCCAGCACGACGATGGCGGGAAGCAGTAACAACCAGGGACCCAGTGACCGACTGACCCATTGGCGCCGTACCTTCTTGGGCTGTTGGCCCGTCACGGTCACGGGTTCGTTGATGAGGATCGTCATGTCCTGGCCTGGTCGATTCGATTGCTGGGCAGAAAGATTGGTGTACGTCGGGAGCCCGGCTTGGCGGGGTCGCCGACTCCCGACGTAGTTGGGTGGCTCTGCGAGCCCGGTGGATCAGGAGCTGGCGTTCAGCGCCGTTCTTCCAGTTCGGCATCAGGTCGCCTTGGCGGTGCTGGCCACGCGCGAAAGCGCCGCTCGCGATCTTGCCGAAGAACCGCCTCCATGGCCACGTTGGAGGATCTCGATGCCGGCCCAGTTGGGC
>NZ_JBHSWJ010000003.1:0-44761 GCF_042661605.1 Branchiibius cervicis
TCTGATCGCCGGATTCTTCGTCGTGGCAGCGATTCTCGCCGCCCGTCGCTCGCCGTGGCTCGCCGGCGCTTTCGTCGGAGCAGCCTTCAGCACCAAGGTGACCTACGGCGTGGTCGGCCTCGCGCTGGCGTGGGCGTGGTGGCAGGTGGATCGGCGCAAGATCGGCGCTCGCGGCACCTGGATCCTGCCCGGGCGCCTGTGGTCGCTGCTCGGCGGGGCACTGCTGGTGATCGTGCCGTGTTACGTCGTAGCCGGTCCGCACGTGCTGCACCAACTCGGCGCGGCCGGTGGCTCGTTCTCCTACGCCTCGCCGTGGTCGTTGCCGATCCGGTTGCTGCGGGTGATCGGCCTGCCTGAATGGCTTGTCACCACGATCGTGTTCGTGCTTGCGGCGGCGGCGATGGTATTGCTCGCGATGGGGTTGTGGGCGGTGATCCGGCACTACGGCCTGGCCGATCGGATCCCCGATCCGCTGACCCGGTACGCCGTGGTGATGACGTTCGTGCTGTCGACGGCGTTCGCGTTCCTCGCGCCCTACACACTGCCGTGGTACGACGCGACAACCTGGCTGCTGTTGCCGCTGCTGATGTCGTTCGTGTGGGACCCGGTGTTCGTCGTACGCGCGGTGATCATGGCCCTGGCCTACGCGCCCGGCCGGGCCAGCGGGTTGGACCAGAGCACCGCCAACTGGACCCTTGGCTTCCGGGAGAACGTCGCGCCGTACCTGGGTTGGGTGATCGTCGCGGCGTTCGGGTGGTTGGGGTGGCGGTCTATTTCTTCCCGGTCTGATCCTTCGCCTTCGAGTCCTCCCAGTCCTGGGCGTATTCGTCCATGATCGTCTGCAGATGGTGGCCGATCTTGAGATAGTCCAGGTCATCGAGGTTGGCCAGGGACACCCGAACGGACCACTCCGGCCCGTCGAAACCGCCGCCGTTGAGCAGCACCACACCCGTCTTGGCCGACAGGCGGAACAGCGGATCGACCGGCTCGTAGTTGGCCTGCAGGAAGTCCACGAATTCCTGGCCCATCTTGAGCTGCGCCTCAGCGAGCAGGTCCAGTTCGATGTAATAGCCGGCGCGGTGCGGGTCGTCGTTCACGGTGAGCTGCACGCCCTCCAGAAGCAGGCCGAGGCGCTGCTGCACGATCTCCCGGACGCGGTACTTGTAGTCCTGACCCTCATCCAAGAGGTCGAAGATCGAGAACAGCACCATCATCATCTGCTGCGGCAGTGACAGACCGGCCGTGTGGTTCAGCGCGACCTGACGTGAGTCGGCGACCAGCCGGTCGATGAACTTGATCTTTTCCGGCTCCAGGGTCAAGGATCCGTACCGCTTGTTGAGGCGGTCTTTATCGGCCTGCGACTGGGCCGCGATCATCTCGTCGATGACGTTGTCGTCGTCCAGGCCGATGACGCCCAGCCGCCAGCCGGTCGCTCCGTAGTGCTTGGAGTAGGAGTAGACCAGCAGCGTGTTGCGCGGCAGATCGGCGGCGATGGAGTGGAACCCCTCGACGAACGTGCCGTAGACATCATCGGTGACGATGATCAGGTTGGGGTTGCTCGTCCCCACGATCTCGATGATCTGCCGCCGGGCCCGGTCGCCCAACTCCAGCGACGGCGGGTTGGAGGGGTTGACCATGCAGACCATCTTGATGTCGGGGTCGGCGAGTTTCGCGATCTCCTCCTCGGGGTACCGCCACTCGCGCACACCGGTCTCGGCGAACAGCGACGCCTCGACCCGCGTGACGTCGAAGCCGTACGTGTCCAGTTCGGGGATCTCGATGTACGGCGTGAAAACGGGTACCAGCAAAGCGATCTTGTCGCCGTGGTGCAGCAGGCCGTTCTTCATCAACGAGTCGAAGATGTAGCACATCGCGGCTGTGCCACCCTCGGTCGGAAACAGCTTGAGCGACTCGCCCGGGTTCTTGCCGGCGTACATTTCCTTGGCGAGGTAGGCGCGCAGGATGGTCTCGGTGTACTTCAGCACCCGGCCCGGCACCGGATAGTTGTCCGCGATCGAACTGTCGGTGAGTTCATGGACGAAGGCGTCAGCATCGAAACCGAAGGTGCTGATGGCGTAGTCGACGCTCCGCTTCAGCAGGTCGACGCCGGGTAGGTCGGGGTGTGTGTGCACGAAGGACTCGAACCGCTCGTGAGCTCCCGGTGCATCGGGCATTCCGCCCAGATTGTCGGCCGTCCAAACCCGGCGTGATTCAGCGATCGAGAAGTAGCCCAGGGCGTAGAAGGCTTCGCGCGGCCCGGTGGCAACCCAGTTGGGGTTGCCCCGACCTGCGTTGAGCATCTGCACGCTGGATTTGCCCTTCTGGCCGGGCTGGTCAGCCTGTGCCTCCTGAGCCAGTTCGATGAATTTGTTCTTGAGTTCGAAGGGGCTGAGCTGCGAAAGACGGTGAATCTCGGCCCGGGTGAAAGTCTGGGTGGTCATGGCGGGTCTCCTATCGGACGAGTCGTGTGTTCGGATCAGTGGTTGAGGATGACGATGACCGCCCCCAGATGGTCAGAAGGACATTGCTGATGGCGTAGGGGATCGTGTACCCCAGCGTGGGGATCTGCGATCGCGACGTCTCGTTGACCGCACCGATCGCTGCGGTAGTGGTCTGGCCGCCGGCGAGCACACCCATGAGGATCGGGAAGCGGATCTTTTGCACGTAGTGCCCGAACAAGAACCCCACGATCAACGGGATGACGGTGGCGATCGCTCCGAAGACCAGCAACCCCCAGCCGGCCTGCTTGAGACCGGACACGAAGGACGGACCGGCGTTCAAGCCCACGATGGCCACGAACACGCACAGTCCGAGGGTGTCCATCATCCATTGGGCGCCCGGCGGGACGTGACCGAACGTCGGGTATTTGCCGCGCAGCCAGCCGAAGACCAGACCCATGATGAGGGCGCCGCCGGAGGTGGACAGGGAGATCGGGACGCCGCCGACGGTCACCGCCAGGATGCCGAGGCAGCCGCCGAGGAACGTGCCCAGTCCGACCCACACCATGTCGGTGGCGAAGCTCGTAGGGACGGGTACGCCGATGGCTCTGGCCGCCGGGTCGACGAGGCGTTTGGGACCGGTCAGGATGAGCGTGTCACCGCGCTCGACCTTGGTGGCCAGCACGTACGGGTATTCCGACCCGGCCCGATAGAGCTTGTCGATGTAAACCCCGACCATGAACGGCTGCTGGCGTAGTTCGGAGATCGTGCGGCCCAGCTCGTGGTCGTTGGACGCGACGACGCGCATCGTCTCGCTGAGGTAGCCCAGCAGGGTGACGTCGTCGGTTTCCGGTCCGATATTGGTGCGGGCGTCGAAGTCCACCAGGTCGTGGCGCAGGGCGCTGACCGCGACGACGTCCCCGCGCTGCAGGACGGTGTCCTGGGTGTGGTGGATGATGGTCCCGCCGCGACGGACCCGCGTGATGTAGATCCGCCGTCCGTGCTGCTTCTGATCCTGCTCGAACTGGTCGATGGTCTTGCCGACGAGCTCGTCGTGATCCACGGTGTAGGCCCGAAGTACCGATTCCTCGTATGCGTTGCGGGTGTCAGGGTCGTCGTCGGGTGTGTCGAGTTCCTTTGACAGTTCTGCCGATTCGGCCGCGAGGTCGCAGTGGTAGAGCTTGGGCAGCACGTTGGCCAGCAGGACTGCGCACAAGATGGTGCCCAGCGGGTAGCACACGGCGTACCCGACGGCGACCAGGTTCTGCTGCTGCTGCACCTGCGCTGCGCTCAGGCCGGGCAGGTTGGCGATGGCATCGCTCGCGGTTCCGATGGCGGCCGACTGGGTGAGGGCGCCGGACAACAACCCGGCGCTCAGGCCCGGCCCGTAGCCGAGCATGGACGCGAACAGCCAACAGACCAGCAGGCCGGTGACGGCCACGATCACGGCATTGAGGACCTGAGGTAGGCCGTCCTTTCTCAGTCCCCGGAAGAACTGCGGGCCCACCTTGTAGCCGAGCGCGAACAGGAAGAGGGTGAAGAACAGGTTCTTGACCGTGCCGTCGATCTGCACCTTGACCTGTGCTCCGATGACCAGGCCGGCCACCAGGCATCCGGTGACGGCGCCCAGCGCGATGGAGCGGTAGTGCAGTTTGCCGGCGAAGAAGCCGATGGCGACGGTGATGAAGACCAGAAGTTCGGGGTGCGGCCGGAACACGTGGTCGGTCAGGAAGGTCCACACCTGGTGTACCTCCGGTCTCGACTCGGGTTACTTCGCCGCGACGAGCATCGCGACAAGGATCGGACCGGTGAGCGGGAGTAAGAAGTTGGAGAGCGCGTAGGTGATCGTGTAGCCCAGCATCGGCACGGAGCTGTCCGCGGTCTGGGTCAAAGAGGTGATGGCCGGGGTCGAGCACTGCTGGCCGGCGATGGCACCCAGCAGGATCGGGTCCTGGATCTTCAGGAGTCGGCGGCCCACGATCAACGAGATGGTGGCCGGGATGAGCACCATGCCGATCCCGGCGAGCGGTAGGAGCAGGCCGTGCTGTTTGAGCATGGGGAGGGCTTCGGGGCCGGCGGCGAGGCCGGTGCACGCGATGAAGATCGACAGACCCAGATCTTTCAGTGTGGTGGCCGCCTGGGGTGGGTAGGCGCCGATCACCTGGGTGCGCGATCGGAACCACCCGAAGATCAGCCCGGAGACCAGGCAGCCGCCGCCGGTGCCCAGCGACAGCGGCACGTCTCCGAGCTTGACCGACAACTGGCCGATCAACGAGCCGACGACGATGCCGAGACCCAGGTAGATGTAGTCGGTGGCATTGCTGGTGACCGTGACACCGATCTTCTTGATCAGCCGGTCGATCGCGGCGCGGGCACCGACGAGCGTGACGATGTCGCCGCGTCGAAGCACCGTGGCCGGCGTGACCGGAAGGTGTTGATCGGTGGAGCGGATCAACTCGGTGACGTAGACGCCGGAGCCGCGCAACGCGCCGTACTCGTCCTGCATCTGCTCCAGGGTCTTGCCGTCGACCTCCTTCTGCGTCAGCGTCACCTGTTTGGTGGCCACCCGGCTCTGGGATTCCGGGTCTCCGGCCACCTCCGGACCGATGACCGAGTCCGCCTTGATCTCCGCGGTGCGTTCGCCGACGAGCAGAAGTGTGTCACCCGATTGCAGCACCAGGTCGGAGTCGACGGTGAGGTCGGGCGCCCCGACACGACGTACCGACTCGACCGAGACGTCATCGTTCAGATCGGACTCGATGGCCGCGACGGTTTTGCCTGCGGCTTGGGACACCTGGAAGGTGCGTCCCACCAGAGCGGGGGCGGCGACCACCTCACCGGAGGCGATGGCGTCGCTCGAGCCGCGCATCGATCGAGCGATCTTGGCGCACTCGTCACGAAGGTTGATCCGCAGCAGCAGTGGATAGATCTGGCTGGTCAGCAGCACGATGGTGATCAGGCCGAAGAAGTAGCAGACGGTATAACCGGTGGCCACGTTGTTCTGGTACTGGGTGATCTGTTGGGAACTCAGACCCGGGACGTTGCCGATGGCCTCTGTGGCCGTGCCGACGACAGCGGACTCGGTCGCTGCGCCTGCGAGAATGCCGGAGGCCGTGCCCAGGTCGAGTTTGAAGGCCTTGGCGAGGAAGAAGGCGATGGCCAGCACGCTGACCATCTCGATGAGGCACAAAACCAGGAAGCGCAGGCTGCGCTTGTTCAGGTTGGCGAAGAACTGCGGGCCGGCCATGTAACCCAACGAGAAGATGAACAGGGCGAAGAAGACGACCTTCACGTCGTTGTCGACCTTGACGTGCTGGGTCCCGATCAGCAGCGCGACGATGAGCGTCCCGCAGATGCCGCCGAGCTTGATCGGGCCGAGGTGCAGCTTGCCGACGAGGTAGCCGCCCGCGATGCATAGGAAAATGGCCAGTTCGGCATGGTCCCGGAGTAACGACATATGCCTGCCCCGATCCGCTCATCATTGCTGTGACCTGCGGTTACCTGTGGCAAGCTACGCCCGGCTCACATCGACCGGCGACCTTCAATCACCCATACGGGTGAGTGGTGAACTGTGCACGTACGGCGTGGTCTCGGCGACGTGTTGCAGCCCCAGTTTGGTCAGGATGGGCCGGGAGTCCGGTGAGGTGTCCAGGCGCATGTAGCGGTAGCCACGGTCGATCGCACGTTGCGCCCGCCAGGTGACCGTCGAGCGGTAGATACCCTTCCGCCGCCACCGGGGCAGCGTCGAACCGCCCCACATGGACGCGAAGTCGGTGCCCGGGGAGTACCGGCACCAGGCGGCGCAGAGGACCGGAGTCTCGCGGTCCTGCTCGACGAGGACGACGTCGAGGCTGGTCGGGTCGGCCTCCTTCTCGCGGCGCAGCTCCTCGGTCATGTCGCCATCGCGCGGACCCCAGATGGTCTGCATCAACTCGTGGATGCGGTGGTAATCCTGCGGCGAATCCGCCTCTCGCAGAGTCACACCCGCGGGGAGCGCCACCCCGTGCACAAGAGCAGCGGATTCGCCGAGCAGCAGCGCTTCGTCATCCTCCTTCTGAAAACCATTGCTTTGCAGGCGGTTTCCCAGATCAGCCGGCTCGTCGTAGGAGTACGTCTTCCACTCCACGCGCTCCCCGCGAGCGGTGAAGAACGCTGCCGTCCGGGCGATCCAGTGATCCGGATCGTCACCGAGCCCTTCGGGTGACTCGACCATGGCGTACGACGCCCCCGGCGTGACCGGGTAGCGGCGCCGGACCGGTCCGTCCAGGTCCCGGACGATCCCCGGCCCGCCCTCTGACTCGCGGTTCGCCAGACGGATCTGCTGGTGGAACTGCTGCAGCAACGAATTCACGTGGCCACCTTGTCAGAGGGCTGCCGTGGTGCACGACCAGATTTTCGGCTCTGTCGTCACACATCGTGATGCGGGGGCTGCTGGGGGCAGCGACTTGTGGCGATGTCGTCACACATCGGGCAGAAGTCACGCGGTGGTCAGCGGATCGCGGGTGGCCAGAACTGCTGCGAACGGGAACGCGATCAGTGCCGCGATGGCTGGGATTCCGACCCCGGAATCGTTGATACACATAGCTATTGCGCACATCACCAGGACGCCGATCGCAGTCTCCCGCAGGAACGGCACCTCCTCAGCGCCGACCCGGGTGTCGGCCGCGACCTCCAGCGGCTCGGAAAGACCCACGGCGTCGCCCAGTCGCCGGGCCCACGACCACCCGGGCTGGTTGGGCCGGCCCGCCAGCCACACGACGTACCCGCAGAAGATCAACGCCAACGGGATCAACGGACTGACCGGAGTCGCCACCAGCAGGCGCAGGTTCGCCCCCAGTTTCTCCCCGACGATGCCGCCGGAGCCGTCGAAGAGACCGGCGAAGAAGCGGCCGAGATAGCTGCGTGACGACGCCGGCCGCAACGCGTCGATGACTCCCGCGATCACCGCCAGCAGGACCGCGACGCCCACGATCAGTGCTAGTCGTCGCCAGGACAGCGAGCGGCCCAACGACAGGACCACCATGATGCCGCCGGCAATGAGCAGGGGCGGCGGCCCACCGAAATCGGCGCCCCACATCGGGGCGGCCAGGACCAGCACCGCTGCGCCGCAGAGCAATCCGATGGTCCAGGCACCGAGGCGGCGTTCGTCGACCGCGATCAACCGGCCGCCGAGCAGCCCCGCGAGCAGCAGCACGGCGGTCGCGAAGATGGCGTACCCGGCGTTGCCCATCCCGTAGTAACGGCCGCCGTACTCCGGCTGCAGGCCCAGCATCGCCGGCAGTTGCAGCGACGAGCCGTGCATGACGTCCAGCGCCAGTACCGCCGACGAGACCGCACCCACTGTCACCCACGGCGAGCCGATCCAGCGCCGCCACGGTCCCGCGTAGGCGATCGCCACGATGACCCCGGCCCAGAGCAGTGAGAGCACCACGAGCCACAGTGCCGGCGCCGGCCACCGCGACCAGGGCAGCAACCCGGCCAGGAAGGTGCCGATAGGGACGGCGGCGAGAAACGCCAGTGCGGGCCGGGTCCAGCGGGGGCGGCTGCGCACAACCATCGCGAGCAACCCGACGAAGAGCACGGCCCACGCGAGCCAGAACCACACCAGGACGGCGTGATTCACCGAGACCGCCCGGGCCAGGGCGGCGTTGTTCGCGGTCGCGGTCACGGCGTTTTGCGGGGTGGGGACCACCTGCAGCGGCGAACCGTGCACGCCAGCCGGCGGCGAGGACGCGCCCAGCGTCTGCAGCATCGTCGCCGTGAGATCGGCCGTCTGGATCAGGGCCGGTTGCTTGGTCGAAGCTGAGCGCAGCACCCCGGCCGGGACCCCAGTGCCCAGGGCGTAGGCCAACCGCAGACCTGCGTCGTCGGACGACCCGTCGGACAGGCCCGTCACGATCAGCGTCGCCGTGGCGGGCAGTTTCCCCACGATGGTGTTGAGCTCGGTGGCCGATGCTGTCACCAACGTGACTGCACAGGTCGTGAACGATGCCGTCGCGAGCGAGGCCGCGTAATGGGACACGCGACCGGTCGAATCCGCCGCGGCCAGAGCCGCATCCGGTCCGACTGCTTCGATGCAGCGACCGTGCCGGGTCGCGGTTGCGCCGAGCAGGCCGATGCCGGAGTCCGCGGATCGCCACTGCGCCCAGGACGGCCAGGTCGCGGTGCCCCCGCTCACGACCGGGGCCGGCGCAGCGCACCCGGCCGCGTCGACGCCGTGTCCGGCCCCGAGCGTGAGCCAGGCACTCGGCGTACACGCGGTGGATCCCACGGTGTGCACGACCTGGTTGGCGGTCGCGCCGTAGTCGAGCACCTGCCACAGGTCGGGGGTGCGGGTGGCGGAGACGTCGGTCCAGGCCAGTCCGGGTACGGCGACCAGCACCACCGAGCCGCTCGTCGCCACCGGCTTCGGGTCGGGCTGGGCGGTCACGAGCCCGGTCATGCCGTACGCGACGGCGAACAACGCGGCGATCGACACGACCGCGATCACCCAACGCCGCACCACGGCCCGAGACTAATCGACCGAGGCTGTGGATAACTTCTGCGGTCGATGAGTCGGCGCCGATACCGTCCCGGCCATGGAGACGCGAAAGGTGCGCCGCGGACTGGCGGTCGCAGCGGTAGGGCTGACGTTGTCGGGCTGCAGTACGACGGTCTCGGTGCCCGGGGCGTCGACCACGCGTAGCTCGACGCCCCCGAAGGGCACGGTCGAGGACTACACGCTGCAGATGGCCCTGCCGGCGCAATGGGGGCCGTCCTGCGCAAGGACGTCGCCCGGGCCCAGCAGGACCTGGTCCATATGAGCGTGTGGCTGGTCGGCGGCCAGGGAGAGCAGCCGGCCGACCTGACCGTGACCCACGAGATCGATACGGCGCCGCGGGCCGGCACGGATGTCTCAGCCGCGCGTGAACGTGCGCTGATCGGCGAAGGGATCCTGCAGTACAACGTCGACCCCACCAACATCTGGGACTTCACCCAGGGCCGGGGACATAGCTGTTTCTCCGATTTCACCCCGAAGGTGCCGGTCACGCGCTGGGAGCAGCACGGCCTCATCGGGTTGCAACTGCAGTGGACGTGCGTCGCGCAGGTGCCGGTGCGGGCTTGGGCCGTGATCGCGTTCGATCCGGCCGGGGTAAAGCACCGCATCACCATCACCGCCACACCGGCCTACTGGGCCGCGCACCAGGGGCAGATCGACACGGTTCGAGCGTCCTTGACGGCTACGGCCGCGCCGCCGTGATCCGGGGACAGGGCAGAATGCCGGGGTGACCGTTGCCGCCCGCCCGTCCCGTTGGATCTGGGCGGCAGCCATCCTTGTCGCGTTGATCCGTCCGTACATGCTGATCAACCACTTCGTGGTACAGACCCCGCCGACCCGGTGGCTGGTCGACCTCGAGGTGTACCGCAACGCCGGCATCTCCAACCTCATCGGCCGGCCCGTCTACGCGGCCGTGACCGCGCCGCCGCAACTGCTGCCCTTCACCTACCCGCCGATCGCGTCCATCTTCGCCATCCTGCTGGCTCTCATCCCCTTCGGGCTGGCCGGATGGTTGTGGACGCTGGCCCAGTTCGCCGTACTCGCGGCCCTGGTGTGGTGGCTCTTCCGGGAGCCGGCCCAGCGCTGCGGCCGGTGGTGGCCGCTTGCGCTCGCCGGGATCTGGACCGCGGTGGGCTGCCTCCAGCCGGTCGGCGACGGCATCAGATTCGGTCAGGTGGACATCTTCCTCATGGCGCTGGTGCTCTTCGATCTGGGTGAGCGCAGCGGCCGGATCCCGCGCGGTGTCCTGATCGGGCTGGCTACCTCGATCAAGCTCACCCCCGGCATCTTCATCGTTCACCTCCTGGTGACCCGGCAGTGGCGCGCCGCCGCCACCGCCGCCGCAAGCGCGGCCGGCTTCACGCTGGCCGCATTCTTGTTGTTGCCGAACGCCAGTTTTGCGTTCTGGGGCGGCGCCCTACAGGACCCCGACCGACTGGGCCTGAACGACGGCACGTCCAACCAGGCGTTGCGGGGGATCCTGCTACGAGCGCACTGGGACTCCAGTGCTCTGTGGCTGGTCCTGGTGCTGATCGTCATGGTCGTCGGACTGGGTATCGCCCGACGCGCGCACCGCCGCGGGTGGTTCTGGCACGAGGCGGCCGCCGTGGGCATCGTGGGGGTTCTCATCTCGCCGGTGTCGTGGATCCACCACTTCGTGTGGGTGGTGGTGGCGCTCGCAGCGCTGTTGCAGGTCCGCAAACTCCTGGCCGCCGCGATTGTCTGGGCGCTGTTCACGATGCCGCTGCCGTGGTGGGGTCAGTGGCGACTGCAGCAGGGTCTGGACTTCCCGGCCTCCTCCAGCGGCAATCCCGGCTGGCAACTGCTCAACGACAGTTACGGCCTTATCTCAGTGCTGCTACTCGGCGTTCTGGCGTGGTCGCTCCCGGCGGTACGTCGTCGAGCCGCCAGGCCGGACTCGCCGCGAGAAGCACCGTCAGCGGTATTGCCATGAGCAGTCCCGCTGGCGGGATGGCGGTCCCGGAGTCGTTGCTGACGAAGCCGATCAACCAGCAGACCGCCGCGGCCGCCAGACCCCGGTCGTAGAACGTCACCTGCTCGAACAACGGGCGCAACGGGCGGCCCAGTCGGGAGTTGGGCAAGCCCAGCGCGATGATTGCCAGCACCAGCAGCACCGGCACCAGCAGGTTGACCGGGGACGAGACCAGCATCGTCCAGTTCGCCTGCCAGATCCGGGCCAGCGGACCGGCGGAGCCGTCGTGGATCACCCCGGCCATGAAATCGCCCAGGTGGGTGCGGTTCTGCGCGGGCCGGAGGTAGTCCAGGAAGGCGAGCCCGAGAACGAACGCCCCGCTGACCACCAGGATCAGCAGGATCCGCCGCCAGGTCACCCGTCGCCCGGCGGCGTTCAGCGCCAGGTAGGCGAACGCGGGGATCAGGGCCGCCGTACCGCCGCCGTCCGCGCCCCATCCCGGGTAGCCGTCGACGACCACGACGGCCGCACCGATCAACAGGACGGTCAGAACCGCCAGCGGCCGGGCCCCGCGGTCCAGTAATGCGCCGGCCAGCGAGGCCGCGACCAACAACCCGCAGGTTGCATAGAACGCGTAGGAAACGTTGCCCATGCCGTAGAACCGGCCGCCGTACACCGGCTGCAGACCCGTGAGCGAGGTCAGCTGCAGCGCCGAGCCGTGGACGACGTCCAATCCGAGTACGACGAGGGTGAAGGCCCCGAGGAAGACCGTCGGTCCGCGTCGGTAGCGCCCCCAGGGTCCGAGCAAGGCGGCTGCCGCGATGAACACCGCTCCGGCGAAGGTGAAGATACCCAGCACCACCCGGGGCTGGTCGGCGCGCCACCAGGGCAGGAAGCCGACGAGCAAGGTGGCCACCGGCGTCGCCGCGACGACCGCCGCGGTACCGGCGAAGTAGCGTCGCAAGCCCCGGCTGAATCCGGTCCGGCTCAGCCACCACCACACCCCACCGATGGCGCAGGCGATCGCGGTCCCGCCGAGGTAGCACACGAAGAACGGCAGCACGAACGCGTGCTCGATCTGCAGCGCCGTGGTGAACTGCGTGACCCGGACCACCGGCGCCGTGGGGCTGCCGGTGGGCTGCACGACGGGCGCGCGACCCTCGGGCAGGGTGGGAGCGGCCGACCCGATGCGCGACAGGGTCAGCGCTGACAGGTCGGTGGTCTGCAGCAGCCCCACCTGTCGGGTGGAGGCGGAGGTGGCCAGGCCGTGCCGCACGCGCGGGCCGATGATGGCCACGGCGCGCAGGGACTCGGGTGTGGTGTCGTCGGCGGCCCCGGTGACCACGAGCGTCGTCTTCGCCGGCAACCGGGCCAGGAGTTGCGACAGGTAGCGGTCGTCGGGTCCGTCCAGGCCGATCAAGGTCACCGGACAGGTCGTGAGCGACACGTCGTCGACGCTGCGCTGGTAGTGCGCGATCCGGCCGGTCCGGTCGGCCGCCCCGAGAGCGACGTACTTGCCGGCGGCCATGAGGCACTGCCCGTGGGCTTCCAACGACGAGGCGACCAGCCCCAGATCGGTGGTGGTGCCGGCGCCGGGTGCTGAGGCGCGCCACGTGGCCCAATCCGGGTAGTAGGCGCCCTCGCCGTCCTGCACCGGCTGCAACTCGGGACTGCAGGTGCCCGGTCGAGCGCCGGTGGGCGTTTCACCGACCGGCTGGCCGATGGTCGTGCGCGATCCGGCGCCGAAGGTCAACCAGGACTGGTTGCTGCAACTGTGCGCCGTCAGGTTGCGGGTGGTCAGGGCGGCGACCGCGCCGGTGCGGGCCATCGCCCACAGCGCCGGCGTCGTATGCGAATTCGCGCCGTCGAAGGTCAGGGTGGGCATCGACACGATGACCAACCGGCCCGGCTGCTTGATCGTCTGGACCGCGGGCCGGGCCGACAACGCGCTGATCGCGGCCGACGCCGCACTGATCCCGAGCACGACGACGGCCACCGCAAGAAGCCAGCGCCGGATCACCCCGCAAGGTTAAGCGGCTCAGATAGGTAGCCAGGACGGCAGCGAGACCCCGAAGAGTCCCAACGCGAGCAGGACCGCGAACAGTGCGCAGACCAAACCGCCGACGAGCCGGATGATCGACAGGGGTACGTGGTCGAGCAGTTTGCGGCCCAGCAGCACCGCCAGCCCCGACACCGCGGCCAGCGCCAGGAACGCGCCGACACCCACACTGAGCGCGACACCCAGGCCGCCGCCGCTCTTGGCCACGAAACCGGCGGTCGCCAACTGGGACAGGTCGCCCCATTCCGCCAGGAAGAGGATCAGGAACGACGCGGTCACCGCGTGGAAACCGGACGCGGGCCGGGTCGTCTTCTGCTCGAACTCCTCCTCGGTCTCGGCCTCTTCGGCGGAGGCGTCCTTGGCACTGCGGATCAGCAGGACCGCGGCGATCGCGAACAGCACCATCACCACGGCATGCACCGGCTTCTCCGGCAACCGGCCGATCAGGCCGCCGAACGCGACCGCGACCACCGTCTGCACGAGGAAGGCCGCGCACACCCCGATCCAGACCAGGATCGGCCGGTAGCGGGTGGCCAGGACCAGGGTCGCGATGAACGTCTTGTCCGGCAGTTCGACCAGGAAGATGGTCACGAAGACGGTGACCATCAGCCCGATATCCATGACCCGCGAAGTCTACCTACGCCGTACCCTCGATCCGTGCAAACCGCCCTGCTCGCGCTGGCCCTCACCCTCGCCGTGCTGGCGCTGCTGGTGGCGGCGGCCGCGCTGTTGCGGTTGCGCGCGATCCAGCGGCAGTTCACGGCGTTGTGGCCCCCGGACCAGCGACGTGACGCGCTCGCGGTGCTCACCCGCCAGGCCGATCGCAGTACGGCGATCGAGCGGCACCTGGGCGCCCTCGCCGCGCGTGTCGACGGGCTCACACCGCACGTGGCCGCCGCCCTGCGGCACGTCGCGGTCGTGCGGTACGACGCGTTCGGCGATTCCGGGGGCAGCTATCGTTCTCGGCGGCGCTGCTGGACGACTCCGGCGACGGACTGGTCATCACCTCGATCCACGCCCGCGACGAGTCGCGCACCTACGCCAAGGGTGTGCTCTCCGGGCGCTCCGAGGTGAAGCTCACCCCCGAGGAGCAGCAGGCCATTGCCGCCGCCCGCACCAACCGGAAGGACGCCTGATGCGCTACGGATACTTCGGTCCCGAGGGCACGTTCACCCAGGCGGCTCTGCTGTCCTGGCGGCCGGCGCAGGGCGCCGAGCACGTGCCCTTCGCCACCGTCGACGCCGCGTTGCGCGCGGTGCAGTCCGGCGACGTCGACTCCGCGATGGTGCCGATCGAGAACTCCATCGAGGGCGGTGTCCCGGCCACCATCGACGCCCTCAACGCACTGCAACTGGTGATCGTCGGGGAAGTCCTCGTGCCCATCACCTTCGTGCTGGTCGCGCCGTCCGGTACGACGCTCGCGGACATCCGCACGATCGGCACCCACTCGCACGCCTGGGCACAGGTGCGCGGCTGGGCGGCAGCGAACACTCCCGGCGCGACGTACGTGCCGGCGCTGTCAACTGCCGCCGGGCCCCAGGCACTCGAGGCGGCGCTCGCGGCCGGTGAGCCCGCGCCGTACGACGCAGCCGTCTGCGCTCCGGTCGCCGCCGGCGGCCTCGAGGTGCTCGCGGAGGACATCGGCGACAACAAGTCGGCGGTGACGCGGTTCGTGCTGGTGGCGCGGCCCGGTTGGCTGCCGACACCGACCGGCTTCGACAAGACCACGCTTGTGCTCTACCAGCACTCCGACCGGGCCGGGGGCCTGCTGGAGTTGTTGGAGCAGTTCGCGACCCGCGGAATCAACCTGACCCGATTGGAGTCGCGGCCGACCGGTGCGGCGATGGGTAGCTACTGTTTTTCGATCGATCTGGAGGGGCATCTGCGCGACGAACGGGTCGCGGACGCCCTTCTCGGACTGCGGCGGACCGCCGCGGACGTGCGTTTCCTGGGTTCGTACCCGCGGGCCGATCTGCGAGCTGCCACCGTTGAACCAGCCGCCACCGACGCAGCCTTCGCCGATGCGCGGGAATGGCTGCGGTCGCTGGGTTAGGAGGCGGCCGGTTCGGCCCAGACCAGGTAGTTGTTCAGGTGGTGCTGACCGATGAGCGGGCTGTTCTTGTCGCAGGTGATGAGCACCAGGACCGGTGACGAACTGCCGCCCCACACCTGCTGGTCGGTCGTGACCTTCGTCTTCAGCTCGGATCGTTTGTCGGTGACCGTGTAGGTCAGGTGGCGCCCGTCGGTGCAGGTGATGTCCACGGGTGCACCGGTGCGCACCCGGTCCAGGTCGTAGAACTCATCCGGGCCGTCGTAGGTCACGTGGCCGGCGATGACCGTGCGACCGCTGGTGCCCAACTGGGCCGATTTGTCGTACCACATGGTCGTTTTCGGCGGCGGGTAGATCTGCCCCTGGGCGTTGGTGCCCATCGCCACGACCTGCTCGCCGTCGATGCCGACACTGCTGACGGACAACCGCGCGGGCACGCAGCCGTTGCCGACCGGCATCACGGAGGTCGGCGTGCTGTACCCGGTGGGGTTCGGCAGGACGCTGCCGGCTGTAGCCGTCGAACCCGTGCTCGTGCTCGGGGAATGACCGGTCGTGGCGCTGCCGGCGGAGGAGGTGGCGGTGGTCGAGGTGCTGGTCGGTGCGGAACTGCTCGTCGCGGCGGTGCCGGTGGTGCCGCTCGGCGTACCCGATGAGGAGTTCGAAGCCCCGCCACCGCACGCGCTGAGCGTGAGTGCGGCCGCGGCCAGGACGGCGGGGGCGAGCAGGCGGCGAGTCATGCTCAGAGTGTGCCTGGTGAACCTGGCCGCTCCGACGCCGCCCGGGCCGGCGGCGGATCAGCCGCGGACGCTCAGCGCGCTGGGCAGCACTTCGAGGCGTACGCCGATCGCACTGCCCAGGTGGTCGCCGTCGATCTCGATGGGGGTCGGCGTACCGGCTCGCAGGTCGACGGCTTCGGCGACCCGGCGTTCCACCGCGTGGGTCGAGCGTTTGGAGCGGCTCAAAATGCTGGTGACGACTTTCGGCCAGCCGAGGGCACCGCCGGCGCGGATTATGACGGCGTCCAGCTCACCGTCGTCGAAGCGGGCACCGGGCATCAGTTGCACCCCGCCGGTGAGGAGTCCGCACGAGCCCACGATGACGGTGGTGACCTCGGTGTCGACCGGTTGATCGGCATCGAAGGTGACGGTCATCGGGATGTGGTTGTGCCGAATGTGCCGCAGCCCGTTGACCGGATAGGCCAGCCAGCTCAGCCTGGCCTTCAGGGCCTCGGGGGTGCCGCCGAGGATGTCTGCATCGAGGCCGAATCCGGCCATCACCAGGCCGTATTCGGGTTCGCTCCACCCACCGGAGCCGTCGCGGTCGATGGTGATCCGCATGACATCGATGGGCCGGGGAGTGCCGGTGAGCGCGGCCACCAAGCCGTCCTGGAACCGCCGGTGCGGCAGCTTCATGTTGCGGGCCAGCAGATTCCCGGTACCGGCACTGAGCAGTCCCAACGGGACCCCGCTGCCCAGAGCACCACTGGCCACCGCGCGGACGGTCCCGTCCCCGCCGTACGGGCAGACCAGATCGGCACCGTGCTCGATGGCCTGGATCGTTTGACCGCGCCCGGTGTCCTTCGCGGTGGTCTCGAACCACATGGGTTCCCCCACCCGTGGCGCTCGAAAACGCCGCGGGCCTGCGATCGCAGGGTGGCGGCGTCGGACACCTTGGTCGGGTTGACGATCACCGCAGCCGTGGGCATGACCGCAACCTATCCCAGGGCCAGGCTAGCCTTGTCGATCGTGATCGACATCAAGGTGTTGCGGGAGGACCCGGAGCGGGTCAAGGCCAGCCAACGAGCCCGGGGAGCCGACGAGTCCCTGGTGGACCAGATCCTGGCGGCCGACTCCGCGCGACGCAACGCGCTGTCGCATTTCGAGGAACTGCGCTCGCAGCAGAAGTCGGTCAGCAAGCAGGTCGGCGCCGCGATGGGCCAGTTGAACGCCGCCCGCAAACGCGGCGAGGATGTCACGGCCCTGCAGCAACAGGCCGAGCAGGCCCGCGCCGACGCGGCCGCCCTCGCGGCGCAGGTGAAGTCGCTGGAGGCCCAGGCCGACGAACAGTCGGCGACCTTCGAGGCGCTGTTGAAGAAGGTCGGCAACATCATCGTCGACGGTGTACCCAGCGGCGGGGAGGACGACTACACGGTCCGTGAGGTCGTGGGTTCCCCGACGCAGTTCGATTTCGAGCCGCTGGACCACCTGGCCCTCGGCGAGAAGCTGGGGGCGATCGACATGGAGCGGGGCGCCAAGGTCGCCGGCTCGCGGTTCTACTTCCTGACCGGTGTCGGCGCCCGGCTCGAACTGGGTCTGTTGCAGATGGGTCTGGCCTTCGCGGTGGAGCACGGGTTCACCCCGATGATCACGCCGTCGCTGGTCCGGCCGGACATCATGACCGGTGCCGGGTTCCTCGACGAACACGCCGATGAGGTCTACCGGCTCGAAGCCGACGACCTGTACCTGACCGGTACCTCGGAGGTGGCGCTCGCGGGCTACCACGCCGACGAGATCATCGACTTGTCGAAGGGGCCGAAGCGCTACGCCGGCTGGTCGACCTGTTACCGCCGCGAGGCCGGCTCGCACGGCAAGGACACCCGGGGGATCATCCGGGTGCACCAGTTCCAGAAGTTGGAGATGTTCGTCTACTGCGATCCCGCGCAGGCGCAGGCCGAGCACGAGCGGTTGTTGGGCTGGGAGCGGGAGATGCTGGCCAAGATCGAGGTGCCGTACCGGATCATCGACACCGCGGCGGGCGATCTGGGCAACCCGGCGGCGCGCAAATTCGACTGCGAGGCGTGGGTGCCGACCCAGGGTCGGTACCGCGAGTTGACGTCGACCTCGAACTGTACGACGTACCAGGCCCGCCGCCTGAACACCCGGTTCCGCACGGACGAGGGCAAGTCGGAGATCGTTGCAACGCTGAACGGCACGTTGGCGACGACGCGGTGGCTGGTGGCGATTCTGGAGAACCACCAGCAGTCGGACGGCTCGGTCCGAGTGCCCGCCGCGCTCGCGCCGTACGTCGGTGAGGATGTCCTCAAGCCGGTCACCTGACCTGGCTAGCCTGGCCCGGTGGCGACAGTTGGGGCGTTTTTCGGTGTCGGAGATCCATGGCGTCGACCGCTTCCTTCGCGTTGGTGGCGCCGGGATATCGCGATTGCGGTCGGCTTCCTGGTGGTGGGAGCGGTCGGTCTGGAGCTGGAACGCAGCCTGGGCTCGCTGAGCCAGATCGCCGCACCGGAAGTGGTGCAGCACCTGCCGCTGGTACTCGCGGGTGTGCTCATCGTGTGGCGCCGGCGATTCCCGGTGGCGACCGTCGCAGCCATCACGGTGCTGTGGCTCGTGACCGGGATCCTGCTACCGCCGCTCGCGGTGAGCCTCGTGCTGCAATTCCTTTTCCTCGCAGTCTTCTACGCGGCAATCGCCTGGGGTGCGCCGCGTGGCCGGACGGTGGCGGTCGTGCTGTTGTGCGTCGCTGCGTTGATGGTGTGGGTGACTGTCGATCTGGTCCACCGGACCTCAAACGGTGCCTCGTCTCCGGGCCCGTTCCCCTATGCAGCTGCGCTGACCGGTTACATCTACCTGATCAACGCGATCTACTTCGGCGGCGCGATCCTGGGTGGAGCGCTGGATTGGCGCAACGCCCGGCAGCGGGCCGCGCTGGCCGGCCAGGCGGGGCTGATCGAGCGACAGGCCGCCGAGTTGCGTGACCGGTCGGTCGTCGACGAACGCGTCCGGATCGCCCGCGAGCTGCATGATGTGGTCGCGCATCACGTGGCGCTGATGGGCGTGCAAGCAGCCGCCGCGCGACGCGTGCTCACGGTTGATCCGCCAGCAGCGGCCGGTGCGCTGGAAACCGTTGAGTCATCGGCCCGTTCGGCCGTCACCGAGATGCGCTCCCTGGTCGGAACGTTGCGCGGCGACGACGCCGAGTCGAGGACTCCGCCACCGACGTTGGCGGACGTCCCGGCGCTGGTAGCCCAGTTCGACACGCTGGGTCTTGGCACGACGTACGTGCTGGTGGACGTCGATGGCCTGGCCGAGCGGGTGCCCGCAGCAGCGGGTTTCGGGGTGTATCGGGTAGTGCAGGAGGCGCTGTCCAACGTGCGCGCGCACTCCTCCGCGACGTTTGCGTCGGTGACTGTGCGTGTCGTGCGGGCCGGAGATGGCGCGTACGTCGAGGTGGAGGTTCTCGACGGCGGCTCCACTCTGGCGGGGACCGCAGGGACGGGCCTGGGGCTGCAGGGCATCCGCGAACGCGTCGCCGCCCTCGGCGGCGAAGCGGACATCGGTCCGCGGGCGACCGGAGGGTTCCGCGTGCGGGCGCGGATCCCCTTCCTGGTGTAGGTCGGGTTCACCCGGCGACGGGGTGGATGATGACGTCCCGCCGCAGCAGTCGCTGGAGCATGCCGGACAACTCGTCGACCTCGTTGTGTCCGATCCCCATGGGCACCGTCACCAAGGCATCAAAAGGTGGCTCGTCGACGGCTTCGACCAGCGATTCACCGAACATCCAGGCGGTCGCTTGGTCAAGCCAGGCCCGCTGCGTCGCGTCGTCGTCCGACGACGAGACGTGAACTGGCGCGGCATCAGGCGGGCAGGCCTCGAGGAGAAGCGCCCGATCGAGGCGTTGGACGTCAGCGAGTTTCGTGGCACCGAGCTGTTTGGTCACCGCGGGCTGACTGATACCGAGTTGACGTGCGACGGCCGAGTGCGTGATGAGGACGAAGGTCGCGGCCCGCACGAGGAGCAGACGGGACCAGCGAGCAACGTCCTCGGCGCCGGGTCTGAAGCCATACCGTCACCCCACCAGGGCAAGCCTGTGATCGCCAGCGATCACTGCCGTTTCGTCTGGCCGGCCGTCGAGGCAAGTCCTCAGCCGCGCGGGATGTTGCGCAGGTTGGACCGTGCCATCGCCACGGCCTCCCCGGCGCCGCCGTTGAGCACGATCTTGCTCATGGCCGTCGCGAAGCCGAAGACCTGGTCGGAGGTGATCTTGGGCGGGATGGACAACGCGCGCGGATCGGTGACGATGTCCACCAACGACGGACCGTCCGAGGCAAGTGATTCCCCGAACGCGCCCTCCAACTGCCGCGGGTCGGTGACCCGGATCGAATGCCAGCCCATTGCCGCCGCGATATCGGCGAAATTGACTGAGGGAGTGTCGGTTCCGTAGTCAGGCATGGCATCGACGAGCATCTCGAGCTTGACCATGCCGAGCGTGGCGTTGTTGAACACCATGACCTTGATCGGCAGGTCGTACATCCGGGCGGTCAGCATGTCGCCCAGCAGCATCGACAGCCCGCCGTCGCCGCAGACCGCCACCACCTGACGGTTCGGGAAGGCGAACTGCGCGCCCAGCGCCTGCGGAAGGGCATTGGCCATCGACCCGTGCAGGAAGGACCCGATCAACCGGCGCGTTCCCAACGGCTCGATGTAGCGGGCCGTCCACACGTTGCACATACCGGTGTCCGCGGTGAAGATCGCGTCCGGCGCCGCCACCTTGTCCAGGATCGACGCGGCGTACTCAGGGTGGATCGGGACTCGGGTCTCGACGTTCTTCGTATACGCACCAACGGCTTTGCTCATCAGCCGCTCGTGCTTCTTGAGTGTCTTGGCCAGGAACTTCTGGTCCTTCTTCGGCTCGACCAACTCCTCCAGCGCCAGCAACGTGGGCAGCACATCGCCGTGGACCGGCAGGTCCACCCCGGTCCGGCGCCCGATGATCGCGGCCCGCCGGTCGACCTGAGCGGTGCGCACATCGGGCAGGAACTGGTCGTAGGGGAAGTCGGTCCCCAGCAGGAGCAACAGGTCGGCGTCCTCGATCCCGGCGGCTGCCGCGCCGTACCCGAGCAGACCGGTCATCCCCACGTCATAGGGGTTGTCCCACTGGATCTGGTCCTTGCCGCGCAGGCTGTGCCCGATGGGCGCACCGATCTTCTCGGCGAGCGCAATCACCTGATCGTGCGCCTCACCGGTGCCGTAGCCGGCAAAGATCGCCACCCGCGACGCGGCGTTGATCGCCTCGGCCAACTGCTGCACCACGGTCGGCGCGGGCATCAGGTGGCCGTGCTCGATCGGCACGTACGCCGGTGCCTCACCCTGCGCGTCCAGCGACGCCAGATCGCCGGGCAGCGTCACCACCGCCACGCCGCCATCGCCGAGCGCGTGCGAGATAGCCGCGTGCACGACCCGCGGGGACTGCTGCGGGGTGCTGATCAACTCGCTGTAGACACTGCATTCGTTGAAGAGCCGGTCGGGGTGGGTCTCCTGGAAGTAGGACTGCCCGATCTGGACGCTCGGGATGTGACTGGCGATCGCCAGGACGGGCGCCCCGGTGCGGTTCGCGTCGTACAGGCCATTGATCAGGTGCAGGTTGCCCGGGCCGCAGGAGCCCGCGCACACGGCCAGTTCACCGGTCAACTGGGCATCGGCGGAGGCGGCGAACGCCGCTGCCTCTTCGTGCCGGACATGGACCCAGTCGATCCCGCCCTTGGCGCTGCCCCCGGTCTCCCGCACCGCGTCCACGATGGGATTCAGGCTGTCGCCCACGATCCCGTAGATCCGGCGCACCCCGGCGTCCTGCAGTTGTCCGACAAGTTGCTGGGCGAGTTTCACGAGCATGCGTCCTCTCGGTCGGCGGGTAGTCCCACGCTAGCCGCTGGATATGGTCGAGCCATGTCCGAGGCACCCTTGCGCATCCTGGTCGTCGATGATCAGGCCCTGGTCCGCAGCGGTTTCGCGATGATGCTGTCGGTCGAGCCCGACATCGAGGTCGTCGGTGAAGCGGCCGACGGTGCCCAATCCGTCGAGGCGACAGCCCGATTGGCGCCGGACGTTGTCCTGATGGACGTCGAGATGCCCCGGTGCAACGGCATCGACGCGTGTCGCAGCATCGTGTCGGCCGGCACCGCGAAGGTGCTTTTGCTGACGACGTTCGATCGTGACGATTATCTCTTCGAAGGCCTGGCCGCGGGAGCCAGCGGCTTCCTGTTGAAGAACACCAGCCCCGAGGAGTTGGCCGACGCGATCCGCACCGTCGGCCGTGGTTACGCCCTGCTGGCGCCCGAGGTGACCCGCCGGGTGATCGAGCGCAGTACGGCGACCCCCACCCCGGAGCCGGACCGCGCTCTGGAGCAACTCACCCCGCGTGAGCTCGAGGTGCTCACCCTCGTCGGCAAGGGTCTGTCCAATGCGGAGATAGCGCAGCACCTGGTGTTGGGCGAAAGCACCGTCAAAACCCACCTGTCGAGCGTCCTGGCCAAGTTGCAGTTACGCGACCGGGTGCAGGCCGTCGTACGCGCTTACGAAAGCGGCCTCGTCCTGCCGGGGGAGTAGCGGCAGGTCGATCTCCGCCCGCGGGTGGATCCGCGGGCCCGGTCGTCGGCCATAGCGTCGCAAGCATGTTGGAACTACGAGACGTCACTCGACGGTTCGGTGACCACCTGGCCGTCGACCGGGTCGGTTTCACCGTGCCGGACGGGGCGATGACCGGCTTCGTCGGCGGTAACGGCGCCGGCAAGACGACCACGATGCGGATGATCATGGGCGTTCTGGCCCAACACGGTGGACAGATCGATTGGCAGGATCGGGCCATCACCACCGCCGACCGTCGCGGCTTCGGCTACATGCCCGAGGAGCGCGGCCTCTACCCCAAGCAGCCGATCCTGGACCAGTTGATCTACCTGGCCCGGCTGCGCGGCCTGAGCGCGCAGGATGCAGCCACCCGCTCGACCGAGTTGCTGGAGCGGTTCGACCTCGGCGAGCGGACCGGCGACAAACTGGAATCGCTGTCCCTCGGTAATCAGCAGCGGGTCCAGATCATCGCCGCGTTGGTAGCCGATCCCACCATGCTGGTGCTGGACGAACCCTTCTCCGGCCTGGACCCCGCGGCGGTCGACTCGATGGCGGCGCTGCTGCGCGAGTTCACCGGACGCGGTGTGCCGGTGTTGTTCTCTTCCCACCAACTGGATCTGGTCGAGCGGCTCTGCGACCGGCTGGTCATCCTCTCCCGCGGCCGGGTCGTGGCCGAGGGAACCGCTGACGATCTGCGCGCCACGGAGGCGGTCCGCCACCGTTTGGTCCTGGGCGGCGACGCCGGATGGCTGCGCGATCAGGGCGTGCACGTCGTCGACATCGAAGGCAATACCGCTGTCGTGCAGTTCGATTCGCCGGAGCAGTCGGACGCAGTACTGCGCGAGGCGATGGCCCGGGGCTCGGTGCAGGAGTTCGGGCCGATCCGGCCCAGCCTGGCCGACATCTATCGCGAAGTGACCGCAGGAACAGCTCACAGCCAGCAGGAGGTGCCGGCATGAAGACCAACCAGTTGTGGCGGATCGTGGCCGCCCGGGAGATGTCGGTCAAGCTGAAGGATCGCAACTTCATCGTCTCGACCGTGGTGGTGCTGGCATTGATCCTGGGCACCCTGGCGGTCCAGGGTTACCTGGCCAGCCGGCCCCAGACCACCAACGTCGCAGTGCTCAGTTCGAGCGCGACGACCGTGACCCAGCAGGCGGAAAAGGCCGCTCACGAGGCCGGTTCGGACAAGGTGACCTTCAAGACCTCGACGTACGCCGATCAAGCGGCGGCCGAGCGTGCCGTGACTGACGGCAAGGCGGATGTGGCGCTCCTTCCCACCAGTGACGGCGGCTGGCGACTGGTCGGCAAGTCCAGCAAGGACAGTGCCGCGCAGACGTGGATCCCGCAAGCGGTCCAGCAGGATGCGTTGCAACGTAACGCGGCCGCCGCCGGGGTCTCCCTGGACCAGTTGGCCAAGGGCAGCACCGTCAGGTACGACTTGTTGCAATCGGGCGATGACCAGCAGAGCACCGGCAAGATCATCGGGCTGGTCTTCGGATTCCTGTTCTACATCGCGGCGCTGCTGTTCGGGATGTCGATCGCCAGCAGCGTCATCGAGGAGAAGCAGAACCGGATCGTCGAAATCCTGGCCAGCGCGATTCCGTTGCGGCAGCTGCTGATCGGCAAGGTGGTCGGCAACACGGTCCTGGCCCTGGCCCAGGTCGCGATCTTCGCGCTGGCCGGCATCATCGGCCTCGTCGCGACCGGTCGTCGTGACCTTTTGTCGCAGGTGTCGAGCGGCATCTTCTGGTTCGTCCTGTTCTTCGTGGTGGGATTCGTGACCTTCGCCGCAGTGTGGGCGGTGGCTGGGGCACTCGCGACCCGCAACGAGGACCTGCAATCCACGTCGACTCCGTTGACGATGCTCGTGGTCATCGTCTTCATCGTCGGGATCACCGGTAAGGGGCTGTTCCTGACCATCGCGTCCTACGTGCCGCTCTTCTCGACGATCGCAATGCCCGTGCGGGTGGTGTCGGGGGACGCCGCATGGTGGGAACCGGTGGTCGCGTTGCTGATCGGGCTGGCCGCGGCGTACTACATCGTGCGCATCGCGGAGCGGTTGTACCGGCGGTCGCTGCTGCAGACCGGCCACCGGCTCAGCTACCGGGAGGCCCTTGCCCTCACCGACGACTGAGTATTCCCGACATGGTGCGGCGCCTCCTTTCCTCATAGATTGAGGGCAGGAGTGCGCCGCACGGCGCCATCGCACGAACGCGGAGACCGTCATGACCGACCAGCAGCCCGACCCCCAGCAGCCGGATCCCCAGCAGGCGCAAGCGCCCCAGGCACCGCCCCCGCCTCGCCGTACGGCAGCCCGTCGTCGGACTCCGCCGATGTCACCCAGGCAACGCCGGTCACCCCGCCGACCCAGGAGACCCCCGTCAGCAGCCCGTACGGCGCGCCCTCCTACCAGCCCCCGGGTTACCAATCGCCGCAGAGCCAGTCGGCGCCGCAGCAGCAGCCCTACGGTCAGGCGCCGCAGCAGTACGCACCCCAGCAGCCGGCGTACGGCGATGCGCAGCAGTACGCCCAACCCCCGCAGTCCGGCCAGCCGCAGCAGTACGGCCAGCCGCAGCAGTACGGCCAGCCCGAGCAGTACGCGCAGCCGCAGCAGTACGGCCAGCCCCAGCAGTACGGCCAGCCCCAGCAGTACGGCCAGCCCCAGCAATACGGCCAGCCCCAGCAGTACGGCCAGCCGTACGGCGCACCGGCCTACGGCGCGACCGGTTACGGGCAATCCACGGCCACCAAGGCGCCGGTCAGCTCGTTGGCGCGCCTGGGCGCCATCGGTGCCGCGGTCGGATCGCTGCTGGCCATCCTGGGCTCCTTCCTCAACTGGCTCACCGCCACCCTGAACATCCCGCTGTTGGCGCAGGGTGACATCGGTGTCACAGCCAATGGCGTGGGGGCGGTCGGTGTGACGTTGCCGAACAACTCGGAGATCCTTCGCGAGTTCGCGGACAACGTCACGTCGAGCGGAGGCATCACGACCGGGTGGATCGTGATCGTCATCGCGGTCGTGGTCCTGGTGTTGGCCGTGCTGGCCCTGCTGGGCAGGTTGCCGTTGCCGGGTGCGATCGCCGCCATCGCCGGCGGATTGATCATCATGGGGCTCGCCATCTTCCGGATCGCCCAGATCTCGCACTTCATCGACACCGACGAGCTGAAGAACTCCGGTGTGGCGCTGACCGTGACGTACAAGCCGGGGGTCGGCCTATGGGTCACCCTGGTCGCCGGCATCCTGATGGCCGCCGCCGGGGTGCTCGGCCTGTTGCGACGCAACTGATACCTACGCTGCCGCCGGGTCCACGCCCCGTACAGTGAGCGCGTGACCCGGAAGCTCGTGGCCCTGGACGTCGACGGCACGTTGCTGCACTTCGACGGGACGATGTCGGATGCGGTACGGCACGCCGTACGCGCCGTCGTCGACGCGGGCCATCACGTCGTCATCGCAACGGGCCGGTCCGTCATCGCGGCCACCCCGATCGCCGAGCACATCGGTCTGACCGACGGCTATGTCGTGTGCTCCAACGGGGCCGTGACGATCACGCTCGACCCGGCCGCGCCGGCCGGTTATCACGTGATCGAGACGGTCACCTTCGACCCCGGCCCGGTGCTGGGCAAGCTGCGGGACGCGTGGCCGGATGCGACCGTCGCCGTCGAGGTGCTGGGCGAGGGTTTCCTGCTCAGCGCACCGTTCCCCGAGGGGGAGCTCAACGGAGTGCAGAAGGTCGTCTCCTGGGAGGAGTTGGAGCAACACCCCACGACGCGCCTGACCTTCCGTTCCTCCAGCGGCACCGCGGAGGACTTCCTGGAACTGGCCGAGCGGCTCGGTCTGCACGAGGTCAACTACGCGGTCGGGTTCTCGGCGTGGATGGACATCAACCCCGAGGGCGTCTCGAAGGCCTCCGCCCTGGAGCAGGTACGCCGATCCCTGGGCGTCGAACCCTGCGACACCGTCGCGGTCGGAGACCACCGCAACGACCTGGAAATGCTGGAGTGGGCCGCGCGCGGGGTGGCGATGGGCCAGGCCCCGGACGAGGTGAAGGCCGTCGCCGACGAGGTCACCGGGACCATCGAGCAGGACGGTGCGGCCACCGTCCTGCGCTCGCTGTTGTGAGCCTGCACATCACGTCCGCGGCCAACCCGCGACTCAAAGCCCTCGCGACGCTGCGTCGCCGTCGCGGTCGCGAGCAGACCGGGCAAACCCTGGTCGAGGGGTACGACGAGCTGGGCCTGGCCCTGTCCGCCGGGGTGTGCCCGCAGACGCTGTTCCTCTGCCCGGACCTGATGGCGGATCCGGCGGGCCAGCAGGACGTCGTCGACACGGCCACGGCCGCGGGCGCCGAGGTCATCACCCTCAGTCGCGCTGCGTTCGAGAAGGTGGCCTATCGCGAGGGAGCGGACGGTTTCCTGGCTGTCGTCCCTGCTGTCCTGGCGCGCCCCGAGGACCTGGAACTACCGGCGCAGCCGTTACTTCTCGTGGCCGAGGCGGTCGAGAAGCCCGGCAATCTCGGTGCGATGCTGCGGACCGCCGACGCGGCGGGCGTCGATGCGTTCGTGGCTGCCGATCCGGTGACCGACTGGGGCAATCCGAATGTCGTGCGGGCCTCGAAAGGGACCGTCTTCTCCGTGCCGGTCGCCGCGGCCCCGACCACGGCGACGCTGCAGTGGTTGTCCGCACACGGCGTACGTCTGGTGGCCACTACCCCCGACACGGACACGCTGCATACGGACGTGGACCTGACCGGTCCGGTCGCGATCGCGGTGGGCACCGAGAAGACCGGGCTGACCGAAGAGGTGCTGGACGCGGCCGACGTGAAGGTCCGAATCCCCATGTCCGGCATAGTGAATTCGCTCAATGTGGCGACGTCGGCGGCGATCGTTATCTACGAAGCGGTCCGGCAGCGACGAAGCGGAGGCTGACCCCCGATTCGGTGTGGGCGATCACAGGTGGCACCATCTGAACATGCGAGTCGATCACGTTGTCTACGCAGCAGAGCCCGATGGTTTGATCGCGACGGCCAAGCGCCTCGGCGATGAGCTCGGCACCGAACCGGTCGATGGCGGTGTGCACCCCCGCTTCGGCACGCGCAACTCGATCATCCCGCTACTCGACGGCCGGTTCCTGGAGGTTGTGGAGGTCCTCGACCACCCCGCCTCGGACAAGGCGCCCTTCGGTCAGGCGGTCCGTGCCCGCTCCATCGGTGGTGGCGGTTGGATGGCGTGGGTCGTCGGCGTCGACGACATCGCGATCGCGGAGGGCTTGGTCGGCCGTACCTCCGCTCCGGGTCTGCGGCACCGCCCCGACGGGATCGAGCTCACCTGGAAGCAGTTGGGCGTGAAGGGCTTGACCAACGACGCGCAGGTGCCGTTCTTCATCCAGTGGGGCGACGGTGTCCCGCACCCGTCGACCGACGGCCCCGCCCACGCGTCGCTCAAAGGCATGGCGATCGCGGGCTCTCCGGACCGGGTTCGCGAATGGCTGGGCCTCACCGGTGAGCCGGGGGTGGACCGTGAGGACTGGGAGCCGGAGATCGTGTTCGACTTCGCGGCGCCGAAGGGCACCCCAGGTCTGATGTCGATCACCTTCGCGACGCCGAACGGCGACGTCACGATCTGAGGTCCTCGGACCTCAGTCCCCGGTGACCACCTGGTAGCCGGCCTCGTCGACGGCCGCGGCGATCAGCTCGGGGTCGACCAGATCCTCGCTGAGGATGGTGACCGGCGAGTCGCCGCCGCTGATCAGCTCGATGTGGACATCGCTGACCCCGTCGAGCGCGGTCAACTCCTCGGTGACCGCACGCACGCAGTGCTCGCACGTCATGCCCGACACCTTCACCTGCTGTTGCATTGCGTCTCCTTCAGCTTCGCACCAGCCGCGCGATGGCGGCTGAGGCTTCTTCGACCTTGGCCTGCGCGGCCTCGTCGGACTCGCGGGCGGCACCAACGACGCAGTGCCCGATGTGATCCTCCAGCAGGCCCAGGCTGACCGACTGCAACGCTTTGGTGATCGCGCTGATCTGGGTCAGGACGTCGATGCAGTAGGTGTCCTCATCGACCATGCGCTGCACGCCCCGCACCTGTCCCTCGATGCGACGCAGCCGCTTGAGGTAGTCGTCTTTGCTCCCGGTGTACCCAGCCATAGCTCAAGCCTACACTGATACCCCCTCGGGGTATACGTCAGTGGATGTCGAGGTAGGCGACCAGGTTGGGCGCCAGACCGACGTACGTCGCGGGAGTCATCGTCAGGAACCGCTCCTCGACCTCACCCGGCAGGCCGAGCCCCTTGACGAACTCGCGCAGATCCTCGCCGTTGATCCGGCGGCCGCGGGTGAGTTCCTTGAGCCGTTCGTAGGGCTGCTCCATCCCGGGCACGCCCTGGGCGCCGAGCGCGCGCATGGCCGACTGGATCGGCTCGGCGAGCACCTCCCAGTTCGCCTCGAGATCGGCCAGCATCGCATCCGGTACGGCGTCCAGACCGGCCAGCCCGCGGCTCACGTTGTCCATCGCCAGGACCGAGTGCCCGTACGCCGTGCCGACGTTGCGCTGCATCGAGGAGTCGGTCAGGTCGCGCTGCAGGCGCGACTGGACCAGCGTCGCCGAGAGGACGTCCAGCAACGCGTTGCTGACCTCGAGGTTGGCCTCGGCGTTCTCGAAGCGGATCGGGTTGACCTTGTGCGGCATGGTCGAGGAACCCACGGTGCCCTGGCCGCGGACCTGCGCGAAATAACCCATCGAGATGTAGGTCCACATGTCGGTGCACAGGTTGTGCAGGATCCGGTTGAAGCGGGCGATGTCGGAGTAGAGCTCGGCCTGCCAGTCGTGGCTCTCGATCTGGGTGGTCAGCGGGTTCCAGGTCAGGCCCAGGCCTTGGACGAAGGACTTGGAGATGCCCACCCAATCGGCGCCGGGCACCGCTTCGACATGCGCGCCGTACGTCCCCGTGGCCCCGTTGAGCTTGCCCAGGTACTCGGCGTCCTTGACCCGGCGCAGTTGGCGACCCAAGCGATGGGCCAGCACAGCCAACTCCTTGCCCATGGTCGTCGGCGTCGCCGGCTGGCCGTGGGTGTGCGCCAGCAAGGGGGTCTCGGCCAGATCCCGGGCCATGGTCGTGACTTGGTCCACCAATGCGGTGGCCTTCGGCAGCCAGACCTGTTGTGTCGCGCCCTGCACCATCAGCGCATAGGACAGGTTGTTGATGTCCTCGCTGGTGCAGCAGAAGTGGATCAATTCCGACAACCCGGCCGCGTCCGCGTCGCCCACGATCGCCGGCAGCCGACGCTTGAGGTAGTACTCGACCGCCTTCACGTCATGCACGGTTTCCCGTTCGATCTCGGCCAGCTCGGCGATGTCGTCGGCCCCGAAGTGATCGACGATGGCGCGCAGGTGGTCCTGCTCTGCGCCGGTCAGTTCGCGGACCCCGGGGACGACGTGCTCGCTGGTCAGGTGGATCAGCCACTCGATCTCGACGTGCACCCGCTGCCGGTTGAGGGCCGCCTCCGACAGGTGATCGACCAGCGGCGCCACGGCGGCGCGGTAGCGGCCGTCGAGGGCACCGAGGGCGATGGGCGGGGTGATGTCGGCCAGCGAATGCATGCCCCGATTCTCCCGTGCCCGCCCATCGCGGGGCAAAACGCGGGCTACAGGGTGAAATTGGTCGTCGGCTCCACGAGGTTGAACAACTCACCGCCCAGGCCCTGGATGGTCGCCTCCGGCCCGGCGACGGTGTCGAGCGTCATGATGATTTCTCCATCGAGCTCCTGGGCGATCTGGGCCGAGGCGTCACGCGATGCGACGTTGAAGTGCACCAGCCAGCCGACCGGTACGTCCTGCGGCGCCTGGTGCAGACCGCCGACGACCTGACCGTCCTTCTCGATGAAGAAGTAGCCGTCGGCGTCTGCTTCGCGGTAGGTGTAGCCGAAGACTGCTGCGTAGAACTCCTGGGCGGCGGTGCCGTCGTGGGTCAGCAGATCCGACCAGCCCACCGAGCCCGGCTCGTCGATGAGTTCGAAACCGTGGTGTTCCTTGCCCTGCCACACGCCGAAGACGCCGCCCTGCGGGTCCACGCACACGCTCATCGTGCCGAGGTTGCCCACATCCATGGGTTCCACGATGACCTGGCCGCCGTACTGCCGGACCGCGGCCGTCGTCGCCGCGGCGTCGTCGCTGGCCAGGTAGAGCAGCCACACGCTCGGCTGCTGGGGATCCATCTTCGGGGCCAGGCCGGCCACGGCGGCGTCGTTCTTGAAGCACATCCGATAGCCGCCGTACTGCTCGTCGCCCTCTTCGACCCGCCAGCCGAACAGTTCGCCGTAGAACGTCGCCGCGTGATGCAAGCGGCGATGCTCGGTGTCGAAGCTGATGTCGATCCAGCAGGGATAGCCGGCGGGCCAGTTCGTGTCGCGCGTGGTCATGCCCTGAGCGTACGGCGCTCGCGAAACCCCGATGCAACCTTGCGGCCAGTAGCGTTGAAGTCCGGCTCCGCAACGGGGCGGAGCCAGCGACGTCAGGAGATGCTGATGAGCACGATGAAGGCTGCGTACGTCACGGAGTTGGGTGACCGACTCACCGTCGGGGAGTACGACAAGCCCGCCCCCGGGCCCGGAGAGCTGCTCGTGAAGCTGGTTGCCTCCGGCGTCTGTCACACGGATTTGCATGCGGCGCAGGGAGATTGGCCGGTCAAACCAAGCCCGCCGTTCGTGCCCGGGCATGAAGGCGTCGGCGAGGTGGAGGCCGTCGGTGAGGGAGTCGAAGGCTTCAAGGTCGGCGACCTGGTCGGCAACGCGTGGCTGTGGTCGGCGTGCGGGCACTGCGAATACTGCCGCAGCGGCTGGGAGACCCTTTGCGAGCAGCAGAAGAACGGCGGCTACTCCGTCGATGGTTCCTTCGGTGAATACATGCTGGTGGACGCGACGTACGCCCCGCGGATCCCAGCCGGCTCGGACCCGTACGAGGTGGCGCCGGTGCTGTGCGCGGGCGTCACCGTGTACAAAGCGCTGAAGGAGACCGAGGTGCGGCCCGGGCAGTGGGTCGTCATCTCCGGGATCGGCGGTCTGGGGCACGTTGCGGTGCAGTACGCCAAGGCCATGGGCATGCGAGTCGCCGCGGTGGACATCGCCGACGACAAATTGGACCTGGCCAAGGAACACGGCGCCGAGGTCATGGTGAACGCGGCGACCGAAGACCCCATCGGTGCGATCCAGGCCCAGACCGGCGGAGCCCATGGAGTATTGGTGACCGCGGTGCACTCGGAGGCGTTCGGGCAGGCCATCGGAATGGCACGGCGCGGCGGCACCATCGTCTTCGTCGGGTTGCCCCCGGTGACTTCCCGGCGCCCATCTTCGACATCGTGCTGAAGCGCCTCACGGTCCGTGGGTCGATCGTGGGCACGCGCCAGGACATGATCGAGGCGCTGGACTTCTACTCCCGCGGCCTGATCCATCCGACGATCTCCACCCGGTCCCTGGAGGAGATCAACGACATCTTCGATGAGATGAAGGACGGTGCCATCGAGGGTCGCGTGGTCATCCGCTACTGAACGGCGGGGCGGTCACCTACTCGGCCGTCGTCACTGTCTCGGTCGCGTGCGCCCACGCCGTCCGCGGCAGTGCAGATTTCCGAGTTTCTGACGGCGGGATCAACTGATCCGGCGAGCACCGTCGGACGGCACGGCGACGAACGAAGCCGGTTCGTTGAAGTTCTCGGCCGTCGCGGCCGCCACGCACGCCTCGGCGACCGTCTCGGCCGCGTCCTGGTCGACCAGGGCGATCACGCACCCGCCGAAGCCACCGCCGGTCTGTCGGGCGCCATAAGCCCCTGCGCGCACAGCGGTTTCGGCGATCAGGTCGGTCACCGGCACGGTGATCTCGAAGTCGTCGCGCATCGAGAGGTGCGACTGGTTGAGCAACGGTCCGATCATCCGCGGGTCGGAGCCGTCGGTCAGCAACGCGGCGACCTGCTCGACACGGGCACTGTCGGTGATCACGTGCCGGGCGCGACGTAGCAACAGATCGGGCAGACCGTCCAGATCGGCCACGGTGGCGTCGCGCAGCGCCGGGACGCCCAACGCCGCGGCGGCCTCCTGGCAGGATCGCCGCCGCTCGGCGTACTCCCCGCTGACCAGAGCATGCGGCGCACGGCTGTCGATCACCAGCAGCGCCAGGCCGTGCGCGGACAGGTCGAACGGGATCTGGGTGATCTCGACCGATCGGGTGTCGATCTGCATCGCGTGCCCGGATCTCCCGCAGACAGAAGCCAACTGGTCCATCAACCCGGTGGGTGCACCGGCGATGTGGTTCTCGGCGTCCCGACCGAGGTCGGCGACCTCGGTGTCCGTCAGACTCCAACCTGCCAGATCGACCCAGGCACGCGCCGTACCGCAGGACAACGCCGCCGAGGACGAAAGCCCCGCTCCCGTGGGCACGTTGGAGGTGACGGCGATGTCCAGGCCGGGTACGTCGAATCCCCGTTGCGCGGCCGCCCAACCCACTCCGGCGGCGTAGGAGGCCCACCCCACCGACTCTCCGTCGTGCAGTTCACCGAGGTGGACGCTCGCGGACGGATCGGGTACGTCGGGGAGTCGGTGTGCAGCCGCACGGTGTCGTCGTCACGACGGCGCGCCGCGACCCAGGTGCCTTCCGCCAGGGCGATCGGAAGCACGAATCCGCCGTTGTAGTCGGTGTGTTCGCCCATGATGTTCACCCGGCCGGGTGCGAACCACACCCCGTCCGGTGCCGCGTCGAACCGGTCGCGGAAGGTGGCCTCCAGATCATCGACCGAGCGGGGCGCTGGCGTCCGGACCGCGCTCATGCCAGGTCCCGGAGGCGCGCGGCCAGCGGCTCGGCCAGGATGTCGGCGATGAAGGCACCCTGCCCGGATTCGGAGCCGGCGAGGTACTTCAGCTTGTCCGGCCCGCGCCGGATCGAGGTGAGCTCCAGGTGCAGCCATGCCTCGTCGCGCAGTGCGGTCGTGTCGGGATTGTCCGGATCGGGCGCCGGCGCTTGCTGCCAGCCGGCGATATAGGGCAGCCGCGAGTCGTACATGCGGTCGAAGCGGCCCAGGATGTCCAGGTAGATGAGGGTGAACGCGTCGCGTTGCGCCTCGTCGAGTTCGCTCAGGTCGTGCACTCGCCGCAGCGGGTAGAGATGCACCTCCACCGGCCAGCGGGCCGCGAACGGCACGAACGCGAGCCATTCCTCGTTGCTCGCCACGGTCCGCGGCCCCGCCTGTTCGAACGCGATGAGATCGCCGAAGAGGTTCCGCCCGTGGGCTTGACGGTGGGCGGCGGCGTGCATCAACTCGGTGTACGCCCGGGGCGGAATGAACGGGTAGCCGTAGATCTGCCCGTGCGGGTGCTGCAGGGTCACCCCGATCTCGATACCCCTGTTCTCGAACGGGAAGACGTGCTTCACGACCTCGAGTTCATTGAGGTACGTCGTGCGGTCGGCCCACGCGTCCACCACCAGCCGTGCCTGGGCCGGGGTGAGCGCAGCGAAGGTGGAATTGTGATCGCTGGTGAAGCACAGGACTTCGCAGCGACCGGTCGCGGGACGGATCTGCTCGAACCCGTCGTTCTCGGTTATCACGCCCTCGATCTGCGTGGCGAAAGATGGAAAACGGTTCTCGAAGGCTACGACCTGGTACTCGGGCGAGGGGACCTCGGTCATCCGGCCATCGCGCGACGGGCACAGCGGGCACTGATCGGCCGGTGGCATGTAGGTGCGGTTCTGCCGCGCCGACGAGACGGCGATCCATTCACCGGTCAGCGGGTCATGCCGCATCTGCGACATGACGACCGACGGCTCCAAGGGCCGGCGATCGACCGACGGCACCCGGTGGGTGCCGTCGGCGTCGTACCAGATGATCTGTCGGCCGTCGGCCAGCAGCGCCTCGGTGCGCTCCACGGCGGCTTACTTGCTACTCGAGTCCTTGTCGCGACCGGCGATCTTGGCGATATTCAGCGCCACCTCGAGCAGGATCCGCACGGAGATGATGAAGAACAACAACCAGATGATGTCGGCGATGGTGTGGAACGTCGCCGAACCGCCACCCATGTTGCTGTAGCCGTTGGTGGAACCCCAGTAGTAGGTCAGGTTGCTGAGCAGGTTGAGCACCGCCCACACGATGGCGCCGAGGAAGACGATGCTGGCCAGCCTGCCGGTCAGCGACTTCTTGAACTGCAGGTCCGAGAACAGCGCGCCCAGACCGTCACCGGCGCCCTTGGCGACTTTGCCGGCATCGTTGGCGAACTGGCCGCCCACCGCTGCCGCCTGTTGACCGAAGCCCGGACCGCTCGGCTGCTGCGCCTGCTGCGGAGCGCCCTGCTGGGGGTACCCCTGCTGCGGATACCCCTGCTGGGGGTAGCCCTGACGCGGCGCGCCCTGGGGAGCGCCCTGCTGGGGATAGCCCTGTGTCGGCTGCTGGTACTGCGAGGGGCGCGGTTGACCGGGCGCCGGTTGGCCGGTTGCGGGCTGCTGCGCGGCGGCGGGCTGGGGAGCCTGCTGGTGGGTAGGGGCTTGGTACGGCGCCTGCGGCTGACCGCCGGCGGGGGTGCCGTGCGTGGTGGTCGGTTGGGTGTGCTCCGGACCGGGGTAGGACTGACCGAGACTGCCCGGCTGGGCGGGCTGCTGGGGGTCCGGGGTGTTAGGGGTATCGGAGTCGGTCATGGTCGTCTTCCTCGAAGAATCGCGTCGGGAGTGCTTCTTGTTCTCAACCTAGCCGAGGCCGCCCACACCCTCGGGTTACGCGCCGAGGGGTACGCGGCGGTCTGCCGCGCACCCGGGTGAGGCGCGGATCACACCGACCCGAATTGCACTTTGAGGCATCAAAATGCAAACGTTTTGTTCATGTCCACCCTGACGCGCCGAGACCAGACGGCACGGCGCATCACCTTCTGCGCCCAGAGTCTGGCCGTCCAGCAGGGTTACGACCACTTCACCCTCGACGAACTGGCCGAGCAGGCCGGGGTGTCCCGGCGCACGCTGTTCAACTACTTCCCGGGCAAGCTCGATGCCGTCCTCGGCGCCCGTCCCGGCCTGCCCACCGAGGCCGTCGAGAGGTTCGTGGCCGGTGGCCCGCAGGGTGAGATTCTCGGCGATCTCGGCGAACTGGTCTGCGCGCTGCTGACCGTGTGGGGACCACTCACCCGCGAGCAGTGGGCCACCATGCGAGATTGCCTCATCGCCAATCCGAGGGTGTTCAACGCGGCGATCGAACGCTTTGATGACATCGCCAAGACCATGACCGAGTTGGTCGAGCAACGCTCCGGGTTGCCGCGCGAAGAGGCGTGCGTCGCGCTGAGTGTGATCAAAGGGGTCTTCGGGAGCGCCCTGGACCAATTCGTCGAGCGCCCCGACGACCGAAGCCTCGACACCATCGTCCGTGACCACCTGCGGGTGGCCCGGTCCCTACTTTCCATCCGCTGAACCGCACTCACCGAACGAGGAACCATGGCGACTCTGCTCTACAAGCTCGGCCACGCGGCGTACCGCAAGTGGTATTACTTCCTGGCCGCCTGGATCGTGGCGCTGGTCGGGTTCGGCGCCCTGGCGGGAGCGGTTAAGCAGCCCTATCAGGACACCTTCTCCATCCCCGGCATCCCGTCGCTGCAAGCGCAGACGATGCAGCAGAAGCTCTTCCCGGGCACCGGGAACGCCGAGGACCAGGCATCGGTCACGGTCGTCGTCGCTGCGCCGAAGGGTCACACCCTGAAGGAGCCCACGTACTCCAATGCCGTGAACGACCTGATCGCGCAGTTGAAGAAGGTCCCGCAGATGCCGGCGGACGCCAAGACGCTGGTCAACCCGGTGCAGGCCTCGGCGGCGCAGTACCAGATGGCGGTGCAGGCCGCGGTCAAGCAGGGACAGCCGCAGGCGGTCGCCGAGGCCAACGCCAAGGCGCTGCTACCGCTGTCCGCCGACGGCCGGATCGGCACGATGACCTTCGACTTCGACGTCGCCAAGGTGACCGATGTGAAGCCGGCCAGCCAGGATGCGGTGCTGGACGCACTGGCCGACGCGCGCAAGAGCGGTCTGCAGGCCGAGGTCAACGGCAGCGGCATGCAGAGTTTCGATGTCGAGGGTGGCTCGGGAGAGCTGCTCGGTGTCGCGGTCGCGGCGCTGGTCCTGTTGATCACCTTCGGCTCCCTGGTCGCCGCCGGCCTGCCGATCCTGTCGGCCTTCGTCGGCGTCGGCGCAGGGACCATCGGGGTGATGATCGCCAGCAAGTTCACGACTATCAGCACCACGACTCCGATCCTGGCCACGATGATCGGTCTGGCGGTCGGGATCGACTACACCCTGTTCATCCTGTCCCGGTACCGCTCGGAACTGCGGAACACCGACGACCGCGCCCACGCGGCCGGTCTGGCGGTCGGAAAGGCCGGCTCCGCGGTGGTCTTCGCGGGCCTGACCGTATTGATCGCACTTGCCGCGCTGGCCGTCGTCGGCATCCCGTTCCTGACCACGATGGGTATGGCGGCTGCGGGCACCGTGTTCTTCGCGGTGCTGGTTGCCCTGACCCTGTTGCCGGCGATCCTCGGCATGTTGAAGTCGCATGCGTTCGGTGGCTCGTTCCGCACCCCGCACCGCGAACTCGACTCCGACGGCAAAGTCATCAACAACGGTGTCCGCTGGGCACGCTTCATCGGGAAGCGACCGGCCGTCATCGGCGGCATCATCACGCTGGTGCTGATCGTGCTGGCGGTGCCGGCCAAGGATCTGCACCTGGCGCTGCCGACCGACTCGACGGCGGCAACCAATACCACCCAGCGCAAGGCCGCCGACCTCATCACCGAGGGCTTCGGCCCCGGCCGGGCCGCGCCCTGATCACCGTGGTCGACGCCACCGGGATCCAGGACCCCAAGGAGCGCCTCGCGGCGTTCGGCGGGGTCACCGAGTGGGCCGCGAAACAGGGTGACGTGGCCAACGCCCAGGTGATCGCGGTCAACCAGGACTCCACGGGTGCGCAGATCCTGATCACGCCCAAGTCGGGTCCTGACGACGAGGCGACGACGACGTTGCTGCAGAACCTGCGCGACGGTCAGGCAGGTATCGAATCCCAGACCAAGACCACGGTCGGCGTCACCGGGGTCACCGCCATCCAGACCGACGTCTCCGACGCCTTGACCTCGGCGTTGCCGATCCTGGCGATCCCGGCCTCACCGCCACGATCGGCTTCCTGCTGTCGGTCCTCGCGACGTTCGGTGCGACGGTGATGATCTTCCAGAAGGGCGCCTTCGGGATCTTCTCCGGCGAACCGATCGTCAGCTTCCTGCCGATCATCCTGATCGGGATCGTCTTCGGCCTGGCGATGGACTATCAGGTGTTCTTGGTCAGCCGGATGCGAGAAGCCCACGTGCACGGGGCCGACGCCCATGAGTCCGTCGTCGACGGCTTCCGGCACGGTGCCCGCGTCGTGACGGCCGCGGCCTGCATCATGATCTCGGTGTTCGCGGCGTTCATGCTGCAAGGTCAGCAGTTCATCGTCTCGATGGGCTTCGCGCTCGCGGCCGCCGTCTTCTTCGACGCCTTCCTGGTCCGCATGACCCTGATCCCGGCGGCGATGTTCCTCATGGGGGAGAAGGCCTGGTGGCTGCCGAAGTGGCTGGACAAGATCCTGCCGGCGGTGGACGTCGAGGGCGAGAAGCTGCAGGCCATCAGCGGCGACTCCTCGCAGCACACGCCCAAGCACGCCGCCCACGAGGAAGCACCCGACCCGGTCTGATCGCCTGCGAACCGGCGCCGGCAGCCCTCCGATTGCGAGACAATGGAGGGGTGCCGGCGCTGATTCTTCTGTTCATCGCGGCGGCATGCGTGCTCACGACCCATGTGCTGCCGCGGTGGCGCGGTCAGGTGCGCGCGCCGGGTTCCAGCCTGTTCCTGTGGCAGGCGGTTTCGGTCGCCGCGATCCTGGCCGGCGTCCTGCTCGCCCCCGTGGCCGTGCTCGGCGTCGTCCGTGACGGCCCCGACCTACCGAATCCCGCTGCCCACCTGCCGTTGGTGCTGGTGGCCGTCGTCATCTCCGGTGTCCTGTGCGGTCGCCTGGCCGTCCGGGGCCATCGAGTGGGTACGGCGTTGCGGACCTCCCGGCGCCAACATCGCGAACTCGTCGACCTGCTCGCGGTGGATCCCGGCGGCGAGCCGCTACCCGACGTACGTCGATGGCGCGCCCTGGGCAGCCCGCCGCACTCCCTGCGCGTGCTCGCGCTCGAGACGCCGACGGCGTATTGCGTCCCCGGCCTCAGTGGCCGTGTGGTGGTCAGCGACGCGGTCGGCGAGCGGTTGGGACCGGTCGGCCTGCAGGCGGTCCTGGCGCACGAGGTGGCCCACCTACGGCAGCGGCACGACCTGATCCTGGAGTTCTTCACGGTGCTGCACACCGCCGTACCCACCGCGTTGCGCAGTGATCACGGGCTGAGTCGCGGCCGCTTGCTGGTGGAGATCCTCGCCGACCGCGGCGCCGAACAGGTTGTGGGTCGCACGCCGGTGGCCCGCGCGATCGTGTTGCTGGCGGATGCACCGCATCCCGCCGGGGCGATGGGTACCGGCGGCGCCCCGGCCGTCGCGCGTCTCGAGCGGTTGGCCGATACTCGTTCCTACACTGCCCAGACGGTGATCGTGAGCCTGGTCAGCGCGGTGCTGATCGCGCTGCCGCTGGCGGTCACCGCCTGGGCGCTGGCGGGGTACTGACCCTCACCCCTGGATGGCCCCCGCCGGTGCGGTGGCCGGGGCAACAGCGTTCCACCGGTCGAAGACGTACCTCTCGGTCTTGCCGCCCTCGGTGTGCTCGGCGCGCATCAGATGTCCCGAGCCGTCGGCGGCGATGATCCCCGTGGTCTGGCTGTCGGCGATCCGCCAAGCCGGCACACCGTTCTCGGAAACGGTGGTCAGTTTCATCTTCGTGGTCTTGGCGTCGCTGAAGTCGCTTTCCATCTCATCGAAGAGGCTCTTGAGGGTCAGATCGCTGAAGCTCTGGGCGGCGGTCGAGGGAACCACCACCCATTTACCGGCGTAGGTCGAGCCCTTGGTGTTGCCCGAGGACTTGTAGTACGCGGCGTCCCCGTTCACGTATTCCTTGCCGTCGACCACGACGAACTGCACCACACCGCCGTCGGTGGCGGAGCTGTTGGAGATCGAGCCGCGCTGGTTCTTGCCGTCGACGGTTCCGGCCAGCTCGATCTTGATCGTGTCCTTGCCATCGAGATCCTCGGCGACCACGTGCGCGCTCTTGACCTGCGCGAAGCCGGCGTTCATCTGGCGCACGGCACCCTGCACGGTGGGAGTTGCCGCGGCGGCGCTGGTGGTCGACGTCGGGCTGGCGGAGGAGGTGGAGCTTCCGGTCGTCGTACTCGCACCGGCGGAGTTGCTGCCGGTCGTGCTGACCGTGGTGGTGCCGCCGCAGGCGGCCAGCGCAAGGGCCAGGCCAGCAGCAGCGACGGACAGGGTGGTTCGGGTGACGTGACGGGTCATCCGGTCATGGTAGGTGCTGGTCGCGCTCAGGTCGTCACCGCATTCGACGGGGCATCGACCGTGGGTGCCGAGTCCCACTGGTCGAACGTGTAGGCCTGGGTGTTCAGCAGGCCCTTGTTGGATGCGCGCAGCAGCCGGCCGCTGCCGTCGGCAGCCACCAGGATCGTGGTCTGGGCGTTGGCTGCCTGCCAGATCTTCTTCCCGTCGCGGCTCGACTCGGTGACGGTCAGGCCGCGGCTCTCACTCCTGGACAGGTTGGAGTTCAGGTCGCTGAAGATGGTTCGCAACGTGAAGTCCCGGGTGGTCGATGCGGCACTGGCTGCCGGGATCGACAACCAGCGTCCGGCGACTTGCTTGGCCCGGGAGCTCGGCACCCCGGAGTATCGGTAGTACGCCTCGTTGCCGTTCACGTAGACGCGCGCGTCGACCGTGCGGATCTCCGCCTTGACGTTGTCCTTGTTGATGGTGAGCACGGTGCGTTGGTTGCTGCCGTCCACGGTGCCGGAGACGTCCAGCGTCCGCGTTTCGTCGTTCTTGGTGTATGTCGCGACCAGGTGAGCGCTCTTGGCGGTGGTGAAGTTCGCGGCGATCTGGCGGGTGAGGTCCTCGGCGGTGGGCAAGCCGCCGGTACTCGACGCGCTGCTACCGGGGGTGGTGCTTTGTGTCGGGCTTGCTGAAGGCGTAGGGCTGGCTGGAGGCGTCGAGCTGGTGGCGCCCGAGGGCAGCGTCAGATGGATCGATGACGCACAACCGGTCAGGCTCAGCGCCAACGCGCACGAAGCGGCGATTCGGGCAAGACGAGGTCGTGCGATGCTCACCTGTCTGATCGTAGGTGCGACCCGGGACGCAATGCCTCCGCAAGAGCGTCGGTCAGGACGCGGGCCTGCCCCCAGGTGCACACCACGGCCGGGTGTCGCAGGGCGGCGGGGGTGGGCCAGCCCAGCTCGACGGCGATCGCTTCCGGATTCTGCTCCAGGCAATGGGCCAGCCACGCCCAGACCCGAGGATCACTGCTGGCCCGGCGCCCGACGATCACCGCTGGTCCGCTCGGCGGCACAGTCTGATCGAGCGCATCGACGGCGACGTCGGTACTCGAGCCGAGGGCCAATTGACCCCAGACCGTCTCTCCGACAGCGGGGTTCGTGCCGCTGGTGATGCGGAGGACCGTGACCGGGCCGGGCGCAAGGTGGGGCGCGTCGGACACGACCCGGTCGGCGACGGCTCGTGCTCGAGCGCGTCCGGTGGCGATGGTGGCCGGATCGGGCATGGCCGCGCCGGTCCATCGCTGCCGCAGTGCGCCGACGCGCTGCGCTGCGTCGAGCAGCCGGTTGGCCGCGAGACTGCCGTCACGGACCGCGGCTTCGATGGCCTGCACGCACTCGAGCAGTACCGTCGGCGTCGGTCCGAGAAGCGGGCCCAGGCACAGTAGATCCGCTCCGGCGACGAGGGATTCGACGGCAGCGGCCGGGATTCCGCGACCCTGGCTGGCACCGGCCATATCGAGCGCGTCGGTGACGATGACCCCGTCGTAGCCCAGTTCGTCGCGCAGCAGCTCGGTGAGGACCCGGTGGCTCAGGGTCGCGGGGCGGCCGGGATCGAGGGCCTGCAACACAACGTGCGAGGTCATGATGGCCGGCGCTTGTGACGCGATGGCCATCCGGAACGGCAGGAGCTCGCGCTCGCGCAGGGTTGCCGCGTCGGCTGTCACCGTGGGCAGTGACACGTGGGAGTCGGTCGCGGTGTCGCCGTGGCCGGGGAAGTGTTTGAGACAGCCGGCGACACCCGCGTCGGCGAGGCCGGTGAGATAGGCCACCGTGTGCCGCCCGACCAGCTCCGCGTCCGCACCGAAGCTGCGGGTGCCGATCACCGGGTTGCGCCAGTTGCTGTTGACATCGGCCACCGGCGCGAGGTTGAACCACACTCCCGCATCGCGCAATTCGGTACCGACGGCGGCGGCGACCACGCGCGTGGCGTCCTCGTCGTCGACCCGACCGAGGGCGGCGTTGCCCGGGTAGGGGCTACCGTCGAGAGCGTGCAGCCGGGTGACGTCCCCGCCCTCCTCGTCCAAGGTGAGTACGGCGTCCGGAGCCAGGGCGCGTACCTCGCGTCCCAGCGCCGCGAGTGAGGATCCTTCGGCGATGTTGTTGCCGTAGAGGCAGATTCCGCCGAGCCCGGCCTCGTAGGCGGCGGGTAGCCAAGCCGGGATCGAGGTGCCGTCGAACGCGGCGAGCAGGACGCCGTACGCCGCGCGTTTGATGTCGGCGCTCATCAACCCTTCACCGCACCCGACACCAGGCCCGAGGCCATCTTGTTCTGCACGATCATGAAGAACACGATCACCGGCACCGCGACCAGGGTCGCCCCTGCCATGACGGCCGGCCAGTCGACGGCCTGGTTGGACACGCTGGACAGTCCGCGCAGCCACAGCGGCAGGGTCCGGTTGTTGGGGTCCATCACCACGACGGCCAGGGTGTATTCGTTCCAGGCCTGCAGGAATCCGTAGACGCTGCAGGCGACCAGGCCCGGCGCGAGCAGCGGGAAGGTCACCCGGAAGAACGCGCCGATGCGGCTGCACCCGTCGACCATCGCGGCTTCCTCGAGCTCCAGCGGCACGCCATCGACGAATCCGCGCAGCATCCAGATGGTGAAGGGCAGGATCATCGCGGTGTAGAGCAGCGCCAGGCCGAAGGCGGTGTTGTAGAGGTTCCAGTCGGCCAGCATCTTGTACTGGGAGATGAACAACGCCTCCGGCGGGATCATCTGCACGGCGAGCACGATCAGGATGAAGGAGATGCGGCCCCGGAAGCGGAACCGGGAGATCGCCACCGCGGCGATGAAGGCGCAGATCACCGCTGCGACGATCGCCATGAGGGTCACGATCAGCGACAGTTTCAGCGAGGCCAGGAAGTCCGCACCGAAAACCCTGCTGTAGGCGGAGAAGTCGAAGCTGGGGAAGAAGGCCGGCGTCGTGCCGCGCAGCTTCTCGATCGGTTGCAGCGAGCTGTTGACGATCCAGTAGACCGGGAAGACCCACAGGACCGCGAGCAGGATGGCGACGGTGTTCCAGCCGCGGGTGCGCATTGCCTTGGATTTCATGCCTGAGCCTCCTTCAGCAACGAGCGGATGTAACCCGAGCTGATGATCAGCGTCATCAACAGCACCAGCAGGGCCAACGCCGAGGCGACGCCGTAGTTGCTGTTACCGACGCCGAGTTGGTAGATGAACGTGCCGAGCAGGTTGGTCTCACTGACGGTTCCGCCGACGCCCTGCAAGTAGTTGATCTGGGCGAAAACCCTCAGGTCCCAAACGATCTGGAGCAGAACCACGATCGAGATCACCGGTCGGATGGTGGGGTAGATGATGTAGCGGAGTCGTTGCAGACCGCTGGCTCCATCGAGCGCGGAGGCCTCCAGCATCTCGTCGGAGACCTGGGTGAGGGCCGCGTAGAGGGTGAACACCACGAAGGGCACGCTCATCCAGACCACGATCACGGTGGCCACGAAGAAGAAGGACAGCGGATTGATCAGCCAGTTGTGCTGGTCGAAACCGGAGAACCCCAGGTGAACCAGTGTCCAGTTGATGACGCCGTAGGAGGTGTCAAAGAGCCACTGCCACACGGTCATTGCTGCGATGACGGGCATCGCCCAAGCCAGCAGGAGGCAAACCTGCAGGATGATCCGCGGCACGGTCGAGATGCGGGTCATCAGCAGTGCGATGGCGGTCGCGATGAGCATCGTGACGATGACATTGACGGCGCAGAAGGCCAGGGACCGGATGACCACGGCCCATACGTCGGGATCGGTGAAGACGGCCTTGAAGTTGTCGACCCCGTTAAAGGTGGCCGGCTGTCCGAACTGTTGGGCGCGGCCGTAGTGCTGGAACGCCATGATGCACTGGCGCACTAGCGGGATGCCCAGTCCGATGGCCAGCACGACGATGGCGGGAAGCAGTAACAACCAGGGACCCAGTGACCGACTGACCCATTGGCGCCGTACCTTCTTGGGCTGTTGGCCCGTCACGGTCACGGGTTCGTTGATGAGGATCGTCATGTCCTGGCCTGGTCGATTCGATTGCTGGGCAGAAAGATTGGTGTACGTCGGGAGCCCGGCTTGGCGGGGTCGCCGGACTCCCGACGTAGTTGGTGTGGGCTCTGCGAGCCCGGTGGATCAGGAGCTGGCGTTCAGCGCCTTCTCCAGTTCGGCATCGGTCGCCTTGGCGGTGCTGGCCACGTCAGCGCCGCTCGCGATCTTGCCGAAGAACGCCTCCATCACGTTGGAGGTCTCGATGCCGGCCCAGTTGGGCGAGGTCGGCGTCAGCTTGGAGTTGCTGGCCGCCGAGATCGCGGCCTTGGCGAACTCGTCGGTGCCCATCAGCGAGGTGAAGTTGGAGTTCGCCGGCCCGAGGCCGTTCTTGGCGAGCAGCTTCTGGTAGTCGTCGCTGTAGATCAGCTTCAACAGGTTGAACGCCTGGTCCTGGTTCTTGGACTTGGCCGCAATGCCCAGGTCGGAACCACCGGCGAAGACCGGGGCCGCTCCACCGTCGGTGCCCGGCAGCGCGAACGCGCCCAGGTCAGCGGTCTTGGACTTGTCGACACTCCACCGGGCCCAGCTGGGCGCCATGAACATGGCGTTCTGGCCGTTGTTGAAGGCAGTCCACGGCTCGGCGTCCTTACCGTCCTTCGGCGCGACGGTGGAGTTCTTGGCCAGATCCTGCCATTGCGTCAGGCCCTTGATGCTGTTGGCCGAGGACAACTTGCCGACCCACTTGCCCCCTCCTGGGTGGCGATGTCGCCGCCGTTGGCGAACAGCCAGCTGATGCCGTTACGCCAGTCCTGGCCGGGCACCCAGAAGCCGGAGTACTTGGAGTTGCCGGCCTGCTTCTGCTTCAACGTGACCGCAGCCTTGTTGAAGT